>CBDCAG010000001.1:0-2986871 GCA_965213805.1 uncultured Granulicella sp. | reverse complement strand
ACTGGAACTGCGGGGAGAACGGGTCGAGCCGGCCAAGGGTCGAGAGCGGTTCCGTATCGTACGCAAGCGCGCCCGCCGAGACGTCGCCGATCGCATTCTGGAACGAGGTCTTGCCGGATGAGTCTTCGAGATACATCAGCTCGGCGTAGCGGGAAAGGCCGTTGGTGATCCACGCGTCGTTGAGCGTGGCGGGGGAGATCTCGGAGCCGAACCACTGGTGGGCGAGGGTGTTCGAGAGCAGCCGCTGGCTGTTGTGGTCGACGATGCGGTTGCCCGCGATGGCCGCAATGCCGGGCGCCCACGAGGCCGAGACCGCGTCTTCGGGCAGCTCGACGATCTGCATCTGGGTCGCTTCGGGCTGGCCGAAGGTGGAGGACATGAACTCGAACTCGCGGGCGGCCTGGCGGGCGAAGTCGAGGGCGCCGGCCTTGCGCGGCTCGGTCACGTAGATATTGAAGTTCTCGGAATGCTGCGGCGCGAGAAACTTGCCGGCAACGATGGTGCCGGGGAAGCCGGGCTTGGTCCAGTTGAAGTCGTACTGAGTCTCTTTACCCACCGACTTTGGGGAGCCCTGCGGGCCGGAGCCAACGACGCGCTCATCGGACGGGACGCGGATGTGCATCTCGGCGGTGAAGCGGTCGGTATAGAGGCCGGTGGGGGAGATGGGGAACCAGCGGCCGGGATAGAGCAGGATCGAGATGGGGTCTGCGATGGCGGCGAGCTTGATGCCCTCGACGGGGCTGGTGTCGGCGCCCTTGAGGATGCCGGAGTAGTCGAAGGTCCAGGTGGTGGTGGTGCCCTTGGGGACGGGGTTCGGGAGGGCGAAGCGGACGGCGTTCTGGGTGGTGAGGCGCTCGGCGGTGACGGGCTTGCCGGCGGCGTCGAGGACGGAGGTGAGGAGCAGCCCGTTATTGAGCTCGAAGGTCGGGGTGGCGAGATCCTCGAGGGCAAGGAAGGTGACCTTGGTGGTGGCGGTGAGCTTGTTCGCGGCGGGATCGATTTCGGCATTGATGACGTAGCCGGTGACGCGAAGCTGGGCGCGCGTGGGAGCGGCGAGGGCCGCGGAAGTCGTCAGGGCAAGGGTCACCAGAGAGGCAGCGAAGAGGGACTTCATTATGCGGATGTTCCTTCTTTGGGACAGCACGGTCAATCGTGGAAGCGCGTCACAAGGTTAGACGCAGGCGGTGGAAATTGGGATTGGAGCGGTCATGGGACCCCCCTCCCTCCCCCCAATCGTGCGCAAGATCTTCAAAACAAACAAGTTAGGTCTGGATCAACGGTTTGAAGTTGCGGCAAGATCTTGATAATACGCGACTTAGCGGGTCACCCCGGGGCACTTTTCCCGGTGCGGCGGCCAGCGTCGCGGGATCGAGTGCTTGCAGAACGGCATCGCGGACGTGCTCGATCGAGGTGCGGCCGGTGGTGGTGAGGCGGGTGCGGACCTCGGCAAGGTCGGCGATCTGCTGGCGTCGCGCGGCGGTTTCGGCGAGCAGTGGCTCGAGCGCAGCGGACAGGGTCTCGGGATTGAAGCGTGACTGGAGGAGTTCCGGGACGATTCTTCGGCCGGCGATGAGGTTGACCATGGCGATGGGCAGGTTGCCCTCGCGGTCGGTGTCGGCGGGGATCTCGGGCGGGTACCAGACGAGCGATTTGGCGAGCTTGAAGGTGAGCGCGGAGACCTTGTAGATGACGACGAACGGGTTGCCGATGAGCGCGGCCTGGACGGTGGCAGTGCCGGAGGCGACGACCGAAGCGCGGGCGTGGAAGAGGGCTTCGCGGGCGTCGGCGACGAGGTGGATGTAGGGCAGGGGGAGGGTGGGGTCGGTGCCGGGGTAGTGGGTGATCCAGCCGGCGACGAAGGCTGATAGCCGCCTGATGTCGATCGTCGAAGCTACGGGGAGGATGTATTCCGCGCTGCGCGGGTGACGGCAGGCCATCTCGACCATGGTGGGAAGGTTGGCTTCGATCTCGCGCCAGCGGCTGCCGGGGAGCAGGGCGATCCAGGGCTTGGCGGGGTCGAGATTGTTGTGACTCGCGTAGACCTCCCGAGGCACCGAGGGCAGAGCCAACTCGGCGAGCGGGTGTCCGACGAATTCGGCCGGAACCTTGCGGTTGCGGTAGAAGGGCTCTTCGAAGGGGAAGATGACGAGCATCTTCGAGACGCGCTGCTGGACCCAGCGCAGGCGTTTCCGTTTCCAGGCCCAGAGCTGGGGGGAGACGAACCAGATGACGGGGATCTTTCGTCTGGCGAGGTGACGGGCGAGGCGGAAGTTGACGTCGGGGAAGTCGATGAGGACGGCGGCGTCGGGCGGTTCGGCTTCGAGCGAGCGGACGAGCTTGCGGTACTGGCGGTAGATGAAGGGGGCGTGGCGGAGGACTTCGGTGATGCCCATGTGGGCGACGTCTTCGGCGCGGACGATGCGGCGCTGGCCGGCTTCTGCCATCTCGAGGCCGCCGAGGCCGGAGAAGGTGGCGGCGGGGAGCGCGGCGCGGAGGGCGCGGATGATCTGTGCGCCGTAGTGGTCGCCCGAGGCCTCACCGGCCGAGAAGAAGAGGTGCGGGTTGGACGGCTTGGCGATGTGGGTAGTTTAGCTGGTTTCGCGGGGTGGGCTTTTTGGGCGCCTGAGGCGTGCGTGGGCTGGCCGGCACCGGAGGCCGGTTTGCGGGCTGGGTTGGCGATGGGGAAGGGAGGGCTTGTTTTGAACAGCTGAGAGCTGGTAGCTGAGAGCTGACAGCTTGAGGCGGGAGACAGGGCTTGTTTTGAAGAGCTGGTAGCTGGTAGGTGAGAGCTGACAGCTTGAGGCGAAAGGCAAGGGCTTGTTTTGAACAGCTGAGAGCTGTTAGCTGAGAGCTGACAGGTTGAGGCGAGAGGCAAGGGCTTGTTTTGACAGCTGAGAGCTGTTAGCTGAGAGCTGACAGCTTGAGGCGCGAGGCAGGGCTTGTTTTGAACAGCTGGTAGCTGGTAGCTGCGAGCTGACAGCTTGACTAGAGAGGCATGGCGTTGTTGGGCAGGTGGGGATCCTGGGTGTTGGGTGGGTGGCCTGGGGCGGGGAGGCGGGTTTCTTATCAGTTATTAGTTGGTAGTTAATAGTTGGTAGTTTCTGGTGATTCGATGAGGGACCGGGGTGAAAGCGTTCTTGATGGGGGTGTCGTCTCAATCGGGGCTTGTTGCGTCTATAGCAGGAAGCGGCAGGGAAGCTGGCTGCGATCTCCAACTGATGATTCGGCTCGAGGAGTGCCGTCTGCCCCGATGACAAAGGTTTTTCCTCTTGCTGCGCTGGCCCTGCTGGTCCCGATGTCTTCAGCCCTAGTCCCCCTGGAAGCGCAGGTTGCTTCCGTGACGCTGCCGGATGCGCCGGGTGAGTTGCGTTCGGAGGGCGGTCAACAGGGCTCGAGTCCGACGCAGCCGGCACCGGTGAGCCAGGCGCCGGACGGGCCGCAGCAGACCAAGCGAATCCTGGGAATCATCCCGAACTTTCGCTCGGTGAGTGCGGGGACCGTGCTGCCGCCGCAGGGGGCGAAGGAGAAGTTCAAGACGGGGCTGGCGGACAGCTTCGACTACTCGGCGTTCGTCTTTGTGGGGATCCAGGCAGGGATCGCGCAGGCGACCGACTCGTACCCGGAGTTTCACCAGGGGGCGGCAGGCTTCGCGCGGTATTACTGGCATACGTTCGCGGACCAGGCGGATGAGAACCTGCTGGTCGAGTCGATTATTCCTTCGGCGCTGCATGAGGACAGCCGGTATTACACGCTGGGGCATGGCGGCTTTGTGCGCCGCTCGATTTATTCCGTGTCGCGCGCGGTGATTACGCGGACCGATGCGGGGGGCGAGACGTTCAACGTGGGCGAGGTGGGAGGGGCAGGGACGGCGGCGGCGATCTCTTCGATCTACTACCCGACGCAGTACCGGACGTGGACGAAGGTGGGGCAGCGCTGGCTGACGAACGTGATCCTGGATACGGCGACGCTGTATGTGAAGGAGTTCTGGCCGGACATCAACCACAAGCTGAGCCACTCGAGCGAGTAGATGGCCTAGCCGCCGGCGATGGCGCCGATGATGAGGAAGGGCTCCTTGCCGGCGGCGAGGGCGGCTGGGACTTCGGCGTCGGGTGGCAGGTGCGAGAGGTCCTGCTCGCAGGAGCGGACGAAGGGGCGGCGGAGCCGGGTGGTGTGATCGCGCATGGTGCCTTCGAGCATGGGATAGGCGCGTTCGACCGCGTCGAGGATGGAGCGCTGGGTGACTGGCCCGTCGACGGCGACGGTAATCTCGCGGGATGAGTTCGCGAGCCGTTGCAGGTGGGTGGGGAGTTCGACCCGGATGAAGCTCTTCTGGGCTTTATCGGTCACGCGAGGGTCTGGGCTTCGACCGAGAGGACGGCGGGCAGGTCGCGGACGATGGCGGTCCAGTGGTCGCCCGCGTCTGAGGAGGCGTAAATCTGTCCGCCGGTCGTCCCGAAGTAGATGCCGCAGGAGTCGAGGGTGTCGACGGTCATGTTATCGCGTAGGACGTTGACGTAGCAGTTCTGCTGGGGGAGGCCGGCGGTGAGGGGCTCCCAGTCGTCGCCGCCGGCGCGGCTGCGGTAGACGCGGAGTTTGCCGCCGAGCGGATAGTGTTCGGAGTCGCTTTTGATCGGGACGACGTAGAGGGTGTCGGGCTCGTGGGCATGGACGTCGATGACGAATCCGAAGTCGGTGGGGAGGTTGCCGCTGATCTCGCGCCAGTTTTCGCCGGCGTCGTCGGTGCGCATAACGTCCCAGTGCTTTTGCATGAAGAGGCTTGCGGGGCGCGCGGGGTGCATGGCGATGTGGTGGACGCAGTGACCGGTTTCGGCGGTGGGGACGGGGAGGAAGGGCGAGTGGAGACCGCGGTTGATGGGCTGCCAGGTTTCGCCGGCGTCGTCGGTGCGGAAGGCGCCGGCGGCAGAGATGGCGATGAAGATGCGGCTGGGGTTGGTGGGGTCGACGATGATGGTGTGCAGGCACATGCCGCCGGCGCCGGGCTGCCAGGCGGGACCGGTGCCGTGCTTGCGCAGGCCGGAGAGTTCGGCCTAGGTGGCGCCGCCGTCCTTTGACTGGAAGAGTGCGGCGTCTTCGGCGCCGGCGAGCAGGGTGTCGGGGCAGGTGAGCGAGGGCTCGAGGTGCCAGACGCGTTTGAACTCCCAGGGGTGGGCGGTGCCGTCGTACCACTGGTGGGTGCCGGGGATGCCGTCGTAGAGGAACTTGTTGCCGACCGGGGCCCAGGTGGCGCCGCCATCGTCGGAGCGCTGCATGACCTGGCCGAACCAGCCGGAGCTCTGCGAGGCGTAGATGCGGTTGGGGTCTACGGGCGAGGCTTTGAGGTGGTAGATCTCCCAGCCGGGGAAGTGCGGGCCGGAGACGGACCAGTCTTTGCGGGTGCCGTCGGAGGTGAGGACGAAGGCACCTTTTTTAGTGCCGACAAGGAGACGGACCTGGCTCATGGACGTGCCTCTTCTGGGTACGGGAGAACGCTAAAAGATGTTCGGGCCGATTGCAAGAGGTTTAGGGGTGTTGGATGCGGCGCGTGGGTCGGCTACACTCGTTGGGTTTGGGATGGAGGTGGGATTGTGTTGACGAGGCGTGAGTTTGTGGTGCTGGCGGCGGCGTTTGCGGCGGGTGGTTGTGCGTTGGCCGAGGTGGCGGCGAGTGTGTTGAAGGACGATCCGCTGCGTCCGCAGTACCACCTGATGCCGGCGCGCGGATGGATGAACGATCCGAATGGACCGGTGGTGTGGAAGGGCAAGGTGCACCTGTTCTACCAGGTGAATCCGACGGGCGGGGCCAAGTGGGGGGAGATCTCGTGGGGGCACGCGGTGAGCCCGGACATGGTGTCGTGGAAGAACCTGCCCGTGGCCCTGCGGCCGGTGGCGGGGTATGCGGATAGCGTCGGGGTGTTTTCGGGGTCGTGCATGGTGGATGGAGACCGGTGCCTGGCGTTTTACACGGCGGTTGCGGACCCGGTCGATGAGGCGCAGGCGACGATCCATGATCCGACGCAGACGTTACAGGAGCGGCAGGTGGTGGCGATCTCGACCGACCCGGATTTGCTGGTGTGGGAGCGGCAGAAAGAGCCGCTGCTGGAGGTGCCGCCGATCCAGCCGACGTCGGGGTTCCGCGATCCTTCGGTGTGGCGCGAGGGCGATACCTGGTATATGACGGTGGGGTCGGGGGTGCGGCATGAGTACGGCGCGGTGCTGCTGTACAAGGCGAGCGAGCCGGTCGGTGACAAGGCGAACTGGGAGTATGTGCATCCGCTGATCAGCTCGAAGGACCGGGCGAAAACCGCAGACGCGCCGGCCGATGGGGATATGTGGGAGTGTCCGGACTTCTTCGCGGTCGATGGGCATCAAGTGCTGCTGTATTCGGCGGAGGGCAAGGTGTTCTGGTCGACGGGGGTGTTCGACCGGGCGACGCTGACGTTCCAGCCAGCGCAGCATGGGGTGCTCGACACCGGGGCCTATTATGCGCCGAAGAGTTTTGTGGGGCTCGACGGGGAACGGGTGTTGTGGGGTTGGATCCAGGAGCGGCGGCCGGAGGCGGCGTATGTGGCGGCCGGGTGGTCGGGGGCGATGGCGCTGCCGCGGGTGCTGAGTGTGTCACCCGACGGGCAGCTGCGGATGAAGGTGGCGAAGCAGGTGGATGCGACGCTGCTGACGGGCCAAAGGAAGCAGGGGAAGGGGGCGCTGAAGGTGGCGGGGCTGGCGGCGAAGCTGACGGCGGCGTTGCCGCAGGATGGCAGCCGCGTGAAGGTGATGGCGGGGCAGGGCAATCTGCTGGACATGAAGCGGGTGTCCGAGACAAGTGTCGAGATCAACGGCAAGGTGCTGAGCGCGCCGGTGAAGGATGGGCTGGTGGCGTATCTGGATGGGTCGGTGATCGAGGTGTTTGTGGGCGATACGGTGGCGCACACGGTGCGGGCTTATCCGACGCTGGCGAAGAATGCCGGGCTGAAGGCGGAGCCGAGCCACGGGGCAGCGATCACGCTGCAAGCGCTCAAGCCGATCTCCCCAGACCGGTTGACGGGGGGCTAGGAGCAGCCGCCAACGCGCCCTGATCGCGGGCGGCGACCACTTCCTGGGGTGAAGACTTCGCGTGGGTAGCCAGGCGAAGCTTCCACCCCACGGAGTGGGGCCGGTCCGGCGTTAGGACGCGCTTGCCGTTAGTTTTAGTGAACCGCCTCGCCCTTCGGGGCGCCCTGGCCGGGTTTGTTTTTGCTGAGCAGGAAGGCGACGACGACCATGGCGACGGACATCCAGCAGAGCATGCGGTAGATGTCCTGGTAGCCGAGGGCGGCGGCCTGTTGCTGCAACTGCTGGTAGATGGAGGCCTGCGCCATGTTCATGCCGCCGGCGCCGCCGCCGAAGTAGCTCGACAGGCCGTTGACCGAGGCGTTGAAGGGCTGGCTGCCGGGCTGCATGTATTCCTGCAGGCGGGCCTGATGGAAGAGCGATCGATTGGTGACGATGGCGCCGGTGACCGCGATGAAGATGCTGCCGCCGACGTTGCGTACGAAGTTGATGATGCCGGAGACCTGGTTGGAGGCTTCGCGCGGCAGGCCGACGTAGGCGGCGTTGGTGATGGAGATGAAGCAGAAGGGAATCGGGATCATCTGCAGGATGCGCAGCCAGGCGTTGAAGCCGAAGCTCATGCCGAGGTTGACGTGGGTCGAGGCGTAATAAAACGATGCAGCGAAGAAGCTGAAGCCGATGGCGGCGAGGTTGCGTGCAGCGAACTTGCCGGTAGCGATGCCGGCGAGGGGCATGACGATGACCAACGCGATGCCGCCTCCGGTGAGTGCTTCGCCGGCGATGGTGGCGGTGTAGCCGAGCAGCGTCTGCATGAACTGCGGCTGCAGGACGGTGGAGGCATTGAGCACGCCGCCGACGAGTGCCATCAGCAGGCAGCAGATCGCGAAGTTCTTGTATTTGAAGAGTCGGATGTTCATGATGGGAGCCTTCTGGTTCCACTCCCATGCGATGAGGCCGATCATGCCGGCGGCGAAGAGGAAGAAGAAGAAGCGGATGAAGTTCGAGGCGAACCAGTCATTTTCTTCGCCCTTGTCGAGGAAGATCTGCATGCCGCCCATGGCGGTGGTGAGCAGCGCGAGGCCGATGTAATCGAGCTTGCGCAGGTTCTCCTTGCTGTGGGTGAGCCACGGCGGGTCGTCGATGAAGCGGGTGACGAGGGTGTAGGCGAGGATGCCGACGGGGATGTTGATGTAGAAGATCCAGCGCCAGGAGTAATTGTCGGTGATCCATCCGCCGAGGGTGGGGCCGATGGACGGCGCGAGCACGGCGACGAGACCGTAGAGGGCGAAGGCCTGGCCGCGTTTTGATTCTTCGAAGGAATCGGCCATGATGGCCTGCGCCATGGGCTGCAGGCCGCCGCCGCCGACGCCCTGGAAGACGCGGGCGAGCAGCAGGATGGGCAGCGAGGGTGCGATGCCGCAGAGGAAGCTCGAGACGGTGAAGATGACGATGCAGGAGAGAAAGAAGTTTTTGCGGCCGATGACCGATGACGCCCAGGCGCCGGCGGGCAGGACGATTGCGTTCGACACCAGGTAGCTGGTGAGCACCCACGTTCCCTGGTCGGTGGAGGCGCCGAGGTTGCCGGCGATGTGCGGCAGGGCGACGTTGGCGATGGAGGTGTCGAGCACCTCCATGAAGGCGGCGAGTGCGACGGTGGCGGCGATCAACCAGGGGTTGACGCGCGGTTTCCACTGCGCCTGCGTCGTTGCTGCATCAGACATCAAATCTCCAGGGACCCAGCCGGGCTGCCTGTGAGATGACTTTTGCTGGCCTCGGGGTTCATTTTGGTTGCATAATCAGCGGCAGGCGCGGGATCTGCGGAGGACGGCGACCGCAGTGAGAGCACAGGAGATAGCAATGATTGAGGGTGTAGGACAGATTGCGGTGACGGTGACGGACCTGGCGCGGGCGCGCGAGTTTTATGGTGGTGCTCTGAAGTTGCCGTTCCTGTTTGATGCCGAGCATATGGCGTTCTACCAGTGCGGTTCTGTGCGCCTGATGCTGAGCCTGCCGGAGAAACAGGGGCCGATTGGCGGGACGATTCTTTACCTGGATGTGACGACGCTCGACGACACGTGTGCCGAGCTGGCGGCGAAGGGTGTGGATTTCCTGGCGGCGCCGCATGAGGTAGCGAAGATGCCAGATCATGCGTTGTGGATGGCGTTCATCAAGGACCCGGATGGCAATATGCTGGGGCTGATGAGTAAGAAGCCGTTGCATCCTGCGGGGTAGGGTTGGCGGGGTGGTGCGCGGCGGAGGGTTGCGTCTGGTTCAGGCACCCACTCGGCGGCTCAGCCGCTTTTTCGCGGGTCGGGGCTCGCGGGGGGCTGAAGCCTCGCTCTTTCGAGACGCCGGGACCCCCTTCTCAGGATGTGAGTTCCGTCTTTTCAAGATGTGAGTGCCGCAACTTAACAGCTTGCTCGCTTGACGGTCAGGCGATGGCGGCTTCCTGGTCCTGATACTGCAGCTGATAGAGCTTGAAGTAGAGGCCGTGCTGGGCGAGCAGCTGCTGGTGCGTGCCCTGCTCACGCAGCTGGCCCTTGTGCATGACGAGGATGGTGTCAGCGGACTGAATGGTCGAGAGCCGGTGGGCGATGAGCACGCTGGTACGGCCGGTGATCATGCGGGTGAGGGCGAGGCGCACGCGGTGTTCGGTGTCGGTGTCGACCGAGCTGGTGGCTTCGTCGAGGATGAGGATGCCGGGATCGTGGGCGAGGGCTCGGGCGAAGCTGATGAGCTGCTTCTGGCCTGTGGAGAGGCCGGCACCGCGCTCGCGCACGGGCTCATTGAAGGCAAGCGGCAGGGTGCGGATGAAGTCGCCGACGTTGACTTCGTCGGCTGCGCGTTCGAGGCGTTCGGTGGTGATGCCGGGGGTGCCGAGGCGGATGTTGTCCGCGATGGTGCCGGAGAAGAGGAACGGGTCCTGCAGCACGACGCCGAAGCGCCGGCGCAGGGCGTTGAGATCCTGCTGCCGAACGTCGATCCCGTCGATCAGGATTTCGCCACGCTGGATATCGTAGAAGCGCATCATGAGCGCGGTGATGGTGGTTTTGCCGGCGCCGGTGTGGCCGACGATGGCGGCGGTTTCGTTGGGCTCGATGACGAAGGAGACGCCACGCAGAATCCACTCGATCGACGAATCGGAATGGTCGGCGCCGGGCTCGAGCTTCTGGTAGGTGAACCAGACGTCCTTGAATTCGATACGGCCGTAGGCGCGTGCGGTCGTGACCGGCGTGAGAGCCTTGGCGGGCGAGATGATGTCCGGTGACTGGTCGAGGAGTTTGAAGACGCGTTCGGCGGCGGCCATGGCGGCCTGCAGGATGTTGTACTTGTCGGAGAGCTCCTGGATGGGGCGGAAAAAGCGCTGCGCATACTGGATGAACGCGATGAGGACGCCGAGCGTGACGGTGCCGAAGAGGCCGGGCGCGTGGCTGGCGCTGGCGGCCCAGGGCAGGTTATGCCGGACGGCGAGGCCGCCCTGCCAGATGACGAGTGCGATGGCGAAGGACGAGAGGAACTCGACGACCGGGTAGTAGAGGGCGTAGGCGAAGATGGCGTCGGCCCAGGCTACCTTGTTCTCCAGGTTGACGGCTGAGAAGTCGTTGAAGGCACGTTTTTCGCGGTTGAAGAGCTGCACGACGCTCATGCCGGAGACGTACTCCTGGGTGAAGGAGTTGATCTTGGCGGTGGCGGCACGCTGCGAGCGGTAGCTGGTGCGGACGGCCTTGCGGAAGATGCTGGTGGCGAACAGGATGAGCGGAATGACGGCGAGCGTGAGCAGGGCGAGCGGCCAGTTCATGCGGATCATGATGATGGCGATGAAGAGCAGCGCGACGACATTGCCGAGGATCTCGAGCACGCCAGAGGTGAACATCTCGTTGAGCGCATCGACGTCGGAGGTGACGCGGGTGACAAGTCGGCCGACCGGGTTGCGGTCGAAGAAGCCGACGTCCTGAGTCTGAATGTGGCGGAAGATCTCGCGGCGCATGTCGAACATGATCTTCTGGCCGGTCCACTGCATCAGGTAGGTCTGCGCGAAGTCGAGGGCGAAGGAGATGACGAGCGCAAGCAGGTAGAGCCCGGCGAGCTGGGTGATGCCGGTCATGGGATTCGGCGAAAGCTGCCGGCTAAGCCATGAGGTGGCGGGCTTGGGCGACATGTAGGTGTCGACCGCAACCTTGACCAGCAGCGGGCCGGAGACGTCGGTGAAGGCGCGGATGAGGATGGCGAGCGCGGAGGCGGCGGTCTGGAATTTGTAGGGCCGCAGGTAGGTGAGCAGACGGCGCATGAGGCGTCCGTCGTAGACCTTGCCGACGACGTCGTCGTCCTGCGCGCGCGGCTTGTCGGCCGGCTTGGCGGTGGCCTTGAGGTCTGGTTGTGTGCCTGGCTGGGCTGGCGCGTTCTGGTTGCTCATGCGGTGTCTCGATTTTAGATGCAGCGGGGTAGGGCGCCGCTTCTTTCATGCGTTTCAAGCGGAAGGGCTGCGGCTTTCGCATTAGCTGCGGTTTTCGGATTAACAAGCCGTGAAAGAATTGAGCCATGGCTGCGCCTGGCATTTATCTCTCGATCCCGTTCTGCAAGGCGAAGTGCAGCTTCTGCAACTTCTCTTCGGGCGTCTTCGCGGCGAGCGAAATGGAGCGGTATATCGCCCGGGTGGGGGATGAGGTGCGCCAGGCGCGTGGATTTGCCGCGAGCCTGGGAGCCGAAGTGCCGGAGGCGGTGGACACGATCTATCTCGGGGGCGGGACGCCTTCACTGCTGCCGCCGGAGCTGATTTTCGGATTATTTGAACGGCTGCGGGCGGAGTTTGCTGTCGATGCGGACGCCGAGATCACGGTGGAATGCGCGCCCGGGCAGCTGGAGCAGGGGACGCTCGAAGCGCTGCAGAGGGCCGGGGTCAATCGGCTGAGCTTTGGAGTGCAGAGCTTCATCGACGCGGAGGCGGCGGCGGTCGGGCGGCTGCATACGGGGGCGTCGGCGCTGGCGGAGCTGGAGCGGGTGAGCGCGGCGGGGATCAGGCGGGTGGGGATCGACCTGATCGCCGGGCTGCCGCACCAGACCGAGGCTTCCTGGCGGCGGACGCTCGATCTGGCGCTCGCCAGCGGGGTCGAGCACGTGAGTCTCTACATGCTGGAGGTCGACGAGGATTCGCGGCTGGGGCAGGAGGCGCTGGCCGGCGGCACGCGCTACGGGGCGGCGGCGCTGCCGGACGCGGACCGGGTCGCCGACTGGTATTCGCTGGGCTGCGAGGTGCTTGCTGCCGGTGGGGTCGAGCAGTATGAGATCAGCAACTTTGCCCGGGCCGGTGGGCAGTCGCGGCACAACCGCAAGTACTGGGAGCGCGCGCCTTACCTGGGGTTCGGCATGGATGCGCACTCGATGCTGCGTGTGGGCCGCGGCGGGGTGCGTTGGGCGAACCCGGAGACAATGTCGGCGTATGTCGACCGGCTCGGGACCTTCGAGCGGACGATCGACCGGGTGGACGCGCGCGCGGCGTTTGAGGAGAGCCTGTTCCTCGGGCTGCGTCTGGTGGAAGGCGTCTCTCGGGCTGCGCTCGATCCTGTGTTCCTGCCGGAGGTGGAGGATGCGCTTGGTGAACTTGAGGGTCTCGTGGAAGATGATGGCGGCCGGCTGAGGTTGACGCACGCGGGCCGGATGGTGTCGAACGAGGTGTTTGAGCGGTTGCTGCTGGTGAGTGCCTAGAAGAAAAGCGAGTGCGTCCTCCTCGCGGACGGCGACCACTTCGTGGGTATTGGCGCTGCGCGTGTTTTATACAATCGGGTGATGACAGTGATTGACCTTCGCAGCGATACCGTTACCAAGCCTTCCGCCGCCATGCGCACCGCCATGGCCAACGCCGAGGTCGGCGACGATGTGTACGGCGAAGACCCCACCGTCAACCGCCTGCAGGAGCGGGCTGCCGAGGTCTTCGAACGCGAGGCTGCGCTGTTTGTGCCTACCGGCTCGATGGGCAACACCATCGCGATCAAGCTGCACACGCGCTCGAACCAGGAAATCCTCTGCGAGACGCGGTCGCACATCGTCGAGTGGGAGCTGGGCATGATGGCCGCGTTCGCCGGCTGCATTCCACACACGGTCGCTGCGCCGCGCGGCATTCTCACCTGGGCGATGCTTGAGCCGCATATCTCCTCACCGATCTATTACAAGGCGCAGACCGGGCTGATTTCGCTCGAGAACTCGCACAACATGCATGGCGGAACGGTGACGCCGCTCGCCAACATGGAGGCGATCTGGGCCGGGGCGAAGCGGCGCGGGCTGCCGACGCATCTCGACGGCGCGCGTGTCTTCAATGCGGCCGTCGCGCTCGACATGCCGGTAGCCAGGCTGACGAGCGGCTTCGACACGATCAACTTCTGCCTGTCGAAGGGACTGGGCGCACCGGTGGGATCGATGCTGGTGGGCTCAAAGGCGGCCATTGACGAAGCGCGCTCGATCCGCAAGGCGCTCGGCGGCGGCATGCGGCAGGCCGGCATTCTGGCGGCAGCGGGGCTGATGGCGCTCGAAGAAGGGCCGAAGCGGCTGCATGAAGATCATGCCAACGCGCGGCTGCTTGCCGAGGCAGTGGCCGCGGTCTCGGGTGTCGAGCTTGACATGAGCACAGTCGAAACCAACATCGTCATCTTCACGCTGACGGATGGCGGCGCGGCGGAGTTCGTTACTGCGCTGAAGCAGCGCGGCGTCATCGCGAGCGCGATCGGGACGCATCAGGTCCGGTTCGTGACGCACGGCGATGTCAGCCGCGCGGACTGCGAGCAGGCGGCGAAGATCGCGGCGGACGTGCTGGCCGGCAGGCTCGCCGCAGCCTAATTGGCGGGCAGGCTGATGGCCGGGTTATTGGCCAGGAACACGTTGACGCGGGTGCCATGATCCTCGGGCTGCGTCGTGCTCTCGAGATCGATCGTCCCGCCGTGCTTGGTGATGATACCGCGGCTGATCCACAGTCCCAGCCCGGTGCCGCGCTCGCCCTTGGTGGTGAAGAACGGCTGAAAGAGGCTGGCGACGATCTCTTCCGGTACGCCGGCGCCGTCGTCTGCGACGGTGACGAGGACGCCGGCGGGGCGCCTCAGGCCCGCTTCATTGCTTCCCGCGGCCTGCGCATTGGCGCGCACCGTGATGTGTCCGCCTTCGCCCGCGGCCTCGGCGGCATTGGTCAGCAGGTTGGTGAAGACCTGGCGCAGCTCGGCAGGGAAGCCGTGGACGCAGAGCCCGCCCGGGATGTCGTGGGTGACGCCGACGTGCATCGTCTGGAAGCGCCCTTCCATGAGCAGCAGAATCGATCCAAGCATCTCGCGCAGGTCGATCAGCACGGGCGTCTTCGACTCGCGGTAAAGGCTCAGCATGGCGCGCGAGATCTGCGTGACGCGCGCGATCTCGAGCTTGGCAAGCTCGAGGAAGTGGTCGCGTTCTTCTGGCGTCGCGACGCCGTCCATGAGGAACAGCAGGTTCGACACGCTGTCGAGCGGATTGTGAATCTCGTGGGCGATGGACGCCGCCAGCCTGCCGGCGACGGCCAGCTTTTCGTTAGCGAGCAGCGCCTCCTGCGACTTCTTCGCATGGGTCACGTCGCGGAAGACGACGACGATCCCGATCAGTTTGCCGTGCTTGTCGCGTATGGGCGAGCCGCTGTCTTCGATGAAGATCTCCGAGCCGTTGCGCCGCTTCAGGATCGTGTGGTTCTGCAGGCGCGCCACGGCATTGGTCTGCATCACGCGGGTCACCGGGTTCTCGATCGTCTGCCGTGTGGTCTCGTCGATGATGTGAAACACGTGGTCGACGGGTTGCTCGCGCGCCTCTTCTTCGCTCCATCCGGTAAGGTCCTGCGCGGTGTAATTCATGCTCTGCACCCTGCCGTCCGGGTCGCAGGTGATGACGCCGTCGCCGATCGAGCGCAGCGTGGTGCGCAGCCTTTCTTCTGAACGAAAGGTCTGCTCCGCGCGCACCCGCAGGACGTCATGCGACTGGCGGAACGCAGCGGAAACCTGTTTGACCAGGCTGCGCAGGTAGAGCCCGATGATCAGGCCGAGCGCGATCGCCGCCAGAATCGAGGCGAGAATGGTGTTACGCACCTGCCGGTGCCAGCGCTGGATGAAGAGGTCGCGGTTGGCGGTGGTGGATTTATTCAGGTCGGCAATGCGCGCGCGGATGTCATCCATCAGCAGCTTGCCCTGGTAGTTGAGCTGCACGTCGTTGGTCTGGCCGCCGGCCTTGATGGTGGCGATCAGCGGCACGGCAAAACCCTGCTCCCACGTCGCATGGCTGCTGCGGAGCGAGTCGACCGAGCCCCGCCGCGCATCGTTGCTGGCGAGGGCGCGCCGCCTGGTGAAGGCATCGGGCAGCGCCTGCTCGGCGGTGAAGAACGGCTGCAGCAGCCGCGGGTCATGGGTCACCTCGTAGCCGCGCAGCCCGGTTTCCTGGTCCACGATCAGCTGTTCGATGTGCAGCGTCTGCGCGATGCGGTTGTCGTTATTCTGAATCAACGCGACGGTTTGATTGGCGACGGCAATCTGCCACGCGAGAAGCACCGCACCGACCAGCAGCGCGAGCACGGGAACGACCACGACCTTGCGCAGAATGTGGTCAAAGCTGGATGCGTCCACGTCTGCCCCCGGGCCCTAGTCTTTGCGCGCTGTGTCCGAGGCAACGAGGCTGCCCAGCTTTTTGAGCAGCGCCGGGGCGCCTTCGCCCTTGGTCATCGCGAGATCGACCGAATTCGAGACTTCGGGAGGAAGACTGGTGTAGGCGGAGAGCATCAGGATCGGCACATCCGGCTTGACCTCGCGCATCCGGATGGCAACCTCGCCGCCGGTCATGCCGGGCATCGCAAAGTCGAGAACCACCGCTTCGACCGGCTCGCGCGCAAACAGGTCCAGCCCGGTTGAGCCATCGAGCGCCGTCAGCACGCGGTACCCCGCCCGCTCGAGCAGCATGCGCCGCACTTCGAGACCGATGGTCTCGTCGTCGACACAAAGCACGAGATGCTGGCGCTCCGGCATAGATCGAGGGGCTCCCTGGGCTGTGGGCGGGCGGCACTTCGCCGTCCACTGCGCGCTACGAGAATGGTACATGAGCCTCATGGCAGAAGAATGGCGGAAAGGTGGGACCGTTTCCGCCGGGCGGAAGATTCACGGACTGTTTGCAGAGAAATGCGTTGGGATACTCTACCCTTGCACGAGGGCGACCCGCCGGCCGGCATCGCCGGCATCATCGGCGAGAGCCAGGAGTGAACGCATTGAGTCAGACCATTTTCGTGCTGGAAGATGACGTCGATATCTCCCGGCTGGTGCAATATCACCTTGAAAACGCGGGTTTTGTCGTAAAGCCGTACCTTGCCATCGGCAGCATCGTCGCCGACGCCGAACGCCAGCCTCCCGCGCTTTTCCTGCTCGACATCATGGTTCCGGGCGGCGACGGACTCGACCTGTGCCGGCGTCTGCGGCAGAGTCCCACTTTGAGCATCGTGCCGATCATCTTCCTCACCGCGCGCGCCGCCGAGAACGATCGCGTCCACGGCCTCGAGCTCGGCGCCGATGACTACATCACCAAGCCCTTCGCCACCCGCGAGCTCGTCGCCCGCGTCAAGGCCGTGCTGCGCCGCTTCGAGCGGCCCACAACGCCCTCCGTCGTCAAGTTCGAGCAGGTCGAAATCGACGCCGGCGCCATGCAGCTCCGCGTCAAGGGCGAACTGGTAACGACCACTGCGACCGAGTTTCGCCTGCTCGACTACCTGGCGCGGCACCCCGGCCGGGTTTTCAGCCGCGATCACCTGCTGGATGCGGTGTGGGGCGATGCGCGTTTCGTCACACCGCGTTCGGTCGACGTCTATGTCCGCCGCATCCGCGAGAAGATTGAAGAGGATGCCGAGGTGCCGCGCTACCTGAAGACCATGCGCGGCGCGGGCTATCGTTTCGAGATCCCCAAGGTTGCCGCCGGGCAGGATACCCTGCAGTAGGAGCGGCACCCGGCCGCCAGCCTCGCCTTCCCCGGGGGAACCGTGACACGCAGTCTCTTCTTCAAGCTTTTCGTGCGCCTGGCGATCGCGGCCGGCATTGCGCTTGCCGTGCGCGAGGCGCTGCCGCCGATCCCGCTCTACGGCGTGGTCGCGCTGCTGCTGGTGTGGGCGGCGCTGATGGCGCTCTGGACCGCATACTCGCTGCGCCGCATCCTCGGGCCGCTGCAGGAGTCCGCCAACTCGCTGATCGCCGGCCAGCAGGTGCCGCTCGCCACCCAGTACCGCGACTTCGACGGCCTCACGGTTGCGCTTGCGTCGGCGTCCGAGCAGATCCAGCGATCGCTCCAGAGCTCAGCCGAGAGCCGTCGCGAGCTCGAAGCCCTGCTTGACTCCATGCAGGATCCCGTCGTCGCCGTCGACTCCGCCGGCCGCATCCAGTGGACCAACCAGCACATGCGCCGGCTCATCCCCGGCTCCGGCATTCAGACCTCGAACGGCATCCGCATCGGGCACTCGCTGGTGCAGACCATACGCGACCCGGAGGTGCTCGAGTGCGTCTCGACCGCGTTGCGCGACAAGACCAACTCCACCCGGCGCTCGACGACGCTGATGCCCGGACGCATCTTCGAGGTGAACGCGTCGCCCACGCCAGGCGCCGGGGCGGTCGCGGTGCTGCACGACGTGACCCGCATCGAGGAAATTGAGCGCACCCAGCGCGATTTCGTCGCGAACGTCTCGCACGAGCTGCGCACCCCGCTCACCTCGATCACCGGCTATGTGGAGACGCTGCTCGACCACGAAGCAAATCTCTCCTCCGCGGCGCGCGGCTTCCTGGCGACGATCCTCAAGAACGCTACCCGCATGAATCGCCTCACCGAAGACCTGCTGGTGATGGCCCGGGTCGAGGCCGCCACCGTCCAGCTGCACCCGGCGCCGGTACGCTCGGACGTCCTCATCACGGACGCGGTGAAAGGCATGAGCGGCCTGGTTCAGGATAACGGCGCGGTCCTCGAGATCGGCGAAGTCACCAGCTGCCAGGTGTTCGCGGATTTCGACGCTGTCATGCAGATCCTCGGCAACCTGATCGAAAACGCCATCAAGTACGGCCAGCCTCGCGATGGCGGCTCGGTCCGCGTGATCCTCAGTGCGACCGAGGTCTCGGAGCCCTACGACGCGGTCGAGTTTCGCGTGCGCGACTTCGGCTCCGGCATCGCCTCCGAACACCTCACCCGCATCTTCGAGCGCTTCTATCGCGTCGACAAAACCCGCTCCCGCGAGAGCGGTGGTACCGGGCTCGGGCTCGCCATCGTGCGTCACATGGTGCAGGCGCAGGCCGGAACCATCCGCGCCGAAAGTGAGCTCAACCTGGGCAGCACCTTTATCTTTACGCTGCCGCGGGCGCTCTATCCGGTCGCACAGATCCCCTGATAACGCCTCGGTAGCTGTTGTAACGAATGGACTTGCATCTTGGTAACCAGCGGGACCATTGTTGCCGTTTTTATTGCGATGTAACACCCCGTTAACAGAAACCCGGCACACTACGAACTCGTGGTGAGCTTTGTCTCGGACGAAAATTTTAGGGGGAACTTTGAAACTGATTGCAACAGGATTCATGGCGGGTCTCGTGCTTCTCGGCGCCGGTGCAGCCTCGGCACAGAACATCAATGGCGCAGGCGCCACCTTTCCGAACCCGATCTATTCCAAGTGGTTCAACGAGTACACCAGGCAGCATCCCGACGTGAAAATCAACTATCAGTCCATCGGTTCGGGCGGCGGTATCCGCCAGGTCACCGAGGGCACCGTCGACTTCGGCGCCACGGACGGCCCGATGTCCGACGAGCAGTTGAAGAACTCGAAGGTCAAGCTCGTGCACATTCCCACCGTGCTCGGCGCGGTCGTCCCGGTCTATAACGTCCCCGGCGTCAACCAGGAGCTCAAGTTCTCGCAGGATGCGATAGCCGGCATCTATCTCGGCAAGATCACCAAGTGGAACGATCCGTACATCGCCAAGGAAAACCCCGGCGTGAACCTGCCGGACCAGAGCATCCTCGTCGTTCACCGCTCGGACGGCAGCGGCACCAGCTACATCTTCACCGACTACCTCTCGAAGGTCAGCCCCGAGTGGAAGGACAAAGTCGGCAAGGGAACGGCCGTCAACTGGCCCGTCGGCGTTGGCCAGAAGGGTAACGAAGGCATCGCCGGCATGGTTCGCCAGGCTCCCTACTCGGTCGGCTACGTCGAACTGATCTACGCCGAGCAGAACAAGATGTCCTTCGGCATGATCCGCAACCACGACGGCAAGTTCGTCAAGGCCTCGACCGAGGGCGTCACCGCGGCGGCCGCAGCCAACGCCAAGATGATCCCGGCCGACTATCGGGTCTCGATCACCGACGCTCCCGGCGCAACCTCCTACCCCATCTCGAGCTTCACCTGGCTCCTGATCCCCACCCCGGCGAAGGACGCCGCCAAGGGAAAAGCCATCCAGGGCTTCCTCGACTGGATGCTCGAGCAGGGTGAGTCGGAAGCGGCATCGATGTCCTATGCTCCGCTGCCCAAGGCGGTTGCCGATCGCGTCAAACAGACCGTTGCCAGCCTCAAGTAAATTTACTGGCCGCATGGCTTGGAAAGCATGCGGCCTTTCTGCATCTTGTACCATCGGTCTCGAACGGTCCCCCAAACGCAGCGATGGAATGACGAGGGATACGGAAACCTCTTTTGCATGATCGGCCATGACATCGTGAATTCACCGAACCCTATTCCGCAACAGGTCAAGCTGACGAAGTTTGTCGAAGCCGCGGCTCCCCCACCCGAGGGAGCCGAACCCGCTGCGCCGTCTCCCATCCGCACCTACCTGATGAGCCGCGGCAGCGGCAAGTTGGCCGATCAGACCTTTGCCGGCATCATGCTGGTCTGTGCGCTCAGCATCTTCGCCATCGTCGGCTTCATCGCCTCGATCCTTGTGCTGCGCTCGCACCAGACGCTGGTCCAGTTCGGCTTCAAGTTCTTCAGCTCCTCTGCCTGGGACCCGGTCAGCGGCCAGTTCGGCGCGCTGCCCTTCATCTTCGGCACCCTCGCCACCTCGCTGCTCGCACTGCTCATCGCCGTGCCGCTCGCGCTCGGCGTCGCCGTCTACATCACCGAGCTCTGTCCGAAGATTCTGCGCGGGCCCATCTCGTTCCTCACCGAGCTGCTCGCCGCCATCCCCAGCGTTGTCTACGGACTCTGGGCCATCTTCGTGCTCGTCCCCATCGTGCGCGATCAGCTTGGTCCCCTCCTGGTCAAATACCTCGGCTGGACCGGCTTCTTCGGCGGCAACAACTTCGGGGTCGGCATGCTCACAGCGAGCATTATTCTCGCCATCATGATCCTCCCGATCATCTCCTCCATCACACGCGACATCATGAACGCCGTACCGAGCTCGCAGCGCGAAGCCATGCTCGCCCTCGGCGCCACCCGCTGGGAGATGATCCGTACCGGAGTCCTGCGCAACGCGCGCATCGGCATCGTCGGCGCGGTTATCCTCGGGCTCGGCCGCGCACTCGGCGAAACCATGGCCGTCGCCATGACCATCGGCAACGCACCCATCATCAGCAAGTCGCTCTTCTCGCCCGGCAACACGCTCGCCAGCGTCATCGCCAACGAGTTCTCCGAAGCCTCCGACGACGCCTACCTCAGCGCGCTCATCGAGATCGGCCTCGCACTCTTCCTCGTCACCATCGTCGTCAACGGCATCGCACGTCTTCTGGTCTGGGCCGTCACCCGCGGCGCCCCGGCAAGGGTGGCCTAATGAGCACAGCAGTGAACGTTCCCAACGGCCCCGCCCCCGTGCCCCAGCGTCCGCCCATGGACTTTACGTCCGCGCGCATGCGCCGCAACAACTTCACCCGCAACCTGATGGATTACGTCGTCTCGGGATACACCATCCTGGCGACCATCCTCGTCATCGCGCCGCTGGTCGCCATCCTCGTCTATCTCATCTATAAGGGCGCCAGCTCGCTCAACCTGAACTTCTTCACCAAGATCCCGGCCTCGGTCGGCGAGCAGGGCGGTGGCATGGCGAACTCCATCGTCGGCTCCGGCATCATCCTCGCGCTCGCCAGCTCCATGGGCATCCCGGTCGGCATCGCCGCCGGCGTCTACCTCGCCGAGTACGGGCGCGGCAAGTTTCTCGGCAATGCCGTCCGCTTTACCGCCGACGTGCTCAACGGCGTGCCCTCGATCGTCATGGGCATCTCCATTTATTCGCTCATCGTCATGAAGCAGAAACACTTCTCCGCCTTTGCTGGCGGCGTCGCCCTCGCCATCATGATGGTGCCGACCATCACCCGCACCACCGAAGAGATGCTCTCGACCGTGCCCCACGCCATCCGCGAAGCCGCACTCGGCCTTGGCGTTCCCAAGTGGCGCACCACCATCTCGATCGCCCTGCGCACCGCTTCGCCCGGCATCATCACCGGCTGTATGCTGGCCTTCGCCCGCGTCGCCGGTGAGACTGCCCCGCTGCTCTTCACCGCACTCGGCAACGAGTTCTGGAGCGTCAAGCTCAACGAGCCCATCGCCGCGCTGCCCCTCGCCATTTACAAATATGCCAACTCGCCGTATGACGAATGGCACCGCCTCGCCTGGGCCGGCGCACTCGTCCTCATCGTGATGATTATGGTCTCCGTCACACTGGTTCGCATCTTCGCGAGCCGCGGCGCACTCAAGGGAGGAAGTTAGTGGGAGTCGGAATTCTTGTTGAACATTTGAACGCCTGGTACGGAACCACGCACACGCTGCAGGACATCAACCTGCACATCCCGGCCAACCATGCCACCGCCCTCATCGGCCCCTCCGGCTGCGGCAAATCCACCTTCGTCCGCTGCCTCAACCGGATGCACGAAACGAACCCGATCGCCCGCGCCACCGGCACCGTCAAGATGGGCGACCTCGACATCTACGCCGACGTCTCACCCGTCGAGATCCGCCGCCGCGTCGGCATGGTCTTCCAGCGGCCCAACCCCTTCCCGACCATGTCGATCTATGACAACGTCGCCAGCGGACTGAAGCTGAACGGCTTTCGCAACCGGCGCATCCTCGACGAAACCGTCGAACGCAGTCTGAAGGCCGCAGCGTTATGGGACGAAGTCAAAGACGACCTCAAGAAGAAGTCCGGCGCCAGCCTCTCGGGCGGCCAGCAGCAGCGCATGTGTATCGCCCGCGCGCTCGCGGTCGATCCCGAAGTGCTGCTGATGGACGAGCCCGCCTCTGCACTCGACCCCGTCTCTACCTCGAAGATCGAAGACCTCATCTTCCAGCTCAAGAGCCAGTACACGATCGTCATCGTCACGCACAACATGCAGCAGGCCGCACGCGTCGCTGAAAACACCGGCTTCTTTCTCAACGGCAAGATGGTCGAGTTTGATTCGACCCACAAGATCTTTACCAACCCCAAGGACAAACGCACCGAGGATTACATCACCGGGAGGTTTGGCTGATGGCCGGTCGCATCAAGTTTCAGCAGAGTCTCGACGACCTGAAAGAACGCCTGCTCGTGATGGCCGGTATGGCCGAACAAGCCATCCAGCGCTCCATCGAAGCCTATCGGACGCGCGATCTCAGCATCTGTGAACAGGTCTTCCGTGCCGAGCCCGCTATCAACCGGCTCGAGCGTGAGATCGACCAGATGGCTCTCGATCTTCTCGCCATGGAACAGCCCATGGCGATCGATCTACGTTTTATCCTTTCCGTCATTCGCATCAACGCCGACCTCGAACGCGTCGGCGACCAGGCCGTGAACATCGCCGTCCGCGTCCGCGAGATGGGCGCCTTCGCCAACATCGACCTGCCGGTCGACATCCCCAAGCTCGCCTCGCTCTCCTCCGCCATGGTGCGCCGCGCACTCGAAGCCTTTATCGAAGCCGATGCTGATGCCGCCGAATCCGTCCTGGCCATGGATGACCAGGTCGACGAGATGAACGACGCCGCCTTCTACTCGCTCAGCACGCTTATCAAGGAAAAGCCCGAGCTCACACCGCAGTCGCTCAACGCGCTGATCATCTCGCGCAACCTCGAGCGCGTCGGCGACCACGCGACGAACATCGCCGAAGACGTCATCTTCTGGGTCCGCGGAGCGGACGTGCGGCACAATAACAGCAAAAGCTAAAGACAACAGCAAGTGCGTCCTGACGCCGGACGGGCGCCACTCCGTTGGGTGGACGCTTCGCTTCGAATCTCATGCACCGTGCGATACGCTGGCACGCGAAGCTTCCACCCCACGCCCTGGTCGCCGCCCGCGACCAGGGCGCACTTGTAGTTGCCTTTAGCCTTCCCACCACATCAGCTTCGCCAGCAGTGGATAGTAAAGCGCGAGTCTCATCGGTAGCCCCCGCGACGCAAGCCGCTCCGCATATCCCTCAAGCTGCGGCCGATACTTCGCCTTCTCTCCTTCAAGGTAGGCGTCCAGCCCCTGCTCCGCATGCGTCCCCGTCTTCCAATCGACAACCCAGAGATGCGTCTCGCCGACACTCCCCGGCACAGCCCCCGCCAGGAAGCTGCGGTCGAGCCGGATGCTCCCGCCGGCAAACCCAAGCGACGCCTCTGAAACCGCCTGCGGATGCGCCGCCAGCACCCACCGCCCGTCCGCATCGCCCAGCGTCCGCAGCAGCCCACGCTCGATCGTAGCCGCAGCCCGCGACACTGCATCCGGCGCGAGCCCACCCGCCCGCAGCACATGCGCAGTCCGCGCCGACCAGCCCGGAACCTCCGCCTTCACATCCGCCCCCGCTGCCATCCGCTCTGCCGCCAGCTCCAGCAACGCGTGCATCGCATTGCCCACCGCGCGCGCCTCGAAGCTGCCCTCCGGCCGCGCGTATCTCTTCGCCTCGACCGGCCCCGCCGTCGCCGCCCGCATCCGCGAGGCTCCCGGAAACGCCTCCGCGGGCACCCGCTCGATGGTCCGCACCGCCTCCACCCGGGGCGCCACCAGCTCGAGCCCCGCAGCCCCGGAGACCGCAGCCAGGTCCAGCACTCCCGGCTCCGCTACCTGCATGTGATCCGCTGCCGCCTCCCACGCCGCCCGCAGCAGGCTGTCCGCCTTCACCGCGGCCCCACCCTCCTTTTTCCCGTCCGGCGAGGCAAACAGATGCAGCTCCTCCCGCGCGCGCGTGCACACCACGTAAAACAGCCGCTTCCGCTCAGCTGCCTCACGCGCCGCGTCCACGCTCCGCATCCACTTGTTCAACGCCTCGGCCTGCCCGCCCTTGGCCTGCACCGGCGCAATCATCCCGTGCGCCACGTCTCCTTCGCCGCCCTCCAACTCGAGCCACGACAGCAGCCGCGCCCCCGTCACCCCGGTCCCCGACTCCAGCTCCGGCACCACCACGAAATCCCACTCCAGGCCCTTCGCATTGTGGATCGTCATCAGATCCACCGCATCGGCCGCGGTCGATTCCGCCGCGTACAGCCTCCCGATCATCGCCTGCAGCCGCTCGAGGCTCACCGGCCCCGGCCGCGCCTCCAGCTCGTCGAGCAGCGCGAAATACCGCGCCACATTCGCCCGCGCTTCCTCGTCACAGAATGCCTCAGCTCCGAACCCCCGCCATGTCCGCTCCACCCACCGCGCCAGCGGCAACCTCCCCCGCTCGCCGAGCGCCGCCGCCATCACATTCCAGAACACCTCCAGCCGCCCCACCCCATCCTCGGACAGCAAATCCCCGCGCTCCTCCATCAGCCCGAGCACCGTCGTCTCATCCCACGCAGCGTCATCCGCCCCGGCCAGCAGGTGCAGATCCCTCAACGTCAACCCGCACCACGGCGTCCGCAGCAGCCCCAGCCAAGCCGTGCGGTCCGCCGGATGCAGCAAAGCCCGCGTCAGCGCCAACAGGTCCAGCACCTCCTGCCGCTCCCCCAGCGCCTCCACCTTGACTGCCCGATACGCCACCGCCGGCTCCTGCTTCAAAGCCTTCACCACCGCCAGAAGATGCCGCCGGTTCCGCACCAGCACCGCGATCTTCCAGGTTTTTCCCTCCCGTCCCGCAGGCCGCGGCCGCGCCCGCCACGCCTCGATCAACCCCCGCATCTCCTCCGCATTCTGCTGCCGCGCCGCCGCTCGCTCCTCAGCACAAACACCCGCATCGGCCGAGTAAGGCAGCACCCGCGCATGCCACGTAATCCCCGGCCCCTCCGCACGCGCACGAATCGCCGCCGCCGCACGATACGGCACCGCCTCATGATCCCCCGCATCCACCTCGGCCGGAAACACCCTCCGAAACGTCTCGTTGAACGCCCCCACCAGTCCCGCCTGTGAACGGAAATTCGCCGAAAGATACAGCGCCTTCAAGGGCAGATCGCCCAGCCTCTGCGCCCGCAGTGTCTCGATAAACCGCGCCACTCGCGCCTGCCGAAACAGGTAAATGCTCTGCTTCGGATCACCCACCAACAACACCGTCTGCCCCGCGCCATCCCAGTGCTCGGTCAGCAGCCGAATCAACTCATACTGCGAGCTCGACGTGTCCTGCATCTCGTCCACCAGCAGGTGCTCGAGCGCATAACCCCCCCCCGCCGCCAGCTCCTCCGCCACCCCCGCGTGCCCCAGCGCCTCGCGCGCCACCAGCGAGAACTCCGTAAAATCACACTCGCCCCGCCCCGCAAACACCAGCTGCAACTCCACCAGCGCACGGCTCAGCACGCGAAACAACGCCTTCGCCACCTTCCACTGCTGCTCCGGATAAGCCAGCGGCGGCAGCATCGTCAGCGCGCACAACGCATCGCACAATGCCTCGTTATCCCGGACGCTGTCGATCAACTCCACCAGCTCGGCCTTGTCCCGCTTCGTGATCTCGAACTTCAGATGATTGCCCTGGATCCCCGTCGCCTTGCGAAACGTCCCGCCCGAAGGCGTGATCAGCAGGAACGCCAGCACGCGCCAATGCTCGAGGTCCGCCGCCGCAACGCCCGGCGCGGTCTTCAGCTCGCGGCAGATCGCGAGCGGCGAATCCGCCCCCCGGTACCCCGCCGCCGCGGACATCCGGTGCGACAGCAGCGCCAGCTCGTGCGCCACCCCCGCCGGCATCGCCTGGTCCAGTCGCGTCAGCGCCCGGCACACCACCTGCTCAAGCGCCCGCTCGAGCTTCTTCCGCGTCACCGTCTCCAGGTACTCATCCGTCAGCGGCTCGCCCGGCCGAGCACCAACCAGCGGCACCAGCTCGCCCCACTGATCGCGCCAACCCAGCATCTCGCCGATCAGCTTCGCGCAGTTCCCCAGATCGCCATCGCGATGCAGCAGCACCAGCTCCAGCGCCGCATTCAACTCCGCATCCTCGCCGCCCAGCAGGTCCAGTGTCCGCGCCGCCGCCTCGCCATACAGCTCCGAGGCGTCCTCTACCGGGGCCTGTCCGCCTGCGCCCGAAAGCACCGGCAGCGACCGCGCAATCTGCGCGCAGAAGCTGTCGATCGTCGAGATATTCAGCCGGTCCGGATGGTCAAGCAGCCCCCATCCGAGCGAACGGTCCCGCGCCAGCGCAGCCTCCGCCATCGCCCGCGTCTGCCGGTCGAAGTCGTTCGCCGGCTCGCCCCCCGCAGCCGCCGCGGCCAGCTGCTGCATCACCCGGTCGCGCATCTCGTGCGTCGCCTTGCGCGTAAACGTGATCGCCAGGATCTGCCCGGGGTGCGTCACCCGTTCACTCGCCAGCAGCCTTAACAGCCGCTGAATCAGCAGCCCCGTCTTACCCGAGCCCGCCGGCGCTTCGACGATGAACGATCGCGCCGTATCGAGCGCCTCCACCCGCTGCCCCAGGTCAGTGATCACCGCCGGCTGTGCAGGAAACGCAAGCACCTTATCCATCTGCCGCCTCCCCCTCCTGCTCCAGACTCTCCTCGCCGCCTTCAACCAGCGCCGCCGGGTTCAACCGGCAGAGCAGTCTCTGTCCGCACCGCCCGCACGTCTTGGGATACGCCTTCGGAAGCACCCGCGAGTCGCCCGCCGCGTACGCCGTCGCCAGCCGCGTCAGCACCTCCTCCCACCGCGCCACCTGGTCCTCAAGCGTCGCGCCTTCCATCCGCGCCGTCCTGCCGAAGACTGTCTCGTCATCCGCATAGCCCTTCATGCCCAGCCCGTCGCCCGGCCGCAGCAGCGCAAACGCCACCCCCGCCAGGTCGTTGTTCTCCTCCTGCGCCAGCACCGCGTACAGCGGCAGCTGCGGCTCATCCGGCCGCTCGCCCTGCCACTCCGCCGGCGACGAACTCCCCGTCTTGTAATCCACAATCAGCCTGCCCCGCGCCGTCAGGTCGATCCGGTCGATCCGCAGGTCGAGCGCCAGTGGACCAATCTGCACCAGCTTCTTCTGCTCCGGCGGCTCGACCGCAAACGCCGGCCGCTCCCGCTCCAACGCGAGCCAGGGCAGCAGCAGGTCGCGCATCCGCCGCCGCTGCACCCGCAGGTACGCCTCATCCCAGCCGCTCTCCTGCACAGTCCGCACAAAGGCCTTCCCCACCGCCCGGTCGAGCGCCTCCACCATTGCCTCGGTCCCCAGCGCCCGCAGCCCATCCTGCGTCTTCAGCTCGGTCCACAGGTGCTGCATCACCGCGTGCACTAGATTCCCGCGCTCAAGCGCATCGAACCCTGGCGTCTGCGCCTCCGGCTCGCCAGACCAGAGCCGCAGCTCCGCAAACGCACGAAACCCGCATGCCGCCTGCAGCTTCAGTACCCGCGCCCCCCCGCGCACCGTCGCCTCCGGCAGCGGCGGCAGGTTCGTGTCGTCGAGCACCGTCTCAAACACCTTCGCGGCTTCCGCCGGCCTCCCCGCAGGCGCCTCAAGCGTCGCAAGACCCAGACGTGCGAGCAGGGGCGAAGGCCGGCGTTCCCCCTCTTCCGCCCGAACCGCATAGCTGAAGACGACCTCGGGCGCAGCCTTTGCCAGCCGCGCCGTCAGCCTTTCCGCCGCCGCCTCATCCAGCTCCCCGTCCGCGCCCGGCATGCCGAGCCCGCGCTGCAGCTGCCACGCAATCAGCGGATTCGCCGCCGCTGCCGGAGGCCAGTTCAGATCGTCCGCGCCCAGCAGCCAAAGCGCATCGAACCCCACCCCGCCCAACTCGAGCGGCCCCATGATCTGCACCGGCGCGTCCTGCGACTTCGGCGCAAACACCGTCTGCTCAAGAATCCTTTTCAGCCCCGCCAGCGCCTCCCCGGCCGTCGGCTTGCGGCCATCGAAGTCGAGTGTCGCCAACTCGTCGAGCGCCCCCTCGAACACTCGGTACTGCTGGAACGCCAGGGACTCCTCAACTGCCCGCCCCGTCCACCCCGCGGCCGCCAGCAGGTCGCGAAACGCATCCGCCCAGCCCGCATACGACTGCCGGTCCTCATTCGGCCGCTCCGCCGACACGGTGCCAATATGCGCCTCCCGAGCCGCCCGCCCCAGCGCCCGCAGGCTCCGCAGCAGGCCGTCCAGGCCGTCCCGCCTTGTCTGCTCCACCAGCCGGATCATCCGCTCAAGTGTCAGCTCCGGCCGCAGCAGTCTTGCCTTGCGCAGCTCGAACGCATCGAACGCCGCCGCCTCACGGCTGCCGTCGAACCACGGCGAAAGCAGCAGCGCGCTGATCCCTTCAAGCGGCAGCGGCCCCAGCGGCCACGCCAGCAGGTCGAGCGCCGCCATCGCCACCGGCAGGCCGGCCAGCGGACGGCCCAGCGAGAACTCGAACGCCGGCGGTCCTTGCGGCGCCGTCACCGGCAAGCTCTCCGGTGCAAGCACCGGCCCAAACACACGCTCGATCGCGGCCCGGCGATCGGCAAGATTCGGCACCACCACCGCGATCCGCGCCGCCGGATCGGCAGCCCGGAGCGCCGCAATCCACTGCGCCGCCGCCTCCAGCTCCGCGTGATCGTCGAGCGCAGCATATAAACTGCCCGCGCTTTCAGGGAGAGACGTATCGACGCTCTGAACCTCCAGCCGCGCCAGCAGGGCCTCAATCGCCGGCGGTTGCCGGTCGAAATCCACCAGCGTGATCCGGGACCGGGGAAGCTCTTTTGCGATGGCAAGCTCGCCCGGCAGCTCAGCCGCCGTCATCGACCGCAGCTCGACAAGCCTCTGCCCGAACCCGCGACTCCAGCGATCGAACGCCCGCGTATCGGTCGAACCCGCCGTCTCGCGCAGACGCCCCCTCACCTGGTAAAGGCATGCCAGATTCCACGCCCGCGCTGCAAGCGCCGCCAGCGCGTCCGGCGAGCGCAGGCCCGAGGTCTCGGCATCGGCAGCGATGACCTCGCGCCAAAGCAAAGCCTCCTGCGTGCGATTCAGCAGCACCCGCGTCTCCTGTCCCGCCAGCACGCGCTTCTGCCACTGCGCCGCCAGCCAGGACTCCAGCGGCAGCACCTGCGGCGCATCCCACAGCGCCGCCGTCTGCCTTGCCTCGAAAGCCCGGCGAATCGCCCGCGCCGCCCGCTGATTCGGCGTCAGCACCGTGCGCCCCTCGGCGAGAGCGTTTTCGAGAAGCTCGTTCACTCTTCGTTTATACAGAGGCAAAGCCCCGCCCGCAGCCCCGCCCGAATCCAGCCCGGCACGCTTGACAAAACCACCCCGCAGATAAGCCCGTTTTCGCCAGATCCCTCAAAGAAGCGGAAAAGAGCCCCATCCTTAGCCCAGGGTTAAGCCCTTTAGAATGCTATTTTTGACACATAAACCCCCGGGGGTGGGTAGCCCCCGAACCCCCCTCCCAACAGGTCTTTTCCACTCCAGAGCCGTCAACGCCTGTGTCACCGGCCAGACGTTTATTTTCCGCTCCGCCCAAAACGACCCTCCCCCTTCCAAACCCATATGATGAACCTATGATGAAGCTGTTACTGGCAGGCGCATTCCTGCTCAGCACACTCGGAATCAGCGGCTGTAAGTCTGCGACTCCATCCGCAAATTCCGTGGCAACGACGCAAAAGACCTTCAAAATGCGCGGCAAAATCACCGCGACCGACCAGCCGTCGGGTCACATCACCGTCGCACACGGGCCGATTCCGGGCTACATGGAAGCCATGACCATGGCCTACAAGGTAGCCGCTCCCGAGACCATCAGCGAACTCCACCCGGGCGACGTCATCACCGCGCGGGTGGTCGTCGAGTACGACGCAGCCGGTCCTTTGAATCCGAAACTCGACAACATCGTCGTCGTCGGGCAGGCGCGACCCGACACCAAGCCCACCGTCCAATATCACGTGCCCGCCGCGGGCGATCAGGTACCGGACTTCGCGTTTGTGAACCAGGGCGGCGAGCACATCAGCCTGAAGCAGTTTCGCGGCAAGGTGGTGCTGCTCACCTTCATCTACACCCGCTGCCCGCTGGCGGACTTCTGCCCGCGCATGAGCTCCAACTTTGCCGAGATGGATCAGCAGATGCAGAAGGATCCATCGTTGTACGCGAAGACGCATCTGCTCAGTGTGAGCTTCGACCCGAAGTACGACACGCCGCAGGTGCTGCGCAGCTACGGCGGCGCACACACCGGCAAGTTCACCGCGGAAGACTTCAAGCACTGGGACTTCGCCGCGCCGCCGCTCGCAGAACTGCCGAAGGTGGAGCAGTATTTCGACGTCGGCGTAACCGGTGATTCGAGCGATCCTTCTTCGATCCAGCACTCGCTCTCGACGCTGGTGATCGGGAAGGACGGCAAGGTCGTTGCCTGGTACCCCACCAACGACTGGAAGACGGCGGATGTGTTGAAGGTGGTTCAGTCGGCTGCGGGTTGAGTGGAAGGATGGCGTGGTCTGTCGGTTCAGAGCTCTGAGCTGACAGAGGATAGCAAGACTATGCTGGAGGAATGGAGACTGCGTGGCTAAGTTGACGATGGGGTTTGGCGGGTTGCTGATCGTGCTGGGGCTTGGGGCGTTTGCGTTGCTGCATCACGGGCATACGCTGATCCCGGCGGGGTTCGGGTTGCTGCTGGTGATCTTCGGCGCACTGGCGAACACAGAGGACACGAAGCGGCGAATGCTGTTCATGCACATTGCGGTGACAGTAGGGCTGCTGGGTTTCCTGGGAACGATCCCGGGGCTCATTGGAATGGTGCAGATGGCCGCGGGGCATGCGGTTGCGCGGCCTGACGCGGCGAAGGTGCAGGCTTTGATGGGGCTCATCTGCCTGGTGTTTGTGGGGCTTTGTGTGCGGTCGTTCATCGCGGCGCGCCGCGCGCGGTTGGCTTAGGAGAGAGTCAGAATGGCAAGGTCGATACCGTCGGGACTGAGTACGGGGATGCCGTCGGGCGATAAGCCGGTGCGGGGCACGGGCAAGGCGGTTACGGCGGGGCTGACGGCGTCGCGGCCGAAGCCGAAGTTGAGCAAGGTGATGCCCGAGGTGTGGAAGCTGGTGAAGCCGCGTCGGTGGCTGCTGGCGGGCAGCTTCGGGCTGATGATCGTGAACCGCGCGACCTCGCTGGTGCTGCCGGGGTCGACCAAATTTCTGATCGATAACGTCATGAACCACGGGCAGCTTTATTTGTTGCCGCGGATCGTGGGCGTGGTGGTGGCGGCGACGATCCTGCAGGGGCTGACGTCGTTTGCGCTGACGCAGCTCTTGTCGAAGGCCGGGCAGAGGCTGATCACTGACCTGCGGATGCAGGTGCAGGCGCATATCGGCAAGCTGCCGGTGGCGTTCTTTGATGAGAACCGGACGGGCACGCTGGTGGCGCGCATCATGACGGACGTCGAAGGCGTGCGCAACCTGATCGGGACGGGCGTGCTCGACTTCTTTGGCGGCATCCTGACGGCGGTGTTTGCGTTCTGCGTGCTGATCCGGCTGAGCGTCCAGATGACGCTGCTCACGTTTGGCGTGATGGTGGTGTTCGGCATCATCCTGCAGCGTGCGTTCAAGACGATTCGCCCGATCTTTCGCGAGCGCTCGAAGATCAATGCCGAGGTAACGGGGCGGCTGACCGAGTCGCTGGGCGGCGTGCGCGTGGTGAAGGGCTACCATGCCGAGGACAGCGAGGCGGAGGTCTTCGGCGCGGGTGCGCGGAGGCTGCTGGCGAACGTCTTCGCTTCGCTGACGGCGCAGTCCCTGATGTCCCTGGCCTCGACGAGTGTGCTGGGTGTGGTGGGTGCGCTGATCATGTACCTGGGCGCGCACCAGGTGGTGGCGCACAGGCTGACGACTGGCGGCTACGTGATGTTTGTGGCGTTCCTGGCGTTTATGGTGGCGCCGATTGCGCAGCTGGTTTCGATCGGGACGCAGTTGACCGAGGCGCTGGCGGGGCTGGACCGGACGACCGAAATCCTGGGCGAGCGTGAGGAGGATGATTCGCCCGTGCGCAAAATCACGCTGCCGGTGATCGATGGCGATGTGAAGTTCGACGAGGTGATGTTCGAGTACGAGGCAGGCAAGCCGGTGCTGCACGGGATCAGCTTCGAGTCGCACCCTGGGACGGTGACGGCGCTTGTGGGGTCGAGCGGGTCGGGCAAGTCGACGATTATCTCGCTGATCTGCGGCTTCCACACGGCGACGGGCGGGGCGATCCTGGTGGATGGGACGGATCTGGCGACGGTGCGTCTGTCGAGCTACCGGCAGCAGCTTGGCGTGGTGCTGCAGGAGACGTTTCTGTTTGACGGGAATATTCGCGAGAACGTGTTATTTTCGCGGCCGGCTGCGACCGAGGCAGAGCTGCTGGAAGCCTGCCGGATTGCGCGGGTGGATGAGTTTGCCGAGCGGTTCCCGGAGGGATATGACACGATCGTGGGCGAGCGCGGGGTAAAGCTTTCGGGCGGGCAGCGGCAGCGGATCTCGATTGCGCGGGCGATCCTGGCAGACCCGCGGATCCTGATTCTCGATGAGGCGACGAGTTCGCTCGATTCGGAGTCTGAGGCGATGATCCAGGGCGGGTTGAATCACCTGATGCAGGGGCGGACGACGTTTGTGATTGCGCACCGACTGTCAACAATTCGGCGCGCGGACCAGATCCTGGTGGTGGAGCAAGGCAATGTCGTCGAGCGCGGGACGCATGAGGAGTTGTACCGTGCGCAGGGGCGGTACTACGACCTGTACACGCGGCAGCACGGGCTTGAGGCAAATATGTTTCTGGCGCCCGGGGAAGGGGATGCGGTGGTGGAGGCGGCGGTGAAGTAGGGCGGGAGTAGAATCTCGGCATGACGCTTCGTATCGATAACCCGCAGGTTGAGCAAAAGGCCGCGACCCTTGCTGGACTAAGAGGGACTTCGGTTGAAGAAGCGATTCAGTCCGCGCTCGATGAAAGCCTGGTTCGCGCAGAACCGCAGCGGAAACGGGTTGGCGATCCTTCTGTTCAGGAAGTGATGGACTTGATCCGGAGCTTCGATCTGAAGCCGATCAACGACGGTCTAACCGAAGACGAGATCCTCGGTTACGGGCCTGACGGCTACTGTGTCTGATGGTGATTGACTCGTCGGCGCTGATCGCGATCCTCTTCGAGGAGGCGGACGCGTCGGTTTACCTTTATGCGATCGCGAATGATCCCGTCCGTCTCGTGTCGGCGTCGACGCTGCTCGAGACTTCCGTCGTATTGATACGCCGACGCAGCGGTGACCCGATCGGTGCGCTTGAAGTGCTCATGACACGGTTTGGGATCGAGGTAGTGCCGTTCAACGGGGCACAAGTCGTGATCGCACGCGATGCATTTCGAAGATTCGGGAAGGGCAGGCATCTGGCTGGCTTGAATTTTGGTGATTGCTTTTCGTATGCGCTCTCGAAGCAGACGGGAGAGCCATTGCTGTTCAAGGGGAATGATTTTGGGTTGACGGATGTTGCGGTGGTTTAGCGACCCGGGTGGGCTACTCATCGCGATGGGGCTGCGATGAGTAGCCTGTCCGATTGTTAGCCTTCGACACCTAACTGCGTCAGCAGGAAGGCATAGTCGAACGCAATTTCTTTGAGGTAGTCGTAGCGGCCGGACGCGCCGCCGTGGCCGGCGTCCATGTTGATGTGGAGCAGCAGCGGCGTGGCGTTCTGCTTGAGGGTGCGGAGTTTGGCGATGTATTTCGCCGGCTCCCAGTACATAACCTGCGAGTCGTTGAGAGATGTCTTGACGAGCATGGCGGGGTACGGGCCGGGTCGCAGGTTGTCGTAGGGCGAGTAGCTGAGCATGTAGGCGAAGTCGCCGGGTTCATTGGGATTGCCCCACTCCTCGTACTCAGCCACCGTCAGAGGCAAAGACGCATCGAGCATGGTGTTCATCACGTCGACGAAGGGGACGTGCGAGAGAACGACCGAGAAGAGGCCGGGCTTGCCTGCGGCGGCGGCGAGGTTGACGACCGCGCCCATGAGCAGGCCGCCGGCGCTGCCGCCTTCGATGGCGACGCGTTTGGGGTCGCCGTAGCCCTGGGCGAGGAGCGATTCGGTGACGGCGATGAAGTCGGTGAAGGTGTTGCGTTTGACGCGCATCTTGCCGTCGTCGTGCCAGGGGTCGCCGAGCTCGCCGCCGCCGCGGATGTGGGCGTAGGCGATGACGAGGCCGCGATCGAGCAGCGCGAGGCGGCTGGGCGAGAAGCCGATGGGGAGAGCGTAACCGTAGGAGCCGTAGCCGTAGACATAGAGCGGGTTGTTCGTCGTGCCTGGCTGGTTCTCCGTTGTCAGTTCTCTGCTTTCAGGGGTCTGCGGCGGGGTGAATTTGTCGCGGCGGTAGACGAGGGAGACGGGGATCTGGGCGCCGTCCGGGGCCGGGATCCAGAGGCGCTCGGAGGCGTAGTTTGCGGAGTTGAAGCCGCCGGGGACGGCCTGCTGCTTGAGCAGGGTTGAGGCGCCGGTGAGGGTGTCGTACTCGTAGACCGAGGCGGGCGCGACGAGCGAGGTGTAGCTGTAGCGGAATGTGGTAGTGGTGAATTCGCGGTTGGAGTGCGCGGCGGCGGTGTAGGCGGGGTCGGGGAAGGCAATGGGAGTGCCGAGGCCGAGGGCGGCGCCGGGGCCGAGCGGATGGACGGAGAGGGTGGGCAGGCCGGCTTTGCGTTCGGAGAGGACGCAGAAGCTGGCGAAGAGGTCGAAGTCTTCGAGCGGCAGGTCAGCGGTGTAAAAGCTGCTCCAGTGCTCGCGGCCGGGGCTTGCGACGGGGGCGGTGACGAGGCGAAAATTCTTGGTGGTGTCGTTGGTGCGGATGAAGAAGAGGCCGTCGCGGTGGTCGGGGTAGTACTCCTGGTCGTCCTGGCGGGGAGCGATGAGGATAAGGTCAGCGAGGGGCTGGGCGGCGGGGAGGAAACGGCACTCGTTGGCGGTGTGTGAGCCGGCCTCGACGAGGATGTACTGACGGTCGCGGGTGCGGCCCACGCCGAGGTTGAAGCGCTCGTCGGGCTCTTCGAAGATGAGGGTGGCGTTGGTGGAGGTAAGCGGGGTGCCGGGGGTGAGGGTGAAGCGGAAGAGCTTGTCGTGGCGCTTGGTCTGCTCGTCCTCGGTGGTGAAGAAGAGGGTTGCGGAGTCGGCGGCCCAGGTGAAGGAGCCGGCGCGTTCGGCGGAGTCGGGGAGATCAACTCCGGTGGGAAGGTCGCGGAGGTGGAGCGTGTACTGGCGGAAGCCGGTGTTGTCGGTGGAGTAGGCGAGGAAGCGGTTGTCGGGGCTGACGCTCATGCCGCCGACGGCCATGTAGGGCTGACCCTGGGCGAGTTTGTTGACGTCGAGCAGGACCTCTTCCGGGGAGTTCCCGCCAGCATCTTCGGGCACGACGCGGCGGCGGCAGTGGATGGGGTACTGCGAGCCTTCGAGGGTACGGCTGAAGTAGAGATAGCCGTTGTCGGGCGCGGGGACGGATTCGTCGGTCTCCTGGATGTGCGAGAGCATTTCCTTGTAGAGCGCGGCCTGGAGAGGTTCGGTGGGGGCCATGGCGGCGGCGGTGTAGGCATTTTCGGCCGTGAGGTAAGCGGTGACTTCTTCGGCGCCTTTGTTGCGGAGCCAGGCGTAGTCGTCGGCGAGGGTCTGGCCGTGGATGTGGGTGGGGGTGGGCTCGCGGCGGGCGACGGGGGCTTCGAGGGGTGCGGTTGCAGAGGTGTTTTCGGGCATGCGGTTCGCTTGAGCTCCAGGCCTCAGGATACAGGGCGGGCATGGGAAGCAACCCGTGGGGCGCGGCGATCAACCTATGAAGGAGGCGACAGCATGTCTTGCGCTGGCGTAGGATTGCGGCGCATTCGAATCATGGCAACACAGGAGTTTCCCGATGAAGTTATTTCGCATGCAGGCCCTGGCTGGCGTTTGTCTCCTTTCCTTCCCGATGATGCTCCTGGCGCAGGCCGATCCTTCGAGCGCGATGCCGGGCAATCCCGGCATGGGAGTGCCGAATACGACGAGCGGCCAGCAGACGCCGGGGGTGACGCGGCAGGCGTCGACGCGGCAACCGGGGTCGATGGGCTCGGACATTGGCGGAGGTGGGTCGGGGATGGGCTCGGAGACGCAGATGGTGGAAGACCGGATGTTTCTGAAGACGGCGGCGCAGGGCGGGGTAATGGAGATTGCCGCTGGTCAACTGGCGGTGCAGCACGCGAGCGATGAGCGAGTGAAGAAGTATGGGCAGAGGATGGTTTCGGACCACACGATGCTGAATAACGAGTTGAAGCCGTATGCAGACCGGATGGGCGTGCAGCCTCCGGGTAAGCCGAAGGCCGAGGATCAGGCGGAGTTGGATAAGCTGAAGGGCTTGTCGGGGGCGGACTTCGATAAGGAGTATGTGTCGTTCATGATGAAGGACCATGCGGAGGATTTGAAGGATTTTCGCAAGGAGGCGTCGGCGACCGGCGACGTGGACTTGAAGATGGCGGTGATGCGGGGGCAGTCGGTGATTGAACGGCATAAGAAGATGATTGACGGGCTAGGGGCTTCGATGGGGGTTGCGGCCTCTCAATAAGGTCAAGTGCAGCCGCTACTGCGCCCTGACGCAGGGCGGCCGCTGCGTCGTAGGGCGATGGGCTTCGCGTGACTGCGCGTAGACTTGGGTGTGATGAGACGGATGATTGCAGGGTGGGGTGCGGTGGCGGTGTGGTTTCTGCTGCTGCCCTGCGCGTGCCTGGTGGCGGAGAAGCCGGCCGACCTGCCGATGCCGACCTCCTACGTGAATGACTTCGCGCATATTCTCTCGCCGGCGGGGGCGCAGAAGATCGAAGACCTGGCGCTGCAGGTCCATCAAAAGGCCGATGCCGAGCTGGTGGTGGTGACGATCAAGTCGCTTGATGACGGGATGAGCGTCGAGGAGTTCACGGTCGCGCTCGAAGAGAAATGGAAGCTGGGCAAGAAGGGCGAGGATCGCAGCACGCTCTTCGTGATTGTGATGAACCCGCACAAGCTGCGGATCGAGACGGGGTATGGGCTCGAGGGGATTTTGAACGACGCCAAGGTGGGCGCGATCCTCGACCAGGTGAAGCCGCTGGCGGCGGCGGGCGATTATGACAACGCGCTGTATACCGGGGAGCGCGGGCTGGCGGATGTGGTCGCGGCAGACAAAGGCGTCACGCTGACCGAGACGCAGCACACCTATCACTACCAGCAGACGCAGCAGCAGGCTCCGCAGAAGCTGGGGATGGGGCAGATTCTGCTGGGCATCGGGTTTGTGCTGCTGATCCTGATCCTGGCGAAGACCGGGAATCTGGGTTGGGCGATCTATCTGGTGATGAGCCTGATGGGCGGCGGCGGGGGCGGGCGCGGCGGACGCGGCGGCGATGGGGATGGGGGTTTTGGCGGCGGCGGCGGATTTGGCGGATCGGGTGGCGGCGGGTCGGGCGGCGGCGGGGCTTCGCGAGACTTCTAGAGGGAACTTTGGGCGCGCCGGGACGTAGGTAGGTGTGGCGCGGGATGGTAGAGTACAGCCGGACAGGGATTTTGGAGGAACGTGATGAAGGGTTGGATGGTAGGAGTTGGCGTGCTGGCGGTGATCGTGCTGGTGGTAGCGCTGGGGTTTGGCAGCTACGTGAGCACGAAAAATACGCTGGTGCAGAAGAGCGCGGATGTCGACTCGGCGTTTTCGGACGTGAGCGTCGAACAGCAGCGACGGATGGACCTGATCCCGAACCTGGTGGCTTCGGTGAAGGGATATGTGAACGAGGAATCGACCGTGCTGACCAACATCGCCAACGCGCGCGCGGCGGTGACGGGGGCGACGGATCGTGCGAGCAGCATCAAGGCGAACGAGAATCTTTCGGTTGCCTTGAGCCCGCTGCTTCGGTTGCAGGAGGCATACCCGAACCTGAAGTCGAACGAGCAGTTCACCAGGCTGGATGATGAACTGGCAGGCACGGAGAACCGCATCGGGGTATCGCGCCAGCGGTATAACCGGGCGTTGAAGGATTACAACGTGTACCAGCAGCAGTTTCCGAACAGCATCTGGGCCGGGATGGCCGGGTTCCACGTACGCGACGAATACTTCAAGGGCAACCCGGAAAACGGGACTGCTCCGAAGGTGCAGTTCTAGAAGCAAAGACAAGAGCAACCGCGTCCTGACGCCGGACAGCCTCCACTTCACAGGAAGTGGAGGCTTCGCGAGCGAGACCTGGTCCCGTGGCCTGGTCCCGTGGCCTGGTGGTTCCGCGCGGAGCTTTCAACCCACGAAGTGGCCGCCGCCCGCGATGAGGGCGCGCTTGCTTTGCTCTTCCGTGCGACGATAGTCCCATGAACCGAGTGCCCAGTCAGCGGACCAGCGTTTCGACGCTGATCGGCTCGCCGATCTTTCATGCCGATGGGGTGGAGTTCGGGCGGGTGCGCGAGTTCGCGGTTTCTCCGCAGGCAGATGCCACAAGGGTCCAGGCGCTGGTGGTGCGCGCGATGGGAACCGGGCGTCGCGACCGGCGGACGCTGGTGCCGGTGGCGGCGATGCAGATGGGTGCAAGCGGCCGGCTGGAGGTGCAGCGCGGCATTCAGTTGGAGCTGATGCCGCAGCATGATGACTTTCTGCTGCTGGAGCGGGACCTGCTGGATCAGCAGATTATCGACGTGCACGGGCACAAGGTGGTGCGCGTGAACGACGTCGACATGGTGTGGGAGATGGGGCCGCAGGACGCGCCATGCCTGGTGCTGCGCATCGCAGAGGTGGAGGTCGGGACCCGGGGTGCGGTGCGGCGCTTGCTGAAGGGGCTGCCGGCAAGGCTGATTGAAGGGCTCGCATGCCGGCTGAAGCCTTCGGTGATTCCGTGGGACTTTGTGGATTTGATCGATCGCGACCCATCGCGGCGGGTCCGGCTGAAGATTGAGCAGGACCGGCTGGCGAAGATGCATCCCTCAGATCTTGCGGACATTCTGGAAGAGCTCGCGCCGGCGGAGCGCGAGGCTTTGTTTTCGAGCCTGGATGAAGAGGTGGCGGCTGAGGCGCTCGAAGAGGTGGATTCAAAGACGCAGAAGACCTTGCTGGAGTCGCTGAACTCGGAGCAGATTGCGGGAATTCTCGATGAGATGGATCCGGCGGCGGCGGCGGATTTGCTGTACGAGATGTCGGATGAGCGGTCGGAGGCGATCCTCGAAGAGATGGGCGAGGACGAACGGCACGAGGTGGAAGAACTGCTGGAGTTTGCGCCGGACTCGGCTGCCGGGCTGATGACGACGGATTATGTGGCGGTGGCGGAAGGGCAGACGGTAGCCGAGGCGCGGGCGGCGCTGGGTGCGTTCGAGGGCGATCTGGAGTCGGTGACCGAGGTCTTTGTGGTGGACGGTGCAGGTCATCTGAAGGCCATTTTGTCGTTGTCGCGGCTGCTGCTGGCGTCTCCCGGGGCGGAGCTCGCGGGGGTGCAGGAAGAGCATGTGGCGAGCACGGTGCTGGGCGCGCCGGGGCGCAAGGTGGCCGAGCTTTTCGATAAGTACAACCTGCGGTCGCTGGCCGTGCTGGACGATCATCAGCAGCTTGCGGGCGTCATTCGCGCAGAGCATGTGATCGCCTGGCTGCGGGGCGGGAAGTGAAGATCCTTTATGCGGGCGAGCAGGGTGCGGGGAGCTCCTGCGGGTTTCGGCGATTGGCTCTGGAGCGGCTCGGGCATGAGGTGGTGGGGTTCGATCCGTCGGGGTACCTGCTGAAGAACAAGCTGGCAGCAAAGGTGGCCTTTCGCCTGGCGTGGGGTCCCCATGCGGATCGGCTGAATCGCGACTTGCTGCAGATGGCGGAGCGCGAGAAGCCGCACATGCTGTGGGCGGACAAGGTTTTGTTGCTCGCGCGGCAGACGCTGGATCAGCTGGGTGCGATGGGGATGGTGACGGTCAGCTACATGATCGACAATGCGTTCGGGCCGCGGCGGGACCCGGGCTGGCGCAGGTATATGGCGGACATTCCGCACTTTGATCTCCATGTGACGCAGCGCGATGTGAGTGTGCCGGAGTACACGCGGCGCGGCGCGCGGAACGTGATGAAGGTGCAGACGGCGTACGAGCCGACGGTGCATTTTGCTTCGCCCTCTGCGGTCGAGGACGCGGAACGCGCGCGCGAGGTCTCGTTTATCGGAACGCCCTACGACGACCGGGCTGCGGTGTTGACGAGCCTGGCGGAGGCTGGCCTGCCTGTCGTGGTGTCGGGCAATCCGCGACAGTGGAGGCGCGCTTTGAGCGAGGCTGCCTACGCTGCGATGTTTCGTGGCGGCGAGCTGTATGAGCAGGCGTATCGCGAGGGGATCTGGGGATCGAAGATCAATTTGAGTTTTCTGACGAAGTCCAACCAGGACGAGTACACGCACAAGAGCTTCGAGATTGCGGGTTGCGGCGGGTTCCTGATGGCGGAGCGGAGCGCGGGACATGCGGCTAAGTTTGAAGAGGATGTGGAGGCTGTCTTCTTCTCGGATTTCAGCGAACTGGCGGGGAAGATCGAGCGCTGGTTACCGGATGAGCGGGGGCGTGCGCGGGTTGCGGCGGCGGGGCACCTGCGTGCGGTGCGCGACGGCTACTCGAACGACGTGCAGGTAGCGCGGATTGTGGAACGGGCAAGAGGCATTGCGCGGGAGAAGGGGATTGATGTCGGCTGAGAAGACAGAGGCGGGGCGGGGCGGCGGCGGCCGGATGACGTTCTGGAAGTCGTCGAAGAGCCGGCTCCTGCTGCTGGTGGCGGTGCTGGGGCCGGGGTTTATCACGGCCAACGTGGACAACGATGCAGGCGGCATCCTGACCTACTCGCAGGCCGGCGCGCAGTACGGGTACACGCTGCTCTGGACGATCATTCCGATCACGATCGCGCTGATCGTGGTGCAGGAGATGTGCGCGCGGATGGGCGCGGTGACGGGCAAAGGGTTGAGCGACCTCATCCGCGAGGAGTTTGGGCTGCGGATGACGTTCTTCATGATGATCCTGCTGGTGGTGGTCAACTTTTCGAATGTGATCACCGAGTTTACAGGTATCGCGGGAAGCCTTTCGTTGTTCCACACGAGCAAGTACATCAGTGTGCCGGTGTGTGCGCTGGTGGTGTGGCTGCTGGTCGTCAAGGGCAGCTACAAGAAGGTCGAGAAGATCTTCCTCATCGCGAGTGTTTTTTTATATCGCGTACATCATCGCCGGCGTGCTGAGCCAGCCGAACTGGCATACGGCGATCATCGAGACGATCAAGCTGCCGCCACGCTCGGTGTGGGGCGATAAGCCGTACGTGTACATGACCGTGGCGGTGATCGGCACAACCATTGCTCCGTGGATGCAGTTTTACCTGCAGAGCTCAGTGGTGGATAAGGGCATCACGGTCCGGCAGTACAAGGCTTCGCGGCTGGATGTGATCGTGGGATCGATCTTTACCGATGTGGTGGCGTGGTTCATCATCGTGGCCTGCGCAGCGACGCTCTTTACGCATGGGATCAAGGACATTCCCGATGCCTCGGTGGCGGCGCAGGCAATGAAGCCGCTGGCCGGGAACTATGCCTATGTGCTCTTTGCGGGTGGGCTGTTCAATGCGTCCTTGTTCGCGGCATCGATTCTGCCGCTTTCGACCGCGTACACCGTCTGCGAGGGGCTGGGCTTTGAGAGCGGTCTGAACAAGACCTGGAAGGAGGCGCCCTTCTTCTACTGGTTCTACACGCTGCTCATCGTGCTGGGCGCGGGAGTGGTGCTGATCCCCAAATTTCCCATGTACCAGGTGGCGATCCTGTCGCAGGTCTTGAACGGCCTGCTGTTGCCGCTGGTGCTGGTCTTCATGCTGAAGCTGATCAACAAGACCGACCTGATGGGGAAGTACACGAACAGGCTCTGGTTCGATTGGATTGCCTGGTCGACGGTGGTGATTGTGACGGGGTTGTCGCTGATGATCGTGTGGAATACGGTGCGCGGGGGCTGATGAGCAGAAGGCAGGTGCTTGCTAACGCCGGACGGTCGCCAATTCGTGAGTGAGCGCGCGAAGCTTCCACCCCGCGAAGTGCTCGCTGCCCGCGATCAGGGCGCGTTAAATTTCTAGAGCAGCTTGCCCTGCGAGAGGTCGCGGATGAGGCCGAGGTCGGCGGCCAGGAAATCGTATCGCAGCAGGTGTTCGAACGACTCCCAGCGCATGTCGTTGAAGATGCGGTTTTCAAGCGGGCCCTGGTACTCGTCGACGCGAAAGAACTGCAGGTCAATGGCTCCGCCGTTGCGATACTTGTGGCGAACGTGGGCGACCTGGCGACCGATCTGGGCGGTAATGCCCAGCTCTTCATCGAGCTCCCGGGCAAGCGCCTGTTCCGAGGTCTCACCGTCCTCCACCTTGCCGCCGGGGAACTCCCACTTGAGGCTCATCGGCTGATCGGGCTTGCGCTGGCAGATGAGGATTTCCTGCGTAGCGTTTCCGTTTTCGGAGGCGGCGGGACGAAGGATCAGGGCTGCCACGACGAGGCGGACCCTCTGAAGTGGGGCTGTGTCTCCGCGTTGATCGAGCTTCCGAACTGTTTCCGCCATCAGGCCTCGTCTTTCGTTAGACGGCTAAGGGAGGGTAGAAGTCGCTTAGGGGAACAAAAGCAGGTGGGGCGTGACTCCGCGACAGGGTTGCGTGGTGTTTACGCCGGTGGGAAGTAAACCGGCCAGTCTTCAACTGCGCTGCGTGCGACCAGCGCCGGCGTGGGGTTGACGGGGAAGGCGCGGCGCGCGATCGCGAGCATGGCGGCGTCGTGGACGGAGTTGCCGAAGACGGCGTCGGGCCTGAGCACGCCGGATCGGGCGAGCGCATCAACCTTGCCCTGGTCGGTGGGGACATCGATGAGGCGATCGGTAGCGAAGCCGTCCTGCACCTCGACACGCGCAGCGAGGACGCGCTCGGCCGGGATGCCGAACTCGCGGACACCATGCTCCACGACCCAGTGATTGGTGGAGGAGACGGCCCAGATTTCGACGCCCCGCGCGTGGAGCGCATCGACCACGCGGCGCAGGGAGGGGAAGACGCCAGGGGCGATTTCGCTCGGGAAGAACTCGGCGACCGAGGCGCGGAGTTCAGCCTCCGCAATGCCCTGGTAAACCTGGACCATCTCGCCGCAGATAGCGAGCTCGCCGAGCTGGCCCGCGTTGTAGAGGTCGTAGCGGCTTTTGAGCCACGCGATTGCATCGTTCGACAGCAGGCCGGTTTTGACGGTCCAGTGCATGAAGGCGGAGCCGGAATCCTGCGCCCAGAGGGTGCCGTCACAGTCGAAGACGGCGACTTTCGGGGCGAGCTCGGCTACGGCTTGTTCAAAGGCTTCGGGGGTAAGGGTCTTGGGCAGGGTCATTTTTGATGAAGGCAAAAGCAGGCAGGTCCGCACGCCGGGCGGACGCCCCTTTGCGAGGTATTCCGGCGATGCGCTGCCTTCATTGGAACATGACTCTGCATCCAAGGCTTCGGAGGATATTTATGAGTGAGCAGAAGATTTTGAGTGGGGATGAGGGACGGAAGAAGGTCGGCGAACTGATCAAGGACGTTCGCATCTGCATGCTGACCACCGCGGCAAGCGATGGGTCATTCGATGCGCGTCCGATGGCGACGCAGGAGACGGAGTTCGACGGCACCGTGTGGTTCCTGACGCAGCAGGGGTCCGGCAAGGTGGCGGAGATCGCGGACGACTCGCATGTGAGCCTGATCTACGCAGACCCTTCGAATCACAACTACGTGACGGCCAAAGGGAAAGCGACCACGTCGCATGACAAGGCGAAGATTCACGAGCTTTGGAATCCGATGTTCAAGGCGTGGTTTCCCGAGGGCGAAGAGGATCCGAACATCGCCGTGCTGAAGGTGGAGGTGCACGAAGCGCAGTACTGGGAGGCCTCTTCGAGCAAGCTGGTGTTCGGGATCAAGTACCTGGCGCGCGCGATCACGGGCGGCAAGGTGGACGTGGGCGAAACCGGCAAAGTGACGGTGTAGTTTCGCGAAACGCACAAGCATCCGCGGTGACGCCCGTCCGGCGTCGGCTTGCGGTTGCTGCTTAGATCGGCGGCAACGCATCGACGATCGCCACGCCGGGCGGCGGAGTGAACGTGAAGTCAGTGTCTTTCGTCGGGATGTTTTCATGCATGTCGGTGAAGGTGAACTCGGTGGTTGCGCCATCGAGTTCCTCCACCTTCATGCCGGTAATCTCGCCGGCGCCCGTCACGTGCAGGCTGAGTTCCTTGACGCGGTTTTCCATCCCCCGCGGCACGCCGGCGATGCGGTAGCCTGAGGCGTCCGGCGTAACGGCTATCTTGTCCAATTCCTTTTTGAGCTGGGTGTGGCCCAGAAGGAGGCGCAGCGGTGTGCGCAGGTCGTCCATCTGCTTGGCCGGTATGCGCTGCACCTGGACGTCGCCGGGTGTGTAGAACCAGGCGAACCTGCCGTCGAGCACAAAGACCTTGCCCACGGGCGTGTCGTATGCCCAGTGCATGCGGCCGGGCTTCCTGAGGGTCAGGGTGCCGGACTCGGAGCGGTTCATGCCCATGCCGGCGTACACCTCGGTGTAGCGGGTGCGCAGCGAGGCGAGGTGATTGTAGTGGTCGTCGACGGCCTTCAGCAGCGAGTCGTTCTGCTGGGCCCCGGCGGTGAAAGCGCAGGCAAGCAATACCACCACGGCGATCGTCTGGCTCAGAGGAAAACCCCATCTCTCGAAGTCGAGAGATGGGGCAGCCGGAGTCGTTGGTCGCGAAAAGCGCATTACTGGATGGGAATCGTGCAGTTGGTGCCGCCGGCGGGGTCGTACTTGATGATGTTGTTCTCATCCATGCAGTACCCGCGGTCGCCGCTCTTGCCGATGGATGCCGGGACAGCGGTGACCTGGTAGCCGGTATACATGTCGGTGTTGTTGACGTTCACCTTGGTGCAGTTCGTGATGTTGAACAGGTAGCCCGATTTTGATCCGCCGGCGAGGCCGGGGTCGAGGATCTGGGCGGAGGTAGTCGACGGGGCACCCGAGCCGGGGACGCCGCCGAGTGCGGCAAGCGTGCAGGAAAAGCCGTTCTGCGGGTAGGCCGAAGCGTAGGAGTTTTCCGCAAGGCCGATGGCGCGTACCGAGGCCTGCGCCGAGGTCTCGTCGGCGGTCTTGTGGACCTTGAGCAGCTGCGGCAGGGCCAGCGTCATGAGGATGAGGATGACCGACATGACGATGAGCAGTTCGATGAGGGTAAAGCCTGCATCGTTCGAGCGTTGCTTGAGGGAGTTCATGAGTCGTGGTGTCTCCGCGTGCGCCGTACTTCCAAACTTTAGCAGGGCCACGCTTAGCAGGCCAAGTGGCTCCGGTCCAACTTCATGGGGCCGAGGTCGCCGAGCAGGGTCAGCGCAAGAAGGTCGGACTGGAAGAGTTCCTTCGCGATGCGCTGCGTGTCTTCGGGGGTGACCGCGTCGATTGCCCGGATGATCTCGTCGACCGAAAAGAAACGGCCGAAATACATCTGCTGCCGGGCGAGATTGGACATGCGGCTGGACGAGCTTTCGAGACCGAGGACGATGTTCGATTTCATCTGATCTTTTGCCCGCTTGAGTTCGGCGTCGGTAACTGCCTGCTCCTTCAGACGCTTCAGTTCGACAAGGGTTAGTTCAAGCACGCGGGGGGTCTTGTCAAGCGACATCCCGGCGTAGATCGAGAGCGAACCCGAGTCGCGGAAGGGGCTAAGCTCGGAGTAGATGGAGTAGGCAAGTCCTTCGTTTTCGCGGATCGACTCGAACAACCGGGAACTCATGCCGCCGCCCAGCATTGAGTTGAGCATGTAGATGGCAAAGCGGTCAGGGTGGTCGACACGCGGTGCCGGCATGCCGAGGCACATCTGCACCTGCTCGAGCGATTTCTTCTTCTTGAGCGTGATATGCGGGTGCGTTTCCGGGGCCGTTTCGGCCGCGACGGCAGGGGGGCCGTAGGGCTTCAGGCCGCCGAACTTGGTCTCGACCGCGGCCACGAACGAGTCGTGCTCGAGGTGACCGGCGGCGGAGAAGACAAGATTTTCGGGGGTGAAGCGGCGTCCGTGGTGGCTGAAGACTGTTTCCTGGGTAAAGCTCGAGACCGTCTTGGCCGTGCCGAGGATGGGCCGGCCGAGCGGGTGATTCTTCCAGAAGTTCTGGGTAAACGTCTCGTGCACGAGGTAGTCCGGATTGTCCTCGTCCATCTTGATCTCTTCAAGGATGACGCCCTGCTCGCGGGCGAGATCGGAATCGGAAAACTTCGGGTTCAGGACGAGATCGGACAGAACATCGAGTGCGGGCAGCATGTTCTCGTCAAGCACTTTGATGTTGAAACACACAGATTCCTTGCCGGTAAACGCGTCGAGGTTGCCGCCGATGGAATCGACTTCGCGTGCGATATCCTGCGCCGAACGGGAGGTTGTGCCCTTGAAGACCATGTGTTCGACAAAGTGAGACAGCCCGGATTCAGAGGCTGGCTCATCCCGCGAGCCAGAATTGATCCAGGCTCCCATCGAGACCGACCGCATGTGCGGCATGGACTCGGTAAGCACCAGCATGCCGTTGGGAAGAACGGTACGGCGAATATTTCGGTCAACGGACATTGGCTGATTGTTTCACGAACAGAAGCAAGTGCGTCCTGACGGCGAGCGGGCGTCACTCCCCGGGTTGAGCACAAAATACATGTTGAAACAATGTTCCACGTGGAACATTCCGTCACGCGCGCAAGTCGTTTCGTCACGAAGTGACGCCTGTCGGGCGCCGGGACGCACTCACCGTTGCCGTAAACTAGAGGGATGGCTGCTTTGTTCGGGATGTCGGCAGATGCGGTGCGCGCTCTCTTTGTGGAGATGGGCGAGCGGCCGTTTCGTGCGACGCAACTGATCCAGGCGTTATACCGACAGCGGGTCGCGTCGCTGGACGATATCACGACGTTCCCGGTGGCGTTGCGGGAGCGTTTGACGGCGGCGGGTTTCGCGGTCGGGCTGCCTGAGCTGGCGCAGACCGCAAAGTCGGTGGATGGGACGGAGCGGTATCTGGTCCGGCTGGAGGATGGGGAGACGGTCGAGACCGTGTGGATGCCGGGCGGAGATGGGGCGGCTGGAGAAGAAACAGACTCCTCCGCTTTGCTGCGGAACGACAAGCCTCAGGGCGGGGAAGAGTACAAGCGGGCGACGATTTGTGTTTCGAGCCAGGTGGGATGCGCGGTGAACTGCCAGTTCTGCCTGACGGCGAAGCTCGGGATGCGGCGCAACCTGACGGCGGGTGAGATTGCGGGGCAGGTGGCGGCGGTGCTGAACCGTCAGCAGGTGCAGGTGGGCCGAGATCGGATCAACCTGGTCTTTATGGGGATGGGCGAGCCGTTCCTCAACTACGACGCGTTCATGGATGCGGTGCGCATCCTGGTGGCGGAGATGAACATTCCGTCGTCGCGGATGACGGTTTCGACGAGCGGGATTGAGCCGGCGATCCGGCGGTTTGCGCTCGAGCCAGTGCGGCCGAACCTGGCGCTCAGCCTCAATGCTTCGAACGATAACGTGCGCGGTGAGATTATGCCGATCACGCGCAAGTGGAACATCGCGGCGCTGCTCGAGGCGGTGAAGACGCTGCCGCTCGGCAAGCGCGAGTACGTGACGTTCGAATATGTTCTGCTGGGTGGGGTGAACGATCAGCCGGAGCATGCAAAAGAGGTGCTGGCGCTGCTGAAGGGGTTGCAGGCGAAGGTCAATCTGATTGTCTGGAATCCGGGGCCGGGCGTGCCGTATGAACAGCCGTCAGAGGCGGCGGCAAACCGCTTCCATACGATGCTGGTGGAGGGCGGGATCCCGGCCTTCACGCGCAGGCCGCGCGGACGGGATATCTACGCGGCGTGCGGGCAGCTGAAGCGGACGGTGGAAGAGCCGGCGCTGGTGACGATCGGGGCGTAGAGATGCTTTCGGCCTAGCTGGCGCAGGGTGCGGTCGGGTGTTCGTGCTGCTCGGCCATCCAGCGGTCCATCATGGTGCCGGCGCAGCGTGCTCCGCAGAGGTGAACCGCGCCGGGGATGTGCGCGTGTTCGGTCTGCCAGCGGGTGAGCTTGATGAGCGGCTGGGTGTCCTTGCCGGCCGGCAGGCAGTCCAGCCAGGAAAGGAACCACTGCCCGCCCTCGTGCTTGGTGTCCCCGCAGATGTCGCAGGTGTAGGTCTCGGTGTAGGCCATGCAGTGAGAATACCAGCGAGGTGAGACTTGCGGTTTACTGCGGTCCGGGCTGCCCGAGCCCAAGCTGCAACAACCGGTCGGTGACTTTATCGTAGTCGTGCCGGAGCACATCGCCTTCATGGACGAAGCTTCCGGTGATGGGTTCAACGCCCAGTGCGCGGATGCGGTCGAGATCGGCTTCGATGGGCTGCTGGCCCCGGGCAGCATACTTGTCGAGCAACATGGGGGAGATGGGTGCGGTGTTGATGAGCGCGTAATCGAAGATCTTGTCGCCTTCGACGCCCGTGGCCCAGGCGTGCTGCAGAATCTTCTCGATGTGTTGGGAGGCGGTGAGCCCGAGCGACTCGTTGGCCTGGGTCATCAGGTTGCAGACGAAGACGCGCGTCGCCTTCGAGGCGGCGATCGCTTCCGGAATGCCCTTGACGAGCAGGTTGGTGATGAGCGAGGTGTAGAGCGAACCCGGACCGAGGGTGATGAGGTCAGCGTCGGCGATCGCCTCGAGCGCGCCGGGGAGTGGGGCAGCGTTGGGAGGCTGCAGCATCAGTTCGACGATGCGCTGGTGGGAGGCCGTGATGTTGGTCTCGCCGTGGACCGTGGTGCCATCGTCCATCGCGGCGGACAGGGTCACGTTGGTGTTGGTGGCGGGGTAGATGCGGCCGCGGGTTGCGAGGATCTGCGAGGACATCTGAACGGCCTGGGCGAAGTCGCCGGTGATGTGCGAGAGCGCGGCGAGGAAGAGGTTGCCGAAGCTGTGGCCTTCGAGCTCACCCTGGCCGAAGCGGAACTGGAAGAGCTTCGAGAGCAGGTGCTCGTCTTCGGAGAGCGCGACCATGCAGTTGCGGACGTCGCCCGGCGGCAGCATTTTGAAGTCTTCACGGAGCCTGCCGGAGGATCCGCCGTCATCGGTAACGGTCACGATGGCGGCAAGGTCGCTGATGAGGCAGGGACCCTGACCGCATCGTGAATCGGAGAAGGGCAGGGCGCCCGAGGGTGTCGGGACAAAGCGCTTGACCCCGCGCAGCAAGGTGGAGAGGCCGGTGCCACCGCCGATGGCGACGACCCGAAGGGAGTTCAGAGCCGGGTCCGGCGGCAGGGACGAGTCGGTCGACATGCTGGAGTGGGTGGGCGGTCTCATGGGCTGGTATGAGCCTAAACCAGCGGCATCGCTCGGCGGAGACGCCGGGGCCACCCGGACGTCCCGCTGATGGGATCGGCCTGGCTAGACCTCGGGGTAGAGGAGTTCGGTGAAGCGGGGATCGTCTGCCATGTCCTGGAAGTCGGAATCCGAGCGCGCCTGGATGCGGTTGCGCGGGTTGTGCCGGATGGCGGTGGTCAGGTGATCGAGGCATTCGTGGGAGTCGCCGGTCATACTGGCCAGGACGGCCAGGCCGTAGAAGGCGAAGTCCGCGGTCGGGTGTGAGGAGAGGATCTCTTCAAAGTGCGCCTTGGCATCGGAGTAGTGGCCGTTGTTGAGCAGCGAGATCGCATAGTCGTACTGCTCTTCGTGGCTCGCGAAGGTGGTTGTACCTTTGCTGATCTGGAGCAGGCATGCGTTGATGTACATGCGAATGCGATCCGCAAGTTCGACCGGCGCGGACTCGAGCAACTGGTCGAAGGCGACATGCGCCTTGGCGTAGTCACCAAGCTGCAACAGCTGGATGGCGGCTTCGTAGCGCTTGAGCGCTTCGGCTCGCGTGGTGTCGTGATGCGCAGGAACGGTGCCTGCAATCGTTCGGGCGCGCTTTGTTGTGGTCGGTGTGTCGGATTTGGACTGGGCCATAAGGCTTTCCTGGTGCCACTCGGTACTACGAGCTCGGGGCACGGCGAGGCGAAGATACGGAAGTGTGAGTCTCCCCGGAGTTATACGCAGATGGGGACGGCGGGTCAATCCCCAGTCGGCCTCGCAGTGATCAGCCGAGGCAAGGGGTGATCAGCGGGGCCGGGTGTAGAGGACCGGATTGAAGTCCGGATCGTTGTACATCTTCATCTGCTGGTAGAGGCGGAAGCGCCGCTCGCCGGCAAGAACCTGCATCCAGAGCAGATCGAGGCAGTGGCCAAGGTCGGCGCGCTGCTGCTCGAGGACGGCGAGGCGCGCCTTGCTGCGGGTGCGATGGGCTTCGGTTGCGGAGGCGCGGTGCGCTTCCTCGGCGGTGTGATAGAGCTTCAGCGCGAGGATCGAAAGCCGGTCGATGATCAGGCCCGGCGTCTCCGAATGAAGCGGCGCCGCTTCGTTCTGCGGACCGGCGAGCGACAGCAGAAGCTGATCGATCTGTTCGACCAGGTCGTTGCGCTGCTGGTTGAGCCGGTCGATGGCGCGCTTGACCTCGGCGATGCGGGCGTCCGCGGCGTCGGGACTGCGGGCGTCATCCTCTTCGTGCCAGAGATCGAAGTTGGCATGATGCTGGCGGAGGATGAAGGCGAAGAGCTCATCGGAGGGTGGCTCAACCAGACGGGTCTCGTGCCAGGCGATGTTGGCCTGATCGTGCGTGCGAAGGATGCCTGCGACATGGAGGGTTGGGGCCACGTTGTACAGGCTAACAAACTGCGTGCTTGTTCCGCAGGTCCATCCCTTCGACAATAGAAGGCAGAGGAACGCCGGGATGCAAACAGCCGAGTTTTACCCGGAAAACGCGCGAAACAGGGTGAGGCGCGTTCTCATTTATCGCCTTGGCAGCCTCGGAGACACGGTCGTGGCGCTCCCAGCGCTGCATCTCGTGGCCCGAGCATTCCCAAATGCGGAACGACGGATGCTGACGAATTTCCCTGTGAGCCGCAAAGCGCCGGCTGCTGCGGCAGTTCTGGCGGACAATGGGCTGGTGGACGGGTACTTTCGCTATGCCGTCGGGACGCGAAGTCCGTGGGAGCTTTTGCGACTGTGGGCCACGTTGATACGGTGGCGGCCCCAGGTGCTGGTCTATCTGGGCCCGGTGCGCGGAGTCAGCGCGGCGAAGCGGGACGCGTGGTTCTTCAGGCTTTGCGGGATCAGGTGGCAGGTGGGGGTGCCGTTGACGGAAGCGATGCAACAGCATGCTTTTCAGCCGGAGCACCAGGCATTGGAGCCGGAGTGTGAGCGCCTGGCGCGGAACCTCAAGCTGCTCGGGGATGCGATGGTCGATCGGCAGCAAGCGTGGGACCTGCGCCTGACCGCAGACGAGTTGGCAAAAGCGGCGGAGGTGTTGCGGCCAGCAGAGGGGCTTGCTGTGCTGGCGGTGAGTGTAGGGACCAAGGTGCAGTCGAAGGACTGGGGTGCGGAGAACTGGCAGGCTCTGCTGATGCGCCTTTCGGAGAGGCTCGAGGGGTACGCGCTGGTGCTGACCGGAGTGAACGAAGAAAGGGAGGCAAGTGCCGATGCGGCGAACGGCTGGAGCAGGGCTCAGACCGGGGCGGTGGTGCTGAATCTTTGCGGGATGCTGACCCCGCGCGAGAGCGCCGCGGTGTACGCCGAGGCGCGGTTATTCCTGGGCCATGACTCCGGGCCGATGCACCTGGCGGCGGCGGTGGGGACTCCCTGCGTGGCGATCTTTGCGGCGCGCAATATTCCCCGTGTCTGGTTTCCCCGCGGAGACGGCCATCGGGTGATTTACCACGCGGTCGCGTGTATGGGATGCGGGCTTGAAACCTGCATCGTAGAGAGGAAGCGGTGCCTTACTTCGATTGGCGTTGGAGAGGTTGCTGCGGCTGTGGAAGAGGCGTTGGGGCTGAAAGCGGAGACCAGCAGGCCTTTGCACCGGCCGGAAGACTTTAGGAGAGATCATGCTTTCTGAACTACAGGGTGTTCTGGGACTGCTCGAGAACGGATTCGGCCAGGTGAAGGTGCTGGTGGTTGGCGATCTGATGCTCGACCGCTATATCGTGGGCGAGGTCGACCGCATCTCGCCCGAGGCGCCGGTGCCGATCCTGCGACACGCCCAGCGGTACGAGCGGCCGGGCGGTGCTGCCAACGTCGCGATGAACCTGGCAGGGCTGGGGTGCCAGGCGTTTCTGGCCGGTCTCTGGGGCGCGGATAGCGAGCAGGCTCAGCTGGCCTCGCTGGTGACTGCGGCGAAGGTGGATACGGTGGGCGTCGTGACGAGCTCGCTTCCGACCATCTCGAAGACGCGGATCGTGGCGCGTACGCAGCAGATGCTGCGGCTGGATATTGAGAGCCGCGAGCCTTACCCACAGGAAGAGCTTGGCCGGCTGGAGGCGCGTGCGGTCGAACTGGTGAGCAAGGTGCATGCCGTGATCCTGTCGGACTATGCGAAGGGCGCGTTGACCGAGCAGATTTGCAGGTCAGTGATTGCGGAGTGCCGGCGTGCGGGTGTGCCGGTGCTGGTCGACCCGAAGACACGGGACTTGAGCAAGTACTCGGGGGCGACGACGATCTGCCCGAACGTGGGAGAACTGGCGCTCGCGACCGGCATCGCCGCCGAGCAAAACGATGCCCTGCTGGCGGCGGCGCGGCGCCAGATGGTTGAACATGACTTTGCGTTTCTGACCGTCACGATGAGCGAGAAGGGAATTTGCCTTCTTGGCCCGGGGGACGAGACGTATCTCTCGCCGGCGCGAGCGAGGGAGGTATTCGACGTTTCGGGTGCGGGCGATACGGTGATTGCCACGCTGGCAGCATCGCTTGCCGGCGGCCTGCATATCCATACCGCGGTCGACCTCGCAAACCTGGCAGCGGGGATCGTGGTTGGCAAGATGGGCACAGTGCCGGTTGCCGCGCATGAGCTAATCGCTGCGCTCACGCCGAGCACCGGCATGGTGTCCGCTGAGAAGATCGTCGACTTCGAACGCATTCAACGGCGGGTAGCGGAGTGGCGGCAGGCGGGGGAGACGATCGTGTTCACCAACGGCTGCTTCGACCTGCTGCATGTGGGACACATTACGCTGCTGGAAGAGTGCCGGCGGTTTGGGTCAAAGCTAATTCTCGGGTTGAATTCGGATGCTTCGGTAAGCCGCTTGAAGGGCCCGGCGCGGCCAATCGTCGGAGAGCGGGAGCGGGCGCGTGTCCTGTCCGCGCTGGCCGCGGTCGATGCAGTGGTGCTGTTCGAGCAGGAGACGCCGATTGAGCTGATTCGTGCGCTGAAGCCGGAGGTGCTGGTGAAGGGCGGCGACTATACGGTCGAGGCTGTCGTTGGACATGAGGACGTGCTTGCGTACGGCGGGCGCGTCGAAATCGTGCCGACGGTAGAGGGCTTTTCCACCTCAAAGCTCGTCAAGAAAGCGACGGGCTTGGCCGATGTCGGAACTTCATCCGTGCAAGGCCGGGAGAGGATCGCTTGATTATCGTGACGGGCGGTGCAGGATTTGTCGGCAGCAACCTGGTGCACGAACTGAATGGGACCGGCGAGAAGGACATTCTCGTGGTCGACAATCTTGCTCCTTCGGCAACCACTGCTAGTCCGAAGTTCCTGAACCTGGCCGGGGCAAAGTATGCCGATTACATGGACAAGGTCGAGTTTCGGAAGGCGCTGGCCGCAGGGGTGTTCGACCAGGTGAAGGTGCGCGCGATTCTCCACCAGGGGGCCTGCTCGAACACGCTCGAAGACGACGGGCGCTACATGATGGACAACAACTTCACCTACTCGAAGGAGCTGTTGTCGTTTGCTGTCAAGCATCAGATCGCCTTCGTTTACGCCTCCACTGCAGCGGTGTATGGGCTGAGCGGCTCGTTTGCGCCGATGCCTGCGAACGAACGGCCACTGAATGTCTACGGCTACTCGAAGCTGGTTTTCGATCACTATGTTCGGCGCGCTTTTGACCATCCGTTGCAACCGGTACAGAGCACCGTGGTGGGGCTGCGCTACTTCAACGCATATGGCCCGCGGGAGCAGCACAAGGGGCGGATGGCATCGGTCATTCAACATTTCACCCGGCAGCTTCGGGAGATTGGTGCGATTCAAATGTTTCACGGGTCGGGCGGCTATGCAGACGGGGAGCAGCGGCGGGACTTCGTCTACGTCAGGGACCTTTGCCGAATGAATCTGTTCTTTGCCGGGCTGCTGCCGGACAGCCCGAAAGAGCCCGTCCGCGCCATCGTGAATGCGGGGACGGGACAGTCGCGGACTTTCAAGGCAGTGGCAGAGGCGCTGATGCAGGTGCACGGGCCGGGCGGGGTCGAATTTGTGCCGTTTCCGGGGGACCTCAAGAACCGTTATCAACACTTTACCGAGGCCGATGTGGCTGGTCTGCGCGGGGCAGGCTACCTGGCGCCGTTTACATCGCTCGAGGAGGGGGTCTCTGCAACGTTCGCCGATCCGGCAATGCAGGTATAACTAAGCAATCGACGATTTCGATCATCGGCGCAAGGGACCCAACATGCCTCAGACCACGCTTCGTCCATCAATCTTCTGCATCAGCACGTATGAAAAGGGCCAGGATTTTATGCGCCGGGCGGCGAGCCTGGGAGCCGAGGTGAGGCTCCTGACCGTGGAGTCACTGAGCGGCGCCGACTGGCCGCATGAAGCGCTCACCGAGTTTCTCACGATGCCGGAGGGTTTGACGCCAGAGCAGGTGCTTCACACAGTAATGTACCTGTCGCGGACGCGTCGAATCGACAGAATCGTCGCGCTTGATGAGTTCGACCTGGCGGTGGCGGCGCTGATCCGCGAGCATATGCGGCTGCCCGGGATGGGTGAGAGCGCGACCCGTTTCTTTCGCGACAAGCTTGCGATGCGATCGCAGGCGAGGGCATCGGGCATCCGCGTGCCGGAGTTCATCGGCGTCTTCAACCATGCGGCGGTTGACGCGTTCCTGCGCGCGGTGCCGGGACCCTGGCTGCTGAAGCCGCGGATGAATGCATCGGCGATCGGGATCAAGCCGATTGAGCGGCCGGAGGAGATCTGGCCGATCCTCGAGATGCTGGGCGACGAGCAGAGCGATTACGTCCTGGAACGGTTTGTCGCAGGCGAGGTTTTTCATTGCGAGGGCATCACGTGGAAGGGCAAGCTGCTGTTCAGCGCACCCTTCAAATATGGCAAGCCGCCGATGCAAACGATGCACCAGGGCGGTGTCTTCACGACACGAACGCTGGCGATGGAGTCGGAAGAGGCAAAAGGGATTCTGGCGGTGCATGAACGCCTGCTGCCGGCTCTGCACATGGGTTCGGGGGTCAGCCATTCGGAGTTCATCCGGTCTGCGGCAGATGGAGAGTTCTACTTCCTCGAAACGGCGGCGCGGGTGGGCGGAGCGTACATTGCGGAAGCCTGCGAGTTTTCGACCGGGCTCAACCCGTGGAAGGAATGGGCTTCGATTGAGGTCGCGCTGGCAGCCAAGGCCGAGTACAAGCTGCCGCCAGTTGAGCGCGACTTCGTGGGGAGTGTGATCTCGCTCGCCAAGCAGGAGGAGCCGGACCTGAGTTCGTACACCGACCAGGAAATCGTGATGCGTCTGCACAAGCCACATCATGCGGGGATTGTCCTGCGCTCGAAATCCGAAGGGCAGATGCGCGGTCTCCTCGAGAGCTATGCGCAGCGCTTTCTCGAGGATTTCTGTGCAGTGATGCCGGCGCCGGACAAGCCGACCAGTTGACGGAGCGGGCCGCTACCGGATGAACAAACATCCGCGGCTATGGAAGCGCGGTGCTGTTCCGGGAACGCCTGCCTTGGAGTGTGGATGAGGGTTTATGGTGAGCCCGCTGGGGCTCGAACCCAGGACCAACGCCTTAAAAGGGCGATGCTCTACCAACTGAGCTACAGGCTCATCCCACTTAGTCCAAAATACCACAGGTTGGTAGGGGTGTTGCGACGGCTGTGAGCGGTTCGACAACACCTGGCAAGGGTGCCAAAACGGGAAGGCGCAGCCGCTGAAACGATCTGCAGTGCGCCTTTTCCACCGAAGCCAAGTCCATCACCAGCCATGATGTAACTCTTGCGCTACTCCGTGATCATTCGTGGTCGAAGGATGCTGGATTTCCCGCTAAAGTTGCACTCAGGGTTCATTGACTCCGACATAGCAGCACAGTAGCCTTTTCTCACTGCATTAGAAAATGTGCATTACGGGGCGACGTGTGACGAGTTGAGGGTTTGGCCTCAACAGGACACGAGCAGGAATCACCGCCTCACGAGCTCATGCCCTTCCGGGCGACGGGAAAATGACTTATGGATATGCACCTGACAGACGGGCCCGAAGAGCAGATGGCGGAGACGCCCGAAGATGTAGCGATCCTGTACTCGTGGGCAAATCTTCATGGAGCTAAGTACCGCGATTTTTCTGCGTCGCGCCGTGAATACCGCGCGCAGGTCCGGCACCGGGCGGCAGAGGAGTTGCGCCAGGCCGAATTGAGCGCGCAGGCGGACGCGGAGTCCGCTGCGGCCGATGCCGAGCGCGTAGCCCGCGATGCCGAGCGGGCAGCGCGTGCTTCTGAGCGGTTCGATTCTCCGAATGAGCGCGAGCGCGCCCTACGCGAAGCAGATGAAGCAGTCCGTCGTGCGGCAGCAGAGCGCGTTGAGGCGGCGCGAAGGGCCGAAGCCGCCGCGGTGGCGGAAGCCGCTGCGCGCCGCGAGGAACGCGAGATTGCAGAGGCGCATGCATCGGCACAGCGCCAGGCAGCGCGCTGGAATGATTCGGAGGTTCGCCGGCACAACATGGCGGGACCTCAGCCGGCACGGGTTCCATCCCTCAGCGGTGACCCCTACGAAGTGGCGCAGGGATCGAGCGTCGATGGGGAATTTGGTACGCCGAACCGGCAGTTGGAGTACACGCAGCCGCAGCGCTATCGCGACGACGCGCCGCGCTATGACGAGCGTCGTCCGGAGGAGCATCCGAGTGAACTGCGGCGTGCCGAGCAGCTTCGGATGGCGCGTGCTGCTGAACCCGAGATGCGTCGTCCGCGCGGGTTTCGTCCCGATCAGGCCTCCGGGGTACGCACGGCGTATCGCGCTCCAGGTGCAGAGTCGTCCGCTCGCCGAGCGGCGCCAAGTGACTTTACGCGGATCACCCCACCGCCGGTTTACAGCTCGACACCGGCCCGCCCGGCCTACTCGCCCGATCTGCCGATACAGAGTGCGTCCGCCCGCGAGGATCGCGGTTTTCAGCCTGAAGCTGCACCTGCCTGGTTGTACTCGGCCGGTCCAAGTGCGCAGCCGATCACGCCGCTCCGTTCGGCGCCGCATAGCGGCTTCGCCAGCGGTCCCGCTGCCGGGACCGACACGCTGCAGCAGTCGCGGGAGAAAGTAGCCTCCCGCTGGTTCGCGCTCAAGGGTGTTTTCGAAGGTGGTCCCGAAAGCTCGACGTTTGGCGCTTCGGCCCAGAAGGACCAGACTACGCCGGTGCTTGCCGTGTTTTCGCTTGCCGGCGGGGTGGGCAAGACCAGCCTGGTGGCGACGCTGGGTCGCGCTCTGTCGTCTCTAGGCGAAAAAGTTCTGCTCGCGGATACGACCTCGCACGGGCTCCTGCCTTACTATTTTGGCGCGACCGAGTTGAAGCCGGGTGTCGTTCGGACGTTCTCGCCGCCCACTGGCAGCGCGGATGCGCCGATTCACCTGGTGAGCTATGACGTGGACTCGCGCAACGGGGACTCGATTGCGCAGGATGACCTTGCGCACGAGATCATGAACGGCGCGAATGGCGCGCAGCGTCTGCTCGTGGACTTCAACGTCGCGTCAGGCTGGCTGATGCGGCGGCTTACGCATACGGTGGTGACCGTGCTGGTTCCGGTGGCGCCCGATATGAACTCGGTTATCAGCCTGCAGACCGTCGAACGCTACTTTCAGGGTGCGACCAATCACGAGGGCCGCCCGTTGCAGCCCTTTTACCTGCTGAACCAGTTCGATGCCTCGCTTCCGCTGCACCTGGATGTGCGTGAGGTGCTTCGCCGCCAGCTTGGCGATCGGCTGCTGCCGTGCGTGATTCGCCGCTCACCCGCGGTGAGCGAAGCCCTCGCCGAAGGGATGACCGTGGTGGATTACCAATCCGAAGGCGCCGTTGCCGAGGACTATCTGAACGTGGCCAACTGGTTGATCAGTGTGTCAGCCCCTGCAGCTTCCGGCCTGCGTACGACGCGATGGAGTGAACGATGACAAGATCCCCACTTTGGAGAGAGTTCGAGTCCGGCGACAGCTTCCTGCTCAAGGCTTTGCGAGCAGTCATCCTGTTTGGCGGACTGTTTTTTCTTGTCTACTCTGGCGCGCTTGAGCTGACGTGGCCGCAGCAGGCGGTGCTCGGCCTGCTCACGGTATTGGTCGCGATGTGGATGGACAAGAGCTCAAGCTCTTACCTGGTGACGCTGACGCTGATGCTGGTCTCCTGCTTCTCGACCTTCCGTTACGGGTTCTGGAGAATTGCAACCACGATTAAATTTTTCCTGGATCCCGGGACGAACTGGACGCCGCTTGATGCATTTTTTATCTGGTTGCTGGTAGGGGCTGAGAGCTACGCGTTCATCATTCTCTTTCTCGGGTATATGCAGACCCTTTGGCCCCTGCGCCGCACCCCGGTGCCGCTTCCCGATGATCCGGATGAGTGGCCTGCGGTTGACCTCGTCATCCCGACCTACAACGAACCGCTCTCGGTCGTGAAGTACACCGCACTTGCCGCGATGAACATCGATTGGCCGGCCGACAAACTCAACGTTTATATCCTCGACGACGGCAAGCGCGAAGAGTTCCGCAGGTTTGCAGAAGAAGCCGGCATCGGCTACATGACGCGTGACGACAATAAGCACGCCAAAGCCGGTAATATCAACCGCGCGCTGGAGCGGCTGGATGCCCCGTTCGTCGCTATCTTCGATTGCGACCACGTCCCGACCCGCAGCTTTCTGCAGGTGACTCTCGGCTGGTTCCTGCGCGACCGGAAGCTGGCGATGCTGCAGACGCCGCACCATTTCTATTCGCCGGACCCGTTCGAGCGCAACCTGGGTCAGTTCCGCGTGATCCCCAATGAAGGGGAGTTGTTTTACGGCATCGTGCAGGACGGCAATGACTTCTGGAATGCAACGTTCTTCTGCGGTTCTTGCGCCGTTATCCGCAGAACCGCACTCGACGAGATTGGCGGTATCGCCGTCGAAACCGTCACCGAGGACGCACATACCTCGCTGCGGATGCAGATCAACGGCTGGAACACTGCCTACATCAACATTCCACAGGCTGCAGGCCTCGCAACCGAGCGCCTGAGCGGTCACGTCAAGCAGCGCATCCGCTGGGCACGCGGCATGATCCAGATCCTTCGCACGGATAATCCGCTGTTTGCGAAAGGCTTGAGTGCAGCGCAGCGCCTTTGCTACTTCAATGCGATGACGCACTTTCTGTACGCTTTACCGCGCTTGATCTTCCTCACGGCTCCGCTGATCTATCTGATCCTGGGGCACACCAACGTCCCGGGCTACTGGGCGGCCATCTTCGCCTACGCGTTTCCTCACCTGATCCTCTCCTCGCTCACAAACTCGCGCATCCAGGGTCAACATCGCCACTCGTTCTGGAACGAAATCTACGAAACCGTGCTGGCGCCGTACATCTTTCTGCCGACGATGCTTGCGCTCGTCAATCCGAAACTTGGCAGCTTCGACGTGACCGCGAAGGGCGGTGTCGTCAATCGTAGCTACTTCGATCGGCGCATCGCGCAACCATTTCTGCTGATGCTGCTGCTTAATTTCTTCGGCATCCTGATGGCGATTCCGCGCTACTTCCAGCTTCCCTATCTTGGCTTCCTGTGGGATGGAACCCACCCCGGAACCATTGTGATGAACCTAATCTGGACCTGCTTCAACATCGTGATCCTCGGGGTTGCGACCGCGGTTGCGTGGGAGAGTCAGCAGCGCCGCTCGACGGTACGGGTTGCGATGAGTGTTCCCGCCGACGTTGTTCTGGCCGACGGAACCGTGGTGCAGGGTGTTACGGCCGATCTTTCGAGCGGTGGCTGCATGCTGTCGATCGATCGCAGCTTCACTGCGCTCCCGGGCGAGGCAGTGCAGCTTGTCTTCCCCGTGCTTGACGGCGATGCCTCGCTGCCGGCAACCGTCATCAGTGCAACCGGCGGCAGTCTGCGCGCCCAGTTTGATCCGCTGACCTTGCAGGAAGAAGAGTCGTTGACGATGGTCTTGTATTCCCGCGCGGACACCTGGCTGGGCTGGGGTGAAGCCCGCGAGGCTGACCGTCCGCTCACGAGTCTCGGCCGCATCTTCCAGTTATCGTTGCACGGTCTCAACCAGACATTCAGGGGCTTGATGAAGACCAAGAAAAAGGCTCCCAAGGGACGGCTCGCGACCAATGCAGCTCCCGTCGTGATCTTTGCGCTCGCCGTCGGATCGTTGTTCGGAAGCGCCAAGGCTGCACAGGTCCCACGCGTTGTTGCAGGCGCGCCTGAGGCTGCAGTTGTAGGCGCAGGCCAGGCTGGCGGCACTGCAGTGCGCGCCGTGGCGCCCGGCAACTTCGACAATCAGTTCACGCTTGCTGATGTCAACGTGTCCGATACGATCGTGCTGCGCGGCGTCGATGCCTATCACTCCGTCTTCTTCTCGGTCCCCCAGACACAAGTCGTCAAGACGGCGACCATGCATATCCGCTACCACTTTTCGCCGGGCCTTCTGCCGGATATCAGTCACCTCAAGGTAAGCCTCAACGGCACGCTGTTCGCGACGTTGCCGGTCACGGCCCGGCCCGCCTATGTCACGCCGAGCGGCGACCTGACTCCCGAGCAGAAGGTTGCAGAGGAGCAGACGCTGAACGTTACGCGGAACGAGTCCGGCTCGCTGCTCGAAGCGACGCTGCCCATGCCGGCCGACATGCTGGTGCACACCAACGAGCTTACGTTCGAGTTCATCGGCCACTACACGTTTCAGTGCGAAGACCCCTCGCACTCCACGCTGTGGAGCCATGTCGACAATACGTCGACGATCGAGCTTGCGGGTTCGCTGCTTCCTTTGCAGAACGACCTGAGCCTGCTGCCTCTGCCGTTCTACGACGAAGCCGTCAACCTGCATCCCAGCATCCCCATCGTTTTCCTTACACCTCCGTCGACGCAGGCCATGCGCGCTGCGGGCATCGTGGCGTCTTACTTCGGCATTCTGACGAATTCGCGGCCGGTACACTTCCCGGTAACGTTCGGCACCATTCCTTCGGGGAATGCCATCATCATCGGTGAGTCCACTCAGACTCTTCCCGCGTCATTGAACATCAACTCTGCCTCCGGCCCAACGATCGCGATGCGCACCAATCCTGGCGACCCGTACTCGAAGGTGCTTGTGATCAGCGGCGATTCGCCGGACGACATCGTCATGGCTGCCCAGACACTGGTGCTTCAGCGCGACATGCTCCAGGGCGACCTGGCGCAGGCTCACCTGACAAAAAAGCTGGTGCCCCGCGAGCCGGATGACGCTCCGCGTTGGATGAGCACCGAACACATCACAAACCTCGGCGACATCACCCAGACCGGTGATCTGCAGGGCGACGGCAGCGGACCAGTCAACGTCTTTATGCGCATCCCGCCGGATCTGTACAAGGACGCGCTGTCGAACCTGAGCTATCACATGAAGTACCGGTACAACGGGATCCCGCTGGCAAACGAAAGCTCGCTGCAGGTGTATGTGAACACCGGTTATGTGAGCTCTACCCCGATGCCGCACACGGAAAAAGGTTCGGCCGTCCTTGAGACAGTAGTGCCGGTGCCGAAGTACGATATGCGGCCCTTCTCGAATACGATTGCCCATCGTTTCGTATTCCAGATTGCGAAGAAGGGCAAGTGCCAGGACACCGCTCCGCTCAACCTGCAGGGCGCGATCCTCAAAGACTCCTACCTCGACATCCAGGGCATTCCCCACTGGGCGATCCTGCCTGACCTGGAAATCTTTGCCAATGCCGGCTATCCCTTCACCCGAAAGGCCGATCTGGCCGACACGGCGGTCGTGCTGCCCGATCAGCCCACCGCCGATGAGCTCGAGATGTTCCTGACGTTCATGGGCCACTTCGGTGCCCAAACCGGGTATCCCGTGTTGAACGTGACCGTGACGAACAGCGACGGTATGAAGTCCGACAAGCTCAAGGACTACATCCTGATGGGCACGACGGAGGATCAGCCCGGGCTCAGCAAACTGAGCAAACTGCTCCCCGTACAGATCGACTCAAGCGGCCTGCGCGTGCAGGATACGCAGGGATTCTTCGCTCCGCTGCAGCAGGCATGGTGGAAGGTTCGCAGCTCGGATCATATCCAGACCAACCAGCTTGAGACTGCGGGTGGTCTGCCTGATGCACTGATCGAAGGGGTGGAGTGGCCCAGCGGCTCAAACCGTTCCGTAGTGGTCATCGCACTGCGCGATCATACCGTCGTCCCGAAGTTCCTCAATGTGTTTCTCAAGACGTCACAGTCTTCGCACATCTCGCAGTCTGTCAGTGTGCTCCACGACGATGAGTTCACTTCATACCGCATCGGCAACGACGTCTATCGAGTGGGTTCGCTCTCCTACTGGATTCGCCTGAACATGCTTTTCTCAGAATTCCCCTGGCTGGTCGTCATCTCGGCCGTCGTCATCTGTGTGCTGATGGCTGCCTTGATCCGCGCCAACCTGCGTCGTCGCGCCCGGCTCCGTCTGCAGGGTAATGACTAAAGCATTCGTGCAGGGGGCCGCGCCAGTCATCCTCACTGCGAGAAGCTTTTTTGGGGTCGGTTTGGTGGCATTCAGCCTTGCGCTGGCAGGCTCGACTTCGAACCTGTCAGCGCAGCAGCCCTGGCCCTTGTGGCAGGCCTACGTTCACCACTATCTCGGCGATCAGGGCCGCGTGATCGACCACAGCGCAAACGATCGCACGACGAGCGAAGGACAGGCCTACGCTCTGTTCTTTTCTCTCGTCGACAACGATCGACCCCACTTTGACAAGCTTCTGAACTGGACTGAAGCCAACCTCGCACAAGGCGATCTGACAGCGCATCTGCCAGCCTGGAACTGGGGCAAAAGTACTTCGGGTGAATGGAAGATCATTGATCAGAACTCGGCTTCCGATGCCGATCTGTGGTTGGCTTACACGCTGCTTGAAGCCGGGCGCCTCTGGCACGAACCGCGTTTTGAAAGCCTCGGCAAGACGATGGCCCTGCGCATTGCGAAGCAGGAGGTGGTGCAGATACCCAGTCTCGGAACGACGCTGGCGCCCGGGCCGTCCGGCTTCAACGTCGACCCAAGCCACTTCGTCCTCAATCCAAGCTACCTTCCGTTATCCCCTCTGGCGCGACTTGCACAGGCGCTACCGCAAGGCCCCTGGGGCGCAATCCTCAGCAGCCTGACGAAGCTGGTTGCCGCTGAGGTGGGCAACGGATTTGTCATGGACTGGGTGAAGGCAGGGCCGGATGGCGTCCAGGCTGCCTTGCCTCCTACCGAGCCGACCTCCGGCACGCGTCAGAGCCAGCCGGCTGGAAGCTACGATGCGATCCGCATGTATTTATGGCTTGGGCTCGCCGATCCGCAAACCGCAGGACGGGGCGCCCTGCTGAAAGAAGTGGAAGGCATGGCGGGCTATTTGCACGATGCCCTGATGCCGCCGCTTCAGGTGAATGCAAAGGGTGTTGTGGTCGAGGCCGATGGTCCGGTCGGATTCTCGGCGGCCGTCATTCCGTACCTGCTCGCGTCGGGAGCAAGGCCTCAGTCCGATGTGCAGAAAGAACGGCTGAAAGCGCTGCGCGATCCGTCGACTTCGCTGTACGGCCACCCCGTAGAGTACTACGACCAGAATCTTGCCCTCTTTTCCACCGCCTGGCTAGAACAAAGATATCGTTTCGAGCGTGATGGAAAGCTGCACGTGGCATGGAAATAACCGCGTAAACACTAGGTATTTCGAGCATTCGCGGGTCTTCGGCGCAGCCTCACCGATAGTGCACAAAAGGGTTCCAAGGCCGTCTAAAAACCGTTACTCTCAGAGGAAAGCTGCATGTGCCCATCCGAGCCTCTCTGGCTGTGACAGCGAGCGTAGATCAATATGACGAAGTGGCACGCATTTCGATTTTGGGCCCCCACCCTCCTCCTCGGTGCGGCCGCGTTATCGCCCGTCGTCTGTATCTCCGCTAACGGTCAAGCGCCACAGGCGGCTACCCAGCCTCTGCTCGATAAGGCCCACGCGCTCGAAGTACGCGGGCGCATGGACCTCGCCGCGCAGACTTGGCAGCAGGTCCTGCTCACAGACCCGAACAATACAGCTGCCCTCGGTGGAATGGCGCGTGCGGCCAAATCTGCCGGCGACGCGAGCCTCGCCAACACGTATCTGGATCGGTTGCGTGCCATCAATCCCAATGATCCCGGCATTGCCCGGGCCGAGCAGCAGGGAACCCAGGCAGACCACAACCAGCAGCTGCAAAGCGCAGGCAGGCTCGCCAGGGAAGGCCAGTATGCGCAGGCCATGAACGTCTACCGGCAGGTCTATGGCAACGAACCGCCGCCCGGGGACATGGCGCTCGCCTATTATGAGACCGAGTCCGCGACGTCCGATGGCCGGCCCCATGCCATCGCGGGCCTGCGCGCACTCGCCGGCCAATTTCCCGGCGACTCGCGCTACCAGGTTGTACTCGGTCGCATCCTCACCTACGACCCGAAGACGCGCGCCGAGGGGCGAAGGATGCTGCAGGCGCATCCCGGCGATCCGCAGGCTGTCGAAGCCCTGCGTCAGTCGTTGCTCTGGGATTCGCAGAATCCTGCGACGGCAAGCGATATCCGCGCCTACCTGGCGCGCCATCCCGATCCGCAGCTGGCGACCATCCTTGAGCACGAACCGAAGGGCGCTCCGAGTACGGGTCGAACCGCGGCCATGTCAGAGTCCGAGCGCGCCGCGGCAGCCGTCAATGCCAGTCGCACGGCAGAAGACCGCGAGGCCTACCGCACGCTCAACCAGAAACATCTCGAAGAGGCCGAGACCAAATTCAAGGCGATCCTCGCCAAGCAGCCCGACGATGCCAATGCACTCGCTGGCATGGGCTACATCCGCATGCAGCAGGCGAACTTCGGTGGTGCCATCAGCTTCCTCGTGCAGGCCAAGCAGGATGGCTCAAAGGATCCCGGACTCGAGTCCGCGCTCAATACTTCGCGCTTCTGGTACACCATGGGCGAAGGCTCGATCGCCCTCAACGAAGACAACCTGCCTGCCGCTGAAAAGCAGTACCGCCTTGCATTGCAGATGCGCCCCACCAGCACCGAGGCGCTCGAGGGCCTGGGCGGCACTCTCCTGAAGGCGCAGCAGCCTGAAGCTGCAACCCCGGTCTTCACGCAATACGTCAAGTTGAAGCCGTCTGCTCCTCATGCCTGGCGCGGATTGTTCCTCGCCCAGACGGGCCAGGGTCACGCGGCCCAGGCGGTTGCGGTCGACAAGCAGGTCCCACCCGCCGTCCGCGCGCAGCTTGCGAAGGACCCGCTTTATCTCCGCTCCCTTGCCTCGGCTTATTCATCGGTGGGCCGCGACGCCGATGCGCAGCGCGTCCTGCGCAGCGCGCTTGATCTGCCGTTTCCGGCCGACGCCCATGGCGTCGAGACTGACACCAAGAATCAGTACGCCAGCCTCCTGCAGCAGGCGAATCATCTCGATCAAGCCGCCGGCCTTTATCGCCAGGTGCTCACGAAGGAGCCGAACAACGTCGCTGCTTTTCAGGGCCTCGTCCGCGTACAGCATGCTTCCGGTCAGGATGAGCAGGCGGTTCAGACCATTGAGGCCATGCCGCCCGAACTCTACGCCAAGGCGATGCTCGATGGCGGCTTCGACGATACCGTCGCCTCCATCTACCAGGCGTTGAACCGGTTCGATGTCGCTCAGGACATTCTCGAGAAGTCCTTACAGCTGCAAACGGCGAACGGCGGCAAGCCGTCGGTGCCGGCCGAGATTCAGCTTGCCGGTATTTATCTCGAGCGCGGCAATCCTCAGCAAGCTTATCCGCTCTACCAGCAGATCCTGACGCAGTACCCCGATCGCCTCGATGCCTGGAAGGGGTTGCTCAACGCACTGCACGCCACCAACCGCGACCAGGAGGCACTGGCGCAGGTGCAGCAGATGCCGCCCGCCGTTCGCGCCCAGCTTGAGAACGATGTCGACTTTCTTCAAACCGTCGGAGCCGTCTACGCCGCGCTTGGCCAGCCTCAGGAATCAAAAATCTTCCTGCGTCGCGTCCAGGCTCATTACGCGGACCTGCATACTGCGCCGCCGGCCGACGTCGATATACAGAACGCGTGGCTGCTCTATAACTCGAACGACGATGCGAACCTTTATCGCCAGCTCATGCAGCTGGGTGGCCGTCGCGATCTCACCGATCCTCAGAGGCGCACGGTTCAGACCATCTGGACGAACCTCGCAGTGCGGCGTGCCAATGCGGCCGCCGCAGCCGGGAACGACAAGCGCTCGCTCGCGATCCTGAACGCAACCGCCCGCACCTTCCCGGATAACCCCGCGGTCGTCAAGGCGCTTGCCGGCGGCTATGCCCGCGCCGGCATGCCGAAGGAAGCCGTCGCCATCTGGAAGTCGATGGACATGAAGCAGGCGACGCCGGGTGACTACCGGTCTGCCATCGGCTCGGCGCTTGCCGCCAACGACCAAAAGGACGCGGAGATCTGGCTGCGCTTTGCGCTTGACCAGAATCCGAAGGATGCCGACATCCTGCTGCTCGCAGCCAAATTTGAACAGCAGCGCGGAGACGTAAATCGCGCCGCGGAGTATTACAGGGCTTCGCTGAAGGCGATGCCCGAGAGCGACCCCGGCGCCGAACTGGCTACCGAACTTGGCCATCCCGCCCCCGCATCCGAGCGGCTCGGCGGAGGCGCTCCGATGGCCGACCTGGCCAATCTGCTGGCACCTGGCAACGATCCACGCAACCCCACGCAGCCCGCGCAACCCCCCGTCCCGCAGCCTTACCTGCCGGGCGGAGCCGGGGCGAGCCTCGCTCCCGTCCCGATGGGTGCCGACCCGCGGGGCTACCCGGCTGCCGGCGATCCCGCGAGCACGGACTATTCCGGCAGTCCGACCGCGAACCCGCAGCGCATCCCCGCTTCGAAGACCAGGCTGCGCGATTACGTGCCGCAGTCATTCCTTGAAATCCCGCGCCCTAACCATGTGACGGTACTCCCGGCCAACGTAGCCGCACTCAACGCGCAGGAGGATTCGCACGTGCTCTCGCCCGCCGCGTACCAGCATCAACAGATCGTCAGGCTGACCGAGAAGGCGCTCCACATCCGCGTTCAGCTTACGCAGCGTCCCGCCGGCCCACTCACGCTCGAGCCGGTGACCGTGGCCTACGCGCCCGATCTCACCCAGGGCGCGACGTTCCGCACCGCGTCCTTTCACGGCCCATCGGCCCAGACCCAGCAAACCCAGACCCAGCAAACCCAGAGCACGCAGGCGCCGGCAAACGGGACGGTCTACGGACCGTACGTGCCTTACGTCGCCCCCGGGGCAAAGCCGAAACGTCAACCGCAGGTGCCGCAACCCGGGACGACGCCCCCTCTGACCACACGGCCGACCACGCAAACCACGCCGCCGGCTGCGCAGCAGAACTCCGGAACGGCGAACGGCGTCGTCTACGGTCCGTACGTCCCCTACGCCCCCCCGCCCAGGACCAGCGTGCAGCTCGGCAGTACGCCTCCCACTCGGCAGATCAAGCAGCCGGAGGTCACCGATGTTCTCCCCACTGCAAAATACACGCCCGGCACGACGCATAAGCGCACCAATGCTGCGTCGCGGCCCGAGGCTGCGGCAGACGTAGCGGCGCGCCGTCGGGCTGCCGCTACCGCTGCCGCAGCCACCGGGCAGAGCAAGCCGCCTGCCGAGGATTACACCACGCCGCCGACCGAGCCCGTGCAGTATGCGCCCGCCGCTCCGACAACGCAGTACGCTCCCTACAATCCGCAGGGAACCGTCAACTCTCAAGGATCGGTGCAGGCCGCACCCGGGACCATCACTGCGCCCGCGGCCACAACACCTGCTTCCGCATCGCCGTCTCAAACCGGCGACAGCTATGGCCAGCAGTATCCGCAGCCGAACACGCGCTCGGCCACGACTCATAATCGGGTCCGCACTCGTGAGCGTGCCGCTGCCCCTGCGCCGGTTGAAGATCGCGCGCCCAGCCTCAGCTATCCCGGCGTCGCGTCGCCGCTCGGCTATCAGCCCTATCCGACTATTGGTCCGGCGTATCCGCTCCCGGCCGCTCCCACCGACCGCGATCTGATGGATAAGCGTCTGCCGCCTCTACGCGGCGGCTACTACACCGGCGAGCTCTCCGCGCCCAATGCGCCGCTGACCCCGCGGCAGCAGACGGAGCGAGACCTCGCGACGCTTGAAGCTTCCTACAGCGGCTGGATCGGCGGCACGGGAAGCGCGCGCTATCGCAGCGGTGTGGTCGGCTATGATCGCCTCACCGACGTCGAGACCACCGCCGAAGCGTCCTACGTCGCCGGCAACCGGGTCCGCTTCTCCGTTATCCCCAAGGCTGTCTTCCTCAACTCCGGCACACTCGACATCACGAGCTACAGCGGCGTAACCGGCAGTCCGGTCATCGGGACCTTCAATACCGCCACCGCCACCACCAGCCCCGCGCAGCAGTTTGCCAATGGCGTTGGCGGCGAGCTCCAGGCAGTGGGTCAACGATTCGCCCTCGCCGTCGGTTATACGCCCTACTCCTTCCTCGTCCAGAATGTCACCGGCCGGGCGCTCTTCCGTCCGAACAATCATTTCAGCCTGTTCTTCAACCGGGATTCGGTCAACGAGACCCAGCTCTCCTACGCCGGCCTGCGCGACGCAGGTTCTGCCAACGCGGTCTTCAGCGGCAACATCTGGGGCGGTGTCGTTCAGACCGGAGGAGGCGTCCGCTTCGACATGGGCGACGAGAAGGCCGGCTTCTACCTCACCGCCGATGGCGGTAAGCTGAATGGCTATCACACGCTCGACAACACCAAGTTTGAAGGCTCGATGGGCGCCTACTTCCTCGCCCACACCTTCCCTGGCTATGGACGCCTCAACGTGGGCGTCTCGCTCTTCGGCATGCACTATGCCCAGAATGAGCGCCCGCTCTCGTACGGACTCGGCGGCTACTTCAGCCCGGAGGCTTACTTCCTCGCGTCCGTTCCGGTAACCTTCGCGGGTCGCTACGGCAGCAACTTCCACTACACCATCGCTGGCTCGGCCGGCGTACAGACCTTCCAGGAAGACAGCCAGCTCTATTTCCCGCTCGACCGCGCCACCCAGACGGGATTCCAGACCGCGCTCAACTGCACTACCGCGCAACTTGCCAACCGCACCTGCGGCATGTACCCGGTCAACAGCAATACCGGCGGCAACTACAACGTCAACGCCGAGGGCGCCTATCGCATCGCCGATCACTGGTTCGCTGGTGGCTTCGTTTCCGCCAATAACACCAACAACTACAACACTGTGACGGGCGGCTTCTTCATCCGTTACCTCTTCCGTCCGCAGGTTGGCACGGATGACTACCCGACGGGCCTGTTCCCAGTCGAAGGGTTCCGCCCTTTGCGCGTGCCATAGCTCCCCTGATTTCCCTGTGAAAACGCCCAAAGCCCGTCACCCCAGGTGACGGGCTTTCTGCTGTCCAAAAAAAGTTATTGCAACTATGCCGTTCGTTCCGTATAAAGAGGGCACGAAAATATTTCGGGGCCAGGGAAGTTTTTACCGGCGGTTGGGCTTTCCGGCACTTCGATCAGTTCGGCACGACAAGGCGATACATGTTCCACTCCCCTGGGTTCTCTCGCAAGTGCACCAGTCCGGCTGGTTTGACGGCCGGACTCGTAGCCGGTATCACTCTCCTCTCATCACCCGCGGCCTCTGCTTTTTCAAAGGACGCCGCACCCGACTGGGTGCATGCGGCCGTGGCGCAACCCACCGGCACCCTGCCGGCAACGGCGGATGCGGTAGTTCTTCTCGAAGAAACCAGGCTCATCGTAGGGGCGGATGGCAAGGCCGTCCAGCACGTTCGCCACGTCGTCAAGATCCTGCGGCCCGGTGGCCGCGACGAAGGCATCGTTCGCGTCTACTTCGACAACGACAGCAAAATTAATTCGCTCAAGGTCTGGAGCATCAGCCCTGACGGCCATGAGTTTGCCCTCAAAGACAGCGAGATCGCCGAGGCCGGTATTCCCGGGCAGGGCAATTTTTACGTGGATGAACGCGTCCGGGTTGCCGATCCTCCCGGCCGCGATCCCGGCGGCGTCATCGCCTGGGAGTACGAGCAGCGTCAACCCGCTTATGACCACGAAGCGACATGGTTCCTGCAGGACAATCTCCCGCGCGTCAAGCAAAGCTTCACCCTTGAGCTTCCCCAGAACTACAGCTATCGCACCGTCTGGGCGCACCATCCCACCCAGGCGGTGACGGATCTGGAACATCAACGGTACCGCTGGGACGCCGATAACACCCCCGGAATCGACCTTGACCGGGTGCCCATGGCGCCCAATCTCGAAGCCCTTGAAGCGCGCATGACCGTTCACTACGCGCCGACGGGTGATCCGGATCTTGGGACGTGGAAGGGCGTCGGCGAGTTCTACGACCAGCTCGCGCACGACCGCATGCAATCGACCCCCGAGATCGCCGCAAAGGCCGCCCAACTCACCGCCGGCAAGACCGACTTCTACGACAAGACCGAAGCCATCGCCGAGTTCGTCCAGAAGCAGATTCGCTACTTCGTCATCGAAAAGGGAATTGGCGGACGCCAGCCGCACCCCGCCGCCGACACCCTCCGCGTCGGCTACGGCGACTGCAAGGATAAATCCACCCTGATGTCCGCCATGCTCGCGAGTGTCGGCATCCACTCCGCGCTGGTCCTTGTCGATTCGCACCGCGGCTTCGTCGACCCCGCCGCCCCTTCCGTTCTCGGCAATCACGCCATCGCCGCCGTGCGGATCCCCGACGGCTTCGACTCCCCCAAACTCCGCAGCGTCGTCACCACCAAGGCAGGCGCACGTTACCTCATCGTCGACCCGACCTCGGAGAAGACCGCCTTTGGTCAGCTCGAGCACGGGCTCCAGGGAGGCTACGCCGTCATCGTCGAAGGCGGCCAGAGCGAGATCGTCCAGATCCCGATACTCAAGCCCGAGCTTAACCATCTTCGCCGCTCGGCCAGCTTCCAGCTGCTGCCCGACGGCAATCTGAAAGGCGCAATCACCGAGAAGCGCTTCGGCGATCTCTCCGAGGCGGGCCGCTATATCTACGAACAGGGCCAGCAGAAAGAACGCGACGCCATTCTCAACCGCACCCTGAGCCACGATCTCGTCAGCTTCAACGTCGGCGACGTCAAGGTTGAAAACGCAGCGGCGCTCAACCAGGACCTCACCACGACCTTCAACCTTTCGGCCGAACGCTACGCCCGCAACGTCGGCCCGCTCATGATGGTGCGCCCGCGCGTCCTCGGTCAAGAGATCCTCTACTCGGACCGCAAGCCGCGCACGATCCCCATCGACCTCGGCGAGTCGATGGAAGCCAAGGACGACTTCACCATCGAACTGCCCGAAGGCTACACCGCCGACGAGGTACCCGACCCCGTCAACCTCGACGTAGGCTTCGCCGCTTACCGAAGCTCCACCAGCATCGACGGCAACGCACTCCATTACACCCGCACCTACACTGTGCGCGAGATTACCCTGCCGCCGGAACGATACGCCGACCTGCAGCGCCTGGCCGAAACCATCGCCGGTGATGAACAAAACCGCGCCGTCCTTAAAAAGAAATAGACTCGCTCGCGAACCACACCGCAGCTTTGCATCACGGCACTCCCCTGAATCACATTTCTGTCCAAGGACTTTTTCGATGACCACGCTCCAGCGTCTCGCCGCCGCCCTGGTTTTCTCGCTCCCTCTCTCTGCCGCCAGCCTGCGCGCCGAGCAATGGACCCCGCCCACGGCCGCCGAGCTTGCCATGACCTCGATCCCCGAGGTGCCGAATGCCCCCGCCGTCTACCTCTACAAGAGCCAGACCACCGAAGACTCGCTGCACATGTTCAGCTACTACGTTCGCCTGAAGGTGCTCAATGAGCGCGGCAAGGAATACGCCAACGTGGAACTGCCCTTTCTCGCAGGCTCCGCCGGCTACTCGGTCGACGACATCTCCGGCCGCACGATCCACCCTGACGGCACCATCGTCCCGTTCACCGGCAAGCCCTACGAGAAGCTCGTCGTCAAGGCAACCGGGTACAAGGAGAAGGCGAAGGTCTTCACCATGCCCGCGGTCGACGTCGGCAGCATCCTGGAGTACCGCTACAAGCTCCACTTTGACGACCAGTACTACATGTCACCGGACTGGTCGATCCAGTCAGACATCTTCCTGCGCAAGGCCCACTACATGTGGAAGCCCACGGACCGCACCCTGATCAACGAAAAGGGCGAAAACGTCTCCGGTCGCGTCGCCTGGGCGCCCATCCTCCCCGAAGGCACAGCGGTCAAGGCAACTGTGCTTCCCACGGGCAAACTCCAAATCGACCTCGACGTGCACGACATTCCGCCGACCCCACACGAAGAGTTCATGCCGCCGGTCGACAGCCTCAGCTACCGCGTCCTCTTCTACTACACAGCCAACCGCACCAGCGCCGAGTTCTGGAAGGACGAAGGCAAATCCTGGTCGAAGGCGCGCGACAGGTTCATCGGTCCCAACGACCAGGTGCGGACCTTCGTCAACGCCACGGTCGCGCCCGGCGACTCCGAGCAGCAGAAGGCGACCAAGCTCTACGCCGCCCTGATGACCTTCGAGAACACCGACTTCACCCGCGAGCACAGCGGCCGTGAAGACAAAGCCGATGGCCTTAAGAGCATTGCGAACGCGGGCGACGTCATCGAGCGCAAGCGCGGCTCCGGCGATCAACTCGCCCAGGCCTTCGTCGCCATGGCCCGCGCCGCCGGCATCAAGTCATACGTCGCCGGCGTCTCGAACCGCGACCAGCACTTCTTCCTGCCTATGTACCTCAGCCTGCAGCAGGTGGACGATTACCTGGCAATCCTCACCATCGACGGCAAGGACATCTTCTACGATCCGGGCCAGCGCTTCTGCGAACCCGGCCACCTGGCCTGGAAGCACGCGATCGCCGGCGGCATCCGCCAGGCCGACGGCGGAGCCGTCCTCTTCACTACGCCCGCCGAGCCCTACAAATTCGCCTCCGTCGGCCGCGTCGCCGACCTCACGCTCGACGACCACGGCGAAGCCACCGGCACCGTCCGCATCACCTACACCGGCGACCCGGCGCTCTATTGGCGTCACGAGGCTCTGCGCGGCGACGACACCGGCCTCAACGCCAATCTGCGCAGCCAACTGGAGCAGATGCTGCCCGGAGGCATGGAGGTCCGCGTGACCAATGTCGAAAACCTCGCCGACTACTCCAAGCCGTTGAAGGTCGAATATGAAGTGAAGGGCGCCGTCGGCTCCTCAGCCGGCAAGCGCCTGCTGGTCCCGGCGGACGTCTTCGTCGCCAACAGCAAGCCGAAATTCTCCGCGTCCACCCGTGAGATTGCCATCGACATGCACTTCGCAAGTGACTACCGAGACGCCGTTCGCTTCAAGCTGCCTGACACCCTGGTCGTCGAATCGGTGCCGGCTCCCGACAAGGCGCTCATCCAGCAACTCGGCGCCTATGAAACCTATTCGCGGCGCACCCCGAAGTCTGTCACCACCTTCCGCAACGTCACGATGGCATCGCCGCTTTATGGCCCGAAGGAGTACTCCGACCTGCGCGGCTTCTTCACCAGGCTCGAGACCAGGGACCAGGAAACCCTCATCCTGACCCGCGCCGTGGCCACCGGAAGCGTCACCCCCGCCCCCGTCTCGAACGCTCCAGCCGGCACCACCGTCGTCGCGTCCAAGCCTGCCGGCAACTAACCCCGCGCGGCTGCCACGCACCTTAGGGCAGCCGGCAAACCTTCACCGCGCCGTTGTCGTAAGGGCAAGAAAACCCGGTCGAACTCCGCGCTTCAAGCACCACCCACGTCACGCCAAACGGTCGCAGTCTGCGCAGTCGTTCGGCGTCGCTCGCCGTCTCCAGCCCCTCCTGCGCACTCTGCCCCGCGTTCCACGCACCCGCCAGCCATGGCGTGATCGCCGCCTCGCCGCCGTCCTTCGAATAGTCCGGCAACGCACTGCGTTCAGCAATCGCGCGGAAGCACTGCGCATCCTCCCCCGGGCCGTCGAACACATAGTGCGCATTCAGCGCGAAGATCCCATCCATCGGCGTGCGGTCTCGAGCCCACTCGAACGCCGTCACCCAGGGGTTCCGCGAGACAGCGTACGGCCACTCGATATGCGCCGACGCAGGAAAGGTCGCACGCTGCACAGACCACATCACCCCGCCCAGCAGCGCCAGCAACATGCCCCATCGCCACGCATGCCGCCTAAGCAAACGCTCTCCTACCCATGCTCCGAGCAGCAGGATCATTAGCTCGTACACCACCTGGAATGACCGGAGCGGCTGCAAGCGAGCCACCATGTGAATTCCCGCGCTGCGATGCGCAAACAGCAAAGCCACCAGCAGCGCCATCAGCCCAAGCAGCAAGCCCGCCCGCGCAAGCGTTCGCCCACTTCCCGACATCGCCCTGCCCAGCCACCCCAGCAACGCCAGCGGAGCCACCAGCCCCGCCGCCTCGAACCAGCGCCACGACCCCAGGAACCAGTAGTCCCGTGTCATCGCCGCACGCAAATAATCTGCCGTCTCGACCGGCGCACCGAAGCGTAGTGCAGCCGCCAGCAACAACGCTACCGCCACCAGCGTGATACACCACCTGCGCCGACCCGTGGTCTCGAACTCGGTCACGCACAGCACGGCCAGCACCGCAGCAACGCCGTATCCCGCCATCAAAGGATGGACCAGGCTCGCCCCCACCAGTGCTGCCCCGCACTGCAGCGCCGCCCGTCCCTCGCCACTCGCCGCAGCATCGAGCGCCCACGCCATCGCCACCAGTACCAGCGGCGTCGACAGGCTGCGTGCCGTAAGGTAGGGGTCGGCCAACATCAATGCCGTGCCCGCAATTGGCAGCGTCAGCCAGCACGCCAGCAGCGCCATCGCCCCCGCCTGCGCCGCCGTACTCCCGGTAACGCGACGAGCCACCATCCACGCGCCGTAAAGCGTCGCCCAGATGCTCCCGCAATAGAGCCCCAGTAACACGTACTCCAACCGAAGATGCGTCAACCGCACCAGCCACGCCACCATCGGCCCAAAGAGCGAGAATCGCAGATGTTCCGTCACGAACGACGTCTGCGCCGGATAAAGCGCCGGGTTCAGCAGCTTGCGAACCCCCGCGACGTACACGCCGCCATCCTCGGCAAATGGATGATACCCGTGCACCACCAGGGCAAAACCCGTGAGCAGTAACGCGAGCCAGCCACCGCGCAAGCCCGTCTTCCGCTCCCTCAAACCTGTCCCCCAGCCGCGTAAGACGTCCGCCCGCGCACCCGAATCCGGGTCTGCTCCAGTCTATAGACGCAGGCGAATCTCTACAGACGCCAGACAGATTGAGACGCCAGGTAGATTGCATTTGCCGCGCCGGCCGGGCCACCCGCGCGCAAAGGTAAACTGATAGCAACCACATGTATCGCACAATTCAGCAAACCCTTCTCAGCCGCATTCAGAGCATCGTCAAAGAAAAGTACGACCTCACGCTCGCGAACCTCGCAGTCGAACAGCCGCCAACGGTCGAACTCGGTGAACTCGCCCTGCCTCTCGCCTTCGAGCTCGCCAAGCGCCTGCGCAAAGCGCCCCGCGCCATCGCCACGGAACTGCAGGAAGCCCTTGCCGCCGATCTTCCCAACCTGCCAGGCGTCCGCGCCATCGAGATCGCCGGTGCCGGCTACCTCAACATCCGCCTCGACCGCGCCGCCGCCGTCACGCGCATCGCCCACGACGAGCACGCGGATGTCGGCGGCCCCGGCTTCCGCCTCATTGAGCACACCAGCATCAACCCCAACAAGGCCGCGCATATCGGCCACCTGCGCAACGCCATTCTCGGCGACACGTTTGCCCGCCTCCTGCGCCACGACGACTTCCACTCCGGCTGGCAGATCGGCGTGCAGAACTACATCGACAACACCGGCGTCCAGGTCGCAGACGTTGTCCTCGGCTTCACCCACCTGCTCGGCCTCGACCTCAAGGGCGTTCGTGAACGTCTCACCGAGATCTACGAAACCAACACCCTCATCGATTACTTCTGCTGGGATCTCTACGCTCGCGTCTCACAGTGGTACATCGAGCCCGGCATCTCCGCGGCTGAGCTTCAGACCCGCAAGCAGCTTCGCCTCGACACCCTGCACGCACTCGAAACCGGCGGCAATGAAACTGCGGAGATTGCCGAGATCATCTCAACCTCCGTCCTTCGCCGCCATCTCGAAACCATGCAGCGCCTCGGCATCGAGTACGACTTCCTCCCTCGCGAATCCGAAATTCTCTCGCTCCACTTCTGGGACGCAGCCCGCGCCCTCATGATCGATAAAGGCGTTCTTTACCAGGAAACCGAAGGCAAAAACAAGGGCTGCTGGGTCATGAAGCGCGCCAACACCGAAGGCATCACGACCGCCGGCCCCGACGAGGAAGCCAAGGTCATCGTCCGCTCGAACGGCACCGTCACCTACGTCGGCAAGGACATCGCCTACCATCTCTGGAAGTTCGGCCTGCTCGCCAAGGATTTCTACTACGAAATATTCCACGAGTACCCCGGTCACACCTGCTGGAGCTCCACCGGCTCGCCCGAAGCCAACGACCCGTCCCACCCCGTCTTCGCCAAGGCTGATGCCATCTACAATGTCATCGACTCCTCACAGTCAGACCCGCAGAACAACGTCATCGCCGCCCTCCGCGGCATGGGCTACACCGAGGCGGCTGATCGTTATACCCACTTCTCCTACGAAAAAGTAGCCCTGACCCCGCGCTGCGCCCTCGAGCTCGGCTACACCATCGCCGAAGAAGACAAGGCCCGGCCCTTCATCGAGGTCTCCGGCCGCAAGGGTCTCGGCGTCAAGGCTGACGACTTGCTCGATAAACTCATCGCCGCCGCCAAAAGCCAGGTCGATGAACGCCAGCCCGAACTCGAAGAGGCCGACCGCCTCCTCATCGCGCAGCAGATCGCCGTCGGCGCCCTCCGCTACTTCATGCTGCGCTTCAATCGCAACACCATCATCGCCTTCGACTTCAAGGACGCCCTCTCCTTCGAAGGCGAAACCGGCCCCTACGTTCAATACGCCATCGTCCGTGCCGCCAACATCTTTCGCAAGGCCGGCGTCACCGAAGCCGAAGCCCTCGCCGCCCTGCCCACTCCCGCCCTGCTCGAACCCCTGCTCGCAACCGAAGAGGGAACCAGCCTCTGGGAGTTGTGGCTTGCCTCATCCCGCCTCACCCAGCTGCTCGAGCAGACCATCGCCACCGCGGAGCCCGCTATTCTCACCAAGTTTGCCTTCACCCTGGCGCAGCAATTCAATAACTTCTACCACCGTCACCACATTCTCAACGAGCAGGACTCTGTCCGGCGTTCGCTGCTGCTCGCAAGCGCCGCCGTCGCCCGGCGCGAGATGGTCCGAGCCCTGGGCTACCTCGGCATCGAAGCACCCGCGGTAATGTAGTCGTCGTTTAGGACTGTAGCGGTGGGCGACCCATCATGCCTCTCGCGGCACGTTCGGTCGATTCATAGTTTGGCCGCCGTCGCTTGGCCCGCTCGAGCGCATGCGTCCGGCTTTGCACCGACGCCCACGCCGGCATGTGCTGAGATTCTTCCCGCTGCGGCTCCTGCTCGGCAAACTGGTTGACCACCATCGGACCGAATAACAAGGCAAGCACCAGCAACACAAACACCCATTCCAACATGACTCGAAACCCCGGAACTCTCTGACGTTTGGACCACGCAAACCAGAGGCATGCAGGGAGCGAGGGGAGCTCCCGGTGCCCGGGCGTGCAATCAATGTCCTTTGGAAGAGATGTAGCATTTCGCTTCACCGCTTGTCAGCAACATTTAAGTCACTTTTTCTGGGTGACCCAGAAAGCTGTGCATAAGCACTCCCCGAACCGGGCAACGTGCGCGGCGACCCCGCAATCCCATGTCCTGACGGGAGCGGAAAGCCCCGCAGGAGCCACCATGAGTATCTTCAATTCTGATGAGAAGTCCGGTCCGCTGACCGGCAAGCGTATCGCCATCCTAGCCACCGAAGGCTTCGAAGAAGTAGAACTGACCGAGCCGAAGAAGGCCCTCGAAGAAGCAGGTGCGACCGTCGAGGTCATCGCGCCCGAGGCCGGCATCAAGAGCGGCAGCATCAAGGCTTGGGATAAGACAGACTGGGGCACCAAGGTCGATGTCGACGTGAAACTTACCGACGCTGATGCCGGCAGTTACGACGCGCTTCACCTGCCGGGCGGCGTCATGAACCCCGACCATCTGCGCCAGAACATCGACGCCGTCGCCTTTGTCAGCAGCTTCTTCAAGGCGGACAAACCGGTCTCGGCAATATGCCACGCCGCTTGGACGCTGATCGAAGCCGATGTCGTCGAGGACCGCACCCTCACCTCATGGCCCTCGCTGCGGACCGACCTGCTCAATGCCGGCGCCCACTGGGTCGACCAGGAGGTCGTGGTCGATGGCAACCTGACCACCAGTCGCAAGCCCGAAGATCTGCCCGCCTTCAACCAGGCCATCATCGAAGCATTCAGCCAGGTGAAGGCCCACGCCTGAGTGAAAAAGTCCTCCCTGACCAACTTGGCCAGGGAGGACTCTACAAAGCTCTAAGCTAAAGCTCGCAGCTGAAGGTCGTCACCCGGGAGCGATCAGCAAAACCGAACAACTTCCCACAAAAAGTTGACGTGTTATACCGAATAGCTCCGCACCCACTCCACGATCGACCGCACCGCAACCCCGGTCGGCCCCTTCGGTAGCCACGGCTTCACCTCTTCATTCCACGCACACCCGGCAATGTCGAGGTGAATCCACGGCGTGTCGCCGGCGAACTCCTTCAGCAGCATCGCCGCGTTGATCGCCCCGCCGGCACGGCTGCCCGCATTCACCATGTCCGCGATCTGGCTCTTGATCCCATCCTTGTATTCGTCGGTGCAGGGAAGCCGCCAGAATCCCTCGCCCGTTAACGGCGTCACCGCGTGAAATTGCGCCCACGTCTCGTCATCATTCGAAAACACGCCCGCCCGCAGGTAGCCGAGCGCCACCACGCATGCGCCCGTCAGCGTCGCTGCATTGATCAGGTGCGTGCAGCCCAGCGTCTTCGCATAATGCAGCCCATCGGCCAGCACCAACCGCCCCTCCGCGTCCGTGTTGATAATCTCGATCGTCTTGCCCGACATCGTCTTCACCACGTCGCCCGGCTTAAACGCCTTGCCGTCCGGCATATTCTCCGCCGAGCAGATCACGCTGATCACCTTCACCGCCGGCTTGAACTCCGCAATCGCCCGCATCGCTCCGATCATCGCCGCTGCTCCGGCCATGTCGTACTTCATCTTCTCCATGTTCTCCGCCGGCTTGATCGAAATCCCTCCGGTGTCAAACGTGATCCCTTTCCCCACCAGCCCCAGCACCGGCGCGCCCTCCGCCACGCCGCCCTCCGGCGTATAGGTCATCACGATCAGTGCTGGAGGCTCCGCCGACCCTTGCGCGACCGCCGCAAACGCCCCCATCCCCAGCTCCAGCATCTTCTCGGTCGAATACACCTCGAATGCCAGCCCCACCTCACCGCACATCCACTTCGCCCGCTCTGCCAGCACCGTCGGCGTCAACACATTCCCCGGCTCGTTCACCAGGCCGCGGGCGAAGTTCTGCGCCCGCGCCACCACCGCGCCCTCGCTAAACCCCTGGGTAATCCCCGTAATATTCTTCCGTTCCTTTTCGCTCGCCACTATCTGCAGCGACCACACGCTCTGGTCCGGGCGCTCGCTCTTATAGGTGTCCCAATCCGGCTCCGCGAGCTCTGCGCCCTCCACCAGGACACGCGCCATCCGCTCGCACGGCAGGCTGTCCAGGTGCTCGTCCGAAAGCGCCCGGTCCTCCGGAAATGCAATCGCCATATCGCGGATCCCGCGCGCCTTCGCAGCCCGAACCGCGGCTCCCGCCGCCTTGCGCAACTCGCCCAGCGACAGCTTCTTCGCCTTGCCCGCGCCCACGATCAGCAGCCGTTCCGCCTTCATCCCGGCCGGCCCATGCAGCAGCAACGTCTCGCAAAGCCCAGCCTTGAACTCCCCCGGCCGCAGAAAGCGCTGCGCAGCGCCGGAAATCGCGTCTGACGTCGAAAGCAGCACGGGGTGCGCCTCCGCGGCCTTACCCGTCGCCAGGTCCACCGCAAACACCACAAGGAGTTCAGTCGCAACAGAGTCCGGTTCCGCAAACGTCAGCCGTGTGTGCATGCCTTCATCCTATCGCGACCCCTTGCGGAAAGGGACGACCCCCGCCACCTACCGCCGCTGGCTCCTCGCGATCGCCGCCTTCGCCTCGTTGTCGCCCTCGCGCTTCTTCTCGGTCGCGCGCTTGTCGTACTCCATCTTGCCCTTGGCCAGCGCAATCTCACATTTCACCCGGCCATTCCGAAAGTAAAGGCGGACCGGGATCAGCGTGAACCCCTTCTGCTTCGTAGCCGCCTCGAGCCGCCGCACCTCGTTCTTGTGCAGCAGCAGCTTCCGCGTCCGCAACGCCTCGTGGTTCATCGCGTTGCCGTGCGAAAACGGCCCGATATGCGCATTCAGCAGGAAGCATTCGCCGTCCTTCAACAGCCCGTACGCATCCTTCAGGTTCGCCTTGCCTTCCCGGATCGACTTCACCTCGGTCCCGCGCAGCGCCACCCCGGCCTCGTACTTGTCCGTCAAAAAATAGTTATAAGCCGCCGACCGGTTGAACGCAGCATCGCGTTTGCCCGCAGCTACCGGGTCACGGTCCTTCTCCTTCACCACCGGCTTCACCGGAGATGTCGGCGTCGTTACTTGCATTCCCTTTGCCATACCTGTCCCGAATCTCCAAGTTTAACATGCCGCGCGATCTCGCCATCACCCCCTATCCCTCTCGCTCCGGCCACGTCTAAACCCCAAACGGGAAGCGCACCGCCTGTACCCCGGCCTGGCTTCCTATCACCCGTTTGTTTGAGAAGCCGACGAACTGCGGAATGCTATACTCACCCGTGCTAAAGGCTATGCCCCGGAGCACCTTACAAGCGCTTTGCCCGCTTCATCCAGACTCTTGAAACCCGGAAGCACTCCTGTCAAAGTCTTGCCGAACAGCACTCCAATCTCTGACCGCGCACAGAAAGCGACCCGATCCAGCATGAGCCGTGGGCCTCACCTCCTCCTTCCGACATCTGCCGACGTGCTGTGCAAAGCAGAAAAGCTGCTGAAGCAAGCCCTGCACTACGGCCCCTACGCCGCGGTTACCCTCCTCTCGCTCTCAGCCGCCGCGCCGCGCGCCCACGCCCAGAGCGCCAACGCATGGGATAAACGAGGCGCCGCCGCCGAACTCCGCGAAGACTACGACGCAGCCTACGAGGCCTACAAGACCGCCCACCAGAAGTCCCCCAAAGACCTCCGCTACACCGCCCACTTCGACCGCATGCGCTTCCTCGCCGCCACGCAGCACGTCGATCGCGGCCGCATCATGCGCTCGAACGGCGACTTCAACGGCGCCATCCAGCAATTCCTTCGTGCCAAGGAGATCGATCCCTCCAATCAGGCCGCCCAGCAGGAACTCGAGATCACCCAGCGCGACCAGCCCGCCGGCGCCCCCACCGGCCCCGCCGCTGCCGCTGCCGCCCTTCAGAACTCCCAGGCCCGCAAGGTTCAGGACGAGATCAGCTCCATCGCCAGCCCCATCGTCCTCCGTCCCGTTTCGACCGACCCCATCACCTACCACGCCGTCGCCGACGTCAAGGACATCTACACCTCGCTCGGCAAGCTCTCCGGCCTCAACGTCATCTTCGATCCCGACTATACCTCCAAGCGCATCCCGGTCGACCTCACCAACGTCACCCTGTCTGAAGCCCTGCGCATCGTCGGCACCATCTCGCACACCTTCTACAAGCCCATCACCGCCAACACCATCTTCGTCGCCGATAACACCCGCGTAAAGCGCACCGATCTCGACGAACTTGCCGTCCAGACCTTCTACCTCGCCAACTCCTCCCAGCCCGCCGACGCCAACGAGATCCTCACCGGCCTCCGCCTCATCCTCGATCCCTCCGTCAAGCTCTACCTGGTCCCGTCGCAGAACGCCATCGTCATGCGCGCCACTACCGACCAGCTCCTGCTCGCGCAAAAGCTCATCAACGACTTCGACCGTGCTCGACCCGAAGTCGTCGTCGACGTCGCCATCCTCGAAGTCAACCGCGACAAGGTCCGCAACCTCGGCATCACGCTGCCTACCTCCATCGGCCTTACCCCGCAGCTGCCCACCACCTCCACGACCTCTTCCACCTCGACCACCAGCACCACCGGGACAACCAGCACCACCGGCACCCAGCTCACGCTGTCGAACCTCACCAAGCTCAACTCGAACGACTTTGCCGTCACCGTCACCGGCGGCACGCTCAACGCGCTGCTCACCGACATCGACACCCACGTCCTTCAGAATCCGCGCATCCGCGCCAGCGACGGGCAGCGCGCCACTCTCAAGATCGGCCAGAAGATCCCCATCGCCACCGGCAGCTACAACGCCGGCGTCTCCACCGGCGTGGCCTCCATCGGCGTCCAGACCCAGTTCACCTACCTCGACGTCGGCGTCAATGTCGACATTACCCCGACCGTTCACCTCAACCGCGATGTCTCACTCAAGACCTCGCTCGAGGTCTCGCAGCAGAACGGCTCCGTCACTATCTCGAACGTCACCGAGCCCATCATCGCCCAGCGCAAGCTCGAGCAGACTATCCAGCTCAAGGATGGCGAGCCCTCCATCCTCGCCGGCATCGTCACCAAGCAGGACAACAAGAACGTCAACGGTACCCCCTACCTTGGCGAAATCCCGTTCTTCAAATACTTCTTCAGCTCGCAAAGCAAAGAAGTTCAGAACGACGAGATCGTCTTCCTGCTCATCCCCCACATCGTGCGCGAATCCGTCCTGACCCGCGCCAACCTTGCCGCTATTGACACCGGCACCAGCGGCAGCGTCGAGCTTCGCCGCGACGACACCCGCAAGATCGCCGAGAATGACTACCCCGATGGCACCCCCGCGCCGGTCGTTGCCGTCAATCCATCCACCGCCGCCGGCGCCGCCTCGGCCGCACTCGGCCAGATGAACCAGCAGGCGCAGGGGCCGCAGCCCATCCCTCAGACCGCCCCCATGACCAGCGCCGCTGCCGCCGCGTCGGCCGCCCTGCCGCCACCCGATCAGACCAGCGCCCCCGGCGGCTTCGGACAGGCCGTCTCGCTCGCCCTCACCCCCCAGACCGCCAACCAGGCCGTCGGCAGCACCTTTCAGGTCGCCATCAACCTGCAGAACGGGCAGGACATCTTCTCCGTTCCCATGCAGCTCCAGTTTGACCCCCGCGTCCTGGAGCTCGTCAACGTCGACTCCGACCCCAACGCCTTCCTTTCGAAGGACGGAAAAATCGCGCCCGTTCTGCACCGCGATAACGGCGACGGCGGCGTCAATATCGTCGCCACCCGGCCGCCCCAGGCCACCGGTGTCAGCGGCTCCGGCACCATCTGCACCCTCACCTTCAAGGCCATCGCCCCCGGCGACGCCAATATCTTTTTCGCCAAGGCCGGCGCGAAGAACAGCGCGCAGGTCGCCATCGCCGCTCAAAGCTCGCCCGCCTCCATCCACGTCCAATGATCCCGTTTCTCCCCAAATCGGCAGCGTCCTCCGTCCATGGTGCAGGTCAGCCCTCCATCACCCGCCGGGACTCCGGCCTTACCCTCATTGAGCTCATCATCACCGTCACCATCCTCAGTGTGCTCGCCTCCGCCGCCGTCCCCATCGCCAAGTTCCAAGTCAAACGCGAAAAAGAACGGCGTCTCCGCCAGGACCTCTGGCAGATGCGCGACGCCATCGACCACTACAAGGACGCCGCGGAAAAGGGCGGCATTCAGACCAAGGCCGACTCCTTCAACTACCCGCCCGACATGCAGACCCTGGTCGACGGCGTCGACGTTCAGACCAAGAAGGTCAAGTTCCTCCGCGCCATTCCCACCGATCCCATGACCAACTCCAACGAGTGGGACTACCGCTCCATGCAGGATGAGGCCGACGCCACCTCCTGGGGCGGCCAGAACGTCTTCGACGTCCACACCAAGAGCTCCGGAACTGCCCTCGACGGCACAAAGTACAACACATGGTGAAATTCACAAAAACCGTTTCCCGTCTCCCGTTGTCCGTTTTCCGTTCGCTGCGCACCCAACGGCCTGAGGCCCCACGCCCCACGGAGAAAAATCAACCGGGAACGGTCAACGGTTCCTCCGGCTTCACCCTCCTCGAACTCCTGATCGTCATGACGATCATCTCCATCCTCGCCGCCGTCGCCGTTCCCGCCTTCATCGCCAACGTCAAGCACGCCCGCGAAGCCGTTCTCCGCGAAGACCTCCACACCATGCGCTCTGCCATCGACTCCTACACCTACGACAAGGCCAAAGCCCCCCAGTCCCTCGACGACCTCGTCCAGTCCGGCTACCTCAAGGCGCTCCCCAAAGACCCCTTCACCCAGCGCACGGATAGCTGGATCCCCGCCCAGAGCGACTCCTACACCTCCATCGACGAGACCCAGTCCGGCGGCATCGACGACGTCCACTCCGGCTCCCAGCAGGTCTCAAGCGAAGGCACCACCTACAGCACCTGGTAATCTTCCCGGTCCTATCCGAAGACAACTAGCGGTAAGCCGCCGGCTTGCCGCCGTTCGGAACCACCCTGCCAGCTATCAGCTTCTGCCTCCATCCTTACAAAAACGCGTCTTCTTCAAACTCGCACGATCTCTCAGTTTGTCCGGCAGCCATGCACACTTATTGGTGCATTGCATAGATTGATTCAGACCTAAGTGCAATGGATTGAAGATCTTGCGCAACTTTGACGGGGAGGGGCCTCAGCCCACGATCCGCAGAAATCCCCCCGACACGAGCCACGCGACATTCTCCACGAAAAGGCGTCTAATCACTCGTAGGGCTGCGCCCGTTTTAGGGGAAGCCGCTCACCCAGGAGTTCCCCATGCCCCAACTGTCGAAGCTCGGCCTCGCCGCCATCCTCACGCTTCCCGCCGCGCTCGGCGCCCAGACCACCACCCCTGTCCAGAATCCCACCCAGACCCCGTCCTCGACCACACCCGCCAGCCCCACTGGCAACCAGACCCCCAGCCCCCAGAACCCCGGCGGCACCCCCTCCCCCCTGCCCAAACCCGACCCCACCGTCACCCCCGAAGACAAAAAGATTGCCGCCGCCGACGCGAAGAAGCTCTCGGATTCGATCCCGTCTCCTGGTGAATCGCTGAATCCGCATATCAAGCCGGGCAGCGAAGACGATGTCAACGCCATCGGCACCCGTAACATCGGTGGACGCGGCATGCTTAACTGGTACTCGACCGACTGGGAGATTCGCGTCGGCAAGCAGTACTCGATGGAGGTTGAGAAGTCGGCGCACATGGTCACCGACCCCGTCATCGTCGAATACGTCAATCGCATCGGCCAGAATCTGGTTAAGAACTCGGACGCCAAGGTCCCCTTCACCATCAAGGTCATCGACTCCGACGAAATCAACGCTATGGCGCTGCCCGGCGGCTTCTTCTACGTCAACTCCGGCCTGATCATGAACTGCGACGAAGAGGCCGAACTCGCCGGCGTCATGGCCCACGAGATCTCGCACGTGGTCGCGCATCACGCCGCGCGCCAGCAGACCAAGTTGAACTATGCACAGATCGGGTCCATTCCGCTCATCATCATGACCCAGGGCACGTGGACCGGCTACGGCATCTACGAAGCCTCGCAGCTTGCCATCCCGATCTCCTTCCTGAAGTTCTCGCGCATGGACGAGGCCGAGGCGGACTACCTCGGCGTGCAGTACATGTACAAGGCCGGCTACGACCCGCAGAGCTTCATCACGCTCTTCGAAAAGCTGGACTCTCTCGAGAAGCACAAGCCCGGCACACTCGCGAAGGCCTTCTCCGACCATCCGCAGACGCCGGACCGGATCGCCCACTCGGAAGACGAGATTGCCACAATCCTGCCGCCGAAGCCGGATTACGTCGTCACGACCAGCGAGTTCGACGATGTAAAGTCGCGTCTCGCACGGCTTGAGAACAAGCGCAAGATCAACGAGAAGGGCGCAGGCAACAAGCCCACGCTGCGCCGGGCCGGTGGCTCCAACACCGACCCGAACAAGCCCGACACCACCACCGGCGACGATCGTCCGACGCTCGGCCGCCGCAACTAGGCCCTACTCTGTTGAGCCTCGAACGGGCGCGCGGGAGTTCCTCGCGCGTCCCGAATCTCCACCTTCCGCGATAGACTGGAAAGAATGATCCGTAAAGTACTGCCCCTGCTTGCCCCCCTAGTCTTTGCCGTCTCGGCCCACGCGCAGGTCGCCGTGTATGGCACCGTGACCCTCAACTCTCTCGGTGGCAGCGGAACCTCTCCTCTTGCGACGAAGACGGATGTGAACGGCAACCCGGTCGCCTACTCCTCAGACGTCAACCCTATCGGTGGAACCTTCGGCGTCTACTATGACTTCAAGAACATCGGCCCAGTGCGGCTCGGTGTCGACGCGCGCGGCGTGATCACCAATGGCAAGCGTGGACCAGAGCTCGGTGCACAGGGAATCGGCGTTCGCATCGGGTCAGGACTCGCCGGCGTGCGCGCCTCCATCCGGACGCCCCTGCCGTTCATCAAGCCGTACGTCCAGGCTTCCGCCGGCATCGGTAAAAGCGACTACGGCATCCTGACCAACAACACCGGACGCCCGGAAACGGTGAGCAACTTCGAGTACCACGTCTACGCCGGCGCCGATCTTCGCTTTCTGCCGGTCGCGGACTGGCGCGTGATCGAGCTCGGGTATGGCGGGTTGAACCCGTTCGGGACCGATTCGCACAACTACCCGCTGCGCAGCATCAGTACGGGCATCGTGTTTCACTTCCCGCAACTCTAGCGCGGTAAACTAGACCTCCATGCGCACACAAAATACCGGCTATACCGACACCCATGCAGCCTCCGGGCTCGACCATCCGTTTCCTTCGATCGACGTCTGGGAGAACCAGTTTCCCGGCTACGAGATCCTGATCGACGACCCGGAGTTCACGTCGATCTGCCCAAAGACCGGTCTGCCCGACTTCGGCATCCTGACCATTCGCTACATGCCCAAGAAGGAATGCATGGAGCTGAAGTCGCTGAAGGAATACCTTTTCGAGTACCGGAACCTCGGCATCTTCCAGGAAAACATCGTCAACCAGGTGCTGAACGATATCGTGAAGGCCACCAGCCCGCAATGGGCCATCGTCAAAGGTGACTTCCGCCCCCGTGGCGGCATCTCCACCACCGTCACCGCCGTTTACCCCCGCCCAGTCGACGCTCTGCCTCCAAGCAACGTCTAGAAGCAACCGCAAGTGCGCCCTCATCGCGGGCGGCGACCACTTCGTGGGGTGGGAGCTTCGAACGCCAGGTTATCGCACATTCCTGACTGTTACGAAGTGAAGCCTCCACCCCACGAAGTGGCGCCCGTTCGGCGCCAGGACGCGGTTGCGGTTGCTTCTGCTTGCTTTCTAGAGGCCGAGGTCGCTCAGGCCCGGGTGGTCGGCTGGGCGAGGGCCGAGTGGCCAGTGGAATTTGCGTTCGGTCTCGGCGATGGTGAGGTCGTTGATGGAGGCTTCGCGCCGGCGCATGAGGCCGTGCTCGTCGAACTCCCAAAGTTCGTTGCCGAAGCTGCGCCACCACTGGCCGCTGGCGTCGTGGCTTTCGTAGACGAAGCGGACGGCCATGCGATTCTCCTTGAAGCCCCAAAGCTCCTTACAGAGGCGGTAGTCGATCTCGCGCTGCCATTTGCGTGTGAGCAGGGCAACGATGGCATCGCGGCCGGTGACCCACTCGGTGCGATTGCGCCAGCGGCTGTCGGCTGAGTAGGCGAGCGAGACCTTATGCGGGTCGCGGGAGTTCCAGGCGTCCTCGGCCATCCGGGCTTTCTGGGTGGAGGTCTCGAGGTTGAAGGGCGGCAATGGCGGGCGGGCTTCGGAGGTTGGGTCGGCCATGGTGTCACGATGATAAGCCAACTGCTATTCTCCCCAGAGATGCCAGCCGCCACCAAGCCCTCCAGCACCCTCCCCGTTGCCGGCGCCACCGTTGCACTGATGCTGCTGACCGCGTTGAACTTCGTGAACTATATCGATCGCTACATTCTCCCCGGGGTGCAGGAGCAGGTGAAGGGCGAGTTCCATGTTTCGGACGCGCAGATCGGGTCGTTGACGCTGTTCTTCATGCTGGCCTATATGTGTTCCGCGCCACTGACGGGCTGGCTGGGGGATCACTTTCCGCGCAAACCGATGATTGTGGTTGCGGCGTTGTTCTGGTCGTCGATCAACCTGGTGACGGCGAGCGTGCACTCGTACGATTCGCTGAATATCCGGCATGCGGCGCTGGGTGTGGGCGAGGCGAGCTTCGGTATCTTTGCTCCGGCGCTGCTGGCGGATTTTTACCCGGAAGACCAGCGCAACCGGGTGCTCACGATCTTCAACATAGCGGTGCCGGTGGGCGCAGCGATGGGCTACCTGGTGGGTGGGTATGTGGGAGAGCATTTTGGTTGGCGCATGTCGTTTACGGTGTCGGCGGTGCCAGGCATCCTGATCGCGCTGCTGATTGCGATCTTCATGAAGGAACCGGCGCGTGCGGCGAGCAAGGACGATAAGGCGAAGCTGGGGAAGAATGCCGTGATGCAGTTGCTTAAGAACCCGGCATACCTGTGCTCGGCGGGCGGGTATGCGGCGGTGACGTTTACGATTGGCGGGCTTTCGGTTTGGATGCCGACGTTTTTGCAGCGGACGGATGGGCGTTCGCAGGCTTCGGCTGCGTTCATCATGGGGGCGATCACGGTTGCCGGCGGGCTGCTGGGCACGATTACCGGCGGGGTCATCGCGCAGAAGTGGTCGAAGAAGAACCCTGCTGCGCTCTACCTGGTGCCGGCGTGGAGTGCGCTGCTCGCGTTCTTTCCGGCGATGGTTTGTTTTTTCGGGCCGGGGCTGCTGCATACGAAGAGCCTGACGTTGCCATCGCTGACGCTGGCGGTGTTCCTCATCTTCCTGGGCTCGGGGCCGGTGAACGCGGCGACGGTGAATGCGGTTTCGCCGCAGGTGCGGGCGACGGCGCTGGCGGGGCAGTTATTTTTGATCCATGCGCTGGGCGATGCAAGTTCGCCGGGGATCATCGGGGTGATCAGCGATCACTCGAACCTGGCGATCGGGTTGGGTTCGACGCTGATTACACTGCTGCTGGGCGCGTTCATCTTCTTTACGGGAGCGCGCTATGCCAAGCCGCTGAAGCACGAGGTTGCGGCCGTGGCTTAGGTCGCTTCGGCGCAAAGGTGAGACCCTAAAGCTGCATGGCTCTTCTGTTGCAGGTGGTTGCGTGGGTAGTCGCGCTCGTTTGGCTTTCGCGAAGCTTCGCCGCGTTTGTTGGGTTGCCGAAGATCGCTGACCTGCTGCGGCCGCAGACCTATGCGACTGATCCGAACGCTACGATCACGGTGGTCGTGCCGGCGCGGAATGAAGAGCCGCATATTCGCGCGTGTCTTGAGTCGTTGCTGGCGCAGGACTATTCCGGACTCCGGGTGGTTGCCGTCGATGACCGCAGTGAGGATGCGACCGCGGCGGTGATGGAGGAGCTTGCGATGGCGAACGCGGACCGACTCCGCGTGCTGCAGGTTGCGGAACTGCCGCCCGAGTGGCTGGGCAAGACGCACGCGATGGCGATGGCTGCGGAGCTGAGTGCGAGTGAGTTTCTGTTATTTACGGATGCGGATGTCCTCTTCGCGCCGAAGGCGATTCGACTTGCGGTGGCATATGCTGTTGCTTCGCAGGCGGACCATCTCGTGCTGATTCCGACGACTATCATCCGCAGGTGGGATGAGGCGGCGCTGCTGAGCTTCTTTTCGATCTTCGGGTTGTGGGGGCCGCGGCCCTGGAAGGTTGCCGATCCGAAGGCGAAGCGCGACGCGCTTGGGATCGGAGCGTTCAACCTGATTCGTCGAACGGCGTATGAGCAGGTAGGCGGCTATGCGGCGCTGCGGATGGAGATCGTCGAGGACCTTGGGATGGGGCGGCGGATCAAGCGGGCAGGGTTGCGGCAGCGTGTGGTGTTCGGCAAGGGGCTGGTCTCGTTGCACTGGGCGTCGGGAGTTCCGGGGCTGAGCCGTGTGTTGACGAAGAATATCTTCGCGGCGGTCAACTTTCATGTGCCGCTGTTGCTGGGCGGATGCCTGTGGCTCGTGGTGTTCTGCATGCTGCCGTTTGCGGGGTTCCTGGTGCCGGGGCTGACGACGCCCTGCACGATGACGCTTGCGGCGATTGGCTGGGCATACGTGCTGATGGGCAGGACGTCCGGGCTGTCGCCGTGGAATGCGCTGCTGACGCCATTTGCCGCGGGGGTGTTTGTGTTTACGCTGCTGCGGTCGATGGTGACGACGCTGGTGCAGGGCGGGGTGGTGTGGCGCGGAACGTTCTATCCACTGGAAGAGCTGCGGCGTCACCGGTCGCCGCTGTTCTAGCCTCGAGGTTAGCGGGTGACGGTGAAGGTGGCGTGATCGGTGGCGGTGGCGTCATTGCCCACCCAGAGGTCGAAGTCGCCGGGCTCGATGGACCACTGATGGGTTTGCGGGCTCCAGAAGCCGAGGGTGTTACTGTCGAGCGAGAGTGTAACGGTTTTAGTTTCGCCAGCGTTGATGGTGACGCGCTTGAAGCCTTTGAGCTCGCGAACGGGCCTGGAGGCGGAGCCTTCACGCTGATGGGTGTAGAGCTGAACGACCTCGTCGCCGGCGGTGCTGCCGGTATTTGTGGCCTCGATGGTTACGGGAACTTTGGAGCCGGCGGCGAGCGAGGTTTGTGCAAGCTTCAGATCGCCGAGCTTGAACTTCGCGTAGCTCAGACCGTAGCCAAAGGGATAGAGCGGCGCGCTCGAGCCATCCCAGTAGCGGTCGTTCGGGGTATCCGGGATCTGCGAGAGATTGTGCGCGTAGAAGACAGGGATCTGGCCGACGTTATGAGGCCAGGAGAAGGGGAGTTTGCCGCCGGGGTTGACGTCTCCGGCGAGCAGCGCAGCGATGGAGTTGCCGCCCTCGGTGCCGGGGTACCAGGCTTCGAGAATGGCGGGGACGTGCTGCGAGGCCCAGGTAATATCGAGCGGGCGGGCGTTGAGCAGCACGAGGACGATGGGCTTGCCGGTGGCGACGGCCGCTTCGAGGAGTTGCTCCTGTTTGCCGGGAAGCTCGAGGCTTTGGCGTGAGGCGCGCTCGCCGCTCATGCTCTGGAGCTCGCCGAGGACCATGACGGTTATATCGGATTTGCGGACGAGGTCGAGGGCGTGCTGGAACTCGGCGTCGCGCTGGGCGTCGGTGGTCATCTTGGGTTTGGGGCTGGTGAACTGGCCGTCGAAGATGGAGGGCTGGACGCGTTCGATTTCAACGCCGGTGGTGTAGGTGACTGCGTCGGCGCCGAAGCGCTTGCGCATCCCTTCGAGGGCGGTGACGGAATCGTCGGGGTGGCCGGCGAGGCTCCATGAGCCCATGATGTCGGATTTGGAGTCGGCGAGGGGGCCGATGAGGGCGATGGATTTTGCGGATTTTGGCAGCGGCAGGAGACTAGCTTCATTGCGAAGGAGGACCGCGGTGCGTGCGCCGGCCATCTTTGCAGCTTCGCGCTGCTCGGGGGTGACCATGAGGCTCGCGGTCCTGGCGATGTCGGCATAAGGCGCCTGAAAGAGGCCGAGCTTCCACTTGGCCATCAGGATGTCGTGGACGGCGTTGTTGATCTCGGCTTCGGTAACGGCGCCGGACTTAAGCGCGGCGGGCATTGCGTCGCGGAAGGTGGTGCTGGTCATCTCCATGTCGACGCCGGCATGGACGGCGCGGGCGGCGGCATCGGCCGCGTCCTTCGAGAAGCCATGGGTGGTGAGGCTCTTGACCGACTCCCAGTCGCTGACGACGAAGCCTTTGAACTTCCACTGGTCGCGCAGCACATCATGCAGCAGGAAGCGGTTGCCGGTGGCGGGCACACCGTTAAGGTCCATGTAGGCGCTCATGAGCGAGCCGGCGCCGGCTTCGAGTGCGGCGTGGAAGGGAGGGAAGTAGACATTCCAGAGCTGCTCGTCAGAGATGTTCGACTCTTCGTAGTCGCGTCCGCCGACGGCTGCGCCGTAACCGGCGAAGTGCTTGACGCAGGCAAGGATGCGATCGGGTGCGCCGGGCGTGGGGCCCTGGAAGCCGCGCACCTGGGCAGCGGCCATCTGGGAGCCGAGGTAGGGATCTTCGCCGGCGCCTTCCATCATGCGGCCCCAGCGCGGGTCGCGGGCAATGTCAACCATCGGGCCAAAGGTCCAGCGGACGCCGGTCGCGCTGGCTTCGCGGGCGGCCATGGTCTGGGCCTTTTCCGCGACTGCTGGATCCCAGCTTGCAGCCATGGCGATGGGTACGGGGTAGATGGTGCGGAAGCCGTGGATGACGTCGAAGCCGAAGAGCAGCGGGATGTGTAGGCGGCTCTGTTCGACGGCGATATGCTGCAGGCGGTTGATCTCGGCGGCGTTGGTAATGAACAGGAAGGAACCGAGTCCGTTCTTCGCGAGCGTGTCGGGAGCGACGTCGGATGGCTGGTTGAGCGGCACCTGGCTCATCTGCGCGATCTTCTCTTCGGAGGTCATCTTGCGGATCAGGTCAGCGACGAAAGCTTCGCCTTTTGCGTCAGCAGGCGAAGCGCTGGTGCGGATCGGCGCGGTGACATCCTGGGAGAAGGCGGCGGACGAAATCGTTGTGAGGGTTGCCGCGAGGCCAAGGGTGAACGAGAAGCGAAGCGAGGCACAAGCGGAACAGCGAAGCGCGCGAAGATGCATGAAAGGACTCCAGGAGAGCAACCGATCGAGAAATGGAAAAACGACGACGCCTCATAGTAGGCAAACGTTTGTCTTCTGTCCAGCGAACGCCTGAGCTGCACTGAAGGCGGCAAGCGATCGACCAGATTCAGGCCAGGTCAGCGTGGAAGAAGTGAAGCTTGATAAGCTTATCCCGCCGGGCTCAACACGGCGGGCCTGTTGTGTGCGCAAATAGACCGGCCTCGAGGGTAGAAAGAGGAACTTGATCCGCCGTGCCAGTCTCAAATCGCTCGCCGAGCATCTTGGGCTCAGTCCTTCTACGATCTCCTATGTTTTGAATAACACGCCGGGGCGTTCGATTCCTGAGGCAACGCGGGAGCGAATTCGCCAGGCGGCGGTCGAATTCAACTATCAGCCGAGCGTGGTGGCGCGCACGCTGCAGGGCAAGCCGATGCGGACGATCGGCATCATGCTGCCGGAGCTTGGCGAAGGGTATTTCGCGCAGGTGATCGGTGGCATCGCCGACCTGCTGATGGCACATGACTACTTCTATTTCACGGTGCATCACCGCCATAAACCCGACCTGGTGCGGACCTACCCGCACCTGTTGCGGGCACGCGGGGTGGATGGCATCCTTGCGATCGATACTCATCTCGAAGAACGTCCGCCGATTCCCACGGTGCTGATTGCGGGGCAGACGACGCTGAGCGATGTGCCGAACGTCGTGCTCGACCATGAACATGCGGCACGGTTATCGCTTGGACACCTCTACGAAAAAGGTCATCGCAAGATCGTTTATATGAAGGGGCAGGCGGTTAGTACCGATACCCGTATGCGCTGGGCGGCGACGATGCGCGCGGCGCGCGATCTTGGGCTCGTGGTGGATGAAAGCCTGATCGTTGAGCTCGCGATCGATTCGCAGAGCCCGGAGATCAGCTATCCCGGCATCCATGAATTGATCGAGAAGAAGGCGGAGTTTACTGCTGTCGTGTGCTTCAACGATATGTCGGCCATGGGCACGATCCGTGCGCTGCATGATGCCGGCCGGCGCGTTCCGGCGGATGTGTCGGTGCTGGGGTTCGACGATATCAACTCGGCGTCGTTTCATCTGCCGAGCCTGAGTACGATCCGTCAGCCTCTGAAACACATGGGATGTCTCGGGGCGGAGACGCTGCTGCGGAAGCTGGCGAACGAGGAGTTTGCGAGCATAATCCGGGTGGCGCCGGAGCTGATCGAACGTGAATCGACTGGCGTGATGCGGGGAAAGAAGCGACAGGTTGGAAAAGCCCTGGAGTCCTGAACGAGATGAAAGTTGAAAGGCAACGAGAGAGGACCGGAGGGATCTCGCGCCGTGACCTGATGGAGGCGGCGCTGGGGAAGATCGTGACGTCCGGCCTCATGCCTCGCCTGGTTGCAGAAGATACGTCGAGCCACGCCCGCTTCCGGTCGGTCAACATCATGAACTTCATCCGCGGAGAGGAGCCTCGGGATACGATCGACCTGATGCTGCCGGTGCGTGAACAGATGAAGCTCATCAGGGCGCATCGCTTTCCTGCGACGTGGCTGCTGCAGTATGACGCGCTGGTCGCCGGCCCCTACGTTGACTTTCTCAAGGCCGAGATGGGACCGACGCACGAGGCGGGAATCTGGTTCGAGATGAACCGGCGAATCTGCGAGGATGCTGACGTAGCATGGCGCGGGAGGGCGGACTGGGAGTGGGATTATCACGTGCCGGTCGCCTACAGTATTGGCTACACGCCCGACGAACGGCGCAAGCTGGCGGATGCGGCCATGCGGAAGTTCAAGACTGTTTTCGGGCGCGATTGCAAGAGCGTGGCGTCGTGGAACCTGGATGCGATCAGCGTCGCGCATCTGTCCGATCACTATGGGGTCGATGCATTCGGAAACTGCCGCGATCAACTTGCGACCGACGGCTTCACGATCTGGGGTTCGCCGATTGCCGCGTATTATCCGTGCCGCAAGAATGCGTGGAGCCCGGCACTTGCGAAGGAGAATCAGATCGGGTCGCCGATCTTCAGGCTGCTGGGCCAGGACCCGGTCTATTACTACGACAACCAGATTCCGAAGCCCGACACGATGGAGCCGGTCTGGCCGTCGGGTCGATCGAAGGTGTTTGTGGATCGCTTTCTTACGATGATTGCGGACTCTCCCACGCTCTCGCTGGCGTATGCGCAACTGGGCCAGGAGAACAGTTTCGGCTGGCCCGAGATGGCCGAGGCCTTTCCGATGCAGATGGATGCGCTCGCGCGGGTGGCGCGCGAAGGGAAGGTACGGGTCGAGACGATGGGCGAAACGGGGCGTCGCTTCAAGCGGGCTTTCTCATCAACGCCGGTGCAAGCGCAGGTGATGCTCGAGGATCCCTTCGGCAGGGAAGATCCACCAGAGCGGACGGTCTGGTATCAGAGCGGATGCTACAGGGCGAACCTGCATTTTGTCGGAGACGCTTTCTATCTGCGAGATCTCCATGTTTACAGCGATACCTTTGCACAGCCATACCTAACCGAGCCCGTGCGGCAGCATGGGATTGAGCAAAGGCTGCTGGCGGTGCTCGACGGATATCACTGGAGCGACGATGCGGTCCGCGCGGGTGGAAAGGGCATGCGCGCGAAGGGCACGTTCAGTGTTGTGGCGAACGATGGGTCGAGCCTGCCACTGGTTATGCAGGGCCTGCCGATGGTGAAGCAGGAGGGCGATACGCTTAGCTGCACCGTGCCGTTGGCTGGCGGCGGGCAATTGCGGAGTTGGTTTTATCGGGATCGAACCGACTTCAGGCTCGAGGGCCGCACGCCTGGCTCGGTGCTTCGGCTGGAGTTCGAGTGGGTGCCGCAGCGAAGCAGTTGTCGCGGGTGCTCACACGACGCGATTCATTACGTCTTCCGGGAGTTCGGCTACAGTCTACGTGTGCCAAACTCCCGGGTCGAAGAGATGACGAGCGGTGTCCGAATGACGTCTGCGAGCGGCGCTAAGCTGTCGCTTCACTTCGCACAGTCATAAGGGACTGCGCTACCAGGCAATCTTCTCGGGAAGGAACTCGGCGAAGAGGTCATCGTAGTAGGGCTTGATCTCCTGCAGGTCCGGCTTGGCGTGGCCCTTGGAGTAGAGGTCGTACTTGTTGAACTCGTTGACCCAGTCAAACATCTTGACGTCATGATCGGTCATCAGGTGGCGGTAGGCGCCGTGCTTGTGCGCGGGATAAAACGAGTGATACCGCAGCATGTAGAGCGCTTCTTCCGGCAGGTACTGCTTCATGGCCTCGTAGATGTAGCCGTCGTGGCCGAATGACATGTGAACCTTGTTCAGCCCGCAGTTGGGCTCATAGATGCCGAAATTGGTGGAGTAGACGGGGTGATGCAGATCCGGGTTGTTGGCGAAATATTCCGGGAAGACGATGTCTTTTGAAAAGGCGCAGCCCACCGGGAAGGTGTCGCCGACCACGCCCCACTGCGGCTCACCCCAGAGGCATAGGACCTTGCCGAGATCGTGGACGAAGCCGGCGAGCACGAACCAGCGGGGGTGACCATCGGCGCGGATGGCTTCTGAGGTCTGGAGGAGATGCTCGATCTGCGTGAGGTCGGTGTCCGGATCGCTGTCGTCGACCAACGTGTTGAGGAAGGCAGCGGCATCCCAGATCGTCTTCTCGCCCTTGTCGAGGCCGAAGTACTGCTTCTCCTTCGCGAGCACGTAATCCATACACTGGTGCTCGTGATTGAGCTTGTAGAAGTTGGCGACTCCGGGGTTGGCCTCGGCGTCGTAGACGCGGAACTCTTCCTCAGACTTGCCTTCCTTGTAGCGTCCCTCGAGGAATTCATCCCACTCTTCCATGTCGGCGCTGAGCGGAGTGTGCTGCGGATTGGTGATCGAAGTTGCCATGCGAAGTCTCCTGTATCTGCCCCTACCGAGTGTGGCCTGCCGCCGAGCGAGGAGGATACCCACCCGCTCCGTTAGCGGTAACGATAAAGCATTTTGCAGGAAATGCGCAAGGTTGGAATCATGCGGGAATTGTCGAAGCGCGCAGGACGAGCGAAGGCTCTAGCAGGATTGTCTGAGGGGCGCAGGCAGGCTGGGTCGTAAGCGTAAGCGCCAACTCCCCGGCTACCCGACCCAGCGCGGCGGTCTTCTGGTCGATGGAGCTGAGCGGTACCTTGAGATAGTCGGCATAGCGAAAGTTGCCGCAGCCGATGACTGCTATGTCTTCGGGGACGCGAAGGCCTGCCTTCAGGATCGCGTCGATGGCTCCGACGGCTGACAGGTCGTTGTAGCAGAACACTGCGTCCGGTTTTCGCTTCAGCTTCAGCAGGCGTTGCATGGCGGCAAAGCCGACGGCGTCGCCGGCTTCTTCGATGTGGTGGTTGCGGACGACGTAGGCGGGAGGCAGTTTGATCTTCAGGCGAGTAAGGGCTGCTGCGAAGCCTCTGGCGCGATCGATCGACGGGCTCGTTTCCGCGCCGCCGATGTGGGCGATACGCTTGCGTCCCAACCCGACGAGGTGCTCTGCTGCGAGTTCGCCGGCACGCACGTCGTTCGAGCCGACGAAGTTCAGACGGCTTCGTGGAAGGTTGCGATCGACGAGAAGGCAGGGGATCCGCGCTTTCGTGAGTTCAGGTGCATGCGAACCGGCGGGATGGCAGGAGGCGACCAGGAGAACGTCCACGCCGCGACGCGCCAATGCCATGACCTCGCGCGCTTCGATGTCTCGGTCCTCCTCCGAGGACGCGAGGATCAGGGCGTGCTCACTGGCGCGCAGGACCGAGGCAAGGGAGCGGGCGAAGTCAGCGAAGAAGGGGTGAACGAGGTCCGGCACGATGAGGCCGATGGTGTGAGACCGGCCGCTTGCCAGGCCACGCGCGAGCAGATTCGGCTGATAATTGAGCTCCTGCATCCGCTTGAGCACACGCTGTCGCGTCTCTTCGCCGATGTCGGATTTGCCGCGAAGCACCTTCGAAACGGTGACGGTAGAAACGCCGAGGTCCTGCGCGATGTCCTTCAGGCGAACGGTCATGGTGCCGGCTGCTCCGGCATCCATCGTATAGAGCGAAATGCGCCGGAGCTCACGAGAAGCGGGTGGTACGCCACAGGGCAAGGCCGCCGATCACCAGGCTGAGCAGAAGCATGAGGGCCAGCACGATGGTCCATGCACCGCTCATCGCAAGCGACGGGATCGTGGCATGAAGGCCGAGCCACAGGAAGACGGACGTCGCCAGCAGCACGATGGCATAATCCCACCAGCGTTTTCGTTCGTTGCGCCCGAACTCCTCGCCGCTCATGGCGGCGAGGGTCTCGTGATATTGCAGGCCGTAGCGGTCGCACTCGCGAAGGATCGCCTCGTTGCGGGAGGTCTGCTCTTTCCCGGTCGCGCTGGCGGAGCTGATAAGTGCCGCGCCGACGATCATCAGGAGAGACCCTGTAATCATCAGGAGGATATGCTGGCGGTCCGCGCCGGCAAGCTCGTGGAAGACCAGAGCCGCCCAGGCGAGACCCCAGAGCTGATTCGTGTTCGACAGCGGGATGCCCCGGCCGATGCCGAGGTATTTAGCTGCGAACTGCTGGAATAGGTCGCCGATGACCCAGACGAAGCCACCCAGAAAGAGCCAGAAGAGCACGGCATGCGCGCTCTGCAACTCGCCATACATGTGGTGGACACCGCCGCCCAGCGTAACTGCCAGCAATGCGACCGTGCCGAGTTCGCCGACGGTGAACGCGGTGACGAACGAGAGCGGGTTCATGCCGCTGAGGTACGCCTTGCGGTAGGGGACGTACATGGTGCCCCACATCAGACACGCGCCCAAAGCGGCGAGGATGCCCTTGATCGCGCGGGGCGATGCGGCAGCTGCGGATGCTCCTCCGCCATGCAGGCTGCTGAAACCGAGAAGGATGGCGGCGATGACGATCGCTACCGAACCCAGGATGACGCGGGCGATGACTTTGCCGCTGGCACCCTCCAGTTCGCGGAACAGTACTCTCGCCCACAAAAGCCCGACCAGAGTGTTCGCATTCCACAGCGGAAAAGCTATCGCGAGGCCGACATCCCGAATTGCGAAGACTGTCAGCGTGTTGGCTACCGCCCAGAGCGCGCCGGCCAGCAGGGCCCAGACGATGAGATGTTTCTTGCTCATGAGATCGGCCCAGACGTAGGTGGTTCCCTTCAGCAGGGTGGGAAAGGTCCAGCGCGCCGTGAAGACGCCGGCAACCATGCAGAGTGAGACCGTAAATGGTGAGAGGCCCAGGGTGACCAGTTTGGTGGGAGCCTCGGCTGCTCCGAGCCACACGCCGGCGACCAGACCGGAGGTGACTCCAAGACGATGCACTGCAGAAAATTGTTGCTCCGCGCTGCTTGCCGATGCCACGTTGGGCGCTCCGATGTTTTAGCTCAGCGCCACCAGCAGGGCTACGCCGAGGGCGAGCGCGCCGCAGGGAACCAGAAAGTGGCTGTCGGTCAGGACCTTCTTCCACAGACTCATGTGTATGCCTCTTTACCGAAAATGCTGTCCACTGGCGTAGGAGTGAAGGTACCCATCTCATCACGATGTGTCAACGACTTCCCCGATAGAGTCACGAGCGGGCTCACGGATTGAGCGTCGATCCTTTCTTATCGAGCGCGGGAAGAAACTGATGAATGTAGTCCTGATCTTCGCGGGCCAGTTCCCTAAACAGTTTTGGAGTGTCCTGCGGCCGAAGGCCTTTTTGGTTGATGCGGTTCATCAGGCCCCAGTTCTTGACCGGATGTTGTGGATCCGGGTCGGCAGGTTCATGGGCCGGCAGATCGTAACGGGTGAAGTCGATGATGCGCGGAACAGAGTTGAAGTGCCAGTCGCGCAGCACCGCGAGGCGGAGCTTTTGATTCATGAACCACTCGATCTCCAGGTTGTTGTAGGAATCCCCGAGCCCCGAGCCGCGCTCCATGAAGGTGTAGTTCCAGTCGGCATTGGTGGCAAATTGACGACGCCACGTTAGGCCATATTCCCCGAAGCTGACGAAATGCGTGCCGGGCCAGCGGCGCTTGGTATCGGAAACCCAGAGCTCGAGTGCCGAACAGATCAGGTCCTTGCCAAACTCGTAGACCATCTGCGCTTCCCAGATGTTGGTAACCCACGCGAACTGATTGCGGTTGAAGCCCTCATCGAAGTGAATCGACTGCGTGTGCATGACCTCGCGATGTCCGAGGTCGAGCCCCCACCCTACATAGGTCTCGATGGGACCCACACCGCGGCGGCTGTTGTAGCCGGTGATCCCGTGTCCGAGCGAGCCACTGCGTCGCGCGCAGATGAAGTCCACCGTCCATCCGTCAAGGTTGACGCAGTCGATGAAGTCGGATTTCCCCTGCGCCGGCTTGCAGAAGTGTTCTATCGACGGATAGAACGGGTAGGAGGGCGAGCCGTCGGCGCCCCCGCCGTCGACGGCATTCTGGCTCCAGATGACGGCGTGCGCGGTGTGAATGTGCTCTTTCTCGGCAAGATACTGGAGCGTTTCGGCGGAGAGGAAGCCGCCCATGATCGTCTGGGGTCGATAGCCGTTCCCGACGAAGTGCGAGATGATCTCGATGGCTTCCGACATCTCCCGGTTGACGCGCTCACGCGGCAGATACATCGCGGGAAAGTAGCCCGGGAAATAGGAGATCTCATCGCCGTAACGTTCGTGACAGGCGACGGCATAGTCGCGGATCTGCCGATAGTTGATGCGCTGATCCTCAAGCGCGTTCAGCGTGAAGCCCCAGGTCATCCGTCCGGTCGAATCGCCGCGGGCGAAGGCTTCGCGCATCGCGCGCACACCCTCGAGTGTGTGCCAGGCGGATTCATCCCGGTCGAGCAGCTTGACGTCGCGCGAGACCTCCCACGGTGTGGTCCTGATCATGATGCAGAAGGTGACGAAGCGATTGCCGAGCAGCGGCGTGGGAGCAGGGGTCGGGGGATGAAGCAGGCCGCCCACCCCGGCCCATGCCGCGGAGCCGGTGGCGAGATGTGCGGCGCCGGCTGCCGAGGCGGCCAGGAGCGTACGACGGTTCATTGTGCCCATGAAACCTCTGTGATGATGTTTTCTTCTGATTCCATTTTGCTCTCGGTCTTCCTTTTTGGCTGGCTAAGAACGTGGGGGCCTGTCGCTGGCCAGGGCTACCAACGCAGCCAGATTCATAGCTGAACTCGATCTGACTCCGCGCGGCAGCGAAGGGCCGATCGCTATCGCCTGCCGATGCCCTTCGAACCAGGCCAGAAAAGATGAGCGCCCGGATTCGGGGAGCCGCTGCTGATTGATCCACTGATAATAGGCTCCCATATCCGCGTCCACGAGCGAGCCGGCCGGGTCGAGCTCCGGTGTGGTCAGGCTGCTGGCGAGCAGGTCGCTCATCGGCCGCTCGCGCTGTCTCGGGGCAAAGCGGACGAGCAGGGTGAGCGGCTCCGCCCGGCGAAGCACCTCGCGCGCAGTCCACTGGGCGAACGTCGTGCTGAAGACCTGGGTTCCCGACCCCTCGGTCAGCAGCTTGATCTTGAACCGATCGAGCAGACTGTCGTCGTTCAGGCCCACCTCGGCGGGAGTGATGCGGGCCAGGTAAGAGTGCAGTTCCTCCGGGCCCATGCCGGGCAGCTGAACCTCGTGCGAAATGTCCTTCAACAGTTTCTCGCGCGTGGGCGTCAGCGCGTCGTAGGCGACACAGGCGATCTGCGTACTGTGGGGCGCGGCGGCGCCACCGTCCACATACCAGTGAGCATAGGGAGCAGGTTGAGTCTGGGCACGGCGTGCGACCACTGCGAGCAGCTGCTCCAGCCCGCGGTCAGGGTCGATCTGATCAAACAACGTCCCATGTTCGGCCAATTTTTGGAAGAGCACCTTGCTGGTGGTGCCTACGCCCTGGCCGATGACTGCGATTCCGAGCCGATCCATGGGCAGGGGGTCAATGGAAATAAGCTTGTGGATCCGGTCGGCGTAGCCGGTGGCGGCAGCGCGAAACAGGTCCATCTGGTGCGTGCTCCAGAGGTATGCCGAGAGCTGTTCGACGAACTGAGCGGGCTGTCCGACCCAGTTCAACTTCTCCTGCGACGGAGTCAGCTGCACCCTCGAGAAGAGTTGAAACCAGTCCTTGATCTCATCCGGGGTAAGCCCGCTGAGAATGCCCAGCTCCTTGTCAAAGCTGGCGCGCTCGACCGGGAACATTGAGTCGTAGTCGATCCATTGCCGCAACAGGCTGGGCACGAAGCTCAGAGGAAGTTGTCGCAGCACAGGCAGATGCCTGACCGCCAGGCTCCTTGCCTTTGGCGGGTAAGTCGCGAAATCGCTCGAAGTCAGGTTGCTGGGGAGCATCGGTTTCGGTTATCTCGGAAGATTATTGGGAAGGGGACGTCGATGCGGACGAGACGATGAACTGCTGGACTTCGGCTCTCGCCTTATCCTCTTCGGCCTGGTGCTGCGTCTGGAGCTTCTTGAAAATGTCGAACTGGTCCTGCGCCTTTCCTTTGTCTCCAGCATGAAGATAGTAACGTCCAAGCCGGAAGTGTGCGTCCGCGAGATTCGGGTTCACTGCCAGGGCCGCCTGATATTCCGGCAGCGACTTCTCGAACTCGCGCTGGTCGGTATAGAGAATGCCCAACTGCAGGTGAGCCTCGGCAAAGCCGCCATCGAGCGCGATCGACCTCCGCAGCAGGGCTTCAACCGTCTGGTATTCGATCTCATGGCTCTCCAGGCGCCGCCCCTTCCAGAGACTCAGGGCATAGTAGTACTGCGCCATCGCATTCGCCGGCTCGAGCGCGGCGTACCGGCGGAATCGCTCGATCACCTCTTCCGCTTGCTGAGGCGAACTGAGATAGGCCTTTGAAAGAAAAAGGTAGCAGCGTGCATCCGCCGGACTTAGGTCCGCGGCGGTGAGCAGCGATTTGATTGCAGGCTCGTACTCACCCCGGGAGTACAGCGCCATGCCCAGACCGATCTGCAGGCGGGGTGAGGTGGGGTAGCGTTTGGTGGCCTCGGTAAATACTGCAATGGCCGGAACGTAGGTGCGGTGCAGTAACAGTTCGCTCGCCCAGACGAAGAGGTTATCTTCGCTCGGATCCATATGGGCGGCGATTTCAAATTCGTTGGCTGCCTCCACAAAGGATCCCTCTTTCTCGTCGAGTCTGCCCAGCAGGTTGTGCAGTTCGCCGGAGTCCTTTTGCTTGAGCAACTCGGCTGTAAGCGAGCGAGATCCGTTCAGGTTGTCGGTAAGCAGGTAGGCAAGGGCAAGATCATATCCGTTGTCATACGCATCGGGACGAGCGCGCTGGGCCGCCTCAAGCAAGGGAATCGCCTCTGCCAGCTGATTCGTCTGCAGGTCGATACCAGCAAGACTATGATTGGCTCGGTAGTCGGCAGGGTCCAGCTTCAGAGCCTGCTCATACTCTGCGCGCGCCTGTTCCTTTCGGCCAACCCTGACGAGACCTGTCGCCAGGTTGGTGTGAGCAGTTACGACGCCCGGCTGGAGGTGGACCGCAAGCTCCAGTTGCTCGAGCGCTCGCGTATCAAGTGCCTGCGCGGCATAGGTCAGTCCGAGTAGCTCATGAATCTCGAATGTCTTGGGGGCTTTCACCTCAAGCCTCTCCAGCATCTCTGCTGCGCCTGCAAGATTACCTGCGTCGTATGCTGCTTTTGCAATTCGAAAATCACGAAGAGTGGTGCCTGAATCGGTGGGCTTCGTGGGAGATTGCGACGTCATCGCAAGCGTCAGCTCAAGGAAGAGGATCCCGCTCATGGCAAACACGCGTTTGGATTTGCCGGTCACTTGATTCCTCTACGGGTAACAATACCCCGACCCTTCACGCACCTGTCAAGGATCGGAGCTTAACAGCCAGAAGCAGAAATGGAACGCCGGGGTCGGCGTTCCATTTCTCTTGCGAAGCAAAGCAGGGGTTAGTAGTAAAGCTTCAACGCGAACTGAATCTGGCGCGGATCGTTCGGAGCATCGCGGGTCGATCCAATTTCGCCGAAGGTCGAGCTGTTGAAGTTTCCGGAGTTGGGGACCGCGACTACGCCGTTGCCGCCGAAGTTCGGTGCGTTGAAGTTGGGATGGTTGAGGATGTTGAAGAACTCAGCACGGAACTGTGCCGAGAAGCGCTCGTTGATCTGGAAGGCCTTGAAGCCTGAGAGATCGAGCCGGTGGAAGCCCGGTCCGACGGTCGTGCCGCTGCCAAAGCCGAGAACCGCTGCTCCAGTTGCGGGAATGCAACCCGGCGTGGGTGAGGCGCCAAGCGGGCACGGCTGCTGGAACGCTGCCGGGTTGCCGAACCAGCTGAGTTTGCCGTTCGAGTCTGTATGCAGGCCTAGCTTCTGGCTCTGCCCCGCGACGCGAACATCATTGCAGTTGGTTCCAGAGGTGGTGGCAGCCGGGCAGGAGAGCGTGATCGGCTGACCGCCCTGTAGCGTGGTCAAGAATTGCAGACTCCAGCCGCCTACGGCCGCATCGGTCAGCCTGCCGGAATTGGCAAGGAAGTCCTTGCCTTTGCCGAACGGCAGTTCGTACCCGCCGCTGATGTGGACGACCTGGCGGATGTCGAACGAAGCCGGACCCCAGTCAAATCTGGTTCCGAGTCCCGGGACATAGGGCGCGCGGAATCCCGAAAGACTGCCGCCGTTCAGTAGATCGAACGCGTTGGTCAGGGTCTTCGAGTAGGTGTAGGTTGCCAGGAAGCTGAGCCCGTGGCTCGCACGCTGCTCTACTTTAACCTGCAGGCCGTTGTAGATGCTGGCGCCCAGCGTCTCCTGGTAGCTTCCGCCCTGGCCGAAGTCAGGGAAGGGAACGTAAGGAGTGGTGCTGATGTTGGCGGGCAGCAGTTGCGAGACCAGGTTGTTCCCCACGCCTACCTGCAAATGGCTGGCATGCGTGTACACATAGGCTGCGGTCGCAGACATGTTGTGGGTCACGGCGTACTGCAGGCTCAAGTTCGAGCTGATCGTGTTGGGGGTCTTGAAGGCGAACTGCAGACCGGCCAGCCCGAGGCCTGATGCATTCACAGCCAATGGCGTGAACGCAGCGCAGGACAAGCCCGAACCGATCGTTGCACTTCCTCCAGGGCCCGCCGTTGCGCAGGTGCCGTAAGGATTCGGCCCGGCACTGAAGGGAGCGGAGTCGCTGCCGTTGCCCTGGTAGTTGAAGCTGTAAGCAAAGGGATAATTTCTGCCGATGTTGGGACCGAAGCCGGCATTCTCAAACGAGTTGAAGAAGAGCCCGATCCCGCCGCGTGCCACCAGCTTCTCGCTTACCTCGTAGGCGAAACCGGCACGGGGGCCGAAGTTGACCTTCTGCGTCTTGCCCAGGCCCTTGCCGTAGCGGTCCGTCACTTCCAGGGCGATGCCGTCCTTTGCCAACAGGTCGATGAAGCCATTTCCAGCCAGTCCGGGATTGTTCGCTGTCGAGGACAGGCTACGATCCGCCTTGCCGCTGGCAGGGATCAGGTACGTCGGCACGCCGTTCGGAGGACCGCTCTGCACGAAGTTCGCCTGCGCCCCGTTTGCCTCACCAATCGGGCTGAAGTAGTCATAACGCAAGCCGAGGTTGAGAGTCAGCTTCGGGCTCACCTTCAGGTCATCCTGGAAGTATCCGGCGAAGTAGCTTCTGACGTCGTAGGTTTTGCTGATGTTCGAAGCCTGTACCTGGTTTGCGCCACCAACGAAGTTGATACCGTTCGGAACGGTTGCGGCTTCAGGAGTGACAAGCAACTGGGCGCGGCCGGTGTTGTCTCCGCCTTGCCCCGGTACGCCGAGGAAGTTGCCGGTGAAGTCGAACTCGCCGCGCGAATAAGCAGGCTGCAGGGTGTTGAAGTGAACGTCCTGATATTCGAAGCCCACCTTGAAGGTGTTCTTTCCGTAGATCTTCGTAAAGTCATCCGCGACCTGCAAGGTCTGGCTGACTTCATCAGAGGGCAGGAAGTCGTTGCTGCCCAGGGTGCTGAGACCCGAGATCCCGATCTGCGGCAGACCGCCATTTTCCGTCTGCTGCGGAACTCCCAGGATGCCGAACTGCGCCGGGATCCCGGAAACTGCACCATCCGGTCCGAAGCGGGTCGTGCGCAGGTGGTTCACACCCACGCGGGCTACGTTGATTGTTGTGGGCGTGAACACATGTGTGTAAGCGATGACCCCCTGCTCGGACCGCGCCGTCTGCGTGCCCTGCTGGAATCCGCCGCCGTCTGCGATGCCGCCGAAGATGCCAGGAATGAAGTCAGGATCGTCGACAAAGCTGACGCGGACGAACGCCTGGTCCTTCTGCGTGGGATTGAAGTCGAGGCGCGTATCGAACGCGTTCCGATGTTCGTAGGAGCTGGGCGAGTTGCTGAAGTTGGAGGTGAAAGAACCATTGGTCGGGTTCGGGAAAAGGTTCAGAAGCTTTACGGCGTTCGGATCAAGCCGGCTGGCCGCAATCTGGTTCAAGCTGCAACCGACGAAGGTTACTGAGCCCGCCGGGCAGTTCGTCCCGATCGGATCGCGCACGAAACCGGTGCTCGTTGCCGCGCGGCCGGAGACCGGGTCTACCGCGCCCGCCGTCACTGCGCGAGTCGTCGCCGGGTCCATGATGGTACCGAACGGGATCGTACGGCCGATATTGTCGGTGCGTGCCGCGCCGGACTGCCCGGTGATGAGGTCGGAGAGATCCGTGAAGCCGCTGTTCTTTTCCGTCAACGTCGGAACAGTACCGGTCAGCACCGTGCCCTGCACCCGGCGCAGACCCTCATAGTCGCCGAAGAAGAACGCCTTGTTGCGGAAGATCGGTCCGCCAATCGATCCGCCGAACTGATTCTGGCGGAACTTACCCTTCTTGATGCCGGCATTGTCTTCAAACCAGTCAGCCGCGTCGAGTTTGTCGTTTCTGAAGAACTCCCAGATGGCTCCGTGAAACTGATTCGTACCCGACTTGATGGTGGCGTTCAGCACCGCTCCTGCCGAACGGCCAAGCTCTGCGCTGAAGTCCGCGGTCTGCACCTTGAACTCCTGGATCGCATCGACCGGGGGCAGAATGACGAAGTTGGTTCCATTCAAAAAGTCGGCAGCATTTGAATTGTTGTCGATACCGTCCAGCAGGTAGTTGTTCTGGGCAGACTGCAACCCATTCGCCGTGAAGGCGCCCGACGCCGCATTGCCGCGCGTATCGGCCTGCGAGACGTTGACGCCTGCGCTCAACTGCGCAAGGAAAGGTGAAATTTCTGCCGTTCAGCGGAAGGCTGTTGACGGTATGTTCATCGATCACTTGGCCGACCGAAGACTCGTCGCTCTGCAACTGCGGCGGCGCTGTGGTCACGGTGACTGTTTCGGTGCTCTGCCCGGTCTGCAGGGCGATGTTCACCTGCAGGTTCTGACCAACGGCTACCGTCAGGTTTTCCTGGGAAGTGGTCGAGAACCCCGGCGAGGACACGGTCAATTTGTAATGGCCAATTCTGACCGGTGAGAAGGTGAAGTTTCCGGTTTCGCTGGAGTGTGCTTGGAGCGAAAGTCCCTGATCAGTATTGATCAAGGTGACCTGCGCATTCGGAATCACCGCACCGCTCGGGTCTTGGACGACGCCGGTGACGGCGCCCTCGTCCACCTGGGAGTACGCGCTGGGCGCACCAACAAGAAGAAAACAGGCTACCGACAGTGAGATGAAAAGCTTTGCCGCCCCCGATAAAACTTGCTTGAACAACATGTTTGGTTCTCCTGATTTGTAATCTCTTTTTCGCGTATCGGCCGTCCGCTTGCCAAGGTTCAGCGCCAAAGTAAGCGGTTTCATCAGACCGGGTGACGGTATGGGATTCGCACGAAACTGTCAAGACAAATTCCCTCGAACTTGCAGCCACTCGTATCCTCATCGAAGGTCACATTCCAGAGGCCTCAGGAAACCCGGAAAAGTGAGGATTTAGCCGTCCCAGATCAGGCAGGCTCGCTGCGCAATCTGTATACTCGGCTCGGGATTCCGCACACCGTATGGCGTCGTTTCAAGAGTTTGACCCGGACTTCAGCAGGCGAAGATTTCTGCGGAATCTTGGCGTGGCCCCGGTCCTGCTCCGCTCGGCGCCGCTGCACGGTCTCTGGCCTGCCGGGCCGGTTGAACCCGCTGCATCCTCGGCCGAGGCGCAGTCTCCAGAAGACGTTTACTACAAACCCAGCTACCCGGCCAGGTCCCCGATTGAGGGTCTTCTCCGGCTTGTGCCGCCGGGAACCGATGAATACACGGAAGAGCAGTACGCCGCAGAACTGACGGCCCTGCTGACGCGCTGGGGCGGATCGCTCGAGGCCCGCAGGTATGACGCGATTCTAGAGTCGCTCAATCAGCCCCTGATGGCAGGTTCGCTCATTCCCTCGAAGATCGTGCGACTACGCCCGGACGATCCCATCGAAAGCACCCGGCGAGAGCACGCAGAACGCCTTTCCCCGATCGAGCCAGAATCATTTCTGACCGCGCTCAAGGAATGGGTCGGGCCGCAGACCTCGATTGAGCGCTCACACTTCGAGATCACCTCGCTCACGCTGCTCACGCAAACACCGCTTGCCGTCGCGTCGGTCATCCGCTACGACATCCTTGTCAACACGCAGGAGGGCCGAAGAGAGCAGCGGATCGGAACCTGGAGCACCGAGTGGCTCCGCGACCAGGCGCAATCGACAACAGGCGTCTGGAAGCTGCGCCAACTGCAGCCGCACCAGGAAGTCCGCACATCGGCAAATGGGCCAGTCTTTGTCGATGTCACCGGCAGGGCGTTCGGTCACATCCCGTCCTATCAGGACCAGATGCGCCACGGGGCCGACTACTGGCGCACCGCTCTCGAAGGCGCTTGCGGCATCGACGTTTACGGAAACAACGGCATCGCCGCAGGCGACTTCAACAAGGATGGCCTGGACGATCTTTACGTCAGCCAGCCCGCCGGCCTGCCCAACCGTCTCTACCGCAATCGCGGCGACGGCACCTTCGAAGACGTGACCGAGGCAGCCGGCGTTGGCGTCCTCGATAACACCTCCTGCGCTCTCTTTGCGGATCTGCGAAACACCGGGCTCCAGGATCTGGTCGTCGTCTGCGGCGGTGGCCCGCTGCTATTTCTCAATCAGGGCAATGGCACCTTCCAACTTAAGCCCGACGCCTTTCAATTCGCCCATCCCCCGCAGGGTACCTTCACTCACGCCGCCCTGTCCGACTACGATCGCGATGGGCGCCTGGACCTGTATTTCTGCGTCTACAGCTACTACCTCGGCCTCGACCAGTACCACTATCCGGTTCCGTACTTCGACGCCCGTAACGGGCCGCCCAACTTCCTCATGCACAACCAGGGCGATGGCACCTTTGTCGATCGTACCGAAGCCTCCGGCCTGCAGGTCGAGAACGATCGCTACAGCTTCGCCTGCGCCTGGAACGAGTCCTCCACGACCCACATGCCGGATCTTTACGTGGTCAACGACTTCGGGCGCAACAACCTCTATCGCAACAACGGCGATGGCACCTTCACTGCCGTCTCCACCCGGGCGCATGCGGAAGATGTCGGAGCCGGCATGAGCGCCTGCTGGATGGACTTCAACAATGACGGCCGGAATGACCTCTACGTCGCCAACATGTGGTCTGCCGCCGGGCTCCGTGTTTCACAACAGCCCCGGTTTCACAGGGAAGCGCCCGACAATATTCGCGCGCTCTACCGCCAGCACGCCCAGGGGAATGCGCTCTATCAAGGCGACCCTGACGGCGAATTCCGCAACGTCAGCCGGCAGGCCGCGGCCGATGTCGGCCGCTGGGCGTGGTGCTCGGATTCCTGGGACTTCGACCACGACGGCTTTGCCGATCTCTACGTCACGAACGGCTACATCTCTGCACCACGCACCCGCGACGATGTAGAGCATGCCACCGATCTCGGGAGCTTCTTCTGGCGCCAGCTCGTCGCCAAATCCCCCAACGACTCCACGCCATCCCTGGCCTACGAACATGGCTGGAATGCAATCAACGAACTGATCCGCTCCGACCACTCCTGGAACGGCTCGGAAAGAAACGTCCTGTTCGCCAACAATCGTGACGGCACCTTCTCCGAGGTATCAGCCGTCGCCGGGATGGACCTCATCGAAGACGGACGCTCCTTCGCGCTCGCCGACCTCGATCACGACGGGCGGCTCGAAGTCATCGTCAAGAATCGCAATGGCCCGCAGCTCCGGGTGTTGCGCAATGTCATGCACCAGATCGGCGGCTCGATCGCCTTCCGCCTCGAGGGGATTCGCAGCAACCGCGATGCGATCGGCGCCTCCCTCACGCTCGACGCCGGCGACCTCCACCAGACCAAGACCCTGCAGTCCGGCACCGGCTTCCTCGCGCAGCACACCAGGGAGGTCTTCTTCGGCCTCGGCAAGACGTCTTCGACGGTAAACGCAACGGTGCGCTGGCCGAGCGGTCTGGTTCAACGCTTCGAGGCGCTGCCACGCAACCACCGCATCCAGCTCGTCGAAGGCAACTCTACCTTCGCCGCCAGGCCGTTTGCGCCGCTTCAGGTGCATACTGCCGAAGCCACCGCGATACCAGACCCGGCGGTGCGGGCCGTGCCGATCACCATCGAAACCTGGCTCATCGATCCCCTCAAATCCCCAGCTTTTTCGTTGCCCAATCTCTCCGGCGCCACCGTGCAATCGCAATCCTTTGCCGGCTCTGTAACCCTCCTGATCTTCTGGTCGAGCACATCGTCCGCAAGCCAGGGTCTCCTGCAAGCTTTCCACCGGCAGCGTGTCGCGGTTGCCGCCGCTTCGCTCAAGGTCGTCGCCATCAATCTCGATCCCGCCGGCCAATCCGCAGCCGCACGGCACTATCTCGAACAGCAGCGCTACTCCTTCAGCACACTCTTCGCCACGGACGATTTCGCAGGGATCTACAACATCATCTTTCGCTACCTCTTCGACCGCCGCCGCGACCTGCCGATCCCGGTCGCCTTTCTGATCGATGCCGGAGGAATGATCGTCAAGGTCTACCAGAGAGCGTTCGACCCGGCTTCTCCCATAGCCGATGCCCGCGCGATTCCCGCGACAGCCGCCGAGCGCATGAAGAAAGCGCTGCCGTTCCCTGGCAAGCTTTACCAGGGTCAGTTCCTGCGAAACGACTTTACCTACGGCGTCGCCATGTTCCAGCACGGCTATCTCGATCAGGCCGAGGAATCCTTCCGGCAGGTCGTCGCCAGCAAGCCAAATGACGCCGAGGGTTTCTACAACCTGGGCACCCTGAACCTGCGCAAAAACAACTTCGCCCAGGCCCGCATCGATCTCGAGCAGACCCTGAAGCTGCGGCCCAACTATCCTGAGGCCTGGAACAATCTCGGCATGATGGCCGCGCAGCAGGGCCACCCGCAGGAGGCCATCGAGAACTTCAAACAATCGCTCGCGTTGCGTCCTGGCTACACGACGGCGCTGCTGAACCTCGGCAATGTCTACCGCCGCCAGGGCGCGTTCCCCGAAGCCAAAGACGCCCTCACGCGCGCCCTCGCGCTCCAGCCCGATGATCCTGAGGCAAACTACAGCCTCGGCATGTTCTTTGCCCAGCAGGACCAGCTCAAATCCGCTGAAGAATACCTGCAAAAGGCCGCCGATCTGCGTCCCGGCTACGCCGAAGCTCTCAACAACCTCGGCGTCATCGCCGTGCGCCAGCAAGACAATACCGCGGCTGAGGAACGCTTCAAAACCTGCATCCGTATCGTTCCAAGCTTCGACGCTGCCTACCTCAACCTGGCCCGCCTGTACCTTTCCGAGCACCAGAAGCTGAAGGCCAGGGTCACAATCGAAGAGCTTCTCCGCCTGCGCCCGGAAAGCCCGGCAGGGAAGCAGGGCCTGCAGATGCTTCAGGCAGAGCCGTAGCTCCTATAATCCTCTCCATGCAGATTCCCCGCAGGCGCTTTCTCGGCTCGACGATGTTCCTGTTCGGAAACGCACTGACCGAGACTCTTGCCACCCCTCTGTGGAAGTGGAATGACCCCGCACTCCTCCAGGCCGCGACCTCCCCGGCAACACCGAAGTCCGCTCCTCCTTCAATTCAGTTCGTTGACGTCGCGGCGCAAGCCGGACTGACCGCACCTAACGTCTGGGGAGGCGTCGACCACAAACGCTCGATCATCGAAGCCAAGGGCAGCGGACTCGCCTTTTTCGACTACGATCACGACGGCTGGCTCGACATCTACCTCACCAACGGCGATCGCCTCGACACCAGGTGGGCCGCCGGCAAAGCTCCCACCTCACACCTCTACAAAAACAACCGCGACGGCACCTTCACCGACGTCACCGAGCACTCCGGCCTCGGCGTCACCGGCTGGCAGACAGGCGTCTGCGTCGGCGATTACAACAACGACGGTTGGGACGACCTCTTCTGCTGTTTCTGGGGTCACAACATCCTCTTCCACAACAATGGCAACGGCACCTTTACCGACGTCACCCGAAAGGCCGGCCTCTACCAGGCCCAGGTTCGCTGGGGCGCGGGCTGCACCTTCCTGGACTACGACCGCGACGGCCATCTCGATCTCTTCGTCTGCAATTACCTCAAGCTCGACCCCGACAAGATCCTACCCGCCAGCGACACCCACTTCTGCCAGTGGAAGGGCGTCCCGATCATGTGCGGTCCACGCGGCCTCCCCGGCGATACCAACCTGCTCTACCGCAACAACGGCGACGGCACCTTCACCGACGTCTCTGAAAAAGCCGGCATCCTCAAGCCCGGCCCGCGCTACTCCATCACCTCCGTCTCCTACGACTTTGACAATGACGGCTGGCCTGACATCTACGTGGCCGTCGACTCGCAGCCCAGCATCCTGTTCCAGAACAATCACGACGGTACCTTCACCGACATCGCCGTCGGCGCCGGCTGTGCCTACAGCGACAGCGGCTACGAGCAGGCCGGCATGGGCGTCGCCGTCGCCGACTACGACTGTGACGGCCAGTTCGACATCTTCAAAACCAACTTCGCCGACGATACCTCGAACCTCTATCACAACAACGGCGACGGCACCTTCACCGATCTCACCTTTCCCGCCGGCACCGGCGTCAACAACCAGTACGTCGCCTGGGGCTGCGGCTTTGTCGACTTCGATAACGACGGCTGGCAGGACATCATCCAGGTCAACGGCCACGTCTATCCCGAGATCGACAGCTACAAGTTCAGCCAGAAGTTCAAGAACCCGCGCCTCGTCTACCGCAATCTCGGAAACGGTCGCTTCAAGGACGTATCAGCAGAGATGGGACCAGGCATCACCGAGCATTTTTCCAGTCGCGGCGCCGCGTTCGGAGATTATGACAACGACGGTGGCATCGACGCGCTCATCCTCAATATGAATGAGCCGCCCTCACTGCTGCACAACACAGGTACGCGGCAAAACTGGATCAAGCTCAAGCTCATCGGCACCCACTGCAACCGAACCGCGATCGGTGCCCGCGCCCGCGTCATCACGGGCAAGCACATCCAGATGGACGAGGTTCACAGCGGGGACAGCGTCATGTCGCAGAGCGATCTCCGACTCCACTTCGGCGTAGGCTCCACGGACACCATCGACCTGATTGAAATCAGGTGGCCCACCACGCAGAAAGTCGAGAAGTTCCCCAAGGTCAAAGCCAACCAGATCCTCACCATTCGCGAAGGCGACGGGATCATCGCGCATCCGGAGGCACGGCCCTGACACCCATCTCCCGCTACGGGTTCGTTCCCGTTGCCGTAGGCGCCTGCGTCACCAGGAACTGCTTGATCTGTCGTCGCTCCAGCTCGACCTGCTCCGCCTCTGCCTTCACGATCTCGTCGTGAATCCGCAGCTCCTGCTTTGCGCGTTCACCCTCACCCACTTTGTCGTAGGCCGCGGCCAACCGGTAGTGCGCCTCACCCAGCTTCGGGTCCGCCTCCACTGCCAATTCGTACACACGAATCGCCTCCCGATACTGGCGCGCCGCGAATGCCATCTTGCCCAGCTCCAACTGCGCTGTCGCGAGCTTCGGATCGAGCCCCACAGCACGGCTCAGCAAATCCTTCACGCGCGCCCGATCCACATCGCCGCCGCTTTTCATCAGAGTCATCGCATACAGGAAATCAGCGTCAGCCCGCTCCGGCCGCATTCCCTGAAAGCGCGCCAGCCGCTCTTCGATGCAGGGTAGCCGCGTCGGCGCAGCCAGCTCGATCTTCCCCATCAACTGGTACGTCTCGATCTCTCGCGGCTCCAGGTCCGAGGCCTCGCAAAGCTGCTGGGCCGCCTGCTCATACAGTGCCCCCGCGAACAACGCCGTACCCCAGGCCGTCTTCAACCTCGCAGAATGCGGATGGGCCTTAGCCCCCTCACCGAACACCTCACCCGCCTGCCACACCGCACGATGCACCAGCAGCTCCGAACCCCACGCCAGGTAGTTCTCTTCTGTCCCTTCCAACCCGGTCGCCCGGCGAAACGCTTCGACCGCCGCCACCGGATCCCCGAACCGCTCATCGAGCTCACCCGCCAATCGCTCCGCTGCCGCCGAGTCTTTCCTCTTCAGCGCATCTTCCACATGCCCTCGCGCCTTTACGTTATCGCCAAGACCGCGACACGCAAGGGCCAGGTCGTATTCATCTTCCGGCTGCTGATGAGAAATCTCGCTCGCCTTCTCAAGAACCGGCAGCGCCTCCGCGAAGCGTCCCGACCGCAGGTAGAACGCCCCAAGCTCACGGTTCGCCGGCTCGCTATCCGGCGCCCTCACGACCGCCGCGCGCAGATGAACCTCAGTCCCGTCCTTACGATCTTCGGGCAACGGCGCCGGCAATGCCTTCGCACCCTGCAGCTTCAACGTCTCGCGGGCCAGGCCTTCGCTGGTTCGCAAGGTCGCGTCAGATCCATGCCCACCCACCGCTGTCCAGTCCGTCACCCCCGCAACCGTGAAGTCCGGCTTGTCCGAAAACTCCACCGCCTTGCCCGCACCATCGCCCTTCGCCACCATCCCATCGCGCACGGGCAACAGCACCAGGGTCACCGGCTTCGCCTCGCCCGCGATCGTCCCCGTTACCTCCGCGCTGCGCCCACGCGCCGCTTCCGCAGCAAGCGAGTACCTCCCGCCGCCCTGCATGACGAAGCGGAAACGCCCCGACGCATCCGCAATCGCGCTCAGGCTGGTCCGTAAATTGCCATAACTCAAAGTGATCGTTGCGCCACTCACCGGCGCTTCCGCCCCATCGACAACCTGCCCGCACAGCACAAGCCGCCCTGCCTCCGCGACACAGCGCGACTCCTGTCCCTGCAGTGGCCCGGCAACCAGCGCTAGAAGCAGCCCCGCCATCCCCAGGCCGCTCTGTCGAACCCGCTTCACGAGACCTACTTCACCCGCTCCAGCACCAGAGCCGTGCTGTCGTAATCGCCCTCAAGCTTCAGCTGAACTCCGTCACCCATCAGGCTCGAGCCCGACACGACCGTATCCCCCGCATATTTCTCCCCATCGAGCGCCCGCACACGATAGTTCGCCGTCGCCTCCAGACCCCGCAGCCGCACCGTCGGGTAAGCTACGCGGTACCGCATCGAATGCAGGTACGCCATCAGCACCGCCTGCGAACCGTCCCGCGATACATACTCCACCTGCGAGGGATCGCCCGACAGCGGCGAGGCCAGCCGGTACAACTCGCCCTGCTGCACCGTCGTCCGAATCGTTTTATAAAACCCGGTCAGCTTCGTCCCCAGCTTGAAGTCTTCTGGACTCCACTTGTTCAGGTTGTTGCCGATCCCGAGCGCACCCTGCATCGCGACCAGGAACCGGAACTGCAACGGCGTCGACCGGAGATCCATATTCGGCACATCCGTCACCCACGCCGCCATCGCCTGCGGCGTATACGCATGGGTGAAGCCATTCTGAATATCCAGCCGGTCGAGCGCGTCCGTGTTGTCGCTCGGCCACACCTCGTCCGTCGTCCTCAGGATCCCAAGATCCACCCGCCCTCCACCCGCCGAGCAGGACTCGATCTCGAGTTTCGGATGCTTCTTCCGCAGCCGGTCCTGGATCTCATACAGGTTCTGCACGAACCGGATCGAGATCTCCTTCTCGGCATCCGGATTGGGGTGCTCCGCACTGCTGCCCGGCGCGGTATTCCAACCTGGCTCCGACCAGCTCCGGTTGTAGTCCCACTTCAGAAACGCGATGTCGTTCTCGCTCACCAGCTTGTCCAGCCAGTTGAACATCCACTCCTTCACGTCCGGCCGCGCCAGGTTCAACATCAGTTGCTGCCTCTGCTCGGTATGTTGCCGGTTGGGAAACTGCATCGCCCACTCCGGATGCTGCCGATAAAGATCACTGTCCGGGTTCACCATCTCCGGCTCCACCCAGATCCCGAAGTCCATTCCCAGCGCATGCACCCGGTCGATCACCGGCTTCAGCCCATGGGGAAACTTCTGCTGGTTCACATACCAGTCACCCAGCCCGCGATGATCGTCCCGCCGCTGCCCGAACCACCCATCGTCGATGACGAACCGCTCCACGCCCAGCGTCGCCGCCTTCTCCGCCAGCGCAATCTGCGTCTGGTCGGTGAAGGTCATCTCGGTCGCTTCCCAGGAGTTGAAGATGATCGGCCGCGGCTTCGGCGGCGCCTGCGGTCCTGGAGAAGCCGGCAGAATCTCGTCCGTCTGGAATCGGTGGAGGATCCGCGACGCACCGCCCTGTCCACCATCCGTGTACCCCGCGTAAAACTTCGGCGTTTCAAGCGACTCGCCAGCCTTCAGCGCGTAGTGGAAATCGAACGGATTGTAGCCCGCCGTCACCCGCACCAGGTGCAGCGACGTGTCCTCGACCGACATCTTCCAGCTCCCGCTCCAGCCCAGCTCGCCGAACCACACCGGCCCCGACTCTTCGGTCGTCTCGGCCGTCCTGCCGATCGCGAACCACGGGTTCGCCACATGCCCCGTGCTCCCCTTGCGGCTCTCGATCACACTGATCCCGGTCTGCACCGGCTCCGTATGCAGCTGCCACTCGGCGCCCCACATCCCGGTCAGCCAGCTATGTTCATATCCCGTGCCCTGCGGCAGGTTCCAGATCGCTGAAGCCGCCTGCTCGATCCCGAACTCCTTCGTCCCGGCATTCTCGATCCGCGACCACCGCGCCAGCACCCCCTCGGGGTACGCCCGATAGTAAAGGTGCACCCGCAGCGGCTGCGCCGTATCCTTCAGCACAATCTCCAGCTGATCGCTCCCCGTCACCTTCGCCGACTCATACTTCAACACCAGCGTCCGGTCCCCGTTCGGCGAGTTCACCTTCAGCGCCGCCTCGGTGAACAGCCCTGCGCCCCACGCCGGATACTCGAGCGGCGTCGTCGCAATCGGAGGATCCATCGACGCCCGCTCCGCATGCATCTTCGCCGCCGGCAGCTGCGCATCCTTCGCCAGCTTCGGCCCCCAGTAAAGCGACTGCAGCATCCCCTGGTCGTTCACGCCCACCACATACGTCGACAGGCCCGCATCGATCAACCACTGCTGACGAGCATGATCTTCGCGAACGGCAGTCTGCGCCGTCGCAGTCAAAGCAAAAAGAAGAAAAGGTGCACAAAGAATTCGCATGGGCTTGCGCGCCATACTACAGGAAACACTACGTGCCTGGCCCCAACAGGGCGCAGCCCCCCCCGGGTCGTCGGCAAGCGCGCGGGTTTTCGCGGCGGCGGAAGCACTTGGCGGCGGGAGCACTTCACGACCCGCACACGAAGACAACGCCTAACGCAATCTCCGGTACTGTTCCCCGGTTAGATTCAACCAGACCGATCCTCTTCCCATGCGGATGCCGTACTCGATCCCTTGACGGCTTGCCAACGCGGTGTCGGCTCCGCCTCGCATCGTAAGCTCGACCACCTTGTCCGGGCTTTGAAACACAAGCTTCCTGGGCAGCGGTGTTTTGAGGTCCTGCTCCAGAAACTGGCAGGACCACCCAGCCCTCACGAACATGAACTGCATCGACACTTTGTGCCTTGGCTCACACCGCTGGCAGTACCGTTCTCTGGCGGGCGGGGGAGGCAGCGTAGCCCGACACGAGCAGCAAACCCGACCCGACTCCCGCATCCTGGTTGCCGAAGCTCGCTCCCCGCCCATAGGCGAATAATAGGCGAACATCTTGTGGAGAAGGTTGCCGCGTTAATCGTCCCCGCCTGTGGTTCGCGGCTTTTCCACTCTGGCCCGCTGCTGTTCCTGGGAGAGTGATTTGTCACTCCCCGACTGATTGCTCCGGTTAGCCTCACCGCTCCGAGCAACAAGTATTCCGCAGCCGATGAGCACAATGAGACCAGCGACGATGAAGATGAAAGTGATCATGGTGGTACCCCTGTCACGCTTCGAGAGCCCCACCGGGCTCAAATGTTGCCTAGGCGGGGGCTGATAGCTCGCTCACTGCCCTCCGTGGCACGCTCGTGCAGGCTCATGGCAAGGGTCAGCGACATCACCCTCGCGGCGCGGTCACGGGGTGGGATCCCCCGGTTGCCGCTCGAATATCGTACGAAGATTGCTCTCTAGTTGGTCGGCAAATTCGGTATTGGACTCGCACTGTTTCTCGGCCCGTGGTCACGGTATAGTCGACACCTTGCCGGCGTAGTGTCTGTCGCGTTGCGGATAACAAGCTCTACCACCCTGTCTGGAGTCCGAAACAGCAGCTTTCTGCCGAGAGATGTGTTCATGTCTGCCTCTAGGATTGGCAGAGCCAACTGTGCTTCATCAGCATGACCTGCACGGATAGCTTGCGCCGGAGTTTGCGTCGCTGCGATAGCGTTTTTTGGCGAGCGAGGGAGGCAGCGACGCTTAGCCTACACGCCAAACCCGACCCGACCCTTGCATCCTCATTGCCGAAGCTCGCTCCCCGCCCACAGAGGCCATAAAGCGGTAATTTGTCCAATGGAAGAAATAGCTTACAGTCAAACGCATGAAATCCTTGCTAAGTTCATCAGTTTCCGTCTTCATGTTGGTCGTCCCATGCTGCGTTTTGTCCCAGCAGCCAACGAAGGAGCACGTTCGGTTATCCATCAGCGGTGCGGAAGTGTGGCTCGGGATGAGCCAGAGCGAAGCTTTATCGGCGATGCGTAGAGCCGGTTTGACACCAGTTGCCCTCCCCGGTTCAGACAGCTTTCTTGTACAGGCGGGTACGGTTCAGTTTAGCGGCGCGCGACTGTCATACGCTGATCGAACTTGGTCCGGGAAGGAAACCACGGTGTTTGAAGATGTGATCGGTGCACTCGCAACCTTGGCCCCTCACAATGCGGTCAACTGCTCAGTCCAGCACGCGCCCATTGCGCAGCCTGAAGGTCGGGTTGATCGTGTTTTCATTAGGTGCGGCGAGCGGACTGTCCTGGTGTCGTCGGGCAAGTTGAACGGCATCACCGCTAACCAGGTCATCGAACGCATCGGGAACTACCGGTAGCGTTCGTATCCATTTGTATCCAACTTAGAACTCAGGCAGTCAAATTAAGCTTCAAAATTGATCATAAGTCTCTTGTAAGGATGGTGACCCGGGCAGGAGTCCAACCTGCGACCTTCGCGTTAGGAGTGCGCTGCTCTATGCAACTGAGCTACCGGGCCACTCCCGCCAGTGTACCCCAGCCGAAACCCCCAGAATGGTAAACTAACCCCAGCCCATATGCCCTCCATCACGCGCCGAAAGTCCGTCAACGTCAACATCGGTGGAGTCCTCGTAGGCTCCGGTTCGCCCGTCGTCGTGCAGTCCATGACCAACACCGACACGGCTGACGTCGAGAGCACCGTCCAGCAGATCGCCGCGCTCGCCCGCGCCGGCTCCGAGATGGTTCGCATCACCGTCAACAACGATGCCGCCGCCGCAGCCGTGCCCGCCATCATCGCCGGCATTGCGGCCAAGGGCTGGAACACCCCCATCATCGGCGACTTCCACTACAACGGCCACCTCCTCCTGCGCCAGTTTCCCGAGTGCGCCCGCGCCCTCGCCAAGTACCGCATCAACCCCGGCAACGTCTCCATCGGCCGCAAGGACGACGACAACTTCCGGACCATGGTCGAAGTCGCCGTCGAATACCAGAAGCCCGTCCGCATCGGCGTCAACTGGGGCTCGCTCGACCAGGCCCTGCTCACCCGCATGATGGACGACAACTCGAAGCTCGCTTCGCCCCTCGACGCACGCGACGTCATGATGGAAGCCATGGTCGTCTCCGCACTCGACAACGCCGCCGCCGCCGAACGCTACGGCCTGCGCCGCGACCAGATCATCCTCTCCGCCAAGGTCTCGGGCGTGCGCGATCTCGTCGACGTCTACACCGAGCTCGCCAGGCGCTGCGACTACGCCCTCCATCTCGGTCTCACCGAGGCCGGCATGGGCATGAAGGGAATCGTCGCCTCCACCGCCGGGCTCTCGCCGCTGCTGCTCGCCGGCATCGGCGACACCATCCGTGTCTCGCTCACCCCCACCCCCGGCGGCGACCGCTCCGAAGAGGTCCGCTGCGGCCAGCAAATCCTCCAATCGCTCGGCATCCGCTCCTTCATGCCCCAGGTCACCAGCTGCCCCGGCTGCGGCCGCACCACCAGCACCTACTTCCAGGAACTCGCCGAACGCATCCAGTCCTACCTCGTCGAATCCATGCCCGAATGGAAGAAGTCCTACCCCGGCGTCGAAGAGCTCAAACTCGCCGTCATGGGCTGCATCGTCAATGGCCCCGGCGAATCCAAACACGCCAACATCGGCATCTCGCTCCCCGGCACCTTCGAAGACCCCAAGGCTCCCGTCTACGTCGACGGCAAGCTCCTCAGGACCCTCAAAGGAGACCGCATCGTCGAGGAGTTCCAGGTCATCCTCGATGACTACGTCCAGAAGCGCTACGGCTCCGGCTCCCACCCGGGTGACCACGTCACCCCGCAAACCGTTCCCGCCGACGACGTGCACGACACCCCCATCTTCGCCGTTCTTCAATAAGCAAAACCGATACTCCTTCGCCGTAGCCTGCACCCGTGCGACCATACGGGCACATGCCCCCACCGGCTCCCGCTGAAACCCACACCCTCCGCCGCCAGCTCACCCTCCGCGACCTCGTCCTCTCGCAGATCCTGAACGTCGTCGGCAGCTCCTGGGTCGGCGTCGCAGCCGGCCTCGGCCGCGCGCAGGCCGTCGTCTGGATCACCGCCATGGCCCTCTTCTACCTGCCCATGGCCGTCTCCGTCTACTACCTCAACCGCGAGATGCCGCTCGAAGGCGGCCTCTACGTCTGGGCCCGCACCGCCTTCGGAGACACGCTCGGCTTCCTCACCGCCTGGAACATCTGGGCCTACGGACTCTGTGTCTGTGCCACCATCCTCTACGCCATCCCCACCGAAATCGCCTACCTCCTCGGCCCCGCCGCAGCCTGGCTGCCCGACAGCCGCCTCGCCTCGAACGCCATCCTCGGCATCGTCGTCCTCGCTCTGGTCCTCGTCTCGCTCAAAGGCCTCGCCTTCACCCGCTGGATCCACAACGTCAGCGGAGCCGCCATGGTCTCCGTCTTCATCCTCCTCATCCTCACCCCGCTCTGGTCCATCGCCCACCACGTCCCGCTCCAGTACGCCCCGCTCGCGCTCGAACTCCCCCGCCGCAACCTCTACTCCTTCGCCCTCATGGGCCAGATGTTCGGCGCCCTCTGCGGCCTCGAATACATCGCCATCGTCGCCGGAGAAGCCAACTCGCCCGCCCGCAATATCAGCCGCTCCGTCGTCATCGCCTCGCCCATCATCTGCTCCATGTTCATCTTCGGCACCGGCGCCGTGCTTTCCTTCCACCAGCTCCACCCGCAGATCCCCATCGACTTCATCGCGCCCATCCCCCAGACGCTGCGCTTCGCCTTCGGCACCACCGGCGCCGGCAACATCCTCGCCATGGCCGCCATCTTCTGCGTCCAGCTCCGCCTCATCGGCGCCACCAGCGTCATCTTCACCGGCGTCACCCGACTCCCCATGACCGCCGGCTGGGATCACCTCATCCCCGAGTGGTTCGCCCGCCTCTCCAAACGCAACCAGACCCCCGTCAACTCCATCCTCGTCTCCGGCGGCATCATCGCCGTCCTGCTCCTGCTCGGCAGCCTCGGCGTCAAAGCCGCCGAAGCCTTCCAGGTTCTCTCAAACGCCTCCATCGAGCTCTACATGGTCGCCTACCTCGCCATGTTCGCCATCCCGATTGCCGGTGCCGGAGCCCTGCGCAGAAAGCTCCCCGCCTGGGTCGCCGTCACCTCCGCCACCGGCTTCCTCACCACCACCTTCTGCTTCGTCTTCACGACCTACCCCTTCGTCGACGTCGCCAACCCCCGCGCCTACGCCGCCAAGATCCTCGGGACCACCCTGCTCGCCAACCTCACCGGCATCCTCTTCTATATCCTCCGCCGCCGCCAGGCCTGACCAGCCCCCAGAGCCAGTCCTCACCGCGGCGGAACCAGCGTCAGCGTCAGCGGGACCGTATGCACATGGCGTCCGTCCGTCGCCCGCACCATCACCGGCACGCTCACCTGCCGATACCCCGACCCACATCCACCCAGCAGCAGCAAAATTCCCAGCAGCGCCCCCCTCGGGCGCCTGCGCACCCCGAGCAGAGGCACCGCCAGCAGCGCCCACCAAACCTCCAACCGCCCGCCCCGAACGCCGCCCAGCACCCCGCCCCGAACCCCACCCAGAAGCGTCAGCTCCGCCGTCACCACCACCCCCGTCTTGCCGTCCTCGCGCCCCACCGCCGCCGGCGAAAAGCTCAGCCCTAGGAACTCCGGCGTACCCTCCACCACGCTGAACGTGATCGCCCCCCCCATACCTCCGGTCCACCGGTGCCACCTCCAGCCGCGCCGCGCCGTGCCCGCCATATTCCACGCTCAGGCCCGCATCGATCGCACGCAGCGTAAAGTCGTCCTCCGGCTCAAGCACCTCGATCGCGTTCCCCGCGGACACCGTCCGGAAGTGCTCCGCATCCTCCGGCATAAACGTGACGCTCAGCGCCTGCGTCCCCGCATCCAGCACCACGCCCGGCCCCGGCTGGTACGCAAAGGTCCCCGCCACCGGCACCGGCCCGTCGAGCGATGCGTACCCCAGCGCCATCACCACCACGTTCTCATTCGGCGGCAGCGTCAGGCTGTCCAGCGTCCGGCTCGCGTCCACCGGAATCTGGTAACCGTACACATGGAAGCTGCCGCTCACACGCCCGCCCGCGCCGCTACCGGCATACGTCATCGTGCGCACCACCGTCTCCCCCGCGAACCCCTGCGGCAGCCTCCAGTCGCTTAGGCTCAGCGTCGCATTCACTGACGTTCCGTCCGAATAACCCACCCGGAAGACCTGACCCACCTGCGCTCCCGAAACCCCCGTCCCCACCACCAGCAGCCTCCCCGCCCGCGCCGCCGGCAGCGCAATCACCGTCGACGTCGCCGCATCCGGAACCCCCGCCTCGCCCAGCGGCAGGCTCCCGCCCGCAAAACTCTCCGCCGCCCCCAGCGTTCCGCCGCCAAACTCGATCCCCGTTCCGCCCGAGCCCGTCCCATCCACGCCCGCCGAAAGAAACGGAACCCCATCCACCGCGATCGCGTTCACCCGGGCGTACGCCCCCAGCGGCACCGGTACCACGTTCGCCGCCGCCGTCGCGCGCGCGTTCAGCTGCGTCCCACCCAGCGGCATCCCTTCCACAATCGCCTGCGGCATCGGCCACACGATCTCCGGCTCGAGCGGCGCAGCCAGGGGCGTCACCGTCAGCCCCACCGTCTGCATCACCGTCTGCGTCACCGCCGCCTGTCCCCCGCCGGACTCCGCCATCAGCACCTCCGCGCCCTCCGGCAGCCTCGTCCCCGTGCCCGGGGCATACGCAATCGCCCCTGAAACCCCCGGCGGCACCATCGCCATCGCCAGCAGCGCCACATGCGCATCCGCCGGCAACTCCAGGCTCGCCGCCTGCCGCGACGCATCGATCGCAATCTCATACCCGTACATGCACGCCGGGTACCGCTCCACGCCGGTCTTGTAGTAGTGCCGATACGGAAAGCACTCCACCACGCTCTCCCCCGCATACTTCATGGGCAGCGCCCAGTCGCTCATACTCTGCGTCGCGGTCGAAATCGACCCGTCGCTGTAGTGCACCCGGAAGCTCGCCGTGGGCGGCTGCTCGCCATTCACCATCGCCCCCAGCATCAGCAGCTTCGCAAAACTCCCGGCAGGCAAGGGAATCGTTCCGCCCGAAACTGCCCCCGGCGCGTCCGCCGGCCCCAGCCCGAACGTCACGCCGTCCCACGTCACGCTCGTCCCGGTCAGCTCCGCCGCATACGCCCGCCCCACCCGGTCGAATCCCACCTGGTCGAACGAACCGATCGTCGTGATGCCCGTCCGGTTGAACCACGCGTCCAGCGGCACCGCCACCGGCGCACCCGCCACCGCCACGGCGTTCAACTGCACCGCGCTCAGCGGCGCAAGGTAGGGAATCGGCACCGGCTCAGGCCAAAGCAGCACCGGTGCCTGCGCCCCCGCCGGGGCCAGTCCCGCCAGCATCAGAAGACAAACCGCCGGCAAACGCAGCGAGGCACGGGGGAAGGAAGTCATGAGAGCCGCATCGGCGCGAAGCCGCACGGCATGATGGAGCAGCCGGCCACACTTCACCGGGCAAAAGCGCGATTCCCGAATCCCCGTCAGCCGTCCCGTCAGGGGATAGACTTGAACCTGCGGCCCGCGCACCAGCCCCGCCGCCCATTAAAGCTTCAGAAGGCACCCTTGAACCCCACCCTGCTCCCCATCGAAGCCATCGCCGCCAAGCTCGACCTGCCCGCCTCGCTCTACGAAAAACGCAGCCCCGTCGCCGCCAAGCTCTCGCTCGACCTGCTCAACGCCACCACCCTCGACCGCCGCGGCAAGCTCATCCTCGTCACCGCCACCACCCCCACCGTCTCCGGCGAAGGCAAGACCGTCACCTCCATCGGCCTCGTCCAGGGCCTCGAAAAGATCGGCAAACGCGCCATCATCACCTCGCGCGAACCCTCGCTCGGCCCCGTCTTCGGCATGAAAGGCGGCGCCGCAGGCGGCGGTCAATCCCAGGTCGAGCCCGCGGAAAAGATCAACCTCCACTTCCTCGGCGACTTCCACGCCATCACCAGCGCGCACAACCTCCTCGCCGCCCTCATCGACTCCCACCTCTTCCACGGTAACGACCTCAACCTCGACCCCGCCGCCATCACCTGGCCGCGCGCCCTCGACATGAACGACCGCGCCCTGCGCAACATCACCGTCTCCGTCACCGCGCCCGACAAACGACAGCGCGACGGCTCCAACCGCAGCGCCGGCTTCCTCATCACCGCCGCCTCGGAAATCATGGCCATCCTCTCTCTCGCCGAAGACCGCCAGGACCTCCGCACCCGCCTCACCCGTATTGTGATCGGCGCCAAACGCACCGGCGAGCCCGTCACCGCGGGAGACCTCGGCGCCGTCGGCCCCATGATGGCCCTCCTCTCCGAAGCCATCCAGCCCAACCTCGTCCAGACCACCGAAGGCACCCCCGCCATGGTCCACTGCGGCCCCTTCGCCAACATCGCCCACGGCACCAGCTCCGTCATCTCGCAGAAAATAGGTCTCAAGCTGGCCGACTACGCCGTCAATGAGACCGGCTTCGCCTCCGACCTCGGCTTCCAGAAATACATGGACCTCGTCTCCCCGCAGTCCGGCATCCAGCCCGCCGCCGCCGTCCTCGTCACCACCGTCCAGAGCGTCCGCACCCAGGGCGAAGGCGACCTCGACTCGGGCTTCGCCAACCTGCGCAAGCACATCGAAATCGTCCGCAGCTTCCACCTGCCCGTCGTCGTCGCCATCAACCGCTTCCCCAACGACACCGAAGCCGACCTCGCCACGCTCAAAACCTACTGCGAAGATCACGGCGCCGCCTTCGCCCTCTCGGAAGCCTTCACCAGGGGCGGCGAAGGCGCAGCCGCACTCGCCCGCAAGGTCGTCGAGGTCATCGAAGCCAACCCCAGCCCCGCCCTCACCTCCACCTACAACCCGGCCGACTCCGCCACCGACAAGATCACCAAGGTCGCCCGGCAGATCTACGGCGCCGACGGCATCGAGCTCAGCGAAAAGGCTCAAGCCGCACTCGCCCGCTTCGAAGCCTGGGGCTTCGGCAACCTGCCCATCTGCATCGCCAAAACCCAGTACTCTCTCACCGACGACCCCAAGCGCCCCGGCGCCCCCACCGGCTGGACCCTCCACGTCACCGACATCGCCCTCTCCGCCGGGGCCGGCTTCCTGGTCGTCATCTCAGGCGCCATGATGCTCATGCCCGGCCTCCCCAAAGCCTCCCGCGCCATGGACATCGACGTGGACGCCGCAGGCGAAATCACCGGCATGAGCTGAAGGCAACGGCAAGTGCGTCCTGACGCTGGACAGGCGCCACTTCGTGGGGTTAATTGCTTCGCGTGACTCCACGCGAAGCAATCACCCCACGAAGTGGTCGCTGCCCGCGATCAGGGCGCACTTGCCGTTGCTTTTTACCTGTTCCGTCAGCGCTTACGTCCAAAACAAAGTGCATCCCGTGATGCACCTAAGCCTCATCGAATGAAGATCTTGCGGGATACATCCAAAGCTAAGTCCAATAGAATCAGGATCCCGCTCCCGAGGTCCGGACCTAACTCGAATGGAATGAAGATCTTGCGCAAGAACAGGGGGAGAGGGGAGGGGTAGGGACTAGGCGTTGCTGCCACAGCCGTGGCTCAGCACAATCCGCTTCCGCCACTCTTCCATCGTCGCGTAAATGATGCAGCTGCGCCCGCTCGTCGTATCTACCCGCCACGTCAGATTCCCCTGCCGGTACCACTGGTACGTTCCCTTACCCGCAAAGGTCATCCCGTTCGGAGGATTCGGCGAAACGGAATCCGTCGCCGGCAGGCTCGGCGGAGCGGCCCCCGCAACGGTCGCGGCCGGGTCCGGCGTCGTCGGCACAACCACCGGCGCACTCATCACGGGCGCAGGCTCCACCATGCTCGAGGTTCCCGCCGGCGCAGCGGCGGCAGCAGCAGCGTCCGTGCCGAAGCTCCGCGGCGCTGCTGCCGGCTGGCCAGTCGCCGCCTGCTCCGCGGCTACTCGCGCCGAAGTGGGCTTGCGCTCGCTGTCCCCGTCCGCCGTCTCGCCCGAGTTCTCCTTCAGAAACTGCGCATGCTGCTCCGGCGTGTCGCAGCCCTGGCAGGTAAAGTCCCCGCCATTGACTGCCACCTTGTCCGCACGTGTCTTGTACGCGAAATAACCGAGGTACAGCAGCACGCACACAATCACCGCAATCAGGATGTTCCGAACCATTTCAATCCTCCGTCGCACCCGGCACAGGTCAAGCCACACCATGCCCTGATAACGGTGCACACTCTACTCACGATCCCACATGGCGAATGGGGCGTGGGAACAAAACACGACCGTCGTGTTAACGACACGGCTTCCCCGATTCCCGGTTCCGGACAAGGTTCAGCCATCGAAAACCAACGCGCAACGCGATATCATCGAAAGGTGCTGAAATACTCCATCGTCGTCCCGTTTCATAACGAGGAAGACAACGTGACCACCCTCTACGACCGCCTCAAGGCGGTGATGGAGACAGTCATGTCCGACACCCGCGACACCTTCGAGCTGGTCTTCGTCGATGATGGCTCACGCGACCGCACCTACCGCCTGCTCGAAGAGATCGCCGCCGTCGATTCCCGCGTGCTCGTCGTCAAGCTGCGGCGCAACTTCGGCCAGACCAGCGCCCTTGCGGCCGGCTTCGACCACGCGCAGGGAGAGTTCATCCTGGCCATGGACGGCGACCTGCAGCACGATCCGCTCGAGGTCCCCGACTTCATCGCCAAGCTCGAAGAGGGCTACGACGTCGTCTCCGGCTGGCGCTCCGAGCGCGGCGACAACCTCATCCTGCGCAAGATTCCCTCGCGCGTCGCCAACTGGCTGATGGCCGTTCTCTCGGGCGTCCCCATCCACGACTTCGGCACCACCTTCAAGGCGTATCGCCGCGAAGTGATTCAGAACATTCCGCTCTACGGCGAGATGCACCGCTTCATCCCTGCCCTGGCCAGCTGGTATGGCGCGTCGATCTGCGAGATTCCGATCTCGAATCCGGCGCGCACCGCGGGCAAATCGCACTACGGCATCTCGCGGACGTTTCGCGTCTTCTTCGACCTGCTCACCATTCGCTTTCTGCTCAAGTACATGACGCGTCCGCTGCACTTCTTCGGCACGGTGGGCGCGCTCGGCATCTTCGGCGGAGGCGGACTTGCCGCCTTCCTGCTGGTGCTCAAGGTCTTGACGCACGGTCAGGTCCACTCCGACCACGCGCCGCTGTTCTACATTGCGCTGGTGCTGATCCTGGGCGGCATCCAGATGATGGGCATCGGCCTGCTCGGCGAGTTGCAGGTGCGGCACTTTCACACCGCCGACCGGCGGGCGCCCTACGCGGTCGATCGCATCCTGCGCCTGCGCAGCTCCGAAGAATCGCTTCTCCACTAAGCTTTACCCCTGCCCGCTCGGCGCGCACGAGAAAGTAGACCCATGCCTCTCAATGTCGGAATCGTAGGCTTGCCCAACGTAGGCAAGAGCACCATCTTCAACGCGCTCACCTCGGCCAAGGCGCAGGCCGCCAACTATCCCTTCTGCACCATCGACCCGAACGTGGGCGTGGTACAGGTGCCGGATGCGCGCATGGAGCGCATCGTCAAGATGGTCAAGCCCAACTCCATCGTGCCGACGACCATGGAATTCGTCGACATCGCCGGGATCGTCGAGGGCGCCTCGAAGGGAGAGGGTCTGGGGAATCAGTTCCTCTCGCACATCCGCCAGACGGATGCGATTCTGCACGTCGTTCGCTGCTTCTCGGACGATGAAGTGATCCACGTCGCGGGAAAGGTGAGCCCGCTCGATGACATCGAGGTGATCAACACGGAGCTGCTGCTCGCCGACCTCGACACGGTCGAGAAGCGCGTGGTGAAGGCGGAGAAAGCCGCCAAGTCGCAGTCCGCGACAGCCGCGGCGAAGACCGAGCTTTCCGCGGTGCAGAAGCTGCAGACGGTGTTGAACGCCGGCAAGCCTGCTCGGGTTGCTGACCTCGACGACGACGAGAAGATCGTCGCACGCGACCTTTTCCTGATCACGATGAAGCCGATGCTGTACGTCGCCAATGTCGATGAAGCTGGGATCGCGTCCGGCAACCAATATACGGAGCTGGTCGAGAAGCGCGCGGCCGAAGAGGGCAGCGAGGTGGTCCGCATCTGCGGCGCGATGGAGGCCGAGATTGCGCAGCTGGAGCCGTCGGAGCGGCAGGAGTTTCTGGCCGAGATCGGCGTCGAAGAGCCGGGGCTGAACCGCCTGATCCACGCGGCCTATCGGCTGCTGGGCCTGATTACCTACTTCACCAGCGGCGTGCAGGAGGTGCGGGCGTGGACGATCAAGCGTGGCACGAAGGCTCCGGGGGCCGCGGGCGTCATTCACTCTGACTTCGAGCGCGGCTTCATCAAGGCCGATGCCTATCACTGCGAGGACCTGTTCACCTATGGCAGCGAGCAGGCGGTAAAGGAGAAGGGTCTGCTGAAGTCTGAAGGCAAGGAGTACACGGTCCGCGACGGCGACATCCTCTTTTTCAAGTTCAACGTCTAGTTCCTAGTTTCCTCAACGCGAAGCGTCCAGAACCCCACGAAGTGGTCGCCGCCCGCGATCAGGGCGCACTTGCCGTTGCTTTCACTCCCCGGGCTTGTACTTGCGCTCGGTGTGCCCCTTGAGCTGTTCCGGGTAGAAGTACACCTCGCGGAAGTTGCCGCTGGTATACATCCCCATCTCATCGTCGAAGTGCGGGTTGCCCACATGGCCGCTCTCGCCGCCCGCGGTGACGGCGCGGGCGCTGACCTTGTCGCCGAATTCGACGATGGCGACGAAGCTGTTGCCGTAGTAGCCGTACCAGCGCTTCGTGCCGGGCCACGGGTGCGCATTGAAGGCGGCGAGCGAGCCCCATAGCGACGACGGGAGGGGAACCGGAATGCTGGGGCCGGCATCGTTGTAGGGCTGAACGATATCGGCGGTGAGGCGCTGGAAGCGATTGATCTCGCCCCAGGGCGTCTGCCACTTGCCGAAGTCGGCTTGCAGTTTGCCGGAGGCGGCTTCGAGTGCTGCCAGCAACTGGTCCGCGGGCAGATGTGTGGCGACCCACTCTTCGCTCGGTATCTTCGCCGCGCGGGCAACGGGTGCGGCGGTCTTCAGCAGTTCGGTGCCCCAGAAGATGGCAAGCGAAGTCGCGACCGAATCGCCGGCCCAGCGCTCGTCCCAGGCGCGAAGGAGCGCGATCTGCGGGGCGAGTGCGGCCTTGCGCGCGTCCGTGGCGGGCAGCTTGTCCCATGCGGCGAGCAGCGGGGGCAGCGCTCTGCCGAACCACGGCAGATAGCTGTCGAAGGCGGCGCTGAGGAATGCGTCGCGGGTCCAATCGGTGCGGGTCTTGCCGCCGGGCGCCATAATGCGCATGGCGTGCTGCCCGCGGGCGGTCTCGATGCCCTGCTCGACGTAGGCCGGGAAGTCGGCCTGCCGGAGCGAGCTTGCGCCGGCGCCGCTCCAGGGCCAGTTGTTGACGTTGAAGAGGTAGCCGCTGGCGGGGTTCTTCAGGTGCGGGGTCTCGGCGACGCGGAGCAGGCCGTGCCAGTCAGTGGCGGGGTTGGTGCCGTCGACGGGTTTGGAGAAGTCGAACTGCGGGTCGCGCCGCGGGATGAAGTTGCCGTGCCAGTACGCGATGTCGCCGTCGGCATCGGCGAAGACGGTGTTGTTGGAGGAGTTGGCCTTCAGCTCCATGGCCTTCGAGTACTCGGCGTAGTTACGAGCCTTCGTGCGCGAGTAGCTCTGCTCGAGCGCGGGCAGCGGGAGGTTCATGAGCTGGATGGTGATCCATTTGTCGCCGCCGCCGCCGTCGCTTGCGCCATCGATGACAGGGCCGTGCGAGGTGGCGTAGGTGGTGAAGGTGCGCTGCTTCAGGCCCTGGTCTGTCTTGTACGAAAGGGTGATGTTCTTCGTATGGACGGGGCGATCCGACGTGCCGTAGCGGTAGGTCAGTCTGCCTGCGGCGTCGTGGTGAATCTGCTCGACGTACTCATCGACGGCGTCGACGCCGCTCGAGGTGTGCATCCAGCCGGCGCGCTCGTTGAAGCCCTGGTAGACGAAGAACTGGCCCCAGGTGACGGCGCCGTAGGCATCGAGGCCCTGGTCGCTCGTCATCTGCAACTCCGAGCGGAAGAAGAACGGCGTGTGCGGGTTGATGTAAAGCAGCGCGTGGTGCCTGGCGGTGTTGGCGGATGCGATGGCGAAGCCGTTTGAGCCGTAGGGGTCGGTCACTTCGAGCAGCTCGCCGAGGTCGGCCCGGGCGGTCGTGGGCGTCGGGACGGGAGCGCTGGTGTAGAAGGCTTCGAGCTTTTTGAGATCGACGCGTTCGATGTCGCCGCCGATGCTGCCCTCGGTGAAGGAGAGGGCCATCCAGGGCTCGAAATGAGTGAGCACGCGGGGCTTTGCTTCAGGATGAGTCGAGAGGTAGAAGTTGAGGCCGTCGGCCCAGGCGTCCATCAGCTGTCGCAGCCAGGACGGGCTCTTTTCGTATGACTGGCGCAGGACTGCGGGGTCGAGGAAGAGCCGCTGGCGGAGGTCCTGCCAGAGGTTCTTTTCGCCTTCGGCCTCGGCGGTGCGGCCGAGCGCGGTGAGGTAGTTGGCTTCGACGCGTTGGAAGTCGTCTTCGCACTGGGCGTAGATCATGCCGAAGACGGCGTCGGCGTCGGTTTGCCCGTGGATGTGGGCGATGCCCCAGTCGTCGCGAGTGATGGTGACGTGCGAGGCCTCGTCGGCATAGCGGGCCGCGTCCTGCGCCGAGGCTGCGCAGGGGGTGACTGCGAGTGCTAAGAAGACCGCCAGCTTTACGCCCATCGTTCCCTCAATCTAGCATCGAGCGTATGCAGGCAATCCAGATTCTCAGCACAGGCGGCCCCGAGGTTCTCACGCTCCAGACACTGCCCGACCCCAGGCCCGCGGCGGGGCAGGCGTTGATGCGCATCGAGGCTTCGGGCGTCAACTTTATCGACACGTACTTTCGCGAGGGGCGCTATCCGGCGCAGCTTCCGCTGACGCTTGGGCAGGAGGCGGCGGGCACGGTGGTCAGCGTGGGCGACGGGGTGACGAGCGTCGAGCCGGGAGACCGGGTGGCCTGGTGCAATGTTCCGGGCACGTACGCGACGCTGGCGGTGGCGCCGGCGGACCGGCTGGTGAAGATTCCAGAGGGCGTGACGATACAGCAGGGCGCGGCGGCGATCCTGCAGGGGATGACGGCGCACTACCTGTTGAACGCGACGTTTGTGCCGAAAGCGGGCGAGACGATCCTGATCCATGCGGGCGCGGGCGGGACCGGGCTGCTGCTGATCCAGATGGCGAAGCGGATGGGCGTGACGGTGATCACGACGGTTTCTACCGAGGAGAAGGCGGCGCTGGCGCGCGAGGCGGGTGCGGACGAGGTGATCTTCTACACGCACGAGGACGTGGTGGCGCGGGTGCGCGCGATCACCGGCGGTGCGATGCTGCCGGTGGTGTATGACTCGGTGGGCAAGTCGACGTTCGAGCAGTCGCTGCTGTGCCTGCGGCCGCGCGGGATGGAGGTGCTGTTCGGCGGGGCGTCAGGGGCGGTGCCGCCGTTCGACCTGATTCGGCTGTCGACGATGGGGTCGCTGTATGTCACGCGGCCGACGCTGAAGGACTATGTCGCGACCCGGGCGGACCTCGAGGCGCGCGCCGGGGAGGTATTTTCGCTGGTGCAGCAGGGCGCGCTGCAGCTGCGGATTGCGCATACGTATCCGCTGGCGGAGGCGGCGCAGGCGCATCGCGAGCTCGAAGGGCGGAAGACGACGGGGAAACTGTTGTTGCTGCCCTAAAGGCGGCTGTACATCCGGCGTAAATGAAATGGCCGTTTTACCGTCAGAGCGACTATTCTAACGGTCATGCGGCGACTCCTACCCCTGTTGTGCCTGTTGTCTGTCGGCCCCTTCGCCAACGCTGTGGTGGTTCGTGGGAGAGTGACGAGCGCGCTCGGGGTGCCGCTCGGCGGCGTCCGGGTACAGCTGATCCAGGGCCAGCGCAGTGTAGCGGATGCGCTCTCGGGGCCGGACGGGACGTATGAGATCCGGACTGCGTATGCCGGGCGGTTCCTGCTGCTGTCGGCCCCTTCGGGGCTTGCGCCGGGGTACGCGCCGCAGATTGGCGTGCCGTTCTATGGCGGGCGTGCCGACCTGCTGACGATGGATATTGCGCTGAACACGTCGGGGATCACGCCGCAGATTTCGAGCCAGGCGACGTTGTTTGTGACGCCGAACCGCGAGCTGGCGACGCCGCCGGCGCAGATTGCGGCGGACCAGCTGCTGACCCACGCGACGACGCTGCCGGAGCTCGCGCCGATTGCGGGCAGCTTCATCCTGCAGCAAGGGCAGACCGGCAACCCGGCCTATGTGTACCTGCGCGGAGCGCCGCCGCAGACGCTGCTGGCGACGATCAACAACGTGACGGCAAACCCGCTGGGGAGCGCGGCCAACCTTGCGTATCTTTCGACCACGGGGCTGGCGCAGTTCACGCCGGACGCGGCGGTCGAGGTGACGCCCGATGCGAATCCGCTTTACCTGGTGGGGGCGGCGAGCGGGGTCATTTCGGCGCATGAGGCGCGCGCCCAGGCGACGGCGCCGACCCTGGTCTACACCGGCGACGCAGGCAACCAGTCGACCTACCGCAACGAGGCGGTGGCGAGCTGGGCGCGCGGCCGCTTCGACATGCTGGGGGCGTTCTCCCGGTTCAACATCTCGGACCCTTACCCGTGGTCGCCATTTCACCTGACGACGTTTGCGTCCAATCTCGGGTACCACATCTCGGCGGGGACCTCGATCCGGTTCAACGGGCGCTACGACACCGGGGCGTCGGCGCCGGTGAGTCCGTTCCTGTTCTATGGGGTTGCGCCGCAGGGCCGGAATGCGAGCCAGAATCTGTTTTCGTCGGCGACGTTCGAGACGCGCACGACCGCCAACTGGCACAACCTGCTGCGCTACGGGATGATGCGTTCGCGCGGGCAGGCGACGGACACGTTTACGCCGGTCTTCGGGGCGCCGGTGACGATCTACGGGGCGAACGGCTCGACGGCGTCGGGGGTCGCGCAGTTTACGGCGCTGCCCAGCCGCCAGGATGCCGTCACCAATCGCGACGAGGCGACCTACCAGACGGACTACCCGATCTCGTCCTACGTTGCGCTGGCCGGGGAGTTTCGCTACCAGCATGAACGCGCGGCCGACATCCTGCCCGATCTGAAGCGGAGCCTGGGGCTTTCGCATTATTCGGGGGCGCTGGGGTTGCAGGGCGAGTTGAAGCACCGGCTGTTCTACCAGGCGTCGGGCTTCCTCGATCATTCGCCGGTGTTCGGCGTTACCGGCGCGCCCCGGCTGGGCCTGGCGTATGTGCCGGTGCGGCCGGGACCGCGGATCTTCCACGGCACCACCCTGCATGCGACGGCGGCGACCGGATCGCGGGAGCTGTCGCTGCAGGAGCTTTCGGCGACGCCGTCGGGGCGCGAGCTACCGCGCAGCCGCACGTTCGATGTTTCGGTGATGCAGAACATCCTGGGGCCCAAGCTGATCCTGCGGGCCACGTACTTCCATGGGCAGTACACGCACGAGTTCGAGCCGCTGCGCTTTTCATCGATCGCCTCCGAGCCGGTGATCAGCCAGACCCTGGCTTTGCGCACACAGGGGTTAGAGTCCAACCTCCGCTATCAGCCGCTGCGGCGGTTGCTGTTTGAAGGCGGTTACACCTACCTGGCGGCGCTGACGGAGCGGTCGGCGGCAGCCGCCTACGTGAACCCGAATCTGCCCTATGCGCCGATCGGCGGGCTGACGGCACTGGCCGGGCAGCGACCGTTCCACCGCCCCCCGCACACCGGCTTCCTGCTCGCCGAGTATGTTGGCACCCGCTTCAACGCGTCGATCAAGGCGGCGCTTGCCTCAAAGAGCGACGACTCGACCGGCCTGCTGCAGACGCCGACCCTGTTGCTGCCGAACCGGAATCTCTCGCCCGGTTATGCTTCGGTCGACGCGCATGTGTCGATGGTGCTGACGCGTCACTTCACGGCGTTCACGCAGCTCTCGAACCTGACAAACGACCGTCACATCGCGCCGATCGGCTACGAGTCGAATCCGTTCCTGGTCCGTGCCGGGCTGCGCATTCGGATTGGCGGCGAATAGAGCCCGCACCCGCGCAAAGGCAACTATGCCGGGGGATACGTGTCTAACCTGATAAGGATAAACACGATGACTCGTAACGCATTCGCAGTAACAGTAGTTGTTTCAGCAGCAGGCTTGCTCCCTTTGGCAGTTTCGGCGCAAACCGAAGGCATGCTCCCGACGCAGGCGCTGGTTCGCGCCGATTCCAAGGAAAACGTCATTCCGACTGCACAGGCCGTGACGCTGCAGATCGATGGCAAGACCACCAAGCTCGACAGCCTCTCCCCCATCGTCCCCAGCAACGCGCAGGTTGCGCTGCTGATCGACGACGGCCTGAGCCGCTCGGCCGGCATTCAGCTGGATGACCTGAAGAAGTTCGCCACCAACTTCCCCGCGGGCACCGAAGTCTTCGTCGGCTACATGCGCAACGGCACGGTTGAGCAGGCGGTCCCGTTCACCACCGACCGCGAAGAGGTGATGGCGAAGGTGAGGCTGCCGCTGGGTTCACCCGGCATCTCGGCGAGCCCGTACTTCTGCATCTCGGAGTTCGTGCGGCACTGGCCCGGCACCACGGCGGCCGACGAGGGCAGTCAGCACAAGGCACGCTTCATGATGCTGATCACGAACGGGGTCGACCCCTATAACGGTTCGACGTCGATCCTGAACCAGAACAGCCCGTACGTGGCGGCGGCAGCAGTCGATGCACAGCGCGCCGGTGTTGCGGTTTCGTCGATCTACTACTCGGACGCCGGCTTCCGCGGACGCGGGTCGTTCAGCGGCCAGAGCTACCTTTCGCAGATGGCGGAATCGACCGGCGGCGTGCTCTACAACCAGGGCACGATCAACCCGGTGTCGCTGACGCCGTTCTTCAAGCAGTTCGCGAAGGACATCTCCGAGACCTACGTCGCGAGCTTCGGCACCGACGCGGGCAAGGGCGGCCGCGAGCACCTGGTGCGGCTCAAGGTTTCCACCAGCACGCCGAAGCTGAAGCTGCGGACGGCCGAGAATGTCCGTCCCGGCAATCTTGAAGGCGCCGGGCAGTAACTAGCTTGGCAGGCAAAAATAACGGCGGCCCCGAACAACGGGCCGCCATTTTTCTGCAGCGCGTCAACTACAGCTTGAAGCGGTACTTGATCTCTCCGTAGATCTCGCGCGGATCGTTGAAGTGAAAGCCGCCGAAGGTGAGGCTGTTGTCGAGCAGCACGCGCCGGTTGCCCACGTTCAGGGCGGTGACCGAGATGGTGGTTTTTTCAAAGCTCTTGCCAAGCGAGAGATCGAACGTCGTGTGCTCTGGCAGGTACGGGTTTGGGTAAGGCGTCGTCGGGTCAGGCGAGCCGTTCACGAAGCCCGAGCCGTAATAGAAGTTGGTCGAGGCGGTCACCTTCCACGGAAGCGCCGCGTTGAAGCCGACGTTGAGCGTGTTGCGCTGATCGTGATCGACCGGCGTGTAGCCCGGCTCGACATCGCACTGCGCCGAGGTCGGCGGCGAGCAGATGAGGCCGCCGGTGATCGCGCCGCGCTGCTCGGCAATCTGGTTCGAGTAGGCGAGGTGCGCCCGTCCGAAGCGCCAGAGCTTCGGCGAGCGTAGCGAGAGCTCCCACGCCCGCACCAGCGCGCCATCCACCGTGACCGGGAAGTAGATGCTGGACTCGCCGACGTTCGAGTGGTCGAGGAAGTTGTTGACGCGGCTCTTGAAGGTGTCCGCGTCGAGCAGCCAGCCCTTGAACGGAATCTGCACGCCGAACTGGTGCTCTTCGTCGCGCTCGCCGTGCAGCGGCGCGAAGGCTGTGCCGGAGTCGCTCGCGAGACTGGTCAGCGTCCCGCAGGAGTTGCCGGCGGTCGCTCCCGTGCTGCCGCAGCCGAAGGTCAGCAGAGGCGGCGGCTGGTAGAAGCGTCCGTAGAAGCCGCGAAAGACCCAGTTGAGCTTCGGCACGCGGACCGCTGCGCCGAAGCGTGGCGCGGTGACATCTTCGCTGAAGCCGGCCTGGAAGTGCGTCTGCCGGACGCCCGCGATGAGCGTCAGCCACGAGGTCGCCTTGAAGTTGTCCGACACATACGCCTCCACCACGCCGCCCGCGGCTGCGTCCGGCACGCGAAACGGCGCCTGCCCGCTACCGTCGTTGAAGATCGCGCCGAAGACGTAGCTGTCGTGCTGCCCGAACGAGTAAACGCCCGCCTGCAGCGTGTTGCGTTTAAAGGCGGTCGTCGCTTCGATCTGCCCGCCGCCATACTGCGAGGCGCGGTTGTAGGTGGTCGCGACCGGCGTATCGGTGGGGTTCGAACCGTAGTCGACCTTGTTGTCGTGATAGAACGGCGACACCTGCAGCACGGTCGCCGCGTTGAAGGTGTGCAGCCACGAGAAGGTCGTCAGCGCATCGGTCTCATGCTGCCCGTCGCGCAGGCCGCTCGAGTCATACTGCGCGTTGCCGAAGCTCGCCGGGTCGGGGTCGTAGGGAATCTGAAAGTAATCTCCGCGCACCTGCGAGACCGATCGGAACTGATCTTTCGGTGTCTTGTTGAAGATCATCGATGCGAAGCCGCCGTAACCGTTCGCACGATCGTGCACGACCTGGCTGACCGGCGGTGCGAGCCCGTAGTCGCTGCGGTTGCCGCTCGCGCTCAGGTAGTAGGCGAAGCGCTCGGTGTGGTCGCCGAAGCTCAGCTGATCGTTGGTCTGGTAGAAGCTGCCTGCGCTCAGCACGAGTTCGCCCTCGCGGTTGCGCTCGAAGCCGGTGCGCGGCACCACGTTGAAGACCCCGTACGTGCGGTCGCCGAGGTCGGCCGTGTAACTGCCGCGGTCCACCTCGACCGCGTCGATGTCCTTGGGATCGATCTGCGCGCCGACGTTGCTCGCGATATTGGTGTTGGGGATCGCGACGCCGTCGATCTGCCAGCTCACCTGGTGGCCGCCGCGCATGTGCAGCATGTCGTGCGTCATGTACGCGCCGGGCACATAGTCGGTGATCATCGCCATGCTGTTGGTGCGGTCCGCACCGGGCGTTGCGGCGATCTGCTGCCGGTCGATCGTGGTCGAAGGTGTCGCCGTATCGACGTTGCCGCCCTCTGCGGCCGTGACCGTTAGCACCTCCTTCGCGCCCGCCGGGGCAAGCTCGAAGTGCAGCACCGGGGAAGTGTCGCTGGCGAGCGCAAGTGTCTGCCGCTCGGCGCCGAACCCGGCGTCCGTCACCTCGATCGTGTAGTCGCCCAGCGGCACCGCGTTGAGGCGGAAGCTGCCGTCCGCGCCTGTTTCCATCGTGACCGAAAAGCTCGAATGTGCCGCCTTCAGTACGACATGCGCGCCACGCACGGGGCGATGTTGTGAATCGTGCACGATGCCCTGAACCGCACCGTAGATTGAAGCGTGGGCCGACGATGCCGACGCCAGGGTAAGCGCTCCGCAGAGCACAGCAAATCTGTTCATGAACATGACCTTTTGCCGCAGACAGGCGGCGTTTGCGAATCATCAGCAGCCGGAGCGTGCGCCCCGGCCATTTCCAGACGGCGCCCCATAGAGGGCGTCGCAGGTTCAGCTAGCTGATGTGGCCTGCCGGCGGTCCACGCTTCTGCCGCGCGCGACCCTCCGCGATGCGATGCCCGGCCTCGGCCTGGGCGACCGCTGCCTGTGCGACCGGCAGCGCAGCCGATGCCTCCCGCGCCGCCTCGAAGTTCCAGCCGCCGGTGTGTACCTGGCCCAGGCTATGCGGGTAGGCGGAGCAGGCCATGCGCATCACTGGTCGGTCGGTGTCCGCCGCCATGCGCATGCCGGCGTCCATCGTCGCGCAGTGATGCGAACCGTTGCGGCGGCAGCACATCGGCAGGTTCGCCTCCGCCTGCGCACTGCCAGACACCGCCGCCAGCAAGGGCAGGGCAAGCGTCAACAGCAGCATGAGCGAGAGCAGGCGGCGCACTCCAACAGCTTACCGCAGAGCTCCCGTGCTTGCGCGACTCGGCACACCATCTCGCGGGTGGTACCCTCAGCCCAGATACGGCTGCGGCAGTCATCCGCTGCTGCCGGTCCCCGTCTTCGTGGAGCTGTTCCGTCATGCCGCAAACTCCATCCGACCAGCAGGCCTCATTGCAACCGAACCTGGCTGAAGACGCCGCCGGCGGCAGCAGCATCGTCCGCGTCTTCCTCATCTTCCTCCGCCTTGGCTGCACCTCGTTCGGCGGCCCCACCGCGCACCTCGGCTACTTCGAACAGGAGTTCGTCGAGCGTCGTCGCTGGCTCAGCGCCACGGCGTTCGGCGAACTCATCGCGCTCTCACAATCGCTCCCCGGGCCTTCGAGCAGCCAGGTTGGCTTCGCCATCGGCGTGCTGCGCGGGGGCGTCGCCGGAGGATTCGCCGCATGGCTCGGCTTCACGCTGCCTTCGGCTCTGCTCATGCTTGGCTTCGCCTTCAGCAGCCGGCTGTTCGCCTCCGCAGCCGGCATCGCTCTGCTGCATGGACTGCAACTGGTGGCGGTTGCAGTCGTTGCGTCCGCCGTGCTCACCATGCAGCGAACGCTCGCCCCCGACCGCCCCCGCCTCGCCGTCACGCTCTGTGCAACGGCTGCGGCGCTGCTGCTGCCGGCCTTCCTCGCCAATGTCTTGATCGTCACCGCGGGAGCCGTCGCCGGCAACTTCCTGCTGCCCCGGACGCCGATTCCTGCCCAACGCCCTCCTACGTTCCGGGTCTCACGCCGCACGAGCGTCGGCGCTGCCGCCGTCTTCCTGTTGCTGCTCCTCGTCACGGCGACGCTGCCCTCGGCTTCCAACCCGACCCAGGCCAGCCTCTTCACGGCCTTCTTTCGCGCAGGCGCAATGGTCTTCGGCGGAGGTCATGTCGTGCTGCCGATGCTGCAGGCGCTGGTCGTCACCCGCGGCTGGGTCACGCCGGAAGCGTTCATCGCGGGCTACGGCGCGGCGCAGGCGCTGCCCGGCCCACTCTTTACCTTCGCCGCCTTTCTCGGAGCCGCCGCGCACCCCGCAAGCCATTCAGTCCTGAACGGCATCATCGCCCTGTTGGCGATCTTCCTCCCCGGCACGCTGCTCATGCTCGCCGTTCTACCGTTCTGGGGCGCCCTGCGAAGTCACCCCCGCGTCGCCGCCGCGCTCACCGGAATCAACGCGAGCGTGGTCGGCATCCTCATCGCCGCCCTGTATCAATCGGTGTGGACACCCACCGTCCACACCGCGGTCGACTTCCTCATCGCCCTCGCCGCCTTCCTCGCCCTCACCGCCTGGCGCGCCGCTCCCTGGGCTGTCGCCCTCGCCGTCGGCGGCGTCTGCTGCCTGCTGCGACTAATGCACGGGTGAAGTCAAAGCCGACTGAACGCTGATCAAAATTTGGCGGCTTTTACCATCCCGACCGTCGGCACTCGGGTCTCCGCGTTATCGAAGACCGCAGTCTGAACGACCTCTTTATGCTGATCGCTCCCTGGTATCCTGGCGCCACATGCCAGCCTTCTATCGAGCCCCTCTGGCGGAATTGATCACCGCATCCGATAGCGAATTGACCGGCCTGCTCTCGCTGGCCTATGCCCATGACGGGTACACCGATCAGAAGTCACAGCAGACCCTCTCCTGGGCGCAGGACATCTTTCGATTGCGCGCGTCACTGGCTGCCGTGGTGGCTTGCCGGGAAGAAGCGAGCGCATGGACCGTCCTGCTCGAGTTCAACATCCCACGCAAGATGCGACGGATCGACGTGGTCCTTTTGGCCGGCGATCAGATCGTGATACTCGAACAGAAGTCTCACGCGGCCACTGCCGACGATTGCCTGCAGGCAGAGGAATATGCGCTCCTCCTCCACTACTTCCACGAGCCTTCCGCTCACCGCAACATCACTCCGATTGTCGTTTCGCCGATAGCACAAAGTGAAGGGCCGGTTCGTCAACGCGAATTGCCCTTCCTCGAAACAGCCGCCTTCTGGATTGCGCCAGTTGCCCGCGTTACGTGGGACCAGCTCTCAACTTTCCTCTGCTCCCTTCCGTCCGAGTCACTCTACCCGATCGAGCCGCACGCGTGGGAGCATGGCGAGTATCGTCCTGTCCCCGCCATCATTGAAGCAGCGCTCGCGCTGCAGTCCGGTCTCGACATTCGCGAGATTGCCCACTCCCGCGCTGCGCGCCACGACGTCGACACGCTCACGACCTTCGTTCAGGAGATCGTCGAAGAGGCACGAAACAACCATCGCCATGTTGCCTGCTTCGTCACCGGCGTGCCTGGCTCCGGCAAGACTCTTGTCGGTCTCAACCTTGCCTTCACCAGGCAGACCGGTCGCGAGTCAATCCACTTCATGTCCGGCAACGGGCCGCTCGTGAAGGTCATTCAGGCAGTGCTGGCCCGCCATCAGATGCGCAACGGAGTGCGGGCACTCGACGCCAGGCTGCACGCGAAGACACTCATCGAAAACGTCCATGTCTTTGCCCGCACCTACACCGAGGACCAACAGGAGCGTGCACCTTCGAACCACGTCGTCATCTTCGATGAGGCGCAACGCGCATGGGATCGGGCGCAGAACTTCGCCAAGTTCAAGCGGCCCTACTCGGAGCCCGAGATGCTGCTCAAGATCATGGAGCGTCACAAGGATTGGGCCGTCGTCATCGCGCTCGTTGGTGGTGGACAAGAGATCAACAACGGAGAAGCGGGCCTGGACGAGTGGGGAACCTCGCTTGCCGCGGCCGCGAAACCCTGGACGATCTATGCTTCTCCCGAAGCGCTTGCCGGGGGCACCTCGGTCGCGGGCAGCAAGCTCATTACGGAGGCCTCAGCATCGCTCGAGGTGATCGCTGCTCCTCAATTGCATCTCGATGTCTCTGTCCGGAGCCTCAATGCTGATTCCTATGCCCGCTGGGTCAACCACGTGATCAGCGGTGATGCCGAAGGCGCGCGAGCAGTGAGCCAGAATTCCGAGTTCCCCGTCTACCTCGTTCGCGATCTCACCCTGCTCCGCTACACCGTGCGCCAGCACACCCTCGGGCTCAGTCGAGCGGGTTTGGTCGCTTCCTCGCAAGCCGCGCGCCTACGTGCCGAGGGCCTGGAACCTGATTCCGCCTTCCACGGAGGCTATCCATGGGAGCATTGGTATCTCGCCTCCGCAAGCGACGTGCGCTCAAGCTTTCAGCTGGAAGTCTTTGCCACAGAATTCGAGATTCAGGGCCTTGAACTGGATTGGGTGGGCCTTTGCTGGGGCGGCGACTTTGTCTGGTCGCCAACCAGGAATGAGTGGCTTATCCGAGCCTTTCGTGCAGGCAACAGCAAGTGGTCCGAGATCAAGAGCCCCGAACGCCGCAAGTTCCGACGCAACGCGTATCGCGTCCTCCTGACCCGCGCCAGGCAGGGAATCGTGATCTACATCCCCACCGGGAAAGCGGATGATCCCACCCGCAACCCGCAAGAGTTCGAAGCCACAACCGCCTTCCTGAAACGATGCGGCGCACGCGAGATCAACGAAAAGCCAGGGCCGACCGCTCCATCGTACGAGTGAGGTGCCAACCCTCGTTTCGAGGCCTGGCAGCTTAAGCGCAAAGCCCCAAGATTGCTCTCGGGGCTTTGCATTCATTGCGTTTGCGTGAAGTCTTAGTACATGCCGTCCATACCGCCGCCGCCATGCTGATGTCCGCCGCCCGCTGCTTCCTTCTTCTCGGGAATCTCGGAGATCATGGCCTCGGTGGTCAGCATCAGGCCCGAGATCGACGCCGCGTTCTGCAGGGCAGTCCGCGTCACCTTCGTCGGGTCGATGACGCCGGCCGCAACCAGGTCCTCGTACTTGCCCGTGCCGGCGTTGTAGCCGAAGTTCGGCTCGGTCGACTCGTGGATCTTGCCGATCACGACCGCACCCTCTTCGCCCGCGTTCATCACGATCATGCGCAGCGGCTCTTCGATCGCGCGACGAATGATGCTCGCACCGATCTTCTCGTCGCCTTCAAGCGTCTTCAACAGCTCATCCACAGCAGCCGAGCAGCGAATCAACGCCACACCACCGCCCGGGACGATACCCTCTTCAACAGCCGCACGAGTCGCATGCATCGCATCTTCGACACGAGCCTTCTTCTCCTTCATCTCGGTCTCGGTCGCCGCGCCCACCTTGATCACCGCAACACCGCCAACCAGCTTGGCCAGGCGCTCCTGCAGCTTCTCACGGTCGTAGTCGGAGGTCGTCTTGTCGATCTGAGCGCGAATCTCCTTCACGCGGCCCTCGATCTTCGAGCCCTCGCCGCCGCCATCGACGATCGTCGTGTTGTCCTTGTCGATCGTGATGCGCTTCGCCGTGCCCAGGTCCTCGAGCTTCACGCCCTCGAGCTTGATGCCGAGATCCTCGGTGATCGCCTTGCCGCCCGTCAGGGTGGCAATGTCTTCAAGCATCGCCTTGCGACGATCGCCGAAGCCAGGCGCCTTCACCGCAGCCACATTCAGCGTGCCGCGCAGCTTGTTGACCACCAGCGTCGCAAGCGCCTCACCATCGACATCCTCAGCGATGATGACGAGCGGCTTCGCCGTGCGGGCAATCTGCTCGAGCAGCGGCAACAGGTCCTTCATCGACGAGATCTTCTTCTCATAGATGAGCACGTAGGGGTTCTCAAGCGCGGCTTCCATGCGCTCGGCATCGGTCACGAAGTAAGGCGACAGGTAGCCGCGGTCGAACTGCATCCCCTCGACCACATCCAGCTGCGTCTCCATCGTGCGCGACTCTTCCACCGTGATCACGCCGTCCTTGCCAACCTTGTTCATGGCCGCGGCAATGATGGTGCCGATCTGCGCATCCGAGTTTGCCGAAATCGTGCCGACCTGCGCGATCATGTCGCCCGAAACCGGCTTCGAGAACGCTGCGAGCGCTCCGCCGATCACAGCACCATGCTCATCGCGCTTGCCGATGATCGCCTCAACCGCCTTGTCGATGCCGCGCTTCAGCGCCATCGGGTTCGCACCGGCCGCTACCGTCTTCACGCCCTCGCGATAGATCGCCTGGGCAAGCACGGTCGCGGTGGTCGTGCCGTCGCCGGCTACGTCTGACGTCTTCGAAGCCACTTCGCGGACCATCTGGGCGCCCATGTTCTCGAGCGCATTCTCAAGCTCGATCTCCTTGGCAACCGTGACGCCGTCCTTGGTAATCGTCGGCGAGCCGAACTTCTTCTCGATAACGACGTTCCGGCCCTTGGGGCCGAGGGTCACCTTGACGGCATTCGCCAAGATGTTTACTCCGCGCAGGATCGCCTGACGCGAATCTTCTCCATGCAGAATCTGCTTTGCCATGATGCTTTGCTCCATGTGCCGGCGTTGCCGGCTTTATGCTGAATTTGATTTGGCACTCACCGCGAAGCGGTCGAGAACGGTACGAAGTCCCTACTTGCTGACGATCCCGAGGACTTCTTCTTCACGCATGATCAGCAGCTCTTCGCCATCCAGCTTGATCTCCGTGCCCGAGTACTTGCCAAACAGGATCGTGTCGCCGGCCTTCACGTCGAGCGGGAAAACCTTGCCCTCGTCGTTCGACTTGCCCTTGCCCACCGAAACCACTTCACCCTGCTGCGGCTTTTCCTTCGCCGAATCCGGGATGATGATGCCCCCGCGAATCGTCTCACCCTCTTCGGTACGGCGCACCAGGATACGGTCGTGCAGCGGCGTAAACGTCGTTGTTGCCATAACTTACATCTCCTTGAAGAACACTGAAATGACTACTCGGGGAGGCGCGTTAGCACTCAACCCCTTCGATTGCTAACACTATGCCTCCGCTTCTCCGCCTGTCAACCCGGTCTCGTGAAATGTGAGTGAATCACGCGCAGATTCCTGTGCCAACGCGGAACCGCCCCCTCCGCTTCGACCACCCTGCGCAAAAAGTCGTAAACTCTCTGCATGTCCGTGTACCGCCGCGCTACCCAGTCCGTCATCCTCACCCTCGGCCTCCTCTCCGTCGCTTCAGCGCAGGATGCGCCCCACCGCGGACGCAAATACAAGGTTCCGCCCGAAACCTCGCACATCGAGGTCATGGTCCTGCGCGGCTACAACGGCAAGCCCATCGCCAACGCCGCCGTCGTCTTCCACTCGGTCAAGGACGGCAAGGACGAGGGCAACCTCGAGGTCAAGACCAACGAAGACGGCAAGGCCATCATCGATGTCATCCCGACCGGCTCGAACGTCGACGTGCAGGTTATCGCGGACGGATTCGCCACCTTCGCCGACCAGTACCTGGTCGCTGAAAACGAACGCACCATCGAGGTGAAGATGATCCGGCCCCGCGCCCAGGTCTCCACCTACCAGGACAACATGGGCAAAGCCGCCACCGTCAAGCCCGGCACCCAGGAGCCTGCCCGCAGCCACTCCGCCCCGGTCATCCAGCCGCCGCAACCCACCAACCACACCAGCGACCCGAACTCCCTCGCACCCGTCACCGGCACCCCGGGCAGCACGCAAAACCCCACGCCGAAACCGCAGTGACGCCCGCTCCACTCGCCCGCCCGCTTCTCGGCCGCAGCGCCCTCGTCACCGGCGCTGCCAAGCGCATTGGCCGCAGCATCGCGCTCGCCCTCGCCGAGGCCGGCGCCGACGTCGCCATCACCTATCGCGGCTCGCAGGCTGAAGCCGAAGAGACCGCTGCCGCCATTGCAGGCTTCGGGGTCCGGTCACTCGCCGTCGCCTGTGACGTGCGCGAGCAAGCCAGCGTCACGGCCGCCGTCGCGTCGGTGATGGCCACCTTCGGGTCGCTCGACCTGCTCGTCAACAATGCCGGCGCCTTCGAAACCCAGGCGCTTGAAGCGATCAGCGTCGAGGCCTGGGACGCGATGTTCGAAACCAACACCCGCGGCCCTTTCCTGATGGCGAAAGCAGCCTACCCGTCACTCAAGGCCACGCACGGACGCATCATCAACATCGGCTCGCTCGGCGGCATCCACCCCTGGGCCACGCACGCCCACTACTGCACCTCGAAGGCTGCGCTGCACATGCTCTCGCAGACCATGGCCAAGGCCTGGGCGCCCGAGATCAGCGTCAACTGCATCGCGCCCGGCATGATCGTCAACGGGGAGGTCGGCGCAGGCTACGAGGCCTTCGCCGAGAAGACCCCGATGAAGCGCAACGGCACCGCCGCCGACGTCGCCGCCGCGGTCCTCTTCTTCGCCACCGGCCCCCACTTCATCACCGGCCAGCTGCTCGCGGTGGATGGTGGCCTGGGACTCTAAGTACAAAAGCGTCCTGACGCCGGACGGGCGCCACTTCGTGGGGTGAACCGCCGCGCGCTAGTCGAGAGTGTTCCATGGGAAAACTGTTCGCCCTGCGCGCAGCGGTTTACCCCACGAAGTGGTCGCCGCCCGCGATGAGGGCGCACTTGCAGTTCTCTAGCCGAACAACCGCTTCCACCACGGCTCTTCCTTGTACTCCTCGTACAGGTTCCGCGGCTCTTCCTGGATGTTCAGCGCGGCGCCGTCGAACACCGCTCGCGGATTCGTCGTGGTCAGACTCTCGGCATACGCCTCGCCATACTTCTTCGCCACCAGCTGCCGCGCCTCGCTCAGCCGCGGCGGCCGCGAGCGCATGCTGTGCGCGTCCGTCGCCAGAAAATGCACCCACCGTTTCGCCAGCAGGTCGTGCGCCATCTTCTCCGCAGACTTACCCATCTTGCCGGTCACCGAGTCGCCCGTCACCTGTACCAGCACACCCTGGCGCACCCACTCCGCCAGCCGCCCATGCTCGCGTTCCCGCTGCAAGGTCGCGTTGCGCTCCGGATGCGTCAGCACCGGCGTCAGCCCGGCCAGCTGCAGTTCGTAAAAGATCTCGCCCAGCCCCGGCGCAATCCCGAAGTCCGGAATCTCCACCATCAGGTAGTTCAGGCCGTTCACGCTGAAGCGCGATGGCTCCTTCTTGGCCTCGAGCACGTTGTCGTACGAGACGTGAAAATCACAGCCCAGCCCCACCTTCAACGCGATCCCTTCCGCCTCGAGCGTCCGCTGCAACTCCTCCACCTTGGCCTGGTTTGCCGGGCGATCGTAGCTGTATTCACTGTTCGCATGCGGCGTGCACACCACGTGCGTCACGCCGTCCGCCGCCGAAGCGCGCGCCATCGCAACCGAGGTTTCGAAGTCCCTCGCGCCGTCATCGACTTCCCACAAAAGATGATGATGAATATCAACCATGAGCCATCCCAACCCCGGCACCGCAAAGCGGTCCCATTCCCACAAAGTGGTCGACGTCCACGCCGACGCCCCTGCTGTTGTTCTTATTGCGCCGTCGAGGCCTCAGCTATGCCTTTGAACAATCGAAGTCCATCGCTCGATCCCAGCATCTGCTCGCTCGAACGATCCGGATGCGGCATCATCCCAAGCACGTTGCGGCCTTCGTTCAGCACACCCGCGATATTCTCGATCGACCCGTTCAGATTATGCTCGGCCTCGGTCAAGCCATGCTGGTTGCCGTAACGGAACGCAATGCGATCCTGCGCATTCAGCTGCGCCAGCGTCTCCGCATCGCAGAAGTAGTTGCCCTCCATGTGGCCCACTGGCATCTGCAGCACCTCACCTTTGGTCAGGCCATGCGTAAACGGCGAATCCGTCGTCTCCACCTTCAGATGCACCTGCTTGCAGATGTAGCGCTGCGTCGCGTTGCGCATCAGTGCACCCGGCAGCAGGCCCGCCTCGGTCAGAATCTGGAAGCCGTTGCAGATCCCCATCACCAGCCCGCCGCCGTCCGCGAATTTTCTTACCGGCTGCATGATTGGCGCGAATTTGGCAATCGCGCCGGTGCGCAGATAGTCGCCGTAGGCAAAGCCCCCCGGCACCAGGATCGCATCGCAGCCCTCAAGGTCGGTTGACGCGTGCCACAGCATCGTCGCCGAGGCCCCCAGCACGTTCGCCAGCACATTGTAGGTATCGTGATCGCAGTTCGACCCGGGAAAGACCAGCACACCGAATTTCATAGAGGTAGTTTACAGGGAACAAGCAACAGCAAAAGCGCCCTCATCGCGGGCGGCGACCACTTCGTGGGGTGGAGGCTTCGCGTCGCAACGTCACGCCGAGTGCGACGGGCTACCACGCGAAGCCTGTACCCCACGAAGTGGCGCCCGTCCGGCGTCAGGACGCACTTGCCGTTGCTTGTTCCTCTCTAGACTCCCGCTACGACTTCGTCCTTGTTGGCTTCGTCGGCGATGGGGACGTAGACGCAGTAGCCGCGCGGCGGGGCGGGGAACTCGCAGTTGCCTTCGCCGTCCGAGCGGCGCTCGTCGGGGTGAGCGACTGCGCCGTAGAGTCCGTGGCCGTCCCACGCGATGGGCACGAAGCGCTGGTTGGCCCACTGCGTCTTGACCGACGTTCCCGACCACTTGTCGCCGAGGTTGTTCAGCACGTAGACGAGCCCGGGCTGCTCGGTCTTGTCATCCTTCCAGCCGATGCGCTGCATGATGTAGAGGTCGGGGTCGGCGTGCAGGATCTGCGAGTCGCCGCCGGCGTACCTGTGATGCGCCTCGATGAGCGCGTTGATGCCGTTGGGGGTGCCGGGCCGGGCGAGACCGTTGTTGTAGTAATCGTAGTAGAAGACGCACGGGTAGCCCTCGTGCAGCAGGATGAACGAGTAGGCCAGCAGCTTGTCGTTCACGATCGTGTCGTCGCCCATGTCGTGGTTGTCGACGAAGGTGGCGGCGTGCGCCGGCCGCTTCATGACGACCGTTCCGCCTTCGGTAAGCTGGCGCAGGTCGTAGTTCGGCTGGTCGCAGACCCCTTTGAGCTTGTAGCGCAGCGGGAAGTCGAAGGCTGCGATCTGGTTGTCGGTCATGCGGTTGGCCTTTTCGAGCCAGGATTCGATGTCCTGGTCGCCCGACCACAACTCGCAGACGACGTAGGGCATGAAGTCCATCATGCCTTCCTTCTCATAGCGGTACTTCGAGAGCAGCGAGATCATCCAGCTGCCATAGCCCTTCACGAAGTCGAAGCGGAAGCCGTCGAAGCCGATCTCTTCGATGAGCATGCGCGCGTAGTCGAACATTGCCTTGTAGACGTCGGGATTGCGATGGCAGAGGTGGGGGAAGCCGGCGAAGTTTTCGCCCTCGACCATGTCGCGCTCGAAGCGGCTGGGGTGGAAGCAGTCCCAGTCGCGCGGGAACTTGCCCGACTTCGGATTGAATTTGGTCCAGCGCTTCTGCCCGTCGAGCGGGTTGACCTCTTCCTCATCCGCGCCCGAGTTGTGATTGATGACCATGTCGGCGTAGCAGCCGACGCTGTGCTCCTTGGCTTTTTTGACCAGCGCGATCAGCTCCGCGCGGTTGCCGTAGAGGGTCTTGACGCCGCCCTTCTGGTCGAAGTCGCCGAGGTCGAAGAAGTCGTAGGGGTCGTAGCCGACGGAGTCGACGCTTGCCGCCTTGTTGGCGGGCGGCAGCCAGAGAGCATTGATGCCGGCTTTGCCGAGTTCCTCTACCTGCGAGGAGAGATGATTCCACCATTCACCCTTTTTGTTTTCCTGCTGAGGGGCATCCCAGTAAAACGCCTGCATCATCACTGCCATGTCGTTCGTTCCTTTACACGCGAAGCGTCAAAGACCCTTTTGAAGTGGTCGCAGCCCTCGATGAGCGCGTACCTGCCTTTGCACTTTTGCCGTCAGGCGATCAGATGCAAGCATCCAACCTGCAGTTGGTCTTGCACTTAGGAGCGCACGATGAATGCTTTGATTCCACCGCCGCCGCCTGCGTCGCACCTGCGTACGGCCGGCGGCGCGCTTGCCGGATGGTGGCGCGCCGTGACCCTGGACGCGCTGATTGTCGGCATCCTGTGGCTGATCGGGCTTGAGCTGCTGCATGTGCCGTGGGCGCCGGTGTGGGCGCTGATCGGGGGCGTGTGCCAGTTCATTCCGGGGATTGGCGGGATGCTGGCGGTGATCGGGCCGACGCTGGCGGCGGCCTTTTCGAGTGGCGACGATGTGCTGTTCCGGATCAGCATGGTGCTGGGGCTTTATGCGCTGATTGTGGTGCTGGAGGGACTGGTGATTCAGCCCTTCATACTGCACCGCACGACGATGGTGCCGTGGTGGGCTTCGCTGCTGGGCCCGGTGGTGCTGGGTATCCTGATTCCGCCGTGGGGGGTGCTGATTGCGCCGCCGGTACTGGCGGTGATCTTTGCGTTCAAGCGGCGCCGCGAAGGGCTGCGGGGGTAGCCCCCACCCCATCCGATGTTGCGCAAGATCTTCAATCCATTGAAGTTAGCTTTGGATCAAACGAGCGGGATCTTGATTCTATTGGGGTTAGCTTTGGATGTCCCCTGTAAGATCTTCATTCTATTGAGTTTAGGTGTACCATGGGACGCACTTTTTTCGGGGGGTGGGGGTGAGACAGAGCGTGGTGTTTTATCAGCTGATAGTTGTTAGTTTTTAGCTGACAGTTTTCAAGGCAAAAGCAGCTTGTTTGCTGCGTTGCGGAATGACCGCGGCGGGGGTCGCTGGTCAGCCCAGTTTGTAGCGGGTTTCGGCGAGGCGGTAGAGGGGGCGCCAGACCAGGCGGTTGGTGGTGACGACCATCAGCGAGATCAGGATGGTGCCGAGGAGCAGGATGGGGAAGGCGCCGTGCTCGGTGGCGGAGGATATCTGGGCGCCGAGGCCCAGGGTGGTGAGGGTCTGGTTGTTGAGGCGGAAGTACTCGGCGATGATGCTGGCGTTCCAGGCGCCGCCGGAGGCGGTGACCATGCCGGTGATGAGGAAGGGGAAGATGCCGGGGAGGATGACCTTCTTCCAGCGTTCGAGCTTCGAGAAGCGGAAGAGGGTGGCGACTTCCTTGAGGTCGTTGGGGATGGCCATGGCGCCGGCGATGACGTTGAACAGGATGTACCACTGGGTGCCGAGCAGCATGAGGGCGATGGAGCCGATGCCGAGTCCGCCGCCGAGCTTGACGAGGGCCAGCAGGATGACGGGGAAGAGTGCCGTGGCGGGGACGGAGGCGGCGATCTGGGCGAGCGGCTGGGCGATGCGGGCGAGGCGCGGGTGAAAGCCGATGGCGACGCCGACCGGGATGGTCCAGGCGGCGGCGAGGGCGAGTGAGAGGTTGACGCGGAGGAAGGTGGCGAGGGCGCCTTTGAGCAGCTCCAGATATTGCGGGCCGGTGACGGGTTTGAGCAGCACGACGGCGTGGATGGCGGCGAAGACGACGGCGACGCCGAGGACGGCGAGCAGGAGCCAGGGGACGGCGCGGCTGCTGATACCGGGCGTGGCGCCGGGGTGTTCGGCGCGCTGCGCCATGCGGACTTCGCGGCGGCTGGCGAGGCTCGAGTAGATGGACTCGGTGAGCGGCGCGGTGGTGTGCCGCTTGAGGGCGGAGATGGCGTTCGACTGGGTGAGCAGCGCGAGGACGGGGGAGTTGACGCGCTTGGAGCTTTCGACCTGTTCGAATTTGAACTTGTCGCTCCACTGGATGAGCGGTCGCCAGATGAGCTGGTCGGTGGCGACGATGATGGCGATCATGGTGATGAGGCCGTAGGTGATGGCGCGGCCGTTGCCGGCGTCGGCGGCGGTCTGGAGGTAGCTGCCGAGGCCGGGGAGGCGGAAGTCGCGGGAGCCGAAGTGGAACATCTCGCAGGCCATGAGGAAGAACCAGGCGCCGGCGACGGACATGATGGAGTTCCACAGGAGACCGATGGCGGCGTAGGGGAGTTCAAGCTGGAAGAGCTTCTGGAAGCGCGAGTAGCGGTAAATGTTGGTGGCTTCGTTGAGTTCGCGCGGGATGCTGCGGAGCGAGGAGTAGAAGCTGAAGGCCATGTTCCACACGGCGCCGGTGAAGATGAGGACGATGGCGCCGAGCTCGACACCGATGTGCCGCGTGGGGAAGAGGCTGATCATGGCAAGCATGACGGGCGGCAGAAAGCTGAGCACGGGGATGGACTGCATGATGTCGAGGCCGGCGATCATGAAGCTTTCAAAGCGCTTGTTGTAGGCGGCCGTGTAGCCGTACGCGATGGCGAAGACGAGCGAGAGCAGGTAGGCGAGGAAGATGCGGACGACGGAGTAGAAGGCGTAGAGGGGAAGGGCGCGCGGGGAGAGCGACACGACCATCTCTACCGCGGGCGGCTGGGCCCAGAGCATGGCGATGCGGACGACCGCATAGAAGACGGCGAGGCCGATGGCGGCGACGCAGAGATCGAGCACGAAGGGCCAGGAGCGTTTGAAGACCTGGGTGCGCGCGAGGGTTTCGCGGCCGGGAATATTCGAGAAGCCCTGGGGGAAGCTCATCATGCGGGCTAGCCCTCGCTTTCGACGCCGGCTTCTTCGGTGTCTTCGTCCATCTCGCCCGAGAGGCGCTGGGCCTGGGTGAAGCGGCGGCGTGCGGCGTCGAAGTCGAAGAGTTCGGCGTAGCGTCCCCAGCTGATGGCGGTTTCGAGCTGGCGCAGGGTTTCTTCCTCGGAGAACTGTTCGTCGAGGACGTCGTGAAAGAACTCTTCGGAGACGGTGCCGTCGCTTTTGGTTTCGACGGCACGCACGATCTGGCGCAGCAGGAGGACATTTTCGACGGCGGCTTTGCGGAAGACTTCTTTCTGGTGGAGGATCTCGGAGTTGGCGAACTGCGCGCCGATTTCGGTGATGGCGGCATCGCCTTCGGTGACGGTGATGAAGCCGAGCAGGCGGGCGGCGTCGACGATGGGGAGCAGGTCGTCGATCTCGAAGGCGAGGTCGTCGGCGAGGCGATAGATGTCGTCTTTGCCGTTGTGATCGATGAGGAGCTCAAGCAGTCCGGCGATGCCGCCGGGGCGGGCGTGGGGCAGCATCTGGTAGGGGTTGGGGCGGGCGGTGGAGGCGGGGGCGTTGGGGGCCTGGGGAAGATCGGGCGGGGCTTCGTCGGGCTGGGTGAGGACCTTGTAGACGTAGTCGACGAGCGCGGTGAACTGGGGCGCTTTGCGGTCGCGCGGGTGAGGCAGGCCGACCTTGAAGTCGGTGCGGATGCGTCCGGGATTGCGGCCGAGAACGATGATGCGGTCGGCGAGCAGGACGGCTTCTTCGATGTTGTGCGTGACGATGAAGATGGATCGGGTGGGGAGCGTGTCGTTCTCCCAGAGCTCGAGAAGTTCGGAGCGGAGGTTCTCGGCGGTGAGGACGTCGAGGGCGGAGAAGGGCTCGTCCATGAAGAGGACTTCGGGCTCGACGACGAGGGCGCGGGCGAAGCCGACGCGCTGGCGCATGCCGCCTGAGAGTTCTTTGGGGTAGGCGGCCTGGAAGCCGTCGAGCCCGACGGTGTCGAGCATCTTGAGCGAGCGGCGGCGGCGTTCTTCGGGCTCCATGCCGCGGGCCTTGAGGACGGCTTCGACATTCTGGAGGACGGTGAGCCAGGGGAAGAGGGCGAAGCTCTGAAAGACGATGGAGACGTTGCTGTCGACGGAGGCGATGGGTTTTTCGTGCCAGAAGACCTCGCCGGCGGAGGGAGTGGAGAGGCCGGTGAGCATGCGCAGGAGGGTGGATTTGCCGGAGCCTGAGGGGCCGAGCAGGGCGACGATTTCGCCGGGGACGATGGAGAGGTCGGTGGGCGCGATGACCTGGATGCGGTTCTCGCTGGGCTGCGCGTAGTACTTCTCCACGCGCTCGGCGCGGATGATGGCTTCAGGCATGGGCATCTTCTTGAAAAGAAAGTGAGGGTTCGCGTGGGGAGTGAGAAGAACGCGGTCGGCCCGGGGTCAGCGTATCATCACTTTGCTGGTATAAAGGTTAAGACGGCGTGGACGTTCGCCTCAGCAGTTGCACGACAGATTTTATTCCTGGGGATTCACGCATGTCTGAAGCAGCCGCAGCCACACCGTATAAACCGCGCGTTCTCGTGGCCGATGATGAGCAGGTGATCGCGAACACGCTCGCGATTATCTTGAACCAGGCCGGCTTCGAGGCACGGGCGGTATACAGCGGCGAGAAGGCGATCGAGTCGCTCGACACGTTTGAGCCGGATATGCTGATCTCGGATGTGATCATGACCGGGATGACGGGGATCGAGGCGGCGATTGCGACGCGGGCGAAGCGTCCGAGCTGCAAGATCCTGCTGTTCTCCGGCCAGGCCGCGACGGCTGACCTGCTCGAGAAGGCGCGGGCGCAGGGGCATGAGTTCGAGATCCTGGCGAAGCCGGTGCATCCGACGGATCTGCTGGCGAAGCTGCGGCGCCAGTCGTAACCAGCTAAGTTTGCGGATGCCGGTACTCGTCGTTTCGAGTGCCGGCGTTTTTGCGTGTGGGGGCATGATTGTGTGAGGCGTGGAAGCCGGGTGCCTGGGCGAAGAGGGCGAGGATGGTTTCGGCGGCGCGCTGCATGTCGTAGCGCTCGCGGAAGGTGATGAGGGCCTGGACGCGCATGGCCTGGCGCAGGGTGGGCGGTGTGGCGAGCCAGCGGCGGATGAGCGCGGTGGCGCCGGGCTGGGTGTCGGGCTCGACGAGGCCGGCGCCGTCGAGGGCGATCTGCGGGGCGATGTTGACCTTGTCGGCGAGCAGGACGGGGCGGCCGCAGGCGAGGGCTTCGGCGACGGCGATGCCGAAGTTTTCCTGGTGCGAGGGCAGGATGAAGGCTTCGCAGGCGTAGAACGCTCCCCACTTGGCGGGGCCTTCGAGCATGCCGGGCCAGTGGACGCGGTCGGCGAGGCCGGCGATGGAGGCGGCGTGGCGGAGCTCGGCGCCCCAATGGTCGCGGTCGGGGCCGGCCATGACGAGGTGCAGGTTGGGGTCTATGCCGGCGTTGGCGATGAAGGCGGCGATGAGCAGGTCGCAGCCCTTTTTGCGATGGATGCGGCCGAGGTAGAGCAGGAACCGGCTGCCGCGCAGCTGCGGGATGCGGGCGGTGAAGGCGGCGGCGAGGTCTGCGGAATGCGGGGGCGGGCGGCGCGAGCCGTAGGGGACGACGTGGCCGTGCCAGTGATGCAGCCAGAAGCTCTGGCGGGCGAGGACGCTTTCCTGCGTCGTGGTGAAGAGGACGCGGTGGGCGCGGCGGAGGATCCAGTACTGGAGCGCGAGCCAGAAGGGCCACTTCTTGGCGTGCTTGAGCGGCGCGGCGCGTTTGAAGTAGGGGTCGAGCATGCCGTGCGAGAAGACCATGTAGGGGAGCTTGTTGCGCAGCTGGAGCCAGACGGCGACGCCGCAGAAGTTCCACAGGCCGTTGACGATGACCCCGTCGAAGCGGTGGTGATTGGCCTCGAGCCAGGGGCGGAGGCGGGGCGAGTAGGCGAACTTCGAGGCGACGGGGCCGAGCGGGTGGACGGGGAAGCCGAGGCCCTCCAGGCAGGGAGCGCCGGGCGCGTCGAGGGTGACGGCTTCGCCGAGGTAGCCGATGTCGGCGAAGGAGAGAAGAGTGCGGACGGATTCGGCGGGGCCGCCGGAGACGGGGTCGAGGGTGGCGATGACGTGAAGGATGCGCATGGGTCAGGCTCGCTCGCCGGGGAGGAGGCGGGTGACGGCGGCGATGGCGCGCCGGATGCCGCGGACATCGGCTTCGAAGTCCCATTGGCGGATGCGTGCGAGGGCGCGGGCGCCCATCTGTGCGGCGGCCCCGGGGGCCAAAACCCGGACGAGCGCGGCGTGCAGGGCCGGGACATTGTGGACCGGGAAGACGCAGCCCTCAACGCCGTCGGTGACGAGGTCCAGCTGCGCGCCGACGTCGTCCGAAACGATGACGGCGCGGCCGGCGTTCATGGCTTCGTTGACGATCAGGCCCCACGGCTCGTGGCGCGAGGGCAGAACGAAGACGGAGCAGAGGTCGAAGAAGCGGGGGAGCTCGGACTGGTTGCGGAAGCCGCAGAAGCGGATGCTCTGGAAGCCGGTAGAGGCGGCCTGCTGCTTGAGTGCGGCGCTCTCCTGGCCGTCTCCGACAATAACGAGGTAGGGGTCGGGGTCGATGCCGGGGTGCGGGGCGAGGCGGGCGTAGGCGGCGATGAGGTCGGCGCAGCGCTTGCGTTCCTGCAGCTTTGAGGCGAAGAGGATGACGGGCCGGTCGGGGTCGAGGTGGAGTTCGGCGCGGAGTGCTTCGCGGCTGGAGGCGGCCTCCGCGGTGCGCTGCTGGAAGTAGCTGTTGTCGACGGCGTAGGGTACGGCGAAGTGGGGGAAGCCGGTGCCCATGTAATGACGCCAGTATTCGGCGTTGCGGGTGCCGATGGGAAGGACGCCGTCGGCGAGGTGGCGCAGCAAGCCGAAGCAGGCACGCTTGGTGAGCAGGCGCAGGCGGCCGCGGGGGCGGTCGCTGAGCCAGGATTCGGCGCGCAACAGGACAGGGATGCCGAGCGCCTTGGCAGCCAGCATGCCGTGCAACTGGTTGAAGGTGGAGTAGCCGTGAACCCACAGGACATCGAAAGCCGCGAGGCGACGGCTGAGGCCGAGGCTGATGGGGCTCAGGACGGAGGCGGTGCCGTTATCACGGAGCGCGCCCAGGAAGACGGAACGGTAGCCTTCGAGCAGCGGGACGTCCCACGCGACGGTGACGCCGAAGCCCTTGTCGCGGTAGCCGTTCACGGAGAATCCGGAGCCGAACAAGACGGTGAGCTCGAGGTCCGGCTCGCGGGCGAGGCGGCGCAGCAGCGGCGCCTGATACTGGATAGGGTGGCTGACGAGGTAGGCGATCTTCACCGGTCGCGCAGGGCGGCGGCGATTGGCGGGGCTGGTGGGCGGTCGCAGAGAAAGCTCGGTCATAGGCAGTTGAAGCGCAACACTTCAGGGCCCGGGGCCGGGTTCTAGCGCTGCATGGCGTAGAGGCTTACCTGGGTGAGGGCAACGATGGTGGCAATGCCGCCATTCTTGAGAGCTGCCTTGAGAACGTTGGTCGGGAGCAGGACGATGTCGTCGGCCTGGAGGATCGGGTCGGGGTCCTGCCCGCGTATAACGCGCTTGACGTCGATCTTGACGAAGTGGCGTTCGACGCCGTCGGTGCGGATGATGCGGAGATCTTCGAAGCGGCCCTGGTAGCCGACACCGCCAGTGAGCGAAGAGGCCTGCATCAGCGTGAGCGGTGAGTTCTGTTCGAGCGGGATGGCGCCCTGCCGCTGGAAGGCGCCGAGCATGTAGACGACGCCGACGCGCGAGACCACGATGGTGTCGCGCGGCAGGATGGCGATGTTGGCCTGCGCGCTGCGCGCGGGATCGGTGCCGAGGTCGACGACGATGGGTGCGTCGAGCCCGGGCCGGATGACATGGACGACGTGGCTGGCCGTGGGCGGCAGGCCGCCGGCGATGGCGAGGATATCGAGCAGGCGGCGCTCGCCGTTGACCGGAACGATGCTGCCCTTGACCTCGCCCTCGATGGTGACGAACTGGCTCGAGAACTCGGTGACCTGGACGCTGACGGATGGGCTCCTGTACATGCCGGCCGCGACGAGCCTTGCGGCGATGACGTTTTCAGCGCGCGGGATGGAGAGGCCGGCGAGGTTGATGATGCCGATGAGCGGCAGCTGCACGTCGCCGTCCGAGCCGACTTTGACGATGGGGCTGAAGTCGGCCGAGCCGTAGATTTTGATCGTCAGGACGTCGCCCGGAAGGATGCGCTGATCGGGCGAACGCAGGGCAAGCAGGTCTGGCGTGACGGTGGAGGCCTGCGGGGCGGCCGTCTGGGTGGGCAGCCCGAGGGCGGGTCCGGCAAACTGCCCGGACAGCAGCGTCGGCGCGCCGACGAGGAGGGCGATCGCGGCGACGGCACGAACCTGTCTCTGCGGCGAAGCGGGGCGCCGGCTTGCTTGGGGGTGTCGGTTCAAGGTCATCGGCTGTCCTTCCTGCTGGCTTTGCCTGCCGCGCCCTGGACGTCCCACCCTGCGGGGTCGAGGCTCGAGTAGGAGTAGGTGGAGTAGCCGTAATAGCCGTAGTATTCGGGCGCGTTGAGGTCGACGGCGTTGAGCACGATGCCAGCAAGCGGGGCGCCGGAGCGGGCGAGCAGGTCGCGGCTGCGGCGGATAATGTGCTTGCTCGACTTGCCATGGCGGATGACCAGTACGACCGCATCCACCATGCGCGAGAGCAGGACGCCGTCAGTGACGGAGAGGATCGGCGGGGAATCGATGACGACGTGGGTGTACAGCTCGCCGGCGTGCTGCAGGAGCTGTTCCATGACGGTCGAGCTGAGCATCTCCGACGGGAACGGCGGCACCGGGCCGCTGGCGAGGATGTCGAGGCCGGGGAGCTCGCGGACGGACTGGACGGAGTCTTCCAGCCGCGTCTGGCCGCTGAGCACGGTGCTGAGGCCGAGCTTGCCGTTGAGTCCGAAGCGGTGATGCACGTTGGGGCGGCGGAGGTCGGCGTCGATCAGCAGGACCCGGGTTCCGCGCTGAGAGAGGATGACGGCAAGATTGGTGGATGTGGTGGTCTTGCCTTCGGCCGGGGTGGCGGAGGTGAAGAGGATGAACTTCGGCTCGCGTCCGACGGTGGAGAGGAGCAGGGCGGTGCGCAGGGATCGGAAGGCTTCGGTGAACTGCGATTTCGGCTGGGTGAGGACGTTGAGGTTGCGTTCCACCGGCGACATGGCGGCAAGCTGCTCGGCGGTGGAGCGGCGGGCGCGGGGCACGATGGCGAGCGACGGAAGCTCGGTGAGGGCCTCGAGCTCAGCGACACTGCGCAGGCCGGTGTCAAGGCTCTCGAGCAGGAAGGCGAGGATGACGCCGGCAAGCAAGCCGATGGCGGTGACCGTGAGCACGATGGTCGAGCGCGGGACCATGGTGGGCGTGGCGGGGATGACCGCGGTGTCGACGATGTCGATCTCGAGCGACTCGAGCCCGGCGGAGATGCCCGCCATGCGGAGCTTTTCGACCATCTCCTCGTAGAGCTTGCTCTTGGACTCGTAGTCGCGCTGGCGAATGCTGTAGTTGACGAGGTCATCGCGCAGCCGGTAGGCATCGGCCTTCTCCTGTTCGAGCGCAGCCGAGGTCTGAGCCTCGTTGGCCTGGGCGAGCAGAAGGGCCTCGTGTGCCTGATTCATGAGCCGGTTTTGTTCGGCCTCGACCTCCCGGCGGAGCTCGGCGACCTGGGCTGACGAGGCGAGGACCTCCGGGTGATTGGGGCCGAGATTGGCTTTGAGCTGGGCAAGGTTGGCGCTTGCGCCGGCGAGTTGTGCGCGCAGGTTGTTCAGCGTGGGTTGCGACTGGCCGTTGGCGGTGTCGATCGAGCTCTCGATCGCGTTCGGATCCATATTGAGGATGAGGTGGTAACGCGACTCGGCGAGGATGCGGGCGAGCTTGGCGACGCCGGCGGCGCGGGCGAGGTCATCGAGCGAACTCGAGATCTGATTGTGCGTGGAATCGAAGCCGAGGGTACCGAGCCGCTTCTGCAGATCGATGACCTGGTTCTGCGAGTCTTCGACCTCCTGCTTGAGATCGCCGAGCCGGGTGCTGAGCCAGCGGGAGACCTGCTGGGTGGACTCGAAGCGAGTCTCGTAGCTGCGCTGGATGTAGTCGTGGATGACGCGGTTGACGATGTCGCGCGAGAGCTCGGGGCTCAAGCTGCTATAACCAATTCGGATGATGTCCGTTTTTGGGACGAGCGCGACGGTCAAATTCTGCTTCAGGGTGCTGATGACGCTGGCCCGGACGCTTGGTTCGTCGAGAGTCTGGTGCGGGAGGGCGACCTTCGACTGCAGAAATGTGGCGTTGTCGGCCAGGTTGAGGTCTCGCGCGACCGCTACGAGGAGGGTGTCGCTGGTGATGATTGAGACCTCGGTCAGCATCTTGCGCTGGGGGTCGTCGCCGAGGGTTCCGGCGGCGCTGAGTTTGAACTCGTTCGAGGAGCCGGAACGCACCTGAATCCTTCCGGAAGCGTCATAAAGTTTGATTTGCGTGAGACTTTTGTAGATTCCGATCAGCAGCCCGATGAGCACCGCGGCGAGCACGACCATCTTCCGTTTCCGCAGCGTGGCGAGGGAATCGGAGAGGGTGGCTTCGGCCACAGGAGCCGCCGGAGGAGGCGCCTGAGAGGCAGGGATTGAGCCCGTAACCGCAGACGTGCTGGAGGTCTCGGTGATCATGGACGAGATTCTAATCGAGGAAATCGCGATTCCCGGATTGGGAATCGGCATGAGATCTTGTTGAAGCGATCGAAGGTCTTGTTAGACTGTGCGCAGCCTATGTCTCACTCCGAGCCAGACCTCTCGCCGCAATTGAACACTGCCTCCACTGCACCTCGTGAGTCATCGCCGACTTCTGCGATGGTTCGAATTGCAGTGGTTGGGTCGGGCTATGTTGGCCTCGTTGCGGCGGTGTGTTTTGCCGAGATGGGCCACGACGTCATCTGCGTCGATAACGATCAGCGCAAGGTGGACGCGCTGCGCGGTGGCGACACGCTCATCCATGAACTGCACCTGCCGGAGCTGCTGAACCGGTATCGCAATACGAAGGTCCGGTTTATGACGGACCTGGCCGAGGCGACGCGGGAGTGCCAGGCGATTTTTATCGCGGTGGGGACGCCGCAGTCCGAGACCGGCGATGCCGATCTCTCGTACGTGGAAGCCGTGGCGAGTGAGATTGCCCGCTCGCTGACGAGCTATAAAGTAATCGTCGAGAAGAGCACGGTGCCGGTGTACACCAACGAGTGGATCCGTAAGGTGATCGAGCGCAACGGGGTGCACCGCGGCTTGTTCGACGTCGTTTCGAACCCAGAGTTTCTCCGCGAAGGCACGGCCGTCGCGGACTTCCTGCACCCGGACCGGATCGTTGTGGGTTCTGACACGCCGCGTGCGGCTGCGGTGCTGGCCGATATCTATGCCCCGCTGACGAGCGGTTCGTACTACAAAAATGCGGACCACATTCCGGGTGTCTGTTCGACCGCGGCGCCGCCGCCGCTGCTCGATACCTCGACCAAGTCGGCTGAGATCATCAAGCATGCTTCGAACGCCTTCCTGGCCTTGAAGATTTCGTTCATCAACGCGGTCGCGAATCTGTGCGAGGCCGCAGATGCCAACGTGGAGCAGGTGGCGCTCGGCATGGGTCTCGATCGCCGCATCGGCTCGCGCTTCCTGCGCCCAGGCATTGGGTATGGCGGCTCCTGTTTTCCCAAGGATGTGGCTGCATTCCGCTCGGTGGCCGAGCAGATGGGCGTCGATTTCTCGCTGCTGACCGAGGTTGAAAAGATCAACGTCGTGCAGCGCAAGCGGTTCCTGTCGAAGGTGCGTTCGGCGCTCTGGACGCTGCGCGGCAAGCGCCTCGCGGTCCTCGGGCTTGCATTCAAGGGCGAGACGGATGACATTCGCGATTCACCGGCGATCCTGATGGTGAACATGCTGCTGGGAGAAGGCTGCACCATCTGCGCCTATGACCCGGCGGCCATGGACCGTTCGAAGGAAGTGCTGCCCGTGGCGCCGAATCTCTCCTATGCCGACAGCGCGTACGAGGCTGCGCAGGATGCAGATGCTCTGCTCGTGCTGACGGACTGGCAGGAGTTCAAGACGCTCGACATGGTGCTGCTCCACAAGGCTCTGCGTTACGCGATCGTGATCGACGGTCGCAACCTGTACGACCCGCAGGAGATGGTTGCCAACGGCTTCACGTACCTGAGTGTCGGCCGCCCGACCGCAACGCCGGTGCGGGACCTGGTCGCGCCCGCAGTTTAGCTAACAGGTTGTCCTTACGGCGATGCGCAGCCGGCTCGACTGGCGCTGCGCCTCTTCCTCTCAAACACTACGGTCCCCGGAGTCAGCTTGTCGATGCAACCGCAAACCATCCTCGTCACCGGCGCTGCCGGCTTTCTCGGCTCACACCTCACCGATGCGCTGCTTGGCGCGGGCCACACCGTCATCGGCGTCGATAACCTCTGCACGGGCTCACTGCGAAACCTCGAGCACCTGAAGGCGGAGCCGCGCTTTTCCCTCATCGAGCAGGACATCATCCAGCCGTTTGACCCGGGCCGTGTCGATTACGTGTTCAACTTCGCCTCGCCCGCTTCACCGCCGGATTACCTGCGGTTGGGGGTCGAGACATTGCTGGTCGGATCGCAGGGCACGATCAATTCGCTTGACATCGCGCGTAAATATCACGCCGGCTATCTCCATGCTTCGACCTCGGAGTGCTACGGCGACCCGCTGGTCCATCCGCAGGTCGAGACCTACTGGGGACATGTAAATCCCATCGGGCCACGCAGCGTCTACGACGAGGCGAAGCGCTTCTCGGAGGCGGCCATCATGGCGTACCACCGCTATCACAAGGTCGACACGCACATGGTGCGCATCTTCAATACCTACGGGCCGCGCCTGCAGCCGAACGACGGCCGCGTCGTCTCGAACCTGATGATGCAGGCGCTGCGCGGCGAAGAGCTCACCATCTATGGCGATGGCTCGCAGACGCGTTCCTTCTGCTACGTGTCCGACCTGATCGCCGGCATCGTGAGGCTGTCACAGTCCTCGCAGCATACGCCGGTCAACATTGGCAACCCGGTCGAGTGGACGATCCTCGAGTGTGCCAAGGAAGTTGTCGCGGTGACAGGTTCGAAGGTAAACATACGCTTTGAGCCGTTGCCGCAGGACGATCCGACGCGCCGCCGCCCCGACATCACCGTGGCCAAGGATCTGCTCGGCTGGCAGCCGACGATTGGATTGCGCGAGGGGCTCGAGAAGTCGCTGGCGTACTTCAAGGAATGCGTGGCCGCAGAGCGCGTCTCCGCCTGACCCGGGTGGCAGCGGATTAGCGGTTCCGGCGTCAAGAAACTTCGGAACCGCCGCCTGTTTCCTGACAGCTTGCTATTTCGATATGAGCTTCGGGAAGAAAGTGACCTGGACCGCAGTTGTGTTGTTGGTCTGCAAACCGGGCAGGTAGATCGGTGCTTTCCAGCCTTCATGCTGAAACCACGCGTTCAGTTCGACATCGTCGTGGTGGAAGCGCTTGACGACCTGGGCCTTGAAAGAATTCTGTGTTGTGCCGCCAGGGCCATAGGTCTGCGTCACCGGGTTATATGCTCCCGGGATGAAATCCTTCGGTGTCTTCTTGTTCATGTATTCGACCTGAACGAATTCGTTGCCGGAGAGATGATAGGTGATCCACGCCTGACCGCCCTTTGCCTCGCGCCCGATCCAGTCGCCCATGATGAAGCCCTTGTTGGTGTAGGCCTGGAGTTGGACGGTCTCGAAGTAGTTGAACTCGCCGAACAGGCTGCGCCGCACGCCGGGGTCCGTTGAGACTGCCTCGACACGGAAGTCAAACTTCGGAGCCTTCGGAACGTGCGAAAGATAAAGGCCCGTGCGGTAGGCGGCACGGCGCGGTGCGCTGATTGGCGATACATCGTCGTGAGCGATCGAGTCTGCATAGAACGTCACGTATTTGCGCACAAAGGGAAGGCGGTACGACATGTTGAAATCGCTATAGCGTGCGCCGGGGTCATCGCGGCTGAACTTCAGCCCGTACGTCGTATCGCTGAGACCGAAGAACCCTTTTAGAAAAGTGTGAAGTGTAACTGGTTCATGCGCTTTTCCGCCGAAGACGATAGTGCGCTGAAACCCGAACTCAAAATTATTTGACGGTCGCAGTGCGAACATCTCCGAGTGCGCATACGGATGATTCGGCGCGGTATGGCCTTGAAGACTTCCATAAAAGAAGTCGTAACGCAGCGTTCCCAGTAATCTCGAGAAGTATGGAATGGTGAGAGGTTCAACCCGGTTGATGCGGAACGCGTACATGTTTTCGGCGTTGTTGGACCAGGCAAGCGCACCGCCTTGCGCGGGCCCGAGCCACGCGTCCGATTTGCCGAACGAAACCTCGTGTCCGACGATGTGATAGCTGAGCGTCGCCTCCTGGATGCGGACCGGATTCTGCGCAGCCAGGGGCCCCTCGGGAATCGTCGCCTGGTGAAGGTTGCCGCCGCTATAGGGGATGCGATCCCCTGGGGCAACCTGCGTGCCGGTTCCCATCGAAAGGGCGCTTGCGAGGTCGTGCGAATAGCCCGCTGCGCTCGGCGAGTGCTGATATTCCGCACGCACGTAGAACGAGAAGCGTCCGCGCTCGGCAAGCGACGAAAAACCGACGATGCCGTTCACCCCAGGCTGGTAGGGGCGTCCATAGTCATTGTTGATCGTCTGGCCCAGGTGGTAGCTGTCGCGCAGCGTCTGGCCAGATATGCCCAGGATGCGTCCATAAACACTCTCTGTGCCGTAAATGAACTTACGCTGAGTGATCCCGTCCGTCGGTTCCTCGCGAAGGAAGTTGCGTACTTTGACCAGGATCTCTTTCGCTTCGTCGCTGTTTCCTTCAGTGACGTCGTCGCTCGTCTCTTCAAGGATATTCGCCAGGCTTTGCCGCGTGTAAGGCCGCAGGCTGAGAAACATCGAATCGGCGTAGCCGAGACCGTAGAGACGGTTCATTGCCGGATACACCCAGCTATCCACCGGAATATAAACGGAACCATCGTGAGATGGAGTTCGGTCTTCGTCGGGAATGCCAAAATCAAACCGCGGAGCGGCAGGTTGCTGTCCCGTCGAGGTACCCGCCGGACGCTGCCCCGCGATTGACGCTGTCTGGACAGGAATGGTCTGTAAAGTTGAAGCTTGCAAATCAAACGCCGCCGGCTTGCTGACGGTCGCTTGTGCGATGGACTGCGCTAAAGCCACCGACGATATCGCGGCCAGAATTGCTAGCGGTGCCAGCTTTCTAATTTCCACTCAAACCTCAACACGTACCGGCGTATAGCTCTGTTGGTACCTTCACCCAGTGTAGTGTTTGGCCCGCAGGTCACTATGCGGAAAGCATACCAGCTTTGCGCTGGGTCAGGCTGGCGCCAGGGAGTTGGTTGCGGCCTCCACAGCATCAATCCAACGCTGCGTGCAGATGCCCTTGGCCACCAGCTGCGAGCCCAGAAGGCTGACAGCATCGGTGCCGCACGCAACCGCTTCAATCACCGCAGCGCCACCATCGGCGCGCGCGCGCACGATCGTCTCCTGCGCCACGCGATAGAGCGCGACCGCATCGCCCGCATCGACAGGGATCACCGGAACGCCGGCCCCCTTCGCCAGGGTCCCAAGGTCTTTGCTGCTCGAAGCTCCGGGCAGCGCGACCAGGATCAACGGCAGCGAGTCCTGAGCCATCAGGGCAGACGCGCGCTTCCACTCCAGGCCCGTCAACTCATCGCGGCCCATGTAGGCGACAGTCACACCCTGCGCCTTGCCTGCTGCCAGCGCCATAGCCGCACCCACACTGCAGAGCATCCGTTCAAAGGCCGTGCCGTGGAAGGCGGCTGCTTCGGACGTCATGCCCGTTGCGAAGCGCCGCACATCGGACGCAACGATCGCTCCGGCGGTCGGACGTCGACCCACGGCGCGGATGTGTGCCAGCACCGTCGCCTCGTGCGCCGCGCCCGCATCCATCGTGAGGTCGCCGTCCTTCAAGTCGATCGCCGTCCCCACCCAGCACGCTTCGATATTGCGATAGGCGCGCAGCCTGTGCTTCGCCGCGAGCGCCCGAACCTCGACCAGAGCGCGATACATCGCCCGCATCCGCACATGGCTGATCAGCGGACTTTCAAATGCCTTCGACCCCATCGCCAAGCTGAAACCACCCCTTCATGCTCTGCTGCCTGACGCTAAGCCCGCGCCGGGTCCTTCGCGTCTACATCGAGGCCGAGATCCTTGAACGCCTTCACCGCATCCTTGGCCTTGAAGCTGCCTTCGCGCACCAGACGGGACAGCGTTGCCCCGACGACCGCCTCGGCGCTGACCTCGAAGTGCCGCCGCAGGTGTTCGCGGTTATCGCTGCGTCCAAAGCCGTCCGTGCCCAGCGTCACCAGGCGCGTCCCAAGCCACGGCGACAACCCATCCGGCAGGCTCTTCATGTAGTCGCTCGCCGCGATGATCGGACCCTTCGTGCCATCCATCAACGTTTGGATGTAGGCCTTCTTCTCCGCTTCGGCCGGATGCAGACGGTTCCAGCGCTCCATCGCGAGCGCCTCGCGACGCACTTCGGTGTAGCTCGGCACGCTCCACACATCGGCCTGCACCTTGTACTTCTCGGCAAGGATGGTCTGCGCCCGCAGCACCTCGTTCAGGATCGGGCCGGACCCGAACAGCTGCAGGCTTGCCTCGCCCGCGAGCGCCGGCTTCACCTTGTAGATCCCCTTGATGATGCCCTCAGCCGCACCCTCCGGCATCGGCGGCTGCACATAATCCTCGTTGTACATCGTGATGTAGTAAAAGGCTTCATCGCCATCTTCGTACATGCGCTTGATGCCGTCCTGCACCACCACCGCAAGCTCATACACGAACGCCGGGTCATACGTCCGGCAGGTCGGCACCGTGCTCGAAAGCACAATCGAATGCCCGTCCTGGTGCTGCAGCCCTTCGCCCAGCATCGTCGTGCGGCCCGCCGTCCCACCCATCAGGAAACCCTTGCCGCGCGAATCCGCAAACGCCCACGCCATGTCCCCGATGCGCTGAAAGCCGAACATCGAGTAATACATGTAGAAGGGAATCGACGGCACCCCGTAGTTCGAATAAGCCGTACCGGCCGCGGTAAACGAAGCCATCGACCCGGCTTCCGTAATGCCTTCCTCGAGAATCTGCCCATCGCGATCCTCGCGATAGTTCAACAGCATGTCCGCATCATGCGGCGTGTACTTCTGCCCCTCCGGCGCATAAATACCCACCTGCTTGATCGATGACTCGAGCCCAAAGGTCCGGCCCTCGTCCGGCACAATCGGGACAATCCAGCGGCCCGCAGCCTTGTCCTTCATCATCGCGTTCAGCATGTTGACGAAGCCCATCGTCGTCGAAATCGAACGGCCCTTCGAACCCTCCAGCCAGTTCTTGAAAAACTCGAGCGGCATCGCCTTGAACTCGGGCGCGCGCTCCGCAATCGCCGGCACCGCGCGCTGCGGCAGGTACCCGCCAAGCTCCTTGCGCCGAGCCTGCATGTACTGCATCTCGGGTGCGCTCGACTCCGGGCGATAGAACGCCCCATCCTTCGCCGCCTGTTCGGGAATCGGAATATCGAAGCGCTTCACAAAGGCCGCCAGCGCATCGTCCGCCAGCTTCTTCTCACTGTGCGTCGCGTTGCGCGCCTGCGCCGAGCCCAGCCCGTATCCCTTCACCGTCTTCGCCAGGATGACCGTCGGTCCGCCCTTGTGCTCGACCGCCTGCTTGTACGCATTGAAGATCTTCGCCGGATCGTGCCCGCCCCGGTGCAGCAGCCCAAGCTGCTCGTCCGTATAGTCCTTCACCATCTCCAGCAGCTCCGGATACTTGCCGAAGAAGTTGGCGCGCAGGTACGCGCCGTCCTTCGCCTTGAAGGTCTGGAAGTCGCCATCGACGCACTCTTCCATGCGCTTCAGCAGCAGACCCTTCGTGTCGCGCGTAAACAGCTCATCCCAGTCCGAGCCCCACAACACCTTGATCACATTCCAGCCCGCACCGCGGAACACCCCTTCCAGCTCATCGATGATCCGCGCATTGCCGCGCACCGGCCCATCCAGCCGCTGCAGGTTGCAGTTGACGACGAAGATCAGGTTGTCCAGCTTCTCGCGCGCGCCCAGCGAGATCGCCCCCAGCGTATCCACCTCATCCGTCTCGCCATCGCCCAGGAAGCCCCACACCTTGCGTTCCGTCTTCTGGATCAGCCCGCGGTTCTCGAGATACCGCATGAAGCGCGCCTGGTAGATCGCATTCAGCGGCCCGATGCCCATCGACACCGTAGGGAAGTTCCAGAACTCCGGCATCAACCACGGGTGCGGATAGCTCGAAAGCCCCGGCTCCCCGCGCAGCTCGTGGCGAAAGTTCTTCAGCCGCGCCTCATCGAAGCGCCCCTCGAGATAAGCCCGCGCATAAACCCCCGGCGAAGCGTGCCCCTGGAAGTAGATGAAGTCGCCCGGCTCCTTGCCATACTTTGCCCGGAAGAAGTGGTTGAACCCCACCTCGAGCAGCGTGGCCTGCGACGAATACGTCGAAATATGCCCGCCGATCCCGGCATCTTTCTTGTTCTGCGAGTGCACCATCGCCATCGCATTCCAGCGCAGCAGCGACTCCAACCGGCGCTCCATCTGGCGGTCGCCCGGGTACGGCACCTCGTCTTCCTTGCGAATCGTATTGCGATACGGCGTCACCACCGCCCCGGTCGCCGCCACCCCGGTCTCGCTCGCCCGCTGCCGCAGCGCGCCCAGCAGCTCCGCACCCTGCGCCGGCTCCGCCTTCACAACCTGGTCAAACGCCTCAAGCCACTCGGCAACCTCGGCGGTGAAATCCTGCTTCGCTCGATCGTCGGTCGCTGCTACGGGCAAATCCATCACTGCTGCATCCATGGGTTGTTTATCCTTCGGTCGTATAAGCCGGCGTTATATGCGTCTACGCCTACAAAGATAATCGCTAGACCCCGTCAGCGTCCAAGCGGACTCCCCCGGCCCGCCGCTTTACGCCCGTGCCTTCGCCTTTGCCGCAACATGCTTCGCCCGATGCTCCATCACCGGCTCCACATGCGCCTCGATCCAACGCGTCAGCGCCCGCACCCGCTCCGCGCCCTCCCGCCCCAGCGCCGTCAGGCTGTACTCCACCTTCGGCGGCACCGTCGGATGCACCGTCCGCAGCACAAACCCGTCCGCCTCGAGCGCCTGCAGCGAATGCGCCAGCATCTTCTCGCTCACCCCGCCAATCCGCCTGGCCAACTCGCTGAACCGGTGCGTCCCGTCCAGCAGCAGCACCAGGATCAGCGCGCCCCAACGCGACATCATGTCATTCAGAATGAGCCGTGTCGGACAATCCGCCGCGTAAAGATTGCCCTGCCGCATCTCGAGCACCGCAGCCTGTTTCTTGCGCACAATCGCCATACCAGAAGCTTACTCCAGGGTACGTACTTACGAAAAGTAAGCCAATCGGATAGCCTTGATACTGTAGGCGGCATTCAAGCCGCAAAGGAGAGATTCATGATCGTCGTCACAGGCGCCACCGGAAAGCTCGGCCACCACGTCATCCACAGCCTGCTCGAAAAAGTACCCGCCACCGAAGTCATCGCCGCTGTCCGCGATTCATCGAAAGCCCAGGACCTCGCCGGCCTCGGCGTCCAGACCCGGCACGGCGACTACTCTGAACCCGCCACCCTCGCAGCCGCGTTCGCCGGCGCCGAAAAACTTCTGCTCATCTCCTCGAACGATGTCGAAAACCGCATGCCGCAGCACAAGGCAGCCGTCGACGCGGCGAAAAAAGCCGGCATCCGGCTCATCGCCTACACCAGCATCCTCAACGCCGACACCAACGAGATGCACCTCGCCGCCGACCACAAGGCCACCGAGGCCTACATCCGCGCCTCCGGCATCTCGTACGTCTTTCTGCGCAACGGCTGGTACCTCGAAAACTGGACCGAAGCCCTCGCCCCCGCGCTTGCGCACGGCGCCATCCTCGGCGCCGCCGGCAAAGCCCGCTTCTCCGCCGCCACCCGCAAGGATTACGCCGAAGCCGCCGCTGCCGTGCTGACCGGCAATGGCCATGAAAACAAGGTCTACGAACTCGCCGGCGACACCTCGTTCCACACGACCGAACTCGCCGCCGAAGTCGCAAAGCAGTCCGGCAAGCCCGTCGTCTACCAGGACCTGCCGGAGAAGGCCTATGCCGAGGCCCTCATCGGATTCGGCCTGCCCGCCCCCATCGCCACCATGCTGGCCAACTCCGACTGCGAAGCCGGCAAAGGCAGCCTCGAAAGCGAATCGAAGGACCTCTCAAACCTCATCGGCCATCCCACCACGCCGCTCAGCGAAGCCGTCCGCGAAGCCCTCAAAGCGACCCTTCCGGCAGCCTGAAGACAACTGCGTCCCGACGCACGCCGGACGCACGCCACTCTATGGGTTCGAAGCTTCGCGCAGCGATCCGGCACGCGAAGTTTCCAGCCCGCCCCAAAGTAGCTGCCGCTGGCTTCTGCTCTAGGTCGAATAATCGGCGTTGATGCGGACGTACTCCTCGGTCAGGTCGCAGGTCAGGAAGATGAAGCCCGACGTGCCCTGGCCGAGGTCGAGCGTGATCGTAAACTCCCGCTCGCTCATCGCCGCATGCGTCGCCGCCTCGTCGAACTGCTCGGCGCGCATGCCGTTCTCGTACACCAGGTGCCCGCCAATCCAGAGCCGCACCTGCTCCGGCTCGAACGCCACGCCCGAGTACCCGGCCGCCGCCATGATGCGTCCCCAGTTCGGGTCGGCCGAGCTCCACGCCGTCTTGTTCAGCGGGCTGTGCGCAATCGCCTTCGCAATCTTCAGCGCGTCGGCTTCGGTCGCGCAGTTCTGGATGTCGAGCGTTACCACGTGCGTCACGCCCTCGCCGTCGTCGACGATCTTGTGCGCCAGGCTCGCGCACACCAGCTTCAGCGCGTTCTCAAACGCCGGCCGCACCCGTGCGTCCAGTGGGATGTTGCTCGCGCCGCTCGCCAGCAGCAGCACCGTGTCGTTGGTCGAGGTATCGCCGTCGATCGAGATCGCGTTGAAGCTGTGCGCCACCGCCGGCGCCAGCATCTCCTCAAGCTCCGCGGTCGAAGCCTGCAGGTCGGTGAAGAGATAGACCAGCATCGTGGCATGCTTCGCGGCAGGCTCACCCGAAGGCCCAAGCTGCGGATGAATCATCCCCGCACCCTTCGCGCAGCCGAAGATCCGTACCTCTTCGCCCTCGATATCGACCACCGCCCGCGCCACCTTCAACCGCGTATCGGTCGTCATGATGGCCGTCGCGAACAGCTCCGCATGATCGGGCGTGGTGCCCAGCGTCTCGGTCAACAGGGGCAGCGCCGCAATCACCTTTTCCGTCGGGAACGGCACGCCGATGATCCCGGTCGAGGAAGGGAAGACCTCGTCGAAGATCAGCCCGAACCGTTCCGCCGCCGCCGTGCAGCTTTGAAGACAAGCGCGGATGCCCGCCTCGCCGGTCGCACAGTTCGCATTGCCCGCGTTCACCAGCACCGCCGAAACCCGTCCGCCGGTCGAGGCAAGATGCCGCCGCCCCACCGTCACCGGCGCCGCCACCACCTGGTTCCGGGTAAACATCGCGGCGGCATTCGCCCCCAGCGGCGCCAGCGCAAGCGCCACATCGAGATTGCCGCTCGCCTTGATCCCCGCCCGCACCGCGCCCCAGCCAAACCCCCGCGGCAACGCGCCATCCCGCTCATCCCCTAACGACATCCACCCTCCAACCCTCAGTCCATGCTACCGGACTTAGGATGCGTCAATCCTCACCGACCGCCCCTCCGACGAACTCACCCGCGCCGCCTCAAGCACGCGCGCCACCGCCAGCCCCGCCTCGGGAGGCACCGCGAGCGCAGCCGCCCCGCTGATCGCATCCCGAACATTGGCGTAGAAGCCGCGGTAGTCTCCAAGCTCCGTCTCGATCCCGTACGGCGTGGTCTGCGACGGCTTGGCCGGGTCGGCCGCCAGCATCAGGATCCCCCACTTCGCGCTGCCTTCCTCGAGCCACACCGCCTCCGTGCCCAGCCGCGGCACCTTCGCCCCGGCCACGATCGCCGGCTCCTGCGGGTCCAGCCCATACTTGCGAAAGCTCCCCGCCGTCCCATGCAGCAGGAACCGCGGCGACGCCGTGCACGCCAGCATCGTCGCCCGGCACCACACCGTCAGCCGTTCATATTTCATGCAGACATCAAACGCATCCTCGATCGACGACCCCTCGCGGTCCGTGCGTACGCTCGCCGTCACCGTCAACGGCATCCCGAACAGGGCCAGCGCCTGGTCCACCAGATGCGGCCCCAGGTCCATCAACATGCCGTTCGCCGGATGCCCCGCCTCTTTCCACGAAGCGTCCTTCGGCAACGGCTTGAACCGGTCAAAATGCGATTCAAACGTCACCAGCCGCCCCAGCTTGCCATCCGCCAGCAGCGCCTTCACCGTCAGGAAATCCCCATCCCACCGCCGGTTGTGAAACGGCGCCAGCACCAGCCCCTTCGCCTTCGCCAGCGCGATCAGTTCCTCCGCCTGCGCGCTCGTCTCGGCAAACGGCTTGTCCACGACCACATGCTTGCCCGCCTCGAGCGCCTGCTTCGCCAGCGCGAAATGCGTCTCGTTCGGCGTCCCCACCACCACCAGCCCGATCTTCGAATCGGCAAGCATCTCCTCGACCGTCCGGTACGTCTTCGTCCCCGGGTAAGCCTTCGCCGCCTCATCCGTCTTGCGCTCGACAAACGCCACCAGCTTCAGCCCCGGCACCGCGCTCACAAACGGCGCATGAAACACCCGCCCCGCCAGCCCGTACCCGATAATCCCGACCCCAACCTCAGCCATTACGCTCTCCCAATCCCGCGCAGCGCCGGATACACCTGCCGGTACGCCGCATACGCCGCACTCATGTCAGACGCCGGCTCAATCACCTTCGCTACCCGGATCGTCGCCTCGCACGCCGTCGCCACATCCGGCCACGCGCCCACCCCGGTCCCCGCCAGCAGCGCCGCGCCAAACGCCCCACCCTCTTCCGCCTCGAGCAGCGACACCGGCCTCCCGTACACATCCGCCTGGATCTGCCGCCATAACTCCCCGCGCGCGCCCCCGCCGCCCAGCCGTATCTCCTCCACCGGGATCCCCAGCTCGGCAAACAGCGTAAACGTATCCATCAGCGAGAACGCCACCCCCTCGAGCACCGCCCGCACAAAGTGCCCACGCGTCGTAGACGCAGAAATCCCCACAAACGCCGCCCGCGCCCCCGCATCCAGGTGCGGCGTCCGCTCCCCGAACAGGTACGGCGTCCAGATCAGCCCATCCGCCCCCGGCCTCACCTTCGCCGCCTCCGCCAGCATCGCGTCGTAGGACATCTCCGGCATCAACGTATCGCGCAGCCACCGCAGGCTCAGCCCCGCCCCGTTCGTCACCCCCATCACATGCCACACCCCCGGCGCCGAGTGGCAGAACGTATGCAGCCGCCCCAGCTTGTCGAGCGTCGGCTGGGCCGTCGCCGCAAACACCACGCCCGACGTCCCGATCGTCGCCGACACCCGCCCCGGCTTCAGCACGCCCATCCCCACCGCGCCCGCACCCTGGTCGCCTGCGCCCGCCACCACCGGCGTCCCCGCCGCCACACCCGTCGCCGCCGCGCCCGCATCCGACACCCGCGCGCACACCTCCGGCCCCTCGAACAACCGCGGCAGCCACGCCATCGGGATCTCCGCCGCCTCCGCCACCTCCTCGCTCCAGCGCCGGTGCGTCACGTCGAGCAGCAGCGTTCCGCTCGCCTCCTGCATATCAATCGCCAACTCCCCCGTCATGCGATACCGCACGTAATCCTTCGGGCAAAGCACGTGCCGAATCTTCCGAAACACCTCCGGCTCATGCTCCTTCACCCAAAGCAGCTTGGTCAGCGTAAAGTTCGGCAGCGCCGGGTTCGACACCAGCTCGATCAACCGCGCGCGCCCCACCTTCGCCGTCAGCCAGTCGCACTCCGGCTGCGTCCTCTGGTCGCACCAGATCAACGCCGGACGCAGCACCGCGCCCTGCTCGTCGAGCATCACGCAGCCATGCATCTGCCCCGTCAGCCCCACCGCCTCCACCGTGCCCACCTGCTTCAGCACCGCGCCCATCGCCGCCTGCGCCGCCCGCCACCAGTCCTCCGGGTTCTGCTCCGCCCAGCCCACGTGCGCACTCGCGATCGGCGCATGGTCAAACGCCTCGGACGCCACCACCTCGCCCGCCCGGTTCACCACCACCGCCCGCGTTCCGCCCGTCCCCACATCGACCCCAAGAAACATCACTCACTCCTCAAAACACTCAGATAAACCGATTTACACCCTTCGCAGTGTACCTGCCGCCTAAAAGTTTGCAGATTCTCGCCGACTGCTTGCATCAGATACACAAATCAAGCGAACTCGCGCTGGTTTACACACCCGGAAGGCAGGCTTAGGTACCATAAGCGATATGACTGAACGCAACTCTGCGCGGCAACGAACCCTGCTGCCGTCGACCCCAGCAAGCACCCGCCTGCGCCTGGCACTCGGTCTCGCCCTTTCGACGTCCGCTCTTCTCCTCGCCCCGTCCCTCGCCGCCCAGACCTCCGGCGGCTCCTCCGGAGGCTCCTCGCAGCCCGGCTCCGGCTCGAGCGCCGGTTCTACCACCGGCACCGCCGCCGCCATCTCCGCCGGACAGGGTCAGCTCTTCAACGCCTCCGGTTCAAACGGCGCGACCGTCGACCAGAACGCCTACAAAGGCTCGCTCATCGCCGGCAAGAACACCGGCACCGTCCTCCCGCTCTCGCTCGACGACGCCATCGAACGCGGCCTCAAGCAGAACCTCGGCGTCATCCTCCAAAGCTCGGCCGCCCAGGCCGCCAACGGCGCCCGCCTCGAGCAACTGCAACAGCTCCTCCCCACCATCACCGCCCAGGCCTCCATCACCGTCGAGCAGATCGACCTTGCCGCCTTCGGCCTCAACATCCCCGGCTTCAACCCCATCATCGGACCCTTCCAGGTCGAAGACTTCCGCGCTTCGCTCACCCAGAACGTGGTCAACATCACCGCGCTGCAAACCTACTTCGCCTCCAAGCACAACTTTGCCGCCGCGAAACTCACCGCCGCCGACGCCCGCGACATGGTCGTCCTCTCGGTCGGCAACGCCTACCTGCTCTGCGTCGCCGACGCCGCCCGCATCGAGGCCATCAACGCCGCGCTCAAGACCTCGAAACTCACCTACGACCAGGCCGTCGACGCCCACAACGCCGGCGTCAGCCCACGCCTCGACGTCCTCCGCGCCCAGGTCGACTACCAGACCGAGCAGCAGAACCTGATCTCCTCCACCAACCAGCTCGCCAAGGATAAGATCGCCCTCGCCCGCGCCATCGGCCTGCCGCTCGATCAGCAGTACGCCCTCACCGACTCCGCACCCTACCGCGCGCTCGACAACCTCGATCCCAATCTCTCCTTCGAGCAGGCCCTCAAGACCCGCAAGGACCTCCAGGCCTCCGGTGAAACCGTCGAAGCCGCCATCTCCTCGCGCAAGGCCGCCTACGCCGATCGCTACCCCGTCGCCAGCATCTCCGGCAACTTCGGCGACATCGGCCCCACCGTCGGACACTCCCACGGCACCTACACCGCCGAAGGCCTCGTCTCCGCGCCCATCCTCCAGATCGTCAAGGATCGCGGTGAGCAGGAAGTGGCCAACGCCACGCTCGAGCAGTCGAAAGCCCGCCTCTCGGATTCGACCCAGCAGGTCAACGCCGATATCCGCTCCTCGATCCTCGATATCCAATCGGCCGCCAAGCTCGTCGAAGCCACCCATTCGAACGTCGATCTCGCCACCGAAGCGCTCAACGAAGCCCAGCAGCGCTTTCACGCCGGCGTCTCCGACAACCTTCCCGTCTCCCAGGCCCAGACCACATTTGAACAGGCCAACGACCAATACATCAGCGCGCTCTACCAGCACAACGTCGCGAAGCTCTCACTCGCACGTGCTCTCGGAGTCGCGCAGACCAACTACAAAGACTATCTCGGAGGCAAGTAAACACCATGGCTGACGCCGTTCAAGACCAGACCCAGACTCCCCCCCAGAAGATAGAGGAGTCCCCCGCAAAGAAGACCGGCCGCAAGGTCATCATCGTCGGCGTGGTGTTGCTGCTCATCATCGCCGCCCTCCTGTTCTACTGGCACTCCACCTTCACCGAAGACACCGACGACGCCCAGGTAGACGGCGACATCTACCAGATCAGCTCGCGCATCGGTGGTCAGGTCACCGCGGTGTACGCGCAGGAAAACTCCCGCGTCAACAAGGGCGATCTGCTCGTCGAAATCGACCCCAAGGACTACCAGGTCGCGCTCGAGCAGGCCCAGGCCGCGCTCGCCTCCGCCCAGGCCGACTACACCCGCGCCACCGTCAACGTGCCCATCACCTCGGTATCGTCGCGCACCACCATCTCGAACTCCGGTTCGGATGTCCTCGCCGCCGCCTCCGGCGTCAGCCAGGCCCAGCAGCAGGCCTCCGCCGCCGCCGCCCGCGTCGACCAGGCCAAGGCCAACGCCATCAAGGCCGTCAAGGATGTCGAACGCTACAAGCCGCTCGTCGAAAAGGACGTCATCTCGAAGCAGCAGTATGACGCCGCCGTCGCCCAGGCCGACGCCTCGAACGCCACCGTCATCGAGGCCGAGAACACCCTCGTCGCCCAGCAGAGCGGCATCACCCAGGCCCAGCAGAAGCTCGATTCCGCTCGCAACCAGGCCGCGGAGGCCGCCAAGAACGGCCCCGAACAGGTGCGTGCGCAGCAGGCCCAGGCGCAAGCCGCCCTCGCCGCCGTCAAGCAGGCCCAGGCCCGCGTAGACCAGGCGCTGCTCAACCTCTCCTACACCCGCGTCACCGCGCCCACAGCCGGCATCATCAACAAGAAGAACGTGACCACCGGCGGCAACCTCGCCGCAGGTCAGGACCTGCTCACCATCGTGCCGCTCGATAACCTCTGGGTCACCGCCAACTTCAAGGAAACCCAGCTCAAAGGCATGCAGGTCGGGCAGAACGTCAAAATCGAAGTCGACGCGCTCGGCGGACGCAAGTTCTCCGGCAAAGTGAGCCAGGTCGGCGGCGCCACCGGCTCCCGCCTCTCGCTCTTCCCACCCGAGAACGCCACCGGCAACTACGTGAAGGTCGTGCAGCGCATCCCCATCCGCATCGACTTCACCAACCTCAACGACGAGAACAAGGACCACGCCCTGCGCCCCGGCTTCTCCGTCACCCCCATCGTCGACGTCAAGTAGATCCCGAACCGCCGAAGCGCCCTGACCAGGTCAGGGCGCTTAGCATTTAACTCGCAACTAAAAACTAAAAACTAAAAACTGATAAATCAACTTACCAACAGCACCCTGTCAGCCAGCCGCACACAAAACTGTCAGCTAACAGCTAAGAGCTGTCAGCTGATAAAACATAACCCCGCTTAACTCACCGGCCTGAACCCTCAGCGACAGTCCTGAACGAACCGCTCACGATTCTGCCCACCCACCAGGCCAGGTCAAAGCCCCTGAAATGAAGATCTTGCGTTGTTCTACCATGTTGATCCAGACCTAAGCGCAATGTTATGAAGATCTTGCGCAACAATGACGCGGGTGGGGGGGTGCCAGTCAGCCACGATCCCTCCAATTCGCATCTCACTCTCTAAGAGGAGAAAAGCACATGGCAGTCGCAGTCTTAGAGAAAACCACCAAGTCCCAGGAGCAGGTCGCTCCCCACTGGCACGCCCAGGCCAAAGAGATCCAGAAGTTCGGCACCGTCATCGCCGACATGCCGCACCGCCTCGACGAAAAGGTTCGCGCCGAGATGGTCAAGCAGCTCAACCTGCTTCTCGCCAACTCCATCCAGATCCGCGACATGTACAAGAAGCACCATTGGCAGGTCTCCGGCCCGACCTTCTACCAGCTTCACCTCTTGTTCGACAAGCACTTCGAAGAGCAGGTTGAGCTTGTCGACACCATCGCCGAACGCATCCAGCTGCTCGGCGGCGTCACGCTCGCCATGGGTGGCGACGTCGCCCAGATGACGACCATTCCCGCGCCGCCCCGCGGCAAGGAAGAGGTTCCCGTCCAGATCTCGCGTCTGCTCGAGGCCCACAAGATCATCATGCAGAACTGCCACGATATCGCCGAAGCAGCCGACAAGGCAGGCGACGATGGCACCAACGACATGGCGATCTCGGACATCCTGCGCCCCAACGAGCTGCAGTCCTGGTTCATCGGCCAGCACCTCGTCGAGATGCCGCTGATCCTCGCAAAGTAAGCATCTAACCAACCGTTCCAGCTGTCGGGGAACACCCATGAGGACCGCGGGCCAAGCGGACTCATGGGTTTTCCTCGTTAACCGGGCCCAACTATTCCGCACCGCCAGCCAGCCGCTATCATCTATTGCAACAGGTCCCCGTCTATGCCCATCGCGCTGGTCTTCTTCGTGCACTACGCTTACGCCATCCTCTTCCTGTGGGTGTTGGTGGAGCAGCTCGGTGTCCCGATCCCGTCGCTGCCGGTGTTGCTGACCGCCGGAACCCTGTCCGCGACGCATCGTGTAAACTTCGGCGCCTCGGTCTTCGCCGTCCTGCTGGCCTGCATCGTCGCCGACTCGGTCTGGTACGGCCTTGGCCGCCGTTATGGCAACGCGGTCCTCAAGCTGCTCTGCCGCTTCTCGTTTGAAGCCGACACCTGCGTCACCAAGACCGAAGGCCTCTTCCACAAGCGCGGGGCCGTCACCCTGCTCTTCGCCAAGTTCGTCCCCGGGCTGGGTACTGTGGCCGCACCCATCGCCGGTCAGACCGGTATGCCCTACGCCCGCTTCGTCGCCTACGACCTCACAGGCTCGCTCATGTGGGCGCTGGCCTACCTCACCGCTGGTTACTTCTTCGGGGACCTCATCCAGCGCAGCCAGAAGCTCTTCACCATGATGGGCCACTTTGCCGTGCTGCTCTTTGCGCTCGCCGTGCTCGGCCTGATGTTTCGCCGCTTCTGGAAGCAGCGCCGCTTCCTGATCAGCGTGCGCGAACTGCGCCTCGAGCCATCGGAGCTGCTCGACATGATCGAGACCGCCAGGAAGCACGACAACATCGCGCCCTTCATCGTCGACCTGCGCCACCCGCTCGACTACCTGCCCGATCCGCGCGTCCTGCCGGGCGCCGTCCGTGTCTCGCCGTCCGACCTCACCGCTCACCAGAAGCAGCTTCCCCGAGACCGGGACGTCATTCTCTACTGCACCTGTCCGTCGGAGGAGACGAGCGCGAAGGTCGCCCTGCAGCTGCACAAATTCGGCATCAACCGGGTGCGCCCGCTGCGCGGCGGCTTTGAGGGCTGGCGCGACGCGGGCTATCCTCTGGTCGACTACGTGCCGCCGGTTGAAGCGAAGGAACTCACCGCACCCGAGACCGCCGTGCCCGTCCCCTCCGAAGTCTCTGCAGCCTAGCCACGCGAAGCTTTTCGCGGACGCGTTTGCGTTGCTTCTACTTCGCCGGTTGCGGCTTCTACCGGACCAGACCCAATCCTGCATCGTCCGGGCGCCGACTTTCCAGCGCGGTCAGCGTGGCTTCTTTGGCCATCGCCTTGCCGTGCTTTTTGCAGGAGTGAACCGCTGGCAGAATGACGGAGCCCGCGGCGCCCATGACTGCGGAGCCGGAATGTTCCACGTGGAACAATTTGAACTACGTCAGGGAAAGCGGAAATAGTTTGACCAGGTCCCAAAACGGGAATTCGAGGGACTGCAGCCCTGGGCCGACGCCTTTGCGAGCACGCGAAAGCCGTCTCGCGCGAGGCGTTTCGAGCAGGGCCCTTGCCTAGTACCATCGAGCCATGGCTTTCAAAGATCTACGCGAATGGCTCAACGCGCTTGACCGAGCCGGTGAGCTGGCCACCATCAGCCAGCCCGTCAGCCCCTACCTCGAAATGTCCGAGATCGCCGATCGCGCCGCGAAGCTTGCGGGCGACAGCAAACGCGGCCCCGGCGGCCCGGCGCTGCTGTTTGAAAACGTCACCGGCTATCCCGGCGCGCGTGTGCTGATGAACCAGTTCGGCTCCGAACGCCGGATGAAGCTCGCGCTCGACGTCGATTCGCTCGATGAGGTTGCCAACCGCATCCGGACGCTGCTGCATCCGCCCTCGCCGACCAGCTTCCTGTCGAAGCTGAAGCTGCTGCCCACACTGGCGGAGATCGGCAGCTTTTTCCCGAAGGTGATCGACCGCTCGGACGCTGCCTGCAAGCAGGTGATCCTTAAGGGGGACCAGGTCGACCTGACGAAGCTGCCGGTGCTGACGACATGGCCGCAGGATGGCGGCCCGTTCATCACGCTGCCGTGCGTCATCACCAAGGCGCCGGACGCGGCCGACGGCACGCCGGGCAAGCGCAATGTCGGGATGTACCGGATGCAGGTCTATGACCGGAACTCGACGGGCATGCACTGGCAGCGGCAGAAGAACGCCGCGGAGCAGCTTCGCGACCGGCTGCGTTCGACCACCGGTGACACGGCGGAGGCGGTCGACCTGATGGCCGCGACCAGTGGCGGGACGACCTCCGCTCCGGTGAATGCGAGGCTCAATCAGCAGGTGATCACGAAGATCCTGGGCAACCGTATGGAGGTCTGCGTTGCCATCGGGACGGACCCGGCGACGACGTTTTCCGCCATCGTCCCCGCGCCGCCCGAGATTGAGGAGTACCTGATCGCCGGATTTCTGCGGCAGAAGCCAGTAGAGCTGGTGAAGGCTGAAACCAACTCGCTCGAGGTGCCGGCGCATGCGGAGTACATTCTCGAAGGCTTCGTGAATCTGGCCGAGTTGAAGACGGAAGGGCCGTTCGGCGATCACACCGGCTTTTACACCATGCAGGACGACTACCCGGTCTTCCACGTGACGTGCATCACGCACCGGAAAAAGCCCATTTACGCTGCAACCGTCGTGGGCAAGCCGCCGATGGAAGACGCGTGGATGGGCAAGGCGGTGGAGCGCATCTTCCTGCCGCTGATGCAGCTGACGCTGCCCGAGATTGTCGATGTGAACCTGCCGGCGGCGGGCGTGTTTCACAACCTGATGATCGTCTCGATCCGCAAGTCGTACGCGGGCCATGCGCGCAAGGTGATGAGCGGCATCTGGGCGATGGGCCAGGCGATGTTTACCAAGTGCATCATCGTGGTGGACGAAGACTGCGATGTGCAGGACCTGAACGAGGTGACGCTGCGCACCGCCAACAACATCGATCCGGAGCGCGATATTCAATTCACCCTCGGCCCGGTCGACACGCTCGACCATGCGTCCAGGCTGGCGAATTACGGCTCGAAGATGGGCATCGACGCGACGCGCAAGTGGGCCGCTGAAGGCTTCACGAGGCAATGGCCGCCGATGCTGAAGATGGCCCCCGAAGTCAGCGCAAAGATCGACGCCCTGTGGCCGAAGTTGAATATCAAATAGGCACGGCAAAGGCGCCCTGATCGCGGGCGGCGACCACTTCGTGGGGTGGAGGCTTCGCGTTGCACGATCACGCGGCGTTGGATCATCCGGCACGCGAAGCTTCCACCCCACGGAGTGTGGCGCCTGTTCGGCGTCAGGACGCATTGCGGTTGCCGCTAGAATGGCTGCAACGTGAAAACCAAGAAGACTCCCGCTGTTGTCGATCGGCTGTATGCCGAGGCGCGTGACCAACGCAAGACCCTCCCGCCTGACGACCTCGCCGGCTGGAAGCCAGGGCTGCGCAAGAAGTCGGTTGAGCAGCTGCTAAAGGCGAGTCTGAAGGGCAGGCTCCCCGAACTGACCGCGCTGCGCTTTGAACGGATGGCTGCCTCGGCGTTCGGGTTCTTTCGTGGCGCGGCGTGCGTGATGGCGTACGACCTGTCGCTCGGGGCGAATACGGGGATGATGGTGCAGATGTGCGGGGACGCGCATGTGCAGAATCTGGGCGCGTTCAGTGGTGATGACGGCCGGCTGATCTTCGACATCAACGACTTTGACGAGACGATGCGCGGCCCGTTCGAGTGGGAGCTGAAGCGCATGGCGACGAGCATTTTGCTGGCCGGGCACGATGCGGGGTTGAAGCCGGCGGTAGGGGATGAGGCGGCGGCGAGCTTGCTGGCGTCGTATGACGGGCTGATTCGCACGCTGCTGCCGATGCCGGTGCTGACGGTGGCGCGCTGGCAGGTGCATCGGCTGGGCAGCGTGGCGCCGATCTCGAAGATCCTGGCGAAGGCCGAGCGGGCAACGCCGCAGGTGCTGCTGGAATCGCTGACGACGCAGTATCCGAAGGGTCGCATCTTCAAATCCAATCCGCCTTTGCTGCGGCGGCTGGAGCCCGAAGAGCGCGAGCCGGTACTGGCTTGCCTGAAGGCGTATGGGCAGTCGCTGCAGCCGGAGCGCCGGCGTTTCTTTGCGCGATTCAAGGCAATCGATGTGGCGTTCAAGGTGGTGGGCACGGGGTCGGTGGGGATGCGCGACTACGTGGTCTACATGGAAGGCAACGGGCCGGACGATCCGCTGTTTCTGCAGATCAAGCAGGAGTTGCCGTCGTGCTGGTCGGCCTACCTGCCGCATGATGCGAAGCGGCACGAGGGCCGGCGGGTGGTGGAAGGGCAGCGTGCGATGCAGCTGCAGTCCGACCCGCTGCTGGGCTGGACGAGCCTCGGCGGGTACGACTACCTGGTGCGCCAGCTGAACGATCACAAGGCGTCGCTGAGCCTGACCGGGATGAAGGCGGCGGAGCTGTGCCAGTACGCGATGGTGTGCGGAGAGATCCTGGCGCGGGGCCATGCGCGGTCGGGCGACGTGCGGCAGATTGCCGGGTATGTGGGCAATGGCGGGCGCTTCGACAAGGCGATGCTGGGGTTCGCGCATGCTTATGCCGGCCAGGTGACGGCGGACTGGAAGCACTTCAGCAAGGGGAAGAAAGGGAAGCCGGCTGCGGGCTAGTCGACCGTGATGACGGTGAGGGCGGCGAGGTTGCGCACCCAGCGGGAGGGCTTCTTTTCCGCCGAGGCGATCATCTTGAACGCACCTTCGCCTTCGAGCGGCTTGCCGTTGAGGGCGATGGCGATCAGGGCGTCGTCGTTGTTCACCAGGCCCTCGAGCTCGGAGGCCGAAAACAGCACCCAGTAGCCGTCCGAGCCTTCGGCGCGCACATAGCTGTGGAACAGCTTTTTGCCTGGCGCGGCCGCGAAGCCGCATTTGGCGAGCAGGTCGCCGACACCGACGCCGGTGTAGCTTTCGTCTGCGCCGGTGTGGCCGTTCTTGACGGCGAGGGTCTTCTGCGGCATCGCTTTGAGCTCGGTGGCGGAGAAGGTCGTCACCTTGCCGTCGATGGTCACGATGAGGTTGGCCGAGGGGACGGCCGGCTTCGATCCCATGTGGTCGTGCTGGTGTTCGGCATCGGGCGTCGGCGTTTGTGCGTGGCTCACGCCCGCCAGTGCGGATAACAGAATCCAATTCAGCCCTGCATACTTCACAACCCCGCGCACCAGCCCTGCTCTGTTCATAGAACAAACTTACGCTTGCCGTTCGGCGCGATCAATACGGGGGTGGAGGTCCCGCGATATACTTTCGCTATGTCGATGATCAAAGACGCCGCCGCGATTGCCAAGGGCATGTCCATCACCTTCAAGGAGATGTTCCAGCCGACCGAGGTCGAGAATTACCCGGACGGCAAGGGCCCGATGCGCGGCGCGGTATTCCAGTCGCGCTTTCGCGGCAAGCACCAGCTGCAGCGTGATGAGAACGGGCTGGAGAAGTGCGTCGCGTGCTTCCTGTGCGCTGCGGCCTGTCCTTCGAACTGCATCTACATCGAGGCGGCGGAGAACACCGAGGAAGTTCGGATCTCGTCGGCCGAGCGCTATGCGAAGGTCTACAACATCGACTACAACCGCTGCATCTTCTGCGGGTACTGCGTCGAGGCCTGCCCGACCGACGCCATCACGCATGGCCACGGCTTCGAGCTTGCTTCGCTGAACGCGACCACGCTGGTGATGCGCAAGGAAGACCTGCTGGTGGCGATTCAGCCGGCGATGCCGCTTACGCCGGGATCCAATCATGATCTCTCGGACCAGCTGCGCTAACCGCGACCGGGTGCGTCGTGTGACGTTGAGGGAAGACGCGATGGACCGCCTGTGACGCCGCACCCTGCAGGGTCGAACGCCTGGCGCGACGCCCTGGTCGACTACCTGCGTGAACAGGCCCGGCCGGTCGAGAAGTTCGGACACCAGCCGCGGCTCTACGCGCTGACGCAGCAGATCGGGCAGGGAAGCCGGTATGACGACGATGTCGTGTTTGCCGCGGTGTACCTGCACGATCTCGGCGTCTTCAGCGGCCATCGCCCGGAAGATCCCGTGCTGCTTGCGGCGTGGGATAACACCGCCTACGCCGTCCGCGAGACACCCGTTATCCTCGAGCGTCTCGGCTTTCCGGAAGAGAAGGTCGCCGCCGTGCAGGCCGCAATCGCCACCCATCAGCCGCAGTTCACGCCGGGGACGATCGAGGCGACGATCCTGCGGGATGCCGACCTGCTCGAACAGCTTGGCGCGGTCGCGGTCCTGCGCACGGTCTGCAAGGTTGGCCGCGACACCCGCTTTCACACCTTCACGGATGCGGTCATGAACCTGCAGAAGGCACTCGACACTCTCCCCGAGCGCATCCTGCTGCCCACTACGAGGGCTCTCGCTGGACCGCGCATCGTTGCGCTGCGCGCGTTCCTCGAGGCGACCCGGGGCGAGGCCGGCGAGCTGCTGCTCTAGGCCCTTCGGCGAATCGTCGGCGCCCTATGCGGCATCCATACCTGTTGCCACAGTCGCGTATCCTAAAGGTTGTTGCCAACTGCTATGTCGAACAAACATCAACACCCGCTCACCCGCATTCTCGAAGACCGCATCGCCGTCATCGACGGGGCGATGGGCACGACCATCCGCACCTACGGGATGAAGGAGGCGGACATCCGCGGCGAGCGCTTCGCCCATGCAGACAAGGACCTGCTCAATAACGGCGATCTCTTCTCGCTGACCCAGGGCGCGATGATCACCGACATTCACAAGCGCTTTCTCGATGCCGGCGCCGATATCATCGAGACCAACACCTTCGGCGCCACGTCCATCACGCAGAGCGAGTTCTTCGTTGAGGACCCGCGCGAGCATGGCGGCCGCAAAGACCCTGAGTTTTACCAGAAGATCATCGAAGACTCCTCGCTGATCGCGCTCGCTGACGACATCAACTTCACCTCTGCCCAGCAGTGCCGCGCCATCGCGGACCGCATCGCCAACGAGACCGGCCGCCAGCGCTTCGTCGCCGGCGCCATCGGCCCGCTCACCGTCTCGCTCTCAAACTCGCCCGATGCCGACGATGCGGGCTTCCGCGTTGTCACCTTCGACCAGGTGCTCACCGCCTACAAGCAGCAGGTGCGCGCGCTGATCGCGGGCGGCTCCGATCTGCTGCTGGTCGAAACGATCTTCGACTCGCTCAACGCCAAGGCCGCGCTCGTCGCCATCCGCGAGGTCTTCGACGAAGACGGTCTCGCCGCATCGGGCAAAGAGCTCCCCATCATGATCTCGGCGGCCGTCGGCCGCGGCGGCGAGACGCTCATCTCCGCCCAGACCACCGAAGCCTTCTGGAACGCGGTCAAGCATGTGCACCCGCTCTCGGTCGGGCTCAACTGCTCGCTTGGCCCGGACCTCATGTATCCCTTCCTCGCCGAGCTTTCGGAAAAAGCGGACGTCGCCATCTCCTGCTACCCCAACGCCGGCTTGCCTAACCCGCTGTCCGAAACCGGCTTCGATCTCGGGCCGCCCGACATGGCGCGCTACCTCGGCGGCTTCGCCCAGGACGGGCTGATCAACATCGCCGGCGGCTGCTGCGGCAACACGCCCGAGCATATCGCCGCGATCGCCCGCGCCGTCGAAGGCAAGGCCCCGCGCGCACTCGTCCGCCACGAGGTCGCCGCTTAGACATGCCGTCCGAGACAAAGCCCCTGCGCCTCTCCGGCTCGCAGCCCTTTACGCAGCAGCCCGGCGTCTACATCATGATCGGCGAACGCACGAACGTCGCCGGTTCGCCGAAGTTCGCGCGCCTCATCAAGGAGGGCAAGTACGAAGAGGCGGTCAGCATCGCGCGCCAGCAGGTCGAAAACGGCGCCAACGTCATCGACATCTGCATGGACGAAGGCATGATCGACGGCGTCTCCGCGATGACACGCTTTTTGCAGCTGCTCGGTTCCGAACCCGAGGTCGCCAAGGTCCCCTTCATGGTCGACTCCTCCAAGTGGGAGGTCATCGAGGCCGGTCTCAAGACGCTGCAGGGCAAGGGCATCGTCAACTCCATCTCGCTTAAAGAGGGCGAAGAGGTCTTCCTGCGCAACGCCCGCCGTATCCGGAAGTATGGCGCCGCCGCGGTCGTCATGGCCTTCGATGAGAACGGCCAGGCCGCCACCTTCGCCGAAAAGATCCGTATCTGCGAGCGCGCCTACCGCCTGCTCGTCGACCGCGTCGGCTTCCCGCCTGAAGACATCATCTTCGACCCCAACATCCTCACCGTCGCCACCGGGATGGAGGAGCACAACAACTACGCCGTCGACTTCATCGAGGCGACGCGCTGGATCAAACAGAACCTGCCGCACGCGAAGGTGTCGGGTGGCGTGTCGAACATCTCGTTCAGCTTTCGCGGCAACAACAAGGTCCGCGAGGCCATGCATTCGGCCTTCCTCTACCACGCCATCGCCGCCGGCATGGACATGGGCATCGTCAACGCCGGCATGCTTGAGCTCTACGAAGAGATTGAGCCGGAACTGAAAGTACTGGTTGAAGATGTTCTGCTAAACCGGAGACCCGACTCGACCGAGCGCCTGGTCGAGCATGGTGAAAAGCTCAAGAACGTCGGCGTCGTCGTCTCGGAAAAGCAGGCGGAGGAGTGGCGCTCGGGGACGGTCGAAGCCCGGCTCTCGCATGCGCTCGTCCGCGGCATCGACACCTACATCGATGCCGACACCGAGGAAGCCCGCGCCAAACTCGGCCGCCCTCTGCTCGTGATCGAAGGCCCGTTGATGGCCGGTATGAGCGTCGTCGGCGACCTCTTCGGCTCGGGCAAGATGTTCCTCCCGCAGGTAGTCAAGTCCGCCCGCGTGATGAAGAAGGCCGTCGCCTACCTGTTCCCGTTCATGGAGGCGGAAAAGGCCGCCATGGAGGCCGCCGGCCAGGTCGTCAAGGCCCAGGGAAAGATCGTTCTCGCGACCGTCAAGGGCGACGTCCACGATATCGGCAAGAACATCGTCGGCGTCGTGCTCGCCTGCAACAACTACGAGGTGATCGACCTTGGCGTCATGGTTTCGAGCGAAAAGATTCTCGAACGTGCGAAGCTCGAGAAGGCCGACCTGATCGGGCTGAGCGGGCTGATCACGCCGTCGCTTGATGAGATGGTGCACGTTGCCAAAGAGATGGAACGCCAGGGCTTCACGATTCCGCTGCTCATTGGCGGCGCGACGACCAGCCGCGCTCATACCGCCATCAAGATCGCGCCGCACTACTCGCAGCCCATCGTGCACGTTCTCGATGCCAGCCGCGCCGTCCCGGTCACGACCAGCCTACTCTCCGACGACGGCAGGGAAGAGTTCGTCGTGCGGCATCGCGAAAGCTACGAGGCAATCCGCAAGTCGCACCTGCAGCCGCGAGCGAAGGGCGTGCCGATCGAAGCCGCTCGCAGCCGGCGTACACCCATCGAGTGGCGCCCTGAAGATATCCCCTCGCCGAGCTTCAACGGGGTGCGCGTGCTCGACCACTTCCCGCTCGCCACCCTGCGCGAGTACATCGACTGGTCGCCCTTCTTCCACACCTGGGGCCTCAAAGGCATCTACCCGCGCATCCTCGACCACGCCGAACAGGGTGAGCAGGCCCGGCAGATCTTCGAAGACGGCAACGCGCTGCTCGACACGATCATTGCGCAGAATCTCATCGTTGCGCGTGGCGTTTACGGCCTCTTCCCGGCGTATGCCGAGGGGGAAGACGTGCAGCTTTACACGGACGAGACGCGCACGGTGCCGCGCGAGCGTTTCCACTTCCTGCGGCAGCAGGCCAACCGCGAAGGCGCGGAGCCCTGCCGGTCGCTGGTCGACTTCATCGCTCCGCGCGAGACCGGGCTGCCCGATCACCTCGGCGCGTTTGCCGTCACCACCGGCATCGGGCTGAAGGAGCTTTGCGACGGCTTCCGCGCGCAGCACGACGACTACAACGCGATCATGGCGGAGGCGCTGGCTGACCGGCTCGCCGAGGCCTTCGCCGAGTGCCTGCACAAGCGCGTCCGCGACGAGTGGGGCTACGGCTGCGCCGAAGAGCTGACGCCAGCTCAACTTATCGACGAAAAGTACCGGGGCATTCGCCCCGCGCCCGGCTACCCCGCCTGCCCGGACCACACCGAGAAGGGAACCATCTGGAAGCTGCTCGAGGTCGAAGCCAAGACCGGAATCAGGATCACGGAGTCGTTCGCCATGTGGCCCGGGTCGAGCGTCAGCGGGCTTTACTTCGCGCACCCGCAGTCGCGGTATTTCGCACTCGGCAAGATCGAACGCGACCAGGTGGAGGACTACCATCGGCGCAAGGGCATGAGCCTCTCCGAAGTTGAACGGTGGCTCAGTCCGAACCTCAATTACGACCCCGCCTGAAACCGGGCTGCGACGCTGCCTGATCCTGTTCGCAGCAGCGTCAGTTCGCACGGTTTGTGGCATCTTTACGCTACAATCTGACGTGTATCCCAGACAGCTTTCCCCCATATGGTTGAACGGCCCCGTGGTGTGCATCAGTCTGGCTCTTACTCTCCAAGGGACCCTTCATGCCGAGTGAAAACGTAACGCAAAAAACCATCCTGCACTTCTGCAAGCGGGAAGTTCTTCGTCCGATTCGCGACCAGATCCTGCGCCTCTCCGGCTACCAGGTGGAGTCGACCTGCGATTACTCGGAGGGGCTGAAGCTGTTTCGCCAGAGGAATCCCGATCTGGTTCTCGTTGATGTCGAAGGCGCCGAGGCGGTCGATGAGGCCGAGCGGCTCTGCTCCGAGGTGAAGACGATTCATCACGGACAAACTGTCGCGTTCGTCTGCAACTGGCGCGTCGCCTTCATGACTGACTGCCCGGACGAGATCCTCCGCACCGAGTTCGATCCGGCTGCCTTCGTCGACGGCGTTCGGACCACGCTCGCCACGCACTAGACTGACTCGTTTTCACCTGTCATGCGTACAGTTCCAGGCAGGTCAGCAGGGGAGAAACGCTCTCGTTTCAGGCGCATGCGTCTCAAGAAAAGTGCCAAACCCAAAACGCACGTTGAGGGCCAATTCGCGCGCCTCCGTGCATGGAGGTCCGGACCTAACTCTATCGTTATGAAGATCTTGCGTAATATTGACGGGGGAGGGGCACCCTCCTTCGATCACTCCAAAGTTGCACTCCGCATCGCCATCTGCTACAAACGATCTATTCCAGTCAGCTTCGGCTGATTTGAATTTCATGCAGAGTGGTTGAGGGACGAGCCCTTTGACGCCACGACAACCGGACAGAACAAACGCGTACCGGTGTCAACTCTCTCCTGGCTGGGTTTTCAGTACAGGGAACATGAGATTCGGAGCATGCGCTTTCTGCCCGTACCCGCAATCCGGCAGGACCCGCAGACCCCGCATTTCCATTCCCCCCCTTCCAATTGAGTGGCGTCCAAGACAAGCCAGCCCCCTCGTCACCGGGAGCTGAGCAATGGAGTATTCCTGTCAGACCTACGAGCTGAAGTGCAACGAATGCGGACGCCGTTTTGGGAACCGCCCCCTCTCCGGCTGCCCGGAGTGCCTCGCACCGCTTGAAATCACCTACGACCTCGCCGCCATCCAGGCCACCGGCAAGTTCACGCGCGACGCGATCGCCGCCGGTCCGCACAACATCTGGCGCTATGCCGCACTGCTGCCCATCCCTGAAGGCTTTGAGCCGGACCTACCGGTCGGCTTTACCCCGCTGCTGAAGTCGAGGCAGCTTGGCCGCCGTATCGGCGCCGATCACTTGTTCATCAAAAACGATTCCGTATGTTTCCCCACGCTTTCGTTCAAGGATCGCGTGGTTTCGGTGGCGCTCGCGAACGCGCAGAAGTTCGGCTTCACGACCGTGGGCTGCAGCTCGACCGGCAACCTTGCCAACTCGGTGGCAGCGCAGGCAGCGCGGCTCGGCCTCGCGGCGACCATCCTGGTTCCGGCTGATCTCGAACCAGCCAAGATTCTGAACACGCTGGTTTACGGTGCGCGCCTGGTCCGCATCGACGGCAACTACGACCATGTCAACCGCCTCTGCACCCAGATCGCGGATGAGTACAGCTACGGGTTCGTGAACGTGAACCTGCGGCCGTACTACGCGGAGGGCTCGAAGACGCAGGGCTACGAGATTGCGGAGCAGCTTGGCTGGCGGCTGCCGGACAACGTCGTCTGCCCGATGGCCGGGGGCTCGCTGATCCGCAAGCTCAAGAAGGCGTTTGGCGAGCTTGTGGCGCTGGGCCTGGTCGAGGACAAGCCGGTGAAGTTCTTCGGGGCGCAGGCGACGGGCTGTTCCCCGATCTCGCAGTCGGTGCGCGAGGGGTGGGATTACATTGAGCCGCAGCGTCCGGCGACGATTGCCCGGTCGCTCGCGATCGGCAACCCGGCGGATGGGCCGGCAGCCTCAAAGATGATTCGGGCCACCGGCGGCTGGGCTGAGGATGTGTCGGACATCGAGCTCGTCTCAGGCATCCAGGAGCTCGCCGAGACGGAGGGCATCTTTACCGAGACGGCCGGCGGCGTCACGACAGCCGTGGCGGCGCGCCTGTACGCGCAGGGGCGTATCCGGCGCGATGAGACGACGGTCCTCTGCATCACGGGCAACGGTCTGAAGACGACCGACGCGATCGCAAATCGCTACGTTCTCGACCGCGCCGTGAAGCCGCGGCTGGCTGACTTTGCCGATTACCTGGCTGAACTCGAAGGCAGTCATGAGCACGCGCTGGTCGCCGCCGACTGAACCCGCAACCTGCAACCAAGGAGCACTCCGATTTCCATCAAGATCATTCTTCCGACTGCCTTCATCCGCCACACCGACGGGCAGAAGCTGCTCACCTCCGAGGCTTCGAACCTGCCCGCACTGATTGCCGATATCGATACGAATTTTCCGGCGCTCTCGACCCAGATCAAAGACGAGACGGGCAAGCTGCGGCGCTTTATCAATATCTACGTCAACGACGAGGACATCCGCTTCCTGGGCGGGGAGACGTACGCCTTCCAGGATGGCGACGAGGTGATGCTGATCCCGTCGATCGCGGGTGGTACTGCGCTATAAAGCGAGCGGATACAACGCAAAGCGGACTTTGCCGCTCTCATGGCATGTAGCGTCGCTAAGAATTTCGCCGGGTCAAGGCACATAGCGCGAACAAACCATTTGAAAGCAGGTCCACTATGTTTCTTATCCTCGCAGTTGTTCTGATCGTCGCGTGGCTCGGCGGTTTCGTCATGTTCAAGTCGGCCGGACTGCTGATCCACCTTCTCCTGATTTTCGCAGTCATTTCGATCATCATGCACTTCGTTGCGGGCCGACGCGCAGTCTAGAGCGTCGAGGTACAAAGCAAATGGCCGGACTCCTCAGGAGTCCGGCCATTTGCTTTACTGACGGTTGGGTTATTGATGAGCGACCGGCTGCGAGCCGGAAGCGACGGGCGGGATGACGTTTGCCAGGGCTTCCGGAGTTTCTTCCTGCAGGCCGACGAGCTTCTCTTCGAGCGCGATCTGGAGAACTTCGTCCATCTGCTCGACGAAGTGGAGCTTCATCGTGTTCTTGATCAGGTCCGGGAGGTCGGCGAGATCCTTGCGGTTGGCTGCCGGCAGGATGGCTTCGAAGACCCCGGCGCGATGGGCTGCGAGGAGCTTTTCCTTGAGGCCGCCGATGGGAAGTACCTTGCCGCGCAGCGTAATCTCGCCGGTCATGGCGATATCGCGACGCACCTTGATCTTGGTGAGTGCGCTGGCGAGTCCGGTGGCGATGGTGATGCCGGCGGAGGGCCCGTCCTTCGGGGTCGCACCCTCCGGAACGTGCACGTGGATGTCGATGTTGCGGTAGAAGTCCTTCTGGAGGCCGAGCGAGGCGGCGCGAGAGCGGGTGTAGCTCAGGGCGGCTTCTGCGGATTCCTTCATGACGTCGCCGAGTTGTCCGGTGGCGGTCATGCGGCCCTTGCCGTCGAGCACCTGCACTTCGGTCTGGAGGATGACACCGCCGACCGAGGTCCAGGCGAGCCCGGTGACGAGGCCGACCTCGGAGTGCTGATGCACTTCGGAGTCCTGGAACTTTGCGACGCCGAGCAGCCCTTCGAGAGTGTCCGCGGTGACGACCTCGCGGTGCGCTCCGCCTTCCGCTCCACCCTGGACGACCTTGCGTGCAACCTTGCGACCGACGTTGCCGATTTCGCGTTCAAGATTGCGGACGCCGGCTTCGCGCGTGTAACCGCGAATGAGCGACTTGAGAGCGGAGTCCTCGATGACGATCTGCTCGGGCGTGAGGCCGTTGGCTTCGCGCTGCTTCTTGACGAGGTACTGCTTGGCGATTTCGAGCTTTTCGATCTCGGTGTAGCCGTGCAGCCGGATGATCTCCATGCGGTCCTGCAGCGGGCCCGGGATGGTATCGAGCACGTTGGCGGTGGCGACGAAGAGCACCTGCGAGAGGTCGTATTCGACGTCGAGATAGTGATCCTGGAACGAGGTGTTCTGTTCGGGATCGAGGACCTCGAGCAGGGCACTGGCGGGGTCACCGCGGAAGTCGGAGGCCATCTTGTCGATCTCGTCGAGCATGAAGACGGGATTCTTGGTGCCGGCCTTCTTCATGGATTGGATGACCTGTCCGGGGAGAGCGCCGATGTAGGTGCGGCGATGCCCGCGGATCTCGGCTTCATCGCGCACGCCGCCGAGCGACATGCGGACGAAGCGGCGACCGGTGGCCTTGGCGATGGATTGGCCGAGCGAGGTCTTGCCGACGCCCGGAGGTCCGACGAAGCAGAGGATGGAGCCTTTGGGGTTCTTGACGAGCTGGCGAACGGCGAGAAACTCGAGGATGCGCTCCTTGATCTTCTCGAGGCCATAGTGGTCTTCGTTGAGGATCTTTTCAGCGTGCTCGATTGAGCGGATCTCCTTCGAGCGCTTCTTCCACGGGACGGCGAGCAGCCAGTCGAGGTAGTTGCGGGAGACGGTGGATTCGGCGGACATGGGCGGCATGGCTTCGAGCTTCTTGAGCTCGAGCATGCTCTTTTCGAGGACGTCCTTGGGCATGCCGGCGGTTTCGATCTTCTTCTTGAGCTCGTCGAACTCGCTCTTTTCGCCGCGGCCAAGTTCCTTCTGGATGGCCTTGATCTTCTCGTTGAGGTAGTACTCTTTCTGCGCCTTCTCCATCTGCCGCTTGACCCGCGACTGCACGGTGCGATCGATGTTGAGCTTTTCGATGGCGACATCGAGAACGTCGGCGATCTTCGAGAGACGAAGCTCGGGATCGAAGACTTCGAGCAGGGCCTGCTTCTCTTCGATGGTGAGCTGCAGGTTGGCGGCGATCGAGTCGGCGAGCTTGGCGGGCTCGTCGCCGCGGACGCCGGCGGTCATGGTCTCGTAGTTGAGGCTTTGCTGCAGCTTGACGTACTGCTCAAACAGCGTGTGGACACGCTGCATCATGGTCTCGACCGCTGGGGTGAGATCGAGCGAGGTCTTGCCGGTGCGCACGGTGGCGACGAAGAAGCCGTCTTCGTCGTTGACCTCGATGGCGCGGGCGCGTTCAACGCCTTCGACGAGCACCTTGATATTGCCGTCGGGCATCTTGACGCTTTGAACGATGTTGCCGATGGTGCCGGTTTCGAAGATGTCATCGGCGCTGGGTTCGTCGACGCTGGCGTCGTGCTGGGTAGCGAGGAAGATCTTGCGGTCGCCGGTGAGTGCCTCTTCAAGGGCGCGCACACTCGACTCGCGACCGACGACGAAGGGGGTCATCATGTGGGGAAAGATGACCATGTCGCGGATGGGCATCATGGGGAGCTTGCGAACGTCTTTGCTCAGAACTTCTTCGTTGAATGGTTTCATGGGTCTCCTGAGATTAGACGGTCGCGGGGTGTTGAACGGTGCAGGGCCTCACCGCGATTGATCGATTGTAACTGCAAAGTGAACGCGAAAAAGTGGCATGTGAAACGGTTCACTGATGGTGTCAAAACTCGCGATTGATAACGGGATTGTCATTTGGCCCGTAAACGGATGCGGCCCGGACTCACCTGCGCATTCGCAGTGGGCCCGGGCCGCTCGCAGGGTTCAGCAGGGGAGTGGGTCAGCCGGCCTTCTCAAGCAGCATCGGCAGAGTAAGCGAATGCTTCTTGACCATCTCTGCGGTGATCGACAGGTCCTTAACCTTCTTGTTCCCGGGGACGTAGTACATGAGGTCGAGCATGAGTTCTTCGAGGATCATACGGAGGCCGCGGGCTCCGACCTTGCGCTGAAGGGCTTCGCGTGCGATCTCGCGGGCCGCGTCGTCCTGGAAGGTAACCTTGACGCCTTCGTACTCGAACAACTTGATGTACTGCTTAAGGATAGCGTTCTTGGGCTTGGTGAGGATCTCGATGAGGGCGGTCTCGTCGAGTTCTTCGAGCACGCCGAGAACCGGGAGGCGTCCGACGAATTCCGGGATCAGGCCGTACTTGAGGAGGTCCTGTGGCTCGGCCTGGCGGAGCAGTTCGGCGTCGCGCTGGGCGCGGATCGGGGTAACATCTGACTCGAGCGTCTCGGCTTCGCCGACGGTCTTGAAGCCGAGGGCCTTTTTGCCGACGCGACGGCCGATGACCTTTTCGAGACCGACGAAGGCGCCGCCGCAGATGAAGAGGATGTTGGTGGTGTCGACGGCGGTGAATTCCTGGTGCGGGTGCTTGCGGCCGCCCTGCGGTGGAACGTTGGCGACGGTGCCTTCGAGCAGCTTGAGCAGCGCCTGCTGGACGCCTTCCCCGGAGACATCGCGGGTGATGGAGGGGTTTTCGTCCTTGCGGCCGATCTTGTCGATCTCGTCGATGTAGATGATGCCCTGCTGGGCGCGGACGACATCGCCGTCGGCGGCCTGGAGGAGCTTCAGGATGATGTTTTCAACGTCTTCCCCGACATAGCCGGCCTCGGTGAGGGTGGTGGCATCGACGATGGCGAAGGGGACGTCGAGGACCTTGGCGAGGGTCTGCGCGAGCAGAGTTTTACCGGAGCCGGTGGGGCCGACAAGCAGGATGTTGGACTTCGAGAGCTCGACATCGTTGCCGCGCGTCTTGTTCATCTGGATGCGCTTGTAATGGTTGTAGACGGCGACGGCGAGCTTCTTCTTGGTCTGGTCCTGGCCGATGACGTACTCATCGAGAAAGGCCCGGACTTCCTGAGGCTTGGGAAGGTGTGCGGGTGCTGCACCCGGGGCAACTTCACCACGATCATCTTCGAGGATGGAGTTGCAGACGGCTACGCATTCATCGCAGATATAGGCACGAGGATAGTCTGATGGCGAGCTGATGAGCTTGGCCACCGCGTCCTGGGACTTATGGCAGAAGGAACAGCGTAACGATTCGTCCGAGCCTCGAGAAGTCTTCATGGATGCACCAACCCCTGACCAACGCCATTCCACTGCGTCACGTCCCCAAGTTTACACTTATTTGTTTTCCGACGCACCGGCCGGTCTAACACGACTCAGGCGGTGTACCCACACGTTTGGGGGACGTGTGGGTACACCGCCTGCGTTGGTTCGGATTCGGGAATCAGGCGCGGGGACGGTCGATGATGTCGTCGATGATCCCGTATTCCTTGGCCTGGGGAGCGGTCATGATGAAGTCGCGCTCCACGTCGCGCTCGATCTGCGCGAGCGGTTGACCGGTGCTCTTGGCCATGAGGGTGTTGGTGATCTCGCGGATGCGGAGGATCTCGCGGGCGTGAATATCGATGTCGGTGGCCTGTCCGCTGAGGCCGCCCATGCTGGGCTGGTGGATGAGGATGCGGGAGTTGGGCAGGGCAAAGCGCTTGCCCTTTTTGCCGGCCATCAGCAGGAAGGCGCCCATCGAAGCGGCCTGACCGATGCAGAAGGTGACGACGTCATTTTTGATGTACTGCATGGTGTCGTAGATGGCGAGGCCTGCGGTGATGGAGCCGCCGGGGGAGTTGATGTACATCTGGATGTCCTTCTCCGGGTCTTCGCCGGAGAGGAAGAGCATCTGCGCGATGATGACGTTTGCGACGTTGTCGTCGATCGGGGTGCCGAGGAAGATGATGTTGTCGCGCAGCAGACGGCTGTAGATGTCGTACGTGCGTTCGCCGCGGCTTGTCTGCTCAACTACGTAAGGAATCAAACCCATTTTGTTGCTCTCCCTCTTGCTCGCTTCACCAGCCGGTTGAAGTTGGGGTGCCCCATCCAGGGCGCGCTGCCACGGGATGGAGCGAACCCGTACTGAACTACTTCGCCAGCTTTTCGTACACGACGGTGCCGGTCTTCTCGCGGCGCATCTGCTCGCGCATGCGGTCGATCGAACCATCTTTCTGCATCTGCTCGCGCATGGTCTCGAGCGGCTGCCGTGCCTGCAGCGACGCCATGAGCATCTCGCGATCCATCTCGTCGGAGCTGACTTCGATGTGCTCGGCATCGGCGATGCGGTCGAGAATGAGCGAGGCCTTGACCTCGGCGACGGCCTGGTCACGCTGGGCGGCGCGCAGGCGGCCGAAGTCCAGCTTGCGCATATCGTCGGAGGTCATGCCCTGCTGGGCGAGGGCACGGAGACCGCGGTCGAGCCGGGCGTCGATCTGCTGCTGGACGAAGGTTTCGGGAACAGGGAAGTGGTAGCGCTCGATCCACTGGCCGAGCATCTCTTCCTTTGCCTTGCTCTCGAGATTTTCCTTCTTGCGGCCGTTGGCGTGCTCACGCAGCTTGGTCTCGAAGTCCGACCAGCTGTCGTAGTCCCCGATCTGCCTGGCGAGCTCGTCATCCTTCTCGGGGAAGGTCTTTTTCTTGAGCGACTTGACGGTGACGTCGTATTTGACGGTCTGGCCGGCGAGCTTCGGTTCGCCGAAGTCTTCAGGGTAGGTGACCTCGAAGGTCATCTCCTGCCCGACCCTGGTGCCGCGCAGTGCATCGGTGAAGGCAGAGAGGGTGTTCTTGCCGCCCACTTCGATCAGGACGTCTTCGCCGGTGATGGGCTCGACCTCTTCGGCATTCTCAGCGCCATCTTCGCCGACGATCTGGGCGAGGTCCTGGATCTGCCCCTTGAACTGAATCTCGGCCCAATCGCCGTCGACGAGCTCACGATCCTCTTCGACCGGCTCGACGATTCCGTGGGAATCCATGACGCGAGCGAGTTCGATCTCATATTCGTCGTCGGTGAGCGCGGTGTCCGGAAGCTTGACTTCGACATTGTCGTAACCGGCAATATCGAAGGCCGGGAGAACTTCGAACGCGGCCTTGAACTGGAGCGGCTGGCCGTCAACCAGGAAGAGGTTGGTCAGCTGGGGCTGCGAGACGGGATTGATGTTCTGGGCGACGATCTCCTGGCGGAAGCGCTCGGAGACGAGCTCGTCGAGGACTTCCTGGCGGACGTCCTTGCCGAAGCGGCTCTTGATGACGGTTTCGGGCACCTTGCCGACGCGGAAGCCGGGGATGCGCGCGAGCTTCTGGTACTTCTTGACGACCTTGCGGAACGCCTTCGAGACCGTGTCGGCGTCGACTTCCACGCTGATCTCGCGCATCAGCTCCGGGTTGAGCGTGGGCTGGGCCTCGTGGGTATGACCGGCGTGGTCCTGGCCAGTGTGCTCGTGGTTGTGATCATGGTCAGCGTGATCGTGCGTGAGGGCAACGTTCTGTTCTTCGGTCGTGCCCTGCGGCGTGGTCTCAGCCGCGTTCTCCAACTCAGTCATCTCAGTCAATCTCTAAGCCTTCCAGGGCGGTGCATCGTCCGGCGTTCCAGGGAATGCTCGGCGGCCTTCGCCACTCATCCATCGTACGGTCCAGCGTCGTGAAGGGTCAAACCTCGGGCGGGTTTGGCGGGGCTGCGCTCGCGGGTTCGGCCAGCTTGACTTGGTCACGAGTTCGGAGCTGGGCGGCCGGCAAATCTATCATCAGAGGTGTGCCTGTCCTTTTACCGATTCTTTTGAGCGATGCGCGGGACGCGATCGTTGCGTGCGAACGCTGCCCGCGCCTCCGCAGCTACTGTCAGGAGATCGGGCGGGTTCGGCGGCGGGCGTATCTCGACGAGACGTATTGGGCGCGGCCGGTCCCGGGTTTCGGCGACCCGCGGGCGCAGGTGCTCATCCTGGGCCTGGCGCCGGGAGCCCACGGGGCAAACCGCACAGGGCGGGTTTTTACCGGAGATGGCTCGGGCTACTTCATGTATCCGGTGCTGTTTGAGACGGGGTTTGCCTCGCAACCGACGGGGACGCACCGGGAGGACGGCTTGAAGCTGCGCAATGCGTGGATCGCCTCGGTGGTGCGTTGCGCGCCGCCCGGGGACAAGCCGACGCCGCAGGAGATTCGGAACTGCTCGCCGCACCTTGCGGCGGAGTTGGCAGCGCTGCCGCGGGTGCGGGTCGTGGTGTGCCTGGGCAAGGTCGCCTGGGATGGATACCTGGCGCACCTACTCGGGACTGGCGTCATTGCGCGACGGTCGGCGTATGCGTTCGGGCACGGCGTGGAGTACCTGCTGCCGAACGGGCTAACGCTGGTCGGGAGTTACCATCCGTCGCTGCGCAACACGAATACCGGCAGGCTTGACAGCATGATGTTCACCCAGATCTTTGTGCGGGTGAGTGAAGTGCTGACTCTGTTACCCGCAAAGCAAAGGGCAGGGAGCCGAAGCTCTCTGCCCTTGGTGTAATGCGGTTGAAAGCTAGACGGTTGTGAGCGCAAGCCCGGCTGCCTTCTCTTCGCTGTCGGACAGGATCGGCCGGTAGAAGAGCTGGTTGTTGTCGAGGTAGACTTCGAGGAATGCGGGGCGCTCCTTGATGCCGCCTGCGATCAGGGCCTCCGAGAGCGGGTCTTCGACGAAGCGTTGCAGCGCCCTGCGCAGGGGACGTGCGCCGTAGGTCCGGTCGCTCGCCGTTTTCTGCAGGATGTACCGCTTGGCATCGTCGTTGACCGAGATCGTGATGGCCTTGTGGACGAGGTTGGTATTGAGCTGCTGAACGAGCAGTTCGAGGATCTGCATCAGGTCGCTTTCGATGAGCGAGGTGAAGATGATGATCTCGTCCAGCCGGTTAAGGAACTCGGGATTGAATGTCCGCTTGACCTCGCCCTTGACGAGCTCTTCCATCTTGTCGAGCGCCATGTTCTCGTCCGACGACTGGAAGCCGAGACCCTGCTGCTTCTGCAGGTGCTTGGCGCCGATGTTCGAGGTCATGACGATGATGGTGTTCTTGAAGTCAACCGTGTTGCCGAGTCCGTCGGTCAGCTGGCCGTCTTCAAAGACCTGCAGCAGCAGGTTGTAGACGTCCGGATGGGCCTTCTCGATTTCGTCGAGCAGGACGACCGAATAGGGATTGCGCTTGACGCGCTCGGTGAGCTGCCCGCCCTCCTCGTAGCCGACGTAGCCCGGAGGCGAACCGATGAGCTTCGAGACTGAGTGCTTTTCCATGAATTCCGACATGTCGAAGCGGATGAGCGACTTTTCCGAGCCGAAGAGGAACTGGGCGAGGGTCCGGGCCATCTCGGTTTTGCCGACGCCGGTTGGTCCGAGGAACAGGAAGCTGCCGATGGGACGGGCAGGGTTTTTGAGGCCGGCGCGCGAGCGGCGGATGGCGCGGGAGAGAGCCGAAATCGCCTTATCCTGCGAGATGACGCGCTTGTGCAGCTCGTCCTCTACGCGGAGCAGGCGCTCCATCTCTTCTTCCTTGAGCGAGGTCATCGGCACGCCGGTCCAGCGGCTGACGACATCCTCGATATCCTCGCGGGTCACGATGCCGGCCGACGAATCGTCAAGGTGATATTTGTCGCGGAGCGAGCGAAGATTTTCACGCTCTTTGCGCTCCTCGTCCGAGTAGAAGCGCGCCTTCTCGAACTCGTGGTTCGCGATTGCGTTTTCCATGCGGTGGACGATGAACTTGATGCGCTTCTGGACTTCGGTCAGCTCCTCGGGAAGGGAAGTCTGGCGAAGCTTGACGCGTGCACCGGCTTCGTCGATGAGGTCGATCGCCTTATCCGGGAGAAAGCGATCCGGAATATAGCGGCTGGAGTGTGAGACCGAGAACTGGATCGCGTCGTCGGTGTAGCTGACGGCGTGGAACTTTTCGTACTTCTCCTTGATCCCCATGATGATCTTGACCGCGTCTTCTTCGTTTGGCGGCGGGACTTTGACGGCCTGAAAGCGGCGCTCGAGGGAGCGGTCTTTCTCGATGGACTTGCGGTACTCGGCCGGGGTGGTGGCGCCGATGCACTGAATTTCACCGCGGCTGAGTGCCGGCTTCAGGATATTGGCGGCGTCGAGCGAACCTTCTGCCGATCCAGCTCCGACCAGCGTGTGCAGTTCGTCGATGAAGACGATGGAGTTTTGATTCTCCATCAACTCCTTCATGATGGTTTTGAGGCGCTCTTCAAACTGACCGCGATATTTTGTGCCAGCCACAATCAGGCTTAGATCCAGTGCCAGGACGCGCTTGTCGGCAAGGAAACTGGGGACTTCGCCGTCGGCTATCTTCTGGGCGAGGCCTTCGACAATCGCGGTCTTGCCGACGCCGGGCTCGCCGATGAGGACGGGGTTGTTCTTGGTGCGGCGGCAGAGGATCTGGATGACGCGATCGACCTCGGTGTCGCGTCCGACGAGCGGATCAAGCTGCTGATCCATGGCGGACTGCGTGAGGTCGCGGCTGAATTCGGCCAGCATCGACTGCTCATTGCGGCCCTGCTTCTGGGCGGCGGCGGGCTTCTCCTGCGTGGTGCGCTGGAGCTCTTCGCGGATCGCCGGCAGGCGCAGACCGCGCTCCTGCAGGATCTCCGCGGCGAAGCATTTCTCCTCGCGCAGCAGGCCCAGCAGGAGGTGTTCGGTGCCAATATGCTTATGCGACAGGCGCTCCGCCTCTTCTGCGGCGTAGGCCAGCACGCGTTTGCACTCGTTCGAGAGGGGCAGGTCGACCGAGGTCGACACCTTCTCGCGAATGGTGGTATGTCCTTCAATCTGTTTGCGGATGGATTCCACCGACGCGTGCGATCGCAGGAACCTGTTGGTGAGTGCCTTGTCCTCACGCAGCAGACCGAGCAGCAGATGCTCGGTCTCGATATAAGGCGACCCAAACTGACTGGCCTCATAGCGTGCAAAAAAGATCACGCGTCTCGCCTTCTCCGTATAGCGTTCGAACATGTTCCCCCTTCAAACCACGGACCAACCTTCGGTCCTTCCAGTGTAATCGTCCACCCCATGCAGACGAAACTCCGGCAAAGATTATGCCTACACTAACAGCACTTCCCTTTAGACGCTGGGTGTGCAAAAGTGGTGCAATTCTGCAGGTTTGGGTCGAGACCTGCCATCCCACCTTCGGTCGGTCCTTCGATCAGGCGAGGACTCCGTTGCGCAGGGTCAAAACACGATCACACCTGGCGGCAAATTCCAGGCTGTGCGTGACCAGGACGCTGGTCAGGGCGTGCCGCGTGTGCAGTGCCTGGATCAGGCTGAAGACGGTTTCCGCTGTGGTGTTGTCCAGGTCTCCCGTGGGTTCGTCGGCGAGAAGGACCCCGGGCTCAGTGACGAGTGCGCGCGCCAGACTTACCCGTTGCTGCTCCCCGCCGCTCAGCTCGCCGGAGCGGTGTTCCGCTCGATCAGCGAGGCCAACCTCGGACAGCCACATGCGGGCCGAGGCAAGTGCTGCGCCCCGGGCGGTGCCGCGCGCAAGCAGAGGCATCGCCACATTCTCCTCGGCCGTAAACTCCGGCATCAGGTAATGGAACTGCCACACGTAGCCGATGGCGCGATTGCGAAACTCGGCCGCACCCCGTTCGCGCAGACCTCCAAGACGCTGGCCTAGAACCCAGACTTCGCCAGCGGTCGGACGGTCCAGAGCCGCGAGGAGGTGGAGCAGCGAGCTTTTTCCGGCGCCGCTCTGGCCGACGATTGCTACCAGCTCGCCTGGCATTACGGAGAAGCTGACCCCTCTGAAGAGTTCGAGCTCTCCACCCTCGCCGCCGCTCAGGCGCGGGTAGGCCTTGCGTAGTGCGTCTACCCGTATCGCCGGCTCGCTCATCCTTCTAGACTAACTGTGCGATGCGGGGGATGTGTTATTGCAGCATGGTGCGTGGAGGAAAGAGCGTCTCGAGCTCCGCGAGGCCGGCCTTCGATGATGGCTTCTGCGCATACATGCGCAGGTCCGCGATGCGAAGAAGCGCTCCGGCCAGCCGCTCCGACGTGTCGCGGCCAACGTCGTCAGACCAGCGGGCTACGTCATCAGGAAAGCGTGCTGCGCCCAGGCTGCCATCGATCCACAACCGCTTGTCGTCCCAGTCGATGGGCTCGCGAAGCCATTTGCGTACGGTTGCCTCGAGCAGCTTGACCTGGTCCTCGTTGACGGCGGCACGGGTGAGAATGACGAATTCGTCGCCGCCCATGCGGGCTACCAGTTCGCTGGCACGCAGATGATGACGCAGGCGCTTCGCCACTTCGTGCAGGACGTGATCGCCTGCCAGATGACCGTAGGTATCGTTGACCTGCTTGAAGCCATTCAGGTCGATCATCAGCAAGGTGAGCCGGCTGCGCGTCTTCTGAGCCCATTCGATCTCGGATTTGAGCGTGCTGTCGAGCATCCTGCGATTCGGGATGCCGGTGAGCTGATCATGCAGGGCGAGATACTGGTTGCGGGACGATTGATTCTCCACCAGCACCAGCAGCATTCCGACCGCGATGATGAACTTCTGCATGGTACCGATGTGTTCGGCGAGCACGTTGAAGTGGGGATGGCTCATCACCCAGGGATGGACGGCGTAGAAGACAGCCAGCGTCATGATGCCGGTGAGGATAGCGACTTTTCCGATGCTTTTCGGGGTCAGACGCTGGTCGAAGTTATGAGCCGCGTAGGCATACACCGCTGCGAGCAGGAAGTACGCTGCCGCATCGAATAGCCCGAAGCTGATCGGCATCAGCAGCATGAGCAGCGCAACCGCCCCCCAGCATGCGCGGAAGACGTCCTGCCGGCGCCAGATTGTCGTCGATAAAAGCACCATCAGCCCCGCAGCGACCGCAGCCAGATATGCGTGCAGCGAGCGGACTTTCAGGCCGTAGAGCGTTTCGACCGCGATCAGCACGAGGCTATTACAAAAGAGGTAGGGCAGGTCGAAGCTGCGGTAGAGTGCGGTCTCGCCGCGATAGCAGGCAAAGCTGAGACCTGCAAGCAGCTCCAACACCATGCGCAAGGCGGTCTGCGCGTCAGACGACCCTCGCAGCACCCAGGTGGTCTGCGATAAAAAGATGAACACAAGTCCCGCCAGCCAGCTGCGGCTGTCGAGTTTGGGATGGCGGTCGCGCAGGCGAATGAGCAGGCCGACCAGGACCGGCATCGCAATCACATCGGGAATTTTGCCAAGCAGGTACGGGTCAGTGTGCATCTGCAACTTTCGACTCAACGACGAAGAACTTGGGGCCCCTTGCACGTGCGATGGGTGCCTCTCTTGTCTTCGTCAGCCAAAAGCATATACGTCGTATGACGTAAAAATTTCCCTATTTTGCTACAACTTCGGGGAGAATTGCGCTTACTTGTGTAATTTTTACGTAGTTACCGATGGCGGTGTGGTTAACCTCGGTCAGAGTGCGAACCAAGTGCAATTGACAGGCGATTCCACGCATTGATGGTGGTAACCGTAAGCGTCAAATTCACCATTTCAACCTCGTCGAACTCGCGGCGTGCGGCTTCGTAGACTTCATCAGGCGCATGTCCACTCTGGATATTTGTGAGGGCGTCGCACCACGCGAGCGCGGCCCGCTCCCGCGGCGTGTAGGCGAACGAGGTACGCCACACCAGCACATCGTCAATCTTTCCAGTGGCGATTCCCAGCTTCTTCAACTCGCTTGCGTGATGGCGGATGCAGAACTCACATCCATTTAAAACGCGATGCCTGCAGGCGTACCAGCCCCTGCAGCGAGGGGTCGAGTCCCGAGTCACGATTGAGGTAATGTTCGAGTGCCTGCATGCGCGCCAATCCCTCTGGCGCAAGTTGCCCATACTTCAGCCGGACTGGCATCGTGAGATCTCCTCGTTACTCATAACGCAGGGCTTCAGCCGGCAGGACACGCGCCGCGCTTCGGCTTGGGTAAAGGGTCGCCAATGCGCTTAATGCGAGCGTCAGCGATGCGACGACGACTGCATCAACCGCGCGCGGCGCGAATGGCAGGTAGTCCAGCGAGTAGACTGCGGCATCGAGCGGAACCAGCCGGTAGTGCCCGCCCGCCCAGCTGACGGCGAAGCCGGTACAGATGCCGACAAGCGTCCCGACGACCGAGATGATGAGGCCCTGCAACAGAAATACGCGACGAATCTGCGAAGCGGTGACCCCAAATCCCATCATGACCGCGATGTCCTTCGTCTTCTCCATCACCATCATGGTCAGTGCGATAAGGATGTTGAGCGCGGCCACGCAAACGATGAGGGCGAGCACGATGAAGGTAACGTATTGCTCGAGCTTCAGAGCGCGGAACAGTTCGCGGTTCTGCTCCATCCAGTTGGTTGCCTGAAAGCCCGAACCAGCGGCCTGCTCGATCTCTCGCCCGACGCGGTTCGCCTGGTACATATCGTCTACTTTGAAACTGATCACCGAGATGAGATCCGGTTCGGAGAAGAGACGCTGCGCATCTGCCAGGCGCATGAAGGCGTAGCTCGAATCGTATTGGTAGAAGCCCGAAGCGAAGATGCCGACCACGGTGAACTTGCGGAAGCGTGGCACCAGTCCGATGGGGCTCAGGTCTCCCTGTGGGCTTGTCACCGTGACCGAGTCGCCAACGCTAGCGCCTAGAGTCTCAGCGAGGTCTTTGCCGATGACGATCGGCGGAATGGCCTCGGCTTGTGCGGCGGAGTCACTGCCGGCCAAGGGCTCAAGCGCCTTCGCCGACCCCAACTTCACCGTCTGCAGCAGGTCACTCACCGTGGCTTCATCTTTGGGAATGATGCCCTTGATCAGCCCGCCACCGCTGCGCGCGCCGCGTGAGATCAGCACCTGTTCGTAAAGCCCGGGCGCCGCTGCCGTGACGTGCGGCAGCCGGCGCAGGCGATCGACCAGGGGCCGCCAGTTCTTCATGCCGTCCGCGGCCACGCGCATCAGGGAGACGTGAGCGGTTGAGCCCAGCAGTCTCGCCTCGAGATCGCGCTTCATACCGTTGGTGATCGCGAGCGCAATGATGAGCGAGGCTACGCCTGCCGCGACGCCGACCACCGAAATCGCCGTGACCACCCCGATGACAGCCTGCCTGCGCTTCGCCCGCAGGTACCGCATTGCAATCATGAGTTCGAAGCGCATCGTCACACAAGTCTAACCGGGAGCACCCGGCCTCGGAACCAGCCGAGTGGGAAACCGCCGCCAGCTTCCGAATGACATTGCTAAAGTAGAGCGGCAGCGAGAATCGGGTCCTTGTCATCTCCATCGTCATCATGCCGGGCCCATCACCAGCAGTTGAATGCCGATGCCGCTGGCCGGGGGGGGTGTCGCCAATTATCACCGTTACGCCCGCCGAGGCGATGCATTTGAGCGCAACATCCTCGCGCGGGGCCGAGTTCGCTTTCAGTGTGAGCATCGGGACGGTCTTCGCCACACGCGCCCTAGTCGCGTCGTTAGTGGCCACAAGGTCCGTTTTCAAGAAAGCGCCGTGCGGAATCAGGTGCCCCTCCGCGTCGACGATGGTGTAGTTGTGGCCGGATTCTTCGTTGTGCGGGGTGCCGCGACAGCATTGCCCGCTGTCGCGGTACCCCGCTGCCGCTCGGTCTGATATTTGGTGTGTCCGCCTTCGTCTGAACGCAAACCAGGTTCACCTGCACCAGCCGCATCGGTCGCTGCGTGTCCGAGGACATCCCCTGCCTGAAGATTGTCTCCACGGGTTCGTGGCGCTGCTGCTGGGCCAAGACACTCTAAGTCGCGATGAGCGCCGCCGGTGTCACGCGCGAGAGTTGGATCGCGACCCTCCCATCGTCCCCACCGCACATTTCGTTTGCAGTCTGGCGCCTCTTTTCAGAGGATCGGTATCCTCGAAAGCAATGCCTCTTGCCCGGTCAACCGCGGGGCTCCCTCTTTACGGCTCGAAGCGTCCAAGGATTCAGAGTAAAGTCACCCATGATGCCTAGCCCTCGGAAGCTCCGTCGTTCTCTGCTCGCCGCCGCCCTGATGCTGCCGCTCTTTTGTTTTCAGACGCGACTGTCTGCCCAAGCGCCGACGACCCCTCCCCCACCGTCGCCGGCCGACCCGGCAGGATCGGACGCCGGCCCCACGGTCGACAATGGCGCGATCATCCTGAAAAAGAAGAAGGATGCTCCCGAGCCGCCACCGCCGCCCGCCCTGGAGCAGCCGAAGGTCAAGAACCCAGACAATCAGACTTTTTCGCTACGCGTAGATGTTCCGCTCGTCAATGTCAACGTCAACGTGATCCTCGATAAGACGCATCAGTTCGTTCCTGGCTTGAAGGCCAGCAATTTTCTTGTGCTCGAGGATGGCGTCGAACAGAAGGTCGACGCCGTCAGGCTGACACAGACGCCGATCACCGCCGTCATGCTGCTCGAGTTTGCCTCGAACAACTACTACTACATCCGCGATATGCAGAACGCTTCGGTGACCTTCTTCCGCTCGCTGCGGCCCGACGACTACGTTGCCGTCGTCACCTACGATTTGCGTACCCACATCCTCACCGACTTCACAAATAACAAGGATCAGGTCGCTCAGGCGCTTCAGACCCTGGTTATCCCAGGATTTTCTGACACGAATCTTTTCGACGCCCTCTACGAAACGCTCGACCGAACCAGCCGCATCGACGGCCGCAAGTACATCATCCTCATCGGGTCGGGCCGCGACACCTTTTCAAAGCTAACCCTGGACAAGATTCTCGCGAAGATCAAAGCCACCCCGAACGTCACGATCTTCGCCATCGGCACCGGCGCCCTGGTCAACGAATTGCGCGACGCCCGCAGCGGCGGAGGCATGTCAGGCAGTATTCGGAACATGGATAACCTGCAGGCGCAGAATCAGCTGAAGACCTTCGCCACCATGACCGGCGGCCTTTACTTCGACCCACTTTTCCAGGGTGCGCTTCCGGACATCTTCAATCAGATCAATTCATCCATTCGCAATCAATACGTTGTAACTTACCGGCCCAGCAATACAAAGAACGACGGAACCTATCGCCACGTCCAAGTGCTGCTGGTGGACAACGAAGGCAAGCCGCTCAAGATGCAGGACGAGAAGCAGAAGGGTCTCAAATACTCGGTGATCGCGCGCGACGGATATCGCGCCAAGCTGCCGGTGGAGTAGCCGCCAACGAGGCTGATTCGTCCGTCCCGCTGAGTTGGCGCGGCCGGCCCTGCACTTGCCGTCTCCTGCATCTTTCCGTACACTTACCTCAAGGCCGCCAGCGATTCGTCGCGACGCCCTGCTGCACTATCCGTGTTGCCCCCTCGTTCAATGGTAGGACCGACGACTCTGAATCGTTCAATCGGGGTTCGAATCCCTGGGGGGCAACCAAAACACCTATAACCTCCAGTGAACATGATTGTCGACTCATTGGAGGTGTGCCAGTGCAGTTCACGAAACGATCCCGCGGTAAGCCGCATGTTCACTCCGGTAATTGTCTTTCGAGGTGGGCAACTCGCGCTGCGTAACCTGATGCGTCCATCCGCCAGCCTGAATACGCTTGGGCACAAGGTCGAACGAAAACCATACGGGCCCCGGATTTCCATGATCTGTAAAAGGAGGTTGATTGGAGGTCGGGTTTTCTGCTAGAAGCGGCTTATTCTCTGGTCCAGGGTCGTTGCTGCTGCCATCCTGCCGACCCTTCTGCTGCTCTTGTCTTGCTTATCCATAGATTTTCCGGTAAGAAGGGCCAATCCGGCTCCGGTAGGTGCGGCCCTCTCGAAAAACTTGCGGCGTGACAGAATGGCTGAATCCGTCTCGGCACCAAGTTCGCTCCTGCAGTTTCGTTATGTTGATTAAATGGCTTCATCTTCGTTCTCCTTTGTTACTCCTACACATGCCGCGACGCAGGATGTACAAGCTTTTGCGGGTGGCAATGTAGAAACATGGTCGACCTCGGTGCTGTTCAGGACACTACGAGCGTGTCCATCCGCCACCAAGCGCTTTGATCAGAACCACGGTTGCGAGCATTCGCTGTCCGGCAATCTGCGTAGCCGTTCGTCGGTTGAAAAGTACAGTCTGCTGCGCTGTGAGCACATCGAGGTAGTTCACCAATCCGGTGTTGAAACGCTGGGTGGCGAGTTGTTCAGTTTGTTGCGCGTCGTTGACCGCGATGTCTTGTAGTTGCTGCTGACTGGCCAGATATTGCAGCGCACTGAGCTGGTCTTCCACTTCCTGGTACGATGTCAGCACCGTCTTCTCGTATTGTGCTAGCGAGCCTTGATAGGAAGCCTCGGCTTGCTCCACATTGGCGTGCAGGCGACCGCCCGTGAAGATGGGAGCTGCCGCTGATGCGCCCAGGGACGCGATGCTGTTCTGCCAGTTCAAGATCGACGCGGCGTTACTGCTCTCGTAGCCCGCGAGACCCGTGAGCGAAAGCTGCGGGAAGTATGCCGCCTTGGCCACACCGATCTGCGCCGTGGCGGCCGCGACGTTGCGATCGGCCTCTAGCACATCCGGACGGCGTTTGAGCAAGTCCGAGGGCAGGCCGACGGGCACGACCGGTGGCTGAGGTGTATCCGGCTGAAGGGGAATGCTGAAGCTTTCTACAGTGCGACCGAGCAGCACGGCAATCGCGTGTTCGGACTGTGCGCGACTGATGCGCAGCGCTTGTGCTGATGCATTGGTCTGGTCGAGGACCGTCTTCGCCTGCGCGACCTGTAACTCGCTGGTGAGGCCGTGCTGAAGGAGCGTCTTGCTTAACTCGTACGCCTGCTGCAGATCGGCTAAGGTATTGTCGAGAAGGCGGAGCTCCTGGTCGTTCTCGCGCAATTGGAAGTAGTCGACCGCGACATTTGCCTCGGCGGTCAGACGCACGAAGCGAAAGTCATCTTCGCTGGCCTGCTGTGTGGCGCGCGCTGCTTCGACCGTGCGTCGCACGCGTCCCCAGGCGTCGATCTCATAATTGAGAACCAGTGGAAGCTGGAAGTCGTTATAGGTGGACGCGCGACCGCTGGTGGCACCGTTGTTGGGCCGGTTCTGCGCCTCTCGCGTACGGTCGACGGTGGGTTGCGCGCTCACGGTCGGAAAGAGGTATGAGCGCGCATAGTCAGTCATGGCGGCTGCCCGGTCCACGTGTGTGACGGCGATCCGAATGTCGGTGTTGGCTGCGTCCGTCTGCTGCTCCAGCGTGTCGAGTTCAGCGTCGTGGAATACCTGCCACCAGTTGCCTGCTCCAATTGAAGCGGCATCGGTGGCCGGCTGCGATGCTGCCGCGCCGACGTAGGACGGCGGTACGGGCACAACCGGCATCTTCTAGTTCGGGCCAATGCGGCAGGCCGTGAGTTGTAGCCCGAGCGCGGCGAGCCCACAGGCAGCAAGCCAGTGCGACAGGTGCTTTTTGTGCAGCAATGATCTCATGGCCAGCCCCCTCACTTGCCGCTATCCGTGCTGTTGGCGCCGCTTTCGGCACTCCTGGGCTCTGTGCTCGTCTGGGTCTGGATGCTTGCAGCCATTCCATCCACCACATAGTCTGGCGGGCTCGAGACGACGCGATCGCCGGGAGAAAGTCCGGACGTGATCTCAATTTGATTGCCGAGATCATTGCCAATGGAAACCTTGCGCCGCTCCAGCTTATTCTGCGCGTTCACGATCACGACCTGCGGTCCGGCGGACTGAAACAGAACAGCACCGGTGGGAATGACTAACTCCTTCGCAGGCTGCGCCAGGTGCAGATGAACATTGGCATAGGCTCCGGGCATCAACTTGCCCGACGGGTTGGGCACGTCAATCTCTGTGAGCAGCGTATGTGAACCCGGATCAATGGCGTGACTCGTGCGGACAACCGAACCTTGGAAGCTCTGGCCCGGAAGCTCTGTCAGGCTTATGTCCGCTTTGAGCCCCGGAGCGATCTGGCTCGCGAAGAGCTCGGGCACCGGTATAAATATGCGCACGGTCCCGATCTTGGATATGTGAAATAGTTGCGCGCCGTTACCGCCATTGCCTGCGTTGATCAGGTCGCCGACGTTGACCATGCGCTGTGTGACCACACCGTCGAAGGGCGCCAGGACGCGTTCGAAGCCCTGTAGCTCCTGCAGGCGTTTCACGTTCGCGTCGGCTGCCTGCAGGTTGGCTACCTGCGCGCTCAGGTTCTGGTTGTTTATGTCGACATCCTGCTGGGCGACAGCTTGGGCCCCGCTAAGCTCCTGGTACCGCTTGGCCGTGACCTGGGCGAGCGTGAGGTTGGCCTGAGTCTGGCTCTGCATGGCGCGCGCCTGGTCCAACTCCTGATCTACTTCGGGAGACTGGATCAAGGCGAGCAACTGACCTTGATGCACCTGAGCGCCAATGTCCACAGACCAGCTTTGGACGTAGCCGCTGGTGCGTGCGTAGATGGTCGCGTCGTCAAAGGCCTTTAGCGCGGAGGGCAGTGAGATATCGCCAGTGGCCAAGTGCTCTTCCGGGTGAGTCACGCTCACCGGTTCGGCCACGTTCTCATTCGTGCTGGCAGCGAGCGCATGGCTTTCACGAGTACGCAATAGGAGCGTCAGCGCTCCAAGGATCAACAGCACAATCGGGATAGCGAGGAACCACTTGATCGCTCCCCTACGTGCGGGGTTGGCGGGCGGATGAGGTTGCGTTCCGGTATCGTTATGCGGCATGTGCGGCCTCCGGGGCGTTGGGGTTGTCCGCCTTACGGCGAACGATGAAGAAGATAATGGGAACGAAGAACAACGTGGCTACAGTAGCAAACAGCAGCCCACCGATTACAGCCCGACCCAGTGGCGCATTCTGCTCGCCACCGTCACCCAGGCCCAGTGCCATCGGCACCATGCCGATGATCATGGCCATAGCGGTCATCATGACGGGCCGCAAGCGCGTGGCGCCCGCTTCGAGTGCCGCGCGCAGCGCGTCTTTGCTTTCGACGAAATGCTCATTAGCGAATGTGATGACCAGCACACTATTTGACGTGGCAACGCCGATCGTCATGATGGTGCCCATCAACGCCGGCACGCTGAGCGTCGTGTGCGTGAGTAGAAGAATCCAGCAAATGCCGGCCAGCGCGCCGGGCAGAGCTGTAATGATGATGAAGGCCTCCGTCCAGCTCTGGAAGTTCACCACCAACAGCAGGTAGACCAGCGAAATGGCGATGGCGAGCCCGAAGTATAGACGCTGGAATGAGCTATGCATCGTAGCAACCTGCCCGCGCGTCACGAGTGTGCTGCCGTGCGGCAGGTGGTGCTGTGCCTGCGTCGTGATCTTCGCGATGTCCGCAGATACGCCGCCCAGGTCGCGACCCTGCACGCTGCCGTAGATATCGATGACGGGCGCCACATTGTAATGCGTGATGATCGCCGGTTCCTCGGTGGGCGACATTGTGGAGAGGTTGCGAAAGAGCTGCGTATTTGGTGAACCGGGCGTGTTCACCGGAATGCGATTGATCGCGTCCAGAGAATCGATACGGTACTGCGGAGTCTGCACTGCAATGTTGTAGGAGACACCATTCGCCGGATTAAGCCAGAAGTTCGGCTGCGTCTGGAAGCTTGAGCTCAGCGACACGAGGAGGTTCGAAGCAACGTCGTGCTGGGTCAGCCCGACTTGCTGTAGGCGCACACGGTCGACGTCATATTGGAGTCTCGGCTGGTCTTCGAGCTGCTGAATGTGTACGTCTACCGCGCCCGGGATATGGCGAATCTGCTCTGCCATCTGCGAAGCCAGCGCGAAGTTGCCGTTGATGTCGCGTCCAACGACTTGAATGTCGATTGGCGCTGGGATGCCGAAGTTCAGCGTCTGCGCGACGATGTCAGCGGGCTCGAAGAAGAACGATGTTCCAGGGAACTTCTTTGGAAGCTCCTCGCGAAGCGCTGACACGTAGTCGGCGGTGGGATGATGTTTAGGTTGCAGCGATCCGAGGATCTCCGCGTCGGCTTCGCCTACGGTGCCGCTGTTGCTGTAGGAAAGATTGATGCCGCTCGTGGGCAGGCCGATGTTATCGAGGATACCCCCCATCTCCGATGCCGGAATACGCGTGCGGATATAGCGGTCGACTGCGTCGACCAGCCGGGCAGTTTCTTCGAGGCGCGTGCCGGTCTTCGCACGCATATGCAGGCGGAACTGGCCGGCGTCCACAGCGGGAAAGAAGTCCTCGCCAAGGAATGGGATAATTGCTAGGCTGCTCAGGCAGAACAGCAGGAAGACGCTGGCAAAGACAGTGCGGTGTTCGATGCACTGGGCGAGCAAGCCTTCATAACGTTGCTGCATCGTCTCGAATGCGTGCTCGAACTTCGTGTGGAGTCGCGCAAACCATCCCGGCTGGTCGTTGCCCTCGGCTTGACGTGTTTTGGCATCTACTTCTTTCGGCAGAAGGTACATCACGAGCGTGGGAATAATCGTTCGGGAGAAGAAATACGACGCGAATAGAGCGAACACGACGGCTTCGGCAAGCGGCACAAAGAGATATCGCGATACGCCCGACAGAAAAAACATTGGCACAAAGACAATGCTGATGCAGGTAGTGGCGAGGAATGCGGGTACAGCGATCTCCTGGGCACTATCGAGGATTGCAGTGCGCAGGTCCTTACCCATGGCCAGGTTGCGTTGCATGTTTTCAATCTCGACGGTCGCGTCGTCGACCAGCACGCCCACCGCCAGCGCAAGTCCGCCAAGGGTCATCACATTGATGCTCTCCCCAAGCGCGCTCAAGATGAGCAGCGAGGTCAAAATCGACAGCGGAATGGAAATGCAGATGATGAGCGTGCTGCGCCAGCTACCGAGGAAGACCAGGATCATGATAGACGTCAAGCAGGCAGCGATCAGGCCCTCGCGTGCGACGCCGTCGAGCGATGCTTTGACGAAGACGGATTGATCGGCCAGAGGCGTGATCTTTAGCTGAGGCGAAAGGGTCGCGGCGATCTCGGGAAGCGAAGCGCGGATGGCTGAGACGATGGAGAGCGTCGACGCAGTTCCGGTCTTCTCGACGGTCAGCAGGGCGCCGCGCTGTCCGTCCTGGCGAACGATGTTCTGCTGCACCGCGAAGCCGTCACGCACATGGGCTACGTCCTTGAGGAAGATAGTGCCCCCATTCACGGTTTTTACGGGAAGGTCATTGAGCTCCTGGACGGTATTGGGCGTACCGTTCAGGCCGACGTTGTATTCGGTGGCGCCAATCTTCGCAGTGCCGGCAGGCAGGATGACATTTTGTGCGTTGACGGCGTTCACTATGTCAAGCGGGGCAAGGCCCTTAGACTCCAGCCGCGACGAGTCGATATCGACCATCACCTGCCGCACCTTACCGCCATAGGGCAGCGGCACGGCAGCACCGCGAATCGTAGCGAGCTGCGGACGGATGAAGTTCGTCCCGAGATCGTTCAACGTCTGTTCAGAGAGCCCTGTTCCGCTCAGTCCGAGCTGGATGATCGGCACGGTGGACGCACTATAGCGAATGACCAGCGGAGGCGTGATGCCGGACGGCAGTTGTTTGAGCGTGGCTTCGGCTTCGGACGTGACTTCCGCCAGCGCACCGTCCACATTAGCCTGTGGCTGCAGGTACACCTTGATGACCGAGACGCCGTTGAGCGACTGGGATTCAATGTGCTCGATGTTCGAAACGGTGGTCGTGAGCGCGCGCTCATAGATCGATGTAATGCGGCTATCCATCTCCGAAGGCACAAGCCCTGTATAGGTCCAGATGATGCTGACCACCGGGATGTTGATCTCTGGAAAAATGTCGACCGGAGTGCGCAGCAACATGAGCGGCGCGCCTAGAAACAACAAGAGCGCAAGCACGATGAAGGTGTAGGGTCGATTCAGTGCGAGCCGGACAATCCACATGACAGTCTCCTTGCAAACGAAGTAACCGCGCTAGAGGCCTGCGGCGTGAAGCAAAGCTGCTTCCACAGTGCGGAGCAGTTCTTCTCCGTCAAACGGCTTGAATAAGAATGCAAATGCGCCGACAGAACGAGCGTGTTCCTCGGCGTGTTGCTCCTGGAACGCCGAGATAATGATGGTTAAGATTTGCGGGTGTGTTTGCGAAACGCGGCGTTGCAACTCCCATCCATCGATGCCAGGCATACGGATATCGGTAATCAGGCAGCGCGCGCTACGCAAAGCGTCCGAGTTGAGCAGGGCGTCGGCAGATGCAAAGCAAAGAGTATCGATCCCGTCGGAACCGAGCAGATCGGCAACCGACTCGCGCACCCGCACGTCGTCATCCACCAGCAGCACCGGGGGGTTTGTGTTCGTTTTCGCGGGAGTGCTTCGCGAGGCCATGAATCAACACTAGGCCAACCCGGAGCGTCTTTCTATTATCGCTTTGTATAGGGTGTGCGAGGCAACGCAATCTGGAGCCGCTCGGCCATGCGCACCAGATCTGCAAGCGACTCCGCCTGCATCTTGCGCATGATCTGGCCACGATGAATGCGTATCGTGATCTCGCTGGTGCCCAACTCTCCGGCGGTCTGCTTGTTCAAAAGCGCGGCGACCACATACGACAGTACCTCCCGCTCGCGTGTTGTCAGGAGCAAGTACCGGCTCCTTATCTCGGCAAGCTCGGACCGGCTCTTTCTGGCACCCTCTGCCGCATCCAGAGCGCTCTTCACCGCTTTGAGCACATCCAAGTCATCGAAGGGCTTGGTCAGAAACTCCGACGCGCCGGCCTTCATAGCTTTAACTGTCGATGGAACGTCGCCATAACCGGTGAGGAAGATGATTGGCTGAGCATCGTGAGCGCCAAGCTCCTGTTGCAATTCGAGGCCACTCATCTCTGGCATATCAATGTCGAGAATCAGGCAACTGATCGCATCGTCAGAACGAGCGAAGGTTAGGTACTCCGCGGCACTGGCGAACGTTCTCACTCTTCTGTTCGATGAGCGCAGCAACGCATCCAACGCCTCACGGACTCTCTTGTCGTCATCCACTACATAGACGATCGAGTGCTCATGATCCATCCCTGTCCTCCGCCACGCAGGGCAATGTGAAGGAGAAAACCGTCCCCCCTTCCGCTCGCGCTGCGCCCCACAACTGTCCCTCATGAGCTTTGATTATGGACCGGCAGATCGCGAGTCCCATCCCCATGCCGTCGGCCTTCGTTGTCACAAAAGGGTCGAAGATGGTGGTAAAGTCAGCAGGCGATGTTCCATTGTCGAGTACCTCCGTCACGACCATTGTGCTCTGCCGCCGTGAGCGCGCCACAATGCGCCTGGGGCCCTCTGTGTCCTTCAGTGCATCGACTGCATTGACCAGCAAGTTCATCAAGACTTGTTGCAGCTGGATCTTGTCGCCTTCGATCGCAGGCAGGTCAGGAGGTAGATCAATCTCGAGCCGTATGTCCTCCCGCTGCAATCTCCCCCTCAATAGAGAGACGACCTCAGAGAGGACGACTCGCAGGTCAAGCTTCGTCTTCTCCAAAGCGGAATTCCTGAATAGCGAACGAAGCCCGCGCACGATCTCCGCCGCATCCTTGCCATCGCGAACGATGCGTTCCACGGCGGCCCTCCCATCCGCCGTATTCGGAGGAGTACTCCCCAACCAGCGGAGACAAGCCTGTCCATTCGCCACCATGGCACTCAGTGGTTGACTAATCTCGTGCACCACAGCGGCAGCCAACTCTGAGATCGCAGAGTTCTGCGCCGCCTTGGCGAGCTTTGTCTCCGTCCGGCGAAGCGACTCTTCAGCTTGGCGACGGTCCTCTATGTCAGTGAGTACGCCATACCATCGGATAATCTGTCCGCTATCAGCCGTGAGTGGGCGCACACTGGTCTGGAAAGAGCGGAAATTCCCATCGAAACGGCGAAGGCGGTACTCCATCGTATGCGCTACACCCGCCGAGAAAGATGCAAGCCTCTGCTCGATGACTCGTGTTCGCTCTTCCGGGTGCAGCGCCTCGTCCCAGACTACTTGTTGGACTTCGGACAATGTCTCACCGAAATATGTGGAAACCTGCTCGTTCGCATACTCGATGGCGCCCTCGGACGTGCACGTATAGACCAGCCCGGGGATGGTTTCTAGCGTGAGTCGTAGGCTCTTCTCACTCTTCTTCAGCTTCTCTTCAGCTGCCTTGCGCTCGCTGATGTCTCGAAGGAAAACTGTCGTCTTATTGCCGAAGTGGCCACAGGTCGCCTCAACATAGAACCGCTTGCCGTCGGCATCGATGGCAACGAACTCTCCCGACGCACCAAGCGTGTGGAATTCAGGTAACAGGTCCTCAACGAGGCTGCCCAGGATCTCCTGCTCCGACCGGCGAAACATCGCCAGCATTGCCGGATTGGCGAAATGTAACATTTTGCGTTTGGTCGTGATGAAGATTGCGTCGGAACTTGTCTCCGCGAGGGATCGAAACTCCTCGCCAATGGCCAATCGTTCCAGATCTGAGCGGCGCTTTGCGTTCAGAATGATCTCGCTTACCAACATTACCGCAATGAAGAACCCCATCCTGACCAGCGACGGACGGCTATGAACGAGGTGGAAAGCTGGAGGAAGAAAGAAAAAGTCGAAGGCACATGACGACAGAAAAATAGTGAGAAAAGCCGGCCCTCGTCCTCCGAAGAGGCTGGCGGCAATCAAAGCCAACATGAAACATGAAGATGGCGCATCTATGACCCACGCCGTAACTCCGGCCACGAGGCAGAAGAATGCCGCCAGCGTATAATGCCGAACTTCAGAACTTCTCCCAGATATCATCGCTGCCGCCAGGGAATCACTCATGCAAAGTGATCTCATTCTAATTATTGCAAGGCGGCTCCTAACTCAGCTTGAAGGGATCGTCTGGCCTATTTGCATCCCGTACGCACTTAATGATTTGTTCCGAGAGCGGCTTCTCGGCGGTGAAGTCCTTTGGCTAACTTCAGGGCTGGCCCGCTTTTTACGATCTTGCTGTGCTCCCCTCCAAAATAGAGAAATATCCCATCTAGACACCCCTCAAGAGAAAAGAAAAGGCTTGTAAAGCGAGACAGAATCTCAGCGGGCCTTTCCCGCCCGCAACGCCCACCCTGTAAGCGTCCGCTTCGCGATTAAGAACGGTTGACAACCTCTGCAGCTAAGGGGCTCTGCGCCGGTCGTGCGGCGCAAGGGTATCCCCAATCTTCCGCGCTTCGCTTGTGCAGACCGGCCTCTGGCCGCCTCCGCTTCGCTGCGGTGGGGAGACCCCGCCTTGCGCCTTGCTACCGCGCCTTCGCCAGGTGGCGTTCGGCATGTATATGCCGCGTTTCAACGCGGACGTGCAAAGGCCAACACCTAAGAAGGAGGCACCCATGATACCGCCAGCAGCGTTACGCCCATCAGCGAAAGCCCCAAACAGCCGCAGCAACGGCAGACCCCCCGAGACAACATCGCCGCCAACGTCAAAAGCCTCATCGAGCAGCTAGAGGCCGGGCACTCCGACGCGCTCACTGCGTATCTCGACGCGATGAGCCGCTTCCACAACTACAGCTTCGGAAACAATCTGGAGATTGCACGGCAAAGGCCGACCGCAAACCCGCGTTGCTGGACTGTACGCATGGAACCAGCTAGGCCGGAAGGTCAAGAAAGGCGAGAAAGGGATTCGGATTCTCGCGCCCATCGTTGGCATCAAGCGCAAGAAAGACGAGGAAGCCAACAGGGACATCACCAAGCAGAACACCCGCGTCTTGGTCGGTTTCCGAAATACTTACGTCTTCGACGTGGAGCAGACCGAAGGCGCAGAGCTTCCCACGTCGCGGGAGATGACCGGCACGGTTGGCGAGAACCGCGACCGTCTCGTTTCCTTCATCGAAGCCCAAGGCATCGAGCTTTCTTTCACCGAGAAGATCGCCCCCGCTCTCGGTATGAGCTACGGCGGAAAGATCGCCATTCTTCCCGGCCAGTCCGAGGCCGAGGAGTTCAGCACCCTTGCTCATGAACTCGCGCACGAGATGTTGCACAAGGCTGAGCGACGGACGACCACGACCAAAGTAGTGCGGGAAACGGAGGCCGAGGCCATCGCCTTTGTCATCGGCAAAGCCGTTGGACTCGAAGTGGGTTCGGCCAGCGCCGACTATATCCAGCTCTACCACGGCAACGCTTCATTGCTAGCCGAGAGGTCGGAAGTCATCCAGCAGACCTCCGGTGTCATCCTTGTCGCCTTGCAACCGCCCACCGCAGCAGAGGGAGAGATGCCCGATGCAGAACTGGCGAAGGTGGCCTAGTGCAGACCATCCTTCGCATTCTCGAACAGGCCAGAGGTTGGCACCACGGCCTCTACCTCAAGATCGAAAACCCGCCTTACATGACTTTGGTCATTGAGGCGACCGACGAATCAGGGCCTAGCGGACTTCCCGCAATCTCTGTCTGTCACTACGGCGAACAGAACGGCGACCTTCTTCATGCCATGCTTCAGGATGGAGTCGATATGTTCACAGCAGATGGTGCGGCGCGTGGTTGCCATCTCGTTCTGAGCACGTTCAATTGCACGATTGAGAACAGGGGCATTCAAGAGTATTTGTCTTCGCTGCGGGAACAGACTCGGGTCGCCATCGAAGCTCGTATCCGACGCGGTCAAGTAAAGGGTGAGTTGGCCAGATCGGCACCGGTCAACCCAATGGCTGCCTTTTACGCTACAGTCTTGCATGGCCTTTCCATCCAAGCACGAGACGGTTCTTCTCGCCAGCTTCTAACAAGCGTCGTGAAGTGTTCCATGGATGCTTGGGACCACCTAGCAGGCAAGAGCTAGAAAAACATCGTGCCAACTGCCGGTGGGAGATGTGACTGTGCGCGTTGCGCTCAGCAAACGATTACCACAGAATCATGCATGCAATCGCTAGCATTGGGCATTTGTTCGGATGCTTATCCCGTCGATCGTTAACGAGGTCATCTATTTCGGAAGAAGTGACATTACGATTCGGCTCGTAGGAGCCTCCTCGATAGGATTAGCAGTCCGCTATGTAAATTGAGAATTTTCGGATGATACCGGAAATTCCTCTAAGAGTTTGAACTTCAAATGGAGTCAGGGTGGGACCCAAGTCATTTCACTCGTCTTCTTGACATCGTCTTTGGTGGGTCGGCCTCAAGTCAGTTGGCCAGCCGGATTAGGTAGTACTACACAACGCATCGAGGCGATCAAAGCTTTTGCAGATGGTTTGACGACGAATGACGCAGAAGCGCTAAACGTCGGGTGGCAGGGGCGGGACGGCTGGGAAAGGGCAATTCGTCACGCGGAATTGAGCGCAAGTTCAGCAAAGGATCCACAAGCATTTGGCTCTGTTTTTCGGACGTTATACGGCGGATATCCTAGCCTTCACAGTCGTATGGTTCTTCGTGCTGACATAGATTACCGGTCAACGTTCGGCGCACCCTATCTTCCATTTGCAATGATGGCCAGAACGGTTGGACCTGGTATCGTGCCGAATAGAGTCTTCGTATCGTCAGTCAGCCAGGTTCGAACAGTCTTTCAGGTACTTGTTTAGCTGTCGGAGATAAAACTAAATCATTAGATGGGAAGCCCGTAACGTTCTGGTTGACGCAAGTGGCAATAGTCTGCCGGCGAAATAGTCGTTGGCAGTGCTACGACGATTTTGACGAACAATTTCGGAGTGGACTCTTGGGATGGGATCCCCGCCAGGCTTTGCATATCGAAGTCAATAGGGGCGGCAGGTCGAAAATCTTGACAAACATTCCCAAGCCTGTGCCATCCCGGTCCGATCAACATGCCCGGACGGGATGCGCGGACGACGAGACGAGTTTTGACAATTTGTCGTAGGTTTACAAAGGCTGGAATTTGTGTGCCTTCACTAGTGCGAAAAATTCCGGGATAGAAATCTGGCGTCTGAAGAGCTTTCTGTATTCAGAGAATAAGATTTTTGATTCCCCGAATGCGGAAGTGGCGCACTTTTAAAAAGAGCACTGGAAGGCCGCTGCACCGAGCATAAAAAAGCTCATGATCGACGTTTCTGGAAACGGGGGTGGTGACACGTCCATGGCATGGTATTCCATCCTCCTCGATAAGCCGTACCAGGAGGAATACGCCAAGTATCGACGTCTGCAAGCCTATGACGATCTCACTGTCGCGAGCGAAGTGCCAATTGACTCGGCCCATGAAAAGTGGTTTGCCAGCATCGAGTCGAATGCAAATGAGTGGCATCGCATTGGCGAATATCTGCCGCGGCTGCCGATGTTTTGCGCTGACGGAGACGTTCGTTGTGACGGCGTACTGGAGAAGCCGAAGCCGAACGACTTCACCGGAGAAGTCTCACTCATTATTGACGACAACTGCGTATCATCGTATTCGGGTTTAGCTGGAACATTCTAACTAAAATAGGCTGGCGGTTAGATGCCTTTGGTCTGCCTGATAGTGGTGACTCCAATTTCAGGAGACTCCCGCTCAAACTCTTTCTTCAGCACGAGCAGGTGGAGTACGAGCGTCGGTACCAGTTCCAGTCCTCAAGAGAAGCCGATCGCGACAGCAAACGTGGTGGTGACACGAACGGTTACGAGTGACGGACGCGTGATATCGGGCAAAACGCTTCCGGTTAGGGTAGTTGTGGATCGTCATCGGGACGACACGCAGAATACTTGGGTGAAACGGGTGCTGAGCGCTGCTATAAGGAGAGAAACTCAATAAAGTGGAGCGATTTTGCCATCAGAACGCTGTCTACCAAAGGAAGACGAAGACCGGGACTTCTCACATCTGTAAGGACCTTCCGAATGGCAACGCCATCAACTTCGTTCGGAATCGCTTCGAGCGCCGTCGGATCCATGTCGACGGCATGGATTGTGCTGCCGGGGACAAGCGATTGTGCCAGAGCCACCGTAAACGTTCCAAAGCCACAACCAAGATCGCACCAGGACTGAATTTGGCTTCGTTCAAACGCTGGGTTTCGGATGAGCGTCATCGCCTCACCGACCTTCATGATTCCAATCTACTGTGAGTTCGTGCGATGCCTAGCACCTTCCCAACGAGATCGTTGTCGGCACGTTCATCCTCGGCCGAACCAGATCTTCAGGATTCATCTAAGATTACCAGCGGTTCGGCGGCGTTCGGTGCGCTCCAAATTCAGGTTTCAACAGCTTATTGATCGACCCGAGAACTTGTTTGCTGTGTTTGCGAAGATGTAGTGGATCCGGCGGTTCGATGGGCGCAGTTCGTGCCAGGCGCGGCTCAGGAAACTCATATCGTCGGAGCCTGAAGCTTGTCGAACTGGACGGGTTTGCGGATAGCCCTGCATACAGAACGGAGCCGGGTGCGCCATCTCGAGCCGAAGTTTCCTAAGCAGCGTTACGGGCACGCGGCTTCGGGCGATCTGCTGCATCTCTAAATCGAGAAGCTGGGCCTGATTGTGCTCTGTTCGCACCGCGTGACGGGCAACCTGGAGGACTCGGTCGAAGTCTCTGGGTGAGAGCATGTACCCGTCGCCCCGGACGATCACTTGCGCATTGCCTTCCCAACCATTTGCGCGGATGAAGCACCGGCCTCGGTGTTAGCGACCCTGCACGCTGCGGTGGCCTGCTCTTCGCGGCCTGGCATACACCTCGAGGCCGTCATCATCGACAACGAACTGGCTCATCGCTGCCGAGCCACGACTGCAGCCTGCCACATACCGGATCATAAGGCTCGCTTCACCCGGCCCAATACCCCGTGCATCAATGGCAAAGCCGAGCGATTCATCCAGGTCTCTATGCGCAATGAATTTTTGCCCAGGCGTCTCAGAACTCAAACAAATGCGGCCAGAAGTTTTGCCCCTAGTTGCATTACTAGAGTTGGCACCGCCCCAGTGCTAGCGGAGGTCTGTCCGCCACTCATCAGCCGCAGATCTCAAAAAGGACCGCCAATTTCGATTCAAAGCCTAGACCGGTACCTCACTCCGTGACTTTCAGAGTTACCAAAGATCAACTACCTGATAACCGCCTATGTGAGCCGGCACACAGACTGGTTACAGAGTGCTAGCTAAGGTCTGGGTATCGCAATGAGTTGCAGCTTCGCGAGAATTAGAAGTTCAGGTCGGCTGTGTCAAGACAGGTAACGGCACGGTCTCACAAATTGACTGGTGCAACATACAGGCTAGAACCACAATCTCTCATCCCAAGAAAAGATGAGCAGGAATTAACTGTTTCCAGCGGCCAAAAGGTCTTTCAATGGTTCATACAGTTGCGTTCTTGCAGTAAGTGCCTAAACGAAGGAGTCTCAGCTAAGAAGATCGCGGCGATCTATCTCCGAAGTGCATGTTCGATAAGATCTCGCAACCTGCGGTCATGCGTGATAAACCCTCCCTGCAACAGGCATCTAACCCGGTAATTATCCCTGCAGGTCCCGAAACGGCGAGAGTCAACCATCCACTACCCCCTTTTTATAGTTAGGTTCAATCTCTTAAATTGAACTATCTCCCACAGATCTCCACAACCTACTTATATTTCTCTGGTAGCCTCAACTCAAACTATAAAAATCGTTGCAAAAACCTAAGCCTATTCATCGCGCAAGATTGCCGCTGATCAGAAGAGCAACAAACTAGAAAAGGCAGTAGGCCCTCATCTGAAGCGTAGTGAACCCAGTAAAGAGGCACTTGTGACGGTAAGCAATGCAAACTCGAATCCCCGAATTCTCTTTGCAACAACAGTCGCCGCTACTCTTCGTGCCTTCCTTCTCCCACTTGCCCGGCACTTCAGAGAGCAGGGTTGGCGCGTGGATGCAATCGCAAACGGTATCGTATCGGACGATCTATGCAGGTCTTCGTTCGACAGAGTGTGGGAGGCGACCTGGACCCGCAATCCTCTACATATCCGGAATCTCATGATGGTCACGCAGATCCAAAATATAACCATCGAGAATCAATATGACATCGTCCATGTTCATACTCCCGTTGCAGGATTCGTGACCCGGCTAGGACTGAGGTGTCTCAAGCTCGATCGGAGACCACAGGTCTTTTACACCGCACATGGCTTTCATTTTCATTCCTTAGGTGGAATTGTCCGAAACTATCTTTTCGAAACAATAGAACGCAGTGCAGCCAAGTGGACCAATGTCCTCATCGTTATGAATAAAGATGACTTCCAGGCTGCTACAGCTAAGAATCTAATCGTTGCGAGCCAACTCAAGTTTATGCCAGGAATCGGCGTAGACCGTTCACGCTATTCCCGATCTGCCGTTAGTCAGGGGGAGCTTTCGAAATTACTCTCAGAGCTCGAACTAGGTGCAGCAACTCCGATCCTCATAATGGTCGCAGAGTTCACAGGCCGGAAACATCACAGCGACGCAATCCGGGCGTTTTCTATGGTTCGTCGCACAGATGCACATTTTGTGCTCGCTGGAAACGGTCCGCTCCTCGAAACCATGAAGCTCTTGGTCAACACGTTAGGCTTGTCGCAGCGAATACACTTTTTGGGCAATCGCGATGATATTCCGTGCTTGATGAGGGCCTCGCGCGCGGTTATCTTACCCTCCGTGCAAGAAGGCCTCCCGAGGTGCATCTTGGAGGCAATGAGTATGGGTGTTCCAGCCATCGGAACGCGTATCCGAGGGACAACAGACCTTCTAGAGCAAAAAGCTGGCTTGTTGGTCGATGTAGGCAATATCCGCCAGTTGACAGCAGCGATGCAGTTAGTTCTTGACGATGAAGAGGCCGCACGCGTGATGGGGAACGCGGGACTGGAGCAGAGCAAACAGTATGATCTTTTGCACATCCTTCACATGCATCAAGAACTATACGAAGAGGCCCTTGGACAACGTTCGACAACACAAATGGGATACCGTCAACATGGACTCGCAACAATGTAACGAAGATGGATAGCGTAGGTACCAAACTAGCGGCGCAAAAAAAATGCGGCCTTCGGCAGACATAGTAACAGAAATAGGGTAACCAGAGACCGGCTGAGTGAGCAGACCATCATGAAAAGAATACTTCTATCAGTGCCTCATATGGGTGGAACCGAACAAGGCTACGTGCAAGAAGCCTTCGCATCGAATTGGCTATCCACAGTGGGTCCACATATTGCATCCTTTGAAAAAGAGTTCGAGGCCTATGTCGGCCTTCCTGCGGTCGCGCTAAGTAGTGGTACTGCTGCAATTCATTTGGGCCTTCGTTTGCTCGGGACCCAGCCTGGTGATGAAGTGTTTTGTCAAGATCTAACGTTCGTAGCGAGTGCGAATCCAATTCGCTATCTTGGAGCTGAACCCGTTTTCATCGATTCAAACCATGAAACGTGGAATATGGATCCAGAAGTGTTGGCATACGCTTTACAAGAGCGAGCCCGCAAGAACAAATTGCCTCGCGCCGTTATCGTCGTTGACTTGTTTGGCCAATGTGCGGATCTGCAACCGCTCCTTGATATTTGTTCGAGATATGACGTCCCTTTACTTGAAGATGCTGCAGAAGCACTAGGCGGGACTTACAAGCATCGCCCAGCGGGAACATGGGGTGACGTTGGGATCTTCTCCTTCAATGGCAATAAAATCATCACCACGACGAGCGGTGGGATGTTGGTGTCGAGGAATCAACAGTGGATTGATAAAGCACGCGCCTGGTCTACGCAAGCACGCCAGCCGGGAGTTGCCTATGAACATTCGGAACTTGGCTATAACTATCGGATGAGCAACGTTCTGGCGGGCATTGGACGTGGTCAATTAGAGGTCCTCGAACTTAGAGTGGGGCAGCGCCGCGCAGTGGCCGAGAGATATCGGCGAGCTTTGTGTGACCTCGATGGACTAACGTTCATGCCTCAGGCCGAATATGGTCTTCATACAAATTGGCTGAGCTGCTTCTTGATCGACCAAGATCGATTTGGCTGCTCGCGAGACGAATTGATAGCCATTTTGAATGCGGCTGAAATAGAAGCTCGTCCCGTGTGGAAGCCAATGCATCTGCAAGAACTCTATCGAGGTTGTGCCCGGTATGGAGGAGCAGTAGCGGAGCAGCTTTTTAGAGAGGGCATCTGCTTGCCAAGTTCCAGCAGTCTGACCATTGAGGATCAGCAGTACATTGTCACCGTGGTCCGTGAAGCTAGTGGGTTGACCGACAAGTTTCACTTTAGAGAAATCGATGGCGCGAGTGTAAACCCCTTGGGAGTAGAAACCATATGTCACGGCTAATAGCTTTGAGGCTTCAAAAGCTTCCTCTGATGCGTTTAACGATCTGCCTATCTCAATGCACCCTGTTTGCGTTATCTGGACTGGCGGCCTTTATGCTGCGCTTTGACTTCAGACTGCCTCATCGTGACGTCTTCTATTTGGCACTCGCGATCCCTGTGTGGGTGCTGGTAAAGGGAGTCGTCTTCCATACTCTCGGATTGGATCGAAATGGCTGGCGCTTTGTATCCACTCCAGACCTGATGCGCCTTGCCTTGGGAAATGTGTCTGGATCAGTCGTCTCTCTGCTGCTTATCACGTTCATCGCGCCAGGTGGGTTTCCGCGATCTATCTATGTCATCGACTTGTTAGTTTCGTGTTTTGCTACAGCCGGAATCCGTCTCGCTACCCGCCTCTTGGCTAGTCCAGCTGTAAGGGTTTCTAACAGCCAAAAACGGATAGTGATCTATGGTGCAGGTGAAGCCGGGGTGAGGTTGTTGTCTGAGATCCGCCGTAATCCTCGACTTGGCTATTCCGTATGCGGATTTATCGATGACGACAAGCAAAAAGCTGGGCATGTTATTCAGGGAATGCCTGTGCTTGGTGCAGGCGCAGACCTCACAAACCTTGCGCTGAAACACTCATTGGAGGAAGTTCTCATTGCGATGCAGGCCGCGCCTGGCCCACGCATTACGTCTGTTCTGCGAAGGTGTCACGATGCCGGCCTCCATTGCAGGACAATTCCTAGCCTGACTGAGATCATCGAGAAGAACGAACTGACTCAACAGATTCGTGACGTCGCAGTAGAGGATTTACTCGGGCGATCTCCCGTGCTGCTCGATGGGAATGCATTACGTGAAACACTCGGAGATCAGGTAGTTATGGTGACGGGAGCTGCGGGCTCAATTGGCTCTGAGTTATGTCGACAGATTGCCCGCTTCGGCCCAGCCCGAATCGTTGGCTACGACGTTGCGGAGACACCACTCTTTGAGATCGATCGAGAGCTAAAGAAGACATATCCTAAAGTGGACTTCAGACCGGAAATCGGCAGCGTGCAGAATTGTTGTCGTCTTGATGAGGTTCTCAGGCGTTATCGTCCGACCGTTATTTACCACGCTGCAGCATACAAGCATGTTCCGCTTATGGAGGACCATCTCTTTGAGGCGGTAGAAAACAATATTCTTGGGACGTATAACGTTGCATCAGCTGCCACGGAGCACGGGGTGAAAAGCTTTGTCATGATTTCATCTGACAAAGCAGTTCGGCCGACTAATGTCATGGGTGCAACCAAGCGAACTGCAGAACTTGTCGTCAATGCTCTCCAAAATGAAAACACGAAGTACACATCAGTCCGCTTTGGAAACGTTTTGGGATCGAACGGAAGCGTTGTGCCAATCTTTAAGCGGCAAATCGCTTTAGGTGGGCCAATCACCATTACCCATCCTGAAATGAAGAGATACTTCATGACTATCCCTGAGGCTGCTCAGTTGGTTTTGCAGGCATCCACCATGAGCACGGGGGGAGAGATCTTTGTTCTTGACATGGGAAAGCAGGTCCGTATCGTGGACCTTGCAATAAACCTAATTCTACTGTCTGGCCTTCGTCCCATGGAAGACATAGCTCTGCAGTATACCGGTGTTCGGCCAGGCGAAAAGCTTTACGAAGAGCTAAGTGGAGCAGACGAGAATACTCTTCCGACGTTCCACGAGAAGATTCTTATCTATCGGGGTCCGCTTCTCCCGATTGAAGAGATGCAAAAACGGGTGAAGAATATGCGCCACTTTTGCGCAGAGCGCGATGCACGGAGGCTGTTCCTTGAACTTAAAAGGGTTGTACCGGAATACAATCCGAGTGGCGATATTCTCGCGCGGATGGTAGCCCCTGAATCTATCGTTGAACTGTCCCTTACTACCCCGATACTGACACATCGACTTACAGCATAGCCTGAAACAGTCATTGTTTTTAAGGGCAACACGCAAGTAAAGATGTAGTTGTCAATCCAATTCGGAGATGGAAGTACTCAGATCATGGTGCAGCCTATAAATGGATGTCTTTGGATGAGTAGAAAACAAGTGAATTAAGAAGCGAATCAGCATCACGTGAAGCTCGATGCGAGCTTGAGAAGATGAAGAATCTGTTTTCAGTCTGATGCAGCACATCAAGGAGATCCATCATGCCGTACCTTCTAACAGGTGACCATGGGCTAGCACCCCAGACCGAAGGGCCCTTCCAGAGAAATAGTGGAGAACCGCACCCAGGAGTCGTTTCCCAGTACATGCGGGTGCTGTTACGTAACAGGTGGCTCATCGGATTCTGCAGTCTGGGGGGACTTCTCATTGGACTCGTGGTATCGATCTCAATGCGCCCGGAGTACGAGGCCACCGCACGGATTGGTGTTGAGATTGATAATTCGAACCCACTCGCTGGCGAGCGGCGAAGTGGTGTGGAGGGGACTGAGATTGCTACAAAACTGGAGACACAGCTCAGTATCTTGCAGGGTGATGCAATCGCCAAGAACGTTATAGACGACCTGAAACTTGTGGGAGACTGCAATTTCAGTAAAGCGGCATGCAGTGGCCCGGTGATCCCGTTTCGTGAACTGACGCCTAAACAGCGAACGGCCCTCTTGAAGGTTTATCACAAGGGTATGCATGCGGAATTGGTGCCAAAGACCCAGATACTTGAAGTGAAGTTCCGCAGCACGGACCCTCGGCTCACAGCCGAGGTGGCGAATGCGGTTTCAAATGTTGACATTTATCAAAACTTTCGCCAGCGACTTGACAGTGTCGAGAGAGCCTCAACCTGGCTGAACGGACAACTCCAGGATGTCAAGCTCCAAGCTGAAAATGCTCAGTCGAAATTCGTCGCTTATCAGCAACAGAAGGGAATTGTGGGCGCCGATGATCACCATAATATTGCTCTCAATCGAATGGACGAGTTGAATCGGCAACTGGCGACCGTGGAGGCCGACCGGATCGTCAAGGAGGCGCAGTATCGGGTAGCTGTTGCTGGGGATCCAGAGTTAATTGCCGCCGTGGTGCCTGAGAGTGTGATTCAGACATTGCGAAAAGAGCAGGTCCAATTACGGGCTCAATACGCTGAACTGACAGCGAAATACGATGAGAAGTATCCCAAGGTAGTGCAACTCGATAGCCAGTTGAAGGACCTCCAGATCGCTATTGATGATGAGGTGCGTAACATCCGTAAACGCATTTCGCAGCAGTACCTTGCGGCGGGGCGTTCGGAGTCCATGTTGAACGCAGCATTGGAGAAGCAGAAACAGGATGCCCTCCGGGTGGATGCCTCAGCAGTTCAATATGCTATCTTGCAACGCGATGTGCAGACTAGTCACGATCTCTACGAGAGTCTCGTCAAGAAGTTGAAGGACGCGGGGATTGATCAGGGGCTTCGGTCAAACGACTTGAGGCTGGTCGACGAGGCAGAGATTCCCACCGTGCCAGTGCGCCCGCAGGTTCCTCTCAACCTGGCGCTTGGCTTGTTTGTTGGCGCGATGATCGGGGTCGGCGTAAGCTTTGGGCGCTCAGCTTTTGATGACTCTATTCGAACATCCAACGACGTAGAAAGCCAGTGCTTACTACCTGCGCTTGCAATTGTTCCGCGGCTATCGTTAGCAAAGGGCAAAAGAGGTACGACAAAGCTATTAGAGCAATCGGATGCTGCGCCGATCACGCTCAGGCATCCAGCGTCCGAGGGCGCCGAGGCTTACCGGATGCTGCGTACGACCCTGCTGTCACTGGATGGTCCGACCCCCCGGGTAATCTGTTTTGTCAGCGGACGGGGACGGGAAGGAAAAAGTACAAGTGCGGTGAATACTGCTATTGTCCTTGCGCAACAGGGAAGTCGCGTATTGCTGGTTGATGCCGACCTTCGTTGTCCGACCGTACATACTCAATTTCAGTTGCCACTTGAGGATGGTCTTAGTGACTGTCTGACGACAGGAGATGCGCCATTACCAGTTCAGATTCCTGATACGTCGCTGTTTGTGCTCAATGCTGGGTCGCGTCCCGCTCATATCTCGGAACTACTCAGCTCCAAGGCAATGAAGCGACTGCTGCAGCGGTGGCGTCAGGAATATGACTTCGTAATTATTGACACTCCGCCGGTACTGGCATTCACGGATGGAGTAATTATGGCGGGGTACGCAGACGCAACTGTCCTTGTCGTGAGGTCCATGACAACAAACAGGGAAACCCTTTTGCACGTGAGGCAAAGACTGGAACGTGCAAATGCACAAATCTGCGGCGTATTGCTGAATGATGTGAGGTTTGATTCATTCGATCCGGAGACGTTCCACGACCAAGAAGCATACGCTCGTTACGAAGGTAGTCTGACGGCATAACGAGTGGTAACACCCGCTGTCCCGAGGAGTGAAATGTCAATTTTATCAAAAGTGATGATTGCTGCCCTGTTCACGGTGCTTGCGCCAACCTGCTGTGTTCGCTGTTTCGCTCAGAGCAGACCTACCCAAACGGTAGCTAAGGCGGAGTTATCTACCGTCATTAGCAACGGAGACATGGTTGATGTGGCAGTGTTTGAGAGCCCCGATCTCAGCACGAAGGCAAGGGTTGGCGAAAATGGGGAGGCATTACTGCCGGTCGCGGGTGCAGTTCATCTACAAGGGTTGACGGTGATTGATGCGTCGACAGTTATTCGTAACCGACTTATGGAGCAACGTTATGTGAAGGATCCTAAGGTGACCGTAGGCATCACCGAGTACGCGACGCGTGGTGTCTCCGTCCTGGGTGAGGTAAAAAAGCCTGGCATCTACACAACCATGGGACTTCATCGCCTGAATGATTACATATCGCTCTCGGAAGGTCTTACGCCGCAGGCCGGAACACGGGTGTCGATCGTACACAGAGCCGCCCCGGACCAGACGACTAGCGTTACGATCAGCAATACGGGGAAGCCGACCGCTGGGAGCAATCCACTGATTGAGGCTGGAGATACTATTCTTGTCCCGAAAGCTGGTGAGGTATACATCGTGGGGGATGTCGTACGCCCCGGTCAATACCTGATGAACCATGACGAACAACTCACGATTATGCAGGCTCTTGCCTTGGCACAGGGCCCAAATCGCACCGCCATGCTAACGCATGCCGTGATTGTCCGGAAAACGGAGTCAGGACGCAAAGAGATCCCCGTGAACGTCCAGGCGGTGTTAGCAATGAAGTCGACAGATATCACCTTATTAGATAACGATATCCTGTTCATTCCACTGAGCAAGATGAAAGCCGCACTCAATCGCAGTGTTGAAGCCATCGTGCAGACGGCGGTCGGTGCAGCAAGTTACCGTGCATTCTAAATCAAGTAGTCAACAGTGTGAGGTCAGCGTCGAGATGGCTACAGCAACTGCATTTGTCGAAAAGACAGAAACACTCCCGTTGCCATCTTTGACGAGCAACTTCATGTGGACGCTTGGAGGAAACCTAATCTATAACGCGAGCCAGTGGGGTATGTTGTCGATACTGGCGAGGCAGGGCTCACCAGCCCTCGTGGGTGTCTTCGCATTAGGTCTCGCGGTGTCGGCGCCGGTGTTTATGTTCAGTAATCTTCAGTTGCGGAGTGTTCAGGCAACAGATGCAAAGGTTCAATATCGGTTTGCCGACTTCTTCGTGCTCAGATCCATTTGCACGGTAGCTGCATTACTATTTCTTGGGATCTTGGCTGCGGTAGCACATTACCGGGGTGAAGTGCTGGTTGTGCTCATTGCACTGAGTTTGGCGAAAGCATTCGAGTCGTTGAGTGACGTGATTGCTGGCCTGCTACAGAGGTGCGAACGTCTCGATCTCGCTGCGCGCGCGGTAAGCCTCCGGGGCGTTCTATCGCTAATCGTCTTTGCGAGCGTGTTCCTGTCGACGCGAAGCCTTAGTGCTGCCTGCATTGGCCTTGCCGTTACGTGGGCACTCGTAGTGTGTGGCTACGATGTGGCGTTGGCACGAGGGGTCCTCCCAAATTCGGGGGGCTTTTCCTCCGCATCGACTTCCAGGATGTGGGAGCTGCTCAAGAAAAGTATTCCTCTCGGTATAGTGATGGCCCTGGTCTCATTGAACGCAAATCTTCCTCGATATCTCGTAGCACATTACCTTGGTACAGGACAGCTCGGTTTTTTCGCGTCGATTGCATATCTGTTGACTGTGGTCAACCTGTTAGCCATTGCATTGGGTCAGGCAGCCTCCGCACGACTGGCAACAATGTTTGCGCTTGGTGAACTCCAAAGGTTTCGCGAAGTGCTTTTCAAGCTATCGGTCTTTGGTCTAGGTATTGGCGGAATTGCCTGTGGACTGGCGCTGGGGTGTGGAAAGTCACTACTCAAAATTCTCTACGGTCCCTCTTATGGTTCGCATTGGGGGCTACTAGTGATTTTTGCCCTAACAGCCGGCATTAGCACAGTCGCCACATTCATGGGATTCGCCGCTACGTCCACCCAGAGTTTCAGGGCTCAGGTGCCCGTGATCGCACTGATGACTATGACTACGCTGGCTGCTTCGTGGCTTCTCATTCCTTATCTCGGATTGAATGGCGCAGGAATTGCGCTGCTGATCTCAGCGATGGTCCAATTGGCGGGTTTGACCCTCGTCACCTGGAAGGCGCTGAGAGCGCGCCAGGAGCTCTTATGACGCGTGTACTCGTCATTCTGGGCGGGCTAAATCGTGGGGGTGCGGAGACCTGGATGATTCAGGTTGCAAAACGGTTGAGGAATACCGATATTCGATTCGACTTTCTTGTGCACGCAGATGGCCCCTTCGACTATCAAGCAGACGCTGAGTCAGTAGGTGCGCGAGTGATACCTTGCAAAGGTCTCCACTTTCCCCCGCTATACGCCTGGAACCTGATGTCGATTCTAAAGAGGTACGGGCCTTACCAGGTTGTTCACTCGCATGTCCATTATTTCAGCGGGGTTCCCCTGCTTGTGGGGGCCATCGTAGGCGTGCCGGTTCGAATGGTGCAATGCCATCTGGACACTCGGCATGAGGATGCGCAGGCAAATTCGTTTCGTCGAGTCTACACGGGGTTGATGAAGAGGCTAATCTGGCACTCTGCAACTGTAGGGACGGCAGTGAGCAATAATGCCGCGAGTGCGTTGTTTCCCCCGGACTGGAGTCAGCGTACGAAATGGCGAATCATGCTGCTGGGCATAGATACGGAACCATTTGAAAGTCCCATTAGCGCTGAGTCGTTGAGGAGAGAGTTGGGAATTCCTCCTGACGTTCTGGTCGTAGGGCACGTTGGAAGGTTTGAGGCGCAGAAAAACCACAGCTTTCTTCTACAGGTCGCAGCCGAATACCTGAAATTGACCCCTACGGCGGTCTTCCTCTTAGTGGGTGATGGACCACTCAGAGCGGATATCGAAAGTGAAGTGAGGCTACTCGGGATCGGTGAAAACGTAAAGTGTGTAGGCGTCCGCAAAGATGTGCCAGCGCTCATGCGGGGGGTAATGGATCTGTTCGTATTGCCATCCCTGTTTGAGGGTCTACCGCTGGTGCTTCTGGAAACTCAAGCAGCAGGGCTTCCCTGTCTCCTCTCTGACAATATTGCCGAGGACAGTGATCTGGCCCCCGGGCTAATTCATCGTTTGCCTCTCACGGCGTCTGCTGTGGCATGGGCGTATCGGCTAGCATCGCTGGAACCTCAGTCTCGAAGAGAATCAAGAGGTTGCCTTGAGTTGGTTGGAATCGATCGTTCGGTCAAGGAGCTTATCGAGAGCTATTCAGTCCAAGCCGCCAGCTTCGAATACGCAGCACATTCTGAGTAAAGAAAATCATAATTATGAGAGCAGATGGAAGCCAGGACCGAGCACTGATAATCGCAGGGACGTCGCTGTGCCTTGTGGCGGCGGCGGCCGCATGGTTTGTTTACCCAGGCGCCCTCAATCTACCTCTCGCCCTTGTGTCACTCTTACCGCCGCTGGCGGTGGCGTGTGTGCGGGCCTCTCGGAATGGGATTGTGGACCCGTTGGCAGTATTCGCGCTGTCCGTCGCTGCGTACAATGGTGTCCTGCTCGTCAGAATGAGTTATGGGATCAGTCCTCATGACACTCCATTTGCGATCGACGGACCGCTATTCTTTCGAGCGGGCATCTTGAGCGGACTTGGATCGCTTGGACTCGTTTTGGGATGGATGCTCGCAAAAGACGGACGTCAACAAGTACTGATCGAGCGGACCCATAGTCAGTGCACGTCGTCTTTTGTCACCGGAATTATCTTCTACGGAATCGGTGTCACCCTATATTTGATTCAGTATGCGCAAGTGGGCGGGTACATGGAATCAGTGGCAATGGATCGTGGGCAGAGATTCGAGATGCTGACCCATACCGTGAGCATGCCGTATGAGGGATTCGTCCTCTCTGGTTTGTGTCTAATGTTCTATGGAAGCATCGGGCTAAAGGATCTGCGAGTCACGCTCTCAGTTGCTGCGAGCTTTTTGTGGCTGGGTTTGGTCCTGCTCCAGGGCGATCGAAGACTTGCATTGCAGATGATCTTGGCCCTTGCAGTCATGATTGGAACATTACGACCTAAACTCACAAGACTTCGCCCTCTTGCACTGGTTTGCATAGCGCTTGTCTACTCCGCGGCGGTCATCTTCGGTCAATATCGAACCCTGATTTACGACCTTGCGGCCGGCCGATCGACGCTGGAGCAGGCACAGGTGTTGGCAGACAATGAGGAGTCTGTCATGGGCAAGCCGGAGGACAGCGAGCTAGGTGGCCCTTATATCTCTGTCTTGTATTACTCAAGGGGAACCGAGCCACTGCGTTGGGGTTTGTCCTATATCTCGTCGCTTCCGGCTGTCGTGCCGAAGGTGCTTTACCCCGGGAGAAAGACTCAGGCGATTTCGGCGGATCTCGATCAAGCTCTGCACGAGGGAGTTGGACCCGTTTACGGTTGGGGCTTTAGCCCGATAGCCGAGGGCTTTGCAAACTTCGGCTATGTCGGACCTTTCATTGTCATGATGTTGTGGTCACTCTTGTTTGCTTGGATCGGCAATAATCGAAGCCGTAGTCTTACCGGAGCGGTGGTATGCGCCATCCTTCTACAGGAGGCCGTAAACGCAAATCGTATTGACTTTCGGTATGTTTACTTTGAAAGCGTTTACTGTGTCGGCGTCGGAGTTGTCGCCGTGTTGGTGATGCGGGCAATCTCACGGGTGACTGACAGAGCTTCCAATCTCGAGCGGCCGGTCTCAGTTAGCGGTCAACAAGTCACAGCCTTAGGAAATAGTCCACTACGTCGAAACTCGAATAAGATCGCCTCCTCGTGGAATTAAGCATATGAATGTCACAATCGCGCTCGAACACCATTTTCTCCGCACGTCGGATGGTCAAGTATGGACTCAATCCACCTTCAGCTATCCATTTTGGCAACGGTATCTGCAAGTCTTCGACTCAGTGCGCGTTATAGCCCGCGTCCGCAACGTTGACGTTGCGAGGGAAGGGTGGATGCCGGCGACGGGACCGGCGGTAACATTCATCGATATTCCTGATTATCGTGGACCCTATCAATATTTAGCCTGCTGGCCCAAGGTTCGCTCACTGCTGCGCGCCGAAGCGTCTGAGAGCCAAGCAGTCATTTTGCGGGTCAGCTCGACACTCGGGTCCGCGTTCGTTGACCACTTCCGCCGGGGTCAACCCTTTGGAGTGGAGGTGGTTGGAGACCCGTACGATGTGTTTCAGCCTGGTGCCGTGATTCATTCGCTGCGGCCGCTCTTTCGGATACGGTTTACGGCAGAACTCAAACGGCTCTGCCGGTCGGCTTGCGCAGCGGCCTATGTCACGAGTCATGCGCTCCAAGCACGTTATCCATGTCCGGGGCTCTCAACGTCCTTTTCCGACGTTGAGATAGGAGGCGATGCGTTGGTTTCGTCTCCTCGCGATGGTAGCCTTAACCACGCGGGAGCACCACGTTTGATCTGTATCGGAACCCTAGCCCAAATGTACAAGGGTGTGGACATCCTGCTGAGAGCGATGGCAATCTGTTGTAGTCAGGGGTTTTCGCTTTCACTGACCGTCTTAGGTGACGGCCACCATCGGTCGGAACTGGAGCATCTTGCCTCGAGTCTGGGACTTAGCGAATGCGTTCACTTCGCGGGTCAGCTTTCTCCTGGACGTGCGGTCAGAGATGCTTTGGACGCCGCAGACCTATTTGTCATGCCATCGAGACAGGAAGGCTTGCCACGAGCAATGGTTGAGGCGATGGCCAGAGCTCTACCTTGCATTGGGTCCAACATCGGGGGCATCCCCGAACTGCTCATGCCGGATTGTCTGTTTCCAGTCGCGGACGAAGCCGTTCTTGCGCAAAGTATCAGAAATATCCTTCAAGATCGGAAACGTCTAGCTCGCATGTCTAAAGAGAATCTCGTGCGGGCAGAGGAGTTCCGCGAGGAGTCCCTCGCGAGTAAACGAACTGAATTTCTTGAATTCGTGAGGAATAGAACCGCTGAATGGATGCTGCAATCGCGCCACAAAGTTTCGGCCTGAAAGTCCGCTGAAAGAGCGGATAATGAGTGCACAGACAAGTAAAGGCTCGTTGGTAACGGTTTAAAACAATTAGAAACGACGGTCTTTCCCGGAAGGCCAGGAACGCTAACGAAGATGGCTGACGGGTATCAAGTAAAGGCGCCTCAAGCAACACTGCGGGAAGCATCGAAACGTTGTTGTCTAAGAGGATGAGTTCTCACGAACGATTCTAGCTGGAGACCCATATGCAACGACGCCATCAGGAAGATTCTTTAGCACCAGAGATCCTGCTCCAATCAGAACGTTGTTGCCGATTTGGACAGACTCGCGGATGATACTTCCAACGCCAATCCACGTTGCATCTCCTATGATTACCAGCCCTGATAGACGCGCCCCCGGGGCAATATGAACTCCGTTTCCAATTGAGCATTCATGGTCGATACTCGCGGCTGTATTTAGTATGAGGTTGCTGCCAATCTGGCTTCCAGAGTTGATGATCGCCCCAGGCATAATGATTGCACCTCGACCGATGCAGGTGTCACTCGCCACGACGGCGGATGGGTGAATTAGGTTCGGCATTGTGAATCCGTAGGAGATGATCTTTTCCGCCACACTTATTCTTCTGTGGCAATTGCCAAAGGCAACGACGACCTGCGACACCTCCGCACGAAAAGATGCGAGCTTATTGAAATCTCCTAAGATCGGAGCTCCGCAGAACACGGTCCCGCACTTGTCCGCGCTGTCATCTAGGAAGCCGACTATCTCCAGTCCACGAAGTCTCGCAATCTCTGCTGCAACAATCGCGATACCTCCAGCGCCTAGGAAAAGTGCCTTTGACATTATGATGGCTTCTCTGAATCCCAGAGTATATTATTCTCGCAGCTTGCAGACTGCAATTCTTCCGTTATGAATTTTGAAGGTAATCTAAACATTGAAGGCTGGTCCTGGCGATGGAGAAGAATTGGTACGACATAGCAATTGTGGGCAGCGGTATCTCGTGCTCAAGAACCATCTGTGAGCTGGCGGAACGCCTCAGAAATAAACCTGCCCTAAATCAGATGGTGCGCATCGCCATCATCGAAAGAGAGTCGGAACTGTGGAATGGCGTGCCGTACGGACGACGTTCGGCGGTTGGTGCGCTCGCATTCCAAAAACTCCAGGAATTTCTTGATGAACCCGAACGAAGCTCCTACATCGAGTGGCTAGAGACTAATGAAGATCTTTGGATCAAGATCTTCAAGGAGCGTGGCGGTCGTGGCGCCGAGCAATGGATCTTAGATAATCAGTTATCGATGAGGCATGGCAACTGGTGTGAACTGTACCTGCCAAGATTCTTATTCGGAATGTATGTTTCCAGTAAAGCTGAGCGTTCAGTTAAGCAGCTTGCGGAAGCGGGGCTAGCGAGTGTCACGCCAATTTATGGAGAAGCCACGGCAGTTTCTCGGACATTGAACGGACTGCATGCGATTGTGGTTGAAGGTAAAGATGGCTCTAGCAATACAGTGAAGGCAACAAGAATTGTGTTGGCAATGGGCAGCCCGCCTCAGAAGTCAGTTTTCGTGGGTGCCGACGGTGGCGACCAAAAACTAGGCATGATCGACAATATGTACTCGCCATCGACAGAGGCAAGCATAGAAAGAATTAGGCGCACTTTTGTCGAGATGCACGATAAAAGCATGGCTAATCTCTTAGTCGTAGGATCCAATGCAAGCTCTTTAGAAGTGCTGTATCTTATAGCCCATCGTCCTGAGATTAGGGATTTAATTAACTCAGTTGTTGTCTTGTCGCGGAGTGGTAAACTACCGTACAGGATATCTGAACAGGTGATTGATTTTGAAACAACCGCTCTCAATCTCCTTCTTGAGTCACGAGGTTTTTCTGCAACCGACCTGATGGCAGCAATTAGATGCGATGTGCAACGCGCCGAAGAACTACAGCTTAACATTGCGGATTTACGCGACATAGTGGGATCAGCCGTCACTCACCTGACCGCACTCATGCCATCCAGTGAGCAGCGGAAATTTGTCTGCGAGCATGGGGTTCATTTCTCGAGGATGATGCGCCGCGCTGGTCGCGACACCCGAGAAGCTGCAGATCAATTAGTCAATGGAGGGCTCGTCACTGTTGTGAAGGGGGAGCTCGTCAGACTGGAGCCATCTTCCTCAGCAAGCGGTTTGATGTCGGCAATCTTTCTGCCTGAAGAATGCCAGGTCGAAATGATTTATCCCTCTCCGTTTAGCGTCATCGTCAACTGTGGTGGGTTTGAAGACCTTGATCTATCCTCGTCTCGCCTGATCAACAGTCTCATCGTGAATAACATCTGCAAGGTCAACAGCACAAACCGCGGATTTGTGGTCAATGAGCGGCTGGAAGCCAGTAAGGATGTCTACGTCATCGGTCCGTTGCTGGGGGGAAATTTTAATGACAAATTTCGATTTTGGCACGTAGAGAGTGCATCACGGATTGTGGGTTTGGCAAAAATGTTAGCTGATTCGCTAAATGATTCTCTCGTTCAATCACGAGAATATCTATCCTTGGATTCCCCACGATCGTCAACTCTCATGACCTCGACCATCACTTCAGGCTAGGTATGCCCGGCAACCAGGCTTCGATGAGGATGTTTGTCATCACGCTTGACCGATAGTCGGTGACACTTGATGCTGAAAGCGAAAGTTAGTGTGTTGGGTCTATATGCGATTTCCAGCATGTTGGTGATTGAATGGAGCCGACTCTCAGCATTACCGCCTGCGCCGGGTCCCACCGTCACGGCAAGCTACTACGTTGCTCCGAATGGCAGCGACTCTAACCCCGGTACCCTCGGAGCCCCGTGGCTCACGATTCAGAAGTCCATGAATAGCGCGACTCCGGGTTCATTCGTCAACATCCGGTCCGGCACCTATCACGAAAGGCTTACGCTGAATGTGTCGGGCACCGCAGGCAACTACGTTACCTTTCAGCCCTACGGCTTCAGTGTTCCCTCCGGCGGCTGCGGCGGCTACACAGGCGTCGTCTGCGGCGGGGAGCAGGTCATCCTCGACTACACGAATCTCGGCATCGTCACCGATGGCATACCGCTGCTTGAGATCGCAGCGCGGCACTACGCACGGGTCCAGGGAATCACGTTCCAGAATCTCACCTGCAATGGACCGATGCAGCAGGGCGTACGCATCGACGCCAACAGCACCTACATCGAATTCAATCAGGATCGCTTCCTCAACAACAAGAATATTTACCCGGCATTCGACGGCACCGCTGCCCTGCTCTTCTTCCGTATCTGGCAGTCGGATCATGTCACGGTCAACAGCAGCGAATTCGGCAATATCAATACGGTGATGAGCGAGGTTCTGACCGTCAACGACGGAGCCACGAACTCGGTGATTGAAAACAACTACGTGCATGATTCCGACGGAATCGCGATTTCTTCATGGAGTGGTGCGAACAACTTCTTCTTCATCGGGAACAAGGTCGAATATATCGGCATCAAGCGGGACGGCACGGTCTGGTACAACAACCCGGCGGTGGCCATCTACAACGATGGAGGCTACTCCGGGATTATTGAAAGAAATCTCGTCTCTCATTCCGGAACCGGCTACGAAGCCCTCGCTGAACCGGGCCAGCCTAATGCGCACGACATCATCATCAGCAACAACATCGCTGAAAACTGCACCAACGCCGGGATCGTCATCGGTACCTGGTACAGCACCACCAGCGGCGCCTCCGTCTACAACATCAGCGTTTATAACAACACGTTCTACAACAACGCCGTAGGGGTCCAGATTCTGCCGATGACCTCTGGATCGGTCGTCTGGGAAAACAATATCTTCGCAAATAACCATACGAACTACTCAAATGAATCGAAGTGGGATCCCGGCAAAACCGGTTACAACTTGTATTACGGATCAAACGTCGGGCCGGGATCGTATAACGTGACCAGCAATCCGCTGTTTACTAATGCGGCCCTGGACAACTTCAGCATGCAGTCGACAACTCCCGCCGTCAACGGTGGCGATCCCAATACTCCGCAAAGTGCTGTAGGCACGCTTGACTATGCCGGCAACGCGCGCGTCCAGGGCGGGATAATTGATATTGGGGCGTATGAAAGAAAATAGCTTAAAGTGACGGCATTGCTGCCTACTCGAGTAAGCTCTAAGGCACTTGGCCGCTTGTTTAGGCCCGGCGTTATGCTGTTGATATTGAGTGTTCTCTGTCCTGTTGTTACGTAGCCCATAGGGCGAAGCGGAAGCAGAGCCGAACACCTCGGATGAGTTCTTCGTCTTCCTCAGAGTCCTGCGGAAGCGGTAGGACTTTGATCCGTCTCGATGACGTGCACCTGATCGGCGAGTCAAGCGAGCATGGCCTGCTCGAGCCGTGCGTTGGGTAAGACCTGTGCTTACTCTGAGAAGGGTTAGCGTGTGGTGTCGCCCACGCCACATGCTTACGTAGAGGCGTCGTCGAAAGCGCAAATTGTTCTACTCCCCAATTAGTGCCCACGATTCTTACCAGAAGCAGCGAGATGACCAGATGCGTTTCGAAGCTCCAGTGCTCACCGTATTGCCATGTCCAAACGAAAAGAAGTTATGAAAGAAGGCATATGCCCAGAAAGTTCAGAAGCAGGGAGGAGCCCAAATAGTCTCCTACGCTCGATAAAACGGAAAAAAACCCTGGCGCACGGGTTGCATCTCCTGCAGAGACATCCTTTGATCGACCAGATCTCGGTAAGAGAAGTCATCGCACACCAGACCTATCGAAGAGTATTGATACATCAGCCCACCGAAACTTTTTTTGAAAGCTAGGAGGTGGTCTTGTTTATGTAGCCCTCCACCCAGGTGCAGGTGTCGACACCCCCTATCGTGTGCGTAGCGAGCCGCTGCATCAATGATCAGTGTATTTGCAGCGTATTTCCGTCCCACATCATTCGTCGCGCTCAGATGGTAGTTTGCCACCGAGCCTTCAATAAAGAACATACCCACGCCGACCGCTTCATCTCCGAGCCACGCAATTGCGATATCAACACTTGCTCCCAAACCTCCTGCAAGTAGTTCGTAGTACTGAAATGGAAAGCGGTAGAAGGTTGTTGCCCCGACCTCAGCCATCCTTTGCTCGTACAGCCTAAAGAAGATTTGCAGATCGTTGCCGTGGTTATGTCCCTCGGATGTCCATGTAAGGCTCAAGTGCCGTCGGGCAAGTTTAAGATCGGTGATTCGGTTCTTGCTCATCCCGGCCCTCGGAGTTGCTTCAGACGACCATGCACTCAAATCGATCGCCGTCGTAGGGCCATGCGGTAACAAGGTCACCCCGTGTTCTGGCGCATTGCTGAACCAGGCCGACTGGTGAGTCACCGGTTGTAGACGTATATATGCAGAAATGATACCCGCCTCGTTACAACATTCACGCAGTTCTCTTAACAGGGCGGCCCCTTGCTGATGATTTAGGCTCTCGTGGTCATCGAGCAGCAGAATGCCACCGTAGCCGTAGGGCGTAGCGGCATCGGCCGAATGCTCACGGTTTGCAAAGCCTAGGGTCGATATCGGTCTCCGTAAAAGGGGAATAAGTGCCCGGATACCGCAGGCAGCTACAACGAATGCTAGTGCAGTTCCGTGCCCTGTCTCCTGGTAGGCGCGCGCGTAAGCTGGACGGTAATATGCGTCCGGCATAGGAGCCGCATTGACCAGTGCATTCCAAAGTTTTACATCACCGGAGTCATTTGCTGAAAGCAAAAGCGGTGTGTCACGGCCCACGTCATTCTCCCAAAAACCAGCGGTCGATCGCTCGCAGAGGACCCAATCTGGTCTTTGTCGTCCTCGTGCTGTAGCAACTACACGAGAAGATATCACAGAACCTAAGTCGCGCTTATCACCTAATCGTTTGTCTGTCCGTGTTACTGCCGCGAAGCGTGTCTCTGTGCAGATCGCTAATGGTGAACCGCAGCCAGTAAGTCTTTGGAACGATTAAGCTACAAAAAATGTGCGCGATCCATTTGTGATTCCGCATCGACTTCATCCCAGATATTCCAGCAAGACACGCAAAGGATGGGACCCTGATCACCCGAACCGACACCGCGCGTCTACGTTTCTTCCAAGGTGCCACCGCAACGCGTGCAACCACATCTAGGACCACTCGATCTGCAAAAATGTTCTGGATACATTGAGCACCTTTTATCCAGGCGTAAGGCCTTGATAAAGAATACTTGCTTGTTAGTCACAAAGTTGCCGGGCGCCTAGACTGCTCGAATCGCTAATGGTGGTGAGATGTTTTCTGCTTGGTCCGACAGTTTTGCAGTTTGTAAGTATTGGTGGTCAAGGTAGATAGTTTCGAGAAAGCCGGAGGTAATCTTGGATCAGCAGTCATCTGAAAACACCGCATGTCAATATCCTTACTCAGCGAATAGAGCCGAAGGACTTTCTGTCGGTATGCGTTTTTGGCTAGTCAGAGGCAGCAACTCTGTATTTGCTGGAGCTTCAAAGCTGCTGACGATTCGGTAGCATTCGCATGCTAGTTGTTCCAGGAGCTGCCGATCGAGGATCGTGATCCGCCCGCGCGAATAACGCAGAGCACCTAACGCTTGAAGGTGTCCCGAGGCCAGAGTGACGGTCTCTCGGCGGCCACCCAGCACATTTGCGATGGCTTCCTGCGTCATCAGCAACTCTTCGCTGCCAACGCGATCGTGACAAAGCAGCAGCCAGCGGCATAGGCGCTGTTCGATGGGATGAAAGCGGTTACAAAGGGCCGTTTGCGAGACCTGATTAAGCAGAGCGTTCGTGTATCGTAGCAGGATGGTCTGAAGTGTCCCAACGCGCATGAACTCGGTCATCAGCGTTCGGGGAGAGATGCGAAGAGCGCTCCCGCCGACTTGGACCACCGCGCGACCGGAGTTGCTGCCGCCGGCCAGAAAGAGCGCGACACCAAACATCCCATCGTTGCCGATCATGAATGTCTCGGTGCTCGTACCGTCACTGGTGCTATGCAGGCACGACACCACACTCGTAGTGGGGAAATAGGCAAGGCCGATGTTTTGCTCGTGTTCGCACAGCACCTGGCCCACAGCAAGTCGTGCCTCACTCAGAGGTAAGCGTGATCTTTCCCCCGGCGATAGCGCGTCCAGGAGTGCGTTACCAGTGGTGTCTTCGCTATACAAGGCAGTCATGATGCAGAGCCTCAATAAAAAATATTTATAGTCGTAGGGTGCCGAGTGGTACTCCCATGATGAGGGTGCGCCTCATAGCGCTCTCGGTCAAGACTATTTTTATCGCACGTTTTGCAGGCGCCCGTAACTTCGTCCTAAGTAGTTGCAGCGAAAGAAGTGCCTAGATGCTAGGTACCGGAGCGACACATCGAACCCAGTAAGGTTTTGCTAAATAGGTAAAAAGAGCAAGCTATGTGAGGTTGCTAACAGAGTCCTCTCGCTCCCGCGTTCATGTTGCGGGCCGAAGGTGCTCGTTTACTTTAAAGCGGAGTAAATTTCAGAAGAAATTAGGCCGGCTAGATCAGGCGTATGCATCGCAGCTCGAGATCCCAAATCAATGTGCTCGGGCTCCGCAAGCTGTTCTCCGCGGAAGCCTGGTCTAAAACGGCTGGAATATGCCTCTGGAAGCAAGTCTTCGACTTCTCGGATAAGAGTTGACCCTTTTCCGGTGCGTATAACCGTGCGGTATCGGTCTCAGGGGGAGGCTTTACCGTCTTTTCAAAGCAGCGTCTCATCCGCTCGCATTCAAGATGCCGTCCGAGAGCCATCAGCCAGCCGTGAAGTCCGTTCTGAGCATCGAACTCCGCCCGGGCGACGAAGCCCGGCAGGCAAGACCAAGGATTCTTGCGTCAACCTCGCTTAGTCTCACGCTCAAAGCCCAGCCAAAATGAGGCAATGCAGAGAGCACCTGATCCTCGCATACTCCTACGGGTAGGAAAGCCTGTCGATCTTCCTTAGAATGTGCGTTGACCCCGACTGCACCAGACTCGCGCCTTTCACCCCCACCACGCTGGCCTCTTCGCCCGTCAGTCCGCGCGACAAAATCGAACCTTTATCGATGTCGGTGAGGTCTGGAATCTGCCGCATCGAATCGATCTCGCCGATGTTTCCGCCGAAGACCGCAATCCAAACCCAAAACTGCTGGACGCCTGCCTTTTCGAGCCCGGGACGATAATCCTCCCGCAGCCAGGCAAGATAATCGTCTCGCTTGCCCTGGAGCGGCTGAATCCTCGTCTCGATCCAAAACCGCCCGACGGGGGTTTCGCTCGTTCGAATTTCGGATGCGACCAGCGGTGTTCCATAGACGACGAGCCGTCTGTCCAAGCAACCGTGAAACCGGCGAGACACGACCTCCCGATTTATCGTCTGCTTCGCCAAGTGTTCCGTCGCATCCACGTCCGCGAACCGTGCAATTGGCTCGATGACCGTGATTTCAGCTTGGTCGCCTGCGATGGTTTCAAGCGAGAGAAACCAGGGCGCCCCCGCACGCCTGCTCGCCGCCATCTCACGTTGCATCTCTCGAAAGAAGCGCGAGCGGCATACGGGCTCTACCGTAACCGTTGTAGTTCGAATCCACGCCGGCGACGAAACATCTTGGGCCGCGGCGCACGCGGTAAGACAAGCAGCCAATGCCAGCCCCTGCAGCCAATGCAACCCCCCATCGTGCACTATCGGAACGCCCTTTCAATCCTCTCGAACGATCTGAAGAACCGGACCTGGCAAACCGCCTCGCAGTTCGCTCGGCTCGATAAGTCCAGGTCACTCACCACAAACCTACGGAAGTGGCCCAACGTTGTTCCATGAGCAGCCCGCTGCTGGGCACTTGTTCAGCACATTCGGACAATCCGTCCCGGTGCAGGTAAGGATGGCCGGAACGATCTTTTTCTGCCCATCGGGCGTTAGTTCCAGCTTCATCACCTGTTTCAGGTCGGCGCTGGTCAATGCGGTTGAGTTCGCAACCTGCGTCGTGAGCAGGTTCAACAGGTTCGTGAGATTGGCGTTGAGCGTGACGAACTCCGCCGTGACGTGGTTATCAACATTGGTCAAATCCGTATCGACATTCGTCAGGTGCGTGTCAACGGCAGCAACCTGGCCGCCCACAATATTGATCTGCCAAACAATCTTGTTCGTATCGGCGCCCAGCGAATCGAAGATTGTGACCGTGTTGTGAAACGCCGCGTCAATTTTTGCCGCGTTTACATTGCCGTCCTGCTCACTGCAATCCGCGAAATATCCCCTGTGCAACCGCACCTGCAACGCCAATCACAGCGGTCGCGCCGAAGCAGATGTTCGAGGCAATGACCGGCAACGCACCGCAAGCAATTGCTGCTACGGTAACGGTCCCGTTTAGCGCGCTCACCGTCTGGACCAAGTTCGATTCCACCGTCAGCCCGCAGCTTTGCATGCTAACGCTCGGATAATCGCTTGGGCTGAAGGCACCGAAGGTAATCGGTGGATTGACCAGATTCTGCCAGGCACTGTTCGTCGGGTCCGGGTAGGCCGGCGTGCACGTCGCGTTGGGAGAAGTATCGATGATCGAGTCCGGTCCGCATGCGGGGAACGCTGCGGCAGCACCGAAGTTTGCCGAAGCCGCGCCGATGAATCGACTCTGAGAGACCGCCGCCTGCGTCGTCGACGACCCCTGCTGTCTCAGCCTCGCGACCGACGTTTGCAGCTTGTAAGGCTCCTGCACCGAAGGCAGGATCATCTGCAGTTGCTCATCGGTCAGCATCTGGAAGCTCTGTTGCAGGTTGCCGTGTTTCTTGGCGTCGAGATAGCCGCCCCGTTCAGATGTGCTTGGGAAGGAGTGCTCTGCTGAAAACGGAGCGCCTTGACTATCTGGGGTTTAAGAAAGGCGTCAAGTAAATGATTCGCCCAACTCGATGCCAGCGTGATCCGCGCTCCGGCGCGAGTCACAGGACCCCGCCCGCATTCGATCAAATTATCAAAAACGCTGTCGCGGCCGGGCTTATCGCAGCCACGCATCCCGCAAAAATCCGAAGCTCCCATCCCCCCGGGGAACAGCACCCAGCAGTCGCGTCGTGTGCACCAATTCATTGTTCGGATACCACAACGGAATCCCCGGCACCTCCTCCGCCAGAATCCTCTCGACCTCGAAATAATCGCCCCGCCGAGCCTCCTGTTGGGTCGTCGAAGCTGCCCGCGCCAGCAACTCATCCACCCGCGGATTCGCGTAGTGCCCACGGTTTCCCCCCTTTGGCGGAAACCGGTCTGAACCATACGCGTAGCGAAAAATATCCGGGTCTTCGTTCGATCCGATCCAGCGCAACGCATACATCTCAAACCGCCCGGCCGACACATCCGAAAAGAAGGTCCCAAATTCACTCGACCGCAACGTCAACTCGATCCCGGCCCCCGCCAGCTGCGCCTGCAAAATCTGCGCCAGCAGCCGAGTCGTTTCATCGGTCGACGTCTTCATCTCGAGCCGCACCAGCACCCCGCGCCGATCAGGCTTGTACCCCGCCGCTTCGAGCAGCCCCCGCGCCCGCACCGCATCATGCGGATACTGCATAAGCGACCCTGCAGGAGCCTGTGCCCAATGCTGCGCTGGCAGCAGCGTGTCAGCGAGCCGCGCCTTCCCACGCCACACCGCATCGACAATCGCCTGTCGATCGATCGCATACGCCACCGCCCGGCGCACCCTCAAATCACCCAGCGGCCCGTGCGCCACGTTGAAGTTCAAATACATGACCGGCGACCCTTCGTTCGTCTCCGTCTTCAATCCCGCCCGGCCCTCAAGCGCATGCACCATGTCGAGCGTCAACTCATTACTCGCTACATCCACCGACCCCTTCTCGAGCTCAAGCGCCACCGTCACCGCATCCGGTACCACCGCGAACCGAACTCGCTCGAGCTTCGCCGGGCCCGCCCAGTACGCTTCGTTGCGCTCGAGCACCACGTCCTTATCCTGCTCTGCAGAGACGAAACGAAACGGCCCCGAACCCACCGGAGCCCGGCCAAATTCCTTACCGGACCCCGCCGGCACAACTCCGAACAAGCCGTCGCTCAGGTTGAAGAGCAGGGAAGCATCCGCGCTCTTCATGTGGATTGTCACCGTGTGCGCGTCGCTCGCCTCCGCCCGCGCCACATGCGCAAACGCCCCGGATTTACTCGTCAGCAGCGAACCATCGATCAGTGAGCGAATGGTCCACACCACATCCGTCGCCGTCAGCGGCCGGCCATCCTGAAAGCGCACCCCGTCACGCAGATGAAAGATCCACGTCAGCGGGTCAGGCTGTTCCCACCTCGTCGCCAGCCACGGCTGCATCTGGAAGTGCTCATCTTTGCGCACCAGCGCGTCGAAGATCAGCCCGCCAATCCGCTCGGCCATCGCATCCGTGCCCACCCTCGGGTCCAGGCTGTTCGGCGAGTTCTCAATCGCGACAACCACGGTCTTAGCGTCTTCACGCGGCGCGCCGTGGCAGCCCGCAATCAGCAGCATCGGCCCCAGCAGCATTGGGCCCAGCAGCAGCGCGCGCCCGGCCCCTCTCAGCAAGTCACTTTCCCAAGCACCCGCGGCCCCTTCGCCCCGGTCGCGGTCGCCACGTTACCCGGCAGACCGTGGTAGCTCAGCCATGCCAGCAGCGCAAATGCCACCGCCTCCTTCGCCTGCGCGTCCATCCCGAACTCATCCATCGTCTTTACCTTCACGCCCAGCGCCTCGACCATCGTGCGAAGCTCGCGCATCAGCGTCCCGTTCTTCGCACCGCCCCCTGCGACAATCAACTCAGTCGCCTTCGCTAGTGGCGCGCGCTGTCCCATGTGCGACCAGCAGAAGCGCATATAGGCATCGAGCACCGACGTCGCCGTCAGCGAGGTCGCCGTCGCCACTGCATCCGCTTCCGTGCCGCCCGCGTCACTGCACATCCTTGCGAAGCGTTCCGCGAACACCGCCCCGAATTGCTCGCGTCCACAGGACTTCGGTGGAGCCGCCGCGAAGAAGGCCTCCTGCATCACCTCGGCTACAACCCCGGCCAGCACCTCGCCTTTATCCGCAACCTTGCCGCCCTTGTCGAATGCCTTGCCGAATCCACGCTGCATCATCGCGTCGATCACCATGTTGGCCGGCCCGGTGTCGAACGCCAGCAGATCGTCGATTCCCGCGCCGGCAGAGATCGCCGTTACGTTCGCAATTCCGCCAAGGTTCAACAGCACGCGGTTCTTCGTAGGCGACTGAAACAGGCAGAAGTCCAGCATCGGCACCAGCGGCGCACCCTGGCCGCCAGCCGCCAAATCCGCCGGCCGGAAGTCGCTCACCACCGGCACGCCCAGTCGCTCGCGCACCACCGCGGCCTCGCCCATCTGCCACGTTGCCGTCCCCGCCTCGTGAGATACCGTCTGCCCGTGCAGCCCAACCAGCGCGATCTTCTTGCCATACTGCGCGACAGCCTTCTCAACACAATCCGCATAAAACGCGCCCAGCGCCCAGTTCATCCGGCTGAACTCAACCGCAGCCATCGCCTCGCCTTCCATGACGCGCATTGCCTGCGCCCGCAATGGCTTCGCATACGCGAAGCTCGCGTGAGCCAGCAGCTTCACCTTCGGCACGCCGGCTCCAGGCGAAACCCGTACGATCGCCACGTCCACCCCATCGGCCGAGGTCCCGCTCATCACGCCCGCCACCACCATCGCCTTCGCAGAGCTCTTTAGCATCCTCAGCCTTTCAACTCACGCTTCAACTCTGCCAGCAGGTTCAGCGCCTCAAGCGGCGTCAACGAGTCGACCTCCGCCGCTTCAATCCGGTCCACGATCCGCTGCGACAGCGGCGTAAACATCGTCAGTTGCAGCTTCTGCGACTCGTCTTCAACCGAGTCGCGCACCTGCTGCTTCTCCGCCTTCTCATGAAGCTTCAACACCTCGCGCGCACGGCCGATGACCGCAGCCGGAAGCCCGGCCAGCCGTGCCACTTCTATGCCGTAGCTCTTGCTCGCCGCGCCCGCTTCAACCGTGTGCAGAAATACAATGCCACCCGCATTTTCCTTCACCGTCACGCGCACATTCTTCAGCTTTGCCAGGCGGTCCGCCAGCAGCGTCAGTTCGTGATAATGCGTCGCAAACAGCGCCCGCGCGCCGATCTTCTCGTGCAGGTGCTCGACCGTCGCCCACGCCAAGCTCAGCCCGTCATAGGTCGCCGTTCCACGGCCCATCTCGTCCAGCAGCACCAGCGACTGAGCCGTCGCCGTGTTCAGGATCGCCGCCGTCTCCGTCATCTCCACCATGAACGTGGACCTTCCGCGCGCCACGTTATCGCTCGCGCCGATGCGTGTATAGATGCGATCGACCAGTCCCACATGCATCCGCTCCGCCGGCACAAAGCTGCCGCTCTGCGCCATCACCACCAGCAGCGCGGCCATGCGCAGATACGTGCTCTTGCCGCCCATATTCGGGCCCGTCATCAGCAGCAGCGACGGCCCTTCCGCCGTGTCGAGATACAGGTTGTTCGGGACGAAGCGCCCCGCACCCGACTCCTCCATCCGCCGCTCGACCACCGGGTGCCGTGCCCCCACAAACTCCAGCCGCCCGCTCTCATCCACCATCGGCCGCGTCCAGCCGCGCAGCGCCGCAAGATGCGCGAAGCAGGTCAGCAGGTCGATCTCCGCGACGCGCCGCGCCGTCTCGCGCATGCGCCCGGCGGAGGCCAGCAGCTGTGCCCGCAGCTCGGCAAACAGCCGCCGTTCAATCTCGAGCGAACGCTCCTGCGCGGTCAGAATCTTCGCCTCGTATTCCTTCAGCTCGGGCGTCGTAAAGCGCTCCGCGTTCACGAGCGTCTGCTTGCGCTCGTAGTCCGCGGGGACCGCCTTCGCGTTCGCCTTGGTCACCTCGAGGTAGTACCCGAACACGCTGTTGTAGCGCACCTTCAACGACGTGATCCCCGTCCGCGTGCGCTCGCGCTCTTCAATCGCCACCAGCGCCTGCCGCCCCGACCGGCTCAGCTCGCGCAACTCGTCGAGCTCCGCATGAATCCCCTCGCGAATCACACCACCATCGGCAAACGAGACCGGCGGCTCGTCGACCATCGCCGACATAATCAACTCGTGCACATCTCCCAGCGCATCCAGTTCCGTGCCAAGCTGCACCCATCGCGCGGCCTCGAACCGTAGCACCGCCTCACGAAGTCCCGGCAGGCAACCCAGCGTCGCCGCCAGCGCAAGCACCTCGCGCGGCCCGGCCGAGTCAAGCGCGACCCGGCTCAGCAGCCGCTCCAGGTCGAGCACACCGTCCATCGCGCGTCGTACCCCTTCACGCCGGCGCAGGTCGCCAAACGCCTCGGCCACCGCGTCGAGGCGTGCTGTAATCTCCGCCAGCCCGTGCGCCGGCCGCAGCAGCGTTGCGCGGAGCAGGCGCTTGCCCATCGGCGTGCAGCAGGCGTCCATCGTATAAAGCAGCGTCGTCTGCGCGGTCTCGCCCGAGAACAGCGGATCCGTCAGCTCGAGATTGCGCACCGACACCGCATCCAGCTCGAGGCACCCCGAGCGCTCATAGAACCGCACCGCCTCCAGGTGCTCGAGCGCACCCTGCTTGGTCTGCCGCAGGTAATGCACCAGCCCCCCGGCCGCAATCGCCGCCGCCTCATGCCCTCCCAGCCCCAGCCCGTCGAGCGCCAGCACCCTGAACTGCTGCCGCAGCAACGGCAGTGCGTGCTCCGCGGTCAGCACCCAGTCTTCGACCGGCGTCTTGGTCCGAATGCCGTCCAGACCCGCAGCCGTATCGTCGTCCTCGTCGCCCAGCAGCTTCTTCGCGCCCAGCAGACCGCCGTTCGCGTAGATCAACTCCGCTGGCTTCACCCGGCTTAGCTCGTCCACCGCCTGCGCCCAGGAAGCGTTGCCGTGAAACTCCGTCGCGCGAAAGTCCCCTGTCGAAAGGTCGACCAGGCTTACCCCGACCGTGACGCCCAGCACCACCACCGAAGCGAGCCAGCAGCTCTCGCCAGGCGCGAGCCCGGGATCGACCGAAGTCCCCGGCGTGAACACCCGCGTCACCTCCCGCCGGACGACGCCCTTGACCGTCTTCGGGTCTTCCATCTGGTCGCACAGGGCGACCCGGTAGCCCTTCTTGAGCAGCCGCTGGATATACATCTCGGCCGCGTGATACGGCACCCCGCACATCGGCTGCTTCTTTTCGCGATCGCGCGCGGTGAGGGTGATCTGCAGCTCGCGCGCGACCAGGATCGCATCCTCGTAGAACAGTTCGTAGAAGTCGCCGATGCGGATGAACATCAGGCAGTCGGGTTGCTGCTCCTTGGCGGCGAAGTACTGCCGCATGGCGGGAGTGAGCGTCGCGTCCTTCTCGGTGAGCGTGGCCATGAGCGTGAAAGGCCAGAATATCGCACCGCCCTGTGGCATACTGGCCCCTCCCGTCACTATTGCGCAAGATCTTCATCCCACAAGACTTAGCTTTGGATCAACTTCGCGATTGCACCAAAGAGTGTGCATGCCTCCCGGACGAATTCAATGCAGAAGTAAATGCGCCCACATCGCGGCAGCGACCACTTCGTCGGGTGGAGGCTTCGCGTGCCGAGCCAGCCGACTCCGCCTGACGCAGCGACGCGAAGCCCCTGCCCCACGGAGTGCCGCCCGTCCCGGCGTCAGGACGCACCTGCCTTTGCCGCAGTAGACTGGGAGGCATGATCCAGATTCCTCTGACTGAAGCGGAGTTCGCCACGCTGGCCGTCAAGGCGGAGCAGGAAGGCCTCACCCTCACCGGCAACGAGGGCAAGATCACCAAGATGGGCGTCACCGCCGGCTACCAGTACGCCGATGGCCTGCTGCGGCTCACCATCCTCGACAAGCCGTTCTTCGTCTCGACCGACTACTGCGAAGAGCAGCTCAAGGGTTACCTCGAAAAGGCCTGACACCCGGCCGCGACACGGCCTGGGTGCCGCGCAAACGCTCGAACTATACTGGTAGATGTGCCCGAACCCTGGTGCACCTGAACTCCCATGTCTCTCCTCTGGCTCCGAGTCGCGGTCTTCCTCTACGGCGTTGCCGCGCTCGCGGTGCTGCCGGCGGCGCTCTACGACCGTCCGCGCTGGCGCCACGTCGCCATCCCCGCCACGCTCGCCGCGGTACTGTTCCAGTTTGTGTCGCTGGCGGAGATGCTGATCGCCGCGCACCACTCCCTGCCGGTCGATACACATGAGACCGAATCGACCCTTGGCCTGCTGCTCGCGCTCGGCTTCCTGGCCGTCTACCTGCGTTACCGGACGATCGCGCTCGGCATCTTCCTGCTGCCGCTGTCCTTTCTGCTCGGCCTGCTGCCGGCGTTTCGTCCGGGGCTCGAGGCCTCGAGCATTCCCGGGCTGCACTCAGGCTGGCTCTTCCTGCATATCGCCTTGCTGCTGGCGGCCTACGCGGCACTCTTCGTATCGCTGATCGCGAGCTTGCTCTACCTGATCCAGGAGCGCCGCCTGAAGAGCAAGGCCCTGACCACCGTGCGCATCAAGCTGCCGCCGCTTGAGACGCTCGACGCCATTGCGCTCAAGGCGCTGCTCTTCGGGCTGCCGTGCATGACGGCCGGGCTGCTCATCGGTTCGTTCCTGGCCGAGCTTACAGTCGGCGCCATCTACTTTCGCGACCCCAAGATCCTGCTCGCCTTTGCCATGTGGCTCGCCTACACCTGCATGATCTTCATCCGGCGGCACTCCGGCCTGCGCGGCCGCCGCGCGGTCTATCTTTCGAGCTTCGTCTTCCTCGTCATTCTCTGCGTCTGGGCGTCGAACTCGCTGTCCGCCGTGCACAGGTTCCCCGCGCCATGAGCGAACTCGTCCTGCTCGGGATCAATCACAACACCGCGCCCGTCGAGGTGCGCGAGCGCCTGGCCATTCCCGCCGGACGCCTGGCCGACGCGACGCGTTCGCTGATGGCCGCGCCCGGGGTGCGCGAGGGGCTCATCCTCTCCACCTGCAACCGCGTCGAGCTGCTGACCGTGCAGGAGAAGGGCTCGAATGGAAGCACCGAGGCGCATGCCGATCTGCTGCGTTTTCTGAATGACTACTTCTCCGTTCCGGCGTCTGCCATCCTGCCGCACCTGTACGAGTTTCGTGAACGCGAGGCAGTGCGTCACCTGTTCCGCGTAGCGTCGTCGCTGGACTCGATGATCGTCGGCGAGCCGCAGATCCTGGGCCAGGTGAAAGAGGCGTATACCGTCGCGAAAGAGGTCGGCGCGGTCTCGGTTTCGATGGAGAAGCTGCTGCAGAGTGCCTTTTCAACCGCCAAAAAAGTCCGCTCCGAAACCCAGATCGGCTCGTCGTCGGTCTCGATCGCAAGCGTGGCGGTCGATCTCGCGCGCAAGATCTTCGGCTCGCTTGCCGGCAAGCAGGTGCTGCTGGTTGGCGCGGGCAAGATGTCCGAGCTTGCGCTGCGCCACCTGATTCAACATGGTGCGACCAACCTCTTCATCGCCAATCGCACGCTCGCCCGGGCCGAGAAGATCGCGGCCGGCCTGCAGGCGCCGGGCATCTCGACCGAGGTGATCGCGTTCGAAGACCTGTACGCGCAGGCCCAGCGTGCGGATATCGTGATCACGTCGACCGGCTCCGCGTCGCAGCTGTTCGGACGCTCAAACGGGCAGCACTTCATCCAGCGCCGGCGCGGACGTCCAATGTTCTTCATCGATATCGCCGTGCCGCGCGACGTTGACCCGCGCATGAACGAGGTGGAAGGCTGCTTCGTCTACGACATCGACGACCTGCAGCAGGTGGCGCAGGCCAACCAGGCCGATCGCCATCGCGAGGCTGCGGCCGCGGAGCAAATTGTCACAGCGGAAGTCCAGCGTTATCAACAGAGGCTGCAGTCGCTCGACGCGGTGCCGGTGATCAAGCTGCTGCAGGCGTATGCCGAAGACCTGCGCCAGGCCGAGCTTCAGCGCATCGCGCCGAAGCTTGTGGAGCTCTCGCCGACCGAGCAGGCGGCGGTCGAATCGCTGACGCGCTCGTTGACCGCGAAGTTTCTGCATGCACCGATGGTCGCCATCCGCACGGCCGCCGAGCAGGGCGATGCGGCAGAGTTGGCGCGGCTCGCCAGCCTGTACGCGGACCGCGAACGGCACTAGCCCGGCCGCTGTGCAGCGCAGCCGCATGTTAAGATCACCAGCAGCGTCCTGCTAATGGAAAATCCTCCCCATTCCCGCCTGACGCCCCGCGGCGTGTCCGCTTACTTCTTCGCCGTCGCGATGCCGATTGGCGCGTCGATCCTCACCGCGCACTCGCAGATTCTCGACTCGATCCCGTTCGGGCTTTACTTCATCACGATTGCGGCTGCCGGGATTCTCGGTGGCCTGGGCGCTTCCACGCTGGCCGCAACTGTGTGCGTCATCTCGCGCAACCTCATCGTGCTGCCGGCGCACTCGCTGTTCGCCTTCGATCTCGGCGACTTTGTGCGGGTTCCTGCGCTCTATGCGCAGGCGATCTTTGTCAGCGTGCTGAATACGGGGCGGCGCAGGTCGCGGGAGCAGCTTGAAAACACGCTCGACGTGCTGCGGGAGCGCAGCGATGCGCTGGTGCAGTCGCTCGGGGCGAGCAAGTGCGCGTCGTGGGTGCTCGATCTCGACAGCGGGCGGGTGACGCAATTCTTTCCCGGCAGCTACCAGATCTTCGGCAGGCCATTCACCGATATCGAAGCGGCGAATTCAGTTGAGCCGTTCATGCTGCCCGAGGACGTGCCCGCTCTCCGTGAGAATCGCCGCCAGATGCGTACGCAGAGCGCACCCATCGGCTGGGAGTACCGGGCGCAGTGGCCGAACGGCGAGGTGCACTGGCTCGAGATGCGTGCGACCCGGCAGCCCGGCGAGGGTTGCGTGTGGCGTGGCGTGACGGTCGACGTGACCGAGCGCAAGCTGGCGGAAACAACGCTGCTGCGGCAGGAGAAGCTGGCCGCCATGGGCCGACTCGCCTCGACCGTGGCGCACGAGATCAACAACCCGCTTGAGGCGGTGACGAACCTGCTCTACCTCGCGCAGCTGGACGAAGCCTTGACGGAGCCGACACGCGCCTACCTTGCGACAGCGCAGACCGAGCTTGCCAGGCTGGGCGATATCGCGCGGTTCACGCTGGGCACCGTGCGCACCAATGCGACGCGGCGATCGGTCGAGATCGCGGCCGCGGCCGAGGATGTGTTTTCCATCTTCCGCAATCGTTACGAGATGAAGAAGATTCGCGTCGACCGCGCGATTGAGCCCGGGGTCTTCGTGCGAATTGCGCCGCATGAGCTGCGGCAAATTCTGACCAACCTCATCTCCAACTCAGCCGATGCGCTGAATGTCGAGGTGCCCCGCGTGGCGGTTCACATCTATCGCGAGAACGAGCTCGCGGTGCTGCTGCTTGAGGACAACGGCACAGGCATTCGTGAAGACCGTCTGGCGCGGGTGTTCGAGCCCTTCTTCACCACCAAGGAGGATACCGGCACGGGCATCGGGCTGTGGGTGACGCGCGAGCTGGTGCATAACAACGGCGGCGAGATCTCGGTCGAGAGCGGCAAGCTGGCGGACGGAATGAGCACGCGCTTCCGCGTGGCGTTCCCCTTGGCGGACGCGCCTGCTTGACCATCGCGCTTTCGCGGACGGCTTAGCGGATGGCTGCCGCGAAGAGAACAGCTTTGCCTTTATCCTGTAAGAGACATGACACAGATACGTATCGGCTCGCGCGGCTCGCAGCTTGCGCTCTGGCAGGCCAACTATATTGCAGAGAATCTGCGCAGCAACGGACACGAGGTAGAGATCGAGGTCATCCGCACGACGGGCGACCGGATGCAGCAGCCCGGGTTTGTGATGCCGGCAGGCATGGACGGCAAGGGCATCTTCATCAAGGAGATTGAGGACGCGCTGGCGGTGGGGAAGATCGACCTTGCGGTGCATTCGCTGAAGGACCTGCCGACGCAGCTCGATGCGCGGTTTACGCTGGCGGCGATTCCGCCGCGAGCTGATGCGCGCGACGCGTTCGTGTGCGAGCCGTACTGGGCGCTGCACACGCTGCCCCACGCGGCGAAGATCGGGACGACGAGCCCGCGGCGGCGTGCGCAGCTGCTGGCGCTGCGGCCGGACCTTGCATTTGTAACACTGCGTGGCAACATCGACACCCGGCTTCGGAAGCTTGAAGAGGGCGCTTGCGATGCGCTGGTGCTGGCTTGCGCCGGGCTCGACCGTATCGGGCGCACCGAGGCGGTGCACCAGAGATTTGCCGTGGACGAGGTGACGCCGGCGCCGGGGCAGGGCGCGCTCGCGCTCGAGACGCGCTCGCCCGCGCATGCGCTCGATACGGACGATGCTGCACGCGACCCCGAGATTTTTGCTGCCATCCGGGCGCTCGACCATGCTCCGACGCGTTTTGCAACCGACGCGGAACGGGCGTTCCTGAAGGCGATGGGCGGCGGCTGCGAGCTGCCGCTCGGGGCGCACTGCGTGGCGATCGAGAACGACTGGCTGCTGCACGCGCAGGTGCTCTCACCCGACGGCGAGCAGAGCGTCGAGGTGGCGCTTGCGTCCGAACCTGGGGAAGACGCGTGCAGCCTGGGGGCTCGCGCCGCAGAGAAGCTCATCGGACGCGGCGCGCTCGAGCTGCTGGGCGCCTGATGTCTGCTGATTCACCAGGCACCGGCGAGCCCGGCATCGACGGTTTCGGCATCGACCAGATTTTCATCGACCGGATCGGGATTGATTTCGGGACGACGAACAGCTCGATCGCCCGGGCGACGGCCGACGGCGTCGAGCTCGTGCGGTTTCGCAACGAGTCGCCGAGCTCGCGGTCGCTGCTGTACCTCGAAAAGGCGGCGAGGGGGATTCTGTCGAGCTCCGGACCGCAGGCGATTGAGCGCTACCTGCGCGCGCATGGCGATGGCGACCAGCCGGGAAGGCTGATCCAGTCGCTGAAGTCCTACCTGCCGCTGAAGACGCTGACCGGGACCGAGGTGTTTGGGCGGCACTACACGCTTGAGGATCTGATCTCGCGCATCCTGACCGACCTGCGGCTGCAGGCGGAGGCACAGTTCGGCGGGGCGGTGCGGCATGCGACGGTGGGCCGGCCGGTGCGCTTTGTCGGCGCAGAGACGGCTGAGGACGAGGCGTATGCGGTCGAGCGGCTACGCGGGGCGTACCTGCGGGCGGGCTTCGAGTCGGTGCGCTTTGAGCTTGAGCCGCTGGCGGCGGCGCATGCGTACGAGGCGACGCTCGACCACGAGGAGACGATTCTGATCGGCGACTTCGGCGGTGGCACGAGTGACTTTTCGCTGCTGACGGTGGGGCCGAAGGTGACGCGCAAGGTGCTTGGCAACGCCGGGCTGGGGTTTGCCGGAGACGCGTTTGACGCGAAGATCGTGCGCTACCTGGTGGCTCCGGCGCTCGGGTCGGACTCGCTGGCGCGCGGGCTGAACAAGCGGCTACCGGCGGTGCCGGCGTGGATCTACGCGAACCTTGAGCGGTGGCATTACCTGTCGTTTCTGCGGACGCGGAATGTGCTGGAGATCCTGTCTTCGGCGGAGAAGCGGGCGGAGGAGCCGGAGAAGATTGCCGCGCTGCGGGCGCTGATCGACCAGGACCTGGGCTACCAGCTGCACCAGGCGGTGCAGCGGACGAAGGTGGCGCTGTCGGAGCGGGAGGTTGCGCCGTTTGTCTTTGCTGGTCCCGAAGCGGGAACGCTGGAGTTGCGGACAGAGCTGCGGCGGGAGGACTTCGAGCGGTGGATTCGGCCGGAGCTGGCGCAGATCGCGGCGACGGTGGGCGAGTTGCTGGTGAGCGCGGGGGCGGCGCCGGGGAGCGTCGACCGGGTGTTTCTGACGGGTGGGACGAGCTTTGTTCCGGCGGTACGGGCGGTATTCGAGGAGCGGTTCCCGGGGCGGATCATCACCGGGGACGAGTTCACGTCGGTTGCGCGCGGGCTGGCCCTGGCGGACTGAAGTAGGGACAATCGAGGGGAGACGCCCCTCCCCCCCACTCTTGCTCAAGATCTTCATTCGTTGAGACTTAGGTCTGGACCTCTTTTGCGTTTGCACCAAAGAGTGTGCACACCCTCCGGACGAATTCGCATGGTGAGCGGACAGGCTAGACTGGGGTGGAATGGAAGGTTTGCGCGAGCGACGGGTGCTGGTGACGCGGGCGGAGGGACAGGCCTCGGCGCTGGCGGAGTTGCTGCGGGCGGAGGGTGCGGTGCCGGTGTTGCTGCCGGTGATCGAGTTGGTCGAGCCGGAATCGTGGGCGGGGCTGGACGGGGCGCTGGCCGATCCGGAGAAGTTTGACTGGCTGGTGTTTACCTCGGCGAACGCGGTGCGGGTGTTTGCGGAACGTGCCGGGCTGGCGCTGTCCCGTTTTGAGAAAGCCAGGATTGCGGTGATCGGGCCGGCCACGGCGCGGGCGGTGGCAGAGCATCTTGAGCGTGGGGCGGACCTGGTGCCGGAGCGGTATGTGGCGGAAGCGCTGCTCGAGGCGCTGGCGGCTGAGGCGGCGGGGAAGCCGGTGCTGCTGGTGCGGGCGGCGGTGGCGCGGGATGTCCTGCCGGACGGGCTGAGGGCTGCGGGAGTGCGGGTGACGGTGGCGGACGCGTACCGGACGGTGGTGCCGGAGGCGTCGGTGGCTGCCGTGCGGGCGATGGCGATGCCGGATGCGGTGATGTTTACGAGTGCTTCCACGGTGGTGAACCTGATGGGGTTGCTGGAGCGGGCCGGGGTGCGGCTACCGGACGGGGTGGTGCTGGCGTCGATCGGGCCGGTGACTTCGCGGGCGCTGCGGGAGTCGGGGTTTGAGCCGACGGTGGAGGCGCGGGAGAGTACGATTCCAAGCCTGGTGGAGGCGCTGCTTGGGGTGTTTCGGGCTTGATCTGGGTCTGGATTCGGAGCGTGAACTATCAGCTGATAGCTGATAGCTGATAGCTGATAGCTGCTAGTTGCTAGTTGCTAGTTGCTAGTCGATAGCTGTTGGGTGGTTTTGCCTTGATGCGTTTTCCGAGCTGGAGCTGGTGCCAGACTCGGGAGTGGGTTGAAACGGTGGCGGCGATCCTGCGCGCCTGGCGCGGCGACTGCGTTCATGTTCCCGGGCGACGTTACCAAAGATACTTCGCGGGTACTCTGACTTGATTGCTATGCTCGCGGTGTCTTTGTGACTACGCGATGAATGCGGGCGGTATGTGAGCCGGCATCGACTCGTTCTGTCCTGTACTTCCTGGATCTCAATTCTGCTTGCTGCCAAGGTGCCCTTTGTCTACCTTCTCCGTTGTTCGTTCCATGAGACGTTTTCAGACTTTTTCCGGACTTCTTGCCGTGTCGTCGCTGGGTTGGGGTGCGGCGGGATTTGGCCAGAACGTTACCACGCAGCAGTACGATGCGACGCGCGCCGGGGTACAGACCCAGGAGACCGTGCTGACGCCGGCGAATGTGAACACGGCGACGTTCGGCAAGGTGTTCAGCTTTCCGGTGGCGGGGCATGTGTACGCGGAGCCGTTGTACATGTCGGGGATGACGATGGGCGACGGCACGGTGCACAACGTGCTGTTTGTAGCGACGGAGCAGGACAAGGTGTACGCATTCGACGCAGACGGCAAGAACCCGGCGCAGGGCTACCTGTGGTCGAAGACGCTGCTGAACGCGGGTGAGACGTATGTGTCGCATAACGATGTGAACAGCGGAGATATTTATCCGGATATCGGGATCACGTCGACACCGGTGATCGACCCGGCGACGGGCACGATGTATGTGGTGGCGAAGTCAAAGACGACGAGCGGTACGGTTCAGATCTTTCAGCGGATTCACGCGTTGAGCCTGGTGGATGGGACGGAGAAGTTCAACGGGCCGACGGCGGTGACGGCGACGGTGCCTGGAACCGGGGATGGCGGGAAGACGGTGACCTTCAGCCCGCTGCTGGGCAACCAGCGCGCGGGGCTGGTGCTGGCGCCGACGCCGAACGGGCCGAGTGCGGCATCGGTGTTCTTTGCCGAGGCTTCGCATGGCGATAACGGTCCGTATCACGGCTGGGTCTTCAGCTATAACGCGGCGGATCTCTCGCAGCAGACGGGCGTCTGGAATGCGACGCCGAACGGGCTGGCGGGCGGCATCTGGCAGGCGGGCGGCGGGCTCTCGACCGATGGCAAAGGGAACGTGTTTGCGGCGGTGGGCAATGGGACGTTCGATGTAAATACGGGTGGTACGGACTATGGCGACAGCGTGGTGGCGCTGACGTTGACGAATGCGGGGCTGGCGCCGTCGAGCTACTTTACGCCGGCATCGCAGAGCAACCTGAACCTGCACGACCAGGATGTTTCGACGGGGTCGGTGGTGCTGCTGCCGCCGCAGGCGGGAGCCATTCAGAATTTGGCGGTGACGAGTGACAAGAGCGGGACGCTGTTCCTGATGAACAGCGATGCGCTGGGTGGATTCAGCGCGGCAAAGGACGCGTCGCTGCAGAGTCTGAGCGCGGGTTACAGCATTCTGTCGAGCACCGCTTTTTATAACAACACGCTGTATGTTGCGGGGGAGGGTGGGCCGCTTTCGGCGTGGCCGTTCAACCCGGCGACCGAGCAACTTGCCAATGCGGCGACGACTTCTACCTCGATTACGTTTGGGTGCAACGACTGCGGCGGTGCGGGAACGACGCCTTCGTTTTCAGCCAACGGGACGAGTGATGTGATCCTCTGGGCGCTCGATAACAGCGGGCGTGAGAGCACGCCGGCGATTCTGCATGCGTACGATCCGAGCAACCTGCAGCACGAGTTCTGGAACAGCTCGCAGGCGGCGAACAAGCGCGATGTGGCTGCGGTTGCGGTGAAGTTTACGACGCCGATGATTGCGAACGGACGGGTGTACGTGGGTGGGATCAACGCGGTGACGGCGTATGGGCCGCTGAATCCGACCGTGGCGGCGATCTCGATTGCTGCGAACCCGGCGACGGTGGCCCCCGGTACGAGTTCGACGCTTTCGGTGACGGCGGTGAATGTGACGGGGGTGGTGGTAAGCGGCACGGATGGGAGCAGCTACACGCTGACGCCGACGGGGGGCACGCAGGTGGTGACGCCGGCGGCCACGACGACGTATACGGCGACGGGTACGGGCACGAACGGGACGGCGACTGCAACGGCTACGGTGACGGTAGCGACACCGGTGGCGGGCTGCCTGCCTTCGGCGCCGGGGGTGTTGATCTGCACGCCGGCGAACAATGCAACGGTGGGATCGCCGGTGACGGTGACAGCGGGTGCGATTGCGCAGAGCGGCAATATCTCGGCGATCCGCGGGTACCTGGATAACGTGGCGGTGTTCACGGTGAACAATCCGGGCAAGACGAAGTCGTTCCAGGTGACGCAGACGATCACGGCTTCGGCGGGCGGGCATGGGCTGACGGTGATCGGGTACCAGAGCAGCGGCGGTTCGGTGCAGAGCAATAACGGCTTCACGGTGGGGACGACGACGCCGACGGGGTGCACGCCACCAACGGCTGCGGGGGCGGTGATCTGCTCGCCGAGAGCGAGCGCGACGGTGAGTTCGCCGGTGCAGATCTTCGCGGCGGCGCGGGCGAGCGTGGGCAACCTGGTTTCGATGCGGTTGTATGTGGACAACATTTCGCAGACAACGATCACGAATCCCGGGAAGACGACAACGTTTGCAATCTCGCCTTCGTTGACGCTGGCAAAGGGCAGCCACCGGGTAACGGTGGTGGGCTACCAGAGCACGGGCGGCGGGGCGCAGACGGTTACGGAGATGATCACGGTGCAGTAAGGGTTTGCGGGGTCCGGGTGCGATGCCCGGGCCTCGCGGGCTTTTGCCTTTTGAGGCTCAGGACCGGGTGAGGATGTGATCGATCAGCTGATCGTTTTAGTTGGTAGCTGCCGGTCGACGTCGTCAGTGAGAGGTCCAGGTTTTATCGGCGCTGTTGCAGAGTGGCTCGAGGGTGCAGTCGGAGCACCTGGGGTTGCGGGCGATGCAGACCTGGCGGCCGTGGTGGATGAGCTCGTGGGAGAAGTCGATCCAGCGGGCCGCGGGGATGATCTTCATGAGGTCCTGCTCGACCTTTTCGGGGGCGGTGTTTTTCGTCAGTTCAAGCCGGCGCGAGAGACGGAGGACGTGGGTGTCGACGACGACGCCGACGGCGATCTCGTACCAGCTGCCGAGGACGACGTTGGCTGTCTTGCGGGCGACGCCGGGGAGGGTGAGGATCTCGTCCATCGTTTGCGGGACCTTGCCGCCGAAGGTGGCGACGACGGTCTCGGCAGCGCCCTTGATGGATTTGGCCTTGTTGCGGAAGAAGCCAGTGGTGCGGATGAGGTCTTCGATCTCGGGGAGCGAGGCGGCGGCCATGGCTTTGGGCGTGGGAAAGGTTTTGAAGAGCGCCGGGGTGACGAGGTTGACGCGGGCGTCGGTGCACTGGGCGGAGAGGATGGTGGCGACCGTGAGCTCCCAGGCGCTGGTGTGGTTGAGCGCGCAGACGACGCCGGGATAGGCCTTGCGCAGGGCGGCAAGGATGGCTGCAATTCGCTCGGGGGCGAGGGGCTTGCTGGTCTTCATAAAGAAGTGAGATGCAACGGCAAATGCGCCCTCGTCGCGGGCTGGGGCCACTGGGTGGGGTGATTTCCTGGCGCGGCTGTTAGCCGAGGCGGTTGAGCATCTCCATGGGCGGCAGGCGGACGCAGCTGAAGATGGGCGTGTCCTGGAGAGTGTAGAGGGAGATTTCGGTCTCGCGCAGCTGCTGGACGAGGTCGAGGAAGTCTTCGGGGAAGTTGGTCTCGAAGGCGACGACAAACTCCTGGTCATCGATGCCAAAGCTGTAGGTGGTGTTGAGCTTGACGCGCGGGTACATGAGGCCGATGCGGATGTGTTCGTCCATGAGGCGCTTGCGTTCGGCGGCGGATAAGAGGTACCAGGGGCGCGTCTTCCAGAAGGGATAGATGAAGATGTACTTCTGGCCACCGGGGCGGATGGCGCCGCGGCCTTCGCCTTCGCTCTCGTCGGGGCGGTCGATCTGGTACTGCGAGCGCTTGGTCATCGCCAGAAAATTGTGCGGAGACGTCAGGTAGCCGCCGAGCGGGGTGGCCATGAGTTCGGAGCGCATGCGGTTGAGCTCGTCGACGGCGTAGCCGATGGACCAGACGCACATATCGACATCGCCGCGGGTGCCGATGGTGGAGTAGGTGAGGGAGAGAAATTCGCCGGGCTTGTTCCAGCGGCTGAGCACTTCGGCGAAGGCGGCTTTGTGGGCGGCTTTCTCTTCGGCGGGGAGCCGGCGCCATTCGGGGAGAACTTTGTAGAAGCTGAAGCAGACGATCTGGCGGACGACGGGCTTGGGCGGGTGATCTTTGGGGCCGGGCGCCGGTTTGTCAGCGGCGACGGGGCGGCTGGGCGCTTCGGGGATGGCGGCGGGCGCGGCGAAGTCGGCGGGGGCAGCGGCGCGGGAGGTTTCGCTGCCGAAGACGGAGGAGGCGCGCGGACTGGTGATGGTGGAGATCACGCGGCGGCTCTGTTCGAACTCGGGGACCTGGGTACGCGGCGGGATGAAATCGGCCATGGGGTGTCAGTTCTCCTCAACATCTCATCGTAGCAAACGCGTGCAGGCGATTGAGCCGAATATACTTGAGGTTGAGACCCCAACCTTATGGCTGAAAAACTCTTCCTTGCGTTTGCTGCGCTGATTGAATCGACGCGGTATTTTGGCGTTCTTGTGCTGATGGCGATCCAGTCGATGTGCATCCCGCTGCCTTCTGAAGTGATCATGCCGGTGGCGGGGTGGAAGCTGGCGACGGGGCAGTGGCAGCTGATCTTGCTGGCGACGATCGGATCGATCGGGGCGAACCTGGGGTCGATCCCGGCGTACTGGGTGGGGGCAAAGGGTGGGCGGCCGATGATTGAGAAGTACGGCAGCTACATCCTGCTGAGCGGGCGGGATCTGGACCTGGCGGAACGGTTTTTTCACAAGTATGGATCGATCACGGTGCTGGTAGGGCGGCTGCTGCCGATTGTGCGGACGTTTATTGCGCTGCCGGCGGGCATCGCGAAGATGAACCAGGTGCGGTTTCATGTGTACACCTTTATCGGTTCGTGGCCGTGGTGCTATGCGCTGGCGTATATCGGGATGAAGCTTGGCTCGGCGTTCAGCACGGACCCGCGGTTCAAGGAGATCTTCCACCGGTTTCACCTGGGAGTGGAGCTGGTGATCGTTGCGGCGTTCGTGTGGTTCGTGGTTTCGCACTGGAAGAACCGGATCCGGACGACAGCGTAAGGGCGACAACGTAGGGACGACGGCCTAGGGACGATAGCGTAGGGGCGACGGCGCAGGTTTGTGGGCGGCGCGGAATTCGTGGGACACTAGAGAGTCCGAAACAAGGATCATTTCGCAAGACTGAAGGGTCAAAAGAAAGCATGTCTACACCCGGCGCCGCACCTCAACAGGCGGCCAGCATCAAGCCACACACTGGAAAACTTGGCATCATGATCCCCGGCATGGGCGCGGTTGCGACCACGTTGATTGCCGGCGTTGAAGCGATCCGCCGCGGCATGGCGAAGCCGATCGGCTCGATCTCTCAGATGGGGCATATTCGGCTGGGCAAGCGAACGGACGATAACTCGCCGTTGATTCGCGACTTTGTCGATATCGCGCCGCTCGAGGACCTGGTCTTCACGGGCTGGGATATTTTTGGCGGCAATCTGTACGACGCGGCGAAGACGGCCGAGGTACTGGATAAAGAGACGCTCGAGGCGATTCGCCCGTTTCTCGAGTCGATCGAGCCGATGCCCGCGGTGTTCGACCAGCACTATGTGAAGCGGTTGACGGCGAAGAAGGTGAAGACGGGCAAGAACAAGTGCGATCTTGCGAACCAGATTCGCAACGATATTGCGGAGTTCAAGACGAAGACGGACCGGCAGGTGATGATCTGGTGCGGGTCGACCGAGATCTTCCTCGAGCGCTCGGCGGTCCATGAGACGCTGGCCGCGTTTGAGAAGGGTCTGGTCGAGGACGATCCGGGGATCACGCCTTCGATGATGTATGCGTGGGCCGCGCTGAAGGAAGGGATTCCGTTTGCGAATGGCGCGCCGAATCTGACGGTGGATATTCCGGCGTTGAACGAGCTTTCGAAGCAGATGAATGCGCCGATCTGCGGCAAGGATTTCAAGACGGGTCAGACGTTCATCAAGACGGTGCTGGCGCCGGCATTCAAGACACGCATGCTGGGTGTGGCGGGTTGGTACTCGACTAACATCCTGGGAAATCGCGACGGCGAAGTGCTGGATGACCCGGAGAGCTTCAAGACGAAGGAAGAGTCGAAGCTGGGGGTGCTGGATATTATCCTGCAGCCCGAGTTGTACCCGGAGTTATACAAGGACCTGTATCACAAGGTGAGGATCAACTACTATCCGCCGCGTGGTGATAACAAAGAGGGTTGGGATAACATCGACATCTTCGGGTGGCTGGGTTATCCGATGCAGTTGAAGGTGGATTTTCTTTGCCGCGATTCGATCCTGGCGGCTCCGCTGGCGCTCGACCTGGTGCTGTTCATGGACCTGGCGGCGCGGACTTCGACGCTGCAGGGGCTGGGGATTCAGGAGTGGCTGAGCTTCTACTTCAAGGCGCCGGATAGTGCGAAGGGGGTGTATCCGGAGCATGATCTGTTTATTCAGTCGATGAAGCTGAAGAACACCCTGCGGCATATTATGGGTGAGGATCTGATTACTCACCTTGGGCTGGAATATTACGAGGGGTAGTGAGTTGTCGGCTGGCAGCCGTTAGTTGTTAGCGGATGGTGTGAGCGGCGACCCTTTCGGTGTCGCCGCTTTTCATTCGGCGATCGCGGTGATGCGAGACCAGAGTTCTTTGAGGCCAGTACCTTTTTCCGCGGAGAGCGGCAGGACTTCGTCGACGCCGTGGGTCGTGCGCAGGGCGGCGAGCGATTTTTGAAGGGCGCTCTGGCCGACGCGGTCGGACTTGGTGCCGACGACGAGGTAAGGGCGCTGCATCTGCTTGAAGAAGGAGATGAGGGTGGTGTCGGAGGACTGGGGCGGGATGTTGGTATCGACGAGGCAGATGGCGAGGGCGAGGGTGTCGCGTTCGGCGAGGTAGGGCTCGATGAATTTGGGCCACTCGGCGGAGATGGATTTCGAGATCTTGGCATAGCCGTAGCCGGGGAGGTCGGCGAAGATGAGGGTGGGGCGGGTCTTGATCCTGTCGCCGGCGCCTTCGTACAGGGCGAAGAAGTTGATGGCGCGGGTGCGTCCGGGAGTGGAGGAAGTGTGGGCCTGCTTCGAGCCGAGGAGGGCGTTGATGAGCGAGCTTTTGCCCACATTCGAGCGGCCGAGGAAGGCGACCTCCGGGGCGTTGTAGGTCTTCGATTCGGGCGGAAAGTGGGCCGGGTCGGTCGCCGATAAAAGAAAAGCAGGAGTGAGACGCATAGGGTCAGTCTACTAGGGTCAGTCTGTGTGTCCCACACCTGCTGGATGGGTCGGTTGCTACGGTTTAGGTCTACTTGGTAAAGGAGTTGCTGGTGCGGAAGGTGATGACGGATTCGGCGCGGATGATGACGTCGCGACTGCCGGTGTAGGCACCTGCCGCGGTGCCGCCGCCTGCGCCAAGCAGGCCGCCGATGAGTGCGCCCTTGCCGCCGCCTGCGAGACCACCGATGAGTGCGCCGGCGCCGCCGCCACCGCCGATGAAGCCGGCAGTGCGCTTGCCGCGGCCCTTGTTGGTGAGGGTGTAGCTGGCGGTCGAGACTTCCCGCTTACCGATGGCGGTGACTGCGATGGCGAGATCGCCTGCGCCCTTGAAGCGGCCCTTGCCCTTGGAGGCGGTGACTTCGCCGGAGACGGGGGTGCCGCTCGCGAAGATCGTGGTGCCGTGATAGACGAGCGGGCGCTCGAGCGTGCCGGTCCAGCGGTCGCCGACTTCATTCTTGCTGGCGGCGATCTCTCCGTTCGTGCGGACAGTGACGGAGGTGCCGGCGGGAACGCGGATGGCGACGGGTGCGGGTGGTGCGGCAGGTCCGGTCATGGCTGTGGGTCCGGTCATTGCCGTTGGGCCGGTCATGGCGTTGTCGGGCGCGGGTGGGCCTGTCATGGCGGGCCCGGTCATCGTGTTTGCGGGCGGTGCGGCGGCGGGCGGGACCGAGCCTGCCGGGAGGATGGTGCCGTTGGGCATGGTGATGGTGCCGTTCTTGTTGGTCACCGAGCCGTCGGAGTTCTGGGTTCCGCCGGCGGCGCGCGCGGCCTGGGTAGTGTTGGGGCTGTAGCCAGCAGGCACCGTGGTGTCTGGCTTTTTGGTGCAGCCGGCCAGGCCAATCGAAATCGCTACCGCTACGGTCAGCAAACGTACGTGGTTCATCGCACACTCCGGGATCAATCGTCTTCTAAGCTAGATGGCTTTCCATGGTAACCCGTTGCACGCTGTGGCGGGTGTGCGCGGGGTGCGGTGCAAAGTTTTATAATCCAGCCACCGGGCTCACTCTCGATCGACGCGGACTTCCATGGGTACACCGAGCTGTATTTTCCCATTCCGCATGCTGATGCGCGCTGCGCTGCTGCTGCTGGCGACGGCTGCCTGGTGCGTGGCGGACGGGCAGGCGAACACGCCGCCGATGCTGCCCGGGGCGGTGATGTATGACGCCGCGGGGAACCTGTTCTTCGCCGAGAGCGGGGCACAGGTGGTGCGCCGGTTGACTCCGGGTGGGGTGTTGACCGTGGTGGCGGGGACGGGGGTGCAGGGGTTCGCCGGAGATGGCGGCCCGGCGACCGGGGCGATGCTGGATTCGCCGTCTGCCCTGGCAATCGATTCGACGGGTGACCTTTTCATTGCAGACAGTCACAACCACCGGGTGCGCCGGGTGGATGGTGTGAACGGCGTCGTGTCGACCGTGGTGACCACGCCGCTGCCGGTCGCACTGGCGATGGATGGCTCCGGGCGCGTGGTGTACGCGGATGGTGTGCTGCACCAGGTGTTGCGTGCGGATGCGGGGGGGCCGGTGGTGCTGGCCGGCAACGGCATACAGGGCATGGGCGGCGACGGCGGGCCTGCGGTACGGGCGATGATCGACATGCCTGCGGGCCTGGCTTTCGATGGCGGCGGGAACTTGTTTATTGCCGATGCGCACGGGCACACGGTGCGGCGGGTCGATGCGGCGAGCGGGGTTATCACGACCGTCGCCGGGGTGGGGCTTGCGGGGTATGGGGGCGATGGTGGGGACGCTGCTGCGGCACGGCTGGCGATGCCTCGCGGGCTGGTGGTGGATGCGGGGGGGAACCTGTTCCTGGCGGACTCGGCGAACCACCGGGTGCGGCGGGTGGATGGCGCGACGGGTCAGATCACGACGATTGCGGGCGATGGCGTACAGGGGTTTAGCGGGGATGGCGGGGTGGCGACGGGTGGGGCTTTTAACTCTCCATTCGCGGTGAGCCTGAGTGCGGCGGGGCTGGTGACGGTGGCGGATCGCGGCAACGAGCGGGTGCGGCAGGTAGGGGCGAACCAGTTGCTGGCGACGGTTGCGGGGGTGGGTGCGGCGGGTGCCGCGAAGGCTGCGAGTGCGACGACCTTGAGCCAGGGGCTGGTGGCGGTGGTGAGTTCCACGGCGGGGACGCCGGGCGGGTCGATAGAGCTGATGGATGGGGCGAGTGCGTTCGCCGCCGGGGTGCTGAGCGGCGGGCAGGCGACGTTTTCCGGCGCGGGGCTTACGAGCGGGACCCACACGCTGACGGCTGTTTATGGCGGCGATGGTACGCATCTGGGGTCGGTGTCGGCGCCCGAGGTGGTGACGATCGGCGGACCGGCGCCCGGAGACTTTGGCCTTGCGATTACGGGCGGCAGCACCGCCACGAGCCTGCCGGCGACGTTCACGCTGATGCTGACGCCGAGCGGAGCGCCGCTGGTGAGTGCGATCACGCTGAGTGCGGCGGGGCTGCCGGCCGGGGCTGCGGCGTCGTTTGTGCCGGCTTACCTGCCGCCGCCGAGCGGGCCGGTGTCGTTTACGGTGACGTTTGCGCCGCAGACGGCAGGGATGGGCGTGGGATGGGTGGTAATGGGGCTGATGCTGCCGTGCCTGCTGGTGCGAAAGATGAGGCGATCGTGGCCGTTGTGTGGGCTGCTGATGCTGAGTGGGTGTGGGGACCGTACGAACACTTCAGCGAACAGTGCGGCGGCGGTGAGGTCTTATGTCGTGGTGATCTCAGCGACGGGAACGGGTGCGACGGGCGGCACGCTTCTGCATACGGCGCAGGTTACGTTGACTCTGGCTCAGTAGCGGAAGGTGCGAGGCGGGCGTGCTCGCGGGACATGAGGAAGAGCACGCCGAGGCCGAGGAAGAGCGCGGTGCCGGCGACCTTCTCCGAGCGGGCGTGGAGCTTGTCGAAGTGGAGCTTTGCGGGGTTGGTGGGCTCGACTGCGTTGACATCGCCTCCGGCCTGGCGCTGGTCCTGATCCATGGCGGGGATGATGTTCCACTCGAGGTAGCCGGTGGCGAGGACCATCACGAGGGCGAGCAGGAACTCGGCTTCGTAGCGGCCCCGGATGCGGTGGGTGGCTGCCTGGTAGAGTAGGGCGGTGGCGAGGAGGAAGAACGCGCCGCAGAAGAGCTCGATCTTGTCGAAGAGTTTGAGCGAGGCGCCTACCACCGCACCCGCATCGTGCACCGGCAGCAGGTGGAAGGCGGTGGGCGCGAGGACGAAGGCGAAGAAGGCGAGGCCGCCGACCCAGACCGACATGGTGAGCAGTTGCAGGAAGCGCAGAGATCCTTTCATGGCGCGCTCCTATTCGGCGATGGGTTCTGCGGGCTGGCCAGTGAGGCCGGCGCGGGTGATCGCGCGTTTGAGGACGATGTCGTAGGCGGCTTTGAGCTGGACGTATTCGGGTTCGGAGAGCTTGCCGGAGAGTCGTTCGGTTTCAACGGCGAAGAGCTCATCGCGCAGGGCCTGCAGGGCGCCCCCCGGGCCTGAGCTTGCGGGAGCGGCTGACGGACCCTTGAGCATGAAGCCCGCGCCGGCGGCGAAGATGAGGCCGAGGAAGGTGATGATCCAGATCTTGTATTTGGAGATCCAGCCCTCGCGTTCGGCGTCCTTGTCGACGGGGGTGCCGAGGCCGCCGCCGGGGCGGGTGTCGGTATTGGGGTCGCCGGAGACGGCGCCGGTGTTGCCGCCGGAGGAGGGTGCGGTCGTGCCCTGGTTGCCGGCGCCGGTATCGCGCGGAAGCTGGCCCGAGCCGGTGACGGTGAACTGCAGCGGCTGCGAGGGCTGGACGTTGCGCGCGACGTAAGTTTGCGCGGTAATGTCTTCGTCGGTGACGGCGGTGTAGGGGGTCGACTGGCCAGCCTTGAAGGTCATGGCCTTGGGCATCATCAGGGCGATGGTGTCGGTGGGCATGGTGGGGCGCGGCTGGAAGTTGAAGCCCTTGTCGGGTGAGTACGGGAGCTTGTAGGTGACCTGGAACTCGGTCGAGCCGGGGCGCAGGGGGAAGAGCAGCGTGAACTTGTTGGCTTCGGTTTCGGGGACGAGTGCCTGCTGCACGGCCATGCCGTTGGGCGCCTTGGCGGCGACGCCCTGCACCTGCGCGCCGGCGGGGAGGTAGAGCTCGAACGGATGATCGCTCATGAGGGTCTTGAGCGGGTGCGAGTCGTTTTTGACGAAGAAGTGCTCAGTAACCTTAAGCGAGCCACCGCCGGCCTCGGTCTCGAGGCGCATGACGTCGGCGTCGAGCGAGACGCCTTCGACGTTCGGTGCGGCGGTGTAGACCTCGATATCGACCGACTGGGTGCCGGGCTGGATGGGTTTGAAGTAGTTGGCCTTGTCGTGGGTGACGCGGAGCAGGTGAAGGCCGTCGGCGGGCACATTGATAGTGAACTTGCCCTTGGTGTCGGTCTTGGTGCGGGCGAGCTCCTGCATGCCCTGCGCGAGCTGCAGCAGGACGACGTCGTCGCCGGCGGCAGGCTTGTTGTTGGTCTTGTTGGTGACGACTCCGGTTACATCTTCAGCAAGGGCGACGCTGCACACCAGCAGCAGGGCGACGAGGGTCGCGACGGCGTTCTTCAAGGGGCTCCTCATGACTTAGTTTGATCTGGTTCTGCGGACGCCGCGGGCTTCGAGCGACTCCATCTCGGCGATGACGCTGGCGGCTTCGGTTTCAAGGATATTGCGCTGGTCCTGGTAGTCCTGTTCGGGGTACTTGCCGGCCTGGTACTCGAAGCTGAGGTCGCGCAGGTTGGCGTAGATGGCTTCCTTGCGTTCGGCGAGTGAGTCGACGCGGGTCTTGTCGGCCTGGACGAAGGGGTTGCGTTCGGGCCAGAAGATGAACGCGATGGAGGCAAGCGCGAGAACGATGCCGGCGAGGAGTCCGTTATCCATCAGTACTCGGTCTCCCGGCGGATGCGGTCGCGAATGGGGTCGTGGGTGGGCATCTGGACCTCGAAGGACGGGGCGGAGCCGGCGGTGGCCTGACGTCGCGCAGCCCAGGCGCGGACGACGATGGCGGTGCCGAAGATGCCGACGACGAAGAGGCCGAGCGGCAGAATCCAGGCGACGACGTCGAAGCCGCCACGGATAGGCGCGGCGAGGACGGTGGCACCGTACTTAGCGACGAACCAGTTCAGGATCAGCGAGTCGGCGCCGGTGCCATTGGCGCTGGCGAGCTGGTCGCTCAGCTCGCCGATCATGCGCGAGGAGTCGGGGCAGCCGACGTGGTTGCATTCGAGCAGCACCTGGCCGCAGCCGCAGACGCACATCAGGTTGTGGCCGATGCGGCCGTAGCGGGCTGAGGGGTCACTGCTGCTCGCGCCAAGCATGACGACGGCGAGGATGCAGACGGAGAGAACCTGCAGAAGCTTGAAGCGGGAAGGTGATTTAGACATGGGCTACCTCCGCGGTGGCTGGGGCTTCGACCTGCGCGGTGGCTTCGCGCCGGCGTGGGGCGGTGCTGGGGACGAGGGCGAAGCCGGTGCCGATGACGACGATGAGGACGCCGATCCAGATCCAGATGATGAGCGGGTTGAGGAAGACCTTGATCTCGGGGAGATTGGTTTGCGGTTCGCGGCCCTCGAAGATGACGTAAAGGTCGGCGAGCGCGGTCTGGTGCAGCGCGACGATGGTCGAGTAGGTTTCGCTGGCGTGGTAGAAGCGCTTCTCGGGCGAGAGCTGGGTGATCTTTTTGCCGTTCTTGTACACGTCGAGCAGGGCGAAGTCGGTGTCGTAGTTGGCGTTCGAATCCTGGGTGTAGCTCTGGCAGACAATCTTGTAAGGGCCCATCCGGACCGAGTCGCCGTAGGCCATGGTCTGCTCATGCGACTGGTTGAAGGCGCCGCCCGCGATGCCGATGAACATGACCACGATGCCGAAGTGGACGAGGTAGCCGCCGTAGCGGCGGGTATTACGGCGCATCAGGGTTCCGGCGGAGATGAGCAGGTTGCTGCCCGTTTGGACGCGGACGACGTTCGCGCCGCGGAGAAACTCCGACGTGATGGCGGTGACCACGGCGGCGGCAAGGGCGAAGGCGAGCAGGGAGAAGGTGGTGCCGAGCCAGGAGTCGGGGTCGGCCCAGGGGTGGATGCCGCCGGCGACGAGGCCGACCAGGGTGATGCCGAAGGCGACACCGGGCAGGATGAAGTTCTTGCGGATGGAACGCAGCGAGGTCGAGCGCCAGGCGAGTAGCGGACCGACGCCCGTAAGCAGCAGCAGGAAGAGGCCGATGGGGATATTGACGCGGTTGTAGTAGGGCGCGCCCATGGTGGTCTTGGTGCCCTGGATGTACTCGCTGAGGATGGGGAAGAGGGTGCCGATGAGGACGGTGGCGCAGGCCACCAGCAGGATCATGTTGTTGAACAGGAAGCTGGCCTCGCGGCTGACGACGCTCTGCAGGTGGTTCTCGGTTTTGAGATGGTCACGCTGCTTGAAGTAGGTGAAGAGGCATACCGCGAGCACAAAGGTCATGAAGCCTGTGAACCAGTAGCCGATGGAGCTCTGGGCGAAGGCGTGGACGGAGCTGACGAGGCCGGCGCGGGTGAGGTCGGTGCCGAGCAGGGTGAGCAGGAAGGTGGTGAAGATGAGCCAGACATTCCAACTCTTCATCATGCCGCGTTTTTCCTGCATCATGACCGAATGCAGGAAGGCGGTGCCGGTGAGCCAAGGCATCAGGCTGGCGTTTTCGACCGGGTCCCATCCCCAGTAGCCACCCCAGCCGAGGACGCTGTACGCCCAGTGTGCGCCAAGGAAGATGCCGCAGGTGAGGAACATCCAGGTGACCATGGTCCAGCGGCGGGTGATGGCGATCCACTTTTCGCCGGGATAGCGCATCATGAGCGCGCCGAGCGCGAAGGCGAAGGGGACCGAGAAGCCGACGTAGCCGAGGTAGAGCATCGGAGGGTGGATGACCATCTCCGGGTATTGAAGCAGGGGATTAAGACCGAAGCCGTCGGCGGAGAGTGGGCCCGGTTCGAGAGCAAACGGGGGCGCGGCGAAGTTGAGCAGCGTGAGGAAGAAGACTTGGATGGCCGAGAGAATCACCGAAGCGTAGGCCGAGAGTCGGACGTCGACCTTGTGGCGGACGCGCAGGACGAAGCCGTAGGTGGCGAGCAGCCAGGACCATAGCAGCAGGGAGCCTTCCTGACCGGACCAGAGAGCGGAAAACTTGTATGCGGTGGGAAGCGCCCGGTTGGTGTGGTGCAGGATGTAGCTGAGCGAGTAGTCGTTGGTGAAGGCGGCGTAGACGAGCGCGAGCGCGGCGCAGGTGACGGCGACGAAGCTCGAGATTCCGGCGCGGCGCGAGGTTTCGAGCAGCTTGCTTGAGCGGGCAAGCTCGGGGGTGCCTTTTGTCTGCTTCGAGGAGGTATAGAGCGAGAGCGCTCCGGCCACGAGCGTGTAGGCGGCGAGCATGAGCGCCAGCAGGAGGCAAAAGCTACCAAACTCGGGCATGGGGTGCAGGTTCATCGGGCAGGGGCGTCCTCTGAACCATTCTCGCAGCTATCGATGGGCTGCACCACTCCATCGTTTGGTGGAGTGGTGACGGGACCGAAAGGGTGTGGAGACAGCCGCTAGGCCGGCCGGTTCATCAGACGGTGGACGCTGGCGAGCAGGTGGTCCGGCAGCAGGGGCTTCATCCGGAACAGGACGTCGAGGCCGACGTACTCGTCTTCGGCTTCTTCGAGCCCGCTGATGACGAGGACCGGCATGTTGGGATCGGTTTTGCGCAGTTCCCGAACAAACTCGGCGCCCATCATGCCGGGCATGAGGTGGTCGGTGATGACGAGTTTGATGGGGTAAGGGAACTCGTGATTCTGGATCTGCTCGAGGGCCCGCGCGGGGTTGAGAACGGCGATTACAGAGTAGCCCGCACGTTTGAGGATGGTCTGGCGGGTTGCAGCCTGAACTGCGTTGTCGTCGATCAGCAGAATCGCAGATACAACGGCGTCGTTACCGGGCTGCCGGTCTCTCTCATCCATCCGTATACTTCTCCTCCCAGTCTTGCGTAGGCGGAGCCTTCACATTGATCTGTTCCGTGTTGGATGCAGCATCCGGGGTTCCGGTCACTTGGCTTGTGACAATTTTTCCAGGGTGAGAACTAATCTCCTCCCAAACTGAATTGGACTCACTCAGCAGAACCAAGTAGATTTGCGCAAAGGCCTATCGTTACCGGGACCGTTGCTCCTGCTGAGCCTGCAAGTTAAGGATGTCGATGACTTTGACCCACGCTGTCAATCTGACCTATATCGACTGGCTGATCATGCTGGTCTACTTTGCGTTTGTCCTTGGGATCGGGTTCGCGTTGAAGCGTTACATGCGGACCTCGAACGACTTTTTTCTGGCCGGCCGTTCGATTCCCGCGTGGGTGTGCGGGCTGGCGTTCATCTCGGCGAACCTGGGTGCGCAGGAAGTGATCGGGATGGGGGCGTCGGGCGCGAAGTACGGCATCATCACCAGCCAGTTTTACTGGATCGGGGCGATTCCGGCGATGGTGTTCGTGGGTATCTTCATGATGCCGTTCTACTATGGGTCCAAGGCGCGGTCGGTGCCGGAGTACCTGAGGATGCGCTTCGACGAGAAGACGCGGGCGGTCAATGCGTTTTCGTTTGCGATCATGACGGTGTTTTCGTCGGGCATTTCGATGTATGCGATGGCGCTGCTGATCCAGACGCTCGGGCTGTTTCACGGCATCATTCCCGACAGTTATATCTTTCACGTCTCAATCATCCTGAGTGCGGTGATCGTGCTGGGGTATATCTTCCTCGGCGGCCTGACCAGCGCTATCTATAACGAGGTGCTCCAATTCTTCCTGATCGTCGCGGGCTTCGCGCCGCTGGTGTGGATCGGACTGCGAAACGTGGGGGGCTGGCAGGGCATCAAGCACACGCTTCCGGCCACGATGACGCATTCCTGGCGCGGGATGGCGCACGCGAATACGAACCCGCTGGGCGTGGAGTGGGTGGGGCTGGCGATGGGGCTGGGGTTTGTGCTGTCGTTCGGTTACTGGTGCACGGACTTCCTGGTGATTCAGCGCGCGATGGCGGCGGACTCCGAGGTGTCGGCGCGGCGGGTCCCTCTGATCGCCGCCATCCCGAAGATGTTCTTTCCGTTCCTGGTGATTCTGCCGGGGCTGATCGCGGTGTCGGTGACGAGCCATATGACGGGCGCGGGGCAGGGCACGGGCAACACGCCGGCGGTCTACGCGGTGGCGGATGCGAACGGCAAGCCTCTGCCGCTCGATGAGGCGCATCCGCACGGGATCATTCCGGAGAAGACGAGCGCATTGACTGGGGCGCCGGTGCTCGATTCGAACGGGCTGCCGGTTTACAACTATGACCTGGCGATCCCGGTGATGCTGCTGCACTTTTTCCCGACTGGCATTCTTGGGCTGGGATTGACGGCGTTGCTGGCGAGCTTCATGTCGGGCATGGCGGGAAACGTGACGGCGTTCAACACGGTGTGGACGTACGACATTTACCAGGCGTACATCAACAAGAAGGGCACAGACGCGCACTACCTGTGGATGGGCCGGATGGCGACGGTGGGCGGGATCGTGCTGTCGATCGGGGCGGCGTACGCGGCGACCAATTTCAACAACATCATGGACGCGCTGCAGCTGATCTTTTCGCTGGTGAATGCGCCGCTGTTTGCGACGTTCCTGCTGGGGATGTTCTGGAAGCGGACGACGGGGCACGGGGCGTTTACCGGGCTGATCGCGGGGACCGGGGCGGCTTTGCTGCATCATGGGCTGACGCTGCCAGCGGACGCGACGCCGGGAATTCACGGGGCATGGCTGCACCTGGTGCACGTGTACCCGAGCGACATGGCGCAGAACTTCTGGACGGCGATCTTTGCATTCTCGGTGAACATGTTGGTGACGGTCGGCGTGTCGCTGGTGACGACGGCGCGGCCGGAGGCGGAACTGGTCGGGCTGGTGTACTCGCTGACGCCGAAGCCGGTAGAGACACACCTGACCTGGTACCAGAAGCCTGCGTCACTCGCGATTGCCGTGCTGGTGTTGCTGGTCGCGCTGAACCTGGTCTTCCGGTAGAACTTCGTCTTTCGCCGGTGCTGAGAAGGAGAGTTTATGGGATTGGATATACGCATTCCGCTGGGCCTGATCTTCCTGATTACCGGCGGGATCATGAGCCTGTATGGACTTGTTACGCGCGGCAATGCCGCGATGTATGAACGGTCGATGGGCATCAACCTGAACCTGACGTGGGGCGTGGTGATGTTCCTGTTCGGGCTGGTCATGTTCCTGGTGGGACGCCGCCAGAAGTGGCAGGATGATCCAGTGAATCCGCGGCCGTGGGAGAACGAGGCCATGAAGAAACGCGGGCACTGAGCCCGGGCCTGTGGAGAGCTTGCGGACGGGCTGGCGGCCAAAATATCGACGGTTTAAAGCTTCCCACATGGCGGCTTGCGATAATGGCTTATGAAGCGCCGCATCATCAGTCACTACGAACTCGTTCGCAAGATCGGGTCGGGCGGGTCGGGTGTCGTCTACCTGGCGACCGACACGCTGCTGCAGCGTCCGGTTGTGCTGAAGCTGTTGAAGCGCGGCGCGCTGACGATTGAGCAGGTGCGGACCACGCAGTTGCGCGAGGCGCGGCTGGCCTCCGCGATCGACCATCCGAATGTTTGCGCGATCTACGACGTGGGGGAGACGCATGACGACCCGGATGGGGCGGCGGGTGAGCTTGAAGCCTACATCGTCATGCAGTACATCCCGGGCAAGCCGCTCGACAAGATCATCTCCGAGGGGCCGGCCAACCTGCAGCTTGTGCTTTCGGCGGGGATCCAGATTGCAGACGGTCTATCCGCCGCGCATATGCTGGGAATCTTTCACCGCGACCTGAAGCCGGCGAACGTGATGCTGACCGAGGGTGGGCTGATCAAGATCCTCGACTTCGGGCTGGCGCGGCGGCTCAACCTGGATGCGGTCGAGTTTGACCCGGGAGCGCCGTCTGCGCCGCGCACGCCACCATCGCCCTCGGCGACGTATACAGCGCGTGGCGGGACGATTGCGTACATGGCGCCGGAGCAGTTCGTGACGGGGCAGTCTTCGGTGCAGTCCGACATCTTTGCGCTGGGGCTGATCCTGTACGAGCTGGCGACCGGGAGGCATCCGTTTCATCGGCCGGATGCGCAGGAGTTTCAGTCGATCCGGGCGATCCAGTTTGCCGATCCGACCCCGCTGCGCGACATCAATCCCGCGCTGCCACGGGAATTGGAGTCGGTCATCTTCCGTTGCCTCGAGAAACAGCCGAGTGCGCGTTTTGCGTCGTCGGCCGACCTGCGTGAGTCGCTGAAGACGATCATGATGGCGATGCACCTGGACGGAGTCGGCCTGCCTGGCGAGGCGATTGCATTGCTGCCTTCGCAGCGGCCGCCGGCGATCGAGACACCCGAGGAAGAGAAGCGCACCACGGGGATTCTTTCGATGCTGGCGGAGCGTTTTCGCGAATCGGGGAACGCGACGACGAGCAAGCAAAACACTATCGTCGTTCTGCCCTTTATCAACTACGGGACGACCAATCGTCCTGGACCTGCCGGGATGCCCGAGACCTATGTGCCTGCGGAGGAGTCGTCTTCCTTTCAGGAGCCTTCGCCGCTGTATGGTTACGCGCTGGCGGATGCGATCGCGGCCCGTCTGGCGCGCATGCCTTCGCTGGTGGTGAGGCCGTCGTCGGCACTGGTGTCGGTGCCGACCCAGCAGCTCGATCCGCTTTCGATCGGGCGCAAGCTGCTGGTGCATTTTGTGCTGGCGGGAAACTTTCTGCGCTCCGAGCAGGGGTTTGATTTGAACTGGCAGCTGCTCGATGTGAACAGCCAGTCGGTGCGCGCCGGCGGGTCGATCAACGTCGCGAGTTTTGATCTCGTGGCTGTGCAGGCGGAGATCTGCAACGAGGTTTTTGCGACGTTGCAGGGTCTGGGCGGGCTGCAGGGCTTCGGTATGCAGAATGGCGCCGGGCCACGATCGTCGCTGTCGCAGGATATTTCAGAAGATTACCTGCAGGCGCGTGCGGTGCTCAGCTCGTTTGTTTCGCGCACCGGAAGCAGGGAGGATCTTGATCGCGCACGAGAGTTGTTCACGGCAGTGACGATTGAAGATCCGGACTATGCGCCGGCGTGGTCCGGGCTTGGCATCACGCACCTGCAGTATGCCCGCCATGGGCTTGGCGGCCAGATGCATGTGCTCGAGGCGCGCCGGGCGTTTGACCGCGCGTTGCAGCTTGATCCGGGGTCGGTGGAATCGAATCTCTATCGGGTCTATATGCTGTTGAGCCGGGGTGAGAAGGAATCGGCTCGCCATGGGATCGAATCGTTGCTGCAGACTGCGCCGAATGACTGGAACGTTCACCTGGTGGCGGGGCAGACGTTGCGCATCGACGGGATGTACGAGGAGGCGCTCGAGCAATTCAACACGGCGTTGCGGTTGAACCCGTCGAATGCAGCGCTGATTTATAACAACCGGGCGAGGGTGTTTCAATACCAGAACCAGCTGGAGCTTGCGGCGGATGAACTCGAGAAGGGGCTTACGCTCGAGCCGAAGCAGCCGTTGCTCAGGATCTCGCTGGGTTACCAGCAGATGCGCCAGGGCGATCTGGCAAAGGCGATCGAGACCCTCGAAACGGTGACGCGCGAGGCGACGAGTCTGAGGATCGTCTATCCGACGATCGCGCTCTGCTATGTGCAGCTTGGGGACCGGGAAAAGGCTGCCAGCTTTATCGTGGACGAGACGCTCTCTGCGGCGGAGGCAGACAGTGAGATGGCCTATCGCCTGGCCACCTACTTTGCGCTCGAAGGGGACGAGTCCGAGGCGCTGCACTGGTTGCGCCGGGCGATCTATCTGGGGAACGAGAACTACCCGTGGTTTTCGATCAACCCGGCGTGGCGGAAGCTCGGCGGGCACGGGGATTTCGAGCGGATTCTTGAGGATCTGAAGAAGTCGTGGCGTCGGAATCAGAAGAACTGGCGGCGGCTGCTGGCGCAGGTCAAGGGCTAACCCCGCAGCTGAAACGCCGAAGCCCCATCCGAAGATGGGGCTCCAAGGAAGCCGGGCGTCGGGACTACTCCTGTCCGATCGACATAGGATGGGTGAGTGCGAAGGTCACCTGCGTGTTCCTGGGCAGCTCCGCCTGGCGATCCTGCTTGAGCCAGATGACCGTGCTGACGCCGGCGCCGACTCCCGCGCCGACCAGGGCTCCCGGGACGCCCGCGACCAGGGCACCGGCGACGGCACCTGAGCCTGCGGTGAGGCCGAGAACGGCAGCCTGCTCGACGTGGTGGTCGCGATGCAGGATCGTGCCTTCTTCATTGACCTTGGTGGAGTTGTTCAGGTTGGTATCGACGACCTGGGCGTGGAGGCTCATGGAGGTGCCGTCCGGCATGCCGACGGCAACTGTCTCGAGGTGGATGAGCGCGCGGCCGGAGATGCGCTTGCCGCCATGTACCTCGGTGACGCGGCCGCGCAGAACGGCTCCGGCGGGTAGCAGGACACGTCCGTCGCGCATGACGGGCGCGGTCAACTCCGCACGCCACTCGGCGCCTTCGTCCGTCGCCAGGGTGGAGAGCGCCTGCAGCATCCGCGTGTGCAGCAGGGTGCCTTCCGGCAGGCGGTTTGACGGCCCGGTGATGCGCGTGACGATGCCTGCGTCGACGTCGATCGTCCCGTCGGGACGGGGCATCGGATCGCCAACGATCGCGGCATCCGGATTGAAGTTCTTCGCCGTATGCAGAGGCACATAAGGCTTGAATTCGTTGGGATCGTAGGTTACATGCGCCGGCGGCGGAGGAGTGGGCCGCGACTGCAGGGCGGGCGAAGGCGTCGGCACGTAGATGAGGGGAAGCGAGGCGCTGTCAGGGGCAGTCGCTGCCGGTATTTCATCCGGGTGGCTTACCCCGGTCATCTGGCCGAGAGCAGCCTGAGCGCCTACTCCGGGAATCGCCAGCGCCAGCAGCATGGCTGCGCCAAAACCTGTCCGTCTCGTGTTCATGGTCTCTCCTGATTGCTTGATCCAGTGCGGATTGGTGCACACACACACACTGCTCTGATCGAAAGCGTAGCGGTGCACAGGAACTGGCGCCACGCAAAAGAGTTACCCGGTATCGAGCGCGCTAACACCGCGGGCGATTGGTGCGGGCGGCGGGTGACAGAGCCCTCGCCGGGACGACTTGTCGTACGGCGCCTGGTGGGTTGGCGTCATGGAGTCACGCTGCTTTGCTAAAATCCCCGAAGTGACTGACGGCGCAGAACTCATCACGACGATTGGCGGTACGGCTCCGGGAGCCGCGCCGATTGCGGTCGACCGACGCCCCAGACTCAACGACCGACTCACCCATCGCATCGGGACCCACACGAACACCTTCCAGAGGAATCAAATGACTGCCCAGACTGACATTGTTTCGATTACTGCCCGCGAGATTCTTGATTCGCGCGGCAATCCCACGGTTGAGGCCGATGTGCTGCTTTCGGGCGGGGCCATGGGCCGCGCCGCGGTTCCTTCCGGCGCCTCGACCGGCGAGCATGAGGCAGTGGAGTTGCGCGACGGCGACATGGACCACTACCTGGGCAAGGGCGTGTTGAGCGCGGTCGACAATATCGAGTCGATCCTTTCGCCTGAGCTGGTGGGACTGGACGCGATGAACCAGCGTCTGCTGGATGCGACCATGATCGGGATCGACGGGACCGATAACAAATCACGGCTTGGAGCAAATGCCATCCTTGCAGTCTCGATGGCTGCGTGCCGGGCGAGCGCGCAGGCGCTGGGGATTCCGCTGTACCGCTATCTGGGCGGTGTCAACGCCTGCCTGCTGCCTACGCCGATGATGAACATCTTGAACGGTGGGTCGCATGCCGATTCGAACGTGGACTTCCAGGAGTTCATGATTATGCCGGTTGGGGCGGAGACGTTTTCAGACGGGTTGCGCCAGGGTACCGAGGTCTTTCACACGCTGAAGGGTGTGCTGAAGAAGAAAGGTTATTCCACCTCGGTAGGGGATGAGGGCGGATTTGCACCCAGTCTGAAGTCGAACGCGGAGGCGGTTGAACTCATCCTCGAGGCAATCGAAAAGCTTGGCCTGAAGGCCGGCGAGGATATCGCGATCGCGCTTGACCCGGCCTCGTCGGAGTTCTATTCGAAGCAGAGCGGGAAGTACATCTTCAAGAAGTCGGACAAGCGGGAGCTCAGCTCGCACGAGATGGCGGACTTCTGGATCGACTGGACGCGGCAGTATCCGATCGTTTCCATCGAGGACGGCCTAGCGGAAGACGACTGGGATGGCTGGAAGTACCTGACCGAGCAGATTGGCGACAAGATCCAGCTCGTGGGCGACGACCTTTTCGTTACGAACACCGAGCGTCTGAAGCGCGGAATCGAGCAAAAGTGCGGCAACTCGATCCTGATCAAGGTTAACCAGATCGGCACGATCTCTGAGACGCTCGAGGCCATCGAGTTGGGACGCCGGTTCGGGTTCACTTCGATCATCTCGCACCGGTCGGGGGAGACGGAAGACACGTTCATTGCCGACCTTGCGGTCGGAACGGGCGCTGGTCAGATCAAGACCGGTTCGGCCTCACGGACCGACCGGATCGCCAAGTACAACCAGCTGCTGCGCATCGAGGAACAGCTGGGCCAGTCGGCTGAGTATCTCGGGCTCGAGTCGATCAATTACAGCGCGTAGCACCGGGTACAGCGCGTAGCAGCTGGTATCCATCTCTCGCTCGTGAACTATCAATGCTGCGAAACCCCTGACCCTCTTTGCGAGCAGGTCAGGGGTTTCGTCGATTGCGGGACAGTGAATTGCTTACAGGAAGTGACGGTTGTGGTAGCCATGCGGAAATTCATTCCTGCCGGGCCGCTGGACCGCGGGGCAAATCCGTATACTCATCGCACACGCCCAAGGGAATCTTCCCGCGCGGTGATCGCGGTTCGGACACAGCCTGACACGCGATTCTTACGACCTTACGGCACCTGTGAATCTACTGTACTCGCACGTTGAGAAGGGGTTCCATGAGTGTCCACCTGGTCAATCCCAGTGACAATTCCTTCGGTACGGCCGTCATTACGCCGCGCTGGCTTTTTGTGCTGGCTGCCGCAACACCCGCTTCGGCAGGCGATCCGATCCTGGTCGACGAGTCGATCGAGCAGATTGTCCCGGAGTCGATTGAGCCTGGCGATATCGTCGGCATCAGCGTCCATACCGGCAATGCGCTGCGTGGTTACGAGGTTGGCCGGATTGCACGCGAACGCGGCGCCTGGGTGGTGTACGGGGGCATTCACGCGACGCTCTTCCCGGAAGAAGCGTTCAAGCTAGGCAATGCTCATTCCGTTGTCAAAGGCGACGGGGATGTGGCGTGGGGCGAAGCGGTGGCGGATTGCCTGAACGGCGCGCCGCAGCATGTGTATGAAGGTGGCCGCATCGAGGGGCGGGAGTTTCTGGCCGGGCGCTGGGACCTGATGCGCAAGGACAAGTACATGTGGGCATCGGTGCAGACGATCCGCGGCTGTCCGAAGCATTGCAGTTTCTGCAGCGTGTGGCGCACCGACGGACAGAAGCCGCGGCAGCGTCAGTTTCAGTCGGTGATCGATGAGATCGTCTCGCTGAGGCGGCTGGGTTTTCGCTACATTGCTTTGGCTGATGACAACTTCTATCCGGTTACGCTGACGGACCTGCGCCTTGCACGCGAACAGGGCAACCAGGCACGGATCGACGAGCTGATGTCGATTCGCAGCGAGCGCTTTCAACTGATGGAGGAACTCGCAAAGCTTCCGAAGGACATGGTCTTCTTCACCCAGATCACGATGGAGGCTGGGGAAGATGGCGAGTATCTCGACGCCATGCGAAGGGCCAACATCAAGGGTGCGCTGGTCGGGGTGGAGGCGGTGACACCGGAGGGACTCAAGTCCGTTTTCAAGGATTTCAACTACTCGGGCGAGGCGCTGGCGAAGCAGCTACAGACCTTCAAGAAGCACGGCGTTCACGTCCTGGGCTCGTTCATCTTCGGCTTGCCTACGGATACGCCGGCGACCTTCGATGCGACGGTTGAGATGGCGCTGAAGGCGGGCGTGACGTTTGCCCAGTTCGTGATGATGACGCCGTTTCCCGGCACGGTAGACTTTGGCCGCTGGGAGAAAGAGCAGGCGGCTGATCCGACGCTGGTGGGCGATGTGCCGATCACGCGCTACTGGTTGATCCCGACTGCAGTGCGGCCAAAGATGTTTACGCCGCACCCGACGATGGGTTCGGAAGAGATCAAGGAACGCACCCAGCGGGTGTGGGATCGCTTCTATGATCTCAAGTCGATCTGGGCGCGCTCCGCGTGTGTGCCGAGCCTGAAGGGCCGTGTGGCTTTCATTTTTCTTTCAAAGCTGTACCGCCAGATGTATGCCGGTACCGGGATCTCGACAGACTCCGCGCGGCGCAAGAAAAGCCGCACGTGGGCCCGGTGGACGGCGAAGCAGTGCAAACGCTTGTTCGAAGCGACGCCGATGCCAGAGCTGCAGTCGCCGGCCTGGGAACTGTCATATGTCGCTCCGGCGCAGGGAGAGAAATCCCCGTTCCGCATTGTCTAAGACGGTCGCACGCTAACGAATCTGCACGACCGGCCTGACCGGATGGCAGAAGACGGTGCCATGGCTCAGCGCGATGCGGCGCTGGGCCAGCGCGGCCATCTCGGGATCGTGTGTGACCATCACGATTGTGTGGCCGGTGTTGTTGAGGTCGGTGAGCAGCTCTGCGACAATCTTCTGGTTTGCCTGGTCGAGATTGCCCGTAGGCTCATCGGCCAGCAAAATGGGCGGGTTGTTGATCAGCGCGCGCGCGATGCACACGCGCTGCTGCTCGCCGCCCGAAAGTTCGCTGGGCAGGTGCGTAATGCGGTCGCCGAGACCAACTTTCTCAAGCGCCGCGCGCGCCTCCACCTCATCCGTCATCGAGTGAAAGTACTGCGCGAGCATCACGTTCTCGAGCGCGGAGAGATACGGGATCAGGTGAAACTGCTGGAAGATGAAACCGATCTTGTCGGCGCGGAAGCGATCAAGTTCCTTGGCGGACATCGCAGCGACATCAACGCCGTCGATCTTGAGTGTGCCGCAGGTAGGCCGGTCGAGACAGCCCAGCAGGTTGACGAGGGTGCTCTTGCCCGAGCCGGAAGGGCCGGTGATCGCGACCCATTCGCCGGCCACAATAGAAAAGGTGGCAGAGTCGAGCGCTCTCACGACGCCCGAGCGAGCCGAGTATTCGCGCGTTACGCTGTCGAGCGCGATAACCGCGCACTCCTGCCGTGTGCTGTCAATGGTGAGGCTCCCACTTTTATTTTCACTTCCGGGCAGACGCGTCGTAACGACTTCGACCATGGGCTTACTCACCTTTCAACAATGATGCGGGTTCGAGACCGCGGAGCGAACGGACCGGGAAAAAAGCCGCGAGCCCGGCGACAGCAAGGTTCAGCAACAGCACAAGAGGCAGCACGCTGAGCCGTGGCAACGTGGCTGTTCCAAAGTTTACTTCGCTGATGGCCCAGGCGGCGACCGATCCGAGTGCCCACCCGGCAAGCACACCGCCGAAGGCCAGCAGTATCGTCTCCGATAGGAAGAGCGCCATCATCTGATTTTCAGTGCCACCAAGGGCTTTCATCAGCGCAAAGTCGCGGCGGCGCTCGAGCACGCTTGCCGAGAGAGTCGCCAGCACCGACACCGCCACGGTGAGCGCGATGAGCAGCACAGCGCCAAACATAAGGGCGTGGGTGCGATCGACGATGTTGGACTCGCCTTCCACAAGCTGTCGAACGGGCTCGACGTCGGCGCCAGCCAAGGCGGCCTTCAACTGTGCGATCGCAGCGTTTACTCTTGCCGTGCCGCCCGGTACCTGGACCTCCAACACGCCGGGTTGGACGCCCGTCCAGGCCGTAAATGCGGCCAGTGGAACGTAGATACGGCTGTCTTCATCGCCGCCGGTCCTGAGACGGCCGGCTCCGGCAAAGGTCTGTTTTCTGCCGGCGAAGGTGAGGACGACGTCTTTCTCGTTGCCGACGAACTGCGCGGCACGGTCGCCCAGCAGAGCCGCATCGGCCGAGGTAGGCCATGAGTTGACCTGCCACCACGAGTCAAGCTTGCGCACAGCAGCGAAGTCAACGCCGGCGACCACGACCGGGGTGCCGCGGTCGGTGCTTGCGACCGCGTACGCAAAGGCTGCCAGGTGTGCATCGGCCCCGGCAGCGTGCTGAGCGCGGCTCGCTGACTCAGGCGTGAACGCGATCCCGGTCACAACGATATTGGCGCCGAAGCCGCGAAACTCGTGGTGCAGCTTGGCGTCGAGATCGGTGTACAGCGTCAGCAGCGCGGTCGCGACCGCGGCTGATACGGTGAGCGCGACGAGAGCTGACAGGCTGCGCGCTCTGCGATGTACGAGTGAGCGCCGCAACATCTGTGCCAGGCCCACCTTCAAACGTCCACCCGCAGGACCATCGAAGGGTCCATGCCGAGCGCCCTGCGGATCGACGGAGTCGAGCCCGAAATGGCGACGAGCAGCGCCAGCGCGACGACGACGGGAAGCAGTACCGGATTCAGCAGGGGGGAGGAGGTCGCGCCGGGAAAAATGCGCGCGCCAAGCCAGAACGCCAGGCCAGACCCGGCGAAGTAGCCAAGGGTACCGGCGAGAATCGCGAGCAAAGCGCTCTCCGCATAAAAAAGCATCGCGATCGATGTCTTGCTGGCGCCAAGCGATCGCATGAGGCCGATCTCGCGGCGGCGTTCGAGCACCGCGGTCGCCATGGCTGCGCTGACGGCGAAACCCGCTGCCAGCAAGGCTGCGGCGCTCACCAGCCACATGAGTCCGGAGATGCGCGACAACACGGTCCCTTCGGTCTGCTCGACGCGTCGCACCTGTTCCGCCTGCGAACCTGGCATCACTTCGCGGATCTGGTACGCGATCGAGTTGGCGTAGGGGCGGCAATACCAGACGTCATGCTGCCGGGGCGACATCTTGTCGGGGTCCTGCCGCGCGAAGGCGTCCTCGGGCTTGGTTCGGGCGGCGACATCGACCCGGGACAGCGCATCAGGCTGTCCGGTGATCTGCTGTGCCGCGGCAAGCGAGACCATCATCAAGGCGTCCGAGGCATCTCCGGTCGTGACGATCCCGGTGACGTGCAACTCGGTTGAGGTTTGAGCCCCGGGCAGCGACAGGCGGATGAACTCTCCCACATGAGCATTCAACCTCGTAGCAAGTCCGGCGCCGAGAACGGCAGCGCCGTTGGCGGTCGGCCACGCGCCCTCAAGTTTCCACCAGGGATGAAGCTGCGGCGCGCCCGTCGCCCCCGCGGTGAAGCCATGGTCGAACCATAGCCCGGATACTGCCGCGGGCGTGTCGGGGCTGCCTGTCTTCGACAGCAGGGCAGGGAATGTGAGCTCAGGACTGACGCCGGTGATGTTGTTGGCCCAGAAGATGCCCCGCAGCTTCTCGAGATCACTCTCCTTCAGAGTCGCGCCGCCGGTCGCAGGCCTTATGTCGACGCCTCCAACCTTCACGGCAAGCTGCTCAGCGCTGGGATACACCACGAGGTTCGCGCCATAGGCGGCAAGCTCGTGCTGGATGCGGTCGCCGATGGACAGCGCCAGGGCAAGCATCGCCGTAACTGCTGTGGTGCCGAGCAGAATCGCAACACCCGCGAGCAGCTTGCGCCGGCGCTGTCTTGCGAAGCTCTCCCACAGCAGCCGAAGGAACACGCGCCTACCTCTCGAACCGGGGTGCGAGCGCCTTGAGGTCGGCGGCGGCGATGACAAGCTGCCCGTTCGATTGCATGGACTTCAGGGGAATGGGATTGCAGCCGCCAACCTGGCCCATGGACGCCGGGTTCAATGGGCTCGCGCACATCTTGCAGGTGATCCCCTGCGAGCCGATATAGAAGCCCACGGGACCGCAGATCGAACACGCGTCGGCGACCGAGACGATGTGTCCGTCCGGTTTCTTGAAGAGCAGGAAGCGGACCTCGGGGGAGTGTCCGTTGCCGTCGTCGACATGCACCCCGAAGCGATGCAGTTTGTCGTCCGTAATCTGAGCCAGCGGCACGGTCACCTGGTCGCCCACCAGCGTCACAGGGTTGGTCGCGCTGAGCGACGTGGTGCTCTTCGCGTAGATGAACTCAGCGCTGGACAGGAAGATGAACAGGAAACTGGTGGAGACGACGCCAGTCATCCACATCTTCTCGCGGCGCGCGGACCAGGCGGCACGCCGCTTATCGGCAGCTGAGGCATCCTGGGCGGGCGCGACCGGAACGCGGCGGCGCTGCTCCATCAGGATCATCAACCCGGCTAGCGCCAGCATCGTTACGAAGAAGAAAAGATCATTCCGGACGATTGGGCCGATGTACCGCATCTCCGCGGTGCTTGAAGGAAGGACACCGTTTTCCGAAAGCTCGTGCAGCCCGCTGACGATGAGTTGAAACGTAACGAAATAAAGGATGATGCTGGTGACGCGGAAGAACCGCTGCAGGTTGATCTTGACGCTGCCACGAATGAAGAGCACGCCGAAGACGACCGAGACTGCGATGCCGAGCGCCGTACCCGTAAAGCTCAGCAGTTCGGTTGAGTTCAGGGACACGGCGGAGAGGATCAAAACTGTCTCCACGCCTTCGCGCAAAACCAGCAGGAAAACAAAGAGAAACAATCCCCAATGGGTCGTACCGTCTGCCCCTTTCATCAGGGTTGAGGCAATCTTCTTTTCGATCTCGCCCTTCATCGACCGCGCTGTCTTCTGCATGAACCAGATCATGCTGATAACGAAGACTGCAGCGGCGAGCATTACCCAGCCCTCAAAAACGTCGGAGTTGAGTTGCAGCCGGGCAACAACGACGGCCGAGACCACGCTCGCCACCAGCGCGGAACCCAGCGCCCAGAAGACCGTCTTCTTAAGGTCGTTCCGGCCTATTTTGCCAAGGTAGGCAAAGACGATGCCGACGATGAGTGACGCTTCCACTCCCTCACGGAGCGTGATGATAAATGCCTGCAGCATTGCCTAATCCATTCAGAGCGCGTGCCGGATTGCCTTCCGGCGGAGCTGCCGCACGTGTGAAACAACATGCGGCCCACCTGCAAGTGTAATCAGGACCAATTTGGTCGTCAATCGGAGCACTGAAGAATATTCAGTGTTTTGTTCGCAGTAACAGCGTTGTACGGAGCTCTCGACCTCGCGAGCCGGCGGGAACGCACTGCCGGTGGAAGCGTCCCGTCACAAGCAAAACGGCAGGACCCGGGAGGGGCCCTGCCGTTGGTTTGTTCCACCGGTTCCAGCTAGAACGTCTGCGGGGTGCAGGGATCATAGCCGAGATTCGCCGGGGTAACCGGCGCAGGCGGAGTTGGCGGAGTGGCCCAGGGCGTCCCGGTGAAGTCGAAGAAGTCGAGCAGGTTCGGCTGCACCGCGTCACGGCCGGTCAGGTGGGCGTTCGGTCCGATGAAGCGATTCTCAACAAACTTCAGAATCGCCGTGTGATCCATCGGGGCGTGAGAGACATAATGCTTGCGGGTGAACGGGGAGATGACCATGTTCGGAACGCGGAAGCCGAGCTGCGCCGCGAAGCCCTGGACTGCCGGCGCATCCGCTGCATTGGCGCCCGGGTCCGAGGTCTTCAGGTCGCAGTGGGTGGTCGGGGTGCCAGGAGTTGTGGGGACGCACGGTTTGTATGAATCCGCGTTGACCGAGACGGTTGAGATGTCGGGGATGTTCGAACGTGCGATGCTGCCGAGGGTAGCATCGGTGTAATCGTTCGAGTGGCCCGGAACCGGGGGAACGTGATCGTACGGTCCACCACCCTCGTCATAGGAGAGGAAGAAGACGGAGCTGCTCCAGGACGGGCTCGTCATCAAGGAATTGACGACGCTCGATACCTGTTGCTGGCCCGCAAGGATTGACTGCCCTGAGCCCGGGTGTTCGTCATTGTGACCGTAGCCCGCCTCGATGAAGGCGAATGCCGGCAGCGTCCCATTGGCGACATCGGAGTAATAGGTGGAGATTGGCGCAATGTGGTGCGGGTCGATGCAGAACGAGTTGGACGAGTCACCCACGACGCTTGAGGGCTGCGTCGGCGCGATGCAGGCAGCGCTGGTGGTCTTCGAGTAGAGATACTTGTAGGAGTAGCTCACGTAGCCGTAGTTGGTGGCGGGGAACTGAGCTGCGGCGCCACCGGGGCAATCCGTCGGGTCGGAGCAGCTGCCCTGCGTGACGGTGTAGTAGATCTTCCACGGGACGCCGGACTGGTCGAGTTCCTGGAAGATGCTGTTGACCTGCAGTTGTGGCAGATGGTCGTCCTTGCCTGGATCGAAGGCGAGACCCTGCAACGTGCCGCCGGTGAAGGTCGCAACGCGGTTCGGGATGCTCTTGCTCGAGATAGGCGAGAACCACCGGTCCGAGACCGCGAACTGCGACGCCATGTAGTAGTAGTAGTTCAGGAAGCCCTGGTCGTAGTAGCCCATGGAACGCTTGCCCTGGAAGTCCGTGAATGAACCGGAGCAGCTCTTACCTGCCACGCAGGACTTGGCGTAGTTTTCGCCCGTGTGGACAAACCCGTCGAGTGCAATCTTGCGCTGCGGGGTGAAGTTATACCGGCTGACATCGCCATAGCTCTCCAGCCAGGAAGACGTCATGTCGTCGACGCAGGTGCTCTTGAATTTGAAGAGCGAGAAGGTGTCTCCTTCGTCATCCTGGTTGCTGGTCTTGGTTAGCTTGTCGTCAATACCGTCGACCGTGTAAGTCGCCCCGTCGTCGCCGATGTTCCAGTGATTTGCGACCCGGTACGGATTCAGCATGCCGAAGTAGTTGTCGAAGGAGTGATTCTCCTGGAGCATGAAGACGACGTGCTGGACAGCCTGCAGCCCGGCCTGCGACCCGACGATGACGGACGCAACCGCGGTTGCGCTTGCGCCGGTGCCGGATGCGGTCAGGGTGTAGGTGGTGTTCGAAGCCGGCGTGACGGATTGCGTTCCGCTTGCGGCGAGGCCGGGGTAGCTCGAGCCATTGCTGCCTGCGATCGAGATCGTGGTCGCGTTCGTGGTGCTCCAGGAAAGCGTGGAAGCGGCGCCGGCAACGATCGACGACGGGCTCGCACTCAGGGTCGCGGTGGCTGCACCCGCCGCTGCCACAGTCACTGTGGCCGAGGAGGTCGCATTGCCACTCGAACCAGTCGCCGTCGCGGTGTAGGTCGTCGTCGCGGCGGGGGAGACGGCCTGCGTGCCGCCCGTCGGCGAGAGCGTGTAGCTTGTGCCGTTGCTGCCCGCGATGGTGACCGCGGTTGCGTTGCTTGCGGTCACGCTCAGGGTCGAGCTCTGGCCTGAGGTGATCGAAGCCGGGTTGGCTGTCATGCTCACCGACGTAGCGGTGGACGAGCCGCCGACCGTGAAGCTGACCGATTTATTCAACGCACCGCCGCAGTTATCCCACTCCTGCACCACGGCCGTCTGGGCGCCGCTGCTGAAGGGAAGAGCAGTACTCAGGCTCGAGCCGTTCACCTTGTACTTGAGCACGCCGCCGACATAAATTCCCATGGCTGCCACACCCTTGGCGCAGCTCGAACTTCCGGCGGTCGCGGCAAACTGTACTGGCGATGCCACGGCTGAACCCGGAGTCGGCGCGGTGATCGTCACCCCAGCTGGAGCCGGCGATCCGCCTGAGCCTGAGACGGTGATGTTTACCGGGCTCGTCGATGCTGCTCCGCAGTTATCCCACTCCTGCACGACTGTCGTGTAAGTCCCCGGGCTCAAGGTCAAGCTGGTGTTCAGGCTGCTGCCGTTCACCTTGTAGGCCAACTGGTTATTCACATAAATTCCCATGGCGGCGACACCGCTCGCACAGGTGCTGGAGGCGGTAGCGGTATAGGTCACCGGCGAGGACACCGTGGAATTATTCGCAGGACTGCTAACGGAGACGCTCGCAAAAGCCGGCATCGCCAGCGCGAGAAGGGAGAAGGGGAGGGAATGCATGACTTTCATAGGCCTGCCTTTAGCGATTTCGGTACGAGCAAAAATTCCGATAAAACACGAACTTCGGGGCCCATCATTCTTGAGGTCTATGTAGCCTTCTAACGCGATGATGGAGTCACCAGTGTTCGCTTGAGAGACTGAATGCACCTCTTAGTAAGTTGAAGGTGGAACTCAGCGGTAAAAATTTCGTAGTTAGACGCCAACCAATAATGAATCATCTGAGGAAGAAAGCCAGTTCGATAGAACGCGCTGTGAGTGCTTCAATTTTTCAATTCTTGAAGATGTTCGAGCAAGTGTGTGCTGCGCTTCGGGTCGAGCTTTTGCTGACTTTGGTAATCTAAAGTAATATTTACTGCTGCATTGGGTATTTATTTCTGACCTCTGTATATCCCAGGGGGACGGTATCGTCTACTACTTTTTTGTCATTTCCTTCGCGCAGGAACAATTGGCGGAAATTACAACCACCTCAACGGATCGCGCGAAATGGCGGCGGTCGCTCGACCAGGCAATACGGTTACTGACATAGTCCCTGGAGACGAGGGCCATTCTGCCGCGGACACAGGTTCGCCACCCGCCGGGCAAAGGCTTCTCAGCATCAATAAGATTTACAGGGAAGATCCGATCGCAGTTTCAGCGATGGATGGTGCGCCCGGAAGGATTCGAACCTCCGACCCTTTGGTTCGTAGCCAAATGCTCTATCCAGCTGAGCTACGGGCGCACATTGCGTTGGGGCAACCTGATTAGAATACCGGACTTCAACCCGAAGATCAACCGGCCGGGACTAGGCTGCAGGGGCAGTTTCGACCGGCGTCGGAGGGGTATACATCACCACACGGTCCAGCACATCGAGCCCGCCGCGGCGCAGCAGTTGATGAACAACCTGCTCGGTCAGCCGCGTCGAATCGTACTCGACGCAGACCGTCTTCTCCGCCTCGCGAAACTCCAGCCGCCGGATTCCGTAAACTTCGCGCATCCGCGCAACCGCCAGCACCGCCGCCTCGGTAGGAACCCTGCCGTAGCGGTACACCACATCCACTGTCGTCATAGCCTGAATTCTAGCAGCGCCTACAGTTTTCGCAGGTAGTCGACGATATCGGCACTCATCCAGTCCTGCTCGCCGATGAACTTGCGCCGGATCACGCCCTCGCGATCGATGATGTAGGTCTCGGGAATCTGCACCGTGCCGTAAAGCGCATTCACTTTCTGATCGGCATCGCGCACGGTAAGCAGGTCAACATGGTGCCGCGAAAGGAACTGCCGGTACACCGTATCGTCCTGGTCAGTCGAAACGCCAACCACCGCAAGCTCCGGCATCTTCTTCTGCAGCTCCAGCAGGCTCGGCAGCTCTTTCACGCACGGTACACACCAGGTCGCCCACAGGTTCAGGACGACCGTCCTGCCGCGCAGCTTGCCCAGATCCACCGTTTGCCGGCCGTCGCTCATCACGAACTGCGGCGCTGCCTTACCGATATTGCCCGGATGATCGCCCCGGTCGCACCCGGCGGCAAACGCCACCAGCATCAAGCCACTTGCCCACGCCTTGCGCACATGCACGCTCCACTTCCTATAATACGAAGTCGTGCCCCTTGCAGCGAACAGTCACAGCGACGAATCCGAAGCGCCGACCCTCGAACTTTCCGTTATCGTCCCCGCCCGCAATGAGCAGGAGTCGCTCCGCAGCTGCCTCGAGTCGCTCGCACAGCAGTCCGAGCCGGGCTGGGAGCTCGGCCGCGCGTGGGAACTGATCGTCGTCGACGACGCCTCGACCGACGACACGCGAACCGTCGCCGCCAGCATCCCGGGCGTAACGCTGCTCGAAGCCCCGGCACTCGACACCAGCAGCAAAGCCGGATTCACCGGCAAGACCAACGCATGCTGGGCTGGCGCGCAGGCTGCCCACGGCAAGCTGCTTTTGTTCACCGATGCCGACACCATCCACGAGCCCGGCAGCCTCTCTCGCGCGCAGCACGAACTTGAAAAGTATGAAGTGGCGATGCTCTCCTACTCGCCGCGCCAACTCACCTCCGGCTTCTTGCAGCGCCTCGTCATGCCGCTGGTCTTTGCCGAATTATCCATTGCGTACCCAATGAAGCGCGTCAATCTGCCCGAGGATCGCACGGCCGCAGCCAACGGGCAGTTCCTCCTCGTCGAGCAGGAGGCTTACTTTGCCGTCGGCGGCCATCGCGCCATCGGACGCAGCGTTCTCGAAGATGTCGCGCTCGCCCGATCCTTCAAACGCGCGCGCAAGGGCCTGCGCTTTCGCTACGCGCCGGACGCCCTCTCGACCCGCATGTACCGCACGACGGCCGCGATGTTCGAGGGCTGGACCAAAAACCTCGCGCTGCTCTTCACGAGCCCTGTCCCCATGGCGCTGCTGCGATTCCTCGACTTTCTGCTGATCATCGGCCTGCCCTTGCTTGCCGGTATCTACCCGTTCCTCACGACACTCCAGAAGACGCTGCTCTGGGTCGTCTGGCTGCGCGTGCTCTGGCGCTTTTACGCACGGGTCGCGAAGTCCAACTTCCCGCCGCTTGAATGCGCGGTCTCGTTCCTCGGCCTGCCTGTCTTTATCTACCTGCTCATCCGCAGCACGATTCAGGTGCGGCTCAACAAGTCGGTCGAATGGAAGGGACGCAGGTATTCGACGACTCCATGAGCAGAGGTCCGTACCGTGCATCGCCCGGCAAACCATCGAATCAAAAGCTAAAATGAAGAGGGGCTGAAACCCCTGCACGCCGAGGCACCGATGATCCTGCTAACCCGTAAAGCCAGCTTCTCCGCGGCGCACTTCTACTGGAACGATGCGCTCTCCCCCGAGGAGAACGAACGCACCTTCGGCAAGTGTGCGAATCGCAATGGGCACGGGCATAACTACACGCTCGAAGTCACGGTCGCCGGAGAAGTCGATCCCATCACCGGTTTCGTTGTCGATCTCAAGCTGCTCAAAGACATCCTGGAACAGGAGGTCGTCGGTGTCTACGATCACCGGCACCTCAACCTCGAAATCCCCGACTTCCAGACGGTCATCCCAACGACTGAGAACATCGCAGTCGCCGTTTGGAAGCGACTCGAAGGCAAGATCCCGCATGCAACGCTGCATCGTGTCCGCGTCCACGAAACGCCCGACCTCTTCGCCGACTTCTACGGGGAGTTCGCGTAGATGAAGGCTTACCTCTCACGCCGGTATCACTTCAGCGCCTCGCATCGTCTGCATGCCGCGAGTCTTACTGACGAGGCCAACCAGGCCGCCTTCGGCAAATGCAACAACCCCTTTGGCCACGGCCACAACTATGTCGTCCAGGTGACCTTCAGCGGGCCGATCGACCCCGCAACCGGTATGGTTACGAACCTGGCGACCCTTGACGCCTTCGCCGATGAGCATCTGCTGGCCCGCTTCGACCACGCTAACCTCAACACCCTGGATCTGTTCCGCAACCTCGTGCCCACCACCGAAAACCTCGCCCTCGAGCTTCACGCGCTCTTCAAGGCGTATCCTGACGCACATCTTGAAACACTCCACGTCGAAGAGACGGAGAACAACTCGTTCGATTTCGCCGGCTCCGCGCTCCCACGCGCTGGAAGGCTTTAGAAAGGCACGTCCATGGCAATCGAACTGAAGGAAGAAGCGGCGCTTGAAGCCGTCAGCACACAGGATCTCTATCGCGAGATGATCCGCCGGGTCGGGGAGGATCCCACCCGCGACGGTCTTCTTCGCACCCCGGAACGCATGGAAAAGTCGATGGCCTTCCTCACCCGCGGCTACCATCAAACTGTCTCCGAGGTGCTCCACGACGCGCTCTTCGACGTCGACTATGACGAGATGGTCATCGTCAAAGACATCGAGTTCTTCTCGCTCTGTGAGCATCACCTGCTGCCGTTCTTCGGCAAAGCCCATGTCGCTTATGTTCCCAGCGGTAAGGTCATCGGCCTCTCGAAGACAGCTCGCCTTGTCGACGTCTTTGCCCGCCGCCTGCAGGTTCAGGAGCGGCTCACCCGCCAGATTTCGGACGCCGTCGAAGAAGCGATCAAGCCGCAGGGCGTCGCCGTCGTCCTCGAGGCCCAGCATATGTGCATGATGATGCGCGGCGTCGAGAAGCAGCACTCGCACACCGTCACCTCCGCCATGCTTGGCGTCTTCAAAACGCAGCTGCAAACGCGCAACGAGTTCCTCTCGCTCATACGCAGTCACTCGGGCGGGTACTAGTGACGGAACCCCGCTCCTCGACCGGCCTTAACGGTCTTCTCGTACTCGACAAGCCCGCCGGTATGACCTCGCACGATGTTGTCTCGCTGGTGCGCCGTGCCACCGGCGAAAAATCCATCGGACACCTCGGCACCCTTGACCCCATGGCGACCGGCGTGCTGCCGCTGCTGCTCGGACGCTACACCCGGCTGGCACAATTCTTCGGACAGGCTGACAAGCAGTACACCGGGCACATCCGCTTCGGCTTCGCCACCGATACCTACGACGCCGAAGGCACACCGACCACCGAACCCGCGCCTCTCACGCGGACGCTCGACGACCTGCAACGGCTCCAAAGCCACTTTCACGGTGCCATGGACCAGGTGCCGCCCATCTTCTCCGCCAAGAAGCTCAACGGCGTTCCCGCACACAAACTTGCCCGTGCCGGCCTGCCGGTTCCGGTGAAGCCGGCACGCATCGTGATCCACGAGTTCAAACTGCTCTCGCTCGAAGGCGACACCGCCGCGTTCGCCATGACGGTGTCTGCCGGTGGCTACGTTCGCTCCGTCGCCCACGAACTCGGTCAGCTAGCCGGCTGCGGGGCGCATCTCTCAAGCCTGCGCCGCACCCGCGCCGGGGTGTTCTCACTCGATCACGCCATCACGGTCGATCAGCTCAAAGCCGCGGCGAACGCCGGTCCTGCGGCACTCGAAGCGCTCCTGCCTCACCCGCGCACTCTGCTGCCCGAACTCCCCTCCGTCACCGTAGACGAGCAGGTGGCGGGCCGCCTGCGCAACGGCATGCAGGTCAACCTCGCTGAATTCTCAAACGCACCGCTGGTCAAGGTCTTCGAAAGTCCAACGGACCTCATCGCCATCGCCAGGCGCATCGCCGGCTCGCTGATGCAGCCGCACGTCGTCATCGGCTAGAGCCGGGTTACTTCTTCAACAGCGGCTCGACCAGCGGCAAAACGTTCCATGCGACCATCTCGTTCCCCCGGTCGGTCGCGTGTGTGTTATCTGCCTGCATCATGCCCGGCACGCCGTAAACATCCTTCAGCAGGAAGGGAAGCACCGGCACGTTGAACTGCTTCGCCAGCGTCGGGTAGCTCGCGGTGAAGCTGTTCACGTAATCGGCGCCGTAGTCTGGCGGCAGCGTGATCCCCGCCAGCACCACCTTCGCCCCGCTCTTCTTCAAGCCAGCGATCATCGTGCTCAGGTTGGTCCGCGTCGTCTGCACCTTGAGGCCGCGCAATCCATCGTTGCCGCCAAACTCCAGCACCACCACGTCGGGCTTCATGGCGATCACCTGCGCCAGCCGGTCCACCCCATCTTTGGTCGTGTTGCCACTGATCCCTTCGTTCACCACGCGATAGCGATATCCCTGCGCGTCGAGCGCCTTCTGCAGAAAATCCGGATAGCTCTGCCCGTCATCCGCGCCGTAGCCGGCGGTCAGCGAATCCCCAAAGCATACGATCAGCGGGCGCGCATCGAGCGGCCGTGCCTGACTTTGATCCTGCACGGTCTGCGGCACCACGCTTGCGTCCTGGTCAATCTGTGACGATGCTCGCGACCCGTTGTCGGTCTTGCAACCACACACCCCGGAGACTGCACCCGCTACTATAAGAAAGACCCAAAAACGCCGCATACCTCAAAATAACAAAATTCCCGGACTCCCCGCACCGCCCGAACAAACGACCCAGGAGACACGTACCCTTGACTGAACCCGGCACCATGGCAACTGAGATGATTTCGGTCAAGGCACTCCGCAAATCAATCCGCAACGGCAGCCGCACCGTCGACATCCTGAAAGGCATCGACTTCTCTGTGCCGCGCGGTCAGTTTGCCGCCATCATGGGCTCGTCCGGCTCCGGCAAGTCGACACTGCTCGGCCTGCTCGCCGGGCTCGACACGCCCACCTCCGGCGACGTTTCACTCAACGGGGTTGCTATCTCTTACCTGGCTGAAGACAAGCTCGCGCAGGTGCGCGGCAAGACCATCGGCTTCGTCTTCCAGTCCTATCAGCTCATCCCGACGCTCACCGCGCTTGAGAACGTCCTGCTGCCGCACGAGCTCAACGCCGACTCCACCCAGACGGACGGCCTCTCCCGCGCACGCCAGCTGCTCACCAGCGTCGGCCTCGGCGACCGGCTCGACCATTACCCGGTCCAACTCTCGGGCGGCGAGCAGCAGCGGGTTGCCCTCGCGCGGGCTTTCGTCCTGCGCCCGCCCATCGTCCTCGCCGACGAGCCCACCGGCAATCTTGACACCGTCAACGGCGCCGCCGTGCTCGAACTCCTGCTTAACCTCAACAAGACAGAAGGCACCACGCTCGTGCTGGTCACGCACGACCCCGTGCTTGCAACCTATGCCGATCGTCGCATCGTCCTGCGCGATGGGCTCATCATCTCGGACGACCTGAACGAAGCCCAGGCGACTCTCGCCTCCGCTACGTTGGCTTAGGAAACGCCTCATGCCCAGCCTCTCCTACCGCACCGCCTCCCGCATCGCGTCGCGCGAGATGCGCTCCTCCCGCGGAAAATTCTTCTTCGTCATCCTCTCCGTCGCCATCGGCGTCGCGGCTCTCACCGGTGTGCGTGGCTTCAGTTCATCCTTCCGTGCAACCCTGCTCAATCGAGCCCGTTCCATCATGGCCGCAGACATCTCAGCCCGCACGACGGTCCAGCCAACCCCGCTCGAAGTCGAAGGCATCGCCCAGATTCAAACCGAAGGCGTGAAGGTCACACCCGTCACCGAACTGCTTTCCATGGCCTCGGCCACAAAAACCATGGACCCGCTTCTGGTCTCACTTAAAGCCGTCGACCCCACCCAGTACCCGTTCTACGGCAAGGTCGACCTTGAACCCGCCGGCTCGCTCCAGCAGGCGCTCACTCCCGATTCGATCGCCGTCGCCGACGACCTGCTCGTCCGGCTCAAGCTCCAGATCGGCGACTCCCTCAAGATCGGCAACCGCACCTTCCGCATCGCCGCCATTGTCGTCAATGAGCCAGACCGGCTCTCCGGCTCCTTCGCCGCCGGCCCCCGCGTCCTCATCTCGCGGGAAGGCCTCAACGCCTCCGGCCTGCTTGCCCCCGGCAGCCACGCCGGCCAGCGCTACCTCTTCAAAGTTCCCAAACCTGCCAACGGCGCACCCATCTCTGACGAAGCCGTCGCCGACCTCAAGGCCCGCCTCATCCGGCTCCTGCCCGAATCCCAGGTCATCGACTACCGCGAGACCAACCCTGCACTCACCGCCGGCCTTGACCAGGCCACCAGCCTGCTTTCGCTCATGTCACTGGTCGCTCTCGTCCTCGGGGCCGTCGGGGTCGCGATGGCCATGCGCGCGCACCTGCAGCAGCGCCTCGACACCATCGCCATCATGAAGTCGCTCGGCGCCAGTTCGAACCAGATCATCAAGATCTACCTCATACAAACCCTGTTGCTCGGCGCTGCCGGCGGCGTGCTTGGGGTCATTCTCGGCGTCGGCGTTCAACTCGCCTTCCCCTACCTGCTTGCCAGCCTCATCAACGTCCGCCCCGAACTTCGTATTGACCCCAGTGCGATCCTCGCCGGGCTCGGCGCCGGCATCCTCACCACGCTGCTCTTTACCCTGCCGCCGCTGCTCGATATCCGCGGCATCCGCCCCATCCTCATCCTGCGCCGCGCCGTCGATGAAGAAGACCAGCCCTTTTTCTCCTCGATCCTCCGCCGCCTGCGCAAAAACCTCGTCCAGATCTTCGCCTTCGTGCTCATCCTCGGTGGCCTCTCGCTCATCGCCTTCCGCGTGTCGGATTCCGCATCCGTCGGCAAGTGGTTCTCGGTCGGTCTCGCCGCCGTCCTGCTGGTGCTCCTCATCGCATCGTTCCTGGTCCTCAGAACGCTCCGCTTCTTTCTCACCCGCACCCGTCTGCATCTCCCATCGGCCGTGCGCCACGGGCTCGCCAACCTCTACCGCCCGGGCAATCCTTCTTCTGCCCTGCTCGCGGCACTCGGCATGGGCGTCATGCAGATCATGCTCGTCTTCCTGATGCAGCACGCCGTCGTCCGCCAGCTGCACATCTCCTCTGCGCCCAACCTGCCCAACATCTTCCTCGTTGACATCTCGAACGACGAGATCGACGGCATCCGGAAACTTCTCAACAGCTCCCCCGCGGTGACGGCCCCGCCCGAACTGCTGCCGGTCGTCTCCTCCCGCATCCTTGCGCTCGATGGTGTGCCCGCGGCCGACATCAAAACCAAGAACTTCCCGCATCGCATGCTGCAATCCATCCAGCTCACCTACGCCGACCAGGTGCAGCCCGGTGCCACGGTCGTCGATGGCAAGTGGTGGACCCCCGAACAGGCAGCCCAGGCCCAGCAGCATCCTCTGGTCGCCGTCGCCCGCCGCCAGGCCGAACGGCTCGGCCTCAAGATTGGTTCGACCGTCAGCTTCGCCGCGCAGGATAAGCACTTCGACGCAAAAGTCGCCGCCTTCATCCAGGCCGACGGCCAGCACGCCTACAGCCGCGCCGAGTTCATCCTGCCCGAGAAGTCGCTCGCCGGACTGCCCATCGTCTGGTACGGCGGAGTCCACGCCAGGCCGGAACAGGTCGCCGTGCTGCAGCGCGCGCTCTATGCCGCCTATCCCACCGTCACCGTCATCAACGTAGCTCAGGCGCTTGAAACCATCCGCGGCGTCGTCATCCAGATCATCTACGTCGTCCAGTTCCTCGCTGCGTTCTCGATCTTCGCCGGCATCGTCATCCTCGCCTCATCGATCGCCGGCACCCGTTACCGGCGCATCCGCGAGGTCGTCGTGCTCAAGACCCTCGGCGCCACGCGCACCCGCATCGCCACCATCTTCTCAATCGAGTTCGCCGTGCTCGGCCTGGTCGCTGGCCTGGTCGGCATCTTCTTTGCGAATATCGTGGTCGCCGGTCTGCTGCGTTCGCTCGGCATCCCGCGCCAGATCGAATGGGCCTGGAACCTTGGCGGACTCGTGGCAATCAGCGCCATGACGGTCGCAACCGGCTGGGTTGCCAGTCATCGCATCCTCGGCCAGAAACCCCTCGAAGTCCTTCGCGAAGAGTAGCCGCGCCGCGATCCAGTTCCACACGAAGTAGCCGCCCCGCGATCGGGCCGCTCTGGTTCAAGCATGTGCACCAACATCAGTGCAGTGGATAAATCGCACTTGCCAAAGGCGAAAAAAAGGCGAAAATAGGGCATGGCCACCGCCGTGCAATCCTACTCGTCCCTGCTGCGCAAACAGATCGAGCAGACCCTCGCCGCGCGCGGCAATGGCAGCCTGGCGCTCGCGCCGCGGCTCGTCCGTCCCGGCTTTCAGACCGGCTACGAGACCCTCGATGCTGTCCTGCAGGGCGGTTTACCGGTTGCCGGAACCAGCGAAATCGTTGGTTCGCGTTCAAGCGGACGCGCCACCCTGGCCGCCGCCTACCTCGCCGAACGCACCCGCGAAGGCCACGTGTGCGCATGGATCGATGTGCAGGGAGATATGTCTCCGGAGGCAGCCATGGCCGATGGCATGGACCTTGACCGCGTCCTGTGGGTGCGCTGCGCCGCCGCATCGCAGCCGGACCATGAGCAGCAGCCTCTCACCCCGGTGGAACCCTCACTTCGCCAGTTTCGCCGGGACAAATCCATCGGCACCCCCGGCGTCCCCAATCGCCCGCTCGCCAAACCCGTACCGGAAACCCGCGGCGTCCAGGTTGCCAGTGACCGCCAGCCTAAACGCCGCGGCAGCCTCCTGCTCAAGCCGCAGGAGCCCGCCAAACCCGTTCTTGTTCCGGTACCAACCGCCCCGCGCCGGCAGGTCAGCTTCGACGACCTGCCACGCCTCCAGGCTCCCTTCACCAAAGCCAAAAGGCCCTGGGGACGCCTCGAACAAGCCATCAAATCGGTCGACCTGCTGGTCCAGGCCGGCGGCTTCGGCGCCATTGTGCTCGACCTCGGCAGCATCCGCGCCGAGTTCGCCCGCCGCATCCCGCTCGCCACCTGGTTCCGCTGGCGCGCCGCCCTCGAGCGCACCCGCACCAGCCTTGTCGTGCTGTCGGAGATGGGCTGCGCCGGCTCGAGCGCCGAGCTCATGCTGCGGGTCGAGGCCGAACTCCCCCCGCACGGCACCGTCCTGCACGGCCTCACCTACCGCCTCGAAGTTGGACGTCGGCGCTTCGCCGAAGACACGCCGCCCGCAAAAAAGCTCTCGGGACGCGCTACCTCGTGGGAGAGCCTCCCGCGCTGGATTGCCTCGTGACTACGGCTTACAAAACCGAACCCCTGATGGCTGCGCCCGCCACAACGTACGGCTGCCTCGTCGCCCCGCAGCTTGCTGCGCAGGCAGCCGTCCGCCTGCGCCCGCATCTCACCTCGAGCCCCGTTGTGCTGCTTGAAGGCCAGCGGCCGCATGAGCGCGTCTTCGCCCTGAATGACTTCGCCCGGACCCTCGGACTCACCCACGGCATGACCCGCATCGAGGTCGAAACCTTCGAAAACATCTCTACCCTCACGCGCTCGAACGCCGAAGAACAGTCCGCATACAGCATCCTGCTCGAAGCCCTCGGCGTCTACACGCCGCGCCTCGAGACGCACTCTCACGGCCCCGACTGGGAGTGCCTGCTCGATCTCACCGGCACCGAACGCCTGCTCGGCAACGCCCAGACCCTCGGCGCCCGCATCATCGCGCACCTCGCGCGCCTCGGCTTCCGCACCGCCATCGCCCTCTCTGCAAACGCCGACGCCGGCCTCTCCATTGCTCGCTCGCTGGCCTGGTCCTCTGCGAACGATGTCGAGTTTGTCACGCACTCCGTTAGAACACTCGCGCCGCTCCCGCTCGCCGTCCTCAGGCTCGACGCAGACACCACCGAGCGCTTCGAAAGCTGGGGCATCGCCACCCTCGGCGAGCTCGCTGCGCTCCCTGAAACCGCGCTCATCGCCCGCATGGGACAGGCCGGAAAACAGCTGCGCCTCCGCGCCCGCGGTGAACTGCCGCACCTGCTCGAGCCCGTCACCGAAGCGCTCGCGCTTGAAGAAACCCTCACCCTCGATGAGCCCGTCGAGACCCTTGAGCCCTTGCTCTTCCTGCTCAACCCCATGCTCGAGCAGCTCCTGCTCCGTGCCCAGGAACGAGCCCTCGCTCTCGCCGCCATCACCGTCGACCTGCTCATTGAGATCCCCGCTGACCGCGAACTCGACAAGCAGCAGCCGAGCCTGCAGGCCCAGAGCTTCACCCGCACCATCCGCCCCGCCGTCCCCACGCTCAATCGCCCGCTGCTGCTCAAGATGCTGCAGCTCGACCTCGAAGCCCATCCCGCGCCAGGCTCCATCCGCAGCGTCAAGCTCTCCGCTGAGCCCGGCGACACCAGCCGCATCCAGCTCGGCCTCTTCGCCCCGCAGATGCCCGAGCCCACACGCTTCGAAGACACCCACGCCCGCCTCGTCGCGCTCGTCGGCGAAGCCAACGTGGGCCGTCTGCGACCGCTCGATACCCACGCCGCCGAGAGCTTCACCCTCGAGCGCTTCAAGCTCCCCGCCGCCGGCTACAAGGCGCCGCCACCCAAAGCCGAGACCGCCCGCCCTGCCACCGCGATCCGCCGCATGCGTCCCCCCATCGAGGTGCGCGTTCATCTCCACGGCAGCCAGATCACCGGCTTCTGGTTTGAAGCTCGCCGCTTCGAAGTTCTGCGCTGCTACGGCCCCTGGCGTTCGAGCGGCGAGTGGTGGCACGGCAAGCTCTGGTCCGCCGACACCTGGGATCTCGCCGCCCACGACCCCATGCACGACGAACTCCTGCTCTGCCTCGTAGGCCACGACCTGGTCCGCAATCAATGGCGCATGGAAGGCATCTACGACTAACCACGCGAAGTGTCCATCCCCCCAGGAAGTGGCGCCCGCCTCGCGTTAAGGCGCACCTGCTTTTGTCATGACACAACCGGCCTACATCGAACTCCACACCCGCTCCGCCTTCAGCTTTCTCGAAGGCGCCAGCCAGCCCGAAGCGCTCATCGAACGAGCCGCCGAGCTCGACATGCCCACGCTCGCACTGCTCGATCGCAACGGCGTCTACGGCGCCGCGCGCTTCCACACCTATGGCAAAAAGCAGGGAATCAAGCCGCGCATCGGCGCTGAGATCGCCGTCTCCGATTTCATCCTCAAACCAGGTCTCAAACCCCTGGAACTCCTCCGCCCACCCGACTGGCTGCCCCGTCAGGCCATGCCCGAGCCCGTCCGCATCCCGGTCCTCTGCGCCAGCCAGGCCGGCTACAAAAACCTCACGCAGCTCATCACCCGCTACAAGATGCGCGAGCCCGTCAAGGCCGAAGGCGCCGCCCACCTGCGCGACCTGGACGAGTTTGCCCCGGGCCTCATCGCGCTCACCGGCGGCCCCGAAGGCCCGCTCGCCGCCGCGCTCGCCCAGGGTGGTGAACCCGCCGCGCGCACCGTGGTCGAACGCATGATCCAGACCTTCGGCCCCGCCAACGTCTACGTCGAACTGCAGCGCCACGGCATCCGCGCCGAAGAGGTCCGCAACCAGGCGGCCGTGCGCATCGCCGAATCGCTGCAGCTGCCGATCCTCGCCACCAACGGGGTCCGCTACGCCCGCGGCGCCGACCGCGAGATCCTCGATGTCTTCACCTGCATCCGCAACGGCGTCGGGCTCGAGCAGGCCGGGCGTCTGCTGCAGGTCAACTCCCAGCGCGCGCTGCGCAGCCCCGCCACCATGCAGCGCCTCTTCGCCGATCTGCCCGAAGCCCTCGCCAACACCCTCCACCTCGCAGACCGCCTCGACTTTGCGCTCGACGACGCCGGCTACGAATTCCCCACCTACGACGTCGGCGACCACGACACCATGGACACCTTCCTGCGCAAACGCGTCTTGGAAGGCGTCGAAACGCGCTACGCCCCCAAACGCGACCACGACCTCTACGAGCGCGCCAGGATGCAGGTCGAACGCGAACTCAAGCTCATCGCGAGGCTCAAATTTTCCGGCTACTTCCTCATCGTGTGGGACATCATCGAGTTCTGCCGCGCCAACGATATCCTCGTCCAGGGCCGGGGCAGCGCCGCCAACTCTGCCGTCTGCTACGCCCTCGGCATCACCGCCGTCGACCCTGTCGGCATGAAACTTCTGTTTGAGCGCTTCCTGTCGGAAAACCGCGGCGAATGGCCCGACATCGATCTCGACCTGCCCTCCGGCGACAAGCGCGAGCAGGCGATCCGGTACGTCTATCAGCGCTACGGCCAGCTTGGCGCCGCGATGACGGCCAACGTCATCACCTATCGCGGCAAGTCCGCCGCGCGCGAGGTCGGCAAGGCGCTCGGCTTCGATGCGGAATCGCTCGGGCGCCTCGCCGGCCTGGTCAACCAGTTCGAATGGCGCGGCAACAGCGACACCATGCCCAACAACTTCGCCGCCGCCGGCTTCGACCTCGCGCACCCCCGCATCGCCAAATACCTCGAGCTTTGCCTGCGCATGCAGGACCTGCCCCGGCACCTCGGCCAGCACTCCGGCGGCATGGTCATCTGCCAGGGCCTGCTCAACCAGGTGGTGCCGCTCGAGCGCGCCTCGATGGCCGGACGCACCGTCATCCAGTGGGACAAGGAAGACTGCGCCGACATGGGCATCGTCAAGGTCGACCTGCTCGGGCTCGGCATGATGGCCGTCGTCAAGGATTGCCTCGAACTCATCCCCGCACACTACGGCGACCCCGTCGACCTCGCCCAGCTCCCGCAGGACCCGGACGTCTACCAGGTCCTCTGCGACGCCGACACTGTCGGCATGTTCCAGGTCGAAAGCCGCGCGCAGATGGCATCGCTCCCGCGCAACGCCCCGCGCGTCTTCTACGACATCGTCGTGCAGGTCGCCATCATCCGCCCCGGCCCCATCGTCGGCAAGATGATGCATCCCTATATGCGGCGCCGCCAGGGCAAGGAAGAGGTCAGCTACCCCCACCCATCGCTTGAAGAGACCCTCAAGCGCACCCTCGGCGTGCCGCTCTTCCAGGAGCAGCTGCTGCGCATGGCCATGGTCGTCGCCAACTTCTCCGGCGCTGAGGCCGAAGAGCTCCGCAAGGCCGTCGGCATGCGCCGCTCCATGGCCCGCATGAAGGAGCTCGAGTCGAAGATGCGCGCCGGCATGACCCTGAACAAGCTCACAGACGCCCAGCAGGAGCACATCATCCAGAGCATCCAGAGCTTCGCCCTCTACGGCTTCCCCGAAAGCCACGCCGCCAGCTTCGCCCTCATCGCCTATGCCTCGGCCTATCTCAAAGTCCGCTACCTTGGCGCCTTCACCTGCGCCATCCTCAACAACCAGCCCATGGGCTTTTACTCACCCGCCGTGCTCGTCAAAGACGCCCAACGGCACGGTCTGCGCATCAAGCCGGTCGACCTGCAACAGTCCTCATGGGACTGTACTCTCGAGCCTGAAGAAGACGGGACCCTCAGCCTGCGACTCGGCCTGCGCTACGTCAAAGGCCTTCGGCAATCGACTGCCGAAGCCCTGGTCCGCACCCGCCTGCAGCACGGCGGCTTCAAGTCCACTGAAGAGATCAATCGCCGTGTCCCGTCCATCAACCGACGAGAGCTCATGCAGCTTGCCCGTGTCGGCGCACTCAACTGGATCGGCGGCGTGGGCAACCGCCGCGACGCGCTCTGGCAGGTTGAAGAAGCCTGCCGTGGCGTAGGTCCGCTGCTCTCAGGCGTTGCCGCTGAAGAGCCGGAAACCGTCAAACCGCTCCGCACCATGTCCACCCACGAGCGCCTCGTCGCCGACTACTCAGGCTCCGGCCTCACCATCGGCCCGCACCCCATGGCCTACCAGCGCGAACGCCTCAAACGTCTTCGCATCCGCACCGCACTAGAGCTCCGCGAAGGCCGCGACGGCAGCTACGTTCGCGCCGCCGGCTCCATCATCGCGCGACAGCGGCCGGGCACCGCCATGGGCTTCATCTTCCTCTCCATGGAGGACGAAACCGGCATCGCCAATGTCATCATCCATCCCGATCTCTATGAACGCGAACGCGTCGCCGTCACCCGCGGCCGCTTCCTCATCATCGAGGGCAAGCTGCAGAATGAAGATGGCGTCGTCCATGTCAAGGCAGACACCGTGGAGATTCTGCAGATGGGCAACGTCGAGGTGCGCTCGCATGACTTTCACTAGGCCGCCGCTCACCATCTGGAGCGAAGAAGACATGTGCGCCATCGAGATCGTCCCATCCCCCCGGCGTACTGCCGTTCGCTCGCAGGCATCGAGTCTGCGCCACGAAGTCACCGCGCGCAGCCTGCCACTGGTTCGCCCCGGCATCGATGAAGTCACCCACGCCAGCGTCATCCACGCGCCCGCCAAACGCACCCACGGCAACTTCATCGACGCCTCCTACCGCCGCATCCTCGCCAATCCCGCCTGGACCCGGCGTCTCACCAAGGCGCATTCCTCAAAACGCAAAGCCCGGCCTATCGGCCCCGACGAGGCCATCCGCGCATGGCATGAGCTCGACACCGCCACCAGCTCCGATGCGCTGCTGATGAACATCTTCTGCTACCCGCGCGTGCTCGCCTCTCGCCGGTTGCAGGCGCTGCTCGGCATCGCAGCCGATTCCCCCATGCACTTCGGCTTCAAGCCCGGCGCACCCCTCGCGCGCAGGCTCATCGACCGCACGGAGATCGACCTGCGCCTCGGCGATCTGCTGATCGAAGCCAAGCTCACCGAATCCGACTTTCAATCTGCCCCGATGCGCCTGGTCGAACGCTACCTCGACTTCGAAACCGTCTTCGACCGCGAAGCCCTCGAGCTCACGCCCACCGGCGTCCGCTCCTATCAACTCATCCGCGGCGTGCTCGCCGCCCATGCCCTCGACACCCGCTTCTGCGTCCTCTGCGACCGCCGCCGTCCCGACCTCATCGAAGCCTGGCACGCCATCCAGCGCGCCGTCCCGAGCGCCGTCCTGCGCGCCCGCCTGCAGCTCATCACTTGGCAGGAAGTCGCAGCCTGCCTCCCACCCAAACTTGCCGGATTCCTCGCCGCCAAGTACGGCATCGAGCCAACAACCATCAACTACTCACGAAGCAAGACCAGCGGGTAAATCACCCCACGCACCAAAGCGGAAGAGCCGTCAGCACATAGCCGACAGCTCTCCGCAGTACGGAAAACCCGAGCCCTAAATCAACTCCAGCCTCAACTTTTTCGTATCCGCATCCAGCTCCGTAATCCGGAAGCTGCGCACCTGCCCGCCCACCGGCGTCCCCGTCACCGGCCCGGCCGCCTTCACCGGAGCCTTGGTCCGCGCATCTGCCGTCTTCCACTTCGCGCCCAGCAAAGAACCCAGCTGCGACAGATCGACCGGCCCGCCGCCAGCCGGAGCCGTACTGATCACCGGCGTCACCGAAGCCGGGATCGTTGCAGGAGCCACAATCCCTTCGCCCAGCTCGGCCCGCGCCGTACCCGCCGCCGCATCGATGTCGATGATGCGCGCCGTCACCGTATCGCCCACCGCATGCTCCAGCAGGAACTCATCGAGCCCCGTTGGCACCATCTGCTTGATCGACAACCGAAGCTGCCGCTTCTCGCGATCGATCTCGAGTACCTGTGCCTTCACCACCTGGCCCACGCGCAGCTCGTCGCTTGGATGATTGAGCCGCTTCTCGGCCGTAATCTCCGAGATGTGGATCAGCCCCTCAACTCCCTCCGTCACCGTCATGAACGCGCCGAACTTGGTGATCTGCGAGATCGGTCCTTCGACCACCGCACCCGGATGAATCGTCTTCACGATCTCCGCAAACGGATCGCCCAGCGCCTGCTTCAGTCCCAGCCCGATCCGCTTCGCATCGGTGTCGATCGAGAGGATCACGGCCTCCACCTGGTCGCCCACCGCAACAATGTCGGATGGCTTGCGCACCTTCTTGCCCCACGCCATCTCGCTGATATGGATCAGCCCTTCAATCCCCGGCGACAGCTCGACGAACGCACCAAAATCCGTCTCCCGCGTCACGATGCCCTTCACCTTCTGGCCGAGCGTGAACAGCGCCGGCACCTGCTCCCACGGATGCGGCTGCAACTGCTTCAACCCGACCGCGATCCGCCGCTTCGTCACGTCGGCGTTGTCGATCTTCAGGATCTTCACCTGCAGCTCTTCACCCACCGTCAGCACGTCCGCCGGGTCCGCCACGCGGTGCCACGCGATGTCCGAGATATGCAGCAACGCATCGGCCCCCGCCAGATCCACAAACGCCCCGAACGTCGTCAGCGAGCGCACCGTCCCGTGCACCACCTGGCCCTCTTCAAGCTCCGCAAAGCGCGCGTCCGAGTTCGCCCGCGCCTCTTCCTCCACGACGCTGCGCCGGTCGACCACCGCATCGGGCCGTCCGTTTTCGCCGCCCTCAAGGTCGAGCGTCGTGATCCGTACCCGGATCTCCTGCCCCAACAGCTTCTCCATCTCCGCCGCATCGCGCGTCCCTGAACGCGACGAAGGCAGAAACGCCCGCATGCCGATATCGACCGTCAGCCCACCCTTCACCAGCCCGGTGACAGTCCCCACCACCGTGCCCTTTGCCTCGAACGCCTCTTCGAGCGAAGAGAAATCCTTCGGCGCCGCCGGTCCGCGCTGCCGGCTCAACTCGTAGTAGCCATCGAGGTTGCGGCCCTTCACCGTCACGCGAAACTTGTCGCCCGGCTCGACCGCCTTCTCATCCCTGGCGAACACAGTCAGCGGCAGCACGCCCTCGGTCTTGTAGCCGATGTCGAGATACACCGCGTCTGCCGACACCGCGATCACCGTCGCCTCAATCTGCTTCGACCCACCCGACCGGTCGACCGCATGCGCGCGCGACGCGTCGTCTTCGCGCAGCAGCGCGGCAAAGTCTTCTACTTCAAAGTCAGCACTCGGGGCGGGGTTCTGGTTAGTATCCACGCCCACCAGTTTATACGCCGCGCTGGAGCTCGCGAAACACGCCGCAGAAACCCTGAATCCCCCGCCACCCCCATCACATCTATTCGATGGTTGTCAAAGCATGAAAGCGATGCCCGGCATCGAGTCAGCACGACTCAAGGAGAGTGAAATGAGCAAGCTTACAGGTAAGGTCGCCGTCGTTACCGGCGCGTCAAAGGGCATCGGAGCAGCCATCGCCAAGTCGCTCGCAGCAGAGGGCGCTTCAGTCGTCGTCAACTACGCCTCGAGCAAGGCCGGCGCAGACAACGTCGTCGCGGCCATCACCGCGGCCGGCGGCAAGGCTGTCGCGGTAGGCGGTGACGTCTCGAAGGCTGCCGAAGCCCAGGGCATCATCGACGCTGCCATCAGCAACTACGGCAAGCTCGACATTCTGGTCAACAACTCGGGCGTCTACGGCTTCTCGCCCATCGAGAGCTTCACCGAAGAGCAGTTCCACCAGCAGTTCAACATCAATGTGCTCGGCCTGTTACTCGTCACCCAGGCAGCCGTCAAGCACATCTCCGATGGCGGCAGCATCATCAACATTGGCTCGCTCGTCGCACGCATCACGCCTCCCGGCAGCAGCGTCTATAGCGCAACCAAGGGTGCAGTGAACGCCATCACCGGCGTACTCGCGCAGGAGCTTGCAGCCCGCAAGATTCGCGTCAACGCACTCAACCCCGGCCTCATCGAGACCGAAGGCGTGCACACCGCGGGCTTCATGGGCTCGGACTTTGAGAAGGGTGCCGTCGCGCAGACGCCGCTCGGCCGCATCGGTCAGCCGGACGATATCGCCGACATCGCCGTCTTCCTCGCCTCGGACGACGCGAAGTGGCTCACTGGCGAACAGTTCTACGCCGGCGGCGGATACCGCTAAACCCGTACCCCGTCCAGCGTCAGGACGCGGTTGCCTGTTCTCCCACGAACAGGCAACCGCGTCCTCTTACTCCGGCTTGCAGTCGCTCAACACCGCGAGCGACCGTCCGCCCAGGATGATCTTCTCGGCCAGCTCGAACTTCGCAAACGGGTCTTCGATGTTCTCGGTCCGCATCACCGCAGACCAGGGGTTCCCGTTCGGCGGTGGTGGCAGCGTGAACTCGACCCCATCGGGCGACGCGTTGATCAGGATCAGGAACGAGTCATCCTCCACCTGCTTGCCTTCCTCATCGGTCACGCCAAGCGTCTTGCCGTTCAGCATCACGCCCATCGATTTGTTCCAATTCGTGTTCCAGTTCTCGTCAGAGAACTCCTCCGCGTTCGTGTTGTACCAGGCCACATCGCGCACCACCGACCCGCGAATCGTACGGTCCTGGAAGAACTTGCGCCGATGCAGATTCGGATGCGCCCGCCGCAACTGGATCAGGTTCGAGGTGAACTCCATCAGCCTGCGCCGCGGCGGATCCAGATTCCAGTCGTACCAGGTCAACTCGTTGTCCTGGCAGAAGGCATTGTTATTGCCCATCTGCGAACGGGCCACCTCGTCGCCGCCAGCCAGCATCGGCACGCCCTGCGACAGCATCAGCGTCGCCAGGAAGTTCCTCGTCTGCCGCTCGCGCATCTCGTTGATCGCCGGATCGTCGGTCGGCCCTTCGGCGCCCATGTTCCACGATTCGTTATCGTTCGCGCCGTCCTTGTTGTCCTCGCCGTTCGCCTCGTTGTGCTTGTCGTTGTAGCTCACCAGGTCGTCAAGCGTGAAGCCGTCATGTGCCGTGATGAAGTTGATGCTCGCGTACGGCTTGCGTCCGTCATTCTGGTAGAGATCAGAAGAGCCCGTCAGGCGGTACGCAAAGTTCGAAAGCTCGCCCTCGTCCCCCTTCCAGAACTTGCGCACCGTGTCGCGGTACATCCCGTTCCACTCCGCCCACAGGACAGGGAACTGACCCACCTGGTAGCCGCCCTCACCCACATCCCACGGCTCGGCAATCAGCTTCACATCCGCCAGCGTCGGGTCCTGGTTGATGGTTTCAAAGAAGGCTGAAAGCTTCGAAACATCGTGGAACTCACGTGCCAGCGTCGCCGCCAGGTCGAAGCGGAAGCCGTCCACATGCATCTCCGTGACCCAGTAGCGCAGCGAATCCATCAGCAGCTTCAGCACCTGCGGGTGGTAGACATTGAGCGTGTTGCCGGTGCCCGTGTAGTCCATGTAGAAGCGCTTGTTGCCTTCAACCGTGCGGTAATACGTCGTGTTATCGACGCCCTTGAACGACAGCACAGGACCCTTCTCGTTGCCCTCACAGGTGTGGTTGTACACCACGTCCAGGATCACCTCGAGCCCCGCAGCATGCAGGTCCTTCACCATCTGCTTGAACTCGTTCACCTGCCCGCCGGCATCGCCCGCAGAGCTGTACCGCGCCATCGGCGCGAAGTAGCCCAGCGTGTTGTAGCCCCAGTAATTCGAAAGCCCGATGTCCTTCAAGTGCCCGTCATCGACAAAGTGATGCACCGGCAGCAGCTCCACCGCCGTGATGCCCAGCTTCTTCAGGTAGTTGATGCTCGCCGGATGACCCAGCCCCGCGTAGGTCCCACGCAGCGCTTCGGGCACCATCGGGTTGCGCATGGAGTAGCCCTTCACATGCATCTCGTAGATGATCGAGTCCGCCAGCGGCGTATCCGGCGGGCAATCCTCGCCCCAGTCGAACTTGTTATCCACCACGATCGACTTCGGCACCCCTGCCGCGGAGTCCTTGTCGCAGCGCATCATGTCGTCGCCCGATTCCAGCGAGTAGGGGAAGATCGGCTGCTTCCAGTCCACCTTGCCCTCGATCGCCTGCGCATACGGGTCCACCAGCAGCTTCGTCTTGTTGAAGCGCAGCCCGTTCGCCGGGTCCCACGGTCCATCCACGCGGTACCCATAACGCTGCCCCGGCTTCACGCCCAGGATCAACCCGTGCCACACGAACGCGGTATGCTCTTTGAGCTCCACGCAGTCCGTCTCTTTTCCCTGCTCATCAAAAAAACAAACCGAAACGGAGGAAGCATTCTCGGAATACAGGGCAAAGTTCGTGCCCTTCGAACTGGGTTTGGCGCCCAAAGGATAGGGACGGCCCGGCAACAACGATCGCGACATGAAATCAACTCTTTTAGCTTGGATTGCCGGCGCAGCCACGCCAGCTTCTCTTGTAGATGCGTAAAACTACCGCAGGGTTACAACCGTCATCGCTGTCTGCCGTGCGAAACCGGCCTCGGACGCCTCTAATCTGACAGCCGGTCGAAATCTTCGCCGAAGGTATACCGCTCCACCAGCATGCAGAAGATATGCTCAAGCGCCAGGTGCGACTCCTGGATATTCATGGTCGTCTTGGACGGGATGATCACGTTGAAGTCGCACAGCGTCCGCATCCTGCCGCCGTTGTTGCCGGAAAAGCCGATCGTCGTCACTCCCATCGCCTTCGCCACCTCCACCGCGCACACGATGTTCCCGCTGTTGCCCGAAGTCGAAATGCCCAGCAGCACATCGCCCCGCTGCCCCAGCGCCTCCACCTGCCGCGCAAAGATGCGCTCGAAGCACCAGTCATTGCCAATCGCCGTCAGGATCGACGTATCCGTCGTCAGCGCAATCGCGCGCAAAGCCGGCCGGTCCACCGTCAGCCGCGCGACAAACTCCGCCACCAGGTGCTGCGCATCGGCCGCCGAGCCGCCGTTGCCGGCCACCATCAGCTTGCCGCCCGCCGCCATCGCCTCGCCCGTCAGCTTCGCGATCGTCAGCATCGTCTCGTGGATCGCCGGATCGTCGTGCACCGCCTGCATCGTACGGATCGTTTGCGCCAGCTGATGGCGCACCAGGTCTCTCATCGCGTCTCCTCGTAGGCCCTTGTCTACCGCTCAGCCCGGAGCCCGCAACGTCTGACCTGCGTCAGCGCTTGAAGGAAAACTTTTTATGCGCGAAGTAGCTGTAGCTGGCAATCAGCACCGCATTCACAATGCCCGCCAGGAACGGCGCAAAGGCCCGGGTCAACGTGGGGTAGAGGAACAGGTGCGTGGCCAGGGGAAGGATCAGCAACTCGGCCGGGGTGCTCACGCCATACACCGCGAAGCACCGGATCAGCTCTTTCAGGTAGTTGCCCTTGGTGCGGAAGACGAAATGCTTGTAGCAGAGGAACGCAACCGTGATTCCGATCGGCTTCGACGAGATCGAGGCAAAATCCGCAATCAGCGGCTTGCCTCGATGAGGAAACAGGTGCCCGTACAGAATAACGAAGCCTGAATAAAGCGCCAGCGAAAACAGCGTGTTGAACGCCCCCACCATCAGGAAGCGGACCACTTCGATCGAGGGAACCGCCCGCCTCAGCGCAGCAAATGGCCCGTGCGGTTTGATCGCGTCTGCGTCTGCGGATTGGTGCGGGATAGGAGCCGGCGTCTCGATCAAGTGACTCAACAGGATTGGTACACCCTATTCTAACCCGCACCTCCCGCCGCTCAGCGCAGATAAGTGTCCTGTTTCTCGATCCAGTCCCGCCGCGGCGGAGCAAAAAAGTCGATGTCCTCGGTATCCTCGAGCGCCACTGCCGAGTGCGGCACACCCCCCGGAATGACCAGCAACTCACCCGTCCGCACCACCACAACGCGCTCGCCCATGTGGAACTCAAGCGCCCCCGCAAGAATCATGACGATCTGCTCATTCGCGTGGCTGTGCTCGGGCACCACGCAGCCTTTCTTCAACATGATCCGCGCCACCATCCCCTGCGCCCCCGTCAAATATTGCCGGGTCAGCAGCGGATTCATCGGCTCCGGCGCAATCTCCGCCCAGCTCGTCAGCGTCACCCCGTCTGTCAACCCGTCCGTCCCCCGCGCAACCGTCAACTCATCCGCCATCTTCCCGCTCCTTCAACACTTCAAACTTGGAGCCGGGCGGCCCCCTTGTGTAGAGTAAGCGAAACCCCGTTCCTAAGTTGCCTGTCCTTCCCATAGCGTTCCACGTAGCCATGAGGGTGATTCATCTATGCGCTCCCGCTTGATCCGTTTCAGGACCCCGCACCTCCTCCGAACCCTGCTCTGTACCCTGGGCCTCGTCTTTGCCGTCGCGGCGCCGTATGCCCCGGCCCAGGCCCCCGCGGCCACCACCGCTACCACCACCTCTGCCGCCGCAGCGGCACCGCAGACACAAGATCAGCGCATCGCCGCCCTCGAAAAGCAGGTCGCTGATGCCACCGCCGCCGTCGCCACCGCGCAGACCGCCGGCGATAACGGCTGGATGCTCGTCTCCTCCGCCCTCGTCCTCATGATGTCCGCCCCCGGCCTGGCCCTCTTCTACGGCGGCCTCGTCCGCAAGAAGAACATCCTTGGCACCATGATGCAGACCTTCGCCATGATGGGCGTCATCACCGTCCTCTGGGCGCTCATCGGCTACTCGCTCGCCTTCGGCCAGGGCAACGCCTTCATCGGCGGCTTCCAGAATGCGCTCCTCCACGGCGTCGGGCTTGTTCCTGACACCGCTTACGCGGCGACGATCCCGCTCCAGACCTACATGATCTACCAGCTCATGTTCGCCATCATCACCCCCGCCCTCATCACCGGCGCATTCGCGGAGCGTGTCAAATTCTCCGCCATGCTCGTCTTTATGGTCCTCTGGGCGCTCTTCGTCTACAGCCCCATGGCCCACATGGTCTGGGGTAAGGGCGGCCTGTTGAACGCATCCCTCGGCGGCCGTTTCCCGACCCTCGACTTCGCCGGCGGCACCGTCGTCCACGTCACCTCCGGCGTCTCGGCCCTCGTCACCGCGCTCTTCCTCGGCAAGCGCCTCGGCTACCCCAAGGTCGCCATGCCGCCGCATTCGATGGTCCTCAGCTTCATCGGCGCAGCCCTGCTCTGGGTCGGCTGGTTCGGCTTCAACGCCGGCTCGGCCCTCGGCGCAGGCACGCTCGCCACCTCGGCCTTCGTGGCAACTCACTTCGGCGCCGCCGCCGCCGCCTGCGGCTGGTCCGCAGCCGAGTGGATCCGCAACGGCAAGCCCTCCGCTCTCGGCGCCATCTCGGGCGCCGTCGCCGGCCTCGTCGGCCTCACCCCCGCCGCCGGCTTCGTCACCCCCATCGCCGCCCTTTGGATCGGCCTCATCGTCGGCGTCTTCTGCTTCTTCATGGTCTTCACCGTCAAGGCCATCTTCGGCTACGACGACTCGCTCGACGCCTTCGGTGTCCACGGCGCAGGCGGCACCATGGGCGCCATCCTCACCGGTCTCTTCGCCCGCTCCGCCATCAACCCCATCTTCGGGGCAGGGAAGCCGACCGGCCTCTTCGAAGGCAACCCGCATCAGCTCGTCAACCAGCTCATCGGCATCGGCATCGCCTGGGCCCTGTCCATCGTAGGCACGACCATTATTTTGTTCATCGTGGACAAGACAATCGGCATGCGCGTCAACGAAGATGATGAACGCGAAGGCCTCGACCTCTCCCAGCACGGCGAGGAAGGCTACGACTGGGCCCACTAGACCCCCATCCGTGGGATCGCCAACGACCCGCCTCACGCTCTACAAGTTCCTGGCGCCGCAACCAAGAGGATCAAGCAATGCAGAAAATTGAAGCCATCATCCAGCCCTCCAAGCTGGACGAAGTCAAAGACGCACTCATCGAAATCGGCATCGAGGGCATCACCGTCCTCGAAGCCCGCGGCCACGGCCGCCAGAAGGGCCACACCGAGTTCTACCGCGGACGCGAATACGCGGTCGATCTTTTACCAAAGGTGAAGCTCGAGCTCGTCGTCGCCGACGCCATGCTCGAACCCGCCATCCAGGCCATCCTCAAATCCGCCCGCACCGGCAAAATCGGCGACGGCAAAATCTTCATCTCGAAGATCGACGAAGCCATCCGCATCCGCAACGACGAACGCGGTGAAATCGCCCTCTAGCCGTTGTTCAAACCATGAGCTAACAACTGAAAACGATCAACTGATCGATCAGCTTCTCCAGCACCCGCACCACACGTCAAGCCTCCGCCGCACACACCAAAGCACCCAAGGGGGCCCGGCAGATGCAGCAGCAGCCACAGTCTCAAGCCGCTACGCCCGCCCCCGCGCAGGCGTCCCCCTGGCTCGCCCCGCATAAGCTCGCCTACGAGCAGCAGTCCGCACACCTCGCCGCCGCCTTCGACGCCGACGCCTCCGACCACGAGGCCGGCGCCCGCATCCTCGCCGGACGCGCCGAAGCGGTCGACGCCCTCGTCCACACCGCCTGGCATGAAATCCTCTCCGGCCACGCCGCCCTCGCCAAAGGCATTGCGCTCGTAGCCGTCGGCGGCTACGGACGCCGCGAACTCTTTCCCTACTCGGACGTCGACCTCATGTTCCTGCTCGACGCGAGCGTCCCCGAGAAGTCCGTCAAAGAACCCATCCGCCGCCTCAACCAGCTCCTGTGGGACGCCGGTCTGCGCGTCTCCGCCATGACCCGCACCCTCGCCGAGTGCGAAAAATTCGACCCCGAAAATGTCGAGTTCACCCTCTCCCTGCTCGACGCACGCCCCGTCACCGGCGACCCCGCACTCAGCGCGAAGCTCGTTGAAAAGTCCGTCCCCAGGCTCATCAGCCGCGACGCCCGGAAGATCGCCGCCCGCCTGCTCGCCGTCACCCGCACCCGCCACGCCCGCTACGGCGACACCCTCTTTCATCTCGAACCCAACATCAAGGAATGTCCCGGCGGCCTGCGCGACGCGCACGTCTGCGCCTGGCTCGAACGCCTGGCCCCCGCGGACCCCGGATCAGACCCCGCCTCCGCCTCCAACCCGCCCGCCTGCCAGTCCGACCCCGAGTTCGCCGACGCCCGCGCCTTCCTGCTCCTCGTCCGCGCCTTCCTCCACCTGCGCCACGGACGCGACGACAACACCCTCGACTGGCAGGCGCAGGACGCCGCCGCCGCCATCTCGCTCGGCCTCGGCCACGCCGTCGAGAATGGCGCGCACGCCGCCTACTGGATGCGCCTCTACTTCCGCCACGCGCGCTCCATCCAGCGCGCCATCAGCCAGGCCCTCGCCCAGACCACGCCCGTGAAGATCTCGCGCCTCCGCCTGCCCTCGCTCAGCGCCCGCGCCTCGCAGGATACCCGCAACGGCTTCGAACTCCGCCAGAACCGCATCGCCCTCGCCAAAACAACACCCGACCCCGCCCACGACCCCGAGATCGTCCTCTCCCTCTTCGCCGCCATGGCCACCACCGGCGCCCAGCCCCTGCCCGACACCGAACGCCGCATCGAGTACGCCCTGCCCATCCTCTCGTCGAACCTCGAGGACGGCCCCCACCTCTGGCAGCACCTGCGCGTCATCCTCACCGGGCGCTTCGCCGGCGGCGCCCTCCGCACCATGCACGCACTCGGCATCCTCGAGCTCGTCATCCCCGAGTTCCACGGCATCGACGCCCTCGTCATCCGCGACGCCTACCATCGCTACACCGTCGATGAGCACACCTTCGTCCTCATCGACACCCTCCACGCCCTCGGCAACGCACAGCCCGCCGCCAGGTCTCCGGCAGAGGCCGGTCTCGCCCCCTGGGCCGCACGCTTCGGCGGTCTCTTCCGCGATCTCCCCCATCCCGAGCTGCTGCTGCTCGCCTCCCTGCTGCACGACACCGGCAAGGGCCACGCAGCGTCAGGCCACGCCGCTGAATCCGCGCGCATGGCCGCCAATGTCCTCGAACGCCTTGAACTCGACGGCTACGAGACCACCCTCGTCCTCGACCTCATCCGCAATCACCTCGAGATGTCCGCCGCCCTGCGCCGCGACGTCTTCGACCAGGAGACCATCCGCAGCTTCGCCGCGCGCGTCCCCAACCCCGAAGCCCTGCGCATGCTCGCGCTCTTCACCTACGCCGACATCACCGCCGTGCACCCCGACGCGCTCACCCCGTGGAAGGCCGAGAACCTCTGGCGCCTCTATAACGCCACCGCCAACTACCTCGACCGCAACGTCGACGACGAGCGCGTCGCCGCAGAGGCCTCGAGCGAGCTGTCAGAGCTGCTGTTGCGCATCCACGCGCTCTCACCCAACGACCGCGCCCGCACCAGCGCCTACCTCGAAGGCTTTCCGCACCGCTACCTGCAGACCCGCACCCCCGAGATTGTTCGCACCCACATCCAGATGGCCGCCCGCCTCGGCGACGACCGCGCCGGCATCGAGCTCGACTTCCGCTACGCGCCCGGCGTCAGCGAACTCACCCTCATCACTGGCGACCGGCCCAGGCTCTTCGCCACCATGGCCGGCATCCTCGCCGGCTGGGGCATGAACATCATCACCGCAGACGCCTTCTCGAACGCCGAAGGCCTCGCCGTCGACAGCTTCCGCTTCACCGACACCTTCCGCACCCTCGAGCTCAACGAGAGCGAACGCGACCGCTTCGTTTCGAGCGTGCGCGACATCATGCTCGGCAAAGCCGACCTCGAAGCCCTCCTCGTCTCCCGCAAGCGCGCCCGCAGGAAGACCGCCAAGATCCACGTCGAAGCCCGCGTCGACTTCGACGATGCCGCCTCCACCCACAGCACGCTCGTCCAGGTCATCGCGCAGGATACCCCCGGCCTGCTCCGCGCGCTCTCGCTCACCCTCGCCGGCCACGGCTGCAACATCGAAGTCGCCCTCGTCGACACCGAAGGCGAGACCGCCATCGACGTCTTCTACCTCACCCAGGCCGGCGGCAAGCTCGACCCGCCACAGCAGAAATCCCTGCGCACCGCCCTGCTCGCCGCGATCGAAGCCAACCTTCGCTAGCGGCGATCCCGTCGTCATTCCGCGACGAAGCGAAGCGATCAGCTTCGACCCACAGCCCTCAACCCATCCCAGCAATCGATAAGCTGTCGACCACCCGCTGAAAGCTGATCCATCACCCGGCTCACCCACTACACCCCGCCAAGTAAACTCCACACATGCCCCCCGCACTCCCACCCAGACCCTGCCGAGCCATCTCGATCACCGCCAGCCTCGAAACCGGCAAACCCTACACCCACCCCCTCGGCAACGGCCTCAAACTCTGGTTCGAGCCCATCCACTCCGGCTGGATCCTCCGCGTCGTTCCCGTCGCCGGCCCGCTCCCCGCGCACGACTACGCCGAGCTCGCCACCCCGCCCTATCAGTCCGTCTCGCCGCTCTCGCTCTCAACCGATTTCTCCTTCCGCGCCCAGGACGCCGTCGGCTGGAACCCGCGCCGCTTCCGCTACGCCACCTCCGCCGCCAGCTTCGCGCGGCTCGAGCAGGCCTACACCAACCTCATCCAGGCCGGCGCCACCCCGCCCGCACCGCTTCAGGTCGAGCTCTCCGCGCAGATCGCCGACGCAGCCGACGGCAAGCTCACCATCCTCGACGCGAAGCTCGTCCCCGGCACCGCCGACCAGTGGAAGATGGCCGGCGCCGTCTCCGAGCACTTCACCACCACCGCCCACACCCTGGTCGAGCCCCCCGACGGCCGGTCCACGCCGCTCGGCAGCCTCGAAAGCCTGCGCGTCCGCGTCGACTTCCTCATCCCCGCCGGATTTCGCCCCGATCCCACCCTCGCCGCACTGCCCCATATTTGTGGCACCCTCTAACCAACCCAGAGGCCGCGCGTCGCATCCTTGGAAGAGAGCCGAGTAGCTTTTTCTTGTTCCGTCATGCCACGAGAGAAGAAAATGCCGCAAAGCATCTTATGATCGAACTATGACAAGTCCAAACTCAGAGACCAACGGCAGCGGGCAGCGTCCAGAGGGCGCCTCCGACTCACGCTCCGACCGTTACTTCTTCGGTGCGCTGGACAGCACCCCGATCAATCAGGACAAGATCTCCGAAGTGAACTGGGGCTACGACCAGCCGGAAGGGGTCGTGCTCGCCTCGCTTGACGCCGCCATCAACTGGGTCCGCAAAAACTCCGTCTGGCCCATGACCTTCGGCCTCGCCTGCTGCGCCATCGAGATGATGTCCATGGGCGGCTCCCGCTACGACATCGCCCGCTTCGGCGCCGAGGTCTTCCGCCCCTCGCCCCGGCAGTCCGATCTCATGATCATCGCCGGCCGCGTCTCGCAGAAGATGGCCCCCGTCATCCGTCGCCTCTACGAACAGATGCCCGAGCCCAAATGGGTCATCTCGATGGGCGCCTGTGCCACTTCGGGCGGCGTCTTCAACAACTACGCGCTCCTGCAAGGCGTCAACCAGATCATTCCGGTCGACATCTACGTCCCCGGATGCCCCCCGCGTCCAGAGCAGCTGCTGTACGCCATCACCCTCCTGCAGGAAAAAATCCAGAGCGAGCGCGGAAGCATGCGCAAGACCCTCAACCTGGCCTGATTCCTGTACTCTTTTCACGTGAGCCCCGCTCCCCGCTGCATCCGGGGGCTCCAACAGGCAAACGATGACCTACCGTAGCTCTGCTGTTACTGCATTGGTTCCAGCCAGGTTTCCGGTTTCGCATCCAGGCCTGACCCTGATACGTTTCATCAATACCAGTCCCATCGCATTTTCTTGTAACGTGCCGAACCATGTGCTGTAGACTTTGGTAACCCTTACAGATACACAAGAGCGCGTAGTCAAAATAATGCTTGCAGCGCAATTTCGTTTCATTGATTTGAGTGGAGGAAGTCGAATGGTTTATCGCCCTTTTCGTTCTATTGGCCGGTTCGGACTGGCTGCATGTGCAGTCAGCCTTGGAGTCGCGAGCCTGAGTGCGCAAACTGCACCTGCACCCAGCACCCCCGCCCCGATGGGGCCTAACCCGTCCAAGATCGACGTATTCCTCGGCTACTCCTACTTCGGCGCACACGGCGAAGTGAAGCCCGGCTACATCCCCTACTCCTCGGTGGATTACGGCGCAATCGGTAGCGGCGCGTACTACTTCACCAAGTACGTCGGCGGCGAAATCAACTTCGTAGCCCATCCTGACGGCAACAACGACGGCCTCTACTCGGCCAGCGCCGGTCTCATCGTCCGCGCGCCCATGCAGAACTTCACCCTCTTCGGTCACGGCCTCGTCGGCGGCGCCAAGCTCGGTGGCCCCAACAGCGAAGCGCCCGCGACCTTCGCGCACGAGCCCTACCAGTGGGGCCCGACCCTCACCGCCGGCGGCGGCATGGACTACGACCTGCCGTTCTTCGACAACAAGTTCTCGCTTCGCCTGTTTGAAGCCGACTACCGCTACGTGCACACCAGCTACGGTCCCTACACCCAGATTCCCACCCCCGGCGTGCTCGGCGGACGTGCGAACCTCTCGGGCGTCGATCTCTCGACCGGTATCGTGATGCACTTCGGCCACATCATCCCGCCGCCGCCGGTCACCTATGCCTGCACGGTCTCGCCGGCAACTGTCTACCCGGGCGATCCCGTCACGGCAACCGGTACCGCCATGAACCTCAACCCGAAGAAGACCGCGACCTACTCGTGGACCTCGACTGGTGGCACGATCTCCGGTTCGGCTCCGACCGCAACGGTTGACACCAAGGATGCGGCACCCGGCACCTACTCGGTCAAGGGTCACGTCACCGAGGGCAACAAGCCCGGTCAGATGGCGGATTGCTCGGCCGACTTCACCGTCAAGCAGTTCGAGCCGCCGACCATCTCCTGCTCGGCTAACCCCTCGACCGTCAATCCCGGCGACTCCTCCACCATCACCGCGAGCGGCATGAGCCCGCAGAACCGCCCCCTCACCTACAGCTACAGCACCTCGGCTGGCAGCGTGAGCGGTTCGGCTGCCACCGCAACCCTCTCGACCACCGGCGCCGCACCCGGCCCCATCACCGTCACCTGCAACGTAGTCGACGATAAGGGCCAGACCGCGACCTCGACCACCACCGTCACCATCGTCGCGCCGCCGCCGCCGCCGAAGCCCCAGTCGACCAGCCTCTGCTCGATCAGCTTCGATCGCGACAACCGTCGCCCGACCCGCGTCGACAACGAAGGCAAGGCCTGCCTCGATGACCTCGCACTGAACCTGCAGCGCAGCACGGATGCCACCCTCGACCTCGTCGGTAATGCCGGCGCAAGCGAGAAGAAGGGTCCGATGCTCGCCGCCGAGCGCGCCGTCAACACCAAGGACTACCTGGTCAAGGAGAAGGGTATCGATGCTTCACGCGTCGCTGTCTTCACCGGCACCGACGACGCCAAGACGGTCACCTCCACCCTGGTCCCGAGCGGCGCAACCGCTGTGACCGCAACCCCGGTCGATGAGACCGCGGTCAAGGTCCAGCCCCGCAAGGCTGTCGCCAAGGGCCACAAGCACCACCACAAGAAGTAACCCTTCTTGCCGGTAAACCGTGAAAGGCTGACTGGGCTCCCGCTCAGTCAGCCTTTCGCTTGTTCACAGTGCTCTTTCCCTTTGGAACACTTGGTAACTGACACACTTGCTGCCGTCATGCGGGGTCCGGAGATTGCTTCGGATAGCATGAGAGGTGGAGGCTCTGGTTGATCGTTCGCAGGTTGAGTGGTTGCAGGAAAGCGGCACTGGCGCTCGGCCTTGCCTTGCTGGGAGTGTTGCCTGCCCGCGCGGCCAACTGGCTGCCCTTCGGTCCTGACGGCGGCAGCGCGCGCCGCGTCGTCGCCGACCCCTCCGACCACACTCACCTGTATCTCGGCACCGCCAACGGCTGGCTGTACGATTCGCACAACACCGGCGAGACCTGGAAGCGGCTGGCCCGCGTCGACAAGCGCGACGACCTCGTGCTCGACTCCGTCATCGTCGATGCAAAGAACCCGAAGCACCTCGTCGTCGGCGCCCGGGTCATCGGCTCGTCCGACGGCGGCATCTACGTCAGCGACGACGCCGGCCACACCTGGTCGAGCCAGGTCGATATGCGCGGCGAGTCGGTGCAGGCGATGAGCGACGCGCCGACGGACTCGAACCTGCTTGTCGCCGGCACCCTCAAGGGCGTCTTTCGCTCGACCGACGGCGGCCGCCACTGGACCCGCATCAGCCCCGTCGATTCAACCGAGATTCACAACATCGCGTCGGTCGCCATCGACCCCGTAGACCCGAAGATCATTTACGTCGGCACCTGGCACCTGCCCTGGAAGACGACCGACGGCGGCGAGCACTGGGAGAACATCAAGGAAGGCATCATCGATGACTCCGACGTCTTCTCGATCATCATCGATCCCGTGAACCCGAAGAGCGTCTATGCCAGCGCCTGCTCGGGCATCTACAAGAGCGAGGACGCGGGCGGCCAGTTCAAAAAGATCCAGGGCATCCCTTCCACGGCGCGGCGCACCCGTGTGCTTGAGCAGGACCCCACCAACGAGCAGATCGTCTTCGCCGGCACCACCGAGGGCCTCTGGCGCACCAACGACGCGGGCAAGAGCTGGAACCGGACCACCGGGCCCGAGGTCATCGTGAACGATGTCTCGATCGACAAGACCAACCCGAAGCACGTGCTGATCGCGACCGATCGCGGCGGCGTACTCTCGTCGGACGATGGCGGCGACAGCTTTCACCCCTCGAACGGCGGCTTCTCCGCCCGGCAGATCGTCGCAATCCATCGCGACCGGCAGCACCCCGGCACCGTGCTGGTGGGGGTGGTGAACGACAAGGAACTCGGCGGCGTCTTCCTCAGCGAGAATGGCGGGCTCAACTGGAAACAGCGCAGCGACGGCTTTGAAGGACGAGACATCTTCGCGCTGGGCCAGGCGCCCGACGGAACCTACATTGCGGGCACCGCGCACGGGCTCTTCCGCTACGACGCGGGCAACAGCGCATGGGTGAAGGTGGTGAATGCGCCCGCCGCCAGCGCCCCCCCGGCCGGGGTGCAGGAGGCGATGACGAAGACGCGTCCCGCGGCAGGCTCGGGCCACGGACGCGTGACCAGCCACAAGCAGGTTGCAAGCGGGAAGAGTGCAGGCGGCAGGACGTCCAGCGGGAAGACCTCCAGCAGCAAGGGCAAAGCCACGAGCGGCAAAGGTGTCACCACCAGGGGCAGGCACGTCCCGGTGAAGCAGGCCTCTGTGCGCGGCAGGTCAACGACCGCGGCCCGGCGGACTCATGCGAAGGCGGCTGCTCAGGCGGCCCCGGCGGCTCAGCAGACTTCGGCTGACCCGAACGCTCCGCCGCTGCTGCCGCCGATGGCATCGACGGGTGGCGCACCGGCGGATAGCTCGCTGGTAGCGGACACGGGCAAGGCGGCGTCGCCGTCAACGGTGGTGCTCGAGAAGATTGAAGCGACGCCGGGGCCGACGACCGGCACCGGCTTCGACGGCAGCGTGTATGGCCTCGCGACGACCGATAAGAGCATGCTGGCAATCACCTCGATCGGGCTGATGACCAGCGAGGACAACGGCCAGAGCTGGGCGCTGGCAGGCGTCGAGCGCAGCGGAGACTGGCGCTCCATCGCGGCGGCGAAGGAGAACGTGATCTCTGCCTCGCTGCACTCGGTCGCGTTCTCGGCCGATGCCGGCAGGTCGTGGTCGCCGATGGTGCTGCCGGAGGGCCTGACCCTGGTGGGCGCGGTCGCGGTCGAGCCTTCGGGTCGGCTCTGGATTGCGGGCCGTGAGGGCGTCTATCTCTCGTCCGACGCGGGGCGTACCTGGACGACCCCGAAGAACCTGTTTGTGACGTCCGTCAACAGCCTTTACTACGACGAGGCGACCAGCCGCATGCTGGTCACCACCGGCGGCTATACCAGCATCCTGTTCATCGTCTCGCTTCCGGACCTGAAGGTGACGTTCACCGACTCGGGCTGGAACCTGCGCTTTGCGCGGCCGATGGGCGATCACTTCATTGCCGCGACGATGTTCGACGGTCTGGTGATCCAGCCGCGGATGGTGGCAACGCCCCTGCCGGGCGAGAAGACGCCGGGCGAGAAGACTCCGCCTGCTGCAGTGCCGGCGGCCCCGGCTCCTGTTCGTCCGGCAAATCCGCCTCCGGCAAGCCAGTAGTGCGGGCGCTTGACGAGGAATAGAATTGTAGTTATGAACTCGTCGAACAGCACGCACGCCAGGCCGCGCCACTCCTTTCAGACCGATGATGCTGCGCTCGCGCCGATCGCCGAAAAGGTGCAGGCGGGGCAGCGGCTGAACTTCGACGACGGCGTGGCGCTGTATCGTTCGGGCGACATTCTCGCCGTCGGCTGGCTGGCCAATCTCGTCCGTGAACGGATGCATGGTGACACGGCGTACTTCAACGTGAACCGGCACATCAACCCGACCAACGTGTGCGTCGCCTCGTGCAGGCTGTGTGCGTTCGGGCGCAAGAAGGGTGAGGCCGGCACGTACACGATGGCGCTTGAAGAGGCGTGGGAGACGGCGGGCTCGGGCTATACCGAGGCCGTGACCGAGTTCCACATCGTGGGTGGTCTGCATCCTGATCTGCCGTTTGAATATTTCCTTGACCTGGTACGCGGGTTGAAGGTGCGCTTCCCGAAGACGCATGTGAAGGCGTTCACGATGGTCGAGGTTTCGTTCCTGGCCAGGCGGGCGAAGCTGACGATTACCGAGACGCTGCAGAAGATGAAAGACGCAGGCGTGGACTCGATGCCGGGGGGCGGCGCGGAGATCTTCGCGGATCGCATCCGGCATATCATCTGCGACCACAAGATCGACGGCGGCGAGTGGCTGGAGACGGCCAAGCTGGCGCACCAGATGGGCTTCCGTTCGAATGCGACGATGCTCTACGGGCACGTGGAGAGCGATGAAGACCGCGTGGACCACCTGCTGAAGCTGCGCGCGGTGCAGGATGAGACGGGCGGCTTCCAGACGTTTATTCCGCTGTCGTTCCACCCGGATAACACGATGCTGTCGCATGTGCCGAAGTCTTCCGGGATGCTCGATATTCGGCAGATCGCGGTAAGCCGACTGCTGCTGGACAACTTTCCGCACATCAAGAGCTACTGGCAGATGGTGACGCCGAAGATGGCGCAGATCTCGCTGCGCTTTGGCGCCGATGACATCGACGGGACCGTGATTGAAGAGAAGATTTATCACGATGCGGGAGCGACGACGCCGCAGGGGATGCGCCGGGCTGACCTCATCCGGCTGATCACCGAGGCGGGCCGTGTGCCGTTTGAGCGGGACACGCTGTACCGTGCGGTGACGCGATCTGAAGATACGTTTACTGTTTCGGCGTGACGCCGTTCTGGCGTCTGCGACCGGGCTCGCTCGATGATGTAGGGGCGCTCTATGCGCTCGACCAGCGGTGCTTCGATCCTCCGTTTCAGTTCGATCTGAGTTCGATGATCCGGTTCGTAATTGAACGGGATGCGGTGGTGGTGGTGGCTGATGCCGGCAGGGTGCTGGCCGGGTTTGTGATTCTGCATTCAGAACATGGCAGCGGGTATGTTGTAACGCTCGACGTGGCGCCGGAATTTCGCCGCAAGGGGGTGGCGCAGGCGCTGCTGCGAGCGGCGGAGCAGGGGCTCGACGAGGTGGAGCTGCATGTGTTCGCGGGGAACCGGGGGGCGGTTTCGTTCTACGAGCGGTGCGGGTATGTGCGGCTGCGGGGGGAGCCTGATTTTTATGGGGCGGGGCTGGATGCCTGGGTTTATCGGAAGACTGTTGTGCGGGAGTGAAGATTTTTAGTTCTCAGTTCTCAGTTCTCAGTTCTCAGTTCTCGGTTCTCGGTTCTCGGTTCTCAAGTCGTTGGTTGTGGGTTTGGGTTTTGGGCAGGGTTTATTGAGTTATCAGCTGATAGTTATTAGTTGATAGCTGATAGTTTGCCGTGCGGCCTTCATGTCTGTGCTTTGTGCCTTTACTGAGAACTGAGAACTGAGAACTGAGAACTGAGAACTGAGAACTGAGAACTGAGAACTTTTAGGTGCCGGGGGTGGCGGGGGGGATGGCCTTGAGGTACTCGTAGATGGCGTGGATGTCGTGGTCGCTCATCTCCTGGAAGCTGGGCCAGGGCATGACCTGGAGTTTGGCGCCGAGGGCGGGGTGGAGGTGGTCGTAGTCCTTGCCGCTGCGCATGATGTTGAGGAACTCGGGGAAGGTGTGGCCGGCGGGCAGGCCGTTTTCGGGGGTGAGGTTGCGGGAGATGAAGGGTCCGAAGGCCTGGCCGCCGGCGAGGTAGTGGGCCGCATTGACCTTCTTCGGCTGGCCGAGGAAGGGATTTCCCCCGACGGCGTAGGACGGGTTGGTGTGGCAGTCGTTGCAGCCGCCGACGGCGTTGACGAGGTAGCTGCCGAGGCCGACGAGTTCCTTCTGATCCTTGTCGTAGGTGAGGGGGACGGGTGCGGCCTGGAAGCCGAGGTCGATGCGCTGGCGTTCGGTGTAGGCGTAGGCGCCTTGCTGGTCTGCGGCAGCGGGGCGCTGGGTGAGGGGGAGCAGAGCACAGAGGCTGAGGGCGGCGAGCAGGGAGGTGCCGAGATATTTCATGAATCCTCCTGTGTGCGTGATGGGGCCCGGGCGGTGCCTCCCCGTGGGTGCGCCTGGTTGGGCGGTGCGGGAGAGATCTGTCTCGATTCGGAAACAGCTTGTACCAGGATTGGGGTCGTGTCAAGGAAGTTTTTTTGGGTCGGGATCGGTGATGGATTCGCTGATCGTTTTTCGGTTGAGAGTTTTTAGCTCTGGGTGAAGGGGTGCGAGTGGGTCCGGCGGGCGAAGCGTGGGTTGCTGCGGGTGGCGGTGGCATGACGGCGGTGCGGTGCGGGTGGGGTGATGGCGGGCCGGGAAGACGCCGATTCCTTCGCTTCGCTGCGGAATGACGAGGCGGTCGGGGCGGGCGTGGGGGCAGAGACAAGGGCGGGGGCGGCGGGGGGTGAACCGGCGGCGGCTTTCAGGGTGAGGGCGGGGGTTTCCCAGAAGGCGAGGGTGTCGGGGGGCCAGTCGAGGAGGGCAGGGGCGGCGGGGGCTTTGGGGGCGGGTCGGTAGGGTTCGAGGAGGAGTTCGGCGATGCCTTTGGGGCGCACGGGCATGGGGGATTTGGGGGCGATGGTGCCGAGGACGGGGTGTTCGACGATCATCTCGACGAGGGGCGCGGGGGCTTCGGGGGCGGGGAGCGGGGCGACTTTGGGGAGGTTGAGCGAGGCGATCTGGAGGCCGTAGAGAATGAGTCCTGCGCGGCGGGCGTCGATTTCGCCGGCGGCGATGCGGGTGAGGACTTCGCCGATGGCGATCTGGATGGAGGCGCGATCTTCGGGGAGGGTGAGGGTGAAGGCTTCGCCGCGGGCGCGGCGGTGGTGCGGGTCGGCGAGGGGGCGGCGGGTGGCGTGGTGCTGGTAGCAGAGCTCCTGGGTGCGGAGGCAGGGGGAGCCGCAGCGGTGGCCGTCGGGGAAGATGTGGCGGCACTGGTACTTGGTTTCGGGGGTGGTCGGCATGGGTGGGGTGCCCCTCCGGGCATTGTTGCGCAAGATCTTCAAAAGACTGGGGTTAGGTCCGGACCTCGGGTGCGGAGGTCGGCAACGCAAAAAGCCCACAGCGTGTGGGCTGTGGGCTTTTTTTGATCTACTTCCAGTTTATCAAGTGGGCGTGGGTAAGTATGTCAATTTGTTTCGGGGTGCAAGTGGTTTTGAATGTTGTGGTTGAAGGGGAGCGAGGGTGCGCGGGGGTTGACAGGTTTTCCACAGGGCGGGGGAGTGAGGCAGATGGTTTTTCAGCTGAGAGCTTTTAGCTAAGAGCTCAGAGTTAGAGCAAGAGCCCGGGCGGCAACCACTTCGTGGGGGCCCGGGGCTTTGGGCGGGACTGGTTTAGCGGGCTACCTGTTCGAGGGCGCGCTGGACGAGTTGCTGGTAGAGGGCGACGTAGTGGAGGTCGATGCGCTCGTCGTTGCCGTGGACGCCGGTGTTCATCTCGAAGGTGCGGGGGATGCGGAGACCGTAGGCGTTGACGCCTTTGGCGCGGAGGAAGCTGGAGTCGGTGGCGCCGGTGGACATGACGGGCAGAGTGATGGCGTGGGGCAGGACCTGCTGCTGGGCGGCGGTGAGGGCGGCGTACATGGGGGTGTGGATGGAGGAGGTGGGGGCGGAGGGCATGGAGTCGGTGGTGTCGGTGGGGGTGAGGGTGATGGCGGGGTCGTCGATGAGGGCGCGCATGGTGGCGTAGAGGGCGGGGAGGTCTTCGTCGGGGAGGGCGCGGATGTCGATTTCGGCCTCGGCGTCGGTGGGGACGACGTTGATTTTGAAGCCGGCCCTGAGGATGGTGGGGACGATGGAGGTATGGATCATGGAGTAGAAGGCGGGGAGTTGCTGGTGGAGCGGGGCCTGGGTGGCGGGGGCGTCGATGGCGCGGAAGAGGGCAGCCTGGGCGGGGGGCGAAAGGGTGGCGAGGCCGGCGAAGAAGGCGCGGGTGGTGTCGTTGAGGCGGGTGGGGGTTTGCCAGGAGCCGAGCGTGGCGACGGCGGCGGCGAGGTGGGTGACGGCATTATCGGTGATGGGGACGGAGCCGTGGCCGCCGTGGCCTTTGGCGGTGAGCTTGATGGGACGCGGCAGTTTTTCTCCGGTGGCGATGCCGAAGTAGGCGATGTTGCCGGCGGCGTCGACTTCGGCGGCACCGCCTTCGTTGACGGCGAACTCACATTCGAGTTTTGGCCAGAACTGTTTGACGAGGGTGTTCATGCCGGCGGAGGAGCTGGTTTCTTCGGAGGCTTCGGCGAGGAAGATGATGTCGCGGGAGAGTTTTGTGCCGGAGGCTTTGATCGAGCGATTGAGCTGCAGGAGGGTTTCGAGGTGGGCGGCGAGGGGGCTTTTGTCGTCGGAGGCACCGCGGCCGTAGAGGATCTGGTCTTTGATGACTGCGGAGAATGGCTCGAAGGTCCATTGCGCGCGGTTGACGGGGACGACGTCCTCGTGGGCCATGAGGAGGATGGGGCGCTGGGCGCCGGTGCCCTTGAGTCGGGCGACGATGCTGGCGCGGCCGGGGACGGGCTCGAGCAGTTCGTAGGGGATGGCTTCGCGCTTGAGGATGGCGGCGATGTAGTTGGCGACGCGGGACTCGTTGCCGGGAGGGTCCTGGGTGTCGAGCTGGACGAGGTCGGTGAGGAATTGTGTGGTTTCGCCGGCGGCGGCTGCGGGTGAGAGCTGCTGGGCTGCGGCGGGCAGCGTCGTCGCGGCGAGCAGGAGGGCGAATCGAGCAGAGGGTAGGCGCATGGGTTTGCCTGAGCTTACACGTTGCGATGGAAAGAACAACGATTGAAAGAACAAGGGCAAGTGCGTCCTGACGCCGGACGGGCGCCACTTCGTGGGGTGATTGCTTCGCGTGACGCCACGCGAAGCAATTACCCCACGAAGTGGTCGCCGCCTGCGATCAGGGCGCGTTTTCTTTGTTACCGGTTGGGGAAGATGTTGCCCATGCGGCGGATCTGGGCGCCGACGCCGCGGAGTTTTTCTTCGATGCGCTCGTAGCCGCGATCCATGTGGTAGACGCGGTCGAGGATGGATTCGCCGTCGGCGACGAGGGCGGCGAGGACGAGCGAGGCGGAGGCGCGGAGGTCCGAGCACATGACGGCGGCGGACTGGAGTTCGGTCTTGCCGCGGACGGTGGCGGTGCGACCCTGGACGGCGATGCTGGCGCCCATGCGGTTGAGTTCGTTGACGTGCATGAAGCGGTTTTCGAAGATGTTTTCGGTGACGGTGCTGGTGCCTTCGCACTGGGTGGCGAGGGCCATGAACTGGGCCTGCATGTCGGTGGGGAAGCCGGGGTATTCCTCGGTGGAGATGTCGACGGCTTTGAGCTGTCCGCCGGACTTGATGCGGACGTTGTCGGCGCCGATTTCGAGCTTGACGCCGCACTGCTCGAGCTTGGAGAGGAGCGAGCCGAGGTGCTGCGGGTTTGCAGCAGTCGACGTTGAGGTCGCCGCCGGTGATGGCGCCGGCGAGGAGGAAGGTGCCGGCTTCGATGCGGTCGGGGTTGATCTTGTGGCGTGCGCCGTGGAGCCTGGTGACGCCCTGGATGGTGATGGTGGAGGTGCCGGCGCCTTCGATTCGGGCGCCCATGGCGGTGAGGAGGGCGGCGAGGTCGGTGACTTCGGGTTCGCGGGCGCAGTTTTCGAGGATGGTCTGTCCGTCGGCGAGGACAGCTGCCATGAGGATGTCTTCGGTGCCGGTGACGGTGATCCTGTCGAAGACGATGTGTGCGCCGCGGAGGCGTTCGGTGCGGGCTTCGAGGTAGCCGTGGTCCTGGGTGATGACGGCGCCCATGGCTTCGAGGGCCTTGAGGTGGAGGTCGATGGGGCGTCCGCCGATGGCGCAGCCGCCGGGCATGGCGACGCGGGCCATGCCGGTGCGGGCGATGAGCGGGCCCAGGACGAGCGAGGAGGCGCGCATGGTTTTGACGATTTCGTACTTGGCGACGGGGTCGGAGAGGACGGCGCACCGGATGTGGGTGCGGTGCTGGGCGCGGCCGTAGCCGAGCTGGACTTCGGCGCCCATCGAGACGAGGAGTTTGCGCTCGGTTTCGATGTCCTGCACCTGCGGGATGTTTTCGAGGATGAGCTCGTCTTCGGTGAGGATGGCGGCGGCCATGCAGGGGAGCGCGGAGTTTTTGGCTCCGGAAACTTTGATGGTGCCGAGAAGGGGATTGCCGCCGCGTACAACAAACTTATCCATGTGACCAGTTTAGGCCGCGAAGCCGTGGAAATGGGTGCATAGCGTGGTGCCTGCTGCGGGCGAAAGGCGAGGGCAAGTGCGTCCTGACGCCGGACGGGCGCCACTTCGTGGGGTGAAGGCGCTTCGCGCGCGAAGCGCTTCCACCCCAAGAAGCGGTCGCCGCCCGGGATCAGGGCGTACTTGTTGTTGCGTGTACTGGATCGGGTACCATGGCGGCGAGGATTTCTCGGATGCGGGTTCTTTCCCTGGTGTTGTTGAGTTTGTTGGCGAGTGGGCAGGAGGCTACGACGACGCTGCGGGCGACGGCGCGGATTGTGTACGTGCAGGTGGTGGTGCGCGACGGGCATGGGCGCGTGGTGCATGGGTTGAAGCAGGGCGACTTCACGTTGAAGGAAGATGGGAAGCCGCAGCGGATCGACCTGTTCGAGGAGCATACGGCGACGACGAAGGGGCCGGCGCCGGCGGCGGGGAGGCGCGGGTTCAGCAACCTGCCGGAGGATGGGGGGGACGGGTCGTTGAACGTGGTGCTGCTGGATCTGCTGGACACGGCGGCGACGGACCAGGTGGATGCGAAGCGGAGGATGATTGCGTTTTTGAAGGCGATGCCGTTGGGCAAGAAGGTGGCGTTGTTTGTGCTGACGAACCAGCTGCACATGGTGCAGGGGTTCAGTTCGGATTCGGACGTGCTGGTGAAGGCGGCGGAGGGGATCAAGCTGCAGGAGTTGAACCGGGTGCGGCCGGTGTCGCAGAAGGTGACGGACTACGATGTGGAGTCCTACGAGGACTCGCAGTCGACGATTGCGACGTCGGGTGCGGCGCTCGAACGGTCGTTGCAGGGGGAGGACTTCGGGAACGACAAGGCGCGGCTGGACGGGCTGGCGGATGCGTTTCGGGAGTTGGCGCGGGCGGTGAACGGGTATCCGGGGCGGAAGAATCTTTTCTGGCTGGCGGGGCAGTTCACGTCTTCGACTTCGAACAGTTTGAAGGCGATTGCGACGGGGCAGTTGACTGCGGGTCTGGGGCCGGGCGGGGTGGGGGCGAATCCGCTGTCGTGGATCGGGGATCCACGGTCGGGGACGGCGAATCGTGCGGGGTATTCGACGACGACGCCGTTGAGTGAGCGGTCGGACCGGGCGGTGGCGGACTCGCAGCTGGCGGTGTATCCGATCAGCCTGACGGGGGTGGAGACGGATGCGATCGGGGCGGATCAGAACGGGATCGGGACGGCGGGCGACAAGCTGCAGGACACGATGTCACAGATGTTTCACGATCGGCAGGAGAGCCGGTCGGTGATGGAGCATGTGGCGGAGGAGACGGGCGGCGAGGCGTTCTATGGCAACAACGATGTGTCGGGGATGCTGCGGCGGGGGTTTGAAGACAGCGAGAATTTTTATACGCTGGCGTTCCAGCCGGTGAACCATACGTGGGACGGGAAGTATCGGAAGCTGAATGTGTCGTTGAGCGAGGGTGGGTCGTTGAGCTATCGGCGCGGGTATTATGCGATGCCGGAGCAGCCTGCGGCGAACGAGTCGAAGACGTTCCAGGACGCGATGCGGCTGGACGCTCCGGCGTCGACGATGCTGGGGCTGCGGGCGGTGCCGGGGCTGGCGGGTGGTGCCGCGAAGGGAGTGATGCTGCAGACGACGGTGGATGTGGGGGGCATCGGTTTTACGACGGATGCGGAGGGGAGGCGGCACGCGAAGCTGGTGGTAGGGCTGATGGCGTACCCGGTGGGGGTCGCTGATCCGAAGGCGGTGCAGATTGGGGGGACGCTGAATCTGAATCTGACGGAGGCGCAGTATCGTGAGCTGGTGGCGCAGGGGCTGTCGGTGCCGCAGACGATGCCGCTGGGGTCGGGGCGGTACCTGCTGCGGGTAGGGGTCATGGATCATGGCAGCGGGCGGGTGGGGACGCTGACGGTTCCGGTGAGGATGCCTTAGGGGTTTTGGGGGTTGTCAGGGAGAGCTTGTTTTTGTGCAGCTGAGAGCTGGCAGGCGAGAGCTGGGCTTGCAGCGGTGGGTGGGTGGGTGAGGACTTGCTTTTTTACAGCTGAGAGCTGGTAGCTGAGAGCTGATAGATAGGGTCGTGGTGGGGTGTAGTTTATCAGTTTTTAGTATTTAGTTGATAGTTTTTAGTTGGGCGGTGGCGTGGCGAAAGACGGAGCGGTGGTGGGTGATGTTGGATCAGTTTTTAGGTTTTAGTTGGTCGTTTTTGGTTGGGCGGTGGGTGGTGATCGATGGAGTCGTGGTGGTGGTGATTTATCAGTTTTTTAGTTTTTAGTTGATAGTTTTTAGTTGGGCGTGGGTGGTGCAACCCCGGGTGGGGTGGGTGTGCTCCTAGAGAGCAAGCGGCGCACGTTTCCGTAACCCTTTCGTGGAGTGCTGGCCCGTGGCCCTGCTGATCATCTTTCGTGCCGTGTTCGGATACCTGTTCCTGGTGCTGATGGTGCGGGTGGTGGGGCGTCGTCCGGGTAAGCAGTTGACGCCGTTTGAGTTCGTGCTGGTGTTCTACCTGGGTGGGTTGACGCTGACGGGCATGGTGGGTGCCGAGGCTTCCCTGACGAATGCGGTGACGCAAATCTTGGCGGTGGCGTTCTGTCATTACGGGCTGGCGTACCTGCGGTATCGGTTCGATGGGGTGGCGAAGGTGCTGGATGGGACGCCGTTGTTCCTGATGGAACAGGGCCAGTGGCGGACCGAGACGTTGAGCAAGATGCGAATCCAGGACGATGACGTGATGGACATGGCACGGGAGCAGGGCATCAAGGATCTGCCGGGGATCGACATGGCGGTGCTTGAAGCGTTCGGTGAGATTTCAATCATTCAGAAGAAAGACGATAAGTAGGGAGACGATGCCGGAACAGCCGTTCAGTACGCCTGTGGAAGATAGTGTGCCGAAGGTTGGCAACGAGGTAGCGGTAGGAGAGGACCTTGCGTTTCAGAGACGCTGGTGGAAGTTCGAGAGCGTGGTGTGGTGTTTTTTCGGGTTGATCCTGGCGTGCGATCTGCTGGGATTGTTTGGCCGCGGCTGGCTGGCGAAGGCGACGCGCACGACGGCGGATGGTGCGTTGAAGCTGAACTACGAGCGGGTGGAGCGGGCGAGTACGCCGTCGATTATGACGCTGCAGTTCGGGCCCGGTGCCATTCACGACGGGAAGATCCAGGTTTATGTAAGCGAATCGGTTACAAAGGGGCTGGGGGCGCAGAGGATTGCGCCGCAGCCGCTGGTTTCAGCGGTGGGCGATGCGGGGATCACGTACACCTTTGCGGCGACCGCCGCTCCGGCGACGGTGCAGATTGCGCTTGAGCCGTCGTTTCCGGGGGCACACAAATTCCGCGTGGGCTTGGTGAATGCGGAGCCGATCGACGCCAGCGTCTTCGTGGTGCCTTAGCCATGGCGACCATTGTTCATGCGGTGCTGGGGTATTTCATCCTGCTGCTGGTGGTGCGCATATTGAAGCGCCGGGCGGGGTCGCAGATGACGCTGTTCGAGTTTGTGATTATTTTTTTGACGGGGGGCATCATCATCCTGTCGACGGTGGGCAATGACCGGTCGGTGACGAACTGCACGTGCGCGGTGATCGCGGTGGGGCTGATTCACCGGGCGGTTTCGTGGGCGAAGGGCAAGAACCCGAAGTTCGGTGCGGTGATTGACGGGACGCCGCTGGTGATTATCAAAAAGGGCGAGTGGCAGCCGGAGGTGATGAGCGGGATGAAGCTGCGGCGCGAGGATATCGAGGCGGCGGCGCGCGGGGTGGGGGTGACGAATGTGGATCGGGTGGACTACGCGATTCTTGAGCGCAATGGGCGGATCAGCGTGATCGAGAAGGATTCCTGAGGGGTGGTCGTGTGGCGCTGGATCAGAACAAGACGATAGAGACGGATATTCCGCAGCGGCTGGACCGGCTGCCATGGTCCGGGTGGCATACGCGGATCATCGTGGCGCTGGGAACGTCGTGGCTGCTGGATGGGCTGGAGGTGACGCTGGTCGGGTCGCTTTCGGGGATCCTGGAGAGCAATGCGGGACTGCACCTGACGGACCCGCAGGTGACGGGCGCGGCGACAACGTACCTGGCGGGGGCGGTGGTGGGGGCGCTGCTGTTTGGGTATCTGACGGATCGGCTGGGTCGGCGAAAGTTGTTCCTGGTGACGCTGGCGACGTATTCGCTGGCGACGGTGGCGAGTGCGTTTTCGTGGAACCTGTTCAGCTTCTCGATCTTCCGGTTTTTTACGGGGATCGGCATCGGAGGCGAGTATGCGGCGATCAACTCGGCGGTGGATGAGTTGATTCCGGGCAAGCTGCGCGGGACGGTGGACCTGATTGTGAACGGGACGTTCTGGCTGGGGGCGACGGTAGGGTCGCTGGCGGCGATGTACCTGCTGGCGGGGCATCTGCCGGCGAACACGGGGTGGCGGTATGCGTTCGGGATCGGCGGGACGTTGGGGGTTGGGGTGCTGGTGCTGCGGCTGTTTGTGCCGGAGAGTCCGCGGTGGCTGATGCTGCGCGGGCGCGAGGAGGAGGCGGGCAAGATTGTCGGGGACATTGAGCAGAAGGTGAGCGGCGGCAAGGTGGACTCGCTGCCGGAGCCTGAGGGCGAGAAGCTGAAGATCAGCGTGCGCGACCATACGCCGTTCCGGGAGATCTTCAAGAACATGCTGGGGGAGAATCGGCAGCGTTCGCTGCTGGGGCTGGTGCTGATGGTGTCGCAGTCCTTCTTCTTCAACGCGGTGTTTTTTTCGTACGGGCTGATGGTGAAGAGCTTCTTTCATGTGTCGGACAAGGAACTGCCGCTGCACCTGCTGCCGTTTGCAATTGCGAGTTTCCTTGGGCCGCTGACGCTGGGGCGGCTGTTCGACAAGATCGGGCGGAAGCCGATGATCACGGCGTGCTACGGGATTGCGGGGCTGTTGCTGGCGGGGGTGCTGTTTCCGTTTGTGCATGGAACGTTTGCGGCGCGCGGGCTGGGGATTGCGTTTACGGTGATCTTCTTCGTGGCGTCGTCGGCGGCGAGCGCGGCGTACCTGACGGTGAGCGAGATTTTTCCGCTGGAGATACGGGCGTTTGCGATTGCGATTTTTTATGCGCTGGGGACGCTGATTGGCGGGGTGGGGGCTCCGCTGCTGTTCGGGGTCTTGATTGCGACGCACTCGAAGGGGAATATCGCGATCGGCTATGCGGTGGGCGCGGTGCTTATGCTGATGGGGGCGGTGTTCGAGCACTTCATCGGCGTGGAGGCCGCGGGGAAGGGGCTCGAGTCGATCTCGAAGCCGTTGCAGAGTTCGTGAGGGGCTGATTGGGAAGAGTCTCGAGCTGTGAGCCGGGTGCGGCTCACAGCTGCGAGCCTAGTTCTTCGCGACCTGCGGGGCGCCGAGGTAGGTGGTGGCGTGGGCGAACTCGGGGCGCGTGCTGGCTTTGCCGTTGTCGGTGTTTTTGAGCAGGCTGGCGTAGAAGGCCTGGGCCTTGGGTTTGTCGCCTGCGGCTTCGGCGGCGCGGCCGGCGTTGAAGAGGCCGTTGAGGCGGTTGGGGCTGAGGCGGAGGGAGGTCTCGTATTCGGCGAGCGCCTGCTGCGGCTTGCCGTAGGCGAGCAGTATGTCGGCGAGCATTTCGCGGGCGGGGATGTCGACCTCGCCCTGCCCGGCCTTGTCCTGGAGGTCGGCGGCGTGGCGCATGGAGTTGAGGGCTTCGAGCTCCTTGTGCTCGGCGAAGGCGACCCAGGCGACGATCTCGTCGCGGGTGAGGAGGTTGCCGGAGCCTTCGGCCATGTAGGCGTACTTGCCGTGCTTGATCTGGTCGATGAGCTCGTCGTATTTTGCGAGGTCGGCGCGTGCCTGCTGGGCCTGGCCGAGGTGGGCGGCCCCGATGGCGCGCACCCAGTAGACCATGGTGGAGACCTCGGGGGGCGAGTCGGGCGTGGGCTGCATGGCCGCGGCGGTCTTCCAGTCGTGCATTTCGAGGGCGTAGAAGGCGGGCAATTTGAAGCGATAGTAGGGGATCATGCCGACGCGGTGCGAGGTCATGCCGGGCATGGCGGCGATCCTGTCGACGGCGGTGGAGCTTTGGGCGAGGGCGGCTTTGGCGCGGGTGTCCTGGCCGCTCTGGAGGTAGGCGTAGAGGAGGAAGTCGTAGGAGTGGAGTTCGTCCATGACGCCGGGTTCGCCGTGGGCTTCGGCGCGCTCGGCGGCTTCGATGGAGCCGACCTGGGAGTCGACGTCTTTCTGCCAGAGGCCAAGGCGCGAGTAGATGTGGCCGGGCATGTGGAAGGCGTGGCCGCCGTCGGGAGCGATTTCGCCGTAGTGGTCTGCGGCGGCGAGCGCCTGCGGGGCGAGGGTGGGGTTGTCGCCGGCGTGGATGATGTAGTGGACGACGCCGGGGTTATCGGGGAAGCGGACGGCGAGCGGCTTCAGGACCTGCATGGCGTGCTCTTCGGGCGCGAGGCTGTCGTCGGTGGGCGGCTTGGCGGAGAGCAGGGTGAGGGCGTAGAAGGCGCCGGCGTCGACGTCGTCGGGGTGGTTTGCGTAAAGGGTGCCGAGGGCGGCGGAGTAGGCGTTGACGCGGGCGGGGAACTCGGCAGGGCCGGGTTTGTAGAAGTCGGCGAGGGCGTCGATGTAGGCGTGTTCGAGGGGCGTGGTGGCGGGGGTGTCGGCTGCGAGTTTCTGGGCGGTCTGCATCTCGGCCCAGCCGGCCTTCATGGTGTCGGGGCTGGGGCGATCCCAGATCTGGTGGAAGCTGCTGATGGCGATGCCCCAGTGGGCGATGGCGCAGGTGGGGTTGTGCTCGGCGATGAGCTTGAACTGGCGGCTGGCTTCGTCGTACCAGAAGTCATGCAGGAGTGCGACGCCGCGGTTGAGGTAGGGCTGTGCGTCGGGCGAGCAGGAGGTGGGGAAGTTGACGGTGCCGAGATGCTCGGTGAGGACGTCGTGCGCGGCGGGCTGGGGGGCAGGGGTCTGCGCAGCAAGCGGCAGCACGGCGAGAACGAGCGAGATCGCCAAGATTTTCATGTGGCGATTATAGGGGTAAGTACAACGGCATGTGCGTCCTAACGCCGGACGGGCGCCACTTCGTGGGGTAATGGGCTTCGCGTGGCATCCCGTCGCACTCCGCGTGGGGCAGCGACGCGAAGCCCATTACCCCACGAAGTGGTCGCCGCCCGCGATCAGGGCGCAGTTGTTGCTGCTGTTGTTCCTAGAGTTCGAGGCGGCTGTCGTCGATGGCGAGGCGGACGTTGCCGTCGGATTTAGAGAGGCGCCGGACGGCTTCCATTTTGTCGACGTTGGCTTTGAGCATGACGACGGCGATGGGGATGGATTTGCCGGCGGACTTGATGGTGCGGATGGCGGTGTCGCGGTCGATGCCGCAGACGTGCATGAGGACGCGAATGCCGCGCTCGACGAGCTTGGCGTTCTTCATGTGCACGTTGACCATGAGGTTCTCGTAGACGTAGCCGAGGCGGGTCATGGCGCCGGTGGTGATCATGTTGAGGATCATCTTCTGGGCGGAGGAGGCCTTCATGCGGGTGGAACCCGAGATGACCTCGGGGCCGACCTCGGCGATGACGACGGTGTCGGAGAACTCGGCGAGCGGGGTGCCTTCGTTACAGACGACGCAGGCGGTTTTGGCGCCGCGGGCCCGGGCGTATTCGACCGCACCGCAGACGTAGGGGGTGCGGCCGGAGGCGGAGACGCCGATGACGATGTCTTTGCGGGTGGGGCGGCGCCGGGCGATATCGCGCTGGCCGATCTCGGGGGAGTCTTCGTTGACGTCGGACGCGGAGGCGAGGGCCTTGGGGCCGCCGGCCATGATGTATTGGACCTGCGAGGGGGCGGTGGAGAAGGTGGGCGGGCACTCGCTGGCGTCGAGCGAGGCGATGCGGCCGCTGGAGCCGGCGCCGACGTAGATGAGGCGGCCTCCGTCGCGGAGCGAGCGCGCGACGGTATCGATGACGATGGAGATTTCGGGAAGAGCCTTCTTGACGGCTGCTGCGACCTTGGCGTCTTCGTGGGAGATGATGCGAGCGATTTCGAGTGCGCTCTTGGTATCGAGGCCCTGAGAGGCGGCGTTCTGGCTCTCGGTCATGAGGCTGGACAGGTCGTCCAGTCCCCGGTAGGTTGAGTTTTTCTCAGGCTTCTCGTGCTTTGAAGGCGTTTGCTGCTCGGGCATCGTGAGGGTGGCCATAGGTTAACATCCAGTTCGTTTCTATATTAGCCCGTCGGGAGGCATCCTGCACCTTATCGGAGGGAAGTGCAAGCGAGGAGTTCCGCGAAGGATACGGGTGATGGGGAGAGTTGGATTGGCGTGGTCCGAGGGAACGTTTTCTTGACCCTTTACCGCGCCGCGGGGTGTGTGCGATGCTCCAGAAACAGCGTCTATCCCCTAGTAGGATGCAGCTAGGATGCAGACGAAGAGTAGGATGCAGACGAACCGGTGAGTGTGAGCCGGGGGGTCGAGAGAAGTGATGGAGCCGATGCAGAATTTCGAGCCGGAGCGGGAAGGCAGGGCGGAGCGCGATGACGCATTGCATGCGGCAGACGCGGAACCGAACGGTGCGGGCAGCGCGCCGAAGTCGCCGGGCGGCAGCGTCGGGGCGTGGACGCGCGACCTACTGATCTCGATGCTGGTGAGTGCGTTTATCATCATCTTCCTGTACCAGCCGGTGCGGGTGGAAGGGACGTCGATGCTGCCGAACCTGGAGGACCAGGACCGGTTGTTCATCAATAAATTTGCGTTCCAGATCGGCGACATTCACCGGGGCGACGTGGTGGTGTTTCGCTACCCGAAGGACCCGCGGAAGAATTACATCAAGCGGGTGATCGGGCTGCCGGGGGATACGGTCGAGATTGAACGCGGGCACGTTGCGGTGAACGGCAAGCCGCTGAATGAAAGCTATGTGCCGAGCCGCTTTGCGGATGAGCGGTCGGTGCCGCGGATGACGATTCCGAAGGGCGAGTATTTTGTGCTGGGCGACCATCGCAATATCTCAAGCGACAGCCGCGACTTCGGCCCGGTCAACCGCGATCTCATCTACGGCAAGGCCGCCTTTGTGTACTGGCCCATGGACCAGGCCGGCGTGGTGCGGTAGGGCTCGGAGACAGGAACGGACAACGGCAAGTGCGTCCTGACGCCGGACGGGCGCCACTTCGTGGGGTGATGGGCTTTGCGTTGCAGCTTCATGCGGCTGGGCTTGGGCGCGAACCTTGCTCACCTCGACATGGCCGCTGCTCGCGATCAGGAAGTGCTTGCGGTTGCTCTGGCCTCGAGATAACTGCACGCCAGAAAGATGAGTTCTTCGCGGATCCGGGGGAATTGTTGACCGGGGTGGGGGCTCTCCAGGAGGCGCCGGCTGACGCCGACCATGGCGCCCTGGAGCATGGTGGCGATGAGTTCCGGATCGGTGGCGAGGGGCACGGGCGAGCTGGCAAGCATGCCGGCGATGGCCTTGTGGGTGCGCAGGCCTTTGAGCCGGGCGATCCTGGCGCCGTCGAGGTCGGAGCTGACGGCGTACAGGGCGGCGCTGGTTTTGACGTCGGACATCTTGGCTTCGAGGAAGCGGGTGATGAGTGCCGTGGCCATGGTGCGGAGTGGCGCGCCGTGCTGGGCGAGGCAGACGGCTTCGACGGCAGCGGTGACGTCGTTGAGGTGGCGTTCGAGCACGGCCTGGAGCAGGGCGCTTTTGTTGGGGAAGTACTGGTAGAGCGTACCGACGGAGACGCCGGCGCGTGCGGCGACGCGGGTGGTGGTGAGCTGCTCCTTGCCGATGCGGAGCAGAACCTGAATGGTGGCGTCGAGTATGGCGCTGACGCTGGCGGTGGAACGTGCCTGAACGGGCGATTTGCGGGCTTCGAAGGTGGTTTGCGGCTGGGTGGGCAAATGCGAGCTCCTAACCTGAAGCTTTCTTCATCTAACCACAGGAAGACGGAGGAGAACAATATGGTGAAGCAGAATCTGGGCGGGAGCTTTACGTTTCCGGGTACGGCGTTGACGGTGGAGCGGATGGGTTATGGCGCGATGCAGCTTGCGGGGCCGGGGGTTTATGGGCCGCCGAAGGATCATGCTGCGGCCCTGGCGGTGCTGCGGGCGGCGATTGCCGCGGGGGTGAACCACATCGATACGAGCGACTTTTACGGGCCGCATGTGACGAACCAGATTATCAAGGAGGCGCTGCACCCGTATGGTGATGACCTGGTGATCGTGACGAAGATCGGCGCGCGGCGGACGCCGGACAAGGCGTGGCTGCCGGCGTTGTCGAAGCAGGAGATTACGGACGGGATTCATGACAACCTGCGCAACCTGGGGCTGGATGCGGTGGATGTCGTCAACCTGCGGGTAGGCGGACTGGAAGGGCCTGCGGAGAGGTCCATCGCGGCGCCGCTAACGGTGCTGGCGGAGCTGCAGGAGCAGGGGCTGATCAAGCACCTGGGGCTGAGCAATGTTTCGCCGAAGCAGTACGCGGAGGCGCAGGGGATTGCGAAGATCGTGTGCATCCAGAACCTGTACAACGTGGCGCATCGCGAGGATGATGCGTTCATCGATCAGCTGGCGAAGGATGGCGTGGCGTATGTGCCGTTCTTTCCGCTGGGTGGGTTCACGCCGCTGCAGTCGTCTGAGCTGAACGAGGTCTCGAGCGAGCTGGGTGCGACGCCGATGCAGGTGGCGCTGGCGTGGCTGCTGCACCGTGCGCCGAATGTGCTGCTGATCCCGGGCACATCGTCGTTGGGGCATCTCGAAGAAAACCTAGCGGCCGCGGCCCTGGAGCTTTCGGCTGAGATCGTGTCGCGGCTGGATGGGATAGGACAGGCAAAGGCAACTGCGTCCTAACGCCGGACGGGCGCCACTTCGTGGGGTGAACCGCTGCGCGCGATTGCAGAGTGTTCCATCGGGAAAGATTCTTGCCTGCGCGCAGCGGTTTACCCCACGAAGTGGTCGCCGCCCGCGATCAGGGCGCGGTTGTTGTTGTCTGTTTTATTCGGTATAGGTGACGATCTTGCAGAAGGTCTCGGGGTCGAGGCTGCCTCCGCCTACGAGGGCTCCGTCGATGTCGGGCTGGGCCATGAGGCGGGTGGTGTTTTCGGGTTTGACGGAGCCGCCGTAGAGGATGCGGACGTTGTCGGCGACGTCCTGTCCGACGCGTTGGGCGACTTCGCGCCGGATGATGAGGTGGGCGTCCTGCACCTGGGATGGGGTGGCGGTGGAGCCGGTGCCGATGGCCCAGACGGGCTCGTAGGCGATGATGAGTTTGTGGCAGCCGTCGGGTTCGACGCCATTGAGGGCACAGGCGATCTGCCAGCGGAGCACGGCTTCGGTGAGGCCGGTCTGGCGTTTGTCGAGGGTTTCGCCGACGCAGACGATGGGGGTGAGGTCGTGGCCGATGGCGGCCTTAAGCTTCCAATTGACCATGTCGTCGGTTTCGTGGGCGTAGATGCGGCGTTCGGAGTGGCCGAGCAGGACGTGGGTGCAGCGGATGCTGGCGAGCATGGTGGGCGAGGTCTGACCGGTGTAGGGGCCTTCGTTCATCCAGTGCATGGTTTGTGCGCCGGCGTGGACGTTGGTGCCTTCGATGCGGTCGAGCACGTAGCCGAGCGAGGTCATGGTGGGGAAGAGGGCGATCTCGTCGCGGGTGTGGCCGTTCACCATGGGGAGGAAGGCGTCGAGGAAGGCGAGCGATTCTTTTGGAGTTTTGTACATCTTCCAGTTGCCGGCGATGAGGGGCTTTCGCATGCGGAAGTATCTCATTTGGGAATGGCGGTTGGAAATTGTGGGAGAGGTGATCGATCAGTTTCTAGTTGTTAGTTATTAGCTGATAGTTTTTGGGACCATGCAAGAGTTCAAGGAACTCGTCATTTGGCAGAGATCTCATCGGCTTGTGTTGAGGATTTATGGAGCCACGCGAGATCTTCCAAAGGAGGAGACGTTTGGCCTTGTGCTGAATTTGAGAAGAAGCGCTGTTGCGGTCGCCACTCGGATTTCGGAAGGATGCGGAAAGGGCTCGAATGACGAGTTTGCTGTCGAGCTGCGCAAGGCTCGGGCGATTGGCTATGAGCTGGAATACCTGCTGCTGTTGTCGCGAGACCTGGGACTGCTTGAGGCAAACAAGCATGATGAGCTGGCGGGTGAGGTGATTGAGGTGAGGAAGATGACGTCGGGCCTGTTGAAGCGGCTTATGGCTTGTCCGTGAGGGCTTCGACGCCGGGCAGCGTTTTGCCTTCGAGAAACTCGAGCGAAGCGCCGCCGCCGGTGGAGATGTGGGTGATTTTGTCTGCGAAGCCGGACTTGTGAATGGCCGAGACGGAGTCGCCGCCGCCGACGATGGTGGTGGCGTCTTCGTTGCGTGCGACGGCCTTGGCGATGGCGTTGGTGCCGTGGGCGAAGGCGGGAAACTCGAAGACGCCCATGGGGCCGTTCCACAGTACGGTTTCGGCCTCGGCGATGACGGAGGCGAAGAGGGCGACGGTCTTTGGGCCGATGTCGAGGGCCATGAGGTCTTCGGGGAAGGCGCCTGTGCCTTCGAAGGTGGTGGCTTTGGCGCGGGCGTCGAAGGCGTCGGCGAGCACGTGGTCGATGGGCAGCAGGAACTGTACGCCGCGGGCCTCCGCCTGATCGAGCGCGGCTTTGGCGATGTCGATCTTGTCGGCTTCGACGAGCGACTTGCCGGTGGCCTGGCCCTGCGCGCGCAGGAAGGTATAGGCCATGCCGCCGCCGATGAGGATGGAGTCGGCCTTGTTGATGAGCGACTCGATGACCTGGATCTTGTCCGAGACCTTGGCGCCTCCGATGATGGCGACGAAGGGCCGGTTGGGGTCGTTGAGCGCCTTGCCGAGGTGCTTCAGTTCGGACTCCATGAGCAGGCCGGCGGCGGACTGCGGGACGAAGTGGGTGATGCCTTCGGTGGAGGCGTGGGCGCGGTGGGCGCTGCCGAATGCGTCGTTGATGTAGATGTCGCAGAGACCGGCGAGCTGTTTGGCGAAGGCCGGGTCGTTGGCTTCTTCGGCGGCGTGGAAGCGGAGGTTTTCGAGCAGCAGCGTCTGGCCGGGTTCGAGGTTGTCGACGAGCTCGCGGGTGACTTTGCCGATGCAATCGGGGGAGAAGGCGACGTTTTCTTCTTCGCCGAGCACATGGTCGAGCAGCTTGCGCAGGCGGTCGACGACGGGGCGGAGGCTCATCGCGGGGATGCGCTGACCCTTGGGGCGGCCGAGGTGCGAGCAGAGGATGACCCGGGCTTTGCGGCGCAGGGCGTACTCGATGGTGGGCACAGTTTCGCGGATGCGCGTGTCGTCGAGGATGCGAATGCCTTCGCCGGTGTCCTTCGACAGGGGCACGTTGAAGTCAACGCGGATGAGGACGCGTTTGCCGGTGAGATCGAGGTCGCGGATGGAGAGCTTAGGCATCGCCCTCGTTTATAGCATTCGGGAGGGCGAAGTGCTATCGGTCTGCGGGGATAAGGGCGTCGGCTTCGATCTCGACTTTCCATCTTGGGTCGATGAGGGCGGAGACGATGACCATGGTGGCGGCGGGCTTGATGAGCGCGAAGAACTTGCCGTGGACGCGGCCGACTGCCTCCCAGTCGCAGACGTCAGTGAGGTAGATGCGGGTGCGGACGACGTGTTCGAAGCTGGTGCCGGCTTCTTTGAGAACGGCGGCGATGATGGTGAGGCACTGGTCGGCCTGGGCCGCGACATCGGCGTCGTCGCACCCGACCGGACCGGTTCCCGAGACCATGACGTGGCGTCCGACGCGAACGGCGCGGGAGAAGCCGATGACGGGCTCGAAGGGGGAAGTGCCTGGAATGTTCTGGCGTTCGCTTGGGCTCATGCTGATTGGATGCCAACCGCGGGGAATCGAAGCGATTCTGCGCGGAACGCCTGCGCGCGGCGGATTGTCGAAGGCCGAGATGGTCGCAGCATGTGAAAAGCTAGCGGAGGAGAAACCTGCTCTGCTTGCGCGATCCGGCTACTCGCGACTGGCTAGCGGCTTGTCTCGGGCGCTTCGCGGAGGATGTGGCGGAGCGGGATGAGGACGGAGTACAGGGCGAGGCTGACGACGAGGGCGGCAATGCCGAAGGGGCGGACGCGGGTGAGAAGCGGCGAGCCCTCGTGCAAGAAGACGGTGCCGGTGGTGATCATTCCGAAGAAGCCCCAGCCTTGCGCGACCAGGGTGAGGGCGTTGAGACAGCGCTGGCGCACCGAGACGGGTGCGCCAGCGAGCTTTTCGGAGGTATTGAACATCACTGCCATTTCAATCACCGTGGTGGGTGCGGCTGATCAGAGGCCCCTGGCGACGAGGAAGAGGACGAGGTCTTTGACGCGGCTGGAGTAGCCCCATTCGTTGTCGTACCAGGAGATGACCTTGCCCATGTTCGAGCCGACGACCTTGGTGAGCTTGGAGTCGACGATGGAGGAGAGCGGGTTGCCGCGGAAGTCGGTCGAGACGAGCTCTTCGTCGGTGAAGCCGAGGATGCCTTTGAGCGGGCCTTCGGCGGCGGACTTGAGGGCCTCGTTGACGGAGGCGGCGGTGATCGGCCTTTCCGATGTGAAGGTGAGGTCCACGACCGAAACGTTGGGGGTGGGGACGCGGATGGCGAACCCGTCGAGCTTGCCGTCCATGGCCGGGATGACGAGTTTCAGGGCCTTGGCTGCGCCGGTCGAGGACGGGATCATGGAGAGTGCGGCGGCGCGGGCGCGGCGCAGGTCCTTGTGCGGGGTGTCGAGGATGACCTGGTCGTTGGTGTAGCTGTGGATGGTGGTCATGATGCCGGACGTGATGCCGAAGGTGTCGTTGAGCACCTTGACGACGGGCGCGAGGCAGTTGGTGGTGCAGCTCGCGTTCGAGATGACGTTGTGCTTCGCGGCGTCGTACTTGTCGTCGTTGACACCGAGAACGAGGGTGAGGTCCTCATTGGTGGCGGGGGCGGAGATGATGACTTTTTTGACAGTTGCCCCGAGGTGGGCTTTGGCCTTGGTGGCGTCGGTGAAGAAGCCGGTGGATTCGACGACAATCTCGGCGCCTACGCTGGCCCAGTCGAGCCTGGCGGGATCGCGCTCGGCGAAGACCTTGATTTTTTTGCCGTCGACTGCGATGAAGTCCTCACCGTGGGTGACTTCATTCTTCAGGTTGCCGAGGATGGAGTCGTACTTGAGCAGGTGCGCGAGGGTCGCGGGCGAGGTGAGATCGTTGACGGCGACGAATTCGATTTCGGGATTGCCGAGGGCGGTGCGGAAGACGTTGCGGCCGATGCGGCCGAATCCGTTGATGCCTACTTTAACTGCCATGTGCACGTGCTCCTGGGGTTCGAAAAGGGGTGGACGGTGGAGTCGTTCTGATGCAGCGCGTCTGCCGGATGGGCAAGGGCGGCCCACATGATTGGAGGCTACCAAAGGCGGGGTGGGGGTGCAATGTTGGGCGCGTGAGGGGCAGGGGAGGTTTGCGGCGTCTGGGGGGGTGTGTTACAAGCGAGTCTAGAGGCCGGGGCCAGGGCGGATGTACAGGCGCCGGGCCGGCCGACTTATTGTGGCAAAGAGAGTAAGCGCGGTATGCGCGATTGGATATTGAACAAGATGAGACGGCGCACCAGACGTGGTCCGAACGAGTCGGAGTCGACCGGCAAGAGTGGGCAGGAGCTACCAACCGGGCAGATGGCGCCATTGCGGCCGACGTATCCCGAACCGGTAGCGAAGGCAGAGGTTTCACGAACCGCCGAGGTACCGGTGGAGCTGCCAGCGTTGGCGGCCTCGGGGAGTGATGAGGGGGCGGCCGTGGGGAAGGCACCGACGGTGGAACCGCCAGCCGAGAACCAGGAAGGCGGCGAGTGGGACCCGACGCCGGCTGAAGGGTTTGCCCCGGCCGAAGCGGGCGAAAAGATGGTGGTCGAGACCCAGCCGGACTCGCTGGGCACGCCGCCGGCCGAGCAGTTGCCGGTAAAGTCGCCGCGTGGTTATGTGGTGTTGACGATCGGGCTGCCGGGGTCGGGGAAGACGACATGGTACAAGCGCCGCGGGGTGTCGCCGCTTTCGAGCGACATGCTGCGGACGATCCTGTTCGATGACATCACGGACCAGCGTTATCAGGGACTTGTGTTCTCGACCTTGAGGAGCTTGTTGAAGGCTCGCTTGATCGCGAAGATGCCCTGGAACTATGTGGATGCGACCAACCTGAGCCCGCACGAGCGCCGGCAGTGGATCAAGATGGCGAAGAGCTTTGGGTACGAGGTGCAGGCGGTGTTCTTCGATGTGCCGCTGGCGGTTTGCCTCGAGCGGAACTCGCAGCGCGACCGCCAGGTGACCGATGAGGTGATGCACAAGATGGCGGAGCGGCTGCGTCCGCCGGCCTTCAAGGAAGGCTTCGACAAGATCACCGTGGTGCGGGTGAAGGGTGCGACGCCGGAGGCGCCGGCCGCGGTGGCTGCGGCGGATGAGCCGGTGGAAGGTGATGCCGAGGTGAAGGCAGACGAGGCTGTGGAATCGCCGAGCTAGCTTCGGGATTCACGGGAGTTTGAGATGACGGAGGCCGGTGTCGAGTTCGCGAAGGTGAGCTTTGCACCGGTCTCTCAGCGTCTGATCCTGAAAGACATTTCGCTGAAGGTTGAGGCCGGAACCACGACTGCGCTGCTGGGCCGGAGCGGGTCGGGCAAGACGACGCTGATGCGGACGCTGAACGGGCTGGTGATGCCGACGGAGGGTTGGGTGTCGGTCGGCGGCAGGAAGACGACCGAGTGGGATGCGCTGGAGCTGCGGCGCGGGATCGGCTACGTGATCCAGGAGTCGGGGCTGTTTCCGCACTGGACGGTGGGGCGGAATGTGGGGCTTGCGCTGGAGCTTGCCGGCAAGCCGGATGCGCGGCGGGTGGATGACGTGCTCGGGCTGGCGGGGCTGGATGCCGGGTTGAAGGAGCGGTACCCCTGGCAGTTGAGCGGCGGGCAACGGCAGCGCGTGGGGCTGGCGCGGGCACTGGCAGCGGACCCCGGGATTCTGCTGATGGATGAACCGTTCGGGGCGCTCGACCCGATGACGCGCGCCGAGATGCAGGACATGCTGCTGGGCCTGCTGAAGCAGGTGCGCAAGACGGTGCTGCTGGTGACGCATGATCTGGACGAGGCGCTTTTCCTGGCCGGGCGTGTGGTCTTCCTCGAGGATGGTGCGGTGGTAGCGGACCTGGCTGCGGGCGAGGTGATGAGCTCGACCAATGAGAAGGTGCGGCGGTATGTTGCGGCGGTGCACCGGGCATGAACTTTCTGCGGCTGCATGGGGCGGAGATCGGGCGGCTGACGTTTGAGCACCTGTGGCTGACGTTTTTTGCGTTGGCGCTGGCGGTGCTGGTGGGCTTGCCGGTGGGCGTTTTGCTGACGCGCTATGAGCGTGCGGCGAAGCCGGTGATTGCGGTGGCGAATGTGATCCAGGTGATCCCGAGCCTCGCGCTGTTCGGGCTGCTGCTGCCGGTGCCGTGGCTGGGCGAGAACGCGGCACGGCTGGCGATCCTGGCGCTGACCGGCTATGCACTGTTACCGATTATCCGCAATACCTACGCGGGCATTCGCAGTGTCGACCCGGCGCTGGTGGATGTTGCGGAGGCAATGGGGATGACGGGTGGGCAGCGGTTGTGGAAGGTGGAGCTGCCGCTGGGGGCGAGTGTGATTCTGGCGGGAATTCGTACGGCTACGGTTACGTGTGTGGGGGTGGCGACGATTGCGGCAGCGATCGGTGCGGGTGGATTGGGGGAGCTGATCTTTCGCGGGGTGGCGTCGGTGGATAACGGGCTGGTGCTGGCGGGGGCGGTACCGGCAGCGCTGCTGGCGCTCGCTGCGGATGGGTTGTTGGGGTTTTTAGAAAAGCGTGTCGAGGTACGAAGGTCGTGAAGGTTGCCGGCAAATGGCGAAGCCGTCCAACACCCCACGAAATGGCTGCTGCCCGCGATGAGTGCGCCCCGAGACACAAATGCGGCCCGACGCAGGCCAGGCGGTGCTTCGCACGGTTTTGGACGCTTCGGGTTTTCCTGCCGCTGCTCCTGACGGCTTGCGCTCCTCCACGCGGGTCGCAGATTGTTGTGGGGGCCAAGAACTTTACCGAGCAGGTCGTGCTGGGCGAACTGGTTGCGCAGGAGATCGAGGCGGAGAACCCGGGGACGAAAGTCGGGCGGCGGTTCTATCTTGCGGGAAGCTACCTGTGTCACCAGGCGCTCGTGTCCGGGCGGATCGATGCGTATGTGGAGTACAGCGGCACGGCGTTGACCGCGATCCTCAAACAGCCGCTGGCGGAGGACCACGATGCGGCCGGGGTGTTTCGGACGATCGCCCGCTTGTATGAACAGCGGTACCAGGTGAGGGTCGAACCGGGGCTGGGGTTTGAAGATACCTTCGCCATGGTGGTGCGCGGAGATGCCCCGGCGGCGTTGAAGACGATCTCGGATCTGAAGGCGTCGGGTGGACAGATGCGCCTCGGAGTGGGGTATGAGTTTCAGGCAAGACCGGATGGGCTGGACGGATTGCAGAAGGCGTACGGGCTTCAGTTCGCGCTGCCGCGTGTGATGGACCTTGGGTTGTTGTACCGGGCGTTGTCATCGAAACAGGTGGATGTGATCGCGGGCAATTCGACCGACGGGCCGATCCGGGCGCTGGGGTTTCGCGTGCTTGCGGACAACCGCCACTACTTTCCGCCGTATGAGGCCGTGCCCCTGGTGCGCGAGGATTCGCTGCGCCTGCATCCGGAGATGCAGCGTGCGTTCGACCGGCTTGCGGGTAAGGTGACGGCCGAGGAGATGCAGACGATGAACGATGCGGTCGACGGCCGGCATGAGGATGTCGGCGCGGTCGTGCGGCGGTTTCGCGAAGGAAAGGGGCTGTGATGCAGGAGCCATGGTTGCGTGGAACGTTGACGGAGTTCGACGCGGTGCGGCGGCAGGTGCTGCACTCGCTCGAGATGGCGGAGGAGGATGCAGAAAAGTGGTGTGCGCCGCTGACAAACGAACAGATGCGCGTACGTCCGTTCGGGATGGGGTCGGTATGCTTTCATCTGCGGCACATCGTGCGCTCGCTCGACCGGCTGCTGACGTATGCGGAGGGGCGGCAGTTGTCCGATGCGCAGCTCAGCCTGCTGAGCGAGGAAGACGGATGTGATGCGCCTGCCAGCGAGGTCATGGCGGAGTATCGCGCCGGGCTCCTCGATGCGGCAGCGCGCGTGCGGGCGCTGGACCCGCATGACTATGAAGAGTGGCGCGGCGTCGGCCGCAAGAGCCTGCCGGCCACAGTCGGCGGCCTGCTCGTGCACTGCGCCGAACACACCCAGCGCCACCTCGGCCAGGCCATTAGCACGGCGCAGATTGCAAGGGCGACTACAAGCGCAAGTGCGTCCTAATGCCGGACGGGCACCACTTCGTGGGGTGTACTGCTGCGCGTTATCGGGGAGTGTGCGATCGGGGTGAAGACTGCCTTTACAAGGATTCATCCAGATTGACTGCTTCGAGTTTGGCCTGGAAGTTCATGTCAGCGGTGTTGCGTTGGGTCTGGAGTTGGGCCAGCTGGGTGCGTAGCGTGGCGAGCTGGTCTTCCTGCTGGTTGAGTTCGCCGGTGTAGCGCTTGAGCAGGTCGCGTTCTTCCGCGGTGCCTTTGAGGGCTTTCATGTTTTCGCGCAGGCGTGCCTGGTCGGCGGTAATGGCGTTCGCCTCGGCCTGGTTGGCCTGGATCTGCTTGTCGAGCGTGACGACCGCGTTATGCGCGTCGAACACGGGTTGCAGCGCGGTCATGGTGGCGGGGCTGGCCTTGGCGTTGTGCAACAGCAGGGCAAGCTGGTCTTCAGACTGGTCGACAAGCCGGATGTACTGGGAGTTGGTGTGGCGCTCACCGATTTGCAGGCGGACGGTCTCAGCGGGTTTGGTTTCGACGCGGAAGCGGTTGGCGGTGGGCGTGGTTTCGGTCGGCTTGACTTCGGAGTCGAGCGTCCAGCCCTGGCGTGCGGGCTGCTCGATGATGACGGTGCGGGCGTCGGGCGCGGCATTGTGGACGAGGTATTCGACCTCGTGCACTTCGGTCGAGGTTTCGGTGAGAACACCTTTCTTGACGGTAAGGTGCGTGACTCTGCTGGTGTCGTTCGTAAAGTCCGGAGTGACGCGGACGGCCTGGTCTGCGGCGTAGGAGAGCAGGCGCTTTTCGTCGGGGTGGATGGGATCGAGCAGGCCCTCGCCGCCGAAGCTGCCATTCTCGACGATGGAGAAGGAGCCGCGGTCGAGCGTGAGCCTGGAGTTGTTGGTGAGCCAGAGGGCGCGCAGGGCGGTGGGTTGCTGCGGCGACCAGAGCGTCACGCGCTCGATGGGGAGCCTGGTCTGCAGGATGGGGACGAGGGCCGATTCGTTTTTACGAATGGTGATGGGATCGGTGAGCGAGTACTGGAAGTAGTCGTCGAAGGCTGAGGTAGTGGTTTGCGGGGTGATTGAGACCTCGGCGAGTTTGGTGTAGTTGATTGGTGCGGCGAGTTTGGCGAAGCGTTCGGCGCGGTCGAAGGTTCCGCCGGTGAATCGGTCGACCGGGCCGCCGGCGACTTCGGGACCGCTGTTGACTGTGACGGATTGGCTCGCAGCGAATGGGCTTGCGGCGGCCTCGGGCGGGGGCGCTCCGCCCGCAATCATGCCGCTGACATGCCCGTTCTCCATATCGCCGGAGTCATGTGTCTGCGGGGCAAGCTGAGCTTCCGCAGGCAGCGGGATCTCGGGTCGTCGCGCGTAATAGGGCGTCGAAATGGGCTGAATGAAGGATTGCGGCGCACCCGCGATCAGGTCGAGATGCACGTTGGTCCAGTCGGAACCGGTCGTGTTGTCGACGACCGACCAGCCCTGCAGCGTGGCGTCCGCGGCGCCGGTCGAGAGCAGCAGCCGGTAGGTTGACTTCCAGACCGGCACCTCCGAGATATAGCTCACGTGCAACTCGCGCGAGCCAGTGCCGCGGTCGAGCAGGGTGAGATGACGCAGGCGCTCATTGCGATTGTTTGCCAGCAGTTCAAGATAGTGGTTCACGTCAAGGTGCAGCGCCGTATCGAGCAGGGCGACTGAGACCGCGGGTGTGAGCTCGATCGTGCGAACCTGCCCGGCTTCCGAGACAACCGTGACGTACCGATGATCGGTGATGGGCGTGGCGCCGTCCTTCGAGGGAAGCAGCCGGAGGTCGATCGACAGGAGGCGCCCACTGATGCTGACCCCGGGCGCCGCCACCTGTACGCGCGCGCCGCGGATGGCGTTGTAGAAATCGAGGTCGGAAGCGTTTTCGCTCAGCCCGAGCGGGAGCGCTTTTAGCTGCTGATCGAGCGGCGTTGTGGAGTTATAGCCCGCGCCCGAGATGCGGCCGCCGTTGAGATCGATCGCCGTCAACGACTGCAGCACGTCGTTCAACTGCGCGGAGGTGAAGTCGATCGAGACCGACTGATCGCCGGTGACGCGACCCGTGTGCTCAAAAAAACCGACGCCGTTTTTGTAAAGCGCAACCCGCGTGATGGGCAGCGGGTCGACGGCCTTCTGGGCCAAGGCGGCAACCGGCAAAAAGACAAGCAACGTGATCGGAAGGCGCACAGGTCAACTCCTTGCAGCAACTCTCCCTTAGACCCGGGTGGGCGTCGGAATGTTCCCGAAGAAAAAAACAAATACACCGTGACGCCGGATGGGCGCCACTGCGTGGGTTGAACCGCTGCGCGCGTCCCAGACGGTGTGCCACCCGTGAATGGTGCTGGCTGACGCGCAGCGGTGCACTCTACGAAGCGGTTGCCGCCCGCGATTTGGGCTCGGTTGCTTGTTCTTTGGCATATTCCGTATGCTTATGCGTCTATTAGTTGTGCTGATGAGGAGTTGCGTATGTTTGGTTTGACTGAGGAGCAGGAGGCTTTGCGCAAAGAGGTGCGCGCGTTCGCGGCGAAGGAGGTGCTGCCGCACGTGTCCGAGTGGGATGAGGCGAGCACGTTTCCGGCTGCGGTCGTGAAGCAGATGGGGGCGATGGGCCTGATGGGCATCATCTTCCCGGAAGAACTGGGCGGCGCCGGGCTGGGGTATGTGGAGTATGTGCTGGCGATTGAAGAGCTGTCGCGGGTCGATGGAAGCGTCGGCATTATCGTGGCGTCGCACAATTCGCTTTGCACGAATCACCTGATGCTGGCGGCGAACGACGAGCAGAAAAAACGTTGGATCCCGAAGCTGGCGACGGGGGAGTGGCTCGGTGCGTGGGGACTGACGGAGCCGGGCTCGGGCTCGGACGCGGGCGGCATGCGGACGACGGCGGTGAAACAGGATGGCGGCTGGCTGCTGAATGGATCGAAGACGTTCATCACCAATGGCACATATGCCCACTGTGCGCTGGTGCTGGCGTTGACGGACCGCGAGAAGGCGACGCATGGCGGCATCTCGGCCTTCCTGGTGGAGAAAGGCACGAAGGGCTTTCGGCCGGGCAAGAAGGAAAACAAGCTCGGGCTGCGGGCGAGCGACACGGCGGAGCTCATCTTTGAAGACTGCTTCGTGCCGGACGATCACCTCATTGGTACGCTGGGCGCGGGTTTCAAGGATGCGATGCGGGTACTCGACGGCGGGCGGATTTCCATTGCGGCGTTGAGTCTCGGCATTGCCCGCGGAGCGCTCGATGCGGCGATGAAGTATGCAATGCAGCGGCGTCAGTTCGGTAAGGCGATCTCGGACTTTCAGGCGATTCAGTTCAAGCTGGCGACCATGGCGACGGAGCTCGACGCCGCGTGGCTGTTGACGATGCGCGCCGCGCAGATGAAGGATCAAGGGTTGAATGTGACGCTCGAATCGAGCATGGCGAAGCTTTATGCGAGCGAGGTCGCGTGCCGCATCTGCGATGAGGGCGTGCAGATTCACGGCGGCTATGGCTTCATCAAGGACTATCCGGCGGAGAAGTTTTATCGCGACGTGAAGCTCTGCACGATCGGGGAAGGCACAAGTGAGATTCAACGGATGGTGATCGCGCGGGAGTTGATGAAGCGGGCATAGAGCCGGGCGCACCCCAGGCGTGGAGGTACATTGCGCAGCACGGCGTACTCTGGATCGCTTCGCGTGTCGTACCCTAAGAGCATCCGAAATTTCAGAGGTGCTGCTTGGGACGTTTGCGTCTGCTGGCTTGTCTGCTTGTGTCTTGTGGGATCGCGTCGGCGCAGGCGAAGCCCTGGCCGGTGCGCGCGGTCATCGTCACCACGTTCGAGATTGGCCAGGATACCGGCGATACTCCGGGTGAATTTCAGCTGTGGGTTGAGCGCGAACATCTGGACGAGGTGATCGCCTTCCCGGGCGGCGTGCATCCGCTGCGCACTAACAAGGAGCACACGGTGCTCGGCATGGTGAGCGGCACGACGCTGGTGAACGCGACGGCATCGATGATGGCGCTGGGGCTCGACCCTCGCTTCGACCTGACGCATGCTTACGTGCTGATCAACGGCATCGCCGGAATCGACCCCAAGGTTGCCTCGATTGGGTCGGCCGCGTGGGCAAGCTACGTGATTGGCGATGTCTCGCGCGAGATCGATCGTGCCGACATGCCGGCCGAGTGGCCGTACGGCTGGTTTCCTGTCGGCTCGCATGCACCGAACCCGGAGAAGCTCTCGATGGCGCCTTGGATGCCGACGAACCTGCACACGTTGAACAGCCGGCTGACGGCCTGGGCTTACGCGCAGACAAAGGACTTGAAGCTCGAGGACGACGCCAAGGTCGCGGAATTTCGGGCGGGCTTCACCGGATTCCCCGAAGCGCAGAAGCCGCCGTTCGTGCTGATGGGGGATACCTTTGCCAGTGATTACTACTGGCATGGCACGACCATGACGCAGTTCGCGCGCGACTGGGTGAAGCTCTTCACCGCGGGCAAAGGGCGCTTCGCCACGACCGAGATGGAAGACTCGGGCTTTGTGAGCGCGATCGAACGGCTGAGCGCGATGAAGCGGATGGACCTGAGCCGCGTGATGGTGCTGCGCACGGGGAGCAACTACTCGATGCCGCGCCCCGGTCATACGGCGGTCGAGTCTGTTACGGCGCCGTACATCGGATCGCATGTTGCGCTTGAGGCGGCTTGGCTCTGCGGCAGCACTGTGCTGCACAGGATTCTCGACGACTGGAAAAACACCGAATCGACTGTGCCAAGCGGTTCACTTACCGCGCAGTAAGCGCGCGGTCGAGATGCGTGTAGCCGCCATCGACCGAGAGATGCTGCCCCGTGGTATGGCCGGACTGCTTGTTCGAGAGCAGGAAGACCACCGTCGCGGCGATCTCCTCTGGCAGGGTCATGCGCTGGCCCAGCGGGACCTGCCGCTTGATCTGATCAAGCGCCGCCTCGGGGGCATCGAGGCCCGCGAGCCACTGCTGGTAGAGCGGCGTCTGCACCTCCGCCGGCAGCACGCTGTTGACGCGAATGTTGAAAGGCAACAGCTCCGCCGCCCACTCGCGCGTGAGGGCAAGCTGTGCGCCCTTGGCGGCAGCGTAGGCCGAGGTTCCACCCTGCCCGGTGAGCGCTACCTTCGAGCTGACGTTGACGATGCTGCCCTGCGACTGCTTGAGCAACGACAGGCTGTAGTGTGCCATCGCGTAGTAGTGGAGCAGGTTCTGCTCGAGACTGCGCATGAAGCGCGCCGGGTCGCCATGCGCGAGGCCGATGCTGTCGTTGGCGCCTGCGTTGTTGACGAGCCCATCAAGCCGGCCATGGCGAGCTTCGACCTCGGCCACGATTTTGCGGCATGCCTCCGGATCGGCCAGTTCGGCTTCAAGAAAGTGACATCTCGCGTCTGAGCCCTGCAGCTCCCGCTGGAGCTCCGCAACGCGGGCGGTGGTGCGGCCGGCTACGACCACCTGCGCCTGCTCCGCGAGACAGGCGCGGGTGATGGCTTCGCCAATCCCGGAGCCTCCGCCGGTGACAAGAATGACGCGGTCTTTGAGGTCGAGGTCCAATGTCTCTCCGGGCGGCTAGCGCAGGTTGAAGAAGCCGCCGTCGATCGGGTAATCGACGCCGGTGAGGAAGGAGGCTTCATCCGAGCAGAGGTACAACGCGAGCGCGGCGACCTCGGCCGGCGTGCCCATGCGGCCTATTGGCTGAGCGGCGGCGAGCACCTTCATCTGGTCTGCCTCGCGGCCAGGGTAGTTCTTCGCCAGGTAGCCGTCGACAAAGGGCGTATGTACCCGCGCCGGCGAAATAGCATTGCAGCGGATGCCTTGATGCAGATAGTCGCGCGCGACCGAGAGCGTCATCGAAAGTACGGCGCCCTTGGTCATGGAATAGGCGAAGCGGTCCGGCAGCGCGGCGGTGGCTGCAATGGACGCCATGTTGATGATGACGCCACTCCTGCGCTTCAGCATGGGCTCGATCGCAGCCTGCATACACAGGTATGTGCCGCGCACGTTGACGCGATAGAGCCGGTCGAGGTCGTCGGCGGAGGTCGTCGTCAACGTGCCGATGTGCGCGATGCCTGCGCAGTTCACCAGCAGATCGATCTCCTCGCCCGCATCGGCGAAGGCCGCCGCAACGCTTGCCTCATCGGAGACATCGCAGCCGATACCCCGGGCTGCTTGGCCGGATTCACTCGTCAGCGCGGCCGCCGCCTGCTTCGCCTTCGCTGCGTCGAGATCGAGCAGGATCACGCTTGCCCCGCGCTTCACGAAGAGCTCTGCGATGGCATAGCCAATTCCGCTTGCGGCGCCGGTGATGACGGCCTGTTTTCCGGTCAACTTGAACATTCGCTGAAACTCCCGTGAGACATGCGGATGGAACCGCTTCCAGGCAGCCCTTGCAATGTGAAAGACTGGCTGCGCTTCGAGTGTAGTCAAACGATTCAGTACATGCCAACCGGATGAGACAGGGCAGGCCCTGATTTTTCTTGAGAGATGCGATTGAAGACCCTTACCGTTACCAACGTTCGTATCGTAGACCTGCGTTTCCCAACCTCGCGCGAGCAGATCGGTTCGGATGCGGTCAACAAGGACCCCGACTACTCGGCCGCCTACTGCATCCTCGAGACCGACGGCGGTCTTGAGGGCCACGGGCTCACCTTCACGCTGGGCCGCGGGACAGATCTCGTCGTCAGCGCGCTGCGCTACCTCTGCCGCCACGTGGCTGGCCGGACGCTCGACTCCATTACGAGCGACCTGAACGGCTTCTATCTTGAACTCACCGGGGACACGCAGTTTCGCTGGCTCGGGCCGGAGAAAGGGGTGATCCACCTCGCCTGTGCAGCGCTCTTGAACGCGGTTTGGGACCTCTATGCGAAGGCGGAGGCCAAGCCCGTATGGAAGTTGCTCGCCGACATGTCTCCAGAGCAGATCTGCGCCGCGATCGACTTCCGTTACATCGCGGACGCGCTCTCGCGGGAGGAGGCGCTGGGGATCCTGCGCACAGCAAAGCAGGGGCAGGCCGAGCGGCTTGCCGCGCTCACCGCGACCGGCTATCCCGCGTACACCACCTCGGTCGGATGGTTCGGCTTCAGTGACGAGAAGATCCGCAGGCTCTGCCACGAGGCGCTCGCCGAGGGCTGGACCCACTTCAAACTCAAAGTAGGCGGCGCACCCGAAGACGACCTGCGCCGCGGCCGCATCGTGCGCGAAGAGATCGGCGACGTGCATAAGCTGATGGTCGATGCCAACCAGAAGTGGGGCGTCGATGAGGCCATCACGCGCACCCGGCAACTCGCGCAGCTTGACCCGTGGTGGATGGAAGAACCGACGAGTCCCGACGACATCCTGGGCCACGCACGCATCCGGCGTGAGGTCGCGCCCGTACGCATTGCAACCGGCGAACACTGCCACAACAGCGTGATGTTCAAGCAGTTGCTGCAGGCGGGCGCGATCGACGTTTGCCAGATCGATAGCTGCCGCGTCGCCAGCATCAACGAGAACATTGCCATCCTTCTGATGGCGAAGAAGTTCGGTGTGCCGGTCTGTCCGCACGCGGGCGGCGTCGGCTTGTGCGAGTACGTGCAACACCTCTCGATCTTCGATTTCCTCGCCGTCTCCGCGTCTCTCGAAGACCGCGTGATCGAATATGTGGATCATCTCCATGAACACTTTCGCTATCCCGTGCAGATACGCCGCGGACACTACCTCATTCCTGCGGACGCTGGGTATAGCGCGGAGATCCTGCCCGCATCGCTCGAGCGTTACGCCTTCCCCGACGGGGCCGCATGGCATGACCAGTAGGGCTTTCTTTCGCGTTCGCAAAGAATTCGCCCATGCAGCGGACCATTGATTTTCCGTGCAGGCGAGCGGCGCAGTAGCATCGTGCCAATGTGATTTCGAGCGGCTCGCAAAACAATCTGTGCCGCGAGGCGGGCCCAGCCTGTACATCGCAACTCTCCGCGGTTTACAGTACGGCGAGTGGGGTTCCGTCTCGAAGCGCAGTCCCTTGAGCGCCGGACCTCTCGAACCACCTGCCGCCGAAAGAAATGAGACCCATGATGATTGGCCCGTTGCCCCTTCAGCGCCGTATCGCCGTTGCCGCAATTCTTTGTGCTGCGGCGCCCTTCGCGGCCTTCGCCCAGCAGCTTTCGTTGACGCGCGACAATGCAACGGTCCTCGTCGAACCCTATGCGCCGAACATCGTGCGGGTCTCGATTTCTCTGAGCAGCAAGGACGCCCTCTCCGCCCCCGGCTACGGCATCACTGCCGCACCCTTGCCTGCAGGCTGGAGCGTGGCAGGTGGAGAAAAGGGCGACGTGCTGCAGTCCGCACGCATGGTCGTCACGATCGCTCCACAGGGTAAGAAGTGGGTCCCGACGGGAACGTCGGCCGACATCGCCAAGTTCTTCAACGGCTCCACACCCGGCGTTGGCGTGTCCATCAAGACGCCAGAGGGCGAACCCCTGCTCCAGATGCAGGGCTGGCAGATGTCGGTGCCGAACCACAAGGACGGCAATGCCGACATTCTCTACGACCGCCGTCCCAGTGACCCCGAGTTCTACCAGGTCGGCGCAAGCTTCCACTCACCTGAAGACGAACATTACTACGGCCTCGGCCAGAACCAGGAAGGAAATCTTGACCGCCGTGGCCACGTCATTCGCTGTGCGCATGACTACAACGCACCGTCCGGCCAGAGCGTATGTGTGCCCTTCGTGGTTACGAATAAGGGCTACGGCATTCTCTGGGATAATCCTTCGGCGACAACCGTGGCCTTCGGCTTCAACGACCAGGTGCGCTGGACCTCCGATGTTGGCCAGCGCGTCTCCTTCTTCGTCATCGCGGGCAAGACCTACGACGAGATCTACAGCGGCTACCGCCTGCTCACGGGCTCGACGCCCATGCTGCCGAAGTCTGCCTACGGCTACATCCAGTGCAAACAGCGTTACACCAGCCAGGACGAGTTGATGGGTGTGGCGAAGGGCTATCGCGACCGTCACTACCCGATCGACGACCTTGTCATCGACTGGTTTTACTACACCGTCATGGGCCAGATGGACATGGACCCCGCCAAGTGGCCCGACCCCGTCGGCATGAACAAACAGCTCCACGCGATGAACTATCACACCATGATCAGCGTGTGGCCGCGCTTCGTCCCAGCGAGCCGTTTCTACTCGATGCTTGAAAAGAATGGCTGGTTCGAAAAGCTGGCAGACGGGACGCCCACCAACGGCCTGCCCTACGATCGTGCAGGGTCTGACATCGACACCACCAACCCCGATGCCGCCAAATGGTATTGGAATACGATCAACGAAAACTTCGTCAAACGCGGCTTCGACGCCTTCTGGGCCGACGAAACCGAGCCCGACCTGCCCCCCAACGGGAGTTACTTCCACGTAGGGCCAGGGACGCAATTCTTCAATGTTTATCCCTACTTTCACACCAAAGCCTTCTATGACGGCTTCCGCAAGGACCTCACTCAGCGCGCGCTCATCCTCTCGCGCGACTCCTATCTCGGCGCGCAGCACAACGGCGCCATCTTCTGGTCGTCCGACATCAGCGGAAACTGGGACACACTGAAGCGGCAGGTCTCGACCGGCATCAACTTCGTCGCGTCCGGCATGCCCTACTGGTCGACCGACATCGGCGGCTGGCAGTACCTGCCCGCCGTGCACAAGCCCGATCGCACCCCATTGCTCGACCCCTCCGACGCGCGCGAAAACATCGGCCACTACGACGACTACCCCGAGCTCTACGTCCGCTGGTTCGAGTACGGAGCCTTTCAGCCCAACTTCCGCAGCCATGGCAGCCGCCCGCAGAATGAAGTCTGGTCTTACGGCAAACAGGCCGAGCCCATCCTGGTCAAATACCTGCGCCTGCGCTATCAATTGATGCCGTACATCTACAGCCTCGGCCATATGTCGAATGTCACGGGCGCGCCCTTCATGCGCGGCCTCTTCATGGACTTCGGCAGCGACCCCAAGGTTGCCAACCTTGGCGACGAGTACATGTTCGGACCCTCGCTGCTCGTAGCGCCGGTCACCGAACAGGGCCGCACCAGCCGCGAAGTCTACCTGCCCGCAGGCACTGACTGGTACAACTTCTGGACGAACGAGAAGCTCCATGGTGGCCAGCGCATCACAGTCAACGCACCCATCGACACCATCCCGCTCTTCGTCAAAGCGGGGTCAATCCTGCCGATGGGCAGCGCAGTCGAAAGCACCAACGAAGACCAGAAGGTCGCCTCGCTGCGCGTGTATCCCGGTGCTGACGCAGCGTTCGATCTCTACCAGGATGACGGCAACACCTACAACTACGAAAAGGGCGACTTCAAGCTGACCCACCTGGCCTGGTCGAACAGCACAGGCAAGCTCAGCCACACCGGGCCTGCCTCGTGGACGGGTGTCGACACTGCCCCCGTTGAGGTCGTCGGCCGCTAGCGCGTGCTGAGGGGCAGCAGGGAAGCATCGAGCTTCACCTGTTGCCCAGCCCGCAGATTCAGCGTTCTTGATGCACCCCCGTAGCGCAGCAACATGCTGACAGGACGAGCCGCCGTCAGCCGAATCTCCGTCGCCTTACCAGCCGTCCACGTTACGCCGGCGGTCACGCCACCCATCGCCTGCAGGCCGTCGACACGTCCTTCGGGCAGCGCCGCCGGCAGCGCAGGCAGCACACGCAGCACGCCCGGCCTGCTGTCGATCAGCATCTCGGCGATCGCAGCCGTCGCCCCGAAGTTGCCGTCGATCTGGAATGGCGGGCACACATCAAACAGGTTCGGCAGGCTGCCCGCGCCGTCCGGGTGCACCGGGTCGATCGGCTGCCAGAGGTTGCGCAGCAGCCGGTACGCATGGTCGCCGTCGCCAAGTCTCGTCCATAGCAGCATCTTGTATGCGAGCGACCAGCCCGTCGCCCCGTCGCCGCGCACCTCAAGCGTCCTGCGTGCGGCCTCGGCGAGCTTCGGTGTCCTGTCGCGATCAATCTCATCCCCCGGATACAGCGCCCACAGGTGTGACACATGCCGGTGCTGCGGTTCAACCTCGCGATAAGGCTCGAGCCACTCCATCACGCGGCCATCGGGCCCGATCTGAATCGGCGCAAGCTGCCTGGTCGTCTCAGCCAGCTTCGCGCGGAACTCCGCATCGACGTTCAGTCTTGCCGCAGCCTCGGCTGTCGATGTAAACAGCGCGCGAAGATTTTCTTCATCGATCGCCGGTCCCATGGTCACGCTCGCCTTGCGTCCGTCTGCAAGATAAAACGTACTCTCGGGAGAGTTCGAGGGCGCAGTGACCAGCCAGCCATGCTTCGGCTCCTTCACCAGCATCGCCAGGTAGAACTCGGATGCGCCCTTCAACGCCGGATACATGCGTCGCAGGAACGCAACGTCGCCGCTGTACAGGTAGTGCGACCAGATGTGCTGACACAGCCACGCCGACCCGATCGTTGTCGAACCCCATGACGCCTCCTCACCCGGCGACGTGTAGCCCCATGGATTCGTGATCACATGCGCCACCCATCCCGGCGCGTCGTAGTATGCCTTTGCCGTCCGTGCACCGGGCACCTCGAGCGACGCGATCAACGCAAACAACGGCCCCGTCAGGTCGCCGAGCGCGGTCGATTCAGCGGGCCAATAGTTCATCTGAAGGTTCACATCAAGATGCCAGTCGCCATTCCACGGCGTTCGGGTCCCCTCTGCCCAGATTCCCTGCAGGTTGGCTGGCAGGCCGCCCGGCCGCGATGATGAGATCAGCAGGTAGCGGCCAAAGTTGAAGTAAAGCGCAGCCAGCCCCGGATCGTCGGCACCGGCATTCGCAGCCTTAATCCGTTCAACCGCCGGGCGTGCCTCAACCGCCGCATCCTCAGGCCCAAGCGCAAGCGAGACCCGCTCAAAGTAATGCCGATAGTCCGCCTGGTGTCGCGCCCGCAGCACCCCGTAGCCCATGCGCGAAGCCCGCGCGAGATCGTCCGCCGCCGCACGCTGCGGATCGCTCGTCTCGCGGCCGGCGAAACCCCTGTAGTTGGTTGCCGCACTCACCAGCAGCGTAACGGCCGTAGCGCTCTCAACATGAAGGCCGCCAGCACCGTGTCTGCTCACGTTCCCGCCGGTTGCGACGACTTTGACCTCCGCCGCGTAAGCAACCCCCAGGACCTTTGGAGCACCGGAGTCAAGCTCGCCCGTCATGCGCAGGATGTCACCCGCAACCACTGACGTCGTGAAGCGCTCAGCGCGAGTCAGGCCTACGTCGAACGTCAACGCATGCGGCTTGCCGGCCGTCAGCCGCACAACAATCACCTGGTCCGGCGCACTCGTAAACACCTCACGCGTGTAGGGAACGCCGTCGATCGCGAACGTTGTCCGCGCCACCGCGCCATCGAGATCGAGCGACCGTTGATACCCGGATGTCGCCTGTTCCGCAAGAGCAGGGAAGTGCAGCAGCAGCTGTCCCAACTCCTGGTAGCAGCCGTAGCGTGGGTCGGCGCTCCCGCGATCCACCGAGGTAAACGACTTGTTCACCAGCGCTTCAGCGCCCACATTGTCGCCCGCAAGCAGCAGCCTGCGAATCTCCGGCAGACTCTTCGCAGCGTCCGGACGGTCCGAGTCATGGCGAGAGCCGGACCACATCGAGCTCTCGTTCAGATCGATCCGTTCATCGTCGACTCCGCCGTACATCGTTGCGCCGAGCCGTCCATTACCGGTCGGCATGGCCTCCTCGAAAGCCCGTGCCGGCGCAGAAAACCGCACCGTCCGATTGTTCCGGACAGGTGCGGTTTTTGTTTGAGTCAGTCCTTGCCGCCCACTCAGTACGAGCCCGCCATACAACAACACACGGGAACAGCGCCACTTGTAACCGGATCGGTTCACGCTGTCCTCACCGGTTACAAATAGCGGCTGATCAGGTTCTCGAACTGCTCCTGCCGGCCCGACCGCGGCTGCGGATTCAGGTTGGCCGCTTCTGTCTTCGCTGCGATTGCCTCAAGCGGAACGCCGCCCTGCAACATTGCGGCATTCTCCGGCGTCTCCCAGCCCGCATACCGGGCATTCACCTGCTCCGCGAGCTTGCCGTCTTCGTGGATCTTCGCCGCGATCAGGAACGCCCGCGCGCACAGATCGACGCCGCCCACATGCGCGTGCAGCATATCTTCCGCGTCGAACGACTGCCGCCGCACCTTCGCATCGAAATTCATGCCACCAAGTCCCAGGCCGCCACCGGCGATCACGTGATACATCGACATCGTCATCGAATGCAGGTCGAGCGGAAACTGATCCGTATCCCAACCCAGCAGCGGGTCGCCGCGGTTGATGTCGAGCGAGCCCAGGATGTTCAGATCCACAGCCGTCGCAATCTCATGCTCGAACGTATGCCCCGCAAGCAGCGCGTGGTTGGCTTCGAGATTGACCTTTACTTCCTTCTCGAGTCCGAACCGCTTCAGGAACCCATACACCGTTGCCGTGTCAAAGTCATACTGGTGCGTCGTCGGTTCCTTCGGCTTTGGCTCAACTAGAATCTGCCCCTTGTAACCGATCTTGTGCTTGTAGTCGACGACCAGCGAAAGCATCCGGCCCATCTGCTCCAATTCATGGCCCATCTTCGTGTTCAGCAGCGTGTCGTAGCCCTCGCGGCCGCCCCACAGCACGTAGTTGTCGCCGCCCAGCGCCATGGTGACGTCCATGCAGTGCTTGATCGTCGTCGCGCAGTACGCGAACACATCGGGGTCAGGATTGGTCGCAGCTCCCGCCATGAAGCGAGGATGGCTGAACAGGTTCGCCGTTCCCCACAACAGCTTGGTCTTTGCCGTCTCCATTTTCTTCGCAAGATAGTCCGCAATCTCATGAAAGTTCTTCAGCGATGCATTCAGCGAGTCGCCCTCCGGGGCAATATCGCGATCGTGGAAGCAATAGAACGGAAGGTCCAGCACCCGGAACAGGTCGAACGCCGCATCCGCCTTGTCGCGCGCTCCCTGCATCGCATCGCTCGTATCCATCCACGGGCGATGGATCGTCGCCGACCCAAACGGATCGCTGCCGTTCATCGCAAGGCTGTGCCAGTACGCCGTGGCAAAGCGAAGATGCTCGCTCAGCTTTTTGCCGAGCACAACCTTGTCGGCGTCGTAGTACCGGTAAGCCAGCGCCGAGTCGCTCTCAGGCCCCTCATAACGCACAACTGGAAAACCGCTGAACACAGACTGTTTCACTGAAGACTCTCCCTATGCAATCGTTTGTCGAATAAAGCGCTGTCTCGCCCTTTTACCACTTCGGCCGGCTTCCGTGATGAAAGGGAACCCCCAGGCGCCGAACGTGCACGTCCCGAAGAAGGGGCTGGGCGGCGCCTCGCCAGCCTCTGAACGATTTTACTCGCGACCCGAACTATATGAGCGCCAGCGGAGCCTTGTCAATCGTTTGCGCTGGGCATTCTCCCCCGATTCCGTCCTAAGGCACATCATCCCTCAAGAGCACCGCCCGCACGAAATCACAGGGAAGCCGTCGGTTGATGCCGCTCCCGCTGTCTATACTGATCTTCAACATGCGTCAGCCTGGTCCATTGCGATGCCCGTCGCTCCGTGAGAACCCACGTGGCTGCGATACGTCACACCCACGATGCGTGCGCATGGCATCGCCCCACTTCGCCCGCATCGATACGCCACAGGAGACCCCATCCCGGGGAGATAATGCCGGCTAAAAAGAAAAACCCCGAATCCGGCCGCGCCGCCAAACGCGTTGATCTCGCCTACGTGCAGCTCGCCTCAAGCGAGATCGCACGCGACATCAACCGCGACATCGTGCTCGAGATCGTCCGCTCGCAGCAGCCCATCTCGCGCGCCGACCTCTCGCGCGCCTCCGGCCTTCAGCCCAGCACCGTCTCGAACATCGTCGAGCAGCTCCTCAAAGAGCGCTGGATCGTCGAGGGCGCGCTCGCCAAACGTCCGCGCGGCCGCCGCCCCACCATGCTCGCGCTCAACGACAGCCTGCTGATGATCGTCGCCGACCTCCGCCCGCGCAAGACCATCCTCGCCGTCATCGACCTCAACGGCCGCTTCCTCGCCCACGAAGAGGTTCGCATCTCCGCCGACCCCGAACGCTCCCTCGCCGCCATCGTCGACGCCATGATCGCCCTGCGCGCGCGCCACCCCGGCAAGACCTTCGAAGGCATCGGCATCAGCGTCCCCGGCCGCGTTCACCCGGTCACCAATCGCCTCATCCTCGCGCCCAACCTCAAGTGGTCGGACTTCGACCTCAAGGCCGCCATCCAGGATCGCCTCAAGCTCCAGGTCGAACTCGAAAATGACGCCACCGCCTGCCTCCTGTCCGAGCTTTGGTTCGGCCGCATGGACGGCATCCGCAACGCCGTCCTCATCTCCCTCTCAGAAGGCCTCGGCACCGCCATCCTCGCCAACGGCAACATCCTCTCCGGCCTCAACGGCCTCGCCGGCGAGTTCGGCCACATCGTCGTCGACCCCGCCGGCCCGCTCTGCGGATGCGGCCAGCGCGGCTGCTGGGAGACGATGGCCTCTTCCGACGCCGCCCTCCGCTTCTATGCCGAACTTGCCCCCGCAGCCAAAGCCGTCACCATTCAGCACCTTCTCCAACTCGCTGACGAAGGCGACGCCTCCGCCATCGCCGCCGTCGGGCGCCAGGCGCTCCAGCTCGGACGCGGCCTGCGCCTCGTCACCGCCGCCGTCTCGCCCGAGCTCATCCTCATCACCGGCGCGCTTACCACCTGCTGGGAGCGCTTTGGCCCCATCGTCGAACGCGAACTCGCCGCCGGCATCCTCGCCGGCTCACCCCCGCGCCTCGAGATCACCACCGAGGGTGAACTCGCGCGGCTCCGCGGCGCCGCCGCCGTCGTGCTCCAGCGTCACTCCGGCTACCTGCGCTCCACGCGCGACTCCACCAGCCGCAAGGCGATTCCCGCCCGGGCCAGCGGCGCCGCATAGCTGCTAACGTAGCTGCCGGAGATCTCTCGATGCATCTTGCCGGCCCGCCCACCCAGAACCGCCCCGCCCCCGCCGAGTACAGCGACGCCTCCATCTTCCCGCGCGGCCACATGCCTGCCTTCCTGCTCGTCACGGCGATCTTCTTCGTCTGGGGCATGTCCAACAACCTCACCGACATCCTCGTGCAGCAGTTCCGCAAGACCTTCGAGCTCTCGCTCATCCAGGCGCAGCTCGTCCAGACCGCCGTCTTCCTCGCCTATGCCGTCATGGCCACGCCTGCCGCGCTGCTCATCCGCCGCTTCGGCTATAAGGCCGGCCTCGTCACCGGCCTTGTCACCTTTGGCATCGGCACCCTCGCGTTCTGGCCCGCCGCGGTCATCGGCCTCTACACCCCGTTCCTACTTGCGCTCTTCATCGTCGGCTGCGGCTCCTCCATCCTCGAAACCTCTGCCAACCCGCTCGTCGCGCAGTTCGGCAGCCCCCATACGCTTGAGCAGCGGCTCAACTTCGCCCAGGCCCTCAACCCGCCCGGCACCATCGCCGGCGTGCTCATCGGCACCTTCTTCATCTTCTCCGGAGTCGAGAAGAACGCCGCCGAAGTCAGCAGCATGAAGCTCGCCGGCACCTACGCCGCCTACCTCCATACCGAGATCCTCCGCGTCGTCCCTACCTACGTCGGCCTCGGCTGCGCCGTGCTCCTGCTCGCCGCGCTCATCGGCCGCGCGCACTTTCCCGCAAGTCTCGACTCCGGCAGCGCCTCCGGCCCAGCACAGGGCTCGCAGGCCGGAGCCTACCGCCGCCTCTTCCGCAATCCGCAGCTCGTCTTCGCCGTCGTCGCCCAGTTCTTCTACGTCGGCGCGCAGGTCGCCACCTGGAGCACCCTCATCCCCTACCTCCGCGCATACACCAGCGTCACCGAGCGCGGCGCCGGCTACTTCCTCACCGCCACACTCGTCGCCTTCGCCGCCGGCCGCATCATCTCCACCCCGCTCATGCGCTTCATCAGCCCCGCCCGCATGATCGGCTTCTACGCCGTCGTCAACCTCGACCTGCTCGCCCTGGGCATCGTGCATACCGGCACCGCCGGGGCCGTTGCCATCGCCATCACCAGCCTCTTCATGTCCGTCATGTATCCCACCATCTTTGCGCTCGGCCTCAAAGGTCTTGGCGAAGACTCGAAGCTCGCCGGCAGCCTGCTCGTCATGGCCATCATCGGCGGAGCCATCTTCCCGCCGGCCATGGGCCTCATCACACGCCTTACCGGCAGCCTCGCTCTCGGCTACCTGCTGCCCGCGCTCAGCTACGTCGTCGTCGCCCTGTACGCCTTCATCGTGCCGCGCATGACCAACATCATGGTCAGCCGGCACACCGTCGAAATTGCCCCGCGCACCCCATAGACTCGCAGCTGTGAGCGAAATGCCGTCAGCTGAGATCAAGACCGCCACCAGACCCCAAGCGTTTGGCGCGTTCTGCCGCGTCTTTGGCGCACTCTGCTGGGCAGATGATCCGCCCCGAGCCTAAAGTAAAACCATGCCCAACGCGAAAGCCTACTCCGCCGCCAGTGCCTCCTCACCCCTCGCCGCCACCGTCATCGAGCGGCGCGACCCCACCGAAAATGACGTCCAGATCGAAATCCTCTTCTGCGGCATCTGCCACTCCGACCTCCACTATGCGCGCAACGAGTGGAGCGACACCATGCAGGCCGTCTACCCCTGCGTCCCCGGCCACGAGATCGTCGGCAAGGTCACCAGCGTCGGCGCCTCCGTCACCCGGTTCAAGGCCGGTGACCTCGTCGGCGTAGGCTGCCTCGTCGGCTCGGATGGCACCTGCCCCTCCTGCAAGGAAGGCCTCGAACAGTTCTGCCCCGGCATGGTCCTGACCTACGGCTCGCCAGACAAACATTCCGGCGGCGTCACCTACGGCGGCTACTCCGAAAGCATCGTCGTCGACCAGCACTTCGTCCTCAGCATCCCTGCCGGCCTCGACCTCGCCGGCACCGCGCCTCTGCTCTGCGCCGGCATCACCACCTGGTCGCCCATGCGCCACTGGGGCGTGAAAGCTGGCCAGAAAGTCGGCGTCGTCGGTCTCGGCGGCCTCGGCCACATGGGCGTCAAATTCGCCCACGCGCTCGGCGCGCACACCGTTGTCTTCACCACCTCGCAGAGCAAGGTCGAAGACGCCCTGCGCCTCGGTGCCGACGAAGTGATCCTCTCCACCGATCCCGCCGAAATGCAGAAGCACGTCGGCACCTTCGACTTCATCCTCGATACCGTCTCCGCCGACCACGACATCAACCAGTACGTCCACCTGCTCCGCCGCGACGGCAACCTCGTCCTCGTCGGGGCACCGGAAAAGCCGCTCGCCCTCGGCTCCTTCGGCCTCATCTTCGGCCGCAAAAGCGTCTCCGGCTCGCTCATCGGCGGCGGCGCCGAAACCCAGGAAATGCTCGACTTCTGCGGCAAACACAACATCACCTCGGACGTCGAAGTAATCGCCGTCCACCAGATCAACGAAGCCTACGACCGCCTGCTCAAGTCCGACGTCAAGTACCGCTTCTCGATCGACATGGCAACCCTCAAGGCGTCGTAAAAAGGTCAAACCATGGTCCGGCACTTTCGCGTTCCCGGCATTCTGCACGTCCGTCTCGAAGAGGCGGGAGTCCGCGTCCCTGCAGTCCTGCGCAGGGCCGGACTCCCGCACGACCTCTTCGCGCAGACCCGCATCCTGCTCAACACCACGCAGTTCTTCGCCCTCTGGCAGGCCATCGTGGAGGTAGCCGAAGACCCCGCCATCGGCCTCATCCTCGCCACCGAAAGCCGCAAAGAGCGCTTCCACCCCATGGGCATCGCCGCCCTCGCCACCGACAGCTTCGGCGCCGCGGTCGAGCACATGGCGCGCTACAAAAAACTCTGCGCGCCCGAGGAGATCGTTCACCGGTTCGAAGGCCCGGAGGACTCGGCAGGGAAGCAATGGGCCATCCAGTTCCGCTGGCTCCTCGCCCTCGATGCCGAGCCCCAGGCCCTCGTCGACTACTGCTTCGCCTGGATCCTCACCATCGCGCGCCACGGCACCGGGGCCCCCGTCTACCCCGTCCGCATCGAACTGCTCAAGACTCGCCCCGACCTCCAGAGCCTCGAACGCCACTTCAACTGCCCCGTCCTCTGCGGAGCTCCGCGCAACGCCATCGTCTTCGACGCCCAGGCCGCAGCGCTGCCCTTCGTCACCCGCAACGCCGAGCTGCTTGACATGCTCGCCCCGCAGCTCGATCAGGAGCTCTCGCAGTACGCCGGCGACGAACAGAGCTTTCTCGAACTCGTCCGCGGCGCCATCCACCAGCGCCTCACCGGTCGACGTCCCAACGTCGAAGACATCGCCCGCGACCTGCACATGAGCTCACGCACCCTGCAGCGCCGCCTGCAGGAGGCCGGCTCCAGCTTCCTGCGCATCCTCGACGAAGCCCGCCACCAGATGGCCCGCTACTACCTCTCGAACTCCGTCCTCGAACTCACCGAGGCCGCCTACCTGCTCGGCTACGAAGACACCAGTTCCTTTGCCCGCGCCTTCCGCACCTGGGAGGGCATGGCCCCCAAAAACTGGCGCGAATCCCGCCGCATCGCCGCCGTCGCCTAACCCGAATCCCGCACCCAACCAGGAGAATCCCCATGCAGAAACGTACCCTCGGCAACAGCAACCTCGAAGTCTTCGCCCTCGGCTTCGGCGCCATGGGCATGAGCTCTGGCTTCGGCAAACCCGGAGACAAGAACGAGATGATCGCCCTCCTCCGTGCCGCCGTCGAACGCGGCGTCACCTTCTTCGACACCGCCGAGGTCTACGGCCCGTTCACCAATGAAGAGCTCCTCGGGGAAGCCTTCAAACCCATGCGCAAAGACGTCGTCATCGCCACCAAGTTCGGCTTCAAGCTCAAGCCCGGCGGCGAGCCCGGCTTCATCGGGCTCGATAGCCGCCCCGAGCATATCCGCGAAGTCGTCGACGCCTCGCTCACCCGCCTCAGAACCGACCACATCGACCTCCTCTACCAGCACCGCGTCGACCCCGAAGTTCCCATCGAAGACGTCGCCGGCACCGTCCAGCAGCTCATCACCGAAGGCAAGGTCAAGCACTTCGGCCTCTCCGAAGCCGGCGTCCAGACCATCCGCCGAGCCCACGCCATCCAGCCCGTCACCGCCCTCCAAAGCGAGTACTCCCTCTGGTGGCGCGAGCCCGAGCAGGAGATCCTCCCCACCCTCGATGAACTCGGCATCGGCTTCGTCCCCTTCAGCCCCCTCGGCAAGGGCTACCTCACCGGCACCATCACCGCCAGCACAGAGCTCGAGAGCACCGACTTCCGCAAACAGCTCCCGCGCTTCACCCCCGAAGCCCTCAACGCCAACCAGGCGATCGTCGATCTGCTCACCCGCATCGGCCAGAACAAGCAGGCCACCCCCGCCCAGATCGCCCTCGCCTGGCTGCTCGCCCAGAAGCCCTGGATCGTCCCCATCCCCGGCACCACCAAGCTCCATCGTCTCGACGAAAACCTGGGCTCGCTCAACCTCAAACTCTCCCCCGAAGACCTCAGGGAGATCGACGAAGCCGCCGCCAAAATCGAGCTCCAGGGCGACCGCTATCCCGAGCACATCAAGAAGATGGTCGACCGCTGACCCTCACCCCGATCCAGCCGCCTCAAACGGCAGAAACACCGTAAACACCGTCCCCGTGTGCCCCGGCATCTGGCTGCTCCGCAGCCGGATCCGGCCCCGGTGCCGCTCCACGATCTCCTGGCTGATCCACAACCCGAGCCCCGTCCCGCCGATCCCCTTCGTCGTAAAGAACGCGCTGAACAGCTTGCCCAGCACCGCCTTCGCCATCCCCGGCCCGGTATCCGCCACCGTGATCACCAGCCCCGACCGCCCCGTCCCCCAGTCATGCCCCTCGCGGCTCCGCATCACCAGTCGCCCGCCCGTCCCGCCCATCGCGTCGATCGCGTTGCTCACCAGGTTGCTCAAAACCTGCCGGATCTCCCCGTCGAAGCACAGCACCGGCGTCATCGCCCGCTTGCGCTTCTCCACCCGCACCCGCGCATTCATCAGCCGCGTCTGGTGAATCCCCAGCACGCTCCCAATCAGGTCGTCGCACGTCACCGCAATCCGCCGCGTCGCCTGCCGATGAAACCGCAGCGTCTGGCTCGCGATCGCCGAAGTCCGCCGCAACTCCAGGTCCGCCGTCATCAGGTACGTCCGCATCTCGGCAACGTCATCGCTCGTCCTCGCCAGGTACAGCAGGTTCGTCACCGCCTCCAGCGGGTTGTTGATCTCATGCGCAATACTCGACGCCAGCCGCCCCACCGCCGCCAGCTTCTCGTTCTGGATCAACGCCGCCTGCGCCAGTCGCTTCTGCGTCACATCCTGCGAAAACACCACGATCCCATCCGCCGTCGGATAGACCTCCAGATGAATCCAGATGTTCAACGGCTCCCCATAAGACGCCTCGAACGACCCCGCAATCCCCTCATGCATCGCCCGCTCGTAGTGCTCCACGTAGGGCGAGCCCTCGTACGCCGCGCCCGGAAACTCCTCCCAGAGCGCGCACCCCACCAGCCCGCGCCCCTGCCCATACACCCGCTCCGCCGCAGGATTCATATACGTGATCCGCCAGTCCCGCCCCACGCCGACAACCGCATCCGTCGTCGCATCCAGCAACTGGCCCAGCCTCGCCTCGCTCGCGCTCAACGCCATCCGCGCCTGCACCGAAGCCGTGATATCTCGCCCCGGATTGCCCACCGCCACAATCCGCCCATCCTCGTAGACCGGATGAAAGCTGTAAGAAAACCACCCATCCTGCAGCCGGTCGCCCACCAGGATCGGAATCAGCGCCTCCGCAACACTCGTCGTCTCGCCCCGCTCAAACGCTGCTTGAATCTGCGGCCCGATCAGCGTCCAGGCCTCGGCCCACACCTCCGGACCCGACCTCCCGAGCGCCGCCGGATGCTTCACATCCAGCAGCTTGCGGTACTCGTCGTTGTACAGCAGGATCTGCTCCGCACCCCAGTACACCGCAAACGTCTCCGATGACGCCAGGATCAGGTTCAGCGTCGCCACCAGCGAGTCCGACCAGGCCCCCAACGGACCCAGCGCCGTCGCACTCCAGTCCTTCTCCCGGATGCGCCGCGCCATCTCGCCGTCGCCATGAATCCGCTGCGCGCGTTCCAACCCGGAAGCTTCGTTGCCTCGTGCCATGCCCCTTCATTCTAACGGCGCTGGCGAGCACCCGGCCCTCCGCCCAGCCACGAAGAACGATCAGGAACCACTGGCAACTCTCGGCTGATCATGAAATATCCGCCCCCGGATCACGTATCCCTCAGCTCGCAGCGAGCCGCCACAAGATCTCAATGTTTCATAAAACGCTCCTGCTCAAACCCGCAGGACCCACCGCCCCGCATCCAATCACTCCGAGGCACCCATGACCCCATCCTGCGCCGCCCGCCGTCTCCTCGCCGCGACCGTCATCACCCTCGCCCCCCTCGCAACCCACGCCCAGAAGATGAAGCTCACCTGGTCGGACGAGTTCAAAGGCGCCCGCAACACCGCACCCAACCCCGCCAACTGGACCTACGACACCGGCGCCGGCGGCTACGGCAACGGCGAACTGCAGTTCTACTGCAAGCCTTTCGCCGCCGCCGCCCCCTGCGACCCCGACCACTCCAACATCTTCCTCGACGGTCACGGCAAACTCATCATCCGCGCCACCCTCAAGGACGGAACCTGGACCTCCGGCCGCCTCAAATCCGAAGGAAAGCAAAGCCTCCTGTACGGCCGCACCGAGGCCCGCATGAAGCTCCCCGTCGGCGCCGGCCTCTGGCCCGCCTTCTGGATGCTCGGTGCCGACATCGCCACCAGCCCCTGGCCCGCCTCGGGCGAGCAGGACATTATGGAATGGGTCCAGAGCTACGGCCCCACCACCACCTCCGCCCACATTCACGGCCCCGGCTACTCCGCCGGCAAGGCCCTCGGCAAAGACTTCACCTTCCCCCAAAACGGCCGCACCGACGACAACAAATTCCACGTCTACGGCGAAACCTGGTCGCCCGGCCGCATCGAGTTCTACCGCGATGATCCCAAGAAGCCGTTCCTTGTCCTCACCCCCAAAGACCTGCCCCCCGGCGCCACCTGGGCCTTCGATCACCCCTTCTTCGTCCTGCTCAACTTCGCCATCGGCAGCGGAGGCTTCCCCGGCAAAACCGACGCCTCCACCCCCAGCGAGGCCCAGGTCGAAGTCGACTGGGTCCGCCACTACGAACCCGCCAGGTAGCTGCTTACCGTCATGCATCCGCTGGCAAGGCCAACAAATCCATCGAGGCTTGGAACGCTTCAAGGTAGGTCAAGGCTTCAGCCGTGACACACCGGACGACCCCAACCGGGGCTTCAGCCCACTGGGCAAAGCCGGGTGCCGGGTGCCACCCCGTCTCGACCCTGGGACGTGGGTTCCTCCCCCGGAACGATGACGACCTTCGTCCCGCGAAAGGTGCGCTGCCCGCGATACAGGCGCACTCGGCCCTTGTATTTTCAAAGAATTGACGGCGGCTCCAGCACGTTCCGTGGCATACTTCTCCCTCTGCTCCCAACCGACCCGGAGGAATTCCCATGAAACGTCTTCGCATCCTCGTGTGCCTGCTCAGCCTCGCCGCCGCCTTCACCCCCCTCGCCCACGCCGTCGACAAGGGCGAAAAAGAGACCGGCCTCGCCGCCGTTTACAGCTCCCGTCTCAACGGCCACCGCACCTCGAGCGGACAGGTTTATAACCCGGCCCTGCTCACGACCGCCCACAAGACCCTGCCCTACGGCACCATGATCCGCGTCACCAACCCGAAGTCGCACAAGAGTGTCACCGTCCGCGTCAACGATCGCGGCCCCAACCAGAACGGCCGCATCCTGGATCTCACCCCCGCCGCCGCCCGCTGCATCGGCCTCCCCCACAACAGCATGCGCCCGGTCGAACTCGAAGTCCTCAGCGTCGGCAGCGGCCACACCGTCCGCCAGCCCCATTCTTAGAGCCGCCAGAAGCCGCGGCGAGAGCCATTTTGGACCATTCTCGAGATTAGTCACATTATTTCGTAACATCTCGCTCAGTACGTGCTAACTTTAACCATCTGTCTGGAATCAAACAGGCTTCTGCAACGGCTAGTGAATGAAACCCCAAGTTGATCCGCACGGCAATCTATAGTTTGGAATTGAGGAATACATGGAACAGGGAACAGTGAAGTGGTTTAACGATGCTAAGGGGTTTGGTTTCATCAGCCGTCAGAATGGCGAGGATGTCTTCGCCCACTACTCCGCGATCAGCTCGAGCGGCTTCAAGAGCCTTCAAGAAGGTCAGGCAGTTCAGTTCAACGTAGTCAAGGGACCCAAGGGCTGGCAGGCTGCCGACATTCAGCCCCTCTAGTTCTCCCGCACCACGTGACGCATCACCGAAAGACGGCCCATCCGGGCCGTCTTTTCACGTTCACCCAACCCGCAGCCACCATGCACCCCGCATCAGCCCTGAAGCCAGAGCACTCAAAAAACTATCAGCTAATGACTATCGACTATCAGCTGATCCTTCAAAACCCATCCCCAAAAGCCTGCACAAGCATCGCAAAACTATCAACTACCAACTATCAACTGATCATTCAAAACCCATCCCCAAAAGCCTGCACAAGCATCGCAAACCTATCAACTACCAACTATCGACTATCAACTGATCCTTCAAACCCCCATCCCCCGAAGCCTGTGCAAGGACCAAAAAACTATCAGCTACCAGCTAACAACTATGAGCTGATCGAAAAACACCCCTCCAGGACCCGCAGCCCAGCTGAAGGAAAACGCTGCACCCCAAAACTTGACAACGGCCCTCCGGGACCACGATCAAAAGTGATGCAACAGTCCCTCAGCGTCAATGTTTACTACTTTGTCATCAGAGCTTAAGTGTCATGTTTTGAAGATCTTGAACAACATGACCGGGGGAGGGGGGTACCCCACTCCGCTTCCCGCTACACTCAAAACCGGTTGGCACCGCCCTACTCACAGAGAGCCCACGTCAGGCAATCCCCGGATTATTTCGCTGCCGGTGCCGGAACGGGACCCGCCTTACCGGCCGTGTCGGCTTCGGTCGCATGCGCCGCCGGCGCCGCCTTCAGCAGGATGATGTCTACCCGCCGGTTCTGCTGCCGCCCTGCCTCCGTCGCATTACTCGCTACCGGCTGAAACTCCGCATACCCCGACGCCGAAACAGCATTCGGCTTCACTGCATGCTGCGCAATGAGCAGGCGCGTCACGTCCGCTGCACGCGCCCCCGAAAGCTCCCAGTTGGTGGCAAACTGAGCCGTATGGATCGGCACATCATCCGTATGCCCCTCCACCCGCATCGCCGACTCCGGGAGCGTCGCCGCTATCGACCTCAGCACGCCAAGCGCCTGCGGACGGATCTCCGCTGACCCCGAATCGAAGAATCCCGCCTCCCGCAACGAGATCACCAGCCCCTCGGTTGAAGCCCGCAGCGTCACTGCCGAAGCGCTGATCTCCTTCGCCGCGACCTTGCCCTCGATCACCGTCTCGATCTTGGCCCGCGTCTTCTCCTCGGCCGCCTTCTCAAGCTCGGCCGCCGAAGGCATCGGGAGCGCAATCGGTGAAGGATTCGAGACCGAAGAGGTGGTCGGATCGTCCGAGATCGGCGGCGTCTTCGAGTGCGGGTCGAAGATGCCGTTGTACTGAAACGCGCTCTGCATCGCCTGCGCCAGCTTCACCGTCTTGCGCTTGTCGTTCTGGCCCGAGGCGAACAACACCACGAAAAACGCGAAGAGCAGCGTAATAAAGTCCGCATAGGAGACCAGCCAGCGCTCGTGATTCACATGCTCGGGATGCTTCTTCTTGCTCATGAGGCCGCCTCGCCGCCGCCGGCCGCAGCCGCAGGCTCCTTCGAATCGAACAGGAAAGTCCGTAGCTTTGTCTCGATCATGCGGGGATTCATCCCTTCAAGGATCGAGAGCACGCCCTCGAGCATCATCTCCTTGATCATCACCTCTTCGCGATGCCGGAACTTCAGCTTGCCTGCCGCCGGCAGGCAGATCAGGTTCGCCACCGCAACCCCGTAGATCGTCGCCACGAAGGCAGTCGCGATGCCGCGTCCCACCTCGTCGATATCCGACAGGTTCTTCATCACCTGGATCAGCCCCAGCACCGCGCCGATAATGCCGACGGTCGGCGAATAGCCCCCGGCGGCCTCAAAGACCGCCGGGATCTTCTCCTCGATCTCCGACTTGTTGTCGAGCTCAAGCTGCATGATCTTGCGCACCTCGGAGGATTCGGTGCCGTCGACTGCAAGCGTCAGCGCCTGGCGCAGGAACGGGTCTGCGATGTTCTTCAACTCGCCATCGAGCGAGACGATGCCCGACTTGCGGGCAATGTTCGCGAGCGCGACGATCTGCTGCAGGATCGCCTCGCCGTCGTGGCCCTTGTGCAGGAAGACCTTCACGATGTCCTTGCACGCCGCTACGAAGATGCTCATCGGAAACTGCAGCATGCAGGCGCCCGCCGTCCCGCCGCAGACGATCATGGCGGCCGTCGGCTTGACGATCTCCATGATGCTGCCGCCCTCGATCATCATGCCGACCAGGATGCCCGCGAGTGCCAGGATGATCCCGCCGATGCTGGCAATATCCATAAAAGCTAAATCCTCCGCAGGTTGACGCCCGTCCGGCCGGTCCTGTTAGAACTGTTGTCCCGCCCGTACCTCATGGCGTCCCGTCAACAGCTGAGTCGATCGCGGCGTCATGGCTCACCTTGGCGTTCAGCGCCTGCGCGGCGCTCTGTGCGCTCAGGCTCAGCACCCGTCCGCGCCACGCGGCCACCAGCTCCAGCAGATGGTCCGTGCTCTCGCGCACGATCAGCTTTTCACCGGTGATCAGCGTGAGGGTGGTGTCGGGCGTCGCTTCGGCGAACTTGATCAGGTCGCAGTTCACCAGCAGGCGGTGGCCGTTCAGTCGGGTCAGGTCGATCATGGGGAAGGACGGTGCTCCAGTGGGGTGTTCATCGGCGGAGGACGGCGGTTCGTTAGAGGAGAGGGGAGGGGCGTAAATCCCACCCTCTCAAGTAACCTCCGCCCACGCCGATGGAGGGGAAGAACGCAGCGCCTTCCCCCATGCTTCCAGCCCTTCCGCTTTCTCGGCAGGGGGCCCGGCCGGCACCCAGGACAGGCGACGTTGGCAACTCAAACCGGTAGTCCAGGAGCGCAAAAAATGTCCTTGGGAGTGCTTAACAACATTGCTGCAATTTATGCCCAGAACAACCTCAACCAGACCCAGGCCAGCCTGCAGACGACCCTGCAGCAGCTCTCCTCCGGGTCGCGCATCAACTCGGGCGCCGATGACGCCGCGGGTCTCGCGGTGGCGAACGGCCTGCAGGCGAACATCGCGGCGCTGACCCAGTCTTCGCAGAATGCAAGCGACGGCATCGGTCTGCTGCAGACCGCCGACGGCGCACTCTCGCAGGTGACTAACCTGCTCACCCGCGCGGTCACGCTGGCGACCGAAGCGGCCAACGGAACCCTCAACTCGAACCAGGTGAGCTCGGCCAACCAGGAGTATCAGAATATCCTGACCGAGATCAGCAACATCGGTTCGAGCACCAACTTCAATGGCAATACGGTCTTCTCGAATGCCGCGCGCTCCGTCTTCGTCTCGGACGGTACCACCTCGGGCGCAACCACGCTCAGCGGTACGGTCGGGCTGCTGAGCGCAGTCAGTGTCGGCATCACCGCACCCGGCACCACCACCACGACGACGCTCGCGGTGCCAACGGCGAGCACGCCATCCGCAAGTGCGGCAGCGGTCGCGACCTTCGCCGCACTTGGCTCGGCGACCGATACGGTCGGCGGCTCGCTGCTGCTCAACTACGCCGGCGGCGGCGCAACCGCCTACAACATCACCTCCGGCAGCACGCTTGCGTCGGCGGTATCGCAGCTGAACACGCAGTTCACCGCCGGCGGCCTCGCCGTCACGGCAAGCGTCGGCACCGGCAACAAGCTGGTGCTGACCGGCGCGACGGGCGCGACCAACACCATCGTGCTCACCGGGTCGACCGTCACCGACACCACACCGCCGACCACCACAGCTTCGGCGGGCGTCAACTTCTCCTCCGGTGCTGCTGTCGATGTCTCCGCCCTGAACGCCACGACGGCGCAAACGGTGCTGACCAGCGTCACCACCGCGATTGGCGACGTGGCTTTTCAGCGCGGCGTGATCGGCGCCAACATCAACCAGCTGACCGCGGCCTCGAACGTGGCGAGCTCGGAAACGGTCAACCTCACCTCGGCGCAGAGCAACATCACGTCGACCAACTACGGGACTGCCGCAAGCAACCTTGCCAAATTCCAGGTACTGAGCCAGACGGGTATCAGCGCACTGGCCCAGGCGAACAGCGTGCAGCAGGAAGTGCTGAAGCTGCTCCAGTAGCGTGCACACGCGGCCGCACGCCAACCAGCGGCGGCCGCACAGCTGTGCGAGCAACGGGCGGAAGCGGAGCGGGGTAGAAGCAGGGCAGGAGCAGGGCAGGATTCGTGAAAACGGACCTGCCTGTCTGCCGCTTGGGATCTGTGCTTCGTTTGAGGCGCTTCAGGCTCAGGTGCGTCGCCCTCAAGTGCGTCGCCCTCAAGTGCGTCGCCCTCAGGTACGTCGCCCTCCAGCGCTCAGCCCAGCAATAAATTCTTCTAATGCTCCGCTCCCCGCTTCGGTCCCTCTCCTGCTTTCATCCCCGGCATGCCCCTCGCGAAACCAAGCGGCGGCCTGCGGTTTACCGGTTTGAGCTCAAGGCTGAGGTGAAAGCGGTCTCGCACTCAGGCTCTCGGAAGGACGGTCCACGATGGGAACAGTCGGCATCAACTTCGGAGCGGCAACCAGCGGCGGCGGCTTCGATGTCGCCTCGACGGTCACCTCGATCCTCGCTCTTTCCTCCACGATCGAAACGCCGTGGAAGGCGCAGCTGACCTCGCTGACCGCGCAGGATACGGCATTTACCTCGGTCGGCAGCACGCTCTCCGCGCTCTCGACCTCGCTCGGTGCGCTGACCAACTTCGATGGTGTGCTCTCGGCCAAGCAGGGTGCGAGCTCTGATGCCGCGGTGCTTGCGCTGAGCGCGGCCAGCGCGGCCGCGACCGCCGGCAGCCATACCGTGATCGTCACTTCGCTGGCGACGACGGCGTCGGAGTATTCCTCGGCGCTCGCCTCCGCGTCCGATACCCTGACCGGCAGCCTGAGCATCGGGAACGGCGGTGCGGCGGCACAGACGATCACCATCGGCTCGACCAACAACACCCTGACCTCGCTTGCGGCTGCGATCAACAACGGCGCGTACGGGGTCTCGGCCAGTGTCGTCACCGACAGCAACGGCTCGCGGCTCTCGCTGGTGAGCTCGACCAGCGGCGCGGCGGGCGCGATCACGCTTGGCGGCTCGCTGAGCGACAGCGCAGGCAGCGGGAGCGCGATCACGTTTGCAGAGGGCCAGGGGGCGGCCGACGCGTCGTTCAGCGTGGACGGCCTGCCGACGACGAGCGCGTCGAACACGGTGACGGGCGCGATCCCCGGCGTCACCTTCCAGCTGCTGGCGAGTGCGCCCGGCACCTCGGTCCAGGTTCAGATCACGAACGACAACAGTGCGGTCGAGACCGCGGCGCAGACCTTCGTGACCAGCTACAACGCGGTGGTCGCGGCGCTGAAGGCGCAGACCGGCACCGACTCCACCGGCAAGGCCAACCCGCTGTCCGGCGATCCGACCCTCGCCCTGATCCAGGGCCAGCTTTCGACCGGGCTCCTCTCGGGCGCGGCGAGCGGAAGCATCAAGAACATTCAGCAGCTTGGGCTGAGCGTCAACCAGGACGGCACGCTGAGCCTGGATACGCCGACGCTCGACGCCGCACTGAACAGTCACTTTTCCGACGTGACGGGTTTCTTTCAGAATGCCGGCGGCTTCGGCCAGGCGCTGACCACGAACCTCAACACGCTGGGCTCGACGGGCAAGGGCGCGATCAGCCTGGCGCTCGCGCAGAACGCCTCGGTCGAACAGGGCCTGAACCTGAACGTGACCAACGAAGAGACGCTGCTGGCGGCTCAGAAGATCACGCTGACGACCGAGCTGAACACGGCCAACCAGGTCCTGCAGTCGATTCCCCAGCAGTTGCTCGAGATCAATCAGATCTACAGTGCAGTGACCGGATACAACCAGAATCCAACCGGATAAGAGGAAGCGGAACCATGCCAAAAATGAGCTATCAACAGCAGGCAACCGTAGGCGCGACCGGCATCGAACTCGTGGTTGCCTTATACGACGGGGCGCTGCGTGCGCTCTACCGCGCCAAGCAGGCCGTGCAGGAGGGCGACACCATTGGCCGGCGCGTGCAGGTGAACAAGGTCGTCGAGATCCTGATGTATTTGCAGGCGCGGCTGCGGCCGGATGTGGGCGGCACGGCAGCGCTGGCGCTGTCGGACTTTTACGCGGCGATGTTCACGATGGTGCTCGAGGCATCGCACCTGGCCTCGGTCGAGGGTCTGGACGAGGTGATTGCCTGCGTCCGCAATGTGCGCGACGCCTGGGCAATCGCATCGCGCGACCCGGACGCGGGCAAGGTGCTGCCGCGCGAGCTGCGTACGCAGGAGGAGCGCCTGGTGCAGCATCTGCCGGTGCGCGCGGAGGATGCAGGGGAGGCGGCCGGGGTGCGGTGGAGTGCTTAGCAGGTGCGTCGGACGTTGACCGTGCTCAGTTGAGCGATGTCCGATGTCCGTTCCCCGCTGACAACCTTCTGTTTCGAGCGGTATGCGTTATCGATTGTTGACTACGCGAGTTTGACGGAGAACGGAGAACGGCGAACGGAGGAGGATGAACGCCTCTACTGCGCGACCGCGATCTCTTCCTCTAGCTGCTGCTTCTCATAGAGCTTGGTGTAGTAGCCGCGGCGGCTGAGGAGCTCTTCGTGGGTGCCGCGTTCGGCGATGCGGCCATCGATGAGTACGGCGATCTGATCCGCGTTGCGTGCGGTCGAGGTGCGGTGGGAGATAAGGATGGTGGTGCGGCCCTGCATGACTTTGCGGAGGCCGGACAGGATCTGCTCTTCGGTGTAGGTGTCGACCGAGGCGAGTGCATCGTCGAGGATGAGGATGCGCGGATCGCGCAGGACGGCGCGGGCGATGGCGGTGCGCTGTTTCTGGCCGCCCGACAGCGTTACGCCGCGCTCGCCGACGAGCGTCGCGAAGCCTTTGGGGAACTCCAGAATCTCGGTGCGGATGTGCGCGACGGACGCGGCGTCTTCGATCTGCTGCTGGGTGGCGCCGGGCACGCCGAAGGCGACGTTTTCGCCGACCGAATCGGAGAAGAGAAACGTTTCCTGCGGCACGAAGCCGATGGCGCCGCGCAGGGTTTCGAGCGGGTAGCTGGCGAGGGGCAGGCCATCGATGAGGATAGCGCCGGCGGGCGAATCGTAGATGCGCGGGATGAGGTTGACGAGCGTCGACTTGCCGGAGCCGGTGGGCCCGACGATGGCGAGCGAGGTGCCGGCGGGGACGGAGAGCGAGACGTGATCGAGGACGCGGGTGCCGTCGGGATAGGCGAAGGAGAGATCGACGAAGTCAAGGTTGCCTTCGATGGGGTGCCCGGTCCGGGCGGCAGCCATGTCGTTCCGGATGTCGGGAACCTGCTTGAGGATCTCGTCGATACGGATCAGGCTGGCGGTGCCTCGCTGGAAGAGGTTGACGACCCAGCCGATGGCGATCATGGGCCATGTGAGCTGCACCATGTAGACCATGAACTCGGCGAACTGGCCGACGGTGATGGTGTGTGCGGCGACCTCGTGACCACCGACCAGCAGGGTGATGACGAGCGAGACGCCGAGGACGAATTCGAGCGTGGGCCAGAGCATCGCCATCAGGCGCACGAGGTGCAGCGAGCGTCCGATGTACTCGAGATTCGCGGTTTCGAAGGAGGCGATCTCGGCCTCTTCCTGGGCGAAGGCGCGGATGAGCCGGGCGCCCGAGAAGTTCTCCTGCGCCTTGGCGGAGATGTCCGAGAACATGGCCTGGATGCGCTCGAAGCGTTTGTGGATGCGCGCACCGAACTGCTGCACGAGCACCGAAGCGATCGGCAGCGGGACAAAGGCGATGAAGGTGAGGCGCGGGCTGATGCGGTACATCAGCGGCAGCGCGGCGGCGGTAAAGACGATGGTGTTGGCCGAATACATGATGGCCGGGCCGAGCAGCTGGCGGACGGCGCTCAGGTCGTTTGTGGTGCGGGCCATGATGTCGCCGGTGCGGTGCGTGTTGTAGAACGCAGCGGACTGGCGTTCGAGGTTAGCGAAGAGGTCGTTGCGAAGGTCGAACTCAATCTCGCGCGAGGCGCCGATGAGCACCTGGCGGCAGGTGTAGAGGAAGACCGCCGACAGTGCCGCGATAACGAGCAGGCGCAGCGAGTGGAAGAGGATTTTATGTTCGGTGACGCCCGCCTTCAGATCGTCGACCGCGTGCCCGATGACGAGCGGCAGGGTGGCGCGGATGACGTTATAGAGCAGGACGGCTACCCCACCCCAGGCGAAGTGCTTCCAGTAACGCCGGAGGTAGGGTGCGAGGGGCTTGAGGTTGTCGAACATAGCGGTTAGATGAAGCCAGGGCGGCTAAGGCTTCGGGGTGGTTGTGGTTGGCTTGGTGGGATCGGCCGCGGGCGAGGCGGGCGGCGTTGCCGTGGGCTTGCCGACGACCGAGTCAGCCGATCCCGGCTGGGTTGCCGGAGGCGGCGTGGTGGTGGGTGGCGGGGTGGCGGGCCTTGCGTCGGGTGCGGGCGCGGCGCCGGCCGGGGCAGAGCCTGCGGGCGGGGTGGGCGGCGCCTTGGGCTTGGGCGGGGTGTCCGAGATGCCGATCAGCTCGATATCGAAGACGAGCGGTGATTTCGGGGGGATGACGGGCGGCCGGCCGGTCTCGCCGTAGGCCAGCTGGTAGGGGATGTAGAGGCGGCGCTTGCCGCCGACGTGCATGCCCTCGAAGCCGGTATCCCAGCCGGCGATGACCTGGTGAAAGCCGGCGGGAAAGGTGATGGGCTCCTTGGGTTGGCCGTCCTTGCCGGTGCCGATGGAGGAGTCGAAGACGGTGCCGTCGGTGAGGTAGCCGGTGTAGGCAACGGTATACCACTTGCGCGGCTCGGCGAGGGGGCCGGTGCCGACCAGCGTATCGACGTAGCGCAGGGCGTACAGCGGCTTGGGGCAACCCGGGATGGCGGGGATCTTGGGGTCGAGGGCAGGGAAGTCGGCCGTGGCGGCGCAGGCGGACGCGGGCTTCTTCGCCGCGGTGCGGGCGGTGGTGGCGCGATGCACGGGAGGCCTGGCCGCGGTCTGCGCTGCCATCGGCAGAGCGAAGAGGAGAAGGGCGGGGGTGAGCTTCATATGGGCTTTATGGTACATGGATGGCTGGGCGGCCGGGGCGGAAGAGTGCGTTGCGTTCAGCGGGAGCTGATCCTGGCCGCTTCGATTGTTTCTAAGGTCTGCCTCCCGGACGAGCGAGTGCAGCTTCTTGGCGCGCAAAGCTGGTTGCGTTTCAGGCTGGCCCGGACTCCATCCCGTACGGACTGCGTTACCAAAGATTGTGGCTTGTCGTGCAGGGTATCTGCTACCACTTTGGTCGCAAGCGAAATACGATTCGTCACTCCCCACCCCTGTTGCACGAGGCTCCCTGATGCGTTTTTCTGCCCTGGTACTATCCTCCCTGCTTTTGTCTGGAACGTTTGCGCTTGGCCAGACCGCCTTCACCACTCCAGCCATTTACCCCGCAATTCCCTTCCAGGACAACATCCTTACGGCTGACGTCAATCACGATGGCCGGCCGGATCTTGTTGTTTACGACCGCTATGGCGGGGGGGTCAATTTCCTTCTTTATCTCAACGACGGGACGGGAAAGTTTGGCTCGCCGGTCACGATCCCGAACAACAATCTCGGCGCGATCACCTCCGCGAAAATCGCCGATGTGAACGGGGATGGTTTTCCGGATATCGTGGCCCTGCAGGGAGCCAGCCTTGCCGTCTACCTGAACGACGGAACCGGCAATTTCACGGCAACATCCCAGCAGACAGCAGCCGGCGCCAACCTCGTCATCGGCGATGTCAATCATGATGGGCATTTGGACGTCATCGTAGATCAGACAACCTACACTGCGGCTCCCCCGCAAAACACCTTGATGACTTTCTTTGGCGATGGAACCGGAAAGTTTGGTTCCCCTGTCATCCAGACCGGTATCAATCTCGACATGCCCTCTAAGCAAGGCGATACCAACTGTGCGATAGACCAGATAGCCGCGGGAAATTTCTACCTCGACAATCAGCTCAGCTTGTTTGTGACGTCGAACTGCGAAGGGGCCGGTGGGTCCCAACAGTTTGGAACGGCTTTCCTCGCGCAGGGAGATGGCACGGGACACTTCACGTTCAGCTCTTCGAGTGATCTGGGCGGAGTCGCGGGATTTGTCACTACGATCAATGGCACACCAAATGGAAGACCGAACGTGGTCTACGCCACAGCTTCGGTTTCCAGTTACATCCATCTCGTCCTGGCAACCAACAACGGTAGCGGTAACTTCACCTACTCTCAGATCGATGTCAATGGAAAGGCAGATACCTACCAGGGGCTCACGGTCGGCGATTTCAACGGCGATGGAATCCCTGACCTGGCAACGACTCTGAACGGTGTCGAATACTCGTCGGACACTCCCCCGGGACCATCGCTCGTGAACCTCCAGTACGGCACCGCAAGCGGTGGCTATACGGCGGCGCAATCTATCAGCGTCGGTGGTCGATCCTCGGGGATTCGCGGCATCGCCGCAGCCGACTTCAATGGCGACGGACACGTTGACTTCGCCCCCCTCGTCATCGACGAATCAGGCGGCTCCTTCTCAACCTTTACGACCCAGCTCTACGTCTACACGAACACGATGGGCACTACGAGCACCTGCACCGCCCCGACCGCTGCCAACAGCAACGTCATCTGCACGCCGACGAAGGGTGCTAATTCGGGTTCGCCGGTGACGGTGACGGCTGCTTCAAACGTGAGCGGCTTCACGCTGAATCGCCTGTATCTCGATAACACCTCGGTCTACCAGGTGGCCTCGCAGACGGTGAACACCGCGATCACCGCCGCGAACGGCACGCACACGCTCGTTCTGGTGAGCTACAACAATGCGGGCAAGGCCTTCTCGACCAGCACCACCTTCACGGTCGGGACCTCCACCCCGCCGCCCACCGGCTGCTCGCGGTCTACCTCCGGTATCACCATCTGCTCCCCGGTCGCGGGCGCAACGACCGGTTCTCCCGTCACCATCAGCGCCGGGGTCCTGTCTCTTGGCGGCAACATCACTGCCATCCGAGGCTACATCGATGGAACCGCGGTCTTCACGGTCAACAACCCCTCAGCCTCCACACAACAGCAGGTGAGCCAGTCCGTCTCGGTGGCTCCGGGGTCGCACAACCTGGTCGTCATTGGCTACCAGAGCAATGGATTCGCGATTAAGGCTTCTGAGACGTTCACGGTGGGCGGCACGGCACCCTGCTACCCGTCCTCGGCGGGCGCGCAGATCTGCTCGCCGGCGCAGAACGCCACTACGAGCTCACCGGTCACGATCGTCGCAGGCGCCACCGCCGGCAGCGGCTACATCACCGCGGTCCGCGTGTACGTGGATAACGTAGCAAAAACCCTCATCAACAATCCCCAGCAGAGCAAGTCGTTCGCGATCAATACCCCGGTCACGATCGCGGCTGGCAAGCACAGCATCGTGGTGGTCGGCTACCAGAGCACCGGTGGTTCCGTCAGCGCGAGCGACAGCGTCACGGTTCAGTAAGCCTCCAACCGGGCAAGTCATAGGGCTGCCTTCGGGCAGCCCTTCGTTCTGCCAGGCTCCGGGCGCGGAGTTGCCGGCAACTTCGATCAGGGCCAAGGCCGCCGACAGGGTGCTTGCCGAAAACCCGACTTTCGAGGAACTGACCTTGAACAAGCTACCTTTATGGTCGGGTATGCGGACAGTTCAGCCTAAAACTTATCTTTACTTCTTCGTGATGTGCATCTACTGATTTAGGGAACTGCCATCTTGAAGCAGTATTGCTCACCGTGCCACGTAGCATCTCGGGGCCGCTTACGAACGAGAGGCGATCCACTTTGCCACTAGGAGAGACATCAAATGAGATGCTGACCTCACCTTCGACACGGGCCGCTCGGGCAATCGGGGGGTATGGTGGCGGCTCAGCAGAGACTGGAATAGCAGGCGTCATCCCAAGCAACTCGACGGATGGCAGGCGAGAGGTTTGCAAAGACTCGCGATAGATTTCGGATATCTTCTTGCCCGAGTTGAAGAGCCCATCGTACCCACCATTCTCAAGGCTCTCCAGCATCACAGAATCTGCTGGATGTAAGGGATTGGCCTTTGGATCACCAAGTGAAAATGCAGGCTTCTCCATAACACTCGAACCTAAGCTGCCATCGACCTGTCCCAACACCGCCGTAGTCCAGGAGGTGTCCTGAGGAGTTTTTGCAGACCGGTCAAAGAGATCTCTATCAAGGATATCCGCCCGAATCTGCCGATCTCCATTTCTGCAACTAACGCTGAGAGTGATGTTCACCCCGCTGAAGTGCAAACAGTGTTTGCATCGCTTGAGTTCTCGTCTCAGTGCCTTCTCTGGAATGTCGCAAGGATTTTTTCCTTGCATTACTTGGAACAGAGACTCGCTGATCTTCGCAACATTGGTTTCCACCGTCGGCGGTTGAATGCATGCGTTCCCGGCAGGAGTCACAAGAATCCGCTCCACTCTGGTAGAAGAACCTTCATCCTTGAGCGAAAGGATCTCGTAGAAATCGAAAGGCGGGCCGAAATCAAAGTACATATGCCTTGCGAGAAGCACCTGGCTTGGGAAACCCGGCTGTGTTCCCTGAGCTCCAGTAATGCTGGGTGGCAAGATTGCTAGAACAGCTAAAGAGATGCTTCTAACGATCATGGCTGGAGTATATGCGTCGGAGACGACTCTCACCCTCCTGCGAAGAAAATGGAGATTTGACCAAGTTCGACCCAAGCTCCACGACCCGGAGTCGAATCCGGAGCCAGCCGCTCGACATTGCCGACAACACCGACCCGTCGAGGAGTATGAACCGGACGTCAAAGCTATCATGTGACTACGCAGTAGCGAACGATCCGGAGCGTCCTTTGAATCATTCAGTGTCTAGCGGCGGAGAAGGCGTTGCACTGTTTGCCGGAGCATTGACGCTTGTAATGGCACTCGGCGGCACTTTGACCGGTGTTCTGCCCGGGCGCTTCGGAGAGAGAGCTTCCCTAACCTTTCATCCAGGGCAGTATTGGTCGACACTCGCTGGGTACTACCTCGCAGCTATCGGCTTCTTTGGATATTGGTTTTACAAAGCTCACCGGCTCTAAGTGAGGACTGCTGTCCATGGCCGCGCCCAAATGAAGGGGCTGATCATGTAAAACGGCGTTACCGGAAAGAATCTCGTCACGGAAGGCTCCCGCAAGCCGTTCTTGCCAAACGCGACTTTGCAGAAACACAGAATCTGAAAGATATACGTTCCTCCTTGACAGCAACCGAACTGGCGGCAAGGATAAGGGGACACGCAACAGTTCACTTCGCCTGTGCAGCACCTCGTCCGTTGAGTTGTTCACGAGTAAGTGCGGATTCGGGTTCCTACCATCCAGAGATCCAAAATTGCTCAGGGAGCTTCTCTATGGATCCAACAGCAGGACACATTGCCTTTTCCCCGGAGGATGTGTTGCTTGAACCGGGAGAATTGCCCTGGCATCCGCTGACGCGAGTAGCCTTTCGCTTCGTTTTCTGCTACTTCACCTTGTTTGGATTGGACATGGTCGGCTATGTCACTTCCTACGTAAAGTTTTTTGCAGGCAGCATGTCGCCCGAGTATCCGCCATTCTCGGCTCACCTTTGGGGGAAGCTCGTTCCGTGGTTAGGCATCCACGTCTTCCACTTCGCAAAAGCGATCGATCCGCTCATCGTCGATACGGATGGACGCTATTCCTGGTTGATTGTGTTGGTGGACCTGGCTCTTGCAGTGTTGGCGACAATCGCGTGGACAGGGTTTGACCGCCGTCGTCGCAACTACCGCGTCCTTCATGGCTGGCTCACGGTAGCCATCCGTATGCTGCTCGCGACGAATATGCTCTATTACGGCGTAGACAAGGTGTTTCCGCTGCAGTTTGGCAACATGACACTGGATAGGCTTGCCACCCCGCTGGGCGCAAACACTCACTTTGATGCGCTGTGGAACTTCATGGCAATCTCTCCCGGCTACACCATCTTTGGCGGCGCGACGGAGTTATTGGGTGGTTTACTGTTGCTGCTGCCCGAACTCACCCCGCTGGGTGCATTGGTGTGCGTCTCTGTGTTGTCGAATGTGTTTGCTCTTAACATGTTCTACGATGTGACGGTCAAAGTTCTTTCATTCCATTTACTGGTGTTCGCGCTGTTTCTGCTTGCACCGTATGCGTCAAAGCTGGTGAGCGTCCTCGTGCAAAATCGTGCGACCGCGCCGGCCCCACCAGTGCAACTCGCAACCGGTACCTGGGTAAACTCGGTCGCGAGGCGATGGATACCGCTGGCGCTTGGATTGACGACCTTGTGTTTTATGACGATCGCCTGTGCGGCCAAATACAAGCAGCGCGAACAAAGATCCGCGGCTCGCAGCGCTCTCTACGGCGTGTGGGAGGTGGACGGCTTCCACCTCAACGTACAGGCTGCGCAGCTTCTCGCAGACAAGCGGCGGCAGGATCTGCATATCCAAAACGGGCGTGACGGATGGAAGGAGATCATCTTCCAGAGTCAAAAGGCCGCCGCTCTCCAATTGCAGGACGGGGTAGTGGATTGGGTGCAAATGAAGGAAGACCCATTAACAGCGTCGCTGGAATTTTCAGATTTTGACAACGCTGGCTGGAAATGTTTTTTCACGACATCGCGCCCATCTCAAGACACACTATCGCTGATGGGAATGATCAACGGCAGCGCTGTCACCATGACACTCCATCGGCAGCCCGTGTCGAAGCTCGTCAAGGAAAACGGCAAGTTTCAGTTTCTTGATCCGGACGAGTAATCAGCGGACTATCCTTCCGCGGCATGCCATCAGCTTGGCAAACTCGGAAATGAGTTACAGAGGCTGGCATCTTTCAAGGTTCTGGACATCCCAGGAGGAAGAAGACGGTTTGCCTCACCGAGGTATCAACAGAGAGGATCGCTACGTGCTGCTAGACTGATCGCCTGATGAAGAAACGGATGTCCTTCTGCACTGCGGCACTCTCGCTCGTAACGTGCGCTTTGCTCGGTCACGGCAGCGCCCAGAGCGTCAAAGCCACACAGCCACTCCTGCTCACCGCGAACCAGGAGGATCGGAGTCTGAGCCTGGTTGATCCCGCCTCCGGGAAGCAGGTCGCAAGCGTTCCGGTCGAGGGGATCACTGGCCATGAGGTTGCGGCGTCCCCGGATGGCAAGACGGCCTACGTGCCCATCTACGGCGACTCAGGCGTCGGCCGGCCGGGCACCGATGGCGCCACGATCTCCGTCATCGATCTGCCCAGTCACAAGCTCATTCACACGATCGATTTCGGTCACGCGGTCCGTCCGCACTGCCCGGTCTTTGACCACACCAGCGGCATGCTCTACGTGACGACCGAACTGGACCAATCCGTGAGCATCATCGACCCGGCTACTCTCAAAATCGTGGGCAGCATCCCGACAGGGCAGGAGCAATCGCACATGCTCGTGCTCTCGAAAGACGGATCCCGAGGGTTCACGGCGAATGTCGGTCCGGGGACGGTTTCGGTTCTGGACATGAAGGCGCGCAAGACCCTGGCGATCATTCCTGTCGCGAAGCCTACCCAACGCATTTCGATCTCGATGGATGATCGTCTGGTGTTTACCGCGGACCAGACGCAGCCGCAGCTCGCGGTCATCGATACGGCCACACGCAAAGTGAAACTGTGGGTGCCGCTCCCTGCGGTGGGCTACGGGACCGCCCCAACGCGTGACGGGCGATTCCTGTTGGTTGCCCTGCCCAAGTCCAAGCAGATCGCGGTCGTAGACCTGGGCACGATGAAGGTCGCCCGGACGCTCGACATCCAGGGGTCAGCGACCGAGATTCTGATTAGTCCGGACGGGAAATTGGCTTACGCCTCGTGTGGAACCGAGAACCGGGTAGCCGTGATTGATCTAACCCAGTGGAAGGTGCGCAAGGCGATCGATGCTGGCGCTGGAGTCGACGGTCTGGCCTGGGCGAACTAGCGAGACAGCTTGCATCGTTTCCATCCGGAAAACACCGTGACTGGCAAGCGCGTCGAATCAACCTCGCACGAACGAAGGCGGCCATTCAGGCGCGCCGCAAGCAGCCGCACCGGAGGCACCACCACTCTGCGATGACCCCTGTGGAAAACCTGTCAAGCCCCGCGCGAATGAGCATGGTCTCTAAGGTCAACAAAGCAAACCTCTTACCTGCGGGAGAGGTTCTGACATAGTTACCCTGCCGCACTTGATAAACTTGAATTAGATCAAAAGGGCGGCGGTCCTCAAGCGAGCCATGTGAACGAAGCCGGGGAGCGGGAGGGGCTCGAACCCCAGGCTATCCCCTTTGTTTTGTTATTTTTGACACGAAAACCCCGGGGGGAGGGGGTACCCACCGCCCCATCCCGACCCCGTCACGCTTCACCATAAATCGTCAAGGCATCAGGCAGCGCCGGGCTCGCACAAAACCTGGACTTACTGATCGGAGGCAACGACCGGGGCCGGCACCGTGGCTGCACCCGGCGCAGGCGCCAGAGGTGCGGCGATCATCGCATTAGCCCCGCGGTTGGTCAGCGTCAACACCGACCCGGGCAGCACGCCGAGCAGCAGCGTCACCACCGCCGAGATCGCCACGGCGAATCCTGCGGGTAGGCTGAGCTTCGTGAAGCGCGTCCGCTCATTGCCGCCGACCTCGGCATGACGGGTATACATCGCGACCAGCAGGCGCAGGTAGTAGAAGCACGCCACGCCGGAGTTGAGCAGGCCGACCACCGCAAGTCCGGTGTGACCGCCGCCGGTCGCAGCCGAGAACGCGTAGAACTTCGCGAAGAACCCACCGGTGAACGGGATGCCGATCATCGAAAGCAGGAAGAACGAGAGCAGCCCGCCCAGCCAAGGCCGGCGCAGCGCCACGCCGGTATAGTCGTCGAGGGTGCGCGTATGCTCGGTGTAGCCGGTGATCTGCGTGACAACGGCGAAGGCGCCGACGTTCATCGCGGAGTACGCGGCCGTGTAGAAGCAGGCCGCGGAGATGCCGGCCTCCGGGAAGGCGGTGAAGGCGGCGAGCAGGTAGCCGGCGTGCGCGATCGACGAGTAGGCCAGCATGCGCTTTACGTTGCGCTGCTTGAGCGCGCCCAGGTTGCCGATGGTCATCGAGAGCGCGGCGAGGATCCAGACCAGGATCGACCAGCGCTCGTGCATCGCGCCGAAGCCGATGAAGGTGATGCGCAGCAGCACGGCGAACGCGGCGGCCTTGGGCGCGGTCGACATGAGGCCGACCACCGGTGCGGGCGCACCCTGGTAGACGTCGGGCGTCCACACGTGGAACGGGGCTGCAGACACCTTGAAGCCGATACCGATCAGGATCATGCCGAGCGCGAGGAAGGCCAGCGGGCTGAAGGTGGTGGTGCCGAGCGCGGCGGCGATGGACGCGATCGAGGTCGAGCCGGTGGCGCCGAAGGCGAGCGCAATGCCGTAGAGGAAGAAGGCGGTCGCGAAGGAGCCGAGCAGGAAATACTTGATCGACGACTCGGCGCCCGCGGCCTTGCCCTTGCGGAAGCCGGCGAGGATGTAGGTGGAGATGGAGGAGATCTCGAGACCGATGAAGACCATCAGCAGCTCAACCGAGCAGGTCATCAGCATCATGCCGACGGCGCCGAAGAGCACCAGCGCGAAGTACTCGCCCGCGTGGCCCGAGTTGCCCTTCGTCTCGCCCGCCCAGCCGTCGAAGTAGTCGAGCGATCCGAGCAGCGTGACCAGCACGACCCCGGCGATGAGCAGGTGGAAGAAGACCGAGAAGGCGTCGACCTGGATATTGCCGGAGAAGGCGACGGTGGTGCCGAAGCCGAGCTGGTACCAGCTGGCGCAGCCCGCTGCGATGGTGGCGAAGATGGCGAACCAGCCCAGCGGCTTGCGCGAAGCCTTCAGCGGCAGCACGGGTTCGAGCATCATCACCACAACGCCGGCAGCGCACATAATTCCTTCAGGCAGCAGGGCAAGGGTGTTTGCGTTCATCGCCATTAGTAGCGCCTGCCTTCCGGCGAGTTCAAGACCTTGGTCGCCCTGCCTTGCTTCACGTCAATCTCCTGCTTGAGGGTTGGGTCGACAAAGACGGTTGGGGTGTAGTTGTCGCTGCCGGTCTGGCCGGGGAGCGGCGCAATGGCCATCGCCGCGGCGTTCCCGTCGAAAGACTTCATCCAGTACGGGGAGGCGATGCCCATGAGGAGGAAGAGCGCGACCAGAGGCCACAGCGCAAGGTGCTCGCGCGCGACCAGATCAACGGCGGGCTTGCCGTCGGAGGTCACACCGGCGTGCCCGTAGAAGACGCGTTGAATCATGACGAGCATGTAGGCCGCGCTGAGGATGACGCCGGTGGTGGCGATCACGGTCCACGCAACATGGTGACCGGACTGCATCGAGCCCGAAAGGATGAGGAACTCGCCGACGAAGCTGTTCAGCATCGGCAGGCCGATCAGCGAGAGCGTCGTAATGACGTAGAGCGTCACCATCCAGGGCAGGCGCGAGGCGAGTCCGCCGAGGTCGCGCATGTCGTAGGTGCCGTAGCGCTCGTAGAGGAAGCCGAGCAGCAGGAACAGCGCGCCGCCCGAGATGCCGTGGTTCAGGATCTGGTAGATGCCGCCGTCGAGCCCGGAGATGGTGAAGGTAAAGATGCCAAGCGAGATGAAGGAAAGATGCGAGAGCGTCGAATAGGTGGCAAGCTCCTTCATATCCTTGCGCGTGATTGCGATCAGCGCACCGTAGACGATGCCGATGGCGCCGAGCGCCACCATCAGCGGCGCGATGCGGTGCGACTGCTCGGGGAAGATGCCGAACGAGAACCGCAGGATCGAGTAGAGGCCGGTCTTGCCGGCGAGCACCATGACGGCGGCCGTCGGGGCTTCGGCGATCGCATCCTTCAGCCAGCCGTGCAGCGGGAAGATCGGCACCTTGACCGCGAAGGCAAAGAGGAAGGCGAGCGAGCAGAGCCAGAGGCCGGCGGCGTTGCCCGAGATGGAGTGCGTCTGTGCAAGCTTCATCAGGACCGGCAGGTCAAAGGTCCCGGTCTTCGCGTAGAGCCACAGCATGCCGACCAGCAGCAGCGCGGACGGAATGAACGCGTAGAGGAAGTACTTGATCGCGGCCCGGCGACGTTCCCTGGTGCGGCCGAAGGTGGCGATCAGGATCGTCATGGGCACCAGCGAAAGCTCCCAGAACGCGTAGTAGAGGAAAAGGTCGAGCGCGACGAAGATACCGAGCATCGCAACCTGTTGCAGCAGGAACAGCACGTAGAACGTCTTCCTGCGGTCGTTGATCGTGTTCCACGAGGCGAGCACGCCTAGCGGCGCCAGCAGCCCGGTCAGCACCACGAGCCACATGCCGAGACCATCGACGCCGACGTGATAGCGGATAGCCGGAGCGGCGATCCACGGGAGATCCTGCACGAACTGGAAGCTGCCTGCGGGCGCGGCGCTGAGGAAGTGCGCGGGCAGGTGCAGCGTCATCCCGAAGGTGATCAGGGTGACGAGCAGCGCGCCCCACTGCATGGTCTTGCCCTTGTCTGGCAAAAGCGCCAGCACCACCGCTCCCGCAAGCGGGAAGAAGACGATGAGGCTCAGGATGGAGTGATCTAAATTCATGTGTGCCGACTATCCCTGTGAAACCCTTGCCGTTTTACCGAAGCAGTGCTGCGTGTCCGAAGCCGAAGATCATGAACGCCATGACGACCGCCGCGCCAAGCGCGAGCCAGCCTGCATACGAACGAATGTTGCCCGACTGAATGCGCCGTGCGGCTTCGCTGAAGTCCATCGCGATCCATCCGGCAAACTTGCCGAAGCCGTCGACACCGAGCTTATCCCCGATGCCGTAGAGGAAGACGCGGGTGAAGCCGAGCAGCCCGGTGACAAAGACAGCCTGGTAGATCTCGTCGATATAGAACTTGTTCGCGACCAGCGCATACACCGGCTTGAAGCGCATCGCGAGTGCGTTGGCCGTGCCGGGCCTCTTGTAATAGCAGAGGTAGGCAAAGAACCAGCCCGCGCCCGCCGTTAGCAGCGAGATGCACGCCAGCCCGATCTCGACCCCGTGCGATTCATGCCCGGGCTCGGCGACGGCTTCTACCGTCTGCGCGCTGGCGAACACCGGCGCGAGGAAGTGCTCGAACTCGTTGTGCCCGTGGAGCGCCGTCGGCACACCCACCCAGCCGCCGACCAGGGCGAGGATGGCAAGCCCGATCAGCGGAAGCAGCATCACCATCGGCGACTCATGCACCCCGTGCGCGTGTTGGATCTGCGCGTCGTCGTGCTCGGCTTCTACTACGAGGGTCGAGCTTGAGCTTGCATGAACCGCCGCCCCGTGATGCGCGAGCGAGCCATGCTCGTCAAAGTGCTCGGGTCCCCAGAAGGTCTTGAACCACAGGCGGAACATGTAGAACGAGGTGATGCCGGCAGTGACCAGGCCGACCAGCCAGAGCAGCTTGGCGAGCGGATTATCCGTGTCGGCAAAGGTCCGGTAGAGGATCTCGTCCTTCGAAAAGAAGCCCGCGAAGGGGAAGATCCCGGCGATGGCGAGCACGCCCGAAGTCATGGTCCAGTACGTCACGGGGATGCGCTTGCGCAGCCCTCCCATGTGGCGCATATCCTGCTCGCCGGAGAGGGCATGAATGACGCTGCCGGCGGCGAGGAACAGCAGCGCCTTGAAGAAGGCATGCGTGACCAGGTGGAAGACCGCCGCCGAGTAAGCTGCGACGCCGCAGCCCAGGAACATGTAGCCAAGCTGCGAGATGGTCGAGTACGCAAGTACGCGCTTGATATCGTGCTGGACAACACCGATCAGCGCAGCGAAGAGCGCAGTGGCAGCGCCGATGATGGCGACCACGCCGAGCGCAAACGGCGAGCGATCGAACAGCGTGTGGCAGCGCGCGACCATGTAGATGCCGGCGGTGACCATGGTCGCCGCGTGGATGAGCGCGGAGACGGGGGTGGGGCCTTCCATCGCATCCGGAAGCCAGACATAGAGCGGAATCTGCGCCGACTTGCCGGTTGCGCCGACCACCAGCAGCAGCGCGATCGCAGTCAGAAAGCCGCCATGCACCGGGCTCGCCGCAATCTTCGCAAAGACATTCGAGAAGCTGAGTGAGCCGAAGTGCGAGATCAGCAGGAACATCGCCAGTAGGAAGCCGAAGTCGCCGATGCGGTTGACGATGAAGGCCTTCTTGCCGGCATCGTTCGCGGACTTCTTGGTGAAGTAAAAGCCGATCAGCAGGTAGGATGCCAGGCCCACGCCCTCCCACCCGACGAAGAGCAGCAGGAAGCTTTCGGCCAGCACCAGCACCGACATGAAGAACATGAACAGGTTGAGATAGGCGAAGAAACGCCAGTAGCCCTCCTCATGCGCCATGTACCCGACCGAGTAGAGGTGAATGAGGAAGCCGACACCGGTGACGACCGCGAGCATGATCATCGTCAGGTGGTCGACCGTGAAGGCGAAGTCGACATGGAAGCCGGTGATGGCGATCCAGGGCTGCGACCGGACCGACATGGTCAGCGGCGCGCCTGCGGCCTTCATCGTGATCCAGAGCCACGCGACGATCGCGGCTGGGATGGCCGTAAAGAAGAGGGCGATGCCCGACACCGCGGCTCGCGGCAGCCTGCGCCCGATCGTCCCGTTGAGGACGAAGCCGGCGAAGGGAAGCAGCGGGATGTACCAGAGGAGCGAAGGCGGCATGTTGATCTTGTTCCCGGAAAGCTAGTTGTTCATCAGGTTGATCTGGTCGACGTTCAGCGTCTTGCGCGAACGATAGATGGCGATGATGATGGCGAGTCCGACCGCAGCCTCGGCGGCGGCGACCACCATGACGAAGAAGACGAAGATCTGGCCGCTCACCGCGCCCCAGCGATGCGCAAACGCAACAAAGGTCAGGTTCACCGCGTTCAGCATCAGCTCGATTGACATGAAAACGGAGATGATGTTGCGCTTGATGAGAAAGGCCGCGATGCCGATCGAAAACAGGATGGCCGCGAGGATGAGGTAGGCTGCGACGGGCACTTCGGTCATCATGGCTGGTCCTCCTCTTTGCGCGCGAGCACTACTGCGCCCAGGATCGCCACCAGGATCAGCACGCTCGTGACCTCGAAGGGTAGCAGCAGCTTGGTGAAGAGCAACTGGCTGATCTCGACGATGTTGACGGTGGGCGTGACGGCGTTGTTCAGGTGCACCGTGCCGAGGGCTTTGTTCTGGTTCAGGAAGACATAGCTCAACAGGCAGAAGACGGCGGTCGCGCCGGGGATGCCGGCAAAGTAGGCTGCCCGGCTGCCGGTGGTCTTTTCCTCTTCGCCCGCGTTCAGCAGCATGATGACGAAGACAAACAACACCATGATGGCGCCCGAATAAACGATCACCTGGGCGGCTGCTAGAAACTCCGCGCCGAGCGACCAGTAAAGCACTGCCAGCGACATCATCACCACCACCAGCGACAGGGCGGAGTTGATGGGATGCTTCTGCAGCAACAGGTTCAGGGCTCCTGCAATGGCGAGCGCGGCGAAGATGATGAAGATTGCAAGTTGCATGGGTCGGACGAAATCCTTCGCGAGTGCCGAGTCTTCTGTAAGGCTGTCCTGACGATTGTAAAACAGCGGAGGGGCAGAATCTGCCCCGGTTACCCGCGAAGCGCCATAACCAGCGCCGTGACGATGATATTCGCCATCGCTACCGGCAGCAGGAACTTCCAGCCAAAGGCCATCAGCTGGTCATACCGGAAGCGCGGCAGGGTGGAGCGAACCCAGATGAAGAGAAACAGGAACGCGAAGATCTTGACCACAAACCAGAAGATCGGCAGGATGGCCGCGACGATCGGGCCGCCAATCGCCGGGAACAGGTGGCCGAATGGGCTGGACGCGCCGCCGAGAAACAGCAGCGTCGCGACGCAGGAGACGGTGATCATGTTGGCGTACTCCGCCATGAAGAACATGGCGAACTTCATCGAGGAATACTCGGTGTGGTAGCCGGCGACCAGTTCGCTTTCGGCCTCGGGCAGGTCGAAGGGCGAGCGGTTGGTTTCCGCATAGGCGCTCATCAGGTAGATAAAAAAAGCCACGATCTGGAAGCCGCCGACAAGCGCCCACACACCATGTTCTTTGAAGACGCCACCGAAGATGTTCCAGCTCAGCGCGCCATGCGCGTTCTGGGAGTTCACGATGGTGCGCAGGTTCAGCGACCCGGCCCGCAACACCACGCCCACCAGCGACAGCCCCAGCGCAAGCTCGTAGCTGATCATCTGCGACGTGGCACGCAACGACCCCAGCAACGCAAACTTGTTGTTGCTCGACCAGCCCGAGAGCGCGATGCCGTAGACGCCGATCGAGGTCACACCCAGGATGACGAGCAGCCCGATATTTACATTCGAAATCTCGAAAAGGTCGACTCCCTTGTACGTCGTCAGCGCCCCGAACGGCACCACCGAGATCGAGATCAGCGCGCAGGCCAGTGCAATCACCGGCGCGGCCAGAAACAGCGGCCGTTCGACCAGGATCGGCGTGAGGTCTTCCTTGAGGAAGAGCTTGATGCCGTCGGCCAGCGGCTGCAGCAGGCCGAACGGCCCGGTCCGCGAAGGCCCCCAGCGGTTCTGCATGCGACCGATCAACTTGCGTTCGAGCAGCACCGTGTACGCCACCGAAGTCAGCGTAATCAACAGCACCACCACGATCTTGAGCACGCTCAAGAGAAAGAAAATCTGAAACGGGGTCAGGTTATTCAAGTCGTCTTCCTGGCTCTCTCATAAGTTTCCTGGGTCTCCAGTCTGTGGCATCTGGATCTTCTAGCCTGTGGCATCTGGATCTCTCAGTCTGCGGCATATGGATCTCTTAGTCCGCGGCGATCTGGTTCAGAATCGGCAGGCGGCTGCTCTCATTGGCCTGCAGATCGGCCAGCATCTCGGAGTAATGGCCGAGCGTGCCCGAGGTGAAGAGCGTATCGCCCGAAGGCAGCACGAGATCGCGTCGATTCGTGTCGATCTGGACGAGGGTCGCTGCCGGTTCAAGATGCTGGTCGTTGCCGCTCAGCAGCTGCAGCCGCAGGGTCTTGTCATAGCCCGGCACCAGCCGCTGGATCTCGTCGAGAATCGCATAGGTATCGAACGGGCTGAGCCGCGGCTCCATGTTGTTGGCAGTGAGCCACACCGCATGGCGATCCGCTTCGCCGGACTGCGCGCCACGCGTCTGTCCCATGTCCGCGCGCAGACCCTTGCCGAACGGAATCAGCGTCGGGATATGCGCGCCCAGCCGATCCGCGATCCGCACCATCATCTCGAAGTCCGAGCGAACGCCGGCGCGGTCGCCCGCCTTGTTCACCAGTTGCAGATCGCCGTAGTGATTGGTCACCGAGCCCGACTTCTCATACAGGTTCGCCGCCGGCAGCACGACGTCGGCCAGCACTGCAGTCTCGGTCATGAACATGTCCTGCACCACGAGGAACGTGTTCTTGAGCGAGGCCGGGTCGACCGAGTAGCGCAGCACCGGGTTCGCCGCGACGACATACATCGCGCCCAGCGAGCCTTTGCCCGCAGCTTCGAACATCTCGAGCAGGTCGAGCCCCGCAGCCGCGGGCGCGCCGTACTCTGCAAAGTGGTCAGACCCAAGCGGCGTATAGCCCGGCAGCATATCCGGCAGCAGGCCCATATCGGCCGCGCCACGGGAGTTGACATAGTCCGACAGCAGCGCAAACTTCGCGCCGGGAATCGTCAGTCCGAACTCGATCAGCTTGCGCAGGTCCGCGCCCCGCAGGTCCGAACCGATCAGGATCAGCAGGTCTTCGGCACCCTTGATGGTCGCGCGGAACGTGCCCAGCGCGTCCACATCATTGACCGCGCCGGACCCGGAAGCATCATCCCCGGCGAGGAAGTTCGCGAGCGCCCCGTACCCGAACGGCTGCAGCCGGACAAACGCCTTCGCCTGCCGCCGCAGCTTGATCTCTTCGTGATTCACCACGTACAGCTTCGCGCCGTTGATGCGAACATTCGAGCGCAGGTTCCAGGCCGTTGCAGGTGACTGGTTCGAGGGATCGCCGCCCACGATCAGCACCGACTTCGCCGTCAGCGTATCGCGCAGTGAACCGGTGCGGCCCGTCTGCCCCGCCAGCGCCTGGGCAAACGCCACATGGTCCGCCGTCCGGTGGTGATCGATGTTGTTCGTCTTCAGCACCGTGCGCGCCAGCTTCTGCAGCAGGTACGCCTCTTCGTTGGTCAGGCGATTGCCGCCGATCACTCCGATCGCTTCGCCGCCCCTGGCATCGCGCACTTCCTTCAGCTTGCGGCCAATCATATCGAACGCGACCTCCCAGCTTACTGCCTCGAGCTTGCCCGCCGGGTTGCGCACCAAGGGCGTCGTGATGCGGTCGACATGGTTCGCGAAATCGAAGGCATACCGGCCCTTGTTGCACAGGAAGTCCCCGTTCATCCCCGACTTGTCGCGGTTGTCGCCGCGCACAATCTCCGCGCCGTCACTCGTCGAACGCACACCGAGCGTCGTCTTGCAGCCATCGCCGCAATGCGTGCAGACGGTGGCCACGTGGTTCATCTCCCACGGCCGCGTCTTGTACCGGTAGGTGCCGGAAGTGAGCGCGCCGACCGGGCAGGCATCGATGCACATCCCGCACTGCTCGCAGTCCACATGCGCCAGGTCGTCCGGGTTCACCCCCACCGGGCTGTTCGGCGCGATCACCGCCGAGCTGCCGCGATTTTGAATGCCCAGCGCGAACACGTCCATCCCCTCGCCGCACATGCGCACGCAGCGATAGCACAGGATGCAGCGCGGCCGGTCGAAGTACACCACCGGCGACCACTTCTGCTCCTCGCGATGGTTCTTCGGCTCGGCATAAAAGCTGTCCGCGGCGCCGTATTTGAAGGTCATATCCTGCAGCTCGCACTCGCCGCCCGCATCGCACACCGGGCAGTCCAGCGGATGATTCCCCAGCAGCAACTGCAGCGTCGACTTGCGCGCCTGCGCAATCTCCGGCGTCTCCGTCGCGACGACCATGCCCTCGGTTACCGGCGTCGTGCAAGCGGTCTGCAGCTTCGGCATCTTCTCGATGCGCACCACGCACATGCGGCACGCCGCCTGCAGGCTCAGCCCCGGGTAGTAGCAGAACGCCGGAATATCGATGCCCGCGGTCTTACAGGCCTCGATCAACAGCGTCCCCGCCGGCGCGGTGACCTTCTTCCCATCTACGGTGAACGTTACATCTGCCATTCGCGAAACCCTCGAATATCTTGCTTGAGCGCCCAGCCCCTAATGTCCAGCCCCTAGTGTCCTGCCCCTAGTGTCCGACCTCTAGTGCCTAGCCTTATCGATCAGGATCTGTTGATCGTGACTCCGGTGCGGCATTCGTGCCATCACCAGCCCAATCACCAGAATCGCAATCATTACCGTCACGGCCACCATCAACAGCCGCTGCAGATTCAGCTTCAGTGTCCTGCTCCAACCAGTTCCGGCTCGCTCATCACCGGCGTGCCTGCGCGCTTGCCGTCGATGTAATCCTCGAACTCCTTGCGGAACTTCTTCACGAACGCAAGCGTCGGCATCGCCGCCGCATCGCCCAGCGGGCAGAACGTCCGGCCCATCATGTTCTCGGCCAGATACTGCACGTTATCGACGTCTTTCTTCGAGCCGCCGCCGGCGTACACGCGCGCCAGCGTCTTCTTGATCCAGTCCGTTCCCTCGCGGCACGGGATGCACCAGCCGCAGCTTTCGTGCTGGTAGAAGCTGATCACCCGCAGCGCAAACTCGACGATCGAAACCGTCTCATCGAGCACCACAATTCCGCCCGAGCCAAGCATCGTCCCCGCCTTGCCCATCTGGTCAAAGTCGAGCCCGACGTTCAACTCATCCGCCGTGAGGACGGGACACGACGACCCGCCGGGCACCACGGCCTTCAACTTCTTGCCGCCCTTCACCCCGCCCGCCACCTTGTAGATCGCATCGTGCAGGTTATAGCCCATCGGCAGCTCATACACGCCCGGCCGCTCCACGTGCCCGGAGATGCCGAACAGCCGCGTCCCGCCGTTGCGCTCCGAGCCCAGCTTGGCATACGCCTCGCCGCCCATCAGCAGAATGTGCGGCGCACTCGCAATCGTCTCCGCATTGTTGATCACGGTCGGCCCGCCATACAGCCCGACCACGGCAGGGAAGGGAGGCTTGATGCGCGGCACCCCGCGCTTGCCCTCGAGCGACTCCATCAACGCCGATTCTTCGCCGACCTCGTAAGCCCCCGCGCCCGTCTGCGTAATCACATCGAAGTCCACGCCCGAGCCGAAGATGTTCTTGCCGAGGAAGCCCTTCGCGTACGCATCTGCGACCGCCTTCTCGACGATCTTCAGCAGGTAGCGATACTCCCCGCGCAGGTAGATGAACCCCAGCTTCGAGCCGATCGCCAAGCCCGCGATCATCGTTCCTTCGATCACCGCATGCGGGTCCTCGAGGAAGATGATGTGATCCTTGCAGGTGCCGGGCTCGGACTCGTCGCCGTTCACCAGCACGTACTTCGGCTTCTCGCTCACCTTCGGCACAAAGCTCCACTTGAGCCCGGTCGGGAAGCCGGCGCCGCCGCGCCCGCGCAGCCCCGACGCCTTCATGGTGTCGATGATCCAAGGCGCCATCGCCTCCGGACCCTTGGCCAGCGCATCCTGCACCGCCTTGTAGCCGTCCTGCTCAATGTACTTTTCGATATCGGCGGCGCCGGTGCCGAAGCGCCGCGAAAGAACCCTGACCTCATCCGGATGCGATACGAGACGCGGCACTATTTCACGTCCTTTCCCTGGCCCTGCCGATACTGTTCGATAATCTGGTCTACCTTCACGGTCGTCAGATCGTCATGAAAATCGTAGTTCACCTGCATGGCCGGAGCCCAGCAGCAGGCGCCGATGCACTCCACTTCCTCGAGCGAAAACACGCCGTCGGCGGTGACCTGTTTGTGGCCAATCCCGAGCGTCGCCTTGCAATGGTCGAGAATCTCGTACCCGCCGCGCAGCATGCAGCTGATGTTGGTGCACACCTGCAGGTTGTACTTTCCCGCAGGCTTGGTCCGCAGCATCGAGTAGTAGCTCAGCACGTTCCGCACGTCGAGATCGAACAGGTCGAGCCGCTTCGCAATCTCCTGGATCGCGCCCTCGGAAACGTAGCCAATTTCATCCTGCGCGTAGAGCAACATCGGCACCAGGGCCGAGCGTTTCAGCGGATAAATGGTCTCCAGCTTGTCGAACTTCGCCGCCATCTCCGGCGAAAAGATCGTATTCGCAATCGCACTCATAGTTGTCAGCCCACACTACTTCGTCATGCCGGTCGTTCCGCAGAGAGTCACAGGATTCCGCAGGAGTTCATTGTCATTCCGCGGCGAAGCGAGAGACGCCGCGCTCGAAAAGGTTCCGTATCCAGATTAGTCTAAACCCGTCAGGCGCCCGCGAGCATGCCGCGCGCCACCTCTTCTGCCGCCATGTCCATCTCTTCGGTCCCATCGCCAATCCGGATGCGTCCATCCACTTCCATCGCAAACGGAACCGAAAGCCCTTCGCTGGTCGTCATCTCGTCCCGGCTGAAGCGCACCCACCGCGTGTCCACCCGCAGGATGATCTCCTCCGCACCCACCTCGACCACCGCGTGGTGCGGGCTCGCGAGCCCATGCGCGGCCGAGTAAACCCGCAACATCGAGGCCCAGGAGGTCCACAGCTCGCGATGCAACAGGTCCGGGTTCAACAGGCCGCCTGCAGCGCTGCCCGGCGGTCGCACGCCATGCGGATCAAGCCGTCCACAAACTGCAGCTCGGTCAGCACCGGCGTCGCAAACAGCGCCGACTCGCGCTCCGCGCAGTAGCGCAGCGAGCCATCCACCCGCACCACGTCCACCACCGTCGGGCTCCCTGAGTCGGTCGTCGTCGCGTCGCGCCGCGGATGAATCATCACCTGGTCGTCTCCAAAGGTCACCGTCAGTGTAAATTGCCCGAACGACTTGAAGAGCAGCCGGTCGCCGCGGTTCAGCACCGCCAGATGATAGTCCCACGGCGCATGCCCGTTGAAGCCCTCCACCGCCTCGTACAACGCCGTCCGCAGGCTGGTCCGCGCCGCCAGCAGCCGCTGCTTCAACAGGCTCTGCGCCAGCACCTTGTCCAGGCTGACCGTGAACTGCTGGCTCATCTCGCCGGCGATCCGCTGGCCGACCTCTTCAGAAGACTGCGCCCTTCTCTTCAATTTCCTGCGCATGGCATGGCTCCGTCTCAGCATGTGGGGTCCTCGCGTGCCAGCGTCAGGGCGCCGCGCCGCGTGGTCAAAGAGCCCGAACTTCCTTCAAAATGGGTGGGTTTACTGGATGAGGGCCGGTTTCTGAGTTCATCCTAATGGACCACGAACCAGCCGAAATGGTGGATTGCATTTCCCGTCGCGCGCCGTCCCGAAACGAGACAGACGGCCATCGGCCCAGCTCTCGAATCGCCTGCCGCCGCTCCAGTTTCCCACTTCTGCGCAAATCCGACGGCCAGACGTCACACGAAAAAAGCTGAGCCGGAATGTCCCCGGCTCAGCCTCGTTTACTCAGAACTTTCTTTTCGGCGTCTCCCCGGCTTGGCTTACCGGTCGATCTCGCCCAGCACAATGTCGATCGACCCGATCACCGCCACCACGTCCGCCAGCAGCCGCCCCTTGCACATCGTCTCGAGCGCCTGCAACGTCGCAAAGCCCGGGTTGCGCATGTGCACGCGATACGGCTTGGCCGTCCCGTCCGAGACAACGAAGTAGCCCATCTCGCCGCGCGGCGCTTCGATCGCCTGGAAGACCTGCCCGGCCGGTACGCCGAAGCCCTCTGTCACGATCTTGAAGTGATGAATCAGCGACTCCATCTGCGTCTTCATCTGCTCGCGGTCGGGCAGGATGATCTTCGGCGCGTCGGCTGTGATGCGACCTTCGGGCATCCCGTCCAGCGCCTGCTGGCAGATCTTCACGGATTCACGCAGCTCCTGCATGCGGACCACGTAGCGCGCCCACACATCGCCGACCGTCGAAACCGGCACCTTGAACTGGAACTTCGAATAGATGGAGTACGGCATGTCGCGCCGCAGGTCCCAGTCCACGCCCGAGGCACGCAGCGGGGGACCGGTCACTCCGAGGGCAACCGCATCCTCAGGCGACAGGTAGCCGACACCCTTCAGGCGGCCCATCCAGATGGGGTTGGTCTGCAGCAGGCCTTCATACTGCTCGATGCGCGCCGGGAAGGTGTCGAGGAAGTCCTGCACCTGCTTGTAGAAGTCGAGCGGCGGCTCCATCGACAGGCCACCGATGCGGATGTAGCTCGTCATCATCCGCTGGCCGCTGATGTTTTCGAAGATGCGCAGCAGCTGCTCGCGCTCGCGGAAGCAGTAGAGAAACACCGTCAACGCGCCCACGTCCATGGCGTGCGTGCCGAGCCAAACCAGGTGCGACTGGATGCGCTGCAGCTCGTTCAGCAGCACACGCATGTACTCCGCGCGCTCTGGAATCTCGAGCCCCAGCAGCTTCTCGACCGCCATGCAGTACGCCCAGTTGTTGGTCATGGGGCACAGGTAGTCGATGCGGTCGGTCAGCGGCACGACCTGCTGGTAGAACTTCGCCTCGCACGTCTTCTCGATGCCGGTGTGCAGGTAGCCGATATCCGGCGCGCACGAGACCACCGATTCGCCGTCGATCTCGAGCACAAGGCGCAGCACGCCGTGCGTCGAGGGGTGCTGCGGCCCCATGTTGATGACCATTGTGCGGTCTTCGGACGAGCGGTTGTGCCGGCTCGAATCCGCAAGGACGTCTTCCACTCCGGGGTTGATCTGGTCTGGCGCGGCGACAGGGGACATTAGCGGTAGCCCTCCACCGGATAGTCCTTGCGCAGGGGATGGCCCTGCCAGTCTTCCGGCATCATGATGCGCTTGAGGTTGGGGTGTCCGCCGAAGTGCACGCCGAACAGGTCGAAGATCTCGCGTTCGTAAAAGTTCGCCGAAGGCCACACCGGCGTGATCGAATCCAGGCTCGCGCCCTCGGAATACAGCCGCGCGATCAGCCGTACGCGGGTCTTATAAGTATGCGACAGGATGTGGTACGTCACCTGGAAGCGCGGCTCGGACGGATACCAGTCCACGCACGTGACATCCTCGAGGAAGTTGAAGCCGCCGTGCTTCAAGGCATCGGCCGCGGGGACATTGTTCTCGGGCGCAACCTCGATCGTCAGCTCGTTGCGGTCGAAGGTGGCATCGATCGCATTCGGCCCGATCGCCAGCACCGCCGGATTCTCCGGCAGCGCGGCATAGACAGCTTCGACACCCTTCAGGGCAGAGGCGGGATCATACATGGCTACAGGTCTCCCTTGTCGTTCGACCAGTTCAGGATGCCCTTCTTCCAGACATAGAAGAGGCCGACCGCGACGAACGCGAGGTATACCAGCATCTCCCAGAAGCCGAACATGCGGGAGCCCGTGATCGCCGGAAGCTGCTTGAAGATGACCGCCCACGGCAGCATGAAGACCGCTTCCACATCGAACAGAATGAACAGCATCGCGACCATGTAGAAGCGGACCGAGAAGCGTCCGCGCGTGTCGCCCACCGGGTCCATTCCGCACTCGTAGGTGCCGCCCTTGGTGCGCGAGTTCTTATGCTTGCCGATGAAGAACGAGCCGGCCACCATCCCGCCCGCCAGACCGACGGCGACGAGAACCTGGAGGACCAGCGGAAGGTATTGCCAGATATAAGGGTATGTCTGCATGACCAGTCTTCAGCCTATGAGCCGCATGGTCAGGAGTCAAGGCGGCTTGTTGACGGGAGGAATGGTAGAGCGCCCAGCGTGGGACTCCCCATCCACCAGTGTTGCGCAAGATCTTCATCCCATTGCAGTTAGGTCTTGACCTCGGTGCATGGACAAGGTGGCGAAATTGCACCATTCCTGCGGCACCCACTTTGCTGAGGGTTCCCGCTCACACAAAGAGCCCGCGATACCAGGCGATGAGCCCGCCCCCGAAGGCTGCCGCGAACAGCGCCGCGGCTCCCAGAAAACTGCCGAGCGGCAGCCGGGTGAGCGCGCCGGCGCGGCGGGCGGCCAGCAGAAAGACGGCATAGCCCGTCGCCAGCAGCACCCCGACAAACAGCGTCAGCACCGCCGGCCAGAAGCCGAGAAACGCCGCGACCATCGCCAGCAGCTTCACGTCGCCCAGCCCAAGCCCCTCGCGCTTGCGCAGCGCCTTGTAGGTCCAGCGGATGAGCAGCAGGATCAGCGCCGCGCCGCACACCGCGGCGATCCGGCCGAAGATCAGTGCCTCCGGCCCGGTCAGGAACACGTTGCCCCGCGCGGCGAAACTGCCCGGGCTCGAAAGCCGCAGATGCTTGCTGGTGAAGGTGATCTGATCCTCGCCCGGCTCAAGAAAGATCGCCTGCAGGCAGACCAGGAACACCCCGATCGCCGTGCCGAGCAGAGTAAACGCGTCCGGCAGGCGCTGGATCTGCCAGTCGATCACGATAAGGCCAATCAGCAGGAAGCCCAGCACTGCCATGCCGATCGTGTCGAAGGTCCAGAACGGAATGTAGGAGCCAAGCGTATGCGCCGGGGGATGCCACGCATCCGACATACGTACACCGGCAAACGCAAACCACAGCCCGGTCGCCAGCTCCACGGCTGGATACTGCCACGAGATCGGCGAGCCGCAGTCCCGGCATTTTGCCCGGAGCACCAGCCAACTGAGCACCGGAATATTGTCGAACCAGCGGATCGGGTGCTCGCACTCCGGGCAGCGCGACCCCGGGCGCACAATGCTTTCGCCCCGCGGCACCCGCGCAATACAAACATTCAGGAAGCTGCCAAACAGCAAACCAAGCACGAATCCGATAAGGGCGGCAGTCACGCTTCGAGTATAGAGAGCAACTGCAAAAGCGTCCTAACGCCGGACGGGCGCCACTTCGTGGGGTGATGGGCTTCGCGTCGCTGCCCCATGCGGAGTGCGACGGGATGCCACGCGAAGCCCATTACCCCACGAAGTGGTCGCCGCCCGCGATCAGGGCGCTTTTGCGGTTGCTTGTTCTGAACTTAGAAGTCGACGTGCATCCTGACGGATTCGACGGTGACCGGGCCGCGGGCCTGGTTGTAGCCGGGGTGTTCGATGAACTGGCCGTCGAGCGCGTAGTACACGCCTTTCCAAGCGTGCAGGTTGTAGTAGCCCTCGACGATGTCTTCGCGGGCGTAGCTGAGTGTGCCGTCGCCGAGCAGGAAGCCTTTGCCGCCGAGCGCGAGGTAGGCCTGGTGATCCTTCTTGATGGCGTTGGTGACGAAGGTGAGGCCGAACTTGTCGTTGGGCCGGTTGAAGCGCTTCATGGCGTAGTCGCCGCCGACGGCGAGGGTCTGGTCGATCTCGGTGTAAGCGTACGACTCGTGCTGGCCTTCGTTCCAGCCGAATTGGCTGTAGACACGGGCGTTCTCGCTGATCTCCTGCTCGAAGTTGGCGCCGACGCCATATTTGACCGTGGTTGCGGGCGCGTGGGCGGTGATGTCGGGCGTGGGGGTCAGGTTGGCGAGAAACTTCTGGTTTTGCACGCGGTAGTCGCCCATGTTGGCGTGGTTGACGAAGCCGAGGATGCGGATGGCGCCCTTGCGCTGGGCGAGGCCCTGGTAGAAAAACGCAGGTCCGTGTCGAAGTTCGAGTTCGACGTTCTGCCCGCTGGCGCGGTGAAAGGCGTAGTCGAGGTCGGTGCCGTTGGCGATGGTGGGCATGGCGGCGATGGCGTAGCGCCCGGTGAAGGCGTGGTCGGTGTACTCGAGCACGAGCGCGTCGGTGTAGCCGCGGGTGTTGGCGGCGTAGTCCCACGCGCCGTTGTTGTCGATGGACCAGTTGAGGAACTGCAGGTGCGAGTCGGTGCCGACGGAGTTGAGGTCGAGCAGGTCGGGCAGGCTCATGCGCCCGACCCAGGCCTCGATGCGCCGCTGCGGCAGCTGCGTGGAGAGCGAGGTGGAGGTACGCGCGGAGTCGGCCATCTGGCTCGAGAGCCCGACGACCTGGTGGATCTCGTAGCGGGCGAGGTAGGGTTTTGAGCCGAGCGTCGGGTTGCGCACCACGTCGAGATTGGTAAAGCCGGCGAGGCCGAGCGCCTGCGAGATGCCGCGTCCGCCGGCGGCTTCGACGTCGAGAATGAAGTCGGTGGCGAAGCGCGGGTGCGGGTTGACCTGGAAGGCGGAGTAGAGGGTGCCGATGAGGGAGGTCTTGTACTCGCCGCGTCCCTGCAGGCTGTTGGCGCCGGAGTAGGGCGAGTGGAAGGGCGCGTGCGCCTGGAAGATGATGTTGGCCTGGCCGCCGAGCAAGTAGCGCGTGGAGTCCGAGTGAGGCAACATGGTGGGCGCACCCTGGTCCGGGGTGGCCGTGGGGGCAGGCTCGGAGGGATGCTGCGCGAAGGCGAGTGCGCCGGATGCAAGCAGGATCGCGAACGATCCGAGGCGCGTTGAACTTTTGGGCATTGCGCCTATCTTCGCAGACGGAGCAAGCCGCGAAGTTGAATTTGCGTGGAATTGAAATGCGGGGGCGGGGTGGCTTGACGCCGGGTTAACCAAGGCGTTATGGTCTTCTTACACGGGAAAGGAGGATGGTCCAGCCTATGAAAATTGACAGTAATAGTTGCAAAACGGTACGTGAGGTGACTGAGGCTTAGAGCATCCCGCTCTTAGTCCTGGCGTTTAGTAGAAGTATGTCTACGCCGAGGTCTTCCACGAGTGTGGATGCCTCAGGTCAATCTCAACAGTCCACCGCCCTTGACCCCGCCTCTCTTTGAGAGGCGGGGTTTTGGTTTTTGGAAACAAGCAATGGCACGTGCGCCCTGACTGCGGGCGGCGACCACTTCGTAGGGTCTTGGGCTTCGCGTGGCGGGGAAATAGAATGGGGTTATGGATAGCTTGGTGATTGGTGGACGTTCGTTTTCGTCGCGGCTGATTGTGGGGACGGGTAAGTATAAAGACGGGCCGGAGACGAAGGCGGCGATCGAGGCGTCCGAAGCCGAGATGGTGACGGTCGCGGTGCGACGGGTGAATCTGGACCGGACGAGCGAGTCGCTGCTCGACTTCATCGACCCAGCGAAGTACTTCCTGCTGCCGAACACTGCGGGCTGCTACACGGCGGAGGAGGCGATCCGGGCGGCACGGCTGGGACGCGAGGTGGGGCTCTCGGACTGGGTGAAGGTCGAGGTGATCGGGGACCTGCCGTCGCTCTACCCTGACGTGCAGGGAACGCTTGAAGCGACGCGGGTTCTAGTGAAGGAGGGGTTTACTGTTTTGCCGTATACCTCGGATGACATTGTATTTGTGCGCCGGCTCATTGATGTGGGAGCGGCGGCCGTAATGCCGCTCGGAGCGCCGATCGGGACGGGCATCGGGATCGCAAATTCGACGACGCTGCGGATGATGCGCGAGCTGATACACGAGGTTCCGCTGATCATTGACGCGGGGCTGGGGACGGCGTCCGATGCGGCGCTCGCGATGGAGCTTGGGTTCGACGGGGTGCTGTTGAATACCGCGATTGCCGGCGCGAAGGACCCGGTACTGATGGCTTCGGCGATGCGCAAGGGAGTGCAGGCGGGGCGGGAGTCGTTCCTGGCGGGGCGGATGCCGCGCAAGCTCTATGCAACGGCGAGCTCGCCGATGGATGGGATCTCGAAGTAGCGGCGTACCTTTTCGACCACCTACGCGGCCTGCGGAGAGGCGTTAGACTGTGGGCATGCGGGTGCTTGGGATCGACTGCGGGACAGAGTTTACCGGGTACGGCGTGGTGGACACGGTGCCCGGAGTGTCGCAGCTGCGGCATGTGGCGGCAGGGACGGTGCGCCTGAACAAGCGGGAGACGACCGGCGTGCGGCTCGCGCAGGTGTACGCCGAGCTGACTGGGGTGATCGCGCTGCACGCGCCGGACGTGGTGGCGATCGAAGAGGTCTTCTTTTCCGCGAATGCGAAGAGCGCGCTGAAGCTGGGACAGGTGCGCGGCGTGGCGTTGCTGGCGGCGGCGATGGCGGGGCGTCCTGTGGCCGAGTATGCGCCGCTTTCGATCAAGTCGGCGGTGGTCGGGTATGGGTTGGCGGCGAAGGAGCAGGTGCAGTTCATGGTGGTGCGACTTTTGAAGCTGGAGCAGCAGCCGGATTCGGCGGACGCGGCGGATGCGCTGGCGGTGGCGATCTGCCACCTGCATACGGCGCAGACGCTGGCCGTGCAGGGAGTCAAGTCATGCCGTTAGTGCCTGCTTATGTTCAGGTTATGCCGAGTTCTGAAAGTCTCACCTTTAGCCTGGAGCGTAAGGGGTTACCGGTCCCGAGCTACAGTTTCATTTTGGGAATGGATGGGTCGGCGACGTATCGGGTGGCTTACCCGCCGGAGGTCGCGAAGTACAGCCCTTATGCTGCGACGGCGGTGGCAGCCCCGCCGACGAACATGACGATGCAGGTAAAGCTGAGTCCGGCGACGACGGCGATGTTGTTCGAGAAGGTGCGGGGGACGGACGGGTTTCGCAAACCGTGTGCCTCGAAGGCGAAGAATATTGCGGATACCGGGGTGAAGACGCTGACGTACGTTTCGGCGGGGGGGACGGCGACGTGTACCTATAACTACACCGAGGAGAAGGCCATCCTGGCGCTGACCACGAGCTTTCAGTCGATTGCGCTGACGCTGGATGAGGGGCGAAAGCTGGAGGCGAAGCACCGGTTCGACCGGCTGGCGCTCGACCCGGAGAGCGACTACCTGGTGAAGGCGGTGAAGGCGGGCAATGCGACGGAGCTGGGGACGATTGCGCCGGTGCTGCAGTCGCTGGTGGACGATCCGCAGGTGCTTGAACGGGTGCGGCAGCGGGCGGCGGAGCTGCTGGCGCAGGCGGCGGTCGTGGGGAAGGATTAGCGGGCTCGAGCGGATTCGAGGAGGGGGTGTCCCCCCGCCATGATTGCGCAAGATCTTCAATCGATAGGAGTTAGGTCTGGACCTCGGTCCCCGGAGTCATCACGAGACGGGGTCGGATTGGTGGGGTCGCGGCGTCAGGCTTCGAGGGCTTTGAAGAGGGTGGCCATCTCTTCGAGGGTGGCTTGCTCGGCGCGGACCTGGGGCGGGATCGAGGCGGGCCAGCGGGAAGCGACGGCGTCCGCGGGGTAGCCGGCGAAGCGCAGGTTGTTGGCCAGGGTCTTGCGTTTCTGGGCGAAGGCCTTGCGGAGGAAGCGGTCGAAGGCGGCGGGGTCGACGCCGAGTTCGGCGAATCGCGGGTGGAAGTGCAGGCGGATGACGGTGGAGAAGACGTCGGGCGGCGGGTTGAAGGCGGCGGGGGGCAGGGTGAAGAGGTCGTCGACCTCGGCGTACATCTGGGTGGTGGCGGAGAGCAGGCCGTAGTCCTTGACGCCGGGCGCGGCGGCGACGCGGATGGCGACTTCGCGTTGCATCATGAGGACGGCACGGGCGATCCTGCCCTGGGTCGCTGCCGCAAAGAGGTGCAGCAGGATGTCGGAAGTGATGTAGTACGGGAGGTTACCGATGACATCGAATGTGTCACTTTCAGAAATCAGGCCTGCGAGGTCTACAGCAAGGACATCGGCTTCGAGGACTTCAACGTGAGGCTGCTCGCGGAAGCGGAAGCGCAGTTCCGCGGCGAGGTGGGGGTCGAGCTCGATGGCGATAAGGCGTTTCGCGCGGGGCGCGAGGATGGCGGTGATGGCTCCGTGGCCGGGGCCGATTTCGACGACGGTGCGTTCGGAGAGGTCACCGAGGGCGCCGGCGATGCGGTGGCAAGCCTCCTCATCGACCAAAAAATTCTGCCCCAGCTTCGGCTTGCGCATGGGTCAAGGATACAAGCAAGTGCAAGTGCGTCCTAACGCCGGACGGGCGCCACTTCGTGGGGTGATGGGCTTCGCGTCGCTGCTTCACGCGGAGTGCGGCTCAATACCACGCGAAGCCCATTACCCCACGAAGTGGTCGCCGCCCGCGATTAGGGCGCATTTGCACTTGCTGCTAGATGTAGACCCGGTGGTCGGGCCAGAGTTGGGTGAAGGGTTGGCGGGGGTGGATGAGGAGGAAGATGTCCTTGTGTTCGAAGGGCATGGAGTATTCGGTGCCCATGTGGCCTACAACCTGGACGTTGTCGTAGAACTGGTGGAGGTGGTCGACGGTGGTGTCTTCGATGAGGATGACCACCTCGCCGGTGGTGCCGCCGTTGCCCCAGAGCCAGTAGTTGTTGTGTCCGCTGATGGCGGGCGGGAGGTTGCGGCCGAGGAGGTCGATGGCCCCGGCTTCGCCGTAGTTCTGGCAGACGATGGTGAGCCTGGCGCGCTGGTCGGGGGGCAGCGAGGCGGCGACGCGTTCCACCTGGTCGACTTCTTCCTGCCAGCCGAAGCGGTCGGCGTAGAACTGGGGGAGCGGGCCGGTCTCGTATTTTTCGGTCTTGCTGGCGGAGTTGCGCAGGTGCAGGGCGTTGGCGTAGGCGACCCACTGGGCGGGACCGAGGATGGGGTTGGACATGGGGAGGACGGCCATGGCGGTGACGATGAGGACGGTTTCGAGGATGGGGAAGCCGTAGATGCGGTCCAGGTTTGCGGCAGGTTTGCGCTTCTCCTGCCAGGACTGCCAGGCGAGGCCGCCGGCGGCGAAGAGGATGGGATAGATGGGGACGACGTAGTAGTCCTTGGCGTGGAGGGCCATCATGAGCGCGAGGAAGAGAAGGTAAGTGAGGGCAAGCCAGCGCCACTGAGGGCGGCGCGCGAGCCAGACGAGGCCGGGGAGCCAGAGGAGCGTGCTCGAGGGGAGGAGGGTCTGGATCTGGGCGCCGAGGAAGGCGAGGGGGGCCAGGGCAACGTTTTTGTGGTGGATGCGGCCGTTCTGGAGGAACTCCCAGGTGGGCCAGTGGTTGACGATCTGCCAGTGCACATAGGGCGCGACGATGGCGAGCATGAGGGCGATGCCGGCGAGGGACCAGGGGGTGAAGAGGAGGCGTCGCTGCGGGGTAATGAGAAGTGCGGCGAGCAGGGCGATGAGAAAGAAGGTCATCGAGGGTTTGTTGAGCAGGCCGAGGCCGGCGGCGGCGCCGAAGATGAGCCAGAGTCGGGGGAAGCCGCCGTGCGCCGGATTGCGCTGCATGAGGGTGAGGGCGAGCAGGGCGGTCATCCAGAAGAGGGATTCCATGGAGTTCATGGAGAGATAGCTGTCTCCGCCGAGGTAGCAGGCGGCGACGAGCACGCCGATCATGGCGAGGACCTGTGCGGCGCGCCGGCCGCCGAGCGACCAGGTGAGGAGACCGGTGAGGAAGACGCGCGCGCCGCCGCCGAGTGCGGAGAGCATGCGGATGCCGGGGATGGAATCGCCGAAGAGGGTTTCGGCGAGGCGGGCCTGGACGGCGACGAGTGGCCCGTGGTCGACGTATCCCCAGGCGAGGTGGCGGCCGCAGGCGATGTAGTAGAACTCGTCGCGGAAGTAGCCCCAGCCGATGTGGGTGACCCAGAGGGTGAGCGCGATGTGGAAGAGGACGGTGATGGCGGCGAAGACGGCAGCGATGCGGATGGCCGAGGTTCGCTGGGGGTCGGAGGGCCGGACTACGGTGGTCGCCATATCGGGACGATACGTGAGGGGCGGGGGATGGGTTCAGGAAAGTTGGCTAAGCGGCTGAAAAATCTGCATCTGAATGTCGCATAAGATGGTGCAGGGAACGCAAGGAGGAAGACGGTGGATTGGACGCCAGGTGGGACGAGCAGCGACATTGAGGATCGGCGGGACAGCTCCGGGGGCGGCGGTGGGTTTGGTTTTGGCGGCGGGGGTGGGGGCGGGATCGGTATTATCGGGTTCATCATCCTGCTGGTGATCTCGCTGATTACGGGGCATAACTTTCTCGGGTCGGTGCTTTCGGGTGGTGGCGGCGGGCAGCAATCGTCTTCGTATAACCAGCCGAGCCAGCCGTATCAGGATGGGCAGTCGGCGGCGTATGGGCCGGCGCGTGCGCCGCGGGCGCATCCGGCGGGGGAAGACCGGGATGTGCAGCTGATCTCGTTTGTGCTGGACGATGCGCAGAAGACGTGGACCGGGATCTTCCAGCAGATGGGGAAGCCGTATCGTCATGCGAAGCTGGTGCTGTATCGGGACGAGACGTACTCGGGCTGCGGCACGGCGCAGAAGGCGACGGGGCCGTTTTACTGCCCGCAGGACGAGAAGATTTATATCGACCTGAGCTTCTGGGATGAGCTGACGAAGTTTGGCGGGTCGACGGCGGACTTTGCGCAGGCGTACGTGATTACGCATGAGCTGGGGCACCACATTCAGAAGCTGCTGGGGATTGAGGCGCGGGAGTCGCAGCTGGCGTCGCAGGATCGGAGCCAGCGGAATCCGTTGTCGGTGGACCTGGAGCTGCAGGCGGATTGCTTTTCCGGGGTGTGGGGGCATTCGACGGAGCAGCGGAATATCGTGCATCCGGACGATGTGGACGGGGCGCTGAAGGCGGCGGCCGCGGTGGGGGACGATCACCTGCAGAGCATGAGCGGGCGCGCGGTGAGTCCGGAGTCGTGGACGCATGGGTCGAGCGCGCAGCGCGAGCAGTGGTTCAAGGCCGGGCTGAACGGGGGCGCGGTGAGCGACTGCAAGACATTCGACGGAGCGCTGGCGCCTTAGCGGGCGAGGTGAAAGGCAACGGCAAGTGCGTCCTCGCGCCGGACGGGCGCCAATTAGTGGGGTGATGGGCTTCGCGTCGCTGCTTCAGGCGGAGTGCGGCTCAATATTACGTGAAGCCCAATACCCCACGAAGTGGTCGCCGCCCGCGATGAGGGCGCAGTTGAGCTTGCTTCTCGTTTTCGCGCTAGGTGGCTGAGCGGGGGAAGACGCTGCCGAAGTAGGTTTTGCGGATTTTGGCGAGTTCGCCGACGGAGCGGAAGAAGTCAGTGGAGCTGAGCTTCGAGCCGGCGATGTCGTGCCAGGTGTCGAGGGGGAGTTCGTAGATGGCGTCTTCAGCGCCGGGGCGGCCGACGCCGGGGAGGCACATGAAGCGGGCGATGATTTCGACGTCGAAGATCCAGCGGGACTGGAAGGGTTTGGCGAGGATCTGGCTGAGTTGCGGGGTGTTGCGGAAGAGCTTGGCGCCGCACTGGGTGTCGTAGACGGGGAGGCCGAGCATGGTGGAGACGGCGGTGGCGAACCCGCGGCCGAGGTAGTGGCGGATGGGGTTGCGCTTGACGTTGCGGCCGAGCAGGCGGACGCGGGCGCCGAAGACCATGGCGACGTGGGGCTGTTCCCGAATCGCGTTGAGAAATTTGGGGAGTGCGGCGAGGGGGGTGGCGAGGTCGGCGTCCCAGAAGCCGACGAATTCGACTTCGGGGCGGGCGATCATTTCGATCATGGCGCGGCGGACGGCTTCGCCTTTACCGCCGTTGGGCTGAAGGTCGATGACGGTGACGCGGTCGGGGTGGACGACGCGGAAGTGCTCGAGGATGGCGAGGGTGCCGTCCTTGCTGCCGTCGTTGACGAAGCAGAACTGGATGGGGTGGTTGAGGGCGAGGAATTCGGCGAAGCGGTCGGCCTGGAATCGGCTCTGCTCGTTGTAGCAGGGGACGACGATGGCGCATGAAGGACGGCCAGCGGGCCGCGACGAGTCCGAGGAACTGCCATCCATCCGGGAAACCTTTCAAAGCAGGGTCTTTGCCGTTTTCATTCTAACGGAACAGGGCAGGGAGACGGCTGCGACTTCCGGGGTAACCCGTCAGGTGATGTGGACGAGAGGGGCGTCTTCGGCGAAGTGGCTGCGGATCTTTTCGGCGGTGGCCTTGTTGACGACGGCGGTGAGGGCGTCGGGGGAGGCCTGCCGGATGCCACGGACGCTGCCGAAGTGTTCGATGAGGCGCTGGCGGGTGCGCGGGCCGACACCGGGGATGCTGTCGAGCTCGGAGGTTTTGTCGCGGATCTGGCGGCGCTTGCGGTGGTAGGTGACGGCGAAGCGGTGGGATTCGTCGCGGATCTTCTGCATGAGGTGGAGGACCGGGGAGCGGCGGTCGAGGACGACGGGGTCGTCTTCCTGGCCGTGGACGTAGATGATTTCTTCCTTCTTGGCGATGCTTGCGAGGGGTTGCAGCGTGACGCCGATTTCTTCGAGCGCTGCGTAGGCGGCACTCAACTGGCCTAAACCGCCGTCAATCAAGACGAGGGAGGGAAAGGGTTTTTTCTCGTCGAGGAGGCGCTTGTAGCGGCGCTGGATGACCTCGCGCATGGAGGCGAAGTCGTCGGTGCCCGAGACGGTTTTGATCTGGAACTTGCGGTAGTCGGACTTCTTCATGGCGCCGTCTTCCCAGACGACCATGGAGGCGACAGTCTCGGAGCCCTGGATGTGCGAGATATCGAAGCATTCGATGCGTTTGGGGAGTTCCTCGAGGGTCAGGGCCTCCTGTAACGCTTCCTGGATGGCTTTCTGCGAGGGGGCCATGACGCGGAAGCGCTGGTCGTAGGACTGCTTGGCGTTCTGGCAGACGAGGTCGACGAGGGAGCGCTTTTCGCCGCGCTGCGGGGCGGCGAGTTCGATGCGGTGCCTGGTGCGGTCGGAGAGGATGTCGGCGAGGATGGCCCGGTCGTCGAAATCGACGGGGACATAGATGGATTTGGGGACGTAGGGCTGATCGAGGTAGAGCTGTTTGAGGAAGGCGGAGAAGAAGGACGAGGGGGAGAAGGCGCCGCCGAGTTCGGTGATGGTGCTGTGCTGGGTGGTGGCGTGGGTGTCGTCGGGGATTTCAGGGGCGGGGGCGGACGGGTTGGGTTCGAGGCCGGGGGAAGGGAGTTGGTCGTCGTCGGCGGTTGGTTGTCCGTTGTCGGTTGCCCGCTGTCCGTTCCCGGTTGACCGTTCGTCGGAAGGGCTTTCGTTCAGGGAGGATTCGAGGAAATCGGGAAGGTCTTCCCAGAAAAAGTCGCGGCGGTCGACGATCTTGCCGTCGCGCATGTGGAAGAGGTTGACCGCGAGCATCTGGTTTTCGTAGTGGAAGCCGAAGACGTCGGCGTCTTCGTTTTCGGCGGTGGCGATGCGCTGCTTGTCCTGCATCTGGTGGACGGTGACGACCTGGTCGCGGAGGCGGGCGGCGGCTTCGAACTGCATGTCGGCGGCGGCGGCTTCCATGCGCCGGGTGAGCTTGCGTTCGAGTTCGTCGGTGCGGCCGTCGAGGAAGAGTTGCACGTCCTTGATGGTTTCGCGGTACTGCTCGGTGGAGATGAGGCCTTCGACGCAGGGGCCGAGGCAGCGCTTGATGTAGTACTGCAGGCAGGCGCGTGGGTGGTAGCGGCTGAGATCGACCTTGCAGCTGGGGATGAGGAAGCTGCGGTGAATGAGGTCGACGAGGCGGTGGGCGAGGTTGCCGGGGAAGAAGGGGCCGAAGTAGGCGCCGCCATCCTTGCGCAGGCGGCGGGTGACGAAGACCTTGGGGTGGCGGTCGTTCATCGTGAGCTTGATGTAGGGGTAGGTTTTGTCGTCGCGCAGCAGGATGTTGAAGCGCGGCTTGCGCTGCTTGATGAGGTTGTTTTCAAGCGCGAGGGCTTCGCGTTCATTGTCGACAGTGATGTACTCGATATCCACAGCCTCGCGCATGAGCGAGCCGGTCTTCTGGTTGTTGCGCTGATTGGCTTCGAGGAAGTAGGAGCGGACGCGGGAACGGAGGTTTTTGGCCTTGCCGACATAGATCACCTCACCCGCGGCGTTTTTGTAGAGGTAGCAGCCGGGGGAGGTTGGGATCGATTTGATCTTTGCCAGCAGGTCCATCTTGTCTAGTTTAGTGCGTCGTGCATCTGAGTGAACTGCGGGTTGTTTTTCGCGTTCGCCGGGCGCATTCGCGAGGCGGGGCATCGGTAGATTCGAACCGGAAATGCTGTGAAAACTTCGCAGTAATCAGCAATCTTCAAGCGGTGACGGGCCGGTAAGACGTTCGAAATGATAGGTTTGGTGTTTGGACCACGAAGTGCAGGTGTGCTTCTGTTGAAGTGTGCCGCGCCCGTTGTCGACGAGGGCAGGCGGCGAAGTCAAGAAAAAGGAGAATCAAATGTTCCTCCGCAGCAATTTGAATGCAGGTCGCTCTTCCGCCATGGTGTGTGCTGTTGTCTCGCTCGGTTTGCTGGGAACGACAGTCGGCTGTTCCTCCAAGAATTATGTGAAGTCGCAGACGGCGCCGCTGGTCGCGAGCGTGAATGATCTCGATTCAAAGACGGCCTCCGACCACCGCGCGATTGCGGATACGGATGAGCGCGCAACCAAGGGGGTTGCCGGTGCGCAGTCTGCGGCCGATACGGCGAACCAGCATGCGCTGGCCGCAGGGACTTCAGCGGATGCGGCGAACTCGGCGGCTTCCGGCGCGGCGAACCGCGTGGACTCGCTGGCCGGGACGATTGCGAACCTGGACACGTACCGCCAGTTGCAGGATGTGAGCGTGACTTTCGGATTCGACAAGGCGACGCTGACCTCTTCCGACAAGAAGGATCTGGACGCGCTGGCCTCGAACCTGACGAACACCAAGGGTTACATTCTGCAGCTGACCGGCGGTACGGATTCGGTGGGCGATAAGGACTACAACTACAAGCTCTCGCAGCGTCGCGCGGATGCGGTGGTGGAGTACCTTTCAACCAAGTACAACGTTCCGCCGCACAAGTTCTACCTGGTTGGGATTGGCAAGGATCAGCAGATTGCCACGGATAAGACGGCTGCGGGCCGGGCACAGAATCGCCGGGTGGAGATCCTGCTGCTTTCGAACATGACGCAGACGGGAACGACTACGAGCTCGACGACAGCCACACCGCCTTCGCACTGAGCAGTAATCGCAAGGGATAGAAGGAAAAACCCCGCGTTCGGGATGCGCATTTCGCATCGGGCGCGGGGGTTTCTGCGTTTGGGCTATGGGGTTGGGCTAGTAGCGAAGCGCCCTGTAGACCACGGCCATGATGGCGGAGCTGAGCAGCACCCAGGCGAATTGATACCAGTAGAAGAAGGGAAAGCCAAAGAGGGCAGGGGTATTGCGCGCGTAGACGACAGGAAAACAGAGGCCAAGGTAGGGCAGGAGGAGCAGCAGCTTGTAACGGGTGCGCTTGCTGGCCTTGGGTGGCATGGCAACAGCATACAAGGCCTGCCGCGGTACGGCTGCTTTGTGCGCAACGGCATGGGCCAAGTAGATTGGAGGCATGGCGACGCGAACGGATGCCCTGGCACGATCGATTGAGTTGATGGCGCTGCTGCGGTCGCCCGAGGGCTGTCCGTGGGACCGCGAGCAGACGTTCGAATCGATCAAGCGCCATACGCTTGAAGAGACGTACGAGGTGTTCGACGCGATCGACCGGCGGGCGTGGCCGGAGTTGAAGGATGAGCTGGGCGACCTGCTCCTGCAGGTGCTGTTCTACGCGCAGATGGCGGAAGAGGCGGGATACTTCACGATCGAAGAGGTGGCAGAGAACCTGAATGCGAAGCTGGTGCGGCGCCATCCGCATATCTTCGGCGATGCTGTGGCTGAAACGCCCGAGGATGTGAAGGCGGTGTGGGATGCGGTGAAGGGGCGCGAGAAGGCTGTGCAGGGGGTTGCGAAGAAGGGTTTGCTCGATGAGGTGAGCCGGCACCAGCCAGGGTTGCTCGAAGCGGCCAAGCTGGGGCGCCGTGCGGCCAGTGTGGGCTTCGACTGGCCGGATGCCGGCGGGTTGATGGCAAAGCTGGCCGAGGAGACGGGGGAGATCTCGGAGGAGCTTGCCAGGGAGCCTGTGAATCGGGGCGCGCTCGAAGAGGAGTTAGGCGACCTGCTGTTTACGGCGGTGAACCTGAGTCGTCATTTGCGGCTGGAGCCGGAGTTTGCGCTGCGTGTCGCGAATGCGAAATTTCGCCGGAGGTTCGAGGCGATGGAGCAGGCGGCGGGCGGGGCAGCGGCGCTTGGGGAGATGACGCCGGATGCGCTTGAGGAGCGGTGGAAGAGCGCCAAGGCGGCGACGGCGCAGGCTACTGCGGCAGAGGCGTATCGAGCAGTAGGTGGATCGCGTCCTGATAACTCATCGGGCGAATGAGGGAAAAGTCGAAGGCTTCGAGGTCGACATCCTCATGGATGGTTTTGACCATCATGGCGCGCAGCGTCAGTTGATCGATGAAGTGGTTGACGATCCAGCGCTTGTCGCCGACGGGGGTCTGTTCGAGATAGAGTTTGCCGCCGGGGTAGATATGGGCGAGCATGCCAAAGCCGAAGTTCACCCCTTGAAAGATGTCGCCTTCAAAGCGGACGAGGTGGTGGGTTTCGGCGTCCACCCAGGTACGGCCGCGAAGGCCGGTGAGGGCCTGCGCGGTCATGGTGGGGGGCGACCATTTGGGGTTCGGCGCGAAGTCGAAGGCGTAGGCCGGAGCTTTGCCCGGAGGAACGTTTCGCGGCTGGGGCTGGCCGGGCACGGGGGTGAAGATGAAGGCGGCCGGCATCAGTCGGATGAGATCCACAGCGAGTTTCTTGCCGGTCTGATCTTTTTCGATGTGCTTGTGGAAGGCGGCAGGTGAATCGAGCATGGCCTGCAGGCGCTGGCGTTCCAACTGGTCGTCCTGCGCGGTGATGGGCTTGTTGCTCTTGCGGATGAGGCGGGCGACGGTGCCATCCTGCGACTCGGCGACGATGCGGATCTGGTCGCCCTTACTGTCGCGGATGTGAATCTTGTAGAGGAGATAGCTCTGGTCGTACTGAATCAGCTTGACTTCGTTATCGACGGCGTCCTGCAGGACGCGCTCCTGGGCCTCGGGGGTGAGCGGGGCCTGGGCCCGCGCAGGTGGAAGAAGGAAAGCAAGAATGAGCATGCAGCCGGCGGAGAGCAGGATGCGAGGATGCGCAGGGAGACCGCGAAGATTTTGAGTGCAATGCCGTGAGCGTGAAGTCAGCTTATTCTCCCGTGCCTTCGATCATACGGGTTGGACGTTCGAGGTTCCTAGGGAGTTTTCCCGTTTGCCTCGGGCGGACGGGATGGGTATAGTTCGGGCTAGTGATGCTTCTTTTGTGCATCCGCCAAGGAGAAATTGGTTTTGACCAAACCAGCCGAAGGTACTACGAATATCGGAAAATCCGTGACCATTCGCGGAGAGGTAAGCGGCACCGAAGATCTGTTTCTGGACTGCCTCTTTAACGGATCGATCCAGCTTGCGGATTCGCGGTTGACGATTGGGCCGAACGCGCGAATCACCGCTGATCTGAAGGTTCGCGATCTGGTGGTCTTCGGATCGCTGGACGGGAATGTGGTGGCGTCGGGAAGAATCGAGCTGCGCCAGGCCGCCGTACTGAACGGCGACATTGTGGCCAGCAGACTCTCGATTGAGGAGAGTGCGTCGTTTCGCGGGAAAGTGGAATTGACCGGGCACGCTTCGAGCGGGGCAAGCGGCGACACAAAATGACCCGCAGTTGATGCGGAGGACACCGGAGATCCATGGGTTTGTTCGGAAGTAAGTCCGGGGGGAGCGGTGATGGTTCTCAATCCCCGCGCCTGGCGCGTCACTCGAGTGGGTGGAAGCAGACGTTGAAGCTGCTGAATTCGACCGAGTCGTTGCGTGTGCTCGACTTCGGGCCGACGTCAGCGGGCAACATCAATCTCATTACAAATCTGGGTCATGGCATTTACATGGCGAATATTGTCGATGATGCTGCGCGCCCCGATTACCGGACGCCTGGTGTCGATGGCGAACCGCCGGTTTATGACACGCAGCGATTCATGGATGAGAACCTGGACTTTCAGGGCAGGATCTTCGACGTAATTCTGTTCTGGGATACGTTTGACTATCTTCCCAAGGAGCTGGTGCAGCCGGTGGCTGATCGGCTATATGAAGTGATGAGTCCCGGGGGGCAGTTACTCGCGTTCTTTCATGCGAATGTGCCGTCGGGTGTGAGTCAGAAAACCAAGGTGGGAGACACCGTGTTTTCGCGATATCACCTGACGACCGGCGACGAGGTGGAACTGCAGCCGATGGGCAAACAGCCATTGCTGCAGACCTGGACGAATCGGCAGATCGAGGCTGTGTTTCACAGCTTCTCGAACTTCAAGTTTCTGCTGGCGAAGGATAATCTGCGCGAAGTCATTGTGACTCGCTGAGTTGGGGCCGCGCGAGCCGTTTGCGGGCCGCGACGTGTGAAGAGGTTCCGGCGAGCCGGAACCTCTTGGGTAACCTTGCTGCGTCGAATGCCGTTTGCGGCGACCCGACTGATCTCGAACCTTTATTTCGCGGCCGTCTTCCGGCGTTCAGCCCAGCGCCGTTTCATCGCGTCGGCAATTGCTTTCCGACCTTCGGGGCTCAACTTGCGTTTGGATTTAGTCGGAGAAGATGCGGCTGTTGCGGTTTTTGTGGCGGCTGTCTTCTTGGTACCTTTGGGCCTGCCGCGACCAGCTTTGGGAGCAACTGCAGTGCCCCCAACCAGCATGGCTCTCACTTGCTGCAACTTCAAAATTTCTGCATCCACATGAGCGATTACTTCAGATATTGCCAACAGAGTTCCTCCGTCCAATGAGCCGCCCTCTGCGAACGACCATGCCACTCAGGAAATTGCCCGTCTGTGCTGGCTCATATCCGGAGAATACAGTGTTGATATTCGAATCACAAGAAAATGAGTTAGAAAGCCCTCGCTTTACGCGGGAAAGTATCTCGTCCGGATGCTTAAGTCGAAAAATAGCATGCGCCGGAAAGCCACGACCCGCAAGTCCGCGAGAATAAATGTTTCACCGCGAGATAGACTGAGACGCGATGCTTCGACTTAGGCAAATTCCAGCACATAGATGGCTTCTAGTAATCGCATCCGTTGTGCTTCAGATTTTGATTTTTCCGACGGGCGGGCCGATGAATCCTGCGCGGGCGTGGCTCGCATGGATCGCACTTGTCCCATTTTTTCTAGCGATCCTGGTTCCTGCCTTGGATGGCCAGCCTCTGAGATACCGCGAAACAGCGACCCTGGGGTATGCCTGCGGGATTGGCTGGTACTTAGGAAACTGCTACTGGATTTATCAGACGATGTATTTGTACGGCGGCCTACCGAAGCCGGTCGCATTTTGCATTCTCGTATTATTTGCGTTGTATCTCGGGATCTATCACGCAGTGTTTGCTGTCCTTCTCGTGGTCGTTCAGCGAGCTTTCAGGGGGACGGTATCAGCACTGTTGCTGGCGCCAACGGTGTGGGTCGCAGTCGAATTAGCTCGCTCGCGCGTGACCGGATTTCCGTGGGATTTACTCGGAAACTCTCAGGTCGATAACTTGTGGGTGACACGGATTGCTCCGCTTGCCGGGGTGATGGCGATCAGTTTCCTGGTGGGGTTTGCCAACGCGGGTGTGGCGAGTCTCTTCTTAGGAAAGGGCAAGGTGCGCTTGTGGTTTGGCGGGGCCGGCGTTGCCGTGGCCGTTGTGTCGATTGCAGGAGGCGCCTACGGGAAAACCCATGGAGCGACTCTCAGCGAGCCCACCCAGTCAGCAGTGCTGATGCAGGAGAACCTGTTAGTCGGGGCCGAGGGGCGGACGGAGGCTGGGCTTTCCACGGGCGACGAATTACGGGCGTTTCGCTGGGCTACGTTACATCCGCAAACGGTCGTTGGTCCGGACGGCAGTACTCTCTCCTTAGCCGCACCTTCCAATCCAACCATTGTTGTGTGGCCGGAAGCTCCTTCGCATTTTCGATCTGATGACCCGGCTTTTCGGGAGGCGATCGGGGAGTTAGTGAAAGCGTCCGGAGCGCCGGCCATCATTGGCTCGCTGGGAGTTGACTTTACCGAGCAGGCACGCCGGGGCTACTCCGAATACGACTCAGCTTCCTTGTTTGAAGCATCCGGCAGCTACGCCGGGCGCTACGACAAGATTCACCTTGTGCCCTGGGGAGAATACATCCCGTTCAAGCGGTTCTTTTTCTTCGCAGGAAAGCTGACCGAGGGAGTAGGGGACATGGATCCGGGTAGCTCACGGTCGGTGTTCGAGGCTGGTGGTCATCGCTATGGAGTCTTCATCTGCTACGAGAGCATCTTCGGAGACGAAGTACGGGAGTTCGTGCGCAACGGTGCCGAGGTGCTGGTGAATATCTCGGATGATGGCTGGTATGGAGATAGCGGGGCGCCGTGGCAGCACCTGAACATGGCCCGGATGCGTGCGATCGAGAATCATCGATGGCTGTTGCGATCGACCAATACCGGGGTCACGACTTCGATCGATCCTTCAGGGCGTCTTCGAGGTGAGGCGCCGCGCCATGTCCGCGGGGCGTTCAGCTTTCCTTTCGCATGGATCGACGGCACGACCTTCTACACGCGGCATGGAGACTGGTTCGCGTGGCTGTGTGCCCTCGTGAGTATGAGTGCGGTGGGTGGAGGACTTAGCGCTTCTTTGCGGTCCGGAACCAAGCCTCATCGGGCATCCTGACGGGCAAAGAAAAGCGCCACTCGCTGTGGGAGCGAGTGGCGCCTGGTGAGCGAACCTGGTGGCTACTTGGTGCCGCCCTGGTCGGCAAGCATGGTGACCTTGGTGATGTGAACGGCTTTTTTATCCGGATCGACGGTCGCTACGACGGAGACGTGGTGGCCGTAGTGACCTTTGACCGAATCCGGGTCGTCGATCGTCCAGACCTTGTTTTCGCCATCGACAAAGACGGGCTTGGCGCCGCCGTTGATGCACTTGTTGACGCACTTCACATCGGGGCCCTTGGCGCCGTGGTCGGCGCCACACTGTGAGTCACTCACCCATCCGTCCAGGGTGACACTGGAGGCCGCGAGGGCCGACGAGGTAACAATTCCGCTGAGGGCGAGTGAGGCAACTGCAAGGTGTCTGAACAACCGGCGCATAAGTCTCCTTCAAAAGAAACGATGCGATGGTTGTACCCCCTCACGCGGGCGTTGGCAAGCGATGGCGGGATATTGACCCGGTTACTTTGCCCCTGGACGGCTTTGAACTAAACTGGCGGATATGCTCTCTGACCTTGAATACACTTACACGCCGGTTCGTACGCAGGTGAACGAACTGCGGGAGTATCTTTGACGCGCCCCGGCTGACACGGGAGTTAGGCAACATTGAAACGCAGATTTCTGACCCCGCGGTCTGGGCGGACGCGACGCGCTCGCAGCCTCTGATGCGTGAGCGGAAGCGGCTCGAAACGCTGCTGGCCGATGCGGCTGAACTAAGCCGCCGTACTGATGACATCGAAGCTTACTTTGAGCTTGCGCGCGAAGGGGAGGACACGCTCACAGACCTGGCTCGCGAGATTCCTGCGCTGGTGGAGTTCGCCGACAAGCTCGAATCGAAGACGATGCTCTCGGGTGATACCGATATGCTCAATGCGATTCTGACCGTCCACCCGGGCGCCGGCGGCACCGAATCGCAGGACTGGGCGGAGATGCTGATGCGGATGTATATCCGCTGGGGCGAGCGTCAGCACTTCAAGGTGGAGATTAACGAAATCCAGGATGGCGACGAGGCCGGGATCAAGTCGGCGACCTTTACGATCTCGGGTGACTTTGCTTTTGGCCTGCTGGGCGGGGAGACCGGGGTGCATCGCCTGGTGCGAATTTCGCCGTTCGATTCTGCGAAGCGCCGGCATACCAGCTTTGCGAGCGTCTTTGTGTCGCCGGAAATCGACGATACGATCGTGATCGATATCAAGACCGAGGACCTGCGGATCGATACCTATCGTTCGGGCGGCAAGGGGGGTCAGCACGTAAATACGACGGACTCCGCGGTGCGCATCACGCACCTTCCGACAGGACTCGTCACCGGCTGCCAGAATGAGCGGTCGCAGCATAAGAATAAAGAGCGTGCGATGAAGATGATGCGCTCGAAGCTCTACGAGTATGAACTGGATAAGAAGAAGGCACTCACGCGCAAGATTGAGGATTCCAAGCTGGATATCGGTTTTGGGTCGCAGATCCGAAGCTATGTGCTGCAGCCCTACCGGATGGCGAAGGACCTGCGAACGCGCGTTGAAGTAGGGGACGTGGATAAGGTGCTCGATGGGGACCTGGAGCCGTTTATTCGCGGCTACCTGAGGATGCGGCGAGAGGGAACGATGCCTGCCGCGGTCGACGATCACGACGTGTAGTGCGGTGTTTTAGCCTGCGAGGAAAGGGGTGACAGACGTCACCCTTTTTCATTGACAGATTGGACTATTTTGCAGCCGAGGCCGGCGGGATACTCAGGCAGTCGAGAGAAACAGCGCACAGCCCTCAACACGCCTTACCCGTGGAAGCACCCAATTTCACCCTTCGGCCTCAATGTCTCGCGGCGTGCGCTCATGGTTGATCTCGATGAAGCAGAGCGGCACGAACCGTGCCGGCAGGGAGCGGCATCCAATGCAGCATGTCGACCGTGAAAACGAATGAAGAAACGTCGAACCCACTGATCACGCAGTTGCTGGCGCTGATTCGCGGGGGCCAGGCTCATGCAACGTTCGAGCAGGCGATCGAGGGTTTTCCTAAGGAGCACTATGCAACGGTACCGGAGAACCTGCCGTATTCCGCATGGCAGCTACTGGAGCATTTGAGAATCACCCAGCGGGATATTCTGAATTTCTGTGCGCCACCGACCGGCGGCTATCATGCCATCAACTGGCCGGATGCCTACTGGCCGAAGTCGCCGGAACCGCCCTCCGCTGATGCCTGGCAGAATACGATCGCGGAGATTCGCGCCGATCAGAAGAAGTTTGAGGCGTTGCTTCTGAAGCCGAATGTCGACCTGTACAAGCCGTTTCTTTGGGGTGACGGGCAGAACCTGCTGCGCGAGGCGCTGCTGATTGCGGACCATAACGCGTACCATCTCGGTGAACTGATCGTGCTGCGGCGCCTCCTAGGCATCTGGCACAAGTAAGGCGGAGATCTCATGAATGAACCGGAAGTCATTGCCGCGCTGATCCGCTCGAAGACGATTGCCGTCATCGGGCTGTCGGATAATCCTGCCAAGCCGAGTTACTACGTGCCGGCGTACTTGCAGTCGATCGGGCAGCGCATCGTGCCGGTGAATCCGGCGATCGAGTCGGTGCTCGGGGAGAAGGCTTACCCGAGCCTGAGCGCTGTGCCGGAGAAGCCGGACCTGGTGAATGTCTTTCGTCTGCCGAAGTTCATCCCGGCGATCGTCGACGAGATGATCGAGCTCGGGCTAGAGGCGATCTGGATTCAGCAGGGCATTCTGGCGCCCGAAGCTGCGGCGAAGGCGGAGGCGCACGGGATCAAGGTGGTGATGGACCGGTGCCTGATGGTCGAGTCGAAGCGGGCCGCCATGCGACTGTAAGCGCAAATCTCATCCCTATCTACGAGGAAGAACCGCCCCGTGCAGCACCTACAATGAAGCTTATGAATGTACGCCGCCGTGCCGCGCTGCTCTCCTTCCTGCTGGTTCCCATGTTTTCGCTGGCACAACTGGTCTCGGTTGGCGACGGCGGACCCGGGCCGGTCAAGGCGCAGCACCTGACGGCGGAGCTGGTTTCGCTTGCGCCCTCGGTGTCGCCTGGCAGTTCGGTCGAGGTGGGGCTCGTGCTGGCGCTTGAGGAAAAGTGGCATGTGTACTGGGTCAACGCGGGCGATTCCGGGGAGCCGCCAAGCATTAAGTGGACGTTGCCCGAAAGGGTGACGGCGGGCCCGATCCGGTTTCCGGTGCCGTCGCGACTCCCGCTGGGTCCGCTGATGGACTACGGCTATGAAGACAACACGGCGTTTCCCGTAAAGATTTCGGTTGCGGCGGGTAGGAAACCGGGGCCGATTCACCTGGACGCCATGGTGAAGTGGCTGGTCTGCCGCGAGGTATGCCTGCCCGGCAAGGCACACCTTGGCATCGACCTGAACGTCGAGCCCAATGCGCCGGCCGGGCCGATGGTTGGCGCGCTGGCGGCTGCCATCCGCAGCGTTCCGCCGCCGCTTGAAGAGGAATACGCGGTTGCTGTAAGCGGCGGACAAGGGCAGCTTGCGATCACGCTGCATAACCACCCGGAGGCGAAGGCAGGGCAGGTCGAGTTCTACCCGTACGAGCCGGATCTGATCGTCAACGGCGCTGAGCAAGCCTATCTAAAGACGTCCGACGGCTTCACGCTCTGCGTCACGCGGGCGGAGGATCCGGATCATGCCGGTCAATATCCGAAGCTGCCGGCGAGCCTACACGGCGTCATCAAGCTTTCGGATGGGGACGGGTATGAGTTCACCGCGCCCATTGCGCCCGGGGATACGAGCAAGTGTGCCGCAGCCAGTGCGGCTGCGGAGGCCGCTCCGAAGGGCGAAAAGGCGATCTTGGTCAGCGTGAATGGGAACGGGCCGAGCGCCGCGAGTCTGACGGCGCTGCCGGCGATCGGGCTGGCGTTCCTGGGCGGCATCATCCTCAACCTGATGCCTTGTGTGTTCCCGGTGCTCTTTCTGAAGGGTCTCGCCCTGGTGCAGTCCTCGGGGGAGGAGCGCAGCCGGATGCGGTCGCATGGGCTGGTTTACACGCTCGGAATCCTGGTCTCCTTCTGGGCGATTGTCGCGGTGCTGCTAAGCCTGCGCGCGACTGGAAGCCACATCGGCTGGGGCTTCCAGCTGCAGTCGCCCACGTTTGTGGCCGTTGTCGCCTCCGGGCTGTTCTTCTTTGCGCTCTCGCTCGCCGGGCAGTTTGATCTCGGGCTGTCGCTGACCAGCGCAGGCGGCGAACTGGCAAAGAAGGAAGGGTACGCGGGGAGCTTCTTCACCGGCATCCTGGCGACAATCGTGGCGACGCCGTGCACCGCACCGCTGATGGGCGCGGCGATCGGCTATGCGCTGGCCCAGCCTGCGTGGATGACCTTTGCCGTGTTCACCGCGCTGGCCCTTGGGCTGGCGTTGCCTTACCTGTTGCTGACGCTGCAGCCCGCGTGGACGCGTTTGCTGCCTCGCCCGGGCGCGTGGATGGAGACGCTGAAGCAGCTCACCGCGGTGCCTCTTTTCGCAACCGTGATCTGGCTTTCGTGGGTGTACGCGCGGCTGCATGCGGGCGCGGAGATCGGCGGCGAGTCCGATTCGATCGCCTTCCTGTTGCTTTGCTTTCTCGTCCTGGCGATCGCAGGCTGGGTGCTGGCACGCTGGCCGGGCAAATGGAAGAGTGCGATCGCGGCCACGTTCCTGGTGATCGTTGCGCTGGCGATTCCTCTGTCGCAGCCGCGGGTGGTTATCACGAGCGGACCCGTGCCGAGCGGGGCGGCAAACCACGCCGGCGGTACCGCGCTCAGCTGGCAGCCGTACTCGCAGGCCACGCTCGATGCCTCGCGCGCAGCAGGGAAGCCGGTGTTCATCGACTTCACCGCGGCGTGGTGCCTTTCCTGCCAGGTGAATGAAAAGCTCGTGCTGAAGTCGGCGGATGTCGAACGCGAACTCACCGCCCATCACTTTACCCTGATGCGCGCGGACTGGACGCAGTACGACCCCGCGATCACCGCACAGCTTGCCTCGTTGAATCGCTCCGGCGTTCCCACCTACGTGGTCTACCCCGTAAAGGGCCAGCCCAATGTCCTGCCCGAACTGCTGACCAAGGACCTCGTGCTCGAGGCGATCAAGCAGTAGGACAGGCAACAGCAAATGCGTCCTAACGCCGGACGGGCGCCACTCCGTGGGGTGGAAGCTTCGCGTGGTGTCCAGTCGCACTCCGCCCGCAGCAGCGACGCGAAGCTCTCACCCCACGAAGTGGTCGCCGCCCGCGATGAGGGCGCACTTTCTCTTGCCGTTGCCTTCGCTAGACCGGCTCACCCATCAGCGTGCCTTTTTCAGCGACGGCTTTCTCCGCCGCGTCCTGCATCTGCTTGTCATCCATGTTGGCGAGCGTCTTTGACATGGACCACTTGTGCCCGAACGGGTCGGTCATCTGCCCATAGCGTGCGCCCCAGAACATGTCGGCGAGCGGCATGGTGATGGTGGCGCCGGCGGCGGCGGCCTGGTTCCAGAGCGTGTCGATGTCCTCGACGTCGAGTGCGAGCACGATGGGCGAGCCGCCGAGTGCTTCGGGCGTGCTGCCGGGGCCACCCATCTGCGCGGAGAAGTCATCCGCCAGCATGATCAGGGAGCCGTTGATGAGCAGGCGCGCATGCATGATCTTGTCGGTGCCGGGCATGGTGTGGGTGTCACCATCCTGGGTAGCAGCAAAGGCGCGCTTGTAAAAGTCGATGGCCGCGGCTGCGTTGGAGACGGTGAGATAGGGCGTGAGGGGTGGGATGGTGGTCGTCATGGAGCGGTCCTCGGATCGGCGGGTTGAGAAACAAGCAGAAGCTTACTCTCGTTTGGCCTGGCGGATGCGTGAAATTTCGTCCATGCGCTGGGCCAGTTGTTTTTCGCGGCCCTGGTTGGTCGGCTGATAGTAGCGCCTGCCGGCGAGCGACGCGGGCAGGCACTCCATGTCGGCGACGCGCCCTTCGACGTCGTGCGCGTACTGATAGTCCTTGCCGTAGTCGAGCGACTTCATCAGCTTCGTTGGCGCGTTGCGCAGGTGCAGCGGAACGGGTTCGGCGATGGTCTTCTGAATGTCGTCCCTGACCGCTCCGTAGGCCGTGTAAACGGCGTTGGACTTGGGTGCGAGGGCGAGATAAACCGCGGCCTGCGCCAGCGCGAGATCGCCCTCAGGGCTGCCGAGAAAGTGCATGGCATCGCGTGCGCTGAGGCACAGGTTGAGCGCCTCCGGAGCGGCCAGGCCGATGTCTTCAACGGCCATCCGAACCAGCCGGCGTGCGCAGTACATGGGGTCTTCGCCGGCCTCGAGCATCCGGCCGAGCCAGTAGAGTGCGGCGTCGGGGTCGCTGTTGCGGACGCTCTTGTGCAGGGCGGAGATGATGTCGTAGTGCTGCTCGCCCTTCTTGTCGTAGAGCAGCATGCGGCGCTGCATGGCCTCCGCCGCCAGGGGCTTGGTGATGGAGGTTTCGCCGCGTCCTTCGGCGAGGCGCGCGGAGACCTCGAGTGCGTTGAGCGCGGTGCGGGCGTCGCCGCTGGCATAGGTGGCGATCGACGTGAGCGCCTCGTCATCGGCATCGATGCCGGTCGCGCCGAGACCGCGCTCGGCGTCGCGCAGGGCCGAGCGCAGCAGCGCGAGGACATCCTCTTCGCTAAGTGCCTGCAGCGTGTAGACGCGGCAGCGCGAGAGCAGCGCGGCGTTGATCTCGAACGACGGATTCTCGGTGGTCGCGCCGATGAGACGGATGGTGCCGCGTTCCACATACGGCAGAAACGCATCCTGCTGCGCCTTGTTGAAGCGATGGATCTCATCGACGAAGAGGATGGTGCGCGAGCCGAAGCCGGCGGCCTTCTCGGCCTCGACCATCACCTGCTTGATCTCCTTGATGCCGCTGAGCACGGCGGAGAACTCAATAAACGAGGCCTCGGTCCGTTGCGCGATGATCTTCGCGAGCGTGGTCTTGCCGACACCTGGCGGACCCCAGAAGATCATCGACGCCGCATCGTCGTTTTCGATGGCGAGCCGCAGGGGTTTGCCTTCGCCGAGCAGATGCTGCTGGCCGTAGTACTGCTCAATCGTACGCGGGCGCATGCGTTCGGCGAGCGGTGTCTGGCGGGTCGGCACGGGGGCGGCGAGCGGTGATGTATCGAAGAGACTCAAGGCGGTACGTCCTGTCCAAGCTTACAAAATGCGACGGGTTCGGCACTGCGGGGTCCGCCTCACGCTGCGCTTGCCCGGCGCCGTCGCGCAATCTCCCATAGCAGAATCGACCCGGCCACGGCGGCATTCAGCGATTCGACCCAGCCAGGGCAGGGGATGGTGACGCGTTCGTCCGCCATGCGGACCCAGTCTTCACCGAGTCCCGCCCCTTCGTTTCCGACCAGCACGGCACACGGACCTTCGAGCGTTCGGGCGAGAGCCGGAGAATCGATCGGCGTGGCATCGTCCTTCAACGACGCCAGAAGCTGCACGCCTGCCTGTTCGAGGCGCTCCATTGCTTCGGGCGTTGCACCCGCAACGGGCACGCGGAAGATACTGCCGGCGGAGGCGCGAATCGCCTTCTGATTCCAGGCGCCGACTGTGCCCGGCGTCGTGAGGACGCCGGTCGCGCCGAACGCATCGGCCGAACGGATCAGCGTGCCGAGGTTGCCGGGATCCTGCAGTCCGACAGCGATCAGGATCAGCGGCCGGCCCAGCAGCATTTCCTCCACGGTGGAGACCGGCGGCACCAGCAACGCGGCAACCCCCTGCGGGGTCTGGGTCTCGACGCAGCTTTGAAACACGTCGTTTGCCAGCCGGATCACTTCGACGCCACGCGGCACCGAGGCCGGTACTTCGCGGCGTTCGCTGACGAATACCGTCTTCAGCACCTGGCCGCTGCGCAGGGCTTCCTCGAGCAGGTGTTCGCCTTCGATGGCGACGAGTCCGCTCGATAGCCGCGCCTGTCCGGCGAAGGCGGCGCGCAGCTGCTTGACCCTTGCATTTGCCCGGCTGGTGACGACCTCGCTCATCGTTCGAGTCTAACGCGCGCTCCCCCGCAAGGCCGGCTTTGAGGGCTACGTGGCCGCTGCCCGCTGGACAGCGTACCCTCCCAACCCTTACCTTTCTTCACGCGACATCAACCGAAGCTGGTACCGTTTCCAAAGAAAGAGAGCTGGCCCTATGCCGACCCGCAGATCCTTCCTCGCATCCGCCGCGAAGACCACTTTGCTTGCCGCAGGCGCATCGCGTCTGCACCCTCTCCTGGCGCAGGCTGCCAGGCGTTCCCCGAACGACAACATCCAACTCGCGCTCATCGGAGCCGGGATCCAGGGACAGGGCGATACCAAGTGGGCCATCCAGGTTCCCGGCGTCAAGCTCGTCGCCGTGGCCGATTGCTACGACGGCCGCCTCACGCACGCCAAGGAGCTCTGGGGTCAGGACATCTTCACCACCCGCGACTACAAGGAGATTCTGGCGCGCAAGGATGTCGACGCCGTGCTCATCGCGACCCCCGATCACTGGCACAAGCAGGCGGCGGTCGACAGCATCCGCGCCGGCAAGGATGTCTATCTCGAGAAGCCGATGATCCATCTCTACTCGGATGGCCCCGAGATCATCAATGCGGTCTCCGGTTCGAAGCAGATCCTGCAGGTAGGCAGCCAGCGCGTCAGCTCGATCGTCTACGCCAAGGCCAAGGAACTGCTCGCCGCAGGGGCAATCGGCAAGCTGAACATGATTACCGCACGCTGGGATCGCAACTCGTCGATGGGCGCCTGGAACTACTCCATTCCGCTCGACGCCTCCACCGAGACCTGTGACTGGCCGCGATTCGAGGGCTCGGCGCCGAAGATTCCGTGGAACGCCGAACGCTTCTTCCAGTGGCGCAAGTGGAGTGATTACGGCTCGGGCGTCGCGGGCGATCTCTTCGTCCATCTCTTCAGCGGCACCCACTTCATCACCGGGGCGCATGGCCCCACCCGCGCGATGGCAACCGGCGGCATTCGCTACTGGAACGATGGTCGCGATGCCAAGGACGTCCTGCTGGCGCTGTTTGACTATCCGGAAGGCTTCAACCTCAGCCTCCACGTCAACTTCGTCGATGGCGGCGAGGATAACGAAGGCTTTCTCTTCACCGGCTCCGAGGGCCTGATGGAGATCGACGGAGGCAAGCAGACGGTCACCGTGACCCGTTCGCCCATGGCGAGCGAGCCCGGCTTTACCGTGTCCACCTTCGCCGAAGCCCAGCAGAAGGCCTATCTCGAGAAGTACCGGGAGAAGTATCCCGTCTCGCATCCCAAGGGACCCGCCCTGCGCGATATCGAAGCCTTCACCGCGCCGCCGGGCTACTCCGACAGCTACGACCACTTCCACAACTTCTTCGATTCCGTGCGCAGCCGCAAGCCGGTGGTCGAAGATCCGACGTTCGGCTTCCGCGCCGCCGGCGCAGCGCTTCTCAGCAACGTCAGCATCGAGAAGGACGCCATCGTGCACTGGAATCCTGAAACCATGAAGATGGTCTAGCCCGCATCGCTTAGCCCCGCACCAAGGAGTGCACGTGACGAAGAATCGATTGAAGTACCTCGCTCTACCCCTCGCGCTGGCGGCCGGTGTCTCCGCCGCCTGCGCGCAGGATCCCGCGCACGCCACCGAGTTTCGTATGCCGACCCCAGGCAACGGACCCGACGGCCGCCCGCGCATCGAGTTCCTGACGCACCGTCTGGGATCCGATCACGCCGAAGCAATCTCGATGCTCGACATGAACGGCGATGGCTTTCCGGACCTGCTCAGCGGCGCCTACTGGTACCAAAACCCCGGCGCTGGCGGCGGCGAGTGGACACGCCACCAGTTCCGCACCGTCGGCGTACACAACGAGTTTGTCTCCGACTGCGGCGAATGGGTCGTCGACGTCGACCATGATGGCCTGCCAGACCTCATCACCACCGGCTGGATTGCCAACGGCCTGTGGTGGTACAAGAACCCGGGTCCAGAAGCCACCAAGGCCGGCACACAGTGGAAGGCCGAGAAGATCACCGACAGCTTCGATACCGAGGGCGGTGCGTTTGCCGACATCAACGGCGACGGCAAGCCGGACGTCGCGCTCGCCCACTACAACCGCGCGGGCGTGATCTGGGTCGACTTCGGTAGCAAGGAACCGAAGGTCCACCACGTGGGCGACCATGTGCAGGACGGCCACGGCATCGGCATCGCTGATATCAACGGCGATGGCAAGGCCGACATCCTCACCACCCACGGCTGGTTCGAACAGATCGACGCCAACGCCGACAAATGGACGTGGCACGCGGACTGGGATCTCGGCGACGCCGGCTTCCCGATCCTGGGCTACGACGTGAACCACGATGGACGGCTCGACCTGATCTACGGCCAGGGCCACGGCTACGGGCTCTACTGGCTCGAGCAGTCAGGGGACAAGGCCCATCCGCAGTGGACCCGTCACACCATCGACGAATCCTTCTCGCAGTCGCATGCGCTGGTGCTGATCGATCTCGACGGCGACGGCATTCCGGAGCTCGTCACCGGCAAGCGCTACCGCGGCCACTCCGGGTCCGACCCCGGCTCCTATGATCCCAACGTCGTCTTCGCCTACCGCCTGCCCGTCGGACCCGGCAAAGCCACCGAGCATACCAAGCCCGGCCCGATGCCGTCGATGTCCATCTCCGATCCTTCCGGCGACCCCGTCTTCACGCGCATCGACATCTCGGTCAACGGGACCGCCACCATCGGCACCCAGATCGTCTCGGGTGACTTCGACAAGGATGGCGACATGGACTTCGCGACCGCGGGCAAGCTCGGGGTGCACGTCTTTGAAAACCTGAAGGTGCAGAAGGTGAGCAGGGAAACCCGCGAGCAGACGCAGCCGATCGACCGCAAGTGGCCGTTCCCCGGCGAAGGCAAGGAAGTCGACCAGGAAGACGGACCGGCCATCCCTAAGTAGCGACCGGTGCGGCTCGGCGGCACTTCCGCCGCTGAGCCGCCACGTGGCTCTCCCAGCAGGCTCCCGTCAGCTATGCTAAGTTGCAGACAAGGAGCACCACCACCGTTGACGGCTGAAATCCTCCGCATCCATCCCGACGAGCCCGAGCCAGCACTCATCGAGCGCGTCGCGCAAGCCCTTGATGCCGGCCAGGTCGTCGCGCTCCCCACGGACACCTTCTACGGTCTCGCCGTGGACCCGGTCAATCTCCACGCCGTCGACCGCATCTACGAGCTCAAGGAGCGCTCGCGCCACAAGCCGCTCTCGCTGCTGATCTCGAACGTAGCCCAGGCGTACGCGCTGGCGCGTTCCTGCGACACCGCCTTCGACCGTCTCGCCGAACGCTTCTGGCCCGGCCCGCTCACCATCATCGTCAAGGCCGGCTCGAAGCTGCCCCTGCGCGTCACCGCCAACACCGGCAACGTTGCGTTGCGTGTGCCTGAAGCCTCGATCGCCCGTGCCGTGGTCGACCGCCTCGGCCTGCCCATCACCGCCACCAGCGCCAACCTGCAGGGCATGCCCGAGTGCACCTACGCGCGCGGCGTGCACGATCAACTCGGTGGGCTGATCCCCCTCATCGTCGATGGCGGCCCGACCGCCCGCGCCATCCCCACGACCATCGTCGATCTCTCCGCGGGCGACGATTCCTGGACCATTCTGCGCGAAGGCGCGATCCCCACCTACGAGATTGCCCTCTGCCTGCAGCGCTGAATCGAGCCTGTGCGAGCCCTTCCGCAGAAGCGTTATAGCGGAAAGGTGCCCGCCCACGTCATACTGTCCACTCCATGCCATCGCAGAACACTTCGATCCGGCGTTCTCACCCCCTGCTGCGCTTTCTGCTGCTCGTCCTCGTTGCCGCTCTCCTCCTGGCGGCCGGCTGGTGCGCCTGGGTGACGCACCAGATCAACAAGACCGCCCAGGAAGACCAGGCCCGCCCGGCCGACGCGATCGCCGTCTTCGGCGCCGCGGAATATGCCGGCCACCCCTCGCCCGTCTACCACGCGCGCCTCGACCACGCGGTCGCACTCTATCAGCGGCAGATCGCCCCGCTCATCATCACGCTCGGCGGCGGCTCCAACAGGGATTCCGGCAAGACCGAGGGCGGTGTCGGCCGCGACTACCTGCTGGCGAACGGCGTGCCGCCCGCGAACATCCTCGCGGAAACCCACTCCTTCGATACCTCGCAGCAGGTGGAGCGCCTCGCCCAGATCGCCCGCATGCGCAACCTTGAGCACATCGTCGTCGTCTCCGACCCCACCCACCTCTTCCGCATCCATGCGCTTTGCGAAGACGCCGGCCTCGACGTCTACACCTCGCCCCGCCCGCCGCTTGGCAACATTGAGGACATCGACCTCGCCCAGCGTTACGCCCACGAGGTTCTGAGCTACACCGCGCTGCGCCTCGGCCTGCCCGAGACCGTCCACGGCAACAACGGCAGCAGCCGCTCAGACGACTAGCGTCACAGCAGCAGGGAAGCCCCCGCCAGCAGCGCTGCCACCAGCGTCGAGGTGAAGTTCACCAGGTCGTTTCCCAGCCAGCCCCGCCGTTCCACTGTCGCTCCCATCAGGCTGTCGAAGAACAGCCCGGCCGTGCCCGCCAGAAGGACGGCCGCCGCGTCCCGTGCAGGCAGCATCATGCACCACGCTCCGGACCCCGTAACCGCCGCAGCACCCGCAAGCCCCGCCAGTGTGCCCAAAAGACTTACCGCCCCATCTGTACCTGCGGGAACCCGACGCAGCGTCGTCAGCAGGAACGGGGTGCCGCCAAACGCCGAGCCGATCTCGGACGACAGCGTATCGGCCGTCGCCTCGGCCAGCGCCCCCAGCGCCATCACCGTGCCCGCCTCGCAACCCACACTCGCAGCGAGCGCCGCCACACCCAGGTTTGCCACAATCTGCGAGGCGCGGCGCCCATGCCGTTCTTCCTCCGCCTCGTCGGAAGCCAACCCCAGCGCACGTTTCCGCCTGCGTCCCAGCCGCCCGGCCCCAAACGTCAACACGAAGAGCAACATCAGCGGCGGCAGTCCCGATCGCGCAATCGACCCGTGCCGTGACAGGTTCCCGCCTGCCAGCAGGAACGAGATGGCCGTCCCCAGGACCGCCGCCGCAGGGGTCGCCGCGCGCAACGCCCAAACCGCCCCGCCAAACGTCAAACTCACCAATCCAGCCAGGAGCAGCACCTGCCGATGTCCCGGCCATCCAGCCAGCACAACCCGAGGCACGCACAGCCCCGCCAGCAGCACGCCCACGACCCACGCAAGCGCGCTCGCCTGTGCCTGATCCCGCATCATTCCAATCGCCTTCGCCAACCCCCACCGCCGCCCTGGTGATTTACAATCGAGCCTTGAGCATAGCGAAAGTCACCTCACCCCTTTCCAGCAAGTACGACGCAGCCCGGAATCAATTTGCAGTAGGAGCAGTCTTGCACTCAGAACGTACTTATCGCCTCGCCCTCCTCGCCCTTGCCTCACTCTCCCTGGCGGGATGCGGCAGCACCTACCGGCCCGTCGTCAGCTCCATCAACCCGGTCGGACCCGCCGGGCAGCCGACCAAATTTGCGGTCGTGATCTCGACCACCGGCGCCACCACGCCCGGCCTCGCCACCATCGTCGATTTCTCCGGCGACACCGTGCTGGTCACCGCCAACATCGGCGCCAACCCGCAGTATCTCAATCTGGATACCACCGGCTCCGAGGCCTACACGCTCAATGGCGACGGCACCATCAACAGCTTCGGCATCAGCACCTCGCTCATCCAGAGCCAGGTGAACCAGTCCACGCTGCCCGCCGGTTCGAATCCCGTCTCGCTCACCTCGCAGGGCGCCAGCATCTACATCACGCAGGCCGGACTCAACTCCGTCGCACAACTCACCGGCGTTCCCCCGGCGCTCAAGCAGGAGCTCCCCACCGGTGCAGGCTCCATCTACACCGTCGCTGCGGCATCCACACCACGCGCCTATGCGCTGGTGCAGAACGGCGCCGCCAACGGCCACGTCGCCGCCATCGAGACCGGCACCCAGACCCTTTCGAACACCATCCCCGTCGGCGTCACGCCCGTCTACGGCGTCATGACCGCCGACACCCGGCGCGCCTTCATCCTCAACAAGGGTTCGAACTCGGTCTCCGTCATCAACGCGCAGACCAACGCGCTCGATTCCTTCAGCGCCTCGGCGAGCCCCGGCACCATCAATGTCGGCACCGCCCCGGTCTGGGCCGACTTCGCGCCCACCCGCAACGAGATGCTCGTCGCCAACCAGGGCGACGGCAACACCAACGGCTCGGTCTCAATCGTCAACATCCCGCTCTGCACCGCCACCACCGTGACCTCAAACCCGAACTGCGACGTGAACAACCCGGTGGACGCCGTAGGGTTCGGCCAGGTGCTCGCCAATATCCCCGTCGGCGTCAACCCCCAGCAGATCACCGTGCTGCAGGATGGCACGCTCGCCTACGTCTCGAACGCAGGCAACACCGCCGCCGGCATCGCGGGTTCGGTCAGCGTCATCAACCTGAACACGCAGACCGTCATCGCCACCATTCCCGCGGTGAACAGCACCGACCCGAACGACGGCCTCATCCACGGACATCCCGGCTTCATCGCGTCAACGACCGGCCAGCCCACCGGCAAGGTCTACATCACCGCACCCGACTCGACCGACATGACCGTGATCCGCACCGACACCAACGCCGTTCAGACCCACGTCCCGCTGCAGAGCAAGGGCGTCATGGTCCGGGTCAACGCCCAGTAAGAACCAGCAACAGCAAGCGCGTCCTGACGCCGGACGGGCGCCACTCCGTGGGGTGGAGGCGCTGCGCGCGGTAAAAATTCAATCTGACAGAAAAATGCCCCATCGCGCGCAGCGGTCCACCCCCCGAAGTGGTCGCCGCCCGCGATGAGGGCGCATTTGCTGTTGCCTTTCCCCTGAGCGACCTAGCTAGGCGAGCCCTTCAGCAGGATCGGGGCTGTGGGGGCGTTACTCCCGCCGCCGTCCTCGATAGTCACGCCGAACATCTTCGCTTCCACGCCCTTCGCCAGGTCCGGCATCACGACGCTCGCGTAGCCATGCTCATCCGGCTTGAAGGTACCGGCCGGGATGGGATCGCGGCCGTCGGCCGGAATCACCCACAGTTCGTACGTCTTGTACGGCTGCAGCGGAGCCAGGTTGTTGGCGATAAACACCAGCGACCCCTTGTCCGGCACATACGCGACACGACCTGATGGCAGGGGCTTCGCCTCGACGCTCGTCAGCGTCGCATGCACCGCGGTCGGATCCTTGATCGTATCGAGCGCCGCATTGGCGGAATCGGCCGCGATCTGCGAAGTCTTCAACAGCAGGTGGCTGGTCGCAACGGTGCTCTGCAGGTGCTGATTGTCCTGATACTGACTGAAGGAAAAGGCGCCCACCCCGGCCGCAATCGCCCAGCCCAGCCAGGGTGCAGCCTTCTGCACAACGCTGCGCTCGACCGGCTCTTCCTCGAGGAACGTCGATGCGCCGCGCGGCTCGTACGAGTCCGCAGGTGCCGCATAGGGTGCCCGTGCGATCTCCGGAACGACCTTCTTCTCCTTTGCCACCGCCTTCATCAAGCGCTGCCGGGCCGATACCGGCGGGCTTTGCATCTCGGCGGACTGCGCAAAGATGGACAGGTCCCCGTAGATCTCGGACAGCACCCGGCGTGCTTCAACACTATGCTGCAGGTGCAGCGACAACTCCTCCATCTCATCGGGAGGCAACAACTGCATCGCGTACAGCGGAAGGTCTTCTGGGTCGATATGTTTAACTGGGATCATGCCTGGAATGCCTTTCTCAAGGACAGCAATGCGCTGCGAATCCTTGTCTTTACCGTGCCCAGCGGGTCCCCGGTCATCTCGGCAATCTCAGAGTGTGTCAAGCCGTCAAAAAACGCCATCTCCAAAGTCTTGCGCTGTTCGAGCGGCAACAGAACGATGACGCTCCGTGCCTTCTCCATCATCGAATTGCGTTCCACCTCGTTCGACAGGTTATAGGGGGATGCCAACGCAATCTCATCCACCGATTCAGACGGACGCCGCCGGCGAAGCGCGTCGATCGAACGGTTCCGGCTCACCACCGCCAGCCAGCCGCCAAGGCTGCCGCGCGTCGCGATGAAGCTGTCCGGTGTCCGCCAGATCTGCATGAAAATCTCCTGAAGTACATCCTCTGCAGACGCAGGGTCGCGAAGCACCCGAAGCGCCACAGAGTAGACAACCTTGGAATATCGGTCGAACAGCGATGCCATCGCTGCTTCGTCCCCACGCTGCACCATGGTCAGCAACGAAGCGTCATCCAGTTCGGATGGCGGCGGCATATTCAGCACTCCCGTGTCTCTATACATTTAAACGTGTCCGTTCTGCATCCAGATTGCCTCACATCTTGATCTTTCGATGCACATTCCGGTTCCCGGCACCGAGACAGCTCGAAGTTGTTACCCGGGAACTCTACCGCGCCAACATGCAGTTACGGAAGTTTCGTGCTGGTGTCATCTCGTAGACCCCGCTCCGTGCGCCGGGTCTTCCGCCTACACCGTCATGAGGATATTAGCCCAAACGGACCCTCGGACCACAGACACCAATAGACTGAAAGCAGATGCCATCTCAAGAAATCAAGCCTGCCAGCGAAATCAAGCCTGCCAGCGAAACCAAGCCTGCCAGCGAACCCAAGCCCACCAGGCTGCGGCTCGATAAACTCCTCGTCGATCGCGCCCTCGTCCCCTCCCGCGAACGCGCGCAGGCGCTCATCCTCGCCGGCCGCGTCATGGTCGACGAGCAGAAGATCGAAAAGCCCGGCACCCCCGTCGCCCCCGACGCCGTCCTCCGCCTGCTCGGCGACGACCTCAAGTATGTCGGACGGGGTGGCCTCAAGCTCGAAAAAGCCCTCGCCCACTGGCACATCGACGTCGCCGGCAAAGCCTGCCTCGACGTCGGCACCTCCACCGGCGGCTTTACCGACTGCATGCTGAAGCAGGGCGCCGCCTCTGTCCTCGGCATCGACACCGGCCACGGGCAGATCGCCGAAAAGCTCCGCACCGACCCCCGCGTGCACCTGATGGAGCGCACCAACGCCCGCCTGCTCGAGCCCAACACCCTCGCCCACCACGCCATCGCCTTCTTTGCCATGGACGTCTCCTTCATCTCCGCGACGCTCGTTCTGCCGCCCGTGCTCGCCGCGCTCGCACCGGAGGGAAGCCGCTGGCAGGGCGAAGCCGTTCTGCTCATCAAGCCGCAGTTTGAAGCCGGCCGCGACCACGTCGGCAAGGGCGGCATCGTCCGCACGCAGACCGCCCGGCAGCTAGCCATCAACCGCGTCGCGCAATCCGCCCATGCCTGCGGAGCACGCGACATCCAGATCATCGACTCGCCCATCAAGGGCATGGAAGGCAATCTCGAATATCTGCTGCACTGCCGCTTCGCCCCGGCCGAGCCGCTCAAACAGCCCGACGCATTACACTAAAGCCAATGTTCAAGGCCGCCATCATCTCAAAACCCCAGAAGCCGGAAGTCGCCACGCTTCTGCCGCAACTGATCGACTGGCTCAAAACACACGACTACGAGACCCTCCTCGATACCGACTCGGCCGCCTACTGCAGCCTGCCCGGCATCGACCGCACCCTGCTCCCCGCCGAGAAGCCCGACCTCGTCATCGTCCTCGGCGGCGATGGCACCCTGCTCTCGGCCGCACGCGCCTTCGCCCGCACCGAGACCCCCATTCTCTCGGTCAACCTCGGCTCCCTCGGCTTCCTCACCGAAATCCCCCTCGCCGACCTCTACACCACGCTCGAGCTCTGGATGAAAGGCATCGCCGACCTTGACGTTCGCGTCATGATGCACGCCAAGCTCGTTCGCAACGGCGTCACCATCCGCGAGTGGGACGCGCTCAACGACGTCGTCGTCGCCAAGGGCACCATCGCCCGCATGGCCGACTACACCATCCGCCTTGACGACCAGCTTGTCGCCACCTTCCGCGCCGACGGCGTCATCGTCTCCACCCCCACCGGCAGCACCGCCTACAACCTCGCCGCCAACGGCCCCATCGTCATGCCCAGCGTCAACTGCATGCTGGTCACCCCCATCTGCCCGCACCTGCTGACGATTCGCCCCATGGTCATGCCCGGCGACACCAACATCTCCATCACCGTCGAAGGCGTGCCCAACCAGATCGTCCTCACCGTCGACGGGCAGGAAGCCGTCGACCTCTTCCTCGGCGACGAGGTCCGTTGCTGCCGCTCGAAGAACGAAGTCCGCCTGTTGCGCCTGCGCCCCAACGGCCTCTTCAACGTCCTCCGCTCCAAGCTCAAGTGGGGCGTCCGCTAGCTTTCCCCGCAAGCAAAAGCTACTTCCCGTCGTACGGCGACCCCAGGTACTTCCGCGCCAGCGACGCCTGCGACTGATCCCCGCCACCCGCCGAGGCCAGCTCGTACTGCGCCTTTGCCAGGTCCCGCTGATGCAGCAGATCCAGCATCTGCCCGGCATTCAGCTGCGCCCGCTTCCTCAGCCAGTCCGAGCAATTCCCCTGTTCCGCCGCCGCCAGGTAATGCTTCGCCGCGTTCGCCACATCGTTCTGCCCACGCTCCGTATCCGCCAGCCCGAACCACGCCAGCGCCAGCCGCGGATCGGTGTAATACCCCGGCTTCGCCGCGTCCTTCAGCACCGTCTTATAGGTCGCAATCGCCTGCTGCGCGTTGCCCGCATCCTTTGCCAGGTTCGCCTCTTCCAGCCGGAACAGGTAGTCCCGCGGATACTCCGTCGCCAGCCCATGCTGCACCGCCAGCGCCTCCGGATAGCGCCCGTCATGACGCAGAAACAGCGACAGCGTCGTCCGCGATTCCACCCGGGTCACCACGCCCTTGCTCGCCGAAATCTTCAGCAGGTCCAGCCCCTTCTCCTTGTTGCCGCCCACCCCCGCAATCCCCACCACCATCCGCACCAGCCGCGGCAGGCTCGCCACCGCAAACTGCTGGATCCCGATCGCCATGTCCGCGTCGTAGTACTCCGGATCGATCTTCAAGGCAGCCTCGGAATCGTTGCGCGCCGCCAGCCCCTGCCGCGCCGCACCCACAAACGAGTGATTCGCCAACGTAATAAATGCCGCATGCAGCCCGCGCGCGTAGCCCCGCGCAAAATAGGCATTCGCATCCTGAGGATTGTTCTTGATGCGCTCGTCAGCCAGGCTGATGGCCTTATCGCACAGGAACTCGATTCGCTCCACCTGCGCCGGCGCAATCTCCACCTTGCGCCCCGTCGTCAGGAACGAGTCGTGTGCATAGTAGGTCGTATCCAGCAGATCCTGGTGGTACAGCTCGCGAAAGATCGTCACCATTAGGTCGAACCCATACGCCATCGGATCCTGCGGATGCGCCGCAACCACCTTGTCGAAGCGCGCGATCGCCCCGTCGTAATCCAGGTTGTAGAAGTGGGTATACGCGTCGCGCACCAGCGGGTCGGCATGCAGCGGATCGGAATGCAGATTCGCCTGCGCCATCAAGGGGCACACCGCCAGGCTCAAAACCAACAAGCATCGTCTAACGCTCAAAAATCTCTCCGGTCTGCCGCTACCTCACAGCTTTGAACTATCGACTGCCCGCTGATAAAAACACCGACGGCCGACAAATCCATCGTTCCTCACAACGGATTCCATCCTACCCGCACGCAGGACCGCCACACCCTGCAGCCCATGCACCCTTAGACGCAACACCCCGCGTCACCGGCAACCGCGTTCTCCCCTTACACTGGGGTGCGGGGGCCAGCGCCGACCAGCCCCACACGGGTATCTGACGAATGACACGATTCGAACTGCTTCGACTCCTGCTGGCCCAGGCCCGGGATAACGGATTCGAGTTCCGCCGCTGGTACACCCGTCACCTCCAGCTTCCCTGGCAGTCCTCCCGCCACGCCACCGAAATGCTCGCCGCCGAACGGCGCTACTACGCCCTCCTCTTCTCGCATGAGTTCGCCCAGAACTTCTGGAAGCCCGGCGCCCAGATGACCTTCATGGTGCCCGCCAAAACCTTCCTCCGCTCCAAACCCGACGGCTCCATCGCCGAAGTCGTCCGCAAGGGCTACGTCCGGCGCAGCGGCCGGCAGGACGCCTGGAAATACCACCTGCGCGAACTCGCCGGCGTCGAAGAACCCCTCCGCTACATGCGCCGCTACCTCCGCATCGAAGACGAAATGGAAGAAGACGGCTAGAGCTAGAGGACAAAAACAACCGCAAGTGCGTCCTAACGCCGGACGGGCGCCACTTCGTGGGGTAAACCGCTGCGCGCGATTCCAATGATTTCCTTGGGAACAATCTCGGCTTGCGCGCAGCGGTTCACCCCACGAAGTGGTCGCCGCCCGCGATCAGGGCGCACTTGCGGTTGCCGTTAGTCCATCTGCTCAGCCACCAGCCGCCGGATCTGCTTCATGTGGTGCCGGCCGTGGATCAGGTGGAAGCGCCGCCACTGCGGGACGGTGAGGGGGCCGAGCGTCCCGTGGCTTGCGCAGGCAACTTCGCCGAAGAGCAATTCCGCTTTCGCGGCGACCTCGTCCAGCAGCAGGATCTGCTCATTGAAGCAGCGCGTCAGCGCCGCGCCGTCGTCCGGCAGGGACATCTGGCCGGGCATCACGGCTTCCGGCGCCTTGCGTCCTTTGGGAAAGTAACCGCAGGTGATCAGGGTCACATGCGCAATGCGCTGGCGCAGCACGGGTTCGCTCCGCGTCGGCGTCCCTTTGTCGATGCGGCTTTGCAACACGCCGACGGTGCTCCGGTAGCTCAGGCAAAGGTGTTCGACGATCTGCCGGATGGTCCACTGCCCGGCCGGCTCGAGCGGCGTGAACCGTGTCTGGTTCGCCTTCAGTCGCCACAGGACCCCGGCCATCTCGGATTCAAGCTCTGCCAGGACCTCATGCATAGCCCCAGAGACTACAGCGCAACACGCCATGCTGGCAAAATAAAAACGACTCGCGGCGGATAAGCCCTTACCGCGGTGGGAGAGCCGCCAGCGCACGCTCCGCCTGCTTCGCTTTATCGCCGTCCGGCGCCAGCTTCAGGTAGACCTTGTACTCTTCCGCTGCCTCATCCCGCTTCTTCAGCTTGTCGGCTGCTTCGGCCAGCGCCAGGTGCGCATTCTCGTCGTCGGGGTAAAGCTTCACGGCATCCTGCGCGCGGGTGTACGCCGCGGGAAAGTTTCCCGTGGTCAGGTAGAAGTGCGAGACCTCGATGTCCTTCAACTCGCGCTGGTCGGTGTCCTCGACCTTCGCCAGGTGCTTGCGTTGAAACCGCGTCGACCCGGTGCTGCCTTCATCCTTCAAGGGGGGTGCGCCGTCGCCGCCGGTCGAGCTGTCAGGCACGCTGCTTGAACTCGAACTGCTCGAACTTTCACCGCTCGAAGAACTTGATGAGGACGACGAGGACGAATCCGCCGGCTCGCCCGGGAAAGGGAACTGCCCGCCGGCTGCGGGCTGTGCGTTCGCCGGCGCGGGAGTCGCGGGTTGCCTTGGCGCGGGCGTGGATGGCTTGTTCGGGTCGGCCGGGGGCGCACTGTCGTCCTGGCCCGGCGTCGGCCTTGGCGCATCTGCCGGAATGTCCGGCACGGCCCCGGGGCTTTCGCCGGGGAAGGGAAATTTGTCCGCCGTCGCCGGAATCGCGGGGGCCTTGTTATTGGCTGGCGCCGTGCACGGTTCTTTCTTCGTCGGCACGCAGGGGGCAGTCGTCAGTGGAGGCGGAGGCGGCGTGTACGCCTGCGACCACGCCGGGACACCTGCCAGCATCGCCGCTGAGACGAGCAACCGCAGCGCTTGAGCACCGCGGTGGCCGGCCCGGACGCTCGAATTTGTTATAGTCACCACAAGATTTTGGATGCGTCTTTGCCCAGGCAGGGAACGCCACTCGTTAGACGAGTCACACATCGGTTGGTTGGGAGCTTCATGCCTCACGGTCTCATTGTAAAGTCGTCCGCCATCCACGCCGCCGGCTGCTACACCACGCGCCCTCTCAAAAAAGGCAAGCGCATCTGCGAGTACGACGGGCCCCGCATGTCCAAAGCCGACGCCGACGAGCGCTATGCCGACCGCCACGTCACCTACCTCTTCGGCTACGGCGAGCGCGACCGGGTCATCGACGGCTTCGGCACCGCCATGTTCATGAATCACTGCTGCGAGCCCAACTGCGAGACCGAAGAAGAAGACGAACGCATCTTCGTCGTCGCACTCCGCGACATCGCCGCCGGCGAAGAGCTGGTCTACGAGTACAACCTGTGGGACTCGGACGACGCCTCGCAGGATTGCTTCTGCGGCAAGCCCCGCTGCCGCGGCACCATGTTCTCCCCCGCCGAGGTAGACCGCCGCGCAAGGCTCTCCCAAGCGAAATCAGGCCGGAAATCTGTTCTTCGTAACCGATAAAACCCGCCGGAGAGGTTACAAAACCCTTGTAACCGGATAATCAGCCTGAAAGCGAGTTTCACAGGTTACATTACGCCCGGACCAACGACGTAGAATCGAAGCCGAGGTGCGCGATGAATGAATCGGGAATGCTGGACCGTTACGACTGGCATGGCTGCGACGCGGTTCAGTTCAACTCGCAGAAGCTGAGCGGCCGGGCGACCGTGGAAGACACGCGCATGGACGCGGATGGTGTGCTCGAAAATTACGTCGACGGCTTGAGCGTTGACGAAATCATGGAGACCTACGGAGTCGAACGGCGGGCGGTTGAGTGCATCCTCGCGTTCGCTGCGGCGAAGGGAATGAAAGCGACCGCTTGAAGGTTCTGCTGGACCACGACGTCCCGGCGCAGTTGAGGCTGCTGCTCCACGGCAACCTGGTGCTGACGGCCCGAGCGATGGGTTGGGACCTGCTTATGAACGGTGAACTCCTGGCGGCCGCACATCTTTCCGGCTTCGATGTTCTGGTCACCGGGGATCAAAACCTTTCCTATCAGCAGGACAACCTGCAGCGCTTGATCTCGCCCGTGGTCATCACAGACACCAGGCTTCGACGTGTGATTCCGCATGCGGAGCTGGTGCGAGAGGCGCTTTTGCGATCGACGCCGGGAAGCTTTGAAACGGTCGTTATCCCACAGGAATCACGGCCTGCCCGGGCGGTAGAATAGCCCTAGGCACTTATGGGTTATCAGGTTCTTGCACGCAAATACCGGCCGCAGCGGTTTGCCGATGTCGCCGGCCAGGATCACGTCACGGTCACGCTGATGAACGCGCTGACGCAGAACCGGATCGCTCACGGCTACATCTTTTCCGGCCACCGCGGGATCGGAAAAACCACCATCGCGCGCATCCTCGCGTGTGCCTTGAACTGCCGGAACGCCATCGGCAGCGAGATCCGGCCGACTGCCGAGCCCTGCGAAGTCTGCGAGTCGTGCCTCGAGATCCGGGCGGGGAACTCGGTCGATGTGATCGAAATCGACGCGGCGACCAACCGCGGCATCGACGAGATTCGCGAGTTGCGGGACGCGGCGCGCTACCGGCCGTCGCGCGACCGGTACAAGATTTACCTGCTGGACGAGGCGCACCAGATCACGGACGCGGCCTTCAACGCGCTGCTGAAGACGCTCGAAGAGCCGCCGGATCATATCGTCTTCATGATGGCGACGACGCAGCCTGAAGATATCCCGCAGACGGTGCGGTCGCGCTGCCAGCACTTCAGTTTTCACGCGGTCAAGCTGGCCGACATCCTGAGCGAGCTGCGCGGGATTGCGGCGCACGAGGGCGTGGACGCGGACGAGTCGGCGCTGGGGCTGCTGGCCGAGGCGGGCGACGGCTCGATGCGCGACGCGCTGAGCATCATGGACCAGGCGATCGCCTCGGCGCCGCTGCACGACGGCAAGGCACGGCTGGATGCCGGGCAGATCCGCGAGCTCATGGGGACGGTGGCGAACGCGGTCTTCGAGCGAGTGATGCAGGCGGTCGATCAGAACAACTCGGCCGAGGTGATGACGGTGGCAAACGAGCTGCTGGATGCCGGCAACTCGCCCGCGCAGCTGGCGCGGCAGGCGGTGCGCTACCTTCGGAGCTGCGTGATCGCGAAGATTGCGGGCATCTCGGCCGACGGCTCGGACGCGACGGAGCTGCTGCAGATCTCGCCCGAGGAGCAACGCCGCGCAGCGCGCACGGCGGCGCTGTTCAGCGAGGAAGAGCTGACGCGCTTCATGCAGACGATGCTGCGGACCTTCGACGAGATGGGCTACCGACAGGAGCCGCGTTTTCACTTCGAACTGGGTCTGCTGAAGCTGGTGCATCTCCGCCGTCTGCTGCCCATCGAAGAGGTGCTGAGTACGATGGGGAGCAAGACGCCGGGCGGCGCAACGTCGCCGCCGCGAAGTGGTTCCGGGCCGGTCGGGGTGCCGAATCGTCCGGCGGCGCAGGCTCCCCCGAGCCATCCGCCGGCGGCCGCGAAGCCGGCATTTTCGCCGTTCGAGCAGGACAAGAATCGTCGCAAGTATGACGGGATTCAGGGCGGGATCAGCTCGGGGGCGAACGCGCTGGCTTCGACCCCGGCGCCGGTTTCGCATCCGCAGCCGGTGTTGCAGCCGAGCCCGGTTGCGGCGCCGTCGCCCGTTCTGCCGCCTGCGCCGCTTCCGATCTCCGCCCCGGTGGCGATCGCGAGCCCGCAGCCTGTCGTCGCACCTGTTGTCGCACCGACTGCTTCCGTGGTTCCGGTCGAAGTGGCGCCGCCGCCCGCAGCTGAAGCCGCACCTGCTGCGATCGAGGTGGCGCCGCCTGCACCGGAGGCATTGGCTGAGGCAAGCAGCGAGAGCGCGGTGTTGCAGCGGACGGTGATCGAGGCGCTGCAGGCTGCGAAGCAAGCGTCTGCGGCTGACGCCATGGAGGATGCGACGTTTACGCTGCTGAACGGGGAAGCACGCATCCAGATGCAGCTTTCGAAGACGATGCTGCCGCACGTGATCAACCCGGATGCCGAGCGGATCACGAAGGCTGCGCTGCGGACTCTGGATGTGATGAAGTACGTGCTGCTGCCGGGTGCGGGCACGGCGTCCGCTGCGGCGGCGAAGAAGCCGCGCGCGGCGAAGTCCGGGTCGGCGCAGGCGAAGGCGATGGAGCATCCCATGGTGCAGCAGGCGCGGCGGCTGTTCGACGCGGAGATTCAGACGGTGATCGACCTCAGCGGCAGAGACTAAAACGGGGCCAACCAGCAGTTCAGGACATGCATTAAGGACCAGGAGCAACAGGCTATGAATTTTTCCGATCTCGGCAAGATGAAAGAGATGATGGCCTCGGCCAAGACGATGCAGGAGCAGATGGAGCGCAAGCTCTCTGAAACGGTCGTCGAGGCGGAGGCGGGCGGCGGCATGGTGTCAGTCCGGATGAACGGCCGCAAGGAACTGCTGCGGCTGAAGATTGAGCCGACCGCGATGGGTGCGAATGCGAGCGACCTCGAGTTGTTGGAAGACCTGATCACGTCGGCGGTGAACGAGGCGGGGCGCAGGGCGGACGAGGCAATGAAGACGTCGGTGCAGGGCATGATGGGCGGGCTCGGGCTGCCGGATCTTCCGGGTCTGAGCTAGTGACGACGCGCTTTGCCGAGCCGATGTCGAGGCTGATCGAAGAGCTGCGCAAGCTTCCGGGCATCGGGACAAAGACCGCGCAGCGGCTGGCGTTTCACATCCTGCGCTCGCCGAGCGAGGACGCGAACAGCCTGGCGCACGCGATTGCCGAGATCAAGAAACACCTGCGGTTGTGCAGCCTCTGCAACAACATTACGGATGTCGATCCGTGCAGCTACTGCGAGTCGCCGACGCGGAATCATCGCGTGGTGTGCGTGATTGAAGAGCCGACCAATATTGCGACGATCGAGAAGACGCGCGGGTATAACGGCGTGTACCACGTGCTGCACGGGACGCTGTCGCCGATTGGCGGCGTGGGGCCGGAGCAGCTGCGGATTGCAAACCTGCTGACGCGGCTCGAGGGGCTGGACGAGGTGATCCTGGCGCTCTCGCCGACGACCGAAGGCGAGGCGACGGCGGTTTATCTGAGTGCCGCGATGCACAAGGCGACGCCGAACCTGCGCATCACGCGGATCGCGACAGGGGTACCGGCGGGCAGCGATATCGAGTATGCGGATGAAGTGACGATGATGCGTGCGATGGAAGGTCGCCGCGAGTTTTGATCGTTTCGTAACGCAGACGCCGTAGCCTGAATCTTCGAGTGAGGTCTTCGCATGTCACAGCCGGTGAATCGTCGTGAGTTTCTTCGTCAGAGCTTTGCCTTCAGCGCGCTGGCTGCGGGTGTGGGGTCACTGCCGGCGCTGGCGGCCGCGCCGAATGCGGGTGCGAAGCACCTGGTGATCGTTGGCGACTGGGGCTGGGAGGGCGACCTTGCCGGGCAGACGGCGACCGCGCAGCAGATGACGAAGTACGTGAGCGCGCACCGGTTGAAGCCCGAGGCGCTGCTGATGCTGGGCGACAGCTGGTATGGGCCGATGCCGGGCGGGGTCGATGACCCGCGGTGGAAGAACCAGTTCGAGGACATGTATCCGAAGAGCGCGTTCGATTGCCCGGCGTACTCGATCATGGGCAACCACGATTACCAGAGGATGCCGGCGTCGGTGACCAAGACCGAGATGGAGCTCGCGTATGCGAAGCGGCCGGGCACGCGGTGGACGCAGCCGGCGCTCTGGTACAGCTTCGAATTTCCGAAGAAGGATCCGTTCATCACGTTCATCGCGCTCGACAGCAATGTCTATGGCGGGCATCATCAGGACGCAGTGAACTTTACCCTTACGCCGGAGCAGCAGGCAGAGCAGCTCAAGTGGTTCGAGGCGGAGCTGAAGAAGCCGCGGAAGACGCCGTTTACGGTCGTGCTTGGGCATCATCCGATCTTCTCGAACGGACCGCATGGCGATCACAAGATTCTGATCGAAGAGTGGGAGCCGCTGTTGCGCAAGCATAATGTCAGCCTCTACCTGGCGGGGCATGACCACGACCTGCAGCATCTGGAATTCGAGGGGCATCCGACTTCGTTTATCTGCTCGGGTGCGGGCGGTGCGGATCTCTACGATCTGAAGATTACCGAGGCGCAGCGTGGACCGTATGCGGAGAAGGTGTACGGCTTCAGCCACCTCGAGGCGACGCCCGGGAAGCTGACGCTGCGGCATATTGCGGCGGATGGCAAGATGGTGCACGCGTTCTCGAAGACGGCGAACGGGATTGTGACGGTTGAAGGCTAGGGCCAGGTCTTAGCGCTGAAGGCTGAGTTCGGGGCCGGCGAGCGGGTCGCTCTCGTAGGGGTTGCGGCGCTGGACGACGTAGGCGACAACGGCGACGAGCAGCGCGATGAAGGCGACGATGGCGCTTGCGGCGGAGAGGCTCGGGTAGCCATAGCCGGCGGTGAGGACGATGCCGCCGAGTGCGGCGCCCAGGGCGTTGCCGAGATTGAAGGCTCCCTGGTTGAGGGTGGAGGCGAGGTTGGGTGCGCCCTTGGCCATGTCGACGACGCGCGATTGCAGCGGCGCGGATGCGGCGAAGTGGACGAGTCCCCAAAGGAAGACGAGCAGGACTGCGGGGACGAAGTGGCGCTCGCTCCAGGGCATGATGAGGAAGATGAGCACCAGCAGGATCATGCCGCCCATGATGACGGGCAGCTGCTTCCAGTCGCCGAGCTTGCCGCCGAGCAGATTTCCCAGCGTAATCCCCACACCAAAGACGACGAGCACCCAGGTGACGACGCCGGGGGAGACTTTCGTGATGGTTTCGAGGATGGGCGCGATGTAGGTGAAGACGCAGAAGAGCGCGACGGAGGAGAGCGTACTGAGGGCGAGGACAAGCTGGACCTGCGGGCGCAGGACGGCGTGGAACTCGTGCTTGAGGTGGATGAGGGTGGCGGCTTGCGGCGGCACCAGCTTCCACAGGCCGATGGCGGCGATGAGGCCGACCGGAACCAGGGCCCAGAAGGCGAAGCGCCAGCCCATGGCCTGGCCGAGCGCGGTGCCGGCGGGGACGCCGAGGACATTGGCGAGAGTGAGGCCGGAGAACATCATGGCGATCGCCTGGTTGCGTTCGTGGCGTGGGACCAGGTTCGAGGCGACGATGCTGCCGATGCCGAAGAAGGCGCCGTGGCAGAGCGCGGTCAGAATGCGGGCGGTGAGCAGCAGCGAGTAGGTGGGGGCGAGCGCGCAGAGGATGTTGCCTACGATGAAGATGCTCATGAGGATGAGCATGGCGCGTTTGCGCTCGGTGCGCGAGAGGGCGAGGGCGACGATGGGCGAGCCGAGGGTGACGCTGAGCGCATAGCCCGAGACGAGCAGGCCGGCCTTCGGAATCGACACGTTGAAGCTGTGGGCGAGGTCCGGCAGCAGGCCCATGATGATGAACTCGGATGTGCCGATGGCGAAGGCGGAGATGGCGAGGGCGAGGAGGGGCAGTCTCACTCGGCCGCCGCCTGGTTGGCCGAGATGCGGAGGCTGCCGCCAGTCATCTGGCCGGGCTGATCGATCCGCAGCATGCTGAGCAGGGTGGGGGAGAGATCGCGGAGGCTGCCGCACTCGCGGAGGGTGAGGTTCTTTTCGTCCGAGACCAGGATGAAGGGGACGGGGTTGGTGGTGTGCGCGGTGTGCGGGCCGCCGGTGGCGGGGTCGATGAGCATCTCGGCGTTGCCGTGATCGGCGGTGATGAGCATGCTGCCGCCGCCCTGGCGGATGGCCTGGTAGATGCGGCCAAGCTGGGTGTCGACGGTTTCGACGGCGCGGATGGTGGGCTCCATCCTGCCGGAGTGCCCGACCATGTCGGCGTTGGCAAAGTTGACGATGATGACGTCGAAGGCGGTGTCGTTGAGCGCCTTAATGACGGTGTCGGCGATGCCGGGGGCGGACATCTCGGGGGCGAGATCGTAGGTGGCGACCTTCTGCGAGGCGACGAGCTGTCGGTCTTCGCCGCCAAAGGGCTTTTCAATGCCGCCGTTGAAGAAGTAGGTGACGTGGGCGTACTTTTCCGTCTCGGCGACGCGCAGGTTGCGCAGGTTGGCGACGGCCATGACGTTGGCGAGGAGGTTGTCCATGGACTCGGCCGGGATGACGATGGGCAGTTTGTAGGCCTTGTCATACTGCGTCATGCACACGTAGTGAATGCGGGCGGGCAGCGTTTGCGGGGGGATGACTTCGTCGAGTTCGGCGGCTTTCGGGAGATCGCGGCCCATGGACTGGTTGAGGCCCGAGGTGCGGGTGAGGACGCGGGTGATCTGGCGGACGCGGTCGGCGCGGTAGTTGAAGCAGAGGACGGCGTCTTCGTCGCGGATGAGGCCGGCGGGGTCGACGGTGAAGGGCGGGATGAACTCGTCGGTGATGTGGTTGGAGTACAGTTCGCGGACGCGGGCGGAGGCATCGGCGTGGGAGCCGCCTTCGGCGTGGCCGGTGACCATGGCGTCGAAGGCCTGCTTCGATTTTTCCCAGCGGAGGTCGCGGTCCATGGCGTAGTAGCGTCCGGAGACGGAGGCGAGGGAGCCGATGCCGATCTCGCGGAACTGCTGTTCGAGCTGATCGAGGTAGCCAAGGCCGGAGGTGGGCATGGTGTCGCGGCCGTCCAGGAAGGCGTGGACGAAGACCCGGCTGAGCCCCTGCTGCTTTGCCATGCGGAGCAGCGCGTAGAGATGGCGCTGGTGCGAGTGGACGCCTCCGTCGGACAGCAGGCCGATGAGGTGGAGGGCGCGGCCGTTGCGGGCGGCCTGGTCCATGGCGTAGACGAGGGTGGGGTCGGAGAAGAGCGAGCCGTCGGCGATGGCGGTGTCGATGCGAGTCATGTCCATGCGCACGATGCGCCCTGCGCCGAGGTTGAGGTGGCCGACTTCGGAGTTGCCCATCTGGCCGTCCGGCAGTCCGACGAAGTGTTCGCTGGCGCGCAGCAGGGTGTTGGGATAGTCGCGCAGCAGGGCGTCGTAGACCGGTTTGCGGGCCTGGGCGATGGCGTTGCCGTGAGTCTCGGCGCGGTATCCCCAGCCATCCAGAATCGTCAGAACAATCGGTTTAGCCATGCTGCTTAGGATAGCAAGCGGGCAGCGCATTTCGGATCATGCGGAAACCACGGGAAGGTGCGGGGAACCTTTTGCCTTTGCCGGCCGTACCAATTCCAGTTAGCCTTCTGATGTATGGCTGACTGGAGGTTTGCGTATGTACTGCCAGCATTGCGGCAATCAGTTTGCTCCTGAAACCTACTTCTGTCCGGCCTGCGGCAAGGCCGCCGGCAACCCGCTGCCGCCGACCGCCTACGCGCGCATCGTGCGGCCGCGTCATCCGCGCCTGCTCGCGGGGGTCTGCTCGGGATTTGCGCTGCACTACGGGTGGGATGTGGCGGTGACGCGCATCCTGTTTTCGATCCTGACGGTGTTCACCTTTCCGGTCTGCCTGCTGGTATACATCGCGCTCTGGCTGATGCTGCCGGACGCGCAGTACATGCTGCCGCCGCAGGGAATGCCGCCGGTGCAGGCGACGCAGGCGCAGCCTTGACTCCGGCCTGAACGGGTCTCCGGGCTATGCTGTTGATACGTCCCGGAGACCCCGCCCTTGAAGCAGCAGCACGTGAATCCGCTCCATCCTGCCCGTCCCTTTGCCTACCGGAAGCGCGCCCTGCACTGCGATGGGGTGCCCCTCTCTGTGCTTGCGGCTGAGTACGGCACACCGCTCTACGTCTACTCCGAAGCGCATATGCTGGACCGGCTGCGGCTGTTTCAGGAGGCGTTCGCGGCGGTGCCGCACACCATCTGCTACGCGGTGAAGGCGAACTCGTCGCTGGCGATTTTGAAGACGCTGGCCGAGCATGGAGCTGGGTTCGATATTGTCTCCGGCGGGGAACTGGCGCGGGTGTTGAAGGTAGCGAAGCCGGCGGCACGCAAGACAGTGTTTGCCGGCGTTGGCAAGCAGGTGCCGGAGATTGACGCGGCGCTCAAGGCAAAGATTCTGCTGTTCAATGTCGAGTCACACCAGGAACTGGACCTGATTGCCGCGCGGGCGGAGGCACTCGGGACACCAGCGCCGTTTTCCCTGCGGGTGAATCCGGATGTCTTCGCCGAGACACATCCGTACATCTCTACAGGGCTTTCCGCGCACAAGTTCGGCATCGACATCAAGGCGGCGCGGGCGCTCTACCGCAAGGCGGCGAAGTCAAAGTGGCTGATCCCGCGTGGGGCTAGCGTGCATATCGGGTCGCAGATCCGGGCGGTCGACCCGTTCGGCGCGGCGCTCGCGCGGGTGCGCGAGCTGGTGTTGCAGCTGCGGAAGGACGGCATCGCGTTGACCCATGTCGACGCCGGCGGCGGGCTCGGCGTGGAGTATGACGACGCGGCGTTCGACCCAGCCTCTGCGGTCGCCGCCTATGCCGGGCAGATTCTCGACGCCACTGCCGGGCTCAAGCTGCACCTGATTCTTGAGCCCGGGCGCTTCCTGGTGGCGCAGGCCGGGGCTTTGCTGACGACGGTGTCGACTACCAAGAAGAATGGCGACAAGACTTTTGTCATCACCGACGCCGGGATGAACGACCTCATTCGCCCCGCGCTCTACCAGGCGCATCACGAGATCGTCCCGGTCCGGCAGGCGTCGGGTTCAGCTCAGCCCGTCGACATTGTCGGGCCGGTCTGCGAGTCGGGGGACTTCTTCGCCCGCGACCGACCGTTGACGTCGACCAGACCCGGCGATCTGCTGGCGATCCTCGATGCCGGCGCCTACGGCATGAGCCTCAGTTCGAACTACAACACGCGGGTGCGTCCGGCGGAGGTGATGGTTTCAGGGAAAGCACATCGCCTGGTCCGACGGCGGGAGAGTTACACAGACCTCTTCAGGCCGGAGCTTTACTAGGGCGAAGTCAAGCTAATTGGCTTTACTTTTCGGAAGTAAAGCTGTTTGATCAATAGATGCAACAGCAGCGGCAAATTCAAGATGTCGCCCCCTGGGGCAGGGACTATGTCGCGGTGATCGCGGACATGGTGGGCTCGCGCGAGATCCTGCCCGCCGAGCGGCCCGAGGTGCAGGAACGCTTTGCCGCGCTGGTGGCGACGCTCAATGATCGCTTCCAGTCCTCACTGCGGGCGAAGTTTGTGATCACGCTTGGCGATGAGTTTCAGGCAATTCTTGACGACGCATCGGCAATCCCGGACTTGCTGCTGGCGGTCGAGGAGCTGTTTCGTGATCGTCCGCTGCGGCTTGGCATCGGGCTTGGCCCGATCACGACGTCGATGCCGGAGTATGCGATCAACGTGGATGGGCCCGCGCTGCACCAGGCGCGGCGGGCGATCGACGAAGCCAAGAAGAGCGGGCGGATGGGTGGTGTCTTCTCCGGCTTTGGCGCGCGGGAGGACACGATCCTGAATGGACTGGCGCGGCTGCTGGGGTCAGTGCGCGAGCGCTGGACCGACCCGGTGCGCCGCACCGTCGCGTTGTTGAAGACGCCGATGAGCCAGGTGGATGCGGCGCAGGCGCTCGCGGTGACCAAGCAGGCGGTGGGCGATACGCTGAAGCGCGGGTCGTGGGAGACGTATCTCGAAGGGGAGGCCGCGCTGTCGGCGATGCTGACACCCTACTCGACGCGACACGAGCGGAGGGAACCGGATGACGCTGCCAAATGAGGGGTTGCTGCTGACGGCGGAGGTCGTGCTGCTGCTTGCGATGGCGCAGTACGGACTGCCGAATGCCGAAGCGTTCTGCCATGACGTTGGGCCGGTGTCGCGGCGGTCGTGGATTCGCTACTGGCTCTATCAGGTGTTACGCGCGCTCGCCGTTGCCATGGGCTGCGCGGCGCTCGCAGGGTGGCATGGCGTGTTTCCGCTGGCGTTGGTTCTCTTCCTGCTGTGTGTCGTGCTGGCGGCCGCCCGCGCGTGGAGCCCTTTGCTGTTTCGCGCGGAGGTCGAGATCGCCGGCGCTACGGCACTGACGCTCGCGACCTGGGCCATGGTGCGGCACGGCGGGCTGGTTGCGGCGTGGACGCTGACCCTGCTTCCCATGCCGGTGGCACGGCGGGCGGCCTACTGCTTCTCTGCGGCGCTGCTGCTCTTCATCCTGCGTGGCGGCACGTGGATCGTGCGCGGCATCCTCGAACGCGGGGGCAGCATGCCTCCGCCTGTGATCCTGCAGCCCGGCGACGACCCGTCCGTGGAGGCGCAGACGCCGCGCATTCAGTTGAATCATGGGCGGATGATCGGCGATATCGAACGCATCATCCTGACGTTGTTCATCGCCAACGGCCAGTTTGCGGCGATCGCGTTCTTCTTCGCGGGCAAGGCGCTGATCCGCTCAAAAGAGCTTGAGGTACGGGCGTGGGCGGACTACCTGCTGCTGGGCTCGCTGAGCAGCTTCCTGGTTGCGCTCGTGGCGGGCATCCTGATGGGGCGCCTGATGCAGTGGCACTAGCTTGGCTGCGGTGCCGGCCGAGAACATCGGCGGGCTAACCTGCTAAAATCCGTAAGTCGCGCGAGGCCTCAGCCCACGCCATCTTCACTCGAGGTGACTCCATGTCCGGCCATAGTAAATGGGCAACCATCAAACACAAGAAGGGCGCGACCGACGCCAAGCGCGGAAAGATCTTCACCCGCCTGATCAAGGAAATCACCATTGCGGCGAAGTCCGGCGGTGGCGATCCGGACGGCAATCCCCGGCTGCGCACGGCAATCCTGGCGGCCAAGGCGGAGAATATGCCGGCCGATAACATCAAGCGCGCGATCCAGCGCGGCACCGGCGAGCTCGAGGGTTTGTCGTACGACGAGATCACCTACGAGGGCTACGGACCGGGCGGCGTCGCCATCATCATCGATGTGCTCACCGACAACAAGAACCGCGCGGTGAGCGAGGTGCGTCACGCGTTTTCGAAGAACGGCGGCAACCTGGGCGCGGAGGGTGCGGTCGCGTGGATGTTCTCGAAGAAGGGTGTCCTCTCGATCGCCAAGGACGAGGCGTCCGAAGACAAGCTGATGGAGATCGTGCTGGAATCGGGCGCGGAAGACCTGAACGATGAGGGGGAGCACTGGGAGATTCTTTGCGCGCCCACCGACTTTGAAGCAGTGGTCGACGCACTGAAGGCTGCAAAGATTCCGACGCAGACGGCCGAGATCACCAAGATTGCCAGCACCTACACCAAGCTTGAAGGCTCGCAGGCAAGCGCCATGATGCGTCTGCTCGAGACGATCGAAGATCTTGACGACACGCAGAACGTTTACTCGAACTTCGACTTCGACGAAGCTTCGATGGCTTAGCCATCCCGTCACCGATTGCGACCGACGGGGCGAGCTACCTCGCCCCGTCTTTTCGCGTCTTCAACACGCCCCGGGGCGTCTAACGCTTGAGATCATCAAGGACCCATGAGACTGCGCGCGACCCTTATCACCCTGCTTTCCCTCGTCTGCGCCTCAGCCTCCCGCGCTCAGAGCGTGCCTGCAGTCAGCAATGTGCTGGACACCGCGTCCTCTCATCAACCGTTCGAGTACGGCGTGCTCGCGCAGTATGGCAACGGCTTGACCGACAACCGCGGTGGCTTCCGCTTCGCGATGGCGGGCGTGCAGGCGGGGCGCGTGCTGACGAACAACTTCGGCAAGGGACTCTTCCGCGGAAACTTCGAATATGCGATGCAGCTGTACCCCTACTGGCAGGCGTTTACGCCGACCTTTCAGCGTGTCCGCTGCCAGCCGATCGCGGGCTCGACGACGACCATCGAATGCTCGGCGCCCTACACGGTCGGCGGAACGTTCACGGGCGTAAGTGTGGTGCCGATCATTCTGCGCTGGAACTTCGCGCGGCACGGCAGGTTTGTGCCGTGGGCGCAGGCTGCGGGCGGGCTGCTCTGGACAAATCACAAGTTTCCCGCCTACGGCAATACTGACTTCAACCTGCCGGTCAACGGGCCGAATGGCGAGACCAGCGTCTTCAACTTCACGCCGCAGGGCGGCATTGGGCTGCACTACTTCACGCACGCCAACCGGTCGATCGACTTCAGCGCGAACGGCGTGCATACCTCGTCCTCATCGCTCGGTGACCGCAACCCGGGGGTGAATGCCGGCGTTCAGTTTTCGGTCGGCTACAGTTGGTGGAAATAGCCCGATGAATGCTGGTCCCATCCTCGAGTGCGTGCCGAATTTCTCGGAGGGAGTCGATCCCGAGATCGTTCGCAGAATCGTGGCGTCGATGCGCGTCGACGGGATTCATCTGCTCGACTACTCCCTTGATCCGGATCACAACCGCTCGGTCGTGACGATTGCTGGCAGTCCGTCCGCGGTGATTGAGGCGGCGATCCTCGGCGCGGGGCGCGCGGCTCACCTGATCGACCTGACCCGGCAGACCGGGGTCCATCCTCGCGTGGGCGCGGCCGATGTGATCCCCTTCGTGCCCGTCTCCGGCATCTCGCTGGCCGAGGCCGCGCTGCTCGCGCGCCAGGCTGGCATGCAGATCTGGCGGCGCTTCGGTGTGCCGGTGTACTTCTACGGCGCGGCGGCGCTTCGACCCGACCGCATCCAGCTTGAAGAGGTGCGTCGCGGACAGTTTGAAGGCCTGCGCGAGGCTGCGGTCAAAGACGCGGCACGCCGCCCGGATGTCGGCGGCCCGGAGCTGCATGCGACGGCCGGGGCAAGCGTCGTGGGCGCGCGTAATTTTTTGATCGCCTACAACATCTTCCTCGGACCGCGTTCCGAGATCACGCATGCCCGTGCGATCGCACGCGACATCCGTGCTTCGTCAGGCGGGATGCAGGGTTTGAAGGCGATGGGGGTTCTCGTCAACGGACGGCCGCAGGTGACGATGAATGTCACGGACTTCCGCCTGACGCCCATGTCGCAGGTACACGCCACGGTAGCGCGCCTTGCGGAAGAGCATGGCACGAGCATCGCCGAAGGGGAGTTGATCGGGCTAGTTCCCGAGGCGGCGTGTGAGCCTGGAGCCGCATGGGCCGCAGAGATTCCCGACTTTGAGCCCGGCTACAAGGTGCTCGAGCGCCGGCTGGAGCATCCCCTCGCATGGCCCGAGGCGTAGCCGCAGAATGCCAAGCAGCTTCGTCGATCTCGAGCATGTGACTGTTGTTCGTGGCGAGCGCACCGTGCTGCATGACCTATCGCTTGCCATCCGGCAAGGCGAACAGCTTGCGCTGCTCGGTCCGAACGGGTGCGGTAAATCGACGCTGCTGAAGACGCTGACCTGTGAGCTCTATCCACTGGCCGAGCCTGGCATGCGCGTGAGCCTCTTCGGCCGCGAGCGCTGGGATGTGACTGAGCTGAAGAAGCGCCTCGGGGTCGTGCAGTACGATCTGCCGGGCAAGCCGATGCTCGCGATCACCGGCCTTGAGGCCGTGCTGACGGGTTTCTTCGCGAGCTCAAAGCTTTGGTCGAACCTGACCGTCACGGACGCAATGCGCGAGCAGGCGGAAGCCATGCTGCAGACGATCGGCGCGGTAGGTCTGCGTCAGCGGGTCTTCGGGGAAATGTCCTCCGGCCAGCAGCGCCGCATCCTCATCGGCCGCGCGCTCGTCGCCTCAGCCGGCTGCCTGCTGCTCGATGAGCCGTCGAACACGCTCGATCTTTTTGCGCAGCGCGAGCTTCGTCAGTTGATGCAGAAGCTTGCACTGCAGGGAACGACGATCATCCTGATTACGCACCAGGTCGCGGACATCATCCCCGAGATGCAGCGCGTCGTGATGATGCAGGATGGCCGTATCGCCGCCGATGGTCCGCGCGACGAACTGCTGACGGAGGCGGCGCTGAGCAACCTGTTCGCGACCCGGGTGCGGCTCGGCTGGCATGATGGATTTGCTCACGCCTGGTAGAGGCCAGGCTCGTGGCTACTTGTGCGGGATGACGCCGGTCTGCAGCTTGACAAGTTCTTCGCCGGCGATGCGCGGCGGTCCCAGCACCGCAACCCGCGGCAGCGGCCCACGCACCATCGCCACTTCATCACAGGCGTAGAGCCGCGGGCAGGTCTGGCAGTCCTTGTAAATCTTATCCGGGAGCGCCGTCCGATCCGCAACGCGAAAGCCGAAGTGAAAGAAGAAGTCCGGGATGCGCGTGAACAGGCAGACCGAGACGACGCCCTGGTAATCTGCGTCTTCGAGCAGCGCGCGCAGCAGCTTGCCGCCCGCGCCCTGGCCCTTGGCCTCCGGCTTTACGACGATCGATCGAACCTCCGCAAGGTGCGGACCGTAGAGATGCAGCGCGCCGCAACCGAGGAAGACGCCGCTTTCGCTTTCGGCCACCGCGAAGTCGCGCACGTTCTCGCAGATCTCCGCGTAGTTGCGGCGCAGCAGCGTGCCATCGCCCGAGAGCGAGTTCACCAGTTCGAAGATGTGCACCGCATCCTGCAGCTTCGCGGGGCGAACCACGGTCCCGATCGCACGCGGACGAGACGACGTCGTCGACGTCGAGTCGCTGATCTCTTCCACCGCCTGTAACGAGCCAACCGTGCTCAAATCGCCATCCTCAAAGCCTATTAGACGCCAATCTTACCTTGGCTGCACCGAGAGCTTCGGCCACTCGATGCCGCGCCGTACCACCGATGACATCATGGCAGTCCAGCGTCGCTTCGACCGTGATCGCCTCGTAGAAGTCAACGGCAAAGACCGGGCTTAGCTTCTGCAGATCTTCGAGCGGGATCTCGCCCAACTCACGCTTCGTATCGATCCCCAGGCGAACCGCGTTGCCGACAATCTCATGCGCCTTGCGGAAGGGAACCCCGCGGTTCGAGAGATAGGTAGCAGCCGCCATCGCATTGAGATAGCCGGTGGTGGCCGCCGTCTCCATCCGCTCTTGTCGGAAGCGGAGCGCACGCGTGAATCCCGGCAGCACGTTCAGCATGCCCTCCATCGTGTCCGCCGCGTCGAACACCGGCTCCTGGCCCTCCTGCAGATCCTTGTTATAGGCAAGTGGGAGGCCCTTGATCAGCATTGTCAACGTCGTCGCTGCGCCGACCAGCCGCGCCGACTTGCCGCGAATCAATTCCGTCAGGTCAGGGTTCTTCTTCTGCGGCATCGCACTCGAGCCCGTGGAGTACGCCTCCGGCAGATCAATGAAGCCGAACTCCGCCGTCGCATGCAGCGTGATCTCCTCGGCAAAGCGCGAGATGTGCAGACCGACGACGCTGAGCGCCTGGGTGAACTCAAGGGCAAAATCGCGATCGCTCGTCGCATCCATACTGTTCGCCGTGGGTGCGTAAAACTCCAGGATCTTCGCAGCAATTCTGCGGTCAAGCGCCAGCGTCGCCCCGGCGATCGCCCCCGAGCCGAGCGGGCAGTAATTCATGCGCTCCCTCGCATCGGCCAGCCGCGACATATCGCGTTCGATCATGCTCACATACGCCAGCAGCCAGTGTGCAATCAGCACCGGCTCCGCGCGCTGCAGGTGCGTGTACGACGGCATCACCGCCTCCCCCGCATCCTCGGCAAGGTCGGTCAGTGCGAGCGCCCACTCATTCAACCCCTCCAACGTCGCGTCGATCCTGGTGCGAACGAACAACCGCATGTCGGTCGCGATCTGCTCGTTACGCGAGCGCCCCGTGTGGAGCTTCAGCGCCAGGGGCCCGATCAGTTTGGTCAGCTGCATCTCAACGAAATGATGGATATCTTCGGCGTGAGGGTTGACGGTCACGACGTAAGGCAGCGTCGAGATCACCGGATCGGCACTCGGCATGTACGCGATATAAGCCTCGCGAACCACGTCAAGAATGATAAAGCGATGCGCATGCTCAAATGACTGTTTGACGATCCCATCAAGCCCGGCGTGCATCTCCGAAAGCTCCTCCTCGGTGAGGATGCCGGCTGCCGCAATCATCTCGGCGTGGGCTTTCGAGGCGACGATCTCATAGGCAAGCAGGCGCACGTCGAATGGAAACGACCGCTGCCAGGCTTCGAACTCTGCGTTCAACGGCTCGCGAAAACGGCCGGACCACATCTTTGCTGCGGTTTCTGAAGCCATGTCTAGTCCTTCTCGCTTCCACTGCTCAGCTGCGGCATCTCGGCGCCTTTGCTCAGGGTCAGCAGCCCGGCCTGCGCATACGTCAGCAGCTTGGCGCGGGTGTCGGTGATGTCGAGATTGCGCATGGTGAGCTGACCAATCCGGTCGCGCGGCGAGAAGGTCGACTCACCCTTTTCCATCGTCAGGCGCTCGGGCTGGAAGGTGAGGTTGGGGGAGTCCGTATTGAGGATCGTGTAGTCGTTGCCGCGGCGCAGCTCGATCGTAACCGAACCGGTTACAGGCTTCGCAACCCAGCGCTGCGCGGCCTCGCGCAGCATGATGGCCTGCGGATCGAACCAGCGCCCCTGGTAGAGCAGGCGTCCCAGTTTGCGGCCACCGTCGCGATACTGCTCGATGGTGTCCTCGTTGTGGATGCCGGTGATGAGCCTCTCGTACGCGATGAAAAGCAGCGCCAGCCCTGGCGATTCATAGATGCCTCGGCTCTTGGCCTCGATGATGCGATTTTCGATCTGGTCGCTCATTCCGAGTCCGTGCCGCCCGCCGATGCGGTTCGCCTCAAGCATCAGCTCGACCGGGTCGGGAAACTCCAAACCATTCAGAGCAACCGGAAACCCCTCATCAAACCGAATCGTGATCTCCTCACGCTGCACCGCAACATCATCGCGCCAGAAGGCCGCACCCATGATTGGAACGACGATCTTCATGCTGCTCGTCAGCAGCTCCAGATCCTTCGCTTCGTGCGTCGCGCCCAGGATATTCGAGTCGGTCGAGTATGCTTTCTCGGCGGACATCTTGTAGCCGAATCCGGCTTTTGTCATGAACGCCGACATCTCCGCACGGCCGCCAAGCTCCTCGATAAACGCCGCGTCGAGCCACGGCTTGTAGACCTTAAGCTCCGGATTCACCAGCAGCCCGTAACGATAGAAGCGCTCGATGTCGTTGCCCTTGAAGGTCGAGCCGTCACCCCAGATGTTGACGTCGTCTTCCTTCATCGCGGTTACGAGCATCGTGCCCGTCACTGCGCGGCCAATCGGCGTCGTATTGAAATACGTAACACCGGCGGTCGTAATGTGAAACGCGCCCGACTGCAGGGCTGCGATGCCCTCACGCACCAGCGGCCCGCGGCAGTCGATCAGCCGTGCTCTTTCGGCGCCGTACTCAAGCGCCTTCCGCGGGATCTCTTCGTAATCTGCTTCATCCGGCTGGCCCAGGTTGGCCGTATACGCGTACGGCAGCGCACCCTTCTGCTTCATCCAGTGAAGCGCCGCACTGGTGTCGAGCCCACCGGAAAAGGCAATGCCCACCTTCTGGCCAAGCGGGAGACTCTCAAGAATAACGGACATGGCGATGCTTCCTCTTCGGGGTTGAACGGGCAGTTCGGTGAACTAGCGTTTACGTGCCTGGAGTCCGCGTTCGCGGCTGTTTGGTGTGCGTTTCGCCCCGCCCAGCAGGGTCAGCAGGATCGCCTTCTGCGCATGCAGGCGGTTCTCCGCCTGGTCGAAGACTACCGACTGCGGCCCGTCGAGCACAGCATCCGTGACCTCCGCATTGCGGTGCGCCGGCAGGCAATGCATGAAGACCGCGTGCGGCTGCGCATGCGCCATCAGGGCCTCATTCACCTGGTACGGCTTGAAGATTGGCGCCCGCTTGGTCGACTCATGCTCGAAGCCCATGCTGGTGCAGACGTCCGTGTAAACCGCATCGGCCCCGGTCACGGCCTTCACCGGATCATTGAGCAGGGTGATGCTGCCGCCTGTCTGCTCGGCAATTTCGATCGCCTTGTGGATGATCTCGAGCTTGGGGGCAAAGCCCTTCGGCGTGGCCACATAACAGTGTGTGCCCAGCTGCGCCGCTGCCAGCATCAGCGAGTGGCAGACATTGTTGCCGTCGCCCACATATGCGAAGTGCAAACCCTCTGCCGACCCGAAGCGCTCCTCGAGCGTGAGAAAGTCCGCGATCGCCTGGCACGGGTGCTCCAGGTCTGAAAGCGCATTGATCACCGGCACCTTCGAGCACGCGGCCATCTCCGTGATCGTATCGTGGGAGTACGTCCGCAGCACGATGATGTTCATCCAGCGTTCCACATTATGCGCCATATCGGGGATGGACTCACGCTCGCCCAGTGGCGACTGCGTCTGGTCAACAAAGATCGCGTTCCCGCCCAGCGTATTGATGCCGGCCTCAAACGTGAGCCGCGTCCGCAGCGACGCCTTCTCAAAAAACATCACCATCTGCTTCGCATCGAGCGAATGACGGAACTCCTGCGGCTGCTCCTTCACCGCATGCGCAAGCTCCATCATCGCTGCCATTTCTTCTACGCTCAGGTCGGCAATCGAGCAAAGGTCGCGCCCTGCAAGGCGTTTTGCCGCCTCGTTGAAGGCCACGTCCGACTGGATGCCGAGCGTGCCGCCGTTCCGCGGGTGCTCTTCGGTTGATTTCGGGCTGAGAACGGTGGTCTTGCTACCCATGGGCATGTCCTTCCGGCGCAGCCTGACCGGCATACGCAGCGTGCGTGGTGAGGGTATCGAGAATCTGGCCGAGCGCCGCAATCGCAACATCCACATGTTTGCGCTCGAGAATGTACGGAGGCAGAAAACGCAGCACCGTCTCGCTGGTGCGATTAATCAGGATCCGATCGGCGAGCATCGCTGCTGCTACCTGCTTGGCCAGCTCTTCCGACTCAAGCTCGACGCCGATCATCAGGCCCTTGCCGCGCACGTCCACAATCGCAGGATGCTTTGCCTTTAGTCCGCGCAGTTGATCCATGAAGTACTCGCCCACCTGTTCCACATGCTCAAGCAGGTGACTGTTACGAATCTCGTCGATGACCGCAATGGCCACGGCCGCAACCAGGGGCCCGCCACCGAACGTCGTCCCGTGCATGCCCGGCGAAATCGCCGCGGCTGCGCGCTCATTGCACAACATCGCACCGATCGGCAGCCCACCCGCCAGTGGCTTTGCCACCGTCGTCACATCCGGCATGATGCCGAACTGTTGATATCCGAACCACATGCCCGTACGTCCGAAGCCGCACTGGATCTCATCTGCAATCAGCAGCGCGCCGCTCGCATCGCAAAGCTCCCGCGCCGCCGCGAAGAACTCCCTGCTGATGGGGTGGATGCCGCCCTCGCCCTGCACCGTCTCGATCAGCACGCCGCACACGTCATCCGTAAACTGCGCACGCAGATCGTCAACATCGTTGAAGCGCACGAACTCCACATCCGGCATCACCGGCGCAAACGGCGTGCGATACCGCAGCTTGTGCGTCGTCGCCACCGACCCGATCGTCCGTCCATGGAAGCTGTGTTCGAGCGCCAGAAACTTCGTCCCAAGCTTGCCCCCCTTGGCCCGCACGTGCTCCGCATGCGCGCGCGCCAGCTTCAACGCAGCCTCCCACGCCTCGGTGCCGCTGTTGCATAGGAACACGCGATCCATGCCGCTGATCTCGGTCAGCCGCAGCGCCAGCTCCGCCGTGCGCTCGTGGAAGAACAGGTTCGACGTATGCAGCAATAGCTTTGACTGCGCCACGATCGCCTGCTCGATCGCCCGATGCCCATACCCCAGCGCCGACACGCCAATGCCGCTCAGCAGGTCCAGATAATCGCTGCCATTCTCATCCGTCAGGTACACGTCGTGCCCCGAGACAAAGAGCAGCGGCGTCCGTTCGTATGTCTGCAGCATCAACTTCTTTTCCGCTGCCTGGATCGATTCAAGCTTCATGCGACCATCACCTCCGTACCGTCATTCACCTTCGTCGTAATCAGATCGGGCAGGGAAGCCGCCGCCGACGCCGGCAGAATCCGCACCCGCTTCACCCCGTGATTCAGCGCGTCCCTGCAGGCGTTCAGCTTCGGCAGCATGCCGCCCGAAACCACCATCGCCGACTCGAGCGCCGGAATCTCCTTCAACGAAAGCCAGCGCATCACGTTGCCGTCCGCACCCTTAACGCCCGGCACATCCGTCAGAAACACCAGCGCATCCGCCTTCGTCGCAATCGCACAAGCCGACGCCATCTCGTCCGCGTTGATGTTGTAGTACTCGCCGTCAAACCCCAGCGCGATCGAAGAGATTACCGGCACCGCACCCATCTTCCAGATGGCCTCCAGCCACTTCGGATCAGTCGCTGCAATCTCGCCTACGAATCCAAGGTCAGGCAGCGTCTTCTTCTTGCGCGCGCGAAACACATGCCCATCGCCGCCTGCGAGCCCGATCGCCTGCTGACCCACCTGCCCCAGCGTCGCTACCAGATTCTTATTCACACGCCCCGCCAGCACCATCAGCGCGGTGTCGCGCGTCTCCGCATCGGTCACCCGCAGACCGGAGATGAACTCGCTCTTCTTGCCCATCGCCGCCAGCGTCCGCGTCAATTGCACCCCGCCGCCATGCACCACGGCCACCTGGTTGCCATCGTTGACCAGGTCGTAGATCGCCCTCGCACAAAGCTGCAGCACGGCTGGATCTTCAAGAGCGACGCCTCCTAGCTTCACCACGAACTTCATAGCAGGCCCTCCTCTTCCTTCCATCCGCACATCAGGTTCATGTTCTGCACCGCCTGCCCCGCAGCACCCTTCAATAGATTATCGAGGCAACTGACGATCACAAGCCGTTTCTTATCCGGTCCCAGTTGAAATCCGAGATCGCAGTAGTTCGTCCGCACCACGTGCTGAATCTGCGGCAACATCCCCGCGCCGCGCACCCGTACCATCGGGCTCGTTTTATAAAACGCCCGCAGACACGCCTCGATCGCCTCCGGTTCCGCAGCCTCCTGCAACCTCACATAGATCGTCGAAAGAATCCCTCGCGGAATCGGCAGCAGGTGCGGCGTGAACTGAATCTGTTCGCCCGTGAGGCCAAGCTGCTCCAGCAACTCGCCCGTGTGCCGATGCCCGAACACCGCATAAGCCGAAAGATTATCCGCCGCATACATGAAGTGCGTCTTCGCCGTAGCAGCCTTGCCTGCGCCGCTCACGCCGCTCTTCGCATCGCACACAATCCCGTGCTCAAGATCCACCAACCCCGCACGCAGCAGAGGCGCCAGTGCCAGGATGATCGATGTCGCATAGCACCCGGGGTTCGCCACCAGCTGCGCCCCGGCGATCTCCGCGCGGTGCAGCTCCGGGCACCCATACACCGCCGCACGCTGCCACTTCGCCCCCAGATCGGCATCCGCATCGTGCAGCCCGTACACCGCCGCATTGGCCGGATCATCCAACCGCCATGCCCCACTCAGATCGATCACCTTGATCCCGCGTTCGAGCCACGCCGGAGCCCATGCGCGCGAGGTCTCATGCGGCAGTGCCATAAAAACCAGCTCGACCCCCGCCTCGGTGATCCTGTCCCAATCGAACGCCTCAACCTCATGCGTCCTGCCATCCGCGCCAACGCCCAACTGCGGATGCAGCTGCTCGAGCGGCACGCGCCCGTTCTTCGCCTCATCCGCCACCCGCCCCAGCAGGACCGGCGGCGTCTCACGCAGACGAGGATGCGCCAGCAACAGCCGCGCCAGCTCGCCACCCGAGTAACCGCCTACCCCGAGCACCGCCGTCTTCAGCGTCTTCGCCTCAACCAATCTGTTCCTCGATCCTTGCCTTCAGCGTGGCCGCCTGCCGCTCATCCGGGCAGATCACCAGTACCGTGTCGTCGCCCGCAATCGTCCCCACCACCTCGGGCCAGTCTTCGTAGTCGATCCCCGCAGCCACCGGCTGCGCGCCGCCCGTCGTCGTCATCAGCACCAGCTGGTTCATCGCCTGCCGCACCTCGAGCCCGAAACTCCGCAACACCTCGCGCACACCGGGCCCGTCCTCTTCACCATTCCCATTCGATGCGGAAGCCGACGCATACCCCGCCGGTCCCTTGTAAAGCTTCAGCGCATGGACGTCGCGTGAAAGTGTCGCCTGGGTCACATGAAATCCACGCGCCGCCAGCTTCCTGCGCAGCTCATCCTGGCTGGTCACCGAGGTATGCTCAAGAATGTCGCGTATGCTGGCGTGCCGTTGTAGCTTCATGTCTCGTTTCTTTGCTGAATCGGCCCCTAGTCAGGATCCAAGGTCCGGCCCTTGGTCAGGATCCGGGTGCCAGGGTCCGGAGCCGAGATCAGGATCCGTCGTGAAGATGAATGCAGAGATCAACGCTGCATAAAAATACATCTTCATGTATAAATATTCACAACCGGCATGTCAAGATTTCCATCCCCTCCCACTCAATCTGCGGGAGTTGATATCCCTGTCGGAATTCCCACCGTATAGTGAGCTATGGACCACAACTCAGCCGATTTCCGCCCCGGTAAAACCGTCGCTTCTCAAGCCGACCCACGGCTGATCTCTGTGTCCCCTGTCGAGGCTCCAGGCCTCGTCGATCCGCGCTTCGATACCGACTCCTGTGGCGTAGGTTTTGTCGCGACGACGACCAAGGTTCCCTCGCATTCCATCCTCGAAGACGCACTCACCGCGCTCGCCCGCCTCGCCCATCGCGGAGCCACCGCCGCCGATGGCAAGAGCAGTGACGGCGTCGGCATCATGGCCGCCGTGCCCCGCGAAATCCTGCTCGCCGAAACCGGCATTGCGCTCGCCCCCGACCGCCCGCTCGGCGTCGGCGTCCTCTTCCTGCCGCTTGAAGAATCGCGTGCCGAGGCCGTGCTCGAAGCCTGCCTCGCCGCGCACGATCTCGTCATCCTTGGCTGGCGCGACGTTCCCACCCGCCCCGAAGCGCTCGGCGAAATCGCCCTCAGCGCCATGCCGAAGATCCGCCAGGTCCTCGTCACCGACAAGCACACGGACCCCGATCCCAAGGACCGCATCATCGGCCGCCGACTCTACCTCGCGCGCAAGCAGTTCGAGCGCGCCCACCTCGCCGGCGAAGTCACCGGCTACATCTGTTCGCTCTCTTCGCGCACCATCGTCTACAAGGCCATGTGCTCGGGCGCCTTGCTCAGCACGTTCTACCCGGACCTGTCAGACCCGCGCTACATCACCACCTTCGCCATCTTCCACCAGCGTTATGCCACCAACACCGCGCCCTCGTGGGATCGCGCCCAGCCCGGCCGCATGTTTGCCCACAACGGAGAGATCAACACCGTCTGGGGCAATCGCGCGCGCATGGCCGCCCGCGATTCAACCCTGCCCGATGAGTGCAAGCCCATCCTCACGAAGAACGGCACCGACAGCACCTCGCTCGATGAGGCGATCGAACTGATCTCGAAGAACGGCCGTTCGTTATCCGAAGCCGTCCGCATGCTCATGCCGCCCGCCTTCCTCGGCAACCGCGTCTCGAGCTTCCTCAAATATCACGCCGACTGCATCGAGCCGTGGGACGGCCCCGCTGCCATCGCCTTCTCGGATGGCCGCGTCGTCGGCGCCGCGCTCGACCGCAACGGACTGCGCCCCTCGCGCTTCGCCATGACCGAAGACGGCCTCGTCGTCGCCGGCTCGGAAGCCGGCCTTGTCGATCTCGACCCGGACAAGGTCACGCACTCCGGACGCCTCGGCCCCGGCCAGATGCTCGTCGTCGACCTCATCGACGGCCGCGTCTACGAGAACGAAGAACTGCTCGACATCTTCGACGAAGGCGCACCCTACGCCAACCGCCTCGAGATCGGCGAGTTCGACCCGCACGACGAAGTCGAGTCCTGTGCGCCGGAAGACGTGCTCGCCTGGCAGCGCGGCTTCGGATACACCCGCGAAGACGTCAAGATGGTGCTCGCCCCCATGGCCGCCGAAGGCAAGGACAGCGTCTGGTCCATGGGCGACGACACCCCGCTCGCCTTCCTCGCCAAGGCGCCGCGCCCGCTCTACGCCTACTTCCGCCAGCGCTTCGCCCAGGTCACCAACCCGGCCATCGATCCCCTCCGTGAGGCGGTTGTCGTCTCGCTGCACACGCGCCTCGGCCCGTGGTCGCACATGCTGGATAAAAATGCAGCTCTGCCCGGCGTCGCGCTCGGCTCGCCCTATCTCTCGCTCGCCCAGGTAGCCGGCCTGCGCAAGGGCATTCATCCTCACGCCGAAGACCTCGTCGTCGAGGAACTGCACTGCGTCTATTCGCCGTCCATCTCGCTTGAAGCCGCGCTCGACGTCATCTGTGCCGAGGCGGTTGAAACCGTCCGCAAGGGCGCGCAGATCCTGCTCATCTCGGACCGCGCCGCTGTCACCGGCGACGCCACCTTCGGCTCGCGGATTCCGATCCCCATGGCGATGGCCACCGGCGCCGTCCACCAGGCGCTCGTCGACGCCGGACTCCGCACCCAGGCCGGCCTGCTCGTCGAAGCCGGCGACGTGCGCGACATCCACCACGCCGCCATCCTCATCGGCTACGGCGCCGGCGCCGTCTGCCCCTGGCTCGCACTCGAGACCGCCCGCCTGCAGGGCGGCACAGACGCCATCAACGCCGAGGAGCGCATGCTCAAGAGCTTCGACGCAGGCCTTGCCAAGGTCATGTCGAAGATGGGCATCTCGGTCGTCGACAGCTACCGCGGCACCCACCTGTTCGACATCCTCGGTCTGCACGAGGCGATCGTCGCGCGCTGCTTCCCGGGCACGCCCGCGCCGCTCTCGGGCGTCGGCTTCGAGGTCATCGACGCCCACCTGCGCGAAACCTGGCTGCCCAAAGAAACGGCGCCGGCTGCTCCCTCAGCCGAGCTTCCCGACTACGGCTGGGTGCGCTTCCGCAAGGCCGAAGTCTCGGAGCCCCACGCCTGGCAGCCCGGCAACGTCAAGGCGCTGCAGACCGCGATGGGCAGCACCCGCGCGGGCGTCGTGCCGGCCGATCCCGCCGCCGCGTTTGCCATCTTCACCAACGACCTCACCTCGCGCGAGCCCGCGGTCCTGCGCAACCTGCTCGAGATCCACCCCGTCGGCGCGCCCGTCGATCTCGCCGAAGTCGAGTCGGTCAAGAGCCTGTGCAAGCGCTTCGTCTCGAGCGCCATGTCGCTCGGCTCGCTCAGCCCCGAAGCCCACGAGTGCATCACCATCGCGATGAACATGCTCGGCGGCCGCTCGAACACCGGCGAAGGCGGCGAAGACCCCGACGTCTACCGCGTATCCGCGCCGGTTGTCACGCCCGTCAGCGGCTCGCACGGAATCGAAGCCCAGGCCTCGGGTGGTACCGCCGTCGCCGAGATGGTCGCCGTCTCGCCCGACGCGCCGCTGCTCAAAAACAACCGCATCAAGCAGGTCGCCTCCGGACGCTTCGGCGTCACCGCCGCCTACCTCGCGCACGCCGATGAGATCGAGATCAAGGTCGCGCAGGGAGCCAAGCCCGGCGAGGGCGGGCAGCTGCCCGGCCACAAGGTCTCCGGTCTCATCGCGCGCCTGCGCCACGCGCAGCCCGGCGTCTCGCTCATCTCGCCGCCGCCGCATCACGACATCTACTCCATTGAAGATCTCGCGCAGCTCATCTACGACCTCAAGCGCGTGAACCCGCGCGCCTCGGTCGGCGTCAAGCTGGTTTCGAGCTGCGGTGTCGGCACCGTCGCCGCCGGCGTCGCCAAGGCCTACGCAGACTTCATCGTCATCGCCGGCAATACCGGCGGCACCGGCGCAGCCGCGCTCTCGAGCATCAAGTACGCCGGCAACCCGTGGGAGCTCGGCCTCGCCGAGGCGCAGCAGGTGCTGATGCACAACGGCATGCGCGGCCGCGTGCGTCTGCGCACCGATGGCGGGCTCGCCACCGCGCAGGATGTGCTGATCGCCGCACTGCTTGGCGCGGACGAGTACGCCTTCGGGACCGCCGTGCTCGTGTCGATTGGCTGCGACATGGCGCGCCAGTGCCACCTCAACACCTGTCCCACGGGCATCGCGACCCAGAAGCCGGAGCTGCGCGCCAAGTTCCGCGGCAAGCCGGAGCACGTCGTCCGCTTCTTCGAGGAGATCTCGTCCGACCTGCGGCACCTGCTGGCACGCTACGGCTTTCGCACGATCGAGGAGGCTATTGGCCGCACCGACCTGCTGGAACAGGTGCGCCGCGACGGCGGGCTCAACCTCGCCTCGATGCTGCGGGTCGAGAACGACGGGCCGCGCAGCTGGACCGGCGTGCGCAACAACCAGCCCGAGTCCGAGCCGCCGATGGACGAGGCGTGGACCGGCCAGGCGCTCAAGGCCATCGCCGCCGGCGAGCCTTTCGAGGCGTCTGGCACGATCGCCAACAAGGATCGGGCGACGGGCGCGCATCTTGCGGGCGAGATTGCGCTGCTGCGCGCGCAGGCCGCCACCCCGGCCGACGTGACCTTCCGCCTCACCGGGACGGCGGGGCAGTCCTTCGGCGCGTTCGCGGTCCAGGGGATGAAGCTCGTCCTCGACGGCCAGGCCAACGACTTTGTGGGGAAGGGGCTGTCGGGCGGGATGCTGGTCATCCGCGCACGCGGACGCGCAGCGACCAACAGCGGGCAGCACGTCATCCTGGGCAACGTCGCGCTCTACGGGGCGACCGCCGGGACGCTCTTCGCCGCGGGCGTCGCGGGGGAGCGGTTCGCCGTCCGCAACTCCGGGGTCACCGCCGTTGTCGAAGGCGTGGGCGACCACGGCTGCGAGTACATGACGGGGGGAACGGTCGCCGTGCTGGGCCGCTGCGGCATCAACTTTGCGGCGGGCATGACGGGCGGGCTCGCGTGGGTGTACGACCCGGAGGGGACGTTCGTCAGCGAGGGCCGCTTCCATAAGGACTTCGTCACGCCGGAGCTCTTTGCGACGCTGCCGGCCGAATCGCAGGGAGACCTGAAGGGTTTGCTTGAGACGCATGCTGCCGAGGCGAACAGTTCGCTGGCGTTGGCGATGCTGGCGGACTGGGCAAAGTACTCCAGCGGGTTCGTCCGGCTGACGCCGAAGCCGCAGGCTTGAGACGGGGGATCTATCAGCTGACAGCTGATAGCTGACAGCTGACAGCTGATAGCTGATAGCTGATAGCTGATAGCTGATTGCTGATCGTTGATAGCCCCCCTCCCTCCCCCCGTTGGTGCGCAAGATCTTCATTCCTTTAGGGTTAGGTCTGGACCTCCCAGTCCTGGATCCTGATTCCAGAGGACTTGACCTCATCACGGGACAGCGGCGGATTCGGGGCGTCGAGGTTGGCAAAGTGAGGGTGGATTCATTAGAGTGGCGTTCACTGGAAACTTTCAGCAGACGGGGCTCCGACTGAAGCAGCCAACATCCATCGACTCACGCGAGCGCAAGCGCTCATACCGGAACACGGTCGCCGAGACCGCGCCTGAGACGCCTGCGTCGGGGGAGAAGTACCAGCGGATTCTCGAGGCTGCGGTCGAGGTGATCGCGGAGAATGGCTACTTCAACTCGCCCGTCTCGGCCATCGCGGCGCGCGCCGGGGTTGCCGACGGGACCATCTACCTCTACTTCAAGAGCAAGGACGATGTGCTGCGGGCGGCGATCGATGCCACCTTCGACGGCTTCCAGAAGCATCTGAAGGAGCGGTTCGAGACGTTGACCGACCCACGGGAGCAGCTGGAGTACATCGCTGCGGCGCATCTCGAGACCTCCACCAAGGCGCGGAGCATGGCGATCCTGATGCAGACCGAGATGCGGCAGAGCGCGAATTTCATTGCGGAGTTCTCGCACAAGCACCTGGTGCGGCACATCCAGGTGGTGCGCGAGATCGTACGCCGGGGGCAGCAGTCGGGCAGTTTTCGGCCGGATATTTCGGATGGGCTGGTGGCGCACTGCCTGTTCGGGGCGATCGACGAACTGCTCAGCTCCGCCGTCTTTACCAATCGCGAGTACGATGCGCAGGCCACCGCCAAGCAGGTGATGGATGTCCTGCTGAATGGCATCGGAACTCCCACCAGCACCACGCAAGAGGGCTCATGACGGAAGCAGCAGCAATGAAGAATGTCGGCACGGTGAATGAAGTGCTGGCGGCAATTTTGAGCCGCGGCGGCGAGACGATCCTGCTCGCTCAGGATGGCGCCGGCACCTGGCAGCCGATCTCCTCCGCGCAGCTGTACGGGCGGGTGCGGGCGCTGGCGGCGGCGCTGCAGTCTTGGGGAATTCAGAAGGGCGACCGGGTGGCGATCCTGAGCGAAAACCGCTGGGAGTGGACGGTCTCCGATATGGCGGCGCTCGCGATCGGCGCGGTCGATGTGCCGCTTTATGCGACCAACAACCCGGAGCAGGTGGGCTACATGATCCGCGACGCCGAGGCGAAGATCGCCATCGTCTCGAGCGCCGAGCAGCGCGACAAGCTGGCCGGGGCGGGCGACCTGCCGACGCTCGAGCGGGTGGTGGTGATGAACGACGGGGAGCAGGGAAGCGACGAGAGCTTCGCGGCGGCGCTGGCGAACGCGGGCTCGCTCGAGCAGGCGGATGCGGCGTTCGACGCGATGCTGCGCGAGGCGAAGCCGGAGGACCTGGCGACGATCATCTATACCTCCGGCACGACGGGCGAGCCGAAGGGAGTGGAGCTGACGCACGGCAACCTGGCGAGCAATGTGGTGCCGTCGGTGGGCCCGCTGGGGCTGGCGAAGCCGGGACGGCTGGTGGAATTTCTGCCGCTCTCGCACGTCTACGCGCGCAACGTCGATTATGCGGTGATGTACTTCGGGACCGCGGTCGCGCACCTGGCAAAGTTCGACCAGCTGCCGGCCGCGATGAAGGCGGTGCAGCCAACCATGTTTGTCGGGGTGCCTCGGGTATTTGAGAAGGTGCGCCAGGGGGTCGAGGCCAAGAGCGGCGCGTCCCCGGTGAAGAAGAAGATCCTCGAATGGGCGATCAAGACGGGCGGCAAGCATCGCAACGAGATTCTTGCCGGCAAGACGCCGTCGGCGCTCAGCTGGAAGATCGCGGACAAACTGGTGTACTCGAAGATCCGCGAGGCGTTCGGCGGAAACGTGTCGGTGTTCACCTGCGGTTCGGCGGCGCTCGGAATGGATACGGCGGGGTGGTTCGCCGATGCCGGGATCCGGGTTTACGAGGGATATGGCCTGACGGAGACCTCGCCGGTGGTCTCGGTGAACAACGTGAAGGACCATCGCATCGGGACGATCGGCAAGCCGCTTTCGAACGTGGAGGTGCGGCTGGCACAGGATGGCGAGCTCGAGGTACGCGGGCCGAACGTCTTCCACCGCTACTGGAAGAAGCCGAAGGAGACGGCGGAGACGCTGACGCCCGATGGCTGGTTCAAGACGGGCGATATTGCGTCGATCGATGCCGATGGCTACCTGTCGATCACCGACCGCAAGAAAGAGATCATGAAGACCAGCGGCGGCAAGATCATTGCGCCGCAGCCGATTGAGAACAAGCTGAAGGCGAATGCGCTGGTGGGCAATGCGGCGATGGTGGGGGACAAGCACAAGTTTGCGTGCGTGCTGATCTCGCCGAACCTGCCGGCGCTGACGAACTGGGCGAAGTCGAACGGCGTTTCGGCGAGCGGGGACGCGCTGACGAAGGACCCGAAGGTGGTGGCCGAGTACCAGCGGATCGTCGAGGGGGTGAACCAGACGATCGGACAGTGGGAGACGATGAAGCGGGTGAAGGTGGTGCCGGAGGAGTGGACGATCGAATCGGGCGAGCTGACGCCGAGCATGAAGATGAAGCGGCGGATCATCGAGAAGAAGTATGAGGCGGAGATCGCCGAGTTTTACAAGGACGAGGCGACCAGCAAGGAGTCGTAGGGTGCGGGTGTCCCACCCTTGAGGGAGCGCTGCGGGGCCGGCAAGCCGTTTAGATTGGAGAGCATGACGATTCTGCGAACGCTCGCCGCTGCGGCGATCTTTGGGCTGCTGCTGACGGCACCCGGTGCCGATGCCCAGGCCACGACGGCTCTTCCGGCTGCGCCGGCTTCTGCGGTGGCGCCGGCGGCGGTGGCCACGCCCGCGATGTGGAAGGTGCAGGGCGCGCACGGGACGGTTTACCTGTTCGGCACGATCCACGTGATGAAGAAGAATGTGAGCTGGGAGACGCCGAAGATCGAGGCGGCGTTTCAGGCGAGCGGCACGCTGTACACGGAGATTGCCGACCTGAGCGACGATGCGGTGAAGCAGGCGCAGCCGATCATCCTGGAGCTGGGCATGGATCCGTCGCATCCGCTTTCGACGAAGATTTCGAAGGACGATGTGGCAGCGCTCGACGCGGCGATGAAGAAGATGGGCGCGCCGGGCGAGTCGGCGCTCGAGCCGATGCAGCCCTGGCTGGTGTACGTGACGCTGTCGATCCTGCCGGCGGTGCAGGCGGGGTACGATCCGGCGAGCGGCATCGACCGCGTGCTGCAGATGCAGGCGAAGACCGCGGGCAAGCCGGTGAAGGGCTTCGAGACGACGGCGGAGCAGATGCACTTTCTGGCGGATTTCCCGGTGGCGGACCAGGCGGCGCTGCTGCACGAGACGCTGGTGGATCTGCCGAAGTCGGTCGAGCAGACCAACGAGATGGTGGACGACTGGGAGCATGGCAGGGTCGACAAGATTGCGGCGCTTGAGAATGACGAGTTGAAGACGAAGCATCCGGAGCTGTACCAGAAGCTGCTGGTGGCACGGAACCAGAAGATGGCGGAGACGCTGACCGGGGTGCTGAAGGACCCGGCGGCGGGGACGGTGTTTGTGGCGGTGGGGGCGGCGCATCTTGCGGGGCCGGATAGTATTCAGAAGATGCTCGAAAAAAATGGCTTCGCCGCAACCCGCGTCGAATAGCCGCAGTCGGGCGTCGACCGGGAGCGTGAATGCTGGAACGGGCTAAGCGGGACGGGGCCAAATTCTTAAACCCTGTCGAGACAAACGTGGGCGGCTTCACGATGGCCTTCAAGCTGCTCCCCATGTACCTGGCGAACCGGGAAGAGACCGAGCCGAAGGTGCCGCTGGGACCGTTTGTGACTGACCCGGGTGTGTTCACGACGGCTCCCGAGAGCGGCGCGCGGGTGACGTGGTTTGGCCACTCGTCTCTGCTGGTGGAGCTGGACGGGGTGACGGTGCTGATCGACCCGGTGTGGGATCTGCGGGCGGCGCCGGTGCAGTTTTTCGGGCCCAAGCGGTTTTATGCGCCGACGATTGCGCTCGAGAATCTCCCGCGGATCGACGCGGTGCTGCTCTCGCACGACCACTACGATCACCTGGGCGCGGGGACGATCCGGTCGCTGGCGCGGCTGCGGCCGGAGTTGCGGTTCCTCTGCCCGCTGGCGGTCGGGGCGGTGCTGCAGGGGTTTGGGGTGGCGGCAGGGCGGATTACGGAGCTCGACTGGACCGAGGATGCCGAGGTGATCGGTCCGGGCGGCAGCCTGCGGGTCACGGCGCTGCCGGCGCGGCACTTCTCCGGGCGCCGGGCGAACAATCGCTTTGAGACCCTGTGGGCCAGCTACCTGCTGACGACGGGGCGGCACAACGTCTACTACGGGGCCGACTCCGGGCTGTGGCCGGGCTTTGCCGAGATCGGCCGGCAGTACGGGCCGTTCGACCTGACGCTGCTCGAGGTCGGCGCGTTCAACGAGATGTGGGCCAGCATCCACATGGGCCCGGATGGCGCGGTCGAGGCGTTTGCGGAGCTTGGCGGCGGGGTGCTGATGCCGATCCACTGGGGATTGTTCAACCTGGCGATGCACGCGTGGCGGCAGCCGATCGAGCGGGTCTACGAACGGGCAGGCGAGGCAGGAGCCGCGGGCGCGCTGCGGCTGTTCTCGCCGGCGCCGGGTACGCCGACCGAATTCCGCAAAGGGGAAGAGGTGCGCTCGGGCTGGTGGCGGCGCTGACCGTTTCCCGGAGCCAACCTCCTGTTGGCGAGCTAGTCAAGACGCCAAAGAAGCTATTGCGTCGCTCTAAAGAGTTGAGTAGAAAGAGAGAGCCCACCCTCGAGGCGAAGGAGACTTGCGAACCATGGCGAATGCGGTGCACCAGATGTTGCGCGAGGTGATGGATATCCGGCAGGCGTCGGAATACCTGGGCATCAGCGGCGACACGCTCTACCGCTATGCCAGCGAGGGCTTTATCCCGGCGTTCAAGCTGGGCAACCGCTGGCGCTTCAAGCGCAGCCTGCTCGATGCCTGGATGGTCGAAAAAAGCGGCAACCGCGCCTCCCACGAAAGCGCCGGCGTCGCCATCATGCCCAAGCAGAAGAAACCGGTCCGGCGAGCGCAGTAAAGCAGACAACCGCAAAAGCGCCCTGATCGCGGGCGGCGACCACTTCGTGGGGTGGAAGCTTCGCGTGCAATTCCGTCGCACTCCGCCTGAACCATCGACGCGAAGCCTCCACCCCACGAAGTGGCGCCCGTCCGGCGTTAGGACGCCGTTGCCGTTGCTCTTCGCAGCGTTGCCAGCGTGATCTCTGGCGGGCAGTTCAGGCGGAAGGGTACGCCGACGGTGCCGATACCGCGATTGACATAAAGCTGCGTGCTGCCGACCAGGTAGTGTCCCTGCGGATACTTTTTCCCGAGCGGCGGCAGGGCAATCGGCCCCAGCCACGGCAGGCAGACCTGGCCGCCGTGCGTGTGGCCGCACAGCAGAAAATCGACGAGTGCCTTGCGCCGGTAGCGTGCGACGACGGTAACAAAATCCGGTTCGTGCGCCATCAGGATCACCGGGGCGTCGGGCTTGTCGGGCACCGCGAGATCGAGGTTCGGCTTGCCGTGCGCCATGTCGTCCACCCCGGCCAGGTAGAGGTGCTGCCCGTCGCGTTCAATACGCACGTGCTGATTGACCAGCAGCGGCAGCCCGTGTTCTTCTACCGGCCCGCGCACGTACTGCGACCCTAGCCCTGCATCATGATTGCCCAGGACGCCATAGCGCAGCGGGCAGGTGAGCGACCCCAGCAGTTCGCCGCAGCGCTGCGCGGCGGCGAGCGCAACACTTTTCGGCAGCGGCCCGTTCGAGATGAAATCCCCGGTCACCAGGACAAGGTCGGGCTTGAGCGCGTTGACCCGCGCGATCACGTGCCGCAGGAAGAAGTCTTCGGTCCATTCCTCGAGATGAAGGTCCGAAATCTGCGCGATGCGAAAGCCGTCGAACGCCTCGGGCAGCCCGTTGATCCTGAACTCCGGCGTCGTGATCTCGAGCTCGTGACGGGCGATCTCTCCGGCATACAGCGCCATGCCCGCGGCGCCGAGAGCCGCGCCGACCAGAAAGCCGCGCCTGCTGAGCAGAGGACGAGCGGGCGAAACCTGGGGCGAAAGGACAGGCATATGCCATGATACCGGATCGTCTGTTACCGGATGATTGCGTTTCGTGCCGGGTGGTCGGCCTTCCGGATTGCCGGCATCGGCCCCGCGCAGACGTCCACATTCGGTAAGATTGCCCTATGAGTGCAGTCTCCGTAGTCCCGGCCGAGCGCCGCCGCAGGGTGGCCGCCGCCGTGAAAAAAGCCGGTGCCGGCGCCCTCCTCGTCACCCATCTGCCGGACGTCCGCTACCTGACGGGCTTCACCGGATCGAGCGCCGCGCTGCTCGTCAAAGGCTCGCGCGTCACGCTGTTTACCGACGGCCGCTACACCGCGCAGGCCAACGCCGAAGTGGACGGCGCGAAGGTCGTCCTCGCAGATAAACCCGCTGCCGTTACCGCGATCGAAGCCGCACTCGCCGAAGGCGTGACCACCTGCGCCTTAGATGCCACGCAGACGACGGTGGCTGCCCTCGAAGCACTCCGCGCCGCTCTTCCCGCCAGGCTGCGCAAGGCGTTTTTCGTCCCGGTCAGCGGCCTCGTCGCCACCCTGCGCGAGATCAAGGACGAGGTGGAGCAGGACCGGATGCGCGAGGCCGCCGCGCTCGGCTGCCGGCTCTTCGACCAGGTGCTTGAAGAGATTCACACCGGCGCCACCGAGATGGAGGTCGCGCTCGCGCTCGAGTTCATGGCGCGCCTCGCCGGAGCCGAGGGCATGTCGTTTGAGACGATCGTCGCCGGTGGCGAACGCAGCGCTCTGCCGCACGGACGCGCTACGAATCAGAAGCTGCCGCGGCGCGGCTTCGTGACGCTCGATTTCGGCGTGGTGCTCGGCGGCTACTGCTCCGACATGACGCGCACCGTGCACATGGGCCCGGCGCGCAAGGGCGAACGCGAAGTCTACGAGGCTGTGCTCGACGCGCAGCTTGCCGGGCTGGCCGCGGTCCGCGCCGGGGCGCTCACGTCGGATATCGACCACGCCGCACGCAGTGTGCTTGAGGCGGCAGGCCTGGCCGAAGCCTTCACCCACTCGACCGGCCACGGGGTCGGGCTCGAGATTCACGAGTCGCCTCGGCTCGGCAGGCGCAGAGAAGGTGTCGCCGATACCAGACTCAAGGCCGGAATGATCGTTACAATTGAACCCGGCGCGTATCTGCCTGGACGATTCGGCGTACGCATCGAAGATACCGTGCTGGTTACGGCGGAGGGCTGTGAGATCCTCACCCCCACCACCAAGGCCTGGCTCGAGCTCTAGCACGGAGCCTAGCAAGGGCTGTAGCACGGCGCACGCGCTTCGCAGGTAGGTTGCAGTCTCCGTAAGCTGTCAAAGATTGAGCGCTCCGTCAGCGAGTGCAGGAAGAGTTGGGCATGGATCCGAACGAATTGAGTGAGTTGAGGGAGTTGGTCGAATTCCTCAAGGCCAACGATATCGCCGAGTTTGACCTCGAAAAAGGGGAACTCAAAGTCCGTCTGAAGTTCATGGGCGCCGTCAAGGCTGAAGCCGCGCCGGCCCCCGCGGGCCTCGACATGGGCCAGCTTGCACGGTTGATGGCGTCCGCGCCCGCAGCCCCGCAGGCTATGGTTGCGCCGATGCACGAGGCATCGGACCGCCTGGAGGGCAGCGCTGCCCCGGCCGCCGCCGCGCCGGCTGAGAAGCTGCACATCGTCAAGTCGCCCATCGTCGGCACGTTTTACGAGTCGCCCTCGCCGGGCGCCGCGCCCTTCGTCAAGGCCGGCGACATGGTAGAGGTCGGGCAGGTGCTCTGCATCGTCGAAGCGATGAAGCTGATGAACGAGATCGAAGCCGACGCCGCCGGCGAGCTCGTCGAACGCATCGCCATCGCCGGGCAGCCCGTCGAATACGGCCAGTCGCTGTTCAGCATTCGTGCCAGGTAAGAAGAGCAAAGTCCAGACACCGATCAGACCGATTGCCAGCCAGTACAAACCGACCAGTGCAGAGAGCAGAGTGATCGTAGCTGTTCTTCTGAGCACTGACTGTTGCTTGTTCTCACCATCACCTGTCGTTGTCTGTTCTTGAATCGGTAATCCTTTGTATCGGTGTTCAGCCGTCAGGGTCCAAGGAAGGTTCGCAGCATGTTTCGTAAGGTACTGATCGCTAATCGTGGAGAGATCGCCCTGCGCGTCATCTCCGCCTGCAAGGAACTCGGTATCCGCACCGTCGCCGTCTACAGCGAGGCCGACCGCAACTCGCTGCACGTGCGCTTCGCCGACGAGGCCATCTGCATCGGGCCGCCGCGTTCCGCCGAGTCGTACCTCAACGTGCCGGCCGTCATCGCCGCCGCCGAGATCGCCGACGTCGATGCCATCCACCCCGGCTACGGCCTGCTCAGCGAGAACGCCAACTTCGCCGAAGTCTGCCGCGCCTCCAACATCAAGTTCATCGGACCGCCGCCCGAAGTCACCCGCATGATGGGTGAAAAGTCCACCGCGCGCCAGACCATGAAGAAGGCGAAGGTCCCGATTTTGCCGGGTTCGGACGGCGTCATCGCAGGCGAAGACGAAGCGCTCGCCTGGGCCAAGTCGGTCGGGTATCCGGTCATCCTCAAAGCGGTGGCCGGCGGCGGCGGGCGCGGCATGCGCATCGTGCGCTCACCCCAGGAACTCCCCGCCATGTACCACCAGGCCTCGACCGAGGCCGCCAACGCCTTCGGCAACGGCGACATGTACATGGAAAAATTCATCGAGCGCCCGCGCCACATCGAGTTCCAGGTGCTCGCCGACGAGCACGGCAACGTCATGAGCCTCGGCGAACGCGAGTGCTCCATCCAGCGGCGGCACCAGAAGCTCATCGAAGAAGCGCCGTCGCTGCAGATCACCCAGAAGCAGCGTGACGACCTCGGCAAAGTTATCCAGCGCTCGCTCAAGGACATCGGCTACTGGAACGCCGGCACCATCGAGTTCCTCATGGATGAGGACGGCAAGATCTACTTCATCGAGATGAACACCCGCATCCAGGTCGAACACTGCGTCACCGAGATGGTCACCGGCGTCGACCTCGTCAAGGCGCAGCTGCGCATCGCCGCCGGCGAAAAGCTTTCAGACATCGTGCCCCGCCAGCCCGAGATCCGAGGCCACGCCATCGAATGCCGCATCAACGCCGAACACCCGGAAAAATTCACGCCCAGCGCCGGCAGAATCACCGCCTTCAACGTCCCCGGCGGCAACGGCGTGCGCGTCGATACCGCGCAGTACGCCGAGGGAGTCGTCCCGCCCTACTACGACTCGCTCATCGCCAAGCTCATCTGCCACGGCAAGGACCGCGAAGAGGCCATGAACAAGATGCAGCGAGCGCTCTCGCAATTCGTCGTCCAGGGCATCCACACCACGATCCCGCTCCACGAAAAAATCTTCGCCGACAAGGAATTCCGCTCCGGAGCCTTCGACACCAAGTTCATGGAACGCTTCTTCGAGCGCCAGGGCGGGAAGTAGAACAGGCAAAGGCAACCGCGTCCTGACGCCGGACGGGCGCACTTGCCTTTGCTTGTCCCATTTCGGTCCTCGACCAAAATAAAGTTGCCGCAGATGACGTAGAGCAAAATGTTCCACGTGGAACATTTTGCCGTCGAGCGGTCTACTGCGTCGGAAGGATCGTCGACGTTACGTGGGTTTGTTCGAACTCCCGGTTCTGCGCGCTGATGACGATTTCGCGGTTCAGGAAGAACAGCACGTGCAGCTTGAACTCGGTGCCGAAGCTCACCGGAAACCAGACGCCGCCGGCCTGCGGTTCGTAGGTTACGGTAAAGCCGAGGTTGGGCAGACTCGTCCCCAGCAGGGTCCGCACGGCAAACGGAATCTTGCGCGACATCGTGGTGCGCACCACCACCGGCTGATACGCCACGCGATCGATATACGCGTCACCCTTCCAGCCGTAGTCGTCCTTGTCCTTCGGCACAAAGGTGACGTGAAAGACCGCGCGTCCGTTCATCGTCTCGCTGCCGGCGAGCTTGAAGTCGTACTCCGCCTGCGTCTTTGAAGTCAGCGGAAACAGCCCGGCGCCGATGCCGTCCTTCGACTTCGTATTGGTCAGGTTGTCCCGCATATTTTCGACCAGATCGCGATCCATGAACTCATCGTTATCGATCTCGGCCCGCACGCTCTCGTGCTCGTCGGGCTTGGCTGCGGCCTTCTCCGCCGCCTTCTGCTCAGCCTCTTCCTTCTTGCCCGGCAGATGGTCGTATGCGACGTAAGCGTGCTTTACCAGCAGCCGTCCATCGAGCTTCAGCATCTGCTGGCTCGACCCCGTAGCCGTCGGCGTCACACGCGTCTCGGTAACCTCTTCGCAGCGCACCGTCTTGCCTTTGCGCGACAGCACCCGCGCATGCTGCACGTAGACATAGTGCGCCCGCTCCGCCTGCGACTGATCCTGGTTCGCCGCCACCCGCGCCATGATCGACGCAGCATCCTGCGCCACCAGCGGCGACACCCCCAACAACACAACGCAACTCCACCATCCGCCCATGTCCCCCCATACGCTCGGCAGCGACGCGAAGTTCCTTCGAAGAACGGACAACGGCAAGTGCGTCCTAACGCCGGACGGGCGCCACTTCGTGGGGTGGGAGCGCTGCGCGCGTAACAGGGTTCAACGTGGAGCGGAAGCTGGCGCGCAGCGCTTCCACCCCACGAAGTGGTCGCCGTCCGCGATCAGGACGCACTTGCTCTTGTACGATCGTCCCATGCAGCTTTCCGGGCTCTATGCCATTGCAGATCAGGGGACACTCGCGGCCAGGGGAATCACGCTGCGGGCCTTCGCCGAGGAGCTCCGCGCTGCCGGCGTTGCTCTGCTGCAATACCGCGACAAGCTCGCCGATGACGAAGTCGCCCTCTACCGCGCGGAAGAGATCGGCTCCGTCTTCGAAGGCTCGGACACCGCGCTCATCATCAACGATCGCCTCGACACCATGCTGCTCGCCGGCTGGGACGGCATCCACGTCGGCCAGGACGACATGGCGGCGGTGGATGCGCGCGTCGTCGCCGGCGATGGCCGCATCCTCGGCGTCTCCTGCCACACCATGGAGCAGGTCTGGGAGGCAGAGCAGGGGGTCGCCGACTACATCGCCATCGGCCCCGTCTTCGCAACCGGCACCAAGCTCGACGCCTCGCCCGTCGTCGGCCTCGAAGCCGTGCGCCGCGCCCGCGCCGCGACCACCAAGCCGCTGGTCGCCATCGGCGGCATCACCCGCGAGAATGCGTCGTCGGTCATCGCCGCCGGCGCCGACTCCGTCGCCGTCATCTCCGGCCTGCTCGTCCCCGGCGAGCGCGTCGAGAAGGTAGCACGCGACTTTATCGCGCTTTTCCGGTAGAACAAGGAAACGTGAATCGTCCGATAAAAGACCCCCACGCCTCCTCCGCTGAGCGGAACAACGGCGCAGGCGCCGCCCCCCAGTTCGTCCAGGGCATGGGCCTGTTCTCCGCGACCGCCATCGTGATGGGTTCGATGATCGGATCGGGCATCTTTATCGTGTCGGCCGACATGAGCCGGACGCTCGGCTCTCCGGCGCTCCTGATCGCCGCCTGGCTGCTGACCGCCGTCATGACCATCATCGGCGCGCTCAGCTACGGCGAACTCGCCGCCATGATGCCCAAAGCCGGCGGCCAGTACGTCTACCTGCGCGAGGCGCTCGGCCCCATCTGGGGCTTTCTCTACGGCTGGACCCTCTTCCTCGTCATCCAGACCGGCACCGTCGCCGCCGTCGGCGTGGCCTTCGGCAAGTTTCTCGGCGTCTTCTTCCCGTCGGTCAGCAAGAGCAACTGGATCCTCCACGTCGGCTCGGGCAACATCGGCCTCAATACCGCCAACCTGGTCGCCATCGTCGTCATCACGCTGCTGACGCTGCTGAATACCTTCGGCGTCAAGCTCGGCGCGCTGGTGCAGAACATCTTCACCTCGGCCAAGGTGCTTGCGCTCGCGGGTGTCGTCGGGGTCGGGCTAGTCGCCAAAAACGCGACAGCTCTGGCCGCCAACTTCGGCTCCGGCTGGCACCAGTTCTGGGCGGGCGCAGGCTTCCACACGCTCCACGCCGTGCGCGTCGGCGCCGACGGACCCACCGCCATGGTCGGCATCTTCACCGTCGTCGCCGTGGTGCAGGTCGGTTCGCTGTTCTCGTCCGACTCCTGGAACAATGTCACCTTCACCGCCGGCGAGATCCAGAACCCCAGGCGCAACCTGCCGCTTTCGCTCGTCATCGGCACCGGCGTCGTGCTGCTGCTGTACATCGCCTGCAACTTCGTCTATCTCAGCGTGCTTCCGCTTGCCGGCATTCAAGCCGCGGCAGAGGACCGCGTCGCCACCGCCGTCATGGAGCAGGTCTTCGGCCCGCTCGGCGCCAGGCTGATGGCCGGCGTGATCCTCATCTCGACCTTCGGCTGCGTCAACGGATTGCTGCTTGCCGGGGCGCGCGTCTACTACGCGATGAGCCGGGACGGCCTCTTCTTCAAGGCCGTCGGCAGGCTCAGCCCGAAGACCAATGCACCCGTCAACTCGCTCTGGCTGCAGTGGGCCTGGACCTGCCTGCTCTGCCTGAGCGGCAGCTACGGCGACCTGCTCGACTACGTGATCTTCGCCGTGCTCATCTTCTATATCCTTACGATCTTCGGCCTGTTCGTCCTGCGCCGCACCCGCCCGGAGATGCCCCGCCCCTACAAGGCTATCGGCTATCCCGTGCTGCCCGCCGCCTACATCGCGATGGCCCTGTGGATTTGTTTGGTACTCTTGCGTTACAAACCCCAATACACGTGGCCCGGGCTGATTCTTGTCGTGCTCGGCGTACCGGTTTATCTGCTCTGGAAGCGCCAAGGCGCAGTAGCCCCAGTCTCACCCTCCTAAGGAGAACCACCCGTACATGGCGAACCTGTTTGCAAAGAAGACGATGGATGTCCTGATGGCCGAAGCGAACGAGCATGGTTCGCAGACGCTCGAACGTTCGCTCGGCCCGTTTTCGCTTACCGCCCTCGGGATCGGAGCCGTGATCGGCGCCGGCATCTTCGTCCTCTCGGGTCTCGGCGCCAAGACCGCCGGCCCCGCCCTCATGCTCGCCTTCGTCCTCTCAGGTCTCGGCTGCGCCTTCGCCGGCCTCTGCTACGCAGAGTTCGCCGCGATGATCCCCCTCGCCGGCTCGGCTTATACCTACGCCTACGCGACCCTGGGCGAGCTCTTCGCCTGGATCATCGGCTGGGACCTTACGCTCGAATATGCCATGGGCGCCTCCACCGTCAGCTCCGGGTGGTCGAACACCTTCGTCGAATTCCTCGCCATCTTCGGCCTCAAATTCCCGCTGTGGCTGGCGTATGACCACTGGACCGGCCTCAAACGCGCCTTCGATGTCGTCGGACGCCAGGCGGTCGCCGCCGCCCACCCCGACTTCATCCCCGGCACCAAGCCGTTCTCGGAAGCGCTGCTGGCGCTGCTTGCCAACCCCTCCGCCGCGCTCACCGCGCAGGCCCACACCCTGCTGAATGCGCCCCACGTCTTCGGCGTCGAGATCGGCTTCAATCTTCCTGCGTTCCTCATCGCGCTCGTCATCACCACCGTCCTCGTGATCGGCATCAAGGAATCCGCGAACTTCAACGCCGGCATCGTCGTCCTCAAGGTCGCGGTCGTGCTCTTCGTCCTTGGCCTCGGCTCGCACTACGTCAACAAGGCCAACTGGGGCTCGGACTGGCACACCTTCGCACCCTTCGGGGTGGGCGGCATCGGCCTCGCCGCCGGGCTCGTCTTCTTCTCCTACATCGGGTTTGACGCGGTCTCAACCACGGCCCAGGAAGCCAAGAACCCGCAGCGCGATATGCCCATCGGCATTATCGCCTCGCTCGCCATCTGCACGCTGCTGTACATCGGCGTCGCCGCCGTGCTGACCGGCATGGTCTACTGGCCGGAGATCAACATCGAAGCGCCCATCTCGCGCGCCTTCCTCGACCGCGGGCTCAACACCGCGGCCAACGTCATCACGATCGGCGCGCTCGCCGGCCTGACCTCCGTCATGCTCGTCATGCTGCTTGGCCAGAGCCGCGTGCTCTACTCGATGGCCAAGGACGGCCTGCTGCCGCGCGGCTTCTTCGCCGCCATCCACCCGCGCTTCCGCACGCCCTGGAAGGGCACCATCCTCGCCGGGTTCCTGGCCGCGATCGTCGGTTCCATCACGCCCATCGACACCATCGGCAAGATGGTGAACATCGGGACGCTGTTCGCCTTCGTCATCGTCTGCATCGCCGTGATCATCCTGCGGCGCAAAGATCCGGACCGGCCGCGCCCCTTCAAGACCCCGCTTGTCCCGCTGGTTCCCATTTTGGGAATCTGCTTCAACGGCTACATGATGATTGAGCTCGGCGCCGCCAACTGGATTCGCCTGATCGTCTGGCTGCTGATCGGCCTGGTCGTCTACTTCGGCTACAGCCGCAAACACAGCCGGGTGCAGCAGGCGCTGCTGGGGAAGTAAGAGCAACGACAAGTGCGTCCTAACGCCGGACGGGCGCCACTTCGTGGGGTGTAAGCTTCGCGTCGCTACTTCGAGCAGCGGTGCAAGGGTGTGCCGCGCGAAGCTTCCACCCCACGAAGTGGTCGCCGCCCGCGATCAGGGCGCACTTGTCGTTGCTCTCAGGCCCCTACCTCGATCTACTGCGAGGCCGTCGCCGGGGCTGCTGCCGCGGCGGTTGCGGGCTTCGCCCTTACGGAGGCCGGGTTGCCGTCGAGTTGTACTGGCAGGGTCACGGCGTCGCTGGTCTCGGGGTCGTCGCGCAGCTTGATGTAGAAGGTTGCGGGCGCCTGGTGCACGTTGGCCGCCATCTGCGGGCGCGGGATGGCGAGTGACGGGTCGACGAAGCCTTCGGGGACTTCGGTCGGCGTGGTGAAGGCTGCGTCGGTCGAGACCGAATCGATGAGGTAGAGGGCGGAACCGGAAAGCTGGCAGCCCTGGTCCTTCTGCGCCGGGCAGTGGAGTTCAGAGAACGTCGGGAGACGGACGATGGTGGCGAGCGGAATCCACTCGCCCTGGGTGCCGTCGGGTGCGACCGCGCGCAGGCGGAACTGCCCGTAAGTGGAGGGCCCGAAGGTCTTCAGCGGGTCGAAGGTCGCCAGGATGGTGTGGCTGTCCTGCAGCACGAGCGAGCCGGCAGCGACCGACAGCGTCGTCTTCATGGGCGTCTCGCCGGCGTCACCTGCGTCCTTGCTGCTGATCTCGATCTGAGCGTTGCGCGGGAACTTCTCCTGCGATTTGAGGAAGAAGGTGAGCTGGGCGCCAAGTGGCAGGTCCTGCGGCGAGGTGAGCTGGATGGGCGACGGCTCGGGCTGCGACACGCGGCGGCTGAGGATGGTGATCGCCGGGCGGGCGGGCATCACCATGGTCGAGATGTGCAGGATGCGGCCATCCTGCAGCAGCACCTCGGCGGTCACCTTGTCGTTCGCCTTGAGGCCGGCATTCTTGATTCCGGGCGGCAGTGTCAGGGCCAGGTTGGTCTTTGCCGCGTCTGCCGGGTCGCCCACGGCGGGTGCCACCGGCGTGTAGGCCAGATCCTTGCCCCCTGCGGCGAAGGTCAGCGACTTCACCTGGTCGAGGCTGTTGCCGGTGAGCACGGCGGTGGTGTCGCCGGCGTGCAGGCGCAGCGACTCGATCTTGGCGGGCTCGGCAAAGGACTTGGTGCCGAGCGCCTCGGGCTCCTTTTCGCCGAACTGCTGGATTGCGAGGTGAATCTCACCGGGCGTGGTCGCCTTCTGCAGGTTGAGGGTTACGTCTACCGGGCGGACCGAGGGGATGACCGCGTGCTGCGCGGACGATGTCTCCGCCACGATGGGCGTGGCCGGCGGCGCGGGTGCGGGTTTCAGCTTCCAGTCAACCTTGCTGTCGCCGGGCTCGAGCGAGATGGACTCGACGCAGGCAGTGCCGGTGGCTGAGAGCTGCAGGTGGTTCGGCTGCCCGGCGATCAGCACCTCGGGCGTCTCGGGCGAGGTGACGATGTGCCAGCCCTGCCCGGCGACGTTCTGCAACGGCAGCGTCGGGCCGATGTAGTGGTCGAAGCCCCAGTAACCTTCGATGGTGCCGGTGATGGGCTCACCCGGGATCGCAGGCTGGCTGGGCTTGACGGGTGGCCGGGCGGCGGCGGCTTTCGCGGCGGCGGCCTGTTCGCTGCCCATCGGCAGCGGCTTGCGCGGCGCCGGATTGGTGTCGAGGGTGAGGCCGCCCTGGTAGGGATCGGCAACCAGGGGAAGCTGGTTGGCGGCATTGGCGGGCGACGCGGTTCCCAGACCTACGCCCGACCCGGCCGGCGTGGGAAGGTTGAGGCGCAGCACGAGGTCATGCGCGTAAGACGTTGAGAAGACGAGAGGTGCGCCCTCGATAGGCAATACCATGTGCGGGTCGAGCAGGCAGGAGATGTGGTTCGGGTCGGCGGGACGCAGGGGAGGCAGCGTCGCTTTCTGGACGGCGGGCAGGCCGATCACGATGACGGATTTCGGGTTGTGGAAGGACGGTGGGGTGTTGAGCCGCAGGTTGAGCGTCTCGGTGACCTTCTGTTCGGCGTCGGGAAAGGCGATGGCCGGGATGTACTTGTACTGCGCCGTGTGGAGGGTGCTGGTGAGGCGGATGAGGTCGACGACCGCGCCGACGTAGGCGGAGTACGCCCCGCCGCCGGCAGCGCTGGTGTAGCTTGCGGCGTTGATGAAGTCGGACGCCGAACCGTTGGACAGCGCGGCGACGACCGTCTGGCCGTGCCCGTCGTCGAGCAGTGTCTGCGTGCCCATCTGGGTGAGGCAGTTGTACTGCTGGTCGGGGGATTTCTTGAAGCAGTCCTGGTCGGGCTTCAGGTTGAGCGTGCGCGCGAGCAGGTCGGAGTGCTGCATCAGCGCCTTGGGGTCGCCGGGCGGGACCTGCTTCATCTCGGCGAGGTAGCGCTCGATGCGCGCCTGCTCGAAGCCGGCCTCGGTGAGGTCCTGCGAGGCGCGCACGAAGATTCCCGGGCTGCCTTTCACGGCGGAACGGAGCGTGCTGTAGTCGCCACCGGTCTCGGGGGCGAGGAAGAGCAGCGCCTGCTGCGCCTCGGCGGGCACGGTGATGGTGACGCCTTCTTCGCGGACCTTCTTGTTCCAGGTCTCGATGCGGGTGAACCAGTCGTCGGGCGGGGGATTGGTGGTGCCGCGGAGGAAGACGGCGATCATCAGGTAACGCACCGACTGCGTGGTCGGAAAGGCCGGATGCAGCCATACCTGGTCGCCGGCCTGCAGGTTCGGCACCGTCGCAATGGGCAGCGTGACGCCGTTGCGGGTGACGCGTACATCGATCTTCGGACCGGCAAGGTCGAATCGAGCCGGGGGAGCCTGGGCACGCACACAAGGGCAGCAGAACAGCAAGAGAAGCGCTACCGGCAACAAGCTTCTAAGGGAGGACTTGGCCATACTCCTAGTTTAGACGGTTCCCCATGAAGAGAGTGCAACAGGCGTCCTAACTGAGGATGGACTGCCGGCCCGGAGAACAGGCAACGGCAACCGCGTCCTGACGCCGGACGGGCGCCACTTCGTGGGGTGGAGGCTTCGCGTCGCAGCCTCAAGAGGAGATGCAAGAGTCTGGCACGCGAAGCTTCCACCCCACGAAGTGGTCGCTGCCCGCGATGAGAGCGCGGTCGCTGTTGCTTGCTGTTCGGAGCGCAACCGACCCGCAGGCAGGGCGCGCTGGTTCTCGCTTCAGGGGGCGCGGTGCTATACCTGTTGGATGGCTGGGACGGATGCGATGATGACGGCGCGGGAGGCGGCTCGGTTGCTGGGGATCAGCTACCCGACGATCAAGCAGTGGATCCTTTCGGGGAAGCTGCCGACGTCGGTGACGCCGGGTGGGCATCATCGTGTGGCGGAGTCGTCGTTGAAGCCGTTCCTGGCGAAAGACGGGGCGAAGCCGGCGGAGCAGTCGCGTGAGCGCTTTCGCCGGGTGAGCGGGCGCAACCAGATTGCGGGGAAGGTGGTGTCGATCCACGTCGAGGGCCTGCTGGCGGAGGTGGTGCTGGCGGTGGGCGATACGCATATTACGGCGATTATCACGGCCGGCGCGGTGCGCGAGCTTGGCTTGAAGAAAGGCGACTCCGCGGCGGCGCTGATCAAGTCCACCGACGTGATGATCGAGCGGCTTTAGCGGAGAAGAGGCAACGGCAAGTGCGTCCTGACGCCGGACGGGCGCCACTGCGTGGGGTGGAGGCTTCGCGTTATGACGGCGGGCTGAGTGCGACTGGCTGGCACGGGAAGCCTCCGGCACTTAGAAGGGGCTGCGGCCCGCGATCAGGGCGCGGTTGCGTTGTGTCTTACGTTGCGGCGCCAATTGACCGGTACGATTTGATCCGTATAAATTCGAAGAATATGACAATCCAGGGTCTGGGCGCGTTGGCCGCGCTGGTCATTTCTTCAAATCTTGCGTTCGGGCAGGTTTCTGCCGATCTCGTCGGGCGCGTGACGGATGGGTCGGGGGCGACGGTTGCGAACGCGCGGGTGGTGCTGGTCGAGACGGCAACGAATGTTCGGCATACGACGGTGAGCACGGGGGCGGGGGAGTACGTGTTCTCGCACCTGGTACCGGGGGTTTACAGCCTGGAGGTGGAGGCGGCGGGGGTCGAGAGGCTGAACCGGACGGGCATCACGGTGGTGCTGGGGACGACGGTGAATGTGGACCTGCCGTTGACGGTGGGCGGCAGCGCCGAGACGGTGGAGGTCCCGGGCGATGCGCCTTTGCTGCAGACCGAGACGAGCAATATCCAGACGAATATTACCGGCAGGGCGGTGGTGGCGATTCCGTTGAACTCGCGCAATTTTATTCAGCTGGCGACGCTGGCGCCGGGGGTCGAGCTGCCGCCGGGGACGCTGTTGCCACGCATCAACGGCGGGCGTCCGCGGACGAATGAGTACCTGTATGACGGCATCTCGGCGCTGCAGCCGGAGCCGGGGCAGGTGGCGTTCTTTCCGATCGTGGATGACATCCAGGAGTTCACGATTGAGGCGGATAACGTGCCGGCGGAGTTCGGGCGGTTCAACGGCGGCGTGGTGAACGTGGCGACGAAGGCGGGCGGCAATGCGTATCACGGGAGCCTATATGAGTTCTTCCGCAACGAGAACCTGAATGCGCGGAATTACTTTGCGCCGACGGGCCGGAAGCCGGAGTATCGGCGGAATTTGTATGGGGGGACGCTGGGCGGGCCGGTGCTGCGGGATCGGCTGTTTTTCTTCGGCGACTACCAGGGGATCAAGCAGCTGATTGGCAAGACGTTGATTTCGACGGTGCCGACGCTGGCCGAGCGAAAGGGCGTGTTCACCGGGGTTTCGAAGATCTACGATCCGACGAAGACGGCGCTGGTCAATGGCAGGTACCTTCGGCCGGAGTTTCCGGACGACACGATCAACGTGCCGCTGGACCCGACGGCGGTGGCGCTGCTGAATCGTTTCCCGGTGCCGACGGCGGCGGGGGCGGCGAATAATTACTCGCGCACGGCGAACGATGCGGATCATCAGAATCAGCTCGATTTTCGGGTGGATGGGGCGTATCGCGAAAAGGATCGGGCGTTTGGGCGGTACACGTATTACTCGGAGGTGGAGCAGCCGGTGACGTATCTGCCGGATGGGTCGGGGCCGGCGCCGCCGACGGTGTTCAGCACGACGGGTGCTTCGGGGCTGTCGCATGTGCTGGGGCAGCAGGCTGTGTTCAACGAGACGCATACGTTTTCGCCGCGGATTTTGAATGACTTCCGGCTGGGCTATACGCGGCGCGGCAACACGGTGGGTGGGCCGACGCTGGGCGATACGGCGAGTGCAGCGCTGGGGATTCCGGGGATCCCGACGAATGCGGCGTTCAACAATGCGCTGCCGCTGTTTACGCTGACGGGCTTTCAGCAGCTGGGGCCGGCGGCGAGTACGTTTGCGCAGTACCAGACCGCGGTGTGGCAGATGATCGACACGGTGGTTTATACGCGGGGACGTCATGCTTTGAAGGCGGGGCTCGACGACCGGTGGTACCAGCTGAACACGGTGGCGCCACCGAACCCGACGGGGTCGTTTGCGTTTACGACGACGGGAACGGATACGCAGACGGCCGCGGCGGCGACCACGACGGGCGGCAATGCGCTGGCCAGCTTTCTGCTGGGGCAGGTGGATACGTTTTCGATCGACCTGCAGGTGAACAAGCTGCGGCCGCGGGATCATATCCAGGAGTACTTCGTTGAGGATGACTGGCGGGCGACGGATCGGCTGACGTTCAACATCGGGGCGCGCTACACGCTGCATTTTCCTTCGACGGAGAAGAACAACCAGGGCGCGGTCTTCAACCTGGGGACGCAGCAGCTGGACTACCTGGGGGTGAACGGCAATTCGAAGTCGGCGCGTGAGCTGCACTATGGCAACGTGGCACCGCGCGTGGGGCTGACGTATCAGATCACACCGAAGACGGTGGTGCGGGCGGGGTTCGGGATCGTGTTTATTGATCAGTCGGGGATCACGACGCCGTTTACCGCGCCGCAGTTTCCGTTTATTCAGAACGTGCAGCAGAGGACGTCGGACAGCATCAACAAGGCGTTTCAGCTATCGAGCGGGCCGACGGTGGCGCCGCTTGGGCTGACGGCGGATGCGGGGCTGGGGCAGAGTGTTTACACGGTGAACCGGAAGGCGGGGTCGGGCTACAGCGAGCAGTGGAACCTGGCGTTTCAGCGGGCGGTGACGCGGAACCTGTCGGTGGATGTGGCGTATGTGGGGACGCACATTGTGCATGTGGGGGTCCCGGATTCGAACCTGAATCAGTTGACGGTGGATCAGCTGCACCAGGGGCTGACCAACCCGACTTCGCTGACGAGGCAGGTGACGAATCCGTACTATGGGCAGATTCCGGGGTCGAGCACGATTGGCGGCAAGACGGTGGCTGCGGCACAGCTGCTGAAGCCGTATCCGCGGTTTCAGAATGTGGCGACGTATCGGAATAACTCGGGTGAGACGAACTACAACGCGTTCGAGGCGAAGGCGGAGCAGCGGTTTACGAAGGGGATGTATTTGATTGCGTCGTATACGCATTCGAAGCTGATCGACGATGCGTCGTCGGTGTTTTCGTCGACGGTGTTATCTTCGCCGAACACGTCTTCCCTGATTGCGGCGGACGCGTTCAACTCGTTGCTGGAGCGGGATTCGTCGAACGGCGATATGCCGAATGTGTTGTCGGTGGCGGGGGTGTATGAGCTGCCGGCGGGGCACGGGCATCGGTTTGCATCGCACGGGATTGCGGCTGTGGGGCTGGGCGGGTGGACGGTGAACGGGATCTACTCGATGCAGTCGGGGATGCCGGTGACGGTGACGCAGGCGACGAATAACAATGCGTTTGCGGGCTTCTCGCTGCAACGGCCGAACCTCGTGAAGAACCCGCAGCTTCCGGGGAATGAGCGGACGGTGAAGCAGTTCTTCAACACGGCGGCGTTTGCGACGGCGCCGCAGTTCACGCTGGGCAATGCGTCGCGGAACCCGGTGCGCGGGCCGGCGTTTCGGGATCTCGACGCGGCGCTGGTGAAGCATACGCGGGCAGGGGACCGGACGGATATCGAGCTGAGGGCCGAGCTGTTCAATGTGTCGAATACGCCGGCGTTCTCGCAGCCGAACGGGAGTTTCGGGGCGGCGGCGTTCGGGACGATCACGAGCACGACAACCGAGCAGAGAGTCGCGCAGTTCGCGGTGCGGATCAGCCGGTAAAACAGGCAACGGCAAGTGCGTCCTGACGCCGGACGGGCGCCACTTCGTGGGGTGATGGGCTTCGCGTCGCTGCTTCACGCGGAGTGCGGCTCAAGACCACGCGAAGCCCATGACCCCACGAAGTGGTCGCTGCCCGCGATCAGGGCGCATTTGTTGTTGGCTTTTTCTGGAACCGGCGGCGGGATGGCTGCGTATGGGTTCAGGAACGGTTCCTGTTCAGGAGAGATCCCATGCGTCTTCATGCTTTCGTCTTCCCGGCTGCCCTGATGGTTGCCGGCGGTCTTTCCGCCCAGTCGTTCACCACGGCGCCCTGCCACGGCGACGATTCGGAAGGTCATGGATGGTTTTCCGGCAACCAGACCAAGGTCTGCGAGCTGCGCAGGACGACGCTGCCCGCGGCGGGCCAGGTGCGGGTTGAGGGGAGCAACGGGAGTATCGAGGTAGTCGGCGAAGAGCGCGGGGATATTGCGCTCGAGGCGAGGGTGGAGGCGCAGGCCTCGAGCCGGGAGAAGGCGGAGTCGATTGTCCGCGAGGTGACGGTGAAGACCGGCGGAACGATCGAAGCGGATGGCCCGAAGCAGATGGGGTGGGGCAGCGGCGGCTGGTCGGTGAGTTACAAGCTGCGCGTGCCGAAGCATCTTGCGGCGCGCCTGGTGACGCATAACGGGGCAGTCAGCGTGGCGAATCTGGACGGCAGGATCGAGGCTGAGACGACGAATGGCGGGGTTGCGCTGAAGGATCTTGCGGGCGATGTCCATGCGAGCACGGTGAATGGCGGCGTGGAGGTTCGGCTGCTTGGCGCGCGCTGGCAGGGGACGGGACTGGTGGTGAAATCCACCAACGGTGGCGTCTCGGTGAAGGCGCCGGAGAACTACTCGGCACACCTTGTAGCTGATACGACAAATGGTGGGGTCTCGGTGGGGTTCCCGATGAGCGATCAGGGCAAGCACCACAACCATGTCGATACGAACATCGGCCAGGGCGGGCCTACGCTGCAGTTTGAAACTGTTAACGGCGGCGTGTCGGTCGGCAAAGACTAAGAACAGTTAGGGGCAAGTGCGTCGTGACGCCGGACGGGCGCCACTTCGTGGGGTGATGGGCTTCGCGTCGCTGCTCCATACGGAATGCGACGGGATGCCACGCGAAGCCATTACCCCACGAAGTGGTCGCCGCCCGCGACTAGGGCGCCTTCGCTTTGCTTGCTTTTAGAGAGCCTGCTGCCTAGCAAGGTGGCGCGGGCTGGGGTGGTCGCTGGCGATGACGCCGTCGCGGATGGTGACGACGCGATGGGCGAATTCGGCGATGTCGGGCTCGTGGGTGACGAGCACGATGGTGTTGCCCTTGGCGTGGAGGTCGTCGAAGAGCGCCATGATTTCGTCGCCGGTTTTGGAGTCGAGGTTTCCGGTGGGCTCGTCGGCGAGGATGATGCTGGGGTGGTTGACGAGGGCGCGGGCGATGGCAACGCGCTGGCGTTGACCGCCCGAGAGCTCGTTGGGCTTGTGCATCATGCGGGTGCCGAGGTTGACCTGTTCGAGGACCTCCTTGGCGCGGGCGATGCGCTCGGTGGCGGGGGTGCCGTTGTAGATGAGCGGCAGCTCGACGTTGTGGAGCGAGGTGGCGCGGGCGAGCAGGTTGAAGGTCTGGAAGACGAAGCCGATTTCCTTGTTGCGGATGCGGGCGAGTTCGTCGTCGTTGAGATCGGAGACGTTGTGGCCATTGAGCCAGTAGTTGCCCTGCGAGGGGGAGTCGAGGCAGCCGATGAGGTTCATGAAGGTGGACTTGCCAGAACCGGACGGGCCCATGATGGCGACGTATTCGTTGTGCTTGATGCGCAGGTTGACGCCGCGCAGGGCGTGGACCTGCTGGTCGCCCATCTCATAGGTCTTCCAGAGATTGCTGGTGACGATGACGTCGCCGGGGTGGGGGCCGTCGGCGTTGACGAGTGCGGGATCGATTTGCGCGGCGGTAGCCATGATGGGCTCGGGTCTCGGGCTGCGAGAGGCTCGGTTAGGAGGAGGAGTCGGATTTTTCTACGCTGTTATCAGGTTTGACGGCGGTGCCGCTCTTGAGCGTGCGAAGAATCTTGTAGCGGCCGGTGACGATGGTCTCACCCGGTGCGACGCCGGAGAGGACCTCGATATCGGTGGCGCCGGTGACGCCGGTGGTGACGGGGACGAAGACGGCGCGCTGCTTGCGGTGGTCGGGGTGCAGGACGTAGATGCCCTGGACGAGCACGGGCTTGGGGGCGCCGGGGTTGACGGCATCGCTCGAGGAGGAGTGGCTGGCATGTCCGGCGTTATCGGCGAGGGCTTTTTCGGCGGCGGCGTCGCGCTGGACGAGCGCCTGGATGGGAATGACGACGGTGTCGGGGCGCCGCGCGGTGGTGATCTTGGCGGTGGCGGAGAGGCCGGGGCGGAGTTCGCTGTTGCCGGCGTCGGAGATGCCATCGATGGTGACGATGACCTTGAAGTCCTTGGCCTCTTCGGTGCCGGTGGTGGACTGCGAGGTGGCGACGCCGGTGGTACGCAGCAGCGCCTGATCGCCGACCTCGGTGACGTGGCCTTTGAAGATCTTGCCGGGAAGTGCGTCGACGGTGACGTCGGCGGGCTGATTGAGCCGGACGTTGACGATGTCGGTTTCGTCCACCTTGACCTCGGCGGTGATGACGCTCATGTCGGCGAGCGTCATCAGGGTGGAGCCCTCGGCGTTCTGGATGCCGGTAACCATGGTCTCGCCCTCGCGGACGGGGACGTTGGTCACGAGGCCGTCGAAGGGGGCACGTGCGACGGTTTTATCGAGCGCGTCGAAGTTTGAGCGCTGCGAGGCGATGGCCTGATTGACCTTGGCGCGCTGCGAGGCTGTCTGTGCGACGGCTTGCGACTGGGCAGCCTGGCGCTGGGCGAGGGTCGCGATGGCGGAGTCGTAGACGGCCTTCTTCGAGTCGAAGTCCTGCTTGGCGATCAGCTTGTCGTTGTAAAGAGCCTGGGCGCGGTCGTAGTCGAGCCTGCGCTGCTCGAGGTCGGCCTTGGCGGCGGCGATGTTGGCGGTGGCGGTCTGCTCGGCGGCGAGGTTGGCGTTGACATCGGTGCGCGAGGAGACGATGGAGGCCTGCTGGGCGGCGACGGTCGCGGTGGGCTGGACGTTTTCGAGGGTGGCGAGAACGGTACCCTTCTGAACCTTGTCGCCTTCCTTGACGTTGAGCTTGGTGATGCGGCCGAAGGCGGTGGCGCCGATGTTGACGTAGGTCTTGGGCTTGATCTGACCGGTACCGCTCACGACGGAGACGAGATCCTGCCGTGTGACCTTGGCGGTGGTGACTTTGACGACGTTCTGCTGGCTTTTATAGATGGACAGGGCAGCGATGCCGGCGACGGCAAGGAGGACAACTACGATAATGATGACTTTCTTCAGGCTCATCGTGTTTGCGTGGGCTCTCGTGGGTCAGGTTCGGTGCCGGCTGGTGCAGGTCCGGGTTAGGTGGGTCGGCGCGGCGCACGGTGGCGTAAAGCAACGTACGCGAGATGTAGCTGGAAGGTTCCGGGGCTTGTCACGAATCGTATTCGATTTTGTGGAGTTTGGCGCTTGCGTTTTCACATTGCGTCAGTCAAACCAGCGAGCCTTTCACCGGGAAGAACACTGAAGGTAGCGACTCAGGGCAAGGCCTGGATCCGAAGACAATTTTGCCTGCAGCGATGATAGCAGCGGCGCGGGGGCTTCGGATGCGGTTCCCGGTTTGAATGTTGCACGGTTTGGGCCTAGAATTTCGCTTATTATCGTCTGTAGGGGTTCGCGCAATGTGGATGCATCGTTTGACGCTTCGGTCGGCATGGTTAGGTGTGGCTTCACTTTGCGTTTTTGCGGCGGGAACGGTCGTTTCCGTTGCGGCGCAGACGCCTGACAGCAGCGATGGCGTGAAGCGGGTGCCGCTGGTTCCGGACAAGCCGGACCCGACCAAGCGCGAGCGGACGGACCAGGAGAAGATCCGGACCAACCGCGAGATGAAGCAGGAGCTGAAGGGCTCGTACAAGACGTGGGTGGACCAGGATGTGCGCTGGATCATCACGGACGAAGAGCTTTCGGCGTTCAAACACCTGTCGAACGATGAAGAGCGCGACCAGTTTATTGAGAATTTCTGGCTGCGCCGGAATCCGAATCCCGACTCGCCCGAGAACGAGTATCGCGAAGAGCATTACGCGCGCATCGCGTATGCGAATGAGCACTTCGCGGCGGGTAAGAGCGGGTGGCGTACGGATCGCGGACATATCTATATTTCGTTTGGCAAGCCGGATTCGATCGAGTCGCACCCGAGCGGCGGCAGCTACGAGCGGCCGACGGAAGAGGGTGGCGGCAGCACCTCGACGTTCCCGTTCGAGACGTGGCATTACCGGTATATCGAGGGGATCGGCGACAACATTGATATCGAGTTTGTGGATACCTGCATGTGCGGGGATTACCACATGACGATCGACCGGTCGGAGAAGGACGCCCTGAAGCACGTGCCGGGCGCCGGGCTGACGACCGATGAAGAGATGGGCAAGAGCAAGAAGGCCGATCGCTTCTCGGGTGGCGGTCTCGAGCAGCTTGGTTCCGGCATGAACACTTCGCAGAATCAGTCGAAGCAGTTCGACCGCCTGGACCGGTACGCGAAGCTGCAGGCTGCGCCGGTGATCAAGTTCAAGGATCTCGAGAGCTACATGGTGTCGTCGAAGATCCTGACCGGACCGCCGTTCCTGTTCAACGTACGCACCGATTATGTGAAGGTGACGAACGATACGGTGCTGGTGCCGCTGACGCTGCAGATTCACAACTCGGACATCACCTACAACACCAAGGACGGGGTTTCGGTGGGAACGGTGAACATCCTGGGGCGGGTTTCGTCGCTGACCGGGCGGCCGCTGCAGACGTTTGAGGATACGGTGTCGTCGCAGGTGCCGAGCGAGCTTTTGACCAAGGAGCAGCAAAAGTCGTCGGTGTACTGGAAGTCGTTCCCGCTGCGTCCGGGCCTGTACAAGGTGGATGTGGTGATCAAGGACGTCAACAATCCGGATCATGTGGGCCGCTGGCAGCGCAGCGTCAATGTGCCGAAGTATGACGATGATCAGCTGGGCCACTCGTCGCTGATTCTGGCGGACGCGATGTACCGGGTGCCGACGAAAGATATCGGCGCGGGTAATTTTGTGATCGGCAATACGCATATTCAGCCTCGCGTGCCGACCGGGCTCGCGGTGCCGGTGATCTTCCATCGCAACCAGAACCTCAATTTCTGGATGCAGCTCTATAACCTGGGCATCGGCGATAACAAGCAGAACGGCGCGACGGTCCAGTACCAGATCATGGATCTGGCCACAACAAGTCGGTGCTCGATGCGTCGGAGCTGACGAGCAAGATCAACCCGAATGCCGACCAGGTGACGCTTGAAAAGAGCCTGCCGCTGGCGAGCCTGCAGCCGGGCAAGTATTCGGTGAGTATCAAGGTGAATGACGGCGTGAAGAAGCAGACATTCTCGGAGTCTGCGAACTTCACGGTGGATTAGACTTTTGAGCAGAAACGATACGCCCGCGCAGAACGGAGGCAGCTGGCGATCGAAGCAAGGGCAAGACTTGAGGAGCAGGGCCGGCGACGCGCAGGGGACGACTGTGCCACGGAAGATGCTGCAGAATCCGGCTGTTGCCACGATGATCGTCTTCGGGACGATGCTAGGTTGCGCCTGCGAGGCGATAGGGCAGGCGGGCGGCGGCAAGGGTGCGGAAGTGTCGGGGGCGGTCGCGCGGTCCCGGGTTTCGGGCGTGGTGCGGGATGCGCAGGGTGTGGCGCAGATGGGCGCGCTGGTGCAGGTGCTGGCGGCGAACTCTTTCACGGTCGGGACCGCGATCACGGACCAGCATGGGCATTATGTCGTGGCGAACCTGAGCCCGGGCCGGTACTTTGTGCGGGCGAGTGCGGCGATGTTCGTGCCGGTCACTAAGGCGAATCTGCAGCTGCGGACAGGCGCCAACACCGTGGTGAATCTGACAATGGCGGCGCTGTTCGACACGGCAGCGTGGCTGCCCGCCCAGAGGCGGCGTGCGGACGAGACCGCGGACGACTGGAAGTGGACGCTGCGGTCGACGGCAAACCGGCCGATTCTGCGGATGGTGGACGACGACGGTGCGGTGGTCGAGGTTTCGTCCAGCGCTTCGGAGATTCCGATGCTGCTGCGCGCGAAGGCGGCAGGCGCGGTCGAAAGCGGCGATGGCAGCTTTGGCCGGGGTGGACTGCATAACGTAATGACGGTGCACCAGGCGCTCGACGACGGCTCGAACATGATGTTGCGAACGAGCGTGGGGTCGGCGACTGCGTTCGGGTCCGCTCCGAGTGAATTTGATCTTGGGTACGAGGCACGGACCGGCTTTGAGGGCGGGTCTTCGCGGACCGTCGTGAGCTATGTCACGCATCCTGACCTGCTGGCGGAGGGCGGTCCTGGTCTGAATGTGATGCAGGTGACGAGCGCGCAGAGGATGTCGCTCGGAGAACGGGTTGAGGTGGAAGCGGGCGGTCGGCTGACCGCGGTGCAGGCGGGCGAGAGCGCGATCAAGGCGCACCCGTTTGTGCGGGTGAGCGCGCATCCGACCGGCGAGTGGACGCTCGAGTACCGCATGGCGACTGACATCGGTGTGCAGGAGTTCGACGATGTGACGAGCGGCGACGCGGATGTGCCGGTAGCGCTGGTGCGCAACGGCCGGCTGGCGCTTGAGTCGAGCCGGCACCAGGAGCTATCCGTCGCGCACCGGACCGGCCGGGCCAGCGTGCAGATGACGGTGTACCGCGATGGTTTTGCCGCGAGTGCGGTATCGGGCGGCGTGGCCTCGACGGATGCGACTTCGAAGGGCGACCAGCCGTTGCCGCAGGCATCGACCGGGATGCTGCTGGACCCGACGACCGGCAGCTTCCGGGCGCTCGGAACCGGATATGGGGCAGACGGGACGCGCATCACGGTGAGTTCGGCGCTGACGCCTGCGTTGTGGCTGGCTGCGGAGTACAGCACGGGCCGTGCGCTGGCGCTGGGAGATGAGTTCGGCAGCGGGACCCAGACCTTTGGAGACACGGTCGCTGCCCTGAAGGCTCGGCGATCGCAGACTGCGACCCTGGCACTGAAGGGCCGGATCGTCGGCACCGGGACGCGGGTGCGGGCTTCCTACCGGTGGCAGCCGCTGGGAGAGGTGACGGCAGTCGATCCCTACGGCGCATTTGGCGACCAGGCGTACCTGAGCTGCCTGATCCGCCAGCCGCTGCGCATGGGGAAGACGTTTCCGAAGAACATGGAAGCGACAATCGATGTGACGAACCTGCTGGCGCAGGGCTATCGTCCGTTCGTGTCGGCAGACGGGCAGACCCTGTTCTTCGCGCAGGCACCCAGAACGATCCAGGCCGGGCTGTCGTTTTCTTTCTAGAACAGACAAAGGCAAACGCGTTCTAACGCCGGACGGGAGCCACTTCGTGAGGTGGAGGCGTCGCGTCGCGGGAGCCTGCGGATATGCGATTTATCGGCAAGCGAAGCGTCTACCCCACGAAGTGGTCGCCGCCCGCGATGAGGGCGCACTTTCCGTTGCATCATCTAGGGCGTGTTGGCGACCTGATCTGCGGCGGCTTTGGTATTGATGGCGGCTGCGGCCGGGAGCTGGTTCACGTTCCAGCCTCCGCCGAGGGCCTGGATGAGTTGGACGGCGGCGGTCATCTGGTTGGTACGCAGGGTGACCTGGGTGGTCTGGTCGGAGAGCAGCGTCGTCTGCGCGTTGAGAACGTTGAGGTATGGGTCGACGCCTGTCTCATAGCGCGCGGTGGCGAGGTCGAAGTAGCGCTGCGCCGAGTTGAGCGCGTCGGCCTGCCGTTGGATCTGGTCGGAGTTTACGCGGAGCGTCGAGATATAGTCTTCCACCTGCTGGAAGGCGGTCAGGACGGTCTGTTTGTAGGTTGCGGCGGAGGCATCGTACTGGGCCTTGTACTGGTCGATCGTGGCATGGCGCAGGCCGGCGTCGAAGATGGTTTCGGCTGCGTTGCCGGCGACGGACCAGGCGAGCGCCGGCGTGGTGAAGAGGTTGGTGATGAGCGAGGACTCGAGCCCACCTGAGCCGGTGAGCGAGACAGTGGGGTAATAGAGCGCCTGCTCCACGCCGATGAGAGCGTTGGCCTCGGCGAGCGTGCGCTCGGCGGCGGCGATATCGGGGCGGCGCTCAAGCAGTTCCGAGGGGACGCCGACCGGGATAGCAGGGATGGGCGTAGTGAGGGGTTTGACGGGAAGCGAGAAACTGGAGGCGGGCTTGCCGATAAGGGTTGCGATGGCGTGCTCGTAGAGGGCGCGGTTGGAGGCGATGCCGGCAGCGGTCTCCTGGGCATTCTTCAGGGTGACTTCGGCCTGGGCGACGGACTCGTCGGAATCGATGCCGGTTTCGAAGAGGGCTTTCGTGAGGTCGAGAAGTTTCTGGTCGGCGACGACGGTGCGATCGTAAACATCCTGCAGGGCGTCCTGCCCGCGCAGCTGAAAGAAGTATTCGGCAAGCGTGGCTTGTTCGGTCAGGCGCTGGTTCTCGAGGTCGGCGGCGGATACCTGCGCGGCGTACTGGTATTCGCGGATCTGATTGCCGATGCGACCCCAGAGATCGGGCTGCCAGGAGACATCGAAGGGCAGGTTGAGGACGGTGGAGGTGGTGCCGCCGGTTGAGGCTACGCCGGATGTGCCTGTCCCGGTGCCGCCACTTGTGCTGCTGGCTGTCGTTGCGACCGCGTTCCGGAGCGTTCCGGGGGTGCGCTGGCGACTGTACGAGGGCTGCGCGGTGACGGTGGGGTAGCGCTGCGCTTTGTACTCGCGCACGATGGCGCGCGCGGCCATGAAGTTCTGAAAGTACTGGGCGATGTTCTGGTTATTGAGATTGACCTGATCTTCGAGGCCGTTGAGTTCCGGCTCGTTGAAGATCTCCCACCACTTGCCTTTGAGGGCGGCGTCCTTCGGGTCGGCGGGTGACCAGGTACCGGGCAGTACGGAGTTGTACGCCGTCGGCTGCGCTTCCTTGAAGGCTGGTGGCGGCGGCGTTACGGGCTTGACGTACTTGGGACCAACGCGACAGCCGACGAGGAGGGAGACGGCTGCGGTAAGAAGAAGCTTGCTGGTGGCTTTCATTGTAGGGTTCCTGCGGAGACGGGGCAGCGCGGTGTGGGCAGCAGAAGCAGGTTCCTTCGCTTCCGTGCGGAATGTGAACAAGGTGTGCCTGGAGCTATGCATGCGCGGGCACCTCCTGCGGGCTGTGCGCGTCGGACCGTTTGGTGAAGAGGCGCGCGTTCTTGTCGCCCTGGACCTTGAGGCGAAGGTTATCCATGAAGAGATAGATGACGGGCGTGGTGTAGAGCGTCAGCACCTGCGAGACGATGAGGCCACCGATGATCGAGATGCCGAGCGGGCGGCGAAGCTCCGAGCCCATGCCGGTGCCGATGGCCAGTGGCACGGCACCGAAGAGGGCGGCAAAGGTTGTCATGAGGATGGGACGGAAGCGGAGCATCGAGGCTTCGAAGATGGAGTCGCGGGTATTTTTATGCCCTCGTTCCGCTCGGCGTTCAGGGCGAAGTCGATCATCATGATGGCGTTCTTCTTCACGATGCCGATGAGCAGGATGATGCCGATGATGCTCATCACGTCGAGTTCGGTGTTGGTGAGGATGAGGGCGATCATGGCGCCGACGGAGGCTGAAGGCAGCGTCGAGAGAATGGTGATGGGATGGACGAGCGACTCGTAGAGAACGCCGAGGACGATGTAGACGGCGAGGATGGCGGTGAGCACGAGCCATTTTTCGCTGGCGAGCGAGTCTTTATAGGCGGACAGGGTGCCGGCGAACTGCCCGTGAACGGACTTGGGAAAGCCGAGTTGCCGCTGCAGGTCGGTGATGGTCTGGGTCGCCTGGCCGAGCGAGACGTTGGGGGCAAGGTTGAAGTTGACGGTGACCGAAGGGAAGAGGCCGGTGTGATTGACCGCAAGGGGTGAGGTCGAGGGCGCGTAGGACGTAACCGCGTTCAGGGGCACTGGTCCTCCGCCCTGCTTCGGCACGAGGTGAATGGCGTCGAGGCCCTGCGGGCGTCTGCCAGTACTTGGGCGCCACCTCCATGACGACGTAGTACTGGTTGAGCTCGGAGTAGATGGTCGAGACCTCGGCCTGACCGAAGGCGTCGTAGAGCGTGCTGTCGAGCAGTTGCGGGGTGATGCCGAGACGGGCGGCGGTGCCGGTCGTAGGTCAGCAGGGCCTGCAGGCCATTGTTCTGCTGGTCGGTGTTGGCGTCCTGAAAGCCGGGCGCCTTGCGCAGAGCCGCGAGGAGCTTGGGGCCGTAGTTGAGCAGGTCGGCGGTCGTCTCCGCTTCAATGCGTGTACTGGTACTGCGCGCTGGACTGGCGGCCGCCGATGCGGATGTCCTGCACCGGCTGCATGAAGACGTTGGCTCCCTGGACGTGCGCGAGCTTGGGTCGCAGGCGATTGATGACGGTGGCTGCGGAGTCGCCGATCATCCTTGCCATGGCCGAGCGGCTTCATCGCGATGAAGGTGAAGCCGCCATTGGTGCGCACCCTGACCGCCGGTGAAACGACATGACGTTGGCGATGGCGGGATCGGCCTTGATGATCGCGGTCGCCTGCTGGACGGCATCCCGCATGGCGTAGAAGGAGGTCTCCTGTGGACCCTGCATGCCGCCGGTCATGACGCCGGTATCCTGCTGCGGGAAGAAGCCCTTTGGGGATGATGGTCAGCAGGAAAAGGACGTTGAGGGCAACCGTCCCGAGGAAGACGAGCAGGATCGTTGCCGGATGGTCGAGCGTCCAGTTCAGGGTGACGGCGGTAGCCGTTGAGGACGCGGTCGAAAGATGCGTTCGGACCAGTTGTACACGCGGCCGTGCTTTGATCTCGTGCTCGGACTTGAGCACGAGCGAGCACATCATCGGCGTGGTGGTGAGCGAGATGACCATCGAGACGAGGATCGCCGTCGAGAGCGTGATGGCGAACTCGCGGAAGAGGCGCCCGATGATGCCGCCCATCAGCAGCAGCGGGATGAAGACGGCGATGAGCGAGATGGAGATGGAGAAGACCGTGAAGCCGATTTCGCGCGCTCCCTTGAGCGAGGCCTCGACTGGCGTGAGGCCTTCCTCGAGGTGCCGTGCGATGTTCTCCATGACGACGATGGCGTCGTCCACGACAAAGCCGGAGGCGATGGCGAGGGCCATCAGGCTGAGGTTGTCGAGCGAGAAACCGCAGAGATACATGACGGCGCAGGTGCCGATGAGGGAAACCGGCACGGCGACCGCGGGGACGAGCGTGGCATTCAGGTTGCGCAGGAACAGGAAGACGACGAGAACGACAAGGAGGACCGAGATGATGAGGGTCACCTCGATATCGTGGACCGAGGCACGGATGGTGAGCGTGCGGTCGAGAATGGTGATGAGGTGCATGCCCTTCGGGATCGTGGCCTGAATGGACGGGATGGCGGCCTTGACGAGATCGACGGTGGCGATGATGTTCGCGCCGGGCTGGCGGAAGATGATCATGTTGACTGACGGTTTTCCATTGAGAAAGCCGGCCTGGCGGATGGTCTGCTGCGAGTCGACGACGTCGGCGACGTCTTCCAGGCGAACCGCGGCGCCGTTGTGATAGCCGATGACAATGGGCTTGTAGGCTTCCGCCTTCGAGATCTGATCGTTGGCCAGGATGTCGGCGGTGTGGGTCGAGTCCGCAAGCTGGCCCTTGGCGAGATTAGAATTCTGCCCGGAGATGACGGCCTGCACCTGCGGCATGGAGATGCCGTAGCTGTTCAACTGCTGCGGGTTCATCTCAACGCGCACCGCGGGGAGTGACGCACCGACCGCGTTCACCTGGCCGACGCCGGAGATCTGCGAGATGCGCTGCACGATGACGGTGGAGGCTTCGTCGTAGAGCGCCGGGATGTCGTAGGTATCGGACTGCAGGCCGAGCACCATGATGGGCGAGTCGGCAGGATTGACCTTGCGGTAGGTGGGGTTCGATGGCAGGTTGGCGGGCAGGTAAGCGCGCGCGGCGTTGATGCCGGCTTCGACGTCGCGTGCGGCCCCGTCAATGTTGCGATTGAGATCAAACTGCAGCGTGACGCTGGCGGTCCCGATGGAGGATGACGAGGTCATCTCGGTGACGCCGGCAATGTGGCCGAACTGCCGCTCGAGTGGCGTCGCGACCGAGGATGCCATGATGTCGGGCGAAGCTCCCGGAAGCGACGCGGCGACGGTGATGGTAGGGAAGTCAACCTGGGGCAGAGGCGACACGGGCAGCACAACGAAGGCGATGATGCCTGCGATGGCGACGGCGATGGTCAGCAGCGTCGTGGCTACGGGCCGTTCGATGAAGACGCGCGACGGGTTCATGAGTGGGCGACCTCACGGGCCGGCTCACCCTGCTCGATGGTGTTCTTCGAGGGGCCCTTGCGCGTGAAGCGATGGCCGAGGTTATCGAAGAAGATGTAGATAACGGGTGTGGTGTAGAGCGTGAGGATCTGCGAGATGATGAGTCCGCCGACCATGGCAACACCGAGCGGCTTGCGCAACTCCGAGCCGATGCCGTGACCGAAGGCGAGCGGGATGCCGGAGAACAGCGCCGCCATCGAAGTCATCATGATGGGGCGGAAGCGCAGCAGCGATGCCTGATAAATGGCGTCGGTGGCGTTGAGGCCATGGTGACGCTCGGCCTCGAGCGCAAAGTCGACCATCATGATGCCGTTCTTCTTGACGATGCCGATGAGCAGGATGATGCCGATGATGCCGACGATGTCGAGGTCGAGACCGAAGAGCCGCAGCGCCAGAAGCGCGCCGACACCGGCAGAGGGCAGGGTCGAGAGGATGGTGAGGGGATGCACGAAGCTCTCGTACAGGACGCCGAGCACGATGTAGACGGTAACGAGCGCGGCAAGGATGAGCAGGCCTTCGTTCGAAAGCGAGTTCTCAAAGGCGGAGGCGGTGCCCTGATAGTTGGATACGACCGAGGCGGGGAGGTCCGCTTCCTTGATGGTCTGATTGATCGCGTCGAGGGCCTGCGAAAGCGAGTAGCCGGGCGCAAGGTTGAATGAGATCGTAACGGCAGGGAACTGGCCCTGGTGGTTGATCGAGAGCGCTTCGCTCGAGGCCTGGAAGTGCGCGAAGGCAGAGAGCGGGACCGCGTTTGAGAAGTCGGTGGTGCTGCCGGCAGAGGATCCCCCGCCGCCGCCGCCGGTGGTGGTGGCGCTGGTGCCGGCGCGCGTGGTGCCGGATGCCGCGGTGGTGGCGCTCGACGAGATGCTGGTATTGCTCGAAGTCGAGGAGAGTACGTTCGTCGTGCTTGCACTCGTCTGGTTGGTGGAGAGGGCGGAGCCCCTGCTGGCTGTGCTCAACGCAGTGCTGGTGCTCTGATTGCCCGAGCTGAGCGCCGAGGTAGCCGAGGGACTGGCGGAGATGCCGTTCGTCGCCGAGGGAGTCAGTTGGTTGCTCGAGGTCGACGAGCCGTTACCGGCGCCCGCGGAGGACCCGGCGGTTGCCGCTGGCGTGGTCGCGACGGTGCCGGTCTGAGAAGACTGCACATAGATATCGTGCAGCTTGGCGGGGCTCAGCTGAAACTTGGGATCTGTCTCGAGGATGACGTGATACTGATTCAGCTGCGTGTACATCGTGTTGATCTGCCGCTGTCCGAAGGCGTCGTAAAGAGTGTTGTCGATGACCGACGGCGTGATGCCAAACCGCGAGGCCGTCGGGCGGTCGATGACGAGTGACTCAGCGGCGCCGCCAAGCTGCTGATCGGTGACGACGTCGGCGAGCTCCGGCAATTTGTTCAGGCGCTTGACGAAGCCGGCTGTGACGGAGTCGAGTTCGGTCTGGTTGGGGTCTTCCAGCGTGTACTGATACTGGGTGCGGCTTACGCGGTCGTCGACCGTTAGATCCTGTACCGGCTGCATGTAGAGCTTGATGCCGGGAATCTTGTCGAGATTTTGGCCGAGCCGCGCAATGAGTTGGGTTGCCGAAACATCACGATCTTCCAGGTTCTTGAGGTTGATCTGGATGCGGCCGCTGTTGAGCGTGGTGTTGGTGCCGTCAGCCCCGATGAAGGAGGAGATGGTGTCGACGGCAGGGTCTTTGAGGATCTCGGAGGCCAGGTTCTGTTGCAGCTTCGACATCTCTTCGAACGAAGTCGAGGGCGAAGCCTGGGTAATGCCCTGGATGATGCCGGTGTCCTGCGTCGGGAAGAAGCCCTTCGGGATGGTGATATAGAGCACTGCGGTCAGTACGAGCGTCGCGAGAAAGACCAGCATCGTGACGCCCTGGAAGCGCAGCACGAACTTCAGCGTTCGCCCGTAGAAGGCAATGATGTCGGTAAAGATCTTCTCGGAGTAGTGATAGAACCTGTTCTGCTGCTCGGGCGGTGTGTGCTTGAGGATACGGGCGGCCATCATCGGCGTCAGGGTGAGCGAAACGAAAGCCGACAGGATGATGGTGACGGCAAGTGTCACCGCGAATTGGCGGAAGAGGCGCCCGGCGACATCGCCCATGAACAGCAGCGGAATGAGCACCGCGATGAGCGAGACGGTGAGCGAAAGAATGGTGAAGCCGATCTGCTCTGCACCGATCAGCGCCGCCTCCATCGCGCCCATGCCTTCTTCGAGATAGCGGGCGATGTTCTCGATCATGACGATGGCATCGTCGACAACGAAGCCGGTCGAGATGGTGAGCGCCATCATGGTGAGGTTGTTGAGCGAATAGCCCGCGAGGTACATGACGCCGAGGGTGCCGACGAGCGACAGCGGCACGGCAACCGAAGGGATGATAGTTGCGGACAGCGAGCGAAGGAACAGGAAGATGACCATCACCACGAGCGCGATGGTGAGCATCAGCTCGAACTCGACATCCTTGACCGAGGCGCGAATGGCAGTCGTACGGTCGGTGACGATCTGCAGATGCACGGCCGCCGGGAGCGTCGTCTCGAGCTGCGGCAGTAGCTTGGTGATGGAGTCGACGACCTGGATGGTGTTGGCGCCGGGCTGCCGCTGGATGTTGAGAATCACGGCCGGCGTCGAGTCCACCCATGCCGCGAGATTCTTGTTCTCGACACCGTCCACAATCTTCGCCACATCAGTGAGCATGATGGGCGCGCCGTTGCGGTAGGCGACGACCACCTGCTTGTAGTCGGCGCTCGAGATGAGCTGGTCGTTCGCATTGATGGTGTAGTCGCGGGTCGGCCCATCAAAGTTGCCCTTGGCCGAGTTGAGCGAGTTTCCAGTGAGTGCGTTGCGCAGGTCCTCGAGGTTAAGCCCGTAGGAGGCGAGCGCCGTGGGATTCGCCTGGATGCGCACCGCGGGCTTCTGGCCGCCGGAGATGGACACGAGTCCGACGCCGGAGATCTGCGAGATCTTCGGCGCGAGACGGGTGTCCGCAAGGTCTTCGACCGAGGAGAGGGGAAGCTCGTTCGAGGTCAGCGCGATGGTCAGGACCGGCGCATCGGCGGGGTTCGACTTCGAGTAGACCGGAGGCGTGGGGAGACCGGCAGGCAGGAAGCTCTGGGCCGAGTTGATGGCTGCCTGCACCTCCTGCTCCGCGACGTCGATATTCAGCGAAAGCTGAAACTGCATGACGATGACGGAGGAGCCGCCGGAGCTTGTGGAGGTCATCTGCGAAAGTCCGGCAACCTCACCAAACTGGCGCTCGAGCGGCGCGGTGACCGCCGAGGCGACGACATCGGGGCTTGCCCCCGGGTAAAACGTCAACACCTGGATGGTCGGGTAGTCCACCTCGGGCAGAGCCGACACAGGCAGCTGGAAGTACGCGACCGCGCCGGCCAGGAACATCGCTACCATCAGCAATGCCGTAGCGACCGGCCGAAGAATAAATGGGCGGGAAGGACTCATGAAGCAGGTCCGCCGCTAGCCTTCGCGGTCGTCGTGCTCTGGCCCTTCTTGCCGCCTGCGCCAGGCTTGCTCAAGGTGACCGGGGCCTTGTTCTCAAGGCGATCAAATCCGCTCGTCGCAAGCATGACACCGGCAGCGATGCCCTCGACTGCGGATTCATTCTCGTTGCTGGTGACGACGGTGACTGGCTGAACATTGACCGTGCCGTCGGGAGGCGCCTGGGCTGCTGCACCCTCCTTCTTCTTGGTCGAGTCGGTCTTGGCGGCGTCAGGCTCAGCTGCGTGCTGTTGCGGCGGCGCTCCCTTGGTGACGACGTAAACGAACGCGGCGGTGCCGTTATGCTGCACAGCCGCCGTCGGCACCAGCACCGCATTACTGAGCGTCCTCACCAGCAGGCGCGCATTGACGAACTGGTTCGGGAAGAGCTTCGTGTCGCGGTTGGCGAACGTTGCGCGGAACTTCAGAGTGCCGGTCGTGGTGTCGATCTGGTTATCGAGCGAGGTCAGCTTGCCGGATTCAATGGATGTTTCGTTCGAGCGGTCGAAGGCGTCGACATCGAGCGTGCGGTGAGCCTTCAACTGGGTCTGAACCGCCGGCAGGTCATCCTCCGCTACGTTGAAGACGACCGTGATCGGCTGCAGTTGCGTAATCACCGCAAGCGTCGACGATGACCCGGAGAAGACGGTATTGCCCGGATCGACGAGGCGCAGACCGACGCGTCCTGAGATCGGCGCGACGATGTGGCAATAGGCCAGCTGGACTTCGGCAGACTGTACGCTGCCCTCGTCCGCCTGCACGGTGCCTTCATCCTGGATGACGGCTTGTTCCTGGTCGTCGAGTTGCTGCTTGGCAATCGCGTTGCGAGCGTACGCAGCCTGGTAGCGGGCAAGATCGATCTTCGCCTGGGCAAGCACACCCTGTGCCTGCTGCAGAGATCCCTTCGCCTGCAGCAGTGTGGCCTGGTAAGGCCTTGGGTCGATATCGACCAGCGCATCGCCCTTTCGGACAATCTGACCCTCGCGGTAGTACACCGCCATCACCCGCCCGGTGATCTGGCTGTAGAGGGTAACCGTGTTCAGCGGCGTGACCGTGCCCAGCGAGTTGTCATAAATATTGATGTTGCCGGTCTTGGACTCGCCCGTCGTGATGGCCGCCGGACCGCCGGCACCGCGGCGTCCCGCGGGCGCTCCCGCAGCACCGGAACCGTTGGTCAACAGCCGGTAGATGAGGAAGGCCACGACCACCGCTGCGAGGACGACGAGGATCCAGATCCAGCCACGCGACCGGCGATGCTCGACCCAGAGCTCGGGCGAAGCGTTGTGCTTCTCAAATGAGACGCCGAGGTCACCGCCATAGGAGGAATAGCCCTGTCCCGCGAAGGCGCGGCCGAGATCTTCCTGGTCCTGGGTTGATGAGGGAGTGCGTCCGAACTGTTGCTGCTCCATTCACGATCCTTTTGCCGTTCAGGGTGGCTCTGCTGAGAGACGATAAGCCTCTTGCTTTGTGATGTTTGTTGGAAGGTTTGGAGAAGGAAAAAGTTTCGCGGCCGGTGGACTAATACGCGTCGCCACGCGATGAGTCGCAATCCATCGCGCGTTCCTTGATGGGAGAGGAAGATTCTGGCAAAAGGATGGTGGACGCGGTAGGAATCGAACCTACAACCAGTCGATTAAGAGTCGAATGCTCTGCCAGTTGAGCTACGCGTCCGGCTGTTGGGGAGTGCGGAACCTGCGCTCAACCCACTTTGATAAAGATACCACAGGCCCGCGGGTTTGCATGCTTCTGACGTCGGCCGCGCAGGTGATTTCCTGCACACCGCGAACCCTCACGATCCCAGAAAATCCACGTTCGCCTTGATCGGGATGATGCCTCGCTCGTGCCCCATGTGCAGGATCCGCCGAATCGCCTCGCGCCCATCGTCGCCGTAATCGAGGGTGCGGTCGTTTACGTACATGCCGACGTAGCGATTCGCGAGGTTGGGGTCGAGATCGCGGGCGAACTGCATCGCGTAATCGAGTGCCGCGTCACGGTGGTCGAGGGCGTGCTGAATGGAGTCGCGGATTGCGTCGTTCGTAATGAGCATCGCCTCGGAGCCAAGCTTGCGGCGAATAGCGCTGCCTCCCAGCGGCAGCGGCAGCCCGGTTTCGTCGCGCCACCACTGGCCCAGGTCAAGCACCTTGTGCAAGCCGTCGTTGCCGTAGGTAAGCTGCCCCTCGTGGATCAGCAGACCCGCGTCATACTCGCCGGCTGCTACCGCCGGGATGATCCGTTCGAAGGGAACGACGGTCGTCTGAAGCTCGGGATACCAGAGCTTCAACGTGAGATACGCCGTCGTCAGAGTGCCGGGAATCGCGATGTGCAGCTTCCTGATCTCGGCATCGGTGTATTTACGTGTCGCGACGAGCATCGGGCCGTACCCTTCGCCCATGCTGCCGGCACAGTTCATCAGCGTGTATTCGTCCTGCATGTACGGATACGCATGGAAGCTGATCGCCGTGACGTCGTAGAAGGCGTCGTGGATGGCCTTGTGATTGAGAGTTTCGATGTCCGTCAGGTTATGCACGAACTTGTATCCCGGGACCCGGATCTTGCCCGTGGCAAGGCCATAGAACATGAAGGCATCGTCCGAGTCGGGGCTGTGGGCAATCTGAATTTCACGTACTGCCGTGGTGCTCATGGGGTCGCGATCCTGAACGAATGTGCTGCGTGATGGCCAGTGTGCCGGTCGTACCCTCAAGGGAAAAGCGCTGTTCCGAGCTACACGACGCTCGCGGAGTTCATGCGGCGCCGGGTGGTGAGCGCGCTGTAAATTCCCGCCGCCGCCACGATCTTGACTACCTGTCCGGGCAGGAAGGGAAGTACGGCCAGCTTGAACGTCAGCGCCGCTTCGTGATGAGTGAAGAAGCCAACCCACCCGGCGCCGCTGGTCATGATGAGCACGCTCGCAACAGTCGCTGCCGTGACCGCCGCGGTGAACCGCGGAATTGCCGCCAGGGCGCGCACCAGGAAACCCGCAGCCGCTGCTGCAAACGGATAGGCGATCAGGTAGCCCGCCGTGACGCCGCGCAGCTGCGCCAGTCCGCCAGGGCCCGCCGGCGCAAATACCGGCAGCCCGGCAGCACCCTCAGCCAGGTAGAGTGCGAGTGCCGCGAAAGCCATCTCCGGCCCGAGCAGCAGGCCGACGAGCAGCACAGCCAGGTCCGACAAAGTCAGCGGAACCGGCGTGAACGGGAGCGGCACCGTGAAGTGCGCGCAGATGGCGACGAACAGGCTGGCGGAGATCACCAGCACCGCCTTCCCCGCAAGGGTGCGCGACAGCACTTCTAAAGATGTCCCCTGAATCCCGGGAGCGGCAGGTTGGTTGGCAATGGTCTGCATAGCTGATTCCTTTCAGTCAAATGCTGCCTGGTGACGGCGCTCAGGCGGCGAAGCAGTTAGTGAGGGCCCGGATTCCCGCGTTCCGATGTTCGGTAATGGGACGGAAGCTCATCATCAGGCGGCTCCTCCCCTGACTGTGATTCCCTTGGCTGTGATTCCACAGGCGGCGCGTCCACGGGAGGCGATTCCACAAGAACGGACGCGCTCTTGGCGCCCGTAGCGGCTCCCGCCGCCGGCTTCGACCCTGCAGGACGCGAAAGATCGGTCAGCCGCACGTCCAGCGCCTGCGACATCTCGAGCTCGCGCGCCGGGTTTGTCTGCGCGGCGGCTGCGTTCTTTCGAATGTGCCGGGAGATAGCGTATGCCGCCCCTGCCAGTGCGGCGAAGCTGAGCAGGGCGACGATGTACATAATTTTCATGCGACGTACAAGGATAGCAAGCGTGAGGGCTTTGCGCTCCTGTGCCGCGAAGATAGAAGACCTCGACAGCATCGCGACCCTCGAGTCGAAGGTAATGAAATAGGTTCCCCGCCGCCGCCCGTGGGTTATCCACTTGACCCCCGGCCACAGCGCCAGCTTAACTTGGGGTGATGAGGGGCAACACACATTCGGCGCAACACCCGCCCGCACAGGTCGCAGGTCTTCGCGGCCTGCTGACCCGCCTCTACGGGCAGCGCCGCAGGACGGCCACCATTGCGGCAGGTGCGCTCGCCCTCTCCGTCGGCTATCACGTCATCTTCGGGCAAAACGGGCTCACCGCGTATGAAAAAAAGCGCGAAGATGAACGCGTCCTCACGCAGCAGGCACAGGCCCTGGCGGAGGAAAACGCCCGCCTGCAGAGCCATGTGACCCGCTTGCAGAATGATCCCGGGGCGATTGAACATCAGGCCCGCGCAGAGCTGCACTACACCCGTCCGGGCGAAGTCATCGTCACGCTGCCCAATGAAAAGCCCGCAGCGGACCCCCAGCTTGACCCCCATTAGCCTGCAAAGCCTCCCGTCGCCAAGAGGACGCCGATGCCTGACGATCTCCTGACCCGGCCCGCACCCAAAGCCGATCATCGCATCCCGTACGGCAGTGGCAGCCTCCAGTTCGGCGACCTCTTCCTGCCGCAACTCAGCGCCGGGACCCATGCGCCGGTGGTCATGTTCGTGCACGGCGGCTGGTGGAAGAGCGAATACGGCCTCGAGTACGGTGGTCATCTCTGCCACGCGTTGCGACTGCTAGGCATCGCGGCCTGGTCGATCGAGTATCGCCGGGTCGGCGACGAAGGCGGGGGCTGGCCCGGGACCTTTGAGGATGTCGCCCACGGCTTCGACCACCTGAAGACCCTCGCCGCGACCTATCCGCTCAACCTGCAGAAAGTGGCGGTCGCCGGACACTCCGCCGGCGGTCACCTTGCCTTCTGGCTCGCCGGCCGCCCGAACATTCCGGAAGAAAGCCCGCTGCACCAACCCGCGCCGGCACTTGCGATGCATGGTGTCGTCGCCCTCGCCGGGGCAGTCGATCTTCGCCTCACCATCGACCTCGCCGGCTACTTCACCTTCGCCCACGACAAGCGCGAGGTACTGACCTTCATGGGCGGCTCGCCTACCGACTATCCCGAACGCTATCGCGCCGGCGACCCCGGAGAACTGCTGCCGATCGCCACCCCGCAGTGGCTGTTGCAGGGTACCGAAGACGACCAGATTCCACCGGACCTGCCCCGGCGCTGGGCCGAAAATGGCCGGCGTGCCGGCGACCGCGCGACCGTCGAGATGATCCCGGGCGCAGACCACTTCGACCTCGTCGACCCGCAAAGCGCGGCATGGCCCAGGGTTCTGGCAGCGCTCAGGGCGGCGCTGGCCTGATTCGCCCGAACCGCCATCTCACTCTAAGCTAAGGTTGGGAGAACCCATGATTTTTGACGTAGAGAAGAGTACCCCGCGCCAGGTTTACAACATGCTGATCGGACTTGTAGCCCCGCGGCCGATCGCGCTCGTTACCAGCGTGGACGAGAACGGCATGGTAAACGCCGCGCCCTACAGCGCCTACAACTACCTTTGCACCGACCCGCCGGTCGTCGGCCTGGGTGTGATGAATCGCCCCGAAGGCAAATATGTCCCCAAGGACACGGCACGCAACATTCGCCGCGGCGGCCAGTTTGTCGTCAACGTCGTCACCGAAGACCTCGCCAAGGCGATGAACATCTGCGCCACCGACTTCCCCGCCGAAGTCAGTGAGATCGAGATGGCCGGCCTGTCCACCGTGCCTTCGTCGATCGTCAACGTCCCCAGGATCGCCCAGGCACATGCCGCGCTCGAATGCGTCGAGCACGCGACGATCGAGATCGGCCGGTCCCGCATCATCCTCGGCAGGGTAGTCGCCATGTACGTCGAGGATCAGTTCGTCGATCCCGCAGGACCCTACATCAAGTCAGAAGAACTGCACGCCATCGGCCGCATGAACGGCCTCGGATCCTACGTCAAAACCCGCGACGCCTTCCTGACCATGCCAAGAATCCCCTACGCCGAATGGGAGAAAGGCCGCCGCGAGTAGATGCCGCCGAAGTCCCGTCAATTACGAAACGCCGGCCGGCATCAAGCCGTACCCGCAGTTACCTCAGGAGAGATACTCCCGGATCCATGGGTCTTCGCTGTGGACCAGGTCGTGCGTGTTGCCGTTGTACACGATCGACCCTTCGTTCAGCACCAGGAACCGCGTCGTGTCGTCGATGCCGCCATCAGGAATCGGCTCCATCTTTCCCGCCTCCGCGTTGTATCGATGCGTCGCCAGCGTAAAGGCATCCTGCAGCCGGTGCGTAATCAGCAACGACGTCGCATGCGATACGTCGCGCTGCTTCACCACCAGTTCGATGATCGTGGTGGAGGTGATCGGATCGAGCCCGCCGGTCGGCGAGTCGTAGAGAATCAGGTCGGGCTGCGCCACAATCGCGCGCGCGATCGAAACCCGCCGCCGCATCCCTCCCGAAAGCTCCGAAGGAAACTTCGTAATGGCCTGGTCGAGATCGACAAAATGCAGCGCTTCCACCACCTTCTTGTGCGACTCCGCGCCGTCCATCCCCTCTTCGTGGAGACGATAGGCGACGTTGTCTTCGACCGACAGCGAATCGAACAGGGCCGACTCCTGGAAGACCATGCCGATGCGTTCGCGAAACTTGAACAGGTCCTGCTCGCGCATGGTATCGATGCGCTGGCCGAAGACCGAGATCTCGCCTGAATCCGGCTTCACCAAGCCGTTCGCAAGCTTCATCAGAACCGACTTGCCGCACCCCGCGGGCCCAAGAATAATCAGCGTATCGCCGCGATCAACGGTGAAGGAAATGTCTTTCAGCACAGGATTGCGGCTGAACTGAATCGAGACGTTTTTAAACTGAACCACCGGCCCCGTGTCTTCGGGCGTGGCTGGAGCCTGCGGAACTTCGAGAGTCTCTGCCATGGCCCTGGGTCAGCTCCCGAAGACGGCGATCATCAGCCGGCTGACGAGGAAGTCGACGACGATGATAAATACCGAGGACACCACGACTGCCTGCGTCGTAGCCCGGCCCACGCCCTGCGTTCCACCCTGCGTGCGCATCCCGTAAAAACAGCCGACCGTGGCAATAATGAACCCGGAGAACAGCGCCTTGGTCAGGCCCTCCACTACGTTTCCGTAAGCCAGCGTCTGATACGACGAGTGCAGGTAGGCCGTCATATTCAGGCCAAGCATTGCGACGCTGACCAGCGCGCCCCCCGCGATTCCCACCGCATCGGACACAATCGTCAGGAAGAACAACATGAAGACCGTCGCCACCAGCCGCGGCGTCACCAGCTTACGCGTCGGATCTGTGCCCAGGGCGCGCATCGCGTCAATCTGCTCGGTCACTTTCATCGACCCAAGTTCAGACGCCATCCCGGACGCATTGCGGCCCGAAACCATCAGCGCCGTCAGCACCGGGCCAAGCTCCTTCACCATCGACAGCGCCACCAGCGAGCCCGTCCGGCTCACCGCGCCGAACTCCTGCAGCGCCGTCTCGGACTGCAGCGCCAGCACGCAGCCTGTGAAAAATCCGGTCAGGATGACAATCGGCAGGGAACCGACGCCGATCGAATCCATCTGGGTAAAAATGTCCGCCCAGTAGCGCGGTCCGGAGAACATATTCGCCACCGCCCGGCCCGAGAGGAGAGAGTACTCCTGAATGGCGGCAACACTCGATTTGGCGAAGCTCTCGGGCGAAACGGCAGGCATGTTTGTAGGCTCACTTTATCAGATGCAGATCAGACTCCTTTCGGCTGCGGAAAGCGGCCCAACGAGGTGAGAAGATAGAAACGTGATGCAGGGATCGATGAAAGCGGCTGTTTTATACGGCAGGGAGGATCTCCGGATCGAAGAGGTCGCGATCCCGCAGCCCGGGCCAGGTGAGATGGTCGTGCGGGTCGAAGCCGCGCTGACCTGCGGAACCGATCTGAAGGTCTACCGCCGCGGCTACCATGCGCGCATGCTCAAGCCGCCAATGCGCTTCGGCCACGAACTCGCCGGCCTGGTCGCCGCCATCGGCGACGGCGTCCACCACTTCAACATCGGCGATCGCGTCGTTCCGCTCAACTCCGCGCCCTGCGATAACTGTTTCTTCTGCCTCAAGGACCAGCAGAACCTCTGCGAAAATCTCCTTTTCAACAACGGCGCCTACGCCGAATACCTGCTGGTGCCGGCTCGCATCGTCGAAAAAAACACCCTGCTCGTGCCGGAGTCGCTGCCCCTCGCCTACGCGGCGCTCACCGAGCCCCTCGCCTGCGTCATCCGCGGCCTCGAAGAGAGCGGAGCCCGCACCGGCGATAGCATGATCGTCATCGGCGCCGGTCCCATCGGCCTCATGTTCATTCACGCCGCCGCCCTCACCGGCCTCGAGGTCATCGCCGTCGTTAAGCGCGCCGAACAGGCAGAGGTCGCAACCCACCTCGGCGCGGCCAGGGTCCTTTCCATCGACTCCGTCCAGGATGCAGAACACATCGTCGCCGCCGCCCGCGCCCTCACGCCCGCGCATCGCGGCGCCGACATCGTCATCGAGGCCGTCGCGACCCCCTCCACCTGGGAATGGGCCGTCGGCATGGTACGCAAGGGCGGCGTCGTCAACTTCTTCGGCGGCCCACCCAGCGGCACCGTCGTCGGCCTCGACACCAACCGCCTCCATTACGGCGACATCACGCTCAAGGCAAGCTTTCACCACACGCCATCGACCGCCCGCACCGCCTTCAACCTGATCGCAAGCCGCCAGTTCCGAGGGGAAGATTTCGTCACCGGCACCGCGCCGCTCGCGGCCGTCCCGCGCGTCTTCGCCGACATGGTCAGCCGTTCCGTTAGCAACGGCAAGCGCGACATCAAGACGTCCATCCTGATGGGGGCCGCGTGAACACCCTCACCCACGCCATCCAGTTGGAAGGCGCACCGCCCGAGTACGCCATGCCCCCCGCGCGGCCCACGCTCGACGAGGCGCAGGCCTGGTGCCGGCACCTCGCCACCACCCACTACGAAAACTTCCACGTCGCCACCTGGTTCCTGCCGAAGCGCATCCGCCCGCACTTCGAGAGCATCTACGCCTTCAGCCGCGCCGCCGACGACCTCGGCGACGAAGTATCCGACACCACCACCGCCACCCGCCTCCTCGGCGAATGGCGCACCCTGCTCGCCGAATGCTACGCGCACCCCGAGATGTCCATGCACCCCGTCTTCGTCGCGCTGCGCAAAACCATCGACGAAACCGGCGTGCCGCAGCAAGTCTTCGACGACCTCATCTCCGCCTTCGAGATGGACCAGGTCGTCACCCACCACGCGTCCATCGAGAGCCTGCTGCACTACTCGAAGTACTCCGCCAACCCCGTCGGCCGCCTGGTGCTCTGGGTCTCCGGCTACCGCGACGAGCCACGCGCGCAACTCTCGGACAAGGTCTGCACCGCGCTGCAACTCGCCAACTTCTGGCAGGATGTCGTCGAAGACGATGAGCGCGGACGCCGCTATCTTCCGGCTGACGTCATGCAACGCTTCGGCGTCACCGGCGAGATGATCGCCGCCCGCAGCTTCACGCCCGCCTTCCACGACATGATGCAATTCCTCACCGATTACGCCGGCACCCTGCTCGCCGAAGGCGGCCGTATCGCCCATGAAGTCGACGCGGAACTTGCCGTCACCCTGCGGCTCTTCGAACGCGGCGGGCGCGCTGCACTCGACGGCATCATCGCGCAGGATTACGACGTGCTCACCGCCCGTCCCAGCGTCTCGAAGGTAACCAAGGCCCGCCTGCTGCTCGCCGCTCTGGGCATGAAAGCCGCCAGCCTCTTCGCCCCGCGGAGCGCTGCCTGATGCCGCCAGTGTCCCAGGCCGTCGCCATCGAGGCCGCCTACGCATACTGCCGCAGGATCGCGCAGGTCGAAGCGAAGAACTTCTACTACGCCTTCCGCGTGCTGCCCAAAGCGAAGAGCGACGCGATGTGCGCCGTCTACGCCTTCATGCGCAAGGCAGACGATATCTCGGACGACGAATCTGTAACCGTCGACGTTCGCCGTACCCAGATGGAGCAGTGGCTCGAAATCTGGCGCGCGTCACGCGGCGGCCCCATCTCCAACAATGCCACCGAAGACCCCGTCTTTGTTGCCCTCCGGCACACGCAGCAGACCTTCCACATCGCAGACGCATTGCTCGAAGACCTCGTACGCGGCACCTCCATGGACCTCGCCGAAGCCGGAAGCTCCCCCGACGGACGCGTAGACCTGGGCGACGGCGTTCAAGGTTATAAAACCTTCGACGATTTGTACCGATACTGTTACCTGGTCGCCTCCGTCGTCGGTCTCGTTACCATTCGCATCTTCGGCTACACCGATCCGGAAGCCGAGTTGCTCGCCGAGCGCACCGGCATCGCCTTCCAACTCACCAACATCCTGCGCGACGTCAAGGAAGATGCCGAACGCAAACGCATCTATCTCCCGCAGGACCTGCTGCAGGAGTTCGCCGTCACGACCGAAGACGTGCTCGCGCTCGCTGCCGGCCGCGCCGTCAAGCCGAATGAGCGCGCCATGCTTGCAGGACTTTCGGTCCAGGCCTGGAGATACTACGAATCCGCCGGCATCCTCATCCCGATGATCGATACCGACAGCCGCGGTGCCATGTGGGTGCTCGTTGAAATCTACAGCGGCCTGCTCCGCAAGATCGACGAACGGGGCGGCGATGTCTTCAGCAAGCGCGTGAGCGTACCTACCCGTGCCAAGATCCTGACCCTGCTGCGTGGTGCCGCCAAGACATTGAGGACGCGCTAGCGATGGTGGATGTGCTGGTCATCGGCGGCGGCCTCGCCGGACTCGCAGCCGCAAGCGCACTCGCCGCCGATGGCGCTGCAGTGACCCTGCTTGATCGCAGGCCCGAGCTCGGCGGCCGTGCCTACTCCTATCTCCATCCCGCCATCGGCGAAACCATCGACTCGCAGCACGTGCTGCTTGGCTGCTGCACCAACCTGCTCGACCTGTGCGAGCAAGCCGGAAATGCCGGCCTGATTCGCTGGTACGACGAACTCACCTTCCTCGAACCCAACGGCAATCGCAGCGTCATGAAGCCCGGCGCGCTGCCCGCACCGCTCCACCAGACGATGAGCTTCCTGCGCGCGCCCATGCTGAGCCTTGGGGACAAGGCCGCGATCGCCCGCGGACTGGCTGAGTTTCTGCGCGGCTACCCCGGCGACGATCGCGAAAGCTTCGCCACCTGGCTCGTGCGAACCGGACAGCCGCCGCGCGCCATCCGCCACTTCTGGGAGCCGGTAATCTGGGGCGCACTGAACGATGTCTTCGAGCGCTGCTCCACGAAGTATGCCGGCAAAGTCTTTCACGAGACCTTCCTGCGCTCGCCTACCGGCGGACGCCTCGGGATTCCCGCAAAGCCCCTCACCGAATTCTTCGCGCCCGTCGCCGATCACGCTCGCTCGCTCGGCGTCACCATCGAAGCCAGGGCCGGCATCGAGCGACTCGAACAGACGACCGACGGTTGGCAAGCTATCGGTCAGCAACAGCAGTACGCCGCCAAAAACATCATTCTCGCAACCAACTTCCACCAGGCCAGCAGCCTGCTCGCCGGCCTCAGCTCACCGCTCGATACCACGCACTTTCTCTCCGCGCCCATCACCACCATCCACCTCTGGTTCGATCGCGAGGTTTCGGAACTCGATCACGCCGTCCTGCTCGACACACGCATCCAGTGGATGTTCCACAAGTCCCGCATCCGCCGATGGGCCGAAAAGGGGAGCTACCTCGAACTCGTCATCAGCGCCTCCTGGCCCGAGCTCGAACTCGGCCGCGAAGCCATTCTTCACTCTGCAATCGCCGAAGCCGAGCAGTTCTTTCCGAAGATGCGCGAAGCGAAGCTGCTCAAATCCAGCGTCCTCAAGGAAGCACGCGCCACCTTCTCCGTCACCCCCGGACTCGACGCCTCCCGTCCCGCGCAGCAGACCGCGCTACCCGGCCTCTTGCTCGCCGGTGACTGGACCCAGACCGAATGGCCCTCCACCATGGAAGGCGCCGTCCGCTCAGGCCGCCTCGCCGCCGGCGCCCTCGCCGGCAAACCCTTCCTGAGCCCCGAACTCCCGGCATCCGGCCTGATGCGCTGGTTAGGCAAGTGAGATCAACTGCAAGAGCGTCCTAACGCCGGACGGGCGCCACTTCGTGGGGTGGGAGCTTCGCGTCGTTACTGCGGGCGGAGTGCGACTGGCTGCCGCGCGAAGCTTCCACCCCACGAAGTGGTCGCCGCCCGCGATGAGGGCGCTTTTGCAGTTGCTCTTATTTCGTAATCAGAAACACGCCGACGACGACGAGGGCGATCGAGATCCAGCGGCGGCGGTCGACGTCTTCGCCAAGGAAGAGGCGTGCGGCGATGGCGTTGCCGACATAGTTCACCGATGCGATGCCGGGTGCGGCGAGCGACAGGTCGACCAGCGACAGGGTGTAGAGCATGGCAAAGAAGTTCAGCGCCATGCATAGCGCGCCGATGAGGAACGTCGGGTTCGTGATGACGGCGCGGATCGTGCCGGCGAGGCCCGACTTCGCGCGGATCAGGTCAAGGTCGCCAAGCTGCCGCATGGCGGCGGCGATCAGTACTTCGCCGGCGATCGCGAGCGCGGCGACGGTCCCGATGCACGACCACGTGACGAAGGGCGAGGCGGCGTGCATCACAGCCCCACTCCCGCGCGGGTCACGGGCAGTTCGGGTGGGCTTTCGGGCGGCGCGTTCAGATCAGTGCGCGCCGGGCGGTTGGCCACGAAGCCGACCGCAGACGTGAGCAGCAGGATGCCGACCCACCGCGACAGCGACAGGTGCTCATGCAGCAGAAACCGGCTGATCAAGGCGATGACCACGTTCCCGAAGGCCGTTGCCGGCATGACGAAGGTCAGGTCGGCCCACGAGAGCGCGGTCATGTACGACGCGAAGAAGCCAATGAGCAGAATGATGCCGCCGATAACATTCGGGTTCGACAGGGCATGATAGAGCAGTGGCAGGTGCTGCAGGTCGAGCGGCCCGATCTGCGCCATGCCACGCGAGAGCAGCGCATCTCCGAACGATGCGGTCAGTACGACTGCCAGCAGGGTGCCATACTGTGAGGCTGAAAGCTTATGCTCCATCTGCTTCAATTCTAGTGGAGCCGCCTGCTCAGAAGGAGACCGTCGCCGGCTGCGTCACGCGCAGAACGGACTGGTCGCCGGTCAGTTGCTTCCAGGCCGCGCGAATCGCCTCTACCTTCGCATCGTTCTCGGGCGAAGCGGGATAGTCGATCGTCAGCATCTTGGAACGGATGCGTTCGGGTTTGCCGTGTGCTGCAATCTGCTCGCCCTTGCTCATCCACTGGCCGTAGACATCGAGCACGCTGAGCCCGGCAGGGAAACGCGGCGTCACTTCCTTGTCCAGAAACGCTCGCCACTTCACCTCCGAAACGCCCTTGCCGGGAACGTCCGCGGGACCCAGGCCGAAGTACAGCTTGGTGTCGAGCCAGCCCGAGGTGATCGCCGGGTGCGCGGGGTCGCCAACCAGCGTAGCCGTGGCGGTCTGGGCAGCGCCGCAGAGCGGCAGGGCAAGGAACAGCAAAGCGAACAGGCGCATCGAAGACCTCGTGCAGAAGATGATTGGTGTCCTCAAAGAGTAAACCCCGTGGCTTCGGTAAGCCACGGGGTTTGTTGCTCCTGCTGCGTTGTTTCTAAGCGTTCATGCTGACGGATTCCTGTGCCTTGAGCGCGTTCTCTTCCTTCATCTTGCGCGAGGCCTTGTTACGCTTGGCGCGCAGCGACATGAACGACTTCGCTTCCACGTAAAGGCGCGGCACGTCGCGGTTCACGATCGCCTTCCAGACCACACGGAACGCGGCCTTGGGGCGGAAGTAGTATTCGTCGTAGAACTTGTGCACCATCTCCATCACGTACTCGACGGGCAGGCCAGGGTACTCGATGTGCGCCATCTGATGGCCCTGCTCGTCTTCCATCTTCTGGTTGGTGATGAAGCCATTCTTCTCGGCGAAGTCGTAGAACTCGGTGCCGGGGAAGGCGTGCGCGATCGACACCTGGATGGTCTCGCAGTCGATCTGCTTGGCGAACTCGATGGTGTTCTTGATCGATTCCTTGGTCTCGCCGGGCAGGCCGAGGATGAAGTCGCCGTGGATGATCAGGCCGAGCTTGTGGCAGTCGCGGGTGAAGTCGAGCGCGCGCTGCACGGTGGCGCCCTTCTTGATGTTCTTCAGGATCTGCGGATCGCCGGACTCGTAGCCGACGATGAGCAGGCGGCAGCCGGCATCCTTCATGGCTTTGAGAGTGTCGTAGTCGGTCGTGACGCGCGAGGTGCAGGACCATGTGAGGCCCAGCGGCTTCAGCTTCTCGCAGAGCTCGATCGTGCGGGCCTTCTGGATGTTGAAGGTGTCGTCATCGAAGAAGAACTCCTTGACGTGGGGGAAGAGCTTCTTGGCGTTGGCCATTTCCGCCGCCACATCGTCGGTGGACCGCTTGCGCCAGGCATGGCCGGAGAGCGTCTGCGGCCACAGGCAGAAGGTGCACTGGGCGGGGCAGCCGCGGGTCGAGTAGAGCGACACATACGGATGGAGCAGGAAGGGGACGTTGTACTTGGTGACGTCCATGTCGCGGGCGTAGATTTCGGTGGCCCAGGGCATGTCGGGCTTGTCGAGCTTCTCGACCTGCGGGCGGTCGGGATTGTGCAGGATGGCGCCGTCATCACCGCGGTAGCTGATGCCGAGAATCTCGTTCAATGGCTTGTAATTGGCAAATTCGACGACGGAGAAGTCGAACTCGCGGCGGCAGACGAAGTCGATGGCGGAGCACTCGTTGAGGGCGCGCTCGGGGTCGGTGGTCACCGGGGGGCCGACGAAGGTGATCTTGATGGCGGGATTGGCGGCCTTGATGGCCTGCGCAAGCCCGTGATCGCCGGACCAGCCGACGGTTGAGGTGAAGAGGACCAGGAACTCGTATCCCTTAGCGATTTCGATGGTTTCGGCGGCCGAGACGTGATGCGGTGGCGCGTCGAGCAGGCGGGAGCCTTCGAGCATTCCGGCGGGATACGTCAGCCAGACGGGGTACCAGTACGACTCGATCTCACGGACAGCGGGCCAGCGGGAGCTTGCACCACCGTCAAACTTCTCAAACGACGGGGGATTCAGGAGTAGGGTCTTCAGGGGCTTCGTCATGATGATGGTCCAAGTTTACCATTTTGCAAGCATTGGGAACCATTTTGGCATTGCTTTGGCGGGTGCAAAGCTGGATGCCAGCGGGGCGCTTCCGGGGGAGCGGCACGCGGTTTCCGGCTCTGGTCAGGCGGCGAAATATTGTCCGGATGCGTGGAGGGGCCCGGACCGCGGCGACGCGGGTAACTGACGGCTTTTGGGGTGATGTGAGGGTACCCCCCTCCCTCCCCCCCATTGTTGCGCAAGATCTTCAAAGCATTGAACTTAGGTCTGGACCTCCCCTGTCGCGGGGACTGTCCCAAGGGGGAGGGTGGACCTCGCTGGCCGGGGCAAGGGGGGTGTTTCGGGGGGGCCGTTTGTCAAGTTCAGGGTGATTGTTTCAGCCTCTCGCCGGGCGGTTTCGCCACGGCGAGCAGGACTGGCGAACAGCCTGAGCTGAGAGCTCATCGCTGACAGCGGGGTACGTGTTATCCGTTTCTAGTTGTGAGCTGACGGTTTCTGGGCGGTGATCCAGCGATCCATGCGGGCGTCGAGCAGGTCGAGGGGCAGGGCGCCGCCGTTCAGGATCTGGTCGTGGAAGGCCTTGATGTCGAAGGCGGGGCCGAGCTGCTGCCGGGCGCGTTCGCGGAGTTCGCGGATCTTGAGCTGACCCATCTTGTAGCCGAGCGCCTGGCCGGGCCAGGAGATGTAGCGGTCGGTCTCGGACTGGGCGAGCGTGTCGTTGACGGAATTGGCGTGCATGTAGTCGATGACCTGCTGGCGGGTCCAGCCCTGGTCGTGAATGCCGGTGTCGACGACGAGCCGGACGGCGCGGAAGAGCTCGGAGCCGAGGCGGCCGAGGTCCGAGACCGGCTGCTGGTAGAAGCCGATGTCCTTGCCGAGCTCTTCCGCGTACAGCGCCCAGCCCTCGACGTAGGCGTTATAGAAGCCGAGCTGGGTGCGGAATTTGGGCAGACCCTCGAGCTGGGCAGCGATCGAGATCTGCATGTGATGGCCGGGAATGCCTTCGTGATAGGCGACTGCCTCATCGAGGACGAGGGTGCGCGAGGTGGGATTGGCGACGGCGACGACGACGCGGCCGGGGCGGCTGCCGTCCGGAGGACCGGCGTTATAGTGAGTTGCGTTGGTGGCCTGGAAGGAGGGCATGGCCTCAACCGTGACCGGCTGCTTGGGCAGGAGGTTGAAGAGAGTGGGAAGTTTGGGCTGCATGCCGGCGATGTACTTGCGGAAGTCGTCGACGATCTGCTCGGCGCTGGTAGGCTTCCAGCGCGGATCGGCGTCGATGGCAGCCTGCCATGCGGGCAGATCCTTGAAACCCTGCTTGACGGCGAGTGAGTTCATCTCGCCGGTGATGCGCTTGACCTCACTGAGTCCGATCTCGTGGATTGCGGACGGCGTAATGGTGAGGGTGGTGCCTTCGCGGACGGCGAGGGCGTAGCGCTGCTTGCCCTGGGGAAGGCTCTCGATGGACAGGGCGGTACGTCCGTGAGGGACGTACTCGGTCTTCACGAAAGCGGCGAACTCGCGGTAGGCGGGGAAGACCTCGGTCTCGAGCGCCTTCGTGATCTCGGCGGTGAGGCGCTTCTGCTCGGCGGCGGAGATGGACGCGGGGTACTTTTTGGTAGGCAGCAGATACGGATTGCTCGAGATGACGCCGTCGCACTGGGCGGGGATCACTTCGAGAAGAAAGCGGACGGGCATGAGGCCGTCGTGTTCGCCGGCGCGGAGCACCTCCTCGGTCTGGTGGAAGGCGGTGGGGATGGCGTGCAGGCGCGCTACGTAATCGTTGTAGTGGGCGAGCGAATCGAAGGGCATGCTGAGCGGCAGGTCGGCGAGGTCGGTGGCCGGAGAGCTCATCTGGTTGATGGGCATCTCGTAGATCTTGAGCGCGAATTCTTCGTCGGCCTGGGTGAGCGAACGGACGAGCATGTCGTGCGAGGTCTGGTCCACGTCGGCCATGCCGTCGGTCGAAACTGCCTTGAGGCGGGTGAGGAATACATCGTCCTCCTCATGCTGGCGGCGGGTCTCGGCGAGCGAGACATTCGAGAGACGGCTGTTGTAGCGGTAGTCTCCAAGCGTGGTGGCGAACTCGGGGGAGTTTTTAAGCTGGGTCTGGAAGTATTGCTCGAAGAGCGCATTCTGCTGCGCGACACGGGCCGTGACGCTCGACGCAGAGGGCTGGGCGGAAACAGCAAGGCTCACCAGGAGAAGCCCGGGCAAAATGTTCAATTGTCGCATGTGAGCAATAGTACTAGGCGGTGGCTGGCTGGCAGCTGAAAAGCAACAGCAAGTGCGTCCTGACGCCGGACGGGCGCCACTTCGTGGGGTGGAGGCTTCGCGTCGCAGCATCATGCGGCAGTGCGATGCCCTGGCACGCGAAGCTTCCACCCCACGAAGTGGTCGCCGCCCGCGATAAGGGCGCCTTTGCTTTTTACTTTAGGGGTTAGCCGTCGCCGCGAGGTGTTGCAGCCAGGGTTCGAGTTGGCCGGATTGGCGGAGGAGGTTGATCTGGGTTTGCTGCAGCTGGTACCTGGCGTCGAGGAGTGCGAGGAATTTTTCGCGTTCGGCGATGCGGGCGTTCTGTTCGTCCTTCGGGGTGGAGAGGGGGCCGGCGGTGGCGGGGCCGTTGAGCTGGGCGGTGAGGGCGTCGAGTTGCTGCTGGGCGAGTTGCTGGTCGAGTGCGGCGACCTCGGAGCGGGCCTGCAGCAGGGCGATGCTGTGGCGGAGCTTGAACTGGCCGTCGAGAGCGGTCAATTGGGCGTTTTCGGCCTCGGCGCGGGCGTGCTGCGCGTCGGCGAGGGACTCGCGTGCCTTGGCCTGGTGGACCTTGTCGTAGAAGGGGAGGGTAATCTGGACGGCGAAGACGCCTTCGTTAGCGGCGATGTTGATGCCCTGGTTGAAGCTCTGCAGCTGTTTGAACGAGTTGGTGAAGGTGGCGTAGCGGTTGTACTGGACGATGAGCGAGAGCTGCGGGCGGTAGAGATAGCGGGCATCGCCGATGGCGAGCTGCTGCTTGGCATCGGCGGAGGCGAAGGCCGAGGCGACGCCGGGGGTGGCGGGCTGGCTGAGCGGGGGGAGCGGGACGTTGGCGGACGGGGTGGGGAGGGCCGGGAAGTCGGCGTCGGGATTGAGCGAGGCGGTGGGAGACAGGCCCATGAGACGGGCGAGGTGGTCGCGGTCGTGGGCGGTTTCGTCCTCTGCGTTGAGGCGGGCGAGGCGGAAGCGGGCGGCGGTCAGCCTGGCGTTGGTGAGGTCGATGGCGGTGTCGCGGCCGGCGTCGAAGCGGTCCTGGACGATCTGGACGAGATGGCTGGCGTCGTCGTTTTCCTGGGTGAGGATGGCTTCGCGTTCGAGGTCGTGGTGGAGCGCGAGGTAGCTGAGGGAGCTGTCTTCGGCGACGGCCTGGCGTGCGTCGTTGAGGGCGAAGCCGGTGGCGGTGAGGCCGAAGCGGCTGGAGCGGATGTAGGAGCGCTGGGAGGAGCCGTAGATGAGCGACTGGGCGTTGAAGGCGAAGAGCGTGGGGGGATTCGGGCTGTAGCCGTAGGAGTTTCCGATGCCGGCGCCGGCGGTGACGGCGGGGATGTAGACGTCGCGGGCTTCGGAGAGGCTGGCTTCGGCCTTTGCGACATCGGCCTGGGCCATGCGGACGCGGGGGCTGTTGTGCAGGGCGAGATCGACCGCGGTGCTGAGCGAGACCTGGGCGCCGGCGTGGTGGGGGAGGGCGCCGAGCGAGAGGCCAAGCAGGAGCGCGAAGGAACGGCGCGTGGGCGAGGGCGTGCCGGGGGTCGGGCTCATTTGACGATCTTCACCGGGAGGCCGACGGAGAGTTCCTTGCCGGGGCTGACGGGGCCGAGAACGACGAGGTCGTTTTCCTTGAGGCCGCCGGTGATTTCGGCGCTGGTGAGGGTGACGAGCGGGCCGAGCTCGACGGCGGTCTGTTCGAGTTTGCCGTTGGCGACGCGGTAGACGAAGTTGTTGGCGCCGTCGGTGTGGAGGGCTTCGCGGGGGATGGAGAGGACGTGCGAGCGCTGCGCGACGGTGACGGTGACGGTCACGTTGGAGTTGGGGGAGAGCTCACCGTTGGGATCGTCGACCGAGATGATGCATTCGCCGACGCTGCGTGTGGTCTGGTAGGCAATGATGGTGGTGGGGATGCGCTGCACGTGGCCGTGCCAGCTGAGTTCGGGCTTGGCGGCCCAGACGATCTTGACGGGCTGGCCGACCTGGAGCTTGCCGATTTCGGGCTCGTCGAAGTAGGCGCGGACCTGGAGGCGGCTGAGGTCGGCGACGTCCATGAGGTCTTCTCCGGCGGGGACGTAGTCGTACTCGGAGACGGGGATGAAGTAGACGGTGCCGCTGTAGGGCGAGCGGATATCGACGGCGGTGACGGAGGCTTCGGCGGCATCGACGGAGGCCTTGGCGTCGGCGACGCGGGCGGCGGCGTTGGTGCGATCGCCCCTGCTGTAGCGTGCGGTGGGATGGGCGGTCGCGGTGGCGAGGGCGGCATCGGCGGAGGTGAGGCGCGACTGGGCGGCGGCGAGCTCGTTGGCCGAGGCGGAGCCTTTCTGGTGCAGAGCTTCGAGGGCGGCGAGGTTGCTGGCGGCGGCCTGCTGTTCGAGTTTTGCGGTGGTGACGTTCGAGGTGAACTGGCTGCGTTCTTCGGTGCTGCCGCCGTTGGCGAGGTCCGACTGTTGCAGCTGGGCCTGCGAGAGCTGGGCGTGGGCGGTGGCGAGCCGGGAGTGGGCGTCGGCGTCGTCCATCCGGACGAGGAGCTGTCCGGGGCTGACGTGCTCGCCTTCGTTGACGTAGATGCGGCGGACGACGCCGGGGCTGGGGGCGTGGGCCTGGAAGGGCTCGACGGGCTCGACTTTGCCGTTGGTGGGAACGGTGTTGGTGAGGGTCTGGTAGGAGACCGGAGCGACTTTGACTTTTACCTGCTCGCGGGTGAGGGAGCGGATGGCGAAGATGAGGAGGACGAGAAGCGCGAAGCCTGCGACCCAGAAGAGGGCGGTGGAGCGTTTTTGCTCTGATTGGGCCATATCGTTGAAAGATCAGTTTATAAGACGCGGGGTGGGCGGAAACGGCGCACAAAAAAGATGTACCAAGGTGTTCAGCATGAGGGCTTTACCAGGCGCGCGAGAAGCCGGGTGCGGGCCTGCTTTCGTCGCGCAGGGAGGAGTCAACTTTGGCGCGGACTTCGATCAGCCGGCCGAAGAGCCAGATGAGATCGGAGAGGCGGTTGAGGTAGGCGAGGACCTCGGGGAGCACCCAGCTTTCGCCTTCGGGGGCAAGCGCTTCGAGGCGGACGGCGGCGCGTTCGGCGCGGCGGCAGACGGCGCGGGCGATCTCGTAGGCGGCGGACTGGGTGTGGGCGCCGGGGAGCGACCAGTCGGCGAGGATGCCGGGGGTGGCTTCGATCTGGTCGACGAGCGCGGTGAGGTGGTCGACGTCGGCGGCGGTGAGGATGGGCTCGCGCTTGCGGTCTGCGGGCGGGGTGGCGAGCGCGGCGCCGACGCGGAAGAGGGTCTTCTGGATGTGTTCGGTCCAGTCGCGGATGTCGGGCTGGTCGCAGATGCTGCGGGCGAAGCCGAGGGTGGAGTTGAGCTCATCGACATCGCCGTAGGAATCGACGCGGGGGTCGGCTTTCGAGGTGCGCTGGCCGCCGATGAGGCCGGTGGTGCCCTGGTCGCCGTGCTTGGTTGCAATGGAAGACATGCAGTGATGGTAGCGGAGTTCAGGTGGACTGGCTGAGGATGCGGCGATAGTAGTTTTCGTAGAGGGTGATGATGTTCGAGGCACAGAACTGGGCCTGGGCTTTTTTGCGGGCGGCGGTGGCCATGGCGGCGAGGCGCTCGGGCGAGCCGAGGAGGTAGATGGCGGCTTTGGCCATCGAGGCAACGTCGCCGACGTCGAAGAGGCAGCCGTCGATGCGGTCGTCGATAAGTTCGGGGACGCCGCCGACGCGGGTGGCGATGGCGGGGACGGAGCAGGCCATGGCTTCGAGGGCGGCGAGGCCGAAGGACTCCATCTCGGAGGGCATGAGCATGAGGTCGGCGACGGGGAGGAGCTCGTTGACGTTGTCCTGCTTGCCGAGGAAATGGATGCGGTCGGCTACGCCAAGCTTGCGCGCGAGGTATTCGGCGGTGGAGCGGTCGGGGCCATCGCCGATGAGCATCAGGCGGGCGGGCATGGCGGCGGCGACGCGGGCGAAGACCTCGATGACGTCTGTCACCCGTTTGACTGGCCGGAAATTAGACAGGTGCACCAGGAGGCGTTCGTCTGGGGCGGCATAGAGGGGGCGCATCTTCGCGACAAGCTCGGGCTTGCGGATGTAGAGGTCGCAGTTGACGAAGTTGCGGATGACTTCGATCTCGCGTTCGAGGTGGAAGGCTTCGAAGGTGCGGTCGCGCAGGTGCGAGGAGATCGCGGTGACGCCGTCCGATTGCTCGATGCCGAACCGGGTGATGGGGAGATAGCTGCGGTCGAGGCCGACGAGGGTGATGTCGGTGCCATGGAGGGTGGTGATGAAGGGGAGATGGATGCCGTGGGTGGCGAGCATCTGCTTGGCGAGGTAGGCGGAGACAGAGTGGGGGATGGCGTAGTGGACGTGCAGGAGATCGAGCGAGTAGAAGCGGGCGACTTCGGCCATGCGGGTGGCGAGGGCGAGGTCGTAGGGCGGGTGCTCGAAGAGCGGGTAATGAAAGATCTCGACCTGGTGGAAGTGGATGTTGGATTCGCGGCCGGTGAGGCGAAAGGGCTGCGACGAGGTGATGAAGTGGATGTCGTGGCCGCGGGCGGCGAGCTCGATCCCGAGCTCAGTGGCGACGACGCCGGAGCCGCCGTAGGTGGGGTAGCAGGTGATGCCGATGCGGAGGGGGCGCTTTACTTCACCTGTCATAAGACCTTTTCAAAGCCGGTGTTCGGGGCGAACTGGTTGGCGGCGCGCTGCAGGCCGGGAATGCCGAGGTTGCCATAGTGGATGAGGGCGGGGCTGCCGGCGGCTCGTGAAAGTTCGGGGAGGACTTCGAGCAGGGCGAGGCGTTCGATCTCGCGGGAGTGGCGGAGGCGGGTGGTTTGCTGGTCGAGCGCGGCATCGTGGTAGCCGGGATGACAGCAGAGTTCGTAAAGGCCTGCGGGCTGGCTGTTGAGCTCGGCAAAGAGGGTGCGGAGGAGCGGTGCGGTGAGGGTGCCGGTGGCGGCGATGCCCAGCGTGCCTTGGGTAGTGGGTTCGCTCGAGCGCGGGTCGAGGAGAGCGCGGAAGCGGGGCTCGAAGAGGCCGAGGGCGGATTGCTGGAGGCGGCGGAGCGGCGGGGCGGAGCGGGTGAGGGCGCGCGACCAGGCGGGCTCGAAGGGGTAGCGGAAGGCGTGGATGCCCGAGCGCCCGGCAGCGTGCAGGATGGCGGCGGCGACGGGAGGGAAGAGGTGCGTATGTTTGTGGCTGTCGATGTGGGTGACGTCGATGCCGGCGCGCTGGAGCTTCTGGATCTGGGCCTGGGCTTCGCGGGCGAGGTCGATGGGCTGGATGGCCCCGCGCAGGGCTGAGAGCGCGAAATCGGCGAGCGAGGGGCGGAAGCCTTTGCCGTCGGCACCGAGCAGGGTGGGGATGGATTCGGGGTGCGAGACGGGGACGCCATCGACGAAGACGAGGTGGCAGCCGATGCCGAGGCCGGGGTTGCGGAGGGCGATGGCCACGGCGTCCTCAAAGGCGGGGCCGGTGGCCATGAGGGTGGCGGAGGTGAGGGCGCCGGCCAGGTACAGCTCCTCGACGGCGCGGTTGATGCCCGGTGTGAGACCGAAGTCGTCTGCGTTGAGGATGAGCCGTGCGGGCATGACTTGCCGATTGTAGAGGGTCGGGCCGGGTTCCAGAGAAGCCCGCCTAGCAGGCTGCGTCGGGCTCGGGGTGGGGGAAGGTGTCGACGTTGTCGGCGTCGCTGAGGTCGAGGCAGGCGAAGTCTTTTTCGACGATGAGGTCGAGCGGCGCGCCCGTGCCGACGTCGATGGTGGCGTAGATGCCGACCTGTTCGGTGTCGGCCCAGGTGTGGGCGGTCGACCTGGGCAGGACGATGGCGAGTTCGGCGACGCTGTGGCGGAGTTGAACGGCTTCGGAGGCGGGGTCGATGAGCAGGGCGAAGGTAAGGGCGGATTCGGGCGTGAAGCGGATGGTGTCTTCGATGCGGCCGTGTTCGAGGAGGTGCTGCAGGTCCGAGCGGAGCAGGCGGAGGCGTACGGAGCTGCTGGTGAGGCGGAGTTTCATTGCGATTCCTTTGCAGATTCAATCAATGCGGATTCAATCGGTGCGGATTCGATGCGCTGGGCACCGTGGTAGACGTTGCAGTGGTGGTCGCGCAGGAAGCCGATGAGGGTGATGTCGAAGTCCCGGGCGACCTGGACGGCGAGGCTCGAGGGTGCGCCGACGGAGGCGACCATCTGGATTCCAGCCATGAGGGCTTTCTGCAGGAGCTCGAAGCTGGCGCGGCCGGAGAGAAGCAGGATGCGGTTGCGGAGCGGGGTGCGGTCGGCGAGGAACTCGGCGCCGAGGAGCTTGTCGACGGCATTGTGGCGGCCGACATCTTCGCGGAGCGAGAGCAGGTTGCCGGCGGCGTCGAAGAGGCCCGCGGCGTGGAGTCCTCCGGTTCGGTCGAAGACGCTCTGGGCGTGGCGCAGAGTTTCGGGGAGAGTGTAGAGGGTAGCGGCGGCTACGTTGAGGCGATTCTGCGCGCGCGGCGGGCAGACGGTGCGCAGGGCGAGCAGCGAGGCTTTGCCGCAGATGCCGCAGCTGGAGGTGGTGTAGAAGTTGCGTTCGAGGTTGGTGAGCGAGACGGCAACGCCGGGTGCGAGTTCGACGAGGACGACGTTGCGCTCGGGCTGGTAGCGCAGGACTTCGTCCGGCTGCGTGGGCGGGGCGGCCGGTCCGCGAAGGTAGGAGATGGCGGCGATGTCGGCGGGGTCGAAGACGATGCCTTCGGTAAGCAGGAAGCCGGCGACAAGTTCGAAGTCGTGGCCGGGGGTGCGCATGGTGACGGAGATGGATCTGGTCGCGCGGGCGTCTTCGGGACCGAATGCGAGCTTGAGTTCGAGGGGTTCTTCGACGGCGAGCAGGTCTTCGATGGGCTGGGACTCCCCGGCGGAGAGGCGGGTGATGGCGGCCGGGGCGGTGGCGCGTTCGGGGAGAAGCTCGGCGGGTTCTGTGTCAGTGGGCATGGTTGCGGGTTTGCCGGATGGAAGCGGTTGCGGGTCTGCGTGGTTCAATCATAGTGGTTTCAGGTTGGATGACCCCGAGGTTGGCGCGGGCTCACTCTCAAACCGTTTCAGCCCGGGCTTCGTCAACCACATGGCGTTTCGAAAGATCAGGTGAGCACCTTGTTGTTACTTTTGCTGGCGTACCTGGGCGGGGTTCTGACGATCCTGAGCCCGTGCATCCTTCCTGTTCTGCCGTTCGTGTTTGCGCGGTCGGACCAGCCGTTCCGGCGCAGCGGGCTGCCTTTGCTGGCGGGTATGGTGGTGACGTTTGCGCTGGTAGCGAGCCTGGCGACGGTGGGCGGAGGCTGGGCGGTGCGGGCGAATGCTGCGGGCCGCGTGGTGGCGCTGGTGGTGTTCGGAATCTTCGGGCTCACGCTGCTGTTCTCGTCCCTGGCGGACCGGCTTTCACGGCCGATTGTCGCACTGGGCAACCGGCTTTCGAGCGGGTCGCTGAGCGGGCCGGGGGTGTTGAACTCGTTTCTGCTGGGAATCGGGACGGGGCTGCTGTGGGCCCCCTGTGCGGGGCCGATCCTGGGGCTGATTTTGACGGGAGCGGCTCTGCAGGGGGCGAGCGCGCAGACGGCGTTGTTGCTGCTGGTGTATGCGGCGGGCGCGGCGACCTCGCTGATGGTGGCTCTGCTGGCGGGCGGCAGGGTGTTCAGTGCGCTGAAGCGCTCGCTGGGCGCGGAGGAATGGATTCGCCGGGTGCTGGGCGCAGCGGTCCTGATTGCGGTGGTGGTGGTGGCGTTCGGGCTGGACCGCGGGGTGCTGACGCGGGTTTCGCTGGCGAGTACGGGGGGGCTTGAACAGGGGCTGGTGGACCGTGTGCGGCCGCGCTACCAGGGGGTCGCACATGAGCTTCCCGCGGTGACGATGCCGGGGCTGGACGGCGCGACGGCGTGGATCAACTCGCCGGCGCTGACGCGGGAGTCGCTGAAGGGGAAGGTGGTGCTGGTCGATTTCTGGACGTATTCCTGCATCAACTGCCTGCGGACGCTGCCGTATATCAAGGCCTGGAATGAGAAGTACAAGGACGCGGGGCTGGTGATCATCGGGGTGCACACGCCGGAGTTTCCATTCGAGAAGGATGAAAGCAACGTACGGCAGGCGGTGAAGGATCTCGGGCTGACCTACCCGGTGGCGATGGACAACAACTACGCCATCTGGCGTGCGTTCAGCAACCAGTACTGGCCGGCGGATTACTTTGTGGATGCGACGGGCAAAGTGCGGTTCCACCACTTCGGCGAGGGTGGGTACGAGGAGTCGGAGGGGTGGATTCGGACGCTGCTGGCCGAAAGCAGCCGTGCGCCGCTGCCGGGGCTCGGGGTGCAGGTGGCAGGGAGCGGGGCGGAGGCCCCGGCGGATATGCGGGATGTGCTTTCGCAGGAGACGTACATGGGCTACGAGCGGGCGAAGAACTTCGCCTCACCGGGCGGGCTGGTTCATGATGCCGCGCACACGTATGCGATGCCCCCGGAGTTGCCGCTGAACCATTGGGGACTTGGGGGCAGGTGGCTCGATGAGGGTCAGATTGCCGCCGCGGAGGGCGCGGGGAACAGCCTCTCGTTTCGCTTTCATGCGCGGGATCTGCACCTGGTGCTGGGGCCGCCGGATGATGGCGGGACGGTGCGCTTCAAAGTGACGATTGACGGCAAGGCGCCGGGGGCGGATCATGGCGTCGATACGGATGCCGGGGGAAATGGGGTTGTGTCGGCAAACCGGCTGTATCAGCTGGTGCGCCAGCGGGATACGGTGAAGGACCGGACGTTTCGCATCGAGTTCGATAAGCCCGGGGTGCAGGCGTATGCGTTCACGTTCGGGTAGCGTCGTTTTGGCGGGAAATGCGTCCAATGAAGAGAGCGAGGAAACACGATGAGCGACTTTGAGAAGCAGGAACACAAGAGCGGGGACGAGCGTGGAGTGTCGAGCCGGCGGGCGTTTCTGTGGACCGGCGGAGCCGCCGCGGGTGCGGTCGCACTGTGGGGTCTGCATCGGCCGACGTTGACCGCGGATGCCGCAGGCGGCGGTGCGCCGGCGATGGTGACGGTGGTGAACTTCGACCAGGCCGGGAAGGCGACCGGCAAGGAGAATGTCAAGCGCATCGTCAAGACGGACGCCGAGTGGAAGCAGCAGCTGACGCCGATGCAGTTCCAGGTGACACGGCAGCAGGGAACCGAACGGGCCTACACCGGGTCGACGTGGGACAACCACGAGCACGGAATTTTTCGCTGCGTGTGCTGCGACCTGGGGCTGTTCAGCTCGGAGACGAAGTTTGAATCGGGCACGGGCTGGCCGAGCTTCTGGCAGCCGATCGCCAAGGAAAACGTCGTGCAGAAGAGCGATGGCAGCCTGGGGATGGACCGTACCGAGGTGGCCTGCCGGCAGTGCGATGCGCACCTCGGGCACGTGTTCGACGATGGACCGCGGCCGACCGGGCTGCGCTACTGCATGAACTCGGCGGCGATGAAATTTGTGAAGGCGTAGCCGGGGCAACGGCACGATCCTGATTGACTCGGAGGTTGCGATGCGCCCATCATGGCGCATGGCGACCTCCGATTCGTTTGTGCCAACGTCTGAGTTGCAGACTCCTGCCCTGGCCGCGTTGCCGAGGGACTGCACGTTCTCAGAGAGCGACTGGCGGGCGCTCGCGCCGCACTGGTATCCGGTCGCGGCTTCGCGCGACGTCTTGGGTCAGCCGGTGGCGGTGCGGCTGCTGGATGAGCGGGTGGTGCTCTACCGGCTGAGCGACGGGACGTTGAAGGCGGCAAAGGATATCTGCTTTCACCGGGGCGTGCCGCTGAGCATGGGGCACGTCGAAGGCGATGAGATTATCTGCAAGTACCATGGGCTGCGGTATGGGCCGGATGGGCGGTGCACCTGCATCCCCGCGCATCCCGGCGGGGCCATTTCGCCGCGGCTGCGCATCGAGATTTACGCAGCGGAGGAGCGGCTTGGCCTGGTTTGGGTGAGGCTGGTGGATGATGGGCCACGACCCCTGCCGGAGATAGCGGAGTGGGACGATGCGGAGTACGTAACGGTGCTGCCGGACAGCGTCGACATCAACGCGGCGGCCGGGCGGCAGGTGGAAGGATTTCTGGATGTGAGCCACTTCGCATTTGTGCACGCGGAGAGCTTTGGCGAGCCGGATAATCCCGTGGTGCCGGAGTACAAAGTCACGAAGACAGCGAACGGCTTCGTCGCGGACTACATCAGCACGGTGAGCAACTATGGGCATGGGTACAAGCACCTGAACCCGCCGGGGTTTCTGTGGCATCGGCGCTTCGAGGTCTATCAGCCGTTCAATGCGAAGCTGACGGTGACGTTCCCGGGCGGGGGGCTGCTGCATATTTTGAATGCCGCTTCGCCGGTGTCCGCGCGGAAGACGCGGCTTTTTGTGCCGATCTGCCGCAACTTCGATCGCGACGCGCCGGTGCAAGCGACGCTCGACTTCAACTACCAGGTGTTCGCGGAAGATATCGCCATTGTCGAACGGCAGTTCCCCGAAGATCTGCCGCTGGACCTGCACGCGGAGGCGCACTTTGCGGCGGACCGCAGCTCGATCACGTATCGCAAGGGGCTTTCAGGGCTGGGGCTGGGGCGAAGCTTCACGGCCTGAGGGCCGCTTCGTTGCGACGGGGACGAGCGTTAGCGGCGGGCTGGTTGAAGCGGTGCCTCAGGCTCGTTGTGCAGACGTTTGCCGAAGACCAGGCCGATCGTGGTGCCGACGCTGGCGGAGTGATCGCTGACGCCGAAGCGCACTCCGCCATCGAGACCGAAGGAGTCCGAGAAGGCGTGGTAGAAGCCCGTGAAAATGTAGGTTCCGGGCGGTGTATTCGACTGTGAAACATTTTGCGCGAAGGCTTCGAGATAAAGCCGCGTAACCTTCTGCAGGTGATAGCTGATCGCGACCGATTGCTGGCCGCCGTAGCTGCATCCGGTACCCGCATTGCAACTGGCCTGCACCAGGGAGCCGTTCACCAGCACGTCGAGGTCGCCGTTCTTTCCGTAGTGATGGTTGGCGAGGAAGATGATCTGCTGTCCCAGACCCTGGAGAGCGGTTTGCGGAGAGGTCGGCAGCTCGGCCTCGTACTGGATCGCCAGGCCCGGTGCGGGGCGGTGATAATCTTCTTTCTTCAACTCAACCTTGCCGCCGATCTGGATGTCCCCGATGCCGTTCGTCGTTTCGCCGCCGGACTGCTGGTGGTTGAAGGCGGACCAGTCGAAGTCGAGCCGCAGGCGGGCCAGCGGAGTGTAGGTGATGAGGGTGTCGAGGGTTTGTTGATTGCCGGGAACGGACTGCGGGTAGGCGTCGTAACCGGTTTCGATTTGGAGAACGCCCTGGGCCTGGATGCCGGCGCTGTTGGAGACGGTGGGCCGCGTGGGGTTGAGACTGAGATCCTGCGAGCGGAGCGCGTGGGGCGCCAAGGCGGTGGCCGCAAGGAGCAGGCCGAGATGAGTCGGGAAAGCGAAGCGGCCCGGCAAGTTCATGGATTTGCTCTTTCGATGCCGGGGAACCAGCTGGCGGGGTCGTGCTGCCCGAATGATAACAAGCCACGAGTGAGAGGGCGTTTGCGGTGCTCGAAAGGAAACCGTCTGATGAGTGTGTTGTGGCACATGAACCGGAGGGTTTCGGCCAACTTGGAGCCGATGCAGGGCGGCTCGTCGCGGATCTGAACGGAGCAGGATGAGCAATAAGGTCCAGACTGCAACGCCAACGCGCTGGACTGCGGGGACGTTCCTGCCGGTCTCCGCCACGGCCTTATCTTTCTTGTTCTGCAACACTCAAGACTGCTGGCTAAGCCAGGTCGCAACCGGAGACCTTGACCACCGCCTGCCACGCGGCTTCCTGGCTGGCGCGATCGTGGAGGTGTGGCTGGTGTTGCGAAAAGTGGATAACAGTGGCGACATCAGCTGGCACAAGACCAGAATTTTCATCAGCGAAGTATTCCGCTTGGAAGAGCTCGCACTTGAGCTAACCACACCAGGGTTCTGCAGAGTTTATTTTCGAGACCTCGAGGTCGGAGAGCTGAACGCGGAAGAGCTCTGTTTCAGAGCTGCGCGAAGAGTCGTTTGACTCTCGACGAGTGCAATGGCCTGATATCAACATTTGAGAACGCCCAGGCGGTTGCCTCCGGCGAGCAGACCTTGCGGGGAAACTTTTTGTTGCATGTCTGGTTTGTACTAGGCTCAGTTCTCGCCTCGAGACTACGGTCTGCCTATGACAACCTCTTCGATCACACGACGCAATTTCCTCGTGACAGGAACCGCACTCGTGGCCTGCCCCGTCCTCGAAAGTGAACAACCGACAAGTTCGTCCGCGGCCCGTGCAACGGCAAACGAGTTCCTGGACAAATGGATCGAGGCCTGGAACCATCACGACGCCGAACAACTCGGGCTCCTCCAAACCGCAGACGCCAACACAGTCAACCGATTCGGCACGCTGGTCGAGGGTCGGGCCGCAGTCCAGAAGGCCCTTGGGTTCCTGCACAATTCCGGCGGCCCTTATCATGACGTCACTGCGCCGCATTTGAAGTTGATTGACGTTCGACAGATTGCGCCGACTGTAATCATCCTGCAGGCAAACTGGAAGAGCCCGGTCATGAACCCGGACGGCAAGCTCAATCTGGCCAAGGAGGACAATATGCTTGTGTCATACACCCTGCTGAAAGTGGGCAGCAACTGGAAAGCGACACAGATGGACCTGCACAACGTCCAGAAGATGGATCTACCTTATTCGAGCCCAGGGCAGAGACCCTAGACTTGTCACCGAGACACGATGCTGACAACGCAAAGCGTAATGCCAGATGAGATCCTACAGCCATTCGTCCAGTGCTATGTGCTGCGCGTTTCGAAGGCCGGAGAAGTGATTGAGCCGGTGTTTCCTCGCGCGGGTACGATGCTTATCTTTCAATTCGCGGATATCTACGAAGTCAAGGAGTATGCGACGGAACAACTTCGCCGTTCCTGGAAGGCAACCGTTGTCGGACCCATAGCTGCGCGCAAAACGCGTCTGATTCTGCGTGACCATGTGGATTCGCTCGATGTTCTGTTTCGGCCGCTGGGGATGTACCGTTTGTTTGGGGTGCCGATCTCGCCGCTTACTGGAGGGGGTGCGGAGGGGCATGCGGTATTCGGCACGCAGATATCCTCTCTCTATCAGCGTCTCGGTAGTGCGGAGAGCTTTGCCGATCAAGTGAAATTGTTGGACCGTTTCTTCCTTGATCGGCTGCAACTATCCCGTCCACTTGACCCGGCTGCACGCGCGATGTACCGGCTGGCATCGGGTGGAAGCAACATAGGGGACGCGGCAAGAATGACCGGACTCAGCGCGAGACAGTTTGGGCGCAGATCGCTGGAGTGGGCCGGAGTATCCCCAAAAGCCCTGGCTCGGGTTTCGCGCTTTCAACGTGCGATTGGGGAGCATCGATCAGGCCACAGCAGTTGGACTGGTATCGCTCATAGAGTCGGCTACTACGATCAGATGCACATGGTGAGAGACTTTCATGATCTTGGTGGCGGCGCTCCGACCCAAGTGATAAAGGAAATCTCAGATGAGCACCTGATCTCGTTCTGTTGCGGATGACCGAGGAACTATATCCGGACGCCGGACGCCGGACCTGTACTATTTTCCGGATCGGCAACGCACGTATCATTGGCTTCATATCCGCTGACGCCCGGATAGTATGGGGCTGCGTTCAAACTTTGCTACTGCCGTAGGCTAGATTGAGTCGCAGAGAGTCATACATTGGAGCGACATCCGACCAGGCCAGGTAAGGTTCAGCATCCCGACTCGCAATCAGCAGCCACTCCATCGCGAAATCGTCTTCACCAAGTGCAAGCTCAAGCCAGCAAAGTGTGATGGCGGGAACATATCGAGTTTCGCGACTCTGCCTTAAAAAAGCCAAAGCGGAAATAGCCTCCTTTCGAACGCCGGCCTTGGCCGCAATGTAGGAGTTGAACGCCACCTCGACCGCTTGAAGAGGTCCAGAACGCCTGGTCTGCAGGTTGAGCTGCAATGCTTCCTCGGGCCTGTCGAGTTCCAACAGAGCCAGCGATGTGTAGATGCCGATGTATGGATCGGGACATACTTCCAGTCCCGCCCTGCCTGCGCGAACGCATGCTTCCCATTGCCGGGCGTAATACAAGCTCATCGTCAGATGCATATGTGCCCGCGTATGCACCGGATCGAGGTCTATCGCAAGCGACGCTTCCTGAACCGCCTCGTCGTGTCGCCCCCGACAACTCAACAACTGCGCGCGGATCATGCGCACATGCGGATTATCAGGCTGTAACGCCACAGCTTGTCCACTCGCCTCCTCGGCTTCGTCCCAGCGTCTCTCAAATGTCCGCAGCATGGCCAACGTGTTGAACACCATGGCCTCCTTCTGTGGGCAACGCAATCCCTGCTGAAGATAATCGTCTGCTGCGGGGAGTGCTTCTCGAGGGCGCAGATCATCCAGCAGGCAACGCAGGATGCAGGTCAGAGCGGCTCCATGGTAGGCCAGCGGATATAGCGGATCGAGAGCCATTGCTTCTTTGAAGAAGGCCAGCGACTTCTGCATGGAGTCCGGACTGTGCGGAGAAATGACGTGGTGTCCTTTCAGGTAAGCTGCGACTGCCGCAGGGCGCGGCAGCGAGCCGATAAAGCGATATCCTCGCTTAGGGACGGTTTCAATCCACACCGGATTGGTCGAGTTATCCTCCAACATCTCTCGTAAGCGGCTAATCGCCGTGTTCAATCCATTGTCAAAATCCACATAGGTGCTGTTATCCCAGAGGTTCTGGCAAAGCGTGTCGCGCGACACCACCTCACCTGGATTGCGCAGAAGCGCAAACAGAACCTGGAGCGGCTGCTCGCGTAGCCTTACCTCGACGCCGCCCTTCCACAAGCGCTCAGCCTGGGTGTCGGCGATGAATTGCCCAAAGGCGACTCGCATCGGATACCTACTCCTCAGTTTACTTGTCAAGCTTTTGTTATGGCACAAACGACGCTCAGTCATGGCAAAGTGCAGTCATGAGAAATCGACGAAGTTTGCTGGATGTGCTTATCGATGCTCTCTAAGAGTTCTTCAGGAGTAGACCATGGCTCAATGGACTCGACGTCAAATGATCAGTACCACAGCAGGGGTCGCGGTGGCTTCGCTCACTACTTATGTCTGGAATCTACACCAGCATCTTCCTGCCCGCGACCGAGATGCCGAAGAGAGATTCCTGCGTACCCAGAACTTGCTCTTAGATGGAAACGGCAGCAGTGTGCACCCCAGATTTGTACAGATTGCGGAGCCCAGACTAAGAGTGCAGTTGCTGGAGGGAGGGCAAGGGGAACCTGTACTGCTGCTTCATGGAGGCGACGGTGTGGCCGCACAGTGGGAACCTCTTCTCAGCCGGCTTAGTTCCGGGTTCCATATCTATGCTCCGGACCGACCGGGATGTGGGCTGACGGACATGTTCAATTACCATAATGTTCCCCTCCGAGAGCATGCGGTCGACTTTGTTCTGAGCACGATGGATGCGCTCGGACTCCAAACTGCAAATCTCATTGGCAATTCGATGGGCGGCTATTTCGCTCTCGTGTTCGCCCTGGCGTACCCGGAGCGGGTGAAGCGTCTGGTTACCGTAGGCGAACCGGCGGGTAGCTCTGCCACGATCCCCCTGGGCAATCGTCTGCTCGCGATGCGTGGTCTGAACGGCCTGATGTATGCCAGCGTGATGAAGCCCGGCGCTTCCGCCACGTATGAAGGCTTCAAAAGGATTCTGGTCGCACACCCGGACCGCCTGTCTTCTGCCTATCTTGATTGCTGCACGGCCGCTTCGGAAATCCCGGGTGCCACAGAAAGCTGGCTCACTCTGCTTGAGGACTGTCACATCACGAGCGGCCGATCCACGTTGACGTACAGCCTGCGGCCGGAGCTACCGAAGCTTTCCATGCCGACGCTGCTGATCTGGGGTGACAAGGACAGCTTCGGACCTCTATCGCTTGCGAAGGAAATGGCGCAATCCATACCCCACGGTCGTGCGGAGGTTGTGCCGGATGCTGGACATCTGGTATGGCTTGATCAGCCGGATAAAGTTGCAGATTTGATCGCAAATTTCTTGCGTGCCGAAGGTCGTTCTCCGCCTGCCTGATCTCGATCATGCGAAACCTCAGTGTTGAACAGCTTGGGTTTCCCGCGTTCCAGGCGCAACTACAAGTTTGCCATGGAGCAGTTCACCACTTGGTACTGTTCCAAACCAAGACTTGCCCTAAATCGAACGGTTGTTCTACGCTTCCGTCGCTACCTAGAATCGCTCGGATTAGCCGCGGGGACGATCAACCAGAGGCTTGCGGCCGCCAGGAGGCTCGCCTACGAGGCAGCGGACTCGGGCTTGCTGAGTCCGAAAATTGCGGCTGGAATCGAGCAAGTTAAAGGCGTCAAGCGACTGCGGCCCGGGCGGGTAACTGGCTCAACCGAGAGCGGGCTCGACTCCTATAGGAAGGAGCGAATGGGGTTAGGCTTACGCTCTATCCGAGACGTTGCTATGATCGCGATCCTGCTCGGCTGTGGTCTGCGCCGAGCCGACCTGTCGGCTCTGCGGAAGGAAGACATTCAAGTCCGGCAGGGTCATTGGACCATCGTGAACCTTGTCGGCAAGGGCAATTATGTCCGGACAGTCCCCATGTCGAGGTGGGTGGGAGGTACCGTGGACAGGTGGCTGACAGCCGCGTCGGTGACGACCAGGCGAGAATTTAGGGCAGTGAGTCGGCACGGAACTCCCTGGGGAACGGCATTTCCGAGAACGTCGTCTGGTACGTGGTTCGGGGCTGTGCGCAGCGCCTGGAGCTTGATCGCCTCGCGCCTCATATTCTTAAGCGCACCTACGCGAAGCTCTGCCATGTCAATGGAGGGGACCTGGAGCAAATACAATTCCTCCTCGGGCACGCCTCCGTCCTGAGGACCGAGCGGTACCTCGGTTGCAAGCAGAACTTGCAAGAGCGAGTGAATGACCGCTTCGGCTGCCTGTTCTCCGCGGATCTCGTTTCGTGGTAAGGCCCGTTGTCGCCAGTTGCGATGGGCATTGGTAAACACAAGCTGACTTCTCCGGACGAAGCCCCTTGTCGGTGAACAGCATCGACAAACACTCAGCCATTTTCTGGATCTGACACAATGGTCGAGTGCGAGGTTATTGCCTTCGTCTGATCTCCTTCTGAAAGGATTCGGCCCATGCCGGTAAGTCAGTTTGCCAGGCCGGCCGCTTGTCTGGAACCGTTTGTCCGCTTTTACGTCCAGCGTGGTGTCCGAATCCTTGGGGCGACGGTCATACATCCTGTCCCCGCTCGCCCGGGCCCAATGGTCGTCTTCGACTTCAATGATCCAACGGATGTCTTGTACTACGCAAAGCGCTCCGTAAGCAGGTCACCTTCAGCCGTTGTAGTAGGACCACAAACCTATCGCCGCCTGGAGATGCAACTGCGGGGGGCACTCGATACCTTCGTTATCGGCTTCCAGCCAGACGGAATCTTCCGCCTCTTTGCCGTTCCCACCAGCGAGCTGACGGACTTCGACTTCGAGGCACACTCTGTTCTGGGGAGCGTGATCACGAAGCTTGGCGAGCGCCTTGGAAACTGCGCGTCTTTCGAGGAGCGTGTGCGAATCGTCGAAGACGCACTGATACCGCGTGCTCTCCAATCCAGCCGCCCAGACGGTATCTCCGTCGCTGTGCAGGGGATTATTCTTGCGGGTGGGCGTGCTCGCATTCCCGACCTCGCGGCCAACGTTGGAATCGGCATCCGGCAGTTCGAGCGGAAGTTCCTGCAGCAGGTAGGCATGCGTCCCAAGCTCTTCGCACGAATCACCAGGTTCGAGGCTGCTCTTGAGTACAAAGCTCGTACCAGCGAAAGATCATGGGCAGAAGTCGCTCATCGGTTCGGCTACTACGACCAGATGCATATGGTGCACGACTTTGCTGAATTCACCGGCGCTACCCCATCGGAGACACTGAATCAGTTGGAGACGGTCTATGTCGAGCAGATCAAGTCAATGCGGTCGGCTAAAGCCGTCACTCCAGCAGATAGCCATCTACGACTTGTCTTCTGAGGTCACTTGCTCGAACCGGATCGGACAGACCAACCGACTGTTACAGGTCGAGCCATCCTTCTATCAGTCGAATGTCGCAATTTTACTATCTCTAATTCCGCGCCCCGGCTAGCCTCAGGTCCAGAACATCTTAGATCGAGGCGCACATGAAACCGATAAACAGAAGGAAACTATTGACCGCAGGCGCAGCCGCTATGGCGGCTGTGGCACTACCGCCAGCAGAAGCACAAAGCGAGCCAACCCGGGTTGCTGGACCGTTCACCGTTCGCGACGACGAAGGCCGTCCTGGTGGTCTCTGGTTTGTCCACGGAGAAAAGACCTTCTTTACGAAGGTGTCAGGAGCCGATGTCAATAAGAGGTATGCGATCATCGAGGCCCATACTCCACCAGGTCTGGGACCCGAACTGCACATCCATCCCATGCAAAATGAGTTGTTCTTTGTGTTAAAGGGCAGCATTGGAGTCCAATGCGGTTCAGGTCGGACAATCCTTAAAGCCGGCGATGCTTATATGGCCCCCGCCAACGTCCCACATGCCTTTGTAGCTCTAGGAACGGAACCCGCTCACACACTATTTCTTTTTGACCCAGCCGGGGAGATGGAAGCGTTCTTCGCTGAATATGCGCCCATCGTCAGCGTAGAGGGTGAGCCCGATCAAAAAAAGCTAGTAGACGTGAATGCAAAACATGGAATCAAAGTTGTGGGGCCGCCGCTTAAGACTGCAGACTTTGCGTCCTGATGGATATCTGGTCACTCGAAAGCGAACCACGCCGCGCATCAAGCGAACTTGCTCTTATGCGTACAAATCCCGAAAACCCATTTCTCGCCAGTAAGTGCTCGGTGCTCTCAGTTATTGCGAAATTACCAATTCACTTTTCGAGCCCGGATGAGCAACGATAGGTCGGCTTGTCGCCAGCGATGTTTAAATGACGAGAACGGCGTTTATGAGGACTGATTTATAGTTAGTGAGTGCATCGGCCTGTCCTCGTCAGCTGAGAATGCCGGGCGGATCGCTTCTGAGAACTGGACTTCTGGGGACGAGTCAGTGTACGAATCAGCTAAAGTGACGCGCTTGTCTTAGCGTAGTGGGCCAGTAAATCTTTGTGAACTATCGATCAGCAACGGGGCGCGGACACACCCGCAGAAACCAGTCGAACGAGAAGAGCGAACGGCAACGTCTATTCTTCAGGACCGCGCTCTAAGGAAGTTTTCAACACTCGTCCACCTCAAATCGGGATATCGATCGTTCTCGAGCGAGGCGTGTTCTGTACTGAACATGCTCTGCATGTATTGTCCTTGCTGCCAATGACTGTACAGTTCGTTCTCACCATCCGGGTTGGCAGCTCTCGCAGCCTTATTCTGGGTGCGTAGATCTTCCACGGTGCCCATGCGAACAAGCTCCCATTGAGTCTGGAACGCCTCCGACGCAAACTTCACCAGATCATTCGGCGTCACCTGAAAGCTCGCAATCCGAAGCGATTGCGGAGTGGTTGGGTCCAGCGCTGCTGCGGCCGTGTAAGCCGCTGTGTCATCCATGGTCGTGAAATCTAGGCGATGATTCGGATCGTCCCAGTATCCGACGGTCTTCTTCTTGAAGTCGAGCACAGGGATGTTGTATGTCAGAATCTCCGCGAAGGCCCCGTTGAAGATGGCGGTGGAAGCAATCGGTGCTGCGTCCAGCACCTTGTGGAACTCGCGCCGCAGATCAAAGTTTCGATTCTCGCCTGGTGCCAGCTTTGTGAAGTCGGTGGAGAAGTCGGACGGAATGAAACGTGGGACACCGGCGCGGACTGCAGCGTCCAGAAGTATGTTTTGTCCATCGACGATCACGTCGTGCAAGCCGGCCACGGCTGAGACGACGCAATCCGCGCCCTTGCAAGCCTGGGCAAGCTGCTCGACGTTCATGAGGTCCAGCACTTTGACCGTTGCGCCGAGAACTCTAAGGCCATCGACCTTCTCGTCCCCAGCGCCCGTCCGCACAAGAGCTATGACCGTCGCCTCGCGCTCCTGGAGTGCTTTCACGATGCGTTTTCCGAGATTCCCTGTAGAACCTGCAACAACAATTCGACTCGACATCATTCATCCCATTCCAACCCGAAGGTTTGTTGATCACGCGCTATTCGATCCTCCAAAGGACTTCTAGCGGAGCAGTTCGAAGGTCTCGCGGACCTCATCGACAAAGAGACCCGGCTGTTCGAGTGCGGCAAAGTGACCGCCACGATCGAGTTCCCGGAAATGAATCAACTTGGAGAATCGGCTCTCGGCCCAGCGGCGTGACAAACGAACCTGCTCTCCGGGGAACATGCTGATGCCGGTCGGCGTAGACAGCGGCATGGAGGACCTATTGCCCGACATCATTTCGCGCATTGCTTCCCAGTAGAACCGCGCCGAACTTGGACCAGCATTCGGGAGCCAGTAGAGCATGATGTCGTCGATCATCTCGTCCATCTCGAACACCTTTTCCGGGTTGCTGCCGCTATCCGACACGTCCTGGAACAACGCATAGATCCAGGCGGCAAGGCCAACCGGAGAATCAGCCAGGCTGAAGCCAACGGACTGAGGCCTTGACGCCTGCAACCTGAAGTATCCGGAGAACTGCTGATCGTAGCGCTGAGCCGACGCGAGCATCTCCTTCTCATGCGATGTTGCGTCCGTGCGTTCCTGTTCCGTCGGCTGGAACATTGCCATATTGAGATGGATACCAACCAACTCCGGCGGTGCCTTATAGCCGATCGTCGTAGTGACCATCGCACCCCAGTCACCACCCTGTGCAGCCCACCGGTTATATCCAAGGCGCCGCATCAACTCGATCCAGGCGTCAGCGACATGGGATACGTTCCATCCCGTGGTCGTGGGCTTGTCCGAGAATCCGAAGCCTGGAAGAGTCGGGATAACTAGGTGGAAAGCCTGTCGGCCGTCTGCACCGTGTGCCGCCGGGTTGGTGAGTGGGCCGATGACATGCCGGAACTCAAGCACCGATCCGGGCCAGCCATGCGTCATGAGGAGAGGAAGTGCATCCGCCTCAGGCGAACGCACATGCAGGAAATGAATTCCCAGCCCATCGATCTCAGTCCTGTACTGCCCGAAGCCATTGAGCAACGCCTCACAACGCCGCCAGTCATAGCCGTTGCGCCAACGGTCACAGAGTGTCTGAATCTTGGCTAGCTGAGGTCCCTGGCTGGTGTCGCTCACCGTCTCGGCGTTAGGCCAGCGCGTACGTTCCAGTCGCGTTTGAAGATCGTCGAGCTCAGATTGTCGAACCGATAAGGAGAAAGGTGCAATCGTTGAAGTGTCCGTCGTGTGTGCCATGGTCATCATTCCTCTGCCAACACTGTAATTGTACGATGCCGTTCAATTATGAGAAGATGGATAGGGTAGGGCGGTATTTTATGCAGAGAACGATGCAGAAGATGAGCGGCGGCGATAAGAAACCGGTGATCCGAGCGGGGCGGCCTCTCGCTGCGAACGCGGGAGAGGTTGACCTGCGGCTCCTTGATGCAGCTACCCAGCTCTTTCTGAATCGCGGATTTGAGGCCACTAGTTGCGATCAGATCGCGACGCTGGCGGGCGCAGGAAAGGGCAGCCTTTACGCCCGATATGCGAACAAGGAAGAGCTCTTCACCGCTGTTGTTCGCCGCAGTGTCGAAGCCAGTCTTCGGCCTTCAAACGACAGTCTTCGTGAATTGCCGCTCATGGAGCGGCTGCGAATTGTTGGCTTAGATATCCTGCACCACTCTCTTCAACCGGATGCTGTAGCAATGATGCGAATGGTCATCGCCACCGCCACCCGCTTCCCGGAACTCGCCCAGCTGGCAAATCGCATCGGCTGGGAGGGCGGTGTCGAGCGTGTTGCTGAAGTCATCAGCGCTCGTGCTCAACCCGATTCTCTTCAAAGAGCGAAGCCAGCTGCAGCCTGGTTTATCTCACTCACGTTCGCACCGCAGCAGATGCGCGCCCTGTTTGGGGAAAGCTCTCATACGTTGCGGGTAGCAGCCCGCGTTCGGGTGGATGAAGCGATCAAGATGCTCGCCCAAAGCGGTTGGCTTAATGGCTGGGAATAGATCACGCAGCGCGCTTCTCGAAACGTTGAGCAGACCCCCGTAAAGGCGTGCCTAAGAGGCGGACGTTCCCGTTGGACGACAAATCGCTCAGCTACCTGGCTCACTGAGTGCATTTACCTGTTGTCGCTCGTGGAGAGTTAATACGGCGCTCGGCGAGTAACGGCAGCCGACCTTCCGGGAATTATTGTGGCCGATCGACCGCGAACTTGTGAAACGCGAATGGTAAGCTGTTGGCGATCAACAAAGTCAGGCGGAACGATGGCGACGATGGAAAAGCTACGCGTTGGAATTCGCCAGGATGACCTCTTCTTTTCCGCGATGTCGCTGGTGGTTCTTGGCGTCGTCGTTTACGGTTTCGCCGAGAGCTATTTTCTGGCCGGGATGATTCGGGCTAAGCTGCCCAATGGCCTCGTTCATATTCACGGAGCGCTTTTCGTGTCCTGGATACTGCTGCTGCTGGTACAGACGGCGTTGGTGACAGTTCGCCAAACCAGATGGCACATCAGGCTAGGCGTGCTTGGGGTGATTTTGCCCCCGCTGATGGTTATCTTCGGGACCTTGACGGTGTTCGACTCGATAAGGCGGGTGGGAACACCGGTTCCCCCGGAGATTCTGCTGGTCGGCGACCTCGAGGCAGTGCTGCTGTTCGCGGGATTGATCACATGGGGAATGTTTAACCGAAGAAAACCGGCGTCTCACAAAAGGCTGATGCTTCTGAGTACACTCTCGATCATCGCGCCGGCGATCGACCGATGGCCGTTTCTGCATCACCAGGTGGCAGGAACCGCTGCAGTATACCTGGCGTTGCCGCTTCTACTGATCGCCTACGATCTCTGGACCTTGCGGCGAGTGCATCGTTCGACCTGGGTCCCTTATGCGCTGATGGTGATGATGGCGGTAACCCTTCCCGTGGTCGCTGGGACGGCGGTGGTCCATGATTGTGTCGGATGGGTGATGCGTGGCTGATGGAGTCCACATGCTCTAAACCGGCTTTCCGGACATTCCCCCGGAAAACCTGTGCAGGCGCGGCTCATCGGTTGTAATTCGAGCTTGACGACAAATCGCCAGGGCGCTCACCGTTGCTATTGCGGGCGATCGAAACGCGAATTGGCTTGATACCGACAAACGAGCTTCGATCTTCTGAAGCTACGGCCCAAGAACGAGGGACGGGTCGGCCTGCAAAGGCGAACTAGCCCTCAGCCTAACCACGCGGCTTTGGCGGAGCACCTTGCCTAGACCTCTGGCGTTACTGCTACATTGTGAAATTCAGTGATCCACCAAACTCCATTCTCCTTGACGAGGACGAGTAAGAGCCTATTCCGTAGAATCCCATCCTTGCCGACCGGAAGCCCGGGATAGAGATTTTGGAATCCACTTAGTTCGCCGGACACATCGACCACAGCAATGTCTGGCCGGAGAAAACGCAGTTTGGTGATGGAACTCTTCGAAGTTGTCCCCTTGAAGAAGGTTTGGCCTATTTCTTTATGGCGCTGGATGAACTCTTCGCGGCCAAAGCGCACCGTGCCAAAAATGTTGGTGAAGCTGACGTCTTCGGTGACGTGATCGGATGGATTCGAGTGCACCAATGCCTCTATAGCCGTGATGTCCTCTGAAGAACCCGAGAGAGCGGCGGTCTGAGCGGGAGCTGACGCTGTGAGTGCCGCAGGATCAATGGTGGGATCGGGGTGACCGTAGACGGCACCGCCATCGATACCCACATAGGTGGCCTGCCGGGCCATCAAGAGCCAGCTCTCTCCAGTCTTCTGCCAGACATCGGTATAGCGGCGCTTGAGCGGTTGGCCCGCCATAGGGCCGTTCGCCATGACGATCTCTTCGTGGCCCATCGTGATGGCGAGGTCGTTGACGACGAAGAAGGTCTCAGGGAACGCCTTGCCGCTGGTGTACTTGAGTTTGTCCTCGCGCATGGCCGTGAAAACCCCTTCACGGGTGAGAATGCGGTTGCCTGGGCTGTTGACCACCAAACCGGGCGACCAGAGCTTTTCGAGAGTGGCAAAGTCATTGGTGGCGATGGCACGGCCACAAGCGCGGCCGTTGGCTTCGATCTGCGCTTGGATCGCGGCTGTCTCGGATGTGGGTGCGGGGGGAGTGTAGTTCGCTGCGGTGGGGCCGGCCGGAGGTGTAGCGTCGAAGCCGACAAACGTGGCCTGACGGGCGACGAGAGGCCAGTCGTCTCCGGAGCGCTGGTAGATGTCGGTCGTGCGGCGAACGAGATGCTTCCCGGCCCGGGGACCGTCGGCCTCGACGAGGTCGTCGTGACCCATCAGGATGGCGGTGCCGTTGGTGACGGTGAAGAACTCTGGGTTTCCCTTCAGGCTGATGTAGTTGAGGCCGCCGTGGATCGAAGCCCCGATGATCTGCGAGCGGGAGACGATCGTGTTCGTCGGGCCGTTGACAATCAGTGTTGGCGACCAGTACCTGCTCAGGCCAGCCGCGTCGTGCGCAGCGATCGCTTTTCCAATGGCGACGCGCTCGGCTGTGATCTTGGCCTGGATGGCGGCGTTGTCGGGCGATGTACTCTGCCCGTAAGCCATGACTGTTCCGTGAGCGGCCACGATTGCAGCCAGGACAAGGGCGACAATGGCTGTTCTTTCCACGAATGGTGCCTTCTCGAGTCGAGATAATCTGAAAAGGGATGGGGTACGATTCATCTGGACAGCCTCCTGCGCTCTAAGCGTGGGGCCATCCTTCCTGATTTCGCTGGAATAGTCGCCTTTCGCTGGAATAGTCGCCTTTTTCCCGTGAAGTTCTTCCTAGGTTTTTCCTAGGGCCGCCACGGAGCACTAAAGTTGAGGGTTTCGGTTGGTCTATCTTTTTGAAAAGTTTGAACTTGAAGACTCAGACTTCTGTCTCTTTCACGAGGGCCGGCGAGTCCCACTTGAGCCCAGGGCGCTGCGAGTTCTGCTGCTCTTCGTCCAAAATCCAGGCAAACTGCTTCAGAAGGACTTCATTCTTGAGAGCGTTTGGAAAGCCACATTTGTAGAGGAAAGTACGCTGACCCGCGCGATCACGATCCTACGCAAGCAGTTGGGAGATGATTCGCGCGCTCCGACCTATATTGAGACCGTCCCCACTCTAGGCTATCGGTTCATTGCGAAGGTGGAGACCCGGTCGGCCGCGGGACCAGGCGAAACTCACCCCGATACCAAGCTCCTCGTCAACCAGACTGCGGAATCACAGCCGCACCCGCTCACGCCGGAAGTCGATCAAGATCGATTCCCTGCAGTGACTACGTATAAAGAGGTTTTAACCTCCAACTCTTTGTCCCGAGGGCATGAGGGCCGGTCATTCAAATGGAGGAATTGGTACCTCCTGGCGTTTTTGCTTCCAGTTGCCGGAGGAGCTGCGCTTTGGTTGCATTTTCACCATCGGCCGATTCTCGAAGAGAAGAAAGCTGTTGTGCTCAGCGACTTTGAGAACTCTACTGGAGATGCCGTATTCGACGGAACGCTTCGCGAGGGATTGACCGTTCAACTGGAGCAATCTCCCGTGCTCAGTCTCGTTTCCGAGCCGCGCATTCGGAATACGCTGCGCATGATGAGCCGAAATCCGGAGACTCGGTTGACGCCGCTGTTGGCTCGTGAGATCTGCCAGCGGACTGACAGTGCCGCGATGCTGGATGGCTCAATAGCCTCGCTGGGAAGCCAGTATGTGATCACACTTCACGCAACGAACTGCAACAACGGAGAGGTTCTCTACACGGAGCAGGTCCAAGCCGCCAGGAAAGAGGACGTGCTTCATGCCCTCAGCACCGCTGCCAGCAACTTCAGGAGCCGTTTGGGTGAATCGATATCATCGATCAGAAGCCTTGACACTCCTCTGGACGAAGCAACTACCTCATCGCTTGACGCCTTGAAGGCATTCAGCGAATCGGCTCGGGTCGAAAATGAGAGCGGGAGCGCCGCCGCGATTCAGCTCGCGCAGCGCGCTGTTGAGTTGGACCCCAAATTTGCAGTGGCCTGGGCCATTCTGGGCCGCCTGTATGGAGATATCCGACAGGAACAATCCTCCGCGGAGAGCACGGCCAAGGCCTATGAGTTTCGTGACCATGCCAGCGATCACGAAAGGTTCTTCATCGTGGCTTCGTATGAGATGCAGGTTACTGGGAATCTAGAAAAGGCAGAACAAACCTGCGAAACCTGGGCACAGGTTTATCCCAATGACGCCGGGACTTACGGCTTTAGGGCCGGACTAATCCTCAGGGTGTTCGGCCAGTACGACAAGGCTGTCGAAAACGCCGAGCATCTAGTTGGCATTCATCCAGACTTCGCCATGGCATACCACTTTGTCGCTCTCAATGACATAGCGCTTGGCCGCTACAAGGACGCGCAGCGCATCGGCGAGCGCGCGTCAGCAAGGAACTTTAAAATTCCTTACTATGCCCTCGACCAGTTTCGCCTGGCTTCTCTTACCGGAGATGAAGCAGCGATGCAGCGAGTCGTCACTATGGCGGCGAAGATACCGGGCAGTGAGGATATGATTGCCGGCCAGCAGGCATCCTCCTTCGCCTCCCACGGACAATTGGAAAAAGCGCGTTCGGTTTCGGCCGGCGCAATCAACCTTATGGTGCAGTCCGGCAGGCCAGAGGCGGCGGCGAGAGCGGAGAGCGGCTCTGCGCTGCGGGAGGCTTTCTTAGGCAATCGAGATCAGGCAAAGCGTCTGGCACTCGCCGCGCTGGGTCTTTCGAAGGGGCGGGATGCTCAGTACGGTGCAGCATTCGCTCTTGCGCTTTCAGGCGATTCAACTAAGGCCGAGGCGCTGGCGAGTGACCTGGAAAAGCGTTTTCCAGAGGACACGTCAGTGCGTTTTCACTATGTCCCGACGCTTCGCGCGCTCGTCGCGCTGGATCGCCATGATGCAACAAAGGCAATTGAGTTGCTAAAAGCCAATATCCCTTATGAACTAGGGTCTCCTCAAAGCAGCTTCTCCGGTTTCTACGGCGTGCTCTATCCCGTTTATGTGCGAGGTATGGCTTATCTCATGATGCATCGCGGCAACGATGCGTCTACTGAATTCCGCAAGGTTCTAGATCATCCTGGAATTGTTGCGAACGACCCAATAGGAGCGTTGGCTCACTTGGAGCTTGGAAGAGCCTACGAACAGTCGGGGAATTCAGTTGGAGCGCAAGCCGCCTACAAAGACTTCCTTGCCCTGTGGCATGCTGCCGACCAGGATCTTCCTCTATTCAAACAATCGCAGCTTGAATTCGCTCGGATTGAAGGTCGTAACAAATAATGATTTCGTGTTTTTACTAGCTGGATAAAATGCGCCTGAGTACGATCTACTCGACGAGGAGCCGCATGCGAACGACTTGCGGTTACTTTCCGTTCGTTGCGTGCCCCGAAGGAGCCTGATGCTTACTGTTCAAAGCGCTTCTCCCAACCCCGCACTGTTGCCTTACATTCGGATGTATGTCCAACGGGAGGCACACCTCGGCACGCGAGAGCTTATTGAGCCGGTGGTCGCGCGACTTGGCGTGATGCTAGAATTTGAATTCGCCGGTTCCTACGAAGTTCGGAACTATGGGTCAGAGACGGTGGAAGAACCCAACGTCATTTCAGTTATTGGACCTCAGGGATGGCGCCGCTCACGTCTGATTATCAGGGGAGATATTGAGTCGCTGGTTGTCATGTTTCAACCCTTTGGCTTTCACGCGCTCTTTGGAGTACCGACTGCATTGCTATCGAATGCCGGGACTGAGGGGCACTCGCTCTTGGGGCGAAAGGTGTCGCGTCTTCGTGAGCAGCTTGGAAATGTACCCACGTTTGCGCAGAGAGCGAAAGCACTCGATAGTTTCTTCCTTCGGCAGGTATCGGTCCCTCAGTCGGTCGATCCGCTACAAAGAGCGCTTCATCAGCTCATGGCACCAGAGACAGGTCTGAAAGTTGCCGAGGTAGCCAGACAGATGGGCGTCGGTCTTCGCCAGCTTGAGCGAAAATCCCTCGACTACGCGGGTATGTCTCCGAAGACCCTGGCCCGCATCGCGCGCTTTAGTCACGCCCTTCGCCTCAGAACAGAGCATTCCTTAAGCTGGACGCAGATCGCCCATGCCGCCCAGTATCACGATCATATGCATATGATTCGCGACTTCCGCGAATTCGCGGGAGAGGCCCCAACCTCTGCGCTGCAGGAGATCGAACCGGAGCATCTCATCCACTTCGCAATGGAGCCATCGTCCAGGCGTGAGTGAACCCCGGTTCAAGCTCATAGCAACCACTTGTCCACAACATAGCGCCAGGCATTTACGTGAGAGGCGATCACGGCGAATGGTGGCATAGTGGCCACCAGAAGCGGGACGCCCCATCGGTATGCCCGGTGAATGGGACCTCTGCTCAACAAGTCATAGATAGGGCCGGCAAAATAAAAGCATAATGCAATTCCAAGAGTCAGCGGATTTATCCCGTGCAGCAGTCTGCCGAACGCAGGGAAGAAGAACAGTTGCGTTGCCATAAGGATCAGTCGCTTGTGCGTCTCCGCCTCTCGCCGGAGTCGCAAACCAAAGTAGATGAAGATTGCGAAGAGCGCCATCTGGCCGAACGAGACTGCCAGGAGACTATAACCATCCGGAAAGGGGAAGAACCGCCCTTGACGCGCTTGGCGGAGGGCGATCGCGGATCCAAACACTACAACACCTGTCGCGAGCAGCCCCCCAACGATACCTAGGCTGCGATGCAGCTTCATCCGTCCATACATCGCAAGCAGGTTCTGAAGCAGGTAAAACAGGATCCATCCGGTGAATACCGCTCCATGAACATGCACCCAAAACGGAATTGCAGGACTGTGGAAGTAAGTCTTTGCATAGTAAGACTTCATAAAGCCAGCGAAAACCCCAGCCGCCATCGCAAAGGCCATCCCTGTATAGAAGCGATGATCCACTAGCCGTCTGCGTGCTGTCGGAGTAACGCACTGAGTACCCAACATTGCCGTTCCACTTGCCATTGCTCGCTCATCCTTTCCGCCGTTCTGGAAAGAGAGTAGAAGCGCCCCTCTGGCTCGCGATAGTAAGAACGCGACAAACTTCAGCTTCATGTCGGGTTTGTACTAGGCTCCAACTGACCCGGCTCGATACGCTTCGAGCATGAAAACTTCTACGACTTCCCGCCGCACTTTTTTCGTTACCGGGACCGCACTTGCGGCCTCCTCTGCCCTCAAAGGTGAGGTGCCACTCAACCCAGCTGCATCTCGTGCAACAGCCAATGAGTTTCTGAGTAAGTGGATCGAGGCCTGGAACCATCACGATGCTCATCAACTCGGACATCTCCAGACCTCCGACGCCAACACTGTTAACCGTTTCGGCACGCTGGTCCAAGGCCGCAATGCAGTCGAGAAAGCTCTCGGCTTGGTCCCGCTCTGGATAGAAGGAGACAACGCGAACTATTGTTCCTCGTTCTTATGGGCGCTAGACCAAACATTTCAATCGCCATGTCTCTGATCTTGATCGCAATCGCAGAATCGTCGCCGTCAATGTCCACAGCAACGAGTCCATCACAAAGGATGCCGGTAGATATCGCCGATCCTTCCGGCCAGGGCAGCTTACCTGCGCCGCCGTTCAAATGTGCATGCTCTGTCCATCTTTCGCCGAATGGACGCTTTGATGCGTTCTTGACCGGGACATAAAGGAATCCGTGTTCCCTGAGATTGATCCTGAGTAAATGAACTTAGGGCAGGGTGGGCATTTAGTGGACGCCAAGCCTTCCCTTGCCATCTGCCTCTCTAAGGGCGCGATTTTCCGTTGCGATACGATCCATGAACGCTTCGAACTCCGCGGCGTCATAACCTTTTCAGTGAGACATCTCAACTAGAACGGTAGACAGTGCCGCGTCACTGGCAAGATCAGATCAACAGAATTGCTTGCCACTGAAGATCGGCATGACGGCGTGAACCTCGGGAGCGAGCTTGATGGCGAGGACATGCAACCACGGCATTCGTAGACGCTCGCCAAGAGGTATGGTGGTGGGATCGAATTCATCGTTGTCGATCCGCAGGTACAACCTCCTTTGAGAGTTCTTGACGAAAATTTTTTATCGTCTTCGTACCGAGCACGGTCGAGTGGATTGCCGAGTCAATGCGAAGCCCGTTTACTCCGAGTAGTGGCGGCGAAATGGTCATGATGGGATTGGGCATAGCGGCTCCTAGTTTCCGGTTCTGCAATGAATGCTTTGAGGGAAGGAACATCCACCAGACGACGCTTACCGATCTTTCGAGTCAGTACAAGGCCGGATGAGATCAGTTCATAAAACTTACTTCTTCAATGGATGTTGCTGCGAGTGCTTCTGGAATCGTTACAAGCATTTTGTCCATCGGGGTTACCTCAAGCCGAAATGCGTTTTAGGTTAATGGCTCGGTTTAGTAGGCTTGTTTTCAACCTGCGAAAACCCGGATGAGTTTTGGCCAATGGCACCACCGCCCGAAGCCTTACTCACCGTGATGAGCGATCTAAAGTTCTTGTGAAGACCATCCGGGTCGTCTGTCTTGGTGAGAAGCTGAGTGACCTCGTCGATTGCGAAATCCACGCCTTCAACTTCCTTGCCGCCCTTCATGACGGCGAGCTTCCCGTCCAGCTTTTCAACCGAGTATCCGACCCGGGCAACTTCTAGCATAAAAAGTTTGGGGGTACCGCTGATTGCCGCTGCGAGCGTTCTTACGGGAACGTTGATTTCGATCTCGCGCAAAGACGCTTGCACGATTTCGAAACTTTCCTTCAACGCCTTGTTTTCGGTCTCCAAGGTTGCTTTCCGATCCTTACGGGTGGTCGCCTTGGTTGTTAGCTCACTTATCGTCTGTAAGAGCTTTGCCTTCTCATCGATCTCTGGGGTGTCCATGATTCGTCCTCCCCATTGAGGTGCGTCTTGTCCACCAGTGAGTGATCGAAGGCGAGCCAAAAGCTTTCAACTGTCAGTCTCTCGCCACGCCTCGCTTAGGAGCTTCCAGAGCCTCTGCTCGGCGATTGTGAGCAGGCTGTGACGGGTTGTGGCGAGCAGAAACAAACGGTCTGCTTGATCAACGTCCCAGAGCGATTCGAACCACATGAGGACATAAGTGGAACCCCGGTAGATGAACGAGTTCGAATCTGGTGCCAAAGCAGGCATAAGACACGTCAACACTTCATGGGGGTTAGGCACAAAGCTGCGCTAAATGACCCCTACGGTGAATGTCCAAATTTGTTCGCGCACTGAGGGTCGGAGGTCCGGCCACGCAGGTACAGGATTCCCGGGGTGGTGGGGGGGGTGGACGGATACGAATGCCGCTTCTGTAGAGCACTATGAAGTACGTGTGACGTACGAAGCGTATCTTTGCAGTCCTAAGCTTGCCACTGTGCCACTAAACCATTCATTCTATGTAGTTTAGTGGCGGGGACGACGGGGCTCGAACCCGCGACCTCTGCCGTGACAGGGCAGCGCTCTAACCAACTGAGCTACGTCCCCAGAGAACAGGTGAGTGCCTCTGAATGCTTCGTCGCCGCTCGGGAGCCGCAGACGCAACTTCTTGATACTATCGGGTGCTGGACGGCAGGTCAACCTGCCGGCATCGGCTCGATCGTTGCCAGAGAAGTGCCGCTCGCCTACACTGGGTAAGCCACATCGCGGCACCGGGCGGTTAGCTCAGCTGGTTAGAGCATCTCGCTTACACCGAGAGGGTCGGGGGTTCGAATCCCTCACCGCCCACCATATTTTGCTGTTGTGACACCTGATTCCGGCGGCCAACACTTAAGCGCACGCTTAACTGTTGGCCGTTTTCCTGTCGATACTTAAGTCGAAACTTAAGTGTTTCGAGCCCCGCCGCTGCCGACTGCAGGATGACAACTTGTTTAGAGTAAGAGGATGGCGCAGCAGTTGAAAGTGGACCTGGTAGGGGTGGGATTGAACGCGACCGATACGGTCATCGGGGTTGAAACGTTTCCGCTGCGGGGTTCGAAGACGGAGTACCAGGGGGGCGGCCTGCTCCCCGGCGGGCAGGTTGCTACGACGGTGATTGCCTGCCAGGCGTGGGGAATGCGCACGCGGTATGTGGGCCGGCTGGGTGAAGATGATGCCGCCCGGCTGCACCATGAGGCGTTCGCGCGGGCAGGGGTCGAGACGCGGATTCTAACTGTGCCGGGCGGGACCAGCGCACAGTCGTTGATCCTGGTGGACCAGGGCGGCGAGCGGACGGTGCTTTGCCGGCGCGACGAGAGCCTCCTGCTGCACCCCGACGATCTGGAACGGCAGTGGATTGAACAGGCGGGCGCTTTGCATATCGACGGATACGACACGGCTGCGGCTACGGTTGCCGCGGGCTGGGCACGCGCCGCCGGGATCCCGGTGATCGCGGATCTGGACGAGACGTACCCGGGCATTGAAGCGTTGCTGGCGTGCGTCGATTATGCGGTTGTGAGCAGGGATTTCCCTTGCAGATTGATGGGAGCCAACAATCTGCGGGCGGCCCTGCAGGGGATGCGTGAACGCTTCGGATGCAGGCTGACGGCGGCGACTCTGGGGGAAGAGGGCGTGGTGGCGTGGGACGGCGAACAGTTTCACAGCGTCCCGGCCTTCAGCGTCCCGGTGGTCGACACGACCGGGGCGGGGGATATCTTTCATGCCGGCTTTATCTATGGTCTGCACCAGGGGTGGAAGCTGCAGAGGCAGCTTGAGTTTGCCTGTGCGGCGGCGGCGCTGAACTGCACACGAACCGGCGCCAGGGGCCGGATCGCCTCCGTGGGTGAGATTGAAGCGCTGATGGCTTCACGCACCTATCCGGGGTGAGGCCGGGATGCGCTCCAGCGTTTGTACCAGAAGTGAATTGGGATACCGCACAGGATGACGGCGACGCCACCGAGTGAGTTGCGCGGCTGGTCGTAGATGGAGAAGACGAGCAGCCCGGTGGCCGCGAGGATAAAGAGGATTGGCACGAGGGGATAACCCGGGACACTGAACGGGCGGTCTTCGCAGGCGTCTCGTTTGCGGAAGACGAAGATGGTGCTCGCGGTGAGCCCGTAGGCGAGCCATTCCGCGAAGATGGCGAGCGAGAACAGGGCTTGAAATTTGCCGATCGCGAGCAGCAGCAGGGAAGTGATGGCGGCCTGCAGGATGAGCGAGTTCGAGGGCGTTCGGAAGGCGGGGTGGACGTGGGCGAGTTGCCTGAAGAAGAGGCCGTCGCGTGCCGCGGCGAAGGGAATGCGCGCGCCAGACAGGGAGGAGCCGACGAAGGTGGCGCCGATGCTGATCGCCATGCCGAGCGAGACGAGGGTCGCTCCGTATCGTCCGGCGACGAGGCGCAAGGCATCGGCTGCCGGCCGCTCCGAGCCTGCGATGGCGGTAGCGGGCAGGATGTACTGGATCGCGGCGTTGGTGAGCATGTAGAGCGCGCCGACGACGGCAACGCCGCCGATGAGCGCGATGGGCAGGCTCCGCTGCGGGTTCCTGACCTCACCGGCCATCTGGCTGACGTCGCTCCATCCGTCGTAGGCCCAGAGTGCGGCGACGAGCGCGACCATGAAGCCGGCGAAGCCTCCGCGTGCACCGGTAAAGGTTGTGGCGAAGTGGCTCCAGGAGCCGTGACCGCCGGGACCGAAGAAGCAGACCGCGGCGATGACGACGATCAGCAGGCCCTTGAGCCAGGTGAGCGACAGCTGCACGTTGGCGGACTCGCGAGTGCTGCGAATGTTGAGCGCCGTAATGGCCCAGGTGAGCGCGATGGCCATGAGCTGGCCCCACTCCAGATGGAGGAAGGCGACCTGGTGGAAGAAGGCAAAGACGGGAAAGGTTCCGAGGACGCGGATGAGCCCGGCTGCGACGGTCGCGAGCGAAGCCGGCTTTGCAATGGTGAGCAGCATCCACATGTAGAGGAATGCGGGAAGATCGCCGTAGGCGTCCTTGAGGAAGGCATACTCGCCGCCGTAGCGGGGCCGGCCCGCTGCGATTTCGGCATAGGTCATCGCGCCGAAGAGCGAGAGCAGGCCGCCGACGATCCAGACGATGTAGACGGTGCTCGAACTGCCGACGGCCGCCATCATCTCGCGCGGTACGAGGAAGATTCCGCTGCCGATGATGATTCCCACGACGATCGATGTGGCGTGAGACACGGTGAGGACGCGCGGCAGTTCGTGCGGATCGTTTGATTCGGTCAGGGGTGCCTCTCTTGAGAAGGGCGTTCGAAGCGACTGCAGGGATTGCCGTAGCTTAGCACCTGGCGTTCCGGGGCCCGGGCTGCATCGGGCGCTAACCTGCTGCGAAGACCCGCGCAAATGCCTGCTCGAAGTCGGCGATGAGGTCCTGCGGAGCTTCGAGACCGACCGAGAGACGGATGAGGCGGTCGGAGATACCGAGCCGTTCCCGTACGTCCGGCGGCAGGTCGCAGTGCGAGGCGGTGGCCGGGTTGGTAATCAGCGTTTCAACGCTGCCGAGGCTCTCGGCGCAGGTGCATAGCTTGAGCGCCTCCATGAAACGGAGGGAGGTGCTGGTGCCTGCGTCGAGTTCAAAGGCGAGCATGCCACCGAAGGCTTTCTGTTGCTTCAGGGCGAGCGCCTTCTGCGGGAAGGAGTCCAGGCCGGGATAGTAGACCTTCGCGACGCGTGGGTGGTCTTCAAGCCACTGGGCGATCTGCCCGGCATGCTGACAGTGCATGGCAAGCCGCGCCGGAAGGGTCTTGATGCCCTGAAGCGCCAGCCATGCGTCGAAGGGGGAGGCGATTGTCCCGATGATCTTGCGTACGAAGCGCAGGCGTTCGGTCATCTCGAGATTGTGGGTGGCGAGCGAGCCGCCGATGGTGGCGTTGTGGCCGTCGATGTATTTGGTGGTGGACAGCATGGAGATGTCGGCCCCGAGGGCGAGGCAGTTCTGCAAGAGGGGTGTCAGGAAGGTGTTGTCGACGGCGACCAGGATGTTTTCGCGGGAGTGTGCGAGTTCGGCGATGGCCGTGATGTCCGAGAGCTTCATGGTCGGGTTGGCCGGGGTTTCGATGAAGATCATGCGCGTGTTGGGGCGCAGGGCTTCGGCGGTGGCGGCCACGTCGGCGGTATCCGCGTAGCTGTACTCGATACCGAAGTTCTTGAGGACCTGGTAGAAGAGGCGCGTGGTGCCGCCGTAGATGACACTTGAAAGAAGGACGTGGTCGCCGGCCTTCAGCAGAGCCATGCAGAGGGTGGTGATTGCGGCCATGCCTGAGCGAAAGCAGAGTGCGTGCTCGGTTCCTTCGACTGCGGCGATCGCCTGTTCGAAGGCATTGACGGTGGGATTGGCTCCTCGCGAATAGCCGTAGCCCTTGGTGACGCCGACGCTTTCATGAATGTAGGTCGCGGTCTGGTGGATGGGGAACAGGATGGAATTCGATTGATTCTCGTAGCTCCGGTTGGAGTGAATGACGAGCGTCGAGGGCTGAAAATCGGGTCGATCAGGCAAGGGTCCTCCTTGGTTGGTCTGGCGGCCTCGCGAGGGTGTTTCCAAGAGGCGGCACAGCGGACAAAACGCGCAAGCCGAGGGGCGCGAAAAGCGGGTATAGCCAATTGGACCATACTTCGCAAGCGTGGGGCTACGGCGCGAAGCGCGTGGTGTAGACGGTGGAGAGGTCGACCGGGTGAGTGATTACCTTGAGGTCGAGCAACTGCTTGTAGGTCGTCTGCCAGCGCGCATCGGTGAAGTGTCCGAGATGCGAATCCGGGGTCCCCGGGCCATCGACAAAGTGGCCTGCCTTCAGGGTTTCGATCGAGAACCTGGTCTGCTCGGGGCTCATCGCGGGATTGAGCTTTGCCAGTGCGGCGTCGACCATCGATGGGTCGGCGAGGTAGTTCTTCCAGCCTTCGATGGAAGCTTTGACGAACTTGTCGACGACCTCGGGATGCTCGGTGAGGAATTGCCTGGAGGTGAAGAAGACGCGGTAGGGCTGGTACTCCGTCGAGCTGATGAGCAGGGTGCGGACGGGCGCCCCGGCCTTCTGCGCGAAGTATGGTTCCGACGTCACGAATGCCTGTTGAATGTATTGGGGATCCTGAATGAAGTTTGCGACCGAGTAGGTCGCGGGGGTCTCGCGAATGGTCCTGAGGTCGTATCGCTTGACGAGGTACTGGAACCAGATGGACCCGGGCTTGACGGCGACGCTCCTGCCGTCCAGGTCTGCGAAGGAGTGTACCGGCGAATCGGCGTGAACCATGACGGCCTGGGGATCCTGCTGCATGGTTGCCCCCACTGCGACCTCGGGGACGCCGCGCGCGTTGTCGACCAGGACGGAGTCTGAACTGCCCATCGCGAACTGCGCCGTGCCTGCCGCGACCTGTTGTCCGGCGACGATGTTGGGGCCGCCGGGTGCGATTTCGACATCGAGACCCTGCGCTTTGTAGAGGCCCTGCAGTTGCGCCTGGTAGAAGCCGCCCATCTCCGGCTGCGGGTACCAGTCGGTTTGCAAGACGACGTGGAAGAGGCCATCGGGCTTCGGCTCGCTGCGACACCCGGTCGCGCACAACGCTGAGAGCAAGAGGGCGGCAGACAGGCAGGTCTTCAGCGGCATCGAGAGATCTCCTGGGATGGATGAGGAAGGGGCAGGTGCGTAGGAGCAGGGTAGCATCGGCCTCACGGCGCGGCCTGTGCGAGCGAGTCGCCGATCTGCCGTGCGAAGGCCAGGAGCATGGCATCTTCCCCCGCGGCGGCGGCAATCTGGACGCCGGTCCCGCGTGGCGCGCCGATCAACTCACCGGGCAGCGTGATGACGGGGACACCGGCCAGCGAGAAGGGGGTTGTGTAGCGCAGGATTGCTGCCCGCGTCTCGCTTTGATCTTCCGCCGCAACCAGGGTGCTGACGGGCGCGCAGGGAAGCATCAGCAGATCGAAGCTTGCGAAGAGTTCGGCCATGCTGGCGCGAAAGGATGCGTGGCGTGCCCGGAGGTCTGCTACCTCGACCTCGGTCAAAGAAGCGCCCCAGTGCAGTCGTTGCGCGATGGACGGCTCGAATTGATCGAAGTGGCCGGCGTGAAGCGAAGCTGCCTCATGGGCCTGGATTCCGGCAAAGATCTCTCGGGAGGTGTGCCACCAGGTGGGGTCGAAGGACTCTGCGGGAAGCAGCTTTTGTCGCCATCGCGCGTAGCCTTCGAGCACCTGGTCGGTCGCGTCAGGGAAGAATGCGTCGTCGACGAACCCGATGCGAGCGGTATGGGGGCCTTCCATCGGGATGACGCCAAAGAGTGCGGCTGCGATCGGCTCCGCGTCGCGCGGGTCGCGGAGCAGGAAGCCCGGTGTGTCGAAGGAGGGAGCGAGATGCACGCCACCGTCCCAAAGGCCGGGCCGGTGCTGGAATGCCAGAGCATGCGAGGCGCGGTAGCCCACCAGGCCGCACAGGGCGGCCGGCACACGGATGGACCCGCCGGTATCCGTGCCGATCGCGGCGAGGGCCGAGCCCTCCTGGACACTTGCCGCCGCACCGCTTGAGGAACCGCCGGTCAGCAGGGTTTGGTCCCGCGGCTGGAGGCAATCGCCAAAGTCGGCATTCTGGCCGGTGATCCCGTAAGCGAGCTGGTGCAGGTGGGTCTTGCCTGTGATCAGCGCGCCTGCTGCGAGCAAGCGGGTGGCCAGGGAGGAGTCTGTGGTTGCGTTGCCCCGGTGCTGCGCGTAGAAGCGTGAGCCGCAGGTGGTGACCGTGCCGGCGAGGTCGAAGCAGTCTTTCAAGGAGATGGGCACGCCATAGAGCGGACCCGGCGGTAGTTGTGCGGCCCGTCTGGCGAGGTCGACGGCATCGAAGTGCAGATAGGTGTTCCGCGATGCGTTCGCGTTGGCCCGGGAGGCGCAGGCGACTGCCACGCGCGAGGCAGTGGTCTCACCCTGTGCCAAAGCTCGTCTCAGCTCTTCGAGTGGTGACAGCGCGTCGAGCATCAGGCCTCGGGCTCCGGCAGGACGAGGTAGACCAGGGTGACGGACAACACCATGAACATGCGGAAGGCGGCGTCCTGTCCGTTCCACGTCTTCGACTGCCACATGAGGAACCATTCGCCGCCAATGGAAAGGAAGGCGACGGACCAGAGCAGACAGCCGAGCGTCAGGGCGGCGATCCCAATCGGCTTTGCGCGTTGAAAGTCTGCCGGCGCCGATCGCACGGCGCGTGCCAGGCAGACCGTCCCCAACCAGCTGAGCACCGCGATCGCGGTCTCGGTCGCGATGATGGAGGCGTAGAAGAGGGTGTGACTCCATGCGGGATTGAGCGCGCGCCACATTCCGCGGTTCCCGGGGAAGGTCGAGTCCATCATCAGGACATGGCGAACGAACTGGAAGTTGCTGTCGTAGTCCGTGGTGTTGTTGAAGACGACTAGGGTGAAGAACAGCGCAACAGCGGCGAGAAGCGCGGTCTTGGATGCTCGAAGAACCATCAATGTGCCTCCGCAAAAGTCTTGAAGTAAGCAGTCAGCGCGCGGAGGGTGGGCTCGTCATAACTCGGGTTGGGCGCCATGTGAGAGTGCGGCTCGAACCTCTGCGGATTTTTCACATACTGCTGGAAAAACAGAGGTTGCTCGCGCGCCCATACTCCCAGCGAATGCCATGAGCGGCCACTCTTAGTGCCACCAACGGCTCCCTGGAAGTGGCAACGCAGGCAGTTCTGCCTGGCAATCGTGAAGCCCTGCTGCTCGGGCGAGCCTGGACCGAAGCTGCCGCGAGGCGCGATCGGCGTGAAGGTGTCAGCTTGCGTCGTGAAGTTGAGGCGCACCAGGTTGTCCGGTATCTGCGGTTCGTCGTCGTGCGCCAGCACCCGGAACGAGGGGACGAAGTGTTGGTAGCTCACCATGTAGGGCCCCGCGTCGTACTGGTGCGAATCGACGCCAAATGCAGAGAGCGGCTTGCCATCGATTGTGAGAATCAGGATCGGTTGATGCTTCGTGATGTAGTCGAAGGGGAAGTGCGCGCGATAGTGATCGGTGCACAGGGCGTCGATGAGGTCCGCTTCGGGCAAAGCCCCGACGACCTTCGCGATCGTCTCGAACGATACCCCGGAGACATGCAGTGTTCCGTGCAGATTCAGGTCATCCGAGATCGTGGCCCTGATCTGCGGAAGCGCGAGCAGATCGCTGCGACGCAGGTAGGCGGATGATCCCGGCGGCAGGCCGCGGACCAATCCCGTGATCTCGAGATCGGAGTCGGATGCGCGGGCTCGGTGCAGAACCGGCTGCGCGGGCACGAGCGCCGACGCGGCGATGCCCGCTGCCAGGGCGCAGCAAATCAAAAAAGTTCCGATCAACCTCCGGGGCATGGCTCATTGTCGGCGGAAAGCCAACCGAATGCCACAACAAATCGTGACCCCGCGGACGACGCGTCCTTTCGGCCAGGATCGGGCAACGTCCGAAGCCGGCGTGGTAGATTTTGGCATGAATGTTGAGGCGAAGCTGCTCGAACTTGGACTGATGCTTCCGGAGCCTTCGGCGGCGGGCGGAAACTATGTCTCCGCCAAGACCGTCGGTTCGCTGGTCTACCTGTCGGGGGTGATCTCGATCGATGAAAACGGTATTATTACGGGCAAGGCAGGCGGCAACCGAACGATCGAGGAGGGCTACGACGCTGCTCGATGGTGTGCGCTGGCCCAGCTTGCCGCACTCCGAAAGTACCTCGGCACGCTTGACCGCATCAGCGAGATTGTCAGCGTCAACGGGTATGTGAATGCGGTTGATTCCTTCGAGGATTCGCCCAGGATCATCAACGGAGCCTCCGACCTTCTGGTCGCTGTTTTTGGCGACGCGGGCCGCCACGTTCGCGCGGCGCTTGGCGTGAATGCCCTGCCGCGCAACGCCCTGGTTGAACTGCAGATGGTTGTGAGCATCGCCACCGGGGCGTGATGCGGAACGACGGGAGGGAACGAATTGCTGGAACTTCGAGCAGAGCCGACACATTCCGTATGGGGCCGGGATCTTCCCGCGCGCCTCGAGATCGAGCCCGGCGAGACCGTCCATCTTGAGTGCCTTGACGCGAGCGGCGGGCAGGTAACACGACTCTCGACCGTTGCTGACTTTCAGAGGATCGATCGCAATCGCATTCACGCGCTCACCGGGCCAATTGCGATCCGGGGTGCCGAGCAAGGGGACGTGCTCGAGATTCGCGTGTTGGACGTTCAGCATCTCGGCTGGGCGTGGACCAGCGTGATTCCGGGTCTCGGATTTCTGGACCAGCGGTTCACCGACCCCTGCCTCTTTCAGTGGTCGCTCGATGACGATGTGACCCGGTCGCTCGGCCCTGCGATCGTGCCGCTCCGCCCGTTCTGCGGCGTAATGGGAGTCGCACCCGCGGCGGCGGGCAGCTTTCGGACGCGTCCGCCCGGACCCTTTGGGGGCAATCTCGACGTTCGTGAACTGAGTGCGGGGTCGACCCTCTATCTTCCCGTCTATAACGCCGGCGCCCTGTTCTCAGCCGGTGATGCCCACGCGGCCCAGGGGGATGGTGAAGTCTGCATCAACGGGATGGAGATGCCCGCGAATGTCACCCTCCAGTTTCAGCTTCACAAGGGTCAGCACCTGGACGGTCCGCTGCTTGAATCCGCCTCTCATGTCGAGAATGGCGGGGCGGAATGGATCGTCGTCGAATCTGATGAGGACGCGTTCCGTGCCGCCCAGACCGCCACCTCGCGGATGATCGATCTGCTTTGCTCCCGCTGGGGCTTCGAGCCTGTTCACGCTTATATCCTGTGCAGCGTTGCCTTGAAGCTGCGCTTCAGCCAGGTGGTCAACCGGCCGATGGTGACGGTCAGCGCGGGTATCGCGAAGAGCATTCTGCCGGGCCGTCAACTCTTCAGTGGAGGTGCAACGTGCAGATAAACGACCCGGCGACCGAGCGTGAGCTGCGAGAGATCTACCCTGTTTATGAGCAGGCGCTGGTGAACAATGACGTTGAGACGCTGACCAGACTGTTCTGGCAATCCGCCTTTGCGATGCGCTTCGGCGTCGGCGAAAACCTCTACGGCGCGGCGGAGATCGATGTCTTCCGTAAGGCGCGGCCCTCCGCCAATCTTGCCCGGAACATAACCCGGATGGACGTCGTCACGTTCGGAACCGATTGTGGCAGCGTCACGCTCGAGTTCGAACGAGGCGGGTTGAAAGGACGCCAGAGCCAGATGTGGATTCGCTTTCCGGAAGGCTGGCGCATCGTCTCGGCCCACGTCTCGCTGCTGCCGTCCTAGGCGCTGAGCGTGATCTCCAGGCTTTCAACCGGTGCATGGTGGAATGCGCTGCTGAGCGCTGCAGAGGATGCAAACTCGTGCCCGATCACGTGCCGCGCCGGCAATGTGAAGTTGAGGCGGGTTGCGGAAAAAGGATAGGGATGCAGACGAAAGTCCCGCGGCGCGACTGCCTCGACCTGGATCGTTGATGTCCCTTCCGCAGTTGCGAAGGGATGCAGCAGGGAAGCAGGCTCATCGTACGCGACGGCGCTCAGCAGCGAGAGGTTGTCGCACGCCTGCAGGAGCCGGAAGTTCGCGAAGATCGCCTCTGTCGTCGTCTCCTCCGGCCGGTAGCGCGAGTCGCGCCGGACGGCCCCATGCAGCGCGGTCTGACGGAGACGCTGTCGGTTCAGGAAGTCATCGAGCAGCGGCAGGTCGTCGGGGGAGATCGTGCTGCGATCGGCCCGTTCGGTCAGCAGGTTGTAGGTGTGCATCGAAACCAGCAGGGCAGCGTACTGATCCTCCTGTTCCACCTGTCGCACTGCCGCCTCTCGCACCGCAAGATACTGCGCCAGGTCGATCTCTTCAAAGGCGGAATACTTCCCGACGAGCTCTCGCGAAAACGCTGCGGGCTTGCCGGCCCGGGTGGTGCTCGGCGCGGCATCCCTTGATAACCAGCCATCGTCATGCACCTGGATGCCATGGAGGACTGACGCCCGAGGCTGCGGTGCAGGAAACAGCGCGTTACCCCAGCGCTCGGCAAACTGCCCGGCGAGGTGCGCGTGATCGGGATGCGTGATCAGGTAGTAGCCGGTCGGCGTCTCGAGACGAAGCATCCGTTTATCTTAGCGGGAGCGGCGAACAGCGAGCGGCGAACAGCGCTCAGTCAGCCTCGGCGCTGCGTGCCGACTCATGCCACTGGTGCAGGAAGAACCACTCCAGAAACATCACCAGGAAAAAGAAGCTGAATCCGAGGAACGTGGCCGCGCCGACGAGCGCGAAAAGATAATCCGTCTCAAGCTGCGACGCCGCGTACTGGATCGCATAGCCGATACCGCCGACGCCGACCCGCGCCGACCCGGCAAAGAGCTCACCGGTGATCGCGCCGATCACCGCGATCCCTGCCGAGATGCGGATGCCGGTGAATAATGCGGGAAGCGCATGAGGCAGGCGAAGATGAAGCATCACCTGTGCCCGCGAGGCGTTGTTCATGGTGAAGAGGTCGACGAGGTTGCGCTCGACCGAGATCAAGCCCTGGGTCGTATTGGCAATGATGGGCGACAGGCAGATGATGAAGGCGATCAACCCGACGGAGAAGATGCCGGGCCCGATCCACATCAGGATGAGGGGCGCCACCGCAACGATCGGCACCGTCTGCAGCAGGATTGTGTAGGGGTAGAACATCCGCCTGATCCATGCCGACTGCGCAAAGACCATGGCCAGCAGAACGCCGGCCACAATTGCTGCAGCCAGCCCGCCGGCCGCAGCTTCGGCGGTGATCGACAGCGAGGTGAGCAGGCTCGGCAGCCGCTCGAGCGCCGCGCTCGCCACCGCCTGGGGCGTCGGCAACAGAAAGGGTTTGATCGCGAACAGCCGTATGACGCCGACCCATACCAGCAGCAGGCCCACGAAGATGCCCAGACCAGTCGCGAGGGTGACCAGGTGTTTCTTCATGGGCGATTCTCCACCTGCCGCAGGATCCGCGAAACCTCGGCCACTTGTCTGTCGAACGCCGCCGAACCGCGTGTTTTGCCGTTACGCGGTTGCTCAAACGAGACCGGAAGATCATGGGCGATTCGCCCCGGATGCGGGGCGAGCACGAGGATACGGTCCGAAAGGAACACTGCTTCGGCAACCGAATGCGTGACAAAGAGCACGGTCCACTGCTGCTCCTCGCGCAGGCGAAGCAGCTGCTCGTTGAGGCGATCCCGAGTCATTTCGTCCAACGCCGCGAACGGTTCGTCGAGCAGCAGAACGCGGGGACGGGAGGCGAGCGCGCGAGCGATCGAGACCCGCATCTTCATGCCCCCGGACAGCTGCCGGGGATAGGACTCGGCGACCTCCGTCAGGCCCACCAACGCAAGCTGCTCGTCGACCATGGCGGTACGCCGGTCTCGCGGGACGTGCTCCAGTTCGAGCCCCAGTGCGATATTTGCGCGAACTGTACGCCAGGGCAGCAGCGTTGCATCCTGGAAGATGAATGACATGGTCTCGCGCGCATTGACCGGCGTCATCCCGTCGACCGCGACGGTTCCTGCGCTCACCGGCAGCAGGCCGGCAACGAGCTTGAGCACGGTAGACTTGCCGCACCCGGAGGGGCCGATGATTGAGACGAACTCCCCCGCCGGGATCGTCATCGAGAGGTCTTCGATGATGGGTGGGCCCGCTCCGTAGCGCTTGCTCACACCCTCGAGACTGACCGACGGGATCTTCATCCCTGGCCGTCCGCCAGGGGCAGGTGGAGCAAGGAAGGAAAGCGGCCGGAATGCAGCACCGTCTGCGTGCTGCGCTGCCAGTTCCAGGGCGACGCCAGCCGGGGCGGTATGGCGGTTGAAGGATTGCGGTCGAACAGGGGATAGGCCGAGCTCGCCACCTCCAACCGGACACGATCGGCCGGCCCGAAGACGACCGATGTTGCGTCGAGCTCGAAGGAGAAGCAGTTTGCGGCGTCGGCCACGTGATGACTCCGCAGGATGCCGATCGAAAGAAACAACGTCTCTCCCGATGCCTTCAGCAGCACGAGCTTCGCCGTCAGGTCGGCGAACTCCGCCGACGTGCTCGCCCAGATTTCGACGGTCGGAATCCCGAACACCTGCGTGCGTTGACCCATCGGCGACGAGGTGTAGACAAGCACGTTGTTGCCAAGCTCGAGCATCGTCTGGCTCAGAGGCCCCGGCGCATTCGAAAAGCCGCCCGGTCCGGGCAATGGGACCTCGGGGTCATAGCTCAGCACATCCCCAGGCTCCTCGGCGGTTGGCTTCTCCATGGTCAATCCTCCGTCGCCGCGCGAAGAGTTCGCGCGGCCGTCTGAGTGGAGGTAAAGCGACAGGCAGCTACCCGAGGGTCCACGCGGCAACGAGGCCGCGCTGTGCCACTCGTTTTCGTTTAAAGCAAAGTGCCGAACCTTCGGTTCGCTTGCGAATTCTCTCGAACCCTTCAACCAGTGGTTGAACCACCGCAGGAGCAAAGCATCGGTATCGAGATGAGCCGTTGCGCCAAAGCTGTGCGATCCGATCCGGTCGCCCCACGGGATATGCTGCCATGGACCCGCGACCAGGTACTGCTGTTCGCGAACCTCCGGCGCGGCATCCGCACACGCTGCCACGAAGCCTTGAATAGACCCTGACAGATACGAGTCGTACCAGCCCGACAGGTGCAGCGCCGGAACCGAGACTCTGTGCATCGTCTGGCTGAGGTCCATCGCAGTCCAATATTCGTCAGGGCCGTCATGCTCGAGCCAGTCTGTGACGTAGCCTGGCAGGCCCTCGGAAGCAAGCGCGGGATGACGCCCGTACGGCGTTTCGAGAAATTGCGCCGGCAGGTTCTGCCACGCCTTCTCAAGCTTCGCGCTCGCCTCGTGCAGCTTCAGCCTGCGTGCGTCGGCCTTCAGCATCTGCAGGCCCCAGCCCAGCGTTGACGCCAGGCGCAGCGCGCCGTTCTGGTAGAACCAGCCGCGGTACAGGTCATGGGCCGTCTGTGCCGGAGCGATGCACCGCAGACCCTCCGGCTGCTCGGCCGCGGCGAGCCACTGCGTCATTCCCTGGTACGAGAAGCCGTACATCCCCAGCGTCCCATTGCACTCCGGGCGCTCGCGCAACAGAGCAATGGTGTCAAATCCATCCTGCGCTTCGTGGCGAAATGGATAAAAGGCTCCGCCGGAATCGCCACGCCCGCGCACATCCTGGATCACCACGTTGTAGCCTTGCCGTGCAAACCATGCCGGGTGCGCATAGACGACGGTCGAAGCGATATCCCGCCCGTAGGGCTGCCGCATCAGCAGCGTCGGACGAGGCCCGTGATCACCCGGGTAGTAGTGGTCGGAGATCAACTCGACCCCATCCCGCATGCGCAGCGAAACGCCTCGCTCGAGGGTGACGCCGCTTCCGCAATCGATCATGGTCAAAGGCCAGGTCCCTCAAACTTTAGTAAACCGCGGGCGAACGGAACGAGAACGAACTACCCCTCGCCGAACTCTTTGAATTCGAGCATCGCTGTCAAGGCTTCGGCGATCTTGATGGCCGAGGCTTCAATCCACTTGGCGCCGTTCTGTGCCGTCGCCGGCCGCGGATCGCCCATCACGCCGGAAGGCGCAATGTCGCGTGTCAGCCACGAAAAGGTTGCCGGGGCAAACTCCGGCAGCAAGGTTGCAGGCTTTTCGATATCGGCAATGTAATTCGACGTGTACAGGTCGGTATGGACCAGTTCCGGCGTGGCTGCGAGCAGGACCGCCGTCTCCCACTCATTGGCATGAAAGCCGTAAGCCCGCTCCTGCGCGGAGATCTCTGGAAACTTCGCGCCGCCGGAACCCGACAGGTAGAAGGTGCGCAGTCCAAACTCGGCCCGCAGGTCCCTCGCCATCACATCATCGAGCGCCGCATTTCCACCATGCGTGTTGTACAGCGCCAGCTTCTGAAAGCCCGACGCCTTCACGCTTGCTCCCAGGTCGCGCAGAACCGCCATGAAGGTAGCCGCGGACATCGACATGGTCCCCGGAAAGCCGAGATGCTCGTTCGATTTGCCGTAGCAGACCGCCGGCAGAACGTACACCGGAGCTTCTTTCGGCATCTGTTTCAGCGCCTGGCCCAGCAGCAGGTTGTTGATCAGGGTGTCCGTCGCCAACGGCAGATGATGACCGTGCTGCTCGATCGCGGCGGTGGGCAGAATGAGCAGCGTCTTCTGTTTGTCCAGGGCCTCGACCTGCTTCCAGGTCAGATACGCGAGCTGTCGGTGAGCGGGGATCCAGGTATGCATCGTCGTTCCTTCTCCACGAGCGTTAATCAGTGCAAGGGCCCGGCCAGGGCTTGAAGCGATCTGAGACGGGGGGCGACCGGTACTGCATGTTTCTTCGCAGCCTACGAGATCAGGCGAAATCGATCAAGGCGCTTCGGCAGTCGGCGTCACGAAGGTCGCCATCTTTCCGGGGTTCAGGAGTCCCAGTGGATCGTACCTGTACTTGGTCAGCAGCTGCACATTGTCGTCGCGATAGCGTCCGCCACCCTCCACGTGGTTCGAATGCGGGTTGGCTACACTCACCCCGATTGACCGGCAGAACTCGATCATGCCGTTGAGCGTTTCCTCGTCCGTAAACTTCACCAGGGGAATCGAACCCGGCGCGACCACCCCCGAGCCCTGCTTCATGAACTCCAGGTGTAGCAGGAAATCTTCGCCGTACCTGTTCTTCAGCTGCGCAAATTGCGTTCGCGCCGCTGTTGCCGAGAAGAGGCATTGCAGATACGTGAACTCCGGCCGCAGCTTCATGAACCAGAGCGTCGTGTGATTCCAGGTGTAGTCCGACAGGAGCGGCTGCGTGCGGAGTCCACTGTAAGCCGCCGCCAGCGTCACCTCCGCGCCACGTTCGGTCGCAGCCTCCACCACGACATCAAGCTGCGCGCTCGCGATCATCAGGAACAAGGTCGCCTTCCCAGGCTTCAAGTAAGCCGCGATCGGCGTGAACGATCCCGATACCGGAGCCTCGAAGACCGTGACGAGGCGCTTGATCCATTGCTCATCCGTCGCGATCATCTCGGCGAAGGTGAACGCTTCATCGAAGGTGTGGAACGCCAGCACGCATTGCGCCCAGTCGACCGCCGGCGTCAACGCCAGCCAGATCTTCGTGATGATGCCGTTCGTCCCCCAGGAATGGATCACCTCGTGAATCGCATCGCCTTCGTGCATCACGACCCGCGGCGTACCCTCCATGGTGACGACCTCAATCGCCCGTACGGTGTTGAAGTCCCGCAAGCCGCCGTGGGACACCGAGCCGATGCCGCCCGAGCCACCCCCGAGAAAACCTCCCACCGTGGCCTTCGCAACCGTCGAGGGATAGCACCGCAGCTCCCAGCCCTTCTCACGTGCTGCCGTCTCGAGCACTCCGAGGCGTGTGCCCGGGCTCACGATCGCGACACCTTCTGCTGTGATGTCATGGATAAAATCCATGAGTGAAAGGTCCAGCACGATGCCGCCCGCGAGCGGGATAGCCTGCCCATAGTTGCCCGTACCCGCGCCACGTGCGGTGACCGGGATGCGCCGTGCATGACAGACCGTCAGGATGCTCACGACCTCTTCCGTCGACTGCGGCTGCACCACCGCCTCTGCGACCTTATCGTCCAGCAAAGCCTTCAGCACAGGCGAATACCAGTAGAAGTCGCGCGACAGGCGCCGCACCGTCTGCGGCAGCGTGATCAAGCCCGTGGGAGACGCGAGACACTCCCCCAAGACAGTCAGATCGTCCGGCGTCATGCACCCCACCCAAGTCGTGACGGAAGCATCATGCGCCTCTCCTCGAAGGCTTATCAGCCTTGCCGTTCCAGGTTGCGAAGACTTTCAGCATATTGGGATGGGTGAACAGCGCGTAAGCCTCTTCGCGCAGGACCGGCCCGTCGACGATCAGCGGCATGTCGCTTCGGCGGTTGATCTCTCGCGCACTCACATGGATCTGCCGGCAATGTTTGGCCGCATCGCGAATCTTGGCGCCGTACACCACGCGGTCAAACCCTGCCCAGAGCGCGTTCGCCATGCACATCGGGCAGGGCTCGCAGGTCGTGTAAAGGGTGTAGCCCTGCAATGAGGTCTTCTTCAGCTTGCGTGTCGCGAGGCCAACCGCGCGCAGTTCCGCATGGAGGCTGGGATCGTTCTGTTTGCGTACCGAGTTGACCGCACGCACCAGCCGCCGGCCGGTCTTCGTATCGACGATCAGCGCTCCAAACGGCACCGGAGACTTGGTCGCCAGGGTGCGCGCCGTGAAGGCGATGATCTCCTTCATCAGGCGAGCGTCTTCCTCGTCAGCTCTGCGCTGTTTCAAGGGAGAAGGTTTCGGAGCCATGAGGAAAGTTACCACAGGGCCGCCCGGCAACCCACCAGCCAATCGGCCGAGGTCGTGCTTCCTAGAAGCGCACCTCAGCCGCAAGCTGCTGTTCCGCTGCAGCCTCGCTGGTCCTGCCAAGCCGCGCGTAGACAGCGGCAAGCTGCACGTGGGCTTCCGCCGCTCGGCCCTCGCCCGCATTCGCGCGATCGTCCGCCAGTCGGCGCAACTCCTGGATCGCCGGCTCGAGCTGAGCCGCGGCGCTCGGCACGATCTCCGCCTCTGTTAGGGCAGGGGGTGCCTGGCTTGCCGCGATGCGGCTCTTCGCGAAACACTCTCGCGCCCGAGTTTCGTCACCCTGCTGCAGCCGCACCACGCCCAGATAAAACTCAGGCAGATACGCACTCGGCTCCATGCGGACAGCGTCGCGCAGGCTCGCTTCAGCCGCAAACCGGTCTGCCGATGCGAACCGCGCCATGCCGAGCAGCGTCATTACGCCCTGCACCTGCGGGTTCAGATGCGTTGCCGTCTCGAGGTCTCGCCGCGCCTGGTCATACTCGGCGTTCTCAAACGAAGCCTCGCCGGCGACAAGGTACAGATCGGCATCGTTCGTCAGCTCGGCTACCCGGTGCAGCATCTGCGCTCCGTCGTGCCGCTTACCCGTCCGTACCAGGGCAAGCCCCAGGGTCCGTCCGAACGCCATATCCTGTTCGGCAAGGGATGCGTGCGGAATCATGACCGCCAGTGCGCCCTCCGCGTCGTTCAACTTCAGATCGCATTGGGCCAGTAACGTCAACGCCTGAACCTGCTCCGGCTGCATCTTGCGCGTCTGCTTTTCGAGGACCGCTTGGAGGGGACCCTTGGCTGCCGCAAAATCCTGCAACTGAAAGTAAGCCGTGCCGAGTGCCAGCAGGACCCGCGGCCGTTCCTTTGCATCCGCATGCGGCAACGCGATCGCAAACTCCTCGATCGCCGCCTTCAGATCGCCGTGTGCCGCCAGCGCCAGGCCCAGGCTCTCGTGCGCCGACGACTGCTTCGGATGTTGCGCCACCGCGGCACGCGCTTCCGCAACCGCGCCCGGTTCAGGGTTCGGGCCCACCGGGGCCTGCGCATAGGCCAGCGTGGAGACAAAAACGAAGGCGAGAAGAATCCGCATGCGCCGAGCATACCGCTGCCGGCCCCCCCGCGAAATGACCCTTTCGATATGTTTTTGGCTGGAACTCCCGTGGTTCCCGTCACGGAACCACGGCGTCCCGTTTTACAGATTGAAGCCGCTCACCATCATCTGCGGAGACTGCCCGCGCGTGTCGGCGTGGTTCAGTTCCGTCCTGATCGTCCGCGATTCACCCGGCATCAGGTTGAAGTAGTTGTCCTCGTAGATGACCGGCAGAATCCGATCCCCCGCCACCTTCCGCACTGCTTTGAGCCGTACCATCAGCGCCGGCGTCGCGCTCGTGTTGTGCAGCTCCGTCGTCAGCTTCCAGACATCGCCCTGCCGTGCCATCGTCGTACCGGACACCACCTTTGCCTTTGCAAGGTCCCGCACCGCGCGGTAGTTGCCCTCTTCGAGCCCCCGATAATACAGGTTCGTCGACACCACCTTTGCACCCTGACTCAGGGTCAACCGGAGAAAGTGCACCGCCGTCAGCCCCGCCGGATACTCCACCTTGAAGAGAGGATTGACGCTGTCCTCCGCGCTGTCGAGCGTCGCCGTGCGTCCCCCCTTGGTGCTCCCGTCGAGGTTCAGAATCTCGAGCTTCGCCGAGAGCCCCGTCTGGTTTCCGGCGCTCAGGTTCACCACCTCGATGAACCCTGTCAGCCGGTTCCACTGGATGTGCAACGGCTCCGAAGCCTTCCTGCATGCGAAATAGGCCGCCGTCGGCTCCAGGTAAAAGTCATACGTCTGCCACACGAACGACGGCCAGCACGGGTGAGACATCCACAGCAGGATCCCCATCCGGTCCTTGCCGCCCGCCTCGAAGATCGCCCGGTACCCTTCGTAGTTCACAAACTGCGCGAGCGAGATCCACTCCTCCGCCGTATGCGCGCCACCATACTCGTTGGCGATGCTCGCGTTGAAGGTGATCGCCCCCTGTGCGCCGCTCTGCGAGAAATCATGCAAGCCCCAGTCCAGGCCCTGCGGCCACACCGAGGCCTCAGGCATCATCAGCTTCACGCTCTCGATGGACGGGATACACGGCATCCCGATCTCCGAGTGGAACTGCTTGTCTGCATGCTTGAAGTAGGTATTCGACGGCAGCGCACGATACGGCCCATGTCCGCTGACGACATCATCCGCCGAGCTCCCGATGTAGTGAATCCCGGGATGCAGTTCCGCCAGCAGCTCGCGGATGCCCTTCTCAAGCGCCGGGGGAGGGAAGCCCTCGTTGCGTCCGCAGTAGAGCCCGACCGAGGCGTGTGAGCGGATCTTCGCCACCACATCCCGCGCATTTGCCAGGAACATCGCGTCGTCATTCGGCACCGGGCCGTCCCACGGATTCGCCAGCCAGAAGTCCTGCCACACCACGACCCCATGACGATCGCAGGCTTCATAGAATGCCATATCCGGCACCTGGCCCACCCAGTTGCGGATCATCGTGAAGTTCATCTCGCGGTGATAGCGAATGCTTGCGTCGTATTCACGCGCCCGGTAGCGCAGCATCGATTCCGCAAAACCCCAGTTGCCGCCTCGCGCAATAAATCGCCGCCCATTGATGAACAGGCGCAGATTGCCATCCGCATCGGTCGCCGTCATCTGCCGGATGCCCGCCTTGAACGCCTTCCGGTCCGAAACCTCGCCGCCACCCAGCTCGAAGCTGATCTCCGCATCGTGCAGCTTCGCCTCGCCATACCCAACCGGCCACCACAGTTCCGGATTTGTCAGCTGAATCGGCGCAAACGCAACCTGCTGCTTCGCCGAAGCCGCCAGCTTCACCTTCTGCTCGAAGTGATTCTGACCCAGCCTGCCGCGCAGCGTCCCGCTTATCTCTTCCGCCCGGTGATTCACCAGATTGACCGAGACCGTGACCTCCGCCCGCGAAGCATCCGGAACGACCGAGGTCACCAGCGGGTCTTCGACCGAGACCGCCCCCGTTGTGCTGAGGAATACATCCCCCCAGATGCCGGTGTTTCGTCCGCGGATCGTCGGGATCCAATCCCACCCGATGGACGCATGCATGGTCGGATTGTCCGCACCCGGTGCCCCGCCGTTCGGCCCCGGCGACTCATACGTCTTCTGCTTGCAACTGCCCGGCGTGTCGTTCTTCAGCACCCGCACCGCCAGCACATTGTCGGCGCCCGGCTTCAGCTTGTCCGTCACATCGAACTTCGCCCGCATAAAGCCGCCAAGGATATGCCCCAGCGACTCGCCGTTCAGGAACACCTCAGCCTTCCAGTTGATCCCATCGAACTGCAGCCACTGCAGCTTGCCCTTCGCCACCACGGGCGCCGCGAAGGTTCGCCGATACCAGAAGTCGGCATAAAAGAACGAGTCCGACACATACAGCTGGTTCTGCCCGAAGTTCGGATCAGGAATTGCCCCCGCATTCAGATACGACGCCAGGATCGTCCCCGGCACCGTCGCCGGCAGCCACGTCCCGTCGTTGAAGCCCGCCGCCGACAGGGCAACTCCCGGCGCATGGACCTCGCTGTCCCGTTCGAGCTTCCATCCCCCGCCCGCAAGATCAAGGCGCCCATCCGAATCAGCGAGCGGCGTGGCGGCACCTTTCGCCACCGGCCCACCGCGTCCGAAGACTTCGAGCTCCGAAAGGATGTACCCCTCGGGCGAAGTCGGCCGCGTCATGTGCACCCGCACGTAGCGTGCATGTGCCGGCGGCGCAATCGCCAGGTCATCCGTCTGCGCGGTCGTCGCCGGCAGCGCCTTCAACGCCTTCCACGTCACGCCGTCATTCGAGGTCTGGATGCTGCCCTCGGCCGCCCGTGCAATCCACGAGAGCTTTACCCGGTCGAAGACGCACGGCGCCCCCAGGTCGACCGCCACCCACTCCTCGCCCAGTCCCGCGGACATCCATGCACTGGTAAAGCTGTAAGGGCCGCCCATCTCCTCCCGCTGATCGCCGCGATAGAACTCCACCTGTCCCAGCCGGAAGACGGTGCTCGTATCCATCAGCGCCACGCCCCCCAGTTTCACCTCCACCTGGTAAAACCGGCTGCGGACCGGTGTCTTCAGCGCGAAGCTCGGGTAGAAGATTCGGTTCTTCTTCACCAGGTCTGGCGGATACAGGATGCTGCCGTCGATCGGTGTCAGCCCATTCAGATTTGCTACCGGCGTCCAGTTCGCGCCATCTTCCGAGGTATTGATCGTTATCGAAACCTGGTCTGCCGCCACCTTGTCCGGCGTCACCACGAAGACGCGCAGACGGTCGATCTCCGGCACCTCCGTCCCGCCGCCCAGGTGCAGCTCCGCCGTCCCGTAGCCGCCCTTGAACTCGATCGCATTCGCCTCCCAGTGGTCAAGCAGCGTCTCGCGATCCGGCTTGGGCAGCGTCCCGAGCGCGCTCGTCGTGCAGCTCACCCAGCGCGGCAACGTCGTGTGCTTGATGCCGTCCGTCACCAGCTGCGCCGTCAGGTTGTAGTCATACGCGCTCGAGTGCGTCGCCGGCCGCCGCAGCGCCAGGTTGCGATACGTCGTGCTGTCGATGGCAAACCCCGGCCCGAAGAACTCCGTCGAAGCGCCCGGATATTCGCCGATTCCACGCGTAAACTCCGGCCCCGCAGTCTCCCCTCGCGAAGAGGTCGAGGTGGCATGCAGCGGATGATGCGTCTGGCCAAACAGCGGGAGGGAGGGAAGCGATGCGGCCGTGCTGGCCACAATCGAAGTCTGGAGAAACTTTCGCCTGGATGTCGGCATTCGGTCCTGTTCACAACAAGGGATGGTGACTTCGACAGCTTAGAACAACGTCGCCACTGTCGTCTCGCCCCGCACTCGCCAGATTAGAAAATGATCTTCGCCCCCAGCTGTATCTGCCGCGAAGTGTTCGCGGTAGACGTGATGACACCCGCCGTCGGCGACACGACCGCCGCCGTGCTTCGTGTGGCGGCAGTCCCCTGCGTTGGCCCACTGCCGTACACCACCTCGTTCGGCAGCGAAAGATTCGTATGATTCAGCAGATTGAAGAACTCCGCCCGGAACTGCACCCGCGCCGCCTCCGAGATCTGCGTCGACTTCAGCAGCGACAGATCCCAGTTGGCATAGCCCGGCCCGCGCAGCGTGTCGCGTTTCAGATTACCCACCGTGCCGAAGGCCGGTGCCGCAAACGCCGCAGGATTGAAGTAGCTCGCAGCCCGCGTTGCGGTGGATCCCCTGGTGTACAGTTCTCCCGTAAACGTCCCGTTGGCATCCGGACGAATCGGGTTCCGCGTGTCTCCCGACCCGGTCGGGTTATAGCCAAGCTGCGGCGAAAACGGAAAGCCTGTCTGCAGGTTTGCGATCGACGAAAGCTGCCAGCCTCCCACAATCCGACCAGCCCATGCACCCGACACACCCAGGAACTGCTTGCCCGGTCCGAAAGGCAGGTCGTAGGTCGCATTGATCGCCGCGAGGCTCGCAACGTCGGTTGCCGCCGGGCCGTAATCCAGGTGCGGCAGCGAGGGCACCGACACAAACGCCGGCGTGTTCGACGACACCGACGTATTCCACGCCGACCCATCATCAAGATTCTTCGACCACGTGTAGTTCGCCCGCAGCGCCAGCCCATGCGACAGGTCGTGCCGCAGGTCCACCTCGAGCGCGTTGTAGTTGCCCGACCCACCCGACCACCACGACGTGCTGTTCGCGAGCGCAGGGTTTGCCCTCACAATCGTCGGGTAGTAGATGCGCCCATTCTCCTGTACAAATGCCGGCTCATTCAGGTCACCTGAAAGAATCTGGTGGTAGCTCCGCGACCCGGCGTACCCGACCGTCAGGGAAGTCGACGGCGCGATCTGCTGTTCCACCTTCAGCGAAAAGCTGATCAGCGCAGGCGTCGCCATGTGTGGATCGACCGTCGAGGGCGAAACACTCGCCACGCCGGCCACCGGATTCGCCACCGTGCTGCCGGTTGAGTACGCCAGTGTCGTGTTGAACGGCGCACTCTGGTCCAGACGATAGTCCAGCGCATCGAGCAGCGAGTGATGCAGCCCAACGCCCGCGCGTACGCTCGTCCTGTTGTCGCCGAACACATTCCACGCCAGCCCCAGTCGAGGCTCCGGAAGGAAGGCCGCCCGATTGTCCGTGAGCGCATCACTTCCGACCAGAGGCGTCGTTTGCAAAACCCCATCAACCGTCTGGTAGGCGCCCGCCCGGCCCTGCGCCTCGGACCAACCAGTCGTCGACTCCGACCGGAACCCGGCCCGCACCTCGAGCCGCGGCGTCACATGAAAAGTGTCTTCGAGATAAGCACTCGCGAACACCGTCCGCCAGTAGAGCGGCGTCGGGTTCGGCACATAGCTGAACGTCTTGATCGACCCCGCCAGGAAGCTTGCCAGCGAAGCAAACGAAGCCTGCCCATACTGGTTCTGCGCCAGGTTATCGTTCGACTGCAGCCGCTGCACCCACACCCCGGCCTCGATCTGGTGCCGGCCAGCCGTGTAGAAGATGTGATCGTCAAAGGTAAATAGGTTGCGCGTGATGGCGTTGTTCGAGCCCACATTCGCACCCGCGCCGGTAATCTGCGAGGACCCGTTCGAGGCCGTCGACCCCGCGATCACCACCGCGCCGGTCGGCTTGCCCGGAATAAACGTCGCCGTCCGTGCCTGAACCTCCGCCGGCACCGACCCCGCAAAGAAGAAGCTCGCCCGCGAGAAGCCAAAGCGCGCCGTGTTGAGCAGACGCGGCGAAAACACATGCTGCTCCTGCACGCTCGCCACCTGCTCCCGCAGGCTCTCGTCGATGATCGACAACGGATTGGCCGTCGGCGTATGCGCCGTCGAATCGTCCACCGTGTACACCGCGAACAGCAGGTCGTTTGCCGTCACATTTGCATCGAGCCGCGACGTGCCGAAATCTTCGCGAATCCTCTGCGTCGGGCTCGAGTAAGCCAGCGCAATCCCTGTCGGCTTGCCGTTCGCTAACAGCTCCGGCCCATTCGCCACCGGCCACAGGTTCAGCAGCGACTTCACACTCGGCGCCGCGGCGGCGCGGCTCGCATCATCCGGCACAAACGTCACATCCGAGATTCCCAGATTCTGCCGATAGCCCTCGTAGTTGCCAAACAGAAACAGCTTGTCCCGCTTCACCGGCCCACCCAGGCTCCCGCCAAAATTGTTCCGTTGAAACTCCGGAATCCGCGCCTGGTCAAAGTAGTTCCGCGCGTCGAAGAAGCTGTTCCGCACAAACTCGTACACCCCGCCATGAAACCGGTTTGTACCCGAAGCCGTCACAATTGAGATCTGCGCCCCATCCCGCTTGCCATAAGCCGCCGAATACGTATCCGAAATCACGTTGAACTCACGCACCGCATCCACGCCCAGCAGCTGCCCGCTTGTTCCGCCCGGCGTCACGTTGATCAGCGAAGCGCCCGTATACTCAATGCCGTTCAGCAGGAAGAGATTATCCTGCGGCCGCCGTCCTGACACCGCAAACATGTTTCCCACGGACGAGTTCGAAGTCCCCGTCCCACCCGATCTCTGCCCCGTGTAGTTCACCGTGCCCGGGTTCAGCGTGATCAACTGGTCGTAGCTCCGCCCGTTCAGCGGCAGCTCCTTCACCTGCCGCTCATCCACCAGCCCCGAGGTCTGCTGCGTCGACGTATTCACCGTCGAAGACCCCGCCCCTACCTCTACGCTCTGTTCAAGCGAGCCCACCGTCAGTACCACATCCACCTGGTTGCTCTGTCCCACCGTCAACACGATCCCCGACCGGTGCTGATCGGCAAATCCACTGCCCGTCACCTTCACGTCATACCTGCCAACCGGGAGCGACGGCGCAGCATAACGCCCATCTCCCGCCGTCGTCAGCGTCCTTGCGGTGCCGGTCTCGGTATTCAAAATGACCACGCGCGCACCGGAGACGGCAGCACCGGAAGCATCGGTCACGACACCGCCGATCGATCCGCCCACCACCTGGGCAGATAACGTGACCGCGGCAAACAAGGGAAGCAGGGCAGTACGGAACAGGGAAGGCAAGGCACTCTCCTCGAGGAACGGATAGGCGAACAAACCACAGCAGGCGCAGAAAGACGCGCTCACGAAAGCTGTGCGGATGCGGGGGAGTTACAAGGTCTCAGGACGAGACGGAGACTAGGCCAGCGCAGGCGCCATCATGTCGCAGCAACAGCGACAGAGGCAACAGGCGCGATGGGCAAACTTCTTCATGGCTTGCTTGAAACCTAACCCGAGCCTTCTCCGGAGTCAAGCAGCCCGTTGACAAAAGCCCATCCATGATCCACGCTTGAAGCATGCTGTTCCTTCGCATCCAGAACGCCTGTTGCACCAACGGCAACGCCTGTTGCTGCAAGGCATGTTGTGGGTGCGAGTGTTGTCGATAGCCTCCTGAGCCAATCGAAACAGTCAACAAGCAAGCGCCCGCTTTCCGACATCGGATAAGTGGGTTTTCTTTTTTGCCCCCGGAAGTCCGCACTCACGAGGTCATCCCATCATGCAGTCTGCAGCCCCATCCGCTTCGCCCGCGCATGCTGTGCCTCCGGCCCCGGCGCGCCTCAGCCACCTCAAGCTTCTCGAGGCCGAGAGCATCCACATCTTCCGCGAGGTCGCGTCCGAGTTCCAGAAGCCGGTCATGCTCTACTCCATCGGCAAGGACTCTTCCGTCATGCTGCGCCTCGCGCAGAAGGCCTTCTACCCCGCGCCCATCCCGTTCCCGCTTCTGCATATCGATACCGGTTACAAGTTCCACGAGATGATCGCCTTCCGCGACAACCTCACCCGCGAGCTCGGTCTCGACCTCAAGGTCTGGCGCAACGAGCAGGCCCTGCTCGACGGCGCCAATCCCGTCGCCCTCGGCACCCAGCGCTGCTGCGGCCTGCTCAAGACCACCGCGCTTCTCGATGGCCTGCGTGAGCATGGCTACGACGCAGCCTTCGGTGGCGCGCGCCGCGATGAAGAGAAATCCCGCGCCAAGGAACGCATCTTCTCCTTCCGCGATAAGGCCGGCCAGTGGGATCCCAAGAACCAGCGCCCCGAACTCTGGAACCTCTACAACGCACGCATCTCGCCCGGCGAAAGTATCCGCGTCTTCCCGCTCTCCAACTGGACCGAGCTCGACATCTGGCATTACATCCTGGTCGAAAACATTCCCATCGTGCCGCTTTACTTCGCGAAGGAACGCCGCATGATCGTCCGCGGCGACAGTCTCATCCCGGTCGAGCAAAGCTTTGTCAAAAGCCTGCCCGGCGAAGAGCAGTGGGTCCGCTCACGCCTGCGTTCGCTCGGCTGCAGCCCCTGCACCGGCGCCATCCGGTCGGAGGCCGACACCATTCCCAAGATCATCGCCGAGCTCGTCAGCTTCCGCTCCTCCGAGCGCGCCAACCGCGTCATCGACCACGACCAGGACGGCTCCATGGAGATCAAGAAACGTGAGGGCTACTTCTAGATGGCACTCATGGAACAGGAAACAGACTTTGCCATCGAAGACTTTCTCGCCGTCGAAGCAGAGAAGGACCTGCTGCGCTTTTCAACCGCAGGCAGCGTCGACGACGGCAAGTCCACGCTCATCGGCCGCCTACTCTACGATTCGCGCAACGTCTACGAGGACCAGGTCCGCGCCGTGACCGGCACCGTGGCAACGTCAGGTTCGGCGAGCCCGGCCATCGACTTCGCGCTGCTCACCGATGGACTCCGCGCCGAGCGCGAGCAGGGCATCACCATCGACGTCGCCTACCGCTACTTCTCCACCGCCAAACGCAAGTTCATCATCGCCGACACCCCGGGCCACGAGCAGTACACCCGCAATATGGCTACCGGCGCCTCCACCGCCGATCTCGCCATCATCCTCATCGACGCGCGCAAGGGCATCCTCGTGCAGTCGCGACGCCACGCCTACATCGCCTCGCTGCTCGGCATCCGCCACCTCGTCGCAGCCATCAACAAGATGGACCTCGTCGGCTTCTCCGGGGACGTCTACAGCCGCATCGAAGCCGACTTCCGCGCGCTCGTCGCGCAGTTCGGCGGTGCCAGCCTGGTCACCATCCCGGTCAGCGCACTCGAAGGCGATAACGTCGTCGACCGCTCCGCCAACACGCCCTGGTACACCGGCCCCACACTGCTCGAGCATCTCGAATCCGCACCCGTCTGGAGCGACGCCGCCGAACGTCCGCTGCGAATGCCCATCCAGCGCGTCCTCCGCCCCGACCAGCACTACCGCGGCTTCGCCGGGCAACTCTCCGCCGGCACCATCCGCAAGGGTGACCCCATCACCGCGCTGCCGTCGGGACGCTCCAGCCGCGTCACCGCCATCACCACCTTCGACGGTGACCTCGACGAGGCCAGCGCACCCCTTTCAGTCGCCATCACCCTCGCCGACGAACTCGACATCAGCCGCGGCGATCTCATCGCCGAGCCCGCACGTCTTCCTCAATCCGCTACATCGCTCGAAGCGACCCTAGTCTGGTTCGACGCCAACCGCCTCGAAACCCATCGCCCTCTGCTCATCAAGCACGGCTCGCAGACCCTGCCCGCGCAGGTCACGCGCGTGCTCTACCGCACCAACATCTCGTCGCTCGCCGAAGAAGCGGTCAATTCGCTCGCCATGAACGAAATCGGCGTCGGCGAGATCGAACTCACCCGCACACTCTTTTTCGATCCCTACACCGACAACCGCGCCTCCGGCGCCTTCATCCTCATCGACCCGCAGACCAATGCCACGCTCGCCGCCGGCATGATCCGCCGCGGCCTCGCCTCGGGTGAAGCAGCCGTCCATCACGAGGCCGCAGTGGTGCGCTTCGACGCCGCCCACGCCGCCTGGATCCCTCAACTCGAACAGTCGCTGCTCGACGCCGGAGCCGGTGTCGTCCGCACCCGTGTCACCGCGGAGAAGACCCTCCGCGGCCTGCTCGCACTCGGCCTCATCGTCCTCGTCGAAGGCGCGACCGGCGATGTCGAATCACTCGACGCAGCACAGTATGCAGGCGTTGACGAACTCAGCCTCAGCCTGCTGAAGGGAAGACCCGCATGACCGACGACCTGCACATCGCACCCCTGACACCCAACGCGCCGCTCGGCCCCCCGCTCACCACCGAGCAGAAGATCAAGGAAGCCGAAGACCTCATCGCGCTCGAACTCGCGACCGCCACCGGCGACATCGTCGTCACCAACAGCTTCCAGGCCGAGGATATGATCGTCCTCGACATCGTTCGCCGCACGCTCCCCAACGTCCCCGTTGTCTTCCTCGATACCGGCTATCACTTCAAAGAAGTCTACGAGTACCGCGAACGCATGGCGAAGGAGTGGAGCCTCAACCTGGTCTCGCTCGAGCCCGAGCAGACCGTCGCCGAACAGGAAGCACTCTTCGGCATCCTCAACCAGACCGACCCCGCGAAGTGCTGCGGTCTGCGCAAGGTCAAGCCGCTCTTCGCATCGCTCGAAAACTACTCCCTCTGGTTCACCGGCCTGCGCCGCGAGCAGGCAAAAAGCCGCGCCGCCCTGCGCGAAGTCGACGACTTCAAGCTGCCCACCGGCACCGTCATTCGCAAGATCTCGCCGCTTACCGAGTGGAACGCCAAAGACGTATGGGTCTACTCGCAGCAGCACAACATCCCCATGCTCGAGCTCTACGAACGCGGCTACACCAGCATCGGCTGCGAGCCATGCACCAGCATCCCAACCGATCCGAACGATCCCCGCTCCGGACGCTGGGCCGGACGCAAACAGGAATGCGGCATTCACCTGCAGGGCTGAGCACTACGCCTTCGAAAGTTGAGCAACATGGATTTCGTCATAGGCTTTCTCATCGCCGTCGTGATCGCGCTCACCGGCGTCGGCGCCGGGGTCATCACCGCGCCGCTGCTGATCCTGTTCCTGCACGTGCCGCTCGAGATCGCCGTCAGCACCGCGCTCGCTTACTCGGCAATCGTCAAGCTCATCGTCGTGCCCGTCCAGGTTGTCCGCCGCCAGGTCAACTGGCGCGTGCTCGGCTTCATGCTGCTCGGCGGCCTGCCCGGTGTCATCCTCGGCTCGGTCGCCTTCAAGCACGTCGCGCAGCATGGGCCGCGTTCGGTCCTCTACTTCGCGCTTGGGTCGATCATCCTGTTCACCTCCGGCTGGCACCTCTACCGTCACTTCCGGCCCGCAGGCGTCACCCGGCCCAGCAACGACCGCTCGAAGTGGCTCGGCTTGATCATGTTCCCCATCGGCGCCGAGGTAGGCTTCTCGTCCTCGGGCGCGGGCGCGCTCGGCACCGTCACCCTGCTCAGCATGACCAATCTCACCGCATCGCAGGTTGTCGGCACCGACCTCGCCTTCGGCCTCGCCATCGCGCTCGTCGGCAGCGGCGTCCACCTGCTCGGCGGTGCCGCAGGCTATGCCGGACCGTTGCTCGTCAAGATGGCCATCGGTGGAGTCGTCGGAGGTCTCGTCGGCTCAGGCGCCGCTCCCAGGATCCCCAACCGCAAACTCCGCTTCGCCCTCTCGCTCTGGCTCACCGTCATCGGCCTGCAGTTCTGCTGGCAGGCGGTCACCCGGTAAAGGCAACAGCAACCGCGTCCTAACGCCGGACGGGCGCCACTTCGTGGGGTAATGGGCTTCGCGTGGCTACGCGAAGCCCATTACCCCACGAAGTGGTCGCCGCCCGCGATCAGGGCGCACTTGCTCTTGCTTCTCCTACGGCTCCGCAAGGAATCGATACCCCACACCCCGCACCGTCACCAGGTGCTGCGGGTCGGAGGGGTCGTCTTCGATATAGCGCCGCAGCCGCACGATAAAGTTGTCGATCGCCCGCGTATCGGTATCCTCATGCAGCCGCCACACCTGCTCCAGGATCTCCTTGCGCGAGACGATCTGTCCTTCGCGTTCGGTGAAGTGCCGCAGCAGGTCGGCCTCCATCAGTGTCAGGCGCGTCGTGCGGCCGGGCGCAATCAACTCCAGCGTGTCGAAGTGAATCTCACGCCCGTCGAAGGCGTACGTGTCGGAAGAAGGCTTCGGCGGCGGCGGCGCGATCGTCGACTTCGGCCGCAGCCACGTCGCCCGGCGCAGCATGGACTTCACCCGTACCAGCAGAATGTCGAGATCGAACGGCTTCGGCAGGTAGTCGTCCGCGCCGGCGTTCAGCCCTTCCAGCACGTCCTGCGGATGCGATCGTGCCGTCAGCATCAGCACCGGGAAGTATAGTTCCTGCTCCCGCAGTGTGCGCACGATCGTGAAGCCATCGGTCCCCGGAAGCATCACGTCCAGCAGGATCACGCCGAGCTCTTCCTCCGTCGCCAGCAGCCACGCCAGCGCCTCGCTGCCGTCGGCGAAGTGCCGCGTCCGGTAGCCTTCAGCCTCCAGGTTGAACAGCAACCCCTCGGCCAGATGCTCTTCATCTTCGACGAGAAGGATCAGCGGCGCAGTCATCATGGCGCTCAGTGGGAGGCCCGCGGAGCATTGGGGCTCGAAGCCCGCCAGCGCGGCGCATCCGGCGCATTGGCGACCGTCAGTGCCAGCTCCCGATAGAAGTCGTTGAACCGGACCGCAGCCTCCCAGTCAATCGGCGTGGCGAGATCATCCTGCGGCTTGTGATACCGCCGCGCATACCAGTCACGGTAGATGTGCTCCTCGGGCGACGCCGGATCGTAGCCGAAGATGAAGCTTGCAATCGGCACCCCGATCTTCACAAAGCTGTAATTATCGGCACGCCGAAACAGGTTGCGCTCCGGCTCACGGTCCGGCCGCAACTCGATGCGGAAGCGCTCGGCAACCTCCCGCGCCGTATCCCCAAGCGTCGAATCGCCAATGCCCTCCATCGTCAGGATCCTGAGCGGAAAGATCGGCCGCAGCTGGTCGAGGTTCAGGTCCGCCTTGATACGCGCAGCCGGCATCGTCGGATGCGTCGCAAAGTAAACTGACCCGAGCAGCCCCTTCTCCTCGCCTGTAAAGATACAGAACAGCAGCGAGCGTCTTGCAGGGTGCGCCGCCTGCTTATGGGCAAACTCCAGGAGCGTCGCGACGTAAGCCGCATCGTCCAGCGCCCCGTTGTAAAGCGAGTCCCCATTGACCGGCGTACCGTATCCGTAGCCGTCAAGATGTGCCGAAAGCGCAACATACTCGGCCCCCAGTTGCGGGTCCGACCCCGGCAGCACCGCCAGCACGTTCGGCGACACAATATCCTTTTCCGTCATCCTGACCGAAATGCGAATCCCGTGTGCCAGCGCCATCGCTGGCAGCGGCAACCCCTTCTCCGCATCTGCCAGCAGCTTCGCCGGATCGACCGCCGAACCCGCAAATAGCTTCGGAGCCGCCTCCGCACTCACGCGAAGCCCCACGAACCCAGGAGCCTTGGCGGCCGCTCCCTCCTCACGTAAAGTAACCGTTCGCGCATACGCCGCCGGCCAGTGCGTCGGCTCGATCGCCGCCGGGTTGTCGATCGAGATCGCCCCCACCGCGCCCAGCTTCGCAATCGATAACACCCGCTCCCCATTGAACCGCGCCCTCTGTTCAGCCGAAAGGCTCCCCGGCATGCCGCTGAAGAAAACCACGACCTTGCCCCGCACCTCCAGATCCGCCGGCGGCACTCCGTAGCCGATAAAAACCAGCTGTCCTTCGGTCACCGGCGCAAGTCCCGCATGCGGCGCCAGCGTCGTCTCATACAACAGCTTCAGCGCCCCCGCGGGTTTGCCCGCCGCCATCAGTTCCACCGACGAGTGCTCCGTATCCAGATCTACCTCGTGCATCGGCACCGGCTGGAACCACGTCCCGTCCACACCCGCAGGCTTCAGCCCGTCGGCCTTGAACTTCGCCGCCACAAACTCCGCCGCCCGCTCATAGGCCGCGCTCCCCGTATCGCGGCCTTCCATCCCATCGTTCGCAAGCGCCGTCGTCAGTCCCCACCACGGCGCCGCCGCTGCCGTCGGCTTCTGCTGCGCGCGTCCTGCATGGAGCACCAACAAACCAGAAAGCACGACACTGACCCGAAACAGAATCCGCATGCTCACCAGTCTAGCCGCACCTCACGTCGTCGCAAGCGGCAACGTCAGCGTCATCGTCGTGCCCTGGTTCGCGCCTTTGCTCGCCGCCCCGATCGAGCCCCCATGCTGCTTGGCAATGGCATGCACCAGGTAAAGCCCAAGCCCCGTGCCCTTGATCTTCACCGCATACCGCCCCGGGATGCGGTAGAACCGCTTGAACACCCGCTTCAACTCACGCTCCGGAATCCCCAGCCCCTGGTCCGTGATCTCAAGCGTCACATTCGAATAGTTCCGGATTGCCAGCCTCGCCGTAATCTGCACCGTCGTTGGCGAATACTTCACCGCGTTGTCCAGCAGGTTCACGATCGCCGTCCGCAAATCCTCCGCAATCCCGTTCACCCGCAGCCGCACCTGCCCCGGCACCGGCGCCAGCACAATCGCCTCCGGCGGCAGGTGATGCCGCTCGAGCGTGATCGCAACGCATTCCGCCACCAGCGGCTCCAGGTCCAGCACCGCGCGATTCTGCTGCCGCGCCCGCTGCCCCAGCTCGCCCGCCTTCAGCACCTGCTCCACCGTCGCCAGCAGACGATCCGAGTCCGATCGCATAATCGCGTAGAACTTCAGCCTCTGCGCCTCGTCCAGCTGCCGCCGTTCCAGTGTCTCCAGGTACAGCCGGATACTCGCAATCGGCGTCTTCAGCTCATGCGTCACCGCGTTCAGAAACGAGTCCTGCCGTTCGTTCCGACGCACCTCGCGCACCAGGAAAACAGTGTTCAGCACAAGCCCCGCCACCAGCACCGCGAAGAACACAATGCCGAGCACAAGGTAAGCGACGCGCTCCTTGTTCAGCACGATCCACCCGATATTCAACGTCACCGCCAGCCCCGTCAGCAGGACACCCAACGTGATCGAGGTAGCAATGAAACCGCGCCGGCGATTGATGTTCATAAGGGCAGGGACGCGCGCACAGGGAAGTCTCGAACCTTCGCCACGCAGTCAACCGTAAGCTTACAACGACCAAAAGCAAAGGCCGCCAACCTGGCGGCCTTTGCACTGACGAAGAATGAAGAACAGTCCTTAGTTACTCCCGGCCGGCTTAGGATTCAACGGATCAAACTTGGCAATCTGCACCTTCTTCGCCAGGCCCATCTGCGCCAGCAGCCAGATGCAGTAATAGTTGATGTCGAACTCGTACCACGCCAGACCATGCCGCGCGCTCACCGGGTGCGCGTGGTGGTTGTTATGCCAGCCCTCGCCGCCCGTCAGGATCGCAACCCACCAGTTGTTGCGCGATTCGTCGCGCGTATCGAACCGGCGCGCGCCGTAAAGATGCGTCGCCGAGTTCACGAACCAGGTCGCATGCAGTCCGACGACGACGCGGAGGAACGTACCCCAGAGCATCATGCTCAGGGCGCCCATCAAACGGTGGCCCGGTGCCGCGATCGCAGCACCCAGCGCAAGCTGCGCAAACCCGGTCAGCGTCAGAAACAGCCAGTGGTACTTCGAGAGCCACACATGAACCTTGTCCTTGGTCAGGTCCGGAGCGTAACGGCCCAGCAGCGCCGTCTCGGAGTGCATCGCACGGCCCGAAAGAATCCAGCCCGCATGCGACCAGAACGTGCCGTCGACCGGCGTATGCGGATCGCCTTCCTGGTCTGAATTCTGATGGTGCACCCGGTGCGTCGCCACCCAGAAGATCGGTCCGCCCTCAAGCGCCATCGTCCCGCAGGCCGTCACGAAATATTCCACCCACTTCGGGGTGCGGAAGCCGCGGTGCGTCAGCAGCCGGTGGTACGCCACGCCGATCCCGACGTTGATCGCCAGGAAGTACATCACGAAGAACACGCCAAGATTCGCCCACGAGAAGCAGAACAGCGCCGCAATCGCGCCGACGTGGAACAGCCCCATCACGATCGTCGTGATCCAGTTGATGCGACCCTGCTGGTGCTCGCGGCCCATGCGAAGATCCTGCCGGACCTGCGCCCGCACCACCTCAGCCGATGACTGCGGCTTCGCATTCGACATCTCCTGCATCGCGGCCTGCTGCGCGTTCTCCTGCGCCTCGGCGGTGTCGATCGCATCCTGCTGGAACTCGGCATACGAGCTCGTCTGCTTGACTTCGGTCTCGGGGGTAAGTGTTCCTGGGGTCATCGGTTGGTATCCTCTTCGGTCCTGCGTGTCGCTGCTACGTGGTTTATCGTGCCCGTACCCCAATAACGCTAGCAGGATGCTGAGGCAGCGCTTGTAAGACTTTTGTAAGGGCCCCCGTAACGTGCCGTTTGTACAACTTTGGTAGGGTAATCGGCATGAGTCTTCAGGCAGGAATCAGGCCCCTCGGCAGCCTTCTCACCCTCCTCGCCGCGTCCTCCGCGGCCCTCGCGCAGGCGCCCGTCGAACAATCCGGCGGCACCATCAACCTCCCCACCAGCAAGCAGATCCACGGCGTCATCCCCGGCAACCCGCAGAGCCTCACCTCGCTGCCCGTAACCCTCGCCGTCTCACCCGGCGGACGCTACGTCGTCTCCGTCAACGGCGGCTACGGCTCCTACGAGTCGCAGTACCTCCAGTCCCTCGCCGTCCTCGACACCCAGACCGGCAAGCTCGTCGATTCACCCGATGAACGCACCAAGGGCGCCGCCGCCCAGATCCTCTTCTCCGGCCTCGCCTTCTCCGCCGACGGCAAAACCCTCTACGGCAGCATCGCCTCCCAAACCGATCCCGAGGGCAAAAAGGACGGCAGCACCGGCTCCGGCATCCAGGTCTACGGCTTCGACGCCGGAGTCCTCACCCGCCAGCGCGTCCTCAGGATCCCTCTCCAGCCGCTTGCCCCGGGACACATCACGAAGATCCTCGGCAAAGAAGACGGAACCCTCGGCGTACCCTACCCGGCAGCCATCGCCCTGGCCGGCAGCAACCTGCTCGTAGCCGACAACCTGTCCGACGACGCACTCCTCATCGACCCCGTCTCCGGCAGCATCCTCAAGCGCTTCGACCTCGCCGAGAGCAACGCCGTTCCCAGCGTCTACCCCGCCATGCTCGCCGTCGCGAAGGACGGCAAACGCGCCTTCGTCGGACTCTGGAACGCCAGCGAAGTCGTCGAACTCGATCTCGCCAAAGGCACCGTCGCCCGCAAGCTCCCGCTGCTCAAGCCCTCGAGCCCCGTCGCTCCCGGCTCGCACCCCAGCGCCATGGTCCTCGCGCCCGATGGCCGCACCCTCTACGTCTCACTCGCCAACCGCGACGCCGTTGCTGCCGTCGACCTCGGCGCCGGCCGATTCGCCCTCAAGGGCTACTTCGACGTCCGCCTCCCAGGCCAGAGCTTCTTCGGCGCCGAGCCTGAAGCACTCGCGCTCAATCCCGCCGGCACCCGCCTCTACTCCGCCAACATGGGCTCGGACGCAGTTGCCGTCCTCGACACCGCAAAGCTCACCCATGGCGCGGTGAAAAAGGGCATGGTCGAACCGCTCGGCTTCATCCCCACCGAGTGGCTCCCCATGGGCGTCGCCTTCACCGGCGGCAAGGTCTACATCGCCACCGGCAAAGCCACCGGCACCGGCCCCAACAACTTCCGCCAGCGCCCCGCCTCCACCATCAGCCAGGCCCAGAGCAAGCGCACCCGCACCTACATCGCCACGCTGCTGCACGGCTCGCTCGCCGGCGTCGACGCCGCAGACGCCGAGCGCGATCTCAAGTCGCTCACCCAGCAGACGCTCGCCGACAACCGCATGAAGGCGGCAGAGGAAAAGATCGCCTTCCAGCCGCACTTCCAGGCCCACGGCGGCCCCATCCAGCACGTCATTTACATCATCAAGGAAAACCGTACCTACGACCAGATCCTCGGCGACCTCAAACAGGATGGCAAGCCCGTCGGCAACGGCGACCCAAGCCTCGCCATGTACGGCGCGGACGTCACCCCCAACGAGCACAAACTCGCCCTGCAGTTCGGCGTCCTCGACAACTTCTACGACTCCGCCGAGGTCTCGGGCGACGGCCACGTCTGGTCGAACACCGCCATCGGCACCAGCTATCTCGAACGCACCTGGCAGCTCTCCTACCGCGGCCGCCAGCACGCCTATGACTACGAAGGCGTCGTCTCCGAAGGCCTGCCCCTCGAGCAGCACATCCCCGACGTCGTCGAGCCCGGCAGCGGCTACATCTGGGGCAACCTCGCAAAGCATGGCAAGACCCTCTACCACTTCGGCGAGTTCATCGCGACCACCCTCTGCAACGAACGCAAAGGCGGCGGCGCACAGGACGACCCCACGCAGGGACCCATGCACGAAGGCAAAGCCTGCTCCACCCGCGAAGAGGTCAAGCCCGGCGAAAAACTCCCCGAGGTCTGGGGCGGCGGCGTCAACCAGTGGCCCTGGGCAATCCCGCTCATCTACTCAAACGTCGCCACCAAGCCCGAACTCGTCGGCCACTTCGCCCCCGAAGCCCCCGACTTCGCTCTCCTCATCCCCGATCAGATCCGCGAAGACATCTTCGAGAAGCACCTCGCCGGCTGGATCAACGACAAGAAGGCCGGTAAAGACACCATGCCGAACTTCGTCATGCTGCGTCTCGCCAACGATCACACCAACGGCACACGAGTCGGCGGCCCGACCCCCAGGGCTTCCGTCGCCGACAACGACCTCGCCGTCGGCCGCGCCGTCGAAGCCATCTCGCACTCGCCCTTCTGGGACGACACTGCCTTCTTCATCCTCGAAGACGACGCGCAGGACGGCGCCGACCACGTCGACGCCCACCGCTCCATCGGGCTCGTCGTCAGCAAGTACTCCCCGAAGGGGCCGTTCGTCGACAGCCGCTTCTACTCCACCGTCAGCTTCCTCCGCACCATGGAGACGCTGCTCGGCCTGCCGCCCATGAACAATAACGACGCCTTCAGCTCGATGGTCTCGACCCTCTTCACCGGAGCCGGCGACCAGCCGCCCTACCAGGCCGACGCCAGCAATCGTGACAACCACCTCATCTATACCGCGAACAAGGCGTCCGCCCCGGGAGCGGGCGAGTCCGCAGCCATGGACTTCCGCCACGCCGACCGCGCCCCCACCCAGAAGCTCAACGAAATCCTCTGGAAGGACGCTATGGCCGGCCAGCCCGTTCCAGCTATGCTGTTGGAGAAGCGTAAGAAGTCCAAAAAGGATGATGACGACTGATGCAGACCCCCGCGGTTGAACCGTTTCGCCTCACACCGACCTTTGCTGAACGCATCTGGGGCCGCACCGACCTGCGCCCGTGGTACCCCGACACGCGCACCCAGCACAAGATCGGCGAGGCCTGGCTGACCGGGCCGCAGAGCGGCGTCGAAACCGGCCGCTTTGCCGGGCAGACGCTCGGCCAGATCGCCCCGCAGATCACGAGCGACGGCGGCGAGTTTCCGCTGCTCGTCAAGATGCTCTTCCCGAATGACAAGCTCTCCGTGCAGGTGCATCCCGACGACCAGCAGGCGCAGGCCATCGGCCTCTCACGCGGCAAGACCGAGTGCTGGTATGTCCTCGCCGCCGAGCCCGGCGCCACCGTCGCCTGCGGCCTCGAACCCGGCGTCACCGTCGAAGCCGTCCGATCTGCCATCGAGACAGGCACGCTCGAGTCCCTGCTCACCATGGTCCCGGTCGCGGTCGGTGACATGGTCTTCGTCGACGCCGGAACCGTTCACGCCATCGGACCCGGCGTCACCCTGCTCGAAGTCCAGCAGACCTGCGACGTCACCTATCGCCTCTACGACTACGGCCGCCCCCGTGAACTGCATCTCGAAGCCGGTCTCGCCGTCATCAAGCCAGAGACCGGCGCCGGTAAGATCGCGCCCAAAGAGATGGACGGCTTCACCCGCCTCATCGAATCGAAATACTTCATCGTTGACCGCTACGAGCTTGCAGCAGGCCAGTCGGCAAACGTGGAGAACCCGTCGGCGGGCTGCGTCATCGGCCTCGCAGGCGACGGCTGCGTGAGCGGCATCAAGATCGTTCCGGGTCAGGCGGTGGTCCTGCCGCAGGGCACGAGCGTGGTCGAGACGGAGACCAATCTGACCTTCTGCTGGTGCTGGGAACCCTCTCGATAAGTGCGTTTTGGCAAATGCACGTGAAGGGCCAAACCGTACTGTTAACTACTTTGTCATCAAAGCCTAACTCCAGCGTTTTGAAGATCTTGCGCAATACATGGGGGGAGGGGACCCCCACCCCTCTACGGGGCCGCTGCCTCAGAAATAGTGCACGCTTCCGCCCTAGCCTGGACGCTAGACGACGGCGGCCAGCGCCCGCCGTTGTGCCTCGCGGTCCTCACTGCCCGACGCCACCGCACCCGTCCCAAACAACCCCACCGTCACCAGCAGCACGATGATCGGCTCAATCGGCTGGCGGTAGTCGGCCGAGCTGTGGCTCAGGTAGTACGGCAGCGGAAACACGACAACCGCGCAGAGAAACGGCAGAAGAGTCCCCGGGGCGTCCCGCCACCAGCGGCGGATGCCGCGCAGCATCGCCCAGGTCAGGAAGAGGCAGAACGGAACGTTCGGCAGGTCGAACGGCTGATCGGCCAGGTAAGCCCGCCCAAAGGACCAGAAACCGGTCCAGAAGCGCACGGCACGGCGGACGCACAGCCCCGCGAAGAACAGCTTGTGGTGAGAAACCCAGGCCTTCGCAAGCACACCCTTCTGCGCGATGTAGGCTGTCTCGCCAAGCGCGAGGTACTGCTGCATCTCGGCCGGATTGCTGGCCGGGTGGGCGGCCTCGTCGTTCGAGTTGAAGGTGTTGCCGTCGTTGCCCGCGTAGAACTCGAGCCAGAAGCCGTCGCGCAGGAAGAACCGCTGGTGCATGGCGCGGTCGGTGTGCACCATCCAGGGCAGGCAAACGGCGGTGAACGCAACCGACGCCAGCAGCCCCTTGCGGAACCACGCCCCGCGCACCCGCCACACCTTGTAGATCGCGATCAACAAAAAGACCGGCAGCAGCGACACGATGCTCGGGTTCGAGAGCGCGGTGACGCCGTAGAGCGCGCCGAAGCCCAGCCACGCCAGCGGACTGCGCAAGTGGAGCTTCTGCGCGGCAACCAGGCAACAGCTGAACAACAGCGAGGTGAGCGCGTAATCCCACACCCGGCCGGCCGAGAAGTAAACGGCGAACGGGTAGATGGCCCACGCAAACGACGCAATGCGCGCCGCACGGCTATCCAGTGCATTGCGCGTAAAGAAGAAGACCGGGATGCAGGTGAGAGACGAGAACAGCGCATTGAGGCCAAGCGTGGTGAAGGCCGCCTCCGGCGTGTAGATGCCGAAGAGCTTGAAGATGCCCGCGAGCAGGTAGGGGTAGAGCGGCGGCACCAGGGCTGTCGGGCCCGTCACCGGCAGGAAGGGCGAGCTGAAGCCCTGGCCGAGGGCGAGGCTTCGGGCCGTCCAGCCCATCTCCCAGCCGAAGAGGTTGTGGTCGGCGGAAGGGGCGGAGATGTCGGCGAAGCCGGCGGCTACCACGACCATGCGAATGCTGAGCGCGACCAGAAAGGTCGCGGTAAGCCAGTGCAGCGGAGACTGCGTGAAGAAGCGGAGCCAGGGCGCGAAGGGGCGCGTCACCCGTTCGCGCATTTGCATGGATTGGGTCGAAATGCTTACCACTTTCCTCACGCTGGATTTGCCGTTCTTAGTCTAAAGCAGAGATTGAAGAACAACGGCAACCGCGTCCTGACGCCGGACGGGCGCCACTCCGTGGGGTGGAGGCTTCGCGTCGCGGCTTCAAACGGAGTGCAACGGGACAGCACGCGAAGCTTCCACCCCACGAAGTGGTCGCCGCCCGCGATGAGGGCGCACTTGCTGTTGCCTTCCAACCTCCGCCTCAGCGGAGGTGTGCTCCGAGTTCCGCGGCTGCGTTGCGTAACGGGGCCAGGAAGTGGGTCTGCATGTCGAAGACGGGCATGCGCGGGGCGTTGCCGGAGAGGTTGACGGTGGCGACGACTCGGCCGTTCGGCGCGTAGACCGGCACGGCGAGCGAACGCAGCCCGACCTCAAGTTCCTGGTCGACCAGCGCGTAGCCAAGGCGGCGGACGTTTCGCAGGGCCAGCCTCAGCTTCTCGACCGAGGTGACGGTGCGCGTGGTGTGCGGCGTGAGTTCGACCTTCTGCAGGTATTGCTCGAGCTGATCAGGCGGCAGGTAGGCGAGCAGCACGCGGCCCATGGACGTGCAATAGGCGGGCAGCCGCGAGCCGATATGCAGGTCGACCGTCATCACGCGCGAGGGGACGACGGTGCGCGCAATGTAGACAATCTCGTTGCCGTCGAGCGTGGCGACGGAGAAGCTCTCGCGGTAGAGCGAGGACATGCGCTCGAGGATGGGCTGGGCGGATTGCGAGAGCGTCGATGAGGTCGTGTAGGTGTGCGAGAGGGAGAGCATGCGCGGGCGCAGGGCGTAGCGCTGGCCGTCCTCGGCGCCGGCGAAGCCGAGCTTGGTAAGCGTGTAGAGGCAGCGCCGGACGGCAGCACGGGAGAGCCCCGTCTTGATCGAAAGCTGCGAGATGGTCATCTGCGGATTCTGCTGGGTGAACGCCTGGATGACGATGAGCCCACGTGCGAGCGAGGTCATGAAGTTGGGGTCGCCCTGGTAGACGTCGAGCGTCGAAGCGGGGGTCGTGCGGGCGGGAGCGGGCGGCTTGGCGGCCTCTTCTTCAGCAGGAGCGGGAGGCAGGGTGCGGGCAGTAGCAGGCATCACAATCCTTTGCCGTGCAAGCGTGCAGGAGGCCGAAAGCGGTCTCGTGCGATACACGGACTGCTATAACGATAAACGCACAAGCTTGCTGTTGCAACTGTGACGGTGCATCCCGTGAAAGGGCGGACCATGCCCCGCTTTACGCAAAACCCCTCCAGGTCAACTAGACTGTGTTTCGTAGAGGAGATGCAGACGATATGGCGAAGGAAACGATTGCCCTGACCGACCGCGCCGCATGGAAGGCGCTCGAGGCGCACCACGCAAAGATCGGCACCACGACCATGAAGCAGATGTTTGCCGAGGATGCCACGCGCGGTGAACGATACACGGCCGAAGCGGCGGGGATTTTTCTCGACTACTCGAAGAATCGCATCACCGATGAGACGCTGACGCTGCTGCTGAAGCTCGCCGAGGAGACGGGCGTTGCTGAGCGGCGCGATGCCATGTTCCGCGGCGACAAGATCAACATCACGGAGGATCGCGCGGTACTGCACGTGGCGCTGCGTGCGCCGAAGACGGAGAAGATCGTCGTCGATGGCGTGGACGTGGTGCCCGAGGTGCACGCGGTGCTCGACAAGATGTCGGCGTTCGCGGACCGGGTGCGCTCGGGCGAGTGGAAGGGCCACACCGGTAAGGCGATTCGCAACATCGTGAACATCGGAATCGGCGGCTCGGACCTTGGGCCGGTGATGGCGTACGAGGCGCTCAAGCACTACAGCCAGCGCAACCTGACGTTCCGCTTCGTCTCGAACGTGGACGGCACGGACTTCGCCGAAGCGGTCGCTGATCTGAAGGCGGATGAGACGTTGTTCCTGGTCGCGTCGAAGACCTTCACCACGCTCGAGACCATGACCAATGCGCACTCCGCGCGGGACTGGGCGCTGGCCGGGCTCGGTGGCGATGAGAGCGCAATCGCCAAGCACTTCGTCGCAATCTCAACCAATGCAAAGGAAGTCGCGAAGTTCGGCATCGATACCGAGAACATGTTCGGCTTCTGGGACTGGGTCGGCGGACGCTACTCGATGGATTCGGCGATCGGGTTGTCGACGATGCTGGCGATCGGGCCGGACAACTTCCGCGCGATGCTCGACGGCTTCCACCAGATGGATGTGCACTTCAAGACCACGCCGTTTGCAACCAACCTGCCGGCGCTGCTGGGTCTGCTGACGGTCTGGTACACGGATTTCTTCGATGCTCAGACGGTGGCGATCCTGCCGTATGAGCAATACCTGAAGCGCTTTCCGGCGTACCTGCAGCAGCTCACGATGGAGTCGAACGGCAAGCATGTGACGCTCGACGGAGCGCAGGTGCAGACCCAGACCGGGCCCGTCTACTGGGGCGAGCCCGGGACCAACGGGCAGCACTCGTTCTACCAGTTGATCCACCAGGGAACGCGGCTCATCCCGTGTGACTTCATCGGCTTTTATAAAACGTTGAATCCGCTCGGGCGTCATCACGACATGCTGATGGCAAACGTCTTCGCCCAGGCCGAGGCGCTCGCCTTCGGCAAGACCGCCGAGCAGGTGAAGGCGGAGGGCACCGCCGACTGGCTGATCCCGCATCGTGTCTTCGAGGGCAACCGTCCGTCGAACACCATCCTGACCGAAGTACTGACGCCCGAGGTGCTGGGCAAACTCGTTGCGCTCTATGAGCATGCGGTGTTTGTGCAGGGGGCCATCTGGAATATCGACTCGTTCGACCAGTGGGGCGTGGAGCTGGGCAAGGTGCTGGCGACGCGGATCCTCGGCGAACTCGAAAGCACGGACGCGCCGTCAAAGGACCACGACTCGTCGACCAACGCGCTGATCGAGCGGTACCGCAGGAGTAAGTAAAAGCAACCGCAACCGCGTCCTAACGCCGGACGGGCGCCACTTCGTGGGGGTGAAAGCTTCGCGCCGCCGCTTCAAGCGGAGTGCAACGGGGTACCACGCGAAGCTTCCACCCCACGAAGTGGTCGCCGCCCGCGATCAGGGCGCACTTGCTGTTGCTCTTACAGAAGCTCGAGGACATCCCCCGGCTCGGGGCGGACGCGTTGGTCGGCGTACGCGCTGGCGTAGGCGAGGGTGCCGGTGGCGCCGTCGGGCTGGATGAGGAAGAGGCCGGGCAACGGCAGTCGCCACGCGGAGTCGGGCGCGTTGTCGTAGGTGAGGCCGGAGTTCGCGAACGGGATATTGACGAGGATCGAGCGGAAGTAGGCGCGGTCGTCCGCCGGGATCGTGTGCGCGATGCCGAACTGCGCGGCGATCGTGGAGCCGGGGTCTGATAGCAGCGGGAAGGGAAGCCCATGCTGCTGGACAGCGAAGTCGTTCTGGCGCCGCGTCTGCGGAGAGATGGCGACGAAGAGGGCGCCGTGCGCGCGGACGGTGGGGTAGAGATCGCGCCAGGCTTCGAGTTCAGTGACGCAGTAGGGGTCCCAGCGGCCGCGAAAGAACTTGAGGATGACGGGTCCGAGCGAGAGCAGGTCGGAGGAGCGGACGAGCTTGCCGGGGAGGCCGGAACCGGCGTCTTCGAGGGTGAACTCCGGCGCAGGCGCACCGGCCGGCAGGACGTGATCCTCAATGCCAGTGGCGAAGAGTGTCGCGACGGCGCGCTCGGAGATGGCGAGGCGATCCGGCTGGACGAGCGACCGGGTGCGCGCGGTGATGGCGTCGAGGCGGTCCTGCAGGCTTTGGGACGAAACGGCCATGTCGCTATTATCGCAGCCGCCGCGAGGGCGGGTCAGGGGGTGGCGACTGCCTCGGCGAACAACTCGACTTCGGACTCGACGCGGTTGCGGCCGGCGGACTTGGCACGGTAGAGCGCGAGGTCGGCCCGGCCGAGCAGATCGAAGATGGTCGCATCCGACGGCTCGAGCATGGCGATGCCGATGCTGAGCGTGATGCTGAGGTAGGTATCGGCCGCTTCGTTGAGCGGGATGGGCGTGGATGCGATGGCGACGCGCACGCGCTCGGCGGCCTGCATGGCGCGGGCGAGTTCCTGGCCGGGCAGCATCACGGCGAACTCTTCGCCGCCCATGCGGCAGAGGATGTCGGTGTCGCGGATGGAGTTGAGGATGATGCTGACGACGGCGTTGATGACGCGGTCCCCGGCCGGGTGTCCGTAGCGGTCGTTGATGCTCTTGAAACGGTCAATATCGAGCATGAGCACGGCGAGGACGCCGGTCTGCTCGCGGACGCGCGCGATGGCGTGCGCCGATTCCGAGGTGAAGGCACGGCGGTTGAGGCAGCCGGTGAGCGGGTCCGTGCGGCCGGCGAGCAGCAGCGCCTCGTGCGCGCGGGCAAGTCTCGCGAACAGCGGACGGTACAGGAACAGTGCCTCGAGCATCAGGATGATGAGCATCAGCAACGTGAGGCTGGTGTGCACCTTGCGCAGGGTCCTGATGGAGCGTTCGCTGGTGTCCTGATTGGCCGTGACCGCGGCGTTGAGGGCTTCGAGCAGCGGCGCCTGCGCCTCCAGCTGCTCGGCGATCAGGTCGGGGTCGGCAAAGGTGAGGTCGGCGGAGGGTTTTGCGGCAACGGCGCGCGCGTGGGTGAGGAAGCTCTGCATCTTCTGGTCGAGCAGCCAGGGCGCCTTGCGGTAGACGTCGAGAACCTCGCCCGTGGCAGGGCCGACGGCCGGGCCGGACGCGGCACCGTGCAGCAGGTCGTGATGGCTGCTGGCCATCAGCTCAATGGAGTCGATGAGGATGCGGTTGACCACGGCATCGGGCCGGAAGTTGGCGTGCGACGCGCGTTCGAGCGACAGCTTGGCGATGCGCTGCGAGAGCATGCGCTGGCGACCGCTGAGATTGACGACCGCGGCGGTGTTCTGCTGCTGCTTGACGATGGAGTCCGTAAGAAAGTGGAAGGCGATGGTGAAGGCAGCGATGAGCGCGAGCGCGAAGACGTAGGTGACGATGCCGAGGCGAATCAGGTGGGTGGGGCGGCGCGGAGCTTTCTGCGTGCTGGGGGTCAAAGAAGCCCTCGAAGTCGGCGGTCCAGGAGATCAAACGAGTGAGAGGTGGCTCGGCGTCGAAGGGCTCTGGAGACTGTTCCGAAGGAGGGTTCCGGGGATCCTGGGGAAAGGGAGGTGCGGTCCGGATCCCCATCAGTAGACCACGGCCGGAGTGGCGGGGGGAGTGGTCAGTTCAGGTCGGGAGGGGTGCGACTTTGGGGTGAGAGGGGGGAACGGGGAGCAACCGGAAACGGACGCCGTGGGGCGTCCTGGTACCACGAGGTCAGCCTCCCATGGGGAGGCTGCCTCAGCCGGCTGGTCGCGACTCGACGGGACAGCTCTGCAAGAGTCGACGAGGCCGCGTGAACACCGAAAACTGCGTGTCGCATGTCGGCGTACCACCGGCTAACGTTGAACCTGACTTCGGGGGGAACCCGCCTTAGGCGGAAAGTGCGGCGATCGAGACCATCACGGCAAAGAGAAGGAGGCCGATGCTGGCCTTGAGGGTCTGGTGGGATACGCGCGAGTTGGAGCAGTTCATGGCAATACCTTTCGTTGAACCGTTTCATTGGACCGTGCGGGGTGAGCGGAACGGTCTCTCGGAACAACTTGCTTAGGTATAGATCGGCGCGGACGGCGAAGCCATGACTCGAAAGGCGGGTGGTGTGCCGCTTTTGGGCCATCAAGTTAATCGCTTCCCGAACGAGTCCGGCGCAAAGAGACCGGCCGCTTTTCAGGGCGGCCAGTCTCTTTGGGAAGGGCTGACTGCGTGATCAGAAAGTATGGGACACGCCGAGGATGACAGCGTAGTCGGCAAAGGCCGCGTCCCCGTGGGTGTGGGTGGCGAGGTCGGTGACCGACGCGCGGCGATTGCGCTCGATGGCCCAGGGTGCGGTGAGTGCGATCATGTCGTGCCGGTGCTGGTACTGCAGAGCGGGCTCGATCGAGATGATGTAGCCGGGGCGGCGAAAACCATCGCTCTTGCCGAACGCGTCGCGCACCGGGATGCCCTCCATGCGTCCGCCGAAGCTGCCGGCCAGCCCGCGCACGTGCGGGACATGGCGCGACAGCCCGGCGCGAAACAGGTACTGATCGGTCGCCGACATGACGGCTTCCAGCTTCGCCGCGCGGAAGGTGGGTACGCCGTTGGTGTCGGCCGGACTGAAGAGCCAGGAACCCTGAAAGTAGCCGGTGGTGTGGAACAGGGTCTGCTTGTAGGCCTGGCTGCCGAGGGTGAAGCCCCAGGTGCCGTCGCCGGGCTGGAGTGACTGGTCGGCGACCACCTTCTGGATCGTCCCGTTGGCGAGCCGGCCGGTGCCCATGCCGTTGCTGAGCCCGGTGGGCAGCTTGAGCCCGATGCTGAAGGCGATGTTGCCGCCGTTCTCGGCCGGCGGACGGAGCACCCAGCCCTGCACGCCGACGGTCATGTCGCCAACGCCGGCGATGTCGTAGATGCCGTTGGGCGCGTACTTCTGGTTGCGCGTTCCCTGCAGCACGGGCACGAAGGTCTCGAGCGACCAGCGCGGGGTCATCTGGACTTCGAGCGCTATGTTGTAGAGATTCTGGTGGTTCTTGATCTGCGTGTTGAGCACTGCGCGCTGCGTGTTTTCGACCTCGCCGCTGAAGTGACGGAACGAGCTGTAGGAGCGCCAGTCGACCTCGAGAGTGGTGGGGTGGTTGCGCAGAAAGCGACTGGTGCTGTCGCTGGTCTCGAAGCCGCTCTGGTTGGTGATGCAGCCCTGCATGGAGCTCCCGGTGTGCGCGGCGAGGCAGCCCTGCGCGTGTCCGGAGGAGGTGGCGGCGGCGAGCAGCAGCGCAGACGCTGTCGCGAAAACTGAGCGCGGAAAAGTTGAGTTGTTCATGACGCGAGCCATCCTAGGCTGCGGCGAAAGATGGGCGCATGGCCTCTTCGATGGGTTCTTTGCTCCATCCATTGGAGGGCTCGCGCGTGGCTTCGGCCTGCCTATACTGGGCGCACGATGACGATCTCTGGTCTGGTGTGCTGGTCTATCGGGTTGATGCTGGGTGCGGGTCCTGCGGGCGCGGGCGTTGAGACGGCACTGCCTGCCCTTGCGTTTCAGGATTTGCAGGGAGGGCCGCACCGGCTGGACGAGCTGCGCGGGCACCCGGCGGTGGTCAACTTCTGGGCGACGTGGTGCGGTCCTTGCCGGGAGGAGATGCCGCGGCTGCAAAAGCTTTCGGAGAGCTATGCGGGGCAGGGGGTGCGGTTTGTGGCGATCTCGCTCGATGAGCCGGAGACGCGCGGGAAGATAGCCGCGGTGACGGAGAAGCGGGGGTTCCATGTGCCGGTGTGGACGGGGGCGAGCACGGCGACGCTCAGCACACTGCAGATGGGGGAGCTGGTGCCGGCGACCCTCATCCTTGATGCGGACGGGGCGCTGATCGGGAAGATCGAGGGCGAGGCGCGCGACAAGGATGTGCGTGCGCGGCTGGACTGGACGCTCGGAGGGCGGCAGGGCAAGCCGCCGAAGGTGGTGCAGAAGAACGACTGGTAGAGAGCGGTGGCGAGGGAATCGTGGCTTCACCCCTCCCCCGGTTAAGGGTGCAAGATCGTCATCCTGTTGATGTTAGGCTCTGATGACAAAGTAGTAAACATGCTCTCGGCACTTTTACCGGATGGTGCGGGATCGATGCTTCCGGGCGGGCGGTGTGCCCGTGGGGGTGGGTCGCGAGGTGGGCGCGGCCAGCGCTTGATCATCGCCGTGCGGGGGAGGGTGCGTCATCCGGGAGTTTCGCACAAGGCGGTGGCGGTGACGCTTGGTAGGGGCTTCGGTCGATCAGAGTGGGGTGGAAGGGGTGGGCGTGGGTGTGGTTGAGCAGGTTGGCGCGGGTCGGGTTTTCGGCGATGTAGTGTTGCTGCACCGCGAAGTCGGGGGCGTCGCGGATGCGGTGTTCGAAGGAGCCGGGCTGCCAGATCTCGCCGGGGGACTGCTCGCGGGCGGCGTGGGAGTAGCCGCCCTTGATCAGTTGGATGGTGCGGGCTGTGCTGAGGTCGATGGCGGGGGTGAGCAGGATGTGGACGTGGTCGGGCATGACGGCGAAGGCGTGGAGGAGGAATTTGCCTTGTGCTCGGTAGCGGGCGAGGGTGGCGATGAAGAGTTCAGCGTTGGCTGTGCGCTGGAAGTGGCGATGCTTTTGGAAGGTGCAGAGGGTCAGGGCGTAGGTGGCGAGTCTCTGCCGCTGGGTGGTCATGGAGGGGAGTTTAGGGCTGCGTTCGGGTGATGGAAAGCCCCAAGTTGGGAAATTCGGTCGTTTTGCGAAGATGACCTTCCGCTTCCAGGTAGCCCAAGCCTTCAGGTTTGGGTTTGTGCTTTCCGTTTTCGGCCTTTAGGCTCTGGGGCGATTCGAGCAGGGATGCGGGGGCTGGCGGATGGTGGTGGCTCGGCGGCGATCGACGGTTCCGTTGCTGTTCCTGGTCGGATTGCCCCAGGGGCTAAAGCCCTCTGCGTGCGGGATTGGGATGCCAAGCCTGAAGGCTTGGCCTACCTAGAAGCCGCTTCCTTCAAGACAAAAAGCGCGAGGAAAGGGGCAGCTTCGTAGAGGTCTGGCTCAGGGTACCCATAGAGGGCCGGCTCAGGGCAGCCTTAGAAGGGCCGGCTCAGGGCAGCCATAGAAGGGCCAACTCAGGGCACCTATAGAGGTCTGGCTCAGGGCACCCATAGAAGGTCAGGCTCAGGGCAGCCATAGAAGGGCCAGCTCAGGGCGCCTATAGAGGTCTGGCTCAGGGCGCCCATAGAAGGGCCAGTTCAGGGCAACCATCCGGAAGCGCCCCAACGGCTTTGCATCTATCACAGTGCTCAGCGTATTTCGCGAATACCTCGTTTTCTGCTTTACGGATGTCCACACGATCCCTCTCGATGGGGCTCGCTACCGGCCGAAGCGTTGTTTTTGTTGCTGCATCTGGCTCATGAGGCGTTGCTGGGCTTTGATGCCACCGCCCATGCCACCGCCCATGGTCTTGAACATCTTGGACATCTGGTTGTACTGGCGGAGGAGGTTGTTGACCTCCTGCACGCTGACGCCTGAGCCGGCGGCGATGCGCTTGCGGCGGCTGCCGTTGATGAGGTCTGCATTCTGACGTTCTTTGTTGGTCATCGAGTTGATGATCGATTCGACGCGGGTGAACTGGCTCTCGTCGACGTTTTCGGCGGCCTGGGCCATGCCGGCGAAGGGGCCGACGGACGGGAGCATCTTGAGGATGGACTTCATGGAGCCCATTTTCTTGATCTGGCGGAGTTGTTCGCGGAAGTCGTCGAGGGTGAAGCCCTGGCCGGAGAGAGCTTTCTTCGCGAACTGCTCGGCCTTGCCGCGGTCGAGTTTTTCGTCGGCGCGCTCGAGCAGGGTGGCGATGTCGCCCATGCCCATGATGCGGGAGACGATGCGGTCGGGGTGGAAGGGCTCGAAGGCGTCGGGCTTCTCTCCCGTGCCGAGGAACTTGATGGGCGCGCCGGTGACCTGGCGGATGGAGAGGGCTGCGCCGCCGCGGGCGTCGCCGTCCATCTTGGTGAGGATTGCCCCGGTGATGGCGAGGAGATCGTTGAAGGCCTTGGCGGAGTTGACCGCGTCCTGGCCGGTCATCGCATCCGCTACGAAGAGAATCTCGGAAGGCAGCAGCAGCTTTTTGAGCTCGGCCATCTCGTCCATGAGGGCCTTATCGATGCCGAGGCGGCCGGCGGTATCGACGATGAGGATGTCGCAGCCGAAGTTGGCGGCTTCGCGCTTGGCTTCCCTGGCGAGGCGGAGGACGTCAGGGGTTCCGTGCTGCGCGTCGGGGTCGAGCTTGCCCTCGTAGAGGTTGACGCCGGTGGAGCGGGCGACGACGGCGAGCTGCTCGCGGGCGGCGGGACGGTAGACGTCAACCGAGACGAGCATGGGGCGGTGGCCGCCTTTTTTGAGCCATTGGGCGAGCTTGGCGGAAGTGGTGGTTTTTCCGCTCCCTTGCAGCCCGGCCATGAGGACGACCGAGGGGGGCTGGGAGGCGGTGCGAAATTTGGCGATGTCTTTGCCGAGAAGCGCGACGAGTTCGTCGTGGACGATCTTGACGATCTGCTCGGAGGGCGAGAGGGCGGTGGTGACCTGGGTGCCCATGGCCTTGGTGCGAATGTGTTCGACGAGGTCGTCGGCGACCTTGAGGTTGACGTCGGATTCGAGCAGGGCGAGGCGGATCTCGCGCATGGCGTCGGCGATGTTTTCGTCGGAGATGGTGCCCTGGCCGCGGAGGGTTTTGAAGGAGCGCTGGAGCTTGTCGGAGAGGTTTTCAAACATGGCTTCTTGAGTATAGAAGAGCAAGGGCAAAGGCGCGCTGATCGCGGGCGGCGACCACTTCGTGGGGTACTGGACGTTGTGTTGCCGGGTGTGGCTTGGGTGGTTCGGGGTTGGAGTTGGGTGGGGGTGAGCGGTGGGTTCGCTGGATAATCGGGGGATGAGCTCAGGGGAAAGTAACGTCCGGCTGGCGCGGGAGTATGGCGCGTATCTGCGGGTGGAGAGGGGTTTGCGGCCGGCCTCGGTGGAGGCGTATGTGCGCGACCTGGAGCAGTTTGCCGAGTATCTGGAGATGCAGAATGGGGTGCTGCTGCGGGCGATCCAAGCGGACCTGAGCGGGTTTCTCGAGGACCTGCGGGGTCATGCGGTGGAGTCGCGGTCGATTGCGCGGAAGCTGAGCGGGCTGCGCGGGTTTTACCGTTGGCTACTGATGGATAGGCGGATCAACTATGACCCGACGGTGAACGTGGAGTCGCCGGCGAGCTGGAAGGTGCTGCCGAAGTCGCTGGCGGAGAGCGAGGTGGCGGCGATGCTCGAACGGACGGGCGTGGCGGCGCGGGCGGCGGATGCGGATGCGATGGCGCTGCGGGATCATGCGATTCTAGAGCTGCTCTATGCGGGCGGGCTGCGGGTGGGCGAGATCTGCTCGCTGAAGGTGGAGGATGTGCGGCTGGATCAGCAGCGGGCGCAGGTGCGGGGGAAAGGCGACAAGGAACGGATTGTGCCGCTGGGGCGGCAGGCCTGCGTGGCGCTGCAGATCTATCTGGAGCGTGGTCGGCCGGGTCTGGTGAAGGCGGGCGCGGGGATGCAGCGGAGCATGTTTTTGAGTGTGCGGGGCAAGGCGCTGACCAGGCAGTGGGTGTGGGAGATGGTGCGGAGCTGCTCGGACGGGAAGCAGGCGAGCCCGCATATGCTGAGGCACAGCTGCGCGACGCATATGGTGGAGCACGGGGCTGATCTGCGGTCGGTGCAGACGTTCCTGGGGCACGCGGATATCGCGACGACGCAGGTGTATACGCATGTGGCGCTGGGGCACTTGAAGGCGGTGCACCGGAAGCATCATCCGCGGGGCAAGGCGCTGGGACGCGCGGAGGCGGAGGCTTGAAGCAGACGGCGTTTCGCGAGGCGGCGGAGGCGTTTTTGCGGGTGCTCGATGCGGAGCGCGGGGCGAGCGAGCATACGGTGCGGGCGTATGGGCGCGAGGTGCGGAACTTCGCCGAGTACCTGGGCGTGACGCTGGGGGAGGGTGCGGGGCTGGGGGCGGTGGAGCATCTGCACATCCGGGCGTACCTTGGGCTGCTGTATGAGCGTGGGTTGACCAAGGCGAGTGCGGCGCGTGCGCTGGCCTCGATCCGGAGCTGGTTCAAGTGGCTGGCGAAGGAGGGGAAGGTGCAGCAGAATCCGGCGCTGCTGGTGAGCACGCCGAAGCGTCCGCAGCATCTGCCGCGGGTGCCGTCGATGGAGGAAGTGAACCGGGTGTTGACTTCGCTTGAAGGGGAGTCGCATGGGAAGAAGGCGTCGGGCGACGAGGAGTCGGGGGCGTGGCCGGAGCGGGACCGGGTGATCTTCGAGCTGCTCTACGGGTGCGGGATTCGGAACTCGGAGCTGGTGGGGCTCGACATGGGGCATGTGCGGTGGGCGGACGACTGCGTGCTGGTGCGGGGCAAAGGCAAGAAGGAACGGCTGGTGCCCCTGGGAGACGAGGCGGCGATGGCGTTGCGGGGGTATCTGCCGGGACGCGAGGCGCGGCTGATGGCGTCGGGGAAGGGCGGGCTGGTAGCGGCAGGGCCGTTGATGATGAACCTGCGCATGCGCGGGACTTGCCGGCTGACGACGCGGAGTGTGGGGCGCATCGTGAAGGCGATTGCGCAGAGCCGCGGGCTGCCGGCGGATGTGCATCCGCACACGCTGCGGCATGCGTTTGGCACGCACATGCTCGAAGAAGGGGCGGATCTGCGGGCGATCCAGGAGATGCTGGGGCACGAGCGGCTGTCGACCACGCAGCGCTACACGCAGCTGACCGCCACGCAGGTCCAGCGCGTCTACGACGAGACGCACCCGCGGGCGCTGTAAGGGCAACGGCAACCGCAAATGCGTCCTAACGCCGGACGGGCGCCACTTCGTGGGGTGGAGGCTTCGCGTCGCAACTCCAACCGGAGTGCGACGGGATACCGCGCGAAGCTTCCACCCCACGGAGTGGTCGCCGCCCGCGATGAGGGCGCACTTGCGGTTGCCTGTTCTTACAGGCGCGCGAGAACGTTCGCTGGGGCGGCGGAGTGTTCGAGGGCTTCGCGGGCGGAGGGACTGCCTTCGGCAGCTTGCTCGAGGAGGAACTCCCAGGCTGCGTCCTGCCGGGTCTGGGCGATGGCGCTCAGCAGGGTGGCGCGGAAGTCCTGGTCGCGTGTCTTCTTCCAGGCGTTTTGCAGAATGTGAAAGGCGGCTTCGGCGCTGGCATCGTCGGGAGCGAGTGGATGCAGGAAGGCTGCGGCCCATGGGATGGCGGACGGGCCTTCGAGGTGTAGCACGGCGGAGTAGCAGGCGCCGAGCAGTTCGGGTGCGTCGCTGCCGAGTTCGGCGCGCAGCCGCAGCAGCAGGATGGCGGCGTCGGTGCCGATTCGTTCGACGGCGCGTGCGGCGTTGACCCGGACGGGCAGTTCCTTGTCGGCGAAGAGCTGGGTCAGGTGGGTGAGGACCTGGAGGTTGCTGAGGCTTCGGCATTGCACGAGACCCATGGCGCTGAGCCCGCGGAGGGTTCCGGCGGTGTCCGAGGTACCGCCCCAGACGGGCTCCATCTGGATGTGCCGCATGCCGGTGAGGAAGAGGTCCGGCTCCTGATAGGCCATGTCGCTGAGGGCGCGGAGCAGCGCGTTCTTCGCCCAGCATTGGGGATCGGTTTTGACGGGATCCTTGAGAAAGCGGTCGAAGGCCTGGGTGAGTTCGGGTGCGAGCTCGAGGTGCTGGTGGTCAACGACGAGTTTTGCCGCTTTGGCGACGATGAAGTTGTTCCGGTGGCGCAAAGCTTTCGACAACGCATCCCGTGTGCTCGAGGGCTCGGCGTGAGCGAGGGCTTCGAGGTTGGCGAGTTCAGCGTCGAAGGATTGCGCCATGGCGGGAGGCTCAGGCCCGTGTGGGCTGCTTCATGGTGGCGTTGAGGTCCTGCAGCATGCGGATGCCGGCCTCGGCCTCGGCGTGGTCGGGCTGCTCGCTGGGGTCGTTCCAGCCGGAGGCTTCGCCCTGTGCGTTGAGTTGGACGACGATGCCGTCGCGCCGGGAGAGGACGCCGAGGTCGCCGAGGTAGAGGCCGTAGTTTGCCTCAGGCTGGGGGATGAGCCAGGCGATCTGGCCGCGGACCGGGGTGATGGAGTGGTCGGCGAAGAGGCTGCGTGCGCCGTAGCCGGTGGAGTGCAGGAGCACGGGCTGGGGCAACTGCAGCAGTTCGGCGGGGGTGTGAAATTCACGGGTGACGATCCTGCCGCCGTTCAGCAGGAAGTCCTCGGTGAGCTGGTGGGAGTAAGCGGTGATGTTGAACATGAGGTCGGACTTGCGGCGTGCCCACTTGGTGGGGAAGGGGTGCGAACCCTGGGGCAGGTCTTCGAAGTGCCGGCCGATGTCGCGGATGCGGTGGTTGAGGTAGATAAACTGCAGCGGATCTTCGTCGCGCTTCTGCTGCTCGGCGGCCTCGGGGTGAAGGTCCGAGAGGAGATAGCGGTCGGTGAACTCGACGGGATCGCCGGGCAGACCAAGGAAGCTTTGGTAGTAGTGCCAGGAGGTGCGGGCCATCATCTCCCACTGATCGCCAAAGGCCGCGGGTGCGTCCTTGGTGAGGGCGATGCGGGAGTCGGGGGTCCAGGAGCCGGTGGCGCGGAAGGAGCGGCTTTCGGATGGGCGGTCGCGGGCGTAGATGGTGACGGAGCGGGCGCCGGCGCGCTGGGCGAGGACGGCTGAGGTCAACCCTAGCGCGCCGCAGCCGATGACGGCGAGGTCGGTCTGCGAGGGCTCGCGGCCGGCGAAGGCGAGATCGAGTGCGGCAGCGCCCGAACCCCAAGAGAGCGACCAGCCGGAGCCGCCGTGGCCGTAGTTGTGAACGATCAGCTTTTCGCCGAGTTTTTCGGCTTCGATGCGCGGGCCGACGGCGCGGAAGGGGCGGGTGCAGACGGTGATGCGGAACATCCGCTCGAGGTCGGCGCGGATGGGGGCGAGGGTGGGAACGGGATTGTCGATGGGCAGCATAGGGGCGGACGCGGGCTTCGAGGTGCTGGTGGAGGCCTGAACCGGACGTTTGCTGCAGCCGGTGAGCAGTCCGGTTGAGGCTGCGGCGGCGGTGCTGCCTTCGAGGAACTCTCGGCGGGTCATGGCCGTTTTGTATCATGACCGTCGCCGGACGGCAGGAGCGGCCTAGTAGCGCGGAATGCCGGGATCGATGGCGCGCGACCAGTAGTCGATGCCGCCGGCGAGGGACTGGGCGTGGTCGAAGCCTTCGCGGCGGAGCCACATCGTGACGGACAGCGAGCGCGCGCCGTGGTGACAGAGTACGATGATGGGCTGATCCGGATCGAGCTCTGCGTGTGCGCGGCTGGGAATGTCGCCCATCGGGATCAGCACGGAACCCGGCAGCGAGGCGGTCGCCGCCTCCCAGGGTTCGCGCACGTCTAACAGAACGGGAGTCGAAACAGGCGAGGCGCCGCTGGCAGCGGCTTCGCTGCGCAGCTTAAGGTATTCGTCGGGCGTGATTTCAGGGGCGAGCATGTCACAAGGATACCCGCTACAGTTACCCTAAGAGAACGGTTCATCTGCCTTGTTTCGCCGGAATGGTTCTCATGAAGGAGTAGGACTTGCAAGAAAAAGTCTTGATTGTCGAAGATGAAGTGCACGCGCGGAGCGGGCTTACGGAGCTGGTTTCCTCCTGGGGCTACCGGGCGCACGGCGCCGCGGATGGCGTCGACGGGCTCGAACAGGTGGTGTCGTGGCAGCCGGCGATCGTGGTGACGGACCTGAAGATGCCGCGGATGGACGGGATGGAGCTGCTGCGGCGGATTGGCGAGCTGCCGGAGCGGGTGTGCGTGGTGATGCTGACGGCGCAGGGTTCGATCGAGAGCGCGGTGGAGGCGATGCGCGACGGCGCGTGGGACTACCTGCCGAAGCCGGTCGACCCGTCGCGGCTGCGGGCGATTCTTGAGAGCGCGAGCCGGCAGCGGGCGGCGGAGCAGGCGGAGCCGCTCGAGAGCGTGCCGGGGGGCGGGAAGCCGGTGCGGAAGTCCAATGCGCTGGGGCAGATGGTGGGCTCGTCGCCCGAGATGAAGGCCGTCTTCACCATGATCGAGAAGGTTGCGAGCTCGAATGTGAGCGTGCTGGTGACGGGCGAGAGCGGCACCGGCAAGGAGCTGGTGGCGCAGGCGCTGCACGACCTGAGCGGCCGCCGCAACAAGCCGTTTGTGGCGGTGAACTGTGCGGCGATTCCGGAGACGCTGATCGAAAGCGAGATCTTCGGCCACGAAAAAGGTGCGTTTACCGGCGCACAGGAGCGCCGCGCGGGCTGCTTTGAGCTGGCGGAAGAGGGCACGCTGCTGCTGGACGAGATTGGCGAGATGCCTTCGGGCACGCAGGCCAAGCTGCTGCGTGTGCTCGAGGACCGCAAGCTGCGGCGGCTGGGTTCGAAGGCGGAGACGCCGGTCGATGTGCGGGTGATCGCGGCGACGAACCGCGATCCTCTGGAGGCGGTGGCGATTGGCGAGCTGCGCGGCGACCTGTACTACCGGCTGAACGTCTTCAACATCCAGATGCCGCCGCTGCGCTCGCATGTGAGCGATATTCCGGCGATTGCGGAGAAGATGATCCAGGATATGAACGAGAAGCACGGATGCCAGATTGCGGGCATTTCGGACGAGCTGATGCGCCGTCTGCTGAGCTATCGCTGGCCGGGTAATGTGCGGGAGCTGCGCAACACGATTGAGCGGGCGGTGGTGCTGGCGAGCAGCGGCCGACTGGGTGTGGAACATCTGCCGGCAGGCTTTGGGGAAGCGGCGCTGCCGCGGGGTGGAGCGGAGAGCGATACGGCGGTGCACGTCGAGGTGGGTACGACGGTCGACGAGGCGGAACGGCAGCTGATTATCAAGACGCTGATCTCGACCAACAACAACAAGACGCGGGCGGCGGAGATCCTGGGGATCAGCACGAAGACGCTGCAGAACAAGCTCAAGGAGTATGCGAGCGAAGGTCGAGATTAGGCGTTGAACGTGAACCCCATGCGGCTGCGGACGAAGCTTGTGCTGGCGGCGACGTGTGTCACGTTCACGATCGTGCTGGTGCTTTCGATCCTGTTCCTGGGCGAACTGCTGCGGCAGCGGGTGGCGCAGACCGATGCGAGCAACGATGTGCTGGTGCGCCAGCTTTCGATGATGACGCAGCAGGCGGTGCAGGTGGAGCTGTCTGCCCGGCCGCCGGCGGATGACAGTGAAGAGGCCTTCAACAGTGCGGTGGCCGACGCGCTGCGCAGCCATCAGCCGCTGATCGATACGATGAAGGCGATCGTGCGTTACAGCCCGTCGGTGCAGGACGTGAGCATCACCAACGCGCAGGGCTTCATCCTGGTGAGCACCGACCAGGTGATGTGGAATCAGCAGGCGACGACACGCACGAATTTCGACCGGGTGCGCAATGCGGATGTGCTGGACCAGGTGCGCGAGGTCTTCGGCAAGGGCCGCGTGGTCGATGTTGCGATGCAGGTGCGGCGCAACGGCAAGCCGTTCCTGGTCGTGCACATGGGGGTGCGATCGACGTTCCTGAAGAACAACTATGTGCCGTGGCTGAAGGATGCGCTGTTGCTGGTGATTATCTGCGGCGCCGCTGCGACGCTGGCCGCGGCGCTTCTGACCAGCGTCGCGCTGCGGCCGATTGAGGAGATCAGCAAGCGGCTGGATGAGTTGACGCGCGCCGCGCCGGAGGAGGTACCCGAGCCACAGCAGCAGCGGCGGCTGTCGCTGGGGGCGACGGGGCCGGATGCGGTGGTGCGCGTAAAGCGCTCGATCGAGCGGCTGGGCGAGCAGATTCAGACGACCGAGGCGGGCTATACGGATCTGCAGGCGAACCTGACGCAGATGCTCGACACGCTGCGCGACGGGGTCCTGCTGTTTACCGGCGAGGAGCGGGCGACGATGGTGTCGGACGCCGTGGCGAACTTTGTCGAAACCGATAAGCCTACGCTGGTGGGGCAGCGGCTGCGCGACATCTTCAAGCCGGAGACTTCGCTCGGGCGCGCGGTGCTCGAGGCCTTTGAGCTGGAGCTGAATGTTTCCGCGGCCAGCGTCCGGATGGAAGACGGTCGCATGGTGCAGATCTCGGTCGACCACATCGAGCACGGCAAGGGGCGGGTGGGGACGCTGTTGACCCTGCACGACACGGGTTCTGCAATGAAGCTTGAGAAGGAGCTTGAGGTGGCGCGGCGGCTGGCGGCGGTCGGCAGGCTGACGGCCGGCGTGGGGCACGAGGTGAAGAATCCCATCAATGCGATGGTGGTCCATCTTGAGCTGCTGAAGGGCAAGCTGGCCGGGAACGGCTCGATGGAGGGCGCCGAACGGCATGTCGAGATACTTGCCGGGGAGATGCAGCGGCTGGATCGCGTGGTGCAGACGCTGGCCGATTTCACGCGTCCGCTTGAGCTGCACCTGAGCGAGATTGACCTGGCCGACGTGGCACGGGCGGTGCTCGAATTGACCGGCGAAGAGATGGCGGAGCAGAACGTGCGCTTCGTCTGCGATGCGGAGCCGGTGAAGGTTCGTGCCGACGGCGAGCTGCTGCGGCAGGCGCTGCTCAACCTCATTCTGAACGGCGTGCAGGCGATGCATCACGGGGGTCTGCTGCGCATCACGGTGCGGCGCGAGCAGGAGATCGCGATGATCTCGGTGGCGGACGAGGGCAGCGGCATTGCGCCGGAACTGATGCCGCGCATCTTCGAGCTGTACTTTACGACCAAGCCGAAGGGCAGCGGTATTGGCTTGGCGATGACCTACCGAATTGTGCAGATGCACGGCGGCGCAATGGAGGTACAGTCGGAACAGGGAACGGGAACGATCTTCACGATGCGGCTACCAGCGGTTTATATGCCAAGCACCGACGATCGCCTGGCGCGACGCAGCAAGGCTCGCGTCGCACCCGGGACGGAGGCATGATCTTGAAGCACTTTCTGCGGTTCTCGATCACCGCAGCTTTCTGCGTATTGCTGGCCGGCTGTCACCATCAGCCGGTTGCGGCGCCCGTTCCGCCGCTCCCGCCGGTTGCCACTGTGCCGCTTGTTGGCGCGCCCGAGCCTGTAGCCCAGCCTGAGCTACAGCGCGTCCCTGTGCCTGCGGTTCCTCTGCCGACCTCTTCGGTGCAGCCGAAGGTGCGGAAGAAGAAGAAGCAGCCGCAGGAGCCGCCTCCGCCTCCCGCGGCTGCGCCGGTCCAGGTAGCTGCCGCAGCGCCTTCCTCGACGCCCTCTGCCCTGATCGGCGACCTCACTGCCGGCGGGGACGCCGCGCCGGCGGAAAAGCAGCATGCCGCCGATGCGATCAGCGCGGTCGAAAAGGATGTCAGTGGCTGGTCCGGCGCGCACTCCGACGAGCAGCGCGAAGGTCTGCAGCGGATTCGCAACTTCCTGCGCCAGGCGCATGAAGCGCTGAGCACCGGCGACGCCGAAGGCGCCTCGCAGCTTGCCACCAAGGCAAAGCTGCTGCTCGACGACCTGATGAAGTAGCCTTCGGTTGATGAAACTCTTCAGGCTGCGATGGCCGCGCCCGCTGTTCTAGGGACGCCTAGCGCCGTCTTCCAGAAGACCAACTGACGCTGACGTTCGGCGATGCCGTTCTGGCCGCCGTTCAGCTTATGCGTCACGCCAGCCACGTCGTCCTTCTTCGCGAAGGGCAGGCAGCCGCACAGGATAAAGTCCGCAACACCGCATTCGAGCGTGGACGCCGGATCGACGATCAGCGCGGGTCTGTGCACGATGTCGATCCCTGCATTCTGCCGCGCGAGGAACGCGTTGAGCGCCGCGTAGTTGTTGCGACCGGTCAGCTGCGAAAGGCCGGCACCGCGAAAGTCCCAGCCCTCGGTCGAAGGCGGCGCGGCGTTTCCCATGCGCCCACCGTAGGCAATCTGCGCGATCATCTGCGGGTTGTGTGCGCAGCGAGCCGCCATCTCTGGCGTGAAGTGCGTCGGGAAGGTCGTCAGCAGGCCGGTCGCCGAGTAGTTCATGTTCTCCGTCATCTCGAGTCCCTGCCCGCACTCTTCGCTGAACTGCGCCATCGCGTGCGCGACCAGCAGCCCGGTGGTCAGGCCATACTTCGAGAATACGGCCGGAGCCGCCGCCACGATGCCTTCGATCAGGCCGGGGATATGTTGATCACCATGAGGCCAGAGGCTCTTCATCATGTCCAGGGTGAGCACCGGGTCTCCACTTCTCGGTCCCCGGAGCGTGCAGCTAGTCCGGTCCGATTGCGGTGAGATTCACGCGTCCCCGCGTGGGCCCATTCGAAAGATCGCGGTCAGGTTAGCATGACGATCGTCGGCATCGGCGCGTTAAACGGCAAAGCCGGCCGAAGCGGTTTCCCGTTTCGACCGGCCAGTTGCGCGGTTGGCTATGCGGCCACGCCGTGACAGTTTTTGTACTTCTTGCCGGAGCCACAGGGGCACTTGTCATTGCGCCCAACCTTCTCGCCGGTGTGCCGCGGGCCGGTCGCATCGGCGGTCGCCGCGCCGGACTGCTTCGCCCGCTCGAGTTCGCGTTCCTTCTTCTTCTGGAACTCACGTTCGAGGGCATCGATGGTGGTCGACGCCTGGCGGATGGGCACGACCGGCGCCGCCGACTGGGTTGCCCCGGCAAGCTCAAGCTGCTGCTCCTCGACCGGCGCCGCCTGGGCCGCCTGCGCCGCGGCAAGCTGCTCCGGCGTCTCGATGGGCTGGCCGTCGGGACCGATGATCTGCATCCGGTAGAGATGACGCGCGGTGTCCTCCTGGAAGCGCAGCATCATCGCCTCGAACATGTCGAACGACTCCTTCTTGTAGGCGACGAGCGGGTCCTGCTGCGCATAGCCACGAAGTCCGATGCCTTCCTTCAGGTGATCCATGGCGAGGAGATGGTCCTTCCACAGGCCGTCGAGCACCGAAAGCATCACGATGCGCTCGTGATAGCGCATGGCCGAGGCGCCAAGGATCTGCTCCTTGATGTCGTAGCGCGCGCGCAGCTTCTCGTAGATGGTCTCGCCTAGCTCGTGCCGGCCAAGCGCACCGTGGTCGATGGCGTCCGGGCCTTCGCCGAACTGCGCGCCGAAGATGTCGTAGATTCCCGTGAACGCCTGGTCCATCTTCCACTCGTCGGGCGACGCCTTCTCGGGCGCGAACTCTTCGAGGATGTTCGAGAGCAGCGTGCCGGTGTAGTCCTCGGTGATCAGCTGCTTCTGGTCGACGCCCTCCATCAGCTGCTTGCGCAGACCATAGACCGCCTCGCGCTGCTTGTTCATCACGTCGTCGTACTCGAGCACGTGCTTGCGTGATTCGAAGTTCTGCGTTTCGACCGCCTTCTGCGCGGCTTCGATGCGCTTCGAGATCATGCCCGACTCGATCGGCACGCCCTCTTCCATGCCCAGCCGCTGCAGCAGGTCGGAGACCCACTCGCGCGCGAAGATGCGCATCAGGTCGTCTTCGAGCGACAGGTAGAAACGGCTGGCGCCCGGATCTCCCTGACGCCCGGCACGCCCGCGCAGCTGGTTGTCGACGCGGCGCGACTCGTGCCGCTCGGTGCCGAGGATGAACAAGCCACCGGCCGCGATGACCGCCTCGTGCTCGAGCTTGGCCGCCGCTTCGTGCGAGGCCACGGCGTCGTCCCATGCCGGGGTGTTCGTCTCGAACTCCTGGCCGGAGTAGTAGAAGCGCGTCATGCCCGGGCCGGCCACGGGCTGGATCGCACCCTCCGCACCCGAGACCGCGCGGGCAAGATTCTTGCGCACCAGATCCTGCCGTGCCATGAAGTCCGAGTTGCCGCCCAGCAGGATGTCGGTTCCGCGTCCGGCCATGTTGGTCGCGATGGTGACCATGCCCAGGCGCCCGGCCTGCGCGACGATCTCCGCTTCCTTCTCGTGGAACTTGGCATTCAGCACGACGTGCCGCACACCCTTGCGCTTGAGGATCTCGGAGAGCAGCTCCGATTTTTCGATCGACGTCGTACCCACCAGCACGGGCTGCTTTTCGGCGTGCAGGCGGGCGATCTCATCGGCCACGGCGAAGTACTTCTCCTGCGTCGTGCGGAAGACCACGTCGGGGTACTCGATGCGCAGCATCTTGCGGTTGGTCGGAGTCACCACGATGTCGAGCTTGTAGATCTTGTCGAACTCGGCGGCTTCGGTTTCGGCCGTACCCGTCATGCCGGAGAGCTTCTGGTACATGCGGAAGTAGTTCTGAAACGTGATGGTCGCGAGCGTCTGGTCTTCCTTGCGGATCGAGACGCCTTCCTTGGCTTCGACCGCCTGGTGCAGCCCGTCGGACCAGCGGCGGCCCGGCATCAGGCGCCCGGTGAACTCATCGACGATGATCACCTCGCCCGTCTTGACGACATACTCCACGTCGCGCTTGTACAGGTGGTGCGCCTTGATGGCGACCTCGACGTGATGCTTCAGATCCCAGTTTTCGGGGTCGGCGATGTTGCCGATCTCGAGCAGTTGCTCGATCTTCTCCCAGCCCTCGTCGGTCACGGTGATCGCGCGCGCCTTCTCGTCGATGACGAAGTCGCCCGACCAGGTCTTGTTGTCGACCGTTTCGATCAGCTCGCCGAGCTCGAGCCGGGGGATGATGACGTTGACGCGGGCATACTTGTCGGTCGTCTGGTCGGTCGGCCCGGAGATGATGAGCGGCGTGCGCGCCTCGTCGATCAGGATCGAGTCCACCTCGTCGACGATGCAGTAGTACTGTCCGCGCTGCACCATGTCGGTCAGCTCGAACTTCATGTTGTCGCGCAGGTAATCGAAACCGAACTCGTTGTTCGTCCCGTACGTGATGTCGGAGGCGTAGGCGTCGCGGCGCTGCTGGTCGGACAGGTCATGCACGATGACGCCGACGCTCAGCCCGAGGAAGCCGTAGATCTTTCCCATCCACTCGGCGTCGCGCTTGGCAAGGTAGTCGTTGACCGTGACGACGTGGACGCCGCGGCCGGCGAGCGCATTCAGGTACGCCGGCAGCGTCGCGACCAGCGTCTTGCCCTCACCGGTCTTCATCTCGGCGATCTTGCCCTGGTGCAGAATCGAGCCGCCGATCAGCTGCACATCGAAGTGGCGCATCCCGACCACGCGCTTGCCGGCCTCGCGGCAGACCGCGAACGCCTCCGGCAGCAGGTCGTCGAGCGCCTCTTTTTCGGCAGCCTTCAGGGCGTCCGGGTCTTGCTTGCCGTCGATGCCTTCGACAGCCTTTGCGATGCGCGCACGAAACTCGACGGTCTTCTCGCGCAACTGGTCGTCGGTCAGGGTTTCAACGGAGGATTCGAGGTCGTTCACCTGCTTCACGAGCGGCAGCAGGCGTTTGATGGCACGGTCGTTGGCGGTGCCGAAGACTTTGGATATGGCTTTGTTGATCACAACGGGTTCCTTCTTGCTGGGGCGCGTTCTGCGGCCGCCAGGCGCACATGGGCGCAGGCTTTCAATTCGCGAATGGGCGGGAATGCGGACGAGCCGCGTCGGCGCGCAGCACTCCCAGGGCCGCTACGAGGGCCGCTTCGTCAGGGGGCGTTCGAGTCGTGGAGCAGCAGGGTTGCCGGCCGCGGCAGAGGAGTTGCCTTGTCGGCTGAGACTCGCAGCGCGTCGGTGGCCCGCGCGAAGGTTTGCGGCGTATGAGCGCGGCGCCGGATGGTGGGCCGTCCCGTCGTCTCCGCAGCCGTCGCCGGGAACAGCGCGTCAAGCCAGGTGATGGTCGCGCGGGCTCCTTCGGGCGCAGTCGCCTGGGCATGCATGGGGCTGCACGCCAGCAGAACCGCGACAAAAAGGAGAGTCGACCGCATACTTCTAGGCTATCACCGTTCCTCGATTTTTCAGCCAGGTTGTGTTAGCTTGCGGGGTCGCCGAGCGGGCTTTGAAAGGGCATGAAGAGCACGAAAACTGTCCCGTGGCCACTCGCCTGGGTGCTCGACCGCACACGTATCTGGCTGCCGTGGCGCAGCAGTATTTCGGACGAGATCCAGAGCCCGAGCCCGGTTCCCGCCATGCCCTTGGTCGTGAAGAAGGCCTCGAAGACCCGCATGCGCGTCGCCTCGTCCATGCCCGAGCCGTTATCGGCGATGGTCAGCGCAATGCCGCGCCGGCCGGTGCTCCACTCGGTCGCGGTGCGGCTGCGCAGCAGCAGCCGGCCGCCGCGCTGGCTGGCGTCGAACGCATTCGAGACGAGATTGTTCAGCACCTGGCGCAGTTCACCCTCGTAGCAGGGAAACGGCTCCGCGGTGCGGTCACGGCGCTCGACGACCACCTGCCGGCTGCGCAGGCGGCCCTCGTGCAGCGCCAGCACGGACTCGAATAAGATCTCCGCCTGCACCGGCTCGACCACCTGCCGCTGCTTGTGGAAGCGCAGCGTCTGCCCGGCGATCTGGGCTACCCGGCGCAGCTCGGCCTCGGCGCCGGCCAGAAGCTCCCGGGTCTCGGGCTCGGCGGTCTGCTCCCGCGCGAGGTACAGCATGTTCATCACGGCATCGACCGGGTTGTTGATCTCGTGCGCGATGGTCGATGAGAGCCGCCCCACCGCCGCCAGCTTTTCGCTCTGGCGGAGCGCGGCCTCGGCGCTCCGCTGGTCTTCGACGTCCACCACCATGCACGCCAGCCCGCGCACCGTGCCGTCCTCGGCAAGGTCCGGCGCATAGGTGATGCGTGCGCAGCGCTCGCCCTTGACCGTCGGGTACGCGGTCTCGACCGTCGCCGTAAAGCCCTTCAAGGCGTTCTGCCGCGCCGTCCGCGTCCGCTCCGCATAGCCCTCGCCCAGCAACGTCCGCAACTCCTGCCCGACGATCTCCGCGGCGGGCCGGCCGAGCCACTCCTCATACGTGCGATTCACCCGCACAAACCGCCCGTCGAGATCGATGTAGGAGAGCAGCGTCGGCAGGTGATCCGTCACCAGGCGCAGGTCGCGTTCGCTCCGGCTGATCTCGCGGCTGGCCGCCAGGGCAATCTCCGCAATGGTGCGCTGCTGCGCCTGTTCCCGGTTGATGAAGGCCGCGACCGCGATCAGTGCCAAGCTGAAGCCCAGGCACAGCGTCACCGCGAAGAGCGCGATGCTGAAGCGCAGCTGGCCAAAGTTCAAGGCCGGCCGCAGGTACAGGTACCCCAGCAGCACCGGGGAGAGCACGGCCAGCGGCAGGAAGCGCCGCAGCAGCAGTCCCCCGTGATCGTGCGATCGAAGCGCCCTGCCCAGGACCGAGTCGCGCTGCCCGAGCAGCATCGCAAAGCCCAGCAGCAGCAGACCCACCCCGGTGTGGAGCGCCATCGAATTGACGCTGCGGAACGACCCGTAGAGCACCGGCACCCCGTACAGGTAGCCCACAATGCTGGTCAATGCGATCAGGATCAGCGCGAGCGTCGTCGCCTGCCCGCAACGCCGCGCAAGCCGGCTTCCGGTCGCCAGCAGCAGGGAAACGCTCACCAGCAGGAAGGCCACCGCCGTGATCGCCGCCATCCGCCCCGGATTCACCAATTGGACAGGGTCGCGAAAGAGCAGCTGGTCGATGCCGAAGTCGCGACCCAGCCCATACTCAAACAGCGTCGCCGACACCAGTACCAGCAGCAGGGCCGCCCAGGCTCGCGCCATCCTGTGTGCGAGCTGATTTTCGCGCAGCAGGGCATACAACCCGAGACCGGCCAGCATGAACCCGACCGCGGTGTTGGGCTTCATCGAAACCCGCCCCGGCATCACCGACATCAGCCGCTCGGACTGCAGCAGCCAGCCCGCCAGCACCAGCACCGCGAGCCCGCACAGCGCCACGCTGATCAGCCGCGCCAGTTCCAGCAGCCGGAGGGCAAAATCCACGCGCTTTTTCTGCCCCTGCTCGGCAGCTTCCTTGGCCACAGTCAACGGGATGGACGAAAGGGCGGTTGAGTCGGTCATGTCGGGCCGTCGTTGGACCTCTGTGGTGACATTATAGGGAGCTGACGCGCCAGCATATCCCCCGGATTGTTCAGGGCCTTGCTGAAGTGTGCGTCACGTCCTCTATCGGCAGCAGCCCGAAGTGGGTCTGCCGGGCGCTTCGCCAGCCGGATTTGTCCTAATGGCTCTCGGCGTGGGGCGCAACCGCGCTCTCCGCCGGCAGCCCGTACAGCCTGCCCGCCGAACCCGCCAGCACCTCGTCCGCGATCGCCATCGCCCGCACCTTCGTGATCTCGCCGTCATCGACCATGCCCGTCAACGCCAGCCCCAGCGCGACCCGCGCATTGTGGTCCGCCATCCACGTCGACTCCTCCCACCCGTCCGCGTCCGACAGCGCGTACCCGTCCGTCCCGTACAGCACCTTCTCCGGATACGTCTCAAGCCACTCCCGCAGCCAGCCCGCCAGCGTCCGCGGCGAGAATGTCAGCGCCTGCTGCGACAGGTCGAGATACACGTTCGGCTTCTGCAACAGCGCCCCCGCCTCCCGCACAAACGGCCAGCCCCCGTGCAGCATCACGAAGTTGGTATGCCGCAGCCGCGGATCGTTGAACAGCGGTTCGAGCAGCATCGGATTCGCGCCCGCAATTCCGAAGTACCCGCCTCCGCCCGACAGCGTATGCAGATGCACCGCCATCCCCAGCCGCCCGCACTCCATCGCGATATACCGCAGCAGGAAATCCTGCAGCACCTTGTAGTCCGCCGGCGTCTTGGCCCGCTCGCGGTAAATCCGCTCCGCCTCGGCCCGCGGCGGATCGCCAAAGTCGAACCCGCGCAGATACGCCACCTCGAACTTCTCCGCCACCGCGCCGCCCTTGCGCTGCGCCTCGAGCGTCGGCGTCACCACCCTCGCCAGGTATTCCCCCAGCGTCGCCGGCGGCGTTTTCATCCCCACCGCCGCCAGGTACCGCGCGCGCACCTTGTCCTCGAGCGGATAAAACAGCTTCTTGTCGGGCGTCGTCGCCAGCGCAGCCGTGTCGAACGGCAGCAGCAGCGCATCGGCATATGGCACCCAGCGAAACCTCGGCGGCTCGACGCCCGCGCCCATGCTCACGCGGTTCGCCAGCATCGTGGCGATGCCCGCCTGGTCCAGCACCCATTGGTCGAAGTGCCCACCCTCCCGTTTCTTGACCGCCGAGCGCGCCTTCGCCAGCGCCTTCATCCCCGCCTCGTCAAGCGGCAACGCGCCCTCGCCCGGCACCTCGAAGTTCCACAGCGCCTTCCACGCCGCCGGCAGCTGCGGATTATCCGCCCGCCACGCCACGGTATCGGTCGACGCCTCCATGTTGTCCACCGGCAGCGCATCGAAGTCCCGATCGGTCGCATCAGCCGGCGGCGGCAGCACCGGGTGTGCGTGGTTGTCGACCGCCTTCACCCGCGCGATGTGTGCATACAGGTCGGCGTCGATCGAGCGCTCGACCGTCGTCTGGGCCTCAAGGCAGGCCGCGAGGGAAGCCGAAACCGAGAACAGCAGGGCAAGGGAGATCCGCAAAGGAGCGTTCACATTCGAGACAGTAGCACGGCCCGCGCCGCCTGCACCCTTCGCGATTCGCGCCACCTCCGCTAAGCTCACCTGTATGCGCCTCCAGATCTGCCTTTCGCTCGCCCTCGTGAGCCTGCCCCTGCCCGTTCGCGCCCAGCAGCCCGCGGCCGCTGCTGACAAAAGCCCCTCGGAAAAGACCGCGACCTTTCCCACCAACGAGCAGATCCGCCGCTTCAAGGCCATGTCCTCCCCCAGGCTCTCGCCCGACGGCCGCCACGCCCTGGTCCAGATCGCCGACGCCACCGCCGACGGCGGCAAGACCCATCTCTGGCTCATCGACACGGAAGGCTCCGGCGAACCGCGCCAGCTCACCTTCTCGCCCGATGCCGACAAGCGCGGCGAGCACGACGGCGAATGGATGTCCGACGGCCAGAGCATCCTCTTCCTCGCCAAACGCGGCGAGCACGTCTCGCTCTACCGCCTGCCCATGAACGGCGGCGAAGCCAAGCCGTTCGAGCTCAAGATCACGCCGCTCGCCGACGAATCGAAACGCCCTGGCGCGCTACCTCCCGCCAAGCCAGACGCCAAAGACGACAAGGACGCCAAGCCCGAGCCCATCCCGCTCGACCTCGCCAACTTCCGCATCGCACCCGATGGCAGGACCATTGCCTTCCTCGCCAGCGACCCGCAGACCCCCGGTGAAAAGAAGCAGAAAGATGCCAAGGCAGATGCGGAATGGGTCGACCACAGCCTGCACGGCACGCGCCTCTACCTGCTCGACGTCTCCAGCAGTAAACTCACCACCGCCGGCGTCGCCATCGACGTACGCGGCGCCGCCTGGAGCGCCGACTCTACGAAGCTCATCGTGATCCGCGAAGAACCGAACGGCGTCGCCGAGCTCGGCCCCGCCAACTCCGCCGTCGTCGTCACCCTCGCCGACCCGGCCCATGCGACCCCGCTTGAAGGCCTGTCGCCCACCATCGAAACCGCCGCGTGGTCTGCGGACGGTGGCACCCTCTACTACCTCGCACAGGCGCACAAAGACACCCCGCCCGGCTATGCGGACCTTTATCAATACACCCTCGCCACGAAGCTCTCGAAAGACCTTTCCGAGACACTCAAGGGCTCACTCCCCGGCGCCGAACCGATCGCCCTCAAAGAAGGCGGCGTGCTGTCGCCCGTCGAGGCCGGGGTCGAGACCAGCCTGATGCGCTACGCTCCCGACGGCAAACCAAACCCGATCAAACTGCCCTTCTCCGTCCTCCGCGTCACCGAGACCAACCCCGCACAGACCGGCTGGCTCTTCGCCGGCGAATCCGGCGGCAAGCCCATGCAGCTGCTCTACGCTGCTTCGCTCGCCGACACCCCGCGTGTGCTCGCTCTGCCGCCGCTCGCCCCCGAAGGCGTCCGCACCGTCGCCCCGCGGCGCATCTTCTACAAGAGCGACAAGCTCACCATCGACGGGCTGCTCTACCTGCCCCCCGAGGCCGCAACCAAAAAAGTCCCGCTGATCGTCGAGGTGCATGGCGGGCCGCTCGGCGCCTACCTCGACGACAATGACCTCTACACCGCCTTCATGCTGGGCCACGGCTGGGCCGTCCTGCGGACCAACCCGCGCGGCAGCACCGGCCGCGGTCCAGAGTTCGCCGCGGCAAACAAGAACGACCTCGGCGGCGGTGACTATCGCGACATCATGGCCGGCGTCGACTACGTCCTGCGCACCGAACCGAAGCTCGACGCGGCCAGACTCGCCCTTACGGGCTACAGCTACGGCGGCGAGATGGCCGGCTTCGTCGAAGGCAAGACCACTCGCTTCAAGGCCATCGTCAGCATGGCCCCGGTAATCGATCAGAACAGCGAGTACGGCACCGAGCGCGGCTCCTGGTACGACCAGTGGTACTACGGCAAGCCGTGGGAGCATCAGGCCGATGCCTGGCGGCAGAGCCCGCTCTCAGGCGTCGCTAAAGCCCGGACGCCGTTCCTCCTCATCCAGGGCGAAGGCGACACCACCGACCCGCTCGGCCAGTCGCAGGAGATGTACCGCGCGCTCCGGCAGTCAAAGGTGCCGGTCGAGCTCGTCACCTACCCCCGCGACGACCATGGCCCGCTCGGCGGCGCCATCTACGGCCACCCCTCGCCCGAACCCTGGCACGGCTTCGACGCCCGCCAGCGCATCGTCGACTTCCTCACCAAGGCCTTCGACGCCAAATAGACAGGTGCCTCAAGTCCAACCCTGAGCAACACTTCCGGGTGCCCACGTCTCGATTCTGAGACGTGGCATCCTCAACCCTTAGTCGCCACAAACCTCAAGCGCACATAATCCGCGACCCACCCACCGCTCTCCCCCAGGTGTGCGTCGAACAGGATCGGCCGCAGCATCGAGACAGTATCCGCCACCACATCCTCGCGCGTCTCGGGCGACAGGTGATCGAGCACCCCGTTACGGAACGTGTTCACCCATAACGCCATTCCGCGCGCCCCACCCGGCAAGGGCGTCGGTCGCGGATGCAGCGAGATGCTCTGCACCTTGAACCCTGCCGCGGCCAGCAGCTCTGCATAGTGGTCCGGCGTCGGGAAGAAGCTCGCCGCCAGCGACTCGGCATCGACCCCCTGCGCCCCCAGCACCGCTGAGAGTGCCGTGCGGATTGCCGCAATGTTGCCATGCCCGCCCATCTCCGCCACGAACCGCCCGCCGGGCTTCAGCGCGCGATGCACGCCGTTGAGCGCCGCAGGCTGCAGCGGCGCGGGAATCCAGTGCATCGCCGCGTTTGAAAACACGGCATCGAACTCCGCGTCATAGGGCAGCGACGTGATCGACGCTTCATCGATCGTGAGCCCGCGCGCCCGCGCCGCGGCCACCATCGCCGGGCTTGCATCCACCCCGCGCACCTCCGCGCCCGCATGCGCCAGCTGCTTGGTCAGCGCGCCGTCGCCACACCCCGCGTCGAGAATCCGCTCGCCCGGCTGCGGCGCAAGCAGGCCCACCACCTCCGAGGCAAGATTTGCGACGAAGCGTCCGTTGGCCGCGTAGGCAGTCGTATTCCAGTTCTGGACGGAAGTTGCCATGGGTTTTGGTCCTCGCAGACAGGCGGTCGGCCTCAGACAGACAGGCTACGCGCGGCGCGCCACATCGTCCAGCACCCGGCCGCGACCAGCAGCACCGCCGCCGCGCCCCACAGCGTCCAGGGACCCGACGGATTCCAGCCTCCGCTCCACTTTGCCGAGCGCGCCGACCAGGCGCAGACCACCAGCGCAACCGCAGCCGCAACCGCCTGCATGATCCACAGCGGACGCGCCGCGCGCTCCCTTGCCAGGCGCAGGTTGCGCCGTTCGGCCGCCAGCCAGACCGCGCCCGCGAGAGGGACAGTGTGCCGCGCACGCAGCTCGCCCGAGTACGCCAGCAGGGCCGACCGCAGTTGCCGATCCTGTTCGCTCATCGCGTCCTCCCTGCGGTCAAAAACGCCGCCGCCTTGTTCCGAGCCCGGAAGAGCAGCATCCGGACGCTGAGCCGGGCGAGCCCCGTCGCTGCAGCGATCTCCTCGTGACTCATGCCTTCAACATATGCCAGCCACAGCAGCTCGCGCTCCCGCGGTTTCAACTGCGCGAGCGCCGCGCGCACGTCGAGCTCTGCTGCCGGGTCCGGCGTGTGACTGGCCTCATCAGCTTCGGCGAAGGGTTTGTCGTCCCCGGCGCGCAAGCGGTCGCGCAGAAGATTGCTGGCGATGCGGAAGAGATAGCGCCTAAGTTCGGTGGCATCCATGCCGCCGCGCGGCCGTGCCAGCAGCCGGCAGAAAGCCTCCTGCAGCAGGTCTTCGGCAACCTCCGGCCGCCGGGTGACCGCCACCAGGTAGGCGAGGATCGCACTCGACTCGGCCTCGTAGAGCCGCGCAAACTCGTGCTCCTTCCAGGCCTCGGCGCCGGGCGCACCGCGCATGCCGAGCGAGTGTTCGAGCATGCCACGCGCTCGCTCACCGGCTGCCGTCACGGTCCAGCAATCCGAACTGGCGCGAGAACCAGAGGCTGACCGCAGCCGCAACCAGGAACCCGACGCCGAGAGCGACGCTGCCCGTTCCGAAGACGAGGAGTTCAGGACCATCGCTCACCTTGACGTGATGCAGATACAGCAGGGCTGTGCCGAGCGAGCTGAGCACGATGCCCGCCTGCATGGCGTAGAGGATACGCGCGTACGGAGTCACCGGTTCCGCACGCTCCGTCGCCAGGGCTTCAAGAAACCTGCGGCCGGAGTCGTTGTTCGCCAGGTCGAGCAGCGCCTGGCTCGAGTCGATGCGGGCGAAGATCTTCTCCTGCACCGAAGTCTGCGCGCGTGTGACCAGGTAACGCCGCAGCGAGCCGAAGATGGTGTAGGCGATAAAGCAAAAGACAAAGGCGACCGCAAAATTCTCAAACATGTGGTCAATCATCGTGTTCCTTCGTGGCAGGGGTAGAGTGCGTTTCACCCGCTATAACGGCTGGCCCGGAGATTGGTTAACAGCTGGCCGGTCGGATAGGATTGGGCTGCGGGTTTTGCGGGAGAGTGGGCTTGAATCTGAAACGGATTTTGCTGGTTTTCACATGCGTGGCCGGAGCTGCGGCAACGCTGGCGGCGCAGACCGCCCAGCCCTGGACCGTCAAGCCGGAGTGGGTCGAGGCGCACGAGGCGTTTCTTGCCTCTGACGTGCTGGCCGGCCGCGGCAGCGCGACACGGGATGAAGAGATCGCGGCGACCTATGTCGCGTCCGAGTTCGAAGCCTACGGGCTGAAGCCCGCGCCAGGCATGACAGGCTACCTGCAGGCGGCTGAGATCTCCGCGCCGACGCTCGATGGCCACGCGCGCCTGACGCTTGGGGCGCTGACGCTTGAGGAAGGGAAGGACTTCACCCTGCTCACTTCTTCCGGCAAGACGGCGAGCGGGCCGTTGAAGCATGCGGACGTGGCGCCCGCAGCCTGGAAGGGCGCTGTCGTGCTGGCCGGCATCCCGGCAGCCGGCAAGACCTCGCAGCAGGTGATGAACGGACCGGCTCGCGGTGGCGCGAACGTCGTCGTCGCGATGGAGGACGAGTCCATGAAGGCGCTTCTGACCATGTTCGGCGGCAGGACGCGCACGCCGGTCACGCTCAAGGGCGGCGAGACGCGTCCGCGACCGGCGATCCTCATGGTGAGCCGGGCGACGATGGAGAAGCTGCTCGCCGTGAAGGCTCAAGAGGCTGAACTGACGGTGACGGCGCTGCCCGAAGCTGCGCCGCGCAAGACCTTCAACGCGATCGGCTACCTCGAAGGCTCGGACCCGGCGAGCGGGACGCTGCTGCTGACGGCGCACCTCGATCATCTTGGCGTAGGCGCGCCGGTGAATGGCGACGCGATCTTCAATGGGGCGAACGACGATGCGGCGGGCACGACTGCCGTCCTTGAACTCGCGCATGCGCTGGGAGCGGGCGCGAAGCTGAAGCGGAATGTGCTCTTCGTCTGCTACGGCAGCGAGGAGGTGGGAGGGCTGGGCTCGACCTACTTCGGCGAGCACCCGGCGGTGCCGCTGACGAGCCTGGTGGCGAACCTTGAGTTCGAGATGATCGGGAACCAGGATCCGAAGATGCCGAAGGGCGTGCTGCTGCTGACCGGCTGGGAGCGCTCGAACCTGGGGCCTACGCTGAAAGAGCACGGGGCGCTGCTGGGGCCGGACCCTTACCCGGAGGAGCACTTCTTCGAGCGGTCGGACAACTACTCTCTGGCACTGAAGGGGGTGGTGGCGCACACGGCCGCGGGGTGGGGGACGCCGCCGACTTATCACCAGCCGAGCGACGACCTGGCGCACCTCGACCTGGGATTCATGACGTCGGCGATCCAGTCTTTGATCGAGCCGCTGCGCTGGCTGGCGGCGAGCGACTTCCGTCCGGCGTGGAACCCGAAGGGGCAGCCGGAGGCTCACTAGAGGGGGGTCCCCTCCCCCCGGTTGTTGCGCAAGATCTTCATTCCAGACTACTTAGCCTCTGATGACCAAGTAGTCAACATTTCGGAAAATTGCACCAAAAACGGGCACCCACTTTTTGTGGGAACAGGAGCGGTGATGGCGATGACGGCGGCGGTGGCATTTGCGAAGGACCAGGGCGAGCGGTTTGTGGAGGAGTTGAAGGCGCTGTTGCGGATTCCGTCGATCTCGACCGATCCGGCGCACCGGGAAGATGTGCGACGGGCGGCAGAGTTCGTGGCGGCGGAACTGCGCCGGATCGGGATGGAGAACGTCGAGCTGATTGAGACTTCGTCCGACGAGAGCGTGATCGCGGGTCCGACGGGTGCGGGCAAGGTGGTGCCGGCGCGGATTGGACACCCGCTGGTGTATGCGGACTGGCTGAAGGCGGCGCCGGGGGTGGACGGCAGCTCGAAGCCGACGGTGCTCTGCTACGGGCATTACGATGTGCAGCCGGCCGAGCCGCTCGAGGAGTGGAAGTCGCCGGCATTCGAACCGGAGATTCGCGATGGCAATATCTATGCGCGCGGGGCGGTCGATGACAAGGGCCAGATGTGGATGCATGTGAAGGCGCTCGAGGCGTTGATGGTGGCGGGCGGCGGGACGCTGCCGGTGAACGTGCGCGTGATCGTCGAGGGCGAGGAAGAGGTGGGCGGCGAGGGGATTGCGCGGTTCGTGCGCGAGCACGGCGACCGGTTGAAAGCGGACGTTGCGCTGGTGAGCGATACGGATATGTTCGCGCCTGATCTGCCGACGCTGTGCGTGGGGCTGCGCGGCATGATCTACACCGAGATCGAGGTGCACGGGGCAAAGAGCGACCTGCACTCGGGGCAGTTCGGGGGCGCGGCACCGAACCCGTTCTTTGGGCTCTCGCAGATTATCGCCAAGCTGAAAGATGAGAACGGAACCATCCTGATTCCAGGTATTTATGACAAGGTCCTGAAGCCGACGGATGCAGAGCTGAGGGCGTGGAAGGCGTTGCCGTTCGACGAAGAGGCGTACCGTATCGGGCCGGTTGGCTCGGTAGCGCTGACGGGTGAGCCGGAATACTCGGTGCTGGAGCGGTTGTGGTCGCGGCCAACGCTCGAGGTGCACGGAATGCCGGGCGGGTTTGTCGGCGTGGGCGCGAAGACGGTGATCCCGGCAAAGGCGGTGGCGAAGGTAAGCATGCGGCTGGTACCGGATATGACGCCAGCGGAGACCTTCGAACAGCTGAAGGGGTATGTGGAGAGCATCGTGCCGAAGGGCTGCACCGTCGAAGTCCGGCTGATTCATGCGGGCGACCCCTGCGTGGTGAGCACGGACAGCCCGTTTGTGACGGCGGCGACGGAGGCGATGAAGCAGGTGTTCGGCAAGGAGACGGTGTATGTGCGCGGCGGCGGGTCGATTCCGATCATCGGGGATTTTGTGAATGTGCTGGGGACGCCGACCGTGATCATGGGCTTCGGGCTGCCGGACGATAACCTGCACGCGCCGAACGAGAAGTTCAACCTGAGCAATTTTCATCGCGGGATCGAGTCGATTGTGGGCTGGCTGGAGCGGGTGGGGGCTTGATCGCAGCGGCCGGTTTTGTGCTGGCTGGCGGGCGCAGCTTGCGGATGGGGCGGGATAAAGCGCTGCTCGAACTGGAGGGCAGGCCGCTGGTCGCGTGGGGGCTGGACTCGCTGCGGCCGGTATGTGCTTCGGTGGCGATTGCGGGGGGCACGCCGGAACTGGCGCGGTACGGGACGGTGATCGCGGACGTGGCGCCGGGGTCGGGACCGTTGAGCGGAATCGTTGCGGGACTGGAGCAGTCGGGTTGCGAATGGAACCTGTTCCTGGCGGTGGATGTGCCGTTTGTGCCGGCGCTGGTGTGGGAGCGGCTGCTCGGGCGGGCGGCGGAGAGCGACGCTGTTGTGGTGATGGCGCGGGTCGGCGGGAAGCGGCAGCCGTTGTGTGCGGCGTATGCGCGGCGGGCAGCCGGGGCTTTGCGGGCGGAGCTGGAGGCGCGGCGGCTGAAGGTGGTGGAAGCGGTGGCGGCGGCGGGTGAGGTGGACTATGTCGATTTTGAGGAGCCGGGCTGGTTTCAGAATTTCAATACGCCGGAGGAGTTTGTGAGGGCTGCGGGTGAGGGGCCTGTTGGGGAAAGCATGATCCGTAAGCTGTGAGTTGGTCGGCTGAGAGATTTCGATCGCGGGCCCTGGGCGAAGGGCTTGAGTGATGAGTGCCCGTTATTCGTTGATAGTTTTTTGTTGGCCGCGGGGCCTGCGGTGCATCAGATAGCCTAACCCTATGGCGATCGATGAAGAACAGAGCGGCCCGGTAAAACCTGACAGCGAAGTGGAGCACCCGGCGGCGGCTGAGCCGGATACTCCCTTGATGGACGATGTTTCGGCGGATGTGGCGGCGACCGTCGGCGAGTTTATGGAGCAGGCGGCGGCGCAGAATGAGGCGGCGGCGGAAGAGCTTCCGGAGACCAAGAATCACAAGCCGAGCTCGTATATTTCCTTTGAAAAAGTGTCGAAGTCGTTCGGGGATTTCCACGTGTTGAAGGAGGTCAGCTTCTGCGTGAACCCGGGCGAGACGCTGTGCATCCTGGGTCGAAGCGGCGTGGGGAAGTCGGTATCGCTGCAGATGCTGCTGGGTTTTCTGAAGCCGGACTCGGGGACGGTGCGCATTGCGGGCGAGGACATTACCGGCTTCCGTGAGAACCAGTTGCAGGCGATTCGGCGGAAGGTGTCGATGGTGTTCCAGAATGGGGCGCTGTTCGACTCGATTTCGATTGGCGAGAATGTGGCGTTTCCGCTGCGGGAACGCGGCGATATGGAAGAGGACCAGATCTACCAGATCGTGAAGGGCTTGCTCGAGATGGTGGGGGTGGCGGGAATGGACAACCTGCTGCCGAGCGATCTTTCGACGGGGATGAAGCGGTCGGTGGCGATTGCGCGGGCGCTGGCGGCGCAGCCGGAGGCGGTGCTGTATGACGAGCCGACGACGATGGTGGATCCGCTGATGGCGCACCTGCTGGGGAACCTGATCGAGCGGCTGAAGCAGCAGCTTCACCTGACGTCGATCGTGGTGACGCATGACATGCGCTTTGCGAAGAAGCTGGCGGACCGGGTGGTGTTTCTGCACCAGGGCGAGGCACGCTTCTTTGGCACGATGGAGGAGATGGAGAAGGTGGACGACCCGGTGCTGCAGGAGTTTCTGTCGCTGGATGCGCTGGTGCTGCCGGCTTAGGGGGTGGGTGGTTGCGGTTCTGAATCGGAACCTGTGCAAAAGAGAGATGACGCAATGATGAAGGTGGAGTTGCGGTGGTAGTTTGGCCAACTTATGCTGTGCTTACTTCAGGGTCGCCATAGCCCTTTGGTGTTACCCAAGGTTGGGAGAGAGGGGCATAAGACCGGGGGCAGGGAGGTCCGACTTCATTTACCCTAGGTGGTGATAGCGAAAAATTGACACGGACGTGCCGGCGGTCTGACGGCTCGAGCCCATCCAACACAGGAGCGTTGAGGAGTCCCTCCATGGCAGCACCCGATTACCTGCAGCAGGTCATCATCTCCGGCAAACGCCGCGGAAGTGGAAGGTCGGGCGCAGCGCGGCCCGGCTTGCTGCAGCGTCCGTCGGTGAGCAGCCTGGTGTGGGGTGCGTTCGACCTGATGACGGTGGTGGTGGCCGCGGTGATGGCGGTTCGAGTCAGGATGGATAGGCCGATCGGCTATCATCCGCTGTCGATGATTCCTTCGATCCTGATGGGGGCGAACAAGTATTCGCTGCTGTACCTGCTGTGGTTTGGGCTGACGCTGGTGTTTTTCACGCGGTCGTACGGGCTGTATGGGCCGATTCAGAACCGCAGCGGGCTGCACGAGCAGAGGATGACGATCCAGGCGACGCTGACGGCGGGGCTTCTGCTGTGCGGGGCGCTCTACCTGGGGCAGGGCGAGGTGGTGTCGCGCATCGTGGTGCTGCTGACGGTGGTGTTTACCGCGTTGCTGCTGGCGGCGCGGCGGGCCATCTGGCGGAACATGGAGTACAGCCGCTATCGCGAGGGGCTGGAGACGCGCAATGTGCTGATTGTGGGTGCGGGCCGGGTGGCGCACGCGCTGCGCAATCACCTGGAGTCGCTGCGGCACCTGGGGTTCCGGTTCAAGGGGTTCGTGGCGCTGACCGAACGCGAGGCGGATTCGGGCGACGCGGACGTGGTGGGCGATGTGCGCAACACGCTGCAGCTGGCGCGGTCGCTGTTTGTGGATGAGATTTTCTTTTCGGTTCCAGCGGATAAGAAGCTGGTGATCGGCATTGTCGAAGAGGCGCGGGCGCTGGGGATCGATGTGCGGGTGGTGCCGGACCTGTACGACGGCCTGGCGTGGAATGCGCCGGTGGAATATATCGGGCAGTTTCCGACGATTCCGCTGCATCGCAGGGATTTCCCGATGGGTTCGTTCCTGATGAAGCGGATCCTGGATATCACGTTGTCGTCGCTGGCGATGCTGCTGCTGTCGCCGGTGCTGCTGGTGGTAGGGCTGGCGGTGCGGTTTGGTTCGGATGGGCCGATCTTTTACAAGGCTGCGCGGATCGGGCGCAAGGGGCGCACCTTCGACTGTTACAAGTTCCGCACAATGGTGGTGGACGCAGACCGGCGCAAGGCGGAGCTCGAACACATGAATGAACGCGAAGGCGTGCTGTTCAAGATTGTGAACGATCCGCGGATTACGCCGGTGGGGCGGATGCTGCGGAAGTATTCGCTGGACGAGCTGCCGCAGTTTTATAACGTGCTGCGTGGTGACATGAGCCTGGTGGGGCCGCGGCCGCCGATCGCCTCCGAGGTGGAGCAGTACGACCTGGCGCACCTGCGCCGGCTGGACGTGCTGCCGGGCATCACCGGGCTGTGGCAGGTGGAGGCGCGGCAGGATCCGTCGTTTGACAGCTACATTTCGCTGGATACGGCGTATGTCGAGAACTGGAGCTTCTGGCTGGACCTGAAGATCCTGGCGCGCACGGTTGGGGTGGTGTTCAGCGGGACGGGTTCCTAGCGTTTTCTGCATGGCTGGGCCCTCGATTTCGTTTGCAAATCTGACGGGGCCTAGACGAGGTGGAGGAGCGACTGTTCGCCCTCGGTAAGCTGGACCTGGAGCCATCGCTGCGGGGATACCGGTTGGGCAATGCTGAGCAGCACGTTGATGGCGATCTGGGTGGTGCGCAGCAGGCCGAGATCGGCCAGCATCAGCAGGTGCAGGAAGACATTTTCATCGTCGAACGGCACGAGGGCGACGTCGCCAGCGTCCGCGTCCGAGGCTTGAGCCGGGGCGTGCACGATTACCAGGAAGCGGCCATCTTCCGTCTCATAAAAGGCCAGGCGGACCATCACGGGATTACCTTTCCATGCTGCCGGTTGGTGGGGGATGGATGGCCATGCGGAGTTAGTGCAGGTAGTCTGCGTCGGGTTGAATGTCGATGTTGAAGCGGTGGTTTGTTTTCACCGCGATCGCGTTGATCACGGTGCGGATGGAGCGCGCGGTGCGGCCTTGCTTGCCGATGACCTTGCTGAGATCGTGGGCGGCGACGCGCAGGATGAAGCTGGTCTGGTCGGGCTCGACGATCGAACGCACGGAGACGCGGTTGGGATCCTGCACGAGAGAGCGGGCGATTTCGACGAGCATCTCCGACGTCGAGCCGATGATGTCCGGCGAGAGGGTGAGGTAATCATTCAGACTTTGCTGCATGTTTGGATATCTCCTTGGCTGAAATAACAGGCAGGGCCGGGAGCAGCGGCCCTGGGGCGGGGCGAATCTGCATCCGGGAGTCATTATGCTCGATATGTCGCTAAAGTCACATAGGGTGCAAGAGCGTTTGCGAGGGAAAGTTGTGCATAGCGCGTCACGAGATGATGCGCGTTGGCTAAGTCACTGAGGCGTAAGGGGTAATTCTTCCCGATATGGGAAGGCTCATCCGCGCGAAACAGTTCCAAAACGGGAATTGGTTCCAATAACAGCCGGTGTCTCGGCTGCGGGGCATTGTCAAGACAGCTTCGCTGCGCGGCGGGGGAATAAGTCCAATGTCTCTGTCGGCTAGCCGACACGGGGCTGTACAATCGGGCGAAAGGGTGAGCCGGCGCAAGCTGGTTCGGATCCGTCCGGGTTTGCGGGGTACCGTAACCCGGCGCGGTTTTGCGGGGTTAGGCGACATGGAGCCCCAGGTTGTAGTAGATGCATTCGATTCCTCCCTGTTCCTCGACGCCGAGGGGCCCGGACGACGTCTGGTCGAAGTGCTGCGGAAGACCGCGCTGTTTAACCAGGGCGCGGATGCCAACTACGTCTTCTACCTGCGCAGCGGGCGGGCCAAGCTGACGATTGTGACCGAGGAGGGTCGCGAGGCGACCGTAGCGCTGCTGGGTGCGGGCGATTTCATGGGGGAGACGACGTTGACCAGGCCGGGGAGTCGTCACTTGACGACTGCGACCGCCGTGACCAACTGCAGGGCGATGCGCATTGAGCGCGAGGAGATGGTGCGTGTGCTGCGGGAGGAACAAGTCTTCTCGGAGTTCTTCCGGAATTTCCTGCTGCAGCGCGGCATCCGGGTGCAGGCGGACTTTGTGGATCAGTTGTTGAACAGTAGTGAACGGCGCCTGGCGCGGACGCTGCTGCTGATGCTCGAGGCAGAGCCGGACGATCAGGACGGGCCAGCCGGGGAGGGCGGCCTCATCCCGGAGATCACGCAGGAGGCGCTCGCGGAGTTGGTCGGCACGACGCGGTCGCGGGTGAGCTTTTTCATGAACCGCTTCCGGCGGCGGGGGATGATCGAATACAGCGGCCGCATTCGCATCCACAAAGAGCTGCTGCAGGAGTTTTTGCAGGGCGAGTAGGCCGCCCTCGCGGCCCGTGCCCGGGGCGCTACACTAAGGGGGTGAGCGCTGCCCCCCCTACACTCGACCTGATGCTCGACCAGATTCGCGGCAAGGTCGCTGCCGGCGAGCGCATCGCGAACGACGAGGCGCTGTGGCTCTGGCAGAATGCGTCCGATCAAGAGCTTCGCGGGCTGGCGATGCAGGTCCGCGGACGGTTTCATGCGGCGTCCGCGTGCTCCTACATGATCATGCGGATCATCAACTACACCAATGTGTGCGTGGCGCAGTGCGACTACTGCGCGTTCTACAAGCTGCCTTCGCAGGAGGGTGGGTATGTGCTCTCGCAGGCGGAGGTCTTTGCCAAGCTGGATGAACTGCTGGTGCTCGGCGGCGACCTGGCGGCGTTCAACGGCGGCTTCAATCCGCACCTGCCGCTCGACTATTACTGTGATCTTTTTGCCGCGATCCGCGCTCGGTACGGGGATGCGCTGGAGTTTTACGCGCTGACGATTGCGGAGTTCTTGTACCTGGCCGATCACGCAAAGATCCCGCTGGCCGAGGCTGCGTCGCGGTTCAAGGCGGCGGGCGTGCGTTGGATCACGGGCGGCGGTTCGGAGATCCTGACCGAGGATTTCCGCAAGCGGCACAGCAAGTTCAAGTACACGGTGGCGCAATACTTCGAGGCGCAGCGTGCGATCGTCGATGCGGGCCTGCGGACGACGGCGACGATGGTGATCGGCTTCGACGAGACGATTGCCGAACGCATCGAGCATCTGGATCGCACGCGGCAGTTCCAGGATGAGACGAATGGGCTGGCGTCCTTCCTGTGCTGGACGTACAAGCCGTACTTCACGCAGATTGGCGGCATCGAGATCACGACAGCCGAGTACCTGCGTCACCTGGCGCTGAGCCGCATTTACCTCGACAACGTGCCGCGCATTCGTACCTCGGTGCTGACGCAGAACGAGCGGGCGCTCGACGGGCTGCGTTACGGCGCGGACGACTTTGATTTGCCGATTGAGGACGAGGTGACGCAGAAGGCGGGGGCGACGATTTCTCTCAACTTCGACAAGATCCTCGCATATGCGCGTGAGCTTGGCTTTACGCCAACGTATCGCAGCGTCGCGGCGCTGGCTTCGGCTGCGGCCAGGGGCTGACCGGACCCTCCACCCAAGTAGCATTGCCACGGCGTTTATGCGCCTCTACACTTCGAGCAACGTCAGTCTGCAAGGAACCGTTCGAACCGCATGCCCAAGCTGAAGAAGCCGACCCTGAAGATCACGATGCTGCTTCCTCTGCCGGGCAGTCATCCGATCGGCGGCTTCAAAATTGTGTATGAGTACGCGAACTATCTCGTCTCGCGCGGGCATGACGTCACCATCTTTCATCCGGCCATCTACCTGATCGATCGGCCGTTGGCGAGCCTTTCGTGGCGCGAGCGCGTGAAGACGCTGCGGCAGTACCTGCGCATCAAGCTGACGGGCGATTTCAAGCCGACGTCATGGTTCAAGCTGCACCAGAGGGTGAAGCTGCGGTGGGTCTGGTCGCTGGCGGAATCGCACATTCCGGATGCCGATGTGCTCATTGCGACGGCCTGGGAGACGACCGAGTGGGCGGCCACCTATGCCCCGCGCAAAGGGCGGCGCTTCTACCTGATTCAGCATCTCGAGACGTGGTCGGGCGCCGAGGAGCGCGTGCTGCGGACGTGGAAGCTGCCGCTCGAGAAGGTGGTGATCTCGACGTGGCTCGAGCGGATCGCGCGCGAGATGGGTGAGCCGTCGTACCTGATCCACAACGGGCTGGACTTTGAACGCTTCCGGCTGCTGAAGCCGCAGGACGGGCGCGACCCGAACCAGGTGCTGATGCTGTTTCACTCGCTTGAGTGGAAGGGGTCGGCGGACGGGCTGGCGGCGTTTGAGCTGGCGCGGCGCGAGGAGCCGGCGTTGAAGCTGACGCTGTTTGGCCTGCCTGCGCGGCCCGCTGGTTTGCCTTCCCACGTCACGTACCATGAAAACCCGGCGCAGGAGCTGCTCTGCCGCCTGTTCAACCAGACGTCGATCTTCGTTGCGCCGAGCTGGGCCGAGGGCTTCGGGCTGCCGGCGGCGGAGTCGCTGCAGTGCGGCGCGGCGCTGGCTTCGACCGATATTGAGGGGTCGTCTTCGTTTGCGATCGATGGGGAGACGGCGCTGCTGAGCCCGATCAAGAATCCGCCGGCGCTGGCGGCGAATATCCTGCGGCTCTATCGCGACCAGGACTTGCGGCTTGAGCTGGCGCGGAACGGACACAAGCTGATCCAGGAATTTACCTGGGAGGCTGCCGGTGGGGCCTTTGAGGCGCTGCTGCTGCGCTAAAGGGTGAACGAGGCGTCCTCGGGTGGCACGCCGGGGAGCAGGGCAGTGTTGCCGGCAGTCTGCGGCAGGCTCATGGCTTCGAGCGGCAGGAAGAGAGAGACGACGGTCCCGCGGTCCACCTTGCTGCGGATGGCGATGGAGCCGCCGTGGCGCGCCATGATGTCGGCGCTGATCCAGAGGCCGAGGCCGGAGCCGCCGATGCCCTTGGTGGTGTAGAAGGCCTCGAACATCTGCGACTGCACGGCGCGGCTCATGCCGGTACCGGCGTCGGCGATGGTGATGACCAGGCCCTGGCGGCCGCTGTTCCACTGCGCGGCGTGGCGGCTGCGCACCAGCAGGCGGCCGCCGGCCGGCATGGCGTCGATGGAGTTGGTGAGAATGTGGCTGAGCACCTGGCGGATATCGCCGGCGAAGCATTCCACCGGTTCGTTGGCGCGTTTGCGCTTCTCGACGGCGATGCCGGAGTTCTTCAGCCGGCCTTCGTACAGGTCGAGCGTGGTGGAGATGAGGTTCTGGCAGGTGATGGCCTGGGGCTTCGAGGACTGCTTATGGAAGCGCAGGGACTGGTTGGCGATGGCCGAAACCCGGCGCAGTTCGATCTCGGCCTGGTCGAGCCACTCCTGCGTATGCGGCTCCAGCGTGTTGCCGCGCGAGAGGAAGAGCAGGTTGGTGACGGCTTCGAGCGGGTTGTTGATCTCGTGCGCCATGCTGGAGGCGAGGCGGCCCACGGCGGCGAGTTTCTCGCTGCGCATGAGGGCGGCGGCGGTCTTCTCGTAGTCCTGCAGGCGCAGATGCAGATTCATCAGCGACGTGACCTGGCGGGCGAGGGAATCGAGCGCGGCACGCTGCTCGCGGCTCATGGTCCGCGGCCGGGTGTCGAGCACGCACAGCGTCCCGAGGACGTGCCCGTTGGGCGCGATGATGGGCGCGCCGGCGTAGAAGCGGATGTGAGGTTCGCCCAGGACGAGGCTGTTGTCGGCGAAGCGCGGGTCCAGGTGGGTGTCTTCGACGATCAGCATCTGCTGCGTGGGAATGGTGTAGGCGCAGAAGCTTTCGTCGCGCGAGGTGCAGTCAAGCTCGACCCCGATGGTGGATTTGAACCACTGGCGGTCCTTGTCGACGAGGCTGATGAGGGCCATGGGCGCGCCGCAGATGAAGCTGGCGAGCGCGGTCAGATCGTCGTAGCTGCGTTCCGGCAGGGTATCCAGAATGGAATAGCGATACAGCGTCGCAAGGCGTTCGTTCTCGTTGTCAGGGACCGCGGCGGGGGGCATAAAGGGTTTCTCGTATTAGACCAGAAAATGACAGCTTGCTCACAGCGGAAGGCGGGGTGGGGCCCGGGGTTGACCGTTGGGCGTCAGTTGGCCGCGGGAACTGCGCTGCGTGCCGGCAGCCTGGATTCGGTAGACTAGGCATATGGAAAAAGGGGCTGCCCTGTTTTTGATGCAGGGCTGCTTCGGACCGCGGAGAGGTCCAGACCTAAGTTGTTTCGCATGAAGATCTTGAGCAATAACACCAGGGGGCGGGCAAGCCCTGGACGCGTCATGGAAAGGCAGCAAACGTGAAGGCACTGGTGAAATCGCAGGCAGCCAAGGGCATCTGGCTTGAGGATGTTCCGGAACCACAGATCGGCATCAACGACGTCAAGATCCGCGTGCTCTACACGGGTATCTGCGGCACCGATCTGCATATCCACGACTGGGACGCGTGGGCGTCGAAGACGATCGAGGTGGGGCTGGTCATCGGGCATGAGTTTGTCGGGGAGGTGGTCGAGGTCGGCTCGAACGTGTACGACGTGCCGCTCGGCGCGCTGGTCTCGGGCGAGGGCCACGTTGTGTGCGGGCGCTGCCGCAACTGTCTCGCCGGGCGGCGCCACCTGTGCGCCCACACCAAGGGCCTGGGTGTGAACCGCAACGGGGCGTTCGCCGAGTTCGTGGTGCTGCCCGCGACCAACATCTGGCAGCATGCGCCGGGGATCGCTCCCGAGGTGGCCAGCATCTTCGACCCGTTCGGCAACGCGGTGCACACGGCGCTGGCGTTCCCGGTGCTGGGCGAAGATGTGCTGGTTACGGGTGCGGGGCCGATCGGCATCATGGCGGCGGCGGTGGCGAAGCATGCAGGCGCGCGGCACGTCGTCATCTCGGACCCGAATCCGTATCGCCGGGCGCTGGCCGAGAAGGTTGGGGTGTCGCTGGCGGTCGACCCGACGAGGACCTCGATGGCGGATGTGCAGTTGCAGCTCAATATGGTCGAGGGCTTCGATGTCGGGCTCGAGATGTCCGGCAACGGCAGCGCGTTTCGCGACATGATCGCGAATATGAGCCACGGCGGCAAGATTGCCATGCTGGGAATTCCGGCCAACGAGATTGCGATCGACTGGAACCGGGTGATCTTCAACCAGATCACGCTGCGCGGCATCTATGGCCGCGAGATGTACGAGACCTGGTACAAGATGACGGTGATGCTTGAGTCCGGGCTGGACATTGCGCCGGTCATCACGCACCGGCTGAACTGGAGCGAGTTTCAGAAGGGGTTCGATGCGATGGCAAGCGGCAACTCGGGCAAGGTGATCCTCGACTGGCGGGACGTGGCTTAGCCGGACGCGCCGCGTACGTCCCGGGAGCCGCGCACGCGCCACCCTCCTTTTGCAGATAAACCTTTCAGATACACTGACCCCAAGGAACTCCCCGACGATGGATCAGACCGAATGCGAGATGCCCGCACGCCGCCTGAACGCCCCTGCCCACCTTCCACCCGACAGCCTCTTTGAGCGCTGCGCGTGGTTCTACGCGCTTTGCCGGGAGTACCTGTTCCGCGATCACACGCAGGAGATTGCGCAGGCGCTGTTTCCGGATGAGCCGCCGGTAAAGGGCACGCGCCTGCTCGAACTGGGCTGCGGACCGGGTTTCTATGCCTGCCGGCTCTCTGAAGAGCTGCCGGATCTGCATACGACCGGCATCGATCTTTCGGAGAACCTGATCCAGCGGGCGGAGTCGCGCGCGCGCAGCAGAAACCTTTCGAACTGCAGCTTTCAGCATGCGGACGCGCACTCGCTGCCGTATCCGACGGGCTCGATCGACTGTGTCGTGGTGTCGCGACTGTTCCTCATCATTCCGGATAAGCAGGGGGTGGTTCGGGAGATTCATCGTGTGCTGAAGCCGGAGGGCCGATGTTTCATTGCCGAGCCGACGTCAGGGTTTCGCACGCGGTTTCCGCTTGCGTTCATGTGGCTGCTGTCGCGGCTGACGACCTCCCCTGCGGGCAAGTATCGCGAGCCGCAGCAGGTCGACGTGATCAGCCGGCCGGACTTTGAGGCGCTGGTGCGGTGCGTGCCGTGGGCTTCGACGGAACTGAACTTCGACGGCTGGTACCAGTATGCCGTTTGCCGGAAGGCGAGCTGACGTGAGCCAGAGCCCATACCCGATCCTTGATCCTGCGCACCCGATTCCTGCGCTGAAACACCTGTGTGCGCTCGCCGTGATGGCGAAGGCGCCGCGGCCGGGCAAGGTGAAGACGCGACTTTCGCCGCCATTGACGCTTGAGCAGACGGCTGCCCTGAACGTGCGCTTTCTGCGCGATACGACGGAAAACCTGGCGACGATTGCGGGCTCGGCGGGGTTGATCTCGTACACGCCGGCGGGGGATGAGGCTTTATTTGCGGGGCTGCTGCCGGAGACCTTTGCGCTGGTGCTTCAGCGCGGCGACGCGTTCGGGGAGCGTCTCCTGGCGGCGGCTGAAGATATCCTGGCAATCGGGTACGGCGCGGTGTGCCTGATCGATTCCGATTCTCCGACCGTGCCGGCGGCGGCGTTTCAGCAGGCGGTCGAGGCGCTGGCGCGGCCCGGGGATCGCGTGGTGCTGGGGCCGTCCCATGACGGCGGGTACTACCTGATCGGCCTGAAGCAGGCGCATCGGGAGCCGTTTGAACGGATCACGTGGAGTACCGGGTCGGTGTGCGAGGAGACGGTTGCGCGCTGCGCGGAAGCGGGGCTTGAAGTGGTGTTGCTGCCAACCTGGTACGACGTCGACGACGCGGCGACGCTGGCGGTACTGAACGAGGAGTTGTTGAACGAGACGGTGCCTTCGTTCGCGACGCTGCCGGGGTATGCGGCGCCGCACACGAAAGAGATGTTGCTTGCAATGCAGTTCGATCCGGCGGCGGTGACTGCCTCGTGAACGTTGTTGAAGTGCGCCCTTCGCATTGGACGACCGCACGGCCCTGGCATACGAATCTGGCGCTGCTGGTGATCGGCTTCGGGCTGATCTGCTTTACGCGGCAGCTGATGGCGGAGAATAACGATTTCATCATCGGCAACGCGGCGACGTCATTCGGGTCGCTGGCGCTTTATCTTGGTGCGCTGCTGGTGTTCCTGCTGCGGCCGGCGAATACGGACAAGTACACGCTGCCGATCATCCTGGGGATCGCGGTGGCATGCCGGATGGTGGCGTTGTTCAACGACCCGTTCCTGTCGTCGGACGTATACCGCTACGCGTGGGACGGCGTGGTGCAGCATGCGCACATCAGCCCGTACCGGTATGTGCCGGGCGATCCGGTGCTGACGTTTTTGCGTGCACCGAACCAGGACCTGTTCGACAACATGAACCGGCGTGACTATGCGCACACCATCTATCCGCCGGTGGCGCAGATTGCGTTTTATGGCATCACGTTCCTGGCTCCTTCGGTAACCGGGATGAAGTTCGCGATGGTGCTCTTCGAGGCGCTGACGGTGTACGGTCTCATCCTGCTGCTGCGGCGCCTGGGACGGCCGCGCGAGTGGGTGCTGCTGTACGCGTGGTGTCCGATTGCGATCTGGGAGTTCGGCGGGTCGGGACATCTGGACGCGATGGTGATGGCGCTGCTGGTGTTCGCGATGCTGTTCCGGTACGAGCGGCGGCCGGTGCTGACGGGCCTGTTGCTTGGGCTAGCGGTGTTTACCAAGTTTTATCCGCTGGTGTTGTTTCCCGCGCTTTATCAGCGCAAGGCAGATGGGAAGCTCGACTGGAAGATGCCGGCGATGGTGATTGCGGTCGGGGTCGTCTCCTACTCGTTTTATATTTCGGCGGGCAGGCTGGTCTTCGGATTCCTGGGCGGGTACGTGCAGGAAGAGGGGATGGCGACGGGGACGCGCTATTTTCCGCTGGAGTTTGCGCAGCATCTGCCGGGTCTGGGTGGGCTGGGGAACCCAGCGTTCTTTATGCTGGCGATCTGTGTTTTCACGCCGCTGCTCTGGTGGACGTGGCGAGTGGCCTGCGCGCCAGACAGCGCTCCGGCCGCTTTTCTAAAACCGGCTCTGTGGCTGGCAACAGCGATGATGCTGCTGTTTTCGCCGCATTACCCGTGGTACCTGGCGTGGTTGCTGCCGTTGCTGGTGCTGTGTCCCAGCCTGACGGTGCTGACGTACCTTTGCGTGTTTCAGTATCTCTGCTATACGGACCTGGCCGTGGGTTCGGGGCCAAGGCAGTATGAGCTGAACCAGCTTCTGTACGCCTGGGTGCTGGTGGCCGCGGCGATCGAGTTCGCGCTTTACCGCGTGCCGAAGACGCGGGCGTGGCTGGCGGCGTACATGCCGCTGCGTCTGCGAGAGGCGCGCTGATGCCACAGGTTTCGATCATTATTCCGGCGCTGAACGAGGCGGAGTCGATCGGGCAGGTGGTGCGCGAGATGCCGTGGCATCTGATCGCGGAGTGCATCGTCGTCGATAACGGCAGCAGCGATGGGACGGGCGCCATCGCGACCGCAGCCGGGGCGCGCGTGATCCAGTCGCCACGGGGGTATGGCGCGGCGTGCCTGGCGGGATCGAACGCGGCGCTGCCTTCGTCGGACATCCTGGCGTACATGGACGGGGACGGCGCGGACATCGTTGCGGGGCTCGAGAAGCTGATCTGGCCGATCGCCGAGGGCAAGGCGGATTTCGTGATCGGCAGCCGGATTCGCGGGCAGCGCGAGCCGGGGTCGATGCTGCCTTCGCAGATCTTTGCGGCCCACCTGGTGGGGACGCTGCTGAGGCTGTTTCAGGGTGTGCGCTACACGGATATGTGTGCGTTCCGGGCGATCCGGCGGAGCTCGCTCGAGCAGATGAAGATGGCGGAGCTGACCTATGGCTGGAACCTCGAGATGCAGATCAAGGCGGCGCAGTTGAAGCTGCGGATCGAAGAGGTGACGGTCGATTACCGATGCCGTCTCGGCGGGGTGAGCAAGGTTTCCGGGGATTGGAGGGCTTCGCTGAAAGCGGCAACGCGGATCCTTGAAGTGCTGTTTCGCGTCGGGCTGAAACGGTAGCGCGGCGGGCAGAAGAGAGCGTGGGTTTGCCGCTAGAATCGTGCCATGCGTAAAGACAAGTCCCGGCGTCAGTTCATGGCTGACGCCTCGTTCACTTTGCTGGGCGGAGCGGCGGCCGTGCAGAGTGCAGGTGGTCAGGCTGCCCCGGTGCCCGCACCGGTAACACCCGGCGCTCCGCCGGTGATGGGCGCGGCGCCCGCGGCGGGTCCTGAGGTTTCTGCGGCAACGTTCCTCGAGGCAGAGAAGCTGGAGCAGTTTCCGCTGACTGTGCCGCAGCGCGAGATGGCGGCGAACAGCTGGCGGGCGGCAATGGCGCCGCTCTATGAACGGCGCACCGGGCCGCGGACGGTGGCGATCGAGGACGCCGTTGCGCCGTACAGCAACTGGAACCCGGTGCTGCCGGGGCAGTCGCATGGTCCGGCGAAGGATGTATTTGTGCGGGTCGCGGGCGACCCCGGGCCGCTGCCTGCGAGCGATACCGAGATTGCGTTCGCGCCGGTGACGCAGCTTTCGCGTTGGGTCGAGACGCGCAAGCTCACTTCGGAACGGCTGACGAAGATTTACCTGGCGCGCATCGAAAAATTCAACCCGACGCTGCGGTGCGTCATCACGGCGACGCCGGAGCTTGCGCTCAAGCAGGCGCGGCAGGCGGACGCGGAGATTGCGGCGGGCCAGTACAAGGGGCCGCTGCACGGGATTCCCTGGGGCGGCAAGGATCTACTGGATACGGCGGGGATTCGGACGACGTGGGGTGCGGATTTCTACAAGGAACGCGTCCCGGCGACCGATGCCGCGGTGGTGACGCGCCTGCACGAGGCGGGTGCGGTGCTGGTGGCGAAGCTGTCGCTGGGGGCGCTGGCGTTGAACGATATCTGGTTCGGCGGGCAGACGATGAACCCCTGGCTCCTCGAGGAGGGGTCGAGCGGCTCGTCCGCCGGGCCGGGGTCGGCGACGGCGGCGGGGCTGGTGGGGTTCTCGATCGGGTCCGAGACGGGCGGCTCGATCGTGAGTCCGACGATGCGCTGCGGGCTGAGCGGGCTGCGGCCGACATTCGGGCGGGTGCCGCGCACGGGAGCGATGACGCTGTGCTGGTCGCTCGACAAGCTGGGGCCGATGACGCGTTCAGTTGAGGACACGATGCTGGTGCTCCGGGCGATCTCGGGGCCTGATGCCGGGGATCTGTCGAGCGTGCCGTGCCACCTGGATTACGACGCGGCGGTCCCGGTGAAGGGGTTGCGCGTGGGCTACCTGCCGGCGTGGATGAAGGAGGCGCCGGCGACCGACGTCGACCGCCATGCGTTGGCGACGTGCGAGAAGCTGGGGATGACGCTGGTCCCGGTGACGCTGCCGGACTGGCCGTACGGGTCGCTGCAGATGATCCTGATGGCCGAGGCTGCGGCGGCGTTCGAGGCGGAGACGCTGGACGGCAAGATCGACGAGCTGCGGGTGCAGACGCCGGATGCCTGGCCGAATGCGTTTCGCCTGGCACGATTCCTGTCGGCCGTGGACCTGATCCAGGCAGACCGCTTTCGGAGAAAGGTGGCGGTCGAGATGGCACGCATCCTGGGCGAAGTGGACCTGCTGCTGGTGCCGAGCCTTCGCGACGAGATGCTGACCATCACGAACTTCACCGGGCACCCTTCGCTGACGCTGCGCGCGGGGTTTGTGCAGGTGGATGAGGCGCGGAGCGACTGGCTGCCCGACCCGGCGCATCCGCTGCCGAAGTTCTCGCCGCCGCGCCGTGTGCCGCATGGGGTGACGCTGATCGGGCGGCTCTACGAAGAAGGCACCATCGCGCGCGCGGGGCTGGCGCTCGAGCGCGAACTGGGCGTGGCAGGGGAGCATCCTGCGGGGTTTGTGTCGTGAGGATCTTCGACTGGCCGAGCAGGGAGGAAGTCGGCTGATTTTTGCACAGCGATACTCCCCGCTTGGGGCAGCCGGTTCGAACCTCCGGGGTATGGGCCGGGTGGGGGCCAAGGCCGATGATGGAACTACCGAACGAGAAGATTCGGACCTTGGAGTGACCTGATGCGCACTGTACTGCATGGCTTTTCTGGCTGGGCCCGCATGAACAACCACGATAATGAGTCGGTTCAGGTTGTTGATGCGGCCATCACTATTGTTGGCACGATGCTGGTGGCTGTCGCGTGGGCGATGGTTCAGCGGTAAACAGAGAGAGACGGCGCGACCGAGGTTGAGGTCGCGGCGAGGAGAGCCGTTGTCTCCCCGCCAGCCGTTGTCTCCCCGCCGGCAGTTGCCTCCCCGCCGGCATTGCGGCTAGCCCTGCGCCCGCGGCTTCGCGGCGAGGACGCCTCGGAAGCTGTCGCGGTAGGCGAGGAAGACCAGCACCCAGAGCACACATGCGACCAGCCCGGGAGCGATGCCGGGCGACAGGGTCAGGTGGAACGCCAGGATGTTGTAAAGCTCCGCGGCGAGCAGGATCAGCGCGAGCGGAACGAAGAATCCCGACAACAGCAGCAAGCCCCCCAGGAACTGCACCGCGAAGAAGAACGCGGCGAAGTGTGACGTGCTGACCGCACCCAGAAACTGCAGGGCAAGCGGGTTCGCCGGCGGGGGCTGGTGGATGAAGTTGAGGAAGCCGTTCAGGCCGAAGACCGTGAACATTAGCCCAAGCAGGTAGCGTGCGATGAGAGCGACGATCCTCATACGGCGGCTCCCTGGGCATGCGCCTGGACGATTGCAAGATGCGGCGCGAGGAAGGTGTCGCGATCCCCACCATCGTTGAGGACCTTCGTGCCGCCGGCGGTGAGGAAGGTCGCGTCGGTGACGCCAAGGAAGCCGAAGAGCGTGCGCAGATATGGCTCGACGAAGTTGTAGGACGCCATCTGGGTCTGCGCGTCGTAGATGCCGCCGGTTGCGATAAGGAACGTGGCCCTCTTGCCAGTGAGCAGGCCCCTGGGCGTGCCGTCGACGTAGGCGAAGGTGCGGCCAACGCGGCAGATCTGGTCGATCCAGAGCTTCAGGGCCGAGGGCACGCCGAAGTTATGCATGGGGACGCCAATGACGTATTCATTCGCCTGTTCAAGTTCGTCGAGGAGCAGGTCCGAGAGCGCGAGGACGTTCTCCTGTTGCGGGGTGCGGGTCTCGGCCGGGGTGTAGACGGCGCCTACCCATTCGGCGTTGATCGGCGGGATGGTTGTGGCGTTGAGGTCTCGCTGCAGGACCGTGCCGCCGGCGTGGGTTGCGGTCCACCGGGTGACGAAGGCCTCGGTAAGCTGACGGGAGACGGATCGTCCGTACAGGGGGCTCGAATCGAGTTGCAGAAGGGTGGGCATAGTGGATTCTCCTATGCGACGTTCGATGAGTAATCAACAGATGTCGATTCAACTTAATCGACATATGTTGCGAAAGCACCGAATGCTGCGGGAGAGGTATGCTCGAAAGCTAGATGGCGCAGGTGGTACAACTCGGAGGCTCGACGGAATCGACCGATCCGCGCATCCTGCGGAGTCGCAGGATGCTGATGGATGCGCTCGCCGGGCTGCTGGTTGAGAAGGAGTTTGACGCAATCTCGATCCAGGAGATTGCCGATGCGGCTACGCTGAACCGGGCCACCTTCTACCTCCACTATCCGGACAAGAACGCGTTGTTGCAGGCGATGACGGGAGCGCGGTTTGGGGATCTGATCGCGCGGCGCGGGCTTTCGTTTACCGATTGCGACGGGGCGCTCGGTGCCATTGCGCTGGGGGTGTGCGACTACCTGGCGGATACGGCGGGATGCCCGGGACAGCTTGCGCGGCTGCCGCTGGAGCAGTCGATTATTCCGGTGATCGAGGGGATGTTCCGCGATGGGGCGTCCAATCACGATCTGCCGCCGGGGGCTGACCCGGAGTTGCTGGCGAGTACGGCGGCGTGGGCGGTGTTCGGGGCGGCACGGCGTTGGCATCAAACGCCGCACCGCATGCCGGCGGAGGTGATGGCGAGGAAGATTGAGGGGATGGTGCGGCCCATCTTCAGGAGTGCCAGCGGGATGACGGACAGCAGCCAGGTCTGACCGCGTGAGGCTACTGGACGCGTAGCACGATGATGGTTTCGTCGTCGAAGTGTTCGGTCCCGGCCTGGTGGGTCATGACCGCTTCCATAATGGCGTCGACAGCCCCCTGCGCGCTGAGGGCGGCGGTGGGATGATGCTGCATGAGCGTCTGCAGACGCTCGCTGCCGAACTGCTCGCCGCGTGAGTTGACCGCGTCGACGATGCCGTCGGAGAAGAAGAGGACCATGTCGCCGGAGCGCAGGCGCATGCTGCTTTCGTCGTAGCTGCTGTGCGGAAAGAGGCCGAGCGGGAAGCCTTCGACGGGCAGCGTGGTGACCTCAAGCGCGTCCGTCATCTCGCGGCCGTTGCGCGTGACCAGCATGGGCTGGACGGAGCCGGCGTTCGAAAGCGAGAGGGTGCAGGTGGCGTCGTCCCACAGGGCGGCGAGCATGGTGACGTACTGCGCGTCGAGCTTGCGTTCCTGCAACTGATCATTGAGCACGGCGAGCAGCGGGGCCGGGGAGAGATGGCGTGGCGCGAGGGAACGCAGGATGCCTGAAACCAGTGCGGCATAGAGTGCCGCCGGAGCGGCTTTGCCCGAAACATCGCCGAGGGCAATGAAGGTGCGCTGCGGGTTCTTGACCTCGCCAGCGGCTGGGAACGACGTCGCGATATCGGGATCTTCGAGGTCGGGATGCGGGGCTGCGCCGTACTCGAGAAAGTCGTACATGTCTCCGCCGATCGAGCGCGCGGGCTGGAAGCTGGCGGCGATATCCGCATTCGCCGGCCTGGGTGGAGCGGAGGGCAGCAGGCGCAGCTGCACCTCGCGCGCCATGGCGAGATCGCGCTCCATGCGCTGTTCTTCGTCGTGGATGCGCTGGTAGAGGCGTGCGTTGACGATCGAGACGGCGATCTGCGAAGCAAGCGTCGTGAGCGTGCGCTGATGGTCTTCGTTGTAGTAGTTGACGCGCGTGTGTTCGAGATCGATGACCCCGATGACGCTGCCCTTGTAGACCAGCGGGACGGAGAGTTCGGAGCGGGTCTCGGGATTATCGGCGACATAGCGCGGGTCTTTGCGGACGTCAGGGGCGAGCACCGGCGCACGCGTCGAGGCAGCCGTGCCGATCAGCCCGACGCCGAGCGGCACGTTGCGGTCGCGGACGATGCGCTCACCGTAGCGGGTGGAGAAGCGGTGTTCGAGCTGCTCGGTACGGTCATTCCAGAGCAGGATGGTGAACATCTGGAAGTCGATGACGCGCTTGAGCAGGGCGCCGATGCGCTCGAGCAGGTCGTCAGGATCGAGGATCGAGGTGATCTCGCGCGAGATCTCGTGCAGCACGGTGAGGGTCTGCGCCTGGCGCGAGACACGGGTGTACAGCCGCGCGTTTTCGACGGCGATGGCCATGCGTGAGGCGGTGAGTTCGAGCAAACGCTGATGATCGTGGGTGAAGAAGGACGGCTGCTCGGACTGCAGATCGAGTACGCCGATGACCTTGTTCTTGACGATGAGCGGAACGGCAAGTTCGGAACGGACGGAGGGATTTGCGTCGATGTAATTGTCGATGCGGGTGACGTCTTCCACCAGCACCGAGCGCCGGTGGAGCGCGGCCTGCCCGGTGACGCCGCGCCCGAGCTTGATGCGGACGCGTTCGATCTCGGCGGTGTGGCCGGTCTGGAAGCGCATCCAGAGTTCATGCGTGCGGTCGTTGATGAGGAGGATGGCAAAGATCCGGTAGTCGATTACCGCGCGCACTAAATCCGCAACGCGATGCATCAGCGTATTGAGGTCAAGCGTGGTGTTCAGCGCATCGGCCAGGCGGAGGAGGAAGTCGAGCTGCAGAGGTTCGACCCGGATCTGGGGGTCGGCCGCATGTTGGTGAAACAACGGGCGGCCGGAGGCGTCGAGCGCAGGGCTCGCCGGACGGTAATCACCTTCGAGCGAGAGTTCCGCGCTGGCGGAAGCAGACTTGTCCGGGGGAGCCATGAAAAGCGATGATACTACCCGCAAACAGCAGCATGCACCGCAAAGCAGGTCGGGCCCCGCACGGCGTAGAATGTTATCCAGGCGACATTGAGGGCCTCACCAAGCAATGCGAATCGCCATTCTGTTCCAATTTTTCGACCAGCCTGAGCCGTCTGCCGTGACCGTGGCCGAGGGAGCGATCACCGACATCCTGCTGCCCCTGCTCGGGGATACCGTGTGCCATCGCGACCCGGGGGGAGCACGCTTTCGCGGCGCAGTGGTCGGGCGCCACTTCGACTACAGTCTGGCGACCGATGCGAACGGCGGCGAGGTCGATGGCAGCATCACGGTGACGCTGTCACTGACCCGGCTGCAGGTGAATTAGCGCGAGATCGCAAAGGCAACTGCAACTGCGTCCTCATCGCGGACGGCGACCACTTCGTGGGGTGAACTGCTGCGCGCACGCCGAAATTGTCGCCATGCAAAACTCCGACTTCGCGCGCAGCGGTTCACCCCACGGAGTGGCGCCCGTCCGGCGTTAGGACGCAGTTGTTTTTGCCTCTAGTAACCCGACGCCAGTGCGCCCGCCGCGTGGCCGTTGAGCTCAGCCAGGATGCGGACGCTGGCGCTGGCGCCGATGCGGGAGGCGCCGGCGCGGAGCATGGCGGTGGCGTCGGCAAGGGTGCGGATGCCGCCCGAGGCTTTGACGCCGGCGCGGGTGCCGGCGACCGACCGCATGAGCGTGATGTCGTCGATCGTCGCGCCGCCGGTGGAAAAACCGGTGGAGGTCTTGATGAAGTCCGCTCCGGCTGCGAGGGCGATCTCGCTGGCGCGCAGCTTTTCTTCAAAGCTCAGCAGGCAGGTTTCGAGGATGACTTTGACGATGGCGCCGGCGCCGTGGGCAAGCTCGACGACGCCGCGAATATCATGGCGCACGGCATCGTAATCTTCCTTGAGGCCGGACTTCAGGAGTCCGATGTTCAATACCATGTCGACATCATGGGCGCCGAGCTTGATCACGCGAGCGGTCTCGTCGCGCTTGGAAGCGGAGAGCGTGGCGCCGAGCGGGAAGCCGATGACGACGCCGACGGGAATGCCTGTCCCGGCCAGCGTTTCGGCCGCGGTGGCGACCCAGGTCGGGTTCACCATGGCGCACGCGAAGTGATGCTCGGCAGCCTCCTGGCAAAGCTGGATGACCTGCGCGCGCGTGGCGTCGGGGCGCAGCATGGTGTGATCGAGAACGGCCGCGAGCGCGGCGGGCGAGGCGAGTGTTTCGGCGGTGAAGTGCTCCGCTTCGTAGGTGCTGGTGTCAGTGTTCATGCTGCTCCTGCGCGGCGCTTCGTCGGGAAGGTCGCCGCTAGGTTCATCATACGAGCCTGAGCGGGAAGTGGTCAGCATGCGCGGCCGTGCAACGAGGCGGCAACTTTTTTGGCCAGGGCCGCGTCCTCACTGCAAACCTGCCAGTCTGGTGGAGGATCAATGGCTGCTTCGGAAGGCGTCAAGCGAATCCGGATCGTGGCGCGGACACTTCTTCGTGCCAGCGCGGTGTCGGTGCTGCTCGGCGTCATCTGTCTTATCGCGTATACGAGGCCCGCGACTTCGAACGGTATCGAGCCGTTTCTGGTCGTCGTCTTGATGGTGTATCTCGGGGTCATTCCGTTTGTCGCCGGGGGCGCGCTGATGCTGCTCGCGTGGGTCCTCGACGGCTTCTTCGCACCCGAGGAGCGCTAGGACTGGCTGGTTCGCCAGGCGAGCGCGAGGTCATCGGTCAGAAAGCGCGTGAGCTGGTGACGGCTCGCGTCGTCGCGTGCCCGCAGCACGGCGCTAGGGTGAATGGTCGCCATCACCTTGTCCTGAAAGGGCGTCGAGAGCAGCTTGCCGTGGTCTTTCATCAGCGCGAACGTCCCACCGAGCAGGGACTTCGATGCGCTGGCGCCGAGGCAGAGCACGACTTTCGGCTTGATCGAGTCCATCTCCGCCAGCAGCCACGGGCGGCACGCCATGATCTCGGACATGCGCGGATTCTGATGGAGACGCAGCTTGCCGCGCTGCACAAATTTGAAGTGCTTGACCGCATTGGTGACGAAGATAGCTTTGCGCGGGATGCCGAGATCGTCGAGGATGCGGTCGAGCACCGCGCCGGCCGGGCCGACGAAGGGTTCGCCCTGCTTGTCCTCCTGGTCCCCGGGCTGCTCGCCGACCAGCATCAGCTGCGCGTTGCCGGCTCCGCGACCGGGCACGACCTGGATGGCGTGGCAGTAAAGATCGCATCCCTTGCACTGCGGGAGTGCAGCGGCGAGTGCGGTGAGGCTGCGGTCCAGCGGAACGTAAGGCTGTGCGGTTGGCTGCGACTGCTGCCTGTTCACCATGTGCGTCACCCGGGCATTTGATTGCGAGATGAGAGCCGGAAGCGTGTCGACCTCCGGCAGGTTCTTCCAGTAACGCACCGGCATCTCGTTTTTCATGGCGGAGGTGTTCAAGCGCGCCGGGTTGTAGATGCTGGAATAGTAGCTGCGCCAGAGAACTTCGAGCTCGTCCTCTGCGGGCGCGGACTCGCGCGGCACGCCGGGGGCGAAGTTCAACGACTTCGCCACCGGGTTCCAGGAGACGCTCGCGTCGGGCGTGAGGATCGTCCAGCGCATGATGGAGAAGCGCTCGGCGAAGAAAGGCGCGGCCAGCGGCACGATGCGGTGATCCGGCTGATACCAGGCGATGAAATGCTCGCAGGCATCGCCGGGCCCAGACTGCGGCGCCTCAGACTGGGGCGCCACGGCCTGGGGCGGCACGGCCTCGGGCGGCGCGCAGAGCTCGATCGCCGACTGCACCGGGCCGAACGGCGTTGACGTCTCGAGCAGCAGGTGATGTTCGATCGCATCGCTGCGCGGGTCGGCGCCAACCATCACCGGCTCATCGATCACCACAGGCCTCTGGGCCGGGTCGTTGGCTTCAAGCACTTTGCGAAAGCGCACGAATGCGTGCATCTTGTGCAGGTCGCGGCGCACCTGCGCCTCAAGCCGCAACAGGTCGGTGACGTCGGCATCGGTCTCGATCTTAAGCAGGTTGGGTTCGGCCTGCATGCGGTAGAGCACGCGATAAAGCAGGTTCCAGCGCTGCGAATCACGATGGACCGCGGCCACGCGCGCCGCTTCGAGGAAAGCCTTGCTCACGCGAGGGTGAGTGATCGGTTCGCCGTGCGGCTCTTCGTCAAGCTCGAGCGCGAGCGACAGCGGGGAGGGAACGGTTGCGTCCTGAAGGTCGATCTCCTCCGGCCGAAAGCCCGCCTGCAGGGCGTCGCGCGCGGCCACGCGCCACGCGCCGAAGTCGGGCTCGAGCAGCAGGTGTTTCATAACGCACCGGTCAGGGCGCTTACCGGCGCGAACAGGTCCAGCTGTTCCGCCGGCGCGTGCGGCGAAGCGGGCACGACCGCCGCGGACGGGAGATGATCGACGGCGACGAGGTAGGGAAGCGCGGCCTTCACGCGCACATTCAGCTTCTTCAAGTCCTCGAGCAGCAGCGCGTGGTACTTGCGAATCTTCAAAATGCGCTCAACGTTCCGGTAGCCAATGCCCGGGACGCGCAGCAGCGACTCCTTCGGCGCCTTGTTGACGTCCACCGGGAAGTACTCGGGGTGGGTGCGCGCCCACACGCTCTTCGGGTCTTCGGTCAGCGATAACGACGGTTCGGCCTCGCTCGTCAGCTCGCTCGCCTCGTAGCCGTAAAAGCGCATCAGCCAGTCAGACTGGTAGAGCCTGTGCTCGCGCATCATGGGCGCGGCCTTCAAGGGCAGGCGTGCGTCGGCCTCGGGGTAGGGAGAGAATCCCGTGTAGTAAATCCGCCGCAGCTTGTGCTGCTTGTACAGGTGCGTCGCGGTGGTCAGGATCTGTCGGTCGTTCGCCGGGGTCGCTCCCACAACCATCTGTGTGGACTGCCCGGCCGCCGCGAATTTTGGCGCAAGCGTCGTCTTTCTGCGCTCTTCATCCGCTTCGTCCTTGCGCGTGGCAATCTGCTGCATGGTCGATTCGATAACAGTCGCCTTCTTCTCGGGCGCAAGCTGGACGAGATCCTGCTGTGTCGGCAGCTCGATGTTCGCGGAGAGCCGATCGGCGAAGAGCCCTGCCTGCTCGATCAGGACCTGTGAGGCACCGGGGATCGCCTTCAGATGAATGTAGCCGCCGAACTTGTGCACCTGCCGCAACTGCTTCGCGACAGAGACCAGCTGCTCCATCGTGTAGTCCGGCGACTGGATGATGCCGGAGGAAAGGAACAGGCCTTCGATGTAATTGCGTTTGTAAAAATCAAGCGTTAGCGTGACCACCTCTTCCGGCGTAAAACGAGCCCGCCGAATGTCGGAGGTGACGCGGTTCACGCAGAAGACGCAGTCGTACGTGCAATAATTTGTCAGCAGAATCTTGAGCAGCGACACGCAGCGCCCGTCCGGCGTGTAGGAGTGGCAGATGCCCATCCCATCGCTGTGGCCGATGCCCTCGCCATTACCCGCGCGCTTGGCGCCGGAGGAGGCACACGAGGCGTCATACTTCGCCGCGTCGGCCAGGATCTCGAGCTTCTGTTGTGTATTCATCAAGGCGCTCAGGAGTTGGATGCAGACCACATCCCAGTCATCAGTGTAGCGAAGAGGAAGCGAAAAACTTTCACCGTATGACAACGGACCGGACACACGGCGCCGTGCCGTCAAACCCTCTGGCGCAGAGCTTATGCCGAGACCAGCCTGGTCTTCGCTTTCTCGAGCATCTCGATCTGTTGTCGCGGGTCGATGCGCAGCCAGAGCAGGGCGCCCGCAAAGAGCAGAACGGCCATTGGCATGAGCGGCAGCAGGTAGCCGCCCGAGAATTTGACCAGGTAGCCGAAGGCAAGCGCGCTCAGAAAGCCGCCGATGCCCGCCGAGGTATTCATGATGCCGACCATCGCGCCGCTGTAGGTGCCGCCGATGTCGAGACAGACCGCGAACATGATGGGCTGCTGAAAGGTAATCGCCCCGAGTGCGACGCTCAGGAACAGGATCGCGCCCATCCCGCTGTGCGTCAGCATGACCCCGACCACCGCGAGCCCTGCAAGGCCGAGGCCGGTGAAGCCGATCGCGCAACGACCCCAGCGCAGGCCGATGCGCTGGACCAGCATGTTGCTCGCGAAGCCGCCGCAAAGGTTGGCCGCTGCCGCAACGAGGAAGGGAAGCGACGAGAGCCAGAGGTCCTTCTCATTGAACCCGCGCGCCTTCACCAGGTAGGTATGAAACCACGAGCTGAAGAAGCTGTACGTGTAGATGTAGCAGAGGCAGATTCCCGCCGTTGCCCAGACGTGGAAGGAACGGAGCGCAATGCTCCACGGCATGGTGTGCCGCGCATTGCGCGGGAGAAGCGCCGTCTCTTCGAGCTCTGCCGCCGAGACACCGCCCTTCTCGCCGGGAGAATCGCGAAACCAGTTGAACCAGACGAGCGCCCACGCCGGGCCCAGCAGCCCGAAGGCCCAGAACGACGCGCGCCAGCCGTAGTGCAGCTGCAGCGGTACGACCAGCAGCGGCGCCAGCGCACCTCCAAGCTGGCCCGCCATCAGGATGAAGCCGAAGGCGCGCCCTCGCTCCTCGACCGGAAACCACCGGGCAATGACGACCGAGGCATTGGGAAATCCACCAGCCTCACCCACCCCGAACAGGAAGCGGACAGCCAGCATCGAGGGCAGACCCAGGACCAGCCCGGTCATCGCGGTAAAGACCGACCACCAGAGCACGATGCGGGTAAGCACACGGCGCGGGCCGATCCGGTCGCCAAGGATCCCCGCGGGAATCTCGAAGAACGCATAGGAAAGGGTGAAGACGCCAAGCACCCAGCCCCAACCCACCGGGCCAATGTGCAGGCCATCCTGGATCCGCGGGCCGGCGACCGAGATGCACACCCGGTCCAACATCAGGATAGCGATCAGCAGCGAGAGCAGGACCAACACACGGTTGCGGTATCTCAAAAGACCCGTCCCTGGTGCGCTGTCGCAAGCCACGGGCTCACGGCATCGCGACCGGCAATGAATTGTCTGAAGTTGGGATCAGTCTAGCTGAAGATCGGGCAGCCAATCCAAACTAGCCGCTCCCGTGCGAGAACTAATGCCCGGCAAGCTCTTCGGGGAAAAGGCGAATGTCGGGGATATTGCGATAGACCTCGGCATAGTCCATTCCGTAGCCGATCACGAAGCGGTTCGGAATCTTGAACGCCACGTAGTCCGCTTCGATCGGCACCAGGCGCCGTTCCGGCTTGTCCAGGCAGGTGGCAATCTTCAACGACGCCGGCTTGTGCTGCAGCATCAGCCCGCGCAGGTAGCTGAGCGTCAGGCCCGTGTCCAGTATGTCTTCGACCAGGATGACGTGCTTGCCTTCGATCGGGTTATCGATGTCCTTGATCAGCTTGACCGCACCCGACGACACGCGGGCCCGGCCGTAGCTCGACACCGAAACGAAGTCGAAGGTGTTATTCACCGTGATGGCGCGCGCGAGGTCCGCAAGGAAGATCGCCGCACCCTTCAGCACGCCGATCAGCACCACGGATTCGCCGGCGTAATCGGCCGAGATCTGCTCGCCGATTGCCCGCACCCGCTCGGCAATCTCCTCGGTCGAGAAGAGCACATCCATGGTCGAGGCGGCAGGAAAGGAAGGCGGCGGCACGGCAACTTTCAAAGACATGAGCATTAGCCTACAGGCTTTCCGTGCGAGCAACAAAGCGCAGCCGCACGCCTTGCCTGGCAGCGGCCATTCGCCTTGAGGCCGACATCGTTCCGCCTTATATACTTGAGCCTGAATGTATCCCTACCTCACCATCGGTTCCTGGCACCTCGGCACCTTCGGCCTGCTCGTCTGGCTCGCAGGCGTGGCCGCAGGCATCGTGCTGCACAAGTCGTTTCAGCGCGACGGCATCGACGCGGACGCCATGAACATCGTCGTTCTCGTCCTGCTCACCGGCGTGCTGGGTTCGAAAACCTGGCACGAACTGCAGTCGCCGACCGAGCTGGTTTCGGCCATGAAGCAGATCTTCCAGCCCGGCTTCACGCATCCCATCGCAATCCTGCAGGACTTCCTCTCATGGATGCGCGCCGGCTTCGCGTGGTTCGGCGGACTGCTCGCCGGCATCGCCATGCTGCTGTGGCAGGGACGGCAGGCCAGGCCGAACGGCCTCACCGGCATGCGCGCCGGCATTCGCATGCTCGACCTCGCGGCACCCGCCGCGGCCATCGGCTACGGCGTTGGACGCATCGGCTGCCTCACCTCGGGCGACGGCGACTACGGCCGCAACACCACCTCGTGGATGGGCGTACACATGGCGCCGAACGCACTCGTACCGCCCTACCCCGCCGGCAGCGCCGTGCTCCCCACCCCGCTGTGGGAGTTCGCCATCGCCCTCCTCATCGCCTTCCTCATCTGGAAGCTAGGCAACAAGGCTCGGCCGCTCGGCTTCCTGACCGGCGTCTACCTCACCCTCAGCGGGGTCGCCCGCTTCGTCATTGAATTCTGGCGCGTCAACCCGAAGCTCTACCTGCATCACACCTTCTCCAATGCCCAGATAGCCGCACTCGCAAGTGTCTTCGCCGGAGTTGTGCTGGTCGCGAGCGTCTGGCGCAACCTGCCCTTCGGAGGCCCGGCCCTGCCCGGCATCCGCGAACTCGACCCGGCGATTGCGCCGATCTCCTGAAGGCAACCGCAACTGCGCCCTCATCGCGGGCGGCGACCACTTCGTGGGGTAAACCGCTTCGCGCAAACCAGCGTCATCGCCATGAATCTATCTGAACTAGCGCGCAGCGGTTCACCCCACGAAGTGGCGCCCGTCCGGCGTTAGGACGCAGTTGCCCTTGCCTATAGCCGTTTCAAGTACTCCTTCGCCTGGTCGAGTTCCGGGAAGAGCCGTTCTTCGGCCTGGAATTCGCGCGAGTGAACGCAGCGCCGGCCCGCCTTCACCCGCACCGGATGCTTCAGGTGCAGCATCTCGTGGTACAGCAGGTACTCGACAGCACAGCGCGGCGTATCGGCGCGATCGAAGACGCGCGACACCACAATAGTGTTGTGGGCCGCGTCGTAGTGGCCCAGCATCCGCCTTGCTGCGTGCGCCGACCACGTCAACGTCGGCCTGCCCAGCAGCCCGTGAAAAAAGCGCACGTTCAACGTTTCAAAGACCTCGTCGAGATCATAATGCGTGCCCACCGGCGTCGAAACGCGCTTCCGCCCACGGGTCTGCCGGATGTGTTCCGCACCCTTCGCCACCACCTCGGACGACACGTAGCGGCGATAGCGGTTGGAGGCAGCCGGCATGATCGGCTTCTTATAAATCTTCGCAAGCAGGATGTGCGCGATCGCCCGGTGAACGCTCTCGGGCGCACTCTCAAGCAGGTCCGACAGCCGCACATGCAACACGCCCTCGCGCAGTCGAATCGTCGTGTTCAGCGAGGTGAATTTGCGGAAGCGCACGTCAAAGCACGGCATTGCGGCACGCGGTCGAAGCTCCCGATACTCCTCTTCGAAGATGGCAACCAGGACACTGTGCACGAGAACTTCAGTCTATCGTGGCTAAGCCTAACCCGGAGGCCGCATCCCCGGCGCTTCCTTGGCGGGCGGGTGTTCCTTGAACCACGCCTTCTGCTCTTCCACCATGGCCGTTGCCGTCTCACGCACGTCGTGCAGAGACTCTAACGCCAGCTTGCGCTGCACACCGTACTCCTCGCGGTCGGGCGCCGAGTTCAGCGTGGTGTTCCAGCGCTCGGTCGCCGAAAGCAGCTTCGGCAGCGCCTTCCGGATGTCCCAATGCCGTTTGTTATAGTCTTCGAGGTTGTCCTCGAGATCATCGAGGATCGACGACATCTCCTGGATCAGGGCATGCGTATCCTCTTCGCGCCCGGGCAGACGTTTACCGGTGTTCAGCTTGTCGATCCGATCGGCGCGCCGATTCAGAAACTCGACGAAGACCATCACCCGCGAAGGCGCATCCGCCGCAGACTCGCGCAGCTTCTCCACCTCGCCGTCCGAAAGGGCAGGTTCTTCCTTTTGAGCATGAAGCCGCGCCGCGCCCGCAGCGCCCAGGAGAAAAAGCAAAAGGCAAAGAGTCTTGAAACACCGACGCATGATCAGTGGGCGAAGACCTGGGCCAGCAGCTCATCGTGGACCTTTTCAAGCTGGTGCAGGGTCACTTCCATCGAGCTCTTATCGTCGCTCGAAAGCATCTTCATCGCCTGGCTCAGCCGGAAGGTCGCCGTATGCAGGATCATCTCCGCATCTTTGACCTTCTTGGTGTCCCGCGCGAGGCCGGCGTGAATCCGATCGGCATAATGCTGCAGGTGCTTCATGGTCACGCTCGCCTCTTCAACCTCTCCGGCAGCAATCTCCTTGCCTGCCAGGTCGGTATAAATCTCAACCAGCTCCGTGAACAGAAATGCCTGCTCCCGTGCCTGCGCATGTTCGGCTCGCTGCTCGAGCGCCATGATCCCCGCAGGGTCAGCTGGTTGAATTTCATGATGCGCCGCACGCGCAGAGGGGAGTACGAAGAGGGAGAGTACAACGATGCTGGCAACCGTGAGTCTCATGGTGCACCTGCTTCACGTACCGAGTTACTTCTTATGTTCTAACGCAATGAGGCGGTGTCGTGCCTCAAACTCTTCATTTGGTGAAGCTCCATTTGATGCCGCTACAAAATCCTGGTAAGCCTGTACCGCCTTGCTGGTGTGGTGCAGCTTGTCTTCGGAGATAGCCAACAGGAACAGTATCGGCGGCGAAGGTGGCAAAACTTTAGCACGATTTGCTAAGACTTGCACAACGATCTGGGGATGATCGTTTTGGGACGCGGCGAAGGCAAGATCTCCCGAAGCGGCGCCCCACTCCTCCGTGCTCTTGAAATCCGCCGGCTCCGCCACCACCTGGGTCAGAATCCGCTCCGCCTCGACACTCCGTTTCAGGTGCAACAGCGCCTGCGCGCGCAGGTCGATCAGCTCGCCGTCCTGCGGATGCTGCGCACACAGACCGGCCAGCAGGGGCTCCGCCGGCGCATACTGCTTGTCATCGACATACAGTTCGGCCAGAAGGCGGGTCACGCTCGCCTCTTGAGGATCGGCCGCGTGCAGGCGCTCGATCAGCGGCAGCGCCTCCGCCTTCTTATCCTCGGCCGTGTAGACCGACGCCAGCTCGATCGTCATCGGCGCATCGTTCGGATGCGCCGCCAGCGCCGCCGTCAGCAGCTTCTCCGCCTCCTCATTCTTCTTTTCCTTTGCCAGCAGGTGCGCCAGCCCGGCAGTCGCCGCCGGATCGTTCGGCGCCTCGGCGAGCGCGCGGCGGTACGCCGCCTCGGCGGCATCGGAGCCATTCCCCGCGCGTTCAGCCAGCTCCGCCGCCAGAAGCGTGTCCTCCGGCGTCTCGGGTGAGATCGCCAGCGCCGCCAGCAGCTCGGTCCGTGCATCCCCCGGCCGCGCCCGGCTGTCGATCCTCGCCAGTGCCCGCAGCGCCCGGGCGCGCACCGGTTTGTCCGCGTCCGCCAGCTTCTCCGTGTTCGAGATCGCCACCGCACCCAGCAACGCCGTGCGCGCCGCGTCCATCCTGCCCGCGCGCGCCAGCATCAGCCCCAGCGCCACCCGCGGGTCCAGGTACCCCGCCTCGGCATCGATCGCCGCCCGGTAGCTCGTCTCCGCCGGCGACGTCTGGTCCAGTGCATCCTGCGCCGACCCCAGGTCGTACAGCAGCCTCGCATTCTTCGGCTCGGCCTGTGCCAGCGGCTTCAGCAGTTTCACCGCCTTCGGATAATCCCGCGCCGCCAGCGCCTCGTCAGCCGCCTGCATCGCCGCGCTCTCGGGCGCCGGCTTGCTCTGCTGCGGGCCGGCCTGTTGTGGGTTGGCCTGCTGCGGACTGCGCTGCTGCCAACTGCCCTGCTGCGAACTGCCCTGCTGCGAAGTGGCCTGCTCCGAAGTGGCCTGCTTTGGCCCGCTGAAATCCTGCGCGGCCAACGGCACTGCCAGCGCCAATGCCCACAGCAGCGACCTCAAACCCGCACCCCCGCCAGCACCGGCCCAAGCCAGTGCCCGGTGTGGCTCTTCGGATTCGCTGCAATCGCCTCCGGCGTCCCGACGGCCACGATCTGCCCGCCGCCATTTCCACCCTCGGGCCCCATATCGACCACCCAGTCCGCCGACTTGATCACGTCGAGATTATGTTCGATCACCAGCAGCGACCCGCCGCCGTCGATCAACTTGCGAAACGCCGCAAGCAGCTTCGCCACGTCATCAAAGTGCAGCCCCGTCGTCGGTTCGTCCAGGATGTACAGCGTCCGGCTTCGCGCCCGCGTCGCCGCGTCGCTGGCCTGATTCTTGTTCGTAATCGACCGCGCCGTCGCAAGGTGCGAAGCCAGCTTCACCCGCTGCGCCTCGCCGCCCGAAAGCGTCGTCGCCGACTGCCCGAGCCGCACATACCCCAGGCCAACCTCGTCCAGTACCGAAAGCTTGTCCACAATGCGCGCATGCCCGGCGAAGTACACCAGCGCCTCCTTCACCGTCATGCTTAGCACATCGAAAATATTCTTGCCCTTGTACTTCACTCCCAGGATCGCGGCCTTGTACCGTGTCCCGCCGCACTCCTCGCACGGCAGCTCGATATCGGCCAGAAACTGCATTTCGACCGTTACCGTCCCGTCGCCCTCGCAGACATCGCAGCGCCCGCCCGGCACGTTGAACGAGAACGCCCCCGCGGAATAGTTCTTGCGCTTGGCATCGGGCTGCGCCGCAAACAGCGCGCGGATTTCATCGAACGCCTTGATGTACGTCACCGGGTTCGACCTCGGCGTCCGCCCGATCGGCGACTGATCCACCAGCACCACATCGTTCAGATGCTGCGTGCCCGAAAGCTCGCGATAGAGCGCCGTCGGATCGGAGCCCTCGGTCTGCCCGAGCGAGTGCTGCAGCGCGCGGTACAGCACCTGGTGCACAATCGTCGATTTGCCCGACCCCGAAACCCCCGTCACGCAGCACAACAGCCCCAGCGGGATATCGAGATCAACCCCGCGCAGGTTGTGCACCCGCGCTCCCTTCAGCTTCAAATGCTCGCGCCCTGGCTCGCGCCGAAGCTTCGGCACCGGGATCGTCAACCGACCCGAAAGGTACTTGCCCGTGATGCTGTCAGGGTTCGCCATCACCTCCGGCACCGTGCCCGCCGCCAGCAACTGGCCGCCAAGCTCCCCCGCGCCGGGTCCAAGATCGAGCAGATAATCCGCCGCCCGGATCACGTCCGGATCGTGCTCCACCACCAGGATCGTGTTGCCCAGGTCGCGCAGCTCTTCCATGATGCGAATCAGCTTCGCCGTGTCCCGCGTATGCAGCCCGATCGACGGCTCGTCCAGCACATACAGCGCACCCACCAGCCGCGAGCCCAGCGACGTCGCCAGCTGAATCCTCTGCGACTCTCCGCCCGAAAGCGTCGACGAGAGCCGATCGAGCGTCAGGTACTCGAGCCCCACCTGGTCCAGGAAATGCGTCCGCTGCCGAACCTCCTCGAGCACCTTGCCCGCAATCTCCATCTGGGACGGCGACAGGTTCAGCGAATCGAAGAAGTCGGTCGCCTCGGTGATCGTCAGCGCGCTCACCTCGCAGATGTTCCGGCCCTGCAGCATCACCGCCCGCGCCTCGGCCCGCAGGCGCGTCCCGCGGCAGTCCGGACAGGTCGCGTAGCCGCGGTACTTTGAAAGGAAGACCCGCACGTGCAGCTTGTACTTCTTGCGATCGAGTTCGGCAAAGAAACCGCGAATGCCGGGATACGTCCCGTGCCCGTCCTCGATCAGCCTCTGCTGCGCCCCGGTCAGGTCGTACCACGCCACGTTGGTCGGGATGCCCGCGTTCTTTGCAAAGCGCACCATCACCCCGTGATGCGGCCTGTACTTGGTCGTAGTCCACGGGTGAATCGCCCCGTCGTCCAGCGTCTTCGACTTGTCCGGAATAATCAGACCCGGATCGAAGTCGATCGTATTGCCAAAGCCCTGGCAACGCGGGCACGCACCAAAAGGGTTGTTGAACGAGAACAGCCGCGGCTCCGGCTCGCGATAGGCCCGGTGGCACGTCGTGCACTCGAACGCCGACGAAAACCGCAGCGTCGTCGAGTCCCCCTCGCCTTCGCGCGGCATCGTCATGAAGCGGATCTCGCCAGCCTCGCGATACCCCGTTTCGATCGCGTCTACCAGGCGGCTTCTTACTTCGGGAGAGAGCGCCAGCCGATCGGCAAGCACAAAGATTGGCTCCGAGAAGTTCAGTTCAAGCAGCGACTCCGGCGTCGAAAACTCCACGATCGCGCCCGCCTGGAACAGCCGGTTGTAGCCCCGCCGCCTGAGCTCCAGCAGCCGGTCCTTCAGCACATCCGTCAGCGTGGCCGCGGCGTTATTCTGTGGTTTCTTCTTGCCCGCCGTCTTCTTCGCCGCCTTCACCGGCTTCGGCTCTTCCACCACCTCGGTCGACGAACCCACCAGCGGCTCGAGCTTCACCTCGGCCCGAACGATTGGGAACAGCGCATACACCCGCGTCCCCTCGGCAAACCCTGCCAGCGCCGTCACAATCTCATCCACCGAATCGCGCTTCACCACGCCGCCACAGTGCAGGCACGTCACCGTCCCGCAGCGTGCATACAACAGCCGCAGGTAGTCGTAGATCTCGGTCGCTGTTGCAACAGTGGATCGCGGGTTGCGCGTCTGATTCTTCTGCTTGATCGCAATCGCCGGCGCCAGCCCATCCATATGGTCCACGTCCGGCTTTTCGATCCGCTCCAGAAACTGCCGCGCATACGCCGACAGCGACTCGACATAGCGCCGCTGCCCCTCCGCATACACCGTGTCGAACGCGAGCGACGACTTGCCCGAACCCGACACGCCCGACACCACCGTCAGCGCGTTATGCGGGATATCGACATCGATCCCCTTCAGGTTGTGCGTCCGCGCCCCGCGAATCGTAATCCGGTCGTTCGCCCCCAGCACCGAGCCCGCCGCCGCTTCCACTTCCGTCATCTCGTCAATCATGGCCACTCTCTATTGTCGGATAGATAGGGCGTGATGGCGAATGCAACGGTGAAAAACTAGGCCGCGTCCGGTGTTGACCGAAAAATCTCGATCAGCAACAAACATGCGCCGATCACGATGCACGAGTCCGCCACGTTGAAGTCCGGCCAGTGGTAGTGGTAGATCTTTACCTCGAGAAAATCGACGACGTAGGAAAACTTGATCCGGTCGTAAAGATTCCCGATCGCTCCGCCGAGGATCAGCCCCAGCGCCACCCCGGTCGGCGTCCACGGCCGCCCCACCCGCCAGATCATCCCCAGCACCACGATCACCGCCGCAATCGAAAACCCGATCAGCACATTGCGCACCACGAGCGGCGACAGCGACTCCGCGAACAGCGAAAACGCCGCGCCGGTGTTGAACACATGCGAGATGCGAAACACGTTCGGGATCACCGTGATCGTGTGCCCGCGCAGCACGTGCGCCTCCACCCACATCTTCGACAGGCGATCGAGCACGATCACGCCGACCGCAATCACCAGCAGCCAAGGCCGCGAGTCCCGCGGGTTCCGACTTACGATTCTCATTCCCTGCATTCTGCTCCTGGTGCTCTCAGAAAATGTTCCACGTGGAACATTCGTGCATTTCCCAAAATGGGAGGATTTGCCTTGATGTTGTCCTGCCTAAGCTCCGACTCCATACGGCGGGAACTGGATCGCTTCAAGGGCCTCAGCGCACCGCAGGCAGACAGTAGGGAAGCGCGCATCTCTCCCGACCTCGTCCACATACCGCCAGCAGCGTTCGCACCTGGGAGCCTGCGACTTCTGCGCCGAGACGACCAACGAGCCGCCGCCGCCCGAGTAGGTCACGGCCGAGACATTGAAGAGTTCCGCCAGCGCCGAGCCGTACTTCCGGAGCAGGCTGTCACTCTCCCCGCCGCTCAGAACCACATCCGCCTCGAGCGACTTGCCGATGACCTTCTCCGCCCGCAGCACCTCGAGCTTCGCCAGCGCCAGCACCCTTATTTCAAGCAGCCGAGCCCACTCCGCCTCCAACTCCGACTCATTCCCCGGCACGATCTCCGCAAGGTCCGGAAACAGCGCCAGGTGCACACTCGCTTCACGCCCCTCAACCTTGGGCAGATAGCCCCAGACCTCATCCGCCGTGAAGCTCAGAATCGGCGCGATCAAACGCGTCAGCGCCTCGGCGATCCGCCACAACGCCGTCTGCGCACTGCGCCGCGCCGGGGCATTCGGCGCAAAGGTATACAGCCGGTCCTTCAGCACATCGAGGTATAACGCCGAGAGGTCCGTATTCACGAACTCGTTCAGCGCATGGTAAGCCCGGTGAAACTCGAACCGGTCGTAGGCCGCACGAATCTTTGCATCGAGCTCCGCCGTCCGCGCCAGGATGTACTGGTCCAGCGGCTCCATCGTCGCGAACCCGACCGCATCCCGCGCCGGGTCGAAGTCATGGATATTACCCAGCAGGAACCGCAGCGTGTTGCGCAGCTTCCGGTAGTTGTCGGAGACCCGCTGCATCAGGTTCTCGCTCGCCGCCACATCCTCCCGGAAGTCGACCGATGCCACCCACAGCCGGATGATTTCCGCCCCCAGCCGCTTCGCCACATCGACCGGGTCAACGCCGTTGCCGAGCGACTTTGAAAACGCACGGCCCTGCTCGTCGAGAGTCCAGCCCGAGGTCGCCACCATCCGGTAAGGCGCCACCCCGCGCAGCGCCACCGCGTTCAGCAGCGACGAGTGGAACCACCCGCGATGCTGGTCGCCGCCCTCGGTGTAAAGATCGGCAGGGAAGCGCAGCTCCGGCTCCTGCTCGAGCACCGCGTGCCAGCTCGACCCGCTTTCGAACCACACGTCGAGAATGTCCATCTCCTTGCGAAACTCCGCCGTGTCCTGGTTGCCGCAGCCCGCGCAGGCCGTCCCCGCAGGCAGCAACTCGGCCGGCGTCCTCACGTACCAGGCATCGGCCGACTCCTTCTTGAACAGCGCCACGATGCTCGCGTTCACCTGCTGCGAACGCAGCGGCTCATGGCACCTGTTGCATAGGAAGACCGCGATCGGCACGCCCCAGATCCGCTGCCGCGAGATGCACCAGTCGGGCCGGGTTGCGATCATGTTCGAGATGCGCTCCTCGCCCCATGCCGGGTCCCATGTCACCGTCTTGATGGCATCGAGCGCGGCCTGCCGGAAGGTCGTCTTCCCGCCGCCAGCCACCGGCAGCTCCGTCTCCATCCCGATAAACCACTGCTCCGTCGCCCGGACGATGACTGGGTTGTGGCAGCGCCAGCAATGCGGATAGCTGTGTTCGAACGCGCTCGCGCTCAGCAGCGCGCCATGCTCCCGCAGCACCTCCGTGACCACCTTGTTCGACTCAAAAACCGTCAGCCCCTCGTACGGCTGTGCGACCCCGCCGCCGCCGTGCGACCCGGTATTCCTCTGCCGCCCGGCATTGTCGACATACTGAACCTCCGGCAGCTCGTACCGCTTGCCGGTATAAAAGTCATCCACCCCGTGTGCGGGCGAGGTGTGCACTGCGCCCGTTCCCTGGTCGGCCGTCACATAGTCCGCGTTCACGCCGAGCACCGTGCGATCGAGAAACGGATGCCGGAAGGTTGCGCGGTCGAGCCGCACCCCGTTGAACCGCACCAGCGGCTCGGCTGCCGTCGTCAACCCGCAGCGCTGCTCCACCTCTGCGCGCAGCGCGCCGGCAACGAGGTAGACCGCGTCCCCGGTATCGATCGCCACGTATTCCAGCTCCGGGTTGAAGGCGATTGCGAGCGAAGCCGGAATCGTCCACGGCGTGGTCGTCCAGATGATCGTGTACACCGCGCGCCCGGCAAGTTCCGGCGCAATCAGCTCCGGCGCCGAGGTCAGCTTGTAGCGCACGTACACGCTGGGCGAGGTGTGCATCTCGTACTCCACCTCGGCCTCGGCGAGCGCCGTCTGGTCGTGGATGCACCAGAACACCGGCTTCAACCCCTTGTAGACAAACCCCTGCTCGAAATACTCGTAGAACGACTCGAGGATCCGCGCCTCGTACTCGAACGACATCGTCTTGTACGGGTTGTCCCACCGCCCGAAGACCCCGATCCGCTGGAACTGCGAGCTTTGCAGGTCGACATACTTCTGCGCGTACTCGCGGCAGGCCCGGCGTACGCTCACCGCGGGCATCTCAAGCTTCTTTCGGCCCAGTTGTTCGTCCACCTTGATCTCGATCGGCAGACCGTGACAGTCCCACCCCGGCACGTAGGGCGCGTCGAAGCCCGCCATGGTCTTGGTTTTGACCACAAAATCCTTGATGCACTTGTTGAGCGCGTGCCCCAGGTGGATAGCCCCGTTGGCATAGGGCGGGCCGTCGTGCAGGATGTACTTCGGCGCTCCCTCGCGCGCGGCGCGAATCTGCCGATAGAGTCCCTGTTCGGTCCATCCCGCGAGCCGCGCCGGCTCATTCTGCGGCAGGTTCGCCTTCATCGGAAAGGCGGTCTCGGGCAGGTTCAACGTCGACTTCAGAGGCTTCGGGCCCACCGTTTCCTGGCTCGCTTCGCCACCGGCCGTCCGCTTCGCCTCGACCGCGGTTGTCGTTCCATCAGACATGCAGATTCCTCGCTTCAAACCACCATTGTATCGGGTCAAAAGCGTCTCACTCGGCCCCGGCCGGCAACGCAAGCCTATCCCACCCTGGCAACGTCCAATCTGGTGAAGCGGGCGCGAACCAAGCGGGGAGCCTCCGCTGCAACTAATGTCGCAAGACGGCCCCTCTAAAACTTAGTAACATAGTTACTGGCTAGCGAACGATTGTCGTACTGCGGTAACCACTCAACCGGCATCTGTACGTAGACCGGCAACTCACTCGAAAGCACCGAAGGCCGCGTGCCGGGCACACCTCCCCCAACGCAGCCGGGACATTGGAGTTTATGGCGAATAACGTATTTCTGCCGCCGCAACCGGCCCCGACCCGCGATCACATGGGGTATCAACTCTCGCCCACCATCCAGGGTCCGCAGGGTGGTGTCTTTGCGTCGCTCGACAAGATGACGGTTAAGCGCGACCCTACCTCGACCGTTCTGTCGACCATCCTGAACGTTGGCGTTGTCGCCCTTCTGCTTTGGATCGCCGCCCGCCAGACGGGCATCATCACCCCGAAGACTGCGCCGGCGATCGTTCTGCTCGAACCGCCGCCACCGCTTCCCAAGATCCCGCCGAAGGCCGTCACCATGGGCGGCGGCGGAGGCCAGAAGGGTCCGGCTCCGGTCAGCAAGGGCAATCCCCCCAAGTTCGCCCCGGAACCGCCGCTCAACCCGCCCAAGATTCCTCCGCTTGAGCAGCCCAAGATCGCCATCACCCCAACGGTCGATGTTGACCCGAAGATCAAGATGGCCAAGACCGAGCTGCCGAACTTCGGCATGCCCAACTCGCCGCTGGTCGGCGTGAGCATGGGCAATGGCAAGGGTGGCGGACTCGGATCCGGAACCGGCAACGGCCTGGGCGCGGGTACCGGCGGCAACATGGGCGGTGGCATCCGGCGCATCGGCGGCGGCGTCTCCGCACCCGTCGTTCTCTTTGCCCCGGAACCCGAATTCTCGGAAGAAGCCCGCAAGGCCAAGGTCGCCGGCAACGTGCTCGTATATCTTCAGGTCGATGCCAACGGCCGCCCCGCGCACGTTCGCGTGCTGCGCGGTATCGGGCTTGGCCTGGACGAGAAGGCCATCGAAGCGGTTCGGCAGTACAAGTTCAAGCCCGCCATGGAGAACGGTCACCCGGTCCCGGTCGAGATGAACGTCGAAGTCAACTTCCAGATCTTCTAACCGCACGCCGGCGATCCCGGCGTACGCAGAACCGCCCGTCGGGCGCCAGGACGCGGTTGCTCTTGTCTTCAAGACAAAAGCAACTGCGTCCTGACGCGGGACGGGCGGTCCTTCGTGGAGTTGTGGCTTTCGCGTTGCCGGGATTTCAGGCCTGCGTCGCGGTGACGTGGAAGCGGTCGACCTGCCGTTCGAGCCGCACCGCCGTGCCCCGCAGCGCTTCGATCCCCTGGGCCGTCGTCGCCATCTCCCGCACGTTGTCGTTTGAGAGCGAATGAATCTCGTCCAGCGACGCACTCGACTGGTCAGCCGCCATCGCCTGCTGCGCCGCGGCGATCGCAATCTGCGTAATCATCCGGTCTACCCGCTCCGCCATCCCGATAATTCGCTCGAGCGCCTCACCTGCCCGGATCGTGGTTGCCACGCCTGTTTGCACCGTCGTCTCGTCCTGCTGGGCTCCGCGAAGCAGCGTCTGAATCCGGTCCTGGATCCCGGCGACCATCGCCGTGATCTCGCCGGCCGCGGTCGCGGTCGACTCGGCCAGCCGCCTCACCTCTGCCGCCACCACCGCGAACCCACGCCCCTGGTCGCCCGCCCGCGCCGCCTCGATGGCGGCGTTCAGCGCCAGCAGGTTGGTCTTGTGCGCAATTGCTTCGATCACCGTCACGATCTGCGAGATCTTCGCTGAATCCTGGCCCAGCAGTCCCATCGTCAGCCACGCCTCGTGCGCCACCTGGGAGATCACCTCCATCGACCCCAGCACACCGCGCACCGTCACGCCGCCCTCCCGTGCCGTCTCGGCTGCGGCGCGCGCCGTCTCGGCCGCCGAATGCGAATGCCGCGAGACCTCCGCGATCGAGATCGACATGACCTGCATCGCGGTCGCCGCCTGCTGCGTCTGCTGGCCCTGCTCATCCATCCTCTGGTGAATGTGATCGGACGCTGCGCGCATCGAGACCGCGGCGCCGCTCAGCGAGCCCGCCGTATCCGCCACCGTTCCGAGGACGGAACCTAGCTCGGTCTGCATCCGGTTCATTGCGTTCGCGAGCGCGCCGATCTCGTCTCTCCGCGTCAGCACCAGCGGCGCGCCGCGCAGGTCGCCGCGCGCGATCGCATGCGCCCGCGCCCCTACCGCCTCGACCGCATGCGAGATGTTGCGTCCCAGCAGGACCGAGAATGTTCCGCCCAGCACGCAGCTCAGCCCAACCGACAGCCAGATCACCCATAGCGTCAGCCGGTTCGCCCCTCCCAGCTGGCTCGTCTCGTGCTCCGTCTGCTCCTGTTGCGACATGGTCATGGCTTCGATCGCCGCGTCGATGTGCTCGCCGGCCTCAACGACTGCCCGGTACTGCTCCATCACGTCCTCGGGAGACGCCTGATGCTCCGGATTCTGCACGTTCTCCTGCAGCCACTTCAGCCGGGCCAGCAGCGCGCGTACCGCGTGCAGCCGGGCAGCTCCCTCGGCTGTCGGCAGCAGCCGCTCTGCGCCTTCCATGCGGTCGAGCGCGGCCTCCGTCTTGGTCATCTCATCCGCGCTCAGGATGCGGAACTGCTCCGCACCCTGCCGCTTCCGGCCGAACATCAGGTTGGACTGCAGGGCGTGCAGGCTGTTGTCCAGATGCGCCCCCAGTTCGTAGCTGTCGCGCAGAAGCGGCAGTCTTTCGAGCGAAAGCTCCTGCAGCCGCTCGTTCGCCGCATGCACCCGCCAGTGTGCCGTGGCCGCGCTGACCAGCATCGCGGCGATCAGGATCAGCGCGCTCAACCCGAATTTGTGCTCGAGCTTCACTGCGTGATACCGCCGGAGAAGCGTGGCGCAGAGACGGGGACGATGTTCGGGGCGGGGGCCGGGCAGGGAGACATGTGTACCTGATCGGCACACTATCGGGCTGGCATGAGCGGGAGGGATGGGTGAGGCGCGAGGCAGGTACGGAATCGGGAGGTTTCGCTGTAGGACTTGTCTGACTTACCCGCAGCCAGACCAGGCAGCGATCAGCGTGCCGGACTTGCCGCGCTGAGCGCCAGCGGTTGTTCCTCGGCGGTGAGCGCCGGGATCTCCGCGAAGGTCAGGTTCTCGACCGGGCTGCCGGTGCGCGCCTTCCACGCCGAGAACAGCTTGCCGTAGCTCTCGGTCAGGCAGGTTGCCGGGTCGATCTCGAGCGCGACCAGTGTCTGGTCGATCCAGCCCGGAGGCCCTTCGAGCTCGGCCCAGATGCCGATCGGCGTCTCGTCGATCACCACATGGCCTGCGGTGGCACGATGATGCGAGTACTCGCGGCGGTACTTCTCGTAGCGGAATGCGGGTTCGAAGCCGAGACGGGTGAAGATCTCCGCCATGGCTGCCCCATCCGAGACCTCGCTTTCGGTCTCGATGCGCACCTTGTAGCGGCTCGCCGGGTCTTCCTTCTCGGGATGGCGCTTGTGCGTCACCACATGGCGGTCGCCGTACTGACGCACGCGCAGCAGTTCGCCGCGGTCGCGCAGCGTGCGCGCAGGCGAGTCATACAGGGTATTCGACTCAAAGGTGCGGGGCGTATCCACAGAAAAACCCAGCTGCAGCAGACGGCGCTCGAGATCAACCAGGGAGGTTACAGGGAACTTCAGCTCGATCTCCGCGCTGTGCATAGCAACGACTTTATACCGATGTCCGCCACGGCCCGGGCCGCGGGGCCGAATTTTCTGTGGACTTTCGGTTCAAAACAGCATGAAAACCGGGACGGGAAAGCCCGCCTTGCTCCGTGTGCACTCTGAAAGTCGTACCGTCCTGGTCGATCCGCCCACAGCGTTGGGTGGACAGCCGATCGATGGCTCGGGTGCTGCCGGGGTTCTGGTGCGTCCGCCATAATGAAGGTGTGGCGGACGCACCTAAAACTCTACGATTGGCGGCTGATGAGGTCGCGCGGGCTGCCGAGATCCTCAGACGCGGCGGCACCGTAGCGTTTCCGACGGAGACCGTGTACGGCCTGGGCGCGGATGCGCTTTCGCCAGCCGCGGTGGGGAAGATCTTCGCGGCCAAGCAGAGGCCGCACTGGGACCCTCTGATCGTGCACATCGCTTCGCGCGATCAGCTTGCCGGAATTGCGACGTCGAGTGCGGCTGCGGAGGCGCTGATGGATGCGTTCTGGCCGGGGCCGTTGACGTTGCTGCTGCCGCGTACGCCGGCTGTTCCTGATGCCGTCACGGCGGGCAGGCCTCTCGTGGGGGTCCGCATTCCGGCGCATCCGCTGGCGCAGGCGCTGCTGCGCGAGGCCGGGATTGCTATCGCTGCGCCGAGCGCCAACACCTTCGGGCACACGAGCCCGACGACCGCCGCGCACGTGCTGGCAGATCTCGACGGGCGCATCGACGCTGTGCTCGACGGCGGGGCGACCGCGGTCGGGCTCGAATCGACGGTGGCCGAGATTCAGGGCGACGAGGTGGTGGTCTATCGCCCGGGCGCCGTCACCCTGGCGATGCTGTCGGAGGCGCTCGACGGGCGGACCGTGCGGCTCTATCGGCCGCCAGCGCAATCGTCAGTGGCGGTGGAGGCGCTGCCTTCGCCGGGCGTGGGCATCCGGCACTATGCTCCTCGGGCGCGGCTTACCCTTGTAGCGGTTGACCCGATGGACGAGGAGCGGAGCCTGCTCGGAATTGCCAACGGGACGGCCCGCGTGGGGGTGATGCTGCCGGCGGGGTGGGTGGCGCCGGAGGGGAGCGTCGTCTATCCGTGGGGCGAATGGGACGATCACGGGGTGCTGGCGCAGCGGCTGTTCGACGGGCTGCGGGCGCTCGACGATGCCGGGGTCGAGAGGATTCTGTGCCCGGTTCCCGAGGGAGACGGGCTGGCGGCGGCGCTGCGCGACCGGCTGGAGAAGGCTGCGCGCTGAGGCGTGCGTGGCGGGTTGGCGAGAGCGGACGAGGCGGGGGTAGCCCCCCGTCCTTATTGCGCAAGATCTTCAAACCATTTAACTTAGCTTTGGATCAACGCTTCTGGAGTGATCATGGCCCGTACCCGGATTCGGGGGTCAGGAGCGGGTGGCGAGCGACTCGGCGAAGGCATCGAGCGAGACGTTGCGGAGCAGGTTGCGGCGCATCCCGCTGGTGACCTGGTCGAGGGCGCGGCTGGCGTTTTCGATCCACGGGAAGGAGACGGACTGGGCGAACTTCTCGAGCTCCGGGCGCAGGTCGACGTTGCGCAGGCGCTCGGGCGTGCCGGCCATGAGGAGCAGCAGGTCTTCGAGCAGGAGGCTGATGGTGCGGAGCAGCGCGGTGGTTCTGACCTGGCCTTCGGCGCTGGCGCGGTAGGTTTCGGTCATCTTGAAGAGGGTGGAGTGGTCGGGGTCGGCGATGGCCGAGCGCAGCAGGAGCATGGCGTCGGCGCGGGCGGCGGTGTAGGTTTCGAGGTCGAAGGTGAGGGCCTTGCCTGCGGCGCCCTGGGATAGTCGCGAAACCAATGCGCGGTGCTTCGGGGTCCAGTCCGGGCGCTTGTCGGCGAGGAGCATTTCGAGTTCTTCGAGCGGCAGCGCGCCGAGCCGGACGAGGGCGCAGCGGGAGCGGATGGTGGGGAGCAGCTCGCCGGGGTTTTCGGCGCAGAGGATCAGGTGAGCGTAGTCCGGCGGCTCTTCGAGGACCTTGAGCAGGGAGTTCGCGGCTTCTTTCATGAAGTTGCCGGCGGTGAGGATGAAGACCTTGCGCGGGGCTTCGGACGGGAGGTACTGCGCTGAATTGATGAGCGTGCGTACCTGGCCGAGCTTGATCAGGAGCTGCGGCGGATCGGGCGGGACGACGAGGACGTCGGGATGCTGCTGGATCAGGATGCGGGTTTCTTTTTTATCGGTCTCGCGCATGCCTTCGCGGGTTTCGATGGCGGCGTCGACGAGGGTCTGCAGGTCGATGGCGGAACCGATGCGGGTGCAGTTTTTGCAGACGCCGCAGTAGGACGCCAGCGACTGGCCGGTGGACCAGAGTTCGCGGGGCTGGCGTTCACATTCAAGCGCCATCGTGAGCATGATGGCGAGAGTGTATTTACCGGCGCCTGCGGGACCCGCCAGGATGAGCGAGTGGGGGAGGCGGCCGGCCGCGATGGCCATGCGGAGGCCTTCGACGGCGGGTGAGTTGCCGTAGAAATCGTGGAACGTCGAAGGAACAGTCACGAAGTCAGGATACTGCCAAGGAAATGGGAACGAGTTGTGGCTGGGAGAAGAAGGCTGTTCTGGATCAGCTAATAGTTTAGTTGTGAGTTGATAGCTGATAGGGAAGGCAGGAGCGCCCTCATCGCGGGCAGCGACCACTCCGTGGGATGGGAGCTTCGCTTACGAGAGCCAGTCGCGCGCTCTGAAGCTGCGACGCGAAGCTTCCACCCCACGGAGTGGCGGCCGTCCGGCGTAAGGACGCGGTTGCTTCTAGCCTCTAGCCGTGGCCTGCATCAGGACGGCGCCCTTCGGGCGAAGCGTAATTTTTTCCTGGATGACGGGTGCGGTGGGTTCGGCGTAGGTGAGGCGCCAACGGTGGGCGACGGTGGCGATCGAGAGGATGCCTTCCATCCAGGCGAAGGACTCGCCGATGCACTGGCGGGAGCCTCCGCCGAAGGGGAAGTAGGTGTATTTGTGGCGGGCGGCCTTGGCTTCGGGGGTGAAGCGTTCGGGCTCGAAGCGCAGGGGGTCGGGGAAGAATTCGGGCGTGCGCGCCATGATGTACTGGCTGAAGAAGAAGTGGGCGCCGGCGGGGATGCGGTACGGGCCGAGCTCGACGGGGCGCGTGGACATGCGGCCCATGACCCAGGCGGGCGGGTAGAGGCGCATGGATTCGGCGAAGACCATTTCGGTGTAGCGCAGGCGCGGCAGGTCGGCGAGGGTGGGGAGGCGGCGGGCGTCGCCGGTGCCGAGCACATCGTCGAGTTCGGCGTGGAGTCTGGCTTCGGCTTCGGGGTTCTGCGAGAGCAGGTACCAGGTCCAGGTGAGGCCGTTGGCGACGGTTTCGTAGCCGGCGAGGAAGATGGTCAGGACTTCGTCGCGGACCTGGGCGTCGGTCATGGTTTCGACCTCGCCGGTGGGCTTGCCGTTGGCGTCGAGGACCTCGACGTGCGAGCTGAGCAGCATGGAGAGCAGGTCGCCGCGATCGGCCTCGGTGCCTGCGGCTTCGGCCTGGGCGCGGTCGGTCTGGTGCTTGAGGATGATCCTGTCGACGACGGCGTCGAGGCGGGCCTTGGCCTTGCGGAATTTGACGATGCCGGGGATGGGCAGGTGGAGAAAGCGCTCGATCATGGGGAAGGCGACGATGAAGTTGTAGAGGCCCATGATGGTGTTGACCTGGTCGTTGATGCTGCGGATGTCGTCGTCGACGCGCATGGCGAAGAGGGTGCGGGCGACGATTTCGAGCGACAGCTCCATGGAGGCGGCGGCGATGTCGAAGGGCTGCCCGGGCTGGAGCTTGTCGGAGAAGGCGACGGCGGACTGGACGATCTCCTCGGCGTAGGCGGCGATGCGCTGGCGGTGGAAGGCGGGCGCGGCGATTCGGCGCTGGCGCATGTGGAAGGGCTCGTCTGAGGTGATGAGGCCTTCGCCGAGCAGGACGCGCATGCGGCGGACGGTGCGTTCCTTGGCGAAGGATGCGCCTTGCGTGACGAGAATTTCGCGGATGTAGTCGGGCTCGTTGATGAAGACGATGGGGGTGCCCAGGAACTTGTAACAGGCGACGTTGCCATAGTGGCGGTGGAGGTATTCAAAGAGCAGGATGGGGCTGCCGAGCTTTACCCAGGGCTTGTGCGCGTAGAACATCAGGTTGCGTTTGAGGCCGGGCGGAAGCCGCCAGGGGCCTTGCCGGTGTTCCTTCCAGGTGACCATCTAGAGCATCTCGAGTCGTTGTTGCACGACGTCCCGCACGCGCATCTCGATCTCGTCGAGCGAGCCGTTGCTGCGGATGGCGGCGACACGCGCGGGGTCGCGTGCGGCGATGGCTTCGTAGGCGGCGTGGATGCGTCCGTAGAAGGCGTCGTCTTCGCGTTCGAAGCGATTTTCATCGGTGCCGAACTGCTCGACGTGGCGGGTGTTGCGGCGGCGGGCGCGGGTGAGGGAGGTGGCGAGATCGGGCAGCAGCAGGATGGTGAGGTCGGGCTGAACGCTGTTGCAGACGGCGGCGTGGACGGCCAGAACGCGCTCGGCGCCGAGGCCGCGCCCGCCGCCCTGGTAGGCCTCGGAGGAGTCAGTGTAGCGGTCGCAGAGGACGATTTCGCCGCGGGCGATGGCGGGTTGGACGACCTCGGCGAGGGACTGGGCGCGGTCGGCGAACATGAGTGCGAGCTCGGCGAGCGGGGCGATGGGGCCGAGGGCGGCTTCGGATTGCGAATCGAGCAGGATGCCGCGGATGCGGTCGCCGAGGGCGGTGCCGCCGGGCTGGCGGAGGGTGGTGACGGTGTGGCCCCGGGCTTCGAGCCAGGGGACGAGGCGCTTGAGCTGCGAGGTTTTGCCCGAGCCGTCGAGCCCTTCCAACGTAATGAACACACCACGAGCCATCAGAGCCAGTCTAGCGTAGCGGGTGCCGGGCTTGTTGACGCAACGACAACGGCAAGGACGTCCTCGTCGCGGGCGGCGATCTCTTCATGGGGTGCAAGCTTCGTGTGCCAGAGCCAACGTACCGCTGCATCAGTCTGCGACGGGAAGCCTCTACCCGGGGAGTGGCGCGCGTCCGGAGTTGAGACGGAGTTGCTGTTGTTTCACTTCTTGAAGCCAGGCGCCCAGGTGACGCCGCTGGGCTGGATGGTGACGACGAGCGGGCCCTCCTGGCCTTCTTTGAGGGCGGGGCCGGTGACGGTGTGGTCGTGGTGCGCGGCGTCGGTCCACAGGAGTTTGGTTTCGCCGGAGCCAAGGATCTTGAAGCGATATTTGAAGTCTGCGCCGGGGGCGAGGGTCTGGGTGCCGAAGCTGGCGCTGGGGTAGTCGAGTTCGACGAGAGTGACGGGCTGGGCGGTGTGATTGCTGACGACCGCCTCCACATAGGCTGAGTGGCAGCCGGTTCCCACGATCAGTGCACCCGACGCCAGCAAAGCTAAGCCCATCCGCATCGTCTCAGGATAGCAGCGGGCGGCGACGGGGAGGGCGCGGGCCGGGGCTCGAGGGGGATGGAAGTCGTGTGGCGGAGCGAGCTCCTAAGAAGTTAGTTGACAACGAGGGTGCGGAGTCGTAGTGTCCTAATTCATTAGGAGTAGCGGCCGGAATGCGGGCGCGGAGGGGAGCGAAGCCATGGTTGAGCAGTTGCAGCATGGGGTGGCGGGCTACGTGTTGAACGCGTTGTGGCAGGTGCCGCTGGTGTTCGCGGCGGCGTGGGCGGCGGGGAGGCTGTTGCGACGGGAGCGGCCGGTGCTGGCGCATCGCATCTGGGTGGCGGCGTTGCTGCTCGAGGTGGCGCTGCCGGCTTGTCCGTTCGACCTGGGGATGTTGCGACTGGCGCTGGCCGGGCTTTGGCAGACCCTGGTTCCGGCGGCGGGCGGAGCGGGGCGGGTGGCGGTCGAACAGAGCGCGGGATCGGTGACGGCGAGCGGCGGGTTCAGCTTCTCGCCGGGAGTGCTTGGGGCGCTCGCCGGCTTGTTCGCAACGGCGCTGGTGTTGGGTGCCGGGCGGCTGGCCTGGCGGATCTGGCAGGTGGGGAAACTGCGGCGGTCGGCCTGCGCGTTCAGCCTGATGCGTCCGGAGATGGCGCGCTGGCTCGAGACGGCGGACGGCGTCGCGCTGCCGGCGTTTGGCGTTTGTGCCGGGGTCACGAGTCCGGCGACGCTCGGCATCCGGCGGCCGCTGCTGGTGGTGCCGGTGGGCTTTCTCGCAGAGGCCGACGGCGCGGAGCTGGATGCGGTCTTCGCGCATGAGGCGGCGCACATCGCGCGGCACGACTTTGCACGGCACCTGCTGTACGACGTGCTGGCGCTGCCGCTGGCCTGGCACCCGGCGGTGTGGGCGACGCGCCGGCACCTGGCCGAGACGCGCGAGATCGTCTGCGACGACCTGGCGGCGGCGCGGGTGACCGGACCTGCACGGTATGCGGACTCGCTCTACCGCCTGGCGCTGATGCTGCACGGCGGGCTGACCCGCGCGGGCGTACCGGCGAATCCTCCCCACGCCATCGGAATTCTCGATGCCAACATGCTTGAAAGGAGAATCATCATGCTTACCGAACCGAAGCTTCCGCGGCACACGCTGCGCACGATTTCACGCCTGGCTGCCTGCGGGTTAATTGCGGTCGCTACCTGCGGGTCCGCGCTGGCGCTGCGTTTTCATGTGACGGCACCGCTGCGGGGGACGCTGCTGCAGTTGAAGGTGGACTCCGGAGTGATGGCCGCGGAGGTGATCGACAAGAAGACCCCGGTCTATCCTCAGGCGGCAAAGGCCAACCCGGTTGATGGCGCGGTGGTTCTGCACGCGATCATCGGCAAGGACGGCCATGTGGAGAAGCTCACGATCCTGAAGAGCCTGCGCAAGGAGTATGACCAGAGTGCGCTCGATGCAGTGCAGCACTGGACGTACAAGCCGTACCTGTTGAACGGTGAGCCGACCGAGGTCGACACGACGATTACGGTCAACTACTCCCGTGATATCTAGAGCGTTGCCGTGAAGCTTTTCGGCAGCTTCTTCTTCGCGCAGGGCTCGCGCCGGAAGCAGGTCGCGGCATGGTCGTTCACCATGCCGGCGGCCTGCAACCAGGCATAGACGATGACGGGCCCGCAGAATTTGAAGCCACGCTGCTTCAGGTCCTTCGCCAGCTTCTCTGAAAGCTCGGTCCGGACGGGAACCGGGCCGGAGTTCTGTTTCGGCTTGCCACCCACAACACCCCAGGCCCAGCGTGCGAAGTCTTCGCCCTCGGCCTGCATCCGGTTGAAGATCTTCGCGCCGTCGATGGTCGCGACGATCTTGGCGCGGGAGCGGATGATCCTTGGGTCTTCGAGCAGGCGGGCGATGTCGGCCTCGTCGAAGCGTGCGACTTTCTTCGGGTCGAAGCCGGCGAAGGCCGCCTGAAAGGCCTCGCGCTTGCGCAGGACGACGAGCCAGGAAAGCCCGGCCTGGAAGCCTTCGAGCATGAGGAGTTCCCAGAGAGCGCGGCTGTCGGTCTCGGGGAGGCCCCACTCCTGATCGTGGTACTGGCGCATGAGCGGATCCTTGACCGCCCAGCCGCATCGGACTTTCTCTGCCATCATCTCCCCCGGCCACGCGAAGCATGGATCGCACGAAGTGCTTGCCGCCCGCGATCAGGGCGTACCTGCCTTCAGCTTTTTGATGATCTCGGGCAGGCGGTTGAAGAGCGCGACCGCCCGCAGCCAGTCGCGATTCTCGATTGCCGGATAACCGCTGACCATCTTGCCGGCGGGGACGTCATTGGGGATGCCCGACTGCGCGGTGGCGACGACGCCGTCGCCGACAGTGAGGTGACCGGCGACGCCGACCTGCCCGGCGAGGATGACGTTTCTGCCGACGACCGTCGAGCCGGCGAGCCCGACCTGCGCGCAGAGCAGCGTGTCTTCGCCGACGGTCGAGCCGTGCCCGACCTGGACGAGGTTGTCGACCTTGGCGCCGGCCCGGACGCGTGTCTCGCCGATGGAGGCTCGGTCGATGCAGGCGTTGGCCTGGACCTCGACGCGGTCCTCGAGCACCGTCGCGCCGGACTGCACGATCTTGTACCAGCCTGCGCCGGATGCGGCGGACGGGTCGCGCGCGAAGCCGAAGCCGTCGCCGCCGATGACGACGCCGTTCTGGAGGATGACGTCGTCGCCGAGGCGGCAGTGCTCGCGCACGACGGCGTGGGCGTGCGCGACGAGCCGCGCGCCCGCCTGGACATGGGGATAGAGCACGACGTGCGGGTGCAGGATGGCATCGTCGCCCACAACACAGCCTTCGCCGATGACGACGTAGGCGGCGATGTGGGCGCGGGCGCCGAGCCGGGCCGAGGGCGCGATGACGGCGGTGGGGTGAATTCCGGGCGCGCAGGCCGGCGGCTGATAAAACATGCCGACGGTGCGGGCGAAGGCGAGGTATGGGTTTGCAACGCGCAGGGTGGGGGGCGTCGATCTCGGGGAACTCGGGCTCAACGAGTACGGCAGCGGCGCCGGTGGTGCGGGCGAGGCGGGCGTACTTCCTGTTGGCGACGAAGGTGACCTGGCCGGCGCCCGCCTCCTCAATACCGGCCACGCCGGTGACCTGGCCGGCGCCGTCGCCCCGCAACTCCGCTCCCAGCTCCCGGGCAAGCTCCGCTAGTGTCATAGGTGCGATTGTACCGAGGGTGCCGGTGCCCGGCGGCGGTGGGTCCAGCGGCTAGTTTTCCGGGAAGGGCAGGATGGGGCCGCTGTCTGCCGGGTTCGCCTTGCGGGACGCCGCGGTCCGGGTTGGCGTGGTGACGACCGCGAGCACCTGCAGCGCGGTGAGGGAGTTGCGCGGGACGAACAGGCGCTGCGTGTTGGACCGGACGTCGGGTGGGATGAGGAAGAGTCCTTCGTCCTCGGCGGCGTTGGTCAGGAGTGCGAGATCGAGCGACGCCAGGCCTTCGAGCACCTCGCCGTCGGCGAAGGTTGCGCGCACCCAGAGTCCCTCGGTGCGGGGGCGGCCCTGGAATGTCTTCCGCAAGAGCCTTTCGGGGTTCTCGAGATCGTGCAGGTTGAAATCGCGAATGAACGCGACGTAGCGGATGGCGTCGAAGGGAACCGGCACGTGCCTTCCGGCGGTGTCGAGCAGGTCGACGGTCCGGCTGACACGGTCGACCAGGCCGGCGGCGGGCAGGTACCCGGCCAGGGTTGAGCCATCGTGCATGCGGAGAATGACCTTCTTGGGGGAACCCGGCATCGGCGTCCTTGCGCGGGAGTGACCGCTCCGCGCAATTCTAGACGCGGCGGGAGCGCTGCGGGGAAACCCGGATGGCGGGAGCAAGGACGATGGGCGGCGCAGCGGCAAATGGTGCACGCGAAACTAGCCAAAAGTGCCCAAACTATGGTACATTTGGCCTTTGTGCTCGAGCACTGTTCCTTGATAAGTCTTTCGTTTTGATACTGTTACGGGCGATCCTGAAGTCTGCTGAATCCCCGTCTGGAGCGTACGCACCGGCATGGCTGATTACATCTACCTGCTTGAAAACCGACTCTCTGCTGCCCAGCGCGCCGCGCTCCTGGCTGTTCGGGAACTTGCCAAATCGAAGAACCTTACCGTCTTTCTGGTTGGAGGCGCCGTCCGCGACCTGACCACTGGCTCCCCGGTTCGTGATCTCGATGTCGTGGTTCAGGGAAATGCCTCCAAGTTGAAGAAAGATTTGGAGAAACTGGGCGCCACTGTGGTTGGCGAGAATGAAAAAGGGCAGGCACTGTTCCTGACGTTTCCGGGCAGTGTGCGGATGGAGTTCGGTTCGACGCTGAACGTCACATTCCCGAAGCCGGGCAAGCCGGCATCCGAGGCTTCGGGAATCCAGGAAGACCTGCGGCGGCGCGACTTCACCGCGAACGCCATGGCGCTCTCGTTGAATGAGGGCTCGTTCGGGCTGCTGATGGACCCGCTGAACGGCGTGGCCGATATCGAGAACCGCGAGCTGCGGCTGGTATCGAACTACGGCTTCATCGAGGATCCGGTCCGCATGATTCGCGCGGCGCGGCTCATGGCGCGGCTCGGCTGGACGATGGATGAGAAGACCGCCCAGCGCTACCAGACGGGCAAGGACGAGAACTATATCTCGGCGCTTTCGGAGCTGCAGCGCGGTTATGAGACCGAAGAGGTTATCCACGAAGAGGACCCGCTGCGCGTGATGCAGAGGCTTGAGGCCGAGGGCTGGATGGCGCACCTGGCGGCTTACTGGACCTCTGCCAAGGTGGATGTTGCCGCGCTCGAGCACCTGCGTGAGGTGCAGACGCAGCTACAGATTCAGGGCATTCACCCGGACCCCTCGGCGGCTAATTTCCCGCTGCTGACGGCGAAGCTTGCGGCGAAGGATGTGGCTGCGCTGAAGGCTGGCTTCGTACGCCAGGGATTTGTGCGCGAGATCGAAGCGCTTGAGGCGAGCGCCAAGGAGCTTGCCGCGCTGCTGACCAGCAAGGGTGCGGCGACGCCCGTCGCAGAGTTGGAAGATCATTACGTCGGCTGCGCCCGAGGCTGTGCTTTGGGTGGCCTACTCCACGCGCAGCACGACGCTCCAGGCCAAGTTCAGGGCGTTCTCGACCACCTGGCCCGCGGCGCGGCAGAAGATGCCCTACCTGATGATGCAGGAGATGCGCATCGTCCCCGAGCTGCCCGGGTATAACGACCTGCTCGAGACCCTGTTCTTCGAGTTGATGGACGACAAGCTGCAGACGCCGGAGGAGATGAAGGCATTCCTCGAGCCGTTCTCGCCGCCTGCGCCGCCGCCGCCGGTGAGCCTGCGCCGTCCGCGCGCAGCGAAGAAGGATACGAAGGCCGCAAAGTCGCGCGCCAAGAAGGCGATCGTGGTCGATGCCGGGCGACGAGGATGGAGACTCCGAAGAGTTGACCGGAGAGCTGGAAGAGGTAGTGAAGGAAGCCATCGACAGCGACTCCGAGGACGGTGAGGAGGACGACCGCCCGGCTCGCTCCGGGCGTGGCGGCGACGACGACAGCTCTGAGGACGAGGACGAAGACGACGAGGAGGACGAGAAGCCTGCGCGGGCGGTCAAGGCTGTGTTGGCGAAGACTGCTCCGGCGAAGGCTGTTCCGGGGAAGGCGGCCGCTCCGGCCAAGACGGTTCCCGCGGTCAAGGCTCCGGCGAAGGCGGTGGCTCCGGCCGAGGTGAAGGCTCCGGCGAAGGCTGTCGCTGCCGTGAAAACTGCGGTTCCGGCGAAGAAGACGGCGGCTGCCCCCGCAGTCAAGGCTCCGGTGAAAATCGCCGCCAAGGCGCCGGTCAAGAAGGCTGTGCCTGCGAAATCGGTCAAAGCTCCGGTGAAAACAGTTGCGAAGGCTGCGGTCAAGCACGCCCCGCCGGCGAAGGCTCCGGCCAAGAAGGTTGTCGCCACAAAGGCCGCAGCGAAGACGGTGGTCGCGAAGAAGGCTGTTCCGGCCAAGGTCGCGGCAAAGAAGGCGGCTCCGGCGAAGGTTGCGGCAAAGAAGGCTTCTCCGGCGAAGTCTGCGTCTAAGAAGGCTGTGCCCGCGAAGAAGCGTCGCTAGGCAGGCGTTCCGTCTGCTGCGGTGAAGCGGGTCACGGACTTCTGAAACGAGGAACTGATCGATGGTCGTTGCCGTATTGCAGGGCTCGGTGCGGGCGGATCGCATGGGCGATCGTGCCGCGAAGTGGGTAGCGAAAGAGCTTCAAAAACGCGGGCACGAGGCCGTCATGGTCGATGCCGCCGCGCTCGATCTGCCGCTGCTCGACCGCATGTGGAAAGAAGTCAAGGATGAGGCCGGTGCCGAACACACCGCGCTGAAGGCGAAGCTTGCCCCGGTCGCCGCGCTGTTCGAGCGTGTCGACGGCTTCGCGATCGTCTCGGCCGAGTACAACCACACGCCGCCGCCGTCGCTGACCAACCTGATCGACTATTTTCTTGAAGAATACTTTTACCGGCCGTCGGCGATTATCTGCTACTCGCGGTCTGCTTTTGGCGGGGTGCGCGCGGCGATTCACCTGCGGTCACTGCTGGCGGAGGTCGGCATGGGTTCGATCCCGAGCCTGCAGCCGATCCCGCTGGTCGAATCGGCGCTGGGTGCCGAAGGTGAGCCGCTCACGCAGGATCTCGCTGAGAAGTCAGGCAAGTTCTTCGACGAGTTCGACTGGTATATGACGGCGCTGCACGATGCCCGGCAGAAGAACGATCCGCGCAAGAAGTAGCGCATCACCGGCGGCATATGAGGGCCGGTAGCGCTGTCCCCGCCCAACGAGGCATAGTGGTTGCATGCAGACTTTCGCACTCACCCTGGCTTTTGTCCTGCTGTCGGGCTTTTTGCCGTCCCGGTTGATGCAGCAATCCACGCCTCCTCAACCCGGCGGTGCACCGCAGCAGGGCGGCCAACCGGCTGTGCCGCCGGCGGTCGCCCCGCCGGTGATCCATCATGCCAGCGGCAGCTTCGAGGTGAAGGCGACCCGGCTGCCGGTGGGCGACTCCACCATCAACCGGACGCTGCTCGACAAGACGTTTCATGGCGGGCTCGAGGCGACGAGCAAGGGTGAGATGCTGGCGGAACTGGGGACCGAGAAGGGCTCTGCCGGGTACGTTGCGATGGAGCGCGTGACAGGCAGGCTCGACGGCAGGACGGGCACGTTCGTGCTGCAGCACTCAGGGACGCTCGACCGCGGGGCGCCGACGATGTTGGTTTCGGTGGTGCCGGATTCCGGCACCGGGGAGTTGAAGACGCTGGCCGGAAAGATGACGATCCAGGTCTCGGGCGCCGACCACGGGTACATCTTCGACTACACCCTGTAGCACCGGGGCGGTGCGGGGCTAGAGAAAACGGCGGATCATCACGACCGAAGCCCCGCAGACGCCGGCCGCTGCCAGGATCAGCACGGCGATTGCCTGGCGATAGGCATGCTGGGTGCGGGCCGGGGTCTGGCCGACGGACTCCCGGCACTGGCTGCACCCCTGAGCCGGGGCGCGACCCGACCCGACTCCGAGCGCGAGTCCAAGAACAACCACCGGGATGGCACGTTTCAACAAGATTCCGTTACTGGAAGAAGACGAGCAGGGCGAAGAGGCCGATCCAGAGGACTCCCATCGAGTGCCAGTACCAGGCCGCAAGGTCGACGGCGATCTGTCGATTTTCGATGGTGCGCGAGAGGAACAGTCCCAGAAGGGCTCCGACCAGCAGCGCAACGCCCAGTACCAGGTGCAGACCATGAATGCCGGTGATCAGGTAGAACGAGTGGCTGCTGGGACTGGTGTTGAAGTGAACACGCTCGGTGCCGAGCTGGTTCCAGGCGACGACCTGGCCAGTGACAAAGAGGCAGCCGAGAACGACCGTAGCCGCGACCCAGGGCATGGCGCGGCGCGAGATAGGTTTGCCGAGCCCAAGCCATTCATCCATCACGTGCATCTCGCGGAACATGTGGCGGCGCGCGATCTCAATCGTCAGCGACGAGAGCAGCAGGACGGCCGTGTTGAGCCACAGGATGGGCGGGATGGCGGTGGGCAGCCACTCGTTGATGAAGCGCGCGTTGGCGTCGAAGTGCCCGCTGGACTGTGAGACAAAGAAGACGCTGACGATGGCCACGAAGAACATGAAGACGGCCGAGAGGGCGAAGAAAAGCCCGAGCCGGTAGCGGTCCAGCCGCTCGCGCGGGTTGCGCGGGCCGCGACGGCCGCCGTTCCAGTTGTCCGGGTCGCCCCCGCCGCCGGTCTGCTTGTCGGTGGGCGGACGCCGTCCGCCACCGTGGTCCCCATCTTCTAAATCGCCGCGACGGCGCCGTTCGGTGTCTGGTGGCGTGATGATGGCCGGCATGCGAAGACTCCTTCAGCGCGTTCGGACTTGCGGAAACAAGCTTTAGACCAAAAGCTTACTCCGCTTTTGGGTCAATGGCCCACTGTGCTTGAAACTGTATCTCAGGGCCGCTCTGAAAATAGTGACAGGGCGCGCAATGGACGGTAATTTTCCCATTGGATGCATCGGTCTGTTGATTGGACGCGAGCGGCATCCACTCGAGGGTGGTGGCGAGCCACGGGTTTTCGGCCGCTTCGGCGCCACTCCGCCAGCTTCTGATGAGGTTGTAGAGGAAGACAAGCTGCGCGCTGATGAGGAAGATTGCTGCCGCGGTGATGAACTGCTGAACCTGCAGGGTGGGGCCAAGCAGCCGCGCCGCGGCCGGTGGAAGCCCGCTCAACTGAGCGTAGTGGCGCGGCGCGCCCATCAGTCCGGCGATGTGCATCGGCAGAAACGTGAGGTAGGCGCCGACGAGCGTCAGCCAGAAGTGCCATCGCCCCAGCGGCTCGTTCATATGCCGTCCGGTGAGCAGCGGGAACCAGTAGTAGACCGCCATGAACAGCCCGAAGATTCCGGCCATCGCCATGATCAGGTGAAAATGTGCGACCACGAAGTAGGTATTGTGCAGGTACTGGTCGAGGATCGGCTGCGCCAGGATGGGCCCGGTCAGTCCGCCCGCAACGAAGAGCGACACGAAGCCCAGCGCGAACAGCATCGCCGTGGGGTAGGCGGGGCGCGCGCGCCAGGTGGTCGCAAGCCAGCTCAGCACCTTCATGGCAGACGGGATGGCGATGGCCATGGTCGAGATAGAAAAGGCGGTCCCCGCGAAGGGATTGAGCCCGGCGACGAACATGTGATGTCCCCAGACGAGGATGCCAAGACCGCCGATGGCAAGTGTCGTCAGGATCATCATGGGGTATCCGAACACCCGGCGGCGGCAGAAGTTTGCAATCACCATCGAGGTGAGCCCCATTCCGGGAAGGATGGCGATATAGACCTCCGGATGCCCGAAGAACCAGAACAGGTGCAGCCAGAGCAGGGGACTGCCGTTGCCGCCCGCATGCAGCGTTCCGTTGACGAGATCGCCCGCCGGCAGGAAGAAGCTGGTCCCGGCATGGCGGTCGGCGAAAAGCAGCAGCAGCGCGGCAAGCAGCACGCCGAACGCAAGGATCGTGAGCAGCGCGGCGGTGAACCACGCCCACACGGTCAGCGGCAGGCGTCCCCACGTCATGCCCTCGCAGCGATAGGCGACGATCGTCGCCAGCAGGTTGATCGAGCTGAGGATCGACGAGATGGCGAACAGTCCGATCGACCCAAGCCACAGGTCCATGCCGAGCCCCTGGCCCGGCCCGGCGGCGGCAACAGCCGACAACGGCGGGTAGGCCGTCCAGCCGGAGATCGCCGCACCTCCTTCGACGAAGGACGATGCCAGCAACGTCAGCAGCGCAATCGCCATAAGCCAGAAGGCGCCTGCGTTCAGCGCAGGGAAGGCCATCCGGCGGGCGCCGATCTGTGCCGGCAGGATGAGGTTGGCGAAGGCCGCCTGCGGTGCGAGCGTCAGCACGAAGAAGAGCATCAGGGTCCCGTGCAGCGTGACGAGCGCCAGGTAGTCCTCCGGCTTGATGGGCCCGAAGCCGGGCAGCACACGCTCCGGCCAGACGAGGTGGATGCGCATGATGAGTGACATCAGCGTGCCGATGACGACCGCCGCGAGCGACAGCCCGAGATAGCGCAGACCGAGCGTCCGGTGGTCGGTTGCGAGCAGATGCCGGTCACGTACCGGGCGCACGAGCGTCTGGTTCATGGCGCTTCCTTCTGCCCCAGCCATTGCACGTAAGCTTCGGCTGGCAGCACGCGCAGCGTCGCGCCCATGCGGTAGTGGCCCAGCCCGCAGAGCTGTGTGCAGAGAATCGCGTAGCTGCCCGGCTTGTCCGCAGTGAAGTGGATGTGAAAGCTCTGCCCGGGGACGGCGTTCTGCTTCAGGCGAAGCTCCGGGACCGCAAAGCCGTGGATCACGTCCTGCGCGTGCAGCCGCAGGTCGATGGCGCGGCCAGCCGGCAGCACCAGCTCGGAGGTCACGAAGTCATCCTTCCCCTTGTCGTCCGCGGGGTCGAGCCCAACGGGATTGCCTTCGCCCGGGGCAACCAGCTTCGGATCGGTGCGCCCGAACGCGGCATCCCTGCCCGGATAGCGGAAGTACCAGGCGAACTGCATACCGACCGCCTCGACCTGCAGCGCCGCGGGGTCGCCGCCGGTGTAGCGCGTCGCCGCCCACAGGCGCTCCGCGTGCAGCGTCAGGGCCGCGAAAAGCAGGGTCAGCAGCGCCGCCGGGACGTACTCAAACAGCGCCTGGCTGCGGCTCGGATGCGTACGGCGCAGGGCGAGCCCGGTCAGCAGCAGAACGTGCAGCAGCGTCAACAGCGACGCAGCGATCCACAGATTGAGCAGCAGGTGCGCGTCGAGCGCCGGCCCGTGCGCCGAGGCGTCCACCGGCAGCCACCAGGTGGGCGCAGTCAGACGGGCCGAGGCGAGAGCGGAGAGCACCCTTTCAGGATAGCCCGGCTGCCGCGGGAGAGGGCGGGCCAGCCGTCGTGATGTTGATCGTCCCGCAAACCTCGCTCCGGATGGACACGGGACGCGGGCCAGGACGCCGATCGGCGCGCAGCTTCACCATGAATCGCGCGAGCAGCGGGGGTTTTTTAGGGCATCGTCTGCGGCAGAACGCTGCAGCGAGAGCCGTTCACAGCGTGCTTGTCATCGCAAGGACGCTGGCCTGTGGGTCAGCAATTCATCGGCTTCGGGGTACCCCGACGGCAGAGCGATGCCGGCAGTCGAGGCGCCTGCCGCCAGCAGCGTGCGGATCGAGTCGGGTTGGCGGCGCGCCATCCAGTACGACTTCGTTGCCGCTCGGACCGCGAGCTGCAGCGGTGTTCGTCTGCGGCCGTCGTGTGCGTTCACATCGGCCCCCGCGGCGATCAGCGTCTCGACCGCGCGATGCGCCGCTCGCCATGCCGCCACGTGAAGTGCCGTGCTGTTCGGCGCAATCTCGAAGTAGCCATCCCCCGGGTACAGCGTATCTACCGAAACCCCGAGCGCGAGCAGTGCACGGATGCCCACGGCGTTGTCGTTGCCGGCAAACTCGGCCAGCGCGTGGGTGGCTATCCCGGGCGGCAAAGGCGTGTCCGCCGGCTCGCCGAGCGCACAGTGCGCCAGCGTCTCATCCTGCCCGCTCAGCGCCGGCATGACTCCGCGCCGGGTGAAGAGCCGCAGCACATCGCCCCGCCCACGCCGTGCCGCACGCTGCGCCGCGTTCAGGTTCTGCATGTCCGCGACGGCCGGGTCCGCGCCGTGGTCGAGCAGCAGCTCGATTGTTGTCAGATCGTTGTCGCGCAGCACCGCCTGGTGCAGTGCCGCGCGACCCCAGCGCGTCAGCGGGTTGGGGTCCGCGCCATGCTCGAGCGCGAGCCGCATGCCGGCCTGGTCATGCATATCTGCCTTGCGCACCAGGATCGTACCCAGGCTCTCCGGCGTCAGCTTGCCTGAGTCAAGCAGTACTTGCAGCACGGCATTGTCGCGCGATTCAGGCACATGGTACGGCGTCTCTTCATCGTTCGGATCGGCGCCGTGTTCGAGCAGCAACCGCGTCAGCTCGAAATGCTGCGCGACCGCCGCAGCGCCGTAGATCGCTGCTTCGAGAATCTGCCGCGGCGGGTGGTCGATCGTCTCGTGCCAACCCGTGTTCGGGTTTGCCCCGGCGTCCAGCAGGAGCCGCGCGGTCGCTACAAACGGCCGAGACGGTTCCAGGCGGAGGTAGCGCGAGAAACAGAGATAGGTCAGCGGGTCCCAGAGGTACGGGCCGCCGGGCTTCGTGGCCAGCGCCGGGTCTTCCGCCAGGTACGCGCGGACTGCGGCAACGTCGCCCACCACGGCCGCGATGGAGAGGGACGGCGTGGTGGCGGCGAGCAGAGCGTTCGCCTCATCGAGCGTGCCCGTCTGATGCCCGGCGTCGCGCGGGACGGTCGCTGCGCGGAGGAAGCTCGCTTCCGACATGGCGACAGGCTAACCAAAGACGGAGGCAGCCGCAAGTGCGTCCTCATCGGGGTCGGCGACAAGCCGTGGGCTTCGGCTTCAGTTCGCCGGACAAACCTTCGCCGGGCGAGGCTGGGTCCAGCAGGCTGTGATTGCTTTTGCCGCAGCCACAACCTCGGCGTTATCCTGCCCACCCGCTGCAAGGTCCGCGATGCGCGCCCGCGTCTGCTCATACACGCCGGCGTCCAGCTCCAGCTGAGGCAGTGACAGGATCAGCCGCGTGCGCAGCGCGGCATCATCCGCATCGAGATAGCTGAGCAGCGCCTGGTTCACCGCTGCGTTCTGCGTGCGAGCCTGGGCGAGGCCTTCCACCAGCTCGATGCGGGAGACCGTCGTCTGGTCGCTGCGGCGCAGGAAGCCTGCAATGGCCTCGGCCGTCGTGGGCGTCAAGGGGCTGAACTGCTCAAGATCGAGCGTGACTCCGAGCCCCGCCGAACCGATCGCATCGTCGCGCCGCAGGAAGGCATACAGCGGCGGGAAGACCGTCACCGGCGGTGCAGGCGCAAACCCACCCAGCGCAAGCGCTGCCAGCGACCGCGTGTCGGGATTGTCGTCGGCGAGCCGCGCCGCGATAGCCGGCACCAGCGGCGCAAACTGCGTCGCGACCGAGGCCTTGAAGGATGCGGCCAGGGCGGGCGCATCCTTCACCGGCTGCTGCGAGGCGGCGTTGGCAACAGCCTGCTCCGGCAGCACCTGCAGGCCGAGCAGCATGGCCAGCGCGTATTGACGCATTCCGGCATCAGGGCTGGTCAGCGATTGATACAGCAGCGGCGCCAGCGCCCGCGCGGTCGCCGCATCAGCCAGGCCCGCGCCACCCTCGGCTGCGCGAATCTCTTCGTCAGTCGGTGAGTGTCCGGCTGCGCTGCGGCTCAGGATCGTGGTCAACTGCGCGACGAACGGCGCGCCGGCTTGCGGAGGAGTCTGCGCTACGGCGGAAGTTGCCACCAGCAGCAGCGTGGCCAGCGTCAGCCTCAACGCGCGGCCTTGTGCCGGCACACCGCATCGACAAACAGCGCGTGCACCCGTGTGTCGTGGCTCAACTCGGGATGAAAGGTCGCGGCCAGCAGATGTCCCTGCCGCACCAGCACCGGCGCTCCCTCGCGGCTGGCCAGCACCTCGACCCCGGGCCCCGTATGCGCGATGCGCGGCGCGCGAATGAACACCATCTCGAGATCACCGCCCTCGAGCGTTGTCGGCTCGGTGATGATCGCGGAATCGATCTGCCGCCCATATGCGTTGCGCTCGACGGTGATGTCCATCGCGGCCAGCGAGGCCTGCGGCGGATTCGTGACGTCCGTCGCCAGCAGGATCGCCCCCGCACAGGTGCCGAACGTCGGCGTGCTCTGCACAAAGGCCTTCAGCACCTCGAAGAATCCATCGCGCTCAAGATGCTTCAGAAAGGTCGTCGACTCGCCCCCCGGGATAATCAGCCCGTCGAGCCCGTCCAGCTCCGCCGGCCGCTTGATCAGCCGGGGCTCCGCGCCCGCCGCAGTCAGCGCGCGGGCATGAGCCGCGTACGCTCCCTGCAGCGCAAGCACCCCGATCACCGGCTTAGCAAGTTGAGTCATAGCAACATCCCAAAAACGATCAGCTGTCAGCAAAGAGCTAACAGCTGATCGGTGATTCCGGAACCAAGCAAACCGACCGAAGAGACGGGCGCCTTTCGAGCCCGTCCCACGCGAAGCCCCGCATGGTGCGAAGCACTACCAGCCGCGGTGCTGCATCATGTCGGCCTCGGCGATCATCCCGACCGCCAGCCCCTTCATCGCGCCCATGCACTCCTCGCTTGCCTCGGCCAGGATCGCCGGATCCTTGAAGTGCGTCGCTGCCCGTACGATCGCCTTCGCGCGCGACTCCGCCTCGGCCCGCTCGGCCGGATTCAGCGGCTTGCCGTCGACCATCGCGACCTGCAGCTTGATGTTGCCTTCCTTCATGAAAATCCCGGAGCCGACGAACACCGTCTGCGCCCCCAGCTGCATCATCAGCGCCGCATCGGCCGGCGTCGCAATGCCGCCTGCGGAGAAGTTCGGCACCGGCAGCTCGCCCGTGCGCGCCACCATCTGCACCAACTCGAGCGGCGCGCGCAGGTTCTTCGCCGCGGCATAAAGCTCCGCCTCGTCGAGCACCGTCAGCGCCCGTATCTCGGAGACGATCTGCCGCATGTGCCGCACTGCATGAATCACATCGCCCGTGCCCGGCTCGCCCTTGGTGCGGATCATCGCCGCACCTTCCGAGATCCGCCGCAGCGCCTCGCCCAGGTCCTTCGCACCGCACACAAACGGTGTCGTAAACGCATGCTTGTCGATGTGGTGCAGCTCGTCGGCCGGCGTCAGCACCTCCGACTCATCGATGAAATCGACGCCCAGCTGCTGCAGAATCTGCGCCTCCACAAAGTGGCCGATGCGCGCCTTCGCCATCACCGGGATCGACACCGCTTCGATAATCTCGCGGATCATCCGCGGGTGCGACATGCGCGCCACGCCGCCTTCCGCACGAATCTGCGCGGGCACTCGCTCGAGCGCCATCACCGCCACCGCGCCGGCCTTCTCCGCGATGATCGCCTGCTCGACGTCGACCACGTCCATGATCACGCCGCCCTTCAGCATCTCGGCCAGGCCCGTCTTCAGGCGAAGCCCGGGTGCCGCAAAACTCTTATGTCCATTGCTCTCGTGCAGTGCCATGTGGATGCTCTCCCGAGCCTTAAGTCTAGCAGTAGCGTTACGGCCCAGTTGACCAGAACAAAAGCGCCCTCACCGCGGGCGGCGACCACTCCGCAGGGTGGCACTCCGCAGGGTGGATCGATGCGTGCCGTGCATCCTCGATGCGGCAACGTCCCTGCGCGCAGCGCTTCTACCCCGCGAAGAGGCGTTAGACGTTAGGACGCGGTTGCTGTTGTTCTCTCCAGCAACTCCCGCGGGATCACCAGGAAGAACCCCTCGCCATGCGCCAGCACCGTCCCGTCTTCGAGCATCAGGTCCGCCGAGTGCAGCACCTTGCGCCCGTCGTTTCTCACATGCGTACTCACCAGCCGCAACGGTGTCTCAAGCGGCGCCGGCCGCAAATAGTCCACTGACAAACTCCGCGTCATCGCCAGGATGTTCAACGGCCGGTTTAGCTTGCTCATCGCCTCGTCGAGCAGCGTCGCGATAATCCCGCCATGAATATGCCCCGGAGGCCCCTCATGCATCCTCGTCAGCCGCACCGGCGAGCTCGCCGTCATCACCCCCGCCTCGCTCGTGTGCAGGGTGAAGCTCAGCTGCAGCCCCTGCGGATTCTCCGTCCCGCACCCGAAGCAGTGGTTGTGCTGCTTGATCGCTTCCGCCTCTCCGAGCGGCCCGCCATACGGCATGTGGGAGTCGAGTCCATCAGCCATTGCATACCTCCAGAATCGACGCACCGAAGCGGTCGAGTTTTTCCTGCCCAACGCCGCGAATCTTCAACAACTGCGCCAGCGTCCGCGGCCGCTCAAGCACAATCGAACGCAGCGTCGACGTACCCAGCACAAAGAACTGCGGCAGCCCCATCCGCTCCGACTCCGCCTTGCGCCAGGCCCGCAGCTTGTCCTCAAGCTCCTGCTGCACCGCGTCGAGCGCAACCTCGGCCTCCGGTTCAACCGTCCGCTCGCGCCGAAACGTCGCCACCGGCTTCTCTGCTGCCGGTTGCGTTGGAGCAACGCTGATCCGCGCCTGCCTCGGCGCTTCCGCCCTCACGGCCGGCGCGGCCGAAGCCCCACCGCCACGACACAGCGCACAGATCTCCGGCCCATACCGCTCCGCCTTGTCCTTGCCGAATCCCGAAACCGTCAGCAGCTGCGGAATCGTCTGCGGACAGGCCATCACCACCGCCAGCAGCGCCGCGTCCGAGCACACGATGAACGCCGGCTTGCCGGTCTTCGCTGCCTCCGCCTTGCGCCAGGCCCGCAGTTGCGCCTCGAGCGCCTGCTGCGCCGGTGTGAAGTCCGGCTGCTCTGCCTCGGCCTTCGAAGCCTTCCTGGCCGGGCTTTTCTGCCGGGACTTCGAAGCCCCCACCGCAGCCGGCCGCAGCACCACGCCCAGCGGCGTTCCCGTTTCGATCTCCCGGCCCTCATGCGTCAGCGAAGCCCGCTTGAACGGAATCACCTTGCCCTCGGGATTCGTAAACGTCGTGCTCTCGATGGTGATCAGCCCCGCCCGCGCCAGTCCATCCAGCAGCGCCTCGAACTCGTTGCGATCCTTCGTCAGCCCAAGATCCGTAAACAGCTTGCCCGTAGACTTCGACATTCCATCCAGCGCCCGCAGAATCGCCCGCAGGCTGCGATCCTCAGCCGACGTCGGCTCCGCAAACGTCTGCGCCGTGGTGGAATAAGGACTGCAGAAATCGCAGTGTCCGCATGGCTTATGCGCGTCCGCCGTGTCGCCAAAATGCCGAATCAGCGCCGTCATCCGGCACTGCTGGGTCCCTGCAAACGCCATCATCCGGTCGATCTGCGACCGCCGAAACTCCACCTGCTGCTCATATCCGGACTGCCACGCCGCATTGCCGCTGCGCCGGATGTTGCCCGCAATATCGACCGAAGCCGCACCCTGCGCCGCGAGTTTCTCGACCGCCCGCGCAAACGTCTCCGCATCCATCTTCAGGCGGAAGCGAATCTCGTCCGGCTCCTGCGCCTCATCGGTCAGCAGCCTTGCCACTCGCATCAGCTCGTTCGCCACCGGGTAGTCGCGCTCGAGAAAAAAGTCGTGCATCTTGCGATCTGCAAAGCTGTACAGCAGCACCGTCCGCGACGGCTGCCCATCGCGTCCCGCACGGCCAATTTCCTGGTAATACGCCTCGACCGACGCCGGCAGCGCATAGTGCACGACGGTGCGAACATCTGCTTTATCGATCCCCATGCCGAATGCAATCGTCGCCACCACCACCTCCAGCCGGCCCGACTGAAAGTGCCGCTGCACCCGCTCCCGCGTCCCCGGGTCCAGCCCCGCGTGGTACGCCGCGGCAGGGAAGCGCCGGCTCAGCTCCCCGGCCAGCTCCTCCGCCGCCTTGCGCGAGGGCGCATACACGATCGCAGGCCGGCGCGACTTGTCATCCAGAAACTGCGCCGTGAACGCCGTCCGCTGCGGCTTTGACAGCTCCATCACCTCGATCGCCAGGTTGTCCCGGCGAAACCCGTGGATGAATAGCTTCGGCTGCTCAAGATGCAGCTGCGTCACGATATCCTTCTGCACTGCCGGCGTCGCCGTAGCGGTCAACGCAATAATCGGCGCCGGCCGCAGCGAGGGCAGGTAGTCGCCCAGCGTCCGGTAATCCGGCCGAAAATCATGTCCCCATGCCGAGATGCAATGCGCCTCGTCGATCGCAATCAGCGACGGCTTTCTCCGTGCCAGCATCTCGGGAAAGCCCGGAACCCGCATCCGCTCCGGCGCAATGAAAAGAAACTGCAGCTTGCCATCCAGGTAGTCGCGGCACGCCTGCCGCGAGTCCTCACGCGACAGCCCCGAATGAATCCGCGCCACCGAAAGCCCGGCCGCCGTCAGCTTGTGCGCCTGGTCGTCCATCAGTGCAATCAGCGGACTGATCACCAGGCCCGTTCCCCCGCGCGCAATCGCCGGAAGCTGGTAGCACAGGCTCTTGCCCGCACCCGTCGGCATCACCAGCAGCACGTCGCGCCCCTCGGTTGCGGCCCGGCACACGGCTTCCTGGTTCGCCCGAAAGCTGGAAAATCCAAACGTCCGATGTAAAAGGTCTTCCAGCGCCATTGCCCTTCTATCTTCGCACGCGGGGTGTGCAAGAACAGGCAGCAACCAGTGCGTCCCGACGCCGGGCGAGCGCCGGTTCGTTGGGTGGAAGCTTCGCGTCATTTTTGCGAGAGGTCATGACGCGAAGCTTCCACTCCACGAAGTGGTCGCCGCCCGCGATGAGGGCGCACCTGTTTCGACATTCTCCCATTCCGCGGCGAAGCGGAAAAATCCACTTCTGGTCTCGCCCTAAACTCTCAGCTCAATCACTAAAAACTATTCACTGATAGAAGACAGTCTCCGCACAAGACCCACCCCTGTCTATCCCACGATGACGCAAAGTTCAAGCGCTAAGATCCTTGGATCCGGCGGTGGGTCGTGATCGCTCTGTGTAGGGAGGTCCAGACCTAAGTCGAATGTCCTGAAGATCTTGCGCAGTAAGGGCGGGGGGTACCCCCCGCCACGTTTGCCTTCGCCCGCAAATAAGCCAGCATGATCTTGTCCGGTGTGATTGGGTACTCGCGCACCCGCTTCCCGGTCGCGTTGAAGATGGCGTTGGCCACCGCCGCCATCGCGCCCGTGATGCCGATCTCCCCGATACCGCGTGCGCCGGTCGGCGCGAACTTCATATCGGGAATGTTCAGCACCGTCACGTCGATCGTCCCGATGTCCGCGTTGACCGGAACGTGGTACTCCGCCAGCGACTCGTTCACCGTCCGCCCGTAGACCGGATCAATGTGCGCCTCCTCGTGAAGCGCGAACGACACACCCCAGACGATCCCGCCGACCAGTTGATTCATCCCCGTCTTATCGTTCAGCAGCGTCCCGATGTCGTAGGTCGCGACAACCCGGCGCACCTTGACCATGTGCGTGTCCTTGTCGACGGCGACCTCGGCGAAGACCGCGCCAAAAGACTGCGTGGTCATCGAGTCCTTCGATTCCGAGGGCTCCGCAGAACCCATTGCTTCGACCGGCTTGTTGCCATTGCGTGCGATCAGCGCGGTGAGGTCGTCAGTCTGTGCCGGGTTGCTCTTGCTGACCAGCTTGCCGCCCTTGACGTCGATGTCGAGCGTCTTGAGCCCGTGGAGGGGCGACCCCGCGTCCGCAATCGCCAGGTCGGCGAGCTTCAGCTTCAACTGCGTCGTGGCGTCCTGAATTGCCGGCAGCACCGAGGCCGACGACTGCGAACCGCCCGACACCGGAGCCTTTGGCAGGGTCGAGTCGCCGAGCTTCACCTCGACCAGCGTCGGATCGATGCCCAGCCCGGCAGCCGCGGTCTGCGCCATGATCGTGTACATGCCGGTTCCGAGGTCCTGCGTGCCGGAGCCGACAAACATCCTGCCGCCGGGAAGCATCCGCACGACGGCCTGCGCGGCCGAACGATTGGCCGGGTAGGTCGCCGTCGCCATGCCATGGCCGATGAGGCTGTTGCCCTCTGCCATCTGCCCCGGCGTCTTGTTGCGTTTCGCCCAGCCAAAGCGCTCAGAGGCCTGCGTGTAGGCATCCTTCAGGTGCTTGCCGCTGAAAGGCCGGTCGTGGCTCGGGTCGGTCTCGGCATAGTTCACCATGCGAAGTTGCAACGGGTCCATCTTGAGCTTGTCGGCAAGCTCATCCATGGCAATCTCGAGCACGGCGGTGCCGGGCGCCTCGCCGGGTGCGCGCATAAAGGTCGAGACGCCAAGGTTCACCTCAACCAGCTTCGAAGAAACCGAGTTGGCCTCGCTGGTGTAAAGCATCTTGGTCGGGCCTTCGACGTGCTCGGTAAAGTCCTCCATCACCGAGGCGTTCATGATGGCGTCGTGCTGCATCGCGAGCAGCTTGCCGTCGGCGCTCGCGCCCAGCTTGATCCGGCTCACGGTCGATGGGCGCGCCCCGACGGGTCCGAACATCTGCTCGCGGCCGAGAATCAGCTTGACCGGCTTGCCGGTGACGCGCGCGGCCAGGCAGCACAGCGGCACATGCGACCAGGTCGAGCCCTTCGAGCCGAAGCCGCCGCCCGTGACCGGGCACTGCAGATGGATGTAGTCCAGCGGCACGTTCAGGCTTTTGGCAAGCGATGCCTTATCGCCGGTGATGTACTGCGTGGCGTCGTAGACATTGAGCTTCTCGCCCTCCCACCACGCCACGGTGGCGTGCGGCTCCATCGGGTTGTGGTTCTGGATGGGCGTGACGTAGGTCTCTTCGATGGTTGCGGTGGACTTTGAAAAGCCGGCCTGGAGATCGCCGCGCTTGTTGCCTGCGGGCTCTTTGCCCGGATTCTTCGGCCAACGGGCATCACCGGCGCGGTCGCGGAAGGTGACGTTTGCGGGCTTGGGCGCGTAGGTGATCTTGAGCAGGCGTGCAGCGGCGATCGCCTGGTCATGCGACTTCGCGACGACGACGGCGATAGGCTGCCCGTTATAGTGCACATCGGCGTCCTGCAGCAGGCTCAGGTTGCGGCGAGCGGGAGGCTGGGGTGGACCGGCGGAGAGCTTCGGCGCGTTGAACGGCGTCATGATGGCGACGACGCCGGGGGCGCGGTCTGCGGCGACGCGATCGATCGCGGTGATGGTGCCGCTGGGGACGGTCGCCTGCACCATGTAGGCGAAGAGCAGGTCGGCCTTGTTGAAGGGAGAGGAGAAGTCGCCGGCGTACTTCACCGTGCCGGTGACCTTCGAGATGCCTTCATAACGGTGGTCTAGCTGCTTGACCGGCTTGGGCGCGGTCGCGGTTTCCTGGATCATGCGGATACCCCTTCTGTGGTGCCCTGGGATGCAAGGGTGAGGGCGCGGACGACGCCCTGCTTGGCGAGTTCAATCTTGAAAGTATTGTGCTCGTAGCCTTTGGCTCCCCGGAGCAGGATGTCAGCCGCCTGTTTGAAGGTCTCAGGGCTGGCGGGCTTGCCGGTAAGCACCTTTTCGGCTTCGGCTTCACGCCAGGGCTTGAGAGCGACTCCGCCAAGCGCGAGGCCTGCAGACTTGATGGTGCCGCCCTCCATTTCAAGCCCGGCTGCGACCGAGATGAGTGCGAAGGCGTAGCTGTTGCGGTCGCGCGCCTTCAGGTAGAAGGCATTCTTCGCGAACTTCGCGGGGGGCAGGGTGACGCCGGTGATCAGTTCGTCGGGCTTGAGCGCAGTCTCGATTGCGGGATCCTTGCCGGGCAGTTTGTGGAACTCGGCGAAGGGGATGGTGCGCTTGCCGTGCGGTCCCTCTACCTCGACCTTCGCGCCGAGCGCGGCCATGGCGACGCACATGTCCGAGGGGTTGGTGGCGATGCAGGTCTCGCCGCTGGTTGCGCCCTGATCGGTCTGGCCCAGAATAGCGTGGATGCGGTTGTAGCCCTTGATTGCCGCGCATCCTGAGCCCGGCATGCGTTTGTTGCAGGCAGGAAAGCTGATGTCGGTGAAGTAGTAGCAGCGGGTGCGCTGCAGCAGGTTGCCGCCGGTCGTTGCCATGTTGCGCAGCTGCGGGGAGGCGCCACTGAGCAGCGCCTGCGAGAGCAGCGGATACTGTGTCTTGATGAGGGTGTGGTCGGCGAGATCGGAGTTGCGCACCAGCGCGCCGATGAGGACACCGCCATCCGGCGTCGAGGTGACCTCGGTCAGCGCGAGGTGGTTGATGTCGACGAGGGTGGTGGGCGATTCGACGCCATACTTCATCAGGTCGACGAGATTGGTGCCTCCGGCGAGAAACTTCGCGCCGTGGATGGCTCCGGCCTTCACCGCGGCTTCGGGTGCGTTGGCGCGCTCATAGTTGAAAGGGTTCATGCTTGTGCACCTCGGGCCACGGCGCGGACCGCTGCGACGATGTTGGGGTAGGCGCCGCAGCGGCAGATGTTGCCGGACATACGTTCGCGGATTTCGTCGTCGGTCATCTCCGGGTTTTCGGAGTGACCGGTGTGCAGGCTCACGATCGAGAGCGCGCCCTTCTTCTGTTCGTCGCTAGCGGCGACGGCGGAGCAGATTTGTCCCGGGGTGCAGTAGCCGCACTGGTACCCGTCATGCTCGAGGAAGGCGGCCTGCATGGGGTGCAGGTCCGAGACCTCTTTCGGGTCGGCGACCTTCGAAAGGCCTTCTATCGTTGTGATCTTGGCGCCCTCGGCAGCGAAGGCGAGGGTGAGGCAGGAGTTGACGCGTCGGCCATCGACGAGCACGGTGCACGCGCCACACTGGCCGTGGTCGCAACCTTTTTTGCTGCCGGTCAGGTCGAGATGGTCGCGCAGCGCGTCGAGCAGGGAGGTGCGCGTGTCGAGCGTGAGGGTGGACGACTTGCCGTTCACCTGGAGGGTGATGGGTTTCTGCTGCATCGCACCGGGAGCCTGCGCGGCGGCAGGAATGCCGACGGCGGTGCCGGCCGAGACTGCGGTTGCGGCCTGCATGAAGCGTCGGCGGCTCAGCTCGAAGCGCTGGTTCTGGGCTTCGTACAGAGGGTCGTGGTCCGGTCGTTGTTGGTCGACGTCTGCCTGCTCAAGTTCGGTACATGGTGGTGCGCTCATCCGTTTCATCCTCGCCGCGATAATAACGATCCCGTCATCTCGTAGACGGTGAAGGTTCGGCGAAAGATGCCTCGGGGCATTGGCGACTCGCTAGAGGCTGCGACTCTATACGGATTGATTCGCACAGCTAAACTTTTCGACAGGAAGACTGGAGGGCAGGCTCGAATGCCGTGACTGTAAGCGCGCGTTGGGTATGATCGAGACACGTTTCCGGTCCAACCTTTGACTGACAGGAGCCTTCCCGCTTGATCGACTCCGTGACCCGCTTTTTTCTTGCCTGCGCGCTGATGAGCTGTGTGCTGGCGGCCTCCGCACAGAATGCTCCGGCGAATCCGTCGCGCCGCGCGACCCAGGGCGAGACGACGCCCGAGAAGGAAGAGCAAGCGGTGGCGATCCCGGCGGAGACGGCGACCCCGACGAAGCATGACTGGGCCGGGCCGCACGGCACGATTCACTACACGGCGACTGCCGGCAACCTGCTGCTGAAGGACGACAAGAACGTCGCCAACGGCAGCATCTTCTATGTGGCGTATACGCAGGATGGGGTCGAGTCGAAGGCGCGGCCGGTGACGTTCTTCTACAACGGCGGGCCGGGGTCGGCATCCATCTGGCTGCACATGGGGTCGTTCGGGCCGGTACGCGTGTTAACCGAGAGCCCGGAGCCGACGGGCCCGGCGCCGTTCGAGTACGTGCAGAACCAGTACAGCCTGCTGGACAAGTCGGACCTGGTGTTTATCGACGCGCCGCTGACCGGGTTTTCGCGTGCGGTGGGGAAGGGAACGGCGAAGGACTTTGCCGGAACCGATGAGGACATCAAGGCCTTCGAGAAGTTCATCGTGCGCTACATCACGCTGAACGGCCGGTGGAACTCGCCGAAGTTTTTGTTCGGGGAGTCGTATGGGACGACGCGGTCGGCGGGGCTGGTGGCTGCCCTGCAGAATGATGGGATCGAGTTCAACGGGGTGACGCTGCTGTCGTCGATCCTGAACTACGGCATTCGCAATGCCGGCTTCGACGCCGATTCGATTGGATATCTGCCGTCGTATGCGGCTATCGCCTATCACTTCAACAAGGTGAAGCATACGGGCAGCATGGCGGAGTTTGTCGAGCAGGCGCGGACCTTTGCGCGGGGGCCGTATGCCGCGGCGCTGGCGCAGGGCGACCACCTGCCGCCGGCGGAGTTTGACGCGATGGCGCAGAAGCTGGCGGGGATGACGGGGCTGAGCGTTGGGTACGTCAAGGAGGCGCGGCTGCGGATTTCGGCGAGCCGGTTCCGCAAGGAGCTGCTGCGGGACGACGACAAGATCTTCGGGCGGTACGACGCGCGCTTTACCGGCGTGGATGTAGACGATGCGGGCGAGAACCCGGGGTACGATCCGTCCGATACCGGCATCAGCGGCGTGTACGTCGGGGCGTTTCACGACTACCTGGAGCGGGAGCTGAAGTTCACGAGCTCCGAGACCTACTTCCTGGCCGGGCCGGGGCTGAACCAGGATTGGAACTTCAAGCACAAGCCGAGCGGCGGGCAAGGGCGCGGCGAACAACCGGTGCCGGATGTGGCGATCGACCTGGCGGATGCAATGCGCAAGAATCCGCGGCTGAAGGTGTTTTCGGCAAACGGCTACTTCGATCTGGCGACGCCGTTCTTTATCACGGAGTACGACCTGCACCACATGATGCTGCCACCGGTGATCGCGGCGAACGTGCAGTTTGGTTACTATCCGGCGGGACACATGGTCTACCTGAATGTGGACGCGCTGAAGCAGATGAAGGGCGACATGGAGCGCTTTTACAGCGAGGCTGTGAAGTAGCGGGCGAGCGACGGTTTGCACAGTGCGGGGTGGCGCCGGGGCGGGGCGTCGGGGTAAAATTCAGGCAGAATGTGAGGGGTTTTGGGGCTGAGGCAGGGCATCAGGAAATTGGCAGGAGGAAGGCGGCTGCGGGTTACAGCGGCTGCCCGGTTCCTGGTGATGGTGTGGGCGCTGCTGCTGGCGACGATGCCGCTGACGGAACACTTCTGGACGTTTGATCGCTTCCTGCGCGGCGGAACCCAGGATTTTGAACTGACCCTTTGCACGCTGGTAGCGGTGCTATGCCTGGTGCTTCTCCTGGCGCAACATGCCCGGCGTGGGCTGGCCGTGGTCATTGCGCTCAGGCGGTGGCTGCGCTTTGTTTTCCAGGGCGATGATCTGCGCGCCTGCCGGATGATGTTCGAGCCGTGGAGCGAGACGCCGCTGCCAAGTGCCGAACTCGGCTGCTTTACCCTTCCGTTGCGAATCTGATCGGAACGCCTGATTCCCAAGGGCCTGGCTCGATGTTGAAGAGCCGCTGTACGCCACGCCACATTGGCCGCAGTTGTAATCACCGGGAGAAATGTATGAAGAAGTCAGAGGTTTTCAAGGCGTGGGGAACCATCCTCAGCGGCCGTGCGCCGTCGTTGTCCATCGAAATTACCAAGGAGTGTCCGCTGCGCTGCCCAGGCTGCTACGCGTTTGACGCGGCGCATCTGGGCGGCGGGACGCAGCTGAAGGAGCTTTCGGATTTCAAGGGAGAGGAGCTGGTGCGCCGCGTACTGGCGGTGGTGGATGAGCGGCGACCGCTGCACCTGTCGCTCGTGGGCGGCGACCCGCTGGTGCGCTATCGCGAGGTGGAGCAGCTGCTGCCGGAACTCGAGGCGCGCGGGGTGCATACGCAGGTGGTGACGAGCGCGTTCCGGGTGATTCCGGTGGAGTGGAAGCGCTACAAGAAGCTGAACGTAGTGGTGTCAATCGACGGGCTGCAGCCGGAGCATGACGAACGGCGCAAGCCGGCGACGTATGAGCGCATCTTGAAGAATATCAAGGGCGCGAAGGTCACGATTCACTGCACGATCACGTCGCAGATTGCGGCGCGGGCAGGCTATCTCGAGGAGTTCCTGGCGTTCTGGAGCCAGCACCCGGAGATCGCGAAGGTGTGGTTCAGCCTGTTTACGCCGCAGGTGGGAGCGACCGATCCGGAGATCCTGTCGCCGGCCCAGAGGCTGGCCGTGATCGAAGACCTGCGGGTGTTGCGCCGGAAGTATCCGGTGCTGGACATGCACGATCGCGTCATTGATGAAATTGCCCATCCCCCGGAGAGCCCCGAGGCGTGTATCTTTGCTCGTACGACCGAGACGATCTCCGCGGACCTGAAAACGGAGATCGGCCCCTGCCAGTTTGGCGGGGAACCGGATTGTGCGCAGTGCGGGTGTATCGCGTCGATGGGTTTAGCCGCGGTGGGACACTTTCCGGTGGCAGGCAAGCTGACGGCCGGGCACCTCTTCATGGCGTCCGACCGGGTTGGGAAGTTTCTGAAAAACGTGTTGCGCCCCCGTGTCCCGGAATCGACGCTCTCGGGTGGGATGTCGCCCTTCACGATTTTGAAATGAGTGCAGCAGCGAAGCCGTACGGAAGGCAGGAAAGACGATGCTGATGGATCAGGACCGACGCGAGCTGCAACTACGGAAAGAGCTGGTGCGCTTCAGCAAGTGGACGCACCGGCTCGGGTATACGCCGGGGACTTCCGGCAATCTGTCGGTGCGGCTTGACCGCCGTCGCCTGCTGGTGACGCCGACCGGCATGAGCAAGGCGCTGCTGAAGCCGGAGGATATGGTGATCGTTGACCTGGCCGGCAAGCTGCTGTGCGGAACGCGGCCGGTAACGAGCGAGGTGAGTATGCACCTCGCCGTCTACCGGGAGCGGCCGGACGTGTGTGCGGTGCTGCATGCGCATCCTCCGATCGCGACTGCCTTCGCCTGTTGCGGGCGGGGACTCGACGACCGGCTTTGCCAGGAGGCGGTGATGACGCTGGGCATCGTCCCGCTGGCCGCCTACGCGACGACCGGCACGAGCGAGGTGGCGGAGAGTCTCGAGCCCTACGTGGCCGACCACGATGCGATCCTTTTGGCCAATCACGGCGCCGTCAGTTACGGCAAGACGCTGCTTGAAGCGTTCCAGCGGATGGAGACGGTCGAACACATCGCGCAGGTGACCCTGACGGCGCATCAGCTTGGGTCCGCCCAGCCGCTGACGACGCTGCAGATTCGCGATCTGCAGCACGCCAGGACGCGCTACCTGGAGAAGGCGGCACAGCGGGTGGAGACGCTGGCCGTGAGTTCGCCGGGGCGGGTAGCGGAGGCAGGGTTGCATGCCGCGGCCACCGAGGGTGACCTGGTGGTGACCCAAGTGGGAGCCTGGCGGCCCTGATGGTTGTGCCTCGAATACCCTTCAGGGGCATTGAGATGCCCGGATGCCGGTGTCACTCTCTTGCGTATGCGAGTCAACCTGATCACTCATTCTTCCGGACCGTACCGCCCCGGCGCTGAAACCATCGCACTCTCACTCACCATCAAGCCGGCCTGCGGCCTGCCGGGCGATTATGTCTACCCGACCGACAGCGCTTCGCTGCTGCGCATGCTGAACCTGAAGACAGACCTGCCGTCGTCGGTGTTGCGCCGCTTCAACAACGAGATTCAGACCTCGTCGGACGCGCGCCTGCTCGGGGTGGAGCTGAGCGACCGCATCCTGACCGACATCGGCTACTTCGTCGACTAGTCTGCGCTTCATTTGGGGGCCGCCAGTCCGGCAATTCGGGCGGATCCCGTTTTGGCGTGGCTTTTTGTGGTGGAAGCCGGCACTGAACCGGCCTCGGGAGCAAAAGCTGCATCTGAGACCCACAGGGAGTGATGCCGCCACCCTGAGGAGAACAGGTTGCAAGACAGTTCGAGTCGAACGATGCGCAGCAGGTTTCTTCGCGTGCTGGCTGCCTGCGTCCTGGCATCCTGCTCGATGTCGGGCGCGCAGGGAGATCCGCGCAGCCTGACCGGAACAGTCACCGACCACCAGCATGAGCCCTTGAAGGGCGCGGTCGTCCAGGTTCAGAACGAATCGACGAACGCCGTGGTCTCGTTTATCACGGACGCCAACGGCACATTTTTCTTTCGCCGGCTGGGCGGTGACGAGACTGACTTCCTGGTGTGGGCCACCTACCGCGGCCACCGATCAAAAAGCAAGGAACTCAGCCACTTCGAGAGCAACCGTCACCCCGATGTGAAGATCGTCGTCGAACTGGACTGAGTCGTCCGTGTGCAGGGGGCTGCTGTTTGGGCGCCCGCACTGCACCGGAAACGCGACAGTTGAGCTCGCAACGAGAGGGGAGGGCTCTCACGGGTGCGGCGGCGCGCGGACGGTGGACGGGTCCGGGCCGGCTGGCTCTTCTGTAGCGCGGACGCGCGAGTTTGCGGTTAGGCAGCGTACTCGGTGCGGAAGGCGGCAGTTTGTGACGCGACCGACACGCCCGCCATGCTGCCGCCGCGCTGGTGGAAGCTCTGCACGGCACTCTCGGTGGAAGGAAAGCTCTCGAAGATGCGGCTGACGCCGGCGCGCTGGAGAGCGATCTCTGCCTGGGCGGATAGGGCGGCGAGGCGGACGTCGCCATTCGACTTCATTGCCTCTTCAAGCGAGCAGAGCAGCAATCCCATCACCTGGTCCGTCATCGCGCCAACCTGTGAGCAGTCGAGGACGAAGCGGGGGCGCTCGGTATCGGTGAACTGACGCAAGTCATTGAGGAAGTGCAGGGCTTCGGCGGCGGTGAGGTTCTGGGGAATCTGGTGTACGCGGACTGCTTTCTTTTTGATCAACACGGGGTGCATCCTCCAAAGAGTAAGTTGTTGCTGCTTTGCTGTTGTTGAGCCGCGCATGGCGGTCTGCGGTGATGCCGGTGTTTCAGGAAAACTGAGGAGCTCGAACGGTGTTGCGACTCGGCTTGCTGACTGCTTTTTCCTCTACAACTTTTGTTGCTGAATCCCACCTTAGGCGTAGGGCGGCCCGGGCTGAATAACACCTTTGGGGTATAACTGAGCAGTTAACCCCTCAATCCAAAAGACTTGGGCTGTCGTGGGAGACTTGCGATCGCGGCAGGAAGACGTCCAGGGGGGTAGACCTCTGGGGACAGCGGCAGGACCGGACTGGCTCCAGTGGCTTGAGAAGCGCGAGGGAAGCGCGTAGGATAAGAAGTTGCGGTTATGATGCCGCTGCAACTCGCACCGAAGGATAAGCAAACATGGCAAAGCGTCGCGGAAATCCTAACTGGGGGAAACCTGAGCCCATCGGGCCGGTTGTGCCCACGGTTACGTCGTTTGAACAGGTCGTGAAAGAGTTCAAATTGACCCCGGACCAGTACGTTCGTTCCACCCGTCTGCGCGAGTGGGCGCGCCGGAACAAGAACTCGAAGTACATTCCCGAGGCCCTGCTTGAAGCCTGGGGCTTCGAGATTGAATCCACGCTGTAGGCAAGCTGTTGGCGGGAGCAATATTTTTCCTGTTGGATTGCGCCGTCCGAAGCCGGACGGCGCAATTGTTTGCAACCTGCCCCCGCGCCCGAGATCAGATTAGATATGCCAGAGAATGTTGTTCCATTTGCGTCCGTTGAAGCTGCCATCGCCGAACTGCGCGCGGGCCGCATGATCGTCGTCGTGGATGACGAAGACCGGGAAAATGAGGGCGATCTGACGCTCGCGGCAGAGTTCGTCACGCCGGAGGCGATCAATTTCATGGCGCGGTTCGGCCGCGGCCTGATCTGCCTGACGCTCACCGAGGACCGCGCGGATCATCTGCGCCTCGGCCCGATGACGACGGACAACACGTCACGCTTCGGGACCGCCTTCACGGAAAGCGTGGAGGCTCGCGAGGGCGTCACTACAGGGATCTCCGCTGCGGACCGCGCACATACGATCCGAGTCGCCATTGATTCGCAGTCGACCGCTCACGACCTGGCGCGGCCGGGGCATGTTTTTCCGCTGCGCGCCCGCAAGGGTGGCGTGCTCGTGCGCGCCGGACAAACCGAAGCGTCGGTCGACCTGGCACGGATGGCCGGACTGATTCCTGCGGGTGTGATCTGCGAGATTATGAACGAGGATGGCACGATGGCCCGGGTGCCGGACCTACAGTCCTTTTGCGCGACACACAACGTCCTGATGGTGACCGTCGCTGATCTGATCCGCTACCGCCTGCAGCACGAGCGTTATCTGCAGCGCGTCGCCGAGGGTGTCTTGCCGACCCGATACGGCGAGTTCCGGATGATTGCGTATGAGAATGAGATTGATGGTGGCGAATCGCACGTGGCGTTGGTGATGGGCGACGTGAGCGCCGACCTGCCGATGCCCGTACGGGTGCATACGCACTCCCTGGCCGAAGATGTCTTCGGGCTCGCGGGAACCGATCATCGCGAGGTCATCGACTGCTCGCTGAGAACCATCGCGGAGGCCGGGCGAGGGGCATTTCTCTATCTTCATAACGGTACACGCGGTTTCGGAATCGACCGGACGGTCGAGCCTCACCGGATCGTCTTCGCGCGAGACCCAAGGGCGCGCGAAAAGAGCGCGAGATTGGATCGCGGCGAAGACCGACCCGAAGAGAAGACCATTCGCACGCTGCGTCAGATTGGACTCGGCGCCCAGATTCTCTCCGACCTCGGCATCCGCAAGATTCGCCTCCTGACCAATACGCCGACGCATGTCCCCGCGCTGCAGGGCTTCGGGATTGAAATTGTCGAGCAGATCCCGGTGGGGTCGGTGTCGACGCCGGCTGCTTCAACACCGGCTCCTTCATTGACCTAGACCGAACCCTGGCGTCACGATGACCGTGAGGGTGGCAGTGTGCGAAATCTGGACGCCGCTCGTCGAGCTTGCGGTGACTTGGAATGTGTATGTTCCGGGTGGGGTGTCATACGTTATGGCTGCCTGCGGGGCGGGACTTCGACCGCAGCCGGAGAGGAACATCGGCAGCCAGAGCGCTGCGGTGAATGCAATGAGTCCTGGGCTTGCCTTTCGCAACGCGGGAGACTGCCTGCGTCCGCGCCCGGGCAGTGCGCAGCGGAAGTGCCGCGACTTGCGCCAGCGAATCAGTGATAGCAAGGCACACAGTCCCAGCAGAGGACGCCCGGTCCCGCCATTCCTTCCATCAATTTGATTTGCGCTCAAGGCTGGTGACGCGGTGCTGATTCTTGCTGACGTAGTCTGCGCCTGGGTACCCAGACTGACCAGCGAGGGAAGGAGCGAACAGGTAGCGTTGCTCACGAACTGAATCGGTGTGCAGGTAAGCGCGACGGACCCGCCATAGCCGTTCTGCGGCGTGATTTGCAGGGCGAAGAAGGCAGTGAGACCGCTCGGGATGGTGGCGCTCGCGGTCGTCCCGCCGGCGACGGTCAGGGTGAACGATGCGCTGGCCAGGCCGGTGCCAGTGAGGGGAACGGCGGTCGGCGACGAGGGGCCGAAGCTTGTGACGTTGAGGGTCGAGTTGCGAGGCCCCGTTTGGGTGGGCGAGAAAGTCACTTGGAGGACGCAGCTCTGCCCCGGCGCGAGGCTCGTGGCGCAGGGAGCTGTCACCTTGAAGTCGCCAGAGACGCTGGTCGAGATTGCATTCAACGGCGACGTGCCGGTATTAGCAAGGGTCAAGGCAAGATTCGCGGATGCGCCGACGACAATTGGCCCGAACGCCAGGCTGGAGGGGGTGAGCAGCACCTTCGAAGAGCTGCCGATTCCAGACAGTGCAACCGTGAGCGGTAGCGTGGTAGCTGATGTTGCGAAGGCGAGCGAGGCACTGCTTTGACCAATCGCGTTTGGCGCGAAGCGCACCTGCGTCGTGCAGGAATTCCCGGGCGCAAGACTGCCACCGATCGGGCAATCGCCCGATGAACTGAACTCTCCCGCCACGGTGACGCTCGAGAGGAGGATTGGGTTGGGACTGATATTTGTTGCCTGCACGGGAAGCGTTGCAAAGGAGCCCACCTGCACGGTCCCGAAGTCGAGTGCGGCGGGACTGAGCGCGATCGGAGGCGGGCCAGCCGTCGAGGCGAGACTTACAAAATCCAGCGAAGAGGAAGCGTTTGATGTGATTTCGAGAGCCGCGAAGTGAGATCCCGCGAGACGCGGGGAGCTCATCACAAGAACGTTGCACTCGCTGCCCGGCGGAAGGCTCCCGCATCCGCTTTGAATCAGGAAATCCGCACTCGCCGACACAGACGTAAAGTTCAGCTCCATGTTGCCGTTGTTGGTGAGAGTGACGACCTGCGCGGGAGACGTGTCCCCAACTTCGACGTTGGGAAACGAAAGCGAGCCCTGGGAGATCGTGTAGCTTGCGAGACTCGTAGCATTGGCGGCGGACGAGGTTGAGACTGCCTGACCAGTGAGGGCGATCGTGTCCGGACCCGTCTGTGCATCGCTCTCAATGCTCAACACGCCGGTGTCGGGCCCGGAAGAACCCAGGCCGATTGGGCCGTAGGTCACATGAATGGAACAGGCTTCACCGAAGTTCAGAGCACCGTTGCAGTCAGTGCTCGAAAGAAAAGGAGGACGGCTGGTCACTCGGCGGACTCGAATGGGATTGGCCGGTGAATTTCGGTTTGAAACGGCGAATGTGTTCGTGACCGTCTGGCCGGGCGCGATTGATCCAAAGTCAAAGGTCCCGCCGACGATCAGTCCCCCGCTGATCGTGAGGCTGCCGGTACCCACCCCAAACCCTTGGGCATAGACAATTCCCCCCGGCCCTGGATTACCGGCCTGATTGGTTGTGGTGACGGCGACGCTTCCGGACAACGAGCCGTTCGTCATGGGCAGAAAGGCCAGATCGACGCTGCAGCTTGCACCCGGTAGCAGCGTGGTGCATGTCGTGCCGGTCAGGATGAAGTTCCGCGGCGTCACAAACGCGAGCGTGAGGGCACTATTGCTGACGTTGTTCAACTCGATCACACGGGGTGCGGACGGAGTCTGGGTCGCCTCTGAACCGAAGTCGAGCGTCGACGGAAAGATACTGAGACCAGTGCTTCCTGCGGTATAAGAGCCAGATAATGCAACAGCGTAAACCGTTGTTACCGCCTGATGATCCGAGCCAGTAGTCGTCACGGGGATGCTCAGCGTGTCGTTGACCAACTGCGAGCCGGCATGAAACGCAACCGAAACTGAACATGACGCGCCAGAATCGAGTTCGCCGCAGGTGGTCGCGGCTGCAAAGTTGCCGCTCATGGTCGATGGCAGCCCAACCGCCACGGAGAGCCCACCCGTGTTGGTGATCTGTATCTGCTTTGCCAATGCGGCGGCTCCCTGATCATTTTCAAAGTCGAGCGCAACTGGATTCACTGACAGGAAGTTTGACGATGCACCGGTACCGTTCAAAGTCGCTTCCACCTCGCCCGCTGAGGTCACGAGCACGAGAGCCCCTTCACGAGACCCGACCGCTGACGGCAGGAAGCGAACGGAAACGATGCACGATGCGCCCGGCTCCAGGCTTCCGGCGCAGGTGTTTGCCGAAACATCAGTCGGATCGATCGCGAAATCGCCGGTCACGCTTGGCGGTGAAAGTGACACGGCCACGCCCGGGCCCGTGAGATTGCTTAGGTTCACCCGCATGATCCCGCTTCCGCTCAATACGGGAACTGCCCCGAAGTTCACGGCCGCCGGCGTGAGGACCATACCGGCAGACGCTACGCCGGAGCCGGTAAGTGAGAGCAGGTAGGGGCTTCCCGCAACAGCAGATGAGATGACGAGGTTGGCGCCTTGAGGGCCCGGGGTTGATGGGTTGAAGAGGAGAGCAATCCAGCAGTTGCGGCAGGTCCCGGTCCCACTCGCAACATAGGCCGTATCGGGCGGCGAGCCTGGGCCGCTTCCTGTATCTTCGACCAAAGCGACACGAAAGTGCGGGGAAACCGCGACGGTCAACATGGAAAAGGGGCTCAGCACCTTCAGGAACTGAAAGGTGGGCTGCGAGACCGGGATGCTGCCGAAGTCGTAGAGCCCATTGTTCGCCGAGAGGATCGGCGTCGCCATCCCGCTCAACGGTACGCTGATCGAACCAGCCCCGCCGCCGGCGGTGACCAGCAGCAGTCCTTGTCGCGGCCCGGGCTGCGAGGGTACGAAGACCAACGCAACGGCACAACTCTCCCCGGGACCGAGCTGGCCGTTGCAGCTTGTTGTGTAGGTAAAGTCGCCGACCACGGCAAGCGAGACGCTGAACGGCAGACCACCCGAGTTACTGACCGCAACGGTCTGCGTCTCGGTCGAGACCCCGGTCACAGGCACACTGGTCGCGAACGAAACCGCATTGGGCGCGAGCGCCAGGTTTGGATTGGCGCTGCTTCCATCGCCTAGGGGTTGCGGCTTGGTGGTCCCGGTCAGCACGACGCTCAGGCCCTGATCCATCAGCAGCGACGCGCTGTCCGTCGATGGCGCGGATACCGATGCATAATCCAGCCTGATACGGCACACGGAACTCGCCGCAAGCAGCGACGGGCAGGTGTCAGTGACCTGAAAGGGAGAGTCCCCGGGCAGACTCAGGGACGCATGGGCGACGGGTTGATGCGAGCTGTTTGACAGGTACAGATAACGTGGCGGAGTCAGCCCGCCCGCAAAGTCGACGCCAAAGTCAATCTCCGATGCCGACAAGCCGAGAGATGCTGCCTGCGTATAAGCCGTCAGTAAAGCCTGCCTGCCGCCGAAGGTCCAGGCTGCACGTTGCGCCCCATCGTTCGCGGAATCGGAAGAGGCCACGAGGCTGATCGTAACGTGGCAAGCGGAACCGGGCCCCAGCACCTTGGCAGCTCCGGAGCCCGCGAGCGTACAGTCGCTCTGCCGTTCGAAGTAAGGCGACTGAATCAGCACGCTGGTTGCCGGACCGCTGGCGACTGTCTCGGAGGCCGTCCCAAGATTGGTCAGGGTGAACGTCCTGCTCACAGGACCCGACGCGGAAGTGACGATTCCGAAGTCTGCCTCTCGTGGCGAATAAACCACCGCGCCGCCGGCCGGTACCTGGTATGACGGGAACGGCGCGCTGAGGCCAGCCGCATTGCTCGAGCTTACCGTCAGCACGCCCGCCCCGCCGCCGCTCAGCAGCAGACTGCATTCGTCTCCGGCCAGCAAAGTCGGCGGGCAATTGGTAGCAATCGAACCGGCTGACGAGGTGACACGCAGTCCCTCGAGATCAGCGGAACCCAGGTTCCGCAGCGTCCCGAACGGCAGCTCATCAAGAGACAGGGCCGGCCCAGCGGCAGATGTCGCTGTCTGGACAAGGGCAAGCAGCGCGGCCGACCCGGAGCACAAGCTCCCGCCGCAACTGGCGGGAGCCGGCTCCGCGTCGGCAACGGAGGAACCGAGAACAGTCGAACCCCTGTTGTCGAGCGGCAAATCATATCGTTCGACTCCCAGAGGACTCGAGCTTGCAGTCGGCTGCACCGAGCCTGCCGCAAGGAGCGCCCCGTCGCCCTGCACCGCAAGCGCGCTAATCGAAAAGGGTATGCCGGCAAAGGCCTGGTCCTCGACGGGGAGGCCCCCGAACCGGACCGTCTGATCGATGACGCCGGCCGCATTCGTCCGAACCGCGAAGCTGCCGCCAATCGCTGCGATGGCAGACTGCGGAAGCAGTGGAGGAAAGGCTGGGTCGAAGTCACCGGCAATCCAGGCGCTGCCTCCGCTTGAAATCGTCACCGTGGAACGCGTGCCCGGAGCAATCACCGTACCGTTCAAAACGGCGCTCCCATCAAGCGCAAACCGCAGCACTGACTGGTAAGCTGCCGGAACGAGCGGAGACGCAACTGTATCCAGAGGGAACTGACCGAGCGCCACATTGCCGCTCGCAACCAGCGTCTGGCTCGCCGCATCGAGCGCTACCGAGGCAAGACCGCTCCCCGGCACAAAGGTTGAAAAGATAATTCCATCCGCAGCCGGGGTGAACTCCATCAGGAAACCCGACGGATTTGAGAGCGCCTCCGGCACCAGGGCCGAGAGAGTCGGGAAGCCCGAAGCAGTGGTCGAGCCCACCAGCCAAGCATCGTCATTCGCATCGACGGCGATTCCCGTGGGCGTCGTATCTCCGGCAGCGCCGCTGACGTAGCTGCCGTAAAGCAGCGACGTGCCGTCCGCTGAAAACTTTTCCACGAAGCCGTTCTGCACACTCCCATAAGCCGGCTGCTGGATGATGGCTAAGTCGCTCACCGGCAGGTCACTCCCATAGGTGATGCCCGTCACAAACACCGCGTTGCTGTTGGCCGCGACGGCGCTTGCGCTGATCCTCGATCCACCCGTGAAGCTCACCCACGACGGATTGAGATTCGCATCGAATCTGGCGACGAAGGAACCCGAAGTTCCGGCGGCCGGATCACTGAAAGCGGCACCGGAGGTCGCGTGGAGCTGCCCTGAGGAGGAAGTCCCGGTGATGTAGACATTCCCCGTGGGATCGAGCGTCATCGCGCTCCCGACATCGCCTGCCTGGCCGAGGATCGCTTCGGCGAGCAGCTTCGTCGCATCGGGCGACAACTTCATCACGCGGACGCCATCGCCCTGGTCGTACAGCAGGTAGATCGACTGCGTCGCATCGGTGGCGACCGAGAGAAAATGCCCCTTCCCGCCCGAGGTTCGCAGACCTGCAAAACTCAACTGCTGCGCCCCATTAGCCGGCGTGCCCTGCGCCAACAGGGCAGAGACCAACAGCAGAAGGCTACAAATCCATTTGAGCAGCGTAGACAGCATCGCGTCCCCGGCCGCTCAGGTTGGGCGCTGCGGCCAGGATGATGATGCTTCGAGAATCCTCAAAAATCACGAACTAAAAAGCGAATGATAGGCGAATTTTTTAAGCCTGTTCTAAAACTGGAAAGGGTGTCCCGAATCCCTTAGGAAGACGTCCCGTTTTGCCACAGATTCGTCAGGCCGAGACGATCCATCTCGCTCATAAAGTCGGAGTGCGAGGTATAAGAGATGACCTGCATCCCGGCCGCACGGCCTGCTTCGCAATTGTCGGCGCGGTCGTCGATGAAGAGGATATTGTTTGGCTCCGCGCCGAGTCCCTTGGCGGCGTGCCGGTAGATGGCAGCCTCGGGCTTGGCCAGGCGCAGCCTGTGCGAAAACGTGTGGTGGTCGAAGGACTCCAGCCACGGCATGCGGGCGCGCACTCCGGATTCCATCGCGTCGCCCAGGTTCGACAGGATGCCGGTGCGGGTACCGGCATCCTGCAGCCGTCTCGCCCAGTCGATCATGGGTTGATTCGGCTGCGTCCACAGATCGATATCTGCGTCGAGCAAGGCTGAGATCTGCTCCTGTGTGAGCTCAACGTGAGCCTGCCTGCCGACCGTCTGCCAGTAGTCGCGGCCGGTATGGGTACCGCGATCGTACTCATGCCGCGGTGACCAGTACGCCGTGTTGAAAGCGGGTTCGTCGAGGCCCGTAATGCGCATCATCTCGCGCCAGGCAGGCGGGTGGGCCGGCCCGCTGAGGACCATGCCGTAATCGAACAGGACAGCTTCCACCATGGCACGATCTTAGCGGGTCGCGAGCCTGAGCCGCTACACTCTGGAGGTGCCGGGAACCTTTTCAAAGCGTACGAGCTGGAACCTGGATGAAAGTGCGCTGGCGGTCGCGATCCGGGAAGCTCGGCAGGTCGGCCAGCCACTGATCGGCCAGCCACTGATCGGCCAGCCACTGATCGACCTGCCACTGATCGACCTGCCACTGATCGACCTGACTGTTTCGAATCCCACGCGTTGCGGCTTTCAGGCCAACGCCGACGATTCCTTGCTGGCGCCGCTCCGAGATCCTGCAGCCCTCACCTATGATCCCGATCCGCGCGGGCTCGCGGCGGCGCGCCAGGCAGTGAGCGCGTACTACCGGGAGCATGACGCGCAGGTCGACGCCGGTGACGTGGTGCTGACCACCAGCACCAGCGAGGCCTACAGCTTTCTGTTCCGGCTCCTGTGCGATCCCGGCGACGAGGTGCTGGTGGCTCAGCCGAGCTATCCGCTGTTCGATTTTCTCGCCACGCTTGACGACGTCACGCTCGCACCCTATCCCCTGTTCTATGACTTCGGCTGGTCGATCGACTTTGCCGAGCTCGAGCGGAGGATCACGCCGCGGACGCGCGCCGTGCTGCTCGTGCATCCCAACAATCCCACCGGTCATGCGACCTCCGCGACGGAGCGCCGGGAGCTGGAAAGAATCTGTACGAAGCATGGCCTGGCGCTGATCGTCGACGAGGTGTTCCTCGATTTCAGCCTTGGCGAACCGATTCGATCCTTTGCGACGGGCGAGCATCCCTGCCTGACATTCGTCGTCTCCGGCATCTCGAAGATCGCTGCACTGCCGCAGATGAAGGTGGGCTGGCTCGCAGCCTTTGGACCGGAGCGAGCGATGCGTGAGGCGCTCGGGCGGCTCGAGGTTGTGGCCGATACTTTCCTGTCGATGAATGCGCCGGTCCAGCTTGCACTGCCGCACTGGCTGGCCGGGCGTGGGGCGATCGAACGTGAGATTCTGGGCCGCGTGCGGGCGAACCTGCTGCACGTGGCGCGGTGCATCCACCTATCGGCGCTGCCGGTTGAGGCTGGCTGGTCGGCGGTGCTTGAGCTGCCACAGCGGCTCGGCTGTGACGATTTAGCCGAGCATCTGGTACGGGAGTGTGGCTTGATCGTGCATCCGGCCGCCTTCTACGCGATGGCAGGGAAGCATCGCATCGTCGTCAGCCTGATCGGTCCGGAAGGCGACTTTGCTGCGGGGCTTGGGCGGCTTGATGCCTGGTGCGCGGCGGCAATGCTGTTTGAAATAAGCGGCTAGAACTGCAGGAAGGGATTGCGTTCCCGTTCCTGGCCGATGGCGGTCTCCGGGCCATGGCCGGGGACGACGCGCGTGTCAGCCGGCAGCACGAGCAGGCGGTCGCGGATCGAGCGGATGAGCTGCGGCCCATCTCCGCCGGGGAGGTCCGTGCGGCCCACGCTGCCGGCGAAGAGGGTATCGCCGGCGAGCAGCAGGCTCTCCTGCGGTACATACACACAGAGGCTGCCCTGGGTGTGGCCGGGCGTCAGGATGATGGTGGCGTCGATGCCGGGGACACCGACGCGTGCGCCGTCGACGAGGTCGACATCGGGCTCAGGAACGTCTGGGACAACCGTGAGGCCGAGCCACGCTGCCTGCAGACCCATCATGGCTACCAGCGGGAGATCGTGCTGGCTATAAAGGATGGGCGCCCCGGTGAGCGTCTTCAACTGCTGTGCGCCGGCGATGTGGTCGATGTGGGCGTGGGTGACGATGATCTGCTTCACGGTGAGGGCGTGGCGCGCGACCTCCGCAAGGATCTTCGTAATGTCGGCGCCGGGATCGATGACGATGGCCTCGCGCGTGGCCTCGTCGCCAAGGATTGAGCAGTTGCACTGCAGCTGGCCGACGGGCATGGTGATGCGGATCATCTGGGAGCCTTTCGGAAACGAGAAGAGCGCAGACCCCGAGGGCTGCGCTCTTGTGAAGTCCAGGTGGTGCCGGGTGGTTACTTCTTGGCGGGGGTCGCGCTGCCCGAGAGAACCGAGTGGTCGGTGCCGCCGGTGCGCGAGAGGACGATGGTGAGCCCGACCGAGGTGAGCATGAAGAAGATGGCCGCGTAGGTGGTCATCTTGGTGAGCAGGTTGGCTGCGCCGCGCGGTCCGAAGGCGGTCTGCGAACCCTGGCCGCCGAAGGCGCCCGCGAGATCGGCCGATTTGCCGGTCTGTAGCAGGACTACACCGATGAGGAAGAGGCTGATGATGACGTGCAGCACGATCAGCACATACAGCAGGAATGTCATGGTGAGTCTGGTGCCTTCCTGGGAACAAAGTGAGGATTGGTGCGGAGGAGGGGACTTGAACCCCTATGCCTTGCGGCGCTAGCACCTCAAGCTAGTGCGTCTGCCAATTTCGCCACCTCCGCAGGGGCCTGTCCGGTTTGGGCATACTGCGCCTCAGCGGGGACGAGGGTTACGGTCAATCCGAGGTTGAGTATAGCATCCCGGGCGGGGGCGGACCAAGCGGGCCGGGCCGGGGCCGGGTTTCGCGGTCCGCGCGCGAATCGTGGTCGGGGTCCCCCCTCCCTGTTATTGCGCAAGATCTTCAATTCATTCGACTTAGGTCTGGACCTCGGTCGCTGGAGTCATCACGAGCCGGGGTCGGGTTGGAGGGGCAGGTTTGAGAGTCCGGGGTTATCAGCTGATCGCTAATCGCTGATAGTTGTTCGCTAACGCGGAAGCAGATTCTTCCGCTTCGCGGCGAGATGACCGCAGGGGCTGGCTGCGATGTGACGGGCTGCGGACGGCTAAAAGTGGTCGAGGAGCTGGGCGAAGGCGTTGAGTTCGAGCAGGCGGAGGCCGGGGGCGGGCGGGTCGACGTGCTCGTGTTCCAACACCCAGGTGAAGTCGTGGGGGATGAAGATGGCGTTGAGGCCGGCGGCGAGGGCGGGGTTGATGTCGGATTTGGGGCTGTTGCCGATCATCCAGGTGGTGGAATTCTGGCAGGCGTGGCGCAGGGCAAGCGCCTCGTAGGCGGCGCGTTCTTTTTCGTGCAGCACTTCCACCTCGACGAAGTGGCCGGCGAGCCCGGAGCGGGCGAGCTTATCGCGCTGCTCTTCGGGGTCTCCCTTGGTGACGAGGATGAGTCGGTGGCGGCCGGCGAGCTGCGCCAGGGTGTCGGCGACGCCGGGGAGCAGTTCCATCTCCTGGCTGGCGATGGAGTCGACGAAGCTGAGAATGCGCTGGTGGCGTTCTTCGTCGACTGGGACGTCGGAAAGATCTTCAAAACACTGGATGAGCGAGCGGCGAAAGCTCTTGAGGCCGTAGCCGTGCTGCTGAACGGTCCGGCGTTCGACGGAGTTGAGGTGTTCGCGGACCTCCTCGGTGGTGTGCACGCGGTGATCGAGGTAGGAGATGAAGGCGGAGATGGCGCGCTCGAAGTGGACGTTGTTTTCCCACAACGTATCGTCCGCGTCGAACAGGAGGGTCTGGCCGGTGAGCTTCATGGTTCTTCCTGTGGATCCTGTGGTTCGCCTGCGTGAGAGGAGGTGAGGTTGGCGGGGAGGGTGCGCGGGCTGACGGGGTACTATTTCCTCTTCCGGCAGATGTCGGACCCGTCTAGGATAGCGTCTAGAGATATCTGTAAGAAACGGGCTTGGTTGGGCTTCAGCGCAGGTTGGGTATGAGAGGCGAGCAGACAGGATGAATCCGGAGACAGGCCGGAGATTCGGGCCCTACGAGATCCAAAGCCGTCTGGGCGGTGGTGGCATGGGTCACGTGTTCCGCGCCTGGGACGCCCGGCTGCACCGCGAAGTGGCGATCAAGCTGCTGAATCACGACTACGTGATGCCGGGGATGCGCGAGCGTTTTCTGCGCGAGGCGCGCGCGGCATCGGCTCTGAACCATCCCAATATCTGCACGGTCTTCGATATCGGCGAGCAGGACGGCGACCCGTACCTGGTGATGGAGCTGCTCGAAGGCGAGACGCTGAAGGACCGGATTCAGCGGCGGACGATGCAGCTCGAAGAGATTGTCGCGATTGCGCGGGAGACCGCCGAGGCGCTGGGTGCGGCGCACGCCAAGGGGGTGGTGCACCGGGATATCAAGCCGGCGAACATCTTCCTGGTGGACAAGCCGAACGGCGGGGTGCAGGCGAAGGTGCTGGACTTCGGCCTGGCCAAGATTGAAGACGGCGTGCTGGGCTCGCGGGGGCGGGCGCTCGAGCTGACGACGGCGGGTGCGACGGTGGGGACGCTGGCCTATATGTCGCCCGAGCAGGCGCGTGGCGAGGTGCTGGATTCGCGGTCGGACCTGTTCTCGTTTGGCGTGGTGATGTACGAGATGGCGACGCGGCATGTGCCGTTCCAGGGAGCGACGAGCGCGCTGGTTTTCGTGCAGCTGCTGAATCATCCGCCGGAGCCGGTGCGCGAGTGGAACGAGGCGATTCCGCGGGAGCTCGAAAAGATTATCTTCAAGCTGCTTTCGAAGGAGCGGACGGCTCGCTTCCAGACTGCGCGTGAACTGGAGCTGGCGTTGATTGCGCTGAGCGAGCGGGGCAGCGGCGGCTGGCTGCGCAAGGCGGTTTCGTCGACGGTACCGCTGGTGCGAGCGGCAGACCCAGTGGCACGCGAGAAGCGTTTGCCGCGCAGCAACTCGTCCGCTTCGGGGCGGAGGGCTGCGGGCGGTACGGCGTCCGGGCCTGGTTCTCGGCCTGAGTCCGGGCCTGGCTCCGGGCCTGACTTCGGGGCTGGTGTCGGCTCGACCTCCGGTCCAGCATCCGCGCAGCGGGCGAGGGCGGAGGGCGGGACTGAATCTGCCAGCGACCTTGTCCTGCGGCCGGTGGCGCGGGTCCCGCGGAGCGAGTCGAATCCGACGCCCAACCCGCCGCGACGCAGCGACGGGCAGGATGCGGGGAACGCACGATTTTCTCCGCCGGCGTACGTGGCGCGGAGTCCGTTTGTCACGTCGCCCGAGGCGATCTCCGGGGGGGCGCCGGCGAAGCGTGTGCCGGAGGACGCGCGGGTTGAGAGTGCCGCGCCGTTGCCGGTGATTTCTGCGCAGGCGGCTGTGGCCGCGGAGCACCCGGCAGCACCTGCCGGGCCGGATGCTGGGGGGTGGACCCGCCGCGCATCGCAGCAGATTGAAGAAGACGCCATCTTTCCCGGACTGCTCGATTCCGCGCGACGGCGGCGCTCCGGAGTGCGGCTGCCCGCGTGGTGGCCGGTGGTGGGTTTGGTGGTCGTGCTGCTGGTGGCGGCCGCGGCGTATTACATCCTGAACCGCAATCGCTTCGGTGCGCCGCCGCTGGCAAAGGGTGACAGCCTGGTGATGACGGAGATCGAGAATCGTACCGGAACGGCGGGGCTTGACGGTGCGGTGGCGACGGCGCTGCGGCTGGAGCTGGTGCAATCGAGCTACCTGCGAATTTTTACCGGCGCCTCCTACCTGGCGGCGAGCCGGGCCGGGCTGCCGGGGAGTGCAGCGAATGCGGAAGGACGCAACGTCCTGCTGGACCGCAGGGCGGCGGAGCGGCTGGGCGCGAAGGCGTACGGGTTTGGTACGCTGACGGGCTCGGCCGGCGCGTACAAGCTGCATGTGGAAGTGCGGGACGTGGGCACAAATGCGCAGCTGACCTCGGTGGATGGCGCGGCGGAGAACGAAGAGCAGCTGAGCGCGACGGTCGATGACCTGGCCTCGACGCTGCGCGCGAACCTGGGCGAGCCGCGGGCTTCGATCGACAGCGCGAGCAGCACGCTGGCGCATGAAGCGACGGCCCGGCTGCCGGCGCTGGCGCTGTACGCGCAGGCGGAGGGACACCTGGCAGGCGGAGGGCTGGCTGGCGGCGGCCTGGCTGGCGGAAAGCCGGCGGGCGTGGATGTGGCCGCGGCACTGCATGAACTGCAGCAGGCGGTCGAGCTGGATGGGCACTTCATCCAGGCGCAGGTAGTACTTGGCGAGACCTACCGGATGCTGCACGCGGAGGCGGAGGCGGCGGATGCGGCGCGGCACGCGTATGCGGCGTCGGAGGGCGCCGGCGATCGGACCCGGACGCTGACCGAGGCGTACTACCAGATGGATACGACGGGCGATTACCTGCGCGCCACGACCCTGCTGCGGCACCTGCTGGAGAGCTATCCGGGCGACAGTGAGGGGCTGGCGCTGCTGGCGCGCACGCTGCTGCTAGAAGGCCACATGCCGGATGCGCTGCAGACCGCGCAGCAGGCTTATGCAGAGGATGCGTACTCCGCAGCGGGATACCGTGCGGCTGAGGATGCGCTGGTCGGGCTTGACCGCTACGACGCGGCGTACCAGCTGGATCTGCAGGCGCAGAGGCTTGGGCTGGCGACGACGGGTGAGTCGCTGATGGTGGGGTATCTCGACGGCCGCAGGGATGCGGTGGCGGAGCTTACGGGGAAGATGGCGGCGGGGGGCGATGAGGCCGGCTCCGCCCGGAGCTATGGACTGTATCTGGATAACGAAGGCCGGCTGCGGGCGGGCGCGGCGGTATGGCAGGGACAGGCCGCGGCGCTGGCCGGTGATGCGACTCTGCGGTCCGCCGCGGCGTTGCTCCTAAGCCAGGGCGCGCTCGACCGGGCGCTGGTGAGCGATTGTAAGGGAGCGCTGGCGCTGCTGGGCGGGCTTCCGAAGGATGGTCCGGCGGGGCAGGGTGCACTCTTCGACGAGGGCATGGCGCAGGCGCTGTGCGGTGATACGGTGCGGACCGAGGCAGTCCTGGTGGAGCTGCAGCGGCGGTTCGGCCAGAGCTTTGCGCTGCGCGGGTTCCAGCAGGCGGACCTGCAGGCTGCGCTGAGCTTGCGGCGCAACCAGCCGGGTGCGGCGCTTGAAGCGCTGCGCGGGGCAAGGTCCTACGACCTGATCTCGCTGACGCCGTACCTGCGCGGGCAGGCGCATGTGCACATGAAGCAAGTGGAGATCGGGATCGTCGACTACCAGACGGTGCTGTCGCATCGCGGAATGACGTTCCTGCTGGGCAGCACGGCGTTTCCTGCGGCGCAGGTGGGCGTGGCCCGGGCGTTTGCGAGTTCGGGCGACGTGGGCAACAGCGCCGAGGCGTACCGGCGGTTCCTGCTGCAGTGGAGCGCGGGCGACGTGGCGAGTCCGCTGATCGTCGAGGCGCAGGCGCACACGGAGCTTTAGCGGGTCAGGCTCCGAGCAGGTGGAGCACGGCGCCGGCGAGCGCGGCGCCGAGGCATGGGCCGAGCACTGGGACCCACGAGTAGGACCAGTCGGACGGGCCTTTGCCAGCGATCGGCAGCAGCGCGTGGGCAACGCGCGGGGCGAGGTCGCGTGCCGGGTTGATGGCGTAGCCGGTGGTCGCGCCGAGCGATAGGCCGATCGACCAGACAAGGCAGCCGACCAGGAACGGGCTCAGGCCCGGCGCGGCGCTTGTGGTGAGCACAAGCTTCGAGCTGATGGAGCCGACGACCAGCACGAGCACGAAGGTAGCGATGATCTCGCTGGTGAGGTTCGAGGCGTAGGAGCGGATGGCGGGTGCGGTGCAGAAGACGCCGAGCTTCGCAGGCTGATCTTCGGTGATGCGCCAGTGCGGGAGGTAGAAGATCCAGACGAGCGCGGCGCCGAGGAATCCGCCGGTCATCTGCGCGGCGAGGTAGGGAAGGCACTTGGCGAAGTCGCCGGTCTTGACCGCGAAGGCGAGGGTGATGGCGGGGTTGAGGTGGGCGTCGACCGAGCCGAAGAGGTTTGCGGTGAAGATGCCACAAAGCACGGCGAAGGCCCAGCCGGTGGCAATGGTGAGCCAGCCCGCGTTCTCGGCCTTGGTGCGCTTGAGCAGGACGGCGGCGTTGACGCCGTCGCCGAGCAGCATCATGACAAGGGTGCCCATCAGTTCGCCCATGAACGGGCTTCGGATCATCATGCGTTGGCCGCCTGCCTGGGTTCAAGGATGTACTGCGCGGCGAGGGTCGTGAAGGCTTCGACCTGTGCGTGCTGCCAGGCTTCGTCGCGGCCGAGTTCGGTGGCGAGCAGGCGCGCGACTTCGGGGGCGATGGCAACCGCGGCACGCGCGTTCAGCAGCAGCGCGCGGGTTCGGCGGGCGAGCGCGTCGTCGATCGAGCGTGACATCTCGTTGCGCGCGGCCCACACGATCTCCGCGGCCAGATAGGGGAGCTCCGGATGCAGCTGCCTGCCAAGTTCGGGCTGAGCCGCGATGAGCGCCTCGATGCCGGCAGCGTCCGTGCCGTAGACGGCGAGGTGGCCGGGGGCATCGGGGGTCTGCTGGTAGCCGTGGACGTGCAGCGTCGCGGTCGGGCAGTCGACATCGGCCAGGCTGCCGAGCGTGATGGCGTGATTGACGCAGTCCTCGGCCATGTGGCGGTAGGTCGTCCACTTGCCGCCGACGATGGTGAGCAAGCCGGAGGCGTCGATCTGGATGGTGTGGTCGCGTGAGAGGGCGGAGGTCTTGGTCGCGTCTGAGCCGGCTGCTTTGACGAGCGGCCGGATGCCGACGAAGATGCTGAGAACATCGGCGCGCGATGGCGGACGGCTCAGGTACTGGCGTGCGGTATCGAGCACGAAGTCGATCTCTTCTTCAAGCGGCAACGGTTCGTAGGAGGGGCTGTCGATGGGAGTGTCCGTGGTGCCGACGAGGGTGCGGTCGTTCCACGGGATCGCGAACAGCACGCGGCCGTCCGAGGTGTGTGGCACCATGATGGCGGTGTTGCCGGCGAGGAAGGATCGGTCGAAGACGAGGTGGATGCCCTGGCTGGGGCTGACCATCGTCTTCACCTCGGGGTCGGCGAGGCGGCGCGTCTCGTCGGTGAAGACGCCGGTGGCGTTGACGACGACCTTCGCGCCAACCGTGTGACGCTGGCCGGATTCGCGGTCCTCGAGGGTGACGCCGTTGACGAAGCCGTCTGTGTCTTTCGTCATGCCGACGGCGGATGCGTAGTTCAGCAGAACAGCGCCATGTTCGGCCGCGGTCACGGCGAGGTGCGTGAGCAGGCGCGTGTCATCGAACTGGCCGTCGTGATAAAGCACACCGCCACGCAGGCCTTCCTGTTGAATGGTTGGCAGACGCTCGAGCGTCTCGGCGAAGGAGAGGATGCGCGAGCGGCCGAAGCCGTACTTGCCCGCGAGCAGGTCGTACACCTTCATGCCGATGCCGTAGAACGGCGCCTCCCACCAGGAGTAATTGGGAACGACGAAAGGCAGATCGTGCACGATGTGCGGCGCGTTGCGCAGCAGCAACCCCCGTTCCTTCAGGGCTTCCATGACGAGCGAGATGTTGCCCTGCTCCAGATAGCGAACGCCGCCGTGAACGAGCTTGGTGGCGCGGCTCGACGTGCCCTTGCCGAAGTCTTCGCGTTCCACCAGCAGCACCGCGAAGCCGCGGGCTGCAGCATCGACAGCGACCCCGACCCCGACTGCACCGCCGCCGATGACGACGATATCCCACGGCTCGGTACGCTGCGTCACCTTGAGCAGCATTGCTTCGCGGTTCATGCAATCTCCTTGTTCCAGCCCTTTGAGCGTTCGACGGCGTTCTGCCAGCGGGCGTAGTGTCTGGCGGCATCGGCGGGAGCCATCTGCGGCGTGAAGATCTGGCCTTGCGGCCGCGTCTTGGCGATCTCATCGACGCTCGACCAGAAGCCCACGGCGAGGCCGGCAAGATACGCTGCGCCAAGCGCGGTGGTCTCAAGAATCGCAGGTCGTTCAACCGGCACGCCCAGCAGATCGGCCTGGAACTGCATCAGCATATCGTTCGAGGCTGCGCCCCCATCGGCGCGCAGACTATCGAAGGCGTAGTCGGTCTCGGCGCGCATGGCGTTCAGCACATCGGTGACTTGGTAGGCGATGCTTTCGAGCGCGGCACGAGCGATGTGGCCAATCTCTGTACTACGCTGCAGGCCGATCAACATGCCGCTCGCGTAGGGGTCCCAGTGCGGCGCGCCAAGGCCGGTGAACGCCGGTACCAGCATCAGGTTGTTCGAGCCGTCGACCGACGCCGCGATCTCTTCCACATCGGGCGCCTTCTCGAAGAAGCGCATCTTGTCGCGCAGCCACTGCACCACCGCGCCGCCTACGAAGATGCTGCCTTCGAGCGCGTACTGCAGCGTCTGGTCGGACGTGCAGGCGATGGTCGTGATGAGCCGGTGCTGCGAAAGCTTGAACGCCGACCCAATATTCTGCAGCAGGAAGCACCCGGTGCCGTAGGTGTTCTTCGCGTCGCCGGGTGAGACGCAAAGCTGGCCGAAGAGCGCGGCCTGTTGGTCGCCCGCGATGCCTGCGATTTCAACCTCGCCGAGACCGAGCGTCGTCGTCACCGGGCCGATGCGTTCGCTCGACCAGACCACCTCGGGCATCATGCTGCGCGGGATGCGCAGCAGCTTCAGCAGTTCCTCGTCCCAGCGATCTTCGACGATGTTGTAGAGCAGCGTACGCGAGGCATTGGTGCGGTCGGTGATGTGCTTTTTGCCGCTGGTGAGATTCCAGATGAGCCAGCTGTCGACGGTGCCGAAGGCGAGCTTACCCTCTTCAGCGGCGGCCCTTGCGCCTTCCACGTTGTCGAGGATCCAGGTGATCTTGGTGCCGGAGAAATAGGGGTCGATGAGCAAACCCGTTTTGCTACGAATCTCTGCTTCGTGCCCGTCTTTACAGAGCGTTGCGCAGAAGTCTGCGGTGCGCCGGTCCTGCCAGACGATGGCGTTGTACACCGGGATGCCGGACTCGCGGTCCCAGACAATGGTGGTCTCGCGTTGATTGGCAATGCCGAGCGCGACGAGGTCTCGGGGGCGAACATGGGCGCGCGCAAGGACCTCAGTCGCTGCGTTCAGCTGCGTCGTCAGGATGTCCATGGGGTCGTGCTCGACCCAGCCGCGATCGGGGAAATGCTGCGCAAATTCGTGCTGCGCCATGCCGGCGATCCTGCCTTCGTGGTCGAAGAGGACAGCGCGGGAACTGGTCGTGCCTTGATCGAGAGAGAGGACGTACTCCGCCATGAATCTTCCGTTCTGAGCTTGAGTCTCGCAAACATGCTGCACCAGAACTATACCTCTGCAAGGTAACGATCAGCGCCGGCTCAGCTGAGGCGCGCGAGCACCAGGGTCATATCGTCCGGCTGCTCGCCGTCGCCGATCCAGTCGCGCACTTCCTTGATGGCATGCGCCGCGACGTCCGGCAGGCTGAGAATCTGGTTGCGCCGGATGACATCGACCAGGCGGTCTTCGCCAAAATCAACCGTGTCCTTCTCCGGTTCGGTAAGCCCGTCCGAGTAGGCGATCAGCAGGTCACCGGGAGCGAGGTGCACCGTCTCTTCCTCGTACTGCATGCCCTCAAGCAGGCCGACCACGCTGCCGCCGCAGGTCAGGTGCTTGACCTCGCCCGTCGCGCACAGCAGAATCGGCGGCAGGTGGCCGCCGTTTGAATACGTCAGCTCACGGGTCGAGCTGTCGTAGCAGGCGAGAAAGAGCGTCGCGTACTTCGAGGCCTGCGTGCTGGTGTACAGGTGCTCGTTCAGCAGGCCAAGCAGGCGCCCCGGTGAAACATTCAGCTCGTTGCGCGGAATGAGGTCGGACGCAATCGTCTCCGGATCGGCGCTGCTGCGGTAGGCGCGGACGGCTGAGTGCAGGGAAGCCATGAGCAGCGCGGCCGAGATGCCCTTGCCGCTGATGTCGCCGAGCGCCAGGTAGAGCTGCGAGGTGCCGAACGGGATGAAGTCGTAGTAGTCGCCGCCGATCGTCCGCGCGGGCTGGCAGATGCCGAACAGCTCGAAGCCCGGCAGCGAGATCCCACTATGCGGAAACAGGTTGTTCTGCACCTCCTGCGCGACCTTCAACTCGCTCTCCATACGGTCTTTCTCGCGCTGCTGCACAAGCAGACCCTTCAGCGATCCGGTCATGGTATTGAACGAAGCCGCCAGCACGGCCAGCTGATCCTTGCGCCGCACCGGCACACGATGATCCAGGTTGCCCTTGTCGATCTGCATCGTGGCATCGTAGAGATCGCCGATCGAGCGGGTGATCGTACGGCTCAGCATGATCGCGATGAAACACGCAAGCAGTTCGAGCAGAGCGAAGACCGAGCCGGTGATGATCAGGGCCGTGCGCACATAGTTGCCCGTCCGCACCGAACTCGCGAACAGCCGTTTGTACAGCACGACCGGCCGCGAGACGACGAAGAGCCAGGTGTTGGCTTCGTCGCCGGAGACCCACGCGACGGTGTGCAGCGGCGAGCTGAAGTACACCCGCAGGTCGAAGAAGTTGACCGCCGCCGGCAGCGTGCCGCCTGACACATCCATCTCATCGTCGCTTGCCGTTCTCGGCGGCCGGGGTCCGATGTGCGGATGCGGAATCAAATGCCTTCTCGAGGACGGGTCCGGCCTCCTGCCAGCGGGAGCTTGACTGCTGTCATTCGTCGTGTCGGCGTCATCCGCAGCATCCGGCTGTCCCGCTTTGCCTGCCGCCGCCGGCGCACTCTTGCCCGCGTCCTCCGCGTCTTCGTCGGCTGCTTCCTTATCGGCAGCGGGAGCCTCCGGCGGCGCATCCGACAGCAGGTTGGTCGTGATGCGAACGTGGCCCAGCCCTTCGGCAATCGCCTCCACCTCGCCATGGCGGAAAGGCTCGCACGCCAGCGTCACCAGGACATGGCCGTTGGTCGGATCGCTGCCGCTGCCGCAGAGGAAGAGCCGCCCGTTCTCCGTCACGACACCCTTGAAGCCGGGACGAATCCAGCCCGGCAGGTCGGCCTCTCTGAAGTAAGTGGTGTTCGCCATGCCAGGCATGCTGTCGACATCGGCCAGGCGCTTGCCATCGGAATAACGGATCAGCAGCTCATCCGCCTGCACCTCGTTCGGGCCCGGGCGCGACGCGGCGGCCGGAGGCGCGCCAAGCAACTTGACGGTCGCGTGGCTCGCCAGAAAGACCTCGGTCCGGCTGTGTCCCTGCAGGCGCAGCAGTTCGTCGTCAATCCGTTCTGCCGCGATGCTGGTAGCGAACTGGCCGCAGAAGATATACGTCGCCACGCTGCCGAGGATGGTGAACAACACGATCGGCGCCAGGCCCATCAGCAGGCACAGGACGATCAGCCGGCTGCGCACTGTCCAGAACACGCGGCCGAAGAGCCAGCGAAACAGCAGGGAACCGAGGCAGATCGCGAGCAGCGCAAAGGACGACCACGCCACCAGCCGCATCAGCGACTGCAGGGCCCCGCCCATGATGGACGCGAGGACCTCGGAGATGAGGAAGATGGACGTGAGCCGAACCGTCGTTGCCTGGAGCCGGCCGGATGGGTCCCTCCGGAAGAGACTGTGAAACGCTCTGTTTTCCACGGCCTTCAACGAAAACTTCATCACGTTCCTTGGGGTCTGGGAATGGCGTCTCGCCACTGCGAGGTTACACCAAGCAGCCCAGGCAGGTTTGCCGCATTGGTCCAGCACTCCGGAATGCCTGATCTCGCAAGCTTCGGTCGGCTTCGCCACGCTTCGACCCCCGGGGTCATCCATTCCAATAGAAAAACAGTTTTATTCGGTTGACAGCCCCGCGACCGGAACGCTACTGTTCCGCGACCAGACAAACGGCTTTCGGGCATATAGCAGCTGCTCCGTCCGTGCCACCACCCAGCCCTCCGCGGAGACCACATGCCACGCACGAACCCCCGCAAACACGCGCTAGCCCTCGGCGCCCTCCTCGCCACCTGCACCGCCGCCGCAACCGCCCAATCGAGCGTCGACCTCGAGCACGGCTTCCAGTCGCCGCCCGCCAGCGCCCATCCCCGCGTCTGGTGGCACTGGATGAACGGCAACATCACCCGGGAAGGCATCGGCCTCGATATCGACTGGATGCACCGCGTCGGCATCGTCGGCTTCCAGAACTTCGACGTTGCCCTCAACACCCCGCAGGTGGTCGACAAACGCCTCGTCTACATGACGCCCGAGTGGAAGGCAGCCTTCCTCTACTCGCTCCAGAAAGCCGACTCCTACGGCATGGAAACAGCCGTCGCCGGCTCCCCCGGCTGGAGCGAATCCGGCGGCCCCTGGGTCAAGCCGCAGGACGCCATGAAGAAGCTCGTCTGGAGCGAAACCTCCATCGAAGGCGGCAAGCCCTTCCACGGTGTCCTCGCTCCCGCACCCACCGTCACCGGCCCATTCGGCAACCTGCTCCAGCAGGACCTCATGGGTGCCATGGCCGGCGACCAGAAAGCCCCCGCCGCCATCGACTACGGCGCCGACGTAGCCGTCATCGCCTACAAGCAGCCCGCAGACGACCAACCCATCGCAGCCCTCAAGCCCGTCATCACCACCAGCGCCGGCGAGATCGACGGCACGCTCCTCTACGACAACGACCTCAACCACGACGCCACCTTCCCGGCCGCCGCGCCCGGCCAGAAGAGCTGGATTCAGTACGCCTTCCCCTCGGCCGCCGCCATCCAGGCCGCCACCCTCGTCATGGGCGGCCCGCGCGATCCACTCGCCATCTTCGCCGGCGAAAACGACCATGGCCCGCAACTCGAAAGCAGCGAGGACGGCATCACCTTCACCCCCATCGCCCGCTTCCCGACCTCCGGCTCGATCGAACACACGCTGTCCTTCGCGCCCGTCACCGCCCGCTACTTCCGCCTCACCTTCCTTGAAGCCGCCCCCGCCAGCACCATGCAGGGCGACATCGACCTCTCTGAATTTGGTGGGGCCGGCCCCAAAGGCCCACGCACCCGCTCCGTCGCCGAGTTCCAGCTCCACACCGGCCCGCGCATCAATCGCTTCGAAGAAAAAGCCGCCTTCGCCGCCGTGCCCGATCTCTACTCCGCCGCCACCACCGGGATCCCCGCAGACACCGCCATCCGGCCGGCCGACGTCATCGACCTTACCGCCAAAATGGGCAGGGACGGCACCCTCGACTGGACCCCGCCCGCCGGCCGCTGGACCATCCTCCGCATGGGCTACTCGCTCACCGGCATCACCAACCACCCCGCCCCCGCCGAGGCCACCGGCCCCGAGGTCGACAAGCTCAGCAAGCCCGCGGTCAAGGCCTACATCACCCACTACCTCGATCAATACGCAGACGCCAGCGGCGGCATGATGGGCAAGCGCGCCCTCAAGTACGTCATCACCGACAGCTGGGAGGCCGGCACCCAGAACTGGACCGACGACATGGTCGCCCAGTTCACCACGCGCCGCGGCTACAGCCCGCTGCCCTGGATGCCGACCCTCGCCGGCCGCGTCGTCGGCAGCGCGTCCGAGAGCGACCGCTTCCTCTGGGATTTCCGCCGCACCATCGCAGAGCTGCTCGCCGAAAACCACTACGGCACCATCAACCAGGAACTCCACGCCCGCGGCCTCGGCCAGTACGGCGAATCGCACGAGTCCGGCCGCGCCACCATCGGCGACGGCATGGAGATGAAGCGCGCCGACGACGTCCCCATGGCCGCCATGTGGACCCAGCGCCCCGGCGTCGACGCCGAACAATACGGCTACAACGCCGACATCCGCGAATCCGCCTCCGTCGCCCACATCTACGGCCAGAATCTCGTCGCCGCCGAGTCCCTCACCGCCGCCGCCAATCCCTGGGGATGGTCGCCCGCCTTCCTCAAACCCACCGCCGACAAGGAACTCGCGATGGGCCTCAACCGCTTCGTCATCCACTCCTCCGTCCACCAGCCGCTCATCGGCAAGGCCCCCGGTCTCGCCCTCGGACCCTTCGGCCAGTGGTTCAACCGCAACGAGATCTGGGCCGAACAGGCCGGTCCCTGGATCGACTACCTCGCCCGCAGCTCCTATCTCCTGCAGCAGGGTACGTTCATCGCAGACATCGCCTACTTCTACGGCGAAGACAGCAACCTCACCGCCATCTTCGCGAATAAGTCTCCCGACGTTCCCGAAGGCTTCAACTTCGACTACGTCAACGCCAACGCGCTCATCCACAAGCTCCACGTCAAAGACCACGTCCTCGTCACCGACTCCGGCATGAAGTATCGCGTGCTCGTGCTCGATGCCTACAGCACCCACATGTCGCTGCCCGTGCTCAGGCAGATCAAGGCCCTCGTCGCGGCGGGCGCCACCGTCATCGGCCAGAAGCCGACAGGCACCCCAAGCCTTGCCGACAAGGAGACCGAGTTCCACGCGCTCGCCGACGAACTCTGGTCCGGGAAGTTAATAGGCAAAGGCAAGGTCATCGCCACGGCCAGCGCCACCGAAGCCCTCGCCGCAGCCGGCGTCCAGCAGGATTTTTCACTCGGCGCCAACCCCGGCAAGGCCAACGTGCTCTACGTCCATCGCCGCACCGCCGACGCCGACATCTTCTACGTCGACAACCGCAAACCCGCCGCGCAGGCCATCGAGGCCAGCTTCGCCGTTACCGGCAAATCACCCGAACTCTGGCACGCCGACACCGGCTTGATGGAGCCCGCCTCCTTCACCATCGCCGGCGGCCGCACCACCGTGCCGCTCAAACTCGATCCCTACGGCACCGTCTTTGTCGTCTTCCGCAAGTCGACAAAAGAGCTTTCGAAGCAACTCCCCGAAGTCCATCGCGCCGAGCCCACTACCCTCACCGGCCCCTGGCAGGTCGCCTTCGAGCCCGGTCGCGGCGCACCCGCCTCCGCCACCTTCGATAAGCTCGCCTCGTTCGCCGGCAATCCCGACCCCGGCATCCGTTACTTCTCCGGACACGCTACTTACTCCAAAGCCTTCGACGCCACGCCCGACATGCTCAAGCCCGGCGCCAGAGTCTGGATCGACCTCGGCGAAGTCGCCAACCTCGCCGAAGTCACCCTCAACGGCAAACCCCTCGGCGAAGCCTGGAAGCCGCCCTTCGAGGTCGACGCCACCGGCGCTCTCAAGCCCGGCTCGAATACACTCGAAATCCGTGTCGCCGACCTCTGGGTCAACCGCCTCATCGGCGACCAGCAACCCGGCGCAGCCACGAAATACACCTTCACCGCCCGCAACCCGTACAAGGCCAACTCACCGCTCGTCCCCGCCGGCCTCATCGGCCCCGTCACCATCGTGCACGCTCAGTGAACGCCTTCCCATGGAACTCCGCCCCGGTCACGCCCCCCCCCAACTCGCCAGTGGGTCGTGATCGGCTCGCGGAGGGAGGTCCAGACCTAAGTCGAATGGATTGAAGATCTTGCGCAATAAAGGGGGAGGGCACCCCCCTCCTCGATCCGTCTCGCGCCCGCGTGAGCCAGCCCGCTTACTGCAGCTTCAGATAGCTCCCATATCCCACCACCACTGTCGACCCGATCAGCAGGACCAGCCCCGCCGCCACCAGCCCCCGGGTCCTCCCACTCGTCCCCTTCCACTCCCTCAGGGCGATCCCCCACAGCGTCGCGAAGATGATGATGCTCGCCATGTGCAGCGTCCAGCTGCTGAAGTCGTACTTGCCCATCTTGGTCTGCCCCATCGAATAGAAGAAGAACTGGAAGTACCAGATCACCCCCGCCAACGCCGCCAGTAGGTAGTTCCGCATCAGGACCCCACCCGCGATCCGCTGCCCCATCGCGCGCGGATCCACATCGACCAGCGTGTCCCCGGTCACCGTCGCGGTGCCCAGCGGATTGTCCCCGGGCTCCCCGGCAAACTGCCTCACCGACTTGTTGCGCACGATCAGGATCGCGGACCACACCAGGTTGGTCATGAAACCGCCCCAGAGCACCACCACCAGCACCGGCAGGTTCTGCCACAGGTCGGCTCCCCCATGCGCGGCCAGTTCCAGCCTGGTGAGCTCCGCAATCGGTTTGCCGGAGTCAAGCCCGACGGCGAAGAACGAACTCATGATCCCTGCAAACACCGCCACCGCCAGCCCCTTGGCGAACGAGAAGTCGCGCTCGCCCACGTCCGCCTTCTGCTCTTCCGTCACCTCGCGCTCCTTCGAGTAGCCGGCAGCGCCGCTCACCGCGATCGCAAACAGGCACATCAGCACACCGAGCAGGATCACCTGTCCCGAGCGCGCGTGCAGGATCTCGCCCATCTGCCCATGCGAGATGGGTGGAATGAGCGTGCCGAACGCGGTGCAGAAACCCAGCGCGATGGCATACCCGAGGCCGATGCCGAGGTAGCGAATCGCCAGGCCAAAAGTCAGCCCACCCACCCCCCACAGGCAGCCCCAGAAGATAGCCATGCCGATGACGTGCGAAGGCGCCCGGTGCAGGATGTTGAAGAGGTTCGGCACCAGCAGGCTCGCGATCAGCAGCGGCGCGATCAGCCACGCGGCGACGCCCTGGATGAGCCAGTAGATCTCCCATGACCAGCGTTTGATCCCGCGAAACGGGATGAAGTTGCTGGCAGAGGCGAGTCCGCCCAGCCAATGAAACATGACGCCGATGAACGGGTTCGGACCCATCGCTGCACCCTCGATTGCCGCAACCGGAGGTGCCGTTGCGCAGCCCATCGTATACGACGGGAAGCCCCGTTGAGAAATCAAGTTTCTATTGGATTGCATCTGCCCTGGCTTACGTGTTTCACTGTCATCGCGCCCGACGAGGTTTCCCCGTAGTGACCAGCGAACAACAAGCCCGTATCTTCGCCGCCCTCGATTCCTTCCGGATCGAAATTCCTTCGTGGGGCTTTGCCAACACGGGCACACGGTTCGGCAAGTTCGTGCAGGAAGCTGCGGCCACGACGATCGAAGAAAAGTTCGCAGACGGCGCGGAGGTCAACCGGCTGACGGGAGTTACGCCGAGGCTTGCGCTGCATGTTCTGTGGGACATGCCGAACCTGCTGGGCGACGTGCCGAAGATCAAGGCGCTTGAAGCCGCCACCGGTATGAAGGCCGGCTCGATCAACCCCAACCTGTTCCAGGAAGCAGAATACAAATTCGGTTCGCTTTGCAGCCCGGTCGCAGAGACGCGCGAGAGGGCGACGCAGCACCTGCTTGCTTCAGTCGAAATCGGCAGGGCGCTCGGCGCGCGAGAGGTGTCGGTGTGGGTTTCTGACGGCTCGAATTATCCCGGCACGCAAAGCATCCGGCGGCGCATCGGCTGGCTGCAGGAGGCGCTCGGCAAGGCACATGATGCGCTCGCGCCGGGCCAGATTTTGCTCATCGAATACAAGCCCTTTGAGCCTGCCTTCTACCACACCGACATCGCAGACTGGGGCATGGCGCTTGAACTCGCGCGCGGCGCAGGCCCGCAGGCGAAGGTACTGGTCGACACCGGTCATCATGCGCTCGGAACAAACATTGAACAGATCGTCGCGTGGCTTCTGCAACTGGATGCGCTGGGTGGCTTTCACTTCAACGATCGCAAGTATGCGGATGACGATCTCACCCTGGGGTCGATCGACCCATACCAGCTCTTCCGGATCTTTCACGAATTGCACTATCAGAACTCGCTGACCGGGGAGGCGAGCTTGCCGGCATTGATGATCGACCAGAGCCACAACCTGAAGGGCAAGATGGAAGCGATGGTGCAGAGCGTGGTCACCGCGCAGGAACTCTATGCGAAGGCCGCGCTGGTCGACCAGGCGCGACTCGCCGAGCTTCAGGACGGCTGCAAACTCGTTGAAGCGGAGGAGTGCTTCCGCGATGCCTTCTGGCACGATGTGCGCCCAGTGCTGGCCGAGTGGCGCACCGCGCGCGGCCTTGCCGCGGAACCACTCGAAGCCCTGCGTACGAGCGGCTATGTCGCGCGGATCGCGAACCAACGGCGCACGCAGAACAGCCGGGCTGGCGGATCGTACGCCTGAGCGGAGGCACTGAACGTGGGCGCGATGGGCAATACGGGACGCAGATAGTACCTGTCACCGTCCATCCTGAAATTTGAGGAACGACATGCAGCGCAAGACCAAGGCAAAACGGCTCTATCTGATTCCGGTGCTGACCAAGGCACTTGATGTGCTGGAACTGCTGCGCACGGAGAATCAGCCGATGGTGCTCGAGGCGATTCACAAGCAGACCAAGATCTCGAAGACGACGGTGTATCGCATTCTGAAGACGCTGGTCCATCGCGGCTATGTGGGTCAGACCTCGGACCGGCATTACCAGCACATCGCGCGGCCGAAGAAGCTGCGCTTTGGCTTTGGCGGGCAGAGCGCCGAGATGCCGTTCTCGCAGGCGGTTGCGGGCAGTCTTTCCGCGGCTGCGGCGGCGATGGGCGTTGATCTGGTCATTCTCGATAACCGCTACGACGCGGCCACGGCGGTGCAGAATGCCGAAGCGTTCGTACGCGACCGGGTGGATATCGTCATCGAGTTTCAGATTGAGCAGCATGTCGCGGCGATCATCGCGGACAAGATTGCCGCGGCCAATATCCCACTGATCGCAATCGATATTCCTCACCCGCACTCAACATATTTCGGCGTCGATCACTACCGCGTGGGCTACGAGGCGGGCACGATCCTTGCGGATTTTGCGGCGAACGAGTGGGCCGGGCAGATCGACTGGACGATCGGGCTCGATATTGAAGAAGCGGGATCCATGGTGCAGAGCCGGGTGACGGGAGCCTTTGAATCGGTGCGCACCCGCTTCCCGGATCAGCCGGTCGAGTCGTTTGTCCGGACCGATGGCCGTGGTCTCGAGAGCCGCAGCTACAAGGTGATCCACGACTTTCTCGAGCGGCACCCCGAGGCGAAGCACATCCTCATTGCCGCCGCCAACGACACGAGCGCTCTTGGTGCGATTGCCGCGGTGCGGGAACTGGGCCGAACGCGCCACGTCGCGGTGGCCGGGCAGGATTTCCTGAGCCGCATGGAGGCGGAGATGCGGATGCCCGATACGCCGGCGGTGGGCTCGATTTCGCATGAGGTGGATCAGTACGGCGCGCGCATCATTGAGCTTGCGTTGACGCTGCTGCGCGGGGAAAAGGTTGCGCCGTATAACTACATCGAGCACCGCGTGGTGACGCTCGAGGATGTGCTCGAACGCCCGGCAAACAAGCGTGCCGGAAAGCTCAAGACGGTCGCGGCGGCGGCCGTTCGGCCTGCGAAAGCACGGGCGCGAACGAGGAAAAGGACTGCATAAAAATGCAAGCAGAAAGTTCGCTGCTGGTTGCTGAAGTTCGAGGGTGAACTCATTGCCCTATTGGTTCTGCATGTGTCATCATCGTGCGGTCGTCTGGTCAGCGTTTGCTGGCGGTCGCCACACAGCAAGAGGAGAGAAGCGATGACTGCCCCGAAGCTGCACTACCTGGAGGACCGCTGGGATGAGGCGGTTGCGTCCACGCTCGATCCTGCAGAGTTGCTGCGCTACCGGTCGAATCTGCTGGGTTCTGATCTACGCCTTACGAACTTCGGCGGCGGCAATACGAGCTCGAAGCTGACAGAGATCGATCCTCTTGACGGGCGAGAGAAGACGGTGCTGTGGGTAAAGGGTTCGGGAGGCGATCTTGGCAGCATCCAGCGCGCCGGCTTTGCGACGCTCTATCTTGACAAGGTGCTGGCACTGGCGAAGAGCTACAAGGGTGTCGAGCGCGAAGACGATATCGTGGCGATGTATCCGCTGTGCACGTTCGGCAACAACCCGGTGGCGGCGTCAATCGATACGCCGCTGCACGGCTTCCTGCCGTTTGCGCATGTCGATCACCTGCACCCGGACTGGGGGATTGCGCTGGCTGCTTCGGCGAACGGGCACGAGAAGATGGAGCAGTTCAACGAGCGCTTCGGGCACAGGCTGGTGTGGCTGCCGTGGCGGCGGCCTGGCTTCGAACTCGCGCTGATGCTGCAAAGAGCGGTTGAGTCGACGCCGGGCTGCGACGGCGTGGTGCTGGGTGGGCATGGGCTTTTTACGTGGGGTGAGACGCAACGCGAGAGCTATCTGAATACGATCACGATCATCGACCAGTTGGGGCAGTTCGTGCTCGAGCATGGGGCAGAGAAGGAAAGCAGCTTCGGTGGGTCGAAGCACCTGCCGCATGCGGATCGCAGAGCGATTGCAGCTTCGGTGATGCCGTACCTGCGCGGGCGCGTGTCGGCTAAACAGCGCGTGATCGGGTCGTTTGTCGATACGCCGGACGTGCTTGCGTTTGTAAATTCGCACTCGGCACAACAGCTTGCGCACCTGGGGACGAGTTGCCCCGATCACTTCATCCGGACGAAGATCCGGCCGCTGTTTGTAGCGTGGGATCCGGCGACGGAGGCTGCGCACATACAGCCGGCTGTGGATGAGGCGCTGACGACGTATCGCGCGGAGTACGCAAGCTATTACCAGGCGCATGCGCTGGCGGATTCACCGGCGATGCGCGATGCGAATCCGACCGTCGTGTTGATCCCGGGGCTGGGGATGTTCAGCTTCGGCAAGAATAAAACGGAGTCTCGGCTGACGAGTGAGTTTTATACGAATGCAATTCACGTGATGGAGGGCGCGGGCGGGATGGATGAGGGGATGTGTCCGCCGGAGTTGCCGCAAGCCGGCAATGCTGCGCCGACCTCTGCCTTCACGGTGCATGAAAACTACGTGGCGCTGCCGCCGAGCGAGGCGTTTCGCATCGAGTACTGGGCGCTCGAAGAGGCGAAGATTCGCCGTCAGCCGGCAGAGAAAGAGTTGAGCCGGCGCGTGGTGCTGGTCGTGGGGGGTGCGAGCGGCATCGGGCGCGAGGTGGTGCTGCTGGCGGCTGAACGCGGCGCGCATGTCGTGGTCGCGGATCTTTCGCAGGAGGCTGCGCAGAAGGTTGCAGACGAGGCGAAGGCGCTTGGCGGCAAGGAGATTGCGGTCGCGACGACGATCGACATTCGCAGCCGGCCTGCGATTCAAGAGGCGCTGCGGGCGACGATTGAAGCGTTTGGCGGGATCGATCTGCTGGTCAATACAGCGGCAATGTTTCCTTCGTCGCCCGATGGCACGATCAGCGATGCGCTGTGGGCGTTGACGCTCGAGGTAAACGTGACGGCGAACTACCTGCTGACTGATGAAGCGGCGAAGATCTTCCAGGCGCAGAATCTTCCGTCGAGTATCGTGCTGACGAGCTCTGCCAATGCGGTCGTGCCGAAGCGAGGCAGCGAGGCGTACGACGTGAGCAAGGCTGCACTGAGCCACTTGGTGCGCGAGCTTGCTGTTACGTATTCGCCGCTGCTGCGGGTGAACGGCATCAGCCCGGCCACAGTGGTGAAGGGCTCGACAATGTTTCCGCGGGATCGGGTGAAGGCGTCGCTGACCAAGTATGCGATTCCGTTTGACGAGGCGTTGTCGGACGATGAACTGCGGGGACTGCTGGCGACGTTCTATGCAAAGCGCACGTTGACGCACGTGCCGATCGATCCGAAGGACTGTGCGGAGGCGATCCTGTTTGTAGGTGGACCGAAGGCGCCGGTGACGACGGGGCACCTGATCCCGGTGGATGGCGGGCTGACCGAGGCGTATCTACGGTGAGCTACCGGCCTGCCGACGCGCGTGCGCTGGTCGCAATTGACCTGGGCGCCGAGAGCTGTCGTGTGTCGCTGCTGCGGTGGCTGGAGGATGGGCCCCGGGTGAGGCTGGTGCACCGGTTTCTCAACGGGGCGGTGGAGGGAGGTGACGGGTTGCGCTGGCCGTTCGCGCACATCTTCGCGGAGATCGTCCGCGGACTTGAGCTTTGCGCCGGAGTCGCGACTGAGGGGATTCGCTCGATCGCGGTGGATGGGTGGGCGGTTGATTATGTGCGGCTCGATGCTTCGGGCGGTGCGGTGGAGGAGCCCTATTGCTACCGCGATGTGCGGACGATCGAGGCCGAACAATGGGTGCATAAACAGATCAGCGCAGAGCGGATGCGTGCGATGACGGGCATCCAGATCAGCCGCATCAACACGGCGTATCAGCTGGCTGCGGACGGCGAGCACCTGCGCGATCTACGTTGGCTGAACCTGCCGGAGTATGTGCTGTATCGGCTGGGGGCACGGGCCGTGGCGGAGCGGACCAATGCATCGCACAGCCAGTTGCTGGGGCTCGATGGCGAGTGGTCGGAGGAGATTTTTGCGGCACTCGGGCTCGATGTGAGTAACGCGCCGCAACTGGTTGCACCGGGGACCGAGGTGGGCACGATCCGTGGACCGCTGGTATCGCTGCAGGCTTTTGCGCAAACCGTGTTGATCGCGCCTGCGTGTCACGACACGGCTTCAGCGATTGCGGGAATTCCGGATACTGGCGTGGACTGGGCGTATATCAGCTCGGGGACCTGGTCGCTGGTGGGCGCGCTGCTTGACGGGCCCGTGGACCATGACGATGCGGCTGCGGCAAACTTTACCAATCTCGCTGCGGCGGACGGGAAGGTTTGTTTTCATAAGGGAGTCAACGGTCTTTGGCTGCTTCGCCAGTGCATGCTGGAGTGGTCTGCGGCAGGTGCGGATATCACAGTACCAACGCTGGTTGAGGCCGCAGAGCAGTGCCCGGCGCCGCTTCATCTGCTCGATGTCGATGATCCTCCGCTGCTGCTGCCGGGACGCATGCCTGAGAAGTTCAATGAGCAATTTGCGGCGCGCGGGTTGCCCCTGCTCGACACCTCGGCTGAGGGCGCGCCGGGGGTTGCCGCGCTGATCTTTCATAGCCTGGCTGCGCGGTATGCCGAGGTGTTGCGACTTGCGTCCGCTTTGTGTGCGAGACGGTTTACGTGTTTGTATTTGGTCGGGGGCGGCAGCCAGAATCGTTTTCTGAATCGCTTGACGGAGCAGGCCAGTGGGCTGCGGATCAAGGGAACGTTGACGGAGAGCTCGACGCTCGGCAACTTCGCGATTCAACTGGCTACGCTCGAGCGATCGCCGGGTGATGACGCGGCGAGAAGTACAAGCTTTTTCGCCGCGGAGCTTGCAGCGCACCATCAGCTTTGACGGTTGCCGGTTACTCCTGCGGGATGGAGACCAGCTTCGCGCTTCGAGTCATGGCGTACAGAGCGACGAGGGCGGCGGTGCATCCTGCGGCGGCGCCGACGGCAAGGGACCAGCGCGGTCCGAAGCGATTGGCGATTACACCGACAATCGGCGCACCGATCGGCGTTCCTCCCAGAGCGATGGCGATGCGCAGTGCCATCACCCTGCCGCGCATCGAGGGCTCGGTCGAAAGCTGCATGATGCTGTTGGTGCCGTTGGTAAAGATGAGGCCGGCCGCGCCGATGATCGTGAGCGCGGCGGCAAACCACCAGTACCCGGGCGCAAGTGCGGCCAGCGTACATCCCACGCCGAAGAACGCCGCGCCCAGCATCAGCGAGGCCAGGGTCGACTGCACACGGCCGGCGGCGTAGAGGGCGCCAGCCACCGTGCCGACCGCCATGATGGAGGAGAGCAGACCGAAGCCGCGTGCATCGGAATGAAAGACGTTGACGGCCATGGTCGAGATGAAGATCGGGAAATTAAGCCCGAAGGTGCCGATCAGGAACAGCATGATGAGGATCGTGCGAAGGTCTGGCCGGGCCCACACGTAGCGAAGCCCATCGATGAAGCCTGACGCTGTGCGATGCGCACGCTGCCTGACGCGCAGTTCGTCGAGCCGGAAGCAGGCCATCGAGATGAGAACCGCAGCAAAGGAAAGACCGTTGAGCAGGAAGGCCGAGCCAATGCCGACCCGTGCAATCAGCAAGCCCGCGATCGCTGGACCGATCATCTGGGCCCCGTTGAACGACATGGAGTTCAGTGCGACGGCATTTGAAAGATCGGCATCGCCGACCAACTCGGCCACGAAGGTTTGTCTCACCGGCGCATCGAGCGCGGCGGCGCAACCTGAGAGGAAGGCGAACGCATAGACGTGCCAGAGGCGAACGACGCCGGTCATCGTCAGGGCTCCGAGCGCAAGCGCGAGCAAGCCCATCGTGGCCTGGGTAAACATCAGGAGCCTGCGCTGGTCGAGCCGGTCCGCGGCAGAACCGGTCCAGGGCAGCAGGAGCAGTTGCGGCGCAAACTGCAGGCCCATGACGATGCCCAGCGCCGACGCATCGTGATGGGTGAGTTGCGTGAGTACGAGCCAATCCTGGGCGACACGCTGCATCCATGTCCCAGTATTCGAGATGAGAGCTCCTACCGTCCATAGACGGAAGTTGAAGCTTCTGAGCGAACGAAAGGTGCCGCCCACTGAGCTTATTCGGCGCGCGATGGCGAGTTGCCTCCATGAAACTGGCCGAAGTGATGCGCCGAGAAAAGACCGATGACGAGCGCCCCCAGACCGCAGGCGGCCATGTGACCGATCATCCTCGCGTCGAAGACGCCGACATGGGCAAGCAACGCGTAGGCAAGCAGCGCATTCGCGAAACCCCAGACAACATTGACGGTCGATGAAGAGAGACCTTCGCCGGGAGGTTTCGCGAAAGGCGTCTGGAAGGGACGACCCGTGCATCCGGCAACGAGATGAGGCAGGGCATTCGCCGTGAAGGCGCCCCCAAGGAAGTATGACAACAGCCATGGCCAATGCATCATGCAGTCCTCCTGGTTTTCAGCAAGCTTTCCAGGAGCGCGATGATCTCCTGCGAAGAGCCGGTCTCGCCGACGCGGGGAAAGATGTGGGTCATGCTGTAGTCGTGCGCCTCCTTATGGAGGTCGGTCATCGCGTCCAGAGCCAGGGTTACGTTGAACCCCAACTCGTAGGCGTGGCGCGCGGTAGCCTCGACGCCGCCAGAGGTCGCGACACCGGTGACCACGACCTGGGTGACGCCTCGCGCTTTCAGCTGTGCGTCAAGGTCGGTCGTCGCGAAGGCGCCCCAGCTTCGCTTGGTGACGACGATGTCGTCCGCCTGGAGGTCAAGCTGCGGCAAGAGGTTCGTCCAGCCGTTAGTGAGGATGACATTGCTGCGTGGGCCCCGTTCGGTGCGGCCCGGTGGGCGCGCGTCCACATTGACGAGTACGACGGGAAGATGATGGGCTCGGAAGACAGCGATCAAGGCGAGCGTGCGGTTCAGGATATCCCCGATGGGATGGAGGAAGCTTCCTCCGGCGATGCCTTCCTGCAGGTCGATCACGATCAGCGCGCTAACAGGGTCAAGGGTGGTGAGGGGCATGGCGTTCCTTTCGTGAGAGAGGCAGGGGATCGGGGGTTGGTGTAGCTAATCCTCAGTGAGCCGCTTCAGGGATGCGAGGGCAGCGTTCAGCGTCTTTTGCTCCTGCGGGGAGAGCTTGTTTGCGATCGTGAGGGTGAGCCAGTCCTGTCGCGCGGCGCGGCTTCGTTTCAACCACGCAACGCACTTTGGGGTGAGCGACATGAGGGTCTGCCGTCCGTCGCGTGGGTCCGGCGCACCGCGTACAAGGCCGGCCTCCTGCAACGGCGTCACGATGGCGCTCATGGACTGCGGCCGCATACCTTCGACCCGCGCCAAGCTCGAAACGGTGGCTGCTCCGTCGCGCTCGAGACGCAGCAGGACGGCGGACTGTGAGGGCGTCAGATCTTTAGAGTTACCATGCTCTCTCAGCCGCAGCTTGAGCATGCGGAAGACGCTTCGCAGTTCCGCGGCGAGGAGGGCCGGAAGTTCATCCGGTAGGGAGGATGCTGGTTTCGTCACTCCACCACGATCGCATATCTACAGGCAAACTGTAAAGTATTACTGCATACCGGTGAGGAAGTTCATTTCAAAAATGAATGATAGCTGCAGGTTGGTAATTCAGTTCAGATCGGTCTGGGCTGCCTTCGAACTTCTTCTCCTCAAACCGGGCGGTCCGTATCGCGGCGAAGAGCGCGCATGAGGAGAATGGCGTCGGGTGGGCGCTCCATGTGCCGATCATGACGAACAAAGGGCGTAGCGATGCACAGGCGGGTGCTAGCCTATTTTCATGGACCATTGGGGAACATTGCCTGATTGGATACAGGCGGTCTGCGCTATGTCGGCTCTTTGGGGTCTTACTGGTACGTCCGGTACACCAAACAGATCATGGATGCGACGCTCTCAGCACAAACGGCTGATGTTGAACCCCTGCTTATCTGTAATGCACTCGGGTGAAAGGAAGGGAAGTCCCGTTACTCAATCTTCAACGGAGGCAGAGGCATCGCCCTTAATGTCCAGATAGCAACGATTCTCGATCCTCGTGGTCTAGAGACATTCTTTGAAAGAGTGTTGATTCGCGGCTATGTCGTCGTTGATCGGCTTGCACCCCGTTTCCGTACGTTGGGGCCTACGCGCCAAGCACGAGTGTGAACGTAGCCTATGCTAAATCGACTAAAGATGGATCACTTGCTTGTCGTAGTGCCTACCGTGAAGTTAGAAAACTTCCATCGCGGCACGCGAAGGCGGTGACGTGTAAGCTGATGGAAATATGCGCCTAAGGTCAACACGGAGCCCTGCACTCTGAGCTTGAGATGGCGTGAGGAAAGGCGGGCGTAAGCTGCACCCGCCTTTTTTTACGCAGCACCCGCCAAGTCGGTCACCACGAGCTGCCAACGAATTGGCAACAGCGTCCGGTGGACATGGCTATTCTGGGGCGGCAACGGACGGTCATGGGTGTGTACCACTTCATGTCCGCAGTTGACGCAACGATAGATGCCGGACCACGTTGTCTGGTCACCGGGCTTGAAGACTTTGTTGAACTCCGCTGCAACAGGTCCAGGAGCGGCTTGTTTGAGATAACTGCCATTGTTGTATAGTGCCATCTGGAGCCTCCATATAGGCGTTTCCTGAGCGCAACCCGTGGTCCTACCCACGGGCGGCGCGGAACTCAGGGAACGCTTGCTTCGTTATCTTGCCGAATTGTCGGGCCCAAGCGCGCTTCCTTAGGTCGTCATATGTACTTGGCTACGTCCATCTTCGAGCGTCCGAGACCTGTGCAGAATTCGGTACGCAATCGCTGATAACCATAACGCTAGTACCCCATATGGGGTATGTCAAGTATAGAACATCTACATCTTGTGTTGACAGTGCAGTTACGGACGGAATGCGGCTAAGGGCGCCACCGGCCATCAAAAATCCACGGAAGTGAGGTGGAAAAACGATGGAAGATGCGAACTACGCGGCTTCGCGCGCCGGGGCTGCCTACCTGGACTTGTGGTAACGCTTTGTAGCGGTGGCACGATTTACAGCGCGGAGAGGCTAATGTTGCCGGGTTCTACGGTCACCCAATAGCTGCCGGTTACAGTGCCAAACCCTTTATCTTCAACGCTATGTGTTCATCATGAACGACTTAGCTAGGTTTATGGCGGAGAGACAGGGATTCGAACCCTGGATACCTTGCGGTATACACGCTTTCCAAGCGTGCGCCTTCAGCCACTCGGCCATCTCTCCACAAGACTGACGCGTCTTTCCGAGACTAACACAGCGGAAACGGCATCTTGCCGCAACTGTCAGCGCGGGTCGCATATGTCCGATAACACATATTCTGTATAGTCAAGCTGTAGCGCCCAAGTAGAAATGTCACACCTCTGCCAAGTTGAAATGTCCCAGAAGGATGGGCTTGGTAACGATGAGTGCTGGGGAGCTGCAGCGGATTGAAGTGTTGACGGAGATTTTGGCGGGTCGGCGAGATGTAGTGTCTGGGGCGTCGGTCCTGGCGATGAGTGTTCGGCAGATGCATCGTCTGCTGGCACGCTACCGAGATGGCGGCGGCGGAGCGCTCGTCCACAAGGCACGTGGGCGAAGTTCCAACAACCAGCTGGGTGCCGGTGTCCGCGAGTACGCGATGGAGTTGGTGAGGCTGAGTTACCGTGACTTCGGTCCGACGCTTGCGACGGAAGCTCTCTTGGAACGGCACGGGATCCGGGTAGGCCGGGAGACTGTGCGCAAGTGGATGGTGGCTGACGGTCTGTGGCTGTCTCGGAAGCAGCGCCGGACCTTCCACCAGCCGAGGCTCCGACGCGAGTGCGTGGGCGAGCTAGTTCAGATTGATGGTTCGGAGCATCGATGGTTCGAGCATCGTGGTGACCCATGCACGCTGTTGGTCTTCATCGACGACGCCACGAGCCGGCTGATGCAACTTCGCTTCGTGTCAAGCGAAAGTACGGAAAGCTACTTCAAGGCGCTTGAAGGATACCTCGAGGCTTACGGCTGCCCGGTCGCGTTCTACTCCGACAAGCACTCCGTGTTCCGGGTAAATAAGCCGGACGCCAAGGGTGGCTCTGGCATGACCCAGTTCGGCCGCGCTCTGGCGGAACTCAACATCGAGATCCTGTGCGCCAACTCCAGCCAAGCCAAGGGACGCGTCGAACGTGCTAACCGCACCTTGCAGGACCGGCTGGTCAAGGAACTACGCTTGGCCGATGTCAGCACCATCGAAGCGGGCAACGTCTTCCTGCCAGCGTTCATCGCGAGCTTCAACGACCGCTTCGCCGTGCGTGCCACTAAACACGACGATCTGCATCGCAAGCTGGGGATAGCTGCCAGCCGGATCAGCGACATCCTGTGTCACCGCGAGCAACGCTATGTCGGTGCGCAGCTCACCTTGTCGTATGACCGCAAGCAGATCATCCTGGAGCGCAACGAGCTGTCGGAAGAACTTGGCGGTCAGTACGTCGAGCTCTATGACTTCCCCGATCGGCCGCTGGAGGTGCGTTGGAAAGGGCACTCGCTTCCCTACCGCGTTTTCGCGAAAGATCAACGAGTGAGTCACACGGCAATCGTTGAAAACAAGAGACTGGGCCATGTGCTTCGCAAGGTGAAGGCGCAGCAGGATACCCACCAGGCTCCCGAGGTGCAGACCAACAGCAGCAAAGGTGGGTACCAGAAGCGAGGCCGCAGACTCTATGGACCAGATTACGAAATCGCGCCGTCGGCGAAAAGCGGTGGAAATGACGAGCTGATGGAAAGCGTGGAACGATAAGACCGTCCCACTCTTCCCACAGCTCTTGGAAATCGACAAAGAACGTCGCTTCCCACATTACGCACCGAACGACGACGACTCTATACTGACACTTCTACTTGGCAAAAGTAGAGACAGTTCAACTTGGTTCCAACACAAGCTATTAGCGCCGGATAGAAATGTCCTACTCTCGCCCGATAGAAATGTCCCAAGTACTCTCCTAGGTCTGGCCTTTGGAGACGGATGTTTGCTGCGGTCGTGCTGGCGATCACCGCCTGGCAGGTCAACCGGCTGCTGATTCGGTTTCGGGAGGACGGCGGCGGCGGGTTGATCCACAAGGGTCGAGGCCAGTCTTCGAACCACAGCGTGAGCGCTGGCGTTCGAGAGTACATTCTCGATCTGGTCAAGTCGAAGTACGCTGACTTCGGGCCGACGTTGGCAACCGAAGTTCTGCTCGCGAAGCATGACATCCAGGTTGGCCGCGAGACGCTGCGATCGTGGATGTTGGAGGAGGGGCTCTGGCAGTCCCGCAAGCAGCGCAGAAGCTTCCACCAGCCCCGTCTGCGACGCGAGAGCTATGGAGAGTTGATCCAGATCGACGGCAGTGACCACAGATGGTTCGAGCAGCGTGGCGAGCCATGCACCTTGCTGGTCTTCATCGACGACGCAACGAGTAAGCTCATGCAGCTACGCTTCGTACCCAGCGAGAGCACGGACTCCTACTTCGCCGCGCTCAAGGGATATGTGAACGAGCATGGCTGCCCTGTCGCGTTTTACTCCGACAAGCACACCGTCTTCCGCGTCAACAAGCCCGACGCGAAGGGCGGCTCGGGCATGACGCAGTTCGGGCGAGCCCTGGCAGAGCTCAACATCGAGATCCTCTGCGCGAACTCAAGCCAAGCAAAAGGCCGCGTCGAACGAGCGAACCGGACGCTCCAGGATCGCCTCATAAAGGAACTTCGGCTTGAGAACGTCTGCGATATGGACACGGGCAACGCCTTCTTGCCCGAGTTCATGAAGCACTATAACGAGAAGTTTTCACTCTCCGCAGTGAAGGCTGAGGATCTGCATCGCAGGCTGAACGTGCAGCCACCTCGCCTGGCTGACATCCTGTGCCATCGTGAACAACGCCACGTCGGCCAGCAGCTCAGTCTGGCCTACGATCGCAGGCAGATCATCCTGGAACGAAGTGCTCTGGCGGATGGCCTAGCAGGTCAGTACGTTGAGATCTACGACTTCGCAGATCGGCCACTAGAAGTGCGATGGAAGGGGCAAATGCTTCCCTATCGCATCTTCAGCAAAGATCAACGTGTCAGCCACACCGCGATCGTCGAGAACAAAAGATTGCGACATGCACTCGCTACGGTGAAGGCGCAGCAGGATATCAAGTGCTTACCCGAGATCCTGACCAACAGTGACAAGAACGGATACAAGAAACGACCACGTCAGGTTTATGGGCCTGACTACAAAGAAAAACTCGTTGCCGCGCCCGCGGTGGAAATGACGGCCTGATGGAAAGCGAGGAAAACATGAAGCCGTTTCCCTCTCTTCCCACAGGCCTTGGAAATCGCACGTGCAGCGATTTCACACATTCCCACCGCACCGACGACTACTTCTTATTAGAAGGACCTATACTGACATTTTAATCCGGCGCCCACAGAGACATTCCTATCGGGCACCAACACAAGCTCCAGCCGAACCTAAATCGATGCGACTAATGCGCAATGATCGCATTTATTAGGATCGATCCCCCGATCGCCGCGGCCAACGCAACCGGCATCAGCACTCCCCCCACGCGGAGGAAGGCCCCGAACTCGACGTTCAAGCCCTCCCGGCGTAGCGCCAGCAGCCACAGGATCGTTGCCAGCGAGCCCGTGATCGAGAGGTTCGGGCCAAGGTCCACGCCGATCAGGACTGCGTCCGCCAGCAGCCTCGACGGTGGCGTCGCATGCAGGGTTGCCGCAGCCAGCAGGCCGAGCGGCAAGTTGTTCACCAGGTTGTTGCCGACGGCGACAAAGAAGCTGACCAGGAGAGCGCCGCCGGCCGGCGGCAGCTGACCCGCCTCGCGCAGCCAGCGCCCGGTGACGGTCAGTCCGCCAATTGACTCCACCGCGTCCACCAGCACGAACAGGCCGGCGACCAGCAGCAACGTCGCCCAGCTGATGCTCCGGAACGGCTGGAGAAGGCTGCCCCGCTCTTTCAGCCATAGACCGATCGTGAGCAGCAGCGCCGCGACGCAGGCCGGCATGCCGAGGTCGATGCCGAGGGCCGATGCGGCCAGCAGCACGCCGACGACCAGCGCGATCCCGATGACGACGACTCTCCCCGCCGGCCGCAGCGCTTCAATCGTTGCGGCGTCGCCGTCCTGCAATGGGGTCTGTAAGTCTTTGCGAAAGTAAAGCCGCATCGCTGCGTAGGTCACGCCGATCGACAGCAGCGACGGCACGCCGAAGCGCAGCAGCCATTGTCCCAGCGTCGGCATCCCCTGGCGGAAGACGACGAGGTTTGCCGGGTTCGAGATGGGCAGCACGAATGAAGCGGCGTTCGCCACCAGCGCGCAGGCGAACAGATAGGGCAGCGGCGTCACCTTGGCCTTGCGCACCGCCGCAAGAATCGCCGGGGTCAGCACCACGGCCGTCGCATCGTTCGACATGCAAATAGTGACAATGGTCCCGAGCCCGTAGATCAGCAGGAAGAGCCGCTTGCTCGAGCCGCGGGCAAGCCGGACAGCCGCCGAGGAAAGCCAGTCGAAGACCCCGTTCTCCTCCGCCACCGCCGAGAGCAGCATCATGCCGATGAGGAAAAGATAGACGTCAGTTCCCTTTGCGACGGCCTTCAGAACAAGCCCCGGCGAGACCAGGCGCAGCAGCACCAGCAGCACCGCGCCCCCACCCACCCAGTACACCTCGGGGATGTTCCTCGGACGAACGAGCATGAGAGCGAGGCTGAGAAGGACGATGCCCAGAAGTACCCCGTGGGCGGCGGCGAGCGGAATCATCTCCCTCATTCTGCCACGCCGCGATGGGCGCTTCGCCTGGCAAGTCTAGCTGACCGTGCAGGCGCCGTAGTCCCTCGCGACCTTGGTTACGGTAAAGGCTCGCTCCTGCGCACCAGCCTTCTTCCCCTTGCTGCCGTGCACGTGAATGCGGTCGCCGGGCTTGATCCCCTGCACGTCGCCCATCAGCATGTAGCGCTTTTTATCGCCATCCTCGACCAGTTCGAGCCCCGAGGGCGACGACGCCGTGCAGCCCTTCAGGTTGTGCCCGTGGTGGACGACATAGTAGATCCCGAAGCCGATGATCGCGCCGACCGCCACGACCGCGACAATCACCCCGATCGCCTTGCCGTCGCTCGCATACGCAATATTGGCGTGGGCAGGCCTGGCAGGCAGGAGACAAAGGCAAAAGACGAGCAACCTGACGAGAGAGCGTCTGACCGGAGTGAGCAAGCGAACCTCTTTCCTCGCGACGGGCTACATGGAACTGTGGGGAATGTGCCACTTCATCGTGCTCGACAGACTTTGTCAAGATCTTTCAAAGGGAGTTCGCCCAGAGACCGCTGTCACTGCTGCGCTTATAGAGCACGCTGAACTCTCTAAAGATCCGGCCTCAGCGGGTGAGCGATTACGAAGAGCAGGATGATGATTGCTCGACCGTGACACGCTTAGCCCGTTCGGAGCGCGGCCGCGAGAGCTTTGCTTCTTGCCTGGACGCGGAAAGCTTGCCAAGATGGACGCATGCAAACGGTCTTCGCGGCTGTGGGTGGGAGGGACGGGATGCGTCGTCTTGCGGAAGCGTGGCATCGTCGCGTCCTGGCCGACGAGGTCGTCGCGCATGCGTTCAGCCACGGCTTTCGTGCGGATCATGTCGAGCGCCTGGCTGCTTACTGGGCCGAAGCGCTCGGGGGACCGCGAGCCTACTCGAGCACCTATGGTGACGAGACCGGGGTGGTCCGCATGCACAGCGGAAACGGGGAGCATGACGACATGAACCTGCGAGCGATTGCCTGCTTCGACCAGGCGCTCGAGGATGTCGCGATCCCCGGGGACGGGAACTTGTACCGGGTCTTGCACGATTATTTTGCCTGGGCGACCACGACCCCGATGTCGCGCTACCATCGCTCGGCCGACGATGTTCCGAATGGTCTAAGCATCCCCCACTGGTCATGGGATGGCCTCCAGCAGTAAGGGCTCGATGAGCCGTATCGACCCGCGCGCTAAGGGCGTCGGACGCCTGTAAAAACGGAAACACGGACTAACACTTTGGCGTTTTGGCCCTCTGTTCGGGAGGACTGTGCGCGTTATTTAACACTGCATTCACGACTTCCTAAGCGCGTGCCAGCATCCGTCCATTCACGAGGTATCCCATGGCGACAGCGATCGACACCAGGCAAAGCGACTTCTCCGAGATGGATAATGCAGGCATCTCAAAAGAGCACTGGAAGATCATGTTCATCTCCGGCATGGGCTTCTTCACCGACGCGTACGACCTCTTCATCATCGGCGTCGTCATGGCCCTGCTCAAGCCGATGTGGCACGTCGGCAAGGTTGAGGAGGGCCTCGTTGAGTCGACCGCACTCCTTGCCGCTGCCATGGGCGCCCTGCTCTTTGGTCGCATCGCCGACATGGTCGGACGCAAGCGCATCTACGGGGTCGAGGTTCTCGTTCTCGCGGCCGGAGCCATCGCGTGCGCCTTCTCGCCTAACATCTGGTGGCTCATCGGCTTCCGCTTCATTCTGGGCATCGGCATCGGTGGCGACTACCCCGTCTCCGCCACCATCATGAGCGAGTATGCCGGCAAAGCCCACCGCGGGATGCTGGTCACCCTCGTCTTCGCCATGCAGGCGGCGGGCCTCATCGTCGGTCCCCTGCTTGCCGCCGCCCTGCTCTCCACCCACATCTCTCAGGACATCATCTGGCGCATCCTGGTCTCGTTCGGAGCCATACCGGCGCTCGCCGTCTACTGGTCTCGCCGTCACCTGAAGGAATCGCCTCGATTCCTCAAGGCCGTCGGGCAGGAAGAAGACGAGTCCGGAAAGCTCAAGAAAGCTGATCATTATGACGCCAGGAGCCATGCCGTCTCCTTCTGGGACGGCTACCACCGACTTGTCGACGACCGGTTGATCCTCATCCGCCTGCTCGGCGCCAGCGCCGCCTGGTTCCTCATGGACTTCGCGTACTACGGCAACACCGTCTCGAGCCCACTCGTGCTCTCGGCGCTGGGCGGTGACCACACCATTCTGCAGAAAACGCTCACCCAGCTTGGCATCTTTGTCGCCTTCGCCGCGCCCGGCTACGCACTTGCTGCGCTCACCATGGACAAGCTCGGCCGCAAGACGATCCAGGGCCTCGGCTTCGGGATGATGGCAGTCACCTTCGGCCTGCTCGCGATGATTCCGAACGTTGAAAAGCTTGTCTGGCCGTTTCTGCTTATCTACGGCTTCAGCTACTTCTTTACGGAATTCGGCCCGAATGCCACGACCTTCGTCTACCCGTCTGAGATCTTTCCGGTGAAGGTTCGCACCACTGCGCACGGCATTGCCGCGGCGCTGGGCAAAATCGGCGGCTTTGTCGGCGTCTTCACGTTTCCCTTCCTCCTGCACTGGCACGGACTGCCTGCAGCCGAGGGCGCCGCCGCCATCGTCAGCGGTTTGGGCCTGATCGTCACCATCTTCCTACTTCCGGAGACCAAGGGTAAGAGCCTGGAAGAGCTGTCGGAAGAACCCTCTTCCCCGGCCGAGAAGGCCGCCGCTTGATGGCCGCCGGGGTGAAGGCCCAAAATTCACTCGCGCATACAGGGCGGGAGGAATCGGCCACAAAGGTAGGGGACTCCGGAGGAGTTTTAGGGAGCGATGCAGCACGACGCGAACGTAGATAGCGCGCACTGACCGTTGTACTGAGGCAAGTCTTGTAACTTGCAAGTTTTGGTAGCGTTACCGGGGCTCGAACCCGGACTCTTCGCCTTGAGAGGGAGAATAGAAGTGTTTTTGAGTGAAGTGAGCCTAGACTCAGAAATGCGTTTTGATGAGTAAAGACGCATAGTTTATCGTTTTCATGATTTTTGTTCGTCCATGACAATCCGCTTGCGTACGTCATAGTTATGACGTACGGTATGACGTACGGAGATCAGCATGGCTAGGACATCAATCAATCCACGCGTTATCAATCGGTCGGTTAGAAGCAAACTAGAGGCACGGCGAGACCCCTACTGGCACCTCATCGCGCAAGGTCAACACCTCGGCTATCGGTGCCTCGATTTCGGCGGGACTTGGATCGCGAGAGCATACGACGTAGAGCGCGGCAGACGCTTCCAAGCGCTCGGGACGGCAGACGACATCACCCCTGCGAACGGAACGACCGTACTGAGCTTCCAGCAAGCCGTAGAAGCCGCGCAAGTGTGGTTCAAGAGCCTCGCGCACCTTGACGCGGGCGAAGTCCACACAGGGCCTTATACGGTCGGCCAGCTTATGTCTGACTACCTCGCGGACCGCAAGCGCGAGACCCGCAAAGAGCAGACCCGGACGCGCTCGGTCGTCAACGTCCACATCCTGCCCATTCTTGGCAGTGTCGAAGTCGCCAAGCTCACCCACAGTCGCGTCAAGGCATGGCGGGATAGCATTGCGGATTCAGATCCCAAGATCCGCGTCAAGAAAGGCGATGCGCCGAAGACACGCTCGATTGACACCGACGATCAAAGCGTTATGCGTAAGCGCCAAGCGACGGCAAACCGGATCTTTACCGTTCTCCGGGCAGCGTTGAATCACGGCTATAGACGCAACCGCATCCCAACCAAGGCAGCATGGGAGAAGATCACTCCATTCCGGCAGGTAGACGCGCCGAAGGTGAGCTATATCAGTCTTGCCGAGTCGAAGCGCCTCATGGACGTTTGCCCGGATGACTTCAAGGCGTTGGTCCAAGGTGCTCTCTACACAGGATGTCGTTATGGTGAACTGATAACGATGAAGGTTGGCGCGTTCAACGGGGAATCCCGGACGTTGCACGTAGCCGAGAGCAAGAGCGGCAAGCCGCGTAACGTCGCGTTGAACGATGAAGGCTCGGCACTCTTCCAAAGCATTGCGAACGGACGTGACGGTAGCGATTTCATGTTCACGCATACGTCCGGACGGCACAAAGGCGAGCCGTGGCTAAGCTCACAGCAACGTCATTGGATGGAAGCCGCTTGCGCCAAGGCGGAGATCGTACCCGCAATCAGCTTCCACATCTTGCGCCACACGTACGCCTCCCATCTCGCCATGTCCAATACCGCTATGCCGGTGATTGCGGCTCAACTCGGCCATGCTGATACGCGCATGACAGAGAAGCACTATGCTCACCTAGGTCAATCGTATGTGGGCGATGTTGTGAGGGCGAACCTACCGAGCTTCGGGTACAGTCCGGCCTGATCCTGCCGATTGGAGCGCGATCTTTTTAGCGAAATAGCAACCCGAGCCGGATGGCCCCTAGGAGGGGGTGCTTAGCAAAATTAGCGATTAGCACCCCCTCCGCTCTCGTACATACATACATAAATCTTCTCTTTTTGTGTATACACGAGAGAGGCCCCCTTGCTAATCGCTAATCTCGCTAAGAATGCTAATCTGGACCACCCGCCATGCTTCCTTGACTGCTTTTCCATCGATCAATGTCCCCGGAGTCGCCTTGATCAACCATCCATGATCAGCAAGCACGCTTACCACGCTCCTAGCTGTCCGAGCATCGCGGATGGCGTTCGGTCCACGCTGATAGATGGCGCTGAGCGGGACATACTCTTCCGTCCAGCTTTGATGAAGCCATTCGAGCAGCTTCTCAGCGAGGACGATCTCTGGTGATACAGCAGACGCGTCAAAGAGCCGGAGCGCTTCCCCTGCAAAGTGATTCGCGATGATGATCCCTCGCTGCATTGCCTCAACGCTGATCAATGGGCAGGACAAGTCTTCGAACAAGGACAGAACCCCCGCGATACGTGTCGCATTTTCCGGCAGCTTTCCTGCGAAGCGTTTGACCGTCTCCCACTTTCCGCCCGGGCCTAGTTCCCTTTCGATAGAGTTTGAGTATTCATCCCATATCAAGCGGGCAGCGTCGTCTAAGTGGATGACCCTTGGCTCCAATTCATTGAACTTGCCGAACGCCATAGCGGGCGGTTGTCGAAGGATCGCAAGTAGTCGGTTGGTATATCTATCTAGCGCTTCTTCGGTATGCGGATTCAAAGGACGTTGGAAACGGGTTCCAGTTGTGGAAGGCGGCTGCGATACGAGCAAGCGCGACAAGAAGCCCTGTTCCTTCAGAACGGGATCGGACAATAGGCCGGACGCGATACCGGGTTGCATCATGAGATGCATAGCGAGTCGCCGACCCGGCATGATGACCGTGGATTCTCTTGTCGCGCGAACTCGCTTGATTGGCGAACCATCCCACAGGCTGGACAATCCGGCGATGGTTCGCCCCTTCGCTTCGTTGCTCATTCCGTGGCCCCCTACGAACTGGCCGCCCTCATCGCTGAAGAGTCCGAGCGCCGGGTAGCCACCTTGATATAGGTTGCACAGGCCCTCGAAGGTGGGCTCGGGACAGGTGAGTATAGGGATCAGCGGTGCGATGGGCTCCGGCCCCAAGGATGCGAGCCCAGCGGCCATTGCGAGGGGGTTCTCGTTCTTACCCTTGAGGATCTTGACGCGAGCAGCCTCCCAAGTGTCGTGTCTATCTCGATAGATGGACAGGGCGGACGTATAGCTTGCACCGAGTTCCTTCTCATGTAAGCGGACCGCACGTATGGCTTCACTGTCCGCCGCGCTCTTCCGCTCGCCTGATTCGCCTACTGAGACGAGGAACAAAGATAGGGGTTTGATCTGCCCACTAGCGGGCAGCTTGACATCGGCATGAGCTTGGACGGCAAGAGACGCCGCGCCAAGTACCGACAGGGCAGCCATGCCCTGCGGACATTGGATCTTGTCTGAGATCGCATATGCTGCCCAATGGAGCGTATGGCCGAGCGCTTCGATTGGGAAGGGTTCGCCGATGGCGCTTTCCCGTCTCAGAGGACGAGGCGCTTCGTGTGCACTATTCGAAGACATGACCGAATTGATCAGTCCGTCGAGCGGGATATCCGGAACCTTCTCGGATGGAAGCTTGCGCCGGTTTTTTACGCCTTTCTGAAATCCGGATGTAATCGTAGCCCACGACTTATCTTCCTCCAAGCCGCTCTCGACCGCCGCTGCGAGCAGCATCCCTCGAATGCGTTCCCACTCATCCGGAGCGTTGGCCGCGATCTCGCCTATTGCGGCTGACTGCACAAAAAGCGTGTTGTTTCGCTCGCCCACAGGCGCTTTGCGGATGAGATTGCAAGCGCTTGCAAGAGCGTTGGCTGCCCACTTGCGATCCCCCTCCGTGGCGCTAGGCAGCGATGAGATAGGGCCCTCAGGCGAGGCCGGGATCTCCAAGGGTGGGATGACAGCCTCCCGAGTCTTCAGGAAGCTTGCGAGGGCTTCAGGCAATTCGGGGATCGTGTCCCAAGAGCCATTGACGACGCTGTAGGTCCGGCCATCCGGCAAGAGCGCTCCCGGGCCGATGACATACCCGCCCTTGCCGCGAACGTCGATACCCGGAGGTAGTGATCCCCTTGAATTGCCGTGTCCAGCGTCCGTTCTGAAGTAATAGTGAAAGCCATTGGACGGAGTGGCGACGACGAACCATGAACGCCTATCTAGCGACGATGCGACGCATAGATCATCGAACGCCTTCACTCCATCCGGCCCATTCGGCTTGCGGTCACAATCTATGACGAGCATGCCATGCTTACCGATAGGAAGGCCGGGGATATCATCCGCTTTCCATGCTTGGGAGATAACGAACGGGGATCTGAGTTCGACACCTGCCCATGCCGCCTTTGGTGTCTTGTCCGGATTGCATGGAAATACGCGATACCCGAGACCGGCAAGTTTTACGGCTGCTTCTATGTTTTGGCTACCCATCTAGTGAACTTTCCCCGTATCAAAGGCTTCAGCAAACGCCCGGTTCTCTGCCGCGATCCGTCGGACGAACGATGCAAACTCATCCGCGTCTACGCCATCACGTTGCTGCATGGTAATGAGGACTCGTCCGACCGCTTCATCACTATCCAATGGGCAGGTCCAAAAAGCCGAACCACGATAGACGGGTTGAATCGAATGGATGAGCGGATGAATCTTCGAAACTAGGCAGATCAAACGCGGCATCCGCGTACATTCGATCAAGGGAATGGTGATCGGATCGAACTCCTCACGATCATCCCGGAGATAGAACGTCCGCTTTGGATGGGCAGCGAACCACGCGAGATCTTCCTTATACCGCTCCTCATTGCATTCAAACGGTGAGTCGACCCGGATGTAATTAGTTCCGAAAAGCGGCGGGGTAAGGATCGTGATATCAGGCATGTCGGCTAGCCTCGCTTCCGCTGGTCGGCAATGATGCGATGAACGCCTTCAGAGACGTCACATCTACGAGCCGACGCTTGCCAAGTTTCACGGTCTTGATTGATCCAGAAGCAATCAACGTATAAAAGACAGATCGGCCTATCCGTGTTGCGTCCAAAGCCTCGGGTATCGTGACAAGCAAACTATCCATGGCTTTCTCCTCTACCGAAGCCCAAAGTTCGTCTTGGGTGCGTTGCTTGGTTTGAGCTTCTCTTCAACCGGAATGAAGCTGGATGGTTGCTGCCCAACGGCCCCGCCGCCACTCGCTCGCGATGTGATGATCAGGTGCTTGAAGTTCTTGTGGGCAGGATCATCGGACTTCGCGAGTAGCTTGACCAAGCCATCCATCGTAAACTCAGTGCCTTCCACCGGCTTGTCATTTTGCATAACGACAAGCTTGCCGTCCCTCTTCGCGATCTTGTATCCAAGCTTTGCGAACTCGGCCAGGAAAAGATCGGGCATGGGAGAAATGGCGTCAGCAAGCCTTTGTAACGGCTCGCCCACCGTCGCCTCATATGCCGCGTGCTCAGCGGTAGCTAGACTCGCTTTGAGCTTCTTGTTTTCATCTTCGAGCGCGGCGATACGAGTCTTACGGTTTGTTGCCTTGTTAGTTAGCTCGGTAACGGTCTGCCGAAGCACGGAAATTTCATCCAATGGCTCGCTCATGCGCTCACCTGTGCTTTCTTGGCTGCCAGAGCTTGCTCTTTGATGACTGCCCATTTATCCGCGATCAAGCGCCGATTAGGAAGTCCGGTAGCGGAGACCAGATCTGGCTGCGTAAACAGATACTCCCAGATCATCAAGTCTTCATCGGTCAAGAGATGGTTGTAACGTGGGATTGCAACCTTGTTCTCAAGCCGCAAGATCGCTTCCTCATCCCAAAGCGCGTCCATCTCCGCCCATAGGGGGTATAGAACCGATCTAGGCTGGCCTGGGGGCGTCGGCGTGTCGAGTTCCGCCCTCGGGTCGAAGCTTGTCGTCTTGAAGCTCTCTAACAGAGCGCTGTCGATGTAGTCGCTCAGCGTCACGTCACGCAGTTGGGCCGCGAGGGTAAGAAAGTAGCGTGTCCGGGGCGTCATTCTCATCGTGAAATGAGAACCGTATTCGGCGTCTGGGGCCATAAAAAATCTCCTTTGCCCGACTCTTTCTTGAGTGGACTTAGGAGACGATACAACGGGAAATACCACAGTACTTAGTTTTGTTTATTGTCCATAGAAAATAATTGGTAGTGGATGTATATGGACTCAGGAAATAATAAGCCGACTTACTTTCCCCATCTTACTTCGACATAATGGGCATATTCACGAGCCACTAAAGCGTAACGAACCGCATCTGCTCCATGATCTATCCCATGTGTGTCCACGTCTTCAGACCGACGTTCATCTCTCGCTAGATACGGGACGGTCTGCCAGAAGTATCCGCAGTCCCGACTAACGAATAGCCCGGGGACGTCCGGCTTACCCGCATTAGCTAAGAGACGCTTCATCGTCTGCCATCCAGTGATGCGATCAGCCTTACCCGCTCGCTGAAAGTGAACGGCCGCGCTCTGAAACTCTTCAGCTATGGACCCGACTGATGCCCCCGTCTTTGCGAAGATCGCGTCATCGGCCACGCCTTCAGGTTCTATATGCCATTTGGCACAAAGCTGGATGATCGCCGACGCTATTTGATCCACGTTCCATCCGAGCCCGATAGCAGGGTTGTTCGGCTTGCAAGTTGCGAGTTCATCGACCAAAACGAATGATCCGCGCGGATACCACTTTCCTTCCCATTCAGCGCCCGGGCTCTTTGCCACTACATATGTGACAGATGGCGCGGCGCTGCCGAAGTCATGAGACAGGAATACGTGCCAACCATCATCCACCATGGGTAGGGTTGACCACGGCGCTACAGCGTTTCGAGCTTCGGATAGGCACTCTGCGAAGTAAGCTCCGCGAATGATCGACCAATCGCCTTCTTTCCATGCTGCTAGCAACTCAGGATCGTCCGGACATGATGATTCAAGCTGATCCAAATATTGATCGCGATCGATCATGTTATTTCCGTCAAACGTGGATGGCGCATAAACCCATTCACGCTTCGACTTCGACTCATAGAACGGGGTCCAGGGCGCGGTTTGGAAGACGTAACGTTTCGCGATCCAATGATGACCGGGACCACCCGGATTAGCCGCAATGACTGTCCTAATTGGGATCCTGTTTGCACCCCTAAGATTGGACCGCATCATGTCCAGCAACGTGGGATCGTTATACTGTCCGGCTTCATCGATCAAGAGCAGCGTGAACGAGCGCCCCTGATACTTCGTGTAATCAGACGCCGTTTCAAGCTGTCCAAGCTCCATGTACGCGCCATTAGGAAAGGTCCAAACGTGTTCTGCTGAGTTGTATCGAGCAGCCGTCCCGTATACCCGTCCAAATAGCTCACGCGTGGTCAACTCGAAGTCTGAAAGACCCTTGTATGTCTTCCGGATATAGAGGATGCGAGCCTTCGCTCCATACTGTTCGGCCATTCTAAGCGCGAGATATGCGAGCCCGTAGGACTTCCCACCACCACGTCCTCCACCAAGAAACACGTCAAAAGACTCTGGGATGGCAAGCAAGTTCGCCTGAAAGGGATTGAGTTGTAGCTCCTCAGTCGCCATTGCTCACCCGCTTTGGCTTGGCTATGCCCTCAAGCGTCTTGTATTGATCGGCAGTCATCGCGCCCGGAAGGTTGAATGTGATCGACACCTTATTCCCTTGCTCGGACTGATCACCCTCGCGATATCCATGGCGGGCTTTGAGCAGGAACATAGCAGCGGGTCCGTCCCCGTTCATTGCTTTGCGGTAGAGAGCATTGTGGAGTGACAATCTCTCGTCTTCTCGCCCGGAGTTCATGCACTCGCGAAGTTCCTCACTCTCATCGAGCCAACGGTCGAAGACGGTAACAGAGACTCCGAAGTGAGCCGCGATGCCGCGAATGGAAAAACCCGTAGCGGCGAGAGTTCGGGTCTCTGCCGCTACGGATTGAGGGGGATGCTTGATCCTTGAATCTGACATGGCGATCTCGCTACGGGTTGAGGCGCGGGTAATCCGCATACTGCGACGGGACAGGGGCTCCCATGACCGCATCCGCATGTTCCGCATGGTCATCGGGCTTGATCAGGTTGGCGTTGCGAAAGAACACAGCGCCATTTGCATACATGGCTACTTGTCTCTCATGGTTCGTGGGACGGCTGCTTTGAATGAAGAAAAGGATCTTGGGCTTCGACATGGCGATCTCCTATGAGAAAAAAGCGGAGGACCACGCCACGGCAAAGTACGTGGTCCTCCTACCCGGGTTCAAGCGGGATGTCTATTTCGAGATGAGGAAGGCGAGCGGAACGGACTTGCGCTGAGCTACTGCCCGGGTCCAATGGGCAGCGTTGGCGAGATCCGCGATGGACGGCGAATCACCCGCAATTGCGTTAGCACCCGTTCCGTCCGTCCACGCGTAGCCTAACGGATGTATAGCGGAGTTCATGCGTGAATGAAGCACTGATTGGCCCCCGCCGTTTCCGGCAGCGGGGACGCGAAAAAGCTCGGTACCGTAGCCGGTTCGAGGAGCCGATGCGCCGAATCCAATCGCCCCCGCACCCATGAGAATCGTCGTATAAACGCCATTCGCCGGGGTGAGGTTGTCATCTACGATGACCGCCATACCCTTATACGTGGCAAGCTCGACCTGATTCTCGGACGGCTTGAAGAACTGGATTTCGTTGTTCTTCAGCGCCTCCCCATAGATATGGCTGTGCATGGCGATCATCTTCACATCACCCAGTCGATCGCCCATGGTCAGCGCGGTATCGATGACGGACGAACCGTTGAAGTCTGCTGCCGCGCCCGCTTGCCCCGAAATGTCTAGGATCATGTCACCGGCATTGTTGGCGACGTTCGAAGCGAGGACGCCCAGAAGCGTGGAGATGAGCCGCTTCTCAAATTGCCGGTCCCAATAGGCGCTTACACGGCTCTGGATACGTGCGAGCGCCGAATCGCCAGACAACTCGGACGCGAGCGACATCTCGGACCAAGACTGATGAAGGTAGGACTTGCGGACGGTTTGCTTAGACGCGCCGATCTTCAGCGGGGTGCTAAGGATCGTTGGATCGTCATTGGTGATGTCCGCTTCTGCGTCCGAGAGATCGGCCCAGAATGGGATAGTGAAGCTCTCGGCTCCGGCCTGAAGCTGCTCGGCAATGAGACCGTTTTTTGCGACCACGCCACTCTGAGACAGAGCGGTGGACACGAGAGAGTTCTCCACCTGATACGCGGTGAACTCTTCAGGGACGACGACATCGGAAATTTGGACTTGAGCCATGGGCTTCCTCGAATCGGGATCTGATTCGAGCTTTGCCGACTGGCTAGGCTCGCCTAGCGACTGCTAGGGCGTGTGACCTTGGTAGCGCCGAGCCGACTGGCAACGGAGCATGGGGAGACTCTAGCGCACCTTCCCATTAGGTGCAAGCATTGAGCAGTTGCGGATGCATTGAACCGTTGGCGGACATATATAATCTTTCCGGAGGATTCTTATGGAGACTTTCGAACCCGGGGATATCGTTGAGCTCAAGTCTGGCGGACCCCAGATGACTGTGAAAGGTGCCTTTGAATATGACACAAGCCAGTATGACTGCCAATGGTTTGGCGGGAAGAAGCTTGAAGAAGGCCGCTTCCCCGGTGCATCCCTAAAACGGAGTGCTTAGGACTAAGGCATGATCATTGACGACATCGTCTCGTGGATGATTGGCGAGATCCAGAAGCACGGCATGCTGTATCAGTATGAAGCGGCTTCATATATCGAAGAACACTTCGGTGGTGACTTCATCCCCTATAACGATGCGGGAAATCCATCGATCCGTAAAGATGTTCTGAAAGCCTTTCGAAAGATCTCAGAACAAGATGTGGTCTGGGAGCGCGGTGAAAGGATGTGGCGGAAGCGCGAACGGGGGGACGACCCGGGCAGAAAGCAACCCTAACTGAGAGCGTTGCGGTAGATCTGCTAACCTGCGTTTGTATGGACCGTTCATGCTTTCCACTCTTTATAGGTCAAACGTTCCAACCCGACGTAATGAGGTCTGTTCACTAGACTCAGGATGAGCGCCGCCGCTGCCGTCGCAAATCGTCCTCGCGCATCGACTTGGACATCGCCGTAGTCTTGGGCCGAACCAGTGAGCTGGTTGCAGCGGGATACAACGCCCGGATCCGTGAATGACATCTCCACCTTGTGCGCGAAGTCGTTCCTTATTTTCCGTAACAGGTTCAAGTCCTGATATGCAAGTTCGTTGATGATCCCGACCGCAAACGATGCTAATATTCTGGCCGAAAACGACCCGAGTGGAGCATTGAACCCGCTTGTAAGCTTTGTCACGTCCGGATGTCCAACTAAGAATGATTCAAGTGAACGCTGGAGCAGATCGTCTAGCAGGGAGGTGTTTATCAAAACCATTCCCCTGTCGCTCTCTGTCTTCGCGACATTGAGAAGGTTCATAAATTCTTTCAAATGGGGATGGGTAGCCTCAAGAGGCAGGTCTTCGCTCATGGTCGCTCAAGTGTAACGGAGCGATATAGGGGTAAACCCTAATAGGCCGGATTTGACCCCTAGGGTGCATGTCCAAATTCATTCGCGCACCGAGCACGGGAGGTCCGGCTTCACAGGCGTAGGATTCCCGGGGTGGTGGGGGGTTGATAGAGCGATGCCGCACGATCCGAAGCGTCTATGACGTACGTATGACGTACATTGAGCTTTTGGGTAGAGCATGTTCTGTAAGTTGTTGATTTTGGTAGCGTTACCGGGGCTCGAACCCGGACTCTTCGCCTTGAGAGGGCGACGTGTTAACCAGTTACACCATAACGCCATATTGTAAAACCGCTGCGCCGGGAGACTCTCATCTCTACCCGCGCAACTCCACCAGTATAGCAAAAACCGAGGACGGCTCCAAGCGCCGTGCGCCTGGCCCGTCCCTCAGGAACCCGAGCCTAAATCCCGAGCTTCTTGACTTCGTCGTTGTAATACTTGCGGTAGAGGATGTCCCATTCCTGCGACCCTTCGACGATGATCTTGCGCTGTGACGAGATCTTCAACCTCGCCCCGGCGTCCAGCTTCAGCTCATCCATCAGCAGCTTTTCGAGAATCTTGCGTGCTTCCTGACGGATCGTATTCCGGTCTTCGAGAAAGTCGCACTCCGGCACCTCGGCCAGCGTGTCCGCAATCGTGTGGGCGAGCTTGTTCAGCTTGTCGCGCGAGATCCTCATAGGACCGCCTTGTACTGGCTGACCAGCTTCATCTTCACCTTTTTGAACATCTCCGGATAGCTCACGCCGCCCTTCCGCATGTCCTCCTGGATCGCCTCAAGAATGACCCGAACCTCATCATTGATGCGGTCCTCGAGCGACAGTTCGTCGAGCATGCCGGTGGTCACGCGTTCATTCAGCGTGGCGACCTTCTCGGTCGAAATCATCTTGTTGGCTATCAGTTGCTTCACGGTCTGGCGCGCCAGGTAGCCGACGTAGTCTTTAGAAAAAATCATGGCGTTGACCCGAAGTATAACATTGCGAACGCACCCCGAAACCCTCCCGAACGAAGGCGTTATCTGAGAGAATCATGGTTGATGCAAGCCGATAACCTACACTCGCTCAAGGATGACATGGTCGCGTTTACCGCCGGCCACGGTCTCCGCCGCATGCCCGCCTACGTCACCGAAGAGGTGCCCACCGTCCTCTTTGAAGAGGATAATCCCGATGGCTGGAAGGATTTCGTCGAGCACGCCAAGGCCGCTGGCGCCACCTTCATCACCATGTCCGAGGTATCCCTCGAAAAGTCCGACGTCGCCATCCTGCTCGAGCAGCTGCGCAGCCACAACTTCTCCGATGACTCCGAAGTCGACCTCGACGACGCCGAGGCGCTCGTCAAGCACGTCGGCAAGATCGGCTACCTGCAGCTCGGCTTCGCGCACCAGGGCGTCATGTTCCTCTTTGAAACCAGCACCGACTGGTACGACCGCTTCCAGGACCTCATGGAAGCCGCAACCGACCTCGGCGGCGTCGTCCTCGACGACCGCGACGAATAGCCACACCCCGGCCCGTCTTTACGACCGGTAAAGTCCCCATGTCCCAAGCACGCTGGGTCCTTCGCGACTCTGACCCGCAGATCGCGGCCGCCCTCCAGGCCTCCCTCGCCTGCCCACCGGCAATGGCTTCCCTGCTCGCCGGCCGCGGCGTCACGTCTGCCTCCGCCCCGCTTTTCCTCGCGCCCACGCTCGACGACCTCCACTCCCCGGACCTCCTGCTCGGCATGCCGGCCGCCGTTGCGCGCATCCGGCAAGCCGTCGCTCTAGGCGAAAAAATCCTGATCTACGGCGACTACGACGTCGACGGCACAACCGCCACCGTCCTGCTCAAGATCGCGATCGAACGCACCGCCTCGCCCGGCCGTCCGGCCCAGGTAAGCTACCACGTCCCGCACCGCCTCCGAGAAGGCTACGGCATCCAGAACGTCCGGCTCGCCGAAGCCAAAGCGGACGGCATCTCGCTCGTCATCTCGGTCGATACCGGCATCCGCGCCTTCGCCGCCGCCGACGAAGCCAAAGCGCTCGGCCTCGACCTCATCGTCACCGATCACCACCTGGTCGACGGCGCCTCCGGCATCCCCGACGCCGTCGCCGTCATCAATCCCGCCCAACCCGGCTGCCCCTACCCCAACAAAGACCTCTGCGGCGCCGGGGTCGCCTTCAAACTCGCGCACGCACTGCTTGCCGCCCACGCGTCTACGGATGCCGAGCGGCAGCGACTCAAGGCGGTCATCCTCCCCAGCTTCCTCAAGCTCGTCGCCATCGCCACCATCGCCGACTCCGTCGCGCTCACCGGAGAAAACCGTGCTATCGCCTGGCTCGGCCTGCGCGCGCTCGCCAACCCCATTCAGCCCGGGCTCCGTGCCCTCATGCAGGTCGCCAAACTCGCTCTCGACCTACCTCCCACCGCCACCGAGGTCGGATTCCGCCTCGCGCCACGCATCAACGCCGCCGGCCGGATGGACATCGCCTCCGACGTCGTCGAACTCTTCCTGACCCGCGACGCCGCGCTCGCGCAAACGCTTGCGCAGAAGCTGGACGACCTCAACACCGACCGCCGCGCCTCCGAAGCCGCCGCCCTTGACGCCATCGAATTGCAGCTGCTCACCCTGCGGGATCACGCCGGCGCCTACCCAGCGCAATGCATCATCCTCGACCACCCCGAGTGGCATCGCGGCGTCCTCGGCATCCTCGCCTCGCGCGTCGTCGAGCGCACCAACCGCCCCGCTTTCGTCCTCACGTCGGATGAACAGGAAGCCCACGGTTCCGGCCGCTCCATCCCCGGCTTTCACCTGCTCGACGCCATCACCACCGCGCACGACGCCGCCCCGCTTTTTAACCGCTTCGGAGGCCACGCCCACGCCGTCGGTTTCTCGCTCCCCACCGGCTGCCTTGCCCAGTTGCGCACCGCCCTCGCGCTTCAGACCCTTGTCCCGGAGCTCCTCATCCCGGAGCTCGAAATCGACGTCGAAGTTCACCCCGACGACCTCACCCACGACCTGCTCGCATGGCTCGACCGCCTCGCCCCCTTCGGCATGGCCAACCCCGAACCCGTGCTGCTCGCTCGGGGCCTCGCCGTCTGCGGGAACCCGCGCATCATCAAGGAAAAACACATCTGCATCCCGCTCGCCGGTCGCATCAATGCCATGGGCTGGAGCCGCACCGGCAAGCAATCGTGGGCCGACCGCATCGAGCCACTCGCCCTTACCACCGGCTCCAAAATAGACGCAGTCTTCCGCTTCCGCGAAAACAAGCACCCGCAATACGGCGGCCTCGAGGTCGACCTGATCGACCTGATCGCAATAAACGTGCCCTGATCGCGGGCGGCGACCACTTCGTGGGGGCGTCCCGCGGCAGGACGCTTTTGCTTTCAGATCTCGCGCAACTCAGCCAGATAAGCCTTCCACACATCCCGCCGGGGCGTCAGCTTCCGGAACCGCCCGCACTTCTCCACCGCGATCAACTCGGCCACCTCGAGTTCCTTCAGGTGGTGCGAGGCAGTCGCAGCCGTAATCGGCATCGCGCCCGCCACGCAGCCGCACGTCACCTCCGGTTGCGCGAAGATCAATCTCATCATCTCCAGCCGGTTCGGGTCAGACACCGCCTTCGCAATTCTCTGGAACTGCTCCGTCGACAGCGCGGTCACTGGCATAAAAGTACCCATCACACCAGCTTACTCGGAGGCGCCGTCGGCCCGCAGCGTGAAGGTGAACACCGACCCCTTCCCCAGCTGACTCGTCACCGAGATCGTCCCCCCGTGCGTCTCGACGATCGCCTTCGAGATCGCCAGCCCCATCCCCGTTCCCGACGTCGCCTTCGACCGGTTTCGCGCACGATAAAACTTGTCGAAGATCAGCGACTGCTCCATCCCGTCAATCCCCACGCCGCGGTCCGCAACACTGACCGCAATAAAGCCGCCGCGCTGCTCCGCGCTCACGAAGATCGGCGCCCCTGCGGCCGAATACTTGGCCGCATTCTCCAGTAGATTCGCGACCAGCTTCTCCACCCACACCGGATCGGCCACCACTCCCGGCAGCGTCTCCGGCAGGCGCACCGATACCTCGTGCCCCATCAGCACCGTGTGCGCCGCTTCCCTCGCCTCGCGGATCAACTCACCCAACGGGTGAGCCCCGAAGCTCATCCGCACCTCCTGCGTATCGAGCTGCGCCATCTCGACCGCCTGCGCCACCAGCCGGTTCAACCGGTCGCTCTCCTCGTCGATCACCGTCAGCATCTCGTGCGAAAAGTCTCGCGAATGCTCACCGCTCCCCTCCGCAGAAAGCAGCGCACTCACCGCCCCTTTGATCGATGTCAACGGCGTCCGCAGCTCATGGGTAATTGAGTCGAGCATCAATCCGCGCAGCCGCTCGCTCTCCTTCCCAGCCTCCGCCCGCGTCACCTCAGCCACCGCCTGCGCCCTGTCCAGCGAAACAGACACCAGGCCGCCAATCGCATCAAGCGTCTGCAGTGACAGCTGCACCCCGCGAATAATCAGCGCCCCGCGCGGCTTCACTCCAGAACGAAGCGGCACAATCGCCTCCGGCTCGCCGCCCTCGCCAAACGCCAGCGCTGTCGACCCCGGATGATGTGCAATCTCCTTCAACTCGCCCGTTCCCAGCTGCACCGGCCACTCCGCGCCCGAGCGATAGACCCGGTCGCCATCCAGCAGGTAAAACAGCACCGCCCGCGCCCCCGAAGCCTGCCCCACGGAGGTCGGAATCGAGTTCGTCAGGTACACCAGTTCATCGGTTTGCAGCAGCGCGCGGCTCAGCCGATACAGCACCTCGAGCTCTTCCTGCCGGCGCTTCGCCTCGAGCGACTCCTCGCGAATCCGGTCCGAAGAACGGCTCGCAAACACCGCTGTGATCAGAAAGACCACCAGAGCCAGCAGGTTCTCCGGATCGGAAATCGTGAACGTGCCAATCGGTGGCAGGAAGAAAAAGTTGTATGCCAGCGTCGCTACAATCGACGTCACAATCGCAAAGCGCAGACCCCAGTTCGCCGCGATAAACAGGATCAGCAATAACAGCGTCAGCGCCGCGGTCGACGGGTTTGCATGGAGCACCAACCGGTCAAAGGCTACAATTGCCGCCAGGATCACTCCCGACGAAAGCCACCGCATCGCCTCGATAATGCGTTTCGAATTCACCCCCAGATTCTACGTGCACCGCGCCACCCGCCTCCTATGAGTTCACCGACCCCGCCCCGCAAATCCCCGGAAGACTGGCTCCGCAAAGCCGAGTCTGCCGAGCCCCAGCGCGGTCGCCTCAAGGTCTTCCTCGGCTACGCCCCCGGCGTAGGCAAGACCTTCTCCATGCTGTCTGAAGGCATCCGCCGTGCCGGTCGCGGCGAAGATGTCGTCATCGGCGTCGTTGAAACCCATGGCCGTGCAGGCACCTCGGATGTCGCCGCCAGACTCGAACTCATCCCCCAGCGCTCCATCGACTACAAGGGCACCCTCTTCTCCGAGATGGATCTCGACGCCATCCTCGCACGCCGCCCACAGGTCGCCCTCATCGATGAACTCGCCCACACGAACATCGAAGGCAGCCGCAACCACAAGCGCTACGAAGATATCTTCGCCCTGCTCGACGCCAACATCGATGTCGTCTCAACCCTCAACATCCAGCACCTCGAATCCGTCACCCCGCGCGTCCAGTCGCTCACCGGCATCACTGTCCGCGAAACCGTTCCCGACTGGGTGCTCGACCGCGCCGACGAGATCGTCATGTCCGACCTCACCCCCGAGGCCCTCGCCACCCGAATGCGCCGCGGCGACATCTACCCTCAGGAGCGCGTCGAACGTGCCCTCGCTAACTTCTTCCGCCGCGGCAACCTCATCGCCCTGCGTGAGATGGCCCTTCAACGCGTCACCCGCGCCGTCGACCGCACGCTCGACGACTACGTCAAACAAAAACAGCTCGGCGCGCACTGGACCATCTCCGAAAAAGTCGCCGTCTGCATCGGCAACACCCCCGCCGCGCGTGACCTCATCGCCCGCGGCGCACGTCTCGCCCAGGCCCTCAGCGCGGAATTCTTCATCCTGCACCTCGACACCGAAGCCGACATCACCGCAGACGCCACGCGCGTGCTCGCTGACAACTTCGACTTCGCCGCGAACCTCGGGGCCACCCTCTGCCACCTCAAAGGCTCGAGCGTCGCCGCTGCCTCCGCCGCCTTCGCCGTCGAACACAAGATCACCCAGGTCATCTTCGGCCGCTCCGCCCTCACCGGCCTCAAGAAGTACCTTTACTTTCGCGAAATCTCACGCTTCGTCTCCGCCGCCCCTCACGTCGACCTGCACATCATCACCCAGGAAAAGCAATAGGCACGCGAAGCGTCCATCCTCCACGAAGTGATCGTCGCCCGCGACGAGGGCGCACATGCTCTAAGCTTCTTCCAGAGAGAACGAATGCCCACCCGCATCCTCATCGTCGACGACGAACGCCAGATCACCCGCGTCCTGCGCGCCTCGCTCGAAAGCCATCACTACCTCGTCGCCATCGCCGCTGACGGCCTCGAAGCCCTGCGCACCTTCGAAACCTTCCACCCCGACCTCATCATCACCGACCTCTCCATGCCCCTCATGGACGGCGTTGAGCTCACCCGTGCCATCCGCCAGCAGGCGCAAACCCCCATCATCGTCCTCTCCGTCCGCGAGCAGGACGCCACCAAGGTCGACGCCCTCGACGCCGGCGCCAACGACTACCTCACCAAGCCCTTCTCTACCCCCGAACTCCTCGCCCGCATCCGCGTTCAGCTCCGCACCCGGCCTGAAACCGCATCCATCGCCACTCAGATCACCGAAGGCAACTTCACGATCGACACGGAGGCCCATCGCGTCACCGTGCGTGGCGAAGAGCTCCACCTCACCCCGAAGGAATTTGATCTTCTTCTGTTACTCATGCAGAACGCCGGCCGCGTCCTCACCCACAAGACCATCCTCCGCACCATCTGGGGCCCCGCAGGCGAGCACCAGCCCGAATACCTCCGCGTCCTCATCGCGCAGCTCCGAAAGAAGATCGACAACCCCGGCGAACCCAGCCCCATCGAATCCGAACCCTGGGTCGGCTACCGCTTCCGCTCCGCCAAATAGGCCTCCACTTACAACTTCTTAACGCCTTCCCTACGGATTTCTTACTACCCTGAGAGCAACAATCGATCTCGAGGTAGGAATGAAACCGCTTTTGATGTGCGTCCTCGTTGGAGCTTCCCTCCAGGCAGCGTCGGGCCAGGCCACCGATGCTCCCAGCCCCACTCCCCAGACTCACCAGGCCGAAATTCAGGAACTGCGCGAACAGCTCAAAGCCATCGCCCAGCGCCTCAACACCCTCGAGGCCGAAGAGGCATCAGCTAATTCCGTCAAGCCAGCCGCCGCTCCTGTCGCCGTCGTTGCCGCACCCGCCCCGGTACTCACCGAAGCCGATCAGACCACTCTCAAATTCTTCCGCGGCACCACCCTCAACTTCGCCATCGACGGCTACTACGAATACAACTTCAACCAGCCGCAAGGCCGCGTCAACCTGCTCCGCGCCTATGACGTCTCGAGCAACAGCTTCAGCCTCAACCAGGCAAACATCGTTGTCGAGCATCTGCCCGTCGCCGAATCCGGCCAGCGCTTCGGCGGACGGCTCGACCTCCAGTTCGGACAGGCCACCGAAACTCTCCAGGGCTCATCCGCCAACGAGCAGCGCCCGCAGGTCTGGCGCAACCTCTTTCAGGCCTACGGCAGCTACCTCGCCCCCATCGGTACCGGCCTCAACGTCGACTTCGGCAAGTTCGCCAGCGCGCTCGGCGTTGAAGGCAACTACACCAAAGACCAGCTCAATTACTCTCGCTCTTATTTGTTCAACTTTCTGCCCTTTTACCACATGGGCTTCCGCACCAACTACAACGTCACCCCGAAGCTGAACGTCGCCTACTGGCTTGTCAACGGGGCCCAGCAGACCGAAGACTTCAACGGCTTCAAATCCCAGGCCTTCCTCTTCACCCTCAAGCCCGCGAAGACACTCACCTGGAACATCAACTATTACTTCGGCCAGGAGCAGCGCGATGTCCTTGCCACGCTCAATCCCGGCCAGCCCACCAGCCCCACCCAGCCTGGCCTGCCCACCACCAGCATCACCCCCGCACCCAACGGCCGCGAACATATCTTCGATACCTACGCCACCTGGACGCCCAACGCGAAACTGACCCTCGTCGGAGAAGCGGACTACGTCATCAATCGCAACGAGCAGCAATCTGCTCCCGCCCATGTCACTGCCGGAGCCGCATACGCGCGCTACGCCCTGCCCCACAACTGGGCCGCTGCCGCCCGCGCCGAGTATCTCTCCGACCGCGGCGGCCTCTTCAGTGGCAGGACCCAGGCCCTCAAAGAGACCACCTTCACCCTCGACCACAACTTCGAACCCGGCTTCCTCACCCGCTTCGAATACCGTCGCGACTTCTCGAACCAGCGCTTCTTCCTCACTGACCAGCCAAACGTCCTCAGCAACGCGCAAAGCACCGCGACCCTCGGACTCATCTACTCCTGGGGCATGAAGCAAGGCAACTGGTAACCGACTTTCTTTACAGGAGATAACCCCGATGCAAGATGCCCTGCTCGTCCTAGCAACCTTCGCATGCTTCGCCACCGCGCTCGCGTACGTCACCGCCTGCGACCGCCTGAAAGTCAGGAAGACTCATGATTGAAAACATCCTCCTCCTCACACTCTCCGCCTTCCTTCTGGCCTACCTCGTGTACGCCCTGCTCCGCCCGGAAAAGTTCTAACTCTGTTACAAGCAACACCCGCACCAGGAGATGCTCCAATGACCACCAACGGATGGCTGCAGATTGGCCTGTTCTTCCTCATCACCGCAGCCCTCGCAAAACCCATCGGCACCTACATGGCCCTCGTCTTCGAGCGCCGCCGCACCTGGCTCGACGTCATCCTCGTCCCCTGCGAAAACCTGCTCTATAAGCTCACCCGCATCAAGCCGGACGAAGAGATGCGCTGGACTGAATACCTCTCGTCGATGCTCGTCTTCAGCGCCGCTACCATGCTGCTCACCTACGCCGTCGAGCGCCTGCAGGCTTTGCTCCCGCTCAATCCGCAGCACCTTGCCGCCGTCACGCCCGCCCTGGCCTGGTCGACCGCCATCTCCTTCACCACCAACACCAACTGGCAGGCCTACACGCCCGAAACCACCATGAGCTACCTCACCCAGATGCTCGGCCTCGCCACGCATAACTTCTGGTCTGCCGCCGTCGGCCTCGCGCTTGCCATCGCCTTCATCCGCGGCATCGCCCGCAAGGAGATGAAGACCCTCGGCAACTTCTGGGTCGATCTCACCCGCGGCACCCTCTGGGTTCTGCTCCCCATCTCCGCCGTCTTCGCCCTCGCCCTCGTGTCCCAGGGAGTCGTACAGAACTTCCGCCCATACGACACCGCGAAACTCATTGAACCGCAATCCGTAACCACGACCGGCACAGACGGTAAGCCCGTAACTACCACCGTTACAACCCAGACGATCGCCCAGGGCCCCGTTGCCTCGCAGGAAGCCATCAAGATGCTCGGCACCAACGGCGGTGGCTTCTTCAATGCCAACTCTGCCCATCCCTTCGAGAACCCCACACCCCTCACCAACTTCCTCCAACTGCTCTCTATCTTCCTCATTCCCGCGGGCCTCACCGTCACCCTCGGAAAGATGACCGGCTCCCCGAAACACGGCTGGGCCGTCTTCTCCGCCATGTCCGTTCTCTGGCTGGCCGGCGTCTTCACCTGCTACTACGCTGAAGCCCAGCCCAGCCCCATGCTCCACAACGTCACCCAGTCGGTCGGCAACATGGAGGGCAAAGAAACCCGCTTCGGCATCGCCGAATCTGCGCTCTTCGCCACCGTCACCACCGATGCCTCCTGCGGCGCCGTCAACGCCATGCACGACTCCTTCACCCCGCTCGGCGGCATGGTTCCACTAGTCAATATTCTGCTCGGGGAAATCGTCTTCGGCGGTGTCGGCGCCGGCATGTATGGCATGCTCATCTTCGTCATTCTCTCGGTCTTCATCGCCGGCCTCATGGTCGGACGCACTCCCGAATACCTCGGCAAGAAGATCGAGTCCTACGACATCCAGATGGCCATGCTCTACCTGCTCATCTTCCCGCTCGTCATCCTCGGCTTCTCGGCCGTTGCCGTCCTTTCACCCACGTTCGGAACCTCGGCCCTCACCAATCACGGTCCACACGGCCTTTCGGAGATCCTGTACGCCTACACCTCCGCCACCGGCAACAACGGCTCCGCCTTCGCCGGCCTCTCCGCCAACACCAACTGGTACAACCTCTCGCTCGGCGTCGCCATGTTCATCGGACGCTTCCTGATGCTCATCCCCATGCTCGCCATCGCCGGCAACCTCGTCCAGAAAAAGTCCATTCCCGCCACCGCCGGCACCTTCCCCGTCACCACACCGCTCTTCACCACGCTGCTCACCGGGGTCATCGTCATCGTTGGCGCACTCACCTTCTTCCCTGCGCTCGCGCTCGGCCCTGTGCTCGAACACCTCCTGATGCGCGCCGGCCAGACCTTCTAAGCGCCATGCGCAAACGCTCGCTCGCAGAACACCGCGCCGTACTCAGAAAGCCCGTCCACAGAAAGCCCGCACTCAGAACAGGAACCCCCATGTCCGCCGCTGCTACCAACAACCGCCAACGCCAGTCTCTCTTCAACGCCGCCATCATCCGCCGCGCCGGCCTCGACGCCCTCGTCAAACTCTCGCCGCGCACCATGGCCAGGAACCCCGTCATGTTCGTCGTCGAAGTCGGCAGCGTCCTCACCACGCTGCTTCTCTTCACCGACCGCCTCCAGCATCGCGGCCACTTCTCCTTCGACCTCCAGATCACCCTCTGGCTCTGGTTCACCGTTCTCTTTGCCAACTTCGCGGAGGCCATGGCCGAAGGCCGCGGCAAGGCCCAGGCCGACGCCCTCCGCCGCGCCAAGTCCGACACCATCGCCTACCGCCTCACCAAATCCGAGCAGCTCGAAGAGATCGCCTCCGCTCAGCTCCGCGCCGGCGACATCGTCCAGGTCGTCGCCAACCAGATGATCCCCGGCGACGGCGAAATCATCTACGGCGTCGCCTCGGTCGACGAATCGGCCATCACCGGCGAGTCCGCACCCGTCATCCGCGAAGCCGGCGGAGACCGCTCCGCCGTCACCGGCGGCACCCGCGTCCTCTCCGACATGATCCGCATCCGCATCACCTCCAACCCCGGCGAAACCTTCCTCGATCGCATGATCGCCCTCGTCGAAGGCGCGGAACGCCAGAAGACCCCAAACGAGATCGCCCTCAACATCCTCCTCGCCGGCCTCACCATCATCTTCCTGCTCGCCGTCGTCACCCTCCAGCCCTTCGCCATGTATTCCGGCGCGCCGCAGACCGTCTTCGTCCTCATCTCGCTGCTCGTCTGCCTCATCCCGACCACGATCGGCGGCCTGCTCTCCGCCATCGGCATCGCCGGCATGGATCGCCTCGTCCAGCACAACGTCCTCGCCACCTCCGGCCGCGCCGTCGAGGCCGCCGGCGACGTCAACACCCTCCTCCTCGATAAGACCGGCACCATCACCATCGGCAATCGCCAGGCCGCCGAGTTCCTCCCCGCACCCGGCGTCTCCTCCGGACAGCTTGCCGACGCCGCCCAGCTCAGCTCGCTTCCCGACGAAACCCCCGAAGGCCGCTCCATCGTCGTCCTCGCCAAGGAACGCTACGGCCTCCGCGGACGCGAACTCGCCCAGCTCAACGCCGACTTCATCCCCTTCTCCGCCACCACCCGCATGTCCGGCCTCGACATGCCCGGCACCGGGAGCGAACCCGCCCGCAGCATCCGCAAAGGCGCTGTCGACGCCATCGCCGCCTACATCCGCCAGTACGGCTCCGAGCTCCCCCCCGAAGTCCGCGCCGACGTCGAAACCGTCGCCCGCTCCGGTGGAACCCCGCTCGTTGTCGCAGAAAATGGCCGCGCCCTCGGCGTCATCCACCTCAAGGACGTGGTCAAGGGCGGCATGCGCGAGCGCTTCGACCAGCTCCGCGCCATGGGCATCCGCACCGTCATGATCACCGGCGACAACCCCCTCACCGCCGCCGCCATCGCCCGCGAGGCCGGCGTCGACGACTTCCTCGCCGAGGCCAAACCCAAGGACAAGATGGACCTCATCCGCCGCGAGCAGGCCGAAGGCAAACTCGTCGCCATGACCGGCGACGGAACCAACGACGCTCCCGCCCTCGCCCAGGCCGACGTAGGCGTCGCCATGAACTCCGGCACCCAGGCCGCCAAGGAAGCCGGCAACATGGTCGACCTCGACTCCAACCCCACCAAGCTCATCGAGATCGTCGCCATCGGCAAACAGCTCCTCATGACCCGCGGCGCACTCACGACCTTCTCCATCTCGAACGACGTCGCCAAGTACTTCGCCATCATCCCCGCCATGTTCGCCGGCGTCTTCCCAGTGCTCAACGCGCTCAACATCATGCACCTCCACTCGCCCGAATCCGCCATCCTCTCCGCCGTTATCTTCAATGCGCTTATTATCATCGCGCTTATCCCTCTAGCCTTACGTGGAGTTGGCTACCGCGCCCTCTCCGCCGCCGCCCTGCTCCAGCGCAACCTGCTGATCTACGGCGTCGGAGGCCTCATCGTCCCCTTCGCCGGCATCAAGATCATCGACCTCGCCATTACCGCCGCCCACCTCGCCTAGCGTTCACGGCGAAGCCGTCCAACCCAGCCCGAAGCACCGCCCGCCCGGCGTCAGGGCGCACTTGCAGTCGTTCTCCGAAAGAAAACATGAAAAACCAGACCATCACCGCCCTCCTCTACACCGTCATCACCGCCATCGTCCTCGGCATCGGCTACCCACTAGCTATCACCGCCGTCGCCCACGTTATCTTCCCCCGTCAGGCCGCTGGCTCGCTCCTCTACAACCCGCAGCACGAACTCATCGGCTCCCGCCTCCTCGGCCAGCCCTTCACCGGCCCCACCTGGTTTCACTCCCGGCCCTCCGCCGCCGGCACCGGCTACGACGCCACAAGCTCCGGCGGCTCCAACCTCGGGCCCACCAGCAAGGCCCTCGCCGACCGCATCGCCGCCCAGACCGAAGGTCCCGGCGCCCCCATCGACCTCGTCACCACCTCCGCCTCCGGCCTCGATCCCGACATCTCCCCCGCCGCCGCCGACTTCCAGGTCCCGCGCCTCGCCGCCCAGCGCCACCTCTCCGAGTCCGCCCTCCGGTCCCTCATCGCCGCCCACACCAGCCCCCGCCAGCTCGGTTTCCTCGGCGAACCCCGCGTCAACGTCCTCGCCCTTAACCGCGCTCTCGACGCCGCGTCCCCCGCCCAACCCAACTGACGCCCCACCCTCCGTCCTGCCCGGCACAGACAAGAGCTACCAAAATCTGTATCCTTCATGAGTGTTCGCAGGCTCGCACCACGGGAGAAATGCTCCTCCACTGAGCCGACTCTCTAGCAAAGGATCCAGTCATGCCGATTCCCGCAAAACCCTGCACCGGCCTCTTCACCGAGGAGACCGTCGAAGCGCTCATCAAAAACAACGAACGCGCCCAGTGGCTCCCGCAGGTCTGCAACCTGTGCGGCCAGACCATCGGCGCCCGCCTGGTCTCCGGCAAATGGGTGCCCGACCAGCACTGGCCCTCGGTTCACTACGTCCCGCGTGCCAAACGCGGTGAAAAGCGCGCCGCCCCCAAGGTCAAGGTCGACATCCCCGCCATCGCATAACTTCCAGCCTTCTGCCAACCAGCCCCCGCCGCACCGCTTTTTTACACGGTGCCCAGGGGGTTTTTCCTTGTTGCCCCTTCACGCCCGCTCACGCCACCCCAACTTTTCCCGCCTCCGCGCTATCATCGGCCATCCCCGCCGCTCGGAGCTCCCCAACAGATGAACGAGATCAACCCGGTTCAGCGTCACACCATCATCACCACGGCCCTCTGCTTTACGCTCATCGGCATCGGCAGCATCCTTTACGGTCGCTACGAGGCAGGCCAGGATCGGCACCTTACCGCCGCCATCCTCCGCCAGTTCCGTCCTTCGGAATCCGGCTCCCGACGCGTCCCGGAACCTCCCGCGGCCCTGACCCTCGCCTCGTTCGCCCCGGCCACGCAGCCCTCCCGCCAGCTCGTCACCCTACGTGACGAATCTCTCGGCATGCCCGCCATGACCGCCCAGATTCCCGCCGGCTGGCGCTTCGAGGGAGCCATCGACCGCAACGTCTCCTGCTCGCCCGGCGACGCCTTCCCCCACTTCCGCGCCCAGAGCCCCGACGGCTCCATCACCATCCAGCAACTCATCCCCTTCTTCACCACCGACCACCCCATGCAGGGCTTCAATCAGTGCGGCGTCATCGCCCAGGTCCAGCCCACCACCACCCTGCTCTCGCGCTACATCGTTCCCGCCATCGCCCCGCGCCTGCACGCCGACGCCCCCGAACCCATCCCTGGCACCGAAGCCCTCGTCCTCGGCATGACCCACTTCGACGGCCGTTTCCACGTCTCAGGAGACACCGGCCGCGTCCACCTCACCTACACCTCCTCCACCGGTCAGCCCACCGAGGAATACATCATCGCCGTCACCCAGCGCTTCGTCATGCCCGGATACGGCAGCAACAGCGTCACCCAACTCAAACTTGTCTCCGCCCCCGCCGGCCAGATCGATCACGTCGTCGAAACCATCGCCGCCAACCTCAACCTCACGCCCCTCCCCGCCTGGCAGCAGCGCGACCAGCAACTCGCCGCAAACGCCCGCAACGCCAGCGACCAGCAGGGTGACCGCACCCGCGCCGCCATCCTCGCCGACGGCCAGCGCAACTCCCAGCGCCTCGGCGCCGTCGCCGCCGGAGCTGTCGACAACATCAACCGCACCGGCGCCGCCAGCATGAACGCCGCCGCCGCCAGCGAGCAGGCTCGCCACGACGCCGCCATGGGCACCGCCGCCCACGCCGGCGACAAAACCGTCTCCTACAAATGGTGTGACGCCCAGGGAAACTCCACCTACACCGACACCACCCGCCCCCCTGCCTACGGCTGGCAACGCTGCAACTAAACCCAAGAAACGGTCAGCCAACCCCCATCAACAATCACGCGACCAAACCCCGACTCACCAAGAAGCTTGTCAAGCCCTCCAGCTTCAACTATTCTCCGTATCATGAACAATCTAAGAGTTTTAGAAATCAAACAAACCTGACATAGTTACCCCACCCACTTCCATATAATAGAGATAGGGAACAAAAACCCGACCACCATCATGGGCACGGGCACTGAGAACTGAGAACTGACAACTGAGAACTGAGAACTGACAACTGAGAACTGAAAACTGAGAACTGACAACTGAGAACTGACAACTCCAAATAACGCACAACAACCACCCCCCCACACCTCACCGCCGCAAAAACCGCCCCACCCCCACCCGCTGTGACGTATAAATCCCCGCCGGCCCGGAAAACAGGTAGCTGAACAAGCAAGCCACCGCCGAAAACAGCCCGACCTCCCAGCCAAACAGCTCAAACGCCATCACCGTCGACGCCACCGGCGTATTGGCCGCGCCCGCAAACACGGCCACGAACCCCATCCCCGCCAGCAGGCCCGGCGGCAGCGGCATCACCCACGCCAGCGCGTTCCCCAGCGTCGCGCCAATGTAAAACAACGGGGTCACCTCCCCGCCCTTGAACCCGGCCCCTAACGTGACGGCGGTGAACCCAATCTTCGCCACCCAGTCCCACCACGGTTGCCGCCCGGAGAACGCCGCCTGGATCACCGGCAGCCCGAGCCCTATATACTTCGTCGAGCCCACCGCCACCACCGCCAGCGCCACCACCACGCCGCCTGCAAAGGGTCGCAGCGGCGCAAACTCGAACTGCCGCTTGAACGCCCGCGAAAGCGCATGCGTCGTCCAGACGAATCCCGCCGCCGCCAGCCCGAACACCGCTCCCGCCAGAACGGTATAGCCGATCCAGCTAAAGGGCGCATGTGGCAGCCTGTCAACGACATAACTCGTATGGTGAATCCTCAACATTCGTGTCACGGCATCACCCACCAGGGCCGCGATCAGGCAAGGCAGCGCCGCTTCAAGCGTCACCTCACCCATCGCCAGCACCTCCACCCCGAACACCGCTCCAGCCAGCGGCGTCCCGAACACCGACCCAAACCCCGCGCTGATCCCCGCCATCAGCAGCAGTCTGCGGTCCTTCCAGCCCAGCCGGAAAGGCGCCGCCAGCTGATCCGCCAGCGACGCCCCCATCTGGATCGCCGTCCCCTCCCGGCCCGCCGACCCGCCAAACAGGTGCGTCAGAAAGGTACCCACCAGGATCAACGGGGTCATGCGCGCCGGAATCGCCCGCCGCGGCTCTTCCACCTCCGAGTACACCTCGTCGAGTACCAGGTTGTTCCCGCGCTCCACCGCTTTACCGAATAAGTGGTACATCAGCCCGACCGCCAGCCCACCCAGCGGCAGCAACCCGATCAGCCACGGATGTGCCTCCCGCACAACAGTCGCGAAGGCCAGCGAAACCAGCAGCACCGCCGAAGCGGTCCCGCCCAGCACGCCAACCAGCACCGCGAGCGGCACCCAGCGCAGCAAATAATTGATAACGAAACGAGGCACAAAACCTCCTACAGGATGTAGGAGTCATCAGCAGCGGCCGAACGCCCTCTGCAGTTCTGGCGAACTCCATCGCCAAACATGTGCTGCCAAAGTCTACCACCCGCCCTTTTGCCATTCCGCAGCCAGGCGACGCAATTCGCTTCTGCCTTAACTCACAGCTATCAACTATTGACTACCAGCTGAAAAACCAACCCGCCCACCCATTACCACAAGCCCAGGGGTTAACTAATTCGCCATCAAAGCCTAAGTCGAATGCTTTGAATATCTTGCGCAACAACGACCGGGGAGGGGGGCACCCCCTCCCCGGTCAACTAGGGCGCCACTCCACCCACCCGAAACCGCAACCCGGCCATCGCAAAGATCGGCGTCCCCAGGGTCAGCAGCGGCGTCCGCCCCACCTCCTGCCGCCGGTCCGTCAGGTTCTCTGCCGTAAAGAAAACCTCGGCCCGCCTCCCAATCCGGCGCTCCCCGGAGAGGTCCAGCTGGAAGAACTTGGCAAGCACCAGCGTATTGCCCGAGTTGTCATACACCCGTCCCGCCCCGCGCGCCGCCAGCGTAAACGCACCCAACCGCTCGCTCCGCACCCGCACCTGCCCGGTCACCGACTCGCGCGGTACATCGGGAATCCAGTTCCCTACCAGCGCCGGCTGCGCCGAGAACTTCGTCACCGTCGCCGCGGCAAACTGGTACCCCAGGCTGCCCGAAACGCGCTTCTCTGGCCGAATCTGAAGCCCCAACTCCACCCCCTGGCTGCGAATCTGCCCCAGGTTCTGCCGCTTGTTCGTCACCGCTGTCGCCGTCTGCGACACCAGCACCGCCGACACCGGCCGGTTGATCTCGGTCCAGAAATAGGTCGCCGTCAGCCGGCTCGCACCCGGCAGCCGTGCCGCCTCGCCGCCCACCTCCCAGCCCGTCGCCCGCTCGGATTCAAGCGTCGCGTTGGCCAGCGTCAGTTCCTGCCCCACCTGCCCGTTGCGGTAAAGCTCATTCATGGTCGGCGTACGGAACGCCCGGAATCCCGTCGCATGCAGGCTGAGCCCCCGGTCGAAGCCCCGCACCAGCCCTACCCGCGGGCTCAGCACAATCTCCGTCCGGTCCGCGGGCCGGGTCGTCGTCACCGGGCCCGTCAGCGTCTTCACAAACTGCAGCACATCGAGATTCGAGGAGCGATCCGCCCGCAGCGAAGCCGCTCCCGACCACCGCCCCTTCGCCCCCAGGATCTCGCCAAACCCACCGATAAACCGCTGCCGCGCCGACGTATCCTGCAGCCCGTTCGCCGCCCCCCGGGCCTGCGGATTCTCATGATCGAGCGCCCGCAAATCACGCACGTCGGCACCACCCACCACGGCGAACGGTCCAAACTTCACCGTCGCATCCCCGGTCGCGCCCACCTCCTGCGCCTCCACCTTCTGCAGCCGCGTCACCGCCTCCGAGCTGCGATCCGCCGCAATCGAAGTGAAGCTCTGGCGATACGCCTCATCCGCCCCGAACACCCGCACCCGGCCCGTCACGCGCCGGTCTTCGGGCGTCCGGTAGCCGCCGAGGTAGCGCCACAGTCTGGTCCCGTTGTTCTGCAGGACAGTCCCGTTACCGCGCGCTTCGTTCAGCACGTTTCCCGTCAGGAACGCACTCGAGCCATCGCGAAAGCCATGCGCCAGCTCCGTGCGAAAGGCCTCGCTGTGCACGTTCGACCGCGTGTCGACCGCGCCCAGAAGTCCCGGCGCAAGTTGCACATAACCCGCGCTGCGCAATACCTCGCCGACCAGCATTGCGTGGTTCGCCTTACTGTTCCCGCTCACCAGCCCCTGGTAATCCGCCGTCTCCTGCGAGCCGCCGCTCCCGCTCAACTCCACCCGGGTCGCCTCCGGCTCACCCGGCACAACATCAATCACCCCGCCCAGCGCGCTCGACCCGTACAGGTCCGAGCCTCCGCCCGAAACCAGCGTGACGGCCTCAATCGTCTGTGTGGGATTCTCGTTCCAGTGCACCCACCCGCCAAACGGATCGTTGAGCGGCGCACCGTTCTCGAGCACCAGCGTCCGGCTTGCGGCCGTCGAACCCAGTCCACGCAGCGAGACCCCCTGGCTGGTCGGATTCTGCACCCGTCCGCTCGACCGGCGAAACAGCTCGAAGCCCGCGTGCTGGCGCAGCGCCTCATCGAGCGTCACCGCCGGATACTGGTGCAGCGCGCGGCTATCCAGCAGGTACACCGTCTTTGCCGTCTCCCCCACCGCCGCCGGCGAGCGCGTGGCCGTGACCGAAACCCGTTCCTCCACCCGGGGTGCCGAGACCGGCGAAACCGGCGCCTGCTGCGCCATGGCTTCTGCCGCGGTGCAGGAACTGAAGACCAGCAGCGCAAGTGTTCCAGATCTGCTCATCTCCTCATCCTAGGGCATTCCCGGCGGCAACCCTCTACGACCTCTCGGCCATCCAATCTGAATGACGGTTTTAAGTCCTCGCTCCGGTCTGGTCATACATTGAGAATTGCAACACTCAGCACGGAAGCCCTGCAGGCCAGCTTGAATGTGATTCCCCAGTGGGAGATCACTGACGGAAAGCTCGCGCGGGATTGGACGTTCTCCACCTTCGCCGACGCGATTCTCTTCGTAAATCAGGCTGCCCTTCTCGCAGAGGAGTTAGATCACCACCCGGACGTCATCGACATTCGGTTCAACAAAGTGCGGCTTGAGCTCGTCAGCCACGATGCTGGCGCTCTCACCACGCGGGATCTTCGCTACGCAGCCAGACTGGACGAGCGCACTACCATTAGTGGTCCGGTGCTGGTGAAATCCTGAAGCAACGGAATGCAGGAAGCAGCAGCCCAAGGACAAGCCAATCGCCGGCTGAATTCCGCGAACGCAGATTTTGAAATAAAAATATGAATTGAAGTAGATTTCTACGCGGAAGTGGTGGTACAGTCTTTCTAGCGGGTGAGAAGTTGCTCCCTGCAAAGGTTTTCAGCTGCTGGGTTCTCGCGCTGACACAAGTTGCGTCACTGGCCTCCCGCCATGAACAGAGATGTTCATGGCGCCTTTTTTTGCCCTCGGTTTGATCAGCCTCAAAACTTCCCACACTACCTGAAAAAATGATCGCACGGCCGGGAGCACAGCGACAACGAACCGCCGGTGCAAATCAAGCCTGGATCTCGTTTCAGGAACTCGGCGTCGGACGATCGTGCGTTTTCGGGAGCGCGAGCAGCCGCTGCACCTCGTCCGACAACCGCAGCAGGGGTGGCGGCAGCTGCTCCCCCAGCTGTCTCGCCGACAGCGGGCTCTCCGTCTCGGTGGCAAGAAAGACCAGGTTGGTCAGACTCTGCAGCGGGTTGTTGATCTCGTGCGCGAGGTGATTTGCCATCGCAGCCGCCGCGGCCGCCGACGCGCTCTCGAGCAGCAGGCGCTGCAGCCGCTGCTGACGCATGGCCATCGCGGCAAAGTCGGACAGCAGCTGCATCATGCGCAGGTCCTCGCGATCGAACGCTTCGGCCCGGTGGTGCGCCATGATCCAGATGGTGCCGCGAATCTCTTCAACCTGCCAGGGCAGCAGGATGCCATCAGTCACGAGCGCCGCCTCAATCCCCATAGTTTCGAAGAACTGCTTGCGCACTCGAAACAATTGCGGCGCTCCGCGCTCGAGACAGGTGCCGCAGGCGCTGGGGTGCCGCGGCAACCGCGCGTTCAGAAAGCCGGCATATTCGCCCGACGTCGCCACCCACTCGTAAGCCTCGAGATCGCCGTTCGCGTCCCCCGCGCATCCAGCCGCGCCGGGGCGGCTGCGTTCGAGGCTGATGCCCGCACTATCTGCTCCGCAGAGCTGAACGGCTGAGTCGACCAGCACCTGCAGAATCGTATCCGGGCTCTCGACGAAGGCCTGGGTAAGCCGCCGCAGACCCTCCATCTGGGAGATCACATCGCGCGTGTGCAGCCGCCGCAGATTGAACGACAGGTCGTCCGCCAGGTCAAGGACGTCGAGGCCGGTGTCGGTCAATTCAGGCGTGGAGCTGTGCATGCGAATCCTTACCTGTGATGTGCGCGTGGCGCCAGGGCTGACTTGCCCGGCTGCGCGGTTGTTCAATTGGCCGGCGGCCCGGCGGCGCAGGCAGCTTCATCCGAGATTAGAGTACCTCCAACCTGGACTTACAGGCGACTTCTTTCACAGCTCGCTGCTGGTTCTCCCAACCGTGGCTTGCAGGCCCAACCGGATTGCCGCACGCGAGCGCCGAACCGGTGAAACGCTTATGATGTTTCTATGAAAAAGCTTGTGGGTCTGCTTTCGCTAGGTCTTGTCGCTTTGGCCGCATCCGCGCAGTGGAGCAATCCGGCTGAGGATATTCCGGCATACAACGCCTCCGCGCCGACGCGTCCGCTGCCGCCGGTGATGCAGGGTGACCAGCTCACCGGGCCTTACTTCACGCACCAGTACCAGGTGGTGGCGTACCGGATGGCGGCGAAGATTCCGAACGTACTGCACCAGCAGCCCTGCTACTGCCGTTGCGACCGCGAGATGCAGCACAATTCCCTGCACTCCTGCTTCGAGGGGACGCATGGGGCAGCGTGCTCGACCTGCATGAAGGAAGCGGTGTTCAGCTACCAACAGACCAAGAAGGGCCAAACGCCGGCGCAGATACGCACAGAGATCGAACGCGGCGAGTGGACGAGCGTTGACCTTGAGAAGGCGGCGCTTTAGCGAGAGGCAACGGCAAGTGCGTCCTAACGCCGGACGGGCGCCACTTCGTGGGGTGAACCGCTGCGCGCAAGCCTGAACCATTGCGCTACCCAATAATCTGAAATCGCGCGCAGCGGTTTACCCCACGAAGTGGTCGCCGCCCGCGATGAAGGCGCTTTTGTCTGTAGCATCTCCCTATGACCTGGCTTCCCTGGGCACTCCTCTCCGCCGTCTTTGCCGCTGCGACTGCGCTGCTCGCGAAGGTCGGCATCGCCGGCATTGATTCGAACCTGGCAACCGCCATTCGGACGACCGTGATCCTGGTGTTCACCTGGGCGATTGCGATCGGCCTCGAGAAGCACCATGCGCTGGCGGACATCAGCCGGCGAAGCTGGCTGTTCCTGGTGTTGAGCGGCGTGGCGACCGGGCTTTCGTGGCTGTGCTACTTTCGTGCGCTGCAGCTTGGGCCGGCGTCGAGCGTTGCGCCGGTTGACAAGCTTTCGGTGGTGATCGTGATCCTGCTGGCGTGGATGTTTCTGGGTGAGTCGCTGACGCCGATGAAGATTGCGGGTGGCAGCCTGATCTCGATTGGCGCCGTTCTCCTTGCGTTCGCCTAGCGTTATAATCGGTGAAGTTCTTTGAGTGCCAATGCAATGTTGGTGCCTAGTTCCCCAGATGGGGGCGTCACGGCTTCGACGGGATTGCTTGCGGCAGAGAGGCATGCCGGGGTGGGTACACCCGTAATCGCGCCCAAAACTATAAGTGCCGAACCTCAGTTCGCTCTTGCAGCCTAATTAGTTAGACTGCCGATCGCTCCAGCTTCGCCTACGGGCCGGTACCGATCGTCGCACAGTAGGCTGGTCCTAACTGCTCCGTCTGAGCGGGATGGATGAGATCAATCAGGCTGGTCGGTGATTCGTCTTCGCCCGTTCTAAGGGTCACTGACGAGACAAAGATGAACCTGGGAAAAGCATGAAAGCTCTCTGTTCTAGGTAGTTTCGGACGTGGGTTCGACTCCCACCGCCTCAGCCATAGCCCATAGCGTGTACGAGCGGGCAACAGAGAGTCAGAATGAGCCACCAAGCCCTGTAACCACGTGACCACGTAACCCACCGGGTCTACAGGGCGTTTGAGATGACCGGGACGGGGTAGTTAGTGGAGTTCATGACGACAGTTTGAGCTCTAAGCTCTAATGAAGTGGCTCTTCCGCGGTGCGCGGCGAGATTACTACTAAGTCGACTCGACGATTGGAGCGACGCCCGGCCGCGGTACTGTTATCGGCAACCGGGTGATACGGACCATATCCCGCGATCGAGATGCGGGTCGGCGGGAAGCCGGCATCATCGACCAGAAGATTCACAACGCTTGTGGCACGAGCCGTCGAAAGCTCCCAGTTGGAAGCGAAGAGTGCGGTGTGGATGGGCTGGTCATCGGAGTGTCCTTCGACGCGAACCTCCAGCTTGTGCTGAGTAAGAATTTGCGCGGTTTGCTTCAACTTGTCAGCGGCCCCCGGAAGCAAGGTCGCTTCGCCGGAGTTGAAGAAACCCAGTTCCCGCAGGCTGATAATCAGACCATCCGGGGTTTGCTGCATCACGATCTCCTGCTTCTGGATCGAATCGCCAAGAACACCTTTGAGTTCGCTGGCGAGCGCACCGGTATTGAACGATGCATGAGCCGGCGGCACAGCTCCTGGCTGGGCAGGAACCGGTGCAGCCTGAGGGTCATGTTCCTCTGGCGACACACCCAGGGTGTCGAAGCCGGTGTGGATTCCCGTCGAGACCGACTTGAGGGATTGCCTGTTCTTCCAGGTCGTCGCGAACAAAACGATAAAGACTGCGAGGAGCAGGGTCACGAAGTCGGCATAGGACAACAGCCAGCGTTCATGAGAGGGCAATGCATCCATGGTGCGCGCCCTGCGACGTTGCCTCATCGCGTTGCCATCTCGGGGATCGGTAGTCCCTGCGAAGCGGCCACACGCTCTGGACGCAGCATCGCGAGACGCTGCCGCATGGAACCTGCGGAAGCCCCCTCCCGCATCATGACGACAGCATCAAGCGTCAGGTAGCGAAGCGATTGCCGGTGACGCATGTGAAGGCGAAGCTTGCCGGCGAGCGGCAGAAAACAGAGGTTCGCAAAGCCGATTCCGTACAGAGTCGAGACGAAGGCGACGGCAATGCCCTTACCGATCTCGGCAACATTATTCATCCGCTGCATCACCTGGATCAGGCCAAGGACAGCGCCGACGATACCAAGCGTTGGCGCAAACCCTCCGGCTGCTTCAAGCACCTGGACGATCCCATCCTCTTCCTCTTCGAGCAGATCGAGGTCTGCACTAAGCGTGTCGCGCAACTCATGTGCGGGCACACCATCGACCGCAAGTGTCAGTGCTTTGCGCAGGAAGTCATCCTCAATCTCATGCAGCTTTGGATCGAGACTGAGGATGCCATGCCGATGAACCTGATTGCAGATAGTAACAAGCTCATTGATTTTGTCCCGGCGGAGCGGCTCTGCCTCTGAAGTTGTACGCAGGACCTGTCGTCCAGCTTCAAGCACCATGGCGAGCGAGAACTGAATCAGAATCGCGCCCAGAGTACCCATGAGAACGATGATAGCCGCGGTCGGTTGCAGAATCTGGCGGAAGCTTCCGCCGTCGAGTGTCATCCCTCCGACGACTCCCGAGATAGCGAGGAACACCCCAAGCGCCGTTCCTCGATTGATCTGCCGTTTGCTCATATATATGTCCTATTCTCGCCTGAAAATTGCACGTGCGGTGCCAAACAACCTGCAACTTATAGTTCATCTTTATGGTGGTGCAAGTGCTTAACAGAGAGCTAGTCGAACGATTGTGTTCTCAGACTTTCAAAGAAGAGCTTCATGATCTTGGGCATGAGAGATAGATGAGAAGGTTAGGCACGTTGCAAGAGTTTCAAAGTTTTCTGCGAGTGCTACTGAACACAAATGAAGGTGCTGTCGATAGAAGTCCTGCAGCAAGATGACCTGCTACAAACGAGCGATGCTCAGTAGTGGCAAAACTAAACTTCGAAGTCAAAAAACTATAAGGAGCAACACACAATGTCACTCAGCATCCTCAACAACATCTCCGCTCTGCAGGCCACCAACCAGCTTGCGATCACCACCGCCGCCGCCAACAAGAGCCTCCAGCAGCTTTCCTCGGGTTCGCGCATCAACTCCGGTTCGGACGACGCCGCCGGTCTCGCCATCTCAGACGGTTTGAATGCAAACGTTGCCGCGCTCAACCAGTCTTCGCTGAATGCAACCAACGCAGTCGGTTCGCTCCAGACTGCAGACGGCGCGCTCGCTCAGGTCACATCGCTCCTGAACCGTTCGGTCACGCTTGCGACCGAGGCTTCGAGCAACGGTCTGAGCACCTCGCAGTCGGCCGCAATCAACACCGAGTTTCAGGCCCTGCTGACACAGATCGGGAACATCGGCACCTCCACCAACTTCAACGGCACCGCGGTGTTCGGCTCGACCGTCTCGGCCTTCACTTCGGACGGTACGACGAATGGTACGGTCACCATCGGCGCAGCGGTTGCGGCGCTGTCGACCACCAGCCTCGGACTTGCCAGCTCGGACCTGACCACCTCTGCGGGTGCCCAGACCGCGCTCACCGCGATCACCGCTGCGATTTCAACTGTTTCTGCCCAGCGCGGCACGCTCGGCGCCACGGTTGAGCAACTGCAGGCCGCCTCCACGGTAGCCAGCAACGAGAGCCAAAACCTGGTCAGCGCGTCCAGCAGCATCACCTCGGCCGACATCAGCTCGGTGGTTGCGAACGACACCAAGTACAGCATCCTCCAGCAGACCGGCATCTCCGCCCTGCAGCAGGCCAACCAGCAGGCTCAGACCGTCCTGAAGCTCCTGCAGTAAAAGCAAGTGGCGGGCGGTGCATAGATTGGCCGCCTGCTCCCTCAGCAACGAACACGGCGATCAATCACGGATGAAGAGGCGGGGCCATGCGGCCTCGTCTTCTTCACAGCGAACATTGAAGGAGAAGTAACCGGATGAGTTCAACCAGCACAACGCTAACCTCCGTCCTTTCCGCGCTGGGTGGCTCGACCGGTATCGATGTCGCGTCCGCCGTCAACACCATCCTCTATGCCAAGCGGGCCCCCGAACGCACCTGGCAGGCACAGCAATCGACCTTGACGGATCAGACCACGGCGCTCAACAAGATCTCCGACGAGTCCTCCGCGGTGGTCGACGCACTCAACGCACTGCAGAGCCCGACCGGCGCACTCAGCTCCTCAAGCGCCACCAGCTCGAACACCTCGGTGCTCACCGCAAACGCGGCATCCGGCACCCCGGCGAGCAATCACCTGATCGTCGTCAATAACCTTGCCTCTACCGGCTCCTGGTACTCGGACGCAGAAGCCAGCAGCTCGGCAACGCTTCCGACGGGCAGCTTCGATCTCACCGTAGGCGGCTCGACCACGACCATCTCGGTCGGCAGTGGCGTGAACACGCTTGACCAGCTGGCGGCGTCCATCAACAGCCAGGCGCTCGGCGTCACCGCGAACGTGGTCACGGATAGCAACGGGGCACGTCTTTCGCTCGTCTCGACAACTTCTGGCAATGCAGGCGATTTTTCTGTTGCCAACAGCAGCTCGGTCGCCTTCACCCGCGCCAACGTTGGCAAAGATGCATCGCTCACCATTGATGGCGTGCCGATCAGCAGCGCGACCAACACCGTCTCCGGCGCACTCGACGGAGTAACCCTCAATCTCACCGGCGCCGCGCCTTCCACCGAGATCGCCGTCTCTGTCTCCGCGGATGCAACCTCGATCACGACGGCCGTCAGCACCTTCGTCACGGCCTACAACACACTGATCGCGGATATAAACTCGCAGTTCAAGTACGACGCAGCCACCAAAACAGCAGGCGTCCTTCAGACCGACAGCGCCATCCAGTCACTGCAGACCGCGCTGCTCAACTCGACGAACTTTAGCGCCGGGAGCGGAAGCTACCAGACGCTTACCTCACTGGGCATTACGACCAACACGGACGGTACGCTCAGCCTGAACACGGCAACCCTTACCAATGCCGTTCAGCAGAACAGCGCAGCGGTCAACACCTTCTTCCAGGGCACCGCACTGAATGGATTCGCTGCGTCATTAAACGGCACGCTCACAACGTTTACCGATCCGACCCAGGGCGCCTTCACCGTCGATCTTCAGAGCCTGAGCGCGGAATACAACGACCTGACCGATCAGACCAATCAGCTGGAAATCTATCTTTCCGCCCAGCAAACTTTGCTCACAGCGCAGTACAACGCAGCGGACATTGCTATCCAGCAGTTGCCGCAGAAGTTGAAACAGATCCAGGCCCTTCTCAACCCGAACTCCACGAGCAACAGCTGATGAGCTATCCGAATTATCAAACTGCCTCTCTGACCTATCGGCGCGCCGCCACCCAGCACGCGTCGGTTGTGGGCCTCGTCATCGCCCTGCACGACACCCTTGCCGGCGACCTGCGACGTGCCGCTGACGCCATCGAGCGCCATGACATTCAGACCCGCTGCGACCAGCTTCTGCACGGTTTCAAGGTTCTGCAGCAGCTCGAAGCTATGCTGGATATGCAGGGCGGCGGTGAAACCGCTTCGAAGGTCCAGTACTTCTACAATCATGTCCGTGGACAGATGCTGGCGGCGCAGTTCAAACTCTCCGCGACTATACTGCGCGACCAGGCCAAGATCGTCGTTGAAGTGCGCGAGGCGTGGCAGAAGCTCGACAGCTCGGCGATGAACGGACGCTACATGGAGACTGCCAGCATGCCCCCCGCCGCACAGATGGCGACCGACTTTGCTGGTGGAAACGAACAGCGACTTCCCTTCTCCTGCTGCGGCTAGCGACTCTCTTCCAGAAAAGCGGAGACTTCGGTCTCCGCTTTTCTGCGTTCACACACACAGAAGAGAGAACATAGCTTCCCCCCGTCCTCGACTACACATGGACGCGGGATGGAAAGATCATGCATGGACGGTTGCCGCCGTAGGAACGAGTGTCGTCGCTCCGTCCCATCGTAGAAAGGAACCGGCTACGGCCTCAACAGAGAAGCGGGCCCACCGATGATCGGTTGGCCCGCTTCACGTCCCTTGTCAGGACCTACTTGAGATAGTTGAGCAGGTTGTTTTGCAGCACCTTGGCCGCGGCGGCAAAGATTGCGGAGTTTGTGGTCTCCGCCTGGCTCAGGTTTTCCGCTGCCGTCGCCGTATCGATGCCGACGAGCGAAAACTCACGCGAGCTCAGCGTCACCTTCTCCTGCGACAGGTAGGCGTCCTGTGCATTCAGCTGGTTGATCGTATTGCCGAACACCACGTGTTGCTGGCTTACAAAGTTGAGTGCGGTCGTGATGCCTGCAGTAGCCGTACCGATCGCCGTACTGTCGCCACTGTTCAGCGCATTGACGAGCGAACTCAAAGCGCCAAGAACACTGCTGTTGGGATTGTCGAAGAGGGTGCTGCCCGGAATGCTCGTCTGAACGCTGAGCGAGCTGCCCACGCTCACCAGATTCAAGCTGCTGCTGCCATTGTAGGTATAGCCCGTGGCGGAGGTAGGATCCGCGGTGAAGGCAGCTTTGCCGCTCACCGTGCCGCCAAAAAGTGCTAGCCCCTGGATGCTTGTGTTGGCCAGCGAAACCACGTTCGCAAGCAGCCCCTGAACCTCGGTGGCAATCGACTGGCGATTGCTGGCAGAGGACGTGCCGCTCGCACCCTCCGTGCCAAGAGTGACCGCGCGGTTGAGCAGCGAGACCACGGAGCTGACGACTGAATCCGCACCCTGGGCCTGGGCAAGTGCGGAGTCAATGTTGCTGCTGTACTGGTCGAGATTTGCCGACTGCGCCTGCAGTTGCGTCGCGATCGCCGCTGCCGCCGGATTGTCTGAAGGATTGTTCACCTTTAGTCCGGTTGAGACCTGCTGGAAGGCCGTCTGCAGATTCCCATTGCTCTGCTGGATATCGTCGAGAACCGCTGCGTTGAGACTTGGATTGAAGCGCATGGGATAAGCCCTTAGTTGATCATGTTTAGTTGATCATGTTGATCGTGGTGTCGAAGAGTGTCTGGATGGTGCTAACAACCTTCGCCGCGGCCTGGTACGCCTGCTGAAAGCGGATAAGATTGGTCGACTCCTCGTCGATCGAGACGCCGGAGACGGAGGCCTGCTGGTCGTTCAACGCGTTGAGACTGAGTTTGATCGCGCTCGACTGCGCGGTGGCATTCGCGGTCAGGTTGCCGATCTGGTAGATAAGGTTCGAAGAGAGCACAGTCACACTCTGGCCTGAGGGTAGCGCCGAGTTCTGCAAGTTTGTGAGATTGCTGAGATTGCCGTTGCTTCCCGACGTGCCATCCGAACTCGCCGCGATCGAAGCCGCGTCCGTGCTCGCAAGCTGAATGTTGGCAGCCGATCCGCTCACCGTTGCGGGGATCGTAAACAGTGCGGCACCCGCCTTACCGTTCTCGTCGTACCCCTGTGTCTGCGCTTGGTTGAAGGCGGTGGCAAACTGGTTGGCCAGCGTGTCCAGCGCGCTGCTGAGCGCCGGGATCTCCGTGTCGCGTACCTGCAGCGTGCCGCCCAGGTCGCCACCCGAAATGTTCGCCGTAACGTTTACGCCGCTCGCATCCAGAATCTGCAGGTGGCCATCCGCAGCCGAAGAGGTCGTCAGGGCGTAGCTCTGATTCCCCAGCACCAGCGGTGTCCCACTGCCGGTCGTGATCGAGTCGCCCTCGGTGGTGTGCGTAACGGAGATATTCGTGAGCGTCGCGAGCTGGGTCTCAACCTGGCTCAACTGGTCGCCGATCGTACCCGTGTTCTGTCCAACGGCCTGCTGCTCCACCAGCTGCTGATTCAGGCTCGCTGCCTCTGTGCTCAGCTGGTTGATCTGTTCGACGTCCGTCTTGACGTTCGTGTTGAGGTCGCTGCCCGGACCACTCAGGCCGGCCGACAGAGTGTGGAACTGATTGACCAGCGTCTGCGCGCTCGAGATCGCAGTCTGCCGCGAAGCCGCATCCGCCGGATTGGCGGAGAGCCCGGTGAGACTCGTGAAGAAGCCCGACAGCGACGTGGCCAGGCTCGAGCCCGTGCTCGGAAACAGGGCCTCGATCTGGTTCAGCGCATTCACCTGCGCATCTGCGCTGCCCTGCTGCGATGTCTGCTGCTGGATCCGGCGGCTCAACAGCTCGTCGCGTACGGAGCTGATGCCTTGCACATTCACTCCGTTGCCGATGCTGACGCGGCCGCTCTGCGTCGGATCGGCCTCAGTGAGCGTCACCGTCTCGCGCGAGTAGCCAGCGGTGTTGGCGTTGGCAATGTTATTGTTCGTGACCTGGAGCTGCAGTTCCTGTGCGAGGAGCGATTGGGTGGCCGTGGAAAGGGTAGCGGAAAGACTCGACATAACGGTGGCGCTCCTTTAAATCTTGCAGGACCAGGTACTGATGCTGGTCTGCTTGGCGGTCGCCAAGGCCGGACCGGTGTAAGTACGGAATAGCCCGGCAAAGAGCTTCAATGTGTCGCCGGAGTGCGCGAGCAGGGCGGAATAGCGCCGGTTCAAAATGTTCAGGGACTGCGTGGCTTCCTGGATGCGGTCCTGGAGCTCCACCTCGGCCGGACGGGAGGCTTCCGGCGACACCGCCGCGCGGCTCCCGGAGCGCTGCGGCAGGGCGCCGATGGTCGCGCAGATCAGGCGCTGCCGGTGCACGCTCATCTCAAACGCCGGCAATTGCCTGGAGACAATCGCCTCCATGGCAATGCTGAGTTCACCGCTGAGTACCTCGATATGTTCGAGATACTCTTCGGCTTCGAGTTGCGAAAGCGTCGTGGCAAACATAGTCATATCCGATCGCAAACCGGTGGCGAGATCCCAGCTCTAGAATTCAGAGGCGGAAAGTGCATCGGCAATCTTTGCTGAGTCCAACTGATACTGCGCCGTGCTGACAGCCTGTTTGAGTGCCGCAACTTTGGCTGCCCGGGTGGGTGCTACCTCGAGCGCCGACTTCGTCAGCGTCTTGACGGAGTCTGTTCCCGAGGAGAGAGTGGTCTTGTCTTCAATCGCGCTCGGCTTGGCCTTGGTCGCATCCTTTGCTGCTGCCGCATGGGCCAGTTCTGTGCTGCTCAATTGCTGGGTTGAGTCTGTGGCTGCCGCTCCATATAGATCGAGTCTCACAACACACCTCCTTTTGAACAGGATCCCTATCGGCATCCGGTAGAAATCTGTTCAGTCTCACCAGGCAAAACTTTAATATTTCTCTAAGTCTTTTTTTTCGGCGCGTCCGCCACTGAATCCGTCGCGTCAGCCCCCTTGTCCGCCGCATGCAGATGCTTGGTAATCATCTTGGCGATCCCGATCCCGCCGGACGCGGTCAGCGACCCGGCCAGCGCCTGCATCGCGATCCCCTGGAACTGGTCCTTGCTTGAGTCATCGTCGCCCTCCCCGTCGCCTCCCGGCACCTTGGCGAAGCTCTGCTCCGCCTGCTGCAGCCAGCTTCCCAGCAGGATCGACTCAAAATCCTTGCCCGCCTTCGCGATCCTCGCGTCCTCTTTCGTACCCAAACCCCCGGAGGTCGCAGCACTCGGCGACGCCCCGCGGCGGGTCCGCGCAATCAACTCCGCTGCCTTGCTGTCAAGGATGCCCGTCTGGCTGGACTGCGCCTGAAACCCCGCATCAAATGTCATTTAGATCACCTCCAAGTCAGCCTGCAGGCCGCCCGATGATTTGATTGCCTGCATGATCGCGACAATGTCGTGAGAGGTCGCGCCGATCGCGTGCAGACCCCGGATGAGGTCGTCCACGTTGGCACCATTTTCCAGCCGAATCGATTGCGCGGGCAGATCCTTCACCCCAACCTGCGTGTTGGCGACCGGCGTCGTCGTCCCGCCCTGGCTGAACGGCAGCGGCTGCGAAACCGTAAACGTCGTCTCCACCTCGATGCTCAGGCTGCCATGCAGAACCGACACCGGCGACAACGTCACGTTACCTCCCATCACGATGGTTCCCGTCCGCTCATTCACGATCACCTTCGCCGGCGCGTGCACCTTGATCGCCAGCGCCTGCACCCGCGAGATCAGCGTCGGCACCGACGCCATGCCGGTGCTCGCCACGTTGATGTGCACCGTCCGGTTGTCGAGCGGCGTCGCAACCGTTTGATTGAAGTCCTTGTTGATCACCTCGGCCATATCCCGGACCGCCGCAAAATCTGGATTGCGCAGAACCAGTGAGACCGTCTGGAAGTGCGTCAGATCTACCTGCGCCTCGCGCTCGATGATCGCGCCCTCGGGGATACGGCCCACGGTCGGATGATTGACCGACCGCACATTCCCGACCGCACCTTCGGAATACCCGCCAAGCGCCATCGGCCCCTGCGCCTCGGCATACACCTGCCCGTCCGGCCCGCGGAGCGACGTCATCAAAAGCACGCCACCCTCGAGGCTCTTCGCATCACCAGCCGAAGACACGGTGATATCGAGCTTCATGCCCGGCCGCGAAAAGGCCGGCAGCGTCGCCGTAATGAACACCGCCGCCACATTCTTTACCACCACCTGCCCGGGCGAAATCTGCACGCCCATCCGCTTCATCGCGTTCGCGAGCGTTTGCACCGTGAAATAGGTCTGCTGCCGATCGCCCGTGCCGCGCAACCCGACCACCAGGCCGTAGCCAACCAGCTGGTTATCGCGTACGCCTTCAACATCCGTGATGTCCCGCAGGGTCACCAGGCGATCGGGTGTGCTGGCGAACGAAGACGGACCCAGCAGGCAAAGAACGACTGCGCCGCTGCACCAGCAAGCAAGGCAGCGAGTCAGGAAGCGAGCGAAAAACCTGGTCAATTTGGTCATAAGATTAGAAGCCGAAAAGCCAGAGCACAGCCTTGGTCAATGGGTTGGGCGGACGTACGCTGTCGGAGATGATGCCCTTGCCCTTCATCTCGATCTCGAGATTGCTGAGTGCGGCAGAAGAAATCGTGTTATTCGAAGAGATATCGCCAGGCCGCACGATCCCGCGAATGATCAGGTCCTCGTGCTGGTTGTTCATCGCGATCTGCCGCTCTGCCTCGATCACCATGTTGCCGTTCGCCAGCACGGCGATAATCTGACCCGTCAGGCTCGTCGAGAAGGTCGTGTTCGAGGAAGTCTGCCCCTGCCCCTTGAGCGCAGTCGCCGAGTTCGCCGTGAGCAGAGGGTTCGTCCCGTGAGTCGCAATGCCGCCCACGATGCCCGAGATCCCCGACGTCGTCGAAAACGTCCGCTGGCTGTTCAGATTGCCGCTCTGCGCCGCCGTCGTCTGCACCGATACCTGCACGATGATCGTGTCGTTGATATTGCGCGCCTTGTAGTCGGAAGAAAGATCGCCCAGTGCATTCGCGGCCGACCACAGGCTGCCCATGGTTCTCGCATCGGGCGGCGGCATGTACTGTTCATGAAGCCGCGTCAGGTAATCGGCGCGAAGCTCCTGCGCAGACTTCTTCGCAGGCTTTGCAATCACGGCGGCATGCAGCGTCGCCGTCAGCAGAATCATCCCGGTAAAGCGATAAATAACGGAAATACGTGTCATGTCTAAAGGCTTCCCTTCAAAAGCGTGGGGTTCACAATCTCAGCCACATACGATTGCTTGCGGTCCTTCGTCGTCACGCGGATCTTGTCGCCGGTCGCTCCGCTTTCGAGACAGATCACCTGCAGCTTGATGTGAATCCGTCCCTGTTCAAGCTCGAGCGTTGCCGGCATGCCCACCCGCAGCGCAGGGGAAACATGAGAACCTGCCGCCGCTCCTGCCTGCTTGTACTGCGTGGGCAAGGTGACCGCCGGCACCGTCCCGGGCCAGTTGGCCGTGACCAGGAAGGGCAGGCACTCCGACCCATTCGCACAGGCTATTCGCAGACGAGCTTCATGCGCAGTCACCATCGAAGCGGACTGCACCCGCAACTCCGGATTCGCCACGCTGCTCGTCATGGACGACGCGAGCCGAACCGTCAAACCCTCGGCGGGCAGACCCTGCCCCACGATGGCGGCGGTCACGTCCGTCGAGACGATCTCGAAGCGCTTCTTCGGCGCTTGGCAACACGCAACTGCGCAGGCCAGCAGCATCAATCCGCCCGCCGCGCCTGCAAAGCGTCCGTTCCTCGCTCTCATCCCAAGCTTCCGCATCATCGCCATTCCTTTACTGCGAAAGTTGATTCAGCTGCTGCAGCATCTCGTCCGCGGCCTTCACCACGCGCGAGTTCGATTCATACGAGCGCTGCGCCACGATCATCTGCACAAACTGATCCACCACGCTCACGTTCGACTGCTCAAGCATGCCCTGCTGAATCGTCCCCAGGCCCTCCGAGCCACCCGGCGTGCCGATGATCGGATCACCCGATGCCGTCGTTGCGAGATAGATGTTGTTACCCACGCTGTTCAGTCCGCCCGGATTCACAAAGAGCGCCATCTGGATGCTGCCGACCTGCGAGGCCTGCGTCTGGCCCGGCTGCACCACCGTCACCGTGCCGTCGCTGCCAACGTTCACGTTGGTCGCATCGGGCGGAACCGTCACCGCCGGCTGCAGCGCGTTGCCGTCCGACGTGACGACATTGCCCTGCGCATCCAGGTGAAACGATCCCGAACGCGTATAGCCCGTCTGCCCGTTCGGCAGCAGCACCTGGAAGAAGCCGCCGCCCGAGATCGCCAGGTCGAGCGGATTGTTCGTCGTATTGAAGTCGCCCTGCGTCTGGATCGTCTCGGTCGTCATCGGACGCACCCCAAGTCCAACCTGCAGCCCGGCTGCATTCGTCGTCTGCTGGGTCGAGGCCGAACCCGGCATCACCGTGTTCTGGTACAGCAGGTCAGAGAAGGCAAGCCTGCGCTGCTGAAAGCCGGTGGTGCTCGAGTTGGCAAGGTTGTTGGCGATGTTATCGAGGTTCAGCTGCTGGGCGTTCATGCCACTGGCTGCGGTATAAAGTGCTCGGAGCATAAGGGAGACCTTTCACAAGTGATTCAGAGTTGCGGGTTAGCTGACGCGCGGAAGTTCCTGGGCTGCAGTCTTGTCAATTTCGGAGTCGATCATGGTGAGCGCGTGACGGATGCCCTCGGTCGCACGCTGTGCGTTGATCAGTTCGATCACGCTGCTCACCGGGTTCACGTTCGAGCCTTCGAGCATGCCCTGGCGCACCGACGAGTTCGGCGAATCGATCACGTCTTTCTGCGGCACGGTGTAGTACGTTGCACCCATGCTCTGCGGATCAGCCGTGGGCGCAAACTCCACCACCTTCAGCTTGCCCGCGATCGCGCCGTCCGCCGAGATCGTGCCATCGGCGCTGATATTGATCGACGCCCCGTGAGGCAGCGTGATGGGTCCCTTCGTCCCGAGCACCGGGTCGCCGACCGAGGTCGTCAATACACCCTTGGTCGAAACCTGCAGCGAGCCGGCACGTGTGTACGCAGTTCCCTGCGCCGTCTGCACCGCGAGAAAGCCCGGACCATCGATGCCGAGGTCCAGTTTTCCGTTGGTGCGCTCGAGCGATCCCGGCTGCAGATCGAGCCGCGAGCCGCCAAGCAGACCGAAGCTGTTCGTATCCTGGTTGAGCACCGAGTTGTAATGCTGGCCGTGCCCGGCGAGCACGGACCCAAACGTATTGTGACGCCCGCGAAACCCACCCGTGCTGCTGTTGGCCAGGTTGTTTGCAATGGTATCCAGTGCATCGGTGCGTGCCATCAAGGCCGTGCAAGCTGCGTACAGACCACTATCCATGAAGAAACCTCACGCAGAGCAAGGTTGCAACATGAGGGCCAAAGGAGGGTCGCCGGATGGCTACTAAGTGTTAGTTTGGAGCCGGCTTTCGCGAGCTTTTGGGGGAGGCCGAGCTCAAATTCTTCCCGTCTCGAAGCTGCTGCTGCCCGGCCTTCTAATTCACGCTTCGCACATTAGCTTCGAGGCCTGTACAGGGAAGATCTTCCATGAGAAGAGCTGTGCGTTCAGGCCGTCTGCGCATCCGCAAGATGTGCCAGTTCCTGCGCGGTCTGCAGCAGGTCGGTCCAGCGGCTGGAGGCATCTGCATCCTGTGCCTCGCCGATCGCCGCGGTGACGTACCCGGGCAGGTGCCAGTAATCGGCCAGCATCATGCCGAGCGCACGGTTCTCGCCCGTGGAATCCATGCCTTCGTTCCAGCCCAGCAAACGGGGAAACCGGCCCAGGCGGTAGAGCAGCCCCACCAGGTAAGCCTCCTCCGGCAGCACGCCATCGATATGGCGTGCCAGTTCCCGCGCACATTCCGCGACCCCGCGGCACTGCTGCCACTCCGTCATCAGCGGGCCGTTGTGCAGCACGCCCGAAGCGCACACCGCCGAATACCAGCGCTGTGTGCTCAGGCTCACAATGCAGTCTTCGATGCGGGTGGGGCGGTCTTTGGCGTTCGGATACTCCTGGCCGATGGCGCGAAAGACTTCGAGCGTCGCGCCGACGTCCGACAGGATGACCTGCGACACGGCCCTCAGGTCGATCGAAGAATCCTGGAGCAAAAGCTCAAGCTGCAACCGCGTGGCAATCAGGGTCGGGATGCGCGGCAACGGATCTTGAATGTCCAGTTCGGCATAGCCGGTTGAACTGGCGGGAATGAGCGCCGCCGCCGCCACTGGCGCTTTGAGATCATCTTGCATTCGAGACTGTCCTCTTTCAGAAAACGAGCCGCCAGCGAATCTGGGTGAAGAGTTCTCTGGCCATCCCAGCCAGGAAACTACGGAAGGAGTCATGCGCTCTTATCGGCAGAACGCTCGCTGCTGTTCATCCCGTTGCTCATCAGTGGAATGAAAAATGACACCGGATAAAAGCTTCTTTTGCGTGTTTTACCGGTTACAGCGGTTTTGTAACCGGTAAACGCGCTTTCAGGGGTGTCGCAGCAGGAAGTCGTCTGGCGTGTTGCACTTCGAAGATGTTTCGAGTCTAAGGCACGAGGTGTTGCAGAACCTGCGTAATCCGCATCCCGTAGTTTCCGTCGATGATGACGGCTTCCCCGCGGGCGACCACGCGTCCATCCAATACGAGTTCCACCGGTTCGTCCACCTGGCGGTCGAGTTCGACGACTGATCCGCTGGTCAGGTCGAGCACCTCCCTCAGGGGAAGTTGACGCTGACCGAAGCGCAAGGTCACGTTGAGCTCAACGTCCATGACGAGGTCGAGATTGGCGGCGGCGGAGTCGGCGGCCGGGTAGCCGAGCGGCGTCGCCGCCGACGCGCGGAGTGAGCCGAGCAGGGCGTCGTCGAAGAAGAGGTGCATGGCAACATCCGCGTCGTCTTCCGGCGACTTCATGGTGAGCTCAAGGACGTTGGCCACCGGGAGCGTAGCTCCGGACCTGGGCGCTGCGTCGACCTTTACTTCGCCGTACTGGGCGAGCGCGGAGCCGAGGCGCGCGGACGTGGGCTGCAAGGAATCGCTGAGCGCCTGGAGGCGGGCCTGGTCGCCGGTTGCCGCGGTGAGCGCCGCGATGCCGAGTGCGGAGAGCTCCGACTTGCGCAGGACCAGAAAGGCGTGGCCTTCGAGGCCTCCGGTGAGCGAGAAGCCGAGGCAGGCGGCGTCCGAGGCCGTGGGGTGCGGATTGAACGGCTCGTCTGCGATGGCGATGCGGCGCGGCGAAGAGGAGACGCTGGTTAGGACCTCTGCGAGTGCGGAGCAGAAGTGGAGTCCGAGGGTGCGATCGAGACGGTGTGATTCAGAAGCCTGCATGGGGTTGTTCCTCTCCTTGGTGCGCTCCGGCCTGGTGAGCGGTCACCGGCGCAAAGAGCTGCATTGCCTTGTTCTGTCCCTGGCGAACCGGGATTGCGTCGAAAAACATGTTGCCCTCGAGCGTGAGTTTGCCGGGCGAGTTGACCGGGGCCGAGAGCATGAGGACGCTGCCCTCCTGGATGGCGGCGAGCGCGCGTACCGACACGCGGAGGTTGGGCAGTTCACCCGACAGCGCGAAGGGACACTCGAGCATGCGCTTGGCGAGGCTCAGCATGGGCTGGTAGGCGGAGCCGGCGCGGCTGCTGGTGCTGTCGGCGCGGATGTTGCGGACGAGTGAGCCGGCGAGCGAGGCCTGAAGCGCAACGTAGAGCGAACCGGTCATGCCGGCGACGCTGACATCGAACTGGATGCGGATCACCTTGTCGGTAGGGGGAAAGACGCGGTGGGCGAGGTTGGGTTTGACGCACTTGCCGGGGACGAGCGAATAGCCGATGGGTTGCCAGACGCGTTCGATCTGCTGGGCGATGAGCTGCCCGACGCCTTCCATGATCTCTTCGTCGATCTCGGTGAGTTCGCGATTCACTTCGAGCTTGGCGCCGGAGCCGCCGAGCAGCAGGTCGATGACGGTGAACATGAGCGGGTGGTCCATGTCGAGCAGGACAGTGCTGCCGGCGGGCTTGGTCGCGCAGGGCAGCATGTAGCCGCCCATGATGCTTTTGGCCTTGAACTCCTCCATGCTGAGCTGTTCAAGGTGAGCCAGACGAACCTCGAGGCCGGTGCCGAGGTAGACATCGAGCGAGTTGGTGAGGTTGCGCGCGAGGGTCTCATGCAGGTGCGTGAGGGTGCGTGCGCTCTCGTTGGAAAGCCGGCCGGCGGAGCGGAAGTTGCAGGGCAACACGGTGGCATTGGGAGAGATGGCGGCGACTTGCTTGCGCCCTTCGATGGTCTTCAACTGGCCCTCCGGATCAGGTGGCGGACGGGCGCTGCGGCGGCCTGCGGCTGCAGCGTGTTTTTGAGCTTGGCGAGAACCGCGGTGTGAATCTGCGAGACGCGCGAGACCGCCAGGCCGACGACTTCAGCGACTTCTTTCATGGTCAGTTCTTCGTGGTAGTAGAGGGATAGGATGAGCTGCTCGCGCTCTGATAGCAGGTTGATGGCCTCGATAAGCTTCGCCTTTGATTCGGCCTTGCAGTACATCTCGAACGGGTTATCCCAGGAGCTGGGTGCGGACTCGATGAGATCCATGGTGGACTCGCTGTCGCCACCGACCGCGGCTTCCTGTCCGACGACGTAGAGGCCGTTGAGTTCGGTCTGCACTTCGTTGAGCGCGTTGACGCTGATGTTGAGCTCGGCGGCGATCTCTTCTTTGGTGGGGTGACGGCCGAGCGCGCCTTCGAGCTTCTGGGTTGCGTCGGCGATCTCGCGTGCCTTGCGGCGGATGCCACGCGAGCCCCAGTCGAGAGCCCGGAGGCTATCGAGAATGGCGCCCTTGATGCGGAACTTGGCGAAGGTTTTGAACTGGGCATTCTTGCCATGATCGAAGGTGCGGTAGGCCTCGAGCAGACCGAGGACGCCGGCGTGGACGAGGTCTTCGAGCTCGACCTGCTGGGGCAGCCTTTCGTGGATACGCGATGCGATGAAATGGACCTGCGGCAGCTCCTGCATGATGAGGTCGTTACGCTCATCAAACTCGCCGGCCCCTCCTGCATACATCTTGTAAACCGAGTGTGCGCTTGCCATACGTTTCTCCTGTGACTCACGAGCGATCAAAGCTTGTTAGCGAACGACTCCAACGGACTGCACCAAGGTGGAAGGGGGAATCTCGCTGGGCGAGATGACCACGATCCTTGGAAGAAAGGGTTCCAGCAATCTCCGCAGGTAAAAGCGACCCGGGGAGGAACAGAGCAGGACGGGTGGAGCTTCTGCGACCTGATCACCAAAGGAGGCACGCAGACTGTCGAGCACGCGGCGTGCCACAGAGATCTGCAGCCCTGTGGAAGAAAGCTGTCCGGTCTGCAGATTGGCGGCGCGGCCGCATTCTTCTTCAATCGCACTGTCGAGGGTGACGACGCGGAGTTCGCCGCGCTGATCGAGGAGCGGGCGAATCAAGCCGCGTCCGAGAGACTGGCGTGCGGCCTCGACGAGGGCGACAGGATTCTTGTTGATGGCGGCGGTATCGACGAGCGCTTCGAGAATCGTGCCGATGTCGCGGATGGAGACCTGCTCACGGAGCAGCTGTTGGAGCACGCGCTGCACTTCTCCGAGGCTCATCAGCTTGGGGATGAGGTCTTCGACGAGCTTTGGATGAGAATCATTAAGGCGATCAATGAGGCGCTTGGTCTCATGGCGGGTGAGCAGTTCGTAGGCGTTGCGCTTGATGATTTCGGCGAGGTGCGCGGCTAACACCGAGGTGGAATCGACAACGGCGTAGCCGAGCGAGATGGCCTGTGCCTGCAGGTCGGCGCTGATCCATTTGGCTGGGACATCGAAGGCGGGCTCGCGGGTTTCTTCGCCGGGGAGGTTGGGCGGGCCGATGTCGGAGCTGATGGCGAGCATCATGCCGCGGCGGACCTCCCAGCGGGCGATCTCGACGCCACGCAGGTGGACGACATACTCGCCTTCGCGGAGCGAGAGGTTGTCGGTGATGTGGATGGAGGGGACGAGGAAGCCGAGTTGCTGGGCGAGGTTTTTGCGCAGCGCCTTGACGCGGGTGAGCAACTGGCCGCCCTGCTTGGCATCGACCAGGGGGACGAGGCCGATGCCGACCTCGAGCATGAGTTCGTCGAGCTTGAGAACGGACTCCATGACCTCGGAGCCCGAGGGGAGAACGCCGCTCTTGGCGCCGGCCGCGGCTGCGGGGGTCTCGAGCAGATCAGCATCTTCCGTGGCGCGCTCATCCTTGATCTTGTAAGCGGCGTACATGAGGCCGGCGCCGACGCTGAAGAAGGCGAATTTGGGGAGCCCGGGCATGAGGCCGAGTGCGGCGAGGACGCCGCCGCCGATCCAGAGGAGTCGGGGGCTGCTGAGGATCTGGTTGCGGACGTTGACGCCGAGCGAATCTCTGGAGGCGGCGCGGGTGACGACGATGCCGCCGGCGACCGAGACGAGCAGCGAAGGCAGGATGGAGACCAGGCCATCGCCGACGGTGAGGATGGTGTAGGTTTTGAGAGCTTCCTGGAAGGGGATGCCCTGCTGGAAGACGCCGATGAGGAAGCCGGCGATGATGTTGATCGCCATAATGAGGATGGTGGCGAGGGAGTCGCGCTGCGAGAAGCGGGCGGCGCCGTCCATGGCTCCGCAGAACTCCGATTCTTTCGAGACATTTTCGCGGCGCTTGCGTGCCTGCTGCTCGGTGATCATGCCGGCGTTGAGGTCGGCATCGATGGCCATCTGCTTGCCGGGCATGGCGTCGAGGGTGAAGCGCGCGGTGACCTCCGCGGTGCGCACGGCGCCGTGGCTGATGACGAGGTACTGGATGGCGATGAGGGCGAGGAAGATGACGAAGCCGACGACGTAGTTGCCGCCGACAACGAACTGTCCGAAGGCCTCGATGACGTGGCCGGCGGCGGCGGCGCCTTCATTGCCGTGAAGCAGGATGCGGCGGGTGCTGGCGAGATCGAGCGAGAGCCGGAGCATGGTGAGCAGGAGCAGGAGGCTGGGGAAGACGGAGAATTCGACGGGCTTGCGGATCTGCACGGCGGTGAGGAGGACGAGGACCGAGGCGGTGATGCTGACGGTCAGCATGAGATCGAGCAGGAAGCTGGGCAGCGGGACGAGCATGACGAAGACCATGGAGACGGCAGCCATGGGAACGACCCACTCGCCCGAGGCGGAGAGTGCTTTGAGGAGGCCTTTTTGCGGAAGTGCGGCGGGGGGATTCATCGGGTGAGCAGGTCTCCGGAGGCGTTACGGTTGCGGCGCATGGCTTCGCTTTGCCGGACTTCGGCCTGGGCGCGAAAGACGATGACGAGAATGTCGGCGACTGCCTGGTAGAGAGCGGACGGGATGGCTTCGCCGACTTCGACGGTTTTATAAAGAGCCTGGGCGAGCGGCTTGTTTTCGAGCAGCATGATGCCGTTCTCGACGCCGAGGGCCTTGATCTGCTGGGCGAGCAGGTTCATCCCCTTGGCGACGACCTGCGGGGCTTCCATCTCGGGGGTGTAGCGGAGGGCGACCGCGTAGTGGGTGGGATTGGTGACGATGACGGTGGCGGTAGCGGCGGCGGCGAGGGTCTGCTTGCGGCGCATGCGGCGCTGCAGGCGGCGGATGCGCGACTTGATGAGGGGATTGCCGTCGTTCTGCTTGGACTCCTCGCGGACTTCTTCGCGAGTCATCTTCATGTCGCTTTCCATCTTCATCCAGGTGAGGCCATAGTCGACGCCGGACCAGGCGACGAGGACGAGCCCGGCCTTCCAGGCGAAGTTGAAGACCATGCTGCCGACGCTGGCGGCGAGGCCGCGAAGACCGAGCGAAGAGGCATGCACGAGGATCTGCCAGTTGGACTCGATGGCGCTGACGCCGATCCAGGCGATGGCGGCGAACGGCAGCAGCGACTTGAGCAGGTTGCTGACGCCGGCGAGCGAGAAGATCTGTCCGAGCTTGCTGGCGGGGTTGAAGCGTTCGGGCTTGAGCTCGAGGGCTTCGGGGGCGATGTTGAAGCCGCCCTGAACGAGTCCGGCGGCGGCCGAGAGGGTCATGGCGCAGAGCAGGACGGGGACGATCCAGCGGAAGACTTCGAGGCCGCTCCAGAAGAAGATTGGGCCATTGCTTTCGAAGTCGCCGGTGGCGGCTGCGTTGAGCAGATTGGTGTAGAAGCCGGCCCAATGGGTGACGGCCCCTTGCGCCATCATGGTGAGCGCAGCGATGGCGCCGGCGATGGCGAGGATGCCGGGCAACTCCTTCGAGCGTGCGACCTGACCCTGCTCACGAGCTTTCTCGCGTCGTTTGGGGGTCGCTTGTTCTGTTTTGCTGGAGTCTGCCATGGTTGCCTAACGCGCGAGGTGCAGGAGACGATCGGCATAGCCCATCGACTCGGTAAAGAGGGTACGGAACATGTCCGGCCAGTATTTGAGGGTGGTGAAGAGGACGGCGAGGCCGAGGAGACTCTTGACCGCGGGACCGAGAAGCATGAGCGGAAGCTGGGGGGAGGCCTTGCCGAGCAGGCCGAGGACGATATCGGTAAGGACGGTGGCGGAGAGGACGGGAGCGGCGATCTGGATGCCGGTTGAGAGGATGGCGGAGCCGAGGCCGATAAGGGTCATCATGAAGGACTGCGTGAGGTGGGCCGAGCCCGGCGGCAGGTAGGCGAAGCTGTTGCCGATGGCGCGGATGAGCCAGAGGTGGACATCGAGGCGCAGGAAGATGAGCATCGCGATGGACTGATGAAAGAGGGCGACGACGGTGGTATCGACCTGGGTGTTGGGGTCGAGGATGTTGACCAGCGAGTAGCCCATCTGAACGCTGAGGATGCTGCCGGCCATCTGCACGGCCTCGAAGACGACGGAGGTGGCGATGCCGAGGGCGACGCCGATGAGCATTTCGTGCAGGACGAGCATGGGCCACTGGGTGATGGGGAGGGTGGGCCAGCTGCGCGAAATCATGGGGTACATGACGAAGGTCAGCGTGAGCACGAGAACGGCCTTGATGCGCGCCGGGATGACCGAGCTTCCGAGAAAGGGCGCGAAGAGCATGAGGCCGGTGAGCCGGACGCCGATGGCGAGCAGGGCCTGCATGACGTCGGCGAAGGGGATGACCATTATTCAAGCACCTTGTGGAAGTCCGAGAGGAGCAGGACGGTGTAGGTGCCGAGGTGCCGCCACATCCAGGGCATGAGGATGAAGAGGGTGGCGCCGGTGGCGAGCAGGCGGGGTACGGTCGAGAGTGTCTGATCCTGCAGTGAGGTGAGGACCTGGATCACATTGACGATGAGCGAGACCGCGATGGCCACAAGCAGCACGGGCGCGGTGAGGATGATGACCTCCTCGAGCATCATTCTTCCGAGCGCAACGACGGAATCGGGACCCATTACTGGAAGCTCCGCATGAGCGAACTGATGAGCAGGTGCCAGCCATCGACCATGAGGAAGAGCAGCAACTTGAGGGGCGTCGAGATGACGACGGGCGGAAGCTGCATCATGCCGACGGAGGTGGTGATCGAGGCTACGACCATGTCAACCACGAGGAACGGGAGGAAGAGGACGGTACCGATCTGAAAGCCTGCCTTGAGTTCGGACAGGATGTAGGCGGGGAGCAGCACGCGAAAGGAGAGGTCCTGCGAGTTGCGGGGACGGGGTTCTTTGGCGAGTTCGAGGAAGAGCGCGGCATCCTTGTCGCGGACGTAGTGCGTCATGAAGAGCCGCATGGGGGTGCCGGCGCGTTCGAGTGCCTGGATGGGGGTGATGGTTCCGGCCTGGAGCGGGACGACGGCCGTGTCGTAAATGGTAGCGCCGACCGGCTGCATGAGAAAGAAGGTCATGATCATCGACAGGCCGATGAGGGTCTGGTTCGAGGGGGTGGTCTGCAGACCGAGCGCCTGGCGCAGGAAGTGGAAGACGATCAACAGCCGCGCGAAGGGCGTGATGCAGAGCAGCAGCGACGGGATGAGCGTCAGGAAGGTGAGCAGGACGACGATGGACCAGGGGGCGGAGCCGGTGCCGAGACCGGAGATCTGGAGACCGTTGGCGTTGGCGGTGGCGGCGGGCGCCTGGAGGAGGAATGCTGCGATCATCGGGTCGCCTCCGCCTGTTCAATGGTTGAGCGCTCCGGCTGCGACGCGGTCGAATCGAGGCATGCGAGGAGTTGAACGTTTGTGGCCGATCCGCCGATAAGGAATTGCGCGCCATCGACCTGGAGGATAGACACGAAGCGCTTGTCACCGAGGGAGATGGTTTCCGCGACGCGGAGTCTGCGGGAGGTGAGTTGCAGGACGCGTTTGCGTTCGACCCAGCGCCAGGCCAAGCGGAGCCTGGCGACGGCGGCGAGGATGAGAGTGGACTGCGGGATCGCGCGTTGCCTTGCGGTGTTACCGAGTTCGGCGCGGGGGGCTTCGGATTGAGTGGTCAGGGTATTGTCCGTTCTGAGAACTGCTTGCCAGGAGGTCATACGAGGTCCGTGATGCGTGCGGCAAGGCGGTCGCCGACGACTTCGAATTCGGTCCAGGCCATGAGGATGCCGTTGACCTGGAGGGGAATGTCCGTGCTCTGATGGCATGCCGTCTGGACGAGCGAACCTGCCTGCAGTTTGAGCAGATAGCCGACGGTGAAGCCGACGACCGGGACCTCGAGTGCGAGGGTGCACGGGAGCCACGGCAGGACATCGCCGGGACTCGGTTCTTTCCGAGCAGCGTGAATCGCAGCAGATGCCGAGATGGTCTGGAGGTCGACCGGACTGGAAGCAGCTATAGACAATGAAGGCCCCTTTGCGACAAGGTCAGGGCTCCTTATACAACTTTCGAGTGACGAAAAATGCTGCTATCACCCTTAGAAACAAGGAGTTACACGATTTAGAGCAAGTCGTGTGCCAAACCCATCGAGTGGGGCCTAAATGAGTGAACGGGCAAGCGACCGCGCGGGCGGGGGCGCGGTAAGTGGTTTACCAGTGGAGGCTTAGGGGCTGCTGGAAAGCTTCAGAGAAGCTGCTTTCGCTGCCGACGGCGGCCAAAGCAGCTTCTCATTTGAAGCTCATATTCCAAACGTGCGTTATGCGGTCATCATCTGGATGGTGGCCTGAGAGATCTGCGAGAGAGTCGTGACCGTCTTGGCGTTGGCCTGGTAGGCCTGCTGGGCGACGATCATCTTGGCGAACTCGGCGGCGACGTCCACGTTCGACGCTTCGACCGAGCCTCCGGTGATGACACCGCGTCCGCCAGTGCCGGCGACGCCAATCTGCGCGAGACCCGAACCTGCGGTGACCTCATAGTTATTGTTGCCGGTGCGCAGCAGACCCTGGGTATTGGCGAAGTTAGCGACGGCGACCTGGCCGAGCGCCATTGACTGACCGTTCGAGTAGGTGCCTTCGATGGTGCCGTCGGACTGGACGGCATAGCTGTCGAGCACGCCGCTGGCATGTCCATCCTGGGTGGTGGCGGTGGTGGTGCTGGCGAGGTTGGTCTGCGTGATGGTGGGAGCGCCGGACTTGTCGACGAGCTTCCAGTTGAGGTTCATGGATGCGGCGCCATCGGCGAGGGTCGGGATGCTGATAGCCTGGTCGGCGAGAGGCGACGTGAGGTTGCCGGACTGATCAAAGTTCAGAGTTCCCTTGGCTACCTGGCTCGAAGCCGCGCCGGTGTCGGCAGTGGGGACGTCGACCGAGTAATCCCACGAGTTGCCGGTGCCCTTGGTGAAGGTAACGCTGACGGCGTGTGAGGTTCCGAGCGAGTCGTAGACGGGCGTGGTGCTCGAGAAGGTGGTGCCGGCCGCAGCTGAGGCATCGAGGTTCGAGGTCAGTTGAAAGCTGGTGGAGGCGGTGGCGGGGATAACGGAACCCAGGCCGATCTGGAGCGGCTGCAGCGGGGCGGAGGTGGAGATGACCCCGTTGACTGCGCCGTAGCCCACCACGAGTTCGCCGTTGGGCGTGGTCAGCTGGCCGGCGGCATTGGCGGTGAAGTCGCCAGCGCGGGTGTACTCGTTGCTCCCGTCCGTTCCCTTGGTGACGAAGAAGCCGTTGCCGGAGAGCGCCATGTTGGAGGAGATATTGGTGGCGCTGGTGGCGCCGTCCGAGAAGTCGGACGAGGTTTGTGCGGCCTTGACGCCGAGACCGGTCTGCACGGGGTCGTTGGTGCCGTTGTTGAGGCTGCTCTGGGCGAAGATATCGCTGAAGGAGACGTTCTGGTCTTTGAAGCCGACCGTGCTGAGGTTGGCGAGGTTGTTGGAGACGGACTGCAGCTGCTGCTGGCTTGCGATCAGGCCTGAGAGAGGAACACCGAAGAATGACATTATTTGCCTCCAAGTGGAACGTTGAGTGATGAAAAGTTGAGGATCGAGTTGGGGTCGCTGGCCGCTGCGATTGCGGCCTGAGTTTGAGATTGCTTCGAGGCAGTGTTGAGCAGGTCTGCGCGCTGGGCGAGCAGATCGGCGGAGCTCGAGCTGGCGGAGCTTGAGCGGGCGGAACTTGAGCTGGCAGTCGTCGGCGTGGTGCTGGTTGCGGTGCCGGCAAGAACCTGGTTGATGCTGATGAGCTGGTCGAGCTGATTGAGGGAGATCATCTGGCCGACCATGGCGGTTGAGTCCATGGGTGCGCTGGGATCCTGGTTCTGCAGTTCCTTGACCAGAAGGTTGAGGAAGGTGGTACCGGTGGTGGTGCTCGAGAGCCCGCCGCCGGTGGTGGGCGTGGTCGTAGAGGTGGTCGTTCCACTTGCGCTTGCCTTGGCTTTGGTCGCAAGGGCGCTCATCATGCTGAGCGGTGACAATGCGGATGCTGCGTTGATTGGAAAAAGCGACATACTGCCTCCTGAAGTGAGCGTTAGATCCGGATGTCGAGCCGCGCATCTTCCACGAGGGACGATGCGGTAGAAGGGGTGAGGGCGCCGAGGTGTGACGTTGCCCTCGGGGCACCTGCAGTGAAGGTTTTGCCGGATGCTGCAGGCTGCTGCTGACCGGAGTGCTGCTGTGAATTGGTGTTGGCCAAGGTGCCGGAATCCCGAAGTTCGACCCGAGCGTTGACGCCGTAGGCGTTGCCAAGTTTTTCTTCGATGGCCGAGAGGTGCATCGCGAGCGCACGGCTGAGTTCCGGGTGCTCGGTTGAGATCTGCGCAGAGATTGCCTGGTGGTTGAGCGAGGTGTTGATCGAGATGTTGCCGAACTCCACCGAGTGCATACCGAGCTTCATCTCAGACTGATGAACTGACTGGAGGAGTTGCGCACTGTTGACGCCGATTGCCGACTTGACGTCCGGGATGCCGGGGGTGAGCGGTGCGGGCAACGGTGCGGGTGTTGCGGTCTTCGTGCCCTGGAGATCGTTGATGCTGGCGGGCGGTTGCGGGGCAGGTGTGGCTGAACCGGTGGTGGGTGCGGCGGGCGTCTGAACATGGTCGGCTGGGCGCGAGGCGGCCTGGCTCGATGCTTCGGTGAGTTTCGCGACGAACGAGGCGCCTTCAGATTTTTTATCCGTCGACTGGTCGTCGTCCACGTTGTCCGCTGCGGTCGACTTGACCTTGCTGCGCGGGTCACTGCTCGCGGTGGGACGGCCCTTGGCAGAAGAGACAGCGGGGCGCGATGCGTCGGTCATCGTAGTGGTGGAGCTTCCAGGCGAAAGCTTGTCGGAGGCCGAGGTGCCCGCTGTGGGGGTGTGGGTCGGGATCGGGGCGGAAGCGCTGAGCTGCGGCATCGACTGCGGAACTGCCGGCGGCATAGCGGCCTGGGTCATCTGCAGAAGCTGGGCGGGGGCGTCGGGCGCGGTAGGGTTCGACGGAATGGCGATCGCGGCCGGAGCGGGCACCGCCGCGACTTGCTTCGCTGGCGAAGCTGGTGTGGCCGTCGTGTCGGTTGTAGTGTTCGAGACCTCCGGGGCGGCCGGCTTCACGGAGGATACGGTATCGGACGAGGGGCTGGTTGGGGTTTGAGAAAGCTCGGCGTTGGCTATCTGCGGCATGGCGGTGAGAGCCGGAGGAGCTCCGGCAATCGGCAAGGCAAGGGGCGAATCCTGCGAAACGACTGTCTGGTTGCTGCCGTTGCCGCGGTTGCTGTCTATTGAATAGGTCGGCGCGTCGTCAGACTTCGCGTCGGTGGAGGCAATTGGAAGGCTGACAGAAGGAACCGGCATCAGGACCGCAACCTGGGGAACCATCGGCTTAGGCGTCACGACTTGCGTTGTTATTTCGACTGGGTGAGTCCGGTCTGCTTTGACCTGCTGGGTGTGCGAGTCGGACGTTTGATCTTGCGCTGCGGTGGTCGTCTTCGCGGGCGGAGCGGAGTGGCTGGACTGCTGTGCGGCCATCGCGTGGAGCACCTTGCTGAAATTCTGCGAGCGATTGGCAATCGCGACGGACTGTCCTGCCCTGCTTAGCGAAGCGTTTCCGAGATTTGATGACACATGCACGCTGTGACTAAAAGCATTTGCTTGGCCAAACCGGCAGCATGCAACAAATAACTAAATTACGGCAAATATCAGTGTTTTATTCAGGCTTTGCTGAGGAGGACTTATCGGGGAGTTTGCCGGTACCCGGCAACAGTGCAAGCGTTGCCGGTGTCACCCGGCAAGTGTTGCCTAGTTCTTCGAGCGACGGGAGGAGAAGTTATCATCCATCGTCATCTGCTCCCGGCGGTTGCGCTGAAGAAGGTAGATCTTCTGCTGATCTTCCTTGATGCCGGCGAGCAGTTCCTTGTTGCGATAGGCAGCTTCGTAGATCTTCATCTGCTGCAAACGGAGAGCGTCGAGTTTTGCGAGTTGTTCCTGGCCGGTCTGCTGCATGGCGTCCAACGAATCGACCCTTGCATACGATGAGAGGATCTCTGCGGCGGAGCTCAGGCCTTGTAGCGTGACCTCTCTGCGACTGATCTCCTGCGCGCGGCGCAGTTCGAGTTCGGAGAGAGTCTGTGTGGTCTGGGCAATCTGAACCTGTATCTGGCCGACGAGCCGCTCTTCACGGTCAGCGGCGATTTCCTTCAAACGCAGGAGCGTTGCAAGGGAAAATTTGAAGGCCATGTCTAGCTCGGCAGCCCGACGAGCCGCTGGGTGACAGCGGCGAACGAAGGAGTTTCGTTGGAGTCCTGCTGTAGATACTCATTTACTACCGGTACAACTTCTACTGCTCGATCGAGGACCGGATCGTACCCTTTGGTATAAGCTCCGATGCGCAGGAGATCTTCGGAACGAGCGTAGGAAGCGAGCAAGACACGGAGTGCACGGCTCTTGGCCATGTGCTCACTGGACGCGATGGAAGGCATGAGGCGGCTGAGACTATCTAAGATAGAGATGGGCGGATAGTGATTTTTCAGAGCCAGGTTGCGATCGAGAATGATGTGTCCATCAAGCAGTGAGCGAACGGTATCCACCACCGGGTCCTGCTGATCGTCGCCTTCCATGAGGACGGTGTAGTAGGCGGTGATGCTTCCGGTATTGAAGTTGCCGGCGCGCTCGACGAGACGGGCAAGCGTGTTGAGGACGGAAGGCGTGTAGCCTTTTGTGGTTGGGGGCTCACCGGCGGCGAGACCAATTTCGCGCTGTGCCATTGCGTAGCGAGTGAGCGAATCGACAACAAGCAGCACGTTCTTGCCGGTAGACGCGAAGTACTCTGCAATGGCTGTGGCGGAGAGGGCCGCACGCATTTTGAGCAAGGGTGACTGATCGGACGTTGAGACGACAAGGACAGCACGTTTTCGTCCTTCCTCGCCGAGCACTTCGAGGAACTCCTGGACTTCCCTTCCGCGTTCTCCGATCAACGCCATGACGGTAAGGTCTGCTTCAGTCCCGCGCGCCATCATTCCCAGCAGGGTGCTCTTTCCAACTCCGCTGCCACCAAAGATGCCCAGGCGCTGACCGCGGCCGCAGGTCACGAACGCATCCAGCGCACGCACGCCGCAGCCGAGCGGATGCCGGATGGGAAGACGGTCGAGCGGAAGCGGGGCTGATCCGTCAACGACTACAGAACGCCGTGCTGTATAAGGACCAAGCGAATCGAGTGGCTCCCCTGTGCCATCGATCACGCGTCCGAGCAGTTCCGGTCCGACGCGGATCGACGGCCTTGAACCTGTGGCGACGATCTTATCGCCATACCGCACGCCGCGGGGCAACTCGAGCGTCATGGTGAGCATGACGGGACCACGAAAGCCTACGACTTCGCCACTGTATTCGGTACCGTCCGCGGTGACGATTGTGCAACCATCGCCGACCGAGCAGAATGGTCCTTCGGACTCGACAAGATTTCCGACGACCTGGAGAACACGGCCGCTCCAGCGCAGCGTGCTCCGGGTTGCGAGCTGGTCGAAGAAGGGTGCGAGCGGTGTTGGCATCAGACCTGCGGCTTCTGAGCGAGCACGTCGAAGAAGCCTTGCTCCACTTCCTTAAGCTGCGCATCGAGGCTGAAGTTCACCGATCCGAGCTCGGTCTCGAGAAGGCAGTCACCACGCACGAGATCGGCATCTTCGGTGATGATCACTCCGATCTGTAGCGGCAGAGCTTCGAAGTGGCTACGCCACTTCGAAGCTTCGTCGGGTCGAACCCGGAGCGTGGCAGAAGAACCGTCTTTGAGCTGCCCAAGCGCAATCTGCACGATTGCTGCAATGAGCATCGGGTCGACTTGTGCCTCGCGGTGAATCACTTTACCCGCGATGGCGAGGGCAAGCTTCACGATTTCACTTTCTACACGAGCAAAGTATTGCTTCCGGGACTGTTCGAAGCTCGACAGGGCTGCTGCAACCTTTGCTGTCTCGACTTGCGATTTCAGTTCGTAATCGTGACGAAGTTTGGCCTCCGCTTCTGCATAGCCCGAGGCGTGCTCTGCCCGCAGGCGCTGTCGCGACTCTTCTTCCCGGAGCCTCAAATCGTCTTCGGCACTGTCTTCGGGACGGGCGACGACAACCGGAGCGTGATGGCCGTTCAGCAAGGGACGATAGTGAAAGCTTGCCACCGGCATCGAGATGACGTTCGATTGTGTTCTTCTAGACGACATATTCATCACCACCCTCACTCTTCAAAACTATTTTGCCTTCCATCTCAAGCTTTCGGGCGGCCGCGACAACTTCCATTTGCGCCTTCGCTACATCCTTGCTTCGTACAGGACCAAGCAAGTCGGCTTCTTCCTTCATCATCTCGATTGCCCGAGAAGACATGGTTGAGTAGAAGTGATTGCGGATGTTTTCAGTCGCTCCCTTGAGAGCGAGCGTGAGCACCTTCTTGTCGACGGCGCTCGAGACGGCCCGCAGCTGAACCTCAGAGACACCGAGGAAGTCATCGAAGGTAAACATGAGGTCGCGAATGCTGATCGCGAGCGACGCCTCATCCTTTTCAATCGTCTCCAGGATTTCACTGGACGTTGTTGCGTCGATGTTATTCATCAGGTCGGCTACATTCTGGAAGCCGGAATAAGTCTTCTTTTTCTGCTCTCCTACTGATCGAAGTCGGCGGTTGAGCACGATCGCAACCTTTTCCGCCATGGCGGGCGAGAACTGGCGCAGGTTTGCCAGACGCCTGACCGATTCCGCGCGGACTGGATGGGGCAAGCACATCAGCAACGCTGAAGCTTGCTTGGTCTCCAGGTGGCCCAGAATAAGAGCAATCGTCTGCGGATGCTCGCCCTCGAGAAAGCGAGCCAGCTGCTTTGCTTCGATCCGCTGAAGTGACTCGACCCGGGACGAGTTGACCTCCTGCGAACGAACGAGGCGCTGCACCATGGTCTGCGCACCATGCTCTCCGAACGCCCTGACCAGCAGGCGCGTGGCGACATCATGTCCACCCTGCGCGATCTGATCCTGGGCGACCGTCATCTGCTCATATTCCTGCAGCACTTTGAAGGAGACCTCTTTTGAAACGCTGCCGAGACGCGAGATCTCATGAGTCAGACCTTGGAGATCTTCCTCGGAGAGATGATGAAAGATTGTGGCGGCGGCTTCCTCGCCGAGCAGCGTTACGAGTATGGCCGCTTTACGAATGCCGGGAATGTCCTGCAGTTCGGTCTCGCCGTTCATCGGGCCTCCTCACGCAACCATGCCTGAACGAGGCGAGCGCTGTTGGCGGGCTCAACCTTTACCTGCGCGATGAGGTGCTCCTTAAGAGCGTTGGTCCGCGCGGTATCGTTCGCGGTTGGGATCGGTAAGGAGCGAGCCACCGCAGGCTGGGGCAGAGACGGTTGAGGCTGGTCCGGCACTTCGGCCGCGAGCACTTTCTTTTGTACTGGCCGGATCATCAAGAAGTAGGCAAGCACGAAGAGAACCATGAGCATGGCGTAGCGCACGATGGTCGAGTTATCCGCCATTCCCTTCCGGGCGCGATCAAGTGCGGTGGGCAGCGGAGCGTCCGGTTCCTCTGTATGAGAGAAAGCCATGTTCTGAATGGAGATCACATCGCCCCGCGTCAGGTCGATACCAATCGCATTTGCAGCGAGTGTCTCCAGTTGCTTCAGCTCGGCCGCAGAGCGGTGGGAACGGGCCTGTGTCCACTTACCGTTGGGTCCCTGGTGCTGGGTCACACTATCGTCGATCAGAACTGCTGCAGTGATCCGGCGAATGCGCCCGGCGGGAAGGACAGAATGACGCGTGGTTTTGTTGACACCATACGTGGCGTTCTCGGTCTTCGACGTCTGCGTGGTTCCATCGTCCGTAGGGGAAGGTACGTTCGGCGTGCTATTCGGCACGTTGCTGGTTGTCCCAGCAACGCCGCCTACAGCAGAGTCACCCGAGTGCTCTTCCGAACGCTGAACACTGAGCGGTACACTCACGGAAGGATCGTATTTTTCAACGCTCTCCTCGGTTGTTCCCGGCTCGTATTCCAGGTTGACTGTGGCACGGAGGTGGTCGGCGCCAACCGCTGGCCCCAGCGTAGCAACGAGCCGCTGGGTCATCTGGCGCTCCACCCCGTCTTCGCCAGATCCGGTGTCGGAATAGCCCAATGACTTGTTCGAATCAGCATCGATGATGGATACGTCGGTCGGCTTTAAACCTTCAACTGCGCCGGAGACGAGCCGCTGGATCGAAGACGTTTCCTCATGCGTGAGGCCGTCAGCACCGAGCTTGAGGGTGACGGAAGCCTTTGCACTGCGCTCCCGATCGAGGAAGACCGAATCGGTTGCCATCACCAGATGAACACGGGCGCTCTTGACTCCGCCGAGGGTCATGATGGTCCGCTCCAGTTCGCCTTCGAGCGCACGCTGATAGTTCACTTTTTCGTCAAATTCGGTCTGACCCCAGGAAACTTTGTCGAAAATTTCAAAGCCCATGCGGCCGCTATGAGTGGTCTGCGTCCCTGCCACATCAAGCCTGGCAGCATCCACTTGGTCTGCTGGTACGCTGATACTTTTGCCATCCGGGCTGAGCTGAAAGGGGATTTTCTTCGCCGTGAGTTCGGCCGAGATAGCCTGCGCATCGGCGGCTTCAAGACCGTTCATGAGCGGCTTGAAGTCCGGAGTGGACATCAGGTTGGCGAAGAAGGCAACGAGCGCAAGAGTGGCCACCGTTCCGACTCCGAGAAAGATGCGCTGATTATTACTTCTAGTAGCCCAGAACTGCTTTGCTTGCGCCGCTAATTGATTCATTTCAGCCATAGACCCTGTTATTGCTCCCTGATTCGTAATGCCAGGCTAGAACTGCATTTTTTCGATGTCCTGATAGGCAGTCACGATTTTATTGCGCACTTGCATCATCAACTGGAACGCGACGTCAGCTTTCTCAACTGAAATCATGACCTTGCTCATGTCGGCGTTGCCTCCCTGGAGAAGGCTCGAGACCTGGCTTTCCGCGCTTCCCTGGAGGTCTGAGGCCTGACCAATGGCGTTCTTGAGAACGTCACCGAATCCTCCGCTATTACCCGCGGGTTCCATCCTGCCGTTGGATAAAGGATCGATACCCATTGGGAAAGCAGTGAGTCCACCGCTAATTGGAATACTCATTTTGATCTTCCTTCTTAGTCGAGCTAGCTCTTCAGAATGTCGATGGACTGCTGGATCATCTGCTTGGCCGCCGTGACCGCCGAAGCATTGAGCTGGTAAGCGCGCGTAGCCCCCATAAGATCGACCATTTCCTGAACCGGATTGATATTGGGATAGGCTACGAAGCCGTCCTTGTTTGCATCGGGATGACCAGGCTCGTAGCGCATGACGGGCTCGGCTTTGTCGTTGATTACCTGCGAGATACGGACCGTGCCCGGGTTCCGATTTGAAGCCAGGTGGGTACCAGCCAGCGCAAGATGGAACGAGGTGTTTCCGGTAGAGGAGAAGACCACCTCTTTGCGCTGAAACGGACCGCCCGTCTTCGTGTGGGTCGTCTCCGCATTTGCCATGTTGGTGGCGATGATCTCGGAGCGCTGCCGTTCGGCTGAGAGGGCCGAACCACTGATGTTAAGCATGTCGAACGGGCCCATGTCTAGTTTCCTCCGTTGATGGCGCTGAGCAGTTGATGGAACTTTGCCTTGATCAATTGAGTTCCCATTGAGTACTGAAGTTGCGTTCTGGCGAGCAGCAAGCTTTCGCGGTCGAGGTCAACATTGTTGCCATCCGGCCGCTCAAGAAGTCCGCGAACGTTGCTTACGACAGGTGTGAACTGGCCGTCACCATTCGAATCACTCAGCTGAAACAGCGTCTGCTTGAAGCTGATGTCCTTGGTGTGATAGCCGGGGGTATCCACGTTCGCCATATTGGACGTGATGGTCTGCTCGCGATCGCTGGTTACTTCCAGAAAGCGCTCGAGCGAGGGCTGGAGGAGAGGTGAAGTCGGCATTCAGGCATACCTCCGGGGCGGAAGCCCATACTCACGGATACGATTGCGCATCGTTCGGATACTGATCCCGAGCATCTCCGCCGCGAGTGTCCGATTCCCGTCGGTTTTCGCGAGCGTGCTTTCCAAATGTGCCCGCTCGAGTTGGCGGATCGGAATCACGGCGGCACCTGTGTGCACCTCTGACGGCCCTGCCGGGGCGGGGGCCGAGCGAGGACGAAACTCCTGATCGAAACAACTCTCGTCCAAGAGAACACCGGGGTGCAAGGAGCATACACGCCGCATAAAATTGCTTAACTCGCGAACGTTGCCCGGCCACGTGTGTGCATTCAAGCGATGGATAAAGCCTGCAGTCAGCTGTTGCGTACGAGTCTCAGCTTTTGCCGCAAACTTCTCCGCGAAATAGTGTGCCAGAAGTTCCACGTCACCCACGCGCTCGCGGAGTGGCGGCAGACTGAGTGGGATGACGTTCAGCCGGTAGTACAGATCGCTGCGGAATTTTCCTTCATCGACCATGGCACCAAGGTTCACATTCGTCGTAGCAATGACACGAATGTTCACCTTGATTGACCGCGTTTCACCGAGTCTTTCGAACTCACGCTCTTGAAGAGCGCGCAGCAGTTTTGGCTGCAGATTGAGAGGCATCTCGCCTATTTCATCGAGGAGCAATGTGCCACCATTTGCCATCTCGAACTTGCCTGCTCGTGCGTTTGTGGCGCCAGTGAAGGCGCCGCGTGCATGGCCGAACAGTTCACTTTCGAGCAGGTGCTCCGGCACAGCAGCACAGTTGATTGCGATGAAAGGCTTCGTGCAACGATCGCTTGAGTCGTGGATGAAGCGCGCAAGCAGTTCCTTGCCGGTGCCGCTCTCAGCTTCAACAAGCACATCCGCATCGGTGGTTGCGGCGGCTCTCGAGCGCTCGAGGGCACGCAGTAACTGCGGCGCACGGCCGACAATTGCATTTCCCTCAAAGCTCTGGTTCAGTGCCTTCGATCTGGCAGGTTGTAGTACACGCGAAACCGCCTCTTGTAGTTGCTCAAACGAGATCGGTTTTGTGAGATAGTCGAAGGCCCCGCCTCGCATTGCCTGAACCGCATCTGGAACATTGCCGTACGCAGTGAGAAGAATGACAGCAGTTTCCGCTGAGGCTTTCCGTGCATAACGCACCACGTCCAGGCCATCTCCGTCCGGCATCCGCATATCACTTACTACCAACGTGAATTGCTGCTGCTCCAACAGGCGGTTCGCATCGACAACGCCACTTGCCGTTTCGACATTCCATCCGTTTGCGGCAAAGCTGACGCGAAGTGCCGCGCGAATTCCCGCTTCGTCATCCACAATCAGAACGGAGGTTTTTTGAGTCAACGTCATAGGGTTGGTAGCTCCACTACAAAGGTTGTTCCGGTGTTGAGCTGGCTGCTTACTAAAATCGAACCTCGATGCTGTTGAACAATCTGGGTGCAAACTGCCAGACCAAGACCGGAGCTGCTGCCGGCCGCGCTGAAACCCACACGAAAGATTTGATCAAGGTGTTCGGGAGCGATTCCGCTGCCGCTGTCTGCGAAGTAGATCTTTGCGAAGCCACGACGGCTTTCATCACTCTGGACTGCAACGGATACATGTCCGCCCCTCGGGGTGTGGCGGATCGCATTACAGACCAAATTCAGAACCAGCTGTTGCAGAGCACTGCTATTCCCGATGACTCGAATTGAATCATCTGACTTGGTGAAACGCAATACAACTCCTGCCTCATCGGCGATAGGTCGTGTGAATTCAACGCTGCTCTGAATGCAAGTTTCCAGCGGTAGAGTGTTCATCACCGGGAAGCCGTTGCCATGAATGCTGAGGACGTTGTTTACGGTACCGGCCAACGAGCGTATCCCTGCACGGAGATGTGAGATATAGTCAGGCACATCATCACCACCCTTCGCGATGAGTCCTGCGAACAGCTCCAGACTAGTCAGCGGATTTCTGATTTCATGGGCCAGGATCGTTGCCACTTCCGACAGAGCCGTCGCTTTACGTGCCTGCTCTCGCTCCATCTCCGCCTGCTTTTGTGAAGTCACATCCCGCAGAATAAGGATGATTTGTTGCTTGTCGAAGACCTCGGCTCCGCTGTTTGCGGGTGCGAGGCTCCGTTTGTTGACGGAGAGCCAACGTTTTGTGCCATACCCAACACGACAGAATTCCTGCTCACCATCGATCTTGGCGTGACGGTCGAGGAAATCCGAAAGGTCGATCATTGAATCTCGAGAGATTGACTTGACTGTGGCCGCCGAGGCCTCGCTGATTGCCAGAAGACGAGCGCCTTCGGGATTGATCATGGAGACAACACCTTCAGCCTCAACCACGATCACACCGCAGGGCATCGAGCTGACAATCTGCTTCAGTGCGCCATGGACCCGCTCATTTTCAGCGAGGCTTTGCTTCAGCGCTTGATTGCGCGCTGCGAGCTCACTGCTGAGGTAGTTGACTTCGAGTTGCAGCTTCTCATATGAGGCTTCAAGGCTCGCCGACGCGGAGATGAACTCTGAGAAGGCTTCCGCCAACTTGTACATCTCTGAGGGAGACACCTGGCCTTGAGGATTTATGAGGTCCGAATGAGAGAGTGTATGCATCTGCTGGTACAGAGAGCACGGGAAATGCCAACGTCGCCTAGAGCATGATGCACTTTTGTGTTAGTTCCCGCGCCGTTCCGGCAAGAATGCTCGCTCGCTCGATGACATTTCTCAGTTCTCGCACGTTCCCAGGCCAGTTGTGCTTGTAGAGGACCTGAATAGCTTCCGGGGTGAGCGGGACGCCCGGGGCGAAGCGTGTTGCAAATGCTTGAGCGAGAAGCGTTATATCGTTGCCGCGCTCTCGAAGGGGAGGAAGGCGAAGGGGAAAAACATTCACGCGAAAATACAGATCCTCGCGGAATTGCTTGGCTTTTACCAGTTCTTCAAGTGGTGCGTTCGTTGCTGTGACAACTCTCACATCGACGCGAAGGTTGTCGTTGCTCCCTAGACGCTGAACCTCTCCCTGTTCGACGAAGCGCAAGATTTTACCCTGCAACGGAAGAGGCATTTCGCCGATCTCGTCCAGGAAAAGGGTACCCCCGTGTGCGGCGTGAATCCGACCGATGCGCGACTGCATCGCACCCGTAAACGCACCCTTTGCATAACCGAATAATTCTGCTTCCAAAAGTGCTTCAGGAATCGCTGCACAGTTCACAACGACGAAGGGCGCCTGATGACGAGGGCTCAACTTGTGAACCGCCTGGGCGATGAGTTCCTTACCGGTGCCACTCTCGCCAGTAATAAGCACTGTCGTATCTCGCTGTGCGACCATCTGAGTGAGGTTGTAGGTATGCTGCATGGCGTCGCAGTCACCAATGATCCCGGGTAAGCTAAGCGCTGGGCTGGAGGACGGTCGGGAGACCTCGAAGTGAGCCGAGGGATTTGAGTCAGCGATCTTGCTACTCTGACGGAGTAAGTCCGTCACACGTGTAGCGAAGGGAGCGGGAGACTTACCCAGAGCCTGAACGCGTCCAGAACCCATCTCCATGGTAAGAATTTCGACCTGCGGAAAACTATGCCTCACCATGTCACATAGTTCAGTGGGAAGTAGATCGGGTAGAGCGGGATCGAGCAGCATCACTTCAGTCTCCTGAAGCAAATAAAGCAACTCGAGCGCCTCCGCACCACTTCTGGCCTCCCGAAACCGCCACTGCAGGGGGGCAAGACGAGTCTGCAATTGCTCAAGGAACCTGGGATTGCCGCTTACAAGGAGGACAGAAACGGAGCCAGTTTGGACAGCAGGATTGGGGAGGAGACTGAAATGATTGATGCTGGGGCTCGCATTTCCTGGGCTTAGTGCTCATAGGCAGATCTCTGATTGGTCCTGGAGCGAGCACTGGGTACAAGTATATGAGTGAGCCGAACACGGGAAACTAAACAAGAAAGCACCAAGTACACCTGTTCAGATGTAGTTGGTGGAAGAATAGAAAACACAGCTAAGACTGCGGTTGGAAGATATAACCCATGCCGCGAACGGTTCGGATAAGTTTGTGGTCATGCTCTCCGTCGAGCTTATCGCGGAGATATTTAATGTATACATCGACAATGTTGGTGTTCGTCTCACTGGACGTGTTCCATACAGCTTGAGTCAGTTGAACTCGAGACAAGATTTTTCCAGAATTCTCAACAAGAAACTCGAAAAGAGCGTACTCGCGAGGCGTCAGCGCGATAATGCGCCCATCACGCTCCACCTGGCATTGATCTCGATCAAGAACTAGGCTGCAAGCCCGGACGACGGGTTTGTCAACCCGCGCGAACGTCCGACGCCGCAGAGCTCGGACGCGGGCCAAAAGTTCAATAAGGGAGAAAGGCTTTGGAAGGTAGTCATCCGCCCCATGATGCAGAGCGGAGACGAGCCCATCAACATCTCGTCGCCCGCTTAGAGCTAGAATTGCCAGGCCCGGGTAGCGCGAGCGAAAATCACCAAGCATTGCAAGTCCGTCCAGTTCTGGAAAGTCCAGATCGAGGATCAAAAGGTTGCTGATGCGTTTCCTGAGCATCGAGTGCAAATCTTCCAAGCGAGATGCTAAGTCGACCGCGAGCGACTCGGCTTTTAGCCCTGTGGCAATCAGGCGTGCCAGGGAGTCGCTGGCTTCCATAATAGCGACATGAAATTCCGTTTCAGGCAACAGCCTAGTCTCTGGGGGCAAATTCAAGTGCTGGTCCGCCATGCTCGGGAGAAACTGGGCCAGAAGACCAACCGGCTCGCTTGTCACTGCTTGCATTCCGTGATTTACCTCGTCTGCTAGTAACCTTATATCAGCCTTAGGTAATCACCGGAAAGAGAATACGGTGACACTTAAGTGTCACCAACACCCTTAAACTCGCTGATAGACTGAGTTGACTTTCGTATCCCGCCCTCGCTATGAGCCTACTTCGTAATTTTCTCTATCGTTTTCCTCGTCTACGGACTGATTGCCCGATGGATTTAATATCCGGGGATTCGGTTACGTTGGGGACGTGCCAAAGCGTCAGCGAATCGGGCCTCCGAGGCACAGTCTCCTCGGAAGTTGCTGCCGGGAGTGATGTCTTGATCACGCTATATCGAGGCGGACAAAGCTTTCAGGTTGCGTCAAAGATCGACTCAGTTCGCGCTGATGTGATCCGAGCCCGGTTTCTAACGGGCTCGGATGCTGAGCGCCGTGCGCTCAGGGAGTTTATTAAGCTTCTTGCAGGCTAAGGCGATGAAGGAAGCAAGTGGGTCGTCAATCTTTGTGTCCGAACATCCCCGTCAACCGCTGGACCATGCCGTGCGGGGGACCGTCAGCTTTCGCCACTTCCACTGATGCCGGCACCGGCTTACTAGTCGGCACCGCCGGAGCCTTGCTCTCCGCCACTTCCAATTTTTTGGAGGCTATCTTCGGCAAATTTTGTACTACAAGGGAGACCCGTCGGTTCGCAGGATCAAAAGGTTTAAGCGGGAGGTGCAGTTGTTGATCCGCAAAGCCCCGAACCTGGGAAACCTGATCTCCACGGATTCCGTTGGCCTGCATCTCCCGGCGGGCCACATTGGCACGATCAGTCGAAAGCTCCCAATTCCCATATGACGCTTGTGACACGTATGCCTGGGCATCCGTATGTCCTTCAATCGAAATGTGATTGGGCAGACTCTTGAGCTGTGTCGCCAGCAACTTCAGAATTTCCACGAGTGCTGGCGTTGGCTGAGAACTACCGCTTTGAAAGAAGGTGCCTTTTTGATCCTCGACAAGTTCAATCCGTAGGCCCTCGTCGGTGATGGTGATTTCAATCTGCTTCCTAAGGTTGTTCAAGGCTGAAATGTCCTCGATCGCCTTGAGAAGCTGATTCTTCAGAGCCACCATCTCCTGCTTGTCGTTCGTCTCTTTGAGAACCGGCTTGTTGTCGGATCCTTTTTTCGTCGAGGTTCCTTTGGGATCATTGAAGTATCCTGCGATTTCCTCCTGAGTCTGCTTGGACGTAGAACTCATGAGCCAGAGCACGATAAACAGTGCCATCATAGCGGTGACAAAGTCGGCGTACGCCACTTTCCAGGCGCCCCCGTGGTGCCCAGCATGGCCGCTTTTTTTTCTAATGACAATGATTGGTTGTTCCATTTGCACAGCGGCCCCCTTAGGCAGACGCAGCAGCACTCTTCGCGCGGCACGCTTTTTCAACTTCCTGGAAGGTTGGCCGGAGATGCGCTGGGATAGCCCGTCGCGCCATCTCCACTGCCAAAATCGGGCTCGTACCCTTGATGAAAGCCAGCATCACCACTCGAAGAATATGGTAGTAAGCATGCTCTGCCTCGTTGATTTTGCCCATGACAGAGCTGAGTGGGCCCAAGACCCCGTAGCACATAAGGATCCCTAGGAAGGTTCCGACTAGAGCCGCTGCGACCTTATGGCCGATTTCTTCAGGTGGGCCACCAAGTGCCCCCATGGTAATGACAATGCCGAGTACCGCCGCAACGATACCCAGACCTGGAAGAGCATCCGCGACCGTGTTGAGCGCGCTGGTTGGCTGTCCTGCGCTGTGATGATGGACTTCCATATCCAGTTCCATCATCTGATCGACGTCGAAAGGAAGAACGCCCCCTGTGATGGCCATGCGCATGGTGTCGCATACGAAGTCACGAATGTGGTGATCTTTCATAAACTTGGGATACTGCGAAAAAATCGGGCTCTTGTCCGCCGCCTCGACGTCGCTCTCGATCGCAACGAGTCCGTCTTTACGGGCTTTGCTGAATAGGTCGAACATCATCTTTAAGGTTTCAAGATACCGCTGTTTGGTAAAAGGAGATCCGCCAACGACTCCGACAAGGCTTGATCCGAGCCCCTTTAGGATGTGCATGGGATTAGCGGCGAGCAAGGTCCCAAAAGCAGCGCCACCGATCGTCACAAGCTCGGCTGGCTGAATTAGGACTCCCAGCTGACCCTTTTCCATCAAAAATCCGCCAATCACGGCGCCAAATACTACAAGTATTCCGACAATTGAAATCATTCGTCACGTCTCCCGAATGCTGTTGTGAGGTGTACCCGTCAGCGAACCTTCTATCGTCATTTTTGCCGCACTCTTTCAGTCCAATCGCGAAACAAGAATCTCTGGGTGTCCTGAAATTTAAAGCGCAAGTGCCGATAGAAACGGCGGAGCTTGATTGTCGGCTCATGGTAGCTCTCCTGGCTACCTGAGATTTTCGGCATGCGCAGACGACAGTCAGGTTCCGCCAGAAGGTTCAATCCTCGACCAAGCCTTGAAAGGTACTTATGAACACTAACGAAGATCTTCCGCCTCTGACGTCGGGTGAACCCTTTGCAATCATCAGCATCGGGCTCGATCTTGCGAAGACCTTCAATGATCTTCTTGGCGTGCTCTTTTCCGACGCGGTTCTAGACATCTGCGTCAAGCGGCTCCAGTCAGCGCTGCGGGACCGGGACCTCATTATCAGCACGACAAAGGACGAACTGACGGTTCTTCTACATTCCCTGCGGTCCGAAGCTGAGGCCCGCGTGGTAGCAAACAGGCTCATTGATGTTTTGCAAAGCCCTGTTTGGATTGAAGGACAGAATACAAGCTTCACAGTTTGCGTTGGCATCATCCTCTCGTTGCAAGACGGGTTGGACACTGACATTCTCATCCGCCGTGCAGGCATCGCGATGCGCGCCGCCCGCCGCTCGAAGACGGATCCGATTCACCTCTACGAAAATAAGATGGAAGCCCGAATGATGGCAGTTCATACCCTGCTGGGCGATCTCCATCATGCATTGCCGCTCGAACAACTCGAAGTTCATTACCAACCACAGATCACCCTAAAGGACCATCGACTTGTAGGCTTTGAAGCATTGCTGCGCTGGAAGCATCCGCGCATGGGCTGGGTATCGCCAGCCGAATTCATTCCGCTCGCGGAAGAGAGCGGCATTATTAATGCAATCGGGAGTTGGGTGCTCGATGTTGCCTGCCGCCAGTCGAGTGAGCTCCCAGCTGATCTGGTAATTGCCGTAAATGCTTCGCCGATGCAACTCACCGGAGGATCTTTGCTGGAATCGGTTACGCGCGCCCTCGCGAACGCTGCGCTACCGCCGACTCGACTTGCGATTGAGATCACGGAAGGTGTGGTTCTCAATGATTCCAAGCTGGTCAAGACAACGCTGCGCACCTTGAACTCGATGGGGGTTAAGTTGGCAATGGACGATTTTGGAACGGGTTACTCCTCGCTTGGCCAGTTGGCTAAGTTCCCATTCGACACAATCAAGATTGATCGTTCTTTGGTCGGAAGAAACGTCAAGCAACGAGCCATCGTCCGAGCGATAGCCATGCTTGGCCGGGAGCTAGGAATCTCTACTCTCGCTGAAGGAATAGAAACGGAAGAAGCACTTGCAAATGCTAACCTTGATGGCTGCACGTCAGCTCAGGGTTACTTATTCGGTAAAGCGGTTCCAGCCGATCAGGTTCAAGATGTAGTTGCAGCGTTCTCGACGAGGAAGATCGGTATATCGATCCCTACTGGCATACGAGTTGCTTAGTTCGAGAGGCGAATAGCTTAATGGCTAGCACAGGTCACGCAGCGTCCGGCCTGATCTCGTAGGACTCCGAAAGCTTTTAGTCCGCGATGTGTCTTGGCATACTATAGGCCGTTTCCCCGCAGCGTTTAGGAGATGCTGGCTGAACAAGGCGTTGATAGAAGAAACTGATGTGTTGATTTTGCACCACGCATGATCCGAAGACGAACGACCCGCGCGAAGATTCATAAACTAGCCCAACACGTAAGCTAATTTCAAAGGTTCTTAGAGCTCAACGAAGACGGTCTTACGAACAACAAGGAGGCCGGTATATCCGGCCTCCTTGTTCTAGTTCCTTGGATTGAGTGGACCGACTTTAGAACTTCAACGTAGCACCCACCTGCAGGTAGCGTGGCGTGTGTGTCGTCAACGCTTGGCCGAAGGTTCCATCATTTGCATTCTGATCGACGGCGTTGAAGTTGACCTGGTTGAAGACGTTATAGGCATCCACCTTCAGGTTCAGGATCATAAGCTCACGGAAGTGAGTGTCTTTGCCCACGGTGATATCGGATTGCGCGAAGGCCGGGTTGCGGAACTGATCGTTGACCGCCTCGTCACCCATCGCGCCGAAGCTAGGCTGAGTGAACGGCCCACAGCTTGCAAACTTGCCTGCGCAGTCGCCTGAGGGGAAGACGCCCGATTTGTACGCTGCCCGGGTGTGCGAGATCTGGAAGCTCTTGCTCACATTCGGAATATCGTAGAAGTAGCCATCGCCGTTAAAGTCTCCGCTGTTCGGTGCGTAGACCGGGTTACCACCGGCATCACGTGAGAACTGCAGTGCGGCATTGGTGTAGAGGAACATCGGGGCGCCGGACTGCAGGGTGGTCGTGCCCGAGATCTTCCAGCCGCGGGTTGCGCCGCGTACCAGGAAGTTGCCCTTCTCATAGCCGGGAAGCTCGTAGCTGTAACCAGCCGAGAAGCGATTCGGATAGTCGTAGGGCGAATTTCCGTACCAGCGGTTCTGGTCAAGCGTAGGCGTCGGCGAGTAGTAGGTTGCATCATCCTTCGACGACGAGCGAGTGTAGGACGCCACGAAGAAGGCGCGCCGGAACTGACCCTTCACCGAGGCGACGATCGCACTGTAGTTCGCGCGGGCTACGTTGTACGAATAGGTGATGGGACCGAAGCTGGTGTTCAGGAAGCTCTCGTTCACGCTGTACAGGTTGGTCTGACCCGGCAGCAGGAAGGCATTGTTGAGCACCTGCCCTTCTACCGCGTTCACGTCGTAGCCGAACTGGTTGCCACCCTGCTGTCCGCCGCCCAACTGAATGCCGGAGGTATGCGAGCCGGTGTAGCCCACGCTTGCAATCAGCTTGCTGGTCAGCGGGTGTTCGATTGCGGCGCTCCAGTTCTGCGTCGTCGGCGTATGGATGTTGGGGTCCACGCTACCGATCGGTACGTTCTGGCCCACGATGCCGCCCTTCGCATCAAGCTGCGAGCCTACGAAGGCGGGGTACTGATAGCCGAACGGATAGGTGTTCTGGGTGCCGAGTGAGAAGACCGGCGGCGCCGTGCTCGAGCCGCGAACGAAGTTTGGCGTGATGTAGTTCGGCGGGTTTGCCTTCATCAGGTCGGCGATGTTACCAAGCGTCACCTGGTCGTGATAAATTCCATAGCCGCCATGCACTACAAACTGCGCATTGCCGAAGATGTCCCAGGCCGCACCAACGCGTGGTGAGAAATTCCAGTTGATGTCATGGTCGAGGGAGTGCGACTGCTGCTTGACCGTGCCGCTGGCAATCTGATCCTGGAAGGTGGCGCCTGTGCCCAGGTGGAACGGTGCCGCAACTGTATCGTACCCGGCCGGGTGTGGGTTGCCGAAGTTGTCATAACGCAGTCCGCCGGTGACGGTAAGCTTCTTTGACGCCTTCCATGAATCTTCAAGGAAGATACCGGTCGTCAGCTCTTTGTAGGAGTAGTTACCCGGCTGCGGCTTCCCGCTCAGCGGGTTGTAGGAAAGGCCAGCCTCGCTTTGTGGTGAGTCGTTGATCAGATCGATCAGGTTGTTGAAGTGGAAGGTCGGCTGACCGTACGGGCCCTGGAAGATTGCCGTGTCGTCGCCGGTCCAGCCTTCATAACCAAGCTTGAAGCTGTGCGCGCCGCGAATCTTGGTCAGCACATCGCGCCAGTGGTAGCTGTGCTGCACGTAGTCGCCAAGCGCAAAGCCGCTGCCGAAGTTCTGGCCGAGTCCATCCACGTTTACGACCGGCACCGTGAAGAGCCCCTGCGAGGGCTGGATGCCTTCAATGCGGTTGAATCCGAAGGCGCCTTCGTTCAGCATGGTAGGGCTGAAGGTGTGCGTCTCGTTCACCTGCAGTGAGGCACCGTAGTAGTTGTCGGTGATGGCAAACGCCGCGCGCGGATTTGCGAACTTGGGCGTCTGGGTGCTGCGGATAAAGTTCACATACACACGATCCTTGTTGAAGGTCTTGTCGATGCGTGCGTTGTACTGGAGCGAGGTGTTGCTGGTCGCGTTATTCCATGATCCTTCATCAATCACGGGCGTCGAGCAGGGCAGGTTGTCGGTCGCAGCCGTGCCGCAGGTGCCGGGAAACAACTGGGCCGCGGTTTGATTCACATTCAGGAAAAACGTGTTCGACACTGGGTACTTCGTCAGCAGCGTCGTCTCGGGAGTGTTCGGGCGCGTGGCCGTGGCGAATGCGGTGAACGCCGGGTCTTCGAAGAAGATGTTGTTATAGTTCGAACCTTCGTTGTGATACGGCTGGATCGAGAAGAAGCCATAGAGCTTCTTGCTCCTCCAGATCGGGCCGCCAATGCCGAATGAAAGATTGTTGGTATGGTTCGGTGCATTATTTGGCAGGTTCGCGTAGGAAGGACCGAACTCGCCGCGTGCCGCCCATGCCTGGTAACGGTAGTACTCGCTCGCAAAGCCGTGGAACTGGTCCGTACCAGACTTCGTAGTGAACACCGTTTCAAATCCGCTTCCGCGGCCATATTGCACGCTGTAGGTGTTCGGCTGGACGGTAGCTTCCTGGAGGGAGTCGCCATTGGGCGACAGATTTGTCACACCCGGGCGAACATTACTGGTGACGTCAAGACCATCGACGATGTAGACGTTGCCGTTCTCGCCGCGTCCATTCGCGCTGAAGTCGTTGAAATTCTCAGGATTCGTGGTCTGGTTGTTCTGGGAGTCGAGACCGCCCGTCACCCCCGGCGTAATGCCCAGCAGGGCTTGCGGGTTGCGGTTAGACTGCGGCAGGGTAGCGAGCGCCTGAGAGTCGATGGTGTAGGAGTTTCGGCTGTCGGATGCATCGATCAGAGGCGCCTGGGACGTGACCAGCACAGTCTGCGAGACGTCGCCGACTGCAAGCGTCACCGATACATCCCGGGTCTCCGCCGCGTTCAGGGCGAAATCCGTCTTTGACGAAGAGAAGCCTGCGGCAGTCGCGGTGATCGAGTACGCCCCAGGCGCAAGCGATGTGAAGCGGTAGACGCCGGATGAGTCGGCAGTGGACTTCTGCGTGACGTGGGTGGCCGCGCTTTCAAGCGTGATGTTGGCATTCGGAACTGCGGCGCCCGATGCATCCTGCACGTTGCCTTGCACACCGCTTGAGAACTGCGCCATCATGACCGACGCCTGCATCAGAACACCGGCGGTGGGCAGCGCCCAGAACGTTTTTGTGAATCGTGCCATACAGCCTCCAGGGGTAGTTGCTACAAACATGCTGGTGAAACGTTTACTGTGCGGAGCTTGTCCACGCCTTGGTTCGATCGTCGGTGTGAGGTCGAAAGCTGCTGCCTCATTGCCACAAACGAATAAGCTCGAAGATCTAACGAAGACTGGGAGACGTTGGGAAATCGTTTACTTGAACGAACGAAAGCGTAGACGTGTGACCAAAGATTTGTCAAGCGTTTACATGCAACGCTCGGTTTCCAACCAAAAGGTGGTTGTGCGCCGTGCAGCAGCACCGCATGCGTGCGTGCGTGATACTTGTACCAGTGATGCCGAAACGCCCGAACCCATTTCCTCGCAGCTGCGACAGTCTTCGAGCGACCAGCACTCTCTGGCTGGCATGCCTCATCCTCGCCAGTGCGGTCGTGCCGCATGCGGCATTCGGGCAGGCCGACGGCTCGCTGCGGACGGCCTCGGCGGCCTTGCGCCAACAGGACTTCAATCAGGCCTTGAAGTTTGCCCAGGCCGGCCTGGCTGCCACTCCCAATGACGTCAGGCTGCTTACCCTTGAAGGCCTGGCCTACGCCGGCAAGCATGATCCTCAACCCGCGCTCGCAGCTTTCAAGCATGCCCTCAAGCTCGCGCCCACGTACCTGCCGGCGCTTGAAGCCGCAGCCCAGCTTGCCTTCGAGCAGCATGACAGCGAGGCCCGGCCTCTGCTCGCGCGCATCCTCAGCAGCCACCCCGAGGAGCCTACCGCGAATGCCATGCTGGCTTCTCTTGACTACCGCGCCAACGATTGCCCGGGCGCCGTCGAGCACTTCGCGCGAGCCCGGAATGCCCTCGCGCTCGAGCCCGAAGGCCTCATGCAGTACGGTGCCTGTCTCGGCAGCCTGAATCGTCCCGTGGAGGCAATCCCGGTGCTTGCGCAGGCCGTGCAACTCGCCCCGCAAAGCACGATCGCGCGCTTCAACCTGGCGCTTGCCCAATCGAATGCGGGTGCTCAAGGCGGCGCGGACGCCGCGCTCGAAACCCTTGCTCCTCTGCTCGCGCAGCCCGCCCCCGGTGAAGATGTGCTCACCCTTGCCGCCGACCTTGCAGAGGCGAACAACAACACGCAGCGCGCCGTCGAGCTGCTTCGCAAGGCCATTCTGGCTTACCCCAGAGACAAGGCCGCCTACCTGCAGTTTGCTTACCTCTCCTACAAGCATTCGTCCATGCAGGTGGGCATCGACATGGTCAACGTAGGCATCGCGCAGCTGCCGAAAGAGCCCGAGCTCTACCTCGCGCGCGGTATCCTGCTTAGTCAGATGGCCGACATCAACAAGGCAAGCGAAGACTTTGACACGGCCTCAAGGCTCGATCCGAACCTCACCTTCGCCCAGGCGGCGCAGGGCATCGCCCGCTCGCAGGCGCACGACGCGCCGGCCGCGCTAGCCACCTTTCGCGCCGCAGCCAAGGAGCATCCCGAAGACAGCCTGACCCAGTACCTGCTTGCCGAAGAACTCTCAAACCAGGCACCCGAGCCCGGAACCGCCGCCTTCAAGGAAGGCGTTACCGCGGCATCACGCTCCATCGCCCTTGACCCAAAGCGCGTGGAGGCACACGATCTGCTCGCCGCGCTTTACCTGCGCTCGGGTGAGATGAAGCAGTCGATCGAACAAAGCCAGGCAGCACTTGCGATCGACCCTGAGGATGAGCAGGCTCTCTACCACCAGATCCTGGCGCTGCGTAAAAGTGATCGCAAGGCCGAGGTGCCGGCACTGGTCGAACGCATGATGAAGCTGCGCGAGCAGAAGGCGACCCAAGCGAAGTCCAAGGTCTACCGCCTCGTCGAGGCCGACCCGGCAACCGCCGCCACAAAGCCCTGACCGCCGTTCGGATTGATCCCCCGGGTCTCGGCCGCGCCAGCAGCCGAGACCCGGGGATGCCACGCGCTTTAGATCCACACCTTCGACTCGACCGGCGGGGTCGCCCTGTGCGTGCGCTTGACCGGCGCCGTCACGCCCGCACCCGCATTGGGGTTCACTATTACCGCGCTGGTGGGCGAGGCAGTCGCGGTGGAGCCGCTGGGGTTGGTTGTGCCCGCGCTGGTCGTCGCGCCCGGCGCGTAGTTGATGTTGTCATCGCTTGGGTACTCCCTCGGCGGGCCCACCCGGTTCATCCTTGCGTAGTTCGGCACCGCCGTCATCGGCGTTCCGTCCTGCCAATTGCCCTTGATCACCATCATCCCGCCCAGAAGCTCCGGCTTCCATTCAGTCGAAAGCGGGGCATCGCCCAGGGGTTGGTTGATGTTGTGATTATCGGCTGTCTCCACGTTGTAGACCAGGGGCCCGTACTTCAGCGCGACCGTACCAAGGTCGGCCTTGATGCGATCGTCGGCGGCCACACGCTGCGGCTCCATCGGCAGCTCGAGCTCGATCGTGTCGCCGGCCTTCCACTCCCGCGTCACCACCGCGTAGCCCTTCTCGATGTGCGGCGTGACCCGCTCGCCGTTCACCGCGAAGTGCGTCGTGCCCTTAATCTCCGGGGTATCGCGGTAGAGCGCGCTCGTCGTCCGGTTCGGGATTCGCACATAGACAGAGAATGTCTTCGACTCCTGCGGGTTGATGGTCAGGTGAACCGCGCCCTTCCATGGGTACTCGGTCTTTTGCACCATCTCGACCGGTGTGCCCGCCACCTCGCCCACATGGATACGGCTGCCAACAAACATGTTGACGTAGATACCGTTCTTGCTCTTCACATAAGCCCAGGTCGGCATCATCAGCAGCGTGCGCGGAATGTTACCCACGCAGCAGGGGCAGGTGTGCCAAAGCGCCCGCTCGCTGTTTACCAGCGGGTTGGTATAGCAGAAGCTCTTGCCCGCCAGGTCAACTCCTCCCAGCAGCGCGTTGTACATGGTCTGCTCGTACAGGTCCGCATACTTCGCGTCGTGGTAGGCAAGGTTCAGCTTGTACTGAAAAAAGACCAGCCCACAGCTTGAGCACGATTCGCAGTACGCATTGTTACGCAAGGAATAGTTGGGGCCAAAGCCTTCGGACGTCTCGCCGCTGCCAATGCCGCCCGTCAGGTAGTACTTGCGATTCACCATGTTGTCCCACAGCGACATCACCGCGCTCTGGTAGTCATGGTCCCCGGTCTCGGCCGCGATATCCGCCATGCCGGAGTAGAAGTAGGTGGCACGCACCGCATGTCCCACGGCCTCGTACTGCTGGCCCGGCGGCAGGTGGCTCTGGTCATACTCCGATCCGCCACGGCGTGAATCCAGCAGGAACTTGGCGAGCGCAATGTAGGCGTCGCCGCGATGATTGCCCTCCTGGTCATTCACGAAGCGGCCGAAGCGCACCAGCGCCTGTTCCATCTCCTGGTGTCCGTCGAACCATTCCTTCTTGCCCGGACCAAGATTCGCCACCCAGCAGTCCGCGAGCTTCTTGGCGCCGTTGTACAGCCGCAAATCCTTGCCGTCCGTTAGCGTGTAGTGGTTGATCGCCGACTCGATGAAGTACCCTGCCGTGTAGCCTTCATGGTTGCCCCGATGCGCCGGGGACCAGCGCTCCGGCCATTCCTTGCGGTCGGCCAGGATGTAGGCCGTCTGCAGGTAGCCATCGGGCATCTGCGCCTCGAGAATCACCGGGATCCAACGCTCGAGCGTCGTCCGCATCCGCTCCTGCGCGCTGATCATCTCGGCATCGCCCTGCGGGTCCACCATCAGCGCAATACACATCGACTCGACCGTCTGATGAACCCAGGCGTTTGAAAACACATAGCCCCGGTGAGGTTTGTGCGGCTCTCCACGGTTCGCCTTGGCAGCCTCAACGAAGTTATCGATGCCGCCATCGCCTGCACCCGCGGCAATGTCGGTGCGCTCGCAGTACGCGATGCAATGTGGAATCCAGTCCACAATCAGCGACTTCGACCGGGCACTCCAGAACGGGCTGTCGATGCTGTACTTCCGCGTGTACACCACGTCCAGCCGCTCCTTCGGCGGAGCCGCCTCGGCATGCACGCGAATGGTCGACTTGGGCTCTGAACCCGCACCCGAGCCAAGCAACTCGAGCACATAATCGCCCGGCGCGGAAAAGCTTGCCGTCGTCACCGGCGCGGTCGCTCGTGCAAAGCTCACCGCGCCCGGCCCGGAGACCTTCGACCAGCGCACCGTGTTGCTCGGCGCATCCACCAGCCACGTGCTCTTGCCCGCAAGATAGGTCGATCCGCCAATCACGACCGACCGGTCCAACCCCGCGTGGATCACCGGCGGCAGCGAAGGGATCGCACCCGTGCTTGGCACCCGCCACTCCAGCACCCCGGCCGCGTGGTCCGCTACCGGCGCAATCTCCAGCCGAAGCTTCGCCGTCTTTACCCCCTCAAAGCTGGTTGCGTTGAAGGTATCAGGCGCCGTGCCCAGGCCCATTGGCTTGCTGACCGCGACGAAATCGTTGCCGTCCCAATAGAGGATCCGGTATGAAGCAGGCGCAGCCAGGTGCGCGCCTTCACTGCCCGCAGGCCCCTTGGGACGAGGAGCATCGATCGCCCAGTAGACCTCTACCTGGCTGATGGCAACCGGCTTCACCCACTCATACTGGATCCATTGCGCCGCACCCTCGGCCTCTGGATCTGGCCGCACCGCATAAAGGCCGTTCTTACGATCGTGCGAGTTCATCGGCACGACGCCGTCATTCAACGCGGAGATCTTGTTCTCGCTGGTCGTCACCAGGCTCGAAGCCTTCGCCACCCGGGCAAGATTTACCGGGACATCGGAGCCTTGGCCCAGGGCATCGGCGCCAGCTACGCCTGAAAGCACCGCGACCCCGGCCGCACCAGCCAGAAAACCACGCCGGCTTACCGCTCCGCTGGCTGCCGAATCCGCATTGCAGAAAACCTTTACAGCAACCGCCTGGCCGCCTTCGCTGCCCGTCTTCAACTGCTCTTTCTTGAATCGCATCGCGTCTACCTCTGCCTGGATTGCCGGATCAAACCGTGTTCACGGTGTGCCCCGGCGACAAGTGAACCATAGATGCGACCCGCCTCTCCCGTCAATCGATTCTGGTAAACGGTTTCCGGACAACACGGAAGCGCGCTCAACCCCCGGCCAATCCGCCACGCCCGGCACGCCCCGCAGGGCGTCGACTTGACCCCGACCACCGTCAACGCCGAAAGATTGCACACCCAGCGCGCCGGCTTCTTTTCAGTCGTCGCCAACATCTTGAACGCGCCCTCCCCGCCGAGCGGCTTGCCACATTTCGCGATCGCAATTATGACGTCATATCCGTTTAGTGACCTTCGAGTTCCGAAGCCGAAGAGAGGACGCTGCTCGACCGTCTCTTTAGCCCTCACCTAGCTGTCGTGTGTTCTTGCCCAGTGCGGCGGCTGGTTCGCTCAGCAGCAGCGCATGTTCCCCCAGCGATCTGCATCGAGCGCCTACAGCAAGCAGCGTCGGAACTAATCCTATGGAAGCAATTCGTACTTGATGCTTTGATACGAAGCCACTCCCGCAAGCCCCGACGTCGCAAGTCAACCGCGCGACGTGAGAAGCACGATGAACATCACTGTTCCGAAGACGAACTTCGAAGGTAGTACGGCTCGCTGGCGCCCTTCGAAAACCGATGACAGGGACAGATCCAGGGGGGTTATCCGGAGCCACGAAACTCCGGAGAGAGAGCTCAAGGGTTTCAAGCGGATCCACCTGAAGGCCGGCGAGACAAGAACGGTCGCTTTCGATCTGCCACAGCGGAGCCTGCGGATCTGGAACGCCGAGGGCAAGTGGGTCGTGGAACCGGGCGCGTACACGCTTTGGGCCGGCGGTTCCTCGGAAGCCAAGCTAACGGCGAAGTTTCAGCTGCAATCACAGGATCGAACAGCACTCGTCCGGCCGGCGGCGCCGGTACGTCGCTGCTCTCAAGACCATGGTTCGGAGACGCCGAGCACCAATGCGCGAGACAGCCGAGACAGACTTAGACCGTAACGGCCGTCGGGGAAGAAAGGCGAGACACTCCGCGGCTCTCGCTCTTCTGCTGGTACATCAGCGCGTCGGCGCGTGCGAGGAGGTCTTCGACGTTGTGCGTGCTCATCGATGGGTCGCAGAGCAGGACACCGGTGCTGAAGGAAAGTTTGAAGGCCCCAAGTTTACGGTTGGCCTGCTCAATAAACCCGGCGAGACGGGCTTCGAGTTCGGCCTGAGTGCGTGCGTTGGCGTTGCAGACGACGACGGCGAATTCATCTCCGCCGAGGCGGCCGATGACGTCAGACTTGCGAAAGCACGAACGGAGGACGTCGGCCACGGTCTGCAGTGCGATATCTCCCTGCTTGTGTCCGAGGGTGTCGTTGATCTCTTTGAAGCGGTTGAGGTCGATGTAAAACATGAGCATCGAGGTCTGCTGGCGCAAGGAGACGCGCCAGCTCTGTTCGGCGAGCGCGGTGAAGCCTCTGCGGTTGTGCAGCCCGGTAAGCGGATCGCTGTACGAGAGGTGACGGAGTCCAGCTTCGCGGCGGTAGAGCGCGAGAATCAGCATCATGACCGTGAGCGCAACCGCCATGACGGTGACGACTGACTTGGCGTGCTCCGCGGACCACCACGGTGCGGCCTGAACGACCTCGATATCCGAGACCGCATGAAGCAGGAGGCGGAAGGATAAGGGATCGTGCGACTTGTCTACCCGCGTCGCGCAGATGCCGGTGACTTCGACGACGCTTCCGATGGCAGGAACGCTGTGCGCAGTGAGCGGATGAGGCAGACGCGCGGTAAAGACGGTGCCACCGTTTTGCAGGAACAAAATGGTCTCTTCGGTACTGTGGATCACCTGGCGCAGCTCGCCGCGCACGCGGATGACGGATGAGTCGTAGGGCGACGTAAGGAAGCCGTCGTGCTCGGTGATGACGTCGCGCGCCTCGAGCGTGACGGGCACGATCGCCTTGGGTCGGGAGCCGATGGCGCGAAAGGCTGCTCCTTCGAGCGATGGGGTGTAGTCTCCGTCGCGGGGATAGCCGGCCACTTCAATCTCTTCGCCGCGCTTCAGGCCGCCTTCGTGATTGATGTCGACCAGGACCGATCCCGACTCGTTCTGAATGTAGGCTTTGCCGTCGCCTTGAAGATAGGTGACGACGCCGCGAATGCGGACAAGGTTGAGCCCGTTGTTCTCTGGTCGGAAGCGGCCGATCCCACCGATCTCGGTGAGTGGGCGATCGAAAGGGTCCTTCGGGCCGGGATGCAGGATCTTGATGTCGTCCAGGCTGGGCACAAAGAAACGCAGCGCGATGAACTGTTTCCTGTCGTTGAAGACCGTGCCGCAGACGCCCTGCAGCGAGATGATCGAAGTCGGAAGCGCGTGCCATGATTCATTTCGGTAGTCGCGGACGCGTGCGGTCACCATCGTGCCCCCGCCGATGTCTACGGCGAGGACCAGGGTGTCATGTCCCCAGATGGATTTAATCTCGGCGCGGTGCACGACGCCCTGTACCGTGGTCCATTGGCTGTCGAGGGTTCCACCTGATAGCTCTGGAACGCCAACACTGCGCGCGCGCGGCATCGCGCCTTTTCCGATGATCTGTACGCTGGTCGCCTTGACGATCGGCGCGAACATTCCGGGCAGCGTGACGCCAACTACCTCGACAACTTCGCCCGGCTGGAGATCAGGAACTGCGCCGACGGGATCGACCGAGACGCCCGCGGTGTCATCCTGAAAAAAGAAGCTGCTCTTCCAACCGGAGATTGCGGTCACCACGCCGCGCAGACGGATCGGCTGTTCCATGGCGGCCTGTGCCGAGGTCAATTCTCGCACCTGGCGCAGGTTGATCAGCGTGGCGGGTGCCTGAGCGGCAACGGACGTTCCGACCCAGCCGACGAGGACGCCGCAGAGCAGCACGAGTCGGCAGAGTCTCTCGATTCGAGAAGAACGTCCATCCGGAGGAAGGGGCATCAGGACTCCAGGTAACACAAACTTGGTTACCTGGTGAGACTAGATTTCCGCTTGGATGGCTGACAACACCAAATCAGAGCTAGGGTCTGCCACTTTTGGCGTACGGGCGTGGTTCAGGCCTCCTCCCATGATTTGGCTTGCGGTTTCCGTCCTGCGAGACCGTGGGGATTATCTCAAGCGTTCGGCCAGTAAGTGATCCGAGACGCGAATCGCGTTGGCGATGATGGTGAGCGACGGGTTCACCGCGCTCGCCGATACGAAGCAGGCGGCGTCCACGACATAGAGATTGTCGAGGTCATGTGCTTTGCAATGGGCATCGAGCACACTGCTCATCGGGTCGTCGCCCATGCGGCAGGTGCCGTTCTGATGGCCCACCCCTTCGAGCGGAATCCGCTTCTTGAAGTAGGCATGAAGGGGGACGTGCGTGGTGGCGTGCCCCGCCCTCTTGAGCACGTCCACCCAGCGGTCTTTGAGCCGGTTGAAGGACTCGACGTTGTTCGGAGTATAGGAAAGCTTGATGCGATGGGGTGCGTGGTCGTTGACGACCTCCGCCTCATTGGTGCGTCCGGTGTCGCCAGCGGGGTGTGCCCCTGCCGGACCAGGCTGCACGTTCTCGACGGAAAGCGGCGTGGTGTTCTGGAGGGTGACGCGATTCTCTGCAGCCGGGAGGTCTTCGGTCGTCAGCCACCAGGGAACGGCGTGGTGCTTCATGGTCTCGAGGACGAAGCCCGGGGTGAGAGGAGGCGCATCGCCCTTCATCATCTCGAAGTGGAAGCTGCCAACGGGCTGAACCTGGCCGAGCGGATACGGGTACTCCGGGTCGGTGTCCTGGAGATAGAAGTCGTTGGTGCCCCAGGTCTTGGTGTAGGAATCCTCGTTGCGTTCGGTCGAGAGGGCCAGCAGAGCATCCGCCTGGTGATACATGAAGTTGCGGCCGACCTGGTCGGAGCGGTTGGCAAGGCCAGTGGTGTGCTTATCGTTCGCAGAGGCGAGCAGGATGACGGCGGAGTTGACTGCACCCGCACAGACCGCAAAGAGGTCCGCGGTATAGGTGGCAGGCGTTCCGTAGGGTGAGGCCGGCGGCGCGTTCGCATCGGCCGGCGAAGAATCGGCCGGCGACGGCTTGCGAGGCCCGGAATGAATGACCTCGACCGAGGTCACGGCGGTGCCGGTGGAGTTGGTCAGCAGGCGCGTCACACGGGAGTTGGTGAGCAGCGTGACGTTGGGAAGGTCCATGATCTGGCGGATGCAGTTGATGTCCGAGTCGGACTTGGCGTGAAGCAGGCAGGGGTAGCCATCGCAGGTATCGCAGCGGATGCACTTCGATGCAACGGGATCCGCGTCGTTGCGCTTTAGACCGAGAGGTATGGGAAAGGTGTTGATGCCCAGCTTCTTGACATCGTCTTCGATCCGTTGCATGCGGGGCTCATTCGCGAAGGGTGCGTAGGGGTACCTTTTCGAATGAAAGGGTTCGGTGGGGTCAAACGAGGATCCGAAGCCGCCCGGGACGCTGGGCGCCGTGCCGAGATCGCCGTGGACGTGGAAGAGTTCTTCGGCCTGCGTATAGTAGGGCTCAAGGTCTGCATAGGAGATGGGCCATGCCGGCGAGATACCGCCCTTGTGCTGGATGACGCCGAAGTCCTCCGCTCGCATGCGGAACATGGCGGCGCCGTAAACCTTGGTTTGTCCGCCGACAAAGTAGGCCTGCTGGGGATGGAGGTCCTTGCCGTCCTTGTCCTGCCAGGTCTCCTTGGTGTGGTAGCGGTTATCCAGGAAGACTGCCTGCGTGTCCCAGTTCAACTTTTCCTGCGGCATGAAGGGACCGCGCTCGAGGATGAGGATGTTCTTGCCGGCCTTCGCGAGGTGGAGAGCAAGCGTCCCGCCGCCGGCCCCGGTGCCGATCACGATCACGTCGTAATGAGTAGACATAATGGTGAGATGCAGAAGATGAGGCTGGCTTCGGGGATGTCTGGATTTTCATGGAGAGGTGCAGCGGCTGGGAAGATTCGAGATGAGGTTGCAGGTTCCGGTGCGGCGGCCTCGATGGAGAGGTCTGCGGCGGAGGCTCTCAGGGTTGGCTTAGAATTCATCGATTCGGTGCTCTAGAATCGACGCAGCAATACGAGGGCGCTTGGGGACTCCGGAAGTTTGAGACAGACGGAAAGCCCGTCAGACACTCCTATAGCGCAATCTGCCGACGGGACGAATGGCCAAGTCGCTCCCGGATCGGCGGCTGACCGCAACGACTGCTCGTTTTGTGTTGTTTCTGCTCGGCCCTCGGCCGCCATGAGGCAGCCTGAAGACGTCTTCATTGGTGCCTAGAAAAATTCGGTCTGGGCGTCGATCTATAGGTTGTTTGCAATCAGCAAGTTCCCCCCCCCCATATCCCATCCGATGGATGAGAGGTCATGGCGGCCTTCTAATCGTGTCTAGGCGATAACACCTCGGTGCTACTCCCTTTTCAGCGACACTTTGCTACCTTGCTTGGTATGGTGATCCAACCAACGTTAGGCACATGGACCGAGCGGAAGTTGAGGGCAGAGCTCGCAGTGCTTGCAGCGGAGCAAGCGAACACGCGATGCTTAGACCAGATAACCGAGATCGCGACGCGGATTGTCTTCATAAAGCATGAACTGTTCGGCTTGCCTACTAACCAGCGACATCAATCTATTGGTTGCTGAGTGATGCGGCCGCGAACGCTGCGACTGCTACGTCACCCCGCGAGTCGAGTGCGGGTCGGAGGAACGGTTGCGGCTTCAGATGCACGGTGCCAAGTTCTTCGAACAAGCCATAGACGCTTGCTTGCTGCGAACCATCTCCAGGTTGGCGAGGGACGGCACCAGACATTGGCCCGATTGATCCCGTCGCCGATGCACCGTCATCCTCTTGCGTGATGCGCAGCTTGAGAATCGGAGATGGAACAACACGTTGTGTTCCTCTGGGCGAGCTTGTTGTAGACGTTGGCATAGAGATAGCGTGCCTGTAAATTGAGCTTGTGAATGGTCGCGGGCCTCAAAATGTCCTTGTACTGAATCAATGTCGCTGCTACGGGATTGGTCACTGGCCAGCCTCACTCTTCACACCTTCGTCTCCAGACGCTCGATGTAGTCGCGCATATCACGGTCAGTTCGCATGACGTACTTGTTCCGGTTCTTGTAGGCACAAGACGGGTAGCACCGGACCTGCGTTGTCTGACTTAGTTCACGTTGGGCTTGCCTTAGCTCCGGTATCATGATCCCAAGCTTCTTTGCGGTTCGCTCATTCTGGAGTATCAGGTGATTGGTATTCTCTGCGAGCATGAGTGACTTGGTGATGACAAAGAGTCGCTGGACATTGGTCTTTCAACTAGACATGCTGCACCTCGTCCTGCCCATGGCCGCGTTCGATCAAACTGATGACGGCCAGAAGATCGCAAGCTACACCGAATAGCAATTAACAGATACCCTTAGCGAACTCGGGGACATCCCCATCGTTGTCTTCCATGCTTGCCGGGAAGTCTTATAGCGGATTTATGTCGGCAACGATCGATTTCGCAACGTCGAGCCTCTGTCACGCTTGCACGTACGGGCGTCGTCACGCTTCTCGCGAGCTTGCTTCAGGCTCACGTTCGGGAAGGTGCCGAGATAGCTGAAGAGCCTTGCCCTCGAAGCGGTACCGGAAGCGCCACCACTTGCCTCCAACCGGGGAGCCTTGGATGTGAAGGCCAAAGCCATCGGCGAGCGTTTTCGTCTTTGCACCGGCTTACTGTTGCGGATGGTGAGGATGTCGAGGGCATTTTGTGAGCACCACTTTCTGAGCAAGTCGAATTGCACACAGTGTTGCACACACATGTTCCGAAACGTACTGCGGTCGCCTAGTACAGCCTGCTACAGGCTGTATAGCTAAATCATTCATTCCATTGAGTTTATGCTAAATTCCAAAAACACTTACTACAAGGGAATGGCTCCTGAGGTAGGACTCGAACCTACAACCCTTCGGTTAACAGCCGAATGCTCTGCCATTGAGCTACTCAGGAATGCGGGCCAAAACGCTGGAGCGTTTTCGCCGTACGTGCCTTCTCAGTTATAGCAAAGGACGGCGCTCCTCACAAGGGTGCTTCCCGGCGTAGCCTATGATAGTGGTCACCGGAGGCTCCTTATGCCCAGAATCTCTCGCCTGCAGCGCGACAACGTTCGCGACAACTCTCGCGCCATCTACGACCGCGTTTTGCGTGACAGGGGCAATGTTCCTCATATGTTTCGCACGATGGCCCACCGCCCGGAAATCTTCGAAACGATCATCGCCCACATGGATGCCGTCCTCAAGACCGGCACGCTCAGCACGGCGCTCAAAGAACTCGTCATCGTGCGTACCTCTCAGCTCAACCGGACGCCCTATTGCCTGGCGTCCCACACTGCGCTGTCACGCCGCCTCGGCTGGACGGACGAGCAACTTGCCGATCTTGCGCATGCCAGCGAGAGCACCCTTTTCACCGACGCGGAGAAAGTCGCCATTCACCTCGCAGAGGTCATGACCCTTGACGCACACGCTTACACCGACGAGGACTTCAAGAGACTTCGGCTGTGCTATTCAGAAGGAGAAGTCATCGAGCTCATGGCGGCTATCGGGCTGTTCAACTACTTCAACCGCTTCAATGATCTTCTGCAGATGGAACCCACCCAGCCGGCCTCCGTTGAGGAACTTGCCGCCGTGGGCCTGGTCAACGCTTAGGGGAACAGCATCACGGCAAGCGCATACCCGGTAAACGGCGAAGCGCTCGCCGGGCTGCAGGCTCCGACGGCCGCGGTTCGATACTTGCCGCTTCTTATCCGGGTGGTCAGTTGCTCCGGTAAGTGCCCGAGATCGGACGTCGTGTACCGCATGACGAACCATGGCTTGCGGAGGCCGGCAAACCCGGTCGAGAGGGCGCACGTCGCCCGAACGTCTTTCGTATCAGCCATCAACTGAAGCCCCGAGGCCGAAAGCTGACGGCCCACCGTCTGCTCCTGTTGATCCAAATCCAGCAATTCAGTTGCATGAGCAAAATCCTCAACGGCGAAGTACTCGCCGCCGTTGCGCACAACGCCAATCCCCACGACATCTACCTTAGGGTCGAGCAAATTCGCTCGATGACCCGGTGAATTCATCCACAGATCATGAATCGCTGAGGCATCCGATGCCTCGGCAACGTTCTCGCTGATGAGAGAGAATCGCGCACCCGCACCGCTCGCCCGGGCAGCAAGATCGGGTTCTCCGGAGAACTGGTGCGAGATGGTCTGCCGCTCTGCCATCTTCTCCGCATGGGTCCGCGCTGCACGTGTCAGGTGAGACTCGATTCTCACGGGCGGCAATTGATGCGCGGCCCGTGCTTCGTTGGCCGCCGCGAGCAGAAATCGTTCCGAGACCGAGGGCTCCTGGCTCCATCCCGCAGCGAACGCTGCACAGAGCAGCAACAGCAGGGGGGACGCGCCAATCATTCGCTGCGGCAGGAATTTGAAGCCCATGCTGGATGGAACCCGGATCGTTCCGAGAGGTTTTGGTCTGCAAACGTTTTGTCGTTACTCTTCAGAGCCCTGCGTCTGCCGTCCCCTGAAGCGGCGGCAGTCGATGCCGGTGCCGCACGATTAAGCCCAACAACTGCTGCGCCTGCCAGTAGCGCGGCACGAATCGCAGCGGGTCGGAGACGCTGCGAATCAGCCATCCCAGACAAAGCTTATCGGCCCAGACTGGGATATGCACCTGGTCGCCCGACAGGAATGCGATCGCCGCTCCGATGCAGTGAATGGCCGGCAGGTAAGGAAGGTGACGTTTTAGATAGAGTCCGAGGCGCTCCTGGGTTCCTCCCCCCAAAGTCACAATCACGTGGCGCGGCCCAAGACGCGTGATGCGCTCGAGGAGCTCTTCATCCTTCACGTCGCCTCCGTAGAACGGTGCGACATAGACGTGATCAGCTGGAACCTCGATTCCCTGCCCTTGCAGCCATGCCACGTTGCGCTCAGCACTGACCTCTCCCGGCATGATCCAAAGCGTATTGCCAGGCTGCCGAACATCATCCTCTTTGAGGAGTGATCGCAGGTACTCGAGGCCGCTCAGCCTGCGCAAATGATCATGCTGCACTAGGTTCCACACCATCACCATGAAGGATGAGTCGGTGATCGCGAGGTCGGCGTGCAGCAGAGCCTCTCGGTATTGGCGATTCGTGGGCAGATCTTTCAACGCCGGCGCCGCCGGAACCACCAGCAACCCTCCGTTGCGCATGAGACGGATCGCCTCAACCGCAGTGCCACCGAAGAAGTCAATTCCGAGAATGCGCCGGTCGTTTGAGGCGGAAAGTCGAGATGTCTCAGCAATGAGTTCCATTTATTTCAAGCTCCCGACATGCATCTCGCTCTCGATCCATTCGAACGTACGCATCAGCCCGTTCCGCAGACGGATGGACGGCTCCCACCCCAGATTCTTGCGAATCATCGTGTTGTCGCTGTTCCTCCCGTCCACGCCGCGCGGCGCGCTCAGGTTGTAGATCCGCCGCAGTTTCACGTCGGCGATCTCCTCCGCAACATCGACCAGCTGATTGATGGTCAGCAGTTCGCTCGAGCCCAGATTGATGGGCTCCGTCACATCACTCTCAAGCACCATCTGCGTTCCCAGCGTGCAATCGTCGATATACATGAATGAACGCGTCTGCTGACCGTCGCCCCAGATCTCGATCGAATCCTTACCGCTGATCTTCGCCTCAAGCACCTTGCGGCAGATCGCTGCCGGCGCCTTCTCGCGACCACCGGCCCAGGTCCCCATGGGGCCATAGACGTTGTGGTAACGAGCCACCCGCGTCTCAAGACCGAAGTCTTCCCGGAAGTGACGGCACATGCGTTCGGAAAAGAGCTTCTCCCAGCCGTAACCATCCTCGGGCAGTGCCGGGTAGGCATCGTCTTCGCGCAGCGGAACAACCTCAGCGCTCGTCTGTTTATCCGCGTTGTAGACGCAGGCGGACGACGAATAAAAATAACGCTGAACCCCCTGGTCGCGCGCAGCCATCAGCATGTGCGTGTTCGTCAGAACCGACAGCATGCAGAGCGCCCTGTTGTTCTCGATGAAGCCCATGCCGCCCATATCTGCGGCTAGCTGGTAGACGACGTCAACGTCCTCGGCAGCAATCAGGCAGTTGTCTTTGTCCTTCAAATCGAGCGAAAGGTTTTCAACCTCGCGGGATGCCTGGTACCACTCGCGAACCGGCTTGATGTCGACGGCCCGCACCACCTCGACGCCAGAGTTCAGAAGGTGTTTAACCAGGTGTCCGCCGATGAAACCACCGGCTCCGCACACCACCACTTTATCGCCATTGCTTGCCATAACACGCGCTCCTCTCAACGTTCGATCAGTGCATCTACATGGCCCGTCGGCTCCCCTTTGTCCTGGTCAGATTCGGTCCCTTGCGCTGCAGGAACCCGTGTACTTGGAAGGAGTTTAGATCGCTCTCCGACGAAGTCAACGAAACACTGCGAACATCGGTCTTTCTCTTCGCGCGACTTCTCCATAACGGGAAGCAACGCTCTGCGCAACCGACAAGTGCACTATCATCGACGCATGTTCTTCGCCCCGGTTCCCCTTCTGGTACGCCGCCAACCGCTGGTCGCCGCCGGGTGCTTGCTACTCGTACTCTTCACGGTTGCGGCCATCTTCGCCCCGTGGCTGTCTTCGCATCATCCCGCAGACCTCAATCTCACGGGACGCATGCTCCTGCCATCGAAGAGCCACCTCTTCGGCACCGATGAACTGGGTCGCGATATCTACGTCCGTTGCCTCTATGGCGCGCGCATCTCACTAACCGTTGCCGTCAGCGTGGTCAGTCTGTCGCTCGTGATCGGGGGAGTTGCCGGGCTCATCGCAGGCTTCTACGGCGGCGTCACCGACATCGTGCTCAATGTCTACCTCATCAACGCGGTCATGGCTCTGCCCGGAATCCTGCTCGCCATCGCCTTCGTCGCCTTCGTCGGCCCGGGCCTCACGAATCTGATCCTCGCCCTTGCGCTCTCAGGATGGGTGGGCTACGCGCGCCTCGTTCGCGCCCAGGTGATTGCCGTCAAAGAACGCGAGTTCGTCGAGGCCGCGCGCGCACTCGGCGCAAGCGACCTTCGCCTCATCACGCGGCATATCCTTCCAAATATCCTGCAACCCGTCATCGTGCAGGCAGCCATCGGACTCGCCGGCGCAGTGCTGGCGGAGGCCACACTCAGCTTCCTCGGCCTGGGCATTCCGCCACCCGCGGCAAGCTGGGGCTCCATGCTCAACGAGGCCCGCTCGCACCTCTTCGATGCTCCCCACATGGTCATCTTCCCTGCCCTTGCCGTCATGCTCGTCGTGCTTGCCTTCAACTTCATCGGCGATGCCCTGCGTGACTACCTCGACCCGCGCACGCGCCAGATCAGCCCGCAGGCGACCGGGCTATGAGCTTTCATGTCGGCATCATCGCAGACACGCACGGGTTGCTGCGGCCGGAGGCAATGACTGCCCTCGCCGGGGTCAACCATATCCTGCACGCGGGCGACGTCGGCGACATCGAGATCCTCGCTCACCTCAGAACCATTGCTCCCGTCACCGCCATCCGCGGCAATATCGACATGACCGGTGCCTGCTCCCTGCTCCCTGCCACAGACTGCGTCGAACTCGCAGGTCGGCTGTTCTACCTCGTTCACTCGCGTGCGGATCTCGACATCAACCCCGAAGCTGCAGGCATCGCCGCCGTCATCAGTGGCCACTCGCACCGCCCCGGCGCTGAGGCACATAACGGCGTACTCTACCTCAATCCCGGCAGCGCCGGACCCCGCAGATTCTCGCTGCCTGTCTGCGTAGCCCGGCTCATCCTGCCGGACGATCCGACCCACGAGATCCGTCACGAACTCTTACCGCTGACGCCCACTTAGCAGCAGCAAGCTCCCGCCAGTAGCCAGCTCCGACGGCACCGAAATCCCTAGTGCAAACGCACAGACTCGAGCACCGTCTCGAGCCGCTTGAATAGGCTCCCCAACTGCGCCTGCGTCAGGTCCTGCGCGCCCGAAACCTCACCGCCACAAAAGTTATTCACCACCAGGTCAAATCGCAGGCAGGCATGCTGGTGCATCGCGGTATACGAAATATCCCGCGACTCCGTACAGATCGCACCATGCTCGTCCTTGCCGCGCACAAAGCGGACCCCATCAATCATCTCGGGCGGCAGGGGCTTCGAAGGCGGCAACGACGCCTGCGCTTCGCACGCCGATACGGAGTCCGCTGCGCTCGATGAGACATAGAACAACGCGCCTTCAAACGTCGTCGAAGGAAATGGATTGAAGCCAAGCGCAGCCACCACCCTCACCTGCGACCGCCGGGGCGCACCGCGAGCATCCAGCCGAAACGTACTCACTTCTCCATCGCGACGCGCCACGTTCCAGCCTGCCGGAAGGTGAAACGTCACGTGCTCACGCGCATCTGAAACGTCCTGCGGCGGAGGCTCGGTCGGCTCGCTCACCGGCGCCTGCGGGTGCAACTGCGGCACCGGGACGACCTGCGGCTTCTGCTGCGACAGCAATCCCGGCCCAAACGACAGCACCACACCCAAGCCCACGCTTTGCCACATCCGTCGCATCACGCCCCTATGCTCTCATGCGCGGGTTGGCCAGCGAATACGCCAAATCGGTCAGAAGATTGACCCCGACATACGTCAACCCGATCGCCAGAATGCACCCCTGCACCAGCGCATAGTCGCGATTCGAAATGGCTGAAACCATCAGCCGGCCGATCCCGGGCAGGGAGAAGATCGTCTCCGTCACGATGGCCCCGGCCAGCAGACTGCCAAACTGCAGCCCCACCACCGTCAGCACCGGCACCAGCGCATTCCGCAGCGCATGCCGATAAAGCACGCTTCGCTCCGATAGACCCTTCGCCCGCGCCGTCCGGATGTAATCCTGCCCCAGTTCTTCGAGCATCGCCGTCCGCACCATCCGCGTCAGCAGCGCCGCAAGCCCCAGTCCCAGCGTCAGCGAAGGCAGGATGAGGTGCGTGACAAACGCCCATCCACTCCCCGACCCGGACACTGGCAGCCATCCCAGCTTGATCGAAAACACAATGATCAGCATCGGCCCCAGCGCGAAATTCGGAAACGAAAGACCCACCAGAGACACCACACCCGTCGCCCGGTCCTGCCACTCGTCCCGATGGATCGCCGAATAGACCCCCGCCGGCACTGCCAGCAGCAGCCCGATCAGCAACGAAGCCGTGGCCAGCGCCAGCGTATAGGGATATCGCGCAGCCACCAGGTGCAGCACGGAATCCCGCAGCCTCAGCGACTGCCCGAAATCTGCATGGACCGCCCCCGTCAGGTAGCGCCCATACTGCGTCGCCAGCGGCGCGTCGAACCCGTACGCATGCCGCAGCGCCGAGATGTCCGACGCCGTCGCCCCCTCCCCCAGCATCTGCGCAATCGGATCACCCGGTACCAGGTGAATCAGCAGGAACACCACCGACACCACCAGCCACAACAACGGCAGCGTATACAGCAGACGGCGAAGCGCACGCGCCACGGGATGCTTTGCAACGATGCACCCCCTCATCAAGCCGGCAGCTCCAGGCCGTCGCTCTCGGTCGCCTCCACCGTCTCATCCGACCCCGGCGAAGCACCCACCTGTACCTGGATCCGGCTGATCCTCCGCCCCACCATCTCCTCTACCTTGAAGGTGCGGCCGGCAAACAGCACGCTCTCACCCGCCACCGGAATATGCCCAAGCTTCGCCAGCATGAACCCTGCCAGCGTCTCGATCCCCGGTTCCCGCGGAAACTCCCAGTCAAGCCGCGTCGACAGATCGCGCAGCGCTGTGCTGCCGTCCAGCGTGATCGTCCCCGTCGCGCTCAGCACGTTGTTCCGCGTGCTCAAGTCAAACTCATCCTCAAGCTCTCCCACAATCTGCTCCAGCAGGTCTTCCGCTGTCACCAGGCCCGCGGTCGATCCAAATTCATCCACCACGATCGCAATATGCCGTCGCACCTGCTGAAACTCCTGTAGCAACTCCACCGCCAGCTTCGTCTCCGGCACAAACAGCACATCGCGCATGATGTCCCGCACCGTCAGCCGCGACTCCCCCACCGCGCCCAGGCCCAGTGCCGTCGCCCGGAAGTGCATCAGCCGCGAAACATCCTTCGAGTACACGATCCCGATGATGTGGTCCGGTCCCCGCGTCGGGTCGAAGACCGGCACCCGCGTATGCTGCTCATCCACAATCCGCGCGCTCGCCCGCTCGAGCGCCATCGTCGAAGGCAGCGCGAAGATGTTGCCGCGCGGCGTCATAATCTCGCGCACCACCAGGTGCGACAGCTCGATCGCCCGGTGAATGATCTCTTCCTGAAACCCCGGCAGCAGCCCCATGCGACGCGTCGCCGTCGCAATCAGCTTCAGCTCTTCCGGCGAGTGAATCTCGCCCTCGCCATGGAGCGGCGCCTTGAACAACCGCAGCACCACCGAAGCCGACGAGTTCATCACCTTCACCGCCGGCCGCGTCATCCGGATAAACACATCCATCGGCCCCGCCACCGCCAGGGCAATCCGCTCCGCCCGCTGCAGCGCCAGCGACTTCGGCACCAGCTCGCCCAGCAGCACCTCAAAGTACGTGATAATCGCAAACGCAATCAGGATCGAAAGCGCGCTCGAATAAACCGTGAAGTGCGGCGGCAGGTGCTTCATCCCGTGCGCGGCCAGCCGGTCAATCACCTGTGCCACGGCCGGCTCGCCAATCCACCCCAGCGCCAGCGCCGCCAGCGTCACGCCAAACTGCACCGCCGGCAGAAAATCGTCCATCGACTGCTTCAGCTTCAATACCGTGCGCGCACCCGGCCGCCCCAGCGCAATCAACTGCTGCACTCGCGTCTCACGGATGCTCACCAGAGCGAACTCGGCGGCGACAAAGAAGCTGTTGGCCAGGATGAAAAAGGCCACCATGGTTCCCCGGATGAGGGTCCACTCGAGCATCCCTTGATTCTAAATGCTTCCCGCCCATGCGCCGCCGGCCATCGCCATCAGCGCGCCCTGACTCGCCAATAAAGCCACTTGGGATCATGGACCGCTCACCCGTACCTCATCTCACAGCCATTCACCCAGCGACCCGGAGGAACCATGAACCGTCGCCGCTTTTTGGCGCAGCCGTCGCCGCGGCAGCCGGCGTAACCCTGCCCCGAGCACTCGACGTCTGAGACAAGCTCGCCGCCCTCCCGCCAAACGAAAAAGCGGCCAACCGGAATCCGGCTGGCCGCTTCGACTTCGACGTGATCTGGTTATGCTGTGACGGGCGCAAGCACCTTAGTGATCGACTTCTCGATCGTATCCTTCGGCACGAACCCGACAATCTGCTCCGCTACCTTGCCATCCTTGAACAGCAGAAGAGCCGGAATGCCGCGAATGCCGTAGCGCGAAGGCGTGGCACTGTTTTTGTCGACATCCATCTTCATCACCTTCAACTGGCCGTTGTACTGTGTCGCCACTTCGTCGACGACAGGGGCGAGTGCGCGGCACGGCCCACACCAGGCGGCCCAGAAATCCACGAGCACCGGCTGTGACGACTTCAGCACATCCTGCTCAAAATTCGAATCATTGACTTCCGTGACGAACTGTCCTGCCATTGGCTCCAACCTCCCGCCGGTCCATTTACCGGCTGTCAACATAATAGATGCGTCCGCCACCCAATCGATGCACCCGCCCAGCTTGCGCAGCGGAAAAGCGGCTTAAAAGGTAAACGCCCGGACCTCGCTATGAAGCAAGGTCAACGGGCGGTGTAGCAGCCCTCCCCAGAACTGCACACACAGCAACACTACCCACAGCGGTTGAGCTTGTAAAGAAGTTTCATCAAAACAACTTAAACTTAGGTAACCATTACTGCCACCAACCACTATCTACAGACAAACACCCTTGTTTCAACAACTTCTACCGAAGAATCTGCGCAAACTGTCATGACAGCTTGCCGCAGGACTTCGGTCGATCCCTGACGACTCGCGATGATCAGAACCGACGGACCCGCACCCGACAGGGTCACCGAGTACACTCCGTCGCGTCCCACCAGCGGCAGCAGCCGCGGCAGCAATCCACAGGCCTCCATCCGGTACGGCTGGTGCACCCGGTCCCGCGTCGCCTGCGCCAGCAGCTCTGGCCGGTCCTGCGCAAACGCCGCCACCAGCAGGGCCGTCGCCTGAAGATTTGCAACGACATCCGCCCTCGGGTAGCTCTCCGGCAGCAGCGCCCTCGCCTCCGTCGTGGCCAGAGAACTCTTTGGCATCACCAGATATCAGCCGCCAGTCCTCTCCTCCAACAAACGTCGCCGTCTGCACTCCCCCATCAACCATTGCCGAAACCGTGAATCCGCCCAGCAAGCACGCCGCAACGTTGTCCGGATGGCCCTCGCGCCGGCACGCCTCCGCCAGCACCTCATCGCGCGTCATCCCCAGCCCGCCGAAATGATTCGCCAGCTCCACGCCCGCCACCAGCGCCGCCGCCGAACTCCCGCAACCCATCCCCAGCGGAATGCCGTTCTTCACCACCAGCGTCAGGTTTGGCCCGGTAGGCGCAAGCTCCCGATAGGTCTCGAGCATCGTGTTCCCCTCGAGCGCCCCCACCTTCTCCACATCGCGCCCGGACGCGACGATCTCCATCCGGTCGGCAGCCCTTCGCCTCGACCTCAAGAAACAGCTCCATCGCCAGCCCAACCGCGTCAAACCCCGGCCCCAGGTTTGCCGAAGTCGCCGGCAGCTTTAAATGCAAACGCCCCGCCGTCACGCCCGGACACCCTGCTTCATCTGCGCTTCGAGCGTTCGCAGCACCACCTCCCGGTCCGCTTCGAGCACCACCGGCGGCCGCTGCAGCGCTTCCACCTGCCCACGCTCCTCCGCCGTCAATGTGGCGGTTTCATCCGCGCTCAGCAACTCGTCCCGGTGAAACCGGATCGTGTAATCCGAATCCTTCAGCGTATGGCCGGTCAGAATCAGCACGCAGCGATCCTCATGCCGTACCCGTCCGTCCGCTACCAGCTTCTTCAACCCCGCCAGCGTCACCGCGGAGGCCGGCTCACAGCCAATCCCCTCCGCTCCCACCTGCGCCTTGGCCAGCGCAATCTCCGCCTCCGTCACCTGCTCCACCCAGCCACCGGTCGTCTGCACCGCGTTGACCGCCTTCTTCCACGAAGCCGGGTTGCCGATCCGAATGGCCGATGCCCGCGTCTCCGCCGTCACCGGCTGCAGATCTGTCCCGCCGTTCTCCTGCATCGCCCGGTAAAGCGGGTTCGCCCCGGCTGCCTGGATGATCGAGATCTTCGGCAGCCGCTGGATCAGCCCCAGCAGCTTCGCCTCCGCAAACCCCTTCGCCAGAGCCGACGAGTTCGCCAGGTTCCCCCCAGGCACGATCACATGCTCCGGCACCTGCCAGTCCAGCTGCTCCAGCATCTCGAACGCAGGCGTCTTCTGCCCTTCCAGCCGATACGGGTTCACCGAGTTCAGCAGGTAGATCGGAAAAGCCCGCACCAGCTCATTCACCAGCTTCACGCAGCCATCGAAATCCGTCTTCAGCTGCACCGTCAGCGCACCGTAATCCATCGACTGCGACAGCTTGCCCCAGGCAATCTTTCCCTCCGGGATAAACACGATCGACCGCAGCCCCGCCCGCGCCGCATACGCCGCCATCGCCGCCGACGTGTTGCCCGTCGAAGCGCACGCCACCCACTCAAACCCGCGCTCGACGGCCACCGAGAGCGCCGCCGTCATCCCCGTATCCTTGAACGACCCGGTCGGATTCATACCCTGGTGCTTGGCCAGCACCCAGTTGATCCCCAGCGCAGCCGCCGCCCGCGGCAGCTCATACAACGGCGTGTTGCCTTCGCGTAAAGTGGTGACGCGCTCGAAGTCAGAGACGATCGGCAGCAGATCGCGAAAGCGCCAGACACCCGATTGATCGACCGCCTGCGTCGACGTGCGCCGCTCCTGCCATAACCAGCGCAGAGCCGAAGCATTCGGCAGATCTTTCGCGCTGTCGTTCCACGGATACACCACCTCAAAGAGACTTTTGCAGTCGCCACAACGAAAATCCGCCGGAACCTGCTCCCCGGCAATGCGAGCCGCACAGCCCGTGCATCGTAACTGGTGAGAAGTGTGCATGAATCGTTCTAGGGTAAACCACCGCAAGGGAGACTTGATGAATCACTGGCGTCCCATCGCTCTGCTGGCCGGCCTCGCAGTCAGCGCGGCCGCAGCCCAGGCCCCCACCCCGCAGTCCGGTAACAGAGAGCTCAAAATCGCCGCCGCCTCCGACCTCCAGCCCGTCATGCCCGCCTTCGCCGATGCCTACTTCAAGAAGACCGGCATCAAGCTCACCGTCTCCTTCGCCAGCTCCTCCGCCCTCTCCACCCAGATCCTCAACGGCGCGCCCTTCGACGTCTTCCTCTCGGCCGACTTCCTGTTTGCCGAAAAACTCGTCGCCGCCAACCTCGCCGTCGAAAAGATGGCCGTGCCCTACGCCCGCGGCACCCTCGTCCTCTGGGCTCGCAAGGATTCACCCCTGCAGCCGCTCAGCATGGAACTGCTCACCGACCCGCGCGTCACCCGCGTCGCCGTCGGCGATCGCTTTCACGCCCCCTACGGCATGGCGGCCTACTCCGCCATGACCTGGATGAAGACCCTCCCCACCATCCAGCCCAAGCTCGTCGTCGCCGAAAACATCTCGCAGGCCGCCCAGTTCGTCGTCTCCGGCAACGCCCAGCTCGGCTTCCTCTCGCTCACCACCGCCGAGTCCCCGCAGATGAAAGCCGTCGGAACCTACGTCCGCGTCCCCGAGGTCTACCCGAAAATCCGCCAGTGCGCCGTCGTCCTTAAGAGATCCCCGGACCCTGAAGCCGCCAAAGCCTTCCTCACCTGGCTCACCAGCCCCGACGTCCAGGGCCACCTCAAAGACTTCGGCCTCACCGAGGTTAACTAGTTAGTTAACAACCACCGCGTCCCGACCCCGGCGCACACTATCACAAAAATGTTCCACGTGGAACATTTTCGTAACCGCGCGCAGCGGTCCACCCACGGAGTGGTCGCCGCCCGCATTGAGGGCGCACCTGTCGTTGCCTGTTCTAGAATCGCCCTCATGGACACCGCGGCCTTGTGGCTTACCTTGCGACTGGCGGCTGCCACCACCATTCTTCTGGTCGGCCTTGCCATTCCCCTCGCCTGGTGGATCGCCCGGCACCGCGGCTTCGCTGCCGCCGTGGCACAGGCCCTGGTAGCCTTGCCGCTCGTGCTGCCGCCCACGGTGATCGGCTTCTACCTCCTCGTCGGCTTCGGGCCGCTTACCTCGCTCGGCCGCCTCATGACCCGCGCCCTCGGGCATCCCCTTGCCTTCAGCTTCGCCGGCCTGCTCGCCGGCTCGCTGCTCTACAGCCTCCCCTTCGCGGTGCAGCCGCTCGTCGCCGGCTTCACCGGGATCGATCACGCCTACCTTGAAGCCGCCGCCGGGCTCGGCCGCCCGCCCGCCAGCGTCTTCCGGTCCGTCGTCCTGCCGCTCGCGTGGCCGGCGCTGCTCACCAGTGCCGTCCTGACCTTCACCCATACCATCGGCGAGTTCGGCGTGGTCCTCATGCTCGGCGGCAACATCCCCGGCGTCACCCGCACCCTTTCCATCGCACTCTACGACCGCGTCGAGGACGGCGACTTCTCCGGCGCCGGCCGCCTCTCGCTCCTGCTGCTCGCCTTCTCGCTCGCCGCCCTGCTCCTCGTCTACGCCGGGCCGCGTCTGCGCCGCAGTGTCAGGGTCGCCGATGCCGCCTGAACTTGCGGTCGACCTCCGTCACCAGCTGGGCAGCCTGACCCTCGCTGCAGCCTTCACCATCACTGCTCCCTGGACCGTCCTCTTTGGCCCCTCCGGTAGCGGCAAGAGCACCCTCCTCCGCGCTCTCGCGGGCCTCGAGCACCCCACTGCCGGTCACATCCGCCTCAATGGCGTCCCACTCTTCGACGCAGCCACAGCCCTCGCACTGCCCGCCTGGCAACGCCCCATCCGCTGGTCTGCCCAGCGCGCCGTCCTCTACCCCCACATGACGGTCGCCCAGAACCTGGCCTTCGCGATCCCCGACCCGCAGCACCTCAAGGACGGCATCGCGGCCTTCCACCTCGCGCCGTACCTCGCGAAGCGTCCCTCCCAGCTCTCGGGCGGCGAAGCCCAGCGCATCGCAGTCGCCCGCGCCGCCATCGCCACGCGCGGCAACGCCGCCCTGCTGCTGCTCGACGAGCCTTTCAGCGGCCTCGACCGCCCCATCCGCAATCGCTTCATCGCCGACCTCCGCACCTGGCTCGCTGGCACGCCCGTCCTTTCGGTCACCCACGACGTCGCCGAGGCCTTCGAGCTCGATGCCCACGTCCTCCGTATCGACGCCGGCCGCATCGTGGCCCAGGGCCCCGCCGCCGGCGTCCTCGCCGAAGAACGCCGTCATCTGCTCGCCACCCTCTGACGCAGAAAAGCCCCCGCCGCGATCCCTCCGCGGCAGGGCTTCGCCACAACAAGCTAGCGCTTCGGCGAGTACCCGAAGATGACCGTCATCGTGTAGCTGCGTCCCGGCGTCAGGCTGCTCAACACGTCGCTCGGCGCGGCCGTGTACGCCACGCCCTGCACCGCGGCCGGACCAGCTGTCACCCCGGCGATGTTCTGCGTATTGAGCAGATTATTCACCCCAAACCGCAGCTTGGTGCCGTCCAGGCGCGAGCTGCTGCGCACGGTGTAGTTCAGGAACAGGTTGTCCATGTTGAACGAATCGATCGGAATGTACTGGTTCGCATTCACCCCGCTGGCAAACGTACCGTCGTTCCACATCGGCCCGATGCGCTTGTGAAAGAAGCCCAGGTCGAGTGACTTGCGCTGGTACGTCAGGCCGATCGCCTCGGTGTTCGCCGGGGTATTCGCCACCCACGCGTTGTAGTTCGGATTCGCAGCCGAGACCGACCCGGTTGACGTCGAGCTTGTCAGGTTCTGCGATACATACCGTGCCGTCCCGGCCGTCCCGTTCGCATACAAGCTGAGTCCGCGCGCCAGGTAGATGTTGGTCTCACCCTCGAAGCCCTTCGTCACCGAGTCGCCCGACGACGTGTAGACCTCGCCGTTCGGGTCCGCAGGTGCCGTGTACCCGTTGCCGAAGTGGATGTAGTACGCATCCGCGTTGAAGGTGATGCGCCGCAGCTTCAGCACGGTGCCGGCCTGGAAGGTTCGCGCCGTGCTTGGTGCCGGAGGTCCGAGCACCACGCCGCCCGCCACGTCGAAGACGCTCGACGGAGGAATCACGCTGCCCGTCGCGTACTGCCCGTAGACCGTCCAGTTCGTCTTCAGGTGATAGTTGACGTCTGCCGAGGGCAGGAACGAATTGTAACCAACATTGTTATGAATTGACGTGAACGAGACCTTGGTCACCGGATTCCGGCTGCCGATCGTCTTGCCGTTATCGGCGTACTGCGTCAGGTCCTGGTTGTAGTGCGCGTACTTGAAGCCGCCGGTCACGGTCAGCCGGCGCGTCGGATGAAACTCATATTCGGCAAACGGCTGGTAGGAGTTCGTGTCGAACTGCTCGTTGAAGTTCGGCAGCACGTCGTCCTTGCCCGTGATCGGATTCTGCGGAATCTGGTGACGGCTGGTGCCCGCCCACTCGTACCACATGCCCGCCCGGAAGACACCGTACTTCGAGGTCTGGCTCACCGTGCTCGTCTCGCCATACTTCCGGTAGCTGTTCAGCTTGTCGGTCCCGCACGGCTGAATCCCGACCGCGGGTGAATCCGCAGTTGCCTTGGCCGCCACGTCCACGCAGTTCGTCAGGTTGATCGCGCCCGTCTTCGGCTGCGCCGCATAGTTCTGCTGGTTGTAATAGCTGTAGGTGTACGGCTTCACATCGAGCAGCCAGCCCTTACCCAGGTCGGACCGCACGCCCACATACTCGAAGTCCGTCGGCACATGGTAGAAGTTGTAAGCCGCATAGTTCGCCTGGGTCGCGTCGGTATTCTGCAGCAGGTAGCGATACCCTTTCGCGGCAACCTGCGCCCGCGTCGAGCCCTTCAGATTGGGCGTATTGGTGTCGAGCAACAGCACGCCCGAGAAGCCCGTCAGCGTCGTCTTGTCAGAGATCTTCAACTGGTACTTCAACGATCCTGCCGTGCGCTGCTGCGCGTTCAGCGTCTGGTACCCGTCCGACGTCAGGTGGTTCACATCGACGAAGACTGCACTGCGGTGCGACCGCGAACCCAGTGAGCCCGAGTCCAGCTGCACATCGGTCAGCAGCGTGTTGAAGGAGCTGTACGTGACGCCGCCGCGCACGTTCAGCACCGGCGACAGGTCCCGCGAGAGCAGGTTGATCGACCCGCCAAACGGCGTAGGCCCGATCGTCGATGCCGACCCCGGGCTGCGGTCGAAGTCCACCCCGCCGATCCAGGGCGCCGGGAAGAACGCCCACGAGTGATGTGTCGGCGAGTTTGTGTCTTCAAACGGGATGCCGTCGAAGTTGATGTCGTAGTTGCCATCCGAGAAGCCGCGGAAGTACGTCTTCGAATCACCCAGCCCGACGCCATTCGGATTCACCGAGAAGGTTCCCGGCGCCATCTGCAGGATCTCCGAAAAGTCCGACACCGGCGACGTGAAGTTCTGGATGAACGCTGAGCTGATCTCGGTCCGCGCCGATCGCGCCTCGAGCAGCCCGTCCATCGGCGCCAGTGCCGCGGCGACCGAGCCCGACGCTGCAGCCTCGACCGTCACCTGCTCGTTGGCGCCCAGCGCCGACAGGGGCAGGCTCATGGTCTCGTCATGGTTGGTCAGCATGATTTCTTTGCTCGTGCTGCCGAACGTCGGCGCCGTCGCCTGGACCAGGTATTTCCCCGGACCGAGTTCGGGCGAGGTGAACCGTCCGTCCGTCCCGGCGCTGACCTGCCGGACCTGGTCCGTGCTCTCGTTGCGCACCGTCACGACAGCGTTTGCAACGACCTGTCCCTGCTGATCGAGAATGGTGCCGGTAATGTGGGCACCCGTTCCCTGCTGCTGCGCGGCAAGACCGGTCGACGCACAGGCAAGCAGGAGCAGGGACGGAAAACGGGCGAATGCACCGTCAGGAGCAGAGAACATGAACAACCTCGGGGAGTAGGAATTGTGTCGTATCCCCGGAGGTTAGCGTTGGCACACAACAGCACGATCAACACAACGTGAGCAGCAGGTTAATGCAACATGACTAACCCGTCATGCACGTCGCGTATCGCCCGCCTCACCGCATCAGGATGGGCTCCATCTCGAGCCACACTCCAAACCGCTCCTTCACGCGATCGGCCACGACCGCCCGCAGTTCCATCAGCTCCGCGCAGGTTGCCGACCCCGACCGGTTCACCAGCGCCAGGGTGTGCTTCGTCGAAATGCCCACCGGTCCCAGCGCGAAGCCCTTCGCAAAGCCGGCCCGTTCGATCAGCCACGCCGCCGCCAGCTTCACTCCACCTCCGTCGACGGGCCAGTGCGGCACGTCCTTCGCCTGTACCCCGAGGGCCTCAAAGATTGCCTGGAACTCGGAAGAAGGGACAACCGGGTTTTTGAAAAACGACCCCGCCGACCGCGCATCCGGATCATCCCTTCCCGGATCGATCAGCATGCCCTTGCGCGCCCGTACCGCCCGGACGAAGTCGTACACCTCCATCGCCGAAGGCTCACGATCCCGCAGCCCCGCCAGGTCCGCGTACGTCAGGTTCGGCCGAGCCCCCGCGGCAAAGAAAAAACTCACCCGCGTGACGATGTACCGTCCGCGGGCCGTAGTGTTAAAGACACTCGTCCGATACGCGAATCCGCACTCCGCATGCGTCAGCCACACGAACTCCCCGCGCTCGAGATCAAGCGCGCGCACCGCCGCGATCGTCGTCGCAACCTCCTGTCCGTACGCCCCGATGTTCTGAATCGGCGACCCGCCCACCAGCCCCGGAATGCCCGCCAGGCACTCCACCCCGCTGAGCCCGCGGCGGCACGTCTCAAGCACGAAGCCGTCCCAATCCACCCCGGCATCCACATGCAGCAGCACCCCGCCCGCAGCCGGCTCCTCGACGATCCCGGACCCCACCTCCACCCGCACCACGACACCCGGATACCCCGCATCCGGCACCACCAGGTTCGACCCGCCGCCCAGCACAAACCACGGCAGCCCCCGCTCCCGCGTGAGCCTCATTGCCTCGACCAGCTCCGCCTCCGACCGCACCCGCGCCAGCCAGCGCGCCGGCCCGCCAATCTTCAGGGTCGTAAACGGCGCCAGCGCCACCTCTTCTTGAAAGTCCACAGAGTAAGACTAAACGCAGCCACTTCCCTGCGGCCCCGCCAATCCCTGAATCCCGCACCCACCTTGTACAATCAAACTGGCTGCAACGCCCGAGGGGGAAACAACACAATGTATCCAGAGATCATGGTCATTCCGATGCGCGAAGAGCTGACCCGCGCCGGCGTCAGTGAAGCCCGTACCGCCGCCGACGTCGATACCGCCGTCGCCCAGAAGGGCACGACTATGCTCGTCGTCAACTCCATCTGCGGCTGCGCCGCCGGCAAGATGCGCCCCGGCGTCCGTCTCGCCATGCAGCATGGCACCAAACCGGACCACGCCGTCACCGTCTTCGCCGGCCAGGACCGCGACGCCACCGAAAAGGCGCGCAGCTACTTCGGCGGGCACCCGCCCACGTCGCCCGCCATCGCCATCCTGCGCGACGGCCAGCTCGTCTACCTCATGCAGCGCTCGGCGATCGAGACCTCGACCGCACCCGCGATCGCGCAGGAGCTTGCCCGCGCCTTTGACACCTACTGCGCCAAAGCCACCGCGTAGGCCCATCCCGAAAACTCGCATTTTGCATCGCAAGAGGGCGTCCCGTTCCACCGGGACGCCCTCTTGCCGTCTGCGCCAAATTCTTTTTCAACTCCTTCTGCTGTTTGCCGATAACTCGTTTAACTCATGAATCCCTCGACCCATCTCACCGGCCCGGCTCACGTTTCTGACGCCATCCATGCAGCCCAGGCCGAGGCTGCACTCCCTGCTGGCCCGCCCTGCGCCTCCTACGCCGAGGACGTTCTCTCGGGCGACGGCGCCGCGGTCACCCGCCTTCGCCTTCAGCTTTCGCGTATCGCGCCCCACTTCCGCACGGCCATCATCACCGGCGAACGCGGAGTCGGGAAAGAGACCGTGGCCCGCGAGATGCATCGGCTCAGCGGCGCCGAGTGCGCTGCCGGCCCCTTCCAGCCGATGGAGATGACCGCCTTCGCCAACCAGCTCCAGCCCGTCGAACTGCGCGGCGTCCTCTTCCTGAAGGGGCTCGACACCCTCGAACCGCCGCTGCAGGAGAAAGCCGTGCAACGGCTCCGCGCCATCCAGCGCGAGGTGCGCATCATCGTCGCCAGCGACTGCGAGCTGCGCATCATGCTCGCCACCGGACGCATGCTGCAGAGCCTCGCCTCGCGCATCGGCTCGCTCGAAATCCGCGTTGCCCCGCTGCGCGACCGCATGGACGACCTTGAAGCCATCGCCATGTCGATGATGATCCGCAGCCGCGCGCCCGGCTGGTTCGGCGCCGAGGCCCTGACCTCGCTCCGCCAGCACAGCTGGCCCGGCAACCTGGCCGAGCTCGCCTCGGTCGTCGACCACGTCGCCCATCTCGCGCCCGTTGACGGCATGATCGAGCCTCGCCATCTGCCGCGGCTCGTCGCCCGCGCCGTTGCCCACGAGTCCGCCGCACGGCTCGACCGCGTTATGCAGCGCCATGTCTTCGAGGTCCTCGAGCGCTGCGCCGGCAACAAGCTGCGCACCGCCGAACTCCTCGGCATCAGCCGCTCCACCCTCTACCGCATGCTCGAAACCGCCAGCGAACAGGCTGCGCAGGACACCGGCGAAGAAGCCATCGCCACTATCGAACGCCGCGTCCGCGAAGGCATCCCCCAGGAACGCAGAGTCGCCGCCCGCTGAAAACGGGCCACCGCAACCGCGTCCTGACGCCGGGCGGGCGCTACTTCGCGGGGTGCAGTGCTGCGCACGATTGCGGATGGATGGCGAGCATCCTGGCCTGCGCGCCGCGGTCCAGCCCACGGAGTGATCGCCGCCCGCGATGGGGACGCACTTGCCGTCGTCTGTCCAGCCTGCGATAAACTTGCGACCATGGGTCTCTTCGCTCGGTCTGCCCGGATTTCGCTTGTGCTGCTTTGCCTCTCGCCGCTGGCTCCGGCCCAGGCACCCTCCGCCGCGCTCACCGACCTCTTCCACGATATGTGGGAAGACACTCTTCGCCACTCGCCCGAGTTCGCCTCCTCGCTCGGTGACCGCCGCTACAACGACCAGCTCTCCGACCTCTCGCCCCGCGCCGTCAACGACGAACTCGCGCGCAACCGGGCCTACCTCGTCCGCCTCGCCGCCATCGACACCACGCAACTCACCGACCAGGAAAAACTCTCCGCCGCGCTGATGGAGCGCAATCTCATCCAGCAGGAAGAGGGCGCGCGCTTCAAGGAGTGGGAGCTGCCCATCAACCAGTTCCACGGCATCCACTCCGACTTGCCCGCGCAGGTGGCTGACTGGCCCTTCGACACCGTCAAGGACTACGACGACTACGTCGCGCGCCTCAAAAAAATGCCCAACCAGATCCGCCAGGCCACCGAGAACCTCAACTCCGGCATCGACGATGGCCGCGTTCAGCCCGCATACCTGATGGAAAAGGTCCTCAAGCAGACCGAGGACATCGGCGGTCAGAAGCCCGAGAACTCGGCCTTCGCGCTGCCGCTGAAGAAGTTCCCGGCCTCGATTCCAGAAGCGAGCCGCAAGCGCATCACCGAGGACGTCCTCAACGCCGTTCAGGACGACGTCATGCCGGCCTATGCGCGCTTCGCCCGTTATCTGCGCGCGGTCGAAATCCCCGCGGGCCGCAAAGATCCCGGCATCTGGGCTACCAAAGATGGCGATGCCTACTACGCCTTCTGCGTCCGCCGCTCGACGACCCTGGACAAGACCCCGGCCGAGATTCATCAGATCGGCCTGGACGAGGTGAAGCGCGATGAGGCGGAGATGCTCGCCATCGTCAAGAAGCTCGGCTATCCCGATATCAAGACCTTCGGCGCGGCCATGGCCAAGGACCCGAAGCAGCACCCTGCGTCGAAGGAAGACCTCCTCGACCGCTACCGCAAGTACGAAGCCCAGATGAAGCCGAAGCTGCCTCAGCTCTTCGGCCGCCTGCCCAAAGCTCCGCTCGAGGTGGTCGAGATGCCCGAGTATCTCGGCAAGGATCAGGCCGCGGCCTGGTATGCCGAAGGCACCGCCGACGGCTCACGCCCGGGCCGCGTCAACATCAATACCTATAACTTCGCCGGACGCGCGCTCGCCCCCATCGAGGCGGTCTCCTACCACGAAGGCATCCCCGGCCATCATCTGCAGATCTCGATTGCCCACGAGCTCACCGGCCTGCCCGAGTTCCGCAAGTATGAAGGCTATACCGCCTTCGTCGAGGGCTGGGCGCTCTACTCCGAACGCCTCGGCAAAGAGATCGGCTTCTACCAGGACCCCATCAGCGACTACGGCCGCCTGGAAGCCGATATCTGGCGGGCGATTCGTCTTGTGGTGGACACCGGCGTCCACTCCCAGCACTGGACCCGCCAGCAGATGGTTGACTTCTTCCACGACCACTCCGCCATCGATGAAACCAACGTCCAGGCCGAGGTCGATCGGTACATCGCCTGGCCCGGCCAGGCACTCGGCTACAAGATGGGCCAGCTCAAGATCCTCGAGCTCCGCGCCCGTGCCAAGACCGCTCTCGGTCCGAAATTCGACCTCAAGGGCTTCCACGATGTCGTGCTCGGCGGCGGCGCGCTGCCGATGGACATCCTCGAGCAGCGCGTAGACGCCTGGATCAAGGCAAGGTCCTAGCGCCGTCTGCCCGCAACCGTCTGCCCGCAACCGTCTGCCCGCAACCGTCTGCTCTCTACCTGCTGCCCGCAACCTGCTGCCCTCTACCGTCTGCCCGCAACCTGCTGCCCGCACGCATCCGTTCCGACCTCCCAAGCCGCGGCGCCCAGAGCAGGTCATCGACGGGACAGCGTCTGGTCAGTTCGGCAGCGCCCCCCCCCCGCCCGGTCAGGCTCCGAGCCTGATCTGCTCCAACCTCGCCCACAATCAAGAAAGCCCGCCATCTGGCGGGCTTCCTTCACTGCTATCCAGGCTGGATCGCTAACGAGCCTAGGCTGCGCCCGAAAGCGCCTCGCCCAGTTCCTTGATGTGCCCCGCGGCGGCCGTCTTCTCATCACCCGCCACGGCGATCGTATCCTTGCCAAGCTTGTGCACCAGCGTCTTGATCGCCTCGCCATCAAGCTCGCCGGCATGCAGCAGCTTCTTCAGCTTGCCGAGATCCTGCACCACCTTCTTGACGCCGTCGTGGTCGTGCTTCGAGAGGTACTCTTCCCAGCCCTCGATGTTGCTCGTTGCCTGGTCGATTGTGAATGACTTTGCGCCCTGCTTGAGCGCCTTCAAGGTGGTTTCAAAACGTGTAGTCGCCATCTGGTTACTCCCTGGGGTGTGCTGCAGCCGGGGTCAAAACCTCGCATTCCCCTCTGCGCACTCCCATGGATGCCGCGTAGCGGCACGACAGCCAGCCAGCCCGCTTCAACCGTTACGGCCTCACCGAAAAATGCCGACGCCCTTGGAACCTCCCCCCTTTGCACGCAGGCTGACCGGTTGCCGAACAGCGGCGGGCCAAAACGCGGCGTTGCGCAAATCTTCCCGCTGCACCCGGACCATTCATGAAACATACGAAAGAAAAATGTGTTCGACCCCTAAACGAACTTTAGTGGTATGCCGATAGATCCTTCGTGGTACAGAGGAGGCAACATGAATCTCAATGGAATCAGCATCGGCAGCACCAACCGGGCCTCAGACGGGGAGCCAAACCAGGCAGGCCGGACTCCGGTCGCAGCCGCTTACCCGGCAGCCCAGCCCTCCGGCATCCATGATGCGTTTTCATCAAACACCCCGAGCGCCGCCTCGCTCACCCGCACCGCGCTCCAGACGACAGCGCTCCGCCAAGCCAAAGTCGACGCCCTGAATCGGCTGGTCGCCACGGCCAGCTATCAGCTCGACAACGCGAAGATCGCCGCCGCATTGGCGAACTCTGCACTCTGAAGTGCGCTCGCGGCCTGCCTCAGGCTGAGACCCCGTCCGCCCTCCGGATCGATGCCGCCGCGGAATCGCGCAGAAACCACCCAAAAATCAAGCCCGTTCTGCCCCGCGTGAATCCTTCGCCTGTCCTGCCCGGCCGGGAACGCTCCGCCTTACGCCGCCCCGGCCAGTCTCGCTTCCGTCTGGTAGCCTTCCCCCATGGCCACCCCAGAAACCTACGAAGCCAAACTACCCGAACCGCTCATGCCCGGCCTCAACGTCGCCATCCTCGGCACCGGCAAGATGGGCGGCATCCTGCTCCAGGGCTTCCTGAAAAACAACCTGCTCGCGCCCGACCAGATCGCCGCCACCGTGCAGCACGAAGACCGCGCCGTCGCGCTCTCCGCGCAGTTCGGCGTCAACGTTACGACGGATAATGCGGCAGCCGCAGCCTGGGCCGACGTCATTCTGCTCGGCGTCAAACCCGTCCAGGTCCCCGCGCTGCTCACCGAGATCGCCCCCGGCCTCACCCCGTCGAAGCTGCTCATCTCTTTTGCCGCCTCGGTTACGATCGCGGCCATCGAGCAGGGCGCCGGCTGCGACCTCGCCGTCGTCCGCGCCATGCCCAACACTCCCGCGATGATCGGCGCCGGGGTGACCGCACTCTGCGCCGGACGGTTCTGTCCGCCCTCGCAGATGGCGATCGCGCAGCGCATCTTTGCCACCGTAGGGCGGACGGTCGTGGTCGACGAAAAACACATGGACGCCGTCACAGGCTTGAGCGGCTCCGGCCCGGCCTTCCTCTACATCATCATCGAGGCGCTCGCCGAAGCCGGCGTCAACGTGGGCCTGCCACGCGACGTTGCCACCCTGCTCGCCGCGCAGACTACCCTCGGCTCCGCCCGCATGGTGCTCGAGACGGGCTACCACCCCGCCCTGCTTAAGGACCAGGTCACCACCCCCGCCGGCTGCACCGTCGACGGCATCCTCGAACTCGAAGAGGGTGGCCTCCGCGTCACGCTCATCAAGGCCGTCAAACGCGCAACCATCCGTGCGAAAGAACTCGCTGCAGGCAAGTAGAAGCAACTGCGCCCTGGTCGCGGGCGGCGACCTCTGCGTGGGGTAAACCGCTGAACGCAAGCCGAGATCGTTCCCATGGGAATCATTTGGAGTCGCGCCCAGCTGTTCGACCCACGAAGCGGTGCCCGTCCTGCGTTCGGACGGCGGTTGTTTTTGCGTTGCGTATAGTGGGCCCATGTCTCTGCTCAAAGTGACACTCGCCGCCGCACCATTCTTCTTGCTGTCGACCCTGTGGTCGCAAGCCACACCCAGGCTTGAGAGCTGCAAACCCGCCGCCGAACGCACCGGCGCCGACGGTTGCTGGATCATCGCGAATACCCCTCTCGGCAAACTGACGATGTCCTCGGTCTTCTGGACGCTCGACGTCTATCCAACCCGCGAGCGCGCGCAGGCCGCACTCACGCCCGGCGGCACCGTAGTCGAGGCCCTCGGCAGGGTCTGGCTCCTCACCGTGGGGAACAAGCCGGCAGTGCCCACAGGCGGCACGCGCGTCGACCAGATCGGCCCCATCCCCATCAAGCCCGGGCAGGACTACAACGCGCAGTATCGCGAATCGATCATGCAGCCCGGCGCTATCAGCCGCACCCACCTGCACTCCGGCCCGGAGATCTTCTACACCGAATCCGGCGAGACCTGCCTCGAGACCCCTGGCGGCAGGCAGGTCAGCGACAAGTCTCACGACGTTATCATCGCCGAAGGCGAAGCCATGGAACTGAGAGCTACCGGCCCCACACCGCGACGCGGAATCGTCCTCGTGCTTCACGCCTCATCGCAACCCCACACCACCCTGGTCACCGACTGGAAAGCAAAAGGTCTCTGCGGCACGAGTTGACCCGGGGGAACGCAAGCACAGGAGCGCCGTGATCGCAGGCGGCGACCACTTCGCGGGGTGATCGGCTTCGCGCGGCGACGGGAAGTCCACCACCTCAAAACTGGCGCCCGTTCGGCGTGAGGACGCACTTGCCGTCGCTCGCCCTGAGCATAGAATCACTTCATGGCGACTGCGATTCTGCCGGCCCACCTGACCTCGCGCACACGACTTGTCGCGCGTTTTGCGTGGGTGGTGCTCGGCTACTTCATCTTCGTGGTGCTGCTGGGAGCGATCGTGCGGGCGACCGGCTCAGGCGGCGGATGCGGGTCGCACTGGCCCCTGTGCAACGGCGATTTCTTTCCTCACCATCCGCGGCTTGCGACGGTTATCGAGTACACGCACCGTTCAACTTCAGGCATCTGTACGGTGCTGACGGCGGCCCTGGCCGTCTGGGCATTCCGCACGACTGTGCGTGGACACAGGGCCCGCAAGGCCGTGCTGTGGGCCGCGTTCTTCCTGGTGGCGGAGGCGCTGCTGGGGGCGGCGCTGGTGCTACGCCATTGGGTTGAGAACAATGTCTCGACGGGGCGCGTGATTGCGCAGTCGGTGCACTTCACCAACACGCTGCTGCTGATGGGCGCGCTCGCGCTGACGGCGTGGTTCCTGCGCGATGAGTCGCTCGATGGGGCGGTGCCGCGGGGCACAAAGGCGGCGGCGTGGACGGCGGTCGGAGCGACGATCCTGGTGGGGGCGACGGGGTCGCTGGCGGCGCTGGCGGATACACTGTTCCCCTCGCCCGACCTGGGGACGGCGCTGCACGCGGATTTTGCCGCGCATGCGCCGGTGCTGATTCGCATGCGTTGGCTGCACCCGGCGGCGGCGGTGGTGGGGCTGGTGTGCGTGCTGCTGCTGGTACGTGGGCAGGGGCGCTGGGACGGTGTGAGCCGGGCGGTGGTAGCGCTGCTGTCCGGGCAGTTTGTGCTGGGCGGGCTGGATGTGCTGCTGCTGGCGCCGACGTGGATGCAGGTGGTGCACCTGCTGGGGGCAGACCTGTACTGGGTGGCGCTAGTGGTGCTGGCAGGGCGCGTCGTGTGGGCGAGCGGTCCCGATGCGGGAGTACGGCAAATAAAGTCGCCGGCGCTGACGTAGGGTGTTTTGCCCGGAGCGCGATTTTGCGGTGCGGGAAGGGCTTTGAGGGGTACCCCCCCTCCCCCCGGGGTTAATGTGTCAAAAATAACATTCCAGGGGACTTAACCCCTGGCTAAGAGGGGCTCTTGCTCGCAGTAGGTTGGCAGTTTCGGGCGCTCGAGAGGATGGCGGCGGCGGCTGTTTGTCAAGGGTCGGCGACCGCGTTGACCTGTGTTCCGGCGGGCCTGTGGCTGGCGGAGGAAGGCTGTTCTCTCGGCTGACAGCTTGTAGCTGACAGCCGAGAGAGCAGGCATACGGGCCATTGTCGCGGGCGGCGACCACTTCGTGGGGTACCTGGGTTCGCGTGGCCGGGCCCGCTGCAAGGGTGCTGGCTACTGGTGGTTGGCGTCCTGCGAGTTGGCGTGCGGGTCGAGGGTCTTGACCGTCTTGTGGTAGGCCTTTTTCACGCCGTGCTTGGACTTGTGGTAGACCTTCTTGGTGCCGGACTTGGTCTTGTCGTAGCCCTTTTCGGTACCGGACTTGATGCCGTTCCCGGTATCCTTGGCGGCGTCCTTGGTTTCGTGGCCGGCCGACTTCATGTCCTGCTTGGCTTCCTGGGCGAAGGCGATGGGGGCGGCGACGCCGAGTGAGAGGGTGGCTGCGAGTGCCAGGGTGCTGAGCTTCGAGAGGCGAAGTTTCATTGTTTCTCCTTGAGGTTGCGTGAACACCAAGTGTCTCACCGAGACGGGTCGGGATAGGTGGTGGCCTGTGCGGAAGTCTACTCTTTTGTAGATTCTGGTTTGCTTCCGGCGGTTGCTAAGGGTGGTTCGCGGGGGCGGGGGGCGCGGATGAGAGTGAGGGGAATAAGGGGTTGTTGCTGAGAACGCGGATTTCAGGGAGCGTCGTTCGCTCGTTCCGCGAAACTATGGCTCCCTCATCGTTGAGGGACTTCTCCCAAGCAAGATTATGAACGTGCCTATCGCAGCTAAGAGACCCACGCATAAACTCGGCAGGCCAGCTCCGTAGACTTTGCCGATGCCTGGTTCCGTATGAACGAGCCACCTCACAGCGACAAAGAACGCCGAGAAAGTGCCAACGGTGCCGACTATGAATGCGGCGATGGTATATAAAGCGGCCTTCAAAAACCTCTTCATAGAACAGTCCACTCCAGTCTTATGATTGTTGATCATAGCGCCAGGAAAACGGCGTTTTCGGCAGCTACGTTCCAAATCGTTTCTCTGGTGCTTGCGGCACCGAGGTCGCACGCCGACCACCAAAGGTAATTTCGAGAACACCGACTTCCAGGGGAGCAGGTTCGGCTAAGATCACCGGCATGTTGAAACACGCCGTCATCGTAGCTGTGACCTTGGCTGCGGCTGCGTGTGCGTTCTCGGTTCCCGCTCAAGAGTCCTTGTTCTCCGACGCGAACGCTTACAATCCCGTACCGAACCCCGGCGGGTCGAAGGTTGCGTATGTTCTGACGGGACGAGGGAGGGTGGGCGGGTCCGGTGGGTTTGGCCGATCGAATATGAAGTCATTTCTCGAATTTTCTACTGCGGCCGGTCAAACAATTCCTGGCGCAGCGCTCGATTTCTTTCTGGATCGGTGGGTGAACGCAGACACGGTGAGCTGCTACCGTGACTGGCAGTTTGGGCTCTGTGACGAGCGAGGCCGGGAAACAGGCGGCTCCCTCAAGGTGCGTTTTGGGAAATCCCCGGACCCAGCGGAGAGAGTGACCTATCTCACAACGAAACAGACATTTCTTTGGCTTGATGAAGTGGACGGGCGTAGTGTCCTTCAAACTCCGCACGGCCCGCTGGGGAAATTGAGTGTGAGGGTTTCTCTGGACAGTCTCGTTGTGCCCTCGCCAAATGAGCAATACATCGCCATAGCCAGCAATGACGGGGAGCTTGTGGTCTACAACGTCGGGACCAAGAAGAGTGTTTCTGTCGGTCATGCCATCCTTTCACCCGACAAAAACTGGGACTATATGAAGCCGTCCTGGAATCCTTGGTTTTCCGATAGCTCGGCGTTATGCTTCTCGACGGGCAGCTCCCTTTACGTCGCATCCCCCGATGGGTCGCGTGTCGAGGAAGTAGGGAGAAATGTACAAGGCTATCTTCCCGTGCCCTCCCCTGACGGTCGTTCGATTGCTTACGTCAGCTTCGTTGCCAGGCCGATGAGCATCAGGCCCGATCTCACCTTCTGGGGAGATGCCGCGATCTGGATCATCCACCGAGAAGAGAAGGAGAGTCTTCGCGTCACACTTCCGACGCAGGATACGACTCTTGATCTGCGATGGCTCGATGCGACGACATTGATCTTCGATCGCATGAGTGATCAAGCCTTTCCTGACCGGCACATCCGCATCTGGACAGTAAAGGTTCCGGATAAGCCGCGACGATAACACTTAGAAAAACTTAGAGACAATATTGTCCTGGAAAACGGCCTTATCGCCAACTTCGGGCGGCAATTGAGCTGAAGTTTTTCGCGATGGGATGAACGGAAGGATTGGATCTTTTCGCATGCGCGGGCTTCTGCGGAAAGCGGTGACGCTCTTCCGTTCGTTGGCGTGTGAGTGCTTCTTAGACTGGCGCCCCCGAAGATCAGCTCGCACAAAGATGAAACGAGAACCGCAGTCTCTCCAGATCACCCATAGTCCCTGCGATGGAACGAGATAAGATCACCTCAATGGGAAACCGCTTCCACGAAATTGCTTTCACTGACCTCGTCAAAGCGCACCAGCAGAAGCACGGCAGCCGTCGCCAGTATGAGCGAATGGCCCAAAGCGGCGCGACTGGCGGAAGCCTGGGCAGCAACGAAGAGACGTTCCTCTCGCGGCGTGACAGCTTCTACATGGCTTCTGTGAGCGAGACCGGTTGGCCTTACGTTCAGCATCGAGGCGGTGCTGCCGGCTTTGTGAAGACTCTTGCACCCGATCTCATCGGCTTCGCGGACCTGCGCGGCAACAAGCAATACATCTCGCTCGGCAACCTCGAGCACAACGCGCGGGTAGCCCTCTTCTTCATGGACTACCCAAATCAGACGCGGCTGAAGATCCTCGGCCGCGTCGAGATTCACGAGAACGACTCCGAAGCAGCCACATGGATCGAGCGCCTCGGCACCGCTGATCGGAAGGACGTTCCCGAACGCGCCATCCTCGTACACGTCGAGGGCTTCGATTGGAACTGCCCTCAGCACATCACGCCGCGCTACACGGAAGAAGAGTTGCAACCGGCGCTCCGCCCCTTACAGGAGCGACTCGCCGCGCTCGAGGCCGAGAACGCAGAACTTCGCGCCACGATCCAAGGTGATCGTTCTCTTCGTCCTTGAAAACGGCATCATCGGCAACGTCAAAGGATTCAAAGGCGGGTCTTCGTCGAGTGATGCTGTCGGGGCAGCCGGCATAGGCTCCATGGTTGAAGAACAGGGATTGATCCATGAAAATTATCGATAGTCTCACGCTTCTTCTTGGCGTTTGCATTCCGGGACTGGCCATGGCGCAGGCCGGTACAACCTTGCTGGTCAGAGCTGACGTGAGCTGTCAGTGGAAGCTCGATGGGCAGGTCATGGGCGTTCTCGCTGCCGATGAGGCAAGGGTGGTCCTGGTCGCACCGGGTGAACACCTGATTGAGGCCTCGAGCACCGTTGGGACGGCGACTTTTCGGAGCAAGGTAGAGGTCGATGCAGTCGAGAAGACGGTAAATGTGACGTTGCAGGATCAGGACAGTGTGCGATCGAACAAACAAGCCGGTGAGACTGCCAGGGGCGGGGCCGGGACGGCAGCGGTCTCAACCTGGACCGACCCTGCCACCGGGCTGATGTGGAACGGGAAGGATAACGGCTCGGATGTGGGCTGGCGGGAGGCGACAGCCTACTGCGCGAAGCTGCGGCTTGCGGGTTACCGGGACTGGCGCCTGCCCACGATCGAGGAGTTGCAGGCGATCTACGATTCCGGCCACAGCCACCAGGTCAAGTTCGGCAACGGGGTGACCTATCCCGTGCATGTGAAGGGCGATCTGAAGCTGACCGGATGGAGCTGGAGCAGCACGCAGGGAGAAGGCGCAGGGCAGCCGTGGCAGCAGGCGCGGCTGCTGAATTTCGGCGATGAGCCGGAATCTATCTATCGGTTGGAGGGCCGGCATGACCACAACTTCCTGGGCTTCGACTACACCATGCGTGCGCTGTGTGTGCGTCGTGCGGGCGAGTGAAGGTGGGAGCGGTGTTCGGGGGAGGGCCGGATTTTGGCTGGATGAACCGATTTAGTGCGCGGTGGCGGGCTGGATTGGCGAGTTGTTGGTTCGGCGTTATATAGTTGGCTGCGTCTGCCAAGAAATCGTTTTCCAGCCTAGACGCCGCTGCAGGGTTGCCGCGGCATTTCGAATGAGGTCCTGTTCCCCATGCATGTTTTGCCCGCATTTTGGTTGATGGCCGGTCAACTGACCAGCCTGGCGCCGGTCGACATCCTGATCCTCGCGCTGTATTTCGCGCTGGTCGTCTTTATCGGTTTCTACGTCAAGGGCTCGACCAACACCAGCGAGGAGTTCTTCCTGGCGGGGCGCGAGATGTCGGCGTGGATCGCGGGGCTGAGCTTCGTTTCGGCGAACCTGGGGTCGCTCGAGCTGATGGGCTGGGCGGGGTCGGCGTACCAGTACGGCATCCTGGCGACGCACTGGTACTGGATCGGGGCGATCCCGGCGATGCTGTTCCTGGGCATCGTGATGATGCCGTTCTATTACATCTCGAAGACGCACTCGGTGCCGGGGTATTTGCACCTGCGGTTCGGTGAGGGGGCGCGGGCGCTTTCGGCGGGCAGCTTTGCGCTGATGACGATCCTGATGTCGGGCGTGAACATGTATGCGATGGCCGTCGTGATGCAGACAGTGCTCGGCTGGAACATCACGTTTTCGATCTGGGTTGGTGCCGGGACGGTGGCGCTCTACGTGATGCTGGGCGGCCTGCGGTCAGCGATCATCAACGAGGTGCTGCAGTTCATCCTGATCTGGGCGGGCGCGGCGATGATCCCGATCCTGGGGCTGATCGAGGCGGGTGGCTGGACGAATCTGAAGAAGCAGATCGCGGTGAATGTCGGCAATGCGAGCTACACGCATATGTGGGCGCAGCTTGGGCATTTCAGCGATAACCCGATGGGCGTGCACTGGACCGGGATCGTGTTCGGGCTGGGGTTTGTGATCAGCTTCGGGTATTGGACGACCGACTTCCTCGTCGTCCAGCGGGTGTTGAGCGCGAACAACCTGCGCGCGGCGAAGATGGCCCCGGTGATCGGGGCGGCGTTCAAGATGGCGGTGCCGTTCATCGTTATCGTGCCCGGGCTGCTGGCGCTTTCGGTGTTGAAGAATCCGGACGGAAGCATCATGCACCTGGTGCCGGCGTCGATCGCGAAGCTGCATCCGGGCATGCACAGCTACGACGATGTGCTGCCGCTGATGCTGATCCGCTACTGCGGACCGGGATTGCTGGGGCTAGGGATCACGGCGCTGGTGGCGGGCTTTATGTCCGGCATGGCGGGCAACGTGAGTGCGTTCTCGACGGTTTGGACGTATGACATCTACGGGGCGTTCATCAACAAGAAGGCGTCGGACAGCCACTATGTGGCGATGGGGCGGTGGTCGACGGTGATCGGGATGCTGGTGTCGATCATGACGGCGTACCTGGTGATGAATGCGAACTCGATCATGGATTATGTGCAGGCGCTGTTCAGCTTCTTCGTGGCGCCGCTGTTCGGCACGGTGATCCTGGGCATGCTGTGGAAGCGGGCGACGAAGGCAGGCGGCTTCTGGGGGCTCACGGTCGGGACGGCGTCTTCGATCGGCATGTTTATCTGGGTGCAGACCGATGGCGCGGCGCTGCGCTACATCGCGATGAGCCCGGATGCGAGGCCGATGGCGGAGAACCTGTACCGCGCGCTGTGGAGCTGGATTATCTGCGTGGTGGTGACGGTGGTGGTGTCGCTGGCGGGCAAGGCGATGCCGGAGTCGGCGCTGGCCGGGCTGGTGTACGGGGTGACGCCGATCCCGGACGACGGCGCGACGACGCTTTGGCAGAAGCCGATGTTCTGGGCGATCGTGGTGATCGTGGTGTTCTTTATCTTGAACCTGATGTTCTTCTAGGCAGCACGCAGTAGCAGGAGTGAATTGTATGGATGAGTCGATGGATCCGAAGCCGCACCCGCATGTTGAATCGTTGTCGAAGCCGCCGCATGATGTGCCGGCGGACGCGCACCCGAGCGAGAGTTTGTCGATCTGGTTTTTCTGCGGCATCCTGACGCTGGGTTACGGCATTGTGCTGAGTATCCAGGGGATCCTTGAGTGGTTCAACCTGTTCGGGCAGCATCAGCCGGGGACGGTGCTGGCGGAACTGCATCCGACCTTCTGGTGGGGTGTGCTGCTGCTGCTGTTCGGGCTGTGCTATACGGTGAAGTTCCGGCCGGGCAAGGGCTAGTTTTGTGCCGATGAACGCTTGAGAGGGCCGCTCGGTTGAGCGGCCCTCTCTGTTTCCTGCGGTCCTGCCGGGCTAGGACTTGGTAAACATGACGGACATCTTCGAGGACGACGGCGACGGGGTGAGGTCGGTCTCGGAGATGGACTTGCCATCGGGCGAGAGGATGAAGGTGTTTTCGCGGCCCATCTTGCCGGCGGCGGCGTAGACGACCTTGAGGGTGTGGGCGCCGACTGCCTTGACCGAGATAGTGCGGTCCCCCCCCGTGTTGAGCGGGGTGCCGTCGAGCTTGCAGACGAAGGGTTGGTCGGAGTCGGTTTCCTGGAAGGAGATGGTGTCGCCGGTGACCTTGATATTGAGGATGCCGGTGTCGTTGGACTCGGTGAACTTCGTCTCGTGCCAGACGTTGGGGGCGCCGTCACCGCCGGAGACGAGGTCGGCGTAGGTGGTGATGGTGTAAGGCTTCGAGTCCTCCGGAAAGCGTTCAACGGTGCGGACGGCAGTTTTGCCGTCGGCTGCTGAGGTCATGGTCACCTTGGTAAGGGTCTTGCCGTCCTTGGCGTAGTCGACCTTGTAGCCGGAGCCGGTCTTGACGCAGGTGACGGAGGCGGTTGGCGTGTCGTGTGGCTTTGCGTCGCAGATGATCCTGGGGCCGGCAACGCCTTCGCGGGTGACGGTGTAGCCTTCGGCGTCGGAGGCGATGCTGACGGTCGGGCCATCGTACTTCATGGTGGAGGCGTCGATCTTCCACGCGCCGTCCCACGGGTTGGCCTGCGCGAGGCAGGGCTGGCTAAGGGTGAGGACGCAGAGAGACGCGCACAGGCTGACGACGAGATGCTTCATAAGAGTTCACCTTTGAGGGATGTGTGAGGCTGGGAGACGGGGCCGGGGGGTGCGGAATTGCGGGCCTGGGATCTGATTGCCGGAAGCACAGGGCCTGGGTAGCCAGCGCTGGGGATGCGCGGTCTTTGAGTCGGCTCATCTTCGCCACAGACGCAGGGCGTGTCAAGCGGGAAAGCAGAGGTGTTACCAGAGATTTGGCGACAACTCAGTCGCGCTTCGCCTTCGCGTGGCGGTGCGCGGTGGCTTCAACCTGCGGACGGATGTCGTCGGGGTCGTCCATGTCGCGGAGCGCGGCGGCTTCGACCCTGGTCTTCGGGTGGGCGAGGCGTGCCTTGGCGCTGTCGAAGACGCGCGGGTCAGAGGGCTGGAGGTTGAAGGGCTCGCCGTGCGGGATGGTGTCGAAGACGCCGAGGAGGTCGCCGGCGAGAGCGTCTTCGAGATTAAGCGGGCCGAGGCCGAGCAGCCGGTTGATGGTGCGGGTGATGCTGCCCATGCTGCTGTGAGTGTGGACGATGATGCCGGGCCTGACCCACGGGCTGATTACGGCGAGGACGCTGCGATGGGCGTCGACATGGTCGACGCCGCCCTGCGCGTCGTCCTCGGTGACGAAGACGGCGGAGTCTTTCCAGATGGCTGTGTGCGAGAGGAAGGCGATGATCCTGCCGAGCGCGAGGTCGTTATCCGCAACGTACGATGCCCGGTAGGGATAGCCGTCGGCGGGGCGGGGGTCGGCGGTGTGGTCGTTGGGCAGGCGGATGACGATGAGACCGGGAAGCGTACCGCGGGCGATGCGGCGGCGCAGGTCCTGCTCGAACTCGCGGGCGCGGAACTGGTCGGGGATGCCGAGGTTGAAGGTCGGGTAGTGGCGGTCGGTGGACTCGAAGACGGGGCGCGGGACGGGCGAGTTGAGCTGCAGCCGCTGGCCTTCGGGGGCAAGGCCGTCGGCTTCGTCGGCGCCTTCGACCTCGAGACCTTCGCCGTAGTTGAGGATGCCGCGGCCGGAGTTGGCTACGTGCTCCCATAGCGAACCGAACTGCGGCTCGTCCTCGGGCATCGGTGCGTCGTCGCCGCCGAAAAGGGCGCGGCGGCCGGGCTGCGGGGCGGTGGGCGAAGCCTTGCGGCGGCCACCGTAGCCGGAGGTCCAGGCGGTGTTGAAAAAGGGCGTGGGGTTGATGCCGACGACCCACCGGTGTCCGTCGGCGGAGACGTCGGAGTCGACGTAGAAGTTGTCGCTCATGGCGAACTGGTGGACGAGGGCGTGGAGGTTGGGGGTGACGTTGAGGTTGGTGGCCGCATTTTTTCCATCGGGCGCTCCGTCTTCGGCCCAGCCGTGTGTGCCGTAGCGCGCAAGGGCGGGGTCTCCGTTGCTGCCGGCGACGTCGCCGAGAACCTCGTCGTAGGTGCGGTTCTCGCGGATGATGAGGAAGCAGTGCCGGATGTGCGGCAGGATGGGCTGGCCGGCGAGCGCGGCTCGGTTGGCGGCGACGACAGTGGCGGTGAGCGACGCCGGTGCGGGCAGGGCGGCAAGATCGACGGTGAGCAGGCTTCCGTACTCGAGCGCGCCGATGTAACTGGGCTGCTTGTCGTCGTGGGCGCTGCCGCCGTTGGGTCCGGTTCCCTTGCCCTTGGCGTTGACGATGTAGAGGTTGTGGCGGTCGGGCGAGAGGGCGAGGGCGGAGGGGTTCCAGCCGGCGGGGATGTGTTCGACGACCTGCATGGTCGCGAGGTCGAGGACCGCGACTGCGTTGATGCCGGATTCGGCGACGTAGAGCTTATCCGGACTGAGGGTGAGGGCGCTTGGCATAATGCCGCGCAGGGGCCGGCCCTGGGTGTCCTGATAGGCGAACGGGCTCAGGGGTGTCTCGCCGAGCAGGCGGGCGCCGTCGGGACTGATTCTGGCGATGCTGTCCTGATGGCTGAGCGCGACGTAGACGGCATCGCCTGAGGCGGCGACACCGGTCGGGGCGGCTCCGCCGATGGTGGCGTTCGGCGTCTCTGCGACGGGTGCACCGAGGCGGAGCTTTGCGGTGAGGGCGGGTGCGCTGCCGCCGGTGAGGGTGTAGGTCCAGAGCGAGCTGCCGCGGGTGGAGTTCGCGTCGCCAAGTCCGGGAATCTTCTGCCCTTCGACGACTGCTCCGGTTCGGGCCTGCTTCGACGGGTAGGCGAAGGGTGGAAAGTGGAGGCCGGCGGGAGTGTTCTTTTTGGTCGTGCCGTCGGCGGCCGCTGCGAGCACGGAAGGGAACGGCGCGTATTCGAAGAGGCCTGTGTTGGTGACGTAGAGGTGGGTGCCGTCGGGCGAGAGCGCGAGACCAAAGGGGTAGGCGCCGGTAGGTGCGGAGGCGACGGCCTGCTGCTTCGCAGTGTCGAGGACGACGACGCGCCAGTTTGCCTGGTCGAGCGCATAAAGCCAGTGTCCGTCGGCAGAGGCAATGACGTTAGCAGCGAAGCTGTTCTTGTAAATCGATGTGCCGAGCGGGCCGTCGAGCGGGATGGCTGCAGTCTTCTTCCAGTCGGCGGTGCGATAGACGGCGATCTGGCCCGAGTCTCCGGTGGCGACGTAGAGCTGCGAGCCGTCCGTCGAGTAGGCGAGGCCGGCGTGGGTTTCGACGTCCTTTCGCTGGGCGGGGGACTCGGGCAGCATTTGGGCGGAGGGCTCGGGATTGGTGAGCCCGGAGATGATGTTGAGCGCGAAGGGGAAGCCGATGGAGGGGATCGCGGCCTGGCTGCCATCGTGGCGCAGGGCGATGGCGAATGGGTAGGGGGCGAGGTGGGTTGCGCGGCCCGCGGGGCGAATCTCGCGGCCGTTAGGCAGAATGGTCGCCTGAGCCTGGCCCGGCGGGGGCATCACGATCAAACCCAGACCTGCGGCTGCAAGGAGAAGGCGGGTGGAGGCATGGGGCATGGTTCGACTATGCACGGAAATCGGCGGGCCGTCGATTGTTCCGCGAGCCTAGCGGGCTAGATTCACCGTGGTGTAACGGTGCTAGCCGGCGTCGCTCGAATGAGCGTCCTTGCGGCTCTGGGCGAGGTAGCCGGCAGCCCAGTCCTCATCGCCGAGGCCGTTATCGATGGCGGTCGCAAGGTGATGCGCGTAGAGGTCAGCCAGCGGGGTTGGGACGCGGCTGGCTTCGGCTGCGGCGCGGAAGAGCTTCGTATCCTTGGCACCGAGCTTGACGGTGGCGCCGGGGTCGGCCGGCGGCTCGATCATGAGCTTGCCGTAGTTGGCGTAAAACGGCGACTGGAAGAGTGCGCTGTTGATCATCTCGAGGAAGAGGGCGGGCTCGATTCCCTGCTTTTCGGCGAAGGTGAAGGTTTCGGACAGCGAGGCGATGACGGAGGTGATGAGGAAGTTGCCGGCGACTTTCGCGGCGTTGGCCTGGCTGGGACGCTCGCCGAGGACGGTAATGCCGCGCGAGAAGCGGCCGAGGATGGGTTTGACGCGTTCGACGGCGGCATCCCGGCCGGCGACGGCGAGCCACAGCTTGCCCTCTGCCGCTACCGCAGGGCGGCCGAAGACCGGTGAGCTGACAAGGTGCTGACCGCGGCTGCTGTGTTCCCGGTCGAGCCGGTCGGCGAGTTCGACCGAGATGGTCGAGAGCGAGACATGGATCGTGTCCGTCGCCATGGCGTCGATGACACCCTGATGGAACACGATCTCTTCGAGGGCGCTGTCGTCGAGCAGCATGGAGAAAACGAGGTCCGCGTTTTGCACAGCCTCGGCCGGCGACGAGGCGGCCATCGCGCCGAGTGCGACCAGCGGCTGCATCGCTTCCGGGCTGCGATTCCATACCGTAACCACGTCCGCCTCACTCTTCATCAGCAGCGAAACGACTGCCGATCCCATCTTTCCCAGCCCCAGAAACGCAATCCGCATGGTCTTGAACCCTCCCGGGCTTGGATGCGCGGGCGATGGTCGAAGACTCCCGGGCGAGCCTTGGCGATGGATCGGGTTACGGGCTGGTGGTCACGTTACGCGCCGCGGAACTAACACCCCTTGGTGATTTCGAGCACGGTTTGCGCGAGGCTATCCTCAGTCTGTGCATCTGTGCACCGGCTCCCGGGCAGGAACTGCCCTTTCCTTGCAGTCAACAGAGAATCGAGACCACCCTTGCCCGTGCCGCATTTGTTGCTTTTTATCGAAGCCCTGATGGTGTGTCTTGCCGCCGGGCTCTTGATCGTACGATCAGCGACTCCGCAGTTGTCTGGCGTGGGCTGGGTCAGCGCGGCGTTTCTTGCCGGCGCGCTTTGCCCGCTGGCGCTGCTGTATGCGCCGCCGGAGCTTGTGGTGCCGATGACGTCGATCGCGATCCTGCTGGCGCTGGTGCTGTTTCATACCGGCGTGCTGGCGGTGTCCGACAGCAAGTCGATGGTGCCACGCTTCGGCATCGCCCTGATGCTGATTGAGATCGCTGTGTGGCTGATGCTCAGCAAGGGTCTTTCCCTGCCGTGGGCGCGGTTGGTCGCGACCAGCGCGCTGCCGGCGGCGCAGGCTATCCAGACGGGCTGGCAGGTGATGATCGGCGGGCGGGTGCAAGGGCGCGCGCCGTCGTGGATGGTCGCCGTGGTGCTCTTCCTGCTGGCGGTCCTCAACGTGATGCGCATCGCGCTGCAGGTCTTCCCGGCGAGCGAGGGCGCAACGGCATTCGGGATCACGGACACCTCCACCTACGCGGCTTACCTGATGGCCGGCATGGGGCTTGCGTTCGGGTTCTTCTGGCTGACGGCGATCGGGCTCTCGATGAAGCTCGACGAGCAGGGCGGGCGCGACCCACTGACCAAGGCGCTGAACCGCAGGCATTTTCTGCAGTCGTGCGAGCAGGAGCGCGAGCGCACCTTCCGCAACGGAGGCTGCTTCTCGGTCATGATGGTGGATATCGACCACTTCAAGAGCATCAACGATACCTTCGGTCACTCGGTGGGCGATACCGTGATCTGCGACGTCGTCGACCGCATCCGCGACTCGGTTCGCGGCATCGACCTGGTCGGCCGCTGGGGCGGCGAAGAGTTCATCATCCTGGTGCGCGAGCAGGGCAAGTCCTCTGCCATGCAGGTGGCCGAGCGCATGCGTTCGAAGGTACAGGCGATGGACTCCTCCGCCACGGCGATCCGCTACGGCAATCATCGGCAGATTACCTGCAGCATCGGCACTGCAACCTTCAAAGGCAACGAGACCATCGTCGAACTGGTGGAGCGCGCCGACCAGGCGCTCTACAAGGCCAAGGCGGCGGGACGCAATCGCGTGGTGGCGGATAGCGACGAGGTGACCCTGGTGCCCGAAGCTCCCGAAAAGCCGCGCCGTCAGCGCTTCCTCGCGCAGGGCGCACCCGACTAGATTGAAGGCTCGACCGCCAGTAGCCCGTGCGCGAACGCGACCGGGGCTGCCGTGGCGGCGGCGATCTGCTCGCGGCTGACGCCGGGCGCAAGCTCGATCACGCTGAACCCTTCGCTGGTGATGTCGAGTACGCCGAGATCGGTGATGATGCGGTCGACGACGCCGCTGGCGGTTAGTGGCAGGGTGCAGGTCTCCATCAGCTTGGCGCTGCCGTCGGTCGCCACATGCTCCATCAGCACGACGACCCGGCGGACGCCCGAGACCAGGTCCATCGCGCCACCCATGCCCTTGACGCGCTTGCCGGGGATGACCCAGTTGGCGAGGTCGCCATTCGCGGCAACCTGCATCGCGCCCAGGATGGCGAGGTCGATGTGCCCGCCGCGAATCATGGCGAAGGATTCGAAGCTCGAGAAGGTCACGGCGCCGGGGAGCATCGTCACCGTCTCCTTGCCGGCGTTGATGATGTCTGCGTCAACCTCTTCGGCGGTGGGGTAAGGCCCCATGCCGAGCAGCCCGTTCTCCGACTGCAGCGTGACCTCGACGCCGGGCGGGATGCAGCCGGCGACCTGCGTCGGCATGCCGATGCCGAGGTTGACGTAGAAACCGTCGCGCAGCTCAAGCGCGGCACGCTGGGCCATCTGGGACCTTGTCCATGCCATGGGTCAAACCTTCCTTGTGACGATCTTTTCGATCCGCCGATCGGATTCAGGCGCAACCACGATGCGCTGTACATAGACGCCGGGCGTATGGATCTGGTTGGGGTCGAGTTCGCCCGTCGCGACCAGCACCTCAACCTCCGCGACGGTCACCCGCCCGCTCATCGCCGCGCCCGGGTTGAAGTTCTGCGCCGTGTAGCGGTAGACGAGGTTACCCTCGGGGTCCGCCTTCCACGCCTTGACGAGTCCAACGTCGCTGCGGATGCCGCGTTCAAGAATGTGCGGGATGCCATAGAACTCCATCGTCTCCTTCCCCTCGGCGACGAGCGTGCCGGCGCCGGTCCGGGTGTAGAAGGCGGGGATGCCGGCGCCGCCCGCGCGCATGCGTTCGGCGAGCGTGCCCTGCGGCGAAAATTCGACCTCCACCTCGCCGGCGAGGTACTGGCGGGCGAACTCCTGGTTCTCGCCGACGTAGCTTGAGATCATCTTGCGAACCTGTCGCGACTCGAGCAGCAGCCCCAGGCCGTAGCCGTCGATGCCCGCGTTGTTGCTGGCGATCGTGAGGTGCTTGACGCCGCTGTCGCGCAGCGCGGCGATCAAGGTCTCCGGCACGCCGCAGACCCCGAAGCCGCCGACCGAGAGGCTCATGCCGTCCCTCACGAGGTCAGCGAGCGCTGCCTGCGCGTTCGGCCAGAGCTTGTTCATGCGGCAATCCTCCCCGGTCTTCGTTTGCTGCCGCGGCAAGTGAAACCCCGGCGAAGACGCTGCTGCAGTCTACATGGCCGGGGGGAGCTTCGACGATGCCAGCGGGCTCAACCTTCAGGCAGGTTTAAGCTGATTCTGTTTGACTGGAGACCTGCAGTCAGATCGCTGACCCGGAAGGAGCCTGCGCCATGAAGTCATTTTCGCTCACCAGGCGTCTGATCGTGACCGCGCTGCTGATCGAGCTGTGCTCCACCGCGCTGCTGGTGGTGGGCGCCGGGGTGTACGAAGGGGTCTCGCGGTTTCGCACCTTCGACGTGATGCTGCGCGGACGGGCTGACTCCATGCTGGGCGCGGTGCAGGATGCCGAGGACGAGCACGATAACGTGATGCTCGATGGCACGCAGGCGCTGGTGCCGGCGAAAGATATCTACGCTGTGATCGACGAGCGCGGCCGGCTGCTGGGACACTCGCAGAACTGGCCCGATCCCCTGCCCGCCTTCGCGCAGGCCACGGAGTTCCGGACGGTCCGGTTGAACGGCAGGGGCTATCGGGTGCTGCGCACCGAGGGTCTGCGCATCGTCGACCCGGGGGACAAGAACGGCGGCATAGAGCGCCGCGTGACCATTCTGTATGGCGCGCGCACCAGGCCGGTCTGGGTGTCGATCGAACGCGCAATCCTGTTCTACGCGCTGCTGAGCGCGGTGCTCCTTGCGGTCAGCGGATGGCTTATGCTGCGGCTATTGCGGCGTGGGCTCGAACCGCTTCGCGAGCTCGCCGGTCAGGCCTCGAAGGTCACCGTCAACGCCTGGGACTTTGCCCCATCTCCGAAGGTTCGCGCGGTCGAGGAACTGGCGCCGCTGATCGCCGCGCTCGAAGCCGCACTTGGCGGACTGGAGCGCTCTTTTGGCCAGCAGCAACAGTTTGTCAGCGACGCGGCGCACGAACTGAAGACGTCAGTCGCGGTGCTCAAATCGTCGCTGCAGGTGATGTCCCTGCGGCCGAGGGACGTGGCGGAGTACCGTGCCGGGCTCGCCCGCGCCGAGGTGGACTGCGAGCGCATGGAGCATCTGGTATCGAGCATGCTGACGCTCGCGGCGATCGAGGCCGAAGGCAGTGCGCCCGCGCCGGCGGAGATCCTTGACGTCAATACAGTCGTCGCCGCGGTCGCGCAGTACCTGCAGACGACAGCCGAGCTCGCCGGCGTGACGATCCGATGGACCGCATCGCCGGGTGCCTGGGTGCGGGCCGATCCCGAAAAGCTGCGGCTGCTGCTCTCGAATCTGATCCACAACGCGTTGCAACATAGCCCTGCGGGTGCCGAAGTGAGCGTCTCGGTCAACCTTTCCGCGGGTCACGTCGTCCTGTATATCGAAGACGATGGCGAAGGCATCCCGCCGGAAGCGTTGCCCTTCGTCTTCGACCGCTTCTACCGCAGTGACGTCTCACGCAGCCGCCGGACGGGCGGGACCGGGCTCGGTCTTGCCATCGCCAAGGCGATTGTCGATGCGGTCGACGGAGAGATTCGCATCCAGAGTGAGCCGGGTCACGGAGCCCGGGTCAAGGTCGTACTTCCGGCTGCAGAGTCGCCACCCGCTGCGCCGTCCGGTGATGCCTCTTCAGCTTTGGTTAAGGTCAACGTGACATAGTGTTCATGTCGGCAGAAGACTCTGTCCGGCTGGAGAATCTCAATGAAAAACCGCCTCATCGCCGGATGCCTGTGTGCCTCCGCCCTGCTCGCCTCGGGCGCTTCTGCCGCCCTGGCGCAAAAGCCCTTTCACATCGAGACTCGCTGGGTGATCGGCGGCGAAGGCGGCTGGGACTACCTGCTCGCGGACCCCTCCGCGCACCGGCTCTACCTGACGCACTCGACGCGGGTTGATGTCGTCGACACCAACACCGGCAAGGTGATCGGCGCGGTCACCGGGCTCACCCGCTGCCACGGCGTGGTGATCGCCCCGGACGGCAAGACCGGCTTCGTCAGCGACGGTGGCGCGAGCCAGGTTGTCGCGTTCGACACCGCGAGCTTTGCCACGGTCGCGAAGATTCCCGCCGGCACCAACCCGGATGGCATGACCCTTGAGCCCATGACCAACACGCTATGGGCCTTCAATGGCAGCAGCAAGAACGCCACCGTCATCGATATCGCGGCAAAGCAGCCCGTCGCAACCATCCCTTTGCCGGGCAAGCCGGAGTTCCCGACGGCCGACGGCCACGGCACGGTCTTCGTCAACATCGAAGACAAGAACGTCATCGTGAAGCTCGATGCGAAGACGCAGAAGGCTGTCGCCACCTGGCCGCTCACCGGCTGCGACTCGCCCTCCGGTATGGCGATCGACGTCGCCGGCGGCCGGCTGTTCTCGGTCTGCGACGGCAAGAAGATGGCGATCACCGATGCGAAGTCGGGCAAGTCGCTGGGTAACGCCGAGATCGGCGAAGGCCCGGATGCCGCCGGCTATGACGCAAAGAAGAAGCTGGCGTTCTCCTCAAACGGCGAAGGCACCCTGACCGTGGTCGACGCGAGCAAGCCGGGCTACCCGGTCGCGCAGACCCTGACCACCGAGAGGGGTGCGCGCACCATGACCTACGACGCGACCAACGACAAGATCTACCTGGTGACGTCGAAGTTCGCGCCCGCCAACCCGGCGACGCCGAAGGCGCGTCCGGCGCAGGTGCCGGGAACCTTCACCGTGCTGGTGGTCGGACGCTGACCGGATGAGCCAGGGATCCCATTACAGCTCGGCGATGGGGGCAGCGCTTGCCGTGTTGGCGGCGCTGACCCTGCCCGCGCAGCAACCTGTTCCCGCGGGAACTCCGGCGATCACGCTCGATGAAGCGCTCTCCCGTGCGCGGACGAACGAGCCTGCCTTCGCGGCGGCGCTGGCGGCGAGCAGGTCCGCCGATCTCGACCGTTCAATCGCCCGTGCGGCGCTGCTGCCAACGGTGAACTACCACAACGCGTTTCTCTACACGCAACCCAACGGCGCTACCAATCAGGCCGGATCGGCCGGAGCCCAGGCCGCTCCGAAGTTCATCGCGAACAACGCCGTACGCGAATACGCGAGCCAGGGCGTCGTCAACGAGACGCTCGGCCTCGCGCAGACCACGGCCGTTGCCCGTGCCTCGGCCGCCGCCGCGGTGGCCCATGCCGAGCTTGAGATCGCCCGCCGCGGCCTTACCGCCACGGTCGTCCAGCTCTTCTACGGGACCATCACCGCGGAATCGAAGGTGCACGTCGAAGAGCGTGCGCAGGATGAAGCCGCCAGCTTCGTCAAGACCACGACCGAACGCGAGGCCGTTCGCGAAGCTGCGCACGCCGAGGTTCTGAAGGCGCAACTCACTCTCCAGCAGCGTCAGCGAGACCTCGCCGACGCGCAGCTTGCGCTCGAGAAGGCACGCCTCGACCTCGGGGTGCTCCTCTTCCCCGACCCGCGCTCGCCCTACACCGTCACCGTGCCCGATCCCCGGCCGCTGCCCACACAGCCCGAGGTGGAGAAGGCCGCCATGATTGGCAATCCCGAACTGCAGAGCGCACTCGCCAGCCTGCGCGGCGCCAACCTCGATATCCGCTCCGCGCGGGCCGCTTATCTGCCCGACCTCGCGCTGAACTACACCTACGGCATCGACGCCGAGCAGTTCGCGTTCAACGGGCCACAGGGCGTGCGCAACCTCGGCTACTCTGCCTCCGCCACGCTCGATATTCCCGTCTGGGACTGGTTCTCCACCCAGCACAGGATCCGCCAGGCACAGATCCTGCGCGACTCGGCCAAGGTCGCGCTCACCTCGGCCCAGCGCACGCTCGTCGCGCAGCTGGAAGAGTTCTACAACGAAGCCGCGCTCGCTGAACGGCAGCTTGCCTCACTGCAACTCACCGTCGACACGGCACGCGAAAGCCAGCGCCTCACCCTCCTGCGCTACACCGCGGGCGAGGCCACGGTGCTCGAGGTCGTCGACGCCCAGGGCACGCTTACTTCCGCCGAACTCGGTCTCGCCGATGGCACCACCCGCTACCGGCTCGCGCTCGCCAACCTGCAACTTCTTACCGGGACGCTCTGACCTTATGACGCCTTCTTCGCTCCTTCGTTCCGGATCGGCCACTCTGCTTTGGACGCTGCCCCTTGTGCTCGCCGGCAGTGGCTGCAAAAAAGCCGCAGACGATACCACCGCTGATAAACCAGTCGTCGCCGTTCAGGTCGCCAGGGCCGAGCTCGGCCCCATCACCGAGCAGATTGTCGCCGATGCCACCCTCGCCCCGCTCGCGCAGGCCGCGATCCAGTCAAAGATCACGGCGCCCGTCAAAGCCTTCTACGTGCAGCGCGGCGCCCGGGTCAAAGCCGGGCAGCTTCTTGCCACGCTTGAGAACCGCGACCTCGCCGCCGCCGCGCTGGACAACAAGGGTTCCTACAACGCCGCGAAGGGAGCCTATACCACCGCAACCCAGCAGCAGGTGCCGCAGGAAGTGACCCAGGCGCGCCTCGACATGGAGCAAGCCCGCGCAGCGCTGAATCTGCAGCAGAACATCCTCGACGCGCGCACCAAACTCTTCAGCGAAGGCGCCATCCCCGGGCGCGATGTCGATACGCAGAAGTCCGCCGTGCAACAGGCGCAGGCAGCCTTCGAGATCGCCCGGCAGAAGTATGACTCCATTAGCAAGGTCGGCCGCGCCGCTTCGCTCGAGAGCGCCGAAGGTCAGCTCACCTCGGCCAAGGGCAAATACCTCGGCGCCGAAGCACAGCTTGCCTACACCAGCATCCGCACGCCTATCTCCGGCTACGTCACCGAGCGGCCGCTCTTCGCCGGCGAGACCGCCCAGGCCGGCACCCCCATCCTCACCGTCATGGACACGTCCGTCATGATCGCCAAGCTGCACGTCGCGCAGCGGCAGGCCCAGCAGCTCGTCAAGGGCTCCGACGCCACCCTCACCGTGCCCGGCATCGACGAACCCGTGAAGGCGAAGGTCTCGCTCATCAGCCCGGCGCTCGACCCCGGCAGCACCACCGTCGAGGTGTGGCTGCGCGTCGACAACCGCAGCGGCGCCTTGAAAGCCGGTACCGCCGTTCACGCCGTGATGGAGGGACGAACGATTCCGCGCGCCGTGCTCGTCCCCACCGAAGCCATCCAGCGCTCGAGCGATACCGGCGGCAAGATCGTCATGGTACTCGGCAGCGACGGCGCTGCCCACAAGAAGAACATCACGGTGGGTGTTCAGACCGCCGAGTCCACCCAGGTGACGGATGGCATAGCCGCAGGCGACACCGTCATCACCGACGGCGGTTACGGCCTCGACGATGGCACGAAGGTGAAGGTCGAAGCGCCTGACAAGAAAGAGGGTGGCGACCAGGATTCGGCCAAACCCGATGCCGGCAAACCCGCCGCCGGAGACAAGGAATGACCGGCCCCGCTGCCCCGGCCGACGCGCCCTTCTGGCTCACCCGCGCCGCCAAGCCCATCTTCTTTTTCCTGATGGTGCTCACGCTCGCCGGCATCTACGGCGCCTTCCAGGTCCCCATCTCCGTCTTCCCCGATACCAACTTCCCGCGCGTCGTCATCGGCGTCGACAACGGCGTCATGCCCGTCGAGCAGATGCAGGTCACCATCACCAAGCCCATTGAAGACGCGGTCAACAGCGTTCCCGGCCTGGTCACCGTGCGCAGCACCACCAGCCGCGGCTCGGCCGAAGTCAGTCTCTTCTTCGACTGGAACGTCGACATGTTTCAGACGCTGCAGCTCACCGACGCCGCGCTCGCCAAGATCTCGTCGGAGCTGCCATCGACGGCCAAGATCACCACCAACCGCCTCACCTTTGCGACCTTCCCAATCGTCGCCTACGCGCTCACCGCCGACGATCGCGGCCGCGATACCACGTCCCAGACCGCCCTCTGGCAGATCGCCACCTACGAGCTCAAGCCGCCGCTCAACCGCGTCCTCGGCGTCAGCACCGTCGTCGTCCAGGGCGGGCAGGTGCCCGAGTTCCACATCATTCCCGACTCCACCCGGCTGCAGGCTACCGGCGTCACTCTCACCGACATCGTCAACGCCGTGCAGGCCTCGAACATTATCGACTCGCCCGGCCTCTACGAGGCCGATCACCAGCTCATCCTCGGCCTCGTCGGCGCGCAGGCACATGACATCGACCAGCTCGGCCAGCTCGTCGTAAAATCCACCGCCAACGGCGTTCCCGTGCGCGTCGCCGACGTCGCCACCCTCACCCCCGCGACGCTGCCCGTCTACACCCGCGTCGCCGCCAACTCGAAGCCCGCCGTTCTGCTCAACATCACCCGGCAGCCCACCAGCAACACCGTCGCCGTCGCCACCGCGGTCGCCGCACAGGTCGCCGAGTTGCAGAAGACCCTGCCCCCCGGCGTTCACATCACGCCCTTCTACGACCAGTCCGAGCTCGTCCACGAAAGCATCAAAAGCGTGCGCGACGCGATCCTGATCGGCCTCGTGCTCGCCTGCGCCATCCTCTTCCTCTTCCTCGGCGACCTCAGCTCGTCGCTCGTCGCCGGCCTCGTCATCCCGGTCACCGTCGCCATCACCATCCTCTTCCTCTGGATCATCGGCCAGAGCTTCAACCTGATGACCCTCGGCGGGCTCGCCGCCGCCATCGGCCTCGTCATCGACGATGCCATCGTGGTCGTCGAAAACATCGTCGTTCACCGAGACAAGGGCCAGAGCCGCGCCGATGCCGTCCGACTCGCGCTCAAAGAGATCACCGTCCCGCTCATCGGCTCGACCATCACCCCGGTGGTCGTCTTCCTGCCCCTCATCGGCGTCACCGGCGTCACCGGCAGCTTCTTCCGCGCGCTTGCCATCACCATGACGGTCTCGCTGCTCACTTCGCTCGCCCTCGCCCTCACCTTCACCCCGGCCCTTTCGCTCACGCTCTTACGTCCCGCCCGGCAAGGCGAAGGCGAGCACGTAGAAGAACATGGCCCCTTCATGCAGAAGGTCCTCGCGCAGCATGGCCGCGCGCTTGGCTGGACCATCGAGCGGCCCTGGGCGCTCGCCGTCATGGCCGTCATTCTGCTCCTCGGCGGCTATCTCGCCTATGGTGGCCTCGGCACCAACCTGCTCCCCGCCATGGACGAAGGCGCCTTCATCATCGACTACATCATGCCCGCCGGCAGCTCGCTCGCCGCCACCACCACCGCTCTCGACCAGGTCGACAAGATCCTCGCCGACACTCCCGAAGTCGCCTTCACCACCCGCCGCACCGGTCTCCAGCTTGGCCTCGCCGCCGTCACCGAAGCCAACACCGGCGACATCTCCATCCGCCTCAAGCCTGACCGCAAGCGCGACATCGAAGAGATCATCACCGACGTCCGCGGCAAGATCAAAGACCAGGTCCCCCAGCTCGATGTCGAATTTGTCCAGGTGCTCGAGGACATGATCAACGATCTCTCGAACTCACCCGAGCCCATCCAGATCAAGCTCTTCTCCACCGACGCCGCCCTGCTCAAGGACCTCGGTCCCAAGGTGCAGGCCGCCATCTCCTCCATTCCCGGCGTCGTCGACACTCAGAACGGCGTCGACAATACCCTCAGCGGGCCGGCCACCAACTTCGAGGTCGACCCCGTCGTCGCCAGCCGCCTCGGCTTCACCCCGCAGGAGATCGCCGAAGACGCAACCTCGCTGCTCGACGGCCTGCCCACCAACCAGCCGCTTATCGTCGGCGGCCGGCCCTACACCATCCGGGTCCGCATGGGCGAAGACCACCGCAGCTCCCTGGCCGCAATCGAGAACACCGTCTTCAACTCCGCCACCGGCCACACCGCAACCCTGGGAGCGCTCGCGAAGATCACCGAACTCCCCCCGCAGGGCGAGATCCGCCGCGAAAATCTTGTGCAGGTCAACCTCGTCAGCGGCCGGCTCGAGGGCACCGATCTCGGCGGCGCCATGGTGAAGGTCAAAGCCGCCATCGCCCGCATGCACCTGCCCGCCACCGTCCGCGTCGAATTCGGCGGCACGTACCAGGAGCAGCAAAAGTCCTTCGCCGACCTCGTCAAAGTGCTCCTCCTCGCGCTCGCCCTGGTCTTCGGCGTCCTGCTCGCCGAGTTCCGCAACTTCGCCGCGCCTACCTCCATCCTCACCAGTTCAGTCCTGTCGATCGCCGGCGTCCTCTTCGCCCTGCTCCTCACGCGCACTGACTTCAACGTCGCCAGCTTCATGGGCCTGATTATGGTCATCGGCATCGTCGCCAAAAACGGCATCCTGCTGCTCGACGCCGATGAACGGGCCCGCGCCGACGGAGCCAACGCGCGCGACGCCATGGTCCAGGCTGCACAACGCCGCCTGCGCCCCATCGTCATGACCGCTACCGCTGCCATGTGCGGCATGCTCCCCCTGGCCCTCGCCCTCGGCTCCGGCTCGCAGATGCTGCAGCCCCTCGCCATCGCCGTCATCGGTGGCCTGGTCATCTCGGTATTGCTCAGCCTCATCGTCACCCCGGCCCTCTACTACCAACTCACGCTGCGCGGGGAAAAACTCCAGACTGCCACGGACGAGCCGTCATTCCAACGGTAATTGCTGAGTGAAGCTGCTTATCTACCGATAATGGCCGATTTCGTGTCGGAAGATAACAGATCATTCCCACACTGAGATTGTGTGTCGAGCCTCGGCACATTTTGTTCATCCTCCATCCTCCCTGCGCCGAAGAATGCTCCATGCCACGTGGAGCTTGGATGCGCTTCCCCACTCAGTACACTCTCCTTCTGCTGCTCACCGCCTTGCACGCAAATGGTCAAGCGCAGGACAGCACGGGAAGGGTCGAAGCCGCACCGCCAGCACGTACGTCGCCCTCACCAACGCTCGTTGACGAAATTAAAGTCTTCGCCACCTTGGACACGCGAGGAAACCAATCCGACGGAGCCCGAGCGATCACGCCGCGTGAAGTCGAAGCCTCTGCCGGTACCTTCGGCGACCTCTCCCGCTTCCTCCAGACCATGGCCGGCGTCGCCTCCGACAATGACCAGCGCAACGACTTCCTGGTCCGGGGCGGAAACCCGGTCGAAAACTCTTTCGTCATCGACAACATCGAGGTTCCCACCATCAATCAGCTTGCCCTGTCCGATACCACAGGCGGCTTTGTCTCGATGCTCGACGCCGCGGCCATCCAGCAGATCACTTTTCTGGCAGAGATCCCTGACAGCCGCTATGACGAGCGGCTCTCCTCCGTCATCGAGATCTCGACTCGCCCGCTCACTCGGCCCGCGCGCCGCGTCATCTCGGAGGTCGGGATCGCGGGCGCGGGCAGTTCGCTTACGACTCCCTTCGGCCGGACCGGATCGCTCTTCGTCTCCAGCCGGCACAGCATCCTGCAGTACTTCACCGACGACATCGGCCTCAACGGCGTACCCGACTACAAAAACTTCTTCGCACGCGCAGAAAACCGGATCGACGACCGGAACTCGTGGTGGGGCATGTCGCTGACCGGCATCGACTCCATCGGCATAAACCCCAGCGGCGGCGATCCCAACGAGACGAACCCCTACAACATCCGCTACAGCGGCTGGCGCAGCACCACCGGCATCAACTGGCAGCACACGTTCTCCTCCCATTCCTTCGCCGTGACCAGCCTCGCAACTGCTGCGCAGGCCCAGTCGCTGAACATCAACGGCCAACTCCTGGCCGATGAAACGGTCTACCAGGAAGCGAGCCGTGATGCGATCTCGACGCTGAAGTATGACTTCACCACGCAGCCCGTCGGGATGCTCACCCTGACCGCCGGCGTACGTTCTTCGGTCAATGACCTCCACTACCAGCTAAACCAGCCATTGGGCCTGCAGAGTCCATACATCGCCCAGCCCGCTCCCCAGGACGCGACCTCGTTCGACCGGAGCTTCGTCACCGGCACCTCCGCCGGCTATGTGCAGGCGGTTGTCGCGCTTGGTCAGAAAGCCCGGCTGACTCTTGGGGAACGCGCCATGCACTGGTCTCTCGGAGGACACGCCGGCGCGACCGGCAAGGCATCGCTCTCCTTCCCCCTGCTCGGAAGACCGGTGCACCTCGGCTATTCCGAAAACGAGCAGATGCCCGCGAACCTCTACCTCCTGAGTTTTGACAACGTTCACAATCTGGGTCCGATTCGTGGTCGCCAAGCCTCGGCTGGAGCCATCTTGCTCGACAGGCGCAGCGTGAAGCTCACCGTTGACGCCTATCAGAAACACTACGACCACTATCCCGTCGCGGCGGCCATCCCGCAGCTCTCGCTCGCCAATGTGGCCGACACCTTCGGCCAGGCATTTCTCATCTTCCCCATGGTCGACCGCGGCCGCGGCATCGCACGCGGCATCGAACTGACCATGCAGACCATGCTCCCCGGCCGCGTCAGCTTCACCGCCACCTCAAGCTACGCGCGCAACTGGTACTCCGGGCTCGACGGCGTGCTGCGTCGCGGCAACTTCGATCTGCCCTTCAGCACCAATCTTTCCGCGCTCTGGTACTTCAAAAAGACCTTCAGCCTCTCCGGACGATTCAATACCTACTCCGGCCGCCCCTACACGCCGGACGACCTGACTCTGAGCGTGGAGCAGAACCGCGACGTCTTCGATCTGACGAAGATCAACGGGAACCGGTCCGACGGATATCAACGCCTCGACTTCCGGATTGAACAGAAAGTCCAGTTTGGCCGCGGACAGCTCACCTGGCACGTAGGCCTCGAAAACGCACTCAACCACCAGAACTTTTACGACCAGCTCTGGCAGTCACGTCCCCATCCCGGGCCACCCGGGACGGCCGTCCAATACCAGATGCCGCTCTTCCCGGACGGCGGCCTTTCCTACGCATTCTGAGCTGCTGCGGCCGGCATCGAACTGCCTAACGGATCGTCTCTGAGCCAGCGTGCCCCTCAAGCCCCGGCGAACTATCCCGGCGCAGCCATCCGACCAGCGCCCTCGACCCATGCCACGCAAGCAGCAGCACCAGCAGCGGTAAACCCAGCGTCAGCATCGCCGCGCAATACACCGCCGTCTCGCCTCGCGAAGGACGCACATCGGTCGACGCCCGCATCTGTCCGTCCAGAAACAATGCAAGCATGAAGTTCAACGCAAAATAGGTCACCAGCAGGTATGGATGAGAGGTCATGGCTCGCAGTCTCCGGGGTTCTCCACCGGACGAGCCAGCCCATGCCCAAACGGAAGGATCACTGCATCTGCTCGAATACTAGGTGTCCCGATACGGAACCACAACGGTAATCCCGCATGCGTTGATGACTGAGGTGTGAATTCAAGCCCTCAAACGTTCCTGAGAGTACAGGCTAGCAAGGTCGATCTGCGCATCGATCTGTCGCTCATCCACCATCCTGCCGCGCGACCCTTTATCGAGCACCGACTCGTCATGTTGCAACGTACAGAACGACTTCCCCGGCGCACCTCGGTTCGCCTTGAAGACGGGATCTGGCCCCTCAAGCGAGGACAGCCCGCCTACATTCCGTCCTCCGGGGACCACGGCATCACGAACCGCCCAATCTGGATCACACCCTTCTCCCCCGGAGCCCAGATCTTCAACGGCACCACGGGCAGCTGCACCGCCGGCAGCTTCGCCAGCACCGTCCCCCGCTCCACCCCGGTCTCGGCCACGTAGAACTTCACCTCGAGCCCCTCGGCACCGCGCGTCCAGCCGATCACATAATTGCCTGCCGGCAGCTCCAGTTCCCCCACCTTCAGCGGGCTCTGCGCCAGCAGATAATGCGAATACTTCCCATTGGCCGAGTATCCCGCCGTAATCAGCACGATCGCCCCAATCACCCTGCCGCGCCCATCCACCACGCCGCTCGCCGACCGCGCCTCCGTCTCGATCCGTTCCTTCTCCACCTGCGCCCGCTCCGGCATCACCGCCTCGAGCTCCGCCGGCGTCGCCGCCCGCCACGCCTTCTTTCCCTGCGCCAACCCGCCCAGCGGCAGCAGGCAAAGCACCATCACCATCATCAACAGTCTCTTCATCGGTGGCTCACCAGCCCGCGCTGAATCGCCACCGTCGCCGCATGCGTCCGGTCGGCCACCCCCAGCTTGCCCAGCAGGCTATTGATGTGCGTCTTCACCGTCGCCTCGGAGATGAACAGATCCGACGAAATCTCCTTGTTCGCCCGCCCCGCCACAATCCGCTCGAGCACACTCAGCTCCCGCGCCGTCAGCTCCTGCCCGCTCACCCGTTCGGCCAGTTTCTCCGCCACCGTCGCCGGGATATGAAGCTTCCCCTTATGCACCGCGTGGATCGTCGCCGTCAGTTCCTCGAGCTCCATCCCCTTCAGCAGGTACGCCCGCGCCCCCGCCTGCAGCGCCCGGTAGATGTCCTCATCCCCATCGAACGTCGTCAGCACAATCACCCGCGCCTGCGGAAACTCCGCACGAATCTGCTTGATCGCCCCCACCCCGCCCAGCTTCGGCATCTGCAGATCCATCAGTGTTACGTCCGGCTGCAGCTCGCGGAACTTCTCGACCGCCTGCACCCCGTCGCCCACCGACCCCACCACCTCAAAATCATCATCGACCGAGAGCAGCGCCGCCAGCCCCTGCCGCACCACCTGGTGGTCTTCCACCAACATCAATCGAATCTTTTCGTTCATGCTATAAACCTCATGTCTCACTTCAAGCTTCTGGCTACTTCTCAAGCGTAATCGGAGCCCGCAATGTCACCGTCGTCCCCTTGCCCGGCGCACTCTCAAGCGTCACCGCCCCGTCGATCATCGCAGCCCGCTCGCGCATCCCCACCAGCCCGAAATGCCCCGGCTTCCGCGCAGCGTCCTCCATCACAAACCCCGCCCCATTATCCTCAATCGTGAGCAGCAGCGCCTCATCCGAATAGTGGAGGTTCACCGTGGTCTCGGCCGCCCCGGCATGCTTCAGCGTGTTCGAAAGCGCTTCCTGCGCCACCCGCAACACCTCCCGCTCCACCCGGTAGTCGAGCTCCCGGTACGCTCCGCCCACATGCAGCTTCGGCGCAATCGGCACAAACGCCTCACGCTGCAGCAGCCGCGTCAGCCGCGTCGGCAGGCTGTCCTCCGCGTTGTTCGCCCGCAGCTCCCAGATGCTCTGCCGCGCCTCGTCGAGTCCCTCCGTCACCAGCCGCCGCGTCCGCACCACCTGTTCGAGCGCCGCCTCCACCTTGCCGCGCTTCAGCATCTGCGCCACGATATCCAGCTGCAGCGACGTCCCCACAAAATCCTGCGTCAGCGTGTCATGAATCTCGCGCGCCATCCGGTTCCGCTCCGCCAGCACCGCGTCAAACTGTCGCCGCAGCCCGCGCAGCCGCAGCAGGTAAAGCCCTACCAGCACCAACACCAGCAGCACCGCCATCAGCAGCAGGAACCACCACCGCCGATAGTAAGGCGGCACCACCCGGAACGAAGCCTCCGCCCCGGCATGATTCCAGATCCCGTCGCTGTTCCGCGCCTCCACCCGGAACCGGTAATGCCCCGGCGGCAGGTTGGTATACGTCGCCGACCGTCGGCCGCCGCCGTCCTGCCACTCCCTGTCGAAGCCCTCCAACCGATAGCGGTAGTGCACCTCGGACGGAGCCGTGTAGCTCAACCCGGCAAACTCGAACGTCAGCCGCTGATGCGCGTAAGGCAGCTCTGCCCTCGCGCCCACCTCAACGTCGTCCACCAGGAAGCGCTCCACCGCCACCGGCGGCGGCACCTCGCTCCCGCGCGCATACCCGGTATCGACGATCGCCACCCCACGCCGCGTCGGAAACCACATCTCCCCATCTCGTGCGAGCCAGCCGCCCGAGCTCTCACCCGCCACCACCTCGTCGCTCGGCAGCCCGTCGGCCATCCCGTACCGGCCCACCCCGTCATCGGCCCCGCACCCGCCGGCCAGCGCGCACGCACGAAGCCCAGCCTCCGCCCGGCGTTCGATCCCACGCTCCATGCGGAACCACAGATTCCCTGCCCGGTCCGCCGTCATCCCGTCAATCGTGGTGCCGGCCCGGGCGGTGAACGCCTGCCCCAGCTCGCGGCCATTGCCGTCAAACAGGTGAACAACGCCTCCGCCCGTCGCCACCCATACCCCTCCGCCCCGCGCCTCCACCATCGCCGTCACAATGGGTCTCGCGTCCGCGTCCTTCCAGCGCACCCCACGCACCTTGCCATCGTGGCCGAGCACCGACAAGCCGCCCGAGTTCCCTACCCACAACCCGGCCGCCGTCCGTAGTAGCGCCCCGATCCCATCGCCTCCCAGCCCATCCGCCGTCGTATAGACCCGCTCCACCCGGCCCCCGCGAAGCCACGCCAGCCCATGCCGCGTCCCCACCCACACCGATCCCTCGGCACCAACCGCCACCGACCGTACATAATCATCCGGCAGTCCCTCCGCCGAAGTCAGCTTGCTGACGGCGAGGTCCCGGCCGATAAAGTTCAGCCCGTCCGGCGTCCCCACCCACAGCCCGCCCCGTTCCTCCGCCGCCATCGCGAGCACCACCGCGCTCGTCAGCTTCTCAGCCGGCACCGGCTCCTCCACCACGCCGCCCCGCACCCGGCGCAGCCCGTCGTCCCGCGTCCCCACCCACATCGCGCCCTCTGCCGTCTGCGTCACCGACGTCACGGCCAGGTGCGACAGCCCCGCCTCCCCGCGAAACCGCAGCCGCCGCAACACGTGCAGGCCGGTCGTCTCGGTCCCGACCCAGTGGTTCCCCTCGACATCTTCAAACAGCGCCAGCACCGAGTTGCCTCCCAGCGCCTCCACCGGCTTCACCGATCCATCCGCCCGATTCAGGACAGCCAGCCCGTTCCGCATCCCCACCCACGCCAGCCCCGCCCGGTCGACCAGCACCGCCTGCACCCGCCCGCCCAGCCCCGCACCCACCTTCCACTCACGCTGCTCAAACCCGACCGACGTCGCCGACCAGCGCCAGCCCGCCGGCAGGCTCCGCGCCACCGGCTGCCCGCTCGCCGACACCTTTAGAAACCGCCCAGCGTCCTCCCGGACCGTGCCGTCCGAAGTCCCCACCAGCAGCCCATCTCCCTCTGCCTGCAGGCAGCACACGTCAGCGCTCGGCAGCGCCTCTTTCCCGTAAACGCGAAAGCCCACCCCGTCGAACCGCGCCAGCCCACCCTCGGTCCCCACCCACAGGAATCCATCCGTCGTCTGCGCGATCGCATGCACGCTGTTCTGTGGCAACCCCTCCTCGGTCGACCACCCCTGTTGACTCAGATACCGCAGGTCCTGCCCGCCCGCCGCCACCGCCCCGCAACCCACCCACAACCCCAGCAACCAACCCACCCGCGCGACAGTCATTCCGCACCGGAGCAGACAAATCTGCATCTGGCTTAGAGTCTTCGCGAAATCACTCCCAACGATCAGCCGGCAGAAAAAACGTCTCGCCCAGCCCCGAAATCCACCCCAGATCCGACTCGTCCGGGACCCTCTTCCCGCCGGTTGGACGTGATCGCTCCGGGAGCGGAGGTCCAGACCTAACTCATCTCGAATGAAGATCTTGCGCAACAAACGCCCAGGGGAGGTGCGGCCCTCGATTTCCCCGGATCCTGCCTGGAGTAAGCTGTCCGCATGCACCTGTCGCGCCATGCCGCCATTCTAGCCTTCTGCGCCGGTTCGGCCCTCGCCGCCGCCGCCCTGTCCGCCGGCGGACAGAACACCAAAGCCACCCTCCTCGTCCTCTCAAAACAGGACCACACCCTCGCCGTCGTCGACCCCGTCACCCTCAAGGTCGGCGCCCGCCTCCCGGTCGGCGACGACCCCCACGAGGTCATCGCCTCCGCGGACGGCACGCGCGCCTACGTCTCGAACTATGGCTTCGGCGCCTTCCACACCCTCGCCGTCCTCGACCTCGCCGACGCAAAGCCGCTCCCGGCGATTGACCTCGGCGCCCTCCGCGGACCGCACGGCCTCACCTACGTCAACGGCCACCTCTACTTCACCGCCGAAGCCGCCAAGGCCTTTGGCCGCTATGACCCCGCCTCCCGCAGCATCGACCTCATCCTCGGCACCGGCGAGAACCGCACCCACATGATCTGGGTCTCGCGCGACGAGCAGCACATCGTCACCACCAACGTCTCCTCCGCCACCGTCAGCCTCTGGTCGCGCGAGCCGGTGAAGATGGGCGGCCCGCCCCCCGGCGCGAAGCCCCCCGCCGGCATGCCCCCACCCCCGCCCCCCGGCAACCGCATCGACTGGAATCAGACCCTCGTCAAAGTCGGCAAAGGCTCCGAAGGCTTCGACGTCTCGCCCGACGGCAGCCAGGTGTGGGTGGCCAATGCGCAGGACGGCACCCTCTCCGTCATCGACCTGGCCAGCCGCAGAGTCGTCCAGACGCTCGCCGTGAACGTTCCGGGCGCCAACCGCCTCAAGATCACGCCCGACGGCAAGCGCGTTCTGGTCTCGGCCGGGCCGGACTTCGTCGTGGTCGATCGCGCCAGCTTCAAGGTCATCAAGCGCTTTCCGATCGGGCACGGCTCGGCCGGCATCCAGATCGAACCCGATGGCGCGCGGGCGTTCGTCTCCTGCGGCCCCGACAACTACGTCGCCGTCATCGACCTCAAAACCCTTACCGTCACCGCTCACATCGAAGCCGGCGGCGAACCCGACGGGCTGGCCTGGGCAGTCGGACGATAAGAGCACCAGGCAGGCGCCCCCACCGCGGACGGTGCCCCTGCGTGGGAGTGGGAGCGCTGGCTTACGAGAAATGTTCCACGTGGAACATTTCTGGCACGCCAGCGCTTTCACCACACGACGTGACGCCCGTCCGGCGTCAGGACGCAGTGGCCGTTGCCCGTTCTCGTGCTAAGCTTCCCTAACTTTCCGTCCGAGGCGGCTCACTGACCACGCATTCGCTCAAAAAGACACTTCGTCTGCGGGATCTGGTGCAGATGCAGATTCTGCTCGTGGTGGGCGTGACGTGGATCGGGATTGCAGCGCGTCAGGGCGGCGTGCACCTGGTGTTCTGGCTGGCCGCGATTGCGACGCTGTTTCTGCCGTCGGCCGCGGTAGTGACCTATTGCGTGCAGATCTGGCCGGAAGAGGGTGGCGTCTACCAGTGGACGCGGCACGTCTTCGGGCCGTTCTTCGGCTTCCTGGCGGCCTGGAACTTCGGCATGTGGTCGCTGGTCACGGTTTCGAATATCGGCATCCTGTCGGCGACCTCGCTCAGCTACTCGCTCGGTCCTCGCTTTGGGTGGATCGCCGAAAGTACGCGGGTGATCAACGTCTTCAACATCACGCTGTTCACGCTGATCCTGGTGATCTGTATCGTCGGGTTCAAGTTCGGCAAGTGGGTGGCGCACTTCGGCACGTTCATGATGATCCTGGTGAACCTGATCCTGGTGGGCTTGCTGTTCGTCCATCCGCATGCAACGGCGGCGCACCCGCATCACTCGCCGCAGCGGCCGTTCTCGCTGGCGCTGACGCTGCCGATGTTCACGCTGCTCTCGCTGAACCTCTTCTCGAAGATGGCGCTGAACGGGCTGACCGGGCTGGAGCAGATCGCGGTCTTCGCGGGCGAGACGCGCGATGCGGCGCAGGCGATCTGGAAGTCGGCGTGGATCGCGGCACCGATCATCGCGCTGATCTTCATCCTGGGGACAGGCTCGATTCTGACCTATATTCCGGCCGATAAGGTGGACCTGACGGGGCCGGTGCCGCAGGTGCTTGCGGCGGCGTTCGCCACGCCGGCGGGAACGGTGACACCGGGCATCAACTGGGGGCTGATGCTGGGGCGCGCGGCGATCCTGGGGCTGGCGCTCGCGGTCATCGCACAGTATGCCTTGATTGTTGCCGAGACAAGCCGGCTGCCGATGGTTGCGGGCTGGGACGGCATCCTGCCGGAGTGGTTTACGCGGCTGAGTCCGCGCTTCGGGACGCCGGTACGGTCGGTGCTGGTGATTGTCGCGCTCGCCGTGATCGCCTGCACGCTGGCCACGTATGGCGCGAGCGCGCAGGAGGCGCTGCAGCTGATCAACAATGTGGCGATCCTGCTGTACAACCTCTACTTCGGCCTCATGTTTCTGATCCCGCTGGTGGTGGGCTCAAAGTTTGGCAAGCCGCCCAGCCTGGGTCTGAAGCTGGCGTCGCTGAGCGGCCTGGTGGTGACGATCCTCGCGAGCGCCTTGAGCGTTTTTCCGATCATCGACGTGGACCACCCGTTCGTGTTCGGCGTCAAGATACTGGCGGCGACGCTGGCGATCAACCTGGTCGGCGCGGGGATCTTCTGGCAGTCGCGTCGAACGCGGGCTCTACCGGACACGGTATGATCCGTGACGGAGAACCGATATGAAGACGCTGCCCGGCATCCTGTTTCTCGCGCTTGCAATCCCCGCGGCCTACGCGGCGAAGGATATCCCGGTTCCTGCGGCGTGTACGCCGGCGATCAACCAGCCGCTTGAGGACATCATCCACTCGGGCTCGCGCGCGAACGTGGACAACGTGATGGTCTGCGGGACGACGATTCGCAAATCGCGCACGCAGTACGGCGGGCCGCACGGCGACCACCAGGTACTGGCGCTGAAGGTGATGACGCCGGATGGGCAGAGCTTCACGATCGAGGTCGTGACGAACGATGAGTTGGACGGAGTGGTGAACGCGCCCGCAGAGGCTACGGTCTTTGCGTACGGACAGGCCTTCGTGCCGCGCCGTGGGCAGTACGATGCCGGGGTGCATGACGTTCACTGCTCGACGCATGCGACGGCCAACAACGGGTGGGTGGTGGTGAATGGTGCACGGTATCCGACCTCGTGCCCGGGCCGCTACTAAAGTTGACCGAGGCATGAACGGCTACACTGGTCTGAGACCGTAGTCCCGGAACGAATGCGCCTTCTCACCCGTTACATTCTTCGCGAAGTCCTGTCGCACGCCGTGCTGGGCGGGGTGCTGTTTACCTTCGTGCTGTTCACGTCGCGGCTGGGGAAGATCCTCGAGATTGTGGTGCGGGACTCGGCGTCGCTGACGGATGTGACGCGGCTGATCGCGTACTTCCTGCCGGAAGCGCTGGTGGTGACGATACCGATGGCGGTGCTGGTCGGGATCCTGCTGGGGCTGTCGCGGCTGGCGGCGGACTCCGAGATCACGGCGATGCGTGCGTCGGGGATGAGCGCGTTCGACTTCGTTCGGATCATCTCGGTCGTCTCGTTCGGGGCGCTGTTGTTCGGGCTCTTCAACTCGCTGTATCTGGCGCCTCACTCGGCGTCTGCCCTGTTGCGGCTTGAGGAGCGGCTGAAGTATGCGCAGGCCTCATTTGAAGTCGAGCCACGGGTCTTTGATGAGGACTTCAAGAACATTGTGTTGTACGTGCAGGATGTGCGGCCGGGTTCAGGCGCGGCGCTGTGGCATCACGTGTTTATCGCCGACCTGACGCAGCCGGCGAGCCCACGCATTACGACGGCCGACCAGGCAATCGTAACGACCGAAGGGCCGGGCGACCTGCATTTATTGCTGAAAGATGGTGGAGAGCACCAGATCTCCGACACCGACCCGAACCAGTACAACATTGAAACCTTCGCCACGGCCGATGTGCCGATGCAGGCGGGCGCGCAGGACGATACGCATATCTCGCGGTCGGATACGCGCATCTTGGCACTGTCGCTTTCAGAACTGCATCGGCGCGCCGTGCTTGGCGATGCGCCCGGCGCCACGGCCGCTGACCGGGCGGCGGCACGGCCGTTTCGCATCGAGTTGAACAAGCGCTTTTCGTATCCGTTCGCGTGCCTGGTGCTGATGCTGGTGGGCGTGCCGCTGGGGCTTTCGTCCAAGCGCGGAGGCAAGTCGACGGGCTTCGTGCTCACGATTCTGCTGGTGGTGATTTATTACGTGCTCTCGCTGATCGGGACGGCGGTGGCGAGCCAGGGCAAGCTTTCGCCATTCCTCGGGGTGTGGGGAGCGAACCTGATCTTCGCCGCGGCGGGCGCGATCCTGCTGCAGCAGATGACGGTTGGCGGCGTTGCGCTCTCGCTTGTCTCGGGTGCGGGGATGGGCATCTCGGCGGCTTTTCAGAGGCTGCGACGGGGACATGTCGAACACGATCAGAAGGAGCGTCCCCTGCAGCCGGATCTTGGGCGCAGACTCGCGCAGACCTTCCGCTCGCTGTTGCGGATTCGCTTCCCACTGATCCTTGACGAGTACATCATGCGGGCCTTCGGGTCGAACCTTGCGCTGATCCTGGCGACGTTCTGCATGCTGTTTATCGTGTTCACGTTCTTCGAGTTGATCGGCGATATCATTCGCAACCGCACGCCGCTGGTCACGGTCGGCGACTACCTGCTGAACCTGATCCCGTTCATCCTGTACAACGTGACGCCGCTGTGTGTGCTGGTGGCGGTGCTGGTCACGTTCGGGGCGCTGGCGCGGTCATCCGAGCTGACCGCGATGAAGGCGGCGGGGGTTTCGCTTTACCGGATTGTTGTGCCGGTGCTAGTGCTGACGGCGGTGATCGCGGCCGCGCTGTTCGCGTTCGACGAGTTCTACCTGCCGGCAGCGAACCGGCGGCAGGAGGCGCTGCGCAGCGTGATCAAGGGCAAGCCGGCGCAGACGTTTCTGCGGCCGGATCGCAAGTGGATCTCGGGACAGACGTATGCCGCGCCGCTGCCGGCGAATTTTCTGGGCCGTGCGGCACCGCAGGAGAAGCACGCGGCGGAACCGGTGCGGATCTTCTACTACCAGTTTTTCGACCCGGACCGGAATGTGTTTGCGAACCTGACCGTGTTTGAGTTCGACCCGGTGACGTTTGCGCTGGAACGGCGCATCTTTGCGTCGTCGGCGCACTGGGACAACCGGGTTGATCGCTGGCTGTTCGAGAATGGGTGGGTGCGGACGTTCCGCGGCGAGACGATTGCCGGCTACGATCCGTTTGTGCTGACGACGTTTCCGGAGATTCGCGAGCAGCCACCGTACTTCAAGAAGGAAGATCGGCAATCGCAGGAGATGAGCTTTGGCGAGTTGTCGCGGTACATCAACGACTTGCGGCAGTCGGGGTTCGACACCAAGCGGCTGTCGGTGCAGTTAAACCGCAAGCTGGCTTACCCGGCGGTAACGCTGGTGATGACGCTGATTGCGCTTCCCTTCGCGTTTGCGACGGGGAAACGGGGCGGGGTTGCGGGCTTTGCGGTGGCAATCCTGCTGGCGGTGGGTTACCTGGGCGTGGCCGGGCTCTTCGAGGCGATGGGCAATGTAAACACGCTGCCACCGGCGCTGGCAGCGTGGTCTCCGGATGTGCTGTTTGCGCTTGCCGGGGGATGGTTGTTATTGCGGACGCCGACGTAAGTTTGCGGGCGCGGGTTCAGCGGCGAATCTGGGCGCAGAGATTTTCCCAGTTACCGGAGGCAATCTTGAGGCGATCGGCTTCGGTGAGGTTGGCTGATTCGAGAAACGCGCGGGCTGCCCCGTTGGCTGCACGGCCGAAGGGGTAGTCGGTGGCGAAGAGGATGCGGTCCGGACCGAGCACCTCGAGCGACCATTGCAGGTAGCGCTGGCTGTAGATGCCGCTGGCCGTGACCGACAGGTGCTGCTGCACGTATTCGGAGATTTTGCGGGGCAGCTTCGCCGGGGTGCTGAGCAGGTCGAGCCGGTCGAGATAGAAGAGCACGACCTCGCCCCAGTGCCCGGTGACGATCTGCAGGTTTGGGAATCGGTCGAAGACGCCGGCGAGGATGAGCCGGATGATCTGAATGCCGGCCTCGTAGTGCCAGCCGATGCCGGGGCGGGCGAAGAGGGACTCGAGCTCGCCGCCGAGGCCTGCGTAATAGGCGTCGAGCACGCCCTTCTGTGGGGATTGCGGGTGCAGGTAGAGCGGCGCCCGCAGCGCATCGGCGGCTTCAAAGATCGGCCAGAACTCCTGATCGCTGAGGTTGCGATCGCGGGTGCGGCCATGCAGCATTGCGCCGTGGAGACCGAGTTCGCGGACGGCGCGATCCAGCTCCTTCGCTGCTTGTTGCGGTGCGGGTGTCGGCAGCGTTGCAAAGCCCTGCAGGCGATCGGGATGAGCACGGACGGCGGCCGCGAGTGCGTCGTTGGCGTTGCGGGCCAGGGACACGGCGAGGTCGGCGTCGATATTCTGCACGCCGGGAGTCGTGAGGGAGAGTACCGCGACATCGAGCCCTGCTTCGTCCATGGCGGCGATCCGGGCGGGCCCGAGGTCCAGCAGGCGATTGGCGCCCTCGCCCTCGGTCGATGGCTTGAGAGCGAGATCGCTCCAGCGCGGGTCGACCCGCATCCAGGCTTCCATGATCTCTGCCGTTGCGAAGTGCTCTTCGAGCCCGATGATCTTCATACTTGCCAGTCCTTTCGATTGCGGCGCTTTGCCTTCCCCAGGGTTGGATGCGGGTCAGGAGCCCATCAGTTCGGGGACGAAGATCTCGTCGCAGGTGAACTGCTTTGGCGTGATGCCCTGTTCGAAGTGGTAGCGCAGGATGGCGTCGATCGCCTTGCGGTTGGCGCCGATGCCATAGGGCCACCAGTCGTCGCCGAGCACGGCGCGGTCGGTGTCGACGAGGTCGTTCAGCCACGGGATCATGGTTCCCATGCTGTTGAAGATGAGGCCGTGCTGGATCTTTTCGACGGCCGCCTTCTTGGCCTCGCAGAAGCCTTGGTAGGCGCGCTTCGCAAGCTCCGGGTGCTTCGCGAGCAGGTCTTTGCGGATGACGACGGTGTGCATGATGGGGAAGATGCCGGTGCGCCGGTAGTAGTCGCGTTCGACCTGCTTGTAGTCGGGAAACAGGCGGGTGACTTTGGGTGAGTCTTCGAGGATGCACCTGGGGATGTCGGCTGAGATGAGGGCGTCGATCTCGCCGGACTCGAGCATGGCGCCGAGTTCTTTTTCCCTGGGAACGTCCGTGACCTGGACCTCTCTGGGATGCGTGTGCGGGACGAATTCGATCGGCTTGAGCGGCCAGTCGAGTCCGCTGATGAGCCAGCGGCAGGTTTCGGGGCGGAAGCCGAACTCATCCGACAGCATGCCCTTGGCCATGATGCCCGCGTCGTGGCTGTAGAGTGCGAGTTCGCCGATGGTCTTGCCGTTGAGGTCGTGCGGTGTCCTGATGCCGCTCTGCTTGTTGATGTAGATGCCGGAGTGGCGGAAGGCGCGGTTGGGAAAGACGGGGATGGCGACGAACGGCGATTCTCCGTTGTGGAAGGTCCTGAGGAAGTAGGTCATTCCGAGTTCGGAGATGCCGTACTTCTGTTCACCGATCATGCCTTCGAAGATCTCGGTGACGATAGGGGCGCTGTGGTAGGTTGCCGCGACGCCTTCGATCTTGACGGTTCCGTCGGCCAGGGCGCGGGTGCGGTCGTATTCCCAGAAAGCGATATCGAGTTTCACGTCTGCCATACAGTTTCCTCCTTGGAGCGGTTGCTGCCGTTCATGCGAAGCAGCTGTTTCTGCGACCACTGAAAGATTTGATAAATACATTTACTAAATGGTTGCCTTGCAGGTCTTGACGTCTCGCAGCGGGCGCTTTTCTCCTATAGTGGAGTCGTGCGCGATCAAGCCCTGGCGATTACTGCGATGTTCGAAACCGTCTCACTGGGGGCGCCCGAGAATGCCGTCGGCTTTGTGCTTTGGCGCGTGGTGGTGCGGTATCAGCGGGAGGTTGACCGGGTGCTGGCGCCGCTGGACCTGACGAATCTGCAGTTCGTCACGCTGGCTCTGAGCGCGTGGTTCGGCCGTTCGGGCGATCCTGTGAACCAGAGTGAGCTGGCGCGTTCGAGCGGGATCCACCCCATGCAGATCTCGCACATGCTCAAGGCGCTCGAGGCAAAGGATTTCGTATCGCGCCGGCGCAGCGCGACCGATACGCGCTCGAAGAACGTTGAGATTACGAGATCCGGGCTTGCGGTTCTGCGACGCGCGCTGCCGCTCGTGATTGCGATCCAGGAGGAGCTCTTCGGCGACGAGGGGAGGCCAGGGGGAAGCTTTCTGACGGCGCTGCTGCGACTCGATTCGGGGCGGGTGGAGAGCCACGAACGAGGCTAGCGAGTAATAAATCGAGTTACGCTGACCTGCCACTGCGCTCCGGTGTGACGGCTGTCAGGGAGCGCTCCCCAGCACGCCGGCCAACGCATTTTGTTCCTTCAGTGGAGTGCGCAAGGCTCCGGGTTCGATCACCCCGACGCGGTTTCTTCCGCCCTGCTTGGCGAGATAGAGACCCTGGTCGGCGGCCTCGATCAGGCTCTCGGGGGCAAGATCGGCGCGCGGTACGACGCTCGAGCAGCCGATTGAGATCGTAATGATCCGGTGGGGGTTCATGCGATGGTCCAGTTGGAGTTGCTCGACCTGCGCGCGCAGGATTTCGGCGAAGCCCTGTGCCGTGGCGCGATCGGTGCGCGACATGAGTACGACGAACTCCTCGCCACCGTACCGGGCTGCGAAGTCTCCGGCGCGCTCGACCGTCATGCGAATGGAGTTGCCGATCTGGCGAAGGCACTCGTCCCCCGCCGGATGTCCGTATGCATCGTTGAAGAGCTTGAAGCAATCCACGTCGATCATCATGACGGCGAGCGGCTTGCCGTCGCGCAGCGCCCGGCGCCACTCCTGGTCAAAGACGGTATCGAAGTGGCGGCGATTGGCGAGCCCGGTGAGGGCATCGCTGATGGCAAGTTGTTCCATCCGGGCATAGGCTTCGAGAATCTCCCGCTCAAACTGATCGCGTTCGAGCAGGATGATGCTGATCGGAAAGCAGCCGATCATGCAGGTCGCGAGAAAGAGTTGCAGCAGGGTGACGTTGTACGGTTCAGCAATGGCTCCGAACGGGCCGAGGTGATGCAGGGTGCCCCGGGCGCAGACGATGGAGAGCAGATTGACCGCGATCACCGAGCCGCTGAAGCCGAGTTTGAGCGCAATGATGAGCAGCAATGGCATGAGCAGGAAGGCGATGGGCGTCGGATGAAAGCGGAACATCGCCCAGCTGCCGAGCGACAGTGAACCGATCAGGCAGACGGTTCGCGGGAGGGCTTTCCAGTGAAACAGCTGGTAGGCATCGCGGCTCAGCATCACGATGCCGAGCGGCAGCCACAGGACGATGCCCAGCACGTCCCCGGTAAACCACCGTGCCCAGTAGCGCCAGAAGCCAATGTGGAGCTCGTGCGAGAAGACGGCTGCCACCGGGAATGCCGTGAGCGCCGGCCCGAGTATCATCGGCCACGTCATGAAGCGCTGCAAGAGGCGCGGCTGCCTGATCCACGCGGGAAGGCCGTTGAACGCGGGGAGGGTGAACGCGGCGATGAGCACTTCAACGACATCGGATGCGGTCTCGACAATGACCTCGTCCGGGTGGGCCCATCGGTCCATGAACCACTGGCTGAGAACCATGCCGGTGAGGACGGCGAGCCAATGGCGGCGTGGGATCCTGAGCAGGGCCGCGGCCTGAAGACCGACCAGCGGCCAGCACACCGCGAGGTTGTCGCTCAGAAACGCGCTGGTGCTGAGGCTGAACCCGATGCCGGAGAGCAGGAAGCTGGCTGCACCGATGGCGATGGCCTGGAGCCATGGATGGCGGGCACAAGTCGCAACGATCCGATCCTCGAATCCTTGACGCGCCGGTTCAAACTTCGCAGCCAGTTCCACGGGAGTCCTCAGCATTCCCATCGGCGTCCGGCGGCCATGGCATCACGCGTGAGAATCCGGAAACCAACACCCGGCGCCTCGGTGATCAGAAGCCGCAGCCTGCAACTTCGGCGAGGTCGGCACGTTACGGCAGGGTTACCGGATTGCGTTACCACTCGAAATTAAACATGCAAGGTCCACAAGTTTCTTGACAAGCCCTGAGCCTGCCCATAGGTTTACGGTGTTCCCTCGCGCCTTCTTCCCAAACGCGTTCGGCTGACTCCGGACCGCGATTTGCGAAACGAACCGCCTGGCACATGGGCCCCCTCTCCGAAGTCATGATTCCGTTGGCTCGATGAGAAGACGGACTGTGCCGGGAATCCGAATGCCTGCGTGCCCGCTCGTGGCGATCCAAGCCCGGGGCCGCTTCAGCCTTTGCAAAGTTCAAGTCCTCGGTTGTACCTGGCAGGAGATGGATGAAAGATGCGCGACACGCTCACCAGCAACGTCCTGGCCGCTTCCGTCCTGTGTCGTCCTGACTCGTGCAGGACGCAAGCCACCAAGCGTCGCATAGGGGCCTGGGTCGCCGTCATGTTCCTGGCTGTTTTTTCGCTCGAGGCAACGGCGCAGAGACTGCTGCCGGACTGGTATCAGCAGTCCCCGGTGAGCAGTCCGCCGCAACGTTATATCCAAGCCATGACGTACGACGCGGGACACCGGCAGACCGTGCTGTTCGGAGGCTTTGGCAATGGCTATCTGAATGACACGTGGCTTTGGGATGGAAGCAACTGGACCGTGGGTCGTCCCACGACCGTGCCGCCCCCGCGCGCGGCGCCGGCGATGGCGTACGACGCGGCGCATGGCCAGGTGGTGCTCTTCGGCGGGTTTATCAACGCGAGCGGCCGGCTCTCGGATACATGGCTCTGGGACGGCACGAACTGGACCGCGGCGACCCCGGCGGCGAGCCCTTCGCCGCGCAGCAATATGGTTATGGTGTACGACGCGGCGCGCGGCCAGGTGGTGTTGTTTGGCGGCTTCGACGGCTCGGACCTCGGCGAGACCTGGGTGTGGGACGGGACGAACTGGACCAATGTGAGCCCGGCGCCACCGGCACAAAGCCCCTCGCCACGCGACGACTACGGCATGGCGTACGACGCGGCGCTGGGCGAGGTCATCCTGTTTGGAGGGTCGAGTTCGGGGGTCAACCTGAACGACACCTGGGCCTGGAACGGCACGACGTGGACGCCGCTTTCTGTATCCACCAGCCCTGCGGCACGCGACGGCCAGGGAATGATCTACGACGCGGCGACGAGTCAGGTCATGTTGTTCGGTGGATCGACCAGCACCGACAGCAGCACATTTTTGTCGGACACCTGGACCTTCAACGGGGCGAACTGGACGCAGCTCTCTGTGAATGCTCCGCCGGCCCGGATTATTCCGAACGGTGTGGCGTACGATTCGTTTCGCCAACAGGCGGTGATGTTCGGTGGACTCGCGAGCACGCAGCTGGGGGATACGTGGCAGTTCGGGCTGCCGGGAGACTTCGGCAACGTCAACGTCTGCCCCGGAGGCACAACGTCGCCCGCAGGATGCGGCAGCACAATTGCGTTCAGCTACAACTTTGCGAACGGGGCTACGCTCGGTACTCCGCGTGTCGTCACACAGGGCACGACGGGGCTCGACTTCAGCCTGGTTGCGGGCGCAAGCACCTGTTCCGGCACGGTTTCGCCGGGCAACTGCACGGTGTCGGTGACGTTTACGCCCGTTCGCCCGGGCACCCGCGCGGGTGCGATTCAGCTCCTCGATACGGGCGGCAACGTGCTGCAGACGACCCCGATCTACGGAGTTGGTCTGGCACCGGAAGTATCGTTCGGATTGCCTTCCATCAACACCCTGGCGACCGGGTCTTTTGCCTTGTCGCAGCCCAAGGGCGTTGCGGTCGATGCAGCCGGCACTGTGTACGTTGGGGACAGTGGCAATCAGCGCGTGGTGAAGATTGCGGCGAACGGCTTAGCGTCCACGGTGGGCGTCGGCCTGGGTTCCCCGCAGGGCGTCGCGATTGACGGAGCAGGTACGGTCTACGTTGCGGATAGCGCGCAAAATGTCGTGCATACCATTCCTGCGGGATGCTCGACGACGGCTTGCCAGGGGACGCTAGGAGTCGGGCTGGCGACCGGAGTGGCCGTGGATGGGGCGGGCGATGTGTTCGTTGCCACCTTCAACAACCACCAGGTGGTCGAGTTCCCGATCGGCTGCACGATCACGTCGTGCGTGGCTGTTGTGTATGGCGGCGGAACCGCCTCGCAGCCTGCCGGCGTTGCAGTTGATGCGGCGGGAGATGTGTTTATCGCCGATAGCGGCCTGGCGAAGGTGATCGAGGTTCCGGCCGGCTGCACGACCAGCGCCTGCCAGGTCGCGCTGGGGTCGGGCTGGAGTCGACCGGCCGGTGTGGCGGTGGACGCAGCCGGGGACCTGTACGTCGCGGATCAGGGTCTGCAAAAACTGGTTGAGCTGCCGTTCGGTTGCACCAGCGTCAACTGCGAGCAGGTGATCGCAATCAACGCGTCGAGCGTGGCGGTGGATGCGCAGGGGGTCGCGTATACGCCTGAGCTGACCAACAGCCAGGTGCTGCTGGTGGCGCAGACGCCGACAGGCATCACCTTCAACACGACGAATGTGGGCGGCACCAGCAGCGACAGCCCGAAGTCAATTCCCTTCCGCAATATTGGCAACCAGCCGCTGCTGTCGCGGGGTGCGGGAGTGACGGTCCCCGGGCCCGACTTCCTGCAGGTCGCGGGTCCGAGGATTCTGCCGGACTGCCTGTACTCGTTCTCCATCAATCCGGGGCAGGCGTGCGATCTGGCGATCAGCTTCACGCCGCAGAGTCCTTCTACGCAGTTGCAGGGCAGTGCGTCCCTCACGGATAACGCTCTCAACGCGGCTTCGGTGAGCCAGACTGCGACTTTCCAGGGGGCGGGCGTCGCCATCACCAACCTGGCGCTGACCGTGACGGAAACGGGATCGGGCTCGGGAACGGTCTTCGACAACTTCCAGCAGATCGAGTGCGTTCAAACCAACGGCATTTCGACGGGAGCGTGTGCGGGAAGCTACCCCGGTGGCACCCAGGTCACGCTGACCGAGAGTCCGGGCAGTGCCTCGACTTTTGTCGGATGGGGCGGTGCCTGCGCGAGTTTCGGAGTTCTCCCGTCGTGCACCGTGACGCTGACGCAGGCGGCAAACGCGACCGCGGCCTTCGGGTCGCAGAGCTTCGGCAACGTCAACGTCTGCCCGGCGGGTCAGACGGCTCCGGCACCCTGCAGCGTTACTTCGCCGATCACTTTCGATATCGCGACGACGGCCAGTGTCGGCTCCATCCGGGTCGTCACCCAGGGCACTCCCGGCCTTGACTTTACACCGGGTACTGCAAGCACGTGCACGGGCACGATTGCCGGGGGCAGCACATGCAGCGTCAGCGTCAGGTTCGCTCCGATTGCTCCCGGCATTCGTTTAGGCGCGGTGCAGCTCTACGACAATGGCGGCAATCTGTTGGCTTCGACGCCTTTGTCGGGCGTGGGGCTTGAGCCGCAGATCGCCTTTGGACCGGGTGCGCAGACCACGATCGTGACCGGCCTCAACTCCCCGTCTGGAGTTGCCACCGATTCCGCCGGAGATGTTTTTGTTGCGGTCTCGGGGAACAACCAGGTCCTGAAGATCGGTCCGGATGGCACGTCGACTTCGCTCGGGTCGGGCTTCAATCAGGTTTCAGGAGTCGCGGTCGATGGAGCAGGCAACGTCATCATCGCGCAGTTCTCGGTTCTTCTGATTCCTCCGGGCTGCACGGTTCCCTCCTGCCGCACTACTCTTGCCCAGGGCGTGACCGGGGGCGCCACCGGCGTGGCCACCGACGGAGCCGGTGATATCTTCGTCAGCTATCTGAACCCGGGGAAGGTGATCGAGATCCCGCCGGGCTGCACGACTGCGGCCTGCACCACCACCGTCTGGGCGGCACCAGCCGGAGTTGCGTCGCAGCCCGAAGGCATCGCGGTCAATGCGGCAGGCGATCTCTTCATCGCCGACGGCTCGTTGGTGCAGGTGTTGAAGGTGCCGGCGGGATGCACCGCCGCGAACTGCCAGGTCAAGATCGGCCAGGGATGGATCGCGCCGACCGGCGTTGCGCTCGATGCCGCGGGCGACGTCTTCGTGTCCGATGCGAATCTTGCGGCGATCACCGAGGTTCCGGTTGGCTGCACGACGAGCGGCTGCCAGCTGCGGATCGTCAGCGTTCCCGCACCATTCGGCGTGGCTGTCGACCCCCTGGGCAATGTGATTGCACCGTCGATCACTGGAGGTCAGGTGCTGAGGGTGAACCGCACGCAGCCACCAGCGCTCAGCTTCGCCCTGACAAATGCGGGCAGCACCAGCACCGATAGCCCGAAGCCGGTGATCGTGCAGAACGGCGGCAACCAGTCGCTGACCGGGTCACTAAGCTTGGCGCTCGGCGCGGGGTTTCGCCAGATCACCACCCTGGACTGCGCCGCCGCGTTCCCATTGGCGCCGGGTGCAGTGTGCAACGAGACCTTCAATTTCAATCCGCCAGCGGCCACCTACTTTAGCGGCACCGCGACCTTCACCGACAACACGCTCAACGCGAACGCCCTCAGCCAGGTCGTCACGCTCACTGGCACCGGCGCGACGAATGGGCTGGCCGGGACTGTGGCTGTTCCCAACGTTGTCGGTCAGCCGCAGACCGCGGCGACGACACCCATTGCCGGCGTGGGGCTCACCCTGGGAACGGTCACGAGCGCATCCAGCAACACTGTGCCTGCCGGCAACGTGGTCAGCGAGAGCCCCGGCGCCGGGACGCAGGTCACCGTTGGCTCCGCGGTCAACCTGCTGGTTTCGACCGGAACGCCGCAGCCTCCGCCACCCAATCCCCTTTCGATCAACAACAACTACTTCGTTACCGGCGACTACGTTTCAGCCGGCGTCACGCTGCGCGGACTTGGCGTCAACGGCAAGGCGACGCGCAGCATCACCATCCCCAGTTATGCCCAGAGCGCGACCGAGGGAGTTCCCGATGGCGCCGATGTCGTGGACGCGTTCCTCTACTGGGAGACAATCGAGAGCACGCCGTTGGCTTCCTCGACCAGTGGAACGTTCAATGGCTACTCGATCGTCGGGCAGCAGATCGGCAGCGATCAGCCTGGCTTCAGGGACGGCACATTGACCGGAACGATCCGTTCCTATCGCGCCAGCGTGAATGCGTATCTGCCAGTTGGCGCCAACGGAATCCGGATTGCCTCGGGCACGTATTCGGTCTCGCTTCCGGACGGGGGCGGCAGCGCGTTGCCGCTCACCGAAGGCGCCAGCCTGGTGATGATCTATCGTGTGCTCTCGCCGAATTTCCCGCTCAAGTCGGTCGTCCTCTACGACGGAGCGATTGTCCCTGCCGGCTCCGCGGTCCAGGTCGTGAAGGGCTTTTATGACGCCGCGGGCGGGGCGAACGGAACCGGGAAAAACACCAATCTCTTCGCTTCGGGCGGCATCTGGAACGACAGCGTCAACTCGGTTGCGCTTGGAGCCTCGAACCAGTACACCGCGACGCTGAATCCGGGCAGCGCCTATGCGGCTGTCATGATCAGCACGCCGGTCAACAACAGTGATCACGACGGGATTCTGGATGCGTGGAAGGCCGGTCCCCCCGGCGGCGACTTCCACGCGGGACAGCCCGGGTACTACGACATCCAAACCGGCTCCTGGGTCGGACTGCCGGGCGCGAAACACGGACAGAAAGACCTCTTCGTCCAGCTCGATTACATGTGCGGCGCCCTGCTGGCCGACGGCTCCTGCGATCCCACGAAGGAGAACCTCTTCCCTGCCCCCGATGCGAGCGGCAACGATCCGCTCGCGATGGTCAAGCAGGCTTTTCTAAACTCAGGCGTACAGCTTCACCTGCAGGTCGACAACGCGGTGCCGGAATCCACCTGCCTCGACGATCTTTCGACGACCCCGACGACGCTTTGTCAGTTCCCGGGCCAGCCGGGAGTCATCGGCTGGAAGAACAGTCTGCAGTTCTCGAAACTGTACCCCCGCAACCTGCAGGCGTGCCTGGCGGGCACGGACTGCACGACCCGCTTCCCGTTCGGTCAGAAGGATAGTTACCACTACGTTCTGTTCGGGCACTCGCTCGCGATCCCCGCCTGGAACTCGCGCTTCGGGAGCCTCACCTCGATCAAGGTGGCCAACGGCGTCACCACCATTGGAACCATCGATCGCGGAACCGGGCTGAACGCGTGTCCGGCGCGCATCACGCTGGCGGGTGTGCTGGGGGATCCGGCACTCAACGGCGTCTACAACACGACCGGCTGCTCGGACACCATGACGATCACCGTCTCGACCCCGGGCGTCCCCAACTACACCTATCCCAACAGCATTCTTCCCGAGCCGGTCATCGGTCTTACGTCCGGCACGATCACCAGCATCTCCGGCTATTCGGATCTCGGTGGCGCCGACTCGGCCGTGACCCTTGGCCTGTGGCTGACGGCGCCGAACCAGGACATGAGCAAGCGCTCGAATGTGCTGGCGGGCACGCTCTTTCACGAGATCGGCCACACCCTCGGCCTGAGCCACGGCGGCCTTTACTACGACACGCCGGGTAGTTATGTTCCAACGTTTGAAGGCAACTGCAAACCGAACTACCAGAGCGTGATGAACTACCTGTTCCAGCTTGATCTCGTCGGGCCGAACCAGAGCATTGCGCTTTCCAATCAGACGCTCGCGACGCTGAACGAAAGCACCGCCTCCGCAACGACCCAGCTCCGCGATGTCGGAGGTGTGGCGGCAACCTTTCCGACTTCAGCATGGTACGTCCCCTACACGACCGGCTCGACCGTCAGCCCGGCGACGCGCCACTGCGATGGCACCCCGCTGACCGGCGACCAGGCGTATCGCGTGGACGCCTCGATCGCACCGGTCACGCCGCCATGGACCAACGGCCAGGATCTCAACTTTATTGGAAACCTTCAGACCAGCGAACGCGGCTTCAACGATCTTGCCAACATGGACCTGCGTCAGGTGGGCGCGACGAGCGGTGGATTCGTGGCGCTTTCGAACCTGCTGTACTTCGGCTCGCCGGTAGCGCCATTGAACATCGGCGCCGGGGGCAGCGTGACCCTCGGCAGCGGAGGCAGCGTGGCACTGGGCAGCGGCGGGTCCGTCACCCTGGGCAGCGGCGGCAATGTCACGCTCGGCAGCGCCGGGACGATCACCCTCGGCAGCGGCGGCAGCGTCACGCTTGGAAGCGGCGGCAATGTCACCCTCGGCAGTGGAGGAACCGTCACTCCGGGCGCCAGCGGCAGCGTCACCCTGGGCAGCGGAGGAAGCGTCACGCTGGGCAGCGGCGGCACGATCACCCTGGGCGGCGGCGGCAGCGTCACGCTCGGAACCGGGGGCACGGTGACGCTCGGCAGTGGCGGAAGCGTCACCCTGGGCAGTGGGGGAACGCCGATCACCGTTGCCGCCGGCGGCAGTGTCACGCTGGGCAGCGGCGGCTCGGTGACCCTTGGCAGTGGAGGCAGCGTCACACTTGGAAGCGGGGGAAGCGTCACGCTCGGAAGCGGAGGCAGCATCGCGCTGGGGAGCGGCGGAAGCGTCACGCTCGGCAGCGGTGGCAGCGTCACGCTTGGGAGCGGAGGGAGTGTCACGCTCGGCAGCGGCGGCAGCGTCACCCTGGGCAGCGGCGGCAATGTCACCCTGGGCAGCGGCGGCAGCATCACGTTGGGAAGCGGCGGTTCGGTTACCCTGGGCAGCGGCGGCAGTGTGACGCTCGGCAGTGGCGGCAGCGTCACCCTTGGCAGTGGCGGAGCGCTGGGGAGCGGCGGCAGCGTTACCCTCGGCAGCGGAGGGTCAGCGACGCTGGGTGCGGGCGGATCGGTCACCCTCGGCAGCGGCGGCTCGGTCACGCTCGGCAGCGGTGGCAGCGTCACGCTCGGCAGCGGCGGGACCGTCATCCTCGAGGCAGGCGGATCGCCGATGCCGGTCGCCGCGGGTGGAAGTGTGACGCTGGGCAGCGGCGGCAGTGTCACCCTGGGCAGCGGCGGAAGCGTGACGCTCGGAAGTGGCGGAAGCGTCACCCTCGGCAGCGGCGGTGTCGTCATCCTCGGTCCCGGTGGCAGTGTCAACCTCGGGAGCGGAACCGGCATCGGCCTCAGCAGCGTCACCAACCTGACCCCGGGCAGCGGCGGTCCGCTCTCAGCCAACGAGCTGACCTATGAAACCGCGAACTCGATCGTCCGACCGCCCTACTCGCCGACGGAAACCTCGACCCCTGCAGGCGTCCGGATCAACTGGACGGCGCCCGCCTTTGGAGTCGTGCAGACCTACACGATCTATCGCAGCTCGAACGGAGCAACGCCCACCCAGATCGGCAGTGTGAGCGGCATCAATGGCTTTCCGCCGGCAACCGAGTTCACCGATACCAACCCGGATGTGCTCTCGAAGACTGTCGTTTATACCGTGACCACCACGCTGGTTCCGGACGCCAACGGTCCCTCGCGGCAGAGCCTTCCCTCCGTGGAGGCTGTGCTGAAGAATGACCAGAGCATCGTGCTTGGTCCGGTGCCCAGTTCCGTCACCATCGGGAACCCGCCAAGCATCACCGCCACGTCTCTCTCTGGCGGCGTCCCCAGTGGTCTGCAGGTCATTTTCACCAGCGCCGGGACCTGTTCGATCGGCAGTCAGTTCCTCTCGAACAACGTCTCTTCAGCGGCCATCCTCCTCAACTCGACGGGAACGTGTACCATCACCGCCTCGCAGCCGGGCACGACGAGCTTCAACGCAGCGAACACGGTCTCCGGAACCTTCATGATCCTGCCACAGGGTTCCGGCACGAAGTCCCAGGTCATCACCTTTGCCCCGCTTCAGAACGTGCAGTACGGTGGCTCGTTCGCACTCAACGCCTCGTCTTCGTCAGGCATCCCGGTCAGCTTCACGCCGTCGGGTCCCTGCACCATCGGCGGCAAGACGACGGGCGCCGGCGTCTGCACCATCATCGCCTCCGCCCCGTCGAATGGCACCTACAGCGCCGCTTCGCTGACCCAATCCTTCCGGATCGATCCAGCAGTCCTGAGCGTCGCGGCGAACAGTCTGTCCAGCGCAGCGGGCCAATCGATTCCGCCCCTGACGTATGTCTACAGCGGCTTCGTCAACAGCGACGCCCCCTCGGTTATCTCCGGCGCGCCGGCCCTGTCGACGACTGCCACCTCCACCAGCGCTCCCGGCATGTATCCGATCACGGTTTCGACCGGAACCCTGGCTTCTGCAAACTACGCGTTCCTGTATGTCGACGGCACCCTGACGCTGCAGTCCACGAAGGCGCCTCTGACTCTGATCGCCACCTCCCCATTGACCTTTGGTCAGAGCGAGACCCTGAGCGTCACCGGTAGCAGCCCCGGCGCCATCATCACCTACAACCTCGTCACCGGTCCCTGCACCCATGCCGGCGCACAGTTGACTGCGGCCAGCGGCACCGGCGTCTGCCAGGTGAGCGCGACGATGGCCGGCGCCGGCGGCTCCGGCCCGGTCACGAGCGCTCCCGTCAACGTCACTCTTGCGCTGGCAACCCAGACGATCACCTTTACGACCAACCCGCCGGCAACCGCCGCCTTCAACAGCAGCTTTACGGTGGCCGCGACTGCGACCAGCGGCGTTGCCGTCACCTTCTCAAGCGCCGGCGCCTGCAACAACCTTGGCTCGACCTACACGATGACGAACAGCACCGGGACCTGCTCCGTGATCGCGAGCCAGGCCGGCAGCACAAACTACTCGTCAATCCAGACCACCAGAATGGTCACCGCTTCGGGGCCGCTTTTGACCGTCTCTCCGTCTGCCATCGACTTCGGCACGGTCTACCTGGCGAGTATTACGACTCGAACCATCACAATTACCAACACCGGCACCGCGCCTGCAACCATCAGCGATCCGATTTTGTCGCTCGTGCGAGGCGGAAACTCGAACGAGTTCATCGCGCTCAATCTCTGCCCCCGGCCGCTGGCAGCCGGGAAGGCCTGCAGGACCACCATCGCCTTCGTTGCCGGTCCCTTCTACACGCCACAGACGGCGACCCTGCAGGTTGTCAGTAATGCCCCGGGCAGCCCGCAACCAGTTGCACTGAGCGCGGTGGTCATCGCTCCGCTGGCGAAGTTCAATCCTGTCAGTCTCAGCTTCGCGACGATCAAGCATGCCACCAGCAGCACGATGACCGTAACCCTCAGCAATCCGGGCCAGACGCCGCTGATTTTCAACGGCGCAGGCATCAGCATCACTGGCGTGAACGCGACGAGCTTTGCACAAACCAGTGCATGTGGCAGTTCCCTGGCCGCAAAAGCGAGCTGTGCCATCGCGGTGAAGTTCAACCCTGCAACTATCGGTACCTTCAATGCGAACCTGACCGTGGTTGATAACGCGCTGGGCGGCGGCACACAGAGCATTCCGCTCACGGGCAAGGGCAACTAGCCACGCGGGTCTCGTCTCACTTGTGGCGCGGAGAGCTTGTCAATGGGCGCCCGGCTCACTGACCCTGTCCTGCCCCAGGCGCCGCCGGACATCGCCAACCAGCTGATCTTCGGTCGACTGTCCGCGGATGCTGAGATAGGCCTTGTAGGACTCGGCAGAGTTGGCACTCTTCATCCCCTCCCGCGCGCGGCCCTGGTCGTAATACACCACAGGGAGATAGGCATAGGTCGGCACGTCCGACACGAACAGCTCAATCGCTTCGCCGCGGCGCTTCAGGCACTCATCGAACTGGGCGGCTGCCTCTGAAAATGAGCCCGCCTCGAGATAGGCCCGCCCCAGCTCAAACCGGCCGATCCACGTGTCCAGCAGCTTGTTCGCCGCCGTCATCTGCTTTACAGCCTCCTTCGTATCTTTCCGCTTGAGCGCGATCATGCCTGCCACGATTTTGCCGTAGGCTTGTGGCTCACTGGACGACTGCGCTGACAGGCTTGCGGCCAGCTTCTGCGCGCTCGCAGTATCTCCGGCGTCGACAAGAATGAGCGCCGCGCGCATCTGCAACTGAGTGGACGGGCTCTCGGCCAAAGCCTTACCGACGGTGGCCAGCGCCTCAGCCCCGTGGCCCTGCCAGCTTTCGACGTCGGCAAGCGCGGCGTACTTGCCCGCAGCTTGTTCCAGGCTCTTTGCGGAGACATCCGCTGCTGCGCCCTCGGTCAGGATGCGCGCCGCCTCGGCGTAGCTCCCCTGGTAGGCCGCGAGATCAGCCAGCCCATCCGCCGCGGTCGATTCGCCACTCGCACCGGACTTGGCATATTCATGGTAGCTGGCGGACGCTTCCTTCAACTGACCCTGGCCAAGCTGGGCCTCGGCGATCATCAGGTATGCCTGCGAGGCTGCCGGGCTGATCGCGAGTGCCGCGCGAGCCGCTTTCTCAGCGCCGATAAAGTCTCCCGCAAACACGCTTGAAAATGCCAGATTCAGTTTCGGCCCGATCCCCATCGGTACGATCGCCACCGCGCGTTGTGCAGCTTCGAGCGATTTGGGCGCATCGCGCAACTGCAGATAGCAGTTGGCAAGATTGTTCTGGCCCACACGATCCGCAGGATAACGTGCGACCAGCTGCGTGTACTGCTGCACGCAATTCTGCCAGTCGCCCAGCGTGAGATAGTACAAGCCCTGGTTGCGGTAGCGTTCGCGCTCCGTCATCCGGTCGGAGTTTGCCATTGCCAGCTTCATATACTTCACCGCATCGGCGGACCTGCCCAGATTCTTCGCCATGGCCGCCATGCCGGAATAAGCCCGGGCAAACTTGGGGTCCAGCTCGGCGGATTTCTGAAAGTACCCGAACGCCTCCTGATATTTGCCGGCGAATTGCGCGTCCACGCCGAGAGCATCCTGATGCACCGCCTCAAGCGACGCAGCGGTAAAGCCTCCGCTGACCTTTTCAAATTGCACCGAGGCCGGCGTCGTATCACCCAGCGACTTGCGCATCGGCACTGCCAGCTTCGGCAGCTCGCTCAGAATCTCCTGCTTATTGGCAGCGGTGACGTCCGCCTTTGCCAGGACCTTGCCGCTCACCGCATCGAGCGCAATCGCCGAAACCTCGTACTGGTCGCCCCGCAGGGTGATGTCCCCCGTGATCACCGTGTGCACGCCCTGGTTCATCGCGACCAGCCGCGCAGACTGCTCATCCAGCACATCCGAAGGATTCGGCAGCTTCTTCGCCAGCTTCCGCGCATCGCCCCGGCTATACACATTGATGAAGCTCGCGCCTTCCATCGCCACGCCGAGCATGGGCTCGAGCGTGTTATCCAGCACGGAGTCGCCGGTATGGTTTGCGAAATCGCCAATCAGGACCGACACCGGGCCATGCGCCTGTGGCGGCACCGCGTGACGCTTCTCGACGATGTACCACGCGCTGCCGGCTGCAATCGCCAATACCAAGGACCCGGCTGCGCCGATGCGCACCCAAGGCAGCGTCCTCAGCTGATCCGCGCGCAGCCGGGTTGAGCGCGCGGAGACCTTGGTCCCCCCGCCCATGCCCTGCCAAGCACGCAGGTCTGTGTCCAGATGTTCCGCGCTCTGGTAGCGCCGCGCCGGGTCCTTCTCCAGGCACTTCGCCACGATGTTGCTTAGCGCCCCGGGAATTGTCTTATCGATAGTGACCAGGGGCGCGGCACGCTGCTGCGTGCGCATCAACAGGCTTGCGATCGCACTATCCGCATGGAAGGGTGTGTCGCCGGTCAACAATTCATACAACATCAGCCCGACCGTAAAGATGTCGGAACTGGCCTTCACATCCATGCCCTGCGCCTGCTCGGGCGACATGTACTCCATCGTCCCCAGCATCATGCCGGTCTGCGTCATGCCGTCACCGGAGAACGTACGGGCCAGCCCGAAATCCATGACCGCAATGCGGCCGTTCTGGTCGACCATCACGTTCGCCGGCTTCAGATCGCGGTGAATGATGCCTTCCCGGTGAGCCGCCGCCAGGCCACTCGCCACCTGTTCGATGATGTCGACCGCCTCGGCCACCGGCAGCTTTCCGCGTTGCTTCAGAATGTCGTGCAGGTTTTCGCCATCGAGGAACTCCATCGTGATGAACTTCACACCCTGCGCTTCGCCGAGGTCGTAGATGCGGATCACGTTACGGTGCGTCACCTGCGAGGAGAGCAGCAGCTCCTGTTTGAACCGTGCCAGCACGTCACGGTTCGAGGCCATCTCCGGGCGAATAACCTTCAGCGCTACCAGGCGCTCCACCTCACGGTCCTTCGCCTTGTACACCGCGCCCATGCCGCCCTGCCCCAGCAGCTTGAGAATCTCATAGCGTCCCCCGAGCACCGCGCCGATCTCAAGCAGAGCGGCGTTCGCTGTTGTGCCGCCTCCGCTCGGCGGCGTTGCACCCGGCCGGGGATTCCCGATCAGCGTTTCTTCGGACTCGCTGGGCGCACCGGATGCTACACCTCCGCCCGGCAGCGTGGCGCTCGCAGGATGTGATTCGAGACCGATGCCCGCGGCGCGGGACGGCAAACTCGGCGACACACGGGTTTTTTCGCTACCAGGCGAACTGTCAGCCATATCGCGCTCGCAACCTGCCGGCAGTCCACGTGGGGAAGAACCTTCCGGCGTTTCCTGAGACCTTCTAACCAAATCGGGGAGTGGCGAAAGTATAAATCATCCTCCCGCCATTGCCAGTGATTTCGTCCCAGGCGAGGAGCACCCCACAGCTTCTCGTCGCCAGAACTACGGCTGGTGCTCGTTGGTAGTCTGTGTCAACCCTGCGTAGTAAGCCGCACTTGTCCGGATGTGTGTCCCCGGACGGTTTGCCGTCACAGTGATCGCGTGATAACTCCCTGCGGCATCTCCCGATGCCGCATCGAAGGTGACCTCATAATAACTATCAGCGTCAGCAATGCATCGAACGATCTCGCTGCCAAGATCGCCTGTACCGTTCAGCACGAGTCCGCCCGAATGGACGGACAGCACCTGCACAGCCAGATACGGCGAGTCAGCCTGCGAAGCGTCGGAGACGCCCTTGAGATAATCCTCGTAGACAAACGTAGACGTGAGATTTCCGTGCGAAAGATTCAGCGGGATGAGGCTGTACAACGTCATGTGAGCCCTTCGGATCGAGGTCGTGAATTCGACAATCGAAGAGTAGTAACGCCGCGCATCTTTTGCGCTGGGTGCCGACGTTCTCGCCGAAAGCAGCGGCCACCCAGGACCCATCCACAGCACCAGCTTGCGGCCCGGCATGCTCGCCTCGTAGGTCGCAACCATCTCGAGCGCCTTCAGCGAACGCTGTAAACGGTCCATCGCCCCACTCACGCCTTGGGCCGAATCGAGCACGCGCAACGGGGTACGCAACTTACCAAGATCTTCCGCCAGTTCAAGACCATTGACGGATGGCTTGCTGATCCGAGTACCAGTGTCAGTGAGGAAGACAAGCGAGATCGGGATGGGCAGGTGACCCCCGTCCTGCTTGAGGAAGCGGTCAACGCCCTGACGCAGAATCCCCACGCTTTCAAACGATGCGTTCATCGCATCCAGAATCAGGATTGCTTCGACCGGCGGCTGTGAGGTACGCCCGGCGATCTCGTGCAAAGAAGTCAGGTCCCTCGGCGCTCCGTTGTCGCTGAGCCGAAGATCGGACAGGGTAAGTCCATGTACCGCTTGGCCCTTTGCATTGGTCACTTGGAGGTCAAGCGTCAACCGCCCTTCAAGGTGGCGTCTCGCTGCCTCGCCTTCAGGCGTTCGTACGGTCAACCCGGTTTGCTGAGCACCGAGCGGTAACGTAAGAAATAAAACAATCGCGGACAGCAGATAAGCGGCGCGCACGCTGACTCCTCAAAACGTCACCAGCATACCGCTTGACGGCCTGGCCCGGCCATCACGCAGAATGCCGAGACCCCTCAGTGGCATCAGGCCCCGGCGCACCCTCAACAGCAGTGCGGTGATCCTGCCTCGAACCCGCTTTCCAGACCCGCAAAACCAATCCAAAGCCTATGCAAATAAAACGGCCCTCGCGAAGAGCGAGGGCCGTTCCAACCGAGCAACCTTACAAACTACGCCGTGCGGAGGAACAACAGCACGAACGTGAACAGCGTGAGCGACTCGATGAAGGCTAGGCCGAGAATCAGGAACAGCTGAATTCCGGGACGTGCGCCGGGATTGCGCGCAAGCGCCTCCGAAGCCGAAGCCGTCGCGCGACCCTGTCCGAGACCGCACAGACCGGCGGCAAGACCCATGCCGATACCGACCGCGAGCGACGCGTAGCTGGGGCCCGCGGGCGCAGTGCCCTGGGCGAATGCCGGCGAGGCGAAGCAGATCGCGGCCAGCGTCATGAAGAAGTACTTGGAAAACTGAAGCATACGAGCCATGTGAAACTCCTTGCCCCCGTCAGATTGTTCGCCGCCAGTGGGTGGTTGATGCTCACCGTACTGGCACCCTCACGCTAAGCGGCGAGTCGTGCAGCCGGCTGAGAGGGGGCGCCCCGCAGCCGGCGAAACTTGGGTCAGGCTACGGCCTAGTGATCGTGCGCCACGGCGAGCGAGAGATACACCGTCGCGAGGATCATGAAAACATAAGCCTGGATGATCGCTACGCCGAAGTGCAGGCCGAGGAAGAGCAGCGGCACGCCTATCGGGATCAGCGAGAAGAATGCCAGCGTCACCATGTCACCCGCGAACATGTTCGCATAGAGACGGACGGTGAGCGAGAGCACACGCGAAAAGTGCGAGATGATCTCGATCGGAAACATCAGCGGGTAGAGCCACCACACCGGTCCGAGAAACTGCTTGATGTACCCAAAACCATTCGCCCGGATGCCATGGAAATGGTAGTAAAGGAAGGTCACCGTCGCAAAGCCGAGCGGCACCACCGGGTTCGCAGTCGGCGATTCAAGCCCCGGAACCAGCCCCATCAGGTTGCCGATCAGGATGAACAGTGCGAGCACCGTCAGGTACGAAACGAAGCGCTCGAATCCATGCCCGATGATCGACTCGCTCTGCGCTCCGACAAATTCGTGAGTCATCTCCGCCAGGTGCTGGAAGGCCGCAGGTTTCTCGATCGAAAGTGTCGCGCGGACGATCACGAAGTACACCAGAAGCGCCACGAAGATCAGCAGTTCCATGGCAAACGCATTCGTAATCGGCGCCTTGGGGAACGCGGGATGGACATGCAGCGCAGCCAGCAGGCCATCGACCTGCGGCGCAAAGTGGCTATTCAGAAAACGTGTAAACAGAAGCTGTGTCGGCATAATTTTGATGTAAACAACTCATCCAGAACGGGCTAGGAAGACCAGCGATTCATGAGCCGTAAGGCCTCAATCGTCAGCGATAAAACGCCCAGGCCGATGCCGGCTGCAAGCGCGAAAACCGTGCCGTTTAGATACTTAAGACTAACATAGAGGACCACCAGGGTAAGCCCCAGCCGCGCGAAGAAACCGAACAGGATCATCCCCATCGGACGGGGCGTCGCCCCCTTGTCCATGCTCTGGTTTACCGCGGTCATCAACCGCAGCCACTCCCACAAGGAAGTCGCTGAAATCACCGCGCCAATGATGACCAGCAGCCCGCTCTGCCAGCCCGAACGCCACCAGAAAGCAGCCGTCACCAGCACGCTCAGGATCGCCAGCAGCCTCAGCGAGGCAAGCATCGTGTTGCGAAAATCGTCATCGGTGAGCCCCGCGGTCCAGTCGGGCTTCGTGCCTTCGCTCACTGGTCGCCCCGCTTCCCCATGCGCGCCACCGTCGTGAAGATCTGGATGAACCCGCCCGCCGATCCCAGCAGCATCCCCGCGACCACCATCCAGTGCGTGTGAAAATGCTTGTCCAGCAGGTACCCGATCAGCAGACCGACGAAGCATCCCGCCGGCACCGCCAGCGCTAACTGCATCATCGATTCTGCCTGCACCAGCCCGCCGAGCGCACCGTTCTTCTTCGGGTCGGGCATCGAATTGGGGGCAGGCGCCATCGCTCCACCATTATCGCTTGCAAACCCGGCCACGCGATACTCTGGTGAAGCGAGGATTTGACCAGTGTTTGATTCGGAGTTCGAAGAGCGGCTGTACGAGCAGCGGCTGGAGAAGTTGAAAGAGATCGGCGCCCTCGGCGAAAAGCAGGGTCTCAGCGCAGCCGAAGCCATCTATCCCAACTCATTTCATGCGACGGCCACCATCCCCGAGCTGCGCGCGCAATACATCGACGGCGATTCCCCGGCAACAACCGAAAGCCTCGAAGCCAACCGCGTCGAAGCCTCGATCGCCGGACGCCTGATGCAGATTCGCATCCAGGGCAAAGCCGGCTTCGCCCAGCTGCAGCAGGGCGGCCTGCGGCTTCAAATCTACGTGCGCAAGGATGAGGTCGGCGAGGATCAGTTCGCGATCTGCAAGTTACTCGACTTGGGCGATCACATTGGAGCCTCCGGCTATTTATTCGTCACTCGCACCGGCGAAACGACCCTGCATGTTACAAAACTGACCTTCCTCACCAAAGCCCTGCTTGCGTTGCCGGATAAGTACCATGGCCTTGAAGATGTAGAGCTTCGCTACCGCCAACGCTACGTCGACCTCTTCATAAACACCGGCCAGAGCGCCAAGCAGACGGAGCACGGTCCTGCCCCGGTCGTCGAAGGCGACGCGCCTGTTGAAGCGCCGCTTCACGAAGGTCCGCCGCCTAATGTCCGCGAAGTCTTCGTCAAACGCGCAAAGATTCTCCGCGCCCTGCGCAGCTTTTTCGATTCACGCGGCTACCTCGAAGTCGAGACCCCCATGATGCAGCCGATCGCCGGGGGCGCCGCGGCGAGGCCTTTCGAGACCCACCACAACGCGCTCGACTTGCCCCTCTTCCTGCGCATCGCGCCCGAGCTGTATCTCAAGCGCCTTGTCGTCGGCGGCATGGACCGCGTCTACGAGATCAATCGCAACTTCCGCAATGAGGGCGTCAGCACTCAGCACAACCCCGAGTTCACCATGCTCGAGTTCTACCAGGCCTACGCCAACTATCACGATCTGATGGAGCTGACCGAGGAGTTAGTCAAGTTCGTCGCTATCGAAGTAAACGGAACAACGAAAACTAACTTCAATGGCACCGAAATCGACTTGAGCAACTGGACCAGGCTCTCCATGCGCGAAGCCATCGTCAAGTGGTGGCCCATCCTTTTTGGATCTGCACCAACGGTCACAGATTTTGCGACACCGCAGGCTTTTTATGGTTGGCTTGATCCCAAGTTATCCGGTGCAGTTCCAAACTCTGACATGAACGCTGACGAGTACGCAGCTGCTCGGTTGCGGTTGGTGATGACTCTGCACAGAGCGAGCCCCGCAGCGAATTCAGTCGGAAAACTCATCGCCACCATCTTCGAAACGCTCGCCGAAGAACACCTCATCCAGCCCACCATCATCTATGACTTCCCATTAGCCGTCTCCCCGCTCTCGAAGATCAAACCCGACGAACCCGACTGGGTCGAACGCTTCGAGTTCTACATCGGTGGCTTCGAGGTCGGCAACGCCTTCTCGGAACTCAACGACCCCGTGGACCAGCGCCGGCGCTTCCTCGCCCAGGTCGCCGAAAAAGCCCGCGGCGACGACGAAGCCATGGAGATGGATGAAGACTACGTCCGAGCCCTCGGCTACGGCCTGCCCCCCACCGGAGGCGAAGGCATCGGCATCGACCGCCTCACCATGATCCTCACCGGTTCAAAATCGATCCGCGACGTGATTCTCTTCCCCTTACTCCGGCCACGAAAAACAGAAGCCTGAAAGCAAAGGCGTCTTGACGCCGGACGGACGCCACTCGGCGGGGTAGAAGCTTCGCATCGCAACCGCCTGCCTGGTGCAAGGCGTTCGCACGCGAAGCTCCCACCCCACGAAGTTAGTCGCTGCCCGCGATGAGGGCGCTTTTGCTTCTAAACCTTCTTTTGCTTCTTGGTCAGCGCCGCGATCGTCGTTGCGTTCATCGCCTCAACCACATGCAGCCGGCTCTTCACCAGCAGCGCATCGGCCGCCTTGTCGCCGCACCCCGGCCACCCGCCGCCCAGCGCCGCATACACATCGCCAAACCCGATGCTCTTCGGTGACGCCTTCAACTGCGCCCCACCCTGCGGCCCCTTGCGCTGCGTAATAAATCCCGCATCGTGCAGCGGAGCAAATACCCGCCGCACCATCACCGGGCTCGTCTTCAAAGCCGCCGCAATCACCGCCGAGGTATGCATCCCGGCAGGCGCCTTCGCCAGGAACGCCAGCACCCTCAAGCTCAACCCGAACTTGCCGTTTTGCGCCATGCTTAGCAAGGTAGCACGAGGTTACCCCGCCCACGCCAACACTTTCAACCACGCCTGAATCTGCTAGCCTCCAAGGGTGAAGATATTGTTTGTAGGAGATGTCTTTGGGTCGGCCGGCCGCCACATCGTACGCGAGCACCTGCCGCACCTGCTCGAAACCCACGCGGTCGACCTGCTTGTCGTAAACGGTGAAAATTCAGCCGGCGGCTTCGGCATCACGCCGTCCATCGCCGAGGAGATCTTCGATCTTGGCGCCCACGTCATCACCACCGGCAATCACATCTGGGATAAGAAGGAAATCTTCGACTACATGTCGGTCCCTTCCGATTCGCACGAGCGCGGACGCCGCATCATCCGTCCGGCCAACTACGCCGTCACCACCCCCGGATTCGGCGTGTACGAAGGCACCCTGGCCGATGGCCAGACCTACGCCGTCATGAACCTGCAGGGACGCGTCTTCATGTCCTCCTGCGACGACCCCTTCCGCAAGGCCGACGAGATGCTCTCGAAGATTCGGGCAAAGGTCATCCTGCTCGACATCCACGCCGAAGCCACCAGCGAGAAGGTCGCCCTCGGTTGGTATCTCGACGGCCGCGTCACCGCTGTCCTCGGCACCCATACGCACATCCCCACCGCGGATGAACGCATTCTGCACGAGGGCACGGTCTATCAGACCGACGTCGGCATGTCCGGCCCCTACGATTCAGTCATCGGCGTTGAACGAGAGCTGGTTCTGCAGCGCTTCCTCACCGGGATGCCGGGTAAATTCGAGCCCGCCAAGGGCAATCCAAAGCTCTGCGCCACCCTCATCGAATGCGACGGCGCAACCGGCCGCGCGCACCGGGTGCAGCGCATCATGCTCGGAGAGTAGCGCCCGCGAAACTCGGTAGCGTTGCCACCGCAGCCACCAGGCTCCGGTGGTAGCGGCCGGATTGCGCCTCAAGCGTGTCGACGCCCCACACATTCTCGTACGGCAGTTTGTCCTCAACCGGCCGCGAAAACAGGTACCCCTGCATGTCCGTGATGCCCAGGCTCAGCAGCATCTGGCACTCGTCCGGCGTCTCAATTCCTTCGGCAATCAGCCGCATGTCGAGCGCCTTGCAGCAGTCGCAGAATGCTGCCACGATCTTCTGGCGCGTGTAACTGGAATCGATCCCACGAACCAGCGCACGATCGAGCTTCAAGACCTCGGGCCTGCACTCCACCAGCGCCGAAAGCCCGGAGTACCCTGCCCCGAAATCATCCATGCCCGTCGCGAAGCCGGCTTCCTTATTCTTCTCAAGCATCTGCCTGTACTCCGGAATCGGCAGCCGGTGATCTTCCGTAAACTCCAGCAGGATGTCCGACGTGTCGAGGCCATTCCGCAGCGCCGCGTCGAGCACGAAGTCGGCATCGAGCGAGTCCGGATGAAGGTCCGGCTGGACGTTGATACAGAGTGAGGCACCAAGATCGCGTAGACCGAGGTCGACCGCACGGCGGATCGCCGTCTCCGCCGTACGGCGATGAAAAGCGCGCAGCGCGGCAGCATTCAGATGCGCCGTCAGCTGTGGGTAGGAAACACCGTTGACCCCGCGCGTCAGTGCCTCGTACGCGATGATCGAACGAGCAGCAACGTCCACAATCGGTTGGAATGCAATCACAAAGGGAGGCAGGTCGAATGGCCCGGCGCCACGATATCCCGAAAACGTTCTACCCATTACCGGCCCCTCTCGTAACCATTTGCGTTGGTTACCAGGAGTGTCCAAGGTACCTAATCCAGCGAAGCCTCGCAAGCGCAATTCGGTACAACTTTCGTACTCAAGGAGAACCTGCTTACCAGCGGACACGAAGAAGAGCCGCCCGCAGGCGGCTCTTCTCTGGGATAACCCTGCGTCATTTGTGCCGGACAGGAGCCTTGTGTGCCGGAGCCGGCGCCTTGCCGGCTTCTTCGCCATCCGTCATCGTGATCAGCAATGGCTTCTGCGTGTACGAGGACCAGACACCGGTCAGCGTGATCTTCGATCCGACCACCGGCAACGTCTTCACCGGCGTCTTCATCGTGAACGAGAAGTCAGCCGTCTTGGACTGCACCGCGTCATCCGAATACGCAATCGTGATCGTATCCGCCGTCGCCGAGATCACCGTCGCATTCGGAATCTTGTCCGTCTTCCCCTTCACCGTCGCGAACACCTTTTCTGCGTCGTCCGCCGTGCCGTTCGAAAGGATGTATTCCTTATCGCTCAGCGCCAGGGTCGCAAGGTCCGGAGTATCCGTCACCGTCTTGTGCGCAATATCCGCATCCGACGGGGCAGCCTCAATCTTGAAGTCTGCCGGAGGATTCATGTTTGCCTTGGCAGCCGTCACCACCGCATCGTAGCCATCCGCCTTGCCGTGATACTTCTTGTAGCAATAGCTCGCTAGCGGCTGCAGTTGCGCCGCATACTGACCCGCATAGGAGGCAGCGCGCGTCGTATAGAACGTGCAGTTTACATAGTCAGGCGGGGTCGAAAGATAGTAAGCCTGCCCGAGGTAATAGGTATCCTGTAGAGCCGTTCCCGGCTGCTGCGTCGTCGCCGGATCAGCCGCCGCCAGCTCGGCCTTGAACGCCGTGATCGCGCCCGGATAGTCCTTCTTGCCCAGCGCCGCGTTGCCCTGCACGCTGTAGAGCGTCGGCGTTACCTTCTTCAGCTGCGCATCCCAGTCCGCCTGCGCCACCTTATCCGGTTTGGTCGCTGCCAGCGCCTTGGTCGCATAGCTCGCAGCCTCGTCCATCGCCGACTGCTTCGCTGCAGGATCGGTCAAAGCCTGTGCCTGCTGATTGCGGAAAATCACCTCAACCGTATACGCCTGAAGATCGTTCGGGCTCAACTGCAGCACCTGGTCCGCCGTCGTAATCGCCTTCGCCGGATCGAACTGGCTGTAATCCACCATCAGCCGCTCGAGCACGTCTGCCTTCACGGCCGACTTCGGATACTTGGTCAGGTACGCCTCAAGCGCCGGCGCCTGGGTCTGCGGCGTCGTCTGCTTGTTCACTGCGTTGTCATAGTCCGTGTACTCGGCCGGATCCATCTGAACCTGGCCGGTAGCTCCCGCGGCAGGAGCTGCCGGCGCGGCCTGAGCGAAGGCAGAAGCAAAATGTGGAATCGCACCGGGCGCAACCATCAGCGCCGAGACCGCTAGAAAGGACGAAACTGCCTTCTTCATTCAGAGCTCCTAAACAACTTCAGTACCTGTGTTCTACCAGACTTTGACGGCGTTTGTTTACCCGGTGGATGCTTTCACTTCATCCAACCTGCTCAAATCATTGCGACTGCGGCGAACCACTCCTCGAGCTCTACCCAAAATCTGCCTCGCATTACCGAGAACGCGTATGTGGCATTTTTGGTTTCTGCCTCAGGATGTTGCCGATTATAGGAACGACTCCCCTCCCACGCAAGCGCGGCACAAAGTCATTGGTAACCATGCTGCGACGGCTGCTACGCCACTCATTCCTCCGGGCGCGACGCCCTTGAATCGCAAGCTATCGGGTTCTCGGCGCCTTATCCACAACAGGTTGCGTTGCCAAGGTTGATTCTGACTATCCACCCCACTAAAGTTGAGGCATACCTTCCACGTGTTACCGCCGTCCCTTCAAGGAAGGCAAGCTGTGGCCGGTGAGGACTCCTACGCCCTATGCTCAAGCTCAAGAAGGTTCAGATCCTCGGCTTCAAATCCTTCTGCGATCGCACCGAGGTCCAGCTCGCCGGTGAAGGCATCGCTGCCATCGTCGGACCCAACGGCTGCGGCAAATCCAACATCTCCGACGCCATCACCTGGGTCCTCGGCGAGCAGTCCGCAAAAAGCCTCCGCGGCATCAAGATGGAAGACGTCATCTTCGCCGGCACCCGCGACCGCAAGCCCACCGGCATGGCCGAGGTCTCGCTCACCCTCGTCGATCCCGAAGTCTACGACGGCTCGAGCGACACCGACGCCTCACCCGACGTCACGATCGACGCCCGCCATGTCACCGATTGGAACGAATCCGCCTTCCGCAAAGAGCGCGCCGACGAAACCGAAGAGGCCGTAGCCGACGCGCAGCCCGGCACCATCCTCAACCCCGAAGACGCCGCAGCCGCTGAAGTCGCCGAAGCCGCAGCTGCCGGCGCGCAAGGCAACGTCGTCCTCAAGATCCGCCGCCGCAAGTTCGGCCGCACCCCCATCCGCGCCGGCGAGCTCACCATTACCCGCCGCCTCTTCCGCTCCGGCGATAGCGAATATCTCCTCAACGGTAAGATCTGCCGACTCCGCGACATCCAGGACATCTTTATGGGTACCGGCCTCGGCGGCGAGTCCTATGCCATCATCGGCCAGGAACGCATCGGCCAGCTCCTCTCCGCCAAGCCGCAGGACCGACGCTCCATCATCGAAGAAGCCGCCGGCATCACCCGCTTCAAAACCAAGAAACGCCTCGCCGAACTCCGCCTTGAATCCGCCCGGCAGAACCTCGCTCGCGTCAACGACATCTTTGAGGAAGTCGTCAAACAGATGACGACCCTCAAGCGCCAGGCCGCCAAGGCAGAACGCTATGGACAGATCCGCGACGAGCTCCGCACCAAACTCCGCGTCTCGCTCGCCAGCCGCATCGCCCTGCTTGACGCCGAACAGAAATCCGCCTCGGAACAGATCGCCGCCCTCACCCTCCAGGTTGACGCCCAGGTCGCCGAGATCGAGGCCATGGACGCCGAACACACCGAAGGCGTCCGCCACGGCTACGCGCTCGACCAGCAGGTCCGCGAACACGCCGCGACAGCCAACCAATCGGCCGTCGATCTCGAACGCATCGCCGCCCGCACCGCCGCCAACCAGGACCGCGTCGCCGAGCTCGCCATCCGCCTCGAAACCGGCGCTGCTGACCTTGAAGCCGCGCGCACCCACCTCGCCGCCCTCGCCGGCGAGCAGGAACAGGTTCGCAGCTTCCTCTCCTCCGCCACCGCCGAAGCCGGCGATTCGCGCGACGCAGCCCAGGCCCGCCAGCAGGCCGCCCAGGCCGCCGTCCGCGACGTGCAGGTCCGCGAGCAGCAAGCCGAAAACGCCCGGCGCAATGGCATGAACCTCATGCAGCGTGTCGCCCAGGTTCGCAACGAGGAAGGCCAGGCCGTCGCCGCACTCGCCGGCCTCGAACGCGAAAGCGAACGCCTCATCGCCGAATCAGCCACCGCCCGCGAAGAACTTTCCGCCCTCGGCATGCAGCGCGGCCAGGTCAAGATGTCCTTCGAATCCGTCACCGAACGCCTGAAACGCCTCGAGCTCGAAATCTCCGAGCTTCGCCTCGGCATCGAAGAGGCCCGCACCGAAGAGTCCAACTCCAAGCGCCACGGCGACAAGCTTCGCAGCGACGCAGCCTCGCTCAACGGCCGGCGCAGCTCGCTCGAAGGCCTCATCCGCGACCACTCCTATTCCACCGACACGGTCAAAAACATCTTCCGGGCAACCGCCAAAAAGACTGTCCCCGGCCAGGCCAGCAGCACCGTAGGCACTCTCGCTGACTTCCTCGAAGTCGACGGCGCCTACGAACAGGTCGTCGACGAATTCCTCCGTGACGAGCTCAACTACATCGTCGTCAAGGACTGGGAGACCGCCGACGAAGGCATCCGCCTGCTCAAGTCGGATGTCACCGGACGCGCCACCTTTCTCGTCGAGCCCACCTCAACGCAAAACTGGAGCGCCGGCAAAGCCAGTGCCTCGCAGCCGCAGGGCGAAGGCGTCCGCCCCCTCACCGAATGCGTCCGCGTCCTCAACGGCTTCGGCCGTTCACTCGAAGTCCTGCTGCCCAAACTCCGCGAAGGCTTCGTCACCCCCAACTCCGAGGTCGCCCGCACCCTCGCGCTCGATCACCCCGAGGGCTACTTCCTCTCGCCCACCGGCGAAACCTTCCACGGCCTCACCGTCACGGGCGGACGTCCCAGCTCCGGAGGGCCGCTCGCCCTCAAGCGCGAACTCAAAGAGGTAGAGACAAAGCTCAAAGCCCTCGAGCAGGAATTGGCCGCAACCGACATGCGCACCGCCGAGCTTCAGCATGAGATGGCCGCGCAGAACGCCCAGCTCGAGGGCAAGAATCACGAACGCCGCGACGCCGAGCGTGAAGCCGCTAACTCCGGTGCCGCGCTCCGGCAGATGGAGTCTGAGACCGCCCGCATCGAACGCCGCCTGCAGGAATGGATGCTCGCCACCGACCGCAATCGCGACGCGCGTAACCAGAAGGCCGACCTCATCGCCCAGCGGCAGGAACAGGCCGCAGGCCTCGAAGCCGAACGCGCCGCTCTCGAAGCCCAGCTTGCCGAACTCACGGCTGAGGTCACCACCCTGCACACGCAGCGCGAAGAACTCCAGCAGGCCGCCGCCGAAGCCAGCGCCGCGCTCGCCGGCCTCGAAGAACGCCGGCGTAACGCCCAGGCCAACTTCGAGCAGACCTCGCGCATGTTCAACTCACAGCAGCAGCGCATCGCCCAGCTCGACCAGCAGCTCGCCTCCGCTGCCAACGAGAAGCTTCGCCGCGAGGAAGAAACTGCCTCCCTCAGCATCCAGCACGAGGCCGCCGCCGCAGCTCGCGAAACTGCCGTCGGGCAGGGCGCGCGCCTCACCGAGGAATCGAAGTCGCTCCGCGAGGTCACCGCCGCACTCGACGCCAGACTCCGCGCCGTCCGCGCCCAGTCGGAAGCCCTGCGCGAGCAGCGCTCCGGCCTCTCCGCCCGTGTCGCCAGGCTCTCATCCGATATTGAACACATCGAGGCCACCTGCCTCAACGATCTCGCCGTTCCCGCCGCCGACCTGCGCGCTGACGCCTCCATTGCCCGCATCGAAGGCGAAGACCTTATCGCCCAGGAGAACGAAGCCCGCGCCCTCAAGCAACGTCTCGAAGCCATGGGCCCGGTCAACATGATGGCCCTTGAGGAATATCAGGAAACTACCGAACGGCACAGCTTCCTCGAAGCCCAGCGCAAGGACCTGCTCGACTCCATCGACAACACCCAGGCCTCCATCAAGGAGATTGACGACGTCTCCCGGATCAAATTCGACGAGGCCTACAAGGTCATCAACGAAAACTTCTCGCTCACCTTCACCAGGCTCTTCGGCGGCGGACAGGCCTTCATGCGCCTTACCGATCCCGACAACCCCAACTCCGACGCCAGCGGCATCGAGATCGTCGCCTCGCCCCCGGGCAAGAAGCTGCAGAACATCCTCCTCCTCAGCGGCGGAGAAAAGGCCCTCACCGCTCTCTCACTCCTCGTCGGCATCTTCCAGTTCCAGCCCGCGCCCTTCTGCATCCTCGACGAAGTCGACGCGCCCCTCGACGAGACCAACGTCGGCCGCTTCGCCAAGATGATCGCCGAGATGAGCAAGACCACACAGTTCATCGCCATCACCCACAACAAGCGCACCATGACCCAGGCCGACGTCATCTACGGCGTCACCATGCAGGAACCCGGCGTCTCGAAGATCGTCAGTGTGAACCTCGGCCAGGGCAACCGCAGCGAACGCCGCGTCGCCTAGCGCAACAACAAGTGCGCCAAGGTCGCGGGCGGCGACCATTGCGTGGAGTGATGGGCGTCCCGTTGCCACGCGCGAAGCCCATTAACCCACGAAGTGGCGCCCGTCCGGCGTCAGGACGCACTTGCCTCTTTTGTCACCCAGCCGCCCGCTCGGTTTGTCGTACCGCAGTGAAACGAAGAATGCCGCCGCATGCCCGGTCGCGACCTGTCAGCCCACAGCTAACGGCTTACCAAGCATCCCTTCGTTGCCGTTCCACGACCCACCGGGGACCCGAAACACTTGACAAACTGCTCTCTGGCGGGCCCCTAACCCGCCAAAAGCGCCCAGAAAACCGCCCCTCTTAGCCCCGGGTTAAGTCCTTTAGAATGCTATTTTTGACACATAAACCCCCGGGGGAGGGGGGCGAGCCTCAATGACTCGAAAACAGCCGGATTTCGCCTTCGGCCCGAAACGCGCGTTCACATTTGCCGGATTAATTTTCGGGCTCTCCCAAACCGGCAAACACTCTGCGAACCGCGCCACTCCCCGTGCTAACGTGAGTGAAATGCCCGCGCTGCTCAACTCCGATCTCGGCTCCCTCCCACTTCTTGCTCGCGGCAAGGTCCGCGATATCTACGCCGTCTCCGACGCGCCCGACTCCGACCTCATCTTCATCGCCACCGACCGCATCTCGGCCTTCGATCATGTGCTCGGGTCCGGAATCCCGGACAAGGGCCGCATCCTCACCCAGATCTCACTCTTCTGGTTTGACTACCTCAAGGACCTTGTCCCGAACCACGTCGTCACCGCCGACGTCAGCGAGTTCCCTGCCGCATTGCAGCCTTACCGAGACCAGCTCGAAGGGCGCACGATGCTGGTCAAGCGGGCGCAGATGTTCCCAGTCGAGTGCGTCGCCCGCGGCTACCTCTCAGGCTCGGGGTGGAAGGACTACCAGGCGACGGGCGCGGTCTGCGGCATTGCACTGCCGGCCGGTTTGACCGAATCGAGCAAGCTGCCCGAGCCCATCTTCACGCCGGCGGCGAAGATCAATACCGGCGGCCACGACGAGAACATCTCCTACGAGACGGTTATCGAGACCATCGGCGCCAGGGACGCGGCAAGTCTGCGCGAACTGACGCTCGCGATCTACGATAAAGCGCGCAAACATGCCGAGAAAGCAGGCGTGATCCTTGCCGATACCAAGTTTGAGTTCGGATTCATCGATGGCGTCATCACACTGGCGGACGAGGTGCTGACGCCGGATTCGAGTCGCTATTGGCCAGCCGATCAATATCGAACGGGTGGCCCGACGCCGAGTTTTGACAAGCAGTATGTGCGCGACTACCTGGAGTCCATACAGTGGAACAAGCAGGCTCCGGCGCCCGCGCTGCCCGATGAAGTGGTGCTGCAGACCCGGGCCAAGTACATGCAGGCATTCGAGCGAATCACGGGCCGCACGCAGCTGTAATCTCCGTTCTTTTAGGACTCAGGCAGGTTTTGTGATGCACGATGCCGTGAACACCGCGACCTTCACCAATTTCGACTATCTCCTGCTGCTGATCGTGCTGATCTCGGCGTTTCTGGCGTTTGCGAACGGGTTTATCAAGGCCGCGCTGTCGCTGGGTGGACTGGTGGTGGGTCTCCTGGTGGCAAGCTGGGAATACGTCGTCCTGGCGATGATCCTGCACCAGTGGATTGAGCGCTTCGAGATCTGCGAGGCGATTGCGTTTGTGCTGATCCTGGTGTTGGTGATGGTTTTGTTTTCGGTGGTGGCGCAGATCCTGCGCAAGACGGCGAAGGCGATCGGACTCGGATTGGTGGACAGGCTGCTCGGAGCGGCGTTCGGGGTACTGCGTGGCGTGTTGATTGGAGCAGCCATTATTGCGGCGGTGACGGCGTTTCTGCCAAAGTCCGGGTGGCTTGAAAATTCTCAGCTTGCACCCTATTTCCTTGCCGGGGTTCATGAGGTATCCTTCATCGTGCCGCAACATTTTCAGGACCAGATTGCAGCAGGAGCAAAATTCCTGGTGCATGAAACTCCCGAGTTAATGCGACCGCATACTCTGACGCAGCACATGCAATGACATTCCAGGCGCAGCCCCGTGGGCTGCAAGGGTGAGGGTAATCTTGAAGCGCGAACTGGATGGATTAGTCACACAGATGCATAGCGCAGGCGTCTCTTACAGCGAGGCTGTTCGGCAGTTCAAGCGCCGGTACATCCTCGAGGTCCTGGCCCAGCACAAGGGAAATCAGTGCAAGGCGGCGGAAGAGCTTGGCATGCATCGCAACACATTGAGCCGCACCCTGACGGAGCTCGAACTGGACTCGACGCAGATTCGCAGCGGAATGCGCCGACCTGTGATGAGCGAGCGGCCGAAGCAAGCGGTGACGCTGGCAAACGTCGTGAACCTGCGTTAGGGTGGGGCGGAAGGGAAATACGGACGTTCGGCCGAAGCATCCCGTTCCCTGGTTCGTCCAACCTCCAGCCGCATGACTGCCACCGACCCAGTTCAACTTCATTCCGCACCGCGGCTTTGCAGCTGTGTGACTGTACTCGCGCTGGGCGTTCTGTTACTCGCGAGCGGTTTCGGGGACGCACAAAACCCGGCGTCGCATCCAGTAAAGCCCGCAGAGGTCGAAAAGGCGGAACGGGTCTTTCTAGCCGGGGCGCACAAGGTGGACGGCCAGGATCTCGCTGGGGCGCAGGATGATTTCGCTCAGGCTGCAAAGCTCGACCCATCGCGCAAAGAGTACGGGCTGGCGTTCACGATGGTGCGGTCGCAGCGGGTGAGCGACCTGGTGCAGCGGGCGGCCAAGGCGCGGATGCTGAGTCATCCGGAGCAGGCTGCGGAGCTGCTGGCGAGCGCGAAGGCGATTGACCCGGAGAACGAGCTGGTGCTCGAACACAGCCTGGACGGGCGGGGCCTCGCGGACAACAACCGGTTCAAGGTGACGGTGAACAACCACGAGGTGGTGTATGCGGCGCCCATCCAGCTGGCGCCCGATCCGAACCGGCGTGACCTGCACCTGAAGGGCGATGCGCGGCAGGCGTTGACGCAAGCGGCGGCGGCGTTTGGGGTGAAGCTGAGCTTTGACGAATCGGTGCAGTCGGTGCCGATGCCGGCCCTGCGCTTCGACGTCGAGAAAACGACCTATGCGGAGGCGATGCCGACCCTGCTGAAGATGGAGCACCTATTCGGCGTGGCGATCGACAAGAAGACGCTGCTGGTGGCGCGCGAATCGATGGAGAACCGCGCTCGGTTCGACCGGCAGGTGGAAGAGACGATCTACGTGCCGGGCAGCACGCAGGAGCAGTTGAACGAGCTCACCAACATTGTGCGGAACGTGTTCGATGTGAAGCAGGTGGCGATCGGGTTGTCGAGCGGAACCTTGATTGTGCGGGCGCCGGCGGCGGCGATTGAGGCGATCAACGAGACGCTGAAAGACCTGATCGACGGGACGGCCGAGGTATCGATTGATGTGAAGCTGATTGCGGTGGACCGCAGCCGGACGATCAATACAGGGACGCAGACTCCTACTTCGGCAGGTGCGTTCAGTGTGGCGGGAGAGGCGTCCTCGATCGTTGCAGCGAACCAGCAGCTGGTTTCGACGTTGATTTCATCGGGTGGCTATGTGCCGACGGGCAACACAACGACCGATACGATCTACGAGGCGCTCTACCTGGTGCTGAGCGGCGCCGTCACGGATACGAAGGTAAGCGGGCTGATCGCGACGGCGGGACATGGGCTGTCGCTGGCGGGCATTTACCTGGGGTCGGGCGCGACGATCAACCTGGGAGTGAACTCCTCCGATACGCGGGCTCTGGACGACATCAACGTGCGGGTTGGGGACCGCACGACCTCGACGCTGAGGATTGGGCAGCGGTACCCGATTACGACGGCGACATATTCGAGTGGGGTTTCGAGCGCTGCTTCTTCGGCGCTGAGCGGGATCACGGTGAATGGCGTAAGCGCGAGCTCCCTGCTGAACCAGTATCTGGGCAGTGGGTCGACGGCGACCATACCGCAGATCGAGTACGAAGACCTGGGGCTGACGTTGAAGACGACGCCGATCGTGCAGAAGTCGGGTCTGATCGATATGAAGATCGAGCTGAAGATCGAGTCGCTGACGGGCGTGAGCTCGAACAATATCCCGGTGCTGACGAGCCGTTCGTTTGTGTCGGACTTGACCGTGCCGGATGGGACGAGCGCGGTGATGATCTCAGACCTGAGCAGGACCGAGACGGCAAGCATTACGGGACTGCCGGGACTTGCGGACCTGCCAGGGTTCCAGCTTTCCGCGGCGGACCGGTTGAAGGAATCCAACTCGTCGGAACTGGTGCTGCTGGTGACGCCGCACGTAGTGCGGCATCGGCCAAACCTGACGGCGAGCCGCATGATTCCATTCACGCTGACGACGCCGGCAGACTACTAGGAACGGGTGGATGCGGGCGGAAGCTGCGTTGACCTTGGGGGATAATCCCGCTATAGTTACAGAGGTACGAGCGGGAGTAGCTCAGTGGTAGAGTGCTTCCTTGCCAAGGAAGATGTCGCCGGTTCGACCCCGGTCTCCCGCTCCAAATGATCCCCTTTTTGTGACGTCCGATCCATCTCTTCGTGAGGTGTTGACAGGGTGGTTTACACCACGGGGCGCGGTACCCAAGTGGTAAGGGAGAGGTCTGCAAAACCTTTATGCGTCGGTTCGATCCCGACCCGCGCCTCCATACTTTTCACCCATCAAACTCAACCGAACTTGGTGCGCTTGAAGATTTGACCCTCCAATGTTTGCGGGCATGGTTTGAAGCGGACACTCCTGCAATGCGTTTGCAGGGAACGTGCATACTTAGAAACTTAGAAGCATTGGTCCTAGCCGGACGGCGCAGTTCGGCAGGCTGAGATGAATATCGGCCACGGCGGATGCGAACTCTCCGCGGGTTTGTGACTCGTTCACGGTTTATCCGTACCATTGTCGTCGGGGACGATCGAGCTGAAGCGGCAACGGCCGCCGTCCGAACCCCACAGATCCCTCGACCCACCCCGTTTCGCGAAAGGAAATGCGATCATGCTCGACATCAAGAACGACAAGACGGATACCCAGACTCACCACATGGCCGGTAAGTGCCCGTTTGGCGGGGACCGGATCGGTGGAGCGCTGGGTACGCCGCCGGTTCTTTCGGACTGGTATCCGAACCGTTTGAAGGTAGAGGTGTTGCATCACAACGGACCGGCAGCGAACCCGCTCAGCGACTTCGACTACGCCGAAGCATTCAACAAGATCGATCTTGCGGCCCTCAAGCAGGACATCAAGCACTTCCTGACCACCTCTGTTGCGTGGTGGCCGTCCGACTACGGCAACTACGGTCCGCAGATGGTTCGCATGGCCTGGCACGCGGCGGGGACGTACCGGATTGCCGATGGGCGCGGCGGGGCGGGTGAGGCGCTGCAGCGTTTTGCGCCGATCAGTAGCTGGTGGGACAACGGCAACACGGATAAGTCGCGGCGGCTCATCTGGCCGATCAAGCAGAAGTACGGGGCGGCGCTGTCGTGGGGCGACCTGATGATTCTGACGGGAAACTGTGCGCTCGAGATCATGGGATTTCCGACGTATGGTTTTGGCGGCGGTCGACGCGACGCGTGGGAGGCGGATAATAGCACGTACTGGGGACCGGAGGTATGGAACCCGAAGGACATCCCGTCGTTCGACAGCATGGTGATGCGGGATAAGCGCTGGCGGGGGCAGAACGGGGACGCCGATTATGACCTCGAGAATCCGCTGGCAGCCTCGCACCAGGCGCTGATCTACGTGAACCCGGAGGGGCCGTATGCCAACGGCGATCCGATGGGCTCGGCGCGCGACATCCGGGTCACCTTCACGCGGATGGCGATGAATGACGAAGAGACGGTCGCATTGATTGCCGGCGGCCATGCATTCGGCAAGAGTCATGGGATGGTAGCCGCGGCGAAGGTTGGGCCGCCGCCCGAGATGGCGCCGATCGAGGCAATGGGCCTAGGCTGGCACAATCCGGAGGGCACGGGCGCCGGAGAATTCACCATGACGAACGGGATCGAAGGCAGCTGGACGCCCAACCCGACGCAGTGGGACAACAGCTATCTCGAGAACCTTTTCAAGTTTGAGTGGCAGCAGGCGAAGAGCCCGGCGGGCGCGTTGCAGTGGACGCCGACCGATGCGACGGCACCGAAGACCCCGGACGCGCACATCGCGGGACAGATGAATCCGCTGATGATGATGACCAGCGATATCGCGCTGAAGACTGATCCCGAGTACCGCAAGGTCTGCGAGAAGTTTCTGGGTGATTTCGAGGCATTCACGCAGGCTTTTTCGAAGGCCTGGTACAAGCTGACGCATCGCGACATGGGTCCTCGCGAGCGCTATCTTGGCCCGGAGAAGCGGCTTGAGAATGGTCTGTTGTGGCAGGATCCGATCCCGGTTCTCGATCATGAGGTGATCGGTGGGGCTGAGGTGTCGGAGCTGAAGGGGCTCATCCTGAAGACTGGCCTGTCGGCGTCTGATCTGGTCTACACGGCGTTTTCATCAGCCGTGACGCACCGGAACAGCGACAAGCGGGGCGGCGCGAACGGCGCGCGGCTTGCGCTTGCTCCGCAGTGCGACTGGGCCGTCAATCGGCGGACGGTGCCGGTGATTGCCGCGTTGAAGGGAGTTCAGGGAGACTTCAATGGGCGGCAGCAGAAGAACGTTCGCGTCTCGCTGGCGGACCTGATCGTGCTTGGCGGATGCGCCGCGCTCGAAAAGGGTGCGTCTGACGCGGGGTTGAGTGTTTCGGTTCCGTTTACACCCGGGCGCCGGGATACGACACAGGAGCTGACCGACCTCGAGATGACGGAATGGTTGAAGCCGGTCGCAGATGGCTTTCGCAATTTTGTTGACGAGCGGTTTGCCGACATTTCGCTGGGCGTCGCGCCGGAGGAAATGTTCCTCGACAAGGCGCAACTGCTTTCGCTGACGGCGCCGGAATGGGTTGCGTTAGTGGGAGGGTTGAAGGCGATGGGATCGAACTACGACGGGTCGGCATTGGGACTGTTCACGGACCGCGTCGGCGTGCTGACCAACGACTTTTTCACCGTGCTTACCAGCATGGACTATGAGTGGAAGAAGGCAGCCGACAACGAAATGAAGTTCTCGCTGACGGACCGTGCGACCGGTGAGGCGAAGTTCGAGGCGTCGCGATGCGACCTGATCTTTGGATCGAACAGTCAGCTTCGGGCAGTTGCTGAGGTTTACGCAAGCGCGGACGGACACGGGCGGTTCGTGAAGGACTTTGTGAAGGTTTGGGACAAGGTCATGATGCTGGATCGTTACGACGTTCGGAGCTGAGATGGAAACCGCGTAGGCCTCGGGCCTGCGCGGTTACTTATTTTCAGCGGATGGGTCTGCCGAAAATCCAAGATTTCTTAATCATGGACGTGCAGTGTCGCCTTGGCTTCTTTGCGCAAGGTTCCGCATTTCGCGGCAGTGGAACCTGGTGCCGCTGGAGCTGATCCCGACTGCGCACCCTTACCTCGTCACGCATCAAAGAAGTGGTCGGGGCAACACGCCCGGACAGATGCGGAGAGTCGATGGATTGCTGCAGTGAATCTGGTGAGCCGACGGGCAGGGTGAAAGACCCAGTGTGCGGCATGGTAGTCGACCCTGCGAAGTCGCGCTTCTCGTACAAGTACCACGGCAGCGAATACCATTTCTGTTCGGCCGGGTGCCAGGCGAAGTTTGAAAAGGCTCCGGAGCGCTATGTGAGTGGCGAAGAGCTGGATGCTTCCGTAGCGCCAACACAGGTGACCGACCCGGTGTGCGGGATGCGAGTTGATCCGGCGAACGCGCTTTCAAGCGAATACATGGGCCATCTGTACTCCTTCTGCGGCAAGAGCTGTGCGGCGAAGTTCGCGGCTGAACCAGGCAAGTTCGTGCACGGGGTGCGGGCTACAGACGTGTCGCCAGATACCGCAAAGGCGCAGGCGCAGGCCGAGTATATCTGCCCGATGGATCCCGAGGTTCACCAGTTAGGTCCTGGAGTTTGTCCCAAGTGTGGCATGGCGCTCGAGCCAGCGGCGGTCACTGCACCAGCGACACGTACGGAGTACACCTGCCCTATGCACCCGGAGATCGTGCGTGACGAGCCGGGCGCGTGTCCGATCTGCGGCATGGTGCTCGAGCCGAAGACGGTGACCGCTGTCGAGGCTAATCCCGAGCTTGAGAGCATGACGCGACGGCTCTGGATTGGCGGGGCGCTGACGGTGCCGCTGCTGGGAATCATGGTGCTCGAGATGCTGCCGGGCGCGCCGCTTGCGGGTCTGATGCATGGTGCGGGCCTCGGCTATCTCGAACTGCTGCTGGCGAGTCCGGTGGTGCTCTGGGCAGGCTGGCCGTTCTTCCAGCGGGGCTGGGCCTCCGTGGTCAGCCGCAACCTCAACATGTTCACGCTGATCGCCATCGGATCGGCGTCGGCCTACCTGTACAGCGTGATGGCTGTTGCTTTTCCGCAGCTCTTCCCCGCTTCATTTCGGGATCATTCGGGCCAGCTTGGTTTGTACTTTGAAGCTGCCGCCGTCATCACGGTGCTGGTGCTGCTGGGGCAGGTGCTGGAACTGCGCGCGCGCAGCCAGACGAGCGGAGCGATCAAGGCTCTGCTGGGGCTCGCGCCGAACAGCGCGCGACGCCTTGCAGCGGATGGCACCGAGCATGATGTCGAGCTTGCGGAGCTACAGGTTGGGGACAGGCTGCGGGTACGGCCGGGCGAAAAGGTGCCGACGGACGGTGTGGTGCTGGAAGGCCACAGCAACGTAGACGAGTCGATGATTACGGGTGAACCTACGCCAGTCGCCAAGGTTGCCGACGCGCGCGTGACCGGGGGGACGATCAACGGGACCGGCAGCTTCGTGATGCGGACGGAACGAGTTGGTGCGGATACTTTGTTGGCGCAGATCGTTCGCATGGTGAGCGAGGCGCAGCGGACGCGGGCGCCGATTCAACGGGTTGCGGACGTGGTTGCCTCTTATTTCGTTCCTACCGTGCTGGCGGCTGCAGGAGTTACGTTTGTCGCCTGGGCGGTGTATGGACCGGAACCGCGATACGCACACGCGTTGATCAACGCCGTGGCGGTGCTGATCATTGCCTGCCCCTGTGCGCTGGGACTGGCAACGCCGATGGCGATCATGGTCGGCACCGGGCGCGCGGCGCATGAGGGGGTCTTAGTTCGTAATGCGGAGGCGCTCGAGACGCTCGAGAAGGTCGACACCCTCGTAGTCGACAAGACGGGGACTTTGACCGAAGGCAAACCAAAAGTCGTCGCAGTGACGGCTGCTGCAGGCTTCGAGGAGACGCGGATTTTGGAGATTGCTGCAAGCCTCGAGCGAAGCAGCGAGCATCCCCTGGCCGCGGCGGTTCTAACAGCCGCGGTTGAGCGCAAGATCGCGCCGGCGACTGTCGAGCATTTCGAATCGGTTACGGGCAAAGGGGTGCGCGGCGTGCTTCAAGGAGAGGAGGTGGCGATCGGCAATCGAACGCTGCTTGAGGATCATGGCGCGTCAGCCGAGGCGTTAGAGAGCAAGGCGGAATCCGCGCGAGCGGAGGGCCAGACGGTGATGTATGTGGTCGTCGCAAGCAGGCTCGCGGGGTTGATCTCGGTCGCCGATCCGGTCAAGGAATCGACGCAGGAGGCGATTGCAGAACTGAAACGCAGCGGTCTCAAGATCGTGATGGTGACTGGTGACAACCATACGACGGCCGAGGTGGTGGCGCGCCGGCTGGGCATTGACTTTCAAGCTGGCGTGCTGCCTGCGAGCAAGGCGGACGTGATCCGGAAGCTCCAGCGAACGGGAGCGAAGGTAGCGATGGCTGGCGATGGCGTAAATGACGCGCCGGCTCTGGCACAGGCCAACGTCGGCATCGCAATGGGTACCGGGACGGACGTGGCGATCAAGACCGGCGGCATCACGTTGATCAACGGGGACCTGCGCGGCATCATCAGGGCGCGGCGTTTGAGCCAGTTGACGATGAGCAATATCCGCCAGAATCTGTTCTTCGCCTTTTTCTATAACGCGCTGGGAATACCGCTGGCGGCGGGTGTGTTGTATCCGGTGTTCGGCCTGCTGCTGAGCCCGATGATTGCGGCTGCGGCGATGAGCTTCAGCTCTGTCTCTGTGATTGCGAATGCGTTACGGCTGCGGGCGGCGAAGCTCTGAAGGTTTAACGTCAGCCCCTGGTCGTGAAAGCGTGCTCCGGGATGCTTCGGCAACGGGCAGTTTCCTCGCGATGACCCCAGTATCCCAGCGAATCCCCCATTTGTACCAGGGCCCGCGTAAAGGAGGCATTTACTGGCAATACGGGATCATTTCTTCTTGTGCAAGAGCGAGCCTGACGGCCGCGAGGAGTTTTGACTCATGAGCGTTACCCACCAGCCCTTCCACCCGCTTGCCCTGCTGACTCTTGCTGCGCTGACCGCGGCTTCTGCCTCCGCGCAGGATCCAAGCCAGGTCGCGAAGTTTGAGCTCCCGACCGTGAATTCGATGTTCGCCTCTGCTGCGTACTCTTCGTCGTCGTCGAGCGTCAGTCTCGCGTCCGAGGACGTTCCCAGCCCCACCCCCGGTGTTGCCATCGCGCGACCGGTCTCGCCGATCATGACACATGGTGTTCGTCCCTTCTCCGGCATGGGCCTCGCGGTCAAGGTGGGCACCAACGGAATCGGCGTCGACGTGTCGACTCCTTTCTCGCAGCACTTCGCGGTGCGCACGGGTGCTTCGTTCTTCTCGTACAACACCAGCCTGACGCAGGATGGTATGAACATCGACGGTGCCTTGAAGCTGCAGAGCGCCTCGGCGAGCCTGGACATCTATCCGTTCCACAACTCGTTCCGCATCAGCCCCGGCATCTCGTACGCGAATCATAATCACCTGGACGCCACGCTGCTGGTTCCGGGCGGTCAGACCTTTTCGTTCGGCGACGGCGGTACGTACTACAGCGATCCGAACGATCCTGTTCACGGGACGGCGGCCTTCCAGATCGGTAAAACCTTTTCCCCGCGTATGACGATGGGCTGGGGCAACATCATGCCGCACGCCGGGTCGCGCGTCAGCTTCCCGCTTGAGCTTGGTTTCCAGTACATCTCGACGCCGACGGTACGCCTGCTGGTTACGGGCAGCTCGTGCGGCTCGCAGGTTGAGGCGGACGGCACGGTCGATTCGGGTTGCGGCCCGGTTGACCAGACCGACGTGGCGCAGGAGCAGGCGCAGCTGCAGAGCGATCTTTCCGGTCTTCGCTTCTACCCGGTAGCTTCGCTCGGCGTCAGCTTCCGCATCGGCCACGGCCGCCGCTCGGAGTAAGTGAGGGTCTCAGCAGCTACGGCAATCGCAAAAAAGCCCCGTCCACTGGACGGGGCTTTTCTATCGAACCCGACGTGATTGTTTAGAAGTCGTAACGCAACGAGAACTGCATGCGGCGAGACTGCGTGAGGGTTGACGATGCGATGCCGAGGTTGCCACCCGTGAGACCCGACCCGATGGACTGCGGATCAAAGCGCGTGGTGTTGGTCACGTTGTAAACCTCCCAGGTGAACTTCAGGCTGCCGAGCTCGCGCAGCGACCACTTCTTGGCAAGACCGGAGTCGAGGCCGAAGTAGCCGTCGCCGCGGAACTTGTTGCGTTCGCCCGCTTCGCCCGGATAAGGCAGGCGCACCGGACTGCCGTTCGAGAGCCCTGCGTTGATCGCCGAAGCTGTCGTTCCCGAGAAGAACTGCGGGTTGCCATTCGCGTCGAGATGCTTGCCGGTTTTCACGTTCCCGGTGACGACGCCGTATGACTCAATCTGCCAGTCCGTTGACCAGCCGGGTTCGAAGAGCGAGAATGGCAAGCCACTGGTGGCCCTCAGGATTCCGGAGAACTGCCAACCACCAATCAGCGCGTTGCTCGCCCAGTTGCTGGAGCTCAGGAAATGTTGACCCCGTCCGAAGGGCAGGACATAGAGGTAGTCGAGTGTCAGCAGGTGGCGGGTGTCGAAGTCCGAAACGCCGCGGCTGAGATAGGGCTTCCAGGTGTTCGTCAGCAGGCTGGCCGAGGCGGCCACACCATTCGAAAACTCGGAGGAGCGCTCGGCATCGGAGCCCATGTCGATGGACTTCGAAAAGGTATAGCTGATGTCGCCCTGAAGACCATGCTTCATGGGGTGCCGGAGCGTGACCTGGGCGGCGTTGTAGTAGCTCATGCCGACGGTGGACAAGGCGTAGAGCGATGAGAACTGGTCCTGCCAGAAGCGTGATTGATGGCTCGCCGGGCACGGCAGCGGAGCGCCGCCATTTGGAATGAATTCCCCGTAGCAGAAGAAGTCAAGATCGGCGAGGCCAGTGGTTGCGCCGAGAACCTGCCGCGAAGGCGCCCACTCGTTGTTGTAGATTGCCTGCGTTGCCGATTCACCGCTGTAGTCGAAGCTCTGCATGTAAGGGAACATGTGTTCGAAGTAAGGGATGGTCGCGACCGAGGGGTTGCTCGTGCTTCCGCAGTAGACGCACTGGCCGCCGTTTGCATCGACCGCCTGCGAAAGCTGGGTTGCCGCGGCGTAGTAATCGCCACCGCCCTGCGGATCGACAAAGTCGACTGGCTCGGCGAGATCAAGCTCCTGCAGAAGATGCCGTCCAAGCCGGCCGACGTAGGCCGTCTCGATGGTGAAGCCTCCGGGCAGTTCGCGCTGCAGTGAAAGGTCAAAGGCCTCCGTGTAGGGCGTCTTCAGCTTGCTGTCGAGACCCCACGTAATGGCAAAGTTGCCGGTTGGCGCAGTGAACGGAAAGGCCTGGGTTGGCGCACCCGAACCGTTGCTGAAGGGGAGCGTAGTCCGATTGGTGAAGCGCGGCGCACTGGAGTAGCCGTATGAGCCTGCGGGATTGGTGACCGCGGTGGAGAGTCCGAACGATCCGTTCTGATCGAAGGTGTTGACGAGACCCTGGCCGAAGTGGTCATAGTAAAGTCCGGCGCCGGCGCGAATGCTGGTCTTGTTGTCGGGTGAGTAGGCGAGTGCGAAGCGAGGCGCAATGTTGTTCTTCGACTTCGGATAGAACCCGGGCTTGTTGTAGTAAGGTCCGCTGGGAGCGAAGTCAAGATCCGGCTCGTAGATAACACCCTGCAACGCGGCAGCTTCGCGCTGCGTGAACCATGTATGGGTATCGATGGTCGGCGTGACCTGCTGACCCTTGGTTTCATACGGCGTTTGCAGGATGGTCCAGCGCAGCCCGTAGGTGATGGTCAGTTTCGGCGTCGCACGCCACTGATCCTGTGCGTACACCTCGTACTCATTCGCTTTGAAGTGGCGCTCGATCGCTGTGCCATCTCCCAGAAGCGTACCGGTGGTTGCACTCGTCACCTGGTAATTTGAAACATTGGTGACAGAAGGGATCGTTCCTACCAGATTCGCGAACGCCTGGTTATAGGACTGCGTGAAGCCGTCGTTGACCGGCACTCCACCTAGCGAATCGGGCTGTGGGGCATTACCGGCAAGCCAGGACGGGTTCGAGCTGGCACTGTTATAGGAGTTCGAATCGGAGGAGCGGTTCTGGTGCACCAGTCTCCAGTTTCCGCCGAACTGCATGCTGTGCCTGCCCTTGCTGATGTTGAAATTATCGACAATGTTATTCACCGGCACGCTGGCAATGGTGCTGCGCGCCTCCGAGGTTGCGGTCGCGATAAAACGGAAGTCGACGAAGTCACCTTTCCCGACACCGGATTGTCCGTAGCCCTGCCGAATATAGCCATAGCGAATGTCGTTCACGATCGCGGGGGTGATCGTCCAGGTGTCGCCGAAGGTCATGCCCTTGGTGTTGTCGATCAGGACGGAGGAAGGCCCCTGGCCCGGAAACTGTTCCGTGTTGCCGGTCGTGTCCTTCTGAAAGTTACCCCGCGCGAAGATGCGATGTTTCTGCCCCGGAATGTAATCGAGCCGCACGATGCTGGTGTTCAACGTCTTCGGATTGGGAGACGAGAAGGTATAAGAGCCGGTGTTGAGGCCGTCCCCGAGCGTGCTTCCGTTGGCTGCCGGCATCGAATTGAAGTAGTTGAGTGCGTTCGGGTTGGGTCCGGGCCCCGCCGGATAAGCCGTCGTGCCGCAGACCTGGCAGCCTGCGTCGAGCGCTCCTACCTGTGCCGATGACAGCACGTAGTTGTTTCCATCCGAGCCGGTGTAGCTCAGCGTCCCGGCCTGAAACGCAGCGGTCGGCACCGTCTGGCTCACAATCGCGCTTTCTGCCTGGCGCGCCCCTTCGAAATTGCCGAAGAAGAAGAGCTTGTCTTTGATCACGAATCCACCAACGTCGGCGCCGAAGATGTTTCGCACAAGCTTGGGTGGGCGATTGGGCAAGCCGCTCTGAAGCTGCGCCTGCTTGTTGAACCAGTCGTTGGCTACCGTGTTGGTCGGGCGGAAATATTCGTACGCCGCACCGTGGTAGCGATTTGTACCCGACTTGGTGACAAGCGACACCTGTGCACCTGAGGACCGGCCCGCATCGGCATTAGCATTCCCCGTCGTGACACGAAACTCTTCGATCGAATCCTGGGTTTCGCGCAGGACGCCGGTAAAGGCGAGCCCGCGTACCTGGTCGTTGTCGTCCACGCCGTCGAGCGTGATGTTGCCCTGGTCGGAGCGTCCCCCATTGACCGCACCACTGCGGCTATCCTGAAGCGCCGGGTTCGACGGCTGGGGCAGGAAGAAGACGCCGGGCTCGAGCGAGAGAAGATCGGGAACGTTGCGCGTTTCAGACGGGAGTGCCTGGATGAGGTCGTTATTCTTCGAATCACCGAGAGTCGCATCGCTGGTATTGAGCGTCGCCGCGGTAGCCGAAACATCGACCACTTCGTTGCTCGATTGAACCGACAAGGCGAAATTGATCGTAGCCGGCTGATTGACCAGCAGTTGCGCGCTCTTGGATTGCGAGCCAAAGCCTTCCGCTGTAGCACTCACGATGTAAGTCGCAGGAGGAATCTGGTTGAGCTGGTACTCGCCACTCTTCCCGGCTTTCACGGTCAGTTTCTGACCCGACGCCACATCGTTCAGCTCAATGGCAGCGTTCGGGACGACTGCTCCGCTGGGATCCGTGATGACTCCGCGAAGCGATGTGGTTGCATTCTGCGCAAGGACGGAACTGCCCGCAAGCAGCACCGCAGACATGACGACAGGGGTAAAGAGGCGACGGGGCATTCTTCCTCCGAAAAGTGGTGCAGAAGGGACGTGTCCGCGCGGGGGCGCAGTTCATCGGGGGAGCGCAATGTGTTGGTGTTCCGGTACGAAAGCGGATGCAGCAACAACTTATTTTTTTGTGGTGTTTCTTTGTTACAGGAATATGGATCGGATTACAAGCCTCGAGGTGAAGTGTCCCTGCATTTCTCTCCACATGGTCGAATCCAACGGCAGACTTCAGGCGTAGGGGTGCTCGCCCGTCTCTGGGTTCGGGGTTAGGGGTTCAATCTTCATGACGCCTGCACCCAGCATCGCCAGATAGTAAATCGTTGCTGAGAGAAAGAATCCGACGAACCACGCGTAGTCGTAAAGAGGTCGCAGAGCGGGGACGATCAGGCCTATGAGCGCAACAACAATGCCGACTACAAGAGCGATCAGCGCTCGCGGATTGACACCACGTCGGTACTCATAAGGGCCGCCACGGTGATAGAGCGAGTAGAGGTCCAGGCGTGTGCGGCGGATCAGGAAATAGTCAGCGACCATAATCCCGGCAACGGGGCCAAGCAGGGCGGAATAGCCTACCAGCCATCCGAATACGTAACTGCCGAAGGTTGACATCAGCTTCCAAGGCATCATGGCGAGGCCCAGGAAGCCGGTGACGAGGCCGCCGGTCCGGAAGCTGATCAGCCGCGGGGCAAGGTTCGAAAAGTCGTTGGACGGCGAGACAACGTTGGCACCGAGGTTGACGTTCAGGGTCGCCACCAGGATCGCGATCAACGCAACGAACGCGACGAGGGGCTGATGAAAACGTCCGATGAGTTCGATCGGCGACCAGACTGCGGTGCCGAAGACGGCGATTGAAGCCGACGTGCATGCGATGCCAATGAAGCTGTAGAGAGTCATGGCCACGGGCAGTCCGAAGGCCTGTCCTACGATCTGCGATTCCTGTGACTTCGAATAGCGGGTGAAATCCGGGATGTTTAGCGACAGCGTAGCCCAGTAGCCGACCATTGCCGTCAGCGACGGGATGAAGAATTTCAAGAACGCTGCAGTCGACGTAAAGTGAGCGGGCGCCGACAGCATTGGACCGAAGCCGCCCGCCTTCGTGTGCATGTACACCAGCAAGGCTAGTGACATCACGAGCATGAAGGGCGCCGAAAAGCTCTGGAGAAAACGGATCGATTCCACACCGTTCCATACGATAACCATGTTGAGCAGCCAAAACCCGAGGAAGCTTGACCAGGTCACGACGGGCGAGTGCAGAGTCTGCGGCCACAGAACAGCGATCATCGCGGCGATTGCCTGACCGCCGATCCAGCTCTGAATCCCGAACCATCCACATGCTACGACCGCACGCAGCATGGCCGGGACGTTCGCTCCGCGTGTGCCGAAGCTCGCGCGCACGAAGACCGGGAACGGGATGCCGTACTTCGCGCCGGCGTGCGCGTTCAGCAGCATCGGGATGAGCACGATGAGATTGCCGAGCAGGATTGTGCCGACTGCCTGCCACCAGTTCATGCCGCCGGCAATCAAAGATGAAGCCAGCATGTAGGTCGTAATCTCCATCGACATGGAGAACCACAACGCGATGTAGTTGTAAGTGGTCCACGTCCGCTGAGCAGGAGTGGTCGGCGCGAGATCATCGTTGGTCAGGGAGGTTGGAGTAATCAAGCAAATCCTCCGGCATTGGCCGTACGCTTTACAAATCGGCCGTGCCCGGTCGAACCGGTGAATCTGCCGTGGCTGACGACCTGCGCCCCTCGCGAAAAGACACGGTGAGCATTGCCGCGAACCTTCCAGCCTTCAAACATGTTGTAGTCGGTTGCCATCGCCTGCGTGGCCGCTTCGATGGTGTACTCAGCCGATGGGTCCCACAGCAAAATGTCGGCGTCCATGCCGGGTGCGATGGCACCCTTACGAGTCAGGCCAAAGATCCGTGCGGGTTCTGCCGCGGCCAGTTGCACAAACCGTTCGGGCGAGATCACCCCTGCGTTGACTCCGAAATGCCACAGGAGCTGCAGGCGGTTTTCTATGCCGGGTCCACCGTTTGGAATCTTCGTGAAGTCATCACGGCCAAGCGTTTTTTGATCGGCAAACCGGAAGGGACAGTGGTCGGTCGAGACCACGGAAAGCGCGCCGCTTGCCAGCGCATCCCACAGAGGCTTCTGATTTCGTTTCTCCCGCAGCGGTGGCGTGAAGACGAACTTGGCCTCATCCCAAGAGTGCCCCGGCATCTGCGCCTCAAGCGACAGCACCAGATACTGCGGGCAGGTTTCGGCGAGCGCCCGCACTCCCCTCGCCTGCGCAGCGAGCAACTCCCGCAACGCATCTTCGTTCGACAGGTGAACGATATAGACCGCGGCGCCGGCCATCTCGGCGATCGCGATCGCGCGGTGGGTGGCCTCCGCTTCAGCCAACACGCTTCGGCTGAGTGCGTGGAAGTGCGGAGCAGTCTTACCTGCCGCAAGATACTCGGCCACGACGACATCGATTACACTGCCGTTTTCCGCATGAATCAGGCATAGCGCGTTCAGTGCAGCGGCACGTTCCATGACGCGGAACATCAGCCCATCATCGATCATCAGCACATTGGGGTAAGCCATGAAGAGCTTGAAGGAAGGGATGCCCTCCTTCACCATTTCGTCCATCTCCGCGAGTGCTTCAAGTCCCGGCCCAAGGTCGGTCACCGCCATGTGCAGGCCGTAGTCCACGCACGCCTTACCCTCACCCTTGGCGCGCCATACGTCGAACGCCTCGCGCATCGTACCGCCCTTTGCCTGCAGCGCAAAGTCAATCACCATCGTTGTGCCGCCGATCGCCGCAGCCCGGGTTCCTGTCTCATAGTCATCGGCCGAAGTCGTGCCGCCAAACGGCATATCGAGATGAGTGTGTACGTCGATCCCACCCGGCATCACGAGCAGACCCATCGCATCGACCAAGGTATGGTTTGCAGGCGCAATCCCGGGCGCTACCTCGACGATCGTCTCGCCGCCGATCAACACATCTGCCTGCCCGGTCCCGCCCGCATTGACCACCACGCCGTGTTGGATGAGGATGCCCATTGCCTGCTCCTTGTTACGCTATGACTGAAGTCTTCCCGCTCCTCGCTGCTCCCACGTCTGCGGTGCCAGTCCGTTCGGCACCTCCTGCATCGTGATGCATCCGTCCACAGGACAGACCAGAGAGCACAGGTTGCAGCCCACGCAATGATGCTCATCAACGCGTGGCACACGAGCCAGCGGAGTTCCAACGCTTTGCGCACCAGCCGCGTTGTCCAGCTTCGAAACAGGTGTCACAGTGATCGCTCGTGCACTCAGGTTCACGACCATCGCCGGTGTCGTAGCCGTATTGGGCATCCCCACGCGGTCCAGGTGGATGCATTGATGCGCCCCGTCCCAGCAGGCCGTATAGCAAAGCTGGCAGCCGATACAGCGGTCCGCGTCGATCGTCGCCACGACCTTATAGTTCAGGTTCAACTCGCGCCATTCGCGTATATTCGGCAGCGCCAGTCCACAAAAATCGTCGAGCGTCGCAAAGCCCTTCGAAGCCATCCAATTCAGCAGGCCATCCGCCATATCTTCGACGATGCGAAATCCATAGTGCATCGCCGCGGTGCATACCTGCACATTGCCGCAGCCAAGCAGGATGAACTCCGCGGCGTCCTTCCAGTTCGCGATGCCGCCGATCCCCGACAGCGGCAGCGCTGCCTCACGATCGGCGAGGATCTGCTGCACCATGTTCAGCGCGATCGGCTTCACGGCTGGCCCGCAATACCCACCATGCGAGCTTTTGCCATCGACGTTTGGCTGTGCAACAAACGTGTCAAGATCGATGCTCGTAATCGAGTTGATCGTGTTGATAGCCGACAACGCATCTGCTCCGCCACGCTTTGCGGCTCGAGCCGGCATGCGAACATCCGAAATGTTCGGTGTCAACTTGACGATTACCGGGGTACGCGACCGCTCCTTTACCCAGCCCGTGATCTGCTCGCAGTACTCCGGCACCTGCCCCACCGCGGAGCCCATGCCGCGCTCGCTCATGCCATGCGGACAGCCGAAGTTGAGTTCGAGCCCATCAGCTCCGGCATCCTCGGTGCGCGCGACGATATCGTGCCACGCTGCGCGAGTGCTCTCGACCATCAAAGAAGCAATCACCACATGCTTCGGATACCGGCGCTTCACCTCGGCAATCTCGCGAAGGTTCGTCTCGATTGGACGATCCGAGATGAGTTCGATGTTGTTCAAGCCCATCATCTTCACGCCCGCGAGGTCAATGGACGAGTAGCGCGAACTGACATTGGTAATCGGCTCACCGATCGTTTTCCACACGGCCCCTCCCCATCCCGCGTTGAAGGCACGCATGATTTGCTCGCCTGTGTTGGTCGGCGGTGCGCTGGCAAGCCAGAACGGATTGAGACAAGGAATTCCCGCGAACGTCGTAGCGAGCGTCGGCTTAGCCATGCGGCACCACGGACTTGTTTTCGAGCCAGTCGGCAATTCCGAGCGCCGCGCGCTTTCCGTCAGCGACCGCATCCACCACCTCACGGCCTCCGTTGGAGCAGTCTCCACCGGCGAAATACTTCGCGTTCGAAGTCTGTCCCGTCGCCCGGTCGATCATGATGCGTCCCTGTTCCCGCAGTACCCCGGGGAGAAAGTCCGGTTGCGGCGCCTGTCCAATCGACAGCACGATGGTCGCGCATTCCACCCGCATCCGCTGCGCGGCACTGTCACAAGGCCTCAATTCAATTGCTTCGACGTGGTCGCTACCGCAGATGGCCGCTGGCTGCAGGTTCCATAAAAACTTCACGCCCTCACGCTGCGCATGTTCAAACTCGAATGCGAACGCCGACATCTGCTCGCGACCTCTGCGGTAGACAAGGTAGACCTCGCCCGCCCCCAGCCTCACCGCTGCAATCGCCGCATCGATAGCCGTGTTGCCCGCCCCAATGACGACCACGTTCCCCGTGAGCGAAGTGAGCGCTCCGGTTTTGTAGTCAGCAATCAAATCAAGCGCGTCTGTCACTCCAGGTAGAGTTTCGTTGGACAGGCCAAGCTTGTGAATGGGTCCCATGCCGATGCCCACAAAGATCGCATCGTGCTCCTGCTCGAGCTGCGCCAATCGTTGCGCATCGACCCATTCGTCAAAGTGAAATTCAGCCCCCAGCCCGCGCAGCAACGCAATCTCGCGCAGGCTCTCGGTCAGCGGCAGCTTGTATTCGGCAACCCCATAAGTATTCAGGCCACCGGGCAGCGGCTTCGCATCGTAAAGCCTCGCAGCAATCCCGCGCCGCCGCAGTTCAGCCGCACACGCAAGCGATGCCGGCCCCGCTCCGAGCAACGCAACCGACCAGCCCGTAGGCTCCCTGACCGAAAACGGCAGCGGGAGTCCAGAATTCGCAAACGCGTCCATGGCATGACGCTGCAAAAGTCCGATCTCGATCGGCACGCGATTGTAGTGTTGCATCACGCATGCGCCCTCGCACAACACCTCGACCGGGCAGACCCGTGCGCAGCTCGCGCCTAGAATATTGGCGTCGAGGATCGTCTTCGCCGATCCCGCAAGATTGCCGCTCACGATTTTCTTGATAAAGCCCGGCACATCGATATGCGTCGGGCAAGCCTGCATACAGGGAGCATCGAAGCAGAACAGGCAGCGATTCGCCTCGGCGACTGCAGCCTGTGCGGTCAGCGGCGGATACAGTTCGCCAAACCGCGCAGCGATCTCCGCCGACCCGGGTGCGCTCCACTCCAATCGATCGTTCATAGGCCGCTGCTACCCCCACTGGCATCAAGCAAAGAAGGAGAGGCTAGTATGCACCATCATCAGGAGATTTCGATCACAAAGCGAGCATCCCCATGGTTTTCTCCGCCAGCCTCTCAAACGCCTGCACCGCCAGCGCAAGGTCTTCACGACGCGTGTCTTCCGCGCGATTATGGCTAAGGCCATTCAGTGATTGCACGAACATCATCACGGTCGGCACCCCGGCACGCGCAATCTCTGCAGCATCGTGCAGTGGCCCTGAAGGGAGCCGATGCGATACCCCAGCAGTCTCCTCGATTGCACCCTCGCAGAGGCCTATCAGCACTGAATCAAAGGGCAACGGCTCGATGTTCCAGATCTTTGCCCACTCCACCGTGCAGCCTTCCTCGGCGGCAAACTGCTCGCTCGCGGCACGCGCCTGACTTAGCATTCCCTGTAGAACGGCGGCATCGAGGTCCCGCATGTCGAGCGTCAGCTCACATCGCCCAACCACCGCCGTCACAATCCCGGGGAATGTCTTCACCGATCCAACCGTTGCCACGGCATCCGCATGCCGCATGGCGATCGTCCGCGTCTCGAGCGCGAAGCGAGCCGCGGCGGCGAGCGCGTCCTTGCGCACCTTCATCGGGGTTGAACCGGAGTGCGCCTCCTGGCCGTTGAAGCTGACCGCCCAGCGTTCGACACCCTTGGTCCCCAATACCGCGCCAAGCGGCTTTCGCAGACCCTCGAGCACCGGTCCCTGTTCGATGTGCAGCTCAAGATACGCGGCCGCATCCTGCAGTTCGCTAGACGCGTCGCCGATCCGATCGATCGCGACTCCGCACCGTGCGAGCGCGTCCTCGTACCGCACGCCATCCTTATCGATGCGTCCGCGATCGGCGCAAATCGACTGCCGTCCCGCAGACGCGGAAGACCCGAAAAGACTTCGCCCGAACCGCGCGCCCTCTTCATCCGCGAAGTCGACCAGCCGCACCGTCATCGGCGGCCGCCCGTTGGTATGCTGAGCGATTGATGTCAAGACCTCGAGCCCCGCCAGCACACCGAGGCATCCATCAAGCCATCCGCCGTTCGGAACTGAGTCGAGATGGCTCCCAAGAATGAGCGTCTTTGCCGACTCGCCAGCGAGTGTAGCCCAGCCGTTTCCTGCTGCGTCGTAATGGTGCTCCACCGGAAATGGCATCGCCTTCAGCTTCGCCTCGAACCAGCGCCTCGCCTCAAGCCATGTGTCGGTCCACGCCACACGCTGCGCGCCCTCGGCATTACCCGTGAGCGCACGCAGCTCTTCAAGATTCCTAATCACCACATTCGGATCGGCTGCCATCGCTTCATCCTAATAGGCCCGAGGCTACTCGTCCCCTTTCGATGCGCCGGGAGTCATTGCTTGACGTCCTTATGCGGAGCCACGGCCCTGCAGGGCGCGAGCTTCCCGTCCGCGTCGCCGGGTTGCGCAGCCGGCCGCGCCTGGCCCTCCGGACAAGCCTGGTCGACCGCCCCCTCGCGCAGGTTCACCGGCAAAGGTGGGGCAGACGCCGCCTCCTTCAGTACCTCATTGTCCTTTGAAGGCGGCCACATGTACGGTGAATGGAGAGTCGACCCGAACCCGAAAGCGGGAGACTTCGACGCCAGCCTGAAATTGCGATCCACCAGCACATACGCCGACTCCGGCTTCTTCCCCAACAGCCGCGCATCGGAGGTAAGCTGCAGCACCTGATCTTCAACCGTTACCGTCAGCGTCCGGTCATTGAACCCGTCCTTTTGTTCCTTTGCACCCGGAAATGGCGAATGCGAAACCACGGTCACCCCGATCCATGGCACATAGAAATAGACATACCGCAGGTCGCTGATTTCGTAGTTCAGCCCGGCCTTCGCCGTCAGCCCGTCGACCGTATAGGTCCCGCGTTGAATCGTGGTCGAAATTGATTTCTGCGCCTTCTCCTTCTCCGCCTTGATCTTCTTTCCGTTCTCGTTATAGCCGAGGTCGTTCGCCGTCTGCATGACCGGTTTGCCCGCGTCATCGAACTCCGGGTTGCCATGCTTGTCCCGCTTTTGCTGCGTCCCCGGGTTGAACAGCGGTGCGCCCTGCGGATCTTTGCGCTGCTCGCCATTTTCATCCAGCATCGGCGTGGGCGGCAGAACGATGATCGTCTTGGGCCCGGTGTAGGCGCCCTTCTTGTTGCCTTGTTTTCCCTCGGCCGCCGGAACCGACAACGGTGCGGATGCGTCAGGTGTCGCAGCAGCCGGCGGTGCCACCGGAGCAGTACCCTCCTGTCCCCAAGAAGGGCAGGCCACGCAACCGATCAGGATCGCACCCGCAAAAAAAAGTCTCATTCCCGGAACTGTCATCCGCCGCTCCCTCTGCCTCAGTTACTCCATGCCGGGCGCCGGCTCATTTGAATCGCGAGCCGGTGATTCGAAACATGCCAACAACATCCTCCCACATCAACCCGCTGCCCGCCATGCCCCGCCGCTCGGGTTAGACTCATCCCAGAATGCCCCCAACCCCTCGCCCGCCCGCGCCATCGTTTGACACCATCACCGAGCGGGAGCAGGGCCTGAACCGCAGCCTCTCCGCCCGCCAGCTCTCGATGATCGCCATCGGCGGCGCCATAGGCACTGGCCTCTTTCTCGGCTCGGGCTTCGCCATCAGCTTCGCCGGCCCCTCGGTCCTGGTCAGCTACGCCATCGGCGCCGTCATCACGCTGCTCCTGATGGGCGCTATGGCCGAGATGACCGTCGCCCATCCCACCTCTGGCTCCTTCGGCGCGTGGGCCGAATTTTACCTCTCGCCGCTCGCCGGCTTCCTCGTCCGCTTCGCCTACTGGGCCGGCGTCGTCTTCGCGCTCGGCACAGAGGTCACCGCTATCGCCGTCTACATGCGGTTCTGGTTCCCCACCGTCCCCGGCTGGCTCTGGATAATGATCTTCACCGCCGCCCTCGTCCTGATCAACGCCTTCAACGTCCGCCTCTTTGGTACCGTTGAGTACGGCTTCTCCGCCCTCAAGATCTCTGCCATCGTCGTCTTCCTGCTGCTCGGCAGTTGGGTCGTCTTCGCCGCACCCCACCATGGAGACATCGGCTTCCACAACTACATCGCCTTCGGTGGCTTCTTCCCCAGGGGCCTCTCCGGCACCTGGCTGGCCGTGCTCGTCGCGCTCTTCAGCTACTTTTCCATCGAGATGATCGCCGTTGCCGCCGGCGAAGCAGCCGACCCTCAACGCGCCATCGTCCATGCCTTCCGCGCCACCATGCTGCGCCTCGTCCTCTTCTATCTCCTCACCCTTGCGCTCGTGCTCGCCATCGTCCCCTGGAACGCAAACGCCTCCGGCGCCACGCAATCCCCCTTCGTCACGGTCATCGAGCGCACGCATATCGCCGGAGCCGCCGGCGTCGTCAACTTCATCATCCTCATCGCCGCCCTCTCCGCGATGAACAGCCAGCTCTACATCACCACCCGCATGCTCTTTTCACTCTCCCGCGCCGGCTTCGCGCCCGCCCGCCTCGGGGTCCTCAGCCGGCACGGCGTCCCACTGGTCGCCCTGCTCATCTCGACCCTCGGCATCGCGTTAGCCGCTCTGCTCAACGTCCTCTACCACGACCGCTCGTTCCTGCTCATGCTTGCGATCTCGATGTTCGGCCCCATGTTCACCTGGTTCATGATCTTCGTCACCCACCTCAACTTCCGCCGCCTCAACCCCTCCGCGCAGCTTGCCTTCCGCATGTGGGGCTACCCCTGGACCTCGCTCGCCGGTGCCGCACTCATGCTCGCCGCACTCCTCACGACGCTCTTCACCAACGCCTTCCGTCCTACTCTCATCTACGGCATCCCGTTTCTTCTTGTGCTCTCGCTCGCCTATGCGATACGTCGCGGTCGCGCCCTGCCCGCATCCCAACCCTTAGCAGAGAAAATCCTATGACTCATCAAGATCCGCTCCTATCCTGGCGCAAAGAGTTTCCCATCCTTGAACACACCACCTACATGATCAGCCACTCGCTCGGGCCGATGCCGCGCCGCGCTCAGACCGCGCTCGCCGAGTTCACCAACACCTGGGCCACACGCGGCATTCGCGCCTGGGACGAAGGCTGGTGGGAGATGCCAGTCACCTGCGGCGACCTCATCGGCTCGATCATCTGCGCACCCAAAGGCCGCGTCGTCATGCACCAGAACGTCTCCATCTGCCAGACCATCATCACCTCCTGCTTCAACTGGTCCGGCAAACGCAACAAGCTCGTCACCGACGGGCTTAACTTCCCCTCGAACGATTACATCTACCACGCACTCGAAGGCCAGGGCGCCGAGATCGTCTCTGTCCCCTCCACCGACGGGCTCACCGTCCCGCTCGAAGCCATCCTCGCCGCCATCGACGAGCGCACCCTGCTGGTCAGCATCTCGCACGTGGCTTTTCGCTCAAGCGCTCTGCAGAACCTCGAAGCCATCACCAAACGCGCTCACGAAGTCGGCGCCTACATCGTGGCCGACGTCTATCAGTCCGCCGGCATCGTCCCACTCGATGTCACCGCGCTCGGCGTCGATTTCGCCGTTGGCGGCTCAGTCAAATGGCTGCTCGGCGGGCCCGGCGCCGGCTATCTCTACGTCCGGGCTGACCTCGACGCTGCGCTTAAACCCTCGGCCATCGGCTGGGCCGCGCACGAGCATCCCTTCGAGTTCGCCAACGGCCCGATTGCCTACGCGCCCGACATCCACCGTTTCCTCAATGGCACTCCCAATGTCCCCGCCATGTACTCCGCACGCTCGGGCTACGAGATCGTCAATGAGATCGGTGTCCCCGTGATCCGCGAGAAATCCCAGCGCCAGACCCAGCACCTCATCGCTCTCGCCGACGCTGCCGGCCTCACCGTCCGCAGCCCCCGCGACCCCGAAGCACGCGGCGGCGCCGTCATCCTCGGCGTCCCCGATACCGACGGCCGCGCCATCGTTGCCGAACTCGGGCGCCGCCAGATCCTGGTTGACTTCCGCCCCGGCGCCGGCGTCCGCATCGCCCCGCACTTTTACACAAGCGACGACGAGATTGCCCACACCATCCACGAACTCTCCACCATCCTCTAAACACGCGCAGCGTCCGGCATCCTGCGAAATGGTCGCCGCCGCGATCCGGGGCGCATTTGCATTGCCTCTATGAAGATCTTGTATTTCTACGAAGCCGCCGAGCTCGCCACCTTCATGATTTCGGCCTGCCTCTTCACCGCCCTGCTCTTCACCCACCCTCACAACCCCTGGCTTGCGCGAGCCGCCATGGGCATCGCCATGGCGCTCACCGCCATCGCTATCATCAAGTCCCCGCCCGGCAGGGCCAGCGGCGCACACTTCAACCCGGCGATCACCCTCACCTTTTATCGTCTGGGTAAAATCGGCGGTTACGACGCCACCTTCTACATCGTCTTTCAATTCCTCGGAGCCATCGCCGGGGTCGGCATAGCCGCCCTCATCCTCGGCCCGGTCATCGCCAGCCCGCAGGTTGACTACGCCGTCACCATTCCCGGCCTCGGTGGTTCCGCCGCCGCCTTCGCCGCCGAAACCCTTATGGCCGGACTCCTGATGTCCACCGTGCTCATCACCTCAAATCGCCCACGCCTGGCGCCTTTTACGACCTACCTTGTCGGCTTCCTCATCGCCAGCTACATCCTCTTCCTCGCGCCGGTCTCAGGCTTCAGCATCAACCCTGCGCGCACCGTCGGCTCGGCGGTCTTCGCACACGTCTACACTGCCCTCTGGATCTACTTCGTCGCGCCGGCGCTCGGCATGCTGGGAGCGGCAGAAGTCTACCTGCGAATCACCAAGCCTCAGCAACACCATTACTTCAACCACCGCCACCTTACGCAATCAAAAGAAACAGCCAGCCATTGATTGCACCTGCAACACGCTCAGCCGCCTCGTTTCCGCCGGCCCATCCCCGGCATCCAAACTGCAACATGAGCCTCTTCGCCCAGTCCATCGCCGCCGCAGCTCCTACTGCCGCCGACCTCAAGCACCGCCGCTGGATCTACATCCCCTACGACCGCTACACCGACCGCACCGGCCCGCTCACCGAGCAGCCCGCCGAAGAGACCGGCATCGTCATCGTCGAGTCCACCGCCAAGGCCCTGCGACGTCCGTATCACAAAAAGAAGCTCGTCGTCCTCATCAGCAACATGCGCCACTTCGCGCTCGAGCAGGCCGCCCGCGGCGTCAGCGTGCTCTACCACTGGACGCCCGAGTCCCATGGCACGGCTCTGCTAAAACTTCAGCAGCAACAAAAGCTCCCCGCACTCGCTGTCATGACACCCGCAGAACGCGAACTCCGCCTCGACCTGAGCCACGCAGTCAAGCAAGGCCTCCAGCTCACTTACGTCGAAGACACCACCTGGGCCTCAACCAGCGCAGACTTCCTCGCCGTCTACGGCCCCTTCCAGCCCGGCAAGTCCTACGTGATGGACCGCTTCTACCGTCGCATGCGCCAGCAAACCAAAATCCTCATGCACAGCGGCAAACCCATCGGCGACCGCTACTCCTTCGACGCCGAAAACCGCAACCCCTATAAGGGCGAGGTCCCCGCTCCACGCTTCCCTACCTTCGCACCCGACGCCATCACCCAGGAGGTCATCGCCCTTGTCGACGAGACCTACGCACATCATTTCGGCTCGACTGCCAACTTCAACCTGCCCTGCACCCAGCCCGACTGCGACCTCTTCTGGCGCTTCTTCCTGGACCACGCCCTCGCCCACTTCGGCCGCTTCGAAGATGCCATGCGCGACGACGAAGCCCAGCTTTTCCACTCCAAGACCTCCGTGCTCCTGAACCTCGGCCGCCTCCTCGCCATCGACCTCATCCGCGATGTCGCCGCACTCGCCGCCGAAGGCACCGTTCCCATGGCTTCCGCCGAAGGCTTCATCCGTCAGCTCCTCGGCTGGCGTGAGTTCATGCGGCACCTGCACGAACAGACCGACGGCTACCGACTCCTCGCCGGCCACATCCCGCAGGAGAAGCGCAGAGTCCTTCAGGAACCTTCTCCCGACCAGACCCCCGAGGCTCGCGCAGCCTACGCCGAGGCAGCACAATACACCGGCGCCACCCCTTCCGCCCTCGGCGCCAGCCTGCCGCTCCCGGCCGTCTACTGGGGCGCAAAGTCAGGTCTTCACTGCATGGATACCGTCGTCGCTCAGGTCATCGAAGAGGGCTGGTCGCACCACATCACCCGGCTCATGGTCCTCTCGAACCTTGCCAACCTCTGCGGCTTCTCGCCACGCGAGCTTACCGACTGGTTCTGGTTCGCCTACGTCGACGCCTACGACTGGGTCGTCGAGCCCAACGTGCTCGGCATGGCCACCTACGCCGACGGCGGCCTCACCGCCACCAAGCCCTACGTCTCCGGCGCCGCCTACATCAACCGAATGTCGAACTTCTGCGGCCACTGCCAGTACGACCCGAAGCGGTCCATTGGCGAAGGCTCCTGCCCCTTCACCGCGCTCTACTGGACGTTCCTCGAGCGCAATGAAGCCACGCTTTCGAGCAACTTCCGCCTGCAGATGCCCTACAACACCCTGCGCAAAAAGAAGCCCGAAGAACTCGTCCAGCTGCGCGAACGGGCCGCCGAAGCAATCGCCCATCTGCGATCGTTCGAGCGGCCCGCGTACGGTGCAGAATCTGAGACTAGTTCTGTGGTGCAGCCGGAACCGAAGGCGCCGTTGTATTCCCTGGAGCAGCAGCAGGCGGCGCCAAAGCGCTCGCGGGCGAAGTCTTCACCCCGTCCAGCCCGGCCTGGTAAACGATAACCTGACGCAGCGTCTCATAAGGGATCCCGGCCAGCGGCATCGACCGTCCATTCACCATCAAGGTCGGAGTCTGGTCAACGGAAACATCCTGCCCCAGCTTCAACGAACTATTCACTGCAGCCTTCGTCTCAGCGGAATCCGCACAGGTCGCCACCGCCGCCGAGTCGCCGCCTGCCTTCGTTACCGCGGCCTTCAGAGTGTTCGCTCCGGCCTCGGGGGTAAGCTGCGCCTGCGTGTCGTATACGGCCTGCGCGTACGTCATGTACGCCGCCGTGCTCTTCTTCTCGATGCAAACGCCGTAAGCCGCCGCCTCAAACGCAAACGGATGGATCTCCGTCAGCGGATAGCTCTGGTACACCACCCGCGCCTGCGGAAAGTCCGCCTCCAGCCGCTTCATCACTGCCTGCGCGTCCTTGCAATGCGGACACTGCAGGTCCGAAAACTCCACCAGCATCAGCTCCTTGCCTTCGGCTCCCACATGCGGCCCATCCGCGCGTGCCTGCAGCTCCGAGCGGTACTCCGCATAAGGCTGCGCGCCAAACGGCAGCACGCCCGAGTTATCCGCGATCAGATGCTTGCCATCGGGCAACGTGAAGAATACAGCCTGCTGCACCTTGGCATTCGGTGTCTTCTCAGAAACCAGCGCCGTCACCTTCGCCACCCCGACCGCCGGTGTCTTCTGGATTGCAACCACCCGCCAGATGCGGTTCGCATCGTACCCCAGCATTACGTGGAGATAGCTGTCCACCGTCGCGACCGTCGGCGCCTCAGCCGTGAAGTACTTCGGGTTCACCGGAGGAAACGGATCAGCCACCGTGTCCGGCGAAAGCGAGTGAAGCTGCAACGGCTTGGCCGGCGCTGCTGCCGGCGCCTTTGCCGGTGGCGGAACGATTACCGGAGTCGCCTGTCCCATCGCAACGCCGGAGATTCCCAGCGCCAGTACCGTCGTTGCTACATGTAAAGCCTGCTTCAATCGTTCCATCCTTCTGCTGCCTTCGCAGCCCTGCTGATTTTCAAACCTGGTATTTGACGGCGATCGGAAACCGCCGCCCCGTACCGAAACTTTTGCGCGTCACCTTCAGCACCGGCGCCGCCTGCTGCCGTTTGTACTCACTGCGCTCCACCAGTTTCAGCACCTGCCGCACCAGTTCAAGGTCCACACCCTGGTCGCGCGCAATCTGCTCGGCGGAGCAGTATCGTTCCACATACGCCTCGAGGATCGGATCAAGCACCTCATAGGGCGGCAACGAATCCGTATCCTTCTGCTCCGGCCGCAACTCCGCGCTCGGCGCCTTCGTCATCGTCGACTCCGGAATGATCTCACGTTCGCGATTGGCATAGCGACTCAGCGCATACACCCGCAGCTTCATCACATCGCCAATTACCGCCAGCGCCCCGACCATATCGCCGTACAGCGTGCTGTACCCCACCGACATCTCGCTCTTGTTGCCCGTCGTCAGCACCAGCGCACCAAACTTGTTCGACAGCGCCATCAGCAGCACGCCGCGCAGCCGCGACTGCAGGTTCTCCTCTGCCAGCCCGAACTCCGTCCCCGCAAACAACGGCTCAAGCGTCTTCATCAACGTCTCGTACCCGTCGTGGATCGCCAGCAGCTCAAACCGGATCCCCAGCCGCGCAGCCAGGTCGCGCGCATCATCCTTTGACCCCGTGGACGAGAAGCCGCTCGGCATCCCCACGCCCATCACGTTCTCTGCCCCCAGCGCCTCGACCGCGATCGCTGCCACAAGCGCTGAATCGATGCCGCCGCTTAACCCGATCAGCGCCTTGCTGAACCCGCACTTGCGCACGTAGTCACGCGTTCCAAGCACCAGCGCATCCCACGTCGCCTTCACCTCGAAGGAGCCCTCATCCACGGCCTCCGGCTTGATCCCCTCCGCCCTAGCCGCCGTATCGAACACCACGAAGTCCTCGGCAAACGAAGCACCCTGCGCGATCACCTCGCCCCCCGGCCCCACCGCCAGCGAGCTCCCGTCAAAGATCAGCGAATCGTTTCCCCCCACCTGGTTACACATCGCAACGAAGGCCCCGTGCCGCTTTGCCAGCGCCCCCAGCATCTCCTGACGAACTCCGCGTTTACCCTGCCAGTAAGGGGACGCCGACAGGTTCACGATCACCCGCGCCTGCCCGGCCAGCTCCGGAGCCAGGCCGCCCCAGCCGTCCATCAAGCGCTCCACCGGATCGATCCGGTACAGACGCCGCGGCCAGTAGCCCTTGTCGTTCCACGCATCCTCGCAGATGGTGACCGCCAGCGGCGCTTCGCCTGCAGCCGTCCGAATCTCCGACAGGCTCTGTGTCGCCGCCGGCTCAAAATACCGCTGTTCGTCGAAGACGTCATAAAACGGCAGCAGCGTCTTCGCCTGCGTCGCCAACACCCTGCCCGCCTGCATCAGCACCGCGACGTTGCGAACTGATTTGCCTTCTGACGACCCCTCGACCGGCAGCACGCCACCGCACAGGATCGCCGGCCGCCCCGGCTCGCTGGTCCAAGCACACACCTCATCAAGAGCCTGCGCCGCCCGCGCCACAAACGCCCTTTTTTCGAGCAGATCCGCCGCCGGATACCCGCAGACCGCGAGCTCCGGAAAGATCACCAGGTCCACTCCGTCCGTCGCACCGCGCTCGGCGAACTCCAGAATCTTCCGCGTGTTCCCTACGAAATCACCAACCGTAGGATTGACCTGGGCCAGGGCTATCTTCACCCTTCCAGTCTACCAAGGTGACGCCCGGACCCTAAACCCAGCCGCCATCGATCACATGGCTCTGCCCCGTAATTGCGGAGCTGTCTTCGGCCGCAAGGAACAGCGTCAGCCGCGCCACATCCTCGGGCAGAATCGTCCGCTTCAGCGCCTGCGCCTTCATGATCTGCGCCATGTACTCCTCCGTGTACCAGAGCTGCCGCTGCCGTGCCGTCTCGATCGCCCCAGGCAGAATGCAGTTCACGCGGATATTGTCCGCTCCCACCTCATGCGCCAGCGTCCGCGTCATCCCGACGATCCCCGCCTTCGCCGTCACGTAAATCGGCAGGCTCGTCGAAGGAATAATCCAGCCAATCGAGCTCATGTTGATGATCGACCCGTGCCCCTGCTGCCGCATCCCGGGCAACACTGCCTGGCACATGAAAAACTGATGCTTCAAGTTCACCGCAATCGACTGATCCCACGAAGCCGGCGTCACCTCCGCAACCTCGTGCCGCGTGTCATTGCCCGCGTTGTTGACCAGCACATCCACCGCGCCGTGCTCCTCAATCACCGCCGCCATCGTGCTCTGCAAGGCCGCGATGTCCGCAAGATCGCAGGCGCGAAAACCCACCGCAGTCAGATCGAGTCGAGCCACCAGCACCTCACCGGCATCCCGGTCGAGATCAAGAAAAACGACCCTCGCCCCCTGCTGCGCAAACCCCTCGACAATCGCCGCCCCAATGCCGCTAGCCCCGCCCGTCACCACGACAAGCTTCCCCCGAAGGGTCGGATAAACCGCGTACTGACCCGCCTGATCCTGCATCCGTCTCCGTTCTAACCGGCTCTCAGCTCGGTCCAGGGAGCCCCCCCGGACCATCCTACCGCCCGCAACCTATACTCTCTCAGAAGCAGCATCCGCCGAGAGCAGCAATGACCACAGCACCCTTTTCGATCCTGAACAACGACCCCGCCCTGCGCGCCCGGCAGCACCCGCACGAGAAGTTCTCGGACGCCTCCCGCCTCGAAGCCCGGCTCCGCGCCACCATCCGCGGCGAGGTTCGCTTCGACGACGCCTCCCGCGCCCTTTACGCGACCGACGCCTCCAACTACCGCCAGGTCCCCATCGGTCTCGTCATCCCGCGCGACGAAGCCGACGTCATCGCCACCATCACCGCCTGCCGCGAGTTCGACGCGCCCGTCCTCTCCCGGGGCGGCGGCACCTCGCTCGCCGGACAGTGCTGCAACGTCGCGGTCGTGCTCGACTTCTCAAAGTACATGCGCCATATCCTCGCGCTCGACCCCGAAACCCACACCGCCCGCGTGCAGCCCGGCATCGTGCTCGACGCGCTCCGCGACGAAGCCGAAAAGCACGAGCTCACCTTCGCGCCCGACCCCGCAACCCACAGCCGCTGCACCATCGGCGGCATGATCGGTAATAACTCCTGCGGTGTCCACGCGCTCATGGGCGGCAAAACCGTCGACAACGTCGAAGCCCTCGAAATCCTCCTCTACGACGGCACCCGCATGCGCGTCGGCCCCACCCCCGAAGACGAACTCACCCGCATCATCGCCGCCGGAGGCCGACGGGGCGAGATCTACGCCGGCCTCCGCAGTCTGCGCGACCGCTACGCAACCCTCGTCCGCGAGCGCTTCCCCGACATCCCACGCCGCGTCTCCGGCTACAACCTTGACCAGCTGCTGCCCGAAAACGGCTTCAACGTAGCCCGCGCACTCGTCGGCACCGAAGGCACCTGCGTCACCATCCTCGAAGCCATCTGCGAGCTCAAGAAAAGCCCGCAGCACCGGCGCCTCGTCGCGCTCGGTTTCAGCGATGCCTTCATCGCCGCCGACCACGTACCCGCCGTCCTCGCCTTTCACCCCATCGGCCTCGAAGGCTTCGACGGCGTCCTGGTCGACTTCATGAAGCTCAAGAACCTGGTCGTCGACGACGTCAAGCTGCTCCCCGCCGGACGCGGCTTCCTGCTCTGCGAGTTCGGCGCCGACAGCCCTGGCGAAGCCGACCGTATGGCCGCCGCGCTCGTCGACGCCGCCGCCCGCTTTGACGAACCCCCGTCCGTCGCCCTCTACTCAGCCGCCGAAGCCGCCCGCGTCTGGAAGGTCCGCGAGTCCGGCCTCGGCGCCTCCGTCTTCGTGCCCGGCGAAGCCAGCGGCTGGGAGGGTTGGGAAGACTCCGCCGTGCCGCCCGAAAAGCTCGGCGCCTACCTCCGCGAGCTCTTTACCCTCATTCATCGCAACGGCTACCGCTCCCCCATGTACGGCCACTTTGGCCAGGGCTGCGTGCACCTCCGCATCAGCTTCGAACTTAAAACCGAAGCCGGCGTCCTCAAGTACCGGCAGTTCATCGAAGACGCCGCCGACATCGTCCTCAAGTACGGCGGCTCCTTCTCAGGTGAGCACGGTGACGGACAGTCCCGCGCCGCACTCCTGCCCAAGATGTTCGGCCCCGAACTCATGGACGCCTTCCGCGAATTCAAAGCCCTTTGGGACCCGCTCAACCGCATGAACCCCGGCAAGCTCATCGACCCCATCGCCGTCTACGACCCGATCGACAACCTCCGCGTCGGCGCCGGCTACGTCAGCGCAAAGCACCGCACCTGGTTCCAATACCCGCATAACGAAGGCTCGTTCTCCGAAGCAACCGAACGCTGCGTCGGCGTCGGCGCCTGCCGCAAGGTCGACTCCGGCACCATGTGCCCCAGCTACATGGCAACCCGCGAAGAGAAGCACTCCACCCGCGGCCGCGCCCACCTGCTTTGGGAGCTAATGCAGGGCGACACCCTCAAAAACGGCTGGCGCAACGAAGAGGTGAAGGACGCTCTCGACCTCTGTCTCTCCTGCAAAGCCTGCAAGACCGAATGCCCGGTCAATGTCGACATGGCGACCTGGAAGGCTGAGTTCCTCGCCCACTACTTCGACGGCCACACCCACCCGCTGCACCACTACGCCTTCGGTTTCATGGACCGCTTCGCAAGCCTTGCCTCGCACGCGCCGTCCCTTGCCAATCTGCCCCTGCGCGTCCCCGTCATCGCCTCCCTGGCCAAAAAAGTTCTCGGCATCGCACCGCAACGCGACTTGCCGGCCTTCGCCTCGACCAACTTCCGCCGCACCTTCAAGCAGCAAGAACACCCCGGCACCCCCGTCCTGCTCTGGCCCGACACCTGGAACAACTACTTCCACCCGCAGGCACTGCATTCCGCCGCCAAAGTCCTCAGCGCCGCCGGCAACGCCGTCGAAGTCCCGCGCAGGCACGTCTGCTGCGGTCGCCCGCTCTACGACTTCGGCTTCCTCGACGAAGCCCGCACATACCTCCTCAAAATCCTCGACGACTTCGCCCCGCAAATCATGGCCGGCATCCCCGTCGTCATGCTCGAGCCCAGTTGCGCCAGCGTCTTTCGTGACGAGCTCATCAACTTCTTCCCCACCGATGAGCGCGCTATCCGTCTCAGCCGGCAGACCATCATGCTCAGCGAGATGCTCGCCCGCAGCACCAACGGCTGGACCCCGGCCCCCCATCCCTCACAAAAAATCGTCGTCCATGGCCACTGCCATCAGAAGGCCCTCATGACCATGAAGGACGAACTCCGCCTCCTCGAAGCCACCGGCGCCCAGGTCACCATGCTCGACTCCGGCTGCTGTGGCATGGCCGGCCCGTTCGGATTCGAAGCCGACAAGTTCGCGGTCTCGCAACTCCTCGCCGAGCGCTCCCTGCTGCCCGCAGTCCGCGCCGCCGGCCCCAGCGACCTCATCGTCACCAACGGCTTCAGCTGCCGCGAGCAGATCAGGCAGAACAGCCCGCGCCGTGCCGTCCACCTCGCCGAAGTCCTTGCCGGCGACTGCTAACCCCACTTCAGGAGATCGCATGAAGCTCGCACGATACGGCAACCCCGGCAGCGAACGCCCCGGCATCCTCGACCACGCAGGCAGACTCCACGACCTCTCGGCCATCGTCCCCGCAATCGACGCCAGCATCTTCGCCCCCGATACCCTCGCCGGACTAGCCGGCCTCAACCCCGAAGACCTGCCCCTCGTCGAAGGCAGTCCCCGCCTCGGACCCTGCATCGCCGGCGTCGGCAAGTTTCTCTGCATCGGCCTCAACTATTCCGACCACGCCGCCGAAACCGGCGCCGCCGTTCCCGCCGAACCCGTCCTCTTCATGAAGGCCACCTCCGCCATCACCGGCCCCAACGACAACGTCATCATCCCGCGCAACTCGCTCAAAACCGACTGGGAGGTCGAACTCGGCGTCATCATTGGCCGCGAAGCACGCTACGTCGATGAGGCCGACGCACTCTCCTGCGTCGGCGGCTACTGCGTCGTCAACGACCTTTCCGAACGCGCCTTCCAGATCGAAGGCACCGGCCAATGGGTCAAGGGCAAAAGCGCCGACACCTTCGGCCCCATCGGCCCCTGGCTCGTCACCCCCGATGAAGTCCCCGACCCGCAAAACCTGCACCTGTGGCTCGAAGTCGACGGCCACCGGTACCAGGATGGCTCCACCCGCACCATGGTCTTCGGCGTCGCACACCTCGTCAGCTACGTCAGCCGCTTCATGAGCCTGCAGCCCGGCGACATCATCTCGACCGGCACCCCGCCCGGCGTCGGCCTCGGCCAGAAGCCGCCCGTCTACCTGCGCCCCGGCCAGGTCATGCGCCTCGGCATCGACGGCCTCGGCGAACAGCAGCAGACCGCCATCGCCTACACACCCTAGCGCACGCGCTGGTAGAGTGGTCTCCCATGAAGTGGATGACCTCCCTGCTCTTCCTTGGCGCTTCGCTCAGCCTTTACGCTCAGGCCGCGCCGCCGCTCGATCCAGCCCTCGGTATCACCACCCTCCCGCTCTACGCCGAAGGTCCACCGCCCACCGGCAACCAGGCCCCCGAAGACGCCCCGACCCTCACCGTCTTCGTCCCGCAAACCGGCCGCGGCAACGGCAGCGCAGTCATCGTCGCACCCGGCGGTGCCTATCTCGGCCTCGCCGCGAACCTCGAAGGACGCCAGGTCGCCGACTGGTTCACCGGCCGCGGCTTCACTGCCTTCGTCCTCAAGTACCGCCTCGGCGCAAAGAACATCTACCCCGTCCCACTCAATGACGCGCAGCGCGCCATGCGCCTCGTCCGCTCAAAGGCGGCCATCTACAAACTCGCGCCTGATCGCATCGGCATCGTCGGCTTCTCCGCCGGCGGACACCTCGCCGCAGAGGTCGCCGTAGCGCCAGACGCACCATCAGCGTCCGGGTCAGACCCCGTCAACAGCCTCAGCGCCCGCCCCGACTTCGTCGTCCTCGGCTACCCCTGGCTCAATGCCATGGAGCCGCAGGTCGCCAAAGAGATCACCTACTGCTCACTCATCCACGCCGTCACCCCGGCCCAGTGCACCAACTTCGCCACCCGCTACACCCCGAAGCTGCACGTCACCGCGCAGACCCCCACCACCTTCATCTACTCCACCACCGACGACGCCACCGTTCCTATCCGCGCCAGCACCGAGTATTACGATGCCATGGTCAAAGCCGGCGCACCCGTCGAGATGCACCTCTTCCGCCACGGCGACCATGGCTCCGGCGTCGGTCTTGGCCAGGCCTCGCTCGATCAGTGGACCGTGCTCCTCGAGCAGTGGCTGCGCGACATCCACATGCTGGAGACCAGGCCTCCCACGCCGTAACCCCTTACCCCTCAGCCCGCCCTCGCGCGCTCTAGCCCGCGCGGTCTATCATCTCGTTGCAAAAGGAGACGGATGCTCACACGCCGCGCTTTTCTCGCCACCTCCGCAGCCGGGCTCGCAGTCGCGTCAACGGCAAAGTCATACTCGCAAATACTCGGATCAAACGACCGGCTCAACTTCGCCGTCATCGGCCTCAATGGCCGGGCCGGCGCACACCTCTCCTCGTTGAAGGCAAACAAGGCCCGCGCCCGCATCTCGCACGTCTGCGATGTCGACACCGTCACCCTCAAAAAATTTGCCGCCAGCACCCAGTCGGAGATGGGCGAACCCACCGCCGCCGACCGCGACTTTCGCTCCATCCTCGCGCTCAAGGACGTCGACGCCGTCACCATCGCCACCCCCGACCACTGGCACACCCCCATGGCCATCGCCGCGCTCAAAGCCGGCAAGCACGTCTACCTCGAAAAACCCTGCAGCCACAATCCCGCCGAAGGCGCACTCCTCGTCGAGGCCCAGAAGAAATACGGCAAGCTCGTCCAGATGGGCACCCAGCAGCGCTCCTCCCCCCACACCATCGAGATCGTCGACAAGATCCACAATGGCCTCATCGGCACCCCCACCTTCGCCAAGGCCTGGTACTGCAACAGCCGCAAGTCCATTGGCCACGGCAAGCCCGCACCCGTCCCCGCACAGCTCGACTGGGATCTCTGGCAGGGCCCGGCCCCGCGCCAGGCCTACACCGACAACATCCAGCCCTACAACTGGCACTGGTTCCGCACCTACGGCACAGGCGAAACCCTCAACAACGGGACCCACGAAGTCGATGTCTGCCGCTGGGCGCTTGGCCTCGACTTCCCCGAACGCATTACCGCCTCGGGCGGCCGCTACGCCTTCAAGGACGACTGGCAGTTCTACGACACCCTCATCACCAGCTTCTCCTATCCCAACGCCGTCCTCACCTGGGAAGGCCGCAGCTGCTCGCCGATGAAGGTCTACAACCGCGACCGCGGCTCCCTCATCAACGGCGCAAACGGCTCCGTCATCGTCGACCGCGACGGCTATGAAATCTACGACCCCAAAGGCACCCGCACCCACGAGTTCAAAGTAGGCGGCCAGACCTCTTCAGCAGACCTGATCGGCCGCGACTCCATGACCGACGCCCACTTCGCCAACTTCATCGACGGCGTCCGCAATGGCGCCAGGCTCAACTCCCCCGTCTCCATCGGCAACGTCGCCGTCACCATGCTGCAGCTCTCGAACGTCGCCTGGGAGCTCAACCGCGAGCTCCGCCTCGACCCCGCCACCGCCAAAATCCAGGGCGACCCCGAAGCCATGAAGCACTGGGGCCGCGCCTACGAACCCGGCTGGGCGCCCACCCTCTAACCCATGCCCATCACCCGGCGCACCTTCCTCGAAACCACCTCCCTCGCCGCGCTGGCCCTCAGCCAGAAAGCAGCGCCAGCCCAACCGCCCACAACCCCCATCCAGCTCGGCCTCGCCAGCTACACCTTCCGCAACTTTCCCCGCGCCCAGATGATCGCCTGGATGAAGCAGCTCGACCTCTCCGCACTCAACGCCAAGGACGTCAAAGACCACCTCCCCGCCGACCCCGCAGGCGAAGCCGCCGCCCTCGCCGCCTACAAAGCCGCAGGCATCACCCTCCACGCCGCCGGCGCCCTCTATCTCGACAAAGGCACCGACGCCGACATCCGCAGCAAGTTCGAATACTGCAAGCGCGCCCACATTCCCGTCATGGTCGCCGGCGACCCCACCCCCGACTCTCTCCCGCGCCTCGAAGCCTTCGACAAGCAGTACGACATCCGGCTCGCCATCCACAACCACGGCCCCGAAGACAAGCTCTTCCAATCCCCGCTCGACGTCCTCAAAGCCATCTCCACCCTGGACCGCCGCATCGGCTGCTGCATCGACGTCGGCCATACCGCCCGCGCCGGCACGGACGTCGTCGCCGCCATTCACGTTGCCGGCCCGCGCCTCTTCAACGTCCACATGAAAGACCTCACCGACTTCCGCTCGAAAGAAAGCCAGGTCGCCGTCGGCAGCGGCCTCATGCCCGTCCGCGCCATCTTCCAGGCCCTCATCGACATCCACTACCCCGGTTTCGTCGACCTCGAATACGAAGTCCACCCCGACGACCCCATGCCCGGCGTCATCGCAAGCTTCGCCTACATGCGCGGCGTCATCGCCGGCATGGGCTACCCCGCCAGACCCGCCATCCAACTCGCCCGCACGGAGACTCCCCAATGACCCACTTTTCCCGCCGCGCCTTCCTCGCCGGCTCAGGCGCCGTCGCCCTCGCCCCGCGCGCCTTCGCCGCCGCCACCCCCTTCCAGGTCGGTGTCATCTCCGACGAAATCTCCCAGGACTTCGACCATGCCTGCTCCGTCATCGCGCACGACTTCGGCCTGCACTATGTCGAGCTCCGCGAACTCTGGGGCAAGAACCTCCAGGTCTCGACCGACGCCGAAATAGCCGAAGCCAAAAAGATCCTCGCCCGCTACCAGCTCAAGGTCACCGACATCAGCAGCCCCCTCTTCAAGGTCAACTGGCCCGGCGCACCCGTCTCGAAGTACGGCTCCAAGGAAGACATGCACGGCGCCGCCGACACCAGCTTCAAGCAGCAGGATGAAGTCCTCGCACGCTCCCTCTCTCTCGCCAGGCAGTTCGGCACGAACAAAGTCCGCTGCTTCGACTTCTGGCGCATCGACGACGTCGCTCCGCACCGCAAAGCCATCAACGCCCACCTCCAGCAGGCCGCCGAAAAAGCCAAATCTCAGGGAATCCTCCTCGTCCTCGAAAACGAGTTTGCCTGCAACACCGCCACCGGCCGCGAAGCCGCCGCCACCCTCGCCGGTATTCCCTCCCGCAACCTCGCCCTCAACTGGGACCCAGGCAACGCCGTCATGCGCGGCGAACTCGACGCCTTCCCCAACGGCTGGAACGCTCTCCCCAAGGACCGTATCCACCACTGCCACGTCAAAAACGCCACCAGGGACGCCACCGGCACCATCGTCTGGTCCCCCGTCGACATCGGCTACATCGACTGGACCGCGCAATTCAAAGCCCTCGCCGCCGCCGGCTACACTGACGCTGTTAACCTCGAAACCCACTGGAAAGGCGGCGGCTCCCCCGAAGCCTCCACCCGCCGCAGCTGGCAAGGCATGAAAAAAGACCTGGGCCTCACCTAAGCCTTTCGCCCTTGCCCTCGGCTATCCGCTAAAGCTCTCAGCCGATTAAACTTTCGCCTTTATGCTCACAACCAGAACAACCGCCGCCCACAAAATGCACCACCTCCAGCTTGTCGCCGGGGCGTACCGCCAGCGTTGCCCAGGTTGAGCGTCGCGCGATCTCCCCGTTCCGTTCTACCGCCACCCGGTCCGCCTGCAATCCCAGCTCTGCGATCACCGACGCCAGCGCCGCCCCATCGTCCAGCCCCTCAATCACCCGCGTTTCGCCATTCAGCAACACCGTCAGACCCATCGCTCAAGCCTACCAGCGCCCTAAGTGGGCGGACTCCAAAGCTTGTCCACCGCCCGCCCCATCCGCTCCCAGAGCGTCACCACCTCGCGGCACTCGGAAAATACCGCACGGCTCATCCGCATCAGCAGTTGCATCGCGTCCTGGTTGTTGCGCGAGCTGTACGCCTCTTCCTCCGGCAAAAACAGCCGCGAATCCGCCAGGTACTCCACCGCGTGCCCCAGGATCTCGAGCGCGCGGCCCTGCTGCTGATTTGCCCGCCGCCGCACCAGCCGCGGTTTCTCTTCCTTGACCCGGTCCCGCACCAGCTCCCCGGCGCGCCGGGCGATCTCCACTACATCGGCTATCTGCGCCTCGTCGGCCGCCGTCTCTATCCCCAATGCCCGCATCGTGCGCTGCCCTCTAGGGGTCTGTATCGGCGGAGCTGACCGTCGGCTTCACTCGCCGCTGAGATTCATCGGACCTCGCCCGCGCCCCAAAGTAACTGCCGTCCGAATCGCTCGCGTCACAAACTCCTTCGCCCCCCGCGCCGCCTCAACCGCCGGCAGACCCGCCACCAGCCCGCACGTCAGCGCACTCGAAAACGCACATCCCGTCCCATGCGTCGCCCGGCTCACCACCCGCTCCCCTTCAAGCCACACCGGCGCCGCCCCCGGCGCAAGCACCAGGTCCGGCACCCCCGCGCCCTCCAGGTGCCCGCCCGTGACCACCACCCCAACCCGCGAAAACTTCCCCTGCAGCCGCCGCGCCCCCGCCTCCATCTCACCCCGCGTCCGCACCTCGACACCCGCCAGCACCGCGAGCTCCGCTACGTTCGGCGTTACCCAATCCACCAGCGGCAAAAACTCACGCCGCATCCCGTCCACCCCCGCCGCGCTCAGCAAGTCCCGCCCTGAGCTCGACCGGAGGACGGGATCCAGCACCACCGGCCCACCGCGCCCCCGCTCCCGCCGCCCCCTCAGAAACCCCGCCACCGCTCCCACATTCTCCGCGCTCGCCAGCATCCCGATCTTGATTCCTTCCGCCGGCAGGTCGTCTTCAAGACACGCAAGCGTCTCCGCCACCGTCGCCACCGCTACCGGTTCCACCCGCACCACCCCCACCGTCGACTGCACCGTCAGCGCCGTCACACACGACGTCCCAAAACATCCGTACGCCCGGAACACCGCAAGGTCTGCCGTCACCCCGGCACCCGACGAGGGATCGAACCCGGCAATCGTCAACAGAATCGTCACACCGCCCACCTGACCCCTTCGCACCCGCTCAAATCGATGAAAACACAAAATAAAAAGAAAAAAATCTGCTTCGCAGGCGGAGCGGAATTTTGTCCTGAATGGCCGCTAATCGACGCGGAATCCACTGATCATCGAACACCGACAATCCGGTTTTCTTTACCAGACCGGCAAATTCTCCGCAACCCCGCCTGCTTTCAAGCAACCTTCTGCGGTTTGACGCGGCATTTCCCGCTCCCGACAATAAGAGAATGAACAGCGAACGGATCACCCAGAAAACCGACGGGCGCAGCTTTCTCGCCACGCGGTTCGTCGAGCTTGTCCGCACGACTGCTTTACGCGTTGCCCTCATCACCACCGTCTTCGGCATCACTGCCACGGCCGTCGCCGGCGACGCCCCCGACCTACCCGCCAACCACCATAAGCCCTCCCCCGCCTCCCGCCTGCGCGCCTGGTTCCAGACCGGCACCGCCTCCTGGTACGGCGGCAAGTTCCAGGGCCGCAAGACCGCCAACGGCGAGACCTACAACATGAATGCCCTCACCTGCGCTCACCGCGACCTGCCCCTCGGCACCTGGCTCCGGGTCACCAACCTGCGCAACCGTAGATCGGTCGTCGTCCGCGTCAACGACCGCGGACCCTTCGTCGACAATCGCATCGTCGACCTCTCCTATGCCGCGGCACGCATCGTCGGCATCGGCGGCGTCAGCAAGGTCAAGCTCGAGCAGGTCGCCATCAACGACCCAGCCGTAGCCCGCACCTTGGTCGCCCAGATGAACCCCTTCGAATTCCCGCAACTGGTTCCTGCCCGCTAGAAGAAGAAGCGCCCTGATCGCGGGTAGCGACCACTTCGTGGGGCACTGGGCTTCGCATGGCGGATGCGAAGCCCAGTGCCCATGAAGGCGGGCCGCCTGGCGTTGCCTTCTGCCTTTGCTTCTAAAATAGGACCCGTGACCCCTCGCGACCGCCTCATCGTAGCCCTCGACTACCCCTCCGCCACCACTGCCCTGAACCTCGTAGACCAGCTCGAAAACCAGGTCCTCTGGTATAAGGTAGGCCTCGAACTTTACCTCGCCACCGGCCCGTCCATCGTCGAAACCCTCCGCACCCGCGGTTTCCACGTCTTCATCGACCTCAAACTCCACGACATCCCCAACACCGTGGCCGGCGCGGTCCGAACACTCGCGAACGTCGGGGCCTCCCTCCTGACCGTCCACGCCGTCGGCGGAACACCCATGCTCGAAGCCGCCACCGCTGCCGTCGCCGGCCAATCCGAAGCACCGCGCCTGCTTGCCGTCACCGTCCTCACCAGCATGGCCGCCGCTCAGCTCGCCGCCACCGGCGTTCCGGATTCGCCCGCCACCCAGGTCCTTCGCCTCGCCCGCCTCGCCGCCGCTGCCGGCATCGACGGCCTCGTCTGCTCCTCCGAAGAAACCGCCAGCCTGCGTCGCGAACTCCCCCCGGAAACCCTGCTTGTCGTCCCCGGCATTCGCCCCGCGGGCTCAGCCACAGGAGACCAGAGCCGGATCGCCACCCCCGCCGCAGCCGTCGCCGCGGGTGCCTCGATGCTCGTCATCGGCCGCCCCATCACCCAGGCCCCGGACCCCGCCGCAGCCGTCCGCGCCATCCTCGCCGAGCTCTCCTAGCCCTCTCCTGCCCCTGAAGACAGCACGAAAAAGGAGCCCCGAAGGGCTCCCTGCTCGCACTCGAATTCGTCCGGGACGCATGCACACTTATTGGTGCAACTGCAAAAGAGGTCCAGACCTAACTCTTATGTTTTGAAGATCTTGCGCAATTCGTACGGGGAGGGGGGTTACCCCTCGATTCCCCGCAGACCCTTACAGCTTCTCGAAGAAATCGCACGCCGAGCACGAGATATAGACCCCGCCCGGAACGCCCCGCTCACGATCCTTCACGCGCTTCACGATGCGTGTCGGCTTCGAGCACTTCGGGCAATCCGTGCTGCGCTGTGTATCCATGACCTTCTTGCGGTCGCCAGTCTTTGCTACCTTGGACATCTGCTCTCCCTGTTACCTGTTAATGTGGCCCGCATGCGTCTACGCCAGCGCGAAAGCAAAACGCTGACTCTCTGTCAGGAGACAAAGTTCCGCTTGTTGGAGCCCAGCAGGTAGTTTACCTCATCCCGCCACACCCATCCGCGCCCGGTAGGCCTCCACCCCCGCCTCCGGCCCGCGATACCCGATGTAGCCATCGACCCGCACCACAAAGGTCTTCGGCTCCCGCCCGAGCTCCTCCGTCGCGGAGTCGCCGGCGATCGGCGCTCGGATCACCAGCGGCTCCGCCTTCGTCCACCCCGTCAGCAAGGTCGAGCCGGCTGCGTCGAGGTCCGGCATGCGGTCCCCGGCGCGCAGGCTGCCGTCGCCGCCATGGTCTTCAACGATTGCGGACCCGCGGTAGCTGATCGCCGTCTCCGAGATGAAACCGGCGACAAAGTCTTTAACGTGCTCGCTCCGGGTCAGCAGAGGCAGCAGCGCGTCGCGCACGCCTTCGACCACCGGATTGGCGGACGAGGCCAGCTTCAGCCCGAAGCCGGTCCGCTGCAGCAGCGCCTTGCCCACCGCGGCACGCTCGTCCTGGTAGCTGTCGAGCAGGCCCTCGTCCGCCCCGCGCGCCACCGCTGCCAGCTTCCAACCCAGGTTCGCCGCGTCCTGGATGCCCGTGTTCATACCCTGGCCGCCGACCGGCGAGTGGATGTGCGATGCGTCTCCGGCCAGAAACACCCCGCCCTGCTGGTACCGCTCCGCCTGGCGATCATTGATGTGAAACGGCGTCATCCACTCCGAGCCCTTGATGGTCAGTTTCACGCCGGTCCGGTCGATCGCCCGCTGGAAATCGCCCAGGGAGACCTCTTTCGCCTCGACGCCCTCGTGCATCGCGACGATCACGCGCGTCAGCTTGTCAGACAGCCGGCCCAGGAAGACAACGTCGCCCTGGTGCAGATGGACGGTGAGCCCGTCCTCGGGGACGTCCGGGCCTTCGAGTTCCAGATCGCCGAGGAAGAAAGAGAGCGAAACGCTCTCACCCGAGAACTTGATCCCACTCAGGTTGCGCACGGCGCTGTGCGCGCCGTCGCAGCCGACGACCCAGCGTGGGCGCACCTCTTCGGTGCTCCCATCGGGCTTGCGGAGTCCGGCCCGGACGCCGCCGGCGTCCTGCTCGAGAGTGACCAACTCAACCCCGCGCTCGGTCTTCACGCCGAGCGACTCCATAAGCCGGTTCAGAATCGCCTCGGTCTCACTCTGCGGCAGGAAAAGGACGTACGGGTAGCGGCTCTGAATTCGCCCGAGGTTCATATCGACGATCTTCCTGCCGTCGCTCCAGATGGTGGCGTGGGTCAGCTTCCGGCCTCTGGCGACTGCCGCCTCGGCGATGCCGTAACGCTTGAACTGCTCGAGCGTGCGCGCCTGCACGACGAGGGCCTGCGACCAGCGGGCCATGTGGTCGCTCTTATCAACGATGCGAACGTTGAGGCCGGCCCGCGCCAGCTCGATGGCGAGCGTCATGCCGGTGGGACCGGCTCCGATGATGAGAACGGTTGGGTCGGTCACGGTTGGGTCGGTCACGGTTGGGTCGGTCCCGTAAGAGGGAAGTTTCAGGGGGTTGGGGCCACGAACTGCTGCGGGGAGGCGGCGGCCGGCGGGGTCTGCGGACCGGTGGGCTCGGTCTGCTGGATGGAGGGCTTCTTCGCGACCGGGTACTGCACCCGGCCATTCTGGGCAGCATCGGGGGCCGCGTCGGGCAGCACTTCGCCGGGCTTCTTGAGCGTCGGGACGCCGCGGCTGGCGGCCTGGTCGTTGTCGTCGCCCATCGGCGCGTTCGGGTCGGCGCCGGGCCGGGCGCCGACGGCATCGCCAACGAGGACACGGCGCACGGGCTTCGGCTGGACGTAGCCGGCCATTTCGTTGTGGTCGTGAATCTCCATCGGCTTGCCGAGTTCGGCGATCTTCATCAGGGTAACGGTGTCGCCTTCGAAGCGAACGAAGCGCATGGTCTGCGGCTGGTGGCCGTAGATCCACTCTTCATAGCGGGTGCCGTTCTCGGAGGACTCGCGGATCTTCGACTCGGGCGCTCCGAGCGCGGCCAGCACCATGCGACGGTCCATGCCGACCAGCACCTCATGCGAGGCGATGGCGCTCTTGATGGGCGCGGGGAGGGTGTCGGCGTAGGCGAGCGCGCCCGACTTCACGTTGAAGTCGACGACCGGGTAAAGCAGAGCCTTGACCTCTGGCGCCGAGACCTCAGGCACGCCACCCTCGAAGACGAGTACGACACGGGTACCGGTGGCTGTCTGGCCGGGATTCGGGGTGGGCGACATCGCGCCGCCGACCCCGATCTGGACATGACTCAGGAAGCGGTGGCGCGGGTACGGACCGCCGTTCAGGTCGATGATCAGCCGGTCGGGCCGCAGCTCGATCGAGGTGACGACGACGCGGTCGCCGATGCCCGCGGACTGCCCTTTCTGGTAGACCAGCTTCTTGTACTCTTCCGATTTAGGCGAGAGCGCGCCATTCGCCTGAAGCGTAATCGTGGTGGCGAGCGGCAGAACGCGGTGGGCAAAGCCCTGTTCGGCTTCAAGGTTGCGGATGAGGTCGCGGCGGCCGGCCTCGGTCATGTAACCCTGCGGAAGATCGACGCGGGTGGGTTTGAAGTCGGTGTCGATGCCGGCGGTTGCGGTTTTTTCGCCGACGGTGAAGACCTGTCCTCTTGCCTGCGCCACCCAGCACAGCACTGCGATCCCAGCGAACCCGGCCCAAATGCGCCTCTGAGCGAATCCACGCATATCCCACCCCAGATGCAGTGAGAGTGCGCCTTTTCGGCCGTATTTGCAAGCGTGGAGGCCGAAAGGCGGAAAGGTCTTGTCATGAAATGGAAACGCCGTCCAGGCACGGGGAATGAGGAGCGTCCCGCGGCGGGTCCCGTCGCCCGGCGAGGGATTGTGCATGACCCATTCGTAACCACCCAAAAGTGATTACCACTAAAGTGCGAGTGTAACGATCGTGGGATGGGCGTTGTATGGGGGTGGGACAGAACCAAGGGCCGCGATCTACCACCATTCTGAAACAGAGGACTTATCCCATGAATCACTTGAAGCACGCACTGAAGCAATTTCTGCAGGATGAATCTGGCCAGGATTTGATCGAGTATGCCCTGGTGGCCGCGCTGGTTGCGCTCGGCTGCGTGGCAGGCATGCAAAACCTGGCGCAGGACGTGATCAACGCCTTCCAGAGCGTTTCGGACACGTTGGCGGCGACCATCTCGTCGTAGGGTCGCGGCGGTTGCAAGCGAGAGCCGCTCAGTCTTTCGGGGCTCGGATCGTGCCCTCGCCGGCCGAGAAAGTATGCGAGGTGCTGGGCATAATCTGCACCAGCGGGGGGGGCGCGACCGCGGTCGACCGTTCCATGGCGACATGGGCGGCAGGCGGCGCGACGTCGACGGCATAACCCGCCGGTACGATCTCCGGCGTCGTGTAGGCCCAGGCCCACTCTCGCGTGATGCGGTAGAGCACGGCCATAGAGGTGAGCAGGACGAGGCTGGTGAAGAGTGCAGCGTCGAGGCCGAAGCCGCCGCCGCTGAGGGAACGGGGGGGACGGATGCCGGCATCGAGCAGAGCGCCGACTTCGCGGTGCCCGGCGATGGGCAGGCCGAGAAGGACCGCCATGACGGCGCGATAGGCGAAGTGCAGACCCCAGCCAAGCCACAGGGCGTGGGTGCGGAGATACGCAAGCGCCAGGACGATTCCGAAGAGCGAAAGGTTCAGCAACGCGACGCCGGTATTGACGGGCGGATTCAGGACCACCAGCACAAAAGCGAAGAGCAGCGACAGCAAAACCGAGGCCCAGGCCGGGGAGAGCGCGCTACTGAGTCGGCGGAACGGGTAGCCGCGAAAGATGACCTCTTCGGCAAGGGTGAAGACGAGCAGGGTCAGCACCGCGAAGACGATGGCGGGCAGGACGCCGGCGCCGCGATTGAGCCGCGCGTGCAGGTGGGCACTGAGCAGTGCGGGGAGTACGGCGGCGAGGCACATGGCCCAGCCGATGGCAGCGCCGGTGGCCCATTCGGCGGCGGAGGTCGCTCGCCGTGGCAGGGGCAGGATCTCGGCCTGACCGGCTCCGCGAGTCGCGATGAAATCCAGCATGCGGAAGCCGATTACGACGAGGAAGAGCAGGAAGAGGCTGTTGAGCAGGGATTGCGCGGAGCTGAGGCCGAAGCGGCCCGCGATGCCCGCGGCGGCGCGGCCGGCCACGACGAAGGCGGTCACGGCCCAGATCATCGCGGTGGTGAAGAGGGCGAACTCGAGTGCCCGGGGGAATTTTTGCATGCGCGGTGTGGTCGTGGGTTCGGGCAACGTCAATCCGTCGTCGTGAAAACTGTTACGCACGCCGGCCAGGCCGGGATCCGGCATCAGGCCGTGGTGTAGAACTGCGCCATGTTGCGGAACTTGTCGTAGCGTTTTGTGAGCATGTCATCGAGCGACATGGCCTTGAGTTCCTTGAGGTGCTTGCGCAGGCCCTTGTTGACTAGCGAGAAGGCTTCGCCGGGGTCGGCCTGGCTGCCACCTTTTGGCTCCTTGATGACGTCGTCGACGCAGCCGAGCGCGAGGGTATCTTTGGCGGTGTATTTGAGGGCGGCAGCGGCCTGCTGTTTGCGGGTGGCGTCCTTCCACATGATGGAAGCGCAGCCCTCGGGCGAGATGACGGAGTAGATGGCGTTCTCGAGCATGAGGACGCGGTCCGCGACGGCGAGTGCGAGCGCGCCACCGGAGCCGCCTTCGCCGGTGATGGTGGCGATGGTGGGGACGCGCAGGGTGGACATCGCGAAGAGGTTGCGGGCGATGGCTTCACCCTGCCCGCGCTCCTCGGCGCCGATGCCGGGGAAGGCTCCGGCGAGGTCGAGAAAGGTGAAGATGGGGCGGCCAAACTTTTCGGCGAGCTTCATGCCACGCAGGGCTTTACGGTAGCCTTCCGGTTCGGGCGAGCCGAAGCGGCGAGAGACGCGCTCCTTGAGGGTGCGGCCTTTGACGTTGCCGATGACCATGACGGCTTCGCCATGGAAGCGGGCCATGCCGCAGGTCATGGCGGCGTCGTCGCCATAGGCGCGGTCGCCGTGGAGCTCGCTGAAGTCGGTGAAGAGTGCTTCGATGTAATCCATCGGATAGGGTCTTGCGGGGTCCCGTGCCAGCTCGGTGCGAAGCCACGCCTCGGGAACGACGTTGCCGCCCGGGTGCGCCTGTGTCAGGTTGCCTGCGTCATGCTCTGCCATCTGAATCATTGTATCGAACGCGGGCGGTCGCGCTGCCACAAGGTGTCGAGCGCGTACACATTGTGCTGAACGAGGAAGAGGAGCACGAAGAAGACGAGGCTGTAGAGCAGTTGCTGACCGGCGACGTCCCACTGCTGATCGGCGGTGACGCCGATGGTGAGAGCCATCATGAAGACGGCGCCGAGAGCGAGCGCGGCGCGGGTGCAAAGACCGAAAATGAGCGCGAGGCCAAGGGCGGCTTCAAGGATGGGGATGGCGAAGCCGAAGCCGAGGACGAGCGGGTGCGGGAGCGGTGACTTCGCGAGATGCTCCGCGGTCGACTGGGCGAAGGCGGCCGTGCCGTGGGCGATGCGGATGAAGCCGTGCCCGGCGAAGTTGATGCCGAAGGCGATGCGGAGGAGGGCGTAGGCGAGAGCCTGGTGATTGACGCGCATGCCGGATTAGACGGCGGAAGAGTGTGCGGTGCTGCAAGAGCCGGCTGAAGGATTGCGGCGATGAGGCGGGGACGGGCGGCGATGATTCAGCGACGCGGTCGTTGGAGGGCTGGGCCGCCGGCTTTTTTCAAGTTGCCGGTTGACCGCAGCCGTTGTACAGTAACCACTAATTACTGGGGGCAGCCTCGAGCAAAACGGCTGAAGCGTTGTTGCTGAACGTTGCATGAGCAAGGGCTCCGCCGCCAACAGGCGGGCTCGCCGATTGAGCAAACGCTCGCACGGCACGTTGCGTCGGCGCGTTGAAGACGCACCGGCGCTCGACTCCTGAAATCGTGATGAGTCTGCGGAGCCCTGGGCGCCCGGCAGCGGTGGTGTGCGCGCCGGGAGCTGCGAGTTCCCTCATCATCAACCGACTCACCTGCCGCACGCGGCCCTTCGCCGTGATGCTGAGGACCCAAACCTATGCGGATCGCCTCCCCGACGATGCTGACCTGTTTCGCCATTTTCCTGCCGTGCGTGGCTTCAGGCTCCGCGCAGGGCCCAGCGGCGGCAGAAGCAGATCGAAGCCTCACCCTGCCGGAAGCTCCCGGCCCGGCGCCCGCTTCGGCGGGGAGTTCGCGAAAGTACCCCGGGGCGTCGACTGCGGGCTTCATCCCCACGCGAAACATCGGGGTGACGCTGGTGCTGGGCAGCGGAGGAGTCGGCGTTGAATTGACGCGTCCGATTGCGCCGCGTTTTGCGCTGCGGGCGGGGGCTTCCTTTCTCTCGGTGGATGGGTCGTTCGTCGAGAAGAACGTCAATATCGACGGAAACCTGAAGCTGCAGAACGCGTTTGCGGGGGGCGATTTTTATCCGCTGCACAACTCGTTCCGGATCACGCCGGGCCTGTCGTTCGCGAACCGCACGACGGCGAATGCGACTCTTTTCATTCCGGGGGGCCGGAGCTTTTCATTTGGCGACGGCGAGAACAGTACGAGCGATCCGCAGGATCCGGTGCGCGGAACGGCGCAGTTCTTCTTTGGTGGCGGGATCAGCCCGCGGCTTACCGCGGGATGGGCCAACGCGATTCCGCATCGCAACCCGCACTTCAGCTTTCCGGTCGAGTTGGGTTTCGAGTACATCGCGCAGCCGAGGGTCAAGCTGAACATCACGGGCAGCGGCTGCCAGATTGATGCCGGCACGACGGAACTCGATTGCGGTCCGGTGGACCAGAGCGACATCGTCGAGGAGCAGCGCGAGTTGATGGAAGACGTGAAGCCGCTGCGGGTGTTTCCGATGGTCTCGATCGGGGTGACGTACTGGTTCGGCCATGTGAGGCGCCATAACTAGCGGGATGGTTCAGCGGCTCAGGAGATGACGCGCACGGCGCCGCGGCCGACAAGCTCTTCGACCCGGTCGATGAAGAGTCGGTCGGCGGCGACCATGACCTTGGTGGGTTCAAGCACGGCGCAGAACTCACCGGGTTCTTCAAAGTCAAGCAGGAGTTTGCCGCCGCCGGGTGAATCTTTGAAGAGACCGAGAAGCTTGTCGAGCAGCGCGGCATCCGGCGAGTGCAGCGGCACCTTGATGCGGAGCGCTTCGGGCAGCTTGAGCTTGATGTCTTCAAGCGCCTGGATGCCGGAGATGGCGAGCTTGGGAGCGGAGTCTTCTTCGCCTCGGAGGGAGCCGCGGACGACGACAGGGACGTCGATCTTGAGCTTTTCCGCTAATTTTTCGTAGTTCTGCGGGAAGGCAATGAGCTCGATCTTGCCGACGGTGTCTTCGAGGATCGCCTGGGCATACATTTCGCCGGAGCGCTTTGACTTGGCGACCTTGAGGCCGGTGATGACGCCGGCGATCGAGATCTCACTGCCGGGCTCGGCGCGGCCGCGGGTGAAGACCTGGGGCTCCGGCTTCATTTCGCAGGCGGTCACGGTGTCGAGGACCTTCAGGTTGCGCAGCTTCTCGCGGTACTTGTCCATCGGGTGGCCGGAGACGAAGAAGCCGAGGACGTCTTTTTCGTTCTGCAGGCGGGTGTGTTCGTCCCACTCGGGCACGCTGGGGAGGGCTTCCGATGAGGCGGTTCCGGCAGCAGGCAGGATGTCGCTATCGAAGATGCCGAAGAGCCCGTGCTGTCCGGCGGCCCTGTCCTTCTGGGCCTTCTGGGCGCGCTCCATCGCGGTATCGAGCGCGGCCATGACGGCGGCGCGTTTGCCAAAGCAATCCATGGCTCCGGACTTGATGAGAGACTCGAGGACTCGCTTGTTGAGCAGGCGCAGGTCGACCTGCTCGCAGAAGTCCCAGAGCGTGCTGAAGCCGGGCTTCCCTTCCGCCTCGAGTTTCGCGCGGGCTTCGAGAATCGACGCAATGGCGTTACCGCCGACGTTCTTGATGGCCGCGAGGCCGAAGCGGATGGCGCCGCCGTCAGGCGTGAAGCTGGCGGCCGAGACCTGCACGTCCGGCGGCAGGACCGAGATGTTGATCTCGCGGCACTCCGAGATGTACTTCACGACATTTTCTGGCTTCGAGGTTTCGCTGGTTAGGAGCGCGGCCATGAACTCGACGGTGTAGTGGGTCTTGAGGTAAGCGGTGTGGTAAGCAAGCAGCGCGTAGGCGGCGGAGTGCGACTTGTTGAAGCCGTACTCGGCGAACTTCGCCATGAGGTCGAAGATGTTGCCTGCGGTCTCTTTCCGATGCTTGTTCTCCGCGGCGCCGGCCATGAACTGGATCTTCTGCCGGGCCATTTCGGTTGCGTCCTTCTTGCCCATGGCGCGGCGCAGCATGTCAGCCTGCGAGAGCGAGAAGCCGGCAAGCTTATTCGAGATTTGCATCACCTGCTCCTGATAGAGCATGACGCCGAGGGTCTCGCGAAGGATAGGTTCGAGTTCGGGGAGTTCGTACTCGACGGCGCGGCGGCCCCACTTGCGCTCGATAAACTCGTCGACCATGCCGCCCTGGATGGGACCGGGGCGGTAGAGGGCGTTGAGCGCGGTGAGGTCTTCGACGGTGTTGGGCTTGTAGCGCCGCAGCACGTCGCGCATGCCGCCGGACTCGAACTGGAAGACGCCGCTGGTGAGCGCCTTATGGAAGACCTGGACGTAGGTCTTCTCGTCATCGAGCGGAATGGTCGCCATGTCGATGGTCTCGCCGCGCGTCTGCTCGATGAGCTTGAGCGCGTCGTCGATGACGGTGAGCGTGGTGAGCCCGAGGAAGTCCATCTTGAGCAGGCCCATCTTCTCGATGGCGCCCATATCGTAGGAGGTGCAGATGGATTCGTCCTTGGTGCGGGTGACGGGGACGAGCTCAGTCAGGGGCTGCGGGGCGATGACGACGCCGGCCGCGTGGACGCCGGCGCCACGGACGAGACCCTCGAGGCGCATGGCAGTGTCGATAAGCGACTTGATCGCGGGTTCGTCTTCATAGGCCTTGGTGAGCGGACCGTTTTCCGACAGCACCTCGTTGATGGTGACGCCGATGCGGCCCTGGATCATCTTGGCGATGCGGTCAACCTCACCGTAGGGCATGTCGAGGGCGCGGCCGACATCCTTGATGGCGGCCTTGGCGGCCATGGTGTTGAACGTGATGATCTGGGCGACCTGGTCGTTGCCGTATTTGCGGCGGACGTACTCGATGACCTCGCCGCGGCGGTTCATGCAGAAGTCGATATCGATATCCGGCATGGAGATACGTTCGGGGTTCAGGAACCGCTCGAAAAGGAGCTCGTTTTGCAAAGGATCCACATCCGTGATCTCCATGCAATAGGCCACGAGCGAACCCGCGGCGGAGCCTCGCCCCGGACCGACAGGGATATGCTGCTCTCGAGCGTAGCGGATGAAGTCCCATACAATCATGAAATAGCCGGGAAACTTCATCTGCTTGATGCAGTCGATCTCACGCTGTAATCGAGCTTGGTACTCCTCCTCGGTCTTTTTCCCTAGACCGCGGCTGCGAAGGTGTGCCACGTTCGTCGCCAGCCGCTTTGCGAGGCCCTCGCGGCAGACGAGTTCGAAGTAGCCGTCGAGGTCCATGCCCTCGGGTACCGGGAACTCCGGGAACGGGTTCTCGACCTTCGAGAGCTTCAAGTCGCAGCGCTCGGGAAACTGCATGGTGCCCGAAACGACGTGCGGCGCGTGCGCGAAGAGGCGGGACATCTCCTCCGCCGACTTGATGTAGAACTCATTGGTGTCAAACTTGAAGCGCTTCGGGTCGTTCATCGAGCCGGCAGTCTGCACGCACAGCAGGACTTCGTGCGCGCGGCTGTCCTGGTCCTCGATATAGTGCGAATCGTTGGTCGCGATAAGAGGGATGTCGAGGTCCTTCTCCATGCGGAACATGTAGTCGCAAACGGCTTTGTCCGGGGTAAGGTGGTGGTCCTGGATCTCGAGAAAGAAGTTTCCCTTGCCGAACATCTCTTCGAAGCTGCCTGCGGCGGCTTTCGCTTTTTCGTAATCGTCGTTCATCAGGTGCTGCGAGACTTCGCCCGCCAGACAGCCGGAAAACCCGATGAGCCCTTTCGTATGTTTGGCGAGGAAGTTCTTTGAAACACGGGGTTTACGGTAGAACCCATGAAGTGCTGCTTCGCTGGTGAGGCGCACAAGGTTACGGTACCCTTCCTGATTCTCCGCCAACACCAACAAATGGTTGTACTTATCGCCATCGCCCTTGGCGCGGTGATCGTCGGCCTGGCAGATGTAGAGCTCGCAGCCAAGGATGGGCTTGATGCCCTTCTTCTTGGCGGCGTCAAAGAAGTGCACCGCGCCGAAGATGTTGCCGTGGTCGGTCATCGCCACCGACTTCTGGCCGATCCGGTCGACGTGCGTTATCAGCTTGTCGACATCGCATGCTCCATCCAGCAGCGAGTAATCCGTATGCAAATGCAGATGCGTAAACTCAGCGCCCATAACCCTAGTTTACTGGTCGGTCCGCCGTGCAAAACCAAGCAGAAACAACAGCAACGGCGTCCTAACGCCGGACGGGCGCCACTTCGTGGGGTGGAAGCTTCGCGTCGCTGCTTCACACGGCATGTACATCCCTGACACGCGAAGCCTCCACCCCACGAAGTGGTCGCCACCCGCGAGGGCGCAGTTGCTGTTGTTCCTATGCGGTGAGCAGGCTCCGGGCCAGTTCGACGTAGAGGTCGACGGCGTCCAGGAGTTCTTTCTTCGAGAGGCGTTCGTCCGGCGTGTGGGCTACGTGGATGGAGCCCGGTCCGAGCAGGAAGGGCTCGCCCCAGTTGGTAAGCGATGGGATATCGGTGGTGAACTTGGCGACCATTGTGGGGAGCGTGCCGACCTGCCGCATGCGCACGAAGGGAAGCTCGAGTGGGAATTCGACGCGGGCGCGTCCGGCGACGGCGCCAAGGATCGCGGTCTTGACCTCGTCCGCAGGCCCGACAAGGCGGATGAGGAGATGCGCCTCGGCCGCATCGGCGATGACGTTGGGAGCGTGTCCGCCGGAGATCAGGCCGACGTTGACATCGGAGGTGCCGATGCCTTCGACAAACGGAAGTTCGAGCTTGCGTACGTCGGCCAGCGCGGCGACGAGTTTATCGATGGCGGAGTCGCCGAGTTCGGGATAGGCTGAGTGGGCCATCCTGCCTTCGGCGTACATCTCGACGCGCAGTGCGCCTTTTGAGGCGAGGGCGAGACGGTTGTCGGTGGGCTCGCCGTTGATGAGGAAACGTGAGTGGCGGGGTGCTTCATTGGCGACCTTGGCGCCGGCGGAGTCTCGCTCTTCGCCGACGAGGAAGAGCATGCCGACGGCGACGCCTTCATCTCGCAGACGGCCGGCCGCGGCGACCATGGCGGCGAGAATCCCTTTGGCATCGCAGGTGCCGCGGCCATAGAGGTATTGATCATCTTCGCGCAGCGGGACGTACGGTGGGACGGTGTCGAAGTGGGTGGAGAAGACGAGGTCAGCGGGCCGATGGGCCATCTCGGCGAAGACGTTGAAGCGCTCGCCACCGCCTTCGGCATTCGGCGTGCCGGGTGCGGGCTTTGGGACGGCGGTGCGCTCGACGTGCCAGCCGTCTTCGGCAAGCACGGTGCCAAGGAACTCTCCCAGAGCCTGCTCATGATAGGTAGACGAGGGGATCGCTACGAGACGTCGGGTCAACTCCACCGGATCGATTGGCATGGTTCCAGCATAACTGTGACGCGGTTGATTGGGAGTGCGGTCCCGTAGACTTGAGCCATGGCACTTCGTACCATCGACACGCTGATTGGGCCCGCGGGCCGGCTGGAAGCTCTGCTGAATACCGGAGACGATGGAGCGCCGTATGCGGCGCTGGTGACGCATCCGCACCCTCCTACCGGCGGCACCATGCACAACAAGGTGGTGTATCACGCAATGAAGGCACTCTCGAGTCTTGGCCTGCCGGTGCTGCGGTTCAACTTTCGCGGGACCGGACTATCAGAGGGCGTGCACGATGAGGGGAAGGGTGAGGTCGACGATACGCGGGCGGCGGTCGAGTGGCTGGCGCGGGAGTACGGTAAGCCTCTGATCTTTGCAGGATTTTCATTTGGGTCCAATGTCGGCTTCCGGGCGTGCTGCGGCGATCCGCGGGTCGCGGGGTTGATCGGGCTTGGGTTGCCGGTGCGGGCGGCGGGGCGCGACTATACCTACGGGTTCATGAGTTCGTGCACGCAGCCGAAGCTGTTTATCTCGGGCGATCACGACCAGTTCTGTCCGCAGGGCGTGCTGGACGGGATCCTGGCCGGGGCGCCTCCGCCGAGTACGCGGGTGATGATCCCGGGGGCCGATCATTTCTTCCAGGGTGTGCCGGGGAGTCCGCTGGCGAAGCTCGACCAGATGCAGCATCATCTGCGGACCTGGGTGGAAGAAACCTTGATGCAGGGCGCGGTATGAGGAGACTCTTACTGCTTTTATTGCTATGTGTGGCGTTGCATCGGCTCAGGGGCCCGTGACGTATCAGCCGGCGGCGCTCGAGAGCGGTTCACCGGTGCTGTTTCGTGCTGTGTTGCCGCAGGCCACTTCTCTGCGTGGGTTATGGCTGACGCATGCGGTGAGTTTCACGCGCGGCTCTGACGGCGCTTGGACGCTGCTGGCGGGCATCGATGTGGAACAGGCACCGGGCAGCTATGCACTTGAATTGACCGAGACGCTTGCCGATGGCGCGACGCAACACCTGACCCAGACGATTGTCATTGGCGAGGCGAGCTATCGTACGAGCACGATCAGCGTGCCAGACAAGTTTCTGAAGCCGGATGACGGAGACGTTGGCGAGGATCGAGCGCGAGTCGGCGTTGAAGAAGGCGGCGTTTGCGCATCACTCTCCGACGCCGTTGTGGTCCGGAAGCTTCGAGCGGCCGGTCGCTTCTGCGTCGACCGATTCATTCGGGACGCGGCGCACCTTCAACGGTACGCTTGCGAGCATCCACAAGGGTGCGGACTTTCGCGCGCCACTGGGGACGCCGGTCTACGCGGCGAACGATGGCGTCGTGCTGATGGCGCAGCCGATGTTTTACGAGGGCAACTTCGTACTGCTGGACCATGGCCAGCAGTTCATGTCGATGTACATGCACTTCTCGCGGATCGATGTGCGGGTGGGCGACCATGTGCGCAAGGGGCAACAGCTTGGTCTCAGCGGAGCGACCGGGCGGGTTACGGGGCCTCATCTCCACTTCGCGACAAGATGGCAGGGGGCCTACGTGGATCCGATCAAGCTGCTGAATCTGCGCCTGCCATAGATTAACCCGGCCGCTTACGAGCTGAGGAGCCACTCGCCGACTGCCTGGTTGCACAGATCAGGCTGTTCCGCGAAGGGCAGATGGCCGACGTTCGGGATGACCATCAGCCGCGCGCCGAGGACTTCGGCGAGGCGGCGGCCGGAGGTGACGCCGACAGCGAAGTCGCGCTCGCCCCAGATGAGGAGGGTCGGGAGCCCGGCAATCGTGTCGAGAACGCCGCGAAGCAGCGACATATCGACCGACCAGTTACGGACGATGCCCAGCACATGCTCGATCGACTGCAGGTTGAGCCCGGCCGTGTACCCGTCCAGCATCTCGGCCGTCACGCTGCGCTTATCGACATACATGCGGCGGTGCGCCATGCCGTGAACGAGCCGGGGCAGGAAGGGGATGCTGCGCGCAAACCAGCCGCCGGCGCGCGTGTTGTAGAAGGCAATCAGCGATTTGCCGAGGTCGCAATAGGGATTGGCAGGCGCGAACAGGACGAGGCGCCGAACCCGTTCCGGATGACGGGCTGCGAGCATCAGCGAGATCGCTCCACCGTGCGAATGGCCCCCGATGTCGGCGCAATCGATCCCGAGCGAGTCCATGGTGGCGGCGATTCGGTCGGCCGAGGCGGCGAGCCCAGGATCGATGCCGGTGACGCGCTCCGATTCGCCCATGTTGGTAAGGTCGAGGGCATAGACGGTGCGAAAGCGAGCGAGCGAGGCGATGTTCCGGTCCCAGTTACGCGATGAGCCGACCAAGCCATGGATGAGCACAAGTGCAGGGCCGGCCCCTGCGCGGCGGAGATGGACACGGGTCCCCTCAACTTGCGCGGTCAGATTTTCGATTTGTGGTGCAAGACTCAAGGCTGCTTCTCTCGGGCGCGAGCCCTTGGCCGAGGGCGTCTTCGTCTATGTTACAGGAATATGAATTCTCGAGTAGGAAGGTGACGACTAACGGGGATCTTTCAGAAGGGGACGGGTGGGAGAGGTCTGGGGAGAGCAGGTAACTTCCCGCGTAAGGGAGGCAGGCTATGATTATCGGTAGCCCGGGATCAGCGTTTGCGGCTGAACTCTCCGCCTCCGCGGCATAACGTTTGGAACTCAAAGTGCCTGCAGGCACTTCAGACAATAAATGACGAATGCCTTTCAAACGCGGATCCTGGTGGTGGTTCTAGCGATCGCCACACTGGCAGCGTGCGTCTGTGCGGGATTTAACGTCAGCGCGGAGAACGGTTACAAGGTGCCGACGGACGGTATCTGGTGGGTGGAGGCTCCGGCCGGCGGTCCCGTCGGTCTGTGCGCGCGGCAGGTGCCCGCGGACTCGCCCGGCTATAACGCAGGGGTGCGGCAAGGAGATTTGCTGGTCTCGGTTGGTGAGCACGCGACGCCAAGGCTCGCCCCCTTCGAACGGGAACTCTTCCGCGCGGGCCCACTCGGCACGGCAACCTATGCCGTGCTGCGTGGCCACACTCCGTCCGGCCAGCTGTGCACTGTGCCCGCGGGGACCCGGCCCTTTGACATCCAGGTCATCCTCCAGCCGACGGATCGCACGCTGAATATCGGCTATCGGCTGATCGGCATCGTCTACCTGCTGATCGGGCTCTACGTGTTGTTTCGTCGCTGGACTGCCCCGAAATCCACGCACTTTTATGTCTTCTGCCTGATCTCATTTGTCCTGTACACCTTCAAGTTCACGGGCGAACTGGACGTCTTCGACCAGATCGTCTACTGGTCCAACTTCGTCGCCACGGCGCTGCAGCCGGCGCTCTTCCTCCACTTCGCCATCACGTTCTCCGACGCTGCCCCGGATACCCGGCGCCTTTGGCGCAATCGCTTCCTGGCGACGCTGCTCTACCTACCCGGGCTCGGCCTGGTGTTGCTGCAGATGACGGCAATCCACCGTTGGGAAGCGACCGAGACGCTGAAGCATGCGCTCGACAAGATCGTGCTGGCGTACATGGCGATCTATTACGTTTGGGCGGCAGCTGTCTTCTACAGCCGCGCGCGCCGTGTCGAATCGCCGCTGCAACGCCAGCAGTTGAAGTGGCTGACCCGCGGGACGTTTGTCGCGGTGATCCCGTTCACGACGCTGTATGTCGTTCCTTTCCTGTTCGACAAGACGGTGCCGCTGGCCTTCGCCAACCTGGTTCCGCTCTCGCTGGTCTTTCTTCCGCTTACCTTCGCCTGGGCCATCGTGCGCTACCGGTTGATGGACGTCGACCTCATCTTCAAACGCGGAGTGACCTACACGCTGGCGACGGCTGCGCTGGTCGGGCTGTACTTCGGGGTCGTCGCCGTGACGGCAGAGATCGTCCACACTCACCTGCAGAGCCTTCGCGTGTGGGGTCTGCTGGCGGCGATCGTGGCGACGAGCTTGATCTTCGATCCGTTGAAACGCGCGATCCAGTCGCGAGTGGACGGCTTCTTTGACCGCAAACGGTTCGACTATCGCGAGACGCTGGTGGATTTTGGCCGCTCGCTCAACTCGCAGACCGATCTGAACGCGCTCGTCGACTCAATTGTCGAGCGCCTGCCGCAGACGCTGCTGGTGACCCGCGTGGCCGTCTTTCTGGCCGAAGACGCTGATGCGGACAACGGCGTGCGCCCGGCGCGCAACACCAACTTTGAACTTGCGGCTTCGCATGGTCTCTCCGAGTTGCAGGCGTCGGAGTTGCGCGTGCTGGACGTCAGTTTTCTGGATTTCGACGCGCCTGACTCGAACTCACATGTGTTTCTTGAGAACCCACAGTTTGTGCTGCGCCTGCCTGAGGCCGAACGGCAGACCGCGGCGCGGCTTGATCTGAACTATTACCTGCCCTGCCGCGTAGCAAATCGCGCCGGCCCGGGGACGCGCACGGTCGCCATCATCGGACTGGGCCGTACTAACGATGGCGACTTCCTTTCGTCGGAAGATATGGAAGTGCTCGAATCGCTGGCCGGCTACATCGGCATTGCGATCCAGAACGCGCAGCTTTATCGCCGTCTCGAATCCAAGATCAACGAGTTTGAGCGTCTGAAGGACTTCAACCAGAACATCGTCGAATCGATCAACATCGGCATCTTCGCGGTGGACCTCGAGGACCGGGTGGAATCCTGGAATGCGCAGATGGAGGTGCTATTCGCGCGGCCACGGTCAGAGGCGATCCGGGTCCCGATGTCGGAGATTTTGCCGCCCGAGTTCATGGCACGATTCGATACCATTCGCGGTGACGGATCAGCGCACGGCACCAACACCCTCTACAAGTTCAGGCTCTCGCTGCCGACGGGCGAGGTGCGCACGGCCAACATCGCGATCGCCCCGCTGCTGACGCGGACCTTCGATGTGGTCGGCCGGATCATTCTGATCGACGACATCACGGACCAGATCCAGCTTGAATCGCAGCTGTCGCAGAGCGAGAAGCTGTCGAGCATCGGGCTGCTTGCAGCCGGCGTCGCGCATGAGGTCAACACGCCGCTGGCGGTCATCTCGAGCTATACCCAGATGCTCTCAAAGCAGCTGCGCGACGATACGCGGCTGTTGCCGGTACTCGAAAAGATTACGCAGCAGACGTTTCGTGCGTCGGAGATTGTCAACGGTCTGCTTAATTTCTCACGGACCTCCGGCGCCGAGTTCGTGTCGATCAACCTCAACCAGCTGCTGCACGACACGGCAATTCTGCTCGATCACCAGTTCAAGACTGCCCGCATCCAGATCAAGAGCGAGCTCGACCAGGAGCTTGCGGCGGTTCACGGGAATCAGGGCAAGCTGCAACAGGTAATCCTGAACCTGATGTTGAATGCGCGGGATGCGATGAGCACTGCGCGGGTTGAGGGTGAGTCGTCGATTATCCGTTTGAAGTCCTACAATGAGGATGGTCAGGCGGTCGTCGAAATTATCGACACCGGCGTCGGCATCGAGCCGGAACATCTGCATCGGATCTTCGATCCGTTCTTCACCACCAAGACGAACCCACAGCCTGGACAGCACAAGGGTACGGGACTTGGACTCGCGGTCAGCTACGGCATCCTTCAGGAGCATGGCGGGAAGATCAAGGTGTCCTCGGCTCCCGGCCAGGGTACGACCTTCCGCCTGGAGATCCCGGCGGCTCACATTGCAACACCTCTCGCAGCGCATCATTCGTAGCCGACATTGTCGGTCGCACTCAGTCGCCAACAGCGTACGCACCTGTTCTTGAGGATCCCGATCTAATGCCCGAAGCGTTCGCCCCGATTGCCCAGTCACCCAGCACCGCCGCCACGGCACGCCTGCTCATCATCGACGACGAGCCCTCTATCCGCGAATCGCTCGAAACCCTCCTCACGCTGGAAGGTTTCGATGTCACCCTTGCGGTCGACGGCAAGACCGGCATCGAGACACTTTCACGGTTCGAGTTTGACCTCCTGCTGCTCGATCTTGCGCTGCCCGGTGAGTCCGGCATCGACCTTCTGCCGCGTATTTCGGCCATGCATCCGCAGCTTCCGGTCATCATGATCACGGCGTTCGGCACGGTGAACAATGTCGTCGATGCAATTCGTGCGGGCGCCGAGAATTTCGTTCAAAAGCCCTGGGACAACGAGAAGCTCCTCGCCGACATCCGCTCCGCCATCGCGCGCCACCGCGCGGAGGCCGAGGTCATTCAGCTCAAGCGCACGCTCAAGCAGCGCTACAACTTCGAAAACATCGTCGGCAAGTCCGAGCCGATGCTGCGCCTCTTCGACACGGTCGCGCAGGTTGCGCCATCGCGCTCGACCGTCCTTATCCAGGGCGAATCGGGTACCGGCAAAGAGCTTGTCGCGAAGGCCATTCATCAAAACTCGCCGCGCCGCGACCGGCCGTTCGTGCCGGTGAACACGGGGGCTATCCCGTCGGACCTGCTCGAGTCGTCGCTCTTCGGCCACGTCAAGGGAGCGTTCACTTCTGCCATTAATGCCAAGAAGGGTCTCTTCGAAGTTGCCAACGGCGGCACGCTCTTCCTCGACGAGATCGGCACGATGTCGATGGACATGCAGGCAAAGATCCTGCGCGTGCTGCAGGATCGCCGCTTCATGCATCTCGGAGGAACGTCCGAGATCCAGGTAGACGTCCGCATCGTTGCCGCCACCAACGTCAACCTGCAGCAGGCGGTCAAAGACGGGCGCTTCCGTGAAGATCTGTTCTATCGTCTCAACGTCATCCAGCTGGAGCTGCCCCCGCTGCGGCAACGGCGCGAAGACATTCCGCTGCTCTGCCAGCACTTCCTCAAGTTTTACGCGGAAGAGAACGGCACAGAAGCCCCGTCGCTCACTCCGGAAGCCCTGCGCATTCTTATGGACTACGAGTGGCCAGGCAATGTGCGTGAGCTCGAGAATTCCATGGAGCGCGGCGTCGTCCTCTCGACCACCCGCACCATCACTCCGGACCTGTTGCCCGCGCAGCTGACGGGAAGCACCTACACCGCCTCGCTGATGGACAACCGTCCGGACGCGTCGCTCTTCGATGTGATGGAAGATATCGAGCGGAGGATCATCGCCGACCGACTGGAGCGCTGCCACTGGAACCAGACGGAAGCCGCCGAATTTTTCAAGATCCCGCTAAGTACCCTGAACCAAAAGATCAAGCGGCTGAACGTCGAGATTCGCAAACGGCCCCGCGATTAGCATCGAATCAGCAGAGTAATCTAGCCGAGCAGAGGCTTCACGCGGCTGCCGGCGAGCTCGATGGAACGCATCAACTGCGCATGCCCGAGCCCGGCGACGCTCATCTGGAAATCGAGCCTGGCGATGCCGCCAAGTACCTTATCGTAGTGTGCGATCTTCTCCGCCACCGTCTCGGGCGCGCCAACGATGAGCGCACCAGATGGCTCGAGCAGCGCGTCAAACTGGGCGCGCGTCACCGGACCCCAGCCACGCTCCTTGCCGATCTGCGAGAAGGTATCGGCGTAGCCGGGAAAGAAGTCAGCAGCCGCTTTCTCATTTGTCTCTGCGACGTAGCCGAGCGCATGAATGCCAACTTTCAACGTCTCCGGGGCGTGCCCGGCACGGGCGCCAGCCTGTCGATAGAGATCGACTAACGGCTTGAAGCGGTGCGGCTCACCGCCGATGATGGCGATCATGAGCGGGAGTCCCATCATGCCGGCACGCGCAAAGGACGCCGGCGTTCCCCCAACGCCGAGCCAGATCGGCAGCTTCTCCTGCAAAGGTCGCGGGTAGACGCCCTGGCCGTTCAGCGCGGGACGAAACTTCCCCGACCAGGTGACGTTTGTTGCGTCGCGCAGTTGCAGCAGCAGATCCAGCTTCTCCGCGAATAAGGCGTCGTAGTCTTTCAGCTCGAAGCCGAACAGCGGGAAGGATTCGATGAAGGAGCCACGCCCGGCGACGATCTCTGCGCGGCCGTTCGAAAGCAGATCGAGCGTCGCAAATTCCTGAAAGACACGAACAGGATCGGCTGCGCTGATGACCGTGACCGCGCTCGCCAGGCGAATGTTCCTGGTCTGCGTGGCAGCAGCGGCAAGAATCATTGCCGGCGCCGAGTCGAGGAACTCTTCTCGATGGTGTTCACCGACACCAAACGCATCCAGCCCGACCTGATCCGCGAGCACGATCTCTTCGACAAGATTGCGCAGCCGCTGCGAAGAAGGCACCATTTCGCCGGTCACCGCGTCGGGCTTGTTCGCTGCGAAGCTATCCACTCCGAGTTGCATGCATCACCTCTGCTTCTGTTCTAGATGCCGTGCCAACCGTAACGACTCGAACGAGCTAACCCGGCTTACGGCTTCAGCACGATCTTCATCGAGTCCGGCTTCGGGTGCGAGGCAAGGTCGATGGCAGCCGCGCAGTCATTGAGCGAGAAGCGGTGCGAGATCAGCTTGGTCAGGTCAAGTGAGCCGTCTCGATAGCCGTCGAACACCAGGTCGATGCCCTCCTGCTGGATGGCGACCGACGCCGAATACGAACCCATCAACGTCTTTTCATCCATGCAGACAGCGGCCGGATCAAACGCAGCCGTACCGTGTTGCGTGCTGGCGAAGAGCATCACACGGCCGCCCGGACGGATCGCATCCATTGCCATCGCGATCAGGGCATCGGAGCCAACGGCAACGAGCGCTACATCCGCCCCGCGGCCCTCCGTTGCGGCTTTGGCGGCCGCGACGACATCGCCGCGTGCATCGATCGGATGCGTCAGCCCGTATTGAGCAGCGATTGCGTGGCGCTCGGCGTAGAGATCGCTCGTGAGTACGGTCGCTCCCGTCCGTCGTGCAAGCGCGGCAAGGATCACCCCGATGCTTCCCTGCCCGATCACGAGCACCGTATCATCGGCTTCAAGATGCAGCATCTTCACCGCCTTGAAGCAGGTGTTCACTGGCTCGATGAAAGCAGCCTGCTCGAACGGGATGTCGTCCGGCACCTTGATCAGTCCCGCTTGCTTGACGCCATCGCCAACGATCCAGTCCATGACCCGGATGAATTCGGCGAAGCCACCGCCGGCCGCCGTGAACCCGGCGGTCGTGCCCACCTTCTTGTACGTTTCGCACTGGGCGAAGGTTTGCTTGCGGCAGTAGAAACAGTGGCCGCAGGGAATGTGATGGAACGCCATCACGCGGTCCCCAATCTTGAAGCCCTTGACGGTCTCGCCAATCTGGGCAATCGTGCCTGCCATCTCATGTCCGAAGATCCTTGGAGCTGCGTGCGAGCCGGAGTGTATCTTCTTCAAATCGGTTCCACACACGCCGCACGTGTCGATCTTGACCAGAACTTCGCCTGGACCTATGCCGGGAATAGCGATCTCTTCGCAACGCACCTCGTCGATGTCGCGATACACCGCGGCTTTCATCATCTTTGCCACATCAGTTCCCTTCCGTGTGTAAGAACGCTTCGACGATTTTCGCCAATGTCTTCGCTGCCGTGGCGCTGTTTCTTCCTAACTCGGCCAGCGGTCCCCAATACTGCGGACGCAATGCGACATGGCCCAGAAACTTGCCCATCTTCAACTTGCCATCAACATCGATGAACGGATTCAGGTCGGGAAGCTGTGCGTCCTGTCCGTCCGAGACAGCCTTGAAGCAACGAAACGGAATACCACGCATCTGTGCAAGCCGAGCAATGACTGCAGCCTCCATGTCGACCAGTGAAGCTCCGTAGCTCTGCGCCAGCCGCACCTTTTCTTCTGCGGCCGCCACATGCGGAGCCGTCACCAGTCGCACACCACTTGCCGAAACCTCGAAGCGCTCGCCGGTCTGGAGATCCGCGACACTCGAGACCTCGAATGCAACTCCCGCTGCGCATGCCGGTGTCAGAGCCCCGGCCCAGCCCACCGAGAGCGCCGCATCGAGCGCCCCGCGAAACTCGGCAGCCGTGAACGCCCGCCGCGCCGCCGACGCGCCCATCCCGGCGCATACCGCGATGACCTCGTCTCCACCGGCCGCGGCCGAACGCTGCCACATTTCGATTCCCGAACCCCGCGCCACAGGCAACCGGTCCCAGCCGCGAACCAATGGCTTCAACTCTCCCGGGAGCGCCGCGATGATTCCGATTCTTCTGGTCCGGCTGCTCAAGGCCGCGGCGCGTACCCGTGCGCCCAGAACCAATCGACCGCAGCACGCAGCGCGGGGTAAACCGGCAACAAGGCAAAGCCGAGATCCCGCTCAGCCTTCGCCGAGCTCGCAAACATCATCTTGCGTCCCATCCGCACCGCCTCGACCGTCGCGCGCGGCTCCTTGCCCCGCAGTCTGCCGGTAAAATTCTCATCGAAGAACGCAAAAGCCATGGCAACAGCGTGAGGCACTTTCATACTGGGCGAGGGCAAGCCGGTGATCGTGGAGAGCCGGTCGAGAATTTGCTTCAGCGTCAGATTCTCGCCACCCAGGATGTAGCGCTCTCCCGGCGTCCCGCGTTCGAGCGCCACGACATGCATCCGCGCCACCTCAACGACATCGACCAGGTTCAACCCCGTGTCGACGTAGGCCGGGAAATTCTTGTTCAGGAAGTCCACGATGATGCGCCCGGTGGGCGTAGGTTTAGCGTCGTTCGAACCGATCGGCGTCGTCGGGTTCAGGATCATGACATGCTGGCCTGCACGCGCGGCCTTGATCGCCTCTTCCTCCGCCCTGTATTTTGAACGCTTGTAGTGCCCGATCATCTCGGCAAGCGATACCGGCGTCGCTTCATCGACGATGGTTCCGTCCTTCTGGAATCCCATGGTCGCAACCGACGACGTGTATACCACCCGCGGTACGCCGGCTTCCCTCGCAAGACGCAGCAGCTCCCGCGTCCCATGCACGTTCGCCGCATACATCTCGTCGGGATCACGCACCCAAAGCCGATAGTCGGCGGCCACATGCACCAGCGCGTCGCATCCGATCAGGGCCGATCGCAAGCCTTCCGGCTGCCGCAGATCTCCCACGATGGTCTCCGCGTCCAGCCCTTCCAGTCCCGTCAGGTTGCTTGTCTTACGGGTAAGCAGCCGAAGGTCTGCACCCTGCGCTGCGTACGCATGGGCGACATGGCTCCCCACAAACCCCGTCGCCCCCGTGATGAAAACCTTCATGGTCGAGCCCTAAACGTCCAGCCGCTCCGGCTCGATCTGAATGTTCTTCTCCCCGGCAGCCTTCTTCTCCCAGTATTTCTTTACCCAGGCCTCGAAGGTCTTGCCGGCGGCCGTGTCGCGTCCGCTGAAGGCGAGCGCGGCCACGTCGCAATACGCCACGTTGACCTTTGCATTGCTAGTCGTCGGCATGATGCGAATGAACGAATTGACGAGCAGCGGACCGGAACGCCGATCGAAAAGATACCCTTCAATCTTGTCCCCGTTCTTCAGCGTGACAGTGATGTCGCCGCGATAGTCGAAGGCTTTCTCGAGCGCGACGCGAATCTCTTCGTCATTTGCTAGCTCCGGGATCCATCCCTCAAGCTGCTCGCGTTCGCGCCCCGCCGCATGCTCCAGTTCGTCCGGTGCTGCGTGCTGCAATTGCTCGATCTTCGCTGATTCCTGCTGGTCGGTCGCCATCGTCCCTAATCTCCCGAAACGCTTTGCAACTGGCTGGAGGTGGAGGCAGCAGGCGCAGCAATCTGTACCAGCGGCCCGTGCGATTCCGGCTTCCAGTCGTTGAGGATCTTGTCCGCACCCGCGTCGTCATATGCGGAAAACATCGCCTTCGCCGTCTGCAGCAAACCCTTGATCGAGCCGAAGGTGTAATTCACGCCGCTCGCCTCGTAGCCCGAGTGCACCATGCAGTTTGCGCAGCGCGGATTGCCGGACTCCGTGCCGTAGTTCTGCCACTCGACGGTATCCATCAGCTCCTGGAAGGTATCGGCGTAGCCATCCTGCAGCAGGTAGCACGGCTTCTGCCAGCCGAAGATGGAGAAGGTCGGCATGCCCCACGGCGTGCACTTGAGGTCTTTCTTGCCCATCAGGAATTCCATGAACATAGGCGAGGCATTGAAGCGCCACGTCTTCTTGCGGTTTGACAGGATCGCGCGGAACATCTTCTTCGACTTCGCGCGGCCGAGGAAGTGCTGTTGATCAGGCGCCTTATCGTACGTGTAACCGGGCGAGACCATCATGCTCTCGACGCCCGCCGTCATCAGTTCATCGAAGTGCGCACGCACGCTGTTCGGGTCGGCCCCGTCAAACAGCGTCGTGTTTGTCGTCACGCGGAAACCCGCGTCAACCGCGGCCTTCACGCCTGCCATCGCGATGTCGTAGCCACCTTCGCGGCAGACAGAAAAGTCGTGGTGCTCGCGCTGACCGTCGACGTGCACGGAGAACGAAAGGTATTTGCTCGGCTTGAAGAGATGCAGCTTTTCCTTCAGCAGCAGCGCGTTCGTGCACATGTACACGTATTTCTTGCGCGCCACTAAACCGGCAACAATCTCCGGCATCTTCGGGTGCAGCAGAGGCTCGCCACCCGGGATCGCCACCATCGGCGTACCGCACTCTTCGACCGCGCGGAAGCATTCCTCCGGCGTCAATTCAGCCTTCAGGATATGGGCCGGGTACTGAATCTTGCCGCAGCCCGCGCATGCCAGGTTGCAGCGAAACAACGGCTCGAGCATCAGCACGAGCGGATACTTCTTGCGGCCAGCGAACTTCTGCTTCAACACATAGGAAGCAACCGTCAATGCCTGAGATACGGGAACTGCCATGCTGATCTCTCCTCGAAATCCAATGCAAAATCTAAAACTAAGCTGCCGCCTCTTCACGCTGTCGAGCCTGTTTATAGGTCGTCAAGGCCAACAGCGGGAAGTAGTCGCGATACAAGTGATACGCCAGGTAGAACACGCGCGGAAAACCAGTGCCCGTGTAGATCGCCTCGCCGTTACGTCCTTCAGCCGATTCATCCCACGTTCCCTCGGCCGTCTGCTTATCCACCAGCCATCTGATGCCCTTGGCGACCGAATCGCTTCGCGTGTCACCAGCTGCAAGCAAGCCGAGCAGCGCCCATGCAGTCTGCGACGGAGTGGAAGGGCCGATCCCGCGCAAGCCCGGATCGTCATAGCTGCCGCATGTTTCGCCCCACCCGCCATCCGAATTCTGCACCATGCGGATCCACTCCGCGGCCTGCTGAATCGCCGGCTCGTGGTTCCAGTAACCCTGCGCCTCGAGCCCACGCAGCACCAAAAACGTGCCGTACAGATAATTCACGCCCCAGCGTCCGAACCAGCTGCCATCCGGGTCCTGCGCCTTCAGCACAAACTGCACAGCCTTCTCGACCCGCGGGTCGCGGCGTGTGTAGCCGTATGAGGCCAGCATCTCGAGGATGCGCCCGGTGATATCAGCCGTCGGCGGGTCCAGCATCGCGTTATGGTCGGCAAACGGAATGTACTGGAAGATCGTCTTGGTATTGTCCTTATCAAACGCCGCCCAGCCGCCGTCCTTGCACTGCATGGCAAAGATCCACGAAACCGCGCGCTCTTCCACCTCGTGCTGATACCGTTCCTTGGCCGTCTGAACAGACTTCAGCGCAAGTAGAACTTCGCCAGTGTCGTCGACATCCGGATAAAACTCGTTGTTGAACTCGAAGTACCAGCCACCTGGTTCAACGTTCTTGACCTTTTCCGCCCAGTCGCCCTTATGCCGCACTTCTTTTGACAGCAGCCACTCGGCCGCCCTCACCATGCGCGGGTCGGTCGCCGAAACGCCAGCCGCACCGAGGGTCGAAACCACCTGCGCCGTATCCCACACCGGCGAAAAGCATGGCTGCATCCGGAAGGTCGGGGTCGGATAATCCGGCGTGCCTTCCGGGCAATCGATCCCCAGCTTTTCGAACTCGTCCATGGCCCGGATCACCTGCGGGTCGTCGGCCGAGTAACCGAGATAGCGCAGCGCCACGATCGCGTTCAACATCGCCGGATAGATCGCCCCGAGCCCATCGGACTTCTCAAACCGCTCGAGCATCCACTGCTCGGCCTTCCGCAACGCCATCTTGCGCAGCGGCCGAATGTGTACGCGCTCCGCCAGGTGCGCCACGCGATCCGTAAAGATGAAAAAGTTACGCCAGGACACAAGATTCTGCTTGTCCCACTTCAAGCGGAGATCGGTATTCTCCCGCCCGCCCACAAACAGCTCATCGATCCCCTGCTCCTGCGGGATCTTTTTGAAAGGCTTCTTCGCATAAATGATCGACAGCGGCACCAGGATCCCGCGCGACCACGAACTGATCTCATAAATGTTGAAGTAGAACCAGTTCGGAAAAAGAATGATCTCGGGCGGCACCGCGGGGACGGCGTCATAGTCGTACTGCCCCAGCGCGCACAGGTAAATCTTCGTAAAGGTGTTGCACTCCACCACGCCGCCCAGCTTCAGGACGTTCTCACGTGCCTTCGTCAGCACCGGATGATCCGCGCTAAAGCCCATCAACTTCAGCGCCAGGTAGCACTTCACGCCGTAGTTCACGTTCGAAGGGCCGCCCGGGAAGAGACTCCAGCCGCCGTCTTCATTCTGGTGCCGCAGGATCTCGTTCACCGCGCGCTCCATCTTGCCGCGATCGCCGGTCCCCAGCAACGTATGCATGAAGATATAGTCCGATTCGAGCATCGAGTCTGCCTCAAGCTCGCCACACCAATACCCGTCCGCATGCTGCAGCCCCATCAGCCAGTCGATGGATGCCTTGATCCCCCGCTCCACGTGCTCGAGGCCAAGATCCATGCGGCCAAAGCGTGGTTGCGCTGCCTGCCTGCCAGCCTTCGGGTTATCCAGCTTGTTTGTCTCTATCAACGGCGACTCTCTAGGGCCTTAAAAGTCCGGCAGTTCAACATTCTCGTGCGACCAACTAGTTTACGGCTGGTTGAGCTTCTACCTTCGGCGCCGAAGCGATCGCCTGGACAATCTCAGGCGGCAGCCCGAAGCGGACATTCTCCGGCATCACCTCAACTTCATCCACATCGCCATATCCCTTGGACTGCAGATATTCGACAACGTCTTTCACCAGGACCTCGGGAGCCGACGCGCCCGCCGTTACGGCCACCGTATTCACGCCATTCAGCCACTCGGGCTGAATCGCATCCGCAGTATCGATCAGGTAAGAATTCGTATCCAGATTCTTCGAAACCTCGACCAGCCGATTCGAGTTCGAGCTGTTTTTCGAACCGACTACCAGCACCAGGTCCGCACCGTGCGCCACGTTCTTCACCGCGACCTGGCGGTTCTCGGTCGCATAGCAGATGTCCTGCGCATGCGGTCCGACGATGTTCGGGAACTTTACCTTCAGCGCATCGATCATGTACTTCGCTTCATCAAGCGACAGCGTCGTCTGCGTCAGGTAAGCCACCTTGTCCGGGTCCGGCACCACCAGCGCCTCAACCTCTTCGAGCGTCGAAACCACCTGCGTCACATCCGGCGCCTCGCCCTGCGTTCCTTCCACTTCCTCGTGATCCCGGTGTCCGACCAGCACAAGCGAATAGCCCTGCTTGGCAAACTTGATGGCCTCCACATGCACCTTGGTCACCAGTGGGCAGGTCGCATCGATCACCTTCAAACCTCGCGACTTGGCCGCCTCGCGCACCGCCGGTGACACGCCATGAGCCGAGTAGATCACCCTCGCGCCCTCAGGCACCTCGTCCAGTTCGTTGACGAAGATCGCGCCCTTCTTCGCCAGGTCGGTCACGACATAGCTGTTGTGCACAATCTCCTTGCGCACGTAGATCGGCGCGCCAAACGTCTCCAGCGCAATCTGGACGATATCGATGGCACGCACCACTCCAGCGCAGAAGCCGCGAGGCTTCAGCAGTAGAACGCGCTTGGTCGGCGTACTGCCGACGACATCATCATGGGTGGGCTGGTCGAGGGTCGCTGCGGTTAGAGAAGTCACCCGATAAGTATACCGCTTCCCCTACCCTTTAGCACACAGTTTGAACCGTTCCTGGTGCAAGTCAGAGCGCTTCACCACAGACGGCAAACCGGCCGCCGGCAGGTGCTCCAGCGGCCTCGTAAGCCCTTCAGAACGCTAGAGCTCCTGTCTCTTGCACCCGGCATGACCGCAATCGCATTGCAGCGTGGTCGTATCTTTCGTGTCTTCACAGATCGTCGAGCAGTACTTCGATCCTTCGGCTGCCATACAGGTACAAACGGAGTGCGCGCACTTCTTGCTGTCAGACATGTCGTGTTCCCTCTGCTCCATCCGATGCAGCCCTTCCACCCTGTGGATGTACGAGCCCCTACCGGCTCCCCGACAACATGCTCTCCGCATGCCGCAGGCTGGTCTCCGTCAGCGTCGCCCCGCTCAGCATCCGCGCAATCTCCCGGACCCGGTCGGCGTCCTGCATCTGCCGGATCTCTGTCTGCGTCCGGCCCTTCGTTTCCTTCTTCTCGATCAGAAAATGCTGATCCGCGAACGCCGCAATCTGCGGCAGATGCGTCACGCAGATCACTTGCTGCGTCCCCGCAAGCGCCTTCAGCTTCTGCCCCACCGCCTCCGCCGCCCGGCCGCCGATCCCGATATCGATCTCGTCGAACACCAGGGTCCGGGGCAGCACCGCCCTCTTCTTTCCGCCGCGTATCGCGACAGCCTCCTCTACCGTCACCTTCAACGCCAGCATCACCCGCGACATCTCGCCTCCCGACGCAATCTCTTCGAGAGGCTTCAGCGGCTCACCCGCATTCGTCGCGATCAGGCACCCGATCTCGTCCCAGCCATGCGCCGTCCACCGGGCCCGCTCCTTCTGCGCCGCGACATTCACGCTGAAGCTCACATGCATCGCCAGGTCGTTGATCTGCTTCTCCGCCGCCTTCGCCAGCCGCTTCGCCGCCTCCGTTCGCTTGCTCGACAACTCCCCAGCCGCCGCCTCATACGCCTGCGCCAGCCGCGCTTCGTCCGCCCGGAGTTCCGCGAGGACCGCATCGCGATTGTCGACCTCGGCCAGCTGCCGCGCCGCCTCCTCCCCAAACGCAATGACCTCGGCCAGCGACGCCCCATACTTCCGCTTCAACCGGTCCAGCAGCGCCAGCCGGTCCTCAAGCTCCGCCAGCCGCTCCGGCCCGGCCTGCACATTCTCGGCGAAGTCCCGCACTGTCGCGCCCACATCTTCAACCGCAGCCTTCGCCGCCGCGAGCTCCTGCGCCATCGCGGCAAACTTCGGCTCGAACCGCGCCAGCTCTTCCACCAACTTCAACGCCTGCCCCAGCGTCGTCTCGGTTGAGGTCTCAGACTCGTACAAGAAGTCGTAAGCCCCCATCGCCGCCGCATACAGCCGTTCGGCATTGGCCAGCACCCGCTTCTCCGCCTCGAGTTCCGTGTCCTCTTCCGGCCCGGCAACGCTCGCCTGCTCGATCTCCTTCACCTGGAACCGCCACATATCCGCCATGCGCAGGCGATCCTGCTCATCCGCCACAATCGTCTCGAGCCGCGTCTTCGTCGCTCGCCACGCCGCATAGGCCGCTGCCACGCGCTCCCCGCTCAAATCGGCGTACCGGTCCAGCAAGAGCCTCTGCTGCGTCTGGTCAAACGACCCGAGCGTCTCGCCCTGCGCATGCACCAGCGCCAGCTCCGGCGCCAGCAGCCGCAACACCCCCACCGTCGCCGGCTGGTTGTTCACAAACACCCGCCCCTTGCCCGCAGCCGAAATCTCCCGCCGCAGCAGCACCCCATCGCCTTCGCCATCGGCGTCAATCCCGTTTTCCCCCAGCACCGCAAGCGCCCCCGGTGTTGCCTCAAACAGGCAGCTCACCACCGCCTTCTCCGCGCCGTGCCGGATCGAATCGGCCGAAGCCTTGCCGCCCAGCAACAACGCCAGCGCATCAATCAGGATCGACTTGCCCGCGCCCGTCTCACCCGTCAGCAGGTTCAGCCCGCGGCCGAACTGCGCCTCGGCCCGGTCGATCACCGCATAGTTCTCTGCGCGCAACTCCAGCAACATCGTTAGCTTCGCCTCACCTTCGCTCACCGAAAGCCTAGCAGATGCTCGTCTCCGCCACGCGAAACCCAGGACCCCCTCCCGGTCATCGCCGCCCGCAATCAGGACGCAGTTGCCTTTGCCCTTGCATCTAAACCGCTAAACCAGGAGGCCCCATGAACGTTCTCATCATCGGCGCAGGCGGCAAAACCGGAAAGCTCGTCGTCGAAAAAGCCCTCGCCGCCGGACACCACCTCACCGTCCTCGTCCACGAACTCCCCGACGAAAAACCCGAACAGCACGAAGCCCACACCTTTCCTTCCGCAGTCCAGGTCTTCCACGGCGACGTCCGTAACCCCACCAAGCTGGACCAGGCCATGGCCGGACAGCAGGCCGTCATCGACTGCATCGGCGGCACCAAGCCATTTCTCACCACAGACCTCGAAACCTCCGCTGCCAAAGTCGTCGTCGACGTCATGAAGCGCAATGACGTCAAGCGCCTCATCGTCGTCTCAGCCCTCGGCGAAGGCGACAGCCTCGCCAACACCGGCTTCTTTTACGAGCACCTCCTGATGCCCGTCTTCCTCCGCGGCATCGTCGAGGACAAGAAAAACATGGAAGCCGTCGTCGACGCGAGCGGCCTCGACTTCACCATCGTCCGCCCGCCGATCCTCTCCGACTCGGAAAACGTCGGCACCCTGCACGTCGTAACCGCCGGCGAAACCGCCCACAAGATCTCCCGCCACGACGTCGCCGCCTTCCTCGTCGAACAGCTCACCGACTCTTCAAACCTCGGCCGCGCCGTCAACATCACCGGCACCTGATCCCTCGAACCGGCCCGTCAGACAATCAGCAAACCCAGCCCTCCGGTTACACTGTTTTCCGGAGAAACAATGATCCAGCTCTCGTCCCTGACCCTTTCCCTTTTATTCCTGCAGCAGGATGCGGCCGACCCCACAGCCGTCCCCGTGAGCGCCGCTCCGGGGGCGGTGCACAGCTCGGCCATCGCGGAGATCCTCCACAACTCCGGCCCTGTCGCCATCGCGGTCCTCATCCTGCTTCTCGTTCTCAGCGTCTTCTCCTGGTCCGTCATCATCGCCAAGTACCGCGCCTTCAGCTCGGCCAAGGCCCAGTCGCTGCGCTTCATCCGCGCCTTCCGCAAGTCCGGCCGCCTGTCTGAAATCGCCTCCGTCGCCGAGCAATTCCGCCCCTCCCCCCTCGTCCCCGTCTTCAACGAGATCAACGACGAATACCAGCGCCAGACCAGCGGACGCGGCCTCCCGCGCAACCCCGTCGGCCTCGAGCGCGCCGCCGCCACCGCGTCCAGCGAAGCCCTCACCGTCATGGAAGAACGCCTCACCTGGCTCGCCACCATCGCCAACATCGCCCCGTTCATCGGCCTCTTCGGCACCGTCTGGGGCATCATCGACGCCTTCCACGGCCTCGGGACCGCAGGAGCAGCTACGCTGCGCGCCGTCGCACCAGGCATCTCCGAAGCCCTCATCACCACCGCCGCCGGCATCCTCGTCGCCATCCCCTCCGTCGTCGGCTACAACCAGCTCACCGCCCAGCTCCGCGACTTCGCCGCGCGCATGGACGACTTCGGCCGCGAACTGCTGAACGCCATCGAAAACGCCGCCGCCTTCCAGCCCTCAGCCGCCGCCTCGCTCGAACGCGAACGCTCCATGGAGCGCCCCATCTCCGGCGCTCCCGCCACCCCGCCACGGAGGAACTTCTAAGCCATGGCCTTCTCGACCCGCTCCGGCAGCGGTCGCGTTCAGACCCAGACCGCCCTCGCCGACATCAACATCACGCCGCTCGTCGACGTGGTCCTCGTGCTGCTGCTCATCTTCATGCTCACCGCACCCGTTCTCCAGTCCGGCATCGATGTCGCCATCCCGCACACCCGCTCAACCCAGACCCTCACCGAAGAGCGCATGGTCGTCACCATCGACAAGGACCAGAACGTCTATCTCCAGAACAACGGCGCCGACAAGCTCATCAACATCGCCGACCTCGGCCGCCTGCTCGGCACCACCGACAAGAACCCCGCCAAACGCACCGTCTACGTGCGTGCCGATGAACGCGTCCCCTTCGGCGCTTTCGCGACCGTCATGGAAAACGTCAAACGCTCCGGGATCACCAACATCTCGATCGTCACCCAGCCGTTCGAAAAGTAAGCCGCGCGCGAATCTAGCCCAAGCCCTGCCCATCGATGCCGACCGAACTCCTGCAAACGCGCTCCCCCGCCGCACCCGTCGAGAACGTCTCGCGAAGCGTCGCCGTGTCGTTCGCAGGACACATCGCTCTCGTCGCCGCGCTGCTCGGCGCCGCCTGGCTCAGCCACCGCCTGGACCCGCACTGGGGCGAATCCGACCCTACCGTCGGCTCTATCCAGGCCTCGATGGTCAACTCGCTGCCGCTGCCCAGCAAGCAGCGCTTCAAAGAAAACGCCGTCCTCACCAGCGATAAACCCAGCATCGCCCCCACCCCGCCGCCGCCCACACCCGCGCCCCCGACCAAGGCCGCCCCCGCCCAGCCCAGGGCCGAGCCGCCTCCGAAGCCGAACGAAATCCTGATCCCTAAAAAGACCGTCACGCCCCCGGCCACCAAGCCCGCCGAGCGTGAACAGCCCGTCGCCCCCAAACGCGTTACCCCGCCGCCCGCCCCCACACCCAAGGCCACCACCGGCGAAACCGACGGCATTCAGATCCCGCAATCCATCACCCAGCTCCGCAACGGCACCGCTTCCGTCACCGTCGAGCAGCGGGCTTTCGGCGACCGCTACGCCTACTACGTCCGCCTTATATCGAAGAAGATCAACGAATCCAAGCAGCAGGACACCGACGGCCCCGACGCCAAAGGCAAGAAGGCCATCATCCACTTCACCATCGATCACGACGGCGTCCCCACTGACGTCTCGGTTGCCACCCGCAGCGGCTCCGCAGCCCTCGACACCTCGACGATGCGCGCCATCCAGCGCATCGACACCTTTGGCCCCCTCCCCGCCGGCAACAGCCTGCCCGTAACGTTCGAGTGGGACTCACGCTAGAACCAACCGCAACTGCGCCCTGATCGCGGGCGGCGACCACTTGGTGGGGTGGAAGCTTCGCGTCGCAAGAACAGGCGATGTGCGACCGTGAGCCAAGCGAAGCCTCCACCCCACGAAGTGGCGCCCGTCCGGCGTTAGGACGCACTTGCCATTGTTTTTACTGTTGATAACCCGCCCCGGAATTCCCCGCTGGTGCTGCGTGGGGTTTGGTTTCCGTCTACCATAAAGAGGAATGCTCGTGAAACGTCACACCCTCCCGCTTTGCCGGATGCGAACGTTCCTGTTCGCGCTCCTCGCCGCCGTCTCCCTCGCGCCGCTCCACGCCCAGGAAGGCATCACCATCAAGCTGGCCGGCGATGCAGCGGACCGAATACGAATCGCCGCCGCCAACTTCAAGCCCGGCACGACCGCTCCCCAGAACGACGCGCTCAAGCACACCTTTGACAAAGTCCTCTTTGACGATCTTTCGAACGCCGGCATCTTCGACATGGTCTCGAAGTCCGTGGCGCCGCAGACCCAGCCCGGCGGTCCCGGAGACATTCATGTAGCCGAGTGGTCGGCCGCGCCGGTCTCCGCCTCCATGGTCGCGTTCGGTTCGCTCGGCGTCACCGGCAACCGTCTCGCCGTCAACGGCTACCTTTTTGACACCAAGAACGCGCAGTACCCGCAGGTGCTCGCCAAGCAGTACGGCGAAGATGCATCCGACGAGAATGCCCGCCTCATCGCCCACCGCTTCGCCAACGAGATCATCCTCCGGCTCGGCGGCACACCCGGCATCACCGAGACCAAGATCTACTACGTCAAGTCCGGCGGCGGGAACAAAGAGATCTACGTGATGGACTACGACGGCGCGAACCAGCACGCGGTCACCCATCTCGGCACGGTGTCGCTCTCGCCCCGCGTCTCACCCGACAACACCCGCCTCGCCTTCTCGACGCTCGGCCGCGACGGCTTCCAGATCAGGATGTATTCGCTGCTGCTCGGCCGCGTCGTCGCCTTCCCCGTGTCGGGCGGCACCAACCTTTCGCCGGCGTGGTCACTCGACGGCAAGACGATCGCCTACTCCTCCTCGCGCTCGGGCGATCCGGAGATCTACCTCACCGACGCGAATGGTGGCGCCGGCCGCCGCATCACCAACTTCCGCGGCCCGGATGTCTCGCCTGTCTTCAACCCGCGCACGGGCGCACAGATCGCCTGGATCAGCGGGCGCACCGGCCTGCCGCAGCTGTACACCATGGACACCGACGGCTCGAACGTCCAGCGCCTGACCGATGGCGGCTACGCCTCGTCCCCCTCCTGGTCGCCCAACGGCCAGTTCGTTGCCTTCGCCTGGAACCGCAAGTATGGTCCCGGCGCGCCCGGTGGGCAGGATATCTACGTCATGGAGATCGCTACCAAGAAGTGGATTCAACTCACCCACGACGGCGGCCCCTGCGACTTTCCCTCCTGGTCGCCGGACGGCCGTCACATCGTCTACGCCAACTCGCCCAATGGACGCGCTTCGAGCATGCGCATCTTCACCATGCTCGCCGACGGCACCGAGAAGCATGCCCTGACCGAGGTCGGCGCGGACATGCCCAACTGGAGCTTCCGCTAGTGCGATCCCACATCTTCCACCCCACGTTTCCGTGCAGGAGCGAACGAATGAAACTCAAACTGGAGCTCGACACCTTGCCCATCCACACGCACAAGTCCTCCCTTCCCACCTTCCGGGCGCTGGCCGTCCTTGCCCTCTCCGCCGCAGTTCTCACCGGCTGCCACAAGAAGACCAGCGGCATCGATCCTTCGAGCCTCGGCCCGAACGACAACCTCGCGGCCAAAACCCCGGTTCCAACCGCGACCCTCACCGCCGACCCGACCGCGATCGACCTCGGCCAGTCCGTCGTGCTGAACTGGCGCACCACCGACGCGACGTCCGTCACCATCGACGGCATCGGCCAGGTAAACGTGAACGGCACGCAGAGCGTTTCTCCCTCGAACTCGACTAACTTCCACCTGACCGCGAAGGGCGACGGCGGCACCGCCGAAGCCAACGTGCGCGTCACCGTCCGCGTGGCGCAGACCCCGGTGGCGGCAGCCCCCGACACCAGCAGCAACGTGACGGATGCGACCTTCCACGCAGCCGTCCAGGACATGTATTTCGACTACGACAGCTACGACCTGCGCGCCGACGCGCAGGCAACGGCTGGCGCCGCTGCTTCGTTCATGGTGGCACACCCGGACCTCAAGATCCTGGTCGGCGGCTATGCCGACGAGCGTGGCTCGGCCGAGTACAACCTCGCGCTCGGTGAGAACCGCGCCAACTCCGCAAAGACCGCGCTGGTCACCGCCGGCGTAGCTCCGGCGCGCATCCGCGTCATCAGCTACGGCAAGGAGAAGCAGTTCTGCACCGAATCGAACGAGACCTGCTGGCAGGAAAACCGTCGCGCGCAGTTCACCATCGACCGTTAGGCGCCACCTCCCACGCGAGTCTGAAGTGAGTCCAACACGATGAGGCCCGGGTTCAACGCCCGGGCCTTACCTGCACCCCAACCCAGGGCAGAGACGCCCTCCTCGAAAGCAGAGTCGACATCATGCGAACAATGCGCTTTACCGCCGTCCTCCTCATCGCCTCGCTGTGCTCGCCGGCCTTCGCCATCGGCGGCGTCAACAAGGACATGGTCCAGCTTCAAACGCAGATTCAGCAACTGCAGGACGCAGTCGCACGGCTGCAGCAATCGAACGACGAGCGCATGGGCGCGCTCAAAGACCTGGTCCAGCAGAGCGCCGACTCGGTGAACCGCCTCTCCGTGAACATGGACGTGCTGCAGAAGCAGCTGGCCGCGCAGACGACCTCTGAAGGCACCAAGGTCGACCAGGTTTCGGGACAGGTGCAGGCGATGAGCGACTCGCTCGACGAGATGAAGACGCGCATGGGCCGGCTCGAGAAGGCGGTCGGCGACATCCAGGGTCAGACGCAGAACATCAATGCGGCGCTGCAGAACGGCGTCCAGCCGAACGCGGCCCCGGTGCAGTCCGCGCCTCAGGCTGCTGACCAGGCGCCTCCGCCGGCACCGCAATCGTCGCTGACCGCGCCGGCAGGCCGCAAGCCTTCGGCGCTCGGGCCGGTTGCCGCGCCGAGCGCCGCGCCCGCAGCGGCACCGGTGGGCGACCTCTACAAGTCAGCCTTCAACGACTACATGGCGGCGAAGTACCCGGTCGCGTCGGCCGAGTTCGGTGACGTGATCAAGAGCTACCCGAGCGATGCGCTGGCGGGCAACTCCTTTTACTACCTGGGTGAGATCGACTATCGGGCGGGCAAGTACACGGAGGCCGCGCGCTCCTACGACAAGGTGCTGGAGCAGTTTCCCGACTCGAACAAGATTCCGGCGGCGCATCTGCACAAAGGGCAGGCGCTGATTGCGCTCCACCAGAACGACGCCGGGGTGCGGGAGTTGCGGACGCTAATCCAGCGCTTTCCGACCTCGCCCGAGGCGACGCAGGCCCGTTCGAAGCTGAACGGGATGGGTGTCCCAGTAAAACCAAGGGTGTAGGCCCCTCCCCCCCAGTATTGCGCAAGATCTTGATCCCATTCCACTTAGGTCTGGATCAACTCTGCAGATGCACCAATGAGTGTGCACACCCTCAGGACGAACTGGGGACTTTCCACGTGCGCAGTTCTGGCTTAGGCGGCTACGTTCCCGGGCTAGTTGCGCATGCCGGAGAGCAGCGTTTCAAGGCTGGCGCGATCGGCGGCGGTGGGGCCGAGCAGCGGCAGGCGAGGCAGGCCGCCATAGTAGCCGTTGAAGTCGCAGCCATATTTGAGCATTCCGATGCCGGCCGGGCCGGTGATGCGGGCGGCGACGGCGCGGAGGCGTTCCTGCTTCTCGGCGGCGAGCGGCGGGTCTTCGTCTTTGAACGCCTGCCAGACTTCGTAGCAGGCCTGCGGCGCGCAGGGACCGAGGCGCGGTGCGGCGCCCGAGGCTCCGGCAGTCCAGGAAGCGAGCATGCCTGAAGTGGAGGTGGTGAGGACCTGGAAGCCGACGCGCTTCGTGCGAGTTTTGACCGCGGGCCTGGTTTCGAGAACGGCGACGCCGCCGAAGCTTTGCGCGGGGACGAGAGCTTCGGCGAGCATGCGGCGGGTGGCTGCGGCGAAGACGGGGGTGACGGTGACCTCGCGCGAGACGGCGGTGGTGGCGGCCCTGAGGCTGGCGATGTGCTCCGGGGTGGGCTCACCTGCGAGCAATGCCCCGAGGATGTTTGGATGGTCCGCGAGAGCGACGAGGTCCGCTTCGGCGAAAGGCTCGCCGGCGATGAGGACGGGCAGCGGCGAGGCGTCGGCGATGGCGCGGAAGTAGGTAAGAAGTTCGACCTGCAGGGTGCGATCGAGGGCGATCGACGGCGCGTTGACGGCGATGGCGTCGAAGCCTTCGGCGTGAGCGAAGCGGGCAAGTTCAAGTGTGGCGAAGACGCTCTCGCGCCCAACCGAAGCGATGAGGACCTTATCCTTCGCGGCGGCGTGGCTGACGGTGGCAAGGATGATACGGGTCTCTTCGTCGGTAAGGCCGGCGGCTTCGCCCACGTCCGACAGCACGAGCAGGCCGGCAGCGGGTGTGCGGGAGTAGTGCTCGACGTTCGAGGCGAGTTTGCGCGGGTAGACGCGCCCATCCGCGTGGAACGGCGTGGTGATGGGCAGGAAGATTCCTTCAAGCAGCATCTGTTGATTCTATCGGGTCCCAGAATGGGAAGGTTCGATCGCTGGTTCCTGGCGGCAGTGACCAACTTTGGGGATACAAAAGCGGGGGCACGTCCCGTAGACTTTGAGGCATGAACTCCGAGTTTATCAACGCACAGGACAAATCCGCAGGCGACCTGGGCCGGGAAGCTCTTCATTTCGCGGCGCATACGCTGGCTGCCGTGGTGATCCTGGTGGTGGTCGTCTCGGCGATCGCGATGACGCATCCGTCGATTGATTCGGTAGGTCCGAAGCTGCTGGGAACGGCGCTTGCGCTTCTGGCGCCGCTGGTGGGCGGATTCTTCATTGCGCGGTCCAAGCGCGATCCTATCGCGGGATATGTGTGGATCGCCGGTATGCTGCTGTTTTCGATCGTGTGCGTGTGGGTGCTCGACCTGCCGACCGGACCGGGGCTGTGTGAGAAGTGCGGTGCCGTGGAGAAGCTGTACCGGACGTTCTTCGACATTACGAATGGTTCCGGGCTGATGGGGGGCGATGGGTTGCTGGTGGGCGCGTGGCTGCCGCTGTCGATGATCGGATATGCGGTCGGGGCGAAGCTTGGGCTCGACTAAGGCTTAAACCAAAAGCAACTACGCCCTTAGGGCGGGCGGCGACCACTCCGTTGGGTGGGAGCTTCGCGCGGAACGGTCGGGCTGCGAGTGGTGCGCGTGCGGCGTTAGGACGCGGTTGCTTTTGTTTTTACGCGTTGACGGCTTCGGCTTCGCGGGCGGCGTGGAGGGTTTGCAGGGCGACGACGGTGAGAGTTCCCTGCTGCAGGGCTTCGATGCCGCCGGCTGCAGCGCGCGCGGCGGCGAGAGTCGTGATGGTGGGGATGCGGGCGAGCACGGCGGCGCGGCGGATGGCTTTTTCATCGAAAAAGGTGTCCTGGCCGCGGGGGGTGTTGATGATGAGCTGGATGCGGTCGCCCTTGATGAAGTCGACCACGTTGGGCCGGCCTTCCTTGACCTTGTAGACGCGCTCGGGCTGCATGCCTGCGGCTTCGAGGACGGCGGCGGTGCCGTGGGTGGCGACGAGGTGGAAGCCCATCTCCTGGAACTGGCGGCCGAGGGCGACGAGGCCGTCCTTGTCGTGATCGTTGACGGAAAGGAAGACCGTGCCCTGGGTAGGCAGCACCTGGCCGGCGGCGATCTGCGCCTTGGCGAAGGCTTCGCCGAAGTTGTCGGCGACACCCATGACTTCGCCGGTGGATTTCATCTCGGGTCCGAGCACGGTATCGACGCCGGGGAACTTACCCCAGGGGAAGACGGGCGATTTGACGAAGAAGTGCGAGCCCGTCCCGAGGTCCTGCCCGGCGTGCGCGCCGCCTGCGGTGTATTCGGGCAGCAGGTCCTTGAGCTTGCGGCCGACCATGAGGCGCGAGGCGATCTTGGCGAGCGGGATTCCCGTGGCCTTCGAAACGTAGGGCACGGTGCGCGAGGCGCGCGGGTTGACCTCGATGACGAAGACCTTGCCGCGCTGGATGGCGAACTGAATATTGACCAGACCCATCACGTCGAGCGATTTGGCCAGGGCGCGGGTGTACTTTCGGATCGTGTCCTTGACGTCGTCGGTGAGGTCGACCGAGGGCAGCACGCAGGAAGAGTCGCCGGAGTGGATGCCGGCCTCTTCGATGTGCTGCATGATGCCGGCGATGACGACATCGTCGCCGTCAGAGAGCGCGTCGACGTCGCACTCGACGGCGTCTTCGAGGAAGTGGTCGATGAGGACGGGGCGCTCCTGCGAGTACTCGATGGCGGTGGTCATGTACTTGACGACGGCTTCGTCGTCGTAGGCGATGACCATGGCACGCCCGCCGAGGACGTAAGACGGGCGGACCAGCACGGGGTAGCCGACGCGGTTGGCGCCGGCGACCGCTTCGGCGACCGAGGTGGCGAGGGCGCCTTCGGGCTGCGGGATCTTGAGTTCTTCGATGAGCTTGCCGAAGCGCTTACGATCTTCGGCGAGGTCGATCGATTCGGGCGAGGTGCCGATGATGGGCACACCGGCTTTTTTGAGCGGAAGCGAAAGGTTGAGCGGAGTCTGCCCGCCGAACTGGACGATCATGCCGATCTCTGCGCCGGAGGCGGCTTCGTGCTCATAGACGCCGAGGACGTCTTCGAGGGTGAGCGGCTCAAAGTAGAGGCGGTCGGAGGTGTCGTAGTCGGTCGAGACGGTCTCGGGGTTGCAGTTGACCATGATGGTCTCATAGCCATCCTCGCGCAGGGCAAACGCCGCGTGGCAGCAGCAGTAGTCGAACTCGATGCCCTGCCCGATGCGGTTCGGGCCGGAGCCCAGGATGAGGATCTTCTTGTTGAGCGTGGGGGCTGCTTCGTCCTCTTCGTCATAGCAGGAGTAGAGATAGGGCGTGAAGGATTCGAACTCGCCGGCGCAGGTGTCGACCATCTTGTAGACGGGCATGACGTTGAGCTTTTTGCGCAGCTCGCGGACTTCGGCGGTGGTGACGCCCCAGCCTGAAGCCAGGCGCTCATCCGAGATGCCCATGCGCTTGGCGGTGCGAAGGGCTTCCGCCGTGCAGGTCGTCAGGGTCAGGTCGCCGATGGCCTTGATCTCGTCGGTGATCTGCTTCATCTGGTGGAGGAACCAGGGGTCCATGCCGGTCATCTTCGCGACCTCGCGGACGGTCATGCCGCGCTCGAAGGCGTAGCGAACGTAGCTCAGGCGCTCAGGGTGCGGGGTGACCAGGCGCTGGGTGAGACGGCGCGGCTCGATGTCGTCCGAAGTGGCCTTCTTGCCAGTCTCGAGCGAGCGGACGGCCTTCATCATGGCTTCCTTGAAGGTGCGGCCGATGGCCATCACTTCGCCGACCGACTTCATCTGGGGTCCAAGGTTCTCGTCGGCCCCGGCAAACTTCTCGAACTGCCACTTGGGGATCTTGACGACGACGTAATCGATGGTGGGTTCGAAGCAGGCGGGCGTGGCCTTGGTGATGTCGTTCTGGAGTTCGTCTAGCGTGTAGCCGACGGCGAGGCGGGCGGCGATCTTGGCGATGGGGAAGCCGGTGGCCTTGCTGGCGAGAGCGGACGAACGCGAGACGCGCGGGTTCATCTCGATGACGGTCATACGGCCGTTCTGCGGGTTGACGGCGAACTGGACGTTCGAGCCTCCGGTCTCCACGCCAATCTCCCGGATGACGGCGATGGCTGCGTCGCGCATGGCCTGGTACTCGCGATCGGTGAGGGTTTGCGCGGGGGCTACGGTGATGGAGTCGCCGGTATGCACGCCCATGGGGTCGAAGTTTTCGATCGAGCAGACAATGATGACGTTGTCGTTCAGGTCGCGGACGACTTCGAGTTCGTACTCTTTCCAGCCGAGGACCGACTCTTCGATGAGGCACTCGGAGACGGGCGAGAGGTCGATGCCACGGGAGAGAATGTCGGTCATCTCTTCGCGGTTGTAGGCGATGCCGCCGCCCGATCCACCGAGGGTGAAGCTGGGGCGGATGACGGTTGGGAAGCCGATCTTGGCGGCGAAGGCGAGGCCGTCCGAGACATTGTTGACCAGCTGCGACTTCGGCATGTCGAGGCCGATCTTGTTCATCGCATCTTTAAACAGGAGGCGGTCTTCGGCCTTCTTGATCGCTTCGAGCTTGGCGCCGATCAACTCGATGCCCATGCGCTCGAGGACGCCCGAGTCGGCGAGATCAACGGCGAGGTTGAGCGCCGTTTGGCCGCCGACGGTCGGGAGCACGGCGAAGACGCCCTGGGTGCCGGAGGCCTTGAGCATCTCGAGCTCGACACGGAGAATCTCTTCGACGTACGCGGGCGTCAATGGCTCGATGTACGTGCGGTCGGCGACTTCAGGGTCGGTCATGATGGAGGCCGGGTTGGAGTTCACCAGCACCACCTCGTAGCCTTCGGCTTTGAGCGCTTTGCACGCCTGGGTGCCGGAGTAGTCGAACTCTGCCGACTGGCCGATGACGATGGGGCCGGAGCCGATCACCAAGATCTTTGCGATGTCATTCCTGCGGGGCATTTCTACTCGCTTTCCTGCGCTGTTGCTGCGTCCGCGCGTGAAGGGGCGCCGTTCAAGCCTGGAGCTACTTCTTCCAGGCTTCCATCATCTTCCGGAAGTCCTGGAAGAGGTAGTGCGAATCGTGTGGGCCGGGGCTTGCTTCGGGGTGATACTGCACGCTGAACATAGGGTCGGTCTTGTGCTTCAGGCCGGCCAGTGTGCCGTCGTTGAGGTTGGTATGGGTCTGTTCGACATCGGCCGGCAGGGACTTCGGGTCGACGTTGTAGTTGTGGTTCTGCGCGGTGATCTCGACCTTGCCGGTCTGGTGATTCATGATCGGATGGTTGCCGCCGTGGTGGCCGAACTTCAGCTTGTACGTCTTGCCGCCGAGCGCGAGACCGAAGATCTGGTGGCCGAGGCAGATGCCGAAGATCGGCGCTTTGCCTTTGAGCTTCTGCACGTTTTCGATCGCGTAGTCGAGCGGCTCCGGATCGCCGGGGCCATTCGAAAAGAAGATGCCGTCGGGCGACAGCGCGAGCACGTATTCGGCCGGCGTGCGTGCCGGAACAACCGTCACGCGGCAGCCCTCACGCGCGAGCATGCGCAGGATGTTCTCCTTGATGCCGAAGTCATATGCAACGACATGCATCTCCTTTTGCGAAGCGTCGGCAGAGGCGGTGAGAAACTTGTCGCCGGTCTGGTTCTTCGGCTCGAGCGTCGACCACTCATACTTTGTTTTGGTGGAAACCTGCGAGGCGAGATCCGTCCCGTCCATCTTGCGTATGGCCTTGGCCTTGGCGATGAGGTCCGCCTCGTTGAGGTTCTCGCCCGAGGCGATGACGCCGCGCATCACGCCGTGCTTGCGCAGATGCCGCACGACGGCGCGGGTATCGACTTCGGCGATCACCGGGATGCCATTGCGCTCAAGATACTCGTCGGCGACTTCGGTCGAACGCCAGTTGGAACTGACGGGGGAAAACTCGCGGGTGACAAGGCCTTCGATCATCGGCCTCGCGGACTCGGCATCGTGCGGCGTGGTGCCGTAGTTGCCGATGTGGGGATTGGTGAGAACGACGATCTGTCCTGCATAGGAGGGATCGGTAAAGATCTCCTGGTACCCGGTCAGCGAGGTATTGAAGACCACCTCACCGGCACGTTCTACCTGTGCTCCGAACCCCTTACCGCGGAACACACGCCCGTCCTCCAGCGCCAGCATAGCCTGCATTGCTTCTCCTGCGATTCCGTCAGTTTTCGGGGAATCAATCAAGTCTAACAGGTTGGGCAGGCAGGATGAAGAGGCGACCCATGCGGAAAAGCCCGGCGCAGTTGGCCGGGCTTTTCAGGTTGATTTCTTTGGGGAGTTTGTGAGCTCTAGCGGTGATGATGATGACGGTGATGGCGGCGATGGTGGTGGTCCTGCGCGCTCGCCGGAACAGCCGAACCCGCGAGAATGGCGACGCCCAGAAGGGCAAGCATCCAGATCTTGAGCTTCATGATTTTCTCCTCTTACACTAGTCGTATGATGCAGGGCGACCGTTGCTGACACCTGTTATATGGGATTTGGACCCGATTAGTTTCAACAGGCACGGCAATTCATCCAATCTTCCTGCGCGAGCATCCGGTTCGCCAATGCACCGGGCCCGGTCAGGCGATGTCGACCAGTAGGTCGTCCCCTTCGGTGCGCAACGGGAAGACGCCGACCTTCTCGCCTGCAGGATAATCGGCCAGCCCGGTCGAGAGATCGAAAGCCCACGAGTGCCACGGACAGACGACCGCATTGCCTTCAATCCATCCCTGCCCGAGCGGACCGCGGCGGTGCGGACATAGATTGTCGACCGCCTTCAGTTCCCCGTTGATGCGCGCAAGACAGATCTCAAACTCGCCCGCCTGCTGCTCGCACACCATGCCCTCGGTCGGCGCGTCGCCGACTCCACACAACCGAACCCACTGCGCCATCGCTTCCGCTTCCTCTTGTCCCCATGTTAGATGGCGCGAGCCCGGCGCCGGTGCGTGCGGGCCCGTGGGCCCCCGGTGCTACTCTCGAACCTGACCGCTTTATGGCTTCCCCCGGCAAGAAACGTTCCACTCCCAAACCGTCCGCATCGTTCGATCGCTATCCGCCGCGGCCAACCAGCGAGCCGCCCGAAGTCGTCGACCCGCGCTGGCTGCTGAAGGCGCTGGGCGTAACGCTTGCGGCGGCCGCGGTGCTGGGCTACCTGTCCGTTTGCCTGCTGGTCTATCTCGGCGGCTGGCAGTTGATGCTGCACCCGGGTCCAAAGGCGGCCACGGCACCGTCGGTTCCCTACCAGGCGATCCGCTTCGATGCCGCCGCCACGGGCAGCCCGCGCCTCAGCGGCTGGTGGATTCCCGCAGCCGTCGCCGATGCCAGAACCCCAACCCTGCTCTACCTGCGTGGCGGGTCCGGCTCACTGGGCGCGAATGCCGCAAAGCTCGCGCTGCTGCATCAGCTCCCGGTCAACGTCTTCGCCTTCGACTACCGCGGCTACGGCGACAGCGCCGGCCCGCACCCGACCGAAGAGCGCATGCTTGAAGATGCAATGGCCGCCGTCGATTATCTCGAAAACACCCGGCACCTGGGGCAGATCGTCCCCTACGGCGAAGGGCTGGGTGCGGTCATCGCAGCGAAGGTCGTGCAGGCGCACCCGGAGCTTGCGGCCGTTGTCGTCGATTCGCCCGTGCCTGATGCCTTCGACAAAGCCACCGGCTCGGGGAAGTCCCGCCTGCTCCCCATGCGCCTGCTGCTGCGCGAGCGCTTCGACCTTGCCGGCGCGCTCTCCGGGGTGAGAGTGCCGAAGCTCCTGCTTGCGAATAGCCCGGGCGATGGCCTCGACGAACCGGCGGCCGCCGCGAATCTCAAATTCTTTCGCACCGTGCCCGATCCCAGGACGTCGGTCGTCTTCGCCCAGACTGCCGCAGAAGCGCCTTATCTCGAGGCGCTGCGGCGCTTTCTCGACAACACCGTTCCCCGCTAAGCACCGTCCCCGGTGCAGTATGCTGGGCACATCATGATTCGATCTCTGAACAAACTGCAGCCCTGGGGCCTGATGCTTCTGCGCGTGGTGCTGGGCGTTGCGATGCTTTACCACGGGTACGAAAAGTTGATCCCGCCGGGCGGCCTGCATCGCTCGAACCCGCTTGCCGGGCTCGACTATTTCAATCATTTCGTCGTTTCGCTCGGCCTGCCGTACTGGATGGGCTACATCTCGGTGGCGACCGAGTTCCTGGGCGGAGCGTTTCTGATCGTCGGCCTGCTCAGCCGTTTCTGGGGACTGATGGTCGCCGGCAACATGCTGGTCGCCCTCTGGAAGGTAAACAGCCATCACGGCTACGCAAGCAGCGAATATTCGATCGCGCTGGTCGCAATGGCGCTGATGGTGCTCGTCGCCGGCTCGGGTGCGCTGGCGCTCGACCGCCGCTTCGGTCTGTCTTAGGGCTCAAAATAAATGCGTCGTTAAGAAGTGAAGGCGCCCGGTGTTCAGGGCGCCTTACATGAAGGTAGGGATTGGTGTTGCGGATAGGGGAAGCCGGGACCGAGGGAACTGAAAGTCCGGCTGCGTGCTAACTACAATTTATAAGACGTAGCCTACTAAAAAAAGTTGCCCTATGAACTTCCACTTCAGTGTTAGTCCCATGAACCAACATGTGTACACCCGAATCGGGCCAAAGGCAGGCTGGCAGAGGCGATTCGCACTCGCCGGCCGAGTTCCCTATGACAGGAAATTCACAAACTCGGCGGTCCGTACCTGGGCACCCGGAAACACAATATCCAGTTTTTGGGATCCTAAGACCTTCGAGGCAGCCTCTCCAAGCACATTTCGGAAGTCGGTCGTCACCGCGAGATCGCGACCTTCGTTCAACTGACCGTCGCTTAAACCCGGCCACCTACCATACACCATTTTGCCCTTGACGTGCCCGCCGAGAACGAACATGACGTTGGCGTGCCCATGGTCGGTCCCCTGCGTTCCGTTCTCGCGGGCGGTCCGGCCAAACTCCGACATCGTGACCAGCGTGATGTTTTCCGCATCGGCGCCCATATCGCGCCAGAAGGCGGCAATCGAATCCGAAAAGTCGCTAAGCCGGTTGGCAAGCTGCCCGGTGGCACCGCCCTGCCGCTGGTGCGTGTCCCAGCCGCCGATATCGGAAAACGCCGCCTCGACGCCAAGATTCGCCTTCATCAATTGCGCGATCTGCCTGAGGTTGTTGCCAAACGGGGAGTTCGGGTAGCTGACGCCGGCGGCCGGCTGATACTTCGACGGATCGGCCGACTTCAACATCTTCACCGCCTCGAAGGTCTCCTGCCCCGTGCCGTGGAGAACTGAGTCGGTTGACTGGTCGTACATTGCCTCGAAAGCATTCGAGATGGCCGACGGCTGTGCGCCCTTGCCGGCGACCGAGAAGTCGGCGAGGTTGCTGACCGCGATTGCCGGGACCGGACCCTGCAGCGTGCGCGGCACCTGCGGCCCGAGCGCGACGGCGCGGAAGGCGGACGGCTTGGCGGAAGGCCCGGCGGCGAGCGCCCGGTTGAGCCATCCGCCCGGCGTCGACTTTACGCCCGGTGTGCCGCTCTCCATGTAATCCTGCGCGTCGAAGTGCGAGCGTGTCGTGTCCTTTGAGCCGGCGGCATGAATCATCGCCAAGTGGCCCTGGTCGTAGAGCGGCTTCAGCGAAGCCATCGCCGGGTGCAGCCCGAAGAACCCGTCGAGGTCGAGCAGGTCTTTCTGCTGAATCGCAATCGACGGCCGCAGCGCGTAGTAGTTCTTCTCCTGGTAGGGCACGACGATGTTGAGACCATCCGCCGCACCGCGCTGGAAGAGCACCACCAGCTTCTTGTTGTTTGCCGCGGCCGCGGTAGCTTCGGCCATAACGCTCCGTACAAGGAAACCCGGCAGCACCGAGGTACCGACCAGTGCCAGCGCGCCACCCTTCATGAAGCCGCGCCGCGAGGCAAAGCGCCTCTCGCGATCGCGTCCGGCAATGTCACATCCCCAGCTTGTCGTGTCCTTGAACATCTCTTCCTCGCTTCCTGTTGATTCCTTGCTTAAGTCTCGTGTTGGCGCTTGCCTGCTAGCGTCTCTGGAACTCCGGTGATCCGAGCAGCAGGCCCGCCATCACGGCTGCCTGCGGATCGGCCGGCGGCGGTCCGGGCTTTCCCTGCACCCGCGGCCGGTAGATCTGGCCCTTGCCCGGCGGGACAAGATTGAACTGGGTCGCCGCCTGCTCGGTGACCGACGCATCGTTCGCCTGGCTGAGTACGGCGGCGCGGGTCCGCGGACTGACCGGCTCCCCCATCAGCGTACTCTCGAGCGAAAACTCCTTGGCCTGCGCCGCATCGGTCGCGCTGTACTCGGTTGCGACGACCTTGGCCGAGCTCTGCGCCACCGGGTCGGCGAAGTGCATGGTGGTGCCGCCGAGCTTGTTGCCGGTCAACACCAAGGCAAAGTTCATCCGGCTCACCAGCGCGGCGGTATTCATCCAGTCGTCCTGCTTCCAGCTGTAGCCCTGCGGGGTCGGCATGCCGTAGAGCGGCATCCCCAGCCGGCCAAGCGCCTGCACCAGCGCGCCGGGATCTGTCACGTCCGCGTTGCTCGCCCGGATGGCGGAGACGACAAACTCCTCCGGCGTCTTTACCTTGGCCCGGTAGGTGTCCGGCGCCCAGAACTCGGGGCTCTTCCACATCGTGCGCAGCACGGTCTTGATGTCGCCGTGGCTGTTGAGGAAGCTCGCGGCCATGCGCTCGACCAGCGCGGGCGGCGGGTTGTCCGAGACAAAACGCACGGCCAGCTTGTTGCAGACGAAGTGCGCCGTCGCCGGACTCGTCGCGAGCATGTGCAGCACCTCCAGACCCTCGTTCATGCCATTCGGCGGGATGGTCTTGCCGAGGACAACCTTGGGTCCAGGCTCGTGGCGTCGCTCGACGAAGGTAAAAGTGCCGCCGTCCTCCGCGTCGGGCCGCTCGACGGTCCACCCGGTGAAGACCTTGGCGACGTTAGTCACGTCAGCCTGGGTGTAGCCCCCGTTGACACCGAGCGTATGCAGTTCCATCAGTTCGCGGCCGTAGTTCTCGTTTAGACCGGCCTGCTTTTTTTGCTTTTGCGCAGCAACCGAGTTCGGGCCGATGGAGCGGGCGTTGTCCAGATACTCGAGCATCGCGGGGCTTTCAGCCGAGGCGAAGAGCAGGTCTTCGAAGTTGCCGAGCGCGTGGGCGCGGATGGTGTCGCGCTCGTAGGTCGGGATGAGGTATGGCTCCTGCTGGTTCTTGCCGTGGAAGACGTTGAAGTGATTGAGCCAGAAGTCCGTCATCACGGCTTCAAGCTGGCGGTCGGAGTAAATGTCGCGCAGCAGGCGTGTGTCGGTCTCCTCCGCTGTGACCATGCGGACGGAGCCGCCGACGGCCTCGATGGTCTCTTCCTGGCTGGGCGAGAGGTTGGCGCGCAGAGCGTCGGCATCCGGACCTTTCAGCCCCTTGCGGAAGCTGAGAAAGTCATCGGGGGCGAGCGCGAGGATGGCGTTGAGGCGAGCGTCGGGCGGCAGCGCGATGATTTGCGCGACGCGGACGTGCGCCATCGGGGTGGGGCCGGTGTCGCCGGGCTGGCCGGTCTTCTGGCTCTCCTGCCGGGCCTTCTGCAGCTTGTAGGCGGCGACCTGGTCCTCGACCAGGGCGAGCTGGGCGGGGTCGGACGGCATGCTGCGCTTGCCGTCGATCATCTGCTTGATGGCCTGCGGACCGGGGTACCGAGCCTCAAGCTGCGCGACCGAGAGATTCATCGCGGGATAGTGCGCGAGCCGGGCGTCAAGTGCTGAGTCGTTGATGCGGGAGGGGTTCAGCTGCTGCTCGAACCAGTGGTCGAGGCCTTGTTGATCGACAGCGGCGACGTCGCCGGGTCGCGGCCCGAAGGTGAAGCGGTTGAGTGCCTGGAGCGTGCGCTGGGTGCCCTGGACCTGAGCCGGTGCGGCCTTTCGGCTGGAGGCGGCGGCTGACGCCGGGAGCGATTGCCCGGCGAGCAGCGCAAGCAGCGTCACGGCGGCGGCGGTGCGGGTCCCATAGTTCGCGACGTTCATGCGGTGATCCTCGCCTTCCTCAGAAGTCTAGAGGTAGGAACGCCGCCGGCGCGATGAAGTTGCGGTCCGGACCGCAAGCTGTGAGCTAGACGGTGACTGTTTCCCGGCCTCGGGTGTTGTGGCGGCGCTCCTCGACCACGGCGCGGCCGAGTTCCATCTGGTGCAGCAGCGCCGGCCCGATCCAGGCGCAGGCCACGGCAAAGATGACAGCGCTGAGAGTCTGGTAGATGACCACGTGGTGCGGCGTCATCGACAGGAACAGCAGCAGGACGACGGCCGAGGGCAGGGAGCGGCGCAGGTTGCCGGCGTCGATGTCTTCGATGAGGTAGGCGAGGACGCCGAGCAGGATCATCAGGCGGTAGCAGTAGCTTGAGCCGCGCACGAATGTGAAGCAGAAGATGGCAAGCGAAGCGACCGCGATCATGCCGCGGCCGGAGTCGAAGTTGAGGCTGGGGAGGAAGCGGTTGAGGGTGTGCTGCTGGCGCAGGCCAACGATGACGCTGAGCAGGGCGAGCACCGCGGCGGCGATCATGGTGAGAATCTCGCGGGTAAAGAGCAGGTTGGCAAGCGAAGGCGAGAAGAGGCCGGCGATGGTGACGAAGAAGTTCATTGCGCCATAGGACATGTAGATATCCTGCGGGGTGTTCTTCGCGACCAGCCCGATGCGCGAATAGCAGGTGAGCAGGAAAGCGGCGCCGGCGAAGAGGCCAATGGCTGCGACCTTGAGCGTCTGCGCGCGGTTGCGCAGCAGCGCGACACAGGCGGCGATCGGGAAGACCTTCAGCATGGTGAGCGCGGTGATGAGGGCGCCGCCCGAGAGCCAGCGGTTTTCCGGCTTCTGGCGCGCGATGAGGAGAAAGCCGGCGATGATGGGGAAGAAGACGAACTGCTCGGAGTTGCCGCGCTCGACCGCGTAGATGACGGGCCAGGCCATGACGGCGAAGAAGACAAGGACGCTCCCGATGAGGGTCTTGCTGCGGAAGAGCAGCAGCATGGCGGCGAGGGTCATGGCCAGGCAGAAGAGTCCGAGGCGGAAGGAGGCGTCGGGGCGTACGTCCATCAGGTTGGCGATCCAGAGCCAGATGGGGGGGTAGTTGAAGAGGCGGCCGCGGGGGTCGTAGCGGCCGTCGAGGTAGGGGTCGACGCCGGCGCGCTCGGCCTGGAGCGAGTCGGGGACGGACCAGGAGTCGATGAAGATAGTGGGGACGGAGGGGGCGCGCACCACGTGCCATGCGTCGGGCATGTTGCCGGTGCGGTGATAGCCGATGGCGAGCGCGATGGCGACGGCGGCGAAGCTGAGTAGAACGGGGATGCGGGAACGAAGGAAGGACAGGCAGTGGTGCAACACGTTGGACCTCGGACGCCGGTTTCGTGGCGAACCGGTCCTCCCGAACGTACGACCTTCAGGGGAGGCAGGACATACAACTTTTGGGGGATGGGGGCGAATTTGTGGGGGACTGCCCCCTCCAGTCACAATTGCGCAAGATCTTCATCCCATTCGAGTTAGGTCTGGACCTCCTTCGCAAATGCACCAATGAATGTGCATAGGTGAGGAACGAGTTCGGGGTGGATCCTTGGGGCGTTCGACGCGGATTTTGGGAGATGGTTCGTGAAGATTTGGGGAAGCCCCAGCGGCTAAAGCCGCGATTCTCTCCGGCTTGTAATGGCGGGGTTATACCCCCCGCCGTACCCGGGTGCTGTAGCGTGGGTTGAAAGGCGGGCCCCCTTGGCAAATGCTTAGAAGGCGGCGAGGTCGGCCATGGCGCGGTAGAGGTCGTCGGGCTGGGGGAGGATGGCGTCTTCGAGGATGGGCTGGTAGGCGACGAAGGTGTCCATGGCGGCGACGCGGCGGACAGGGGCGTCGAGGTCGTGGAAGAGCTCTTCGCCGATGCGCGCGGCGATCTCGGCGCCGTAGCCCCAGCTCTTCATATCTTCGTGGGCGACGATGACGCGGCTGGTCTTGCGGACGGATTCGGCAATGGCTTCCCAGTCGTAGGGGCTGAGGGTGCGGAGATCGATGAGTTCGACCGAGATGCCTTTTTCGCGTTCGAGCTTGACGGCGGCCTGGAGGGCGCGCGGGACGACTGCGCCGTAGGTGACGACGGTGAGGTCTTTGCCTGGCTTGACGATGCGGGCTTTGCCGAAGGGAATGGTGAAGTCGGGGCCGGGGTAGAGGGCACGGCCGAAGGTCTCGCGGTAGAGGCGCTTGTGCTCGAGGAAGAGGACAGGGTCGTCGCAGCGGATGGCGGTGCGGAGGAGGCCGAGGGCGTCGAGGGCGTTCGACGGGAAGACGATGCGGACGCCGGGGGTGTGGGTGAAGATGCTTTCGCCGGATTGTGAGTGGTAGATGGAGCCGCCGGTGAGGTAGCCACCGATGGGGACGCGGATGACGAGCGGGCAGCTGAAGACGCCGTTCGAGCGCCAGCGAACGAGCGAGAGCTCGTTGCGCATCTGGTGCATGGCGGGCCAGATGTAGTCGAAGAACTGGATCTCGACGACGGGCTTGAGGCCGCGGACGGCCATGCCGATGGCACGGCCGACGATGTTGGCCTCGGCCAGCGGCGAATTCCAGACGCGGTCGGAGCCGAATTCGGTCTGGAGGCCGGAGGTGAGCTTGAAGACGCCTCCCTTCCCTTTCACCTTGGCTTCTTTGAGGGCCGCCTCGCGGGTGGCGTCGGCGACATCTTCGCCGAAGACGACGATGCGGTCGTCGCGGCGCATCTCGTCCTTGAGGCAGGTGTTGATGAGGTCCGCCATGGTGCGTTCCTGGGCGTCGCCTTCGGCGGGCTGGGGGGCAACGTCCCAACGTGGGTCAAGGACGCCGAGGTCTTCTGAGTACTGGTGCTTGAGGATGGAATCGACGGTGGGGAAGGCGGCGGCGATGGCCTTATCAGAAGCTTCGCGAACCTCACGGTCGACGCGCCGTTCGAGCTCGTTGATGCCTTCGGCGTCGAGGATGCGTTCGCGCAGGAGCCAGACCTGCATCTTCGAGATGGGGTCGCGGAGGGCGTCGGCGTCGAGTTCGGCGCGGGCGCGATAGTCGCGTTCATCCTCGCTCATGGAGTGGGAGTAAGGGCGGACGACGTGGCCGTGGACGACGGCAGGTCCTTTTCCGGCGCGGCAGTAGGCGACCGCCTCGACCATGGCTTCGTAGCTGGCGATGGGGTCGGTGCCGTCGATCTCGGCGAAGTGGAAGTTGGGGAAGTTGGCGATGAGCCGCGAGATGTTGCCGCCGGGGGTGTTGACTTCGACGGGGGTGGAGATGGCGTAGCCGTTGTCTTCGATGACGAAGACGACGGGGAGCTTGAGGTTGGAGGCGGTGTTGAGAGCCTCCCAGAACTCGCCCTGGCTGGTGGAGCCCTCGCCGATGGAGCAGTAGACGACCTCGTCGCCGTGGAAGGTGACGTCTTTGAACTCGCGGTAGTCGCCGGGAACCTTGCGGGCGGCGTCGGGGTGTTGCGAGAAGTAGCGTCCAGCCTCGGCGCAGCCTACGGCGTGGAGGCACTGGGTGGCGGTGGAGCTGGACGGGGTGACGATGTTGAGGCGTTTGCTGGCCCAGTGCGAGGGCATCTGACGTCCGCCGCTGGCGGTATCGGAGGCGGCGCCGACGGATTGCAGCAACTGCTCTTCGACGGTGTTGCCGAGGGTAAGGCAGATGGCACGATCGCGGTAGTAGGGGAAGAACCAGTCGTAGCCGGGCTTGAGGGCCATGCCGGCGGCGACGAGCAGGGCTTCGTGGCCGGCGCAGGAGATCTGGAAGAAGATCTTCTGCTGGCGCTTGAGCAGGATCTCGCGATCGTCGGTGCGGCGCGAGAGGTACATGAGGCGGTAGAACTCGATGAGCTGGTCGTGCGTGAGCGCGTGGGGGGACCTGACGCTGTCCTCTGCGCTCCTGATCTCGCTCCTGGTCTGGAGTGCGACGCCGCTGTCTCGTTCACCGGACATTCACTTACCCTCAATGGATTTTTACCACCTCCCGCGCTCCCCTGTCAGATTGTCGGGGGTGACCCGGATGGGGGATGTGTGGCGAAAAGGTCACGGGACCGGGGTACTGAGGGGGTGGTGAGCAGGTTAATCCGGGGGGAAAGGGGGGGCCGATGCTGCGAGTATGTTCAAGTTCAGTGGCGTTTCTCTCGCGAATCTCTTCTCTTTCCAGCCTGTCCTGGGGCGCACGATCGGGTTGTTTTTACTGACGGTTGGCGGGTCGGTTGTGTCGGCGCAGACGCAGCTGCCGGGGGCGGTTGAGGGCCAGCGGTACCTGGTGGTGTACCGCAATCAGCAGGTCCCGGGGAACGCGGCGGCGACGATGCTGGCGGCAGGTGGACGGCTGGCGGAGCGGCACGAACTGCTGGGCGTGGCGGTGGTGGAGGGCGCGACGAAAGAGGTGCGGGCGCGGCTGGCGGCGGATGCGAATGTGGAGTACGTGGTGCCGGATGTGTTGTTGAACGCGCACCAGCTGGTGGTGGCGAAGCCGGATGCGCTGACTGCGGCGACGGCGCCGACGACGGGACCGGATGCGCTCTATCACTCGGCCGCGGGCTGGGCGGTGCGGCAGGTGGGCGGCTTTGGGGCGGACGGGACGGCGGGGTCAGGGGCGGGCTCGGCGGCAGGGCCGTGGAACCAGACGAAGGGTGCGGGCGTGCGGATTGCGATCCTGGACTCGGGTGTGGATGCGAGCCATCCGGACATCGCGCCGAACCTTGAGTTGAACCTATCGGAGATTGTGCCTTCAGCGTTGCCGAGTGCGTGCGATGACGGCTCGGCGGCGGACCAGGAGGGGCATGGGACGTGGGCGGCCTCGCTGGCGGCGGGTGCGCTGGGCGCGCAGACCGGGCTGGTGGCGGGGGTTGCGCCGCAGGCGACGCTGTTGAATATCAAGGTGCTCGAGAGAATGCCGGGGACGAAGACGGCGGCTGATCCGACCGGGTGCATCGGCGGGCAGGCGGCGGGGCTGCTGAGCTGGGTGCTGAAGGGGATCGAGGATGCGGTCACGCAGCGTGCGGATGTGATCTCGATGTCGCTGGGGACGCTGGTGGATGTTTCAACGGGCGACGGCGCGGGCTTGCAGGCGGTGTTCAACCGGGCAACGCTGGCGGCTTCGAATGCGGGCGTGATTTTGATTGCGGCGGCGGGGAACGATGGGTACAACCTGGCGAATCAGCGGTATGTCGAGCTGCCGGCGCAGGCGCGGGGCGTGGTGGCGATCGTAGCTTCGACGAACCCGCTGTGTGCGGAGAATCTGAAGGCGGGCGCGGTCTGCGTGGCAGGGCCGGTGAGCCGTCCGTATTATTCCAACTACGGGGCGCCGTTGAATGCGCTGGCGGCGCCGGGTGGAAGCTACCCGGTGGGCGGGGCGGTCGCGCCGGGGGCGGCGGTGATTACGGCGAACTCGGGCTGGGTGACGGGAGCCTGCAGTTCGGGGAAGGTGGGAACGGTCTCGGGTGTGCCGGCGGTGCATGGTCAGTCGTTCGGCTGCTTCAACCTGGGCCATGCGGCGTATGTGCAGGCGATGGGGACGAGTGCTTCGGCGCCGCTGGTGGCGGGCGCGGCGGCTCTCCTGCGGGCGGCGCATCCGGCGTGGAGCGCGGCGACGGTGATCGCAGCGCTGCGGTCGAGCGCGGTGACAAACGGCACGCTGACGACGCCGCAGGTGACGGTGGCGAAGCTCTTGACTCCGGGGAAGTAAAGCTGGGTGAGGGCGGCCCCTTCGGGGCTAGCCCTTCATGCGGTCCTTGACGGCGCGGGCGAGTTTTTCGATCTCCTCGGCGCGGCGGACGACGTCGAGCGAGAGAACGTTCTTATCGGTCTTGGCGACGTCTTCGTGGAGTTCGGTGGCGAGGGTGAGGAGCCGGTCGGTGTCGGCTTTGAGGCGCTTCTGGCGTTCCTCGTTGCGGGCTCGCTCCTGCTTGGCGGCGATGGAGGCGGGGACGTTCGGGCCGAGCGGAGGCATGTTGCTGCCGGGGTCGCTGGCCTGCGGCCGCGTGTTCTGCTTGCCAAGATCGATCTGTGTGTGGCCGGCTCCCGAGAGCATGCCGAGCATCAGGGGCAACACAGTAAACTGAGCCCATCGCGTCATTCGATCCACCCCCCGCGCAGCTTCCACGTATGCGCTTATTTGCGTCTCATTCTCAGCTACGGTCGTCGAAACTGCAATGACGGAGCGTAGAACGTTCAGTCAAAAGGGGAAAGCCTTCTGAATCTCATCTCGATTCTCGCCACCATTGCGCCGCAAGCCGCGCGGGTCTTGTCCGAACATCCGATGCTGGACCTGAAACGCGACTGGCATGACGACATCATGCTGATGCTTGAGAACCGGTTGCCGAAGGTGCTGTTGGTGCTGTTCTTCCTGTTCCTGGCGGAACGGGTGGTGCAGTTTTTTGTGAAGCGGATGCGGCGGGTGGCATCGCATACGACGATTGATCCGCGGCGCGGTGCGCAGCTAAGAACGATGGCGTCGATCATCCGGGCGACGCTTTTCAGCATCCTGGGATTCCTGGCGTTTCTGCAGGTTTTGTTCCTGTTCAACATCAACTATGCGCCGCTGCTCGCGTCTGCGGGGATTGTCGGCGTGGGGGTTGGGCTGGCGGCACAGTCGCTGTTCAAGGACATTATCAACGGCGTGTTCATCCTGGTGGAGGATCAGTACAACGTCGGCGAGACGGTGAAGATTGCGTCGCTTACGGGGACGGTCGAGGACCTGACCCTGCGGCTGACGCGCCTGCGCGACGGGGATGGGACGCTTTACATCATTCCCAACTCGCAGGTGGCGACGGTGTCGAACCTGTCGAGAGATTTTGCGGTAGCAACGCTGAGCGTTTCGGTGGATGCGAGCGCGGACCCGGACCAGGTGATCGGGCTGCTGAAGTCGGTGGCGCGGGATGTGCGCAACGATCCGGCTTACAAGGACATTGCGATGACGGATCCAGATGTTCCGGGCATCGACAAGATCAACGGACGCGAGTTGATCTATCCGATCACGATGAAGGTACAGATCAACAAGAAGGACGCGGTGCTGCGCGCGCTGCGGCTGCAGATTGTCGACACGTTCAAGCGCAACGGGATTCCCCTAGGCATTGACCCGCTCAAGATGTACCAGGCCGAAGCCGCGGCTGCCGTACCTGACCCAACCGCGCCCCCGGGTCAGCAGCCGGTCGTGCATCCGTAAGGCAGGAGCAACCGCAACAGCAAAAGCGCCCTCATCGCGGGCGGCGACCACTTCGTGGGGTAAGCCGCTGCGCGCCGGTGAGAACTTTTCCCAGCTGAAGCAAACTGCGATCGCGCGCAGCGGTTTACCCCACGAAGTGGCGCCCGTCCGGCGTTAGGACGTACTCGCGGTTGCAGTTGCCCTACAGTTGCTGCCGCAGTGCCTGACGGAGGGTTTCGACTGTCGAGATGGGGGGCTGGCAGGTGAAGCCGCTGCAGACGGCGGCGAAGCTTCCGGGTTGCGGGGGTAGGTTGGGGATGGTTTCGGCGAGTGACGGTGGGAGCGGCTGGGTGTGGTCGCGGAGGCGGATGACGGATTTGTTGACGGCGTATTGGGCGAGGGCAGTGCGTTCGAGGAGGTCGGCGGTGGGATCGTTCCCGACAATGACAACCTGGACGGGGGGCGACACCATGCGGCGCAGCGCGAGGCCGTAGCTGGCGGCGTAGAGGCCGAAGTGCTCGACGACGCCGGCGAAGCATTCAAGGGTGGCGCGGGCTTTTTCGGTGAAGTTGGCGCGGCCGGTGAGGGCGGCGAGGCGCAGCAGCAGGGCGGCGCCGACGGAGTTGCCGGCGGGGGTTGGGGAGTCCTGCAGGGGTTTGCGGCGGGCGCTGAGGGCACCGATCTTGTCTCCGCCGGTGAGCGCGGTGTCGAAGAAGCCGCCCTTGTCAGCGTCGTAGAAGTCGCGCAGGGCGGTTTCAGCCAGGGTGAGCGCGGCTTCGTAGTAACGGTAGGTGCCCGTGGTCTCCCAGGCGTCGAGTGCGGCGTGGGCGGTAAAGAGGTAATCCTCGAGAACGGCGGGGACGCGGGGGCCGGCGCCGCTGCCTTCGCCGTAGGCGATGACGTGGCCGAGCGGATTGCCATCTTGCGAGGTGAGGAGGCGGTCGAGGGTTTTGAGGGCGAAGGCGGTCACTTCCCTGTCGTCGAGGATGCGACCCGCGGCGAGGTACGCCGAGATCATCATGGCGTTCCAGCCGGTGTAGACCGTTTTATCGATGTAGGGGGTGCGACGCAGTTTGCGGGCGGCATAGAGCTTTGGTTTGGCGCCGGCGATGAGCTCCGCGGCGCGATCTGGCGTGATGCCTAGCTTCTTCGCCAGGACGGCGAGCGGGTGGTCGATGTGGAGTGTGTTCTTGAGCGGGTTGTGGTGCATGTCGCCGATTTCGCCGATGTCGTAAAACTCTCCGGCGACGGCCAGCTCGTCTTTCGACAGGACGGCGGCGGCTTCGTCGCGGGTCCAGGTGAAGTAGTCGCCGTCGTCTTCCAGGGAGTCGTCGGCGTCCTGCGAGGCGTAGAAGCCGCCGGGGGTGCGGTCGCTCATCCATTCGTCGATCCAGGTAATGGTCTCGCGTGCGATGCGCGCGCATTCGGCTTCGCCGGAGCTCTGGTAGGCGTGGACGTAGTTTTTGAGCAGCTCGGAGTTGTCGTAGGACATTTTTTCGAAGTGCGGGACCACCCATCGCTCGTCAACGGAGTAGCGGTGGAAGCCGCCGGCAAGGTGATCGTAGATGCCGCCCTTGGACATCTTCTCGAGCGTAACCATCGCAGCGAGGCGGGCGGACTGGCCGCGCTGGTCCTGGTGACGGCCGGCTTCGTCGAGCAGGAGGTCGATGGCGCCGGAGTTCGGGAACTTGGGCTGCGAGCCGAAGCCGCCATAGCGGCTGTCGAACTGTTTGAGGGCGGAATCGATGATCTTGTCGATGAGGTCGGCACCGGGGTTGCGCGCGCTGCCGTCGAAGGATTCGTTGTGCTCGATGGCGGCCATGACGCTGCCGGCGGAGTCCATGACCTCGTCGCGGCGCTTCTGGTAGGACTCGGCCATGGTCATGAGGACGCGGCGGAGGCCGGGGCGGCCGTGCTGGTCGGTGGGCGGGAAGTAGGTGCCGCCGAAGAAGGGCCTGCCGTCGGGGGTGAGGAAGGCGGTGAGCGGCCAGCCACCCTGGCCGCTGATGGCGGCGACCGCGGCCTGGTAGCGCGCGTCGACATCGGGGCGTTCGTCGCGATCGACTTTGACAGCGATGAAGTGCTCGTTGATGAGCCGAGCGGTTTCGGGGTCTTCGTAGCTTTCGCGGTCCATGACGTGGCACCAGTGGCACCAGACGGCGCCGATATCGAGCAGGACCGGCTTGTCTTCGCGGGCGGCTCTGTCGAATGCCTGCTGGCTCCACTCCTGCCACTGCACGGGTTGATGACGTGCGGAGCGGAGGTAGGCGGACCGGGCGTGGGCCAGGCCGTTTAGCGCGGGGGCGACTTCGGTATTGCTCATCCTGTCAGTTTATGGGTTTTGCGGTGAAGGCAACAACAAGTGCGTCCTGACGCCGGACGGGCGCACTTGCTGTTGCCTTGAGCCGCGCCTACTGCGGCGGCGGGGTGGGAGTGCCGCTGAGCGGTTTGGGGGCGGCGGGGGCCTTCGGTGCGACGAGGCCCGGGACGTGCGGCTGCTGCGTGACGACGCCTGAGGCGGCATCGACCAGCGAGATGCCGTAGCGGTCAAGGGTGTTCGAGAGGATCTGGTTGAGCGCCGAACGGTCTTTGGCGTAGGCGGCGGTCGCGGAGATGAGGTTGTTCTCGCCGGTGGCGAGGGTGCGTTCCTGCGAGAGGACGTTGGCGGTGGTGGAGGCGCCGAGCTTGTACTTTTTCTGTTCGGCCTCGAGCGATTGCGCGTTGAAGTCGCGCGCGGTCTGGGCGGCGATGACGTTGGCGCGATCGTTGGTGAGGGCGTACTGCGCGTTGATGACCTGGATGCGGATCTGCGTGTAAAGCTGCTGCAGGCGCATCTCGGACTGGCGCAGTTCCATTTGCGAACGGGCCTGGTCGGCCTGCGCGACGCGGTTGCGTAGGGGGATGTTGACGTTGAAGCCCACGCCGTAGTTGGGCGCGTTGTTGCCGAGTGCATTGCCGATGGCGGTGTTGTATCCGGTGGCCGGGGCGATGGTTGCCGGGTTGCAGCCGAAGGCGAGGGTCGTCGGGTTGCAGGCCGCGGCGACGCCGGCGAGGCCGCTGCCGCCGTAGAAGCCGAAGAGGTCGACAATGGGCAGGAGACCGTTCTTTTCACCGCGGATGGTGATCTGGTTGTTCTCCATGTTGAGCACGGCCTGCTCGATCTGCGGATTGAGGGTGAAGGACTGCTTGACGAGGTCCTCGACGGGCATGTCTTCTTCGGGCAGGCGGTCGAGGCCGACGCGGTCGGTGGGGTCGACGGGGGCGTTGGCGAGCTGCGGGTCGTTGAGGTTGCGTGCGATTGCCTGCTTCATCAGCAGCTGCTGGTATTCGAGGTTGGACTTCGAGGTGATGAGCGCCTGCTTGTCGGTGGCGACGGCTGAGTCGGAGTTGACGACGTCGAGTGGGGCGAGGGTGCCGATCTCAAGCTGTTTGCGATTGTCGGCGGTGAGCTGGCTGGACTGCGCGAGGGCGCGCTCCTTGGCCTGCTCGTCTTCGTAGGCGCTGACGAGCGACCAGTAGATGCTTTCGACCTGGGTGACGGTATAGATGACCTGCTGGCGGAAGGAGGAGTCGGTGATGCGGCGGTTGTTCTTGGATTCGAGGATGAAGCGCCGGTTGATCTTCGGCCCGAAGCCCTGCAGGAGGTGCTGGGTGATCTGGGCGTTGAACGAGGTGGAGAGAAGCGGCGAGAACGAGCTGAAGGGGTTGCTGGTGGACTGGCGGGTGTTATTGAAGCCGATGTTGAGCAAGGTGCCGGAGCTGAAGCCCTGCTGGTAGGCGAGGTTGCCAGTGTAGGTTTCGGTGTAGGAGTTTGGGCTGAGCGCGCCGCTGGCGGGTGTGCTCGCATGCTGCCATTCGGCGGTGCCGGTGACGGCGGGGTCGAAGCTGTAGGGCAGCGGGCCGCCGCCGTTGGTGCTGAGCACGAGACCGCCGGCGCCGGTACCGGAGCCGCCGGAGGAGGTGGAGGTGCCTCCCGGGCCGCCGCCGCCGGTGATGGTGGTGGAGGAGCCGCCAAGGGTGTTGGTAACCAGGCCGGTGGACACGCCGCGGAAGGTGGCGCCGGCGCGGGTGCGGAGGATGTCGGTGTCGGCGATATCGAGGTTCAGCCGCGCGATGGCGATGTCGTAGTTGTTTTCGAGCGCGAGGGTGACGGCGTCGGACAGGCTGAGGTAGAGCTTGCCGTCACGCAGCAAGTCGTCGAGCTTGGGGGTGTTGCTGAGGCGGGGCTGCGGGAAGGCCGTCGAGGTGTAGGGCCGGAAGGGATTCTTGAAGCTGTGCTTCTTGAGCTGCGAGTAGTCGATGCCGGTATCGCGCAGAAAGAGCGGGTCGGTGAGCATGGGTTGCGGCGCCTGCGGCAGCGCGGGGTTGCCGGTGGTGTCGTTCTGGATGGGCTGCGGCGGGGCGGGCTTGGTGGCGCTCGTCTGGGTGCCGGTTTCGGTATTTGGGGTGATTTCGGCGGCCGGGGACGGTTGTTGCGGGGCTTGCTGCTGCGCCTGCAGGTCTGCAGACATTGATCCCAGGAGTACCAGTCCAACGCTGACTCCCGCCTTCAGATCATTCAATCTCACGTATTTTTCTCCAACTCCGAGGCTGCCTGTGTAGACCTGATGTAACGATGTTGCCAGCCGGCGATGCGTGACGGTGCCCCGAGGGCGCTGCTCGGGTGTAGTTACGGAGCAGGCCGTCTCCCGGTTCCCCCAAAATCGGGGTCGCCTATTCTTTTCGCATTCGAGGCAGACCCATCATACCAATGGCGGCTCGGATTCGAGAGCGGTCCGTGCTAATTTCAGGACTCGTGGCTCACTGGAAACTCACCCTCGCGTACGATGGCAGCCACTTTCACGGCTGGCAGGTTCAGCCGAAGTTGCCGACGGTCCAGGGGGTGCTGATGTCGACGCTCGAGGAGATTACGGGGGAGCGGGTGTTGGCGCAGGGTTCGGGGCGGACGGACGCCGGGGTGCATGCGCTGGCGCAGGTGGCAAGTCTCTCGCTCGAGGCGCCGATACCGGCGGGGAATCTGCTGCGGGCGCTGAACCGGGCGCTCCCGCCGGCGATCCGGGTGCTAGGCGCGGAGATTGTGCCGGCGGAGTTTCATGCGCGCTACGATGCGTTGCGCAAGTCGTATGAGTACCGGATTTTTCCGAGGGTGCCGAGCGATCGAGAGACGCCGGATCATGTCTGCTCGCCGTTCGTTGCGCCGTTCGTATGGGACTGTCCGTGGTTTCTTGATCTCGCACGGGCGCAGGATGCGGCCAGGTGCGTGGTGGGCGAGCACGACTTTACGAGTTTCGCAGCGGTCGACCCGGAGCTTCGCGATGGCGAGCGGGCGGAGCCTCGGCCGGCGGTGCGGACGATCTTTTCTTCGGAGTGGGTGGAACGCGAGGGATTGCTGGTCTACCGGGTGGCAGGATCGGGGTTTCTACATCACATGGTGCGCAACCTTGTGGGGACGATGGTGCATCTGGCCTCGCGCGGTCTGCCGGCGGAGGAGATGACACGTATCCTGGCGGCGCGGGACCGGTCAGCCGCGGCGCAGACGGCTCCGGCAAGCGGGCTGTTCCTGGTGAGCGTGGACTATCCACAAGCCGGCGACCCCGAAGGCGCGGTATGACGACCGCGAGGACTTCGCTGGCGCAGCTGCGGGTGACGCGCCTGGCGACGATGCTGCCGGTTCACCGCGCGTTTCACTGGCTGCACCTGCACCAGCCGCAGTTGAGAATGTGGCTGCTCGAGCTGCTGGCGATTCCGGCGCCGACCTTTCATGAAGGGGCGCGTGCGGAGTGGTTTCTTGAGCAGTTCCGTCGGCTGGGGCTCGCGAACGTGCACCTGGACGATGCGGGCAATGCGCTGGGGGAGCTGCCTTCGAGCGGTGAGAGCGCGGGCTACGTGCTGCTTTCGGCGCACCTCGATACGGTGTTTCCGCCGGGAACGGATACGCGTCCGGCCGAGGACGGCGAGCGCATCCTGGGACCGGGGGCGTGCGATAACGGGGCGGGTCTGAGCGGGCTGCTTGGGCTGATCGCGGCGCTGCGGTATGCGGACATCGTGCCGCCTCGACCGATTCTGTTCTGCGCCAATGTGGGTGAGGAGGGTGAGGGCGATCTGCGCGGGATGCGGCACCTGTTTACGCGCGGGCCGTTTCACGGGCGGATCGCGGCGGCGCTCGCGCTCGAGGGCTCGGGCACGGCGACGGCGGTGACGCGGGCGCTGGGGAGCCGCCGGTTTCGGATCACGATCAGCGGGCCGGGGGGCCACTCGTGGTCGGATGCGGGGACGCCGAATCCGATCATGCTGTTGAGCCGCGGGATCGCGGCGCTGGCGGACCTCCCTGCCCTTTCGAGCGGGGCCGAGGAGGCGCGGACGACGCTGAGCCCGGGGCAGATCTCGGGCGGCACGTCGATCAACTCGATCCCGGAGTCGGCGACGGTTGACCTCGATCTGCGTTCGACCGATGCCGATCGGTTGGACCATACGGCGGCGGCAATCGAGCGCTGCTTTGCGGCGGTAGATACAACAGAGCAACCTGAACGATGCGGGCGCGCCGGCACGGTATCGCTGCGAGGTGATTGGCAACCGGCCGGCGGCGAGCCTGCCGCTTGATTCCCCGCTGCTCGACAGCCTGCGCGCGGTCGACCGGCATCTTGCGCTGAAGACGGAGCTGCGGCTGGGCTCAACCGACGCGAACCTGCCACTGTCGCTGGGGGTGCCGGCGGTGGCGCTGGCTGCGGGGGGCACGGGAGGCGGAATTCATACGCTCGCGGAGTGGTACGACCCGACAGGCCGCGAGATTGCGCTGCGGCGGGTGCTGTTGCTCTTGCTCGACTCGGCGCAGAGCTCGGACGTTTGAGAGGTCCGTGAAGACGACGTTTACACTCGAAGCGTGAAACCCTCTCATCTCTCCTTTGCTCTGCTTGCGTACGCTGGCCTGCTCGCGGCGCAGGACACGTCGCCCAATACTATTTTTGTTCATGGCAACATCCTGACGGGAGCGCATCTTCGCGATAGCGACTCGTCGGCGACACCGGCGCATGTCTCGGCGATGGCAGTGACGAACTCGACGATCGTTGCGGTAGGCACGGACGAGCAGGTGATGAAGCTGAAGGGCACGCGGACGCAGGTGGTGGATCTTGGCGGGGCGTTCGTGATGCCGGGCTTCAACGATGCGCATACGCACATGGCGGGGGCGGGCCAGCAGAAGCTGACGGTCGATCTCGACGGGGTGAAGAACCTGGGCGAGATGCTGGCGCGCATCAAGACGTATACGGCGGCGCAGCGGCCGAGGGCGTGGATCGTGGGCTCGGGCTGGGACCACACGCTTTGGCCGGGCAAAACTCTTCCGACGCGTGGCGATCTGGACGGGGTGACGGCGGGACATCCAGCGGTGTTCTACCGCACGGACGGGCACATTGTGGTGGCGAATTCGGCTGCCCTGCTGGCGGCGGGCATCTCTTCGGCGACGCCGAACCCGCCGGGCGGGCAGATCGACAAGGACGCGAGCGGCACGCCGACGGGCATTGTGCGGGAGTCGCCGGCGACGAAACTGATCTATGAGAAGGTACCCCTGCCGACGAACGAGATGCGCCGCAAGGCGCTCGAACTGGCGATCGCGGACTGCCTGGCGCACGGGGTGACGAGCGTGCAGGACCTTTCGACATGGGAGGACTGGCTGATCTTCGAATCGATGGAGCGCGAGGGCAAGCTGAACCTGCGGGTGTCGGAGTGGATTGATTTCGGGCTTCCGGTTGAGGTGTTGAAGTCGCGCCGCGCGTCGCACGATGCAGATGATCCGCTGCTGCACCTTGGGATGCTGAAGGGCTTTATGGATGGGTCGCTGGGCTCGCGTACGGCGGCGCTGGCGGAGCCCTACGCGGATGATGAAAGCAACTCCGGGATTCCGCGGTATCAGCAGGCAAAGTTGAACCAGATGGCGACCGAACGGGCCGCCGCGGGATTTCAGCTTGGCTTCCATGCGATCGGCGACGAGGCGAACACGGTGGCGCTGAATGCGTTTGCCGCGGCCGAGCAGGTGGCGGTTCCGGCGAGTGTTCCTGCGCCGGTCGGGCATCCGGATAGCGCGATCGTGACCGAGGCGACCCGGCATTACACTCCGGGCGACCTGCGGTTTCGGATCGAGCATGCGCAGGTGCTGCTGGCGGCGGATTTCGACCGCTTCGCAAGGCTTGGAGTCATTGCGTCGATGCAGCCATCGCACCTGCTGACCGATCAGAACTGGGCGGCGGCACGGCTGGGCCCGGAGCGCTCGAAGTACGCGTATGCGTGGCGCTCGATGCTTGACCACCATATCCAGCTGGCGTTTGGCACGGATTATCCGGTGGAGAGCATCAGCCCGTTTCGTGGGCTGTACTCTGCGGTGACGCGCCGGAACGAACAAGGGACCGCCAGCTTCGATCCGGAGCAGAAAATTTCGATCAGCGAGGCGCTGTACGCCTATACCCAGGGTTCGGCGTTCGCGGAGTTTCGCGAGACGCGCAAGGGCCGGCTTGAAGCGGGGATGCTGGCGGACTTTGTCGTGCTTGACCGGGACCTGACGACGGCTGCGCCGGAGGTGATTCTGCATACGCAGGTGCTGCGCACAGTTGTCGGGGGAAAGACGGTCTTCAGCGCAGCAGCACCCACGCCTGAGCCCAATGCCGGGCCCGCAGGATATTGAGGGCACCTTCGAACAGCACGCTTGCGCACCTGCTGCTGCTGGCGACGGCATTCGTCTGGGGCGCGACGTTTGTACTGGTCAAGTCGGCGCTGTCCGATGCATCGCCGCTGCTCTTTAACCTTCTGCGCATGATGATCGCGACGGTGACACTGGTCGCGCTGCATCATCGGCAGCTTGGGGCGGTGACGCGCGCGCAGGCGAAGACGGGGCTGCTGGCCGGGCTTTTTCTTGCGGCCGGATACCAGTTTCAAACGTCGGGGTTGGCGCTGACGACCCCGGCGAAGTCGGCGTTCATTACCGGCATGGTGGTGGTCTTCGTGCCGGGGCTGACGCTGATTCCGGCGTTGCGTCCGGCGGGGAGTCAACGGCCCGGGGTATTCGCGGGGCTTGGTGCGCTGAGTGCGTTTGCCGGGCTGGTGCTGATTACGACGCCTGCGGGGACCAGCCTCAGGACGATCTTTGCCAGCATCGGGGTAGGCGATCTGCTGACGCTGGCATGCGCGCTTGCATTTGCCGCGCACCTGCTGACGTTGGCGCACACGGCGCGGGGGATTCCCGCAAACCTGCTGGCGACGCTGCAGATTGGCGCGGCGACGTTTTTCATGCTGCTGTCGCTGCCGCTCGAGCACCCCCATGCGACCTTCAGCCCACGTCTGCTCATCGCGCTGGTGGTATGCGGAACGTTGGCGACGGCCGCCGCATTCACCATCCAGACCTTCGCGCAGCAGCATCTACCCGCGACGCACACGGTTCTGCTGCTGGCGCTCGAGCCCGTTTTCGCGTGGCTGACCTCGATGCTGTTTCTGCACGAGGCGCTGGACCCGCGTTCGCTGATCGGGGCGCTCCTGATCCTGACCGGCATTGCTGTCATCGAGTTTCTGCCGGCGACAACGCAGACGACGGAGATTCCTGCTTAGGGTTTGCCGGAACGCGGCTTTTGATGAAAGGAACGCGTCCAATAAACGACGCGGCGATGCCTCGCTGAAGCAGAGGGTGGCGCTTTATACTAGTGACGTCAGCATTTTGGCCGTTTCGGTCGTTGTTCAGTTCAGAGAAGTAAAACGAAAAGAGGGTGTACCCGCTCATGGAATCACCGAAAGCAACGAGCTTGTTGAACCGCATTCAGAACCATCGCCTGGCCTCTACTTTTACGCTGCTGGGGACGCTCACGGTCGGCATCGTTGCCGGCTCGGTGATGACGCATGGAGTGGGCGCCGCAGAGCAGCAGGTCAATACGTCGGATGCGAAGCCGCTGGTGATTCCGAGCCCTGTGACCCTGTCGAATGGGTTTTCACAGATCGTGAAGCAGGTGGGACCGGCGGTCGTGAACATCAACACCGAGTCGATTCCGAAAAAGGCGGCGGCGGGCAAAGGACGCAACGGCGCACGCGGACCATTGCAGGGGAATCCGCACGGCGGCGATCAGGGCGACATGCAGGACTTTTTCAACAAGTTTTTCGGCGGCCAGAATCCGCAGGGCGGCGACGGCGATGATGACTCCGAAGGTGGCGCGCCGGGGACCGAACGCCAGGCGCTGGGGTCGGGCTTTATCGTCGACGGACGCGGGTACATCATCACGAATAACCACGTGGTAGACAAGGCCGACCGCATCTTTGTGAAGCTCGCCGGCGAGCCCGAAGATGGCGGCGGACGGATGCAAGGGCATCCCGCGACGGTGGTCGGGGTGGATCCGGAGACGGACATTGCGGTGATCAAGATCGATGTCAAGGGACCGCTGCCAACGATCAAGCTGGGCAACTCAGACGGCGCGGAGGTCGGCGACTGGGTGCTGGCAATCGGCAGCCCGTTCGGACTCTCGCAGACGGTATCGGCCGGGATCGTCTCGGCGAAGAACCGCTCGATCAATGACAGCAACCCCAGCGGGCGGGTGAACCAGTTCCAGAAGTTCATCCAGACGGATGCAGCGATCAACCCGGGTAACTCGGGCGGGCCGCTAGTGGATATGGCTGGACAGGTGGTCGGGATGAACACGGCTATTTACACGCAGTCGATGGGCTCGCAGGGCGTCGGCTTTGCTATGCCGTCGAACATCCTGGCGAAGGTCTATAACGACCTGATCGGACCGTCGCACAAGGTGACGCGCGGATCGATCGGCATCCAGTTCCAGGCGGCGACTCCGTCCGCGGTTGGACGGGTGTATGGCTTCTCGAACGGCGGCGTGATTGTGGGTTCAGTGGTCCCGAACGGCGGATCGGCGAAGGCGGGGCTCAAGCCGAACGATATTCTGGTAACGATCGACGGGCGCCACATCAAGGATGGGGACGACCTGGTCGCAGACATTTCGAGCCGTAAGGTCGGGTCCACCGTAGAGATTGGTTACCTGCGCGGCGGTGCACAGCACACGGCGTCGGTCGTCATCGGCGACCGTGCCAAGGTTTACTCCGACCTCGACGGGGCGCAAGCCGCTCCTGACGCTGCGCCTGAACCGGATGCCGGGCAGAGCAAGCTCGGAATCACCGTGCAGCCGGTTCCTGCGGCTGCGATCAGCAAGCTGAAGATCTCGGGCGGCGTGGTGGTGACCTCGGTTGCACCCGGATCGTTCGCAGATGACATCGGGTTAGGCCAGGGCGATATCATTCTCGAGATCAACAAGCAGACGGTCAGCGACCAGGCAAGCTATAACGCGATCGTGACCAAACTGAAGCCGGGCGACGACGTGGTCTTTGTCACGAAGATCAAGGACCAGGCGGGAAGCAGCTTCATCGGCGGCACACTGCGCTAGCACCGATAATGAGCACGAGGCGGGCCAGACTGGTTGAGGTCTGGCCCGCTTTGCTGCGTCGGCACTGTTATCGTCCAAGCGAAGGTTGGGGCGCGTTTCGGCAGGTAGAACGAGCAAGAATTCAACTTGCGGGGGATTTCCAGGCAGCGTAATCTTGGGTAAGGTCGAAGTCCCGCGTTTGGCGACTTCCCAATGCGATTTGCGAAAGGGGATAGTGGTATGAGAATTCGAGCAGCCGTCATCCTGGGCTTGACGCTTCTTGTGCCTTGTCTTCTGCAGGCGAAGGCACCCTCCCGGGTGCGACGTGGACCGACGGCGCAAAGACCTCGCGGGCATGCGTCGAAGCGCGAGACAAGGGCGGCGACCGTGACCCGCCAAGGGATGTCGCCGGAACGGGCGACGGAACTTCAGACTGCTCTCATCAAGGCGGGCTACCTCGAGGGTTCACCGTCGGGGACGTGGGACGGAACGTCCCAGGCCGCCATGGAAAAACTGCAGAGCGACAATGGATGGCAGACCAAACTGGTGCCGGATTCGCGGGCGATCATCAAGCTCGGGCTCGGGCCCATGTCATCGGCCTCGCCGCTCGGCGCCACGGACGTTGATGTCAATACAACAGAAGCTGTGCCGGCGCCGGGTTTGCACCTCACTAACCAGTAGGCCGCCTGGCCTGTGTGCGTGCCGCGAACAAGGTCACGAAGTGGTCGTGGGCAGGGTGAAAAGGTGGTCTTCAATGTCCTCGACGCGCATCGGCGCCGCACGTCGCGAGATGAGCGCGTCTTCTTCTTTCCACATTCTGAGCCAGAAGTATTCGTGAACGCGCACCAGCCGCGAGGCAACCGGCTGCGTCTGTTCGAGTACGCGGGCGATGAAGGCGGTCACGGCATCTGCGTCGGCGATGGTATGGTGCTCGGCGGGCACTGACTCTGCGGCGAGAATCCTTGCCATCGCCGATTCGTACTGGGTAGACGGCAGCAGCCCGCACTCCACGCGGAGCCCGGAGATCTGCTCCAGGCCGAATGCGGCCGAGGCGTTCATCTTCTGCTGAAAGGCAGCGTAAAGCACCGACGAGCCCGCAATCCGCAGGGGGACCATCCCAAACTCAGCGACAAAGCGTTTGGGCATCATCAAGGCCATGGCGCGCGGCGAGAAGCTTTCGAGCGAGAGGACCGGGCAGTTCCACTGGACGCCGAGTCCACGCGCGATACGCTCTTCGGGGAGACCGCAGTGTTCCTGCAGCAGGTCTCCTATTCTTCCCTGGCCTTTGGCCCTCTGCGCGGCGAGTGCATGCTGCAACTGGGGATGCGTAATCCACCCCTGGGCGAGCAGGACCAAGCCCAGGGGAATGCGGTGCTGGTGGGTCTGCTCGGCCGCGAAGTCGCCGCTTCCCATCTCGCGGCGAACGGATGTACCGATGATCTTTTGCAGGCAGGTGCCGCTGCAGCCCCAGGCATCCTCGAAGATCGGCCGGCGGTGGCTTTTCCACGGTTTCATCCATCCGTTGGTACAGCCGGCCGCGGCGCAGACCCGCAACGGGTCTTCGGACTCGGGCACTGACAGGGGGTCAGGCAAAGGATGGAAGAGGCTTCGAGGCGACAGGAAGCCATGGGCGAGTCGGTCTAGAAAAGGCATCGGATGCTCTCCAGTCGAAGGTGCGGTGTCGCTACTTCGGTGATACGCAGGGCGAAGTTGCCGCTGACCACGACGACTTCTCCGCGGGCGACGATCCGGTCGCCGACGACGAGATCGACCGGTTCGCTGACATGGCGGTCGAGTTCGACGACGTCGCCCGGGCCAAGTTCGAGCACCTCGCGCAGGCTGAGCTCACGCGACCCGAACTGCAGCGTCACCTCGAGCTCGATGTCGTTGAGCAGCGAAAGCGCAGCGGAATCGAAGCGATCGCGCGGGTTGGAAACGGTCTCGTCCTGCACCTAGACAGTCCTCGCCGGAATCTCGTCGTGGAGCACGGTCCGGGCTTCCATGCGGGCTGCGCGATGCTCTCCCGCGCGCATCGGCCACGCGGGTCCGAGCGTCAGTCCGAGGACCTTCAGTTCGGCAGACTCATGGCGGGGCATCGGCAGGCGGAGCACCGAGCCCACCTCCAGTTCAGCGATGCGACCAGCCTCTATCTTCATCGGAGGAAACTGCAGAACACTCGCCACGCGGGCGTCGGAGAGTAGGTCTCGCACACGTGCCTTCACCTCATTGGCGCCGCGCCGCGACCGTTCTCTGCCGGCGATCAGGCGCCGCAGAATCGTGTTCAGCACGACCGCCGGGAGGCAGATGTTGAAGGCGCCCTGAACCTGTGGCATTTGCACCTCGAAGCAGACGCACAGGGTCTTCTCTCCGGCCGGCATAAGCCGGGAGATCTGCGATTGCGGCTCGCGGCGTTCGAAGGAGAAGTGAAGGCCGACCGCGGCCCAGGCGGTATTGAGTTCCTTGATGATGACCTGCACGATCGAAACCATGATGAGGTCCTCGATGTCGGTCAGGGCGCGCGAGGGCTCGGAACGGCCCTTGCCCCCGAGCAGCACCTCGACCATCGGCGCGGCAAGGCCGGTTTCGATCTCGAGCAGCCCTGTGGCGCCGAGGGGTTCGAGACGGATGGAGCACACGTATGTCCCTTCAGCGAGCCGTTCGACGAACTCCTGGTAGCCGACCTGCTCGGCGGATACCATTGCGACCTTGTACTCGATGCGCAACCATGCTCCGATCGACAGCATCAGGTTGCGGGCGAAGAGATCGTTCACGGTCGCAATGGCTCGCATCTGCTCGTTTGAGATCTGCCCGGCCCCGCCGAAGTTGAAAGACTCGACGATGTCCTTCGGAGCGGAGGGCGGATCCACCTCCGCGCGGGCGCTGGCGAACATCGCGTCGATCTCTTCCTGTCCAAGTGTTTTGGCCATGAACCTCCTCCTTTCAATCCAGCATTGGAGCCTTATGCAACCCGTCCTGAGGCTCTACTCGATACGGCCCTCTTCGCCGTGACAGCGGCAATCGGAGCTAGCGACTGCGATGGCGCGCTAGTGGCGGCCTTGCCGATTTTCCTGCAAGGCTGCGCAGCGAAGAGCGAAGACGCAGCACGGCCGAGGAATGGATCTGCGAGACCCGGGATTCAACGACGCCGAGGGTCATGCCGATCTCCTTCATCGTCAGTTCCTCGTAGTAGTAGAGCGTCAGAACCATGCGTTCCTTTTCGGGAAGCTCCTCGATGGCATCGGTGAGCCTCTGCTTCATCTCGCCCTTGAGGCAGCGGAAGAGCGGATCGTCTTCGGCCGGCCCGGGGATGTAGCTGAGCTCTTCATCGCCCGAGTCTTCGGAACGCTCCATATGCAGGCTGCCGATCTCCAGACCCTTGAGCTCGCCGAGCAGCATTTGGTACTCGACAAGCTCGAGGCCCATCTCATTGGCGACCTCGGGCTCAGACGGTGCGCGACCCAGGCGATGGGTACTCGAGCGAATTGCCTCTTCGACCGCTCTGCCCTTCCTCCTCAGCTCACGCGGGCTCCAGTCAAGCGTCCTGAGAGAGTCAAGAATGGCGCCGCGGATGCGAAACTGGGCATAGCTCTTGAACTGCACCTTCTTGCCGTGATCGAACTTCGAGAAGGCGTCGATGAGCCCCACCACGCCGGCGGAGATCAGGTCGTCGAGCTCGACATGCTGGGGAAGCCGTTCGTGAATGCGTCGGGCCAGGTAGCGCACGGTAGGCAGGTGCTCGACGAGGAGACGGTCGCGCTCGGCGGCCGGCATGGCCTCAAGCGGCGTACCGCCATCGGTTGAAGCAGCGGCGCCGTAAGCCGGGTCAAGGCTCGCTGGCGACGTCAACCGCAATGCTTCAGAACCAGTCAGTGTGTCCAACATTCCCGCCTCCCTGGACCGATTTGCCTGCCGGACCGAATACTGACCGGGAAGACATTTCCAGCTGAACGCCGTCATCTCTTCTGCCATGCCGGTCTCCTTCGTGCCGTTCTCTTGCATGCCGTTTTCCCTCATGGCCGTTCCCTTCCCGCCGTTCTTTTATGCCGCTCGCTTCATGCCGCTCGATTCATGCCGCTCGCTTCGTGCCCCTGTTACCCATGGCTTCGTGCGTTGCCCTGCCGAACCGCTTCCTAACCTACGGTCCCGACACTGCGAACGCGCACTTCGGGAGGAATCTCTATCGGCGCGAGTACCGTTACTTTTGGTACGAATGGCTCCAGCCAACGCCGGACGTGAAAGCGTGCCGGCGATGGGCATAGGAGCACGGGAAGCGCCATCGTGGAGGCGGGTCCGGTTAGGCGCTTCACAGATTCGAGCAGGCGACGGAGGTATTCCCCCTGGCCTCCGAGCTTCGGACCGTTCTCGCCAAGCAGATTGCCGGGCTGAGGATCGAAGGTTTCCATGAGATCGGCCTCGAGCTGCTGTTCGATCACCAGCACGCGAAGTCCGCCGTCCGCGTCAAGCAGAGGCTGTACGAGGCCGCGGCCGAGCGACTGGCGGACGCTTTCGACCAGATGGATCAGCTGCTTGGACTGCTGCGCGGCTTCGACCAGAAGCTCGAGAATCGAGGCCAGGTCGCGGATCGAAACCTGCTCGCGCAGAAGCTGCTGGAGCACACGCTGCACCTCGCCAAGGGTCATCAGCTTCGGCACTAATTCTTCGACGAGCTTGGGCTGGGTCTCGTTCATGCTGTCGAGTAGGCGCTTGGTCTCCTGGCGGCCGAGAAGCTCATGGGCGTGGCGCCGGATCAGCTCGCCAAGATGGGTTCCGATCACCGTTGTCTGATCGACCACGCTGTATCCGGCTGCCAGCGCCTGTTCCTCGAGCCCGTGCTCGATCCAGCGCGCGGCCACGCCAAACGCGGGTTCGGTCACCTGTACCCCGAGCAGCGGCCGGGCATTCGGGTCGGCGTTGACCGCGAGCAGGCAGTTGGCCTCGGTCTGCCAGCGGGCGATCTCGATGCCGCGCAGACTCAGACAGTACTCGCGCGGCTTGAGCCGCAGGTTGTCGGTGATGTGAATCGGGGGCACGATAAAGCCCAGTTCGGTGGCGAGATGGCGCCGCAGCGAGCGAACCCGGTTCAGCATCTGGCCGCCCTGCTTTTCATCCACCAGCGGGATGAGCTGGAAGCCGATCTCAAGGGTCAGCTCATCCATGCGCAACAGGCTCGCCAGATTTTCACCGCCGGCCACCGGGAGCGTGACGTCGTTACCGCCGGGCTTCCCGGCGGATGCGGTACCTGATTCGCCCTCGGCTGCAAGCTCAGGGGGAAGCCGCCGCGCCAGCAGCGCGGCGCAGCCTGCCAACAGGATGAAGGAAAGCTTTGGAATCCCGGGAAGCAGCGCCATCGACAGGATCACGGCGCTTGCAATCCAGAGCGTCTGGGGACGCCGCAGCAGTTGGCTGCCGAGTTCCTGATCCAGCAGGCCGCTGCTTGACGCGCGGGTGAGGATCATGCCGCCCGCAATCGATGCCAGGAGGCTTGGAATCAGCGTGACCAGACCGTCACCGACGGTCAGGATGGTATAGGTCTTCACCGCGGTCTGGAGATCGACCCCCTGCTGCAGCGTGCCGATAACGATGCCCGCTACGATGTTGATCGCAGTGATGAGGATCGTCGCCATAGCGTCGCGCTGATTGAACTTGGCGGCGCCGTCCATCGAGCCGTAGAACTCCGCCTCCCGCGCAATGGCCTCGCGGCGGCGGCGTGCGCCCTGCTCGTCGATGAGGCCTGCGTTCATGTCCGCATCGATCGCCATCTGTTTACCGGGCAAGGCATCCAGTGTGAAGCGGGCCGTCACCTCGGCGGTCCGGACCGCGCCATGGGTGATCACCAGGAACTGGATCGCAACGAGGGCAAGAAAAAGCACGAACCCGACCACATAGTTGCCGCCGACAACGAACTGGCCGAAGGCCTGAATCACGGCACCCGCGGCGCTCGTTCCCTCGTGGCCGTGCAGGAGGATGCGGCGGCTCGATGCGATGTTGAGACTCAAGCGAAAGAGCGTGAGCAGCAGGAGCAGCGTCGGGAACACCGAGAAATCAACCGCCTTGCGCACCTGGATCGCGGTCAGGAACACGATGACCGACGCCATGATCGAAGCGGCGAGCAGGAGATCGAGCAGGAACGCCGGAATCGGGATCAGCATGACGAAGACCATGCTGACGGCGATCACGGGTAACAAAAATAACTTGAACTTCTGCAATCTGTCCTGCTTTCTACTAAGTTGGTCGGACCATGGCTCTGCTATCTGCGGCCTGCGATCGCGGGATGGATCTCCGGTCTGCTGCGGCCGTTCTGCCGTTGCGCCTCGACCTTCTGGCGGTAGAGGTAGGCGAGGATGGCGGCGACGGCCGCGTAAAGATCGAAGGGAATCGACTGGCCGGGCTCGACCAGCTTGTAGAGACTGCGTGCGAGCGGAGGATTTTCAATGAGCGGGACCCCCGCCCACCGCGCCTCTTCCCGGATCTGGGCCGCATGCAGATCGCGTCCTTTGGCGAGCACGGTGGGGGCGGTCATGGTCTCGAAGCTGAACTCGAGGGCCACCGCGTAGTGCGTCGGGTTGGTGATGACGACGCTGGCCCGCGCCATGTCGGCTTTGACCTTGCGCCGGCGCATCGCGTACTGCACCTGCCGAACGCGGTTTTTGACCTGGGGGTTTCCCTGCGACTCCTTGACCTCATCTTTCACCTCCTGGCGCGTCATCTTCATCCGCTTGTTCCACGCCAGCCATTCGACGGTGTAGTCCAGTCCGCTCCAGGTGAGCGTCACCAGCGAGGCGTCGAGCGCGAGGGCGTAGGAAGCCTCAAAAGCATGCGGCAGGCGCGCCAGGCTCATGACTGGCATGGGAGCGAGCAGAACGCGAAGCGCCGCCCAGCCGAATCCTGTCATCACCGCGGCCGGTGCGAGGGACTTGAGGATGCGCGCCCCGCTGCGCAGGCTGAAAAGGTTGCCGAGATTGGTGACGGGATTGAGCTTGGACAGCTTGAGCCCGACCGCCTTCGGGTGAAAGGCAAGCCCGCCTCCCTGGGCGACCCCGGCGCCGAGCGCTGCCAGGAAGCTCGCTCCCATCATCATGCCGACCGGCAGCAGAACAGGGGCGCACAGATGCCGTAGCGCAGCGGTCCACACTGCATCCGATCCGGAGTCCGAGGGAGCACCCGCGAGCGCGAGACTTTGCTCAAGCGCGATGCGCCACGAGAGCGCGAAGCTGCCCGCCATCCGTCCGAGCACAAGCACGCCGGCCAGCATGGCGACCGCGCTAAGCAGCTCGCGGCTGCGCACACTGTCTCCCTGTTCCCGCGCTTTCTTCTTGTGTTGCGGAGAACCCGTCTCCGTTCCCTGCTCGCTCACGCCGGCACGACCAGTCTCTCCGCCGCTTCGAGCAAGGCGGAGAAATGACGTTCGATCCAGCCCGGCCAGACCGCGAGGCTCGCGATCAGTACCAGGTAGGCGGTCAAAGTTTTGACCGGAATCCCGACGACCTGAACGGGGAGCGTCGGGGCGAGCCGGCTGACCATGCTGACCGTGACCTCGACCACGAGCGCGGCAGCCATGACGGGCGCAGCCAGCTGCAGGCCGGAGATGAAGATGCCGCCCGCCATGTGCGCCAGCGCGAGTCCTGTGTCTGGACGGAGCGACGCGGTGCCGACAGGAACAGCGGCAAAGCTGCGCACAAAGACGGCGAGCAGGGTCCGGTCTAGGCCCGCTGCAAGCAGCACCAGCACACCGAACCACCCAAGCATCTGGCCGAGCACCGGGGTTTCTACCATGGTGTTGGGATCGAGCAGGTTCACCAGCGAGAAGCTGAAGCTCACGCCGAGCAGGGTTCCCGCAAGCAGCAAGGCTTCGGTCAGCAGCATCAGGCTGAGACCTACGACGAGCCCCAGGGCAAGCTCTCCACTGATCGAACCGAGGTTGATGCTGGCCCTGACACCGCTCGACAAAGGAACAACCGGGGTCAGCAGCAGGGTGAGGGCGAAGACGAAGCCCGCTTTGATGCGAGGCGCGATCGCGGTGGAACTAAAGACGGGGGCGAAGAGCATCAACCCGCTGAGGCGGACAGCGACCAGGACCGCGGCTGCGATATACGGCTCAAGTTCCTTCATCCCAGGTACCGGTGGAGGTCGGCGAAGAGCTGGAGCGTGTAACCGGTGAGCCGGTGAATCATCCAGGGCAGGCTCGTCATGGTGACGACGAAAACCGCAAGCAGGCGTGGCACCGCGGTGAGAGTCTGTTCCTGAACACCGGTCAGAGTCTGCAGCAGACTCACCAGGAGGGAGACGGCTGCGGCCGAGATGAGCAGAGGCGCACTCAGGATCAGGGCCTCGGTCAGCAGCTGGCGCATAAGATGGACGACCTGATCGATAGCCATGATTCGTCTGCCTCCCGGCACGATTGCTAGAAGCTCTTGAGCAGCCTGTCCGCCAGCAGATTCCAACCATCGACCATCACAAATAAGAGGATCTTGACCGGGGTCGAGATCACCACGGGCGGCAGCTGAAGCATCCCGATGGAGGTAGTCACGCTTGCGACCACGACGTCGACCAGCAGGAACGGCAGAAACAGTACAGCCCCGATCTGGAACCCGGCTTTAAGCTCGCTCAGAATGTATGCCGGCACGACGACCTGGATCGGAAGATCGATCAGCGAACGCGGCCGTTCGGCCATTCCAGCGGCCACGAAGATGGCAAGGTCCTTCTCACGGGCAAACCGCAGCATGTAGCCCTTCACGGGCAGCAGTCCCCGTTCGAGCGCGACCTCGCCCGTGATGGCGCCGTTGCGATACGGTGTCGTTGCGTCCGCCTCTACCTGCGTCAGCACCGGTGCCATCAGAAACCACGTCATCATGAGTGCGAGACCCATCAGGATCTGATTGCTCGGCGCGGTCTGTGTCCCTAGCGCCTGGCGAAGGAAGTGGAAGACAACCAGGAGCCGAACCATCGGCGTCACGGAGAGCAACAGGGCCGGAAGAAGCGTGAGGAGCGTGAGCCCAACCACAATGGACCATGGAGAGCTGCTGCCGGCATGCAGAAACGATGCAACCGGATCGGCTACAGAGCGTGCAGCGTTCTCGTCCGGCGCTGGGCTTTGCGGCGCGACGGAATGAACCCGTGTAATACCTGTCGACGCGTGGTCGGTCAATAGGCTGGCGCGGTGGACGCGGGAAGCGACCATACGCCGGGCGCTTGCTTCGACAGCGTCCTGCGATGGCAGGGTCTGCGCCGCAAGCGAGACAGTTGTTCCCAGAATCAGAACGGCGAACAACGTTTGCACGGCTCGGAGTGATCGCATCAGCACTGCCCCCCGGCGGCGGGTGGTGAGCAGAGATCCTCAGGATTGCCAACGCAAAGCAGCGACGTGACTCCTTCCGTTCCAAGCCCGGCCAGGTAGTTCACCCCGGAACAATTAATGAGGATCACCGATCCCTTGGACGCGACCGACAGCCGCTCGACGATGCGCAGGTGCCGGACGCTCGCCGGAGAGCGGACGGAGAGTCCAAGCGATACAAAGAATCGTTGCAGCCGCAGCGGCCAGCGGGCAGTTTTCTTCAGATTCGCGGCGATCGAGTCGGTCGGTCTCATCTCGCTTGCACGTGTATCCATTTGCAGCGCCTCCTTCGTTCCCCAGTTCACAATCCGTTATGCGAGCCGTGTCAGGCGGACTGCCATCTTCAAACCGACGACTTCGAACTCACACCAGGCCAGCTGGACCCCGCCGATATCGAGCGGAACATCCTCCGTCGCGGGCCAGACGGTTCGGAGAGCTTGGCCGGCCTCAAGGCGGAGCAGGTCGGCTACCCGAAAGGCTGGGAGTTTCACGCGGACGATCAGCTTGAGCGGCATCCGCGCCAGTAGCGGCCACTGCGGATGAGTTTCGATCGACGACACAGGGGACTTACGTTCCGGCGGTGTTCCGCTCATCCGGCCGGGCGTGATCAGAAGGCCGTTTACTTTGGCTGGTTCAGGCATCAGTTCCTCGCGTGGTCTTCTTGGATCCGCAGTCTCTGCACTCCGGATCAGCTAGCGCTGAACCAGAAACTCGGTGATCAGTACATCAACCACCTTGACCTCGGGAACGCGTTCCCCGAGCGATGATTTAAGGTCCCTCTTGAGCCGCTCCTTGCCGTCCGGCGCCAGCAGATCGGCCCCGGTTTCGCGGCCCAGAATCGAGAGCGCGGCGTCCCGCTCGGCAGCTTCGAACTCATTCTTCGGCGGCCTCTTCTCGGCCTTCTCCTCCTTCGATTTGCCATTCTTCTCTGGCTCAACCTCAAGCTTCAACGTCAACGCAACCCGGAGGTAGCTGCGCCCGTCAGGGTCGGCCAGATTCACGAGCAGCGGATCGAGGGCAACCAGCTTGGTCTTCGGAACTTCACTGGGAGCTGCTTTCTCCGCGGGCTTTGCCCCACCTGTGGGCAGCATTCCTGCCCGGGACGCCCAGATCAGGACTCCGGCAGTCCCGGCCGTGGCTAATACCACGGCTAAGATCACTGCGACCATCAACGGCAACATGGGAACGGTTGCCTTTGCAGCGGGGGGATCGGAAACTGCTTCTTCTTCACTCATGGTGCTGGTAAAGCTGCATGTAGTGCTCCAAGTTGAGACTTGATCGATTAGCTTTGCTTCATGGAGCGCAGTTCAGGCAGCGGGCGTGACAAACGGGAGCCGCCAAGGCTCCCGTTGCCCGATGATGTGTTTGGAGCCTAGCGGATCAGGGCGATCGCCTCCTGCGTCACGGTATCGAAGGTCGTTACCGTCTTCGAATTAGCTTCAAAGGCGCGCTGCGCGATGATCAGGTTAGAGAACTCTGATGAGATATCGACGTTCGACTGCTCGAGCGACTCGCTGACGACCTCTCCCCGTCCGCCCGTGTTGCCTGCGCCCACGGTGATGGCGCCTGATGCACCGGTCGCGGTGAAATCGTTGCCCCCGGACCGGATCAGCGCTTCCGGTGCAGTGACTGTGGCGACAGCGACCTGTCCGACAATCACGGTGTGGTTGTTGCTGAAGAGTGCAGAAATGACCCCGGCACCGTCGACGGTAAAGCTCTGATAAACCCCGCTGCTGTAACCGTCCTGGGACGTAGCCGCTGTATTCGACGCACTCGCAGTCTCCGTCACGACCGGATTCTGGTTCTTGTCATACAGATTGAAGTTGAAGTTCAGGTCGCTCGCACCATCCGCCATGCCCGCGAACGAAACGCCACCGACATTGCCGGCCGGCGCAATCATTTTGCCTGTCGAGTCGAAGGTCAGCGTGCCGGTCGTGTTGGCGGTCGCCCCCGTCGCATCTCCGGCCGGCAGCGCGATCGAGTAGCCCCACGTCGTCGGCGAGGTCTTGGTGTATGTGACGGTGGCGAGATGCGATGCACCGAGCGAGTCATAGAGCGTTACCGAGGACGGAAAGGAGGCTCCTGTGGCGGCGCTTGCATCGAGGCTCGTCGTCAGGGTGACGTTCTGGCTGGCAACGGCTCCTTCGGTACTTGTCGTCGGGATGTTGATCGGGACCAGTCCGCCGTTCAGATCGACAGCCCCGTTCGTCGCACCAAAGCCCATGACGTTTTCTCCGCTCGACGTGATGAGATTCCCGGTTGAATCAAGCGAAAAGTTGCCGGCGCGCGTCAGAAGCTGATTCTTTCCATTCTGAACGAGAAAGAAACCGGAGCCCCCGAGCGCCATATCAGTCGGCGTGCTGTCGGGAGTCAGCGTTCCCTGTCCGAAATCACTACGGGTTCCCGACACTCTGGTTCCAACGCCTACCTGCACAGGATCGCCCGAACCGGTCGTCCCCATCTGCTGATAGAAGAGGTCCTCGAAGGTGGTGTCCTGTTTCTTGAACGCCGTGGTGTTGAGATTGGCTAGATTGTTACCGATCGTGTTCAGTGCGACGGTATCGGCCTGCAATCCGGTGAGTGCGATCGAAAAATTCGGCATGCTCTTCTCCCTTGATGTATGAGGTTTTGGTGCTGGAAACCTAAAGCGCCGCGGAAGCCTGCGTTGAGACAGGGGTTACGCTGCTTCCTGCCGATCCCGTGGTCGTTGCGGCCGTTGGTGTCAGATCCTTATTGATGGCAATGAGCTGCTCAAGGCTATTGACCCCGACTAACTGCTGGATGTAGGCGCTGGGATCGGTAGGCTGCGTTGGATCCTGATTTTGCAACTCGGTCACCAGCAGGGTAAGAAAGTCATTTCCCGTAATCGTTGATGAATCTGTCGTAGTGGCCGTCGTTTGTGCGCCCGTTGAACCTTGGCTGGCCGCCGCATGCGCTTTAAGAGCCGCGGCCTGGGCCAGCGCTAAACTGGAATTCGCTCGGCTGAGAGCTGCTATGTCCACCCCGCCTGTCGTCATGCTCATGAGTTCCTCCTTCTGATTCGTGAGAGCTGTTTCGTGAGAGCTGCTTCGTGACCCCTCAGTCAGAGTCGACCGAGACACCCGGTTCGTTGCTATTGCTAAACCCGGACACTGAGCCAGCCTGAACTGGCTGGGGCGGCCGCCTGATCGGAGATTGCCCAGGAGGTTGTTGGGTCTGCAGGGGAACTTCCCGCATCCTGCGCGCGAGACGCCAGCGGGGGCTGGCTCGGCGCCTGGCCTCGCTGTCCGCTCGCCGCACTGTCGGCAAACGACGTCGTTTCATGAGAAGCGCCCGAGAGAATGCCAGTGAGAGGGCCGTCGTGCGGCGTGATCGATACGCTCGTGGCGCCGCCTGTGGAGGCATCGAGGAAATGACTAATCGCACTGAGCTCTTCTCCCAGGGCGTGCTGCTGGAGTGCCGACGATGGCTGAAGCGATGCCGCCACCTCGCCGGATGCCCCTAGTTCGGCGCGCACGCGCAACCAGCCGTGAGACCCCGCGTTAACTCCGACTTCAAGCACATTCGGCGTCGAAAGGATGGTCCTTAGATCGGTAAAACCAGAAGTGCTTTCATGTTCGAAGCCATCCGTAGTCGAAGTCTTGCCCTCAACCGTAGCGTGGCGTGTCGCCGAAAGGTCGGTGAGCCGTGTCGCAGCAAGACTCAAGGGGGCCTCAGAGATCGACGACGCCGCAGTTGTCGATTCGTTGGGGCTTGCCTGCGGCAGAGCAGCCTTTGCTTTTGCTACGCCCGTAACCGGCGCCGAAGAGGGGTTGCGAAGATTGCTTGTCGGACCGCTGGCTAATTCGGCTGACTCGAGAGAATTTGCGGATTGAGATGCGGACGGCCGTGTGCCGATGTCGTTTCCGCCGCGTGGCCTGGCTGACTTCTCGCTGCCATCCACCTCAGATCGATCGGAAATGGAACCCGTTTGAAGAGAGCTCGGGGATTGGGATTGGACGGCATGCGAACTGGATTTTTCGCGTACGGATCGATCAAACGGCGCAAGGTTCAGAGAGTTCACCTCAGCAGCATCCTCAAAAAGGTTCGGCGAGGAGACTGAAGCCGAGGGGCTTTCTAAGTCAAGAAGCTGGATGCGTTCTCCAACACGCGCGGAGAGTACCGCAGGCACGGTCTTCGCTCCGGCCGGAAGATCAGTCGACAACGGCGGCACGTTCGAATGGTTCTGGCTGGCCGGCTGATTCGAGCGGGTCACCGCATTTGTTTCCAGGAGATTGAGCGGAGAGTTCTCTTGGCTTACGTCAATCCCTGCGAGTCCCTCGTGGAGTGGAGTGAACCTGTTCACCCGGCCGACCGCGGTTGACTTCGCTTCGCCGGCCGACGTCTGACTCGTGGGTTCGCTAGCCGACCCTCCCGGGAATTGACTAGAAATAGTCGATCCACTCTCTGCTTCTACAGGTTCCGATCCGGCGTAGTGACTTGGGGTCTGGCTCGCGCTTTGAATCTCCGTAAGAGACACTGGTCTATGTTCAAGCGCTGGCTGATTGGCCAGGTGCGTGGTCGCTTGCTCAGGCGGGGTCACGGGCGGAGTCAACCTTCCGGACTCTCCGCCGTGAGGCCCCACAAAATCGCTTGTCGCGGGAGCCGAGCCCAGATCAACCGCGTGCTTTGCTTCGCGAGACCTTCCAGCAGGAACAATGTGTCGTACCCCTGCAGCCACCTCTTTCGTTGTGGCTGCAGGGATGGACTGAAAGAGCACCCCTGAGTTCAGTCGATACTTCTCGTGCGCTGTCCCGGTTGTATGGGGGTGGGTCGTCACAGGTGCGGAGTCAGAACCGTTTGTTAGAATCTGGCCGGAATCTGACGACTCTTCACCTTTCGGAAAAACTTCCAGCCTCTTCGGCGGTGAAGTTTGATCGGTGGCTGCAGGGACTGAAAGCTGCTGCGCCACGACCGAGCCCGGCGTTTTACCGGACTCCGAAGTCGGCCTTAGACCTTCCAGACCGAGCAGGCTGGTGAAGAGTGGCGGCACCGCCTGAGAGAGGAGCTTCCTTACAGGTTGCCCCGTCGTCTCTGATCCAGTCTCGAGTTGAACGCGAGCAAACATACGGCGAGATCAAGTGCAGGGCGAGGGCCAAATTCTCGGGCGAAACATTAGAGGATGCTCACTGCCGAGTGAGGATGTCTTCGCGGCCGAGCATCCACGCAGCCCGGGACAAGAATCGATCATCGGATTGTTGCTGAGCCGAGCGGTCTGCCCGCGCGTCGGCAAGCGACTTTTCTTGCTCCAGCAGGCGGCCAATCTTTCTGACTTCAAGTTGACCCACCCGGTGCAGGTCAACCGCTGAATCGAACGAACTCCGCCGTTGCTGCGCCAGTTGAGCCAGCATTTCCCGTTGCCTTATGACCGAACCCGCTGTGCGTTCAATCGAGATCAATTCCATGAGACTTCCGTCGGCCACGCCCGCGCGTGCTGCCGCGGCTTGACGACGATTCGACTGCGCAATCTGCAAAAGGCCCTGCTCGGCTTTCATCAGGGAAGAGCTAGCCGCATGAACCTGCAGCGCATTGAGCTTCTCAACCATCTCATACAGCTGCCTGAGCCGCGCAAGGGTTGAACTCTTTCGGCTCACAGGGCCAGCTCCTGAAGCTGCAATACGCTTTCGGTCAGCGAGATCACTTCGTCACTGCGCTGGGCGCAGTACGCCAACAGGGGTCCCCTTGCGAGAATGGCACGATCCAATTCCGTGTCCATCCCGGCCTTGTACGCACCAACCCGCAGCAGGTCTTCACCGCGCACATAAGCAGCACTGAGACTTCGGGCGAGGCCCGCACGTGCACGATGATCGCCGCCCGACACCACCGGCATCAGTCGGCTCAGTGAGTCCAGGACCTCCACAGGCGGGTAGTGCCCTGCGCGCGCAAGCTCCCGCGAAAGCACGATATGTCCATCAAGAAAGGACCGGAGTGCGTCGACGACGGGATCCTGTTGATCGTCGCCTTCCATGAGGACGGTGTAGAACGCGGTGATGCTGCCATGCTCAAAGTTTCCCGTTCGCTCTACCAGCTTTGCAAGCCGGTTGAAGACGCTCGGCGTATATCCCTTGCTTGCCGGAGGCTCGCCGGCAGCCAGGCCGACCTCTCGCGCGGCCATAGCGTAACGGGTGAGTGAATCGAGGATCAGCAAAACCTGTTTGCCGCGTTGGGCGTGGAATTCAGCGATTGCCGTCGCGGCATGGGCCGCGCGCATGCGCAAGAGGGGGCTCTGGTCGCTCGTCGAAACCACGACGACCGAGCGTTTGAGACCTTCGGGGCCGAGAGAGTCTTCAACGAATTCGCGAACCTCTCGTCCGCGTTCGCCGACCAGGCCAACCACTGTTATCTCTGCCTCGGTGTTGCGCGTCATCATGCCAATCAGCGTGCTCTTGCCGACGCCGGACCCGCCGAAGATTCCCATGCGTTGCCCACGGCCCACGGTCAGCAGGCCGTCGATCACCCTTACCCCGGTCTGCAGAGGCTCACGAATCGGCTTGCGATCCATCGGCATCGGAACGCTGCCGTCGAGCGGCCACATCTCGCGTACCCTGGGCCGCGGCAAACCATCAAGCGGACCTCCATGCGCATCAAGAATCCGGCCCTGCATCTGCTCGCCTACGCCGATGGAAGGAACGGACCCTGTCCCCTGCAGTCGATCGCCGTATTGAAGCCCGCGCGTATTGTCGAGCGGCATGGCAATCACGTGGGTACCGCGGAAGCCGATCACCTCGCCGGCAAAACGCTGACCTTTTCGATCGATCAGGTCGCAGCTCTCACCGACCGAACAGAGAGGTCCTTCTGCAATGACCGTCTGCCCGCTCGCCTGCAGGATCCTTCGCGTCCAGCGCCAGGATGGCCCCGAGCCAAGCGCTCCGAAGAATGCCTGTAGATTCGCCGAACCAAGCCGTTCATGATGAGCTTCTGTTATCACCTGCTAACTCCTGGCGTCCGCGAATCCGTGTGACTGTCGAAACAGCCCCACATTCAGCCCTATCAATCGATTGCAGCGGCGCTCAGAACGTCTTCCTGTAATAACCGTGCGAATTTCCGTTCGATCTCTGCCAACTGCAGCCCAACCCCGAATTCCACGCGGCCCACGGTGGTTTCGAGCACACAGTCGCCACCCTTCAAGGTTCTATCGGCAATCACAGCGACCTTCCCCGCAGACTCGCGCTCGAACATGGCGGTCCACGGGACGACTTCATGCGCCGGAACCCGGAGCGTCGTCTCACTCGCGCTCTGCACCCGGGCCAGGGCCGCCTTGACCGCGTCCGCTAAATGCAGATCGCCTGCTTCGATCTCGCGTGCGAGCACGTCAGAGGCGATCGCGAGGGCCAGGCGTACAACCTGGCTCTCCGCTGCGGTGAAGAACCTCTGTCGATCGCGCGCGAACTCCAGGCGCGCCCGGTCCATGCGCCGATGTTCTTCGGCGAGCCTGGCTGAAAGTTCGTTGGTGAAGTCCTGCCGGACGGCGGCAGTGACCTCCTCCCGGATCGCAGCGACGCGCCTCTCGAAGTGGCTGGTCGCGTCGCCGGCAGCCGGTTCCGCGCTCGTTCGCTGGCCGCCTGTCTCCTTTGCGCTTTCCGAATCGGAGTCCAGTGCGGAAAAGAGGAGACTTTCGACCGGACGGTCTGCAGCGGGCAGAAATAACTCCGCGAGGGGAGAAGTCTGGAAGTCAAACGGCGATGTCATTTTCTGTCTCGGCTTTCAACACCATCTTGCCCTCGGCCTCAAGCTTGCTTGCCAGCAGCAGCAGCTCCTGTTGAGCAGCGGTCACGTCGCGGGCCCGCACCGGGCCCAGCGACTCCATATCCTCCTTGAGCATCTCGGCAGCGCGTGAACTCATCGCCTTGTAAAGATGCGCCCGCACGTTCTCTCTGCCTCCCTTTAACGCCATGGCGAGCATCTTTTTATCCGCGGCGCCTACCAGTTCCCGGATGCTTCCCTGGGGAACAGTGAGCAGATCATCGAAGGTGAACATCAAGGCGCGAATATCGGTTGCGATCTTGGGCTCAGTCTGTTCGATCTCCTCGAGGATGCCTTTGGTCGCCGATGGCTCGAGACGATTCAGGATCTCGGCAACCGACTTGTAGCCGGCATAGTTCTTTCTCCCAGTCGAACCGAGCGAATCCATGCGCCGGGAGAGAACCAGGGCTACCTTCTGCGCCATCTCTGGCGAGAACTGACGCAACTCGGCCAGACGCTGAATTGCCTCGACCCGTAGCTTCTGATTGAGGTGCATCAACACCGTCGAGCCGCGTTTCGCGTCAAGATGAGCAAGGACCAGCGCGACCGTCTGTGGATGTTCATTTTCAAGGAACTTGCTCAGCTGCTGTGGTTCAAGTTTCTGTAGCGTCGCCAGGTCTCCGACCGAGTTATCCATCCCGGCCTGCGCCTGGGCCAGCATGTCCTGCGCGCGTAACGGCCCGAAGGCTTCGGTGAGCAGCTTCAAGGCATAGTCCGGTCCGCCCCGCAGGATGAACTCGTCCGCTTCGAGCAGACCATGAAATTCTGTCAGGACGCGGCGAAGGTCCTGTGAACTCACCTCGCCCATCACCGTAATCTCTTCCGTCACCTTCTGTGCATCCACCTCGCCGAGACTTTGAAAGAGGGTGCCTGCCAGATCATTCTCGAGACCCATGATCAGAATCGCCGCCTTGCGCAGTCCGGCGATCGGCTGAAGCGCGGCGTCAGCCTTTTCCTGCCCCGCTGACAGCCGCCGTGACCCGGCCATCTTGTCCATCGTCATCGCGGTCGCCATCTAGCTCACATCCTTTGCGCCTTCGATCCAGCTCTCGAGCAGACGCGTGCTGAGGGCTGGCTTCTTGCGAATGAACTCCGACACCTCTTCGATGACCATCGGATTCAGCGTCTCCAGCTTCTCGCCGGATGTTCCGCCCGAAAGCGACGCGGAGATGGAATCGCCTCCGAGGGCGAAACGGCCGGACGATCCCGCACCGAGCGAAAGAGGTTCTTTCAGCGTTGCGATGACCTGTTTCGAGATCGGTTTCACCACCAGCAGAACCGTCATCGCAGCAACCAAACCGAGAACGACCGAACGCAGGGCGCCGGGCTCGGCGTGCAGCAAGCCCTGGGTCGTGTCGGCGACCTTCGCCATGCCCGTCGGAACCGCCCGGGGCAGATTCGAGGTAAAGCTGATGTTTTCGAGCGTGACCTGGTCGCCGCGTTTCGGGTCAAAACCCACTGCCGCGTCCGCCAGTGTCTCGAGGCGGTGCATCTCTTCCGCTCCGCGCGGCTTCCACACCCCCTCCGACGCCTGTCGGTCATTGACCAGCACAGCGACCGTCAGCCGGCGCAGACGACCGGGTGCATCTTCCCGGTGCAGCGTCCGCTTGGTGACGCCATAAGTGCCGCTCTCCTGATGCATCACCTGTCCTCCACCTCCTCCGCCGCCATTCGGGTACACAGGAAGTGGGTCCTTGCCCGGGGCCTGCAGAAGCGGGGGCGTTCCAGGTGCCGCGGCGGCGCTGCTGCCCTGCACTGCACCGGCTGCCGCCGCAGCAGGCGTGTTGCTGGCGGTACCCGGGACGCCCGAAGCCTTTCCCCCGCCTCCGCCCGCTGCGGGACCGCTGCTCTGCTCCGTCTTCTGCATCGAGAGCGTGACTACGGACGCCGGGTCGTAGACCTCGTCTGTGCGCTCTTCCGAGCCTTCGTCCCACACCGCATTGACGATGGCGCGAACGTTCCCGGTGCCGGCTACCGGTTCGAGCATCGCGACCAGTTTCGCTTCGAGCGCTTGTTCTGCATCTCCCTGGTGACTGTGCAGACCGCGGGCTGCGAGGTCCGCCTTGCCGTCAGCATCCATCAGCGTTACGTCCTCGGGGGAAAGGTTGGCAACCGCTCCGGCAACCACACGGCGAATCGTGTCGGCCTGGTCAGCATCCATCGTCATCCGCTTCAGCCGCAGCACCACGGATGCCTTCGCCGGCTGCTCCTGCCGTGAGAACAGACTCTGTTCCGGCAGAACGAGGTGCACCCTGGCAGCCTTCACCGCGCTCAGCGTCGCGATGGTATGTTCGAGTTCACCCTCGAGAGCGCGCTGGTAATTAACCTTTTCGTCAAACTCGCTGCCCACCCAGTTGGGTTTATCGAAGAGCTCAAATCCGAGCCGGCCACTCGGCGGCATACCCTTCGCCGCGATCTCCATTCGGGCCTTATTCAGCATCTCCGCCGGGACCTCAATCCCAGTCTGGTCCGGCGTCACACGAAACTCAATGCCGGCGGCCCCCAGTTCCTGCACGATGGTACCGGCGTCGCGTGCTTCAAGACCGGTGTAGAGACTGCGCCAGTCCGGCCGTTCCAGGAACCATCCAACGGACACCATTACGGCGAGCAGGAGCAGGCTTCCGGTCGCGAGACTGCGCCTCCGTCGGGGCGGCATCGCCTGGTAGTGAAGGCCGCCGCGGCGAAGCAGGTCGACGGTCTGCCTGCTCCAGTCGCCCGAACCCGTATTTTCTATCTCTGCCATCGATCTTCGGCTCCCATTTCGCAGGCCCGGCATCTCGCCGAAGCGGCCGTTCAGAACTGCATCGCCATCATCTGCTGGTAGGCGCCGACCGCCTTGTTGCGCACCTGGAGGGCTAGCTCAAAGGCGAGATCGGCCTTCTGGGTCGCGATCATCGCCTCATGGACATCCACTCCGGAGCCGCTGAGTAGACCCGACACTGCACTCTGCGCCTTGGCGCTGAGCGTATCCGTCTCTGAGATCATGCCGTGCAGTACCCCGCTGAAGGGTGTCGGCTCCTGAGGCGATGCGGCTCCGGACAGGAGCGAAAAAGACTGCAGTCCGGCTGGCATTGGTGGTAAAGCGATCATGTTTCCACTCCTTGAGCTGGGAAGACGTTAGGCCTTGATCAGATCCATCGAGGCGGTCAGCATTGATTTCTCTGCCTGCAGGGCGGAGACATTCATCCCGTAGCTTCTGCTCGCCCCAAGCAGGTCAACCATCTCGGTCACCGGGTTGATGTCGGGATAGGCGACATAGCCGTCGGGGCCAGCGTCCGGGTGGGTCGGATCAAAGCGCAGCAGCGGAGCGCCCTGATCTTCGAGGACGCCTGTCACCTCCACTCCGGGGGAATCTGCTTTCCCTGAAAGCATGCCGGCCGGGGCATTCGAGTTCGCGGGAGCGGCCTGGGCGAGCAGCGATGCGCCAAAACTTCCCGGCTCCGTCGCTGAAAAGACCACATGCCGGCGGCGATAAGGGCCTCCGTCGACGGTCCTCGTTGTCTCCGCATTCGCCATATTCGCGGCGACGACCTCGGCGCGTACTCGTTGTGCTTTCAGCGCGGACGAACTTAGATCCATCAAGCCAAACAGATTCATCGAAGGTCTCCCTCTCTACTTGCTGTCGGCATGAATCGCAGACATGGCTTGTGAAAACTCATGCTTCAAGAGCGAGACACCCAGACGGAATTGCAGCTGTGATTTGGCAAGCTGCAGGCTCTCGCGGTCGAGCGAAACGGTATTGCCATCTGGTCGTGCGACCAGACCGTTTACATCGGTGACCCTGGGCCCGGCAAAGCTTTGCTGCTGCACGGCCGAGGCGTATTCCTGTTCAAAATCAAAGCCCTGCGCCTTGAATCCCGGGGTGTCGATATTTGCCATGTTGCCCGCGGTCAGCTTCATCTGATCTGCCGCCAGATCAAGGTAGCGCGTCAGCTTGTCGGTCAGTTCCATCGGTCGCCTCCGACTGGACGGTTGCATTTGCGTGCCCATTCGATCGGTGAGGTCCATGAGAAGAGTCCAATGGATGACCGGTCAAATTCCAATCCCCAATGCTAGAGTCGACTGGGCTCAGGAAGGCGTGAGTCCTCTCCCAGGACAGCTGAATGCTACTCACGGCGGTGCTGGGCCCAGCGCGTATCGCCTGCCGTAATCAACGGGTCGTCGCCCGACAGGATCGCAGCGCGTTCCAGGACGTGCTTCAACTCACGCACGTTACCCGGCCAGTCATGCGTTGCGAGCTTTTGTGCAGCCTCCGGAGTGAGCGATTTCCGCGACACATCCCGCGTCATGCGATCGAGAAAGAAGTCGACGAGAAGTGGCAGATCGTCCATACGATCCCGAAGCGAAGGGACTTCGATTGGGAAGACAGCCAATCGGTGGTAGAGGTCGAGCCGAAAGCTTCCCTGCGCGGCCCGCTCGGGCAAACGCTGGTGGGTTGCCGCTACGACCCGGACATCGACCTGCAGAGTTTCATTGTCCCCTACCCTCTGCAGTTCGCCCGATTCGAGAAATCGCAGCATCTTTGCCTGCAGCGCCAAGGGCATTTCGCCGATCTCATCGAGAAAAAGGGTTCCGCCGTTGGCAGCTTCGATGCGTCCCATGCGCGACTGCACCGCCCCCGTAAACGCCCCGCGGGTGTGCCCGAAAAGCTCAGCCTCGAGCAGCGCCTCTGGAATTGCCGCACAGTTGAGAACAGTGAACGGTTTCGTCGCCCTCGGGCTCAACTGGAAGACCGCACGCGCGATGAGCTCCTTCCCGGTACCGGTCTCTCCTTCGATAAGCACCGTGGACTTTCTCGGCGCCACCAGCCGCACCATCTCCGCGAGATCCAGCATGCAGGAGCTTTGTCCGACCATCTCCGGCAACGCCTCCCTCCTCCGCGTTCGCGCTGCCGGCATCTCACGCAATCCTTCGGGCGGCGCCGGCACCACGCGCGGCCCTGTTCCCTTGAGGTCATCTCCCTGCGCGAGACGCATCGCGTGCAGGAGTTCGCTGCGGCGCGGACTGCGGCTTCGTGTCTCGTCACGATCCAATCTGGTATCGAGCCGGAGTACATCCATGCCGGGGTAAAGGATCGCCATCTGGGATGCGAACTCGGTCGCTTCGAGATCCGGCAGCCAGCCGTCCACGAGGAGTGCCTCGGGACGTGCTTCGTCGACGAGCGCCATCGCGTCCGCCCCTCCGCCAGCCTCCCGCACCGTCCAGCGAAAGTCAGTCAGCGCCTGGATCAGGCGCTGTCGCAGGACAGCATCCGCGCTCGCCAGAACGACCGAACGTGAAACCGACTTCAGACTCTCTGTTCTCCACATCCGATCAGTGTTCAGAGCGAACCTCCTTCAACAGAATTTCCCAGGCCCGCCCGCATCACGTCCGCGCAGCGCATGCTCATCGAGCGAGATCCGTGCCTGCATCGATCGCACCAGTTCCATCATTTTTGAGCACTCGACCATGGCATCGTGGATGGCGCGTTGGAGCGCCGCCGAATCCTTGACGTCGCCTGCATCCGCATCCGGGAGCGAATTGAGATAGAGCAGGCAATCAAGAGCGGTCAACGGCTGGCAAAGATCGTGAAGTGCCTTGCGCATCCACTCAGCGGCGTTCGGGGTCGCCTCGCGTAGATCTCCGTCCGAAGGCTTAGGCACGGGCCAGCTCCCCTGTCGTGAAGACTCTTGACTGCAGCGCCGGGGTAAACGCGGGAAGCGGCATCCCCTGGGTGATCGACCGGACCGTTCCCGGCTGCTTGCGGCATCCCTGCATCGCGAGGGAGTAGCCCTCGCCCCGGACGGTATCGATGACGGCGGCCACGCTTTCGCTCGAAACCGTCTCCGACGAGAGCGTCGGTCCAGCCCCGCGCTCCCCGGATGCCAGCTTCTTTCGGAGATAGTTCACATAAACGTCGACGACATTGGTTCCGGAATCGGACGTTTGCTGCCAGACTTCTTTCATCAACTCGGATCTCGAACAGATCCGCCCGCGCGCCAGCATCAGGTATTCCAGGAGGGCAAACTCCTTGACGGTCAGGTCGACTGACCGTCCTTGACGTGTGACCCGGCGTTCGATGCGGTGGAGTTCCAGATCCCCGTGGCGGAGAACGGCATCGGCGAAGCGCCGGCGGCGGCGCATCACGACACGGCAGCGGGCGGTCAGTTCGGCAAAACTGATGGGCTTGAGCAGGACATCGTCCGCACCTCCATCCAGATAGGCCACGCGTTCGCACGAGAGGCTGCGACTGGTGAGCAGCAGGGTCGAGGAGTCTACCGAGTGATGACGCAGGCCTTCGAGGACCGTATGATTTCCGGACTCGTCGGCGGACAGGTCGAGCACAATCATGTCGTAGGATCGCTCGCAGGCAAAGCGCAGAGCACACCCGGCATTGGTCACCAGGTGAACATCATGGCCTTCGACCGCCAGGCCCTTCTGCAGAAAGCTTCCCAAAGCAGCGTCATCGTCGACGATCAGTATGCGCATGAATTCCTCAATTCGCAGAAGCAGCCTGCCCAACCCGTCGTCCCTGGCGCGCCTCAGGTTTCAGCGAAGCCGGTGGCCGGTTGGTGTTACTACCTTGTGGTCTGAGGGGGGTGTGTCACAAGGGCGGCCTGATGTCTTTCCGAGTCCATGATCCCGAAACTGCACAGATTCGGAATCGTCCCGAATCGGAGGGCCGCAACTTCGCACGATCAGGGGCGTCTCGAGCTGAGCCGCCCCGGGGTCGACCGCGTCCTCCACGACGCATCGCCGTCGACTCTTCGCCGATTTAGCGCTTGCAATTCGCTTTTTATTCGCTACAATTGCGCACATGGCGATTACCCGGCGGCAAAAGGAAGTTATCGACTTTCTCTCCAGCTTCACGCAGAAGAACGGCTATTCCCCGTCTTACGAGGAGATCGCTTCCGGCCTTGGGCTCAATTCGCTGGCGACCGTCCACAAGCATGTAACAAACCTTCAGAATAAAGGGCTCCTGCAGCGCGCGCACAACCGGAGCCGGTCGATCGACGTCCTGCCCGCGCGTTCCAGCAAGAAGGGTTTCGAGCGGCTCCCCCTGCTGGGGCGTATCGCTGCCGGTCAGCCGGTCGAGGCAATCGAGACTGCCGAGTCGATCTCGCTCGGCGACATCATCGGCAATCGCGAGGTCTTCGCGCTCGAAGTCCGTGGTGATTCCATGCGCGATGAGCACATTGTGTCCGGGGATTATGTGCTGGTCGAGCGAACCCGGACGGCCCGCGAGGGAGAGATCGTCGTAGCTCTCATCGACGGTGCAGACGCCACCCTCAAGCGCTTTTACCGGGAGGGCAGCATGATCCGGCTGCAGCCTTCAAACGCGGAGATGGCGCCGATCTACGCGCCTGCGGTCAACGTCCAGATCCAGGGCAAAGTGCTGGGTGTCCTCAGAAAATACGCCTGAGCGCGGGCTTGCAGAATGCTCGTCCCGTCCCCGCTGCATGATTGAAATCGGACGGAACCAAAAGCGTCGGCCGCCCGTATACCCAACACATGGCAACCAGGAAGAAGTCGCATCGCATCCTTTTCAGCTCGCTGGCGATCCTGTTGATCGCGATCATCTTCGGCGTGACCATCGTCGTTCGGGGCAAATCCCGGTCGATCGATCCGGCGACCATCGGCAAGGTAAGCCGCGGGGATGTCGCAAAATCGGTCGTGGCGACCGGCAAGGTGCAGCCCATCACCAAGGTTGAGGTGAAGAGCAAGGCCTCGGGAATCGTCACCGCCCTCGACACCGATATCAACGCGATCGTGCGCAAGGGCCAGTTGCTCGCTCAGCTCGACCAGCAAGAGATCCTGGACCAGGTAGCCGCACAGAAAGCGACGCTGGCCGCTGCCGAGTCAAACGCCCGTGCCGCCGAGGCCGCGATTGCGCTCGACAAGGTGAATGCCGAGGCGCCGGACCTCCCGATGTACAAGCACACATTCGATCGTGCGCGCGAGATGCAGGCCGACGGGGTCGTCTCCGCCCAGGCGCTCGATGACGCGCAGCAAAAGTACCTGGCCGCCGCGAATATGCGCGACCGCGCCCTCTCGCAGGAGTCGGTCGATACCGCCAAGATGCACCAGGCCCTCGCCCAGGTCCAGCAGGCGCAGGCCCTGCTGAAGCAGCTCGAGGAGCAGCTCTCCTACACCAATATCACCGCGCCCATGGACGGCGTTGTGCTTTCGCGCGACGTCGAGAAGGGCGACGCCGTCTCATCGATCCTCGTCCTCGGTTCCACCGCGACGCTGGTGATGACGGTTGGCGACATTCACCAGGTCTACGTGCAGGGCAAGGTCGACGAAGCGGACATCGGCAAGGTCTTCCTCGGCCAGCCCGCGCGCATCAAGGTCGAAAGCTTCCGCGATAAGACCTTCCTCGGAAAGGTGACCCGCATCGCCCCTCTCGGCGTCGAAAAGGATAATGTGACGACCTTCGAAGTCCGCGTCTCGATCGACAATCCCGGTGGAGAACTGAAGGCGAACATGACCGCAAACGCTGAGATTCTGCTCGATGAGCACAAGAATGTTCTGACCGTGCCGGAGCAAGCCGTGAAGTTCGACAAGGACCGCAACGCCACGGTTGAGGTCCCCGACGCAACCCAGAAGAATGGCCGGCGCACCGTGGCCATTCGCACCGGGCTGTCCGACGGATCGAAGGTAGAGCTTCTCTCCGGCCTCAAGGAATCGGACCCGGTCATCCTGCAGCAGTAATGTCCGACCCGGCTGCCAACCCCATCTTCGACATAAGGAGTTTCCATGATCGCCCGCCTGCTTCTCACGACCGTTCTTCTCACCGGGGCCATCCTTCCCGCCGCCGCTCATGCCGCCGACTTTGAGCGTTCGCTGACCGTGTCCGGTCCCGCCGATCTCTACGTTTCGACAGGGTCGGGCCACATCCATATCTATCCCGGCACGGACTCGGCGATCCACGTCAAAGCGCACGTCTACGCCGGTTGGAATGCGGGAGGCGACATTGACAATCGCATCCGGCAGATCTCCGACAATCCACCCATCGAACAGTCGGGCAACGAGGTCCACATCGGCAACGTACGCCCCGAGGACCGGCGCCTGTACAACAACATCACCATCGACTACGAGGTTTCGGCGCCGAAGACCGTGGCCCTCAACCTCCGGTCCGGCTCCGGCGACGTCGAGGTCGACAACCTCGGACGCTTCCTCAAAGGGCAGACCGGATCAGGTAACGTTCGTGCCCACGGCATTGGCGGTCCATCCGAACTGCAGAGCGGCTCGGGAGACATCGAACTCGAGGTCAATGCTCCGGGTGAAGTCCGTACCTCCACCGGGTCGGGAAATATCCGCGTCCACGGCTTGGACGGCGCCCTCACCGCTCGCACCGGATCAGGCGACATCGAAGCGGATGGCAGCATCACGGGTTCCTCGAGGCTGCAGACGGGTTCCGGGAATATCCGCGTTCACATCGGCTCCCAGGCGCACTTCAACGTCGATGCATCCTCCGGGTCGGGTGACATCCGAATCGCCGGCGCCCCGAAGTCGGAGCACCACCACATCTCGGCTCCGGTCAACGGCGGTGGTCCCACGCTCGAAGCGCATACCGGCTCAGGCGACATCGAGGTCAACTAGGCAGGGCGCCCGGCCCCTCTTGCGCCGCATCCTTGGAAGACCCTCATCTCCGCTAAACTGAAGCGATGTCTCAACCTCAGCTTCTCGTGTTCGATCTGGACGGCACACTGGTCGATTCTCAGACCGACCTGGCGAACGCGGTCAATGCAACGCTGCTCCACTTCGGCAAGGCCGCCTTGCCCGTTGACGTAGTCGCGGGGTACATCGGCGATGGGGTCACGACCCTCGTTCGCCGGTCCCTCGCCCACGCTCACCTGATCAACGACCAGGCCGATCCCCATGACGACGCGCTGGTGGATTCAGCCGTCCAGTGGTTCATCGGCTAGTACCGGGTTCACCTGCTGGATTTCACGACAGTCTACCCCGGCGTCCTCGACGCGCTGCGAGCCATCCATTCGCAGCATCCCGATCTCCAAATGGCCATCCTCCCCAATAAGCCGGTCGGTCCGAGCCGCACCATAGCCACGCACTTCGGCTTCGACCAGTGGATGTTTCAGACCTATGGTGGGAACTCGTTCACCAGCAAGAAACCGAATCCGGAAGGCCTGATGGCTTTGATCGCCGAAGCCGGCCAACGCCGTGGCCACCCGATCAGTCCGCTGGCGACCGTCATGATTGGAGATTCCCACGTCGACATCGAGACCGGCCGGGCCGCCGGCTGCATCACGCTCGGCTGCGCGTACGGCCTGTCCCCGGCAACCCTCGCCACGGCAGCGCCCGACCTGATCGTCGACCATGCCTCGGAATGGGCGGCCCGCCTCGGCCTCTAAGCACGCCGGCACCATCGCCTATTTCTTGAGACCCAGGGCCTGGAGAACACCTTCGTCGACGACGGTTCCCTGCGCGCTCTTGGTGACCAGCCCGAAGCTCGCCTGGTAGTCCCACATGCACCAACCGATATGCTTCGACTCCGCCGCCGTCCGCACATCGCTGATCCACCGATCGCGCATGACCGGATCGGCATGGGATCGATACACCCCAAACTCTCCCAGGTAAAGCGGCACTCCGCGGCGCTGAGCCCAGTCCGCCACCGCCGCCACCTCGGCGCCGATGCGCGGTGCATCCCACCGGTCCCAACCGTACTGCTGTAGATGCAGGCGTGCCCGTTCATCCGCCTCCTCGCCCAGGATCGGCTGCACCGCTTCTGGCGACGAAGGATACGGCACCTTGCGCAAGGTCACCACATCCTGGCTGGCCCATGTCGCTCCCTGGTGGGTAAACAGAAACGGCGTGTAGTAATGAAACGTGTAAATCACATTCTCATCGCGCACCGGCTCGAGCGTCACCAGGCTGTCAAGATTCGAATACTCGGACGCCGTTGCGATCACCGTATGCCGCGGCGCGGCGCGGCGAATCCGCTCGACCGCCCGTGTCTGGATTCCCTGCCAGCGATACCGGTCCGGAAGCGTCGGTTCATTCATTACCTCGAAGAAGACCCGCTCCGGATCGCTTCCGGCAAAATGTCCGGCAAAGCTCGCCCAGAAGGCATAGAACCGCGCCGGCCCGTCGTCCCCTTTGGTCATGGCAGCTTTCCAGGATTCCTCCGGATGCACGTCGAGAATGACATTCAGATGGGCCGCCAGCAGTTGCTTGAGCGTCTCATCGAGGCGCGCCATCGCGTCAGCCTTCAACGATCCGCTTGGAGCCTCGGCGATCAATGGCTCGGGGTCGATGCTGAGCCGCACATGATCGAATCCCAGCCGGTTGATCAGCGCGAAGTCCGCGGACGTCGTATAGGAATTGATGTGCGCCGCAGAATGGTCGCTGGTCTGCGCATACCACATGCTCAGATTCACCCCGCGCTGGAGATGGCCGGCACGTTCAAAGGCGAGACCGTTACCCTGCGCCGAACCTCGGCCAACAGGACCCATAAACCCTAAAGCTGCCATGGCACCAACCAATAGAACCCGGTTCCCAACTGCCAACATCGAAGTCTCCCATCGCATCTCAAGCCCGACATCCTGCCGTCAACGCCCGCACTACTCGAACGAACGATTCCACTGGCTGATCACGCGAGTCTCCCGCTCCCACCCCAGCACACTCAGGCTTCCCGTGCTCAGGCCGAAGAGCTTGCCGCCTACCGGTTCCAGGCCAATCCACCGCGCAGCCGTGATGCGCAGGATGTGCGCGTGCGCAAACAGCGCCACCTTGGCTCCGTCCGCAACTCCTCCCAGCGCCCGTGCAATCACGCCATCGGCGCGAGCCCCCACCTCGGCCAGCGACTCGCCACCGACAATCGGATCGCTCCAGACACTCCAGTCCGGCTTGTTGTACTTCTGGCGCATCTCCTTGGTCGTCTTGCCTTCGCTCTCACCGTAATCCCATTCCATCAGGCCCCTGTCGACGGCCGCCTGGTCGCCATATCCCGCAATTTCGCAGGTCTCGCGCGCCCGCTGCATCGGCGAAACCAGTACCTTCGCAAACTCCGTGCCATGCAGAAAATCCTTCAGTTCCTCAGCCCGCTTTCTCCCGTGATCGGTCAACGCAATGTCCGTGCGGCTGGTATGCGCGCCGCTCAAACTCCACTCCGTCTCACCATGCCGAATCAGCCATAACTCCACACTCATCCATACGCTCCCACGTCACGAATCCCTGGCCGCCAACACTCCGGCTTGTAAGCAAACTCAGTCTAAATGCTCTGCCTGCCTTCCCTGCCCGTCGCCACGCAAAACCAGGCCGCCATTCTGCTACCCTGTAGCAAAGAAATTGATCCATCCACCTTCCATCATCCAGGCGCATCGATCGGCTCCAGCTTCACTCCAAACGAGCCACGATCAGCGCTGCCCGGAGCCCCGGGACGTGGACCAGCAGTAGGAGCACGCGATTGTTGAAGTCCAAAACGTCCTGGGTTCGTTCGAGCCTGGCAGCCTCAGTGCTTACCCTCGGGATCCTCGGATGCGGGGGAGATTCCCTCGACACTCCCGCCGGCGCCGTCGTCGGTCGGTCGAACCGCTATGATTACTCGCCCTCCGCTATCCAGACCGGGAGTCTCCGCCAGTTCTGGTGGTGCGGAGACGACAACAACCCGACCAATCCCGATCAATACTCCGACACCATCCAATACCAGTCCATCGACCAGGTCAGTAACATCCGCTCGCAGAGGACCGTCGCCCTGGCCGAGACCAAGGGTACCTGGGACGCCTACTACCTCTGCAATGCACACGTGGTCAAAGGCGTCTTCACCAACCCGCTCGGCGACGGACAAAGCTTCACATTCGAGATGTTCTACGTAGCCACCGCCCAGGCCGACGGTAACAACAACAGCATCGGCGCGGCCTTCTCGAACGACGGCGTCGCATGGCAGAAGTACAAAGATCCGATCATCCTCTCCACCACACTCAGCGGCTACGGCGTAGCACAGCCCGTTCCCTACAACCGCGACGGCAAGTCCGGGATCGACCTCTTCTACGAAGACAGTCAGCCCATCCCCCGGCACATCCTTACCACCTCAAACGACGGCATCCACTTCACCGAACAAGGCGTGCTCACGACGACAGGACTCGACCTCAACAGCCCCAACCCAAGCTGGGGAGACATGGGCTACGACCCATCCACCGGTTTCTGGTATGCCCTTTTCAACCTGCAACCACGCGACCCCGCAACGACCGGCGGCCTGAGCGAGCGCGGCCAGTACGCCGTCGAACTCTACCGTATCCCGAATAGCTCTCTGCTCAGCGGCAGTACGCCCTGGGAACGCCTCAAGATCATTGATACCTCCGTCACCGGCTTCGAAAACAACTTCATCGCCGGTCTTCTGCACGATCAGTACGGCAACATCAACATCGGCCCCTATCCCAACATCCAGGTTTACCTCTCCGCGTCGAACCCGGCGACCTCCTGGGACGCGTCCGAGGAAGACGCCGGCAAATCCGCGGATGTCAGGAAGTGGGATATCGTCTCCTACATCTGGATGGCCAACGAGCCGTCGCACCCGCTCACCCGCTACCGCAACTCCAGCGCCTACGAGACCACCACGGGCTGGATCGACTCATCCGCGAACTTCCTGCCCGACCAGGTCCTCGGCAACCTCTACGATGTCCCGCAGAACGGCGCGGCAACCCCCTTCTACGGCTGCAAGGCAGGCAGCAAAGACTACTTCCTGTCGGCAGACTCAGCCTGCGAGGGTCAGCGCATCCTTGGCACCGAAGGCTACGGCTTTGCCGGTCCCGACACCGGCAAACAGCTCGTTGGACTTTACGCCTGCACGAAGTCCGTTGGCGTCCACTTCGCCAGCAAGGACCCGCAGTGCGAAGGCAGCGGCGCGGGCACTTTGCTCGGCTACGCCCTGCCCCCATCCTAGACAGCCCGCCGAACCTATATCCTTGACGGATGGAGTTCCAGCTCAGCACCCCGTACAAACCCCAGGGCGATCAACCGCGGGCCATCGGCGAACTCGTCTCCGGCCTCGCCGCCGGCGAAAAAGATCAGGTCCTGCTCGGCGTCACCGGCTCCGGCAAAACCTTCACCATGGCCAAGGTTATCGAGCAGGTCCAGCGGCCCGCGCTCATCCTCGCACATAACAAGACCCTCGCCGCCCAGCTCTACCACGAGTTCAAGCAGTTCTTCCCCAACAACGCCGTCGAGTACTTCGTCTCCTACTACGACTACTACCAGCCCGAAGCCTACATCCCCTCCGGCGACCTCTTCATCGAAAAAGAAGCCACCATCAACGAGGAACTCGACAAGCTGCGCCTCTCCGCCACGCGCTCCCTCTTCGAACGCCGCGACGCCATCATCGTCTCCTCCGTCTCCTGCATCTACGGTCTCGGCTCCCCCGAGGCCTACTACGGCATGCTCCTGCTGCTCGAAAAAGGCCAGAAGATCCGCCGCGAAGACATTACCCGCCGCCTGGTCGAAATTCTCTACGAGCGCAACGACGTCGACTTCCGCCGCGGCACCTTCCGCGTTCGCGGCGACATCATCGAGGTCTTCCCCACCTACGACGAGAACGCCTACCGCATCGAGCTCTTCGGCGACGAGATCGATGCCCTCTCGCAGATCGATCCCCTCTTCGGCACCGTCCGCCAGAAGTACTCGCGACTCCCCATCTATCCGAAATCCCACTACGTCGTCCAGCCCGAGCGCAAGAAGACCGCCTCCGACTCCATCCTCGCCGAGATGGAATGGTGGGAAAAGGAACTCGAAAACTCCGGCCGCCTCGTCGAGTCCCAGCGCATCCACCAGCGCACCCGCTTCGACCTCGAAATGATCAAGTCCGTCGGCTACTGCCACGGCATCGAAAACTACTCGCGCCACTTCAGCGGCCGTCTCCCCGGTGAGCCCCCACCCACCCTGCTCGACTACTTCCCGCGCGATTACCTCCTCTTCATCGACGAGTCCCACGTCACCGTCCCTCAGCTCCACGGCATGTGGCATGGCGACCGCTCCCGCAAGCAGAACCTCGTCGACTACGGCTTCCGCCTGCCCAGCGCCATGGACAACCGCCCCCTCAAGTTCGACGAGTTCGAAGGCCGCACCGGACAGATCATCTACGTCTCCGCCACCCCCGGCCCCTACGAGCTCACCAAGGCCGCCGGCGTCGTCGTCGAGCAGATCATCCGCCCCACCGGCCTCGTCGACCCGCAGATCGAAATCCGCCCCGTCAAAGGCCAGATCGACGACCTCCTCGCAGAAATCCGCGACCGCGTGAATCTTGACCAGCGCGTTCTCGTCACTACCCTTACCAAACGCATGTCAGAAGACCTCGCCAACTACTACACCGAAGTCGGCGTCCGCTGCCGCTACATGCACTCCGAGATCGAAACCCTCGAGCGCATCAAGCTCCTGCGCGACCTCCGCAAAGGCGAATACGACGTCCTCATCGGCATCAACCTCCTCCGCGAAGGCCTCGACCTTCCCGAGGTCTCACTCGTCGCCATCCTCGACGCCGACAAGGAAGGCTTCCTCCGCTCCCAGGGCTCGCTCATCCAGACCATCGGCCGCGCCGCCCGGCATCTCGAAGGCCGCGCCATCCTCTATGCCGACAAGATGACCGACTCCATGCAGCGCGCCATCGACGAAACCAACCGCCGCCGCGAAAAGCAGGAGCTCTACAACGAAGAAAACGGCATCACCCCGCGCTCCGTCATCTCCGCCATCGACATGGGCCTCGCCGGCATCCTCAAGGCCGACTACGCCGACCTCACCGACGAAGCCGAAGGCATCCCCGACTTCAGCACTCAGGCCGAGCTCGACGTCTTCATCACCAAGCTCGAATCCGACATGCGCGAAGCCGCCAAGAAATTCGAATTCGAAAAGGCAGCCAAACTCCGTGACACCGTCAAAGAACTGCGCACCAAGGAATTCCTCTTCAGCTAGCATGGGGCATCCCGCATGACGACCCGCCCGCCACGCCACACCCCGCGCTCTCAGCAGATGCCTGTCGCACACCCTCGCACCCCCTCACGCCTCGCCCGCGGCGCCCTCCTCTGCGCCCTCGGCCTCACCGCCCGCGCCGCCTCCGCACAGGCCCCGCAAGCCGCGTTCTCAGGCTCGCAGGAATCCGCGGTCCTCGCCCTCCCCGGCCTACCCGAAGCCCCCACCCCCGCCGATCAGCAGACCACTGCAGACGACCAGCAAAAGAAAGCACAGGCCCAGCGCGAAGAGGCCGAGCGCGAAGTCAAAGCCCAGGAAAAGCAACGCGTCGGCGGCGTCCTCCCCCTCTTCAACGTCGTCATCAGCGGTAAAACCGTCCCGCTCTCCCCAAAGCAAAAGTTCGACCTCTCCTTCCACACCATCATCGACCCCTACACCATCGGCCTCGCCGTCGTCCTCGGCGGCGGCTTCGGCGAGCTCAACGACAGCCACCCCGGCTACCACCACGGTCCCGCTGGCCTCGCCAAACGCATCGGCGCCAGCTATGCCGATAACGTCAACGGCAACCTGATCGGCAACGCCCTGCTCCCGACCCTCCTCCACCAGGACCCGCGCTACTACCGCAAAGGCACCGGCCCCATCAAATCCCGCATCCTCTACTCCGCCATCACCACCTTCATCTGCTACGGAGACAACGGCAAACGGCAGTTCAACACCTCGAACGTCGCCGGCAACTTCCTCTCGGGCGCCATTTCGAACGCCTACTATCCCTCCGACGAACGCGGCGTCGAACTCACCATCCAGAACGCCATCACCGTCACCCTCGAAGGCATGCTCGGCGCCCAGTTGCTCGAGTTCTCCCCCGACCTCGGCAACTACCTCGCCCGCCGGCGCCAGCGCAAACTCGACCGGCAGTCCGGCGCCTCGGCCAGCACTACCCCGGCCAAACCTTGATCAGGCCGATGCGCATCGCCTCCCTGCAACCCTCGGTCGCCCTCACCCTCCACCACCTCGGCGCCTCAGACAGCCTCTGCGCCGCCACCAGATTCTGCCTCGAGGCAGTCCCGTCACTCGCCAGCCGCAACCTGCCCGTGCTCCCCGACTCCTGGTCCTTCGCCGAATCCGACCAGCCCCTCCTGCTGCGCACAAAGCCCGATCTCGTCATCGCCTCCGTCCCCTACCGCCCCGAGTCGCTCACCGCCATCCTCAAGGCCGCCGTTCCCGTCCTCGCGCTCGCCCCGCAAACCCTCGCAGACATCTACGACGACACCCGCCTCATCGCCCGGCAGGTCGACGCCCTTCCCCGCGCTGAAACGCTCATAGAGCAACTCCAGGCCGCCATCGCCCACACCCGGGCAATCGCCGCCGCACTGCCCGCCGTCACCGTCCACTGCGAAGAATGGGGCAAGCCCGTCATCCTCTCCCAGCCCTGGATCGCCGAACTCATCGCCGCCGCCAACGGCACCTTCCTCGGTACACCCGGCCTGAAGACCACCGCCGAAGCCGTCGCCGAAGCTGACCCCGACGTCCTCCTCTTCGCCTGGTGCGGTGCCGGCGATCGCGTCCCGCTCGACCGCGTCATCGCCCAGCGCGACTGGCAGCCCCTCCGCGCCGTCCGCACCCGCCGCGTCTTCTGCATCCCCGACGAATTCCTCAACACCCCGTCCTTCAACCTCCTCGACGGCCTCGCCGCCATCGCCGGCGCCCTTCACCCCGCCCACTTCCCACCCCACCCGGCAGTCAGGTCCCTCGACTCCTCTAGAGGCTGTTAGGGACTTTGTACCGAGCTAGAGTCTTTGCTGGGTTGAGTTATTTGCCGAGCATAGAGGGATGTCAGGGAAGCTGGGGCTGGGGTATCCGTCGGATGTGACGGATGAAGAGTGGCAGTTCGTATTGCCGTATCTGTTGCTGTGCCGGGAGGATAGCCTGCAGCGCAGGCATGATCTGCGCCGGGTCTTCAACGGTGTTCGTTATGCGGCTCGGACGGGTGGGCAGTGGCGTTATCTGCCTCATGAGTACGGCCCGTGGTGGGCGGTGTACCAGCAGATGCGGCGATGGCTGGATGCGGGCGTGTTCGAGGTTCTGGTGGCTGATGTGCAGTCGATCGTCCGAGAGTGGGCGGGGCGCAGAGGCCAGCCCACGGCTGTCTGCATCGACAGCCGCACCCTACAGTCGACGCCGGAAAGCGGTGCTCGCGCGGGCTACGACGGAGCCAAACGGCGCAGGGGATCTAAGGTCCACATCGCCGTCGATACGCTGGGCCACCTGCTGGCACTGAAGGTCACGGCTGCCGATCGAGGCGATCGCGAGCAGGTTGGCGCGCTCGCCGCCGAAGTGCAAGAGGTCACCGGCTCAATGGTGGAACTGGCCTATGTCGACCAGGGCTACACCGGACCGAACGCCGCCGAGGCCGCCGAAGAACATGGTATCCGGCTCGAGGTGGTCAAACACCCCATGGCCAAACGAGGCTTCGTGCTGCTGCCGCGTCGCTGGGTCGTGGAAAGAAGCTTCGCCTGGGCCGCTCGCTTCCGAAGACTCGCACGAGACTACGAACGGCTCGAAACCAGCCTCAAAGGCTTCCACTACATCGCCTTCGCGATCCTCATGACAAACAAACTCATTAACACCGCTCTTATAAGTTCCTAACAGCCTCTAGTCACTCAAGACTTCCCTGAAGCGGGCGAGTCTCCCCTAACGAGCCGCCAACAGCACCGCCCCAACGCATCGATCGCATCACCAGCTTCTGGTCCTGGGTAACCGGCGCCACCAACGCACCGCGCGTGATCCCGCCCTGATGGCAATCAGCATCAAGGTCGCCCGGAGCGCTCTCCTGCAAACTCTCGTCGTATGTGGCTTCGGTGCTTCTCTCCCCGGGATCACCCCGTCCACAACTTTAGGAAAATCCTGCCGGAAGATGCGAGGAACGCACGGCCGTTCGCCGAATCAGCATCGAGTCCCCAAAGGAAACCAGGTGAGGAAAGAAGATGCGCGCCACCCACCCGCTGCCCCTCGCCTGCGCCTAAGCTGAGTCCATCCCCAATCCCGATCTCAAGGATGGATCGCTACTATGAAGCTCCTTTCCCAGACCTCCGCCGCCGAGCGGCGCCGCTTTCCCCGCTATCCGGTCCACGAAGAAATCGCAGTCCGTTGCGCGGTGAATGCGCCGGCCCTCTCGGGCAGCCTGGACGATCTCAGCTATGAGGGTTGTCTCATCACCCTCCTGGACCCGGTCACGGCAGGATTGAACGATGCACTCGAACTGAACCTTCAGACCGACACCCTCAGCTATCGCATGATGGGATTCATCCGCCACCTCTCACCCGACAGACGCTCGGCTGGCCTGCAGTTCCTTCCGCCTGTCGGCCCCGACGCCACCAGGCTCAAAGCCTTCCTCTCGAAGCTGAACGAGACCCCATCTCCCTCCTACGATCGCAGCCTCGATTCCTGAGTGTTCCCTCCGTCCCGCCGACGGCGTACCATTCTCCGTAAATGACAATCATCACCGGAGAATTTGTAGACCTTGAGACCCCGACCGGTCCCATGCGCACTCACATCACCCGTCCCGCGGCGCCGGGGCGGTACCCGGGCATCGTCTTCTACTCGGAGATCTTCCAGGTCACCGCCCCCATCCGGCGCACCGCCGCCCAGCTCGCCGGCCAGGGCTACATCATCGCCACACCCGAGGTCTATCACGAGTACGAACCCGCCGGCACCGCACTAGCCTACGACCAGGCCGGCTCGGACCGTGGCAACTTCCTCAAGACCGACAAGGAGGTCAGCGCCTACGATGCCGACGCGAAGGCCGTCATCGCCCACCTCCTCGCCCGTCCCGACTGCACCGGCAAGCTTGGCGCCATGGGCATCTGCATGGGCGGCCACCTCGCCTTCCGCGCGGCCATGAATCCAGAGATCGCCGGCACCGTCTGCTTCTATGCCACCGACATTCACGCGGGCACCCTCGGCAAAGGCAAGCACGACGACTCGCTCGCCCGCGCCGCCGACATCCAGGGCGAACTCTTCATGGCCTGGGGCCGCCAGGACCCGCACGTCCCCACCGAAGGCCGCATGAAGCTGCTGGCCCGGCTCAACGAGCTCAACACCCGCCTCAACTGGCACGAGGTCAACGGGGCCCACGCCTTCCTGCGCGACGAGGGCCCACGCTACGACCCCGCTCACGCCCACGCCCTCATGTCTCTCGTCTACGACTTCTTCCACCGCCGCCTCGGCCAGGGCGACCTCTAACCACGCGCAACGTCCACTAACCCCACAAAGTGGCGCCCGTCCGGCATTAGAACGCCTTTGCCTCTACTTCCAGCTCACCGCCAGGTGCCACCGCAGCCCGCGCATATCCGTCTTGCGCAGTACCCGCTCATACTGCTCCAATTCCTCGAGCACCTGCGGCCCATCCGTCCCTAGCTTGTGCGGCTCGTCCTTCAACGCCTCGATCAGCGCCTCGATCGTCGCCAGCCCCTCGCTGCCGAAGTACCACTGCGGCGGCGGCAGGCGCTTGATGATCTCCGCGTTCCCCGCCCCTTCTTCAATCAGCAGCGACATGGAATTTTCATCGGCTGAGAAGAACTCGATCAGCGGCTTCACCCCCAGCGAAAGCGCCAGCTTCTCCAGCGCATCTTCGTGCCGCGCCAGCGCTCGCCCGTTCACAAAGATATCGAACCCCGGGTCCTCACCCTCCACCACGATGTACATCGAAGCCGCCATCGTTCGAGTCTAACTGCGCTCCCGCCCCAACTCAACGACGCTGAGCGTTGCAAAACTTGGCACCTATCCCGGATCTACTCCCGGTGAAGCTCCCACCGTTTCGCTCGACCCCGTCACCAGAATCCAGACGCTTCCCAGCGCCAGCGCAATCCCCAGACCCGTCGTCCAGCCGATCGCCGGCCGCAGCATCAGCAACCCGCCCAGGATCGTCACCAGCGGCAGCGCCGTAAACCGCGCCGCCAGCCCCGCCGGCGGCATCGCGCGCAGCAGCCACATCAGCAGCAGGGTCAGCGGCGCATCCACCACCACGCCCCATCCAACTTCAGTGACGACAGTGTGCCCGCTCCACGCCACAGTCCCTGGCTGGAACCCCGCCCACCCCACACCCGCCAGGATCGCAGCTGCCCCCGTCGCAATCGCACACACCCACACCAGCGGAAAGCCTGCAAGCTGCTCATGCAGCCGGATGCCCGCCACCGCCACCGCGCCAGCGCAGACCACGAGCAAACCCAGCCAGACCTCGCCGAACCACGTCGGCGGCAAGGCAAACGGCACCATCAACGCCAGGCCACCCACCCCGGCAAGCGCCGGCAGCAGCAGACGCATCGCCTCCTGCTCCCGCTGAGCCGCAAGGAAGACCGTGACCCCCGGCACCAGCGCGAACACCAGCGTCCCCGACAGAGGGCTGACGCTGCTGCCCGCCCCGGCAAACAGCACCGCAGGCCCCGCTAGCAGGAGCGCACCCCAGCCCGCAACGCGCTCCCACCCAACCCGAGGCCAGGGCATCTTGCGCAACACGGCGACCAGGACAAACAGTCCGCAGACGACCCCGTCGTGAACCGCCAGCCGAAGCAGCGACGGCCAGCCCGTCGCGAGGCCGTCGAGCAGCCAGGTCGAACCGGCCAGCACGCCGTACGCTACGAATCCGAACCACGAGTTTCGAGACACGAGCGGACCCTCAAAAAGACGAAAAAAAGGTTAAGCCGAGGCTTAACCTTTTTATTGCTACCAGATATAAAACTACGCCTGCGGAAGGCGACCGCCGCCCGCATTTCCACCCGGACCGCCCTGTCCCGGACGGCGTCCGCCGCGACGGCGGCGACCACCCGGACGGCGACCCTGGCCTGCACCCGGAGCACCCGGGGTGCGCGGTGCGATGCCGGGCTGACCTACGCCAACCGGCTGCGCGTCGTCAGCACGGTTGAAGTTCGGCTCATCCTCTTCCTCGCCCTCGCCGTCTTCATCGTCGAGATCCTCATCGTCGTCGTCGAACTCGTCGTCGGTGCCTTCTGCGGCAATCGGCGCGGCAACTGCGGGAGGAACGGGACCCCGTCCTCCGCCGTCACGTCCTCCGCCATCACGTCCGCCGCCGTCACGTCCGCCGCCTTCACGTCCGCCGCCTTCGGGCGGAACCGCCGGCAGGCCAAGCTTCTCACGCTGCTCGCGCAGAACAGCCTTGCGCGAGAGCTTGATGCGGTTGCCTTCGATGGCGAGAACCTTGACCAGGATCTGATCCCCCTCGCGAAGCTCGTCCTTGACCTCCTTGACGCGGTGCTCTGCGATTTCGGAGACGTGGAGCAAACCGTCGGTGCCGGGGAAGATTTCGACAAATGCGCCGAACTCTGCCAGGCGAACCACCTTGCCCAGGTAGGTCTTGCCGATCTCGGGGGTGGCGGTGAGGTCGGTGATCATCTGGATCGCGCGGGAGAGACCATCCGCGTCACTCGAAGCAACATTGACGCGGCCGGTGTCGTCGACATCGATCTTGACGCCGGTCGCGTCGATGATGCCGCGGATCACCTTGCCGCCGGGTCCGATGAGGTCGCGGATCTTGTCGGTCGGGATCTGCATGGTGTGGATGCGCGGGGCGAACGCGCTCTTCTGCTCGCTGGCCGCGGAGATGGTGGCGTCCATGGTGTCGAGCAGTTCGAGACGGCCGCGGCGGGCCTGCTCAAGTGCTTCGCGCATGATCTGGGGCGTGATGCCCATGATCTTGATGTCCATCTGGAGCGCGGTGATGCCCTTGCGGGTTCCGGCTACCTTGAAGTCCATGTCGCCGTAGTGGTCTTCCGCGCCTGCGATGTCGGTGAGGATGGCGTACTTCTCGCCTTCCTTGACAAGGCCCATGGCCACGCCGGCGACGGCGCCCTTGAGCGGGATCCCGGCGGCCATCAGCGCGAGCGATGCGCCGCAGACGGTTGCCATCGAGGACGAACCGTTCGACTCGAGGATGTCCGAGACGACGCGCAGGGTGTAGGGCGACTCGTCTTCGCCGGGGAGAACGGCTTCGATGGCGCGCCATGCGAGGGCGCCGTGGCCGATCTCGCGACGGCCGACGCCGGTCATACGTCCAACCTCGCCAACCGAGAACGGCGGAAAGTTATAGTGCAGCATGAACTTCCGCTTCTCTTCGCCCTGGTAGCTTTCCATGCGCTGCGCGTCGTCGGTGGTGCCGAGCGTGGCGGAGACGAGAGCCTGGGTTTCGCCGCGAGTGAAGAGCGCCGAACCGTGCACGCGGGGCAGGACGCCGACTTCAACCGTTACATCTCGGATCTTGTCGAAGGCGCGGTGGTCGGGGCGGATGCGGTCGTTGAGCACCTGCTCGCGGAAGATGTTCTCACGCTGCAGTTCGTAGTACTTGCTGAGCTTCTTGGCAGCCGTCGGATCGCCTTCGGGGAGCCCCTTCTTGAGCTCGTCCTTGATCTCCTTGACCAGTGCGTAGCTCTCGAACTTGGGGTGCTTCTGGGTATCGAGCGCGTCGCGCAGACGGTCGCCGACCTTGGCGTTCAGCTCGCCGAGGTAAGCCTGGTCGACTTCGGGAGTGGTGACGGTGCGCTTGGTCTTGCCGGCGAGCTTGACCAGCTCTTCGATGGTCGCGCAGATCTTCTTGATCTGCTCGTGCGCGAACTCGATGGCTCCGACGACATTCTCTTCGGAGATCTCTTTGGCGCCCGACTCGACCATGACGATGCCGTCCGCGGTGCCGACGACCATGATGTTGATGGCGGAGGTGGCGCGCTCGGCATACGTCGGATTGACGACGAACTGGCCGTCGATCATGCCGATGCGGACAGCGCCTACGGGGCCGTGGAAGGGGATGTCGGAGAGCGCGAGCGCGCAGCTAGCGCCGTTGATGCCGAGGACGTCGGGATCGTTTTCCTTGTCGGCCGAGTAGACGAAGGCGACGACCTGGGTCTCGTTGCGGAAGGCCTCGGGGAAGAGCGGACGGATGGGCCGGTCGATCTGGCGGCTGGTGAGGACTTCCTTCTCGCTGGGGCGGCCTTCGCGCTTGATGAAACCGCCGGGGATGCGACCGCCGGCGTAGGTGAACTCGCGGTATTCGACGGTGAGCGGGAAAAAGTCGATGCCCTCTTTCGGGTCGGGCGAGGCGACCGCGGTCGCGAGGACGGCGTTATCGCCGCTGGTGATAAACACGGAACCGGAGGCCTGCTTGGCCATCCGTCCGGTCTCAAAATGAATACGCTTGCCGCCGGCAAGTTCTACGCTGACTTCCTGCTTCATGGCTTATGCCCTCTTTGTGCTCGTCTGCTGTCCAGGTGCTCGTCTGCTGTCCAGGTGCTCGTCTACTGTCTAGGTGCTCGTCTGCTGTCTAGGTGCTCGTCTGCTGTCCAGGAACTGGTTTTGCGTCCGTCCGAACATGGCCGGGAAAGCCCATGTGCAGACGCAGCAAAACGCAGCTCAGGCGGACCTGCCGCCGAGCTGCGTTTCGTACGATGAATGGGTTGGTTCAGGATCGTGCTTCCGAATCCCGGAGCCCACCTGAGTCGCGCTCCCCGCGGTTGGAGTCGGTACTACTCCAACAAGATTGCACGGGCTGGCGGCGCTCAGATGTGGGGCCGTACATGGATTCATGAAGCGGATTTCCTGCCGGGGCTTGCGCTTATCGCGCCCCCGGCCCTGTTTGGCCGGCGAGACTCGCCAGGCCTGGGAGCTTACTTGCGGATTCCGAGCTTCCCGATGACTTCGCGGTAGCGATCGGCATCGATCTTCTTCAAGTAGTCCAGAAGGCTGCGGCGCTTGCTTACCAGCATCAGCAAGCCGCGGCGCGAACCGTGGTCCTTCTTGTGCGTCTTGAAGTGCTCGGTGAGTTCGCTGATACGCTCACTCAGAATTGCAATCTGCACCTCAGGGCTCCCGGTGTCGGAGTCGTGGGTGCGAAACTTTTCGATAATGCCTGTCTTCTTTGCGGTTGCCAACACAGCAGTTCGTACTCCTATATCTCTTCTATTCCACTCTCAAAGTGTCATCAAAAGTTTAGCACTGAATCAACCCCCGGGGGCGATTCGGCGCGGAAAACAGCAAAAGCAGGTGTGCCCCGATGGCGCACGGCGACCACTGCGTGGCGTTCTGGACACGGCGCGTGAAAGCGCAGGTCAGGACAGGTTTGCCCCGAGGAACTCGATCGTGCGCTCCCAGGCAATCTCTGCCTGCTCGGGGTTGTAGGCGGTGCGCTCGGTGCCGGCGAAGGCGTGATCGGAGTCGGGATAGGTAAAGATCTTGACCTCCGGGTGCGCCGTGCGGACGGCGTCGATCTGGTCCTTGCCGATGTGCGAGTCGTTCTCACCGAAGTGCAGCATGACCGGGCAGGCGGGGGTTTCGCTGGCGACGTTGCCGATGCCGCCCGCATAGTAGCCAACGGTGCAGGCGGGCTTCATCCCGACACCGGCGCCGCGGGTGGCCGAGAGCCAGCTCATCAATCCGCCATAGCAGAAGCCGACGACCGCGATGGACTTTGCGCCATGGGCTCCGACGAACTTGTAGGCTGCGGCGACGTCCAGGATCGCGGTCGCAGGCGACAGCTTGCCGTACATCTCGAAGGCTTTCTTGAGATCGTCGCCCGTGTCCTTGAGTTCGAGCCCAGGCTCGTAGCGGTCGAACGTGGCCGGTGCGATGGCGACGTAGCCGGCCTTGGCGAGGCGATCGGCGAAGGCGCGAATCTGCGCGTTCACGCCAAAGATCTCCTGCACCACGACCACGGCGCCGATGGGCGTTCCCGCCGGGTTTGCCACGTAGGCACTCAGCTCTTTGCCGTCACTCGCTGTCAACTTCACCTGCTCACCCATGCCGATCTCCTTTGCCCCAGGTCGCCTGGCGACCCTGGGATCAATTCTAGCGAAGCGCGGATGTGGTAGCGGCAGCTTAGTGGCCGAGGTCATCGTCGAACGTGGAAACGACCCGCACTTTTTTCATGGTGCTTCCATGACTCTGCCGTTCGTCACCTCCCTCCGTCTCTTTCCGTCTCAGGCGGACGCTCCGCCGCTGGCCGACGAGATTGAGAAGATGCCCTGGTTGGCGTCGCGAATGAAGCCGACCGGGAAGCCGAAGTCCGCGGCAAATCGTGACTTAGCTTTCTTTCCACCAGGCCTGCGGGAGGTAACGAGCCGACTACGGCCACCCATAGCGATAGGAGACGAAGACTGTTGCTTTGGCAGACGGGTGCAGCTTAACCGGAGAGACTCTGCGCCGGCTAAGCCTGCCGATCGCGCGCCAGTCCGCGCAGCTCACCCAGCCAGTGCAGGTAACGCCCGATCTGTCCCCGCTCCGCGAGAAACAGCGCCACGAAGTCGCGCAGCCTCAGCGTTGCCGCCGGCTTGCCCGAGTAGGTCTCGACCCGCCAGCGCAGGTAGGGGCTGCGCCACGGCGTCAGCCGGTAGCCACGGCATCCGACCCACCAGAAACTCGCCGCACTGAGGAGCGCTTGGATCACTCACTCAGTATAAGAGCCGGCGGGGGCGTGCGTGTGTTGGCTGCAGGCACCGTGCCCGGACCGCTTCAGCCGCCGCAGACTACTTCAGGTAGCTGAAGAGATTGGTCTGGCTCAAGGAGGCGATCACGCTGATGAGCGCCTGGTGCTGCACCTCAGCCGACTTCAGATTGGTCGAGACCGAAGCAATATCAGCCGACAGCAGGCTGGTCTGCTGCGCCTGCACCTGCGCCTCCTGGGTCTGCGCGTAGCCGCTTGCACTCGCGAGCTGCTGCAGCGAAGATCCGATGGTGCTGCGCTGCTGGTTGACCGTTCCCAGCCCGGTGGTGAGCGCCGCGGCATCGGCCGCCGCATTCGTCGTCGAGCCACTCTGCAGATCGCTCACCAGCTGGTTCAACCCGCTCAACAGTCCGCTGAAGACCGGTCCTCCGGGCAGATTGAGCGCCAGCTTCTGGCCGCCCGGCGTGGCGATGCTGTTGGTCACGGTATCGCCGGCGTACGAGACACCGGCCGGCGTCGTCGTCTGGTCGATCGTAAACGGCTTCGTCTGACCCTGGCTGCCGCTGAAGACATAGCTGCCCAGGTAGCTGGTGTTGGCAAGCGAGAGCACGTTATCGCGGATGGAGGAGACCTGTGCCTGGATGGCGGAGAGATTCGAGGCGTTGAGCGTCCCGTCCCCCGCCTGCGTCGCCAGGCTGATGGCTGAGGTCACCTGCGTCACCACCTCGCCCAGCGTCGAGTCGGTTACCTGCAGCAGGCTCTGGTTCCCCGCCGCACTCTGCACGAACGCGTCCAGGCTCGAGAGCGAGCTTTGCAGCTGCGTCCCCGTGCTCGCCGCGATCGGATCGTCCGACAGGTGGGCGACGCGCAGACCACTCGACAGCTCGTTTGTCAGCTGCTCCTGGACAGCGGAGGACGCGTTCAGCGAACCTGTGAGGTTCGTAGTGTAATTCGGATTGACCTGCATGCCTGGCTCCCTGTCTTCTCGTGCGAACGACCATCCCGCCCTTCGTCATCCGGGCTCTAGGTGACTGTGGTTGGGTTCCCCAGGTTGATTGCCGAGGCAAAGAGCTGGTTCACGATCGCGAGGACCTGGGCCGCGGCCTGGTAAGACCGTTGATAGGTCGTCAGGTTTGCCGCCTGCGTGTCCAGGTTGACCGCAGAGACCGAGTCGCGCTGCGCGGTCAGCTGGGTGAGCGAAGCCTGCTGCACGGTGCTCTGACTTGCCAGCGTGGCGCTGGTCGAACCGATCGCGCCAAGGAAGAGAGCGAGCGAGCCGGTGATCGTCTGCTGGCTTGAATCCTCGAGCGACGCAAGCGCCGCGAGCTGGTTCGCGTTGGTGGTGCCCAGGCTTCCCTCCCCGGTCCCGGCCGTGGCGAAGGCCGCCGTCGCAACCACCGCAAGCTGCGCCGCCGCACCCGCGCTCGTCGAAGGCAGCGTGAAGACTGCCGCACCCGCCACCCCGCTCGAGGTCAGACCTGCCTCATTCTGCGTGTTCACTGCGCTGCCGATCCGGTAGGCCAGCGCATCGAGAGCGCTCGAGACCGCCGGCAGATTGCTGCTCTGCGCGGCAAGCTGTCCGCCGATAGTCCCGCCCGTGATGCCCGCCGTAACGTTTGCCCCCGTATAGTCGAGGATCTTGGTTGAGCCCCCGGTTTGTGCGCTCGACAGCGCATAGGCTCTACTGCCGGAGACCAGCACCGCTCCGCCCGTGGTCGTCAGGGTCAGGCCGTTCGCCTCCGTCTTCACCTGGTTCACCCCGATCAGCTGCGACAACTGCGCGATGGCATTCTGCCTCTGATCCTCGAGTGCGCCGGCATCCTGCGCCGCGCCCGCCCCGCTCTGGCCGCCGTTCTGCCAGTTGTTGATCTCGCCGTTCAGCTGCGCGATCGTCGTGGTCAGGGCATTGACGGATGGCACCGCGGTCGCCAGCGCCGTGTTGATCCCGGAGGCGATCGACGCGAGCCCGCTTGCCGCGCTCCCAAACGCAGCACTGACCTGCGTGGCCGCGGTCACGGCCGCCTGCTGGGTCGTCGGATCCGCAGGGTTCGACGCGAGCGCCGTCAGCGAGCTGAAAAGGCCGTCGATTGCCGACCCCAGCTGGGTCGAACCTGGACTCTGCGCTGAGCTGCTGAGGCTGAAGATGCCCTCCACCTGGCTCAGCACCGCCGCCTGGGCCGCGCTCGCCGACTGCTGCTGCGTCAGCTGCTCAACCCTCTGCTCGAGCACCCGGTCGCGCACCGAGGTGACCGCCACCGTGGGCGAACCCACGGCGCCCCCGCCTGCACCCAGCTGAACGGTGTCATTCGCGCTGAACGACGCGACCTCGGTCGTGTAGCCCACCGTGTTCTGGTTGGCAACGTTGTTGGCAGTCGCACTCAGGGCCGATTGATCGGCCAGCAGCGCGCTCCTCGTTATATCGATCAAACCGCTTAGCGTGCTCATCGGTGTAGCCTCTCCATCACACTTTCGCGGGAGCGTCCGTTTCTGCCCGACCCAGCAACGCCGCGGCTTGCTGCGGCCCGCGCGGGTTCGGGGCCGGTTCGACCAGGAGCCCCGTTGCCCATCAAGCTGTCTTCGTAGAGCCCGATTCGTTCAAAAAATCCATAGGGCTCGAATCCCCCGGCATCCCTGCAGGAAGCCCGTTCGAGCGCCTCGAGGTTCTCCCGCGATGCCTTGAGTAACCCGGCAAAGTCAGCGAGTCGCGCTTGGATCCGCGGCGAGATCGCGCGTCCCCGCCAGCCTGCGCAGCCAGCAGACAAATCAACCAGCCCATTTGCCCGCTTTCGAAGCTCTTCGAGCACGTCAGCCTGCAGCCAGGTCAGCGAGCCGATGGAGTCTTCAAGCAGACGCTCCACCGCATCTTCGAGGTCCGCGCTTGCTTTCACCATGCAAGCTTCGACCATGCCGGAGTCAACCATGCCGGAGTCAACCATGCCGGAGTCATCCAATTCGGCGTCGTCTATGCAGGCTTCGACCATGCCGGCGTCAAGCGCCCCCAGCGCACTCGCGCCAGTCGCGGCCACCTTTACTTCAATAGCTGATCGACGAGCCTGCCGGCCACTTCGCTCGCCGTGACGTGATAGTTCCCCGACGCGATCGCCGACTGCAGCGCCGAGACCTTGTCCGCCCGGACGTCCGATGTACTCAGGGCCTGGCTGACCCCCTGCGCCGTGGAGCTGACCGATGCCAGGTCCCGCGCAGTCGCCGATGCTGCCCCGGCTGCGCTCGGCGCCACCCGCCCCTGGCCCGAGGTGCCCTGCACCAAAGCTTCCGCCGGTGAACCCGGCGCGTTCACGCCCGCCGCCACCTGCACACTCCCAAAGCCCGATTGAAGATTGCTGATCCCGCTCAAAGCCGCCATCCGTGTTGCCTCCTGCACCTTTGCTGTATCGGCGTATGCTCATGGGACTTTAGTACCTCCTGACCTTCTGTCGCTTGCCTCATGTTCGGCAGTAACCTTCTTGATAATCTGACGTGCGACCCCGACTCCGCCGGCCTGGGCCAGCGCCTTGCTCAACGCCTGGGTGCCCATGTCCCGGAGCGAGCCTGCGGCCCCGCCGGGCAGCGCATCCTCATCCTCCCCGACTCCCGCGCCGAAGCCCAGAGGCTTCAGCATCTCGCCCAGCATCGACGCCTCAAACTCGCCGGCCGCCTTCGCCAGCTGGGCCTTCTTCGCTGGCGTCAGAGCCGCCACCGGCTGCGACTGCACCGCACCCACCTGCCCTTCCGCACCGTGCACCCTCATAGCACCTCGATCTCGGCTTCGAGCGCGCCGGCCGCCTTCATCGCCTGCAGAATCGAGATCACGTCGCGCGCGCTCGCGCCGATCGACTGCAGGCTTCGCACCAGATCGTCTACCGTCGCGCCCTGCTTCAGCTCGATCCGGCTCACCGGCTTGTCGTTCGCCTCCACCCGGCTCTCCGGCACCACCTGCGTCGTGCCGCCGGAAAACTCACCCGGCTGCGAGACCTTGAACTCGGTCGTCACCCGCACGGCAAGCCCGCCGTGCAGGATCGACACCGGTTCGAGGACCACGTTGCCTCCGATCACCACCGTCCCGGTTCGTTCGTTCACCACGACCTTCGCCCGCGGAAACACCGATACCTCGACCGCCTCGACCCGCGCCAGGAACTCCGGCACCTCCTCCCCCGGGGTCAGGCCGACCTCGATCCGACGGCTGTCCCGGGCATGCGCGGCCGTCCGGCCAAACTCGTGGTTGATCGCCTCTGCCACCGCCCCGGCCGACTTGAAATCGGCATCGTCAAGCAGCAGCGAAAAGCTGCCCCGCTCCCCGATCGCCACCGGCAGCGCACGCTCGACGATCGCGCCGTACGGCAGCCGCGCCGTAGTCGGGTGATTGAACTGCTTCGTGCTCCCGTTCGCGCTCACGGAGTAGCCGCCTACCACCAGCGGACCCTGCGCCTGCGCATAGATCTTCCCATCGGTCCCGTAGAGTGCCGTCATCAGCAGCAGGCCGCCCTCAAGCGAACGCGCATCACCCGCCGAGGACGCGGTGATATCGAGCTTCGTGCCCGAGCGCGCAAACGGCGGCAGCGTCGCCGACACAAACACCGCTGCAAGATTCTGCACCTTGATCGATGCGGCCGGCACGCTCACTCCCATGCGCAGCAGCATGGCCGACAGCGTCTGCACCGGAAACGTGGTCTGCTGCGAGTCGCCCGTGCCCTGCAACCCCACCACCAGGCCATAGCCCACCAGCTGGTTGTCGCGAATCCCCTCGATCGACGAGATATCCTTCACGCGCGCGCGCCGTTCGCGCGGCGCCGAAGGCTCCGTCCCGGGCACTGCGGGAACCGGCGCCGCCCCTGCAAGCAGGCCGGAGGCCGGCTGCGCGCCCGGTCGAAGGGCTCCCTGCTGCGCGACCGGTCGAAGGGCTCCCTGCTGCGCGCGTCCCCGCGTTCCCGTCGCGGAGAGAGCCAGCGCTACAGCACCGATCCAGCCCACCCGCCGGTACGCGGCCGGCAGTGCGCGCACGCGCATCCTCAGTCCCACAGGTCGCCTCATCAAAACACCAGGATTCGTTCGAGCAGGCGCACCACCGGATTCTGCCGGTAGGTCGAGTCGGAGACGATGCCCTTGCCCTTCACCTCGAGCTCGAGGCTCGAGATTGCGGTCGACAGGACCTGATTCTGCTGCGAAATGTCCTCCGGCCGCACCAGCCCGCGCAGCACGATCGTCTGCGTCTGCTGCGAGAACTCCACCTGCCGCGCCGCCTCGATCACCAGCGTCCCATTCGCGAGCACCTCGACCACCTGCCCGCCAAAGGTCGTCGTGAGGCTCGAATTGGTCGCGCTTGCGCCGGCCGCGTTCAGCGCCGAGGCCGAATTCTGGTTGACCAGGTTCTGCAGCGCATTCGCGGCGCTCAATTTGGTAAAAAGGCTCGTCACCGCCGAACTCGCGCTCGAAGAACGCGACCCCTTCACCGAGCCGTCGGTCGACGCCGCCAGGCTCTCCTGCACCACCACCGAGATCAGGTCGTGCGGCCGCATCGCCCTCATGTCGGTCGAGAAGTGGGCCAGCCGCCCGCTCTCGAGCCAGATCGATCCATCGAGCGGCCGCGTCTCCTGGCTCTCGGTCTTGACCCGCGTCAGGTACGCCTGCAGCGAGCTCTGCGCCACGTTCAACTTGGGCGGAAGCAGCTTCGTCCTGGCCGCCTGGGTGATCGACGAAGCGGCAGTTTGCACCGTTCCCTGCGCCTCGAGCGACACGGCGAGCATCAGCAGCAGCACCACCGCCAAAGAAAGAGCGGCACTCTCGATCGCGGACGACCGGCTCGTCCTGCCCCTTGTCCCGACCCTGCTTTGGCTCATCGCGTCTCCACCTCGACCAGCCGGCGGCCGCGCACAATGCCCGTCACCACCCGCTGGCCGGAGGTCCAGGCCGTCCCCGACTCGTCACCCGCCGGTGCGCTCAACGGGATCAGCCGGACCTGGATCCGGTCGCCCGCCGCTCCCATGGCCTGGGCGATGCCCGCCGATTCAATCCGCACGTTCTCCCGCACCTCGACCAGGCGCACCAGCGCTCCCGGCAGCACCAGCGGCCCCGGCCGCAGCGCCCCGCCAAGCGATCGCAGCGCCGCATTGCCGAGGCTCGGCTCGAGCGCCCCGGCGGCGCCCGAGGCAAGCACCATCTGGCCCGGCCACTCCGGATGAACGCAGCTGCGAACGCTTGCCCAGACGCTGCCCGAGAACGCATCGCGCCGCACGGCTTCGAGCCTGTACCCGTTCGCGCCGCGCGCCCCGAGCCCCGAAGCCGCGCCTGCAGGGTCGGCGAAGCAGACCGGTTCCGAGGCCATCGCGGCCGGCAGCCCGGTGCCGCCCGTTCCGGTGGCAAGCAGCCACACCGCTGCTGCAACGAGTTGCGTGTGCCTTTGCATCGTTTCTTCCCCCCGCGGGGCAGAGCCCCGGGCCTCTCAAGCGGATCAACTTCGTGCGCGCACCACTCGCGTGTGCGCGCCAAGCACCTCCGCCGGCGTCTGCCTCAGCGGACCACGTTATTGATCTGCGAATACATATCGTCGGCGGTCTTGATCACCTTGGAGTTGCTCTCGTACGCGCGCTGCGCCAGCACCATCTGCACAAACTCCGCGACCACGTCGACGTTCGAATTTTCGAGATACCCCTGCTGCAGCGTGCCCACGCCCGAGTTGCCGCCCGGCAGGTCGACGACCGGGTTGCCGGACCCCTGGGTCTGCTGAAACAGGCTGCCGCCGGTCGCGGTCAGCCCGCCCGGGTTGGCGAAGGTGACCAGCTGGATCGTCCCGAGCGTGGCCGGGGTGGACTGGCCGGCGAGCGTCGCAGACACCACGCCGTACTGCGAGATCGTCACCGACGTCGCGCTCGACGGGATCGTGACCGCAGGCAGCAACTGGTCGCCCTCGGACGTGACGATGGTCCCCTGGTTATTGAGATGGAAGCTGCCCGCCCGGGTGTAGGCGATCGTGCCGTTCGGCAGCTGCACCTGGAAGAAGCCCTGGCCCTGAATGGCGACGTCGAGCGAGTTGCCGGTCTGGTTGAAGTCGCCCTGGGCCTGGATCACCTCGGTCGCCGAGGTGCGCGTGCCGAGACCGATCTGCAGCCCCGACGAGATCGTCGACGATGTGTTCGGCGAGCCCGGTGTGATCAGGTTCTGGTACACCATGTCCTCGAACTGCAGGCGCATCCGGCGAAAGCCAGCGGTCGAGGAGTTCGCGAGGTTGTTCGCGATCGTGTCCAGGTTCAATTGTTGCGCGCTCATCCCGCTTGCCGCCGTGTACATCGCTCGAATCATGATCTACCTCAGGTGCTGCCGGTTCCTGCTCTTACAGCCAACACGCAATCCGCTACTGCCCGGGCGGCTTTACACCCGGGCTATCTGCTCCACGGCTGCCTTGTCGAAGTCGTTGTCGAAGACGGTCAGCGCCTTCTGCATCATCTCGGCCTGGCGCTGAATGAGGATGAGTTGCATCGTCCCGTGCACCGTATCCTGGTTCGAACCCTCGAGCGAGCCCTGCTCGACGGCCGCGCTCGAGGCAATCGTCTTGATGCCGGCGGCTGCCTTGAAGCGGTTGGCCCCCTCCGCCTCGAGGCTTGCCGGGGAGGCGAAGTTGACGATCGCAAGCTGCCCCACGACACCGCTCCCGGCGTCCGTCACCACCGATACGGTTCCGTCCGGTCCGACCGAGATGGTGCCTGCCGGCAGCACGATCGGCTTGCCTGCCGGGTTGAGCACAGGCTCCCCCTGCTTGGTCGTGAGCCTGCCATTGGCCGCTTTGAGGAAGGACCCGTCGCGGGTATAACGCACCCCGTACGCGGTCTGAATCGTGAAGAAGCCCGCGCCGCTGAGCGCCATGTCGAGCGGGTTCGACGTGGTGACGAGGGGACCCTGGCCGAAGTCCGCGGCCGTGCCGCCCAGAACGCCGAAGCTGTTGATCGCGTTGCCTACCTGGGAGGCGCCGCCGGCTGCCGTCTCATCCTCCCCGAGGCCGTCCACCAGCAGACCCGAAAAGGTGTCGCGCGCCGCACGAAAGCCGTTGGTTCCCGCATTCGCCAGATTGTTGGCCGCCGTATCGAGCGCTTGGGTGCGCGCCAGCAGACCGGTGTATGCCGCATAGAGGCCACTGTCCATGCCGGGGGTTATTGCATGTGACGCGCCAATTGGAGGCGATGGGGGGTTAGAGCGCTGTAAGGTTGGTGGTTTGGTGGCACCGCGCCTCGAAGCCGCTGGCCCGAACGCAGGCACGCCCCGACCTGAGTCGGGGCGTGCCTGATTTGACGTTGCACGAAGCTTGGGTTGCTTCTGTCTCCGCCCTGGCGGCCTATTTCACAACGGACTGGAAGAGGGACGAGGTCAGCAGGCTTGAGAACTGGCTGTCGGACGAGCTGTAATCGACCGTCAGTGTGCCGGCGTTCGAGTCGATCGAGGTCTGCTCGAGTGCGGATTTCTCGAGCGGCGAGCCGGAGTTGCGCTTCATGATCGAGACACCCTTCATCAGCGTCGCCGCCGTCGCCGCCGTGATCGTGTCCGACATGACAACGGCCATATCGAACTTAACGCCGTTCTGAAAATCCATCGTGTAACGCGAGCTCTTCATCCGGTTCTTGACGGTGTCGTAATCGGCAAGCTGCGCAGCCTCGCCGAGCACGCTCTTCATCATGGTCTGCGTGCCCTTCTGGTCGAGCAGGCTCCAGACCGCCTTGGTATCGACCGCCGCCATCTCGTTCAGCATGTCGCTGTTCTGCAGGAAGTTGCCGCTCACGCCGTCGCGCGCGTCGAGTGCATCCTGCACCGCCCGCTTTTCGCCGAAGACCATCGTGGTCTGGTCGAGAAAGCAGACGCTCATCCCGCCCGAGCCCAGGGGATAGACCGCATTGTTGCGCAGCATCACCGGCTTGGTCTTCGTCTTGGCGAAGTTCTGCATGACGCGGCCGGTATGAAACTGACCTTGCGCAATGCCCACGATGCGCGTGCCGTCCTTGACCCGGAAGGAGGCGAACGCGAGCACGTCGGCATCCTGGTCGACCTGCAGGCCGGAGGTTTTGAGCGCGGTTTCGAGCCGCTTCAACTCCGGCGGCAGCACGCGATCCTTGAGATTCATGGCGGCCGAAGAGTTCTGCATCGCGCGGTAGTCGACGACGATGACCTGCTGCACGTCCTTCGGAATCGCTGCCTTGGCATCGCCGCTCAACTCCGCAGCATGGCCCGGCCGTCCCGCGCACAACGCGCATACCGCGAGTGCGGCGACCGCACTCTTACTCTTCAACAGATTCACCATGAACTCCTCGAACACCTTGCAACGTTTCCTGCAAATCCCTGCTGGACCTGCCTCCATTGTTCCGTCAACCGGGGACAAAGGCAAGTACGACCCCTGTTTGACTCGACCGGCGGGGGAACGTTTGGCCGGGGAGGGGACGCCGGGGTGCTGGCTGGAAACGATTTATCCTGATGGGAATGTCGACAGAAACGATCCGCCCCGCGCGCAGCCTTCAGGGCTCGCTGGTCCTGCCGGGAGACAAGTCCATCTCCCACCGTTACGCCATGCTGGCCGGCCTGGCCGAAGGCACCAGCCGTCTCTCGAACTTCTCGACCGGCGCGGACCCGCACAGCTCGCTCGCCTGCGTGCGCGCGCTCGGGGCGACGGTGGAAGACAAGCAGACTCATATCGAGGTCACCGGCACAGGCGGAGCCTTCAAGCAGCCCGCGGCGCCGCTTGACTGCGGCAACTCGGGCTCTACGATGCGCATGCTGTCGGGGCTGATTGCATCACATCCGCACACTTTTACTCTCATCGGCGATCATTCGCTGACCTTGAGGCCGATGGAGCGGATTCGTAAACCGCTTGCCGCCATGGGCGGGAAGCTTGATCTCGTGGACGGGCACGCGCCGATCACCATTCACGGCGGACCGCTGGCCGCGATCGACTTCGACACACCGATTCCTTCTGCGCAAGTGAAAACGGCCGTGCTCTTCGCCGGGCTGCAGGCAGTGGGGACGACCTCACTTTCTGAGGCGATTCTCACGCGCGATCATTCCGAACACGCGCTGCGGGCGTTTGGCGCGAAACTCGAGCGGCGGGAGAACCGGCTGTTTATCGAGGGCGGGCAGAAGCTGAAGGCGATCGACGCGACGGTGCCGGGCGACATCAGTTCGGCGGCGTTCTTCCTGTGTGCGGCGCTGCTGTTTCCGGATTCGAACCTGATCCTGGATTCGGTGGGCATGAATCCGACGCGGGCGGTGCTGCTCGACGTGGTGGCGGCACTGGGGGCGAAGATTCGCGTGCTGAATGTCGAAGAGCAGCATGGCGAGCTGATGGGGACGCTCCAGGTGAACGGCAACCCTGCCGGCGCGCCGGGCAAGCCGTTCGAGATCTCGGGAGCGTTGACGGCGGGGCTGATCGACGAGCTGCCGGTGCTGGCGGCGATTGCGCCCTATACGCGGTGCGGGTTGAGGATTCGCGATGCGGCGGAGCTGCGGGTGAAGGAGTCGGACCGGATCGCGCTGGTGGCGAAGAACCTGCGGGCGATGGGGGCGGAGGTGACGGAGTACCCGGACGGGATGGATATCGCGGGCGGGCAGACGCTGCACGGGGCGTCGATCGATTCGGGGACCGACCACCGGATTGCGATGGCGTTTTCGGTGGCGGCGCTGCGGGCTACCTCGGAGACGGAGATCGACGGGGCAGAGGCGGCGGCGATCTCGTTTCCGGAGTTCTTCACGCATCTGCGGAGTCTTTGTCCGGCGTAGGGTACCCCCCTCCCTCCCCCTGTTGTTGCGCAACATCTTCATTTCATTGAAGTTAGGTCTGGACCCCCGGCGCAAGATCTTCATTTGAGGGGACTTGGCCTCATCATGAGACGGGGCTGGGTTGGGATGGTCTATCAGCTGATAGTTGTTAGTCGATAGCTGATAGTTTGGGGCAACCGCCCCGGATCGCGGGCGTCCGGCGACTGGATGCGACTACATCTTGTAGCCGCCGGTTTCGTCTTCGTTCAGGTTTTCGAGCCAGGCTTTGAGCTGCTCGGAGTTGACGTCGGCGCCGGAGTCGGAGGTGTCCTGGCGGGTGCGGGCGAGGACGGACTTCGCGATGAAGATGGGGCAGTCCCAGCGGAGGGCAAGGGCGATGGCGTCGCTGGGGCGCGCGTCGAGGGCGACGGGTTCGCCGTTCTGCTCGAGGTGGATGGTGGCGTAGAAGGTGTCGTCGCGGAGGTCGGAGACGACGACGCGGGTGACGACGGCGTTGAGTCCGCGGGCGAGGTTGCGCAGCAGGTCGTGCGTCATGGGACGGGGGGTCGTCGATTTTTCGAGTTCGAGCGCGATGGCGTTGGCCTCGAAGGCACCGACCCAGATGGGCAGGACGAATTCGCTGGCGACGTCCTTGAGGACCACGATGGGCATGTTGGTGACGGGGTCGAGCATGAGGCCGCGAATCTGGACTTCGATCTCGGTGGTGTCAGGCTCGGGTTCGAGGCTCGAGGTCATACGGACTCCGCCAGCAGGCTGTTGGGGAAGGTGCCGGTGATGCGGACGGTCTGGTAGCTGCCGAGCGCGGGGAGGATGGGGGAGGTGGTGGTGAAGTTGACCGTCTTATTCTGCGAGGAGCGTCCGACGACCTGGTTGCGGACGCGATTGTGACTTTCAACCATGACCTCCATGGTCTGGCCCAGGTGACGGGCGTAGCTGAGTCTCTGGATCTCGCGCTGCCGGCTGAGGAGGACTTCGAGGCGAGCGGCCTTGGCGTCGTCGGAGATGCTGTCGGCCATGGAGATGGCCGGGGTGTTGGGGCGCCCGGAGTATTTGAAGGCGAAGATGGCGTCGTACTGGACGGCGTCGAGGAGGGTTGCGGTCTCCATGAGGTCCGCTTCGGTTTCGCCGGGGAAGCCGACGATGATGTCGGAGGTGATGGAGATGTCGCGTTTTGCGGCCTTCATCCAGGCGATGCGCTCGAGGTACCAGTCGCGGGTGTATTCGCGGGCCATCGCTTTGAGGATGGCGGTGGAACCGGACTGGACGGGAAGGTGGACGTGGTCGCAGAGCGTGGGCGTGGCGTCGATGGCCTCGACGATGTCGCGGGTGAAGTCGCGGGGGTGGGAGGTGGTGAAGCGGACGCGGCGGATGCCGGGGATTTCGCCGACGGCGATGAGGAGCTCAGCGAAGGTTTTGAGGTTGAGCGGATCGCGGTAGGAGTTGACGTTCTGGCCGAGGAACTGGATCTCGGTGAAGCCGGAGTCGGCCATGCGGCGGGCTTCGTCCATGACGGAGATGGAGGTGCGTGAGCGCTCGTTGCCGCGGGTGTAGGGCACGACGCAGTAGGCGCAGAACTTGTCACAGCCTTCGATGATGGTGATGTAGCCGCGGTGCTGGTTGGTGCGGGCGACGAACGGGGTTTCGAAGGTCTCGGTGGTTTTCTTGTCGTCGAGGCCGGTGATGCGGGTGTCGCCTGCTTCGAGGCGTGCGAGCATGCCGGGGAGGTTGCGGTAAGAGGCCGAGCCGGCGACGATCGAGACGTAGGGGGCGCGGTCGAAGATCTTTTCGCCTTCCTGCTGGGCGACGCAGCCGATGACGGCGAAGCGCTTGCCTTCGCCCTGGAGTTTTTTGTACTCGTTGAGGCGGTGGAAGACTTTTTGTTCGGCTTTGTCGCGGATGGAGCAGGTGTTGTAGAGGATGAGGCCGGCGTCGGCTTCGTCCTGCACCTGGGCGTAGCCTTCGTGCTCGAGGGTGCCGACGACTTTTTCGGAGTCGTGGGCGTTCATCTGGCAGCCAAAGGTTTCGATATAGAAGGTCTTGCTCACAACCTGAGTATATCGCTCAGGAACAGGCAACTGCGTCCTCACGCCGGACGAGTGCCACTTCGTGGGGTGGAAGGTGCACGTTGCAGCTCCAGACGGAGTGGGGCTGGATCGTACGCGAAGCTTTACTTCAGGAGGTGGTCGCCGCCCGCGATCAGGGTGCGGTTGTTTGTTCTTCGGCGAGAGCCACCTGGTTGCGGCCGGCGCGCTTGGCGGTGTAGAGGGCAAGGTCGGCGAGGCGGATGAGTTCAACGGGGGCATCGTTCTCGGTGGGCTTGAGGGAGGCGACGCCGATGCTGACGGTCTGTCGACCGGCGGGGCTGGAGGGCAGCGGGAGGTCGAGGGCGTAGACGGCGCTGCGAATCTCTTCAGCGATCTGCAGGGCCTGCTGCTGCGAGGTGTGCGGGAGGATGGCGGCAAACTCTTCGCCGCCGAAGCGTGCGGCGATGCCGCCGGCCTGCTCGACGGCGTGGCCGAAGACGCCGGCGATGCGGCAGAGACATTCATCTCCGCTGACGTGTCCGTAGAGGTCGTTGTACTGCTTGAAGAGGTCGGCATCGAGCAGGAGGAGGGCGATGCAGGAGGAGAGTTGCGCGGCGTTGGCCCAGGCGCTTTCGATCTGGAGGTTGAAGGCGCGGCGGTTGCGCAGGCCGGTGAGTTCGTCGGAGTGGGCGAGATCGCGGAAGCGGGCTTCGCTGGCGGCGAGTGAATTTTTGAGGCCGGCCTTGTCTTCGAGCAGTGCGGCGACGGGGAACATGGTGAAGATGGCGACGGCGGCGAAGACCTGAGCGATGACGATGCGGTGCAGCAGCATGTGCTCGCCGGTGATGAGCATGAGCGGGCCGTGGCCTTTGACGGTGAAGCCGATGGCGAGGAGTGTGACGAGGAGGATGTTGACGATTGTGCCGGGGAAGCCTAGGCGGAAGGCAACGAGGAGGAAGGCGGGAAAGATGAGGAAGGTGAGGGGGTCTGAGTCGTGGGTGAAGACGAGGACGGTGGCGACGATGGGGACGGAGAGGAAGACGAGGGTTTTGAGCAGCTCGCGCGGGGCGAACATGTTGAAGAAGGCGGGCCGCTGCATGGTGACGAGCAGCGGAACGAGGATGGCCATGCCGAGCATGTCGCCGAGGTACCAGGTGCGGAACATCTGCCAGAAGGGGGTGCCGGGGTAGAAGAGCAGGGTCCACCAGGCGCCCAAGAAGCTGGTGAGGGTGGCGGCGGCGATGACGGAGGTGAGCAGAAAGCCGGCGAGGGTGCGGGGCTTGGAGAGTTTGATGGGCCAGCCAAACCACAGGGTGAGCGCGAGCGAGGAGCTGACGACCTCGAAGGAGTTGGCGAGGGAGACGCCGATGGCGACTTTGAAGGGGTCGCCGTAGAGGACGTCGGCGAGGGTGTCTGCGGTGAGTCCGGCGAGGAAGTAGGCGAGCCAGCGTTTGCGCGGCTGGGTGAGGAGCAGGCCGAGGATGAGGCCGTTCGAGAGCCAGATGGTGGAGACGCCTTCGGACTGGCGGGAGAGGATGATGCCGAGCCAGGAGCAGATGGCGGCGATGGCGAAGACGATGGCGAGGCGCAGATAGGCGGGAGGATCCCACGAGGAGCGCTGCCAGCAGCCGTGCCAGATCTCCTGAACGAGGGTGCGCAGGGTAGGCTTGCGCTTGCCGTCCGGAGGGCGAGGGGTGGCGCTCGCAGCGGACAGGGCCGTCGAAACAGGGGGATTGAGCGCGGTAGCGATGGGAGACCTTCCTGGGCAAAAGCGAATTCAAACTCAGGGGTGCATTGCGTCAGTGTTTCGGCTTTGGCCGTCAGGGTTGGAGCTGCTGGCGGGGGGATCTAGGGTGTCCCCCTGGCATGACGATCCGGGATCGGTTGACGGGATTTATTATCCGCGAAAAGGCGGGAGTCGGCTGATATTTCTGCCGGGATTCTTGCAGTCGCGGGATCGAGGTGATGGATGCGAGGGATGGGGGGATTGGAGTAAGCTTTGGGCGCGCGCCGGATGGGCTTCGGCGACAGCTTGAACGAAAGCGAGACGAACCATGGCGACCGCGGCGATGACGCAACTGAATCCTGGGAGCTACGGCTTCCCTGTTCCTTTCAAGAAGCGCTACAGCAACTACATTGGCGGGGAGTGGGTGGCGCCGCTTTCGGGGGAGTATTTCGAGAATATTTCGCCGGTGACGGGGAAGGCGTTCTGCGAGGTGCCGCGGTCGAATGCGGCGGATATCGAGCGTGCGCTCGATGCGGCGCATGCGGCGAAGAAGGCATGGGGGAAGACGTCGTGCGCGGCGCGTGCGCGGGTGCTTGAGCAGATTGCGCAGAGGATTGACGACAACCTGGAGCTGCTGGCGACGGCCGAGACATGGGATAACGGCAAGCCGATCCGCGAGACGATGAATGCGGATATTCCACTTTGCGCGGACCATTTCCGCTACTTCGCCGGATGCATTCGCGCGCAGGAGGGTGGGATCTCCGAGATCGATGCGGACACGGTGGCGTACCACTACCACGAGCCGCTTGGGGTGGTGGCGCAGATCATCCCGTGGAACTTTCCGCTGCTGATGGCGTGCTGGAAGCTGGCGCCGGCGCTGGCGGCGGGCAACTGCGTGATCCTGAAGCCGGCGGAGCAGACGCCGGTATCGATCCTGATCTTCATGGAACTGGTGGGCGACCTGCTGCCGCCGGGTGTGTTGAATATCGTGAACGGGTTTGGCGTGGAGGCGGGCAAGCCGCTGGCTTCGAACAAGCGGATCAACAAGGTGGCGTTCACGGGCGAGACGACGACCGGCCGGCTGATTATGCAGTATGCGTCGCAGAACATTATTCCGGTGACGCTCGAGCTGGGAGGCAAGTCGCCGAATATTTTCTTCGAAGATGTGATGCGGGCGGACGACGCGTATTTCGATAAGGCGCTTGAAGGGTTTGCGCTGTTCGCGTTCAACCAGGGTGAGGTGTGTACCTGTCCCTCAAGGGCGCTGGTGCAGGAGTCGATCTACGACGCATTCATGGAGCGGGCTGTGGCGCGGGTGAAGGCGATCAAGCATGGCAACCCGCTCGACAGCGGGACGATGATCGGGGCGCAGGCTTCGCAGGAGCAGATGGAGAAGATCCTTTCGTACTTCGACATTGGGCAACAGGAGGGGGCGAAGGTACTGACCGGCGGGCATCGGAAGATGCTTGAGGGGGACCTGGCGGACGGGTACTACATCGAGCCCACGGTGTTTGAAGGGCACAACAAGATGAGGATCTTCCAGGAGGAGATCTTCGGGCCGGTGGTGTCGGTGACGAGGTTCAAGGATGATGAGGAAGCGCTTGAGATTGCGAATGATTCGCTGTACGGGCTGGGCGCAGGCGTGTGGACTCGGGATATGACGCGGGGCTACCGGTTCGGGCGCGGGATCGAGGCGGGGCGGGTGTGGACGAACTGCTATCACGCGTATCCGGCGCATGCGGCGTTTGGCGGGTACAAGGCTTCGGGGATCGGGCGCGAGAATCACAAGATGATGCTCGATCATTATCAGCAGACGAAGAATCAGCTGGTGTCCTATAGCCCGAATGCGTTGGGATTCTTTTAGAGACAGGTGATTGATCAGTTGTATGTTGTTCGTTGAGAGTTTTTGGGGTGCGGTTGCTATGAGTGAAATTCCGGATCGGGTGCTGGCTACGGAGGCGGCCCTGGGCTTGATGGCGAAGCTCGAGGCGCGGCATGGCGAGCTGATGTTTCACCAGTCGGGCGGGTGCTGTGATGGCTCGTCGCCGATGTGTTATCCGCGGGGTGAGTTTCTGATTGGCGGTGAGGACCTGCTGATGGGGACGCTGGCGGGGACGCCGTTCTACATGAACCGCAGCCAGTTCGAGTACTGGAAGCATACGCAGCTGATTCTCGATGTGGTGCCGGGGCGGGGCGGGATGTTTTCACTCGAAGGGCCGGAGGGTGTGCGGTTCTTTACGCGGTCGCGTGTGTTCACGAACGACGAGATTGCGAGTCTACGCGAAGCGGGCAGGCTGTAAGCGGGCTTAGACTGGGCTGATGATTCGAGGAATTCTTTCAAGGCGGACCTTTGTGGGGCGGGCGGCGATTGCGGCATCGGCTGCGGCGGTCAGACCGTTATGGGCGCAATCGGCGGCAACGGCAAAGACGCGTGACGGAGTGCTGCGCGGGAGCATCGAGAGCGGCGTCAGTATCTTTCGCGGGGTGCCTTTTGCGCAGCCGCCGGTGGGTGATCTCCGGTTTCGAGCGCCGGTGAAGCCGCTGCCGTGGAAGGGCGAGCGCGATGCGTTGAAGTTCGCGGCGGCGGCCATGCAGCCGGATCGGCATGACCTGGCGCAAAGTGAAGACTGCCTGTACCTGAATGTCTGGGCGCCGGACGATAAGGGACCGCACCCGGTATTTGTGTGGATTCATGGCGGAGGGTTTACGGGTGGGGAGTCGTTTGACCCGGTGTCCGATGGAACGGAGTTCGCACGTCAGGGGATTGTGTGCATCACGGTGGCGTATCGGCTGGGGGTGTTCGGGTTTCTCGATGTCGCGCCGCTGCTGGGTGCGGAGTATGCCGGCAGTGCGAACAACGGCTTGCGCGACCTGATGGCGGCGCTGACGTGGGTGCAGGAGAATGTAACCGAGTTTGGCGGCGACCCGAAGCAGGTTACGGTTGGTGGTGAATCCGCGGGGGCGAAGCTGACGGATATCCTGATGGGGATTCCGGCGGCCAAGGGTTTGTTTCAGCAGGCAGTCTCCGAGAGTGGCGGCGCGGAGCGGGTGTGGCCTGCGGAGAATGCGACGGCGGTTTCGCATGGTTTTGACAAGGCGTGGCGTGACGCCGAAGGGGGGCAGGCGGCAAGCCTGAAGAGCGCTGATGCGGGCCGGATGATCGCAGTGCAGGAGGACTTCATGAAGAGCTGGCCGCAGCACTTTCCGCTGCGGCCAGAGATCGACGGCGGATTGATCCCGCGGTTGCCGGTCGAGACGATCGCTGCGGGATCGACACGCGGCAAGCGGCTGTTGATCGGGACCAATCGCGAAGAGAGCGCACTGTTTATCGGGCCACATCCAAAGCATGATGCGACGGCTGCGGATGTTGGCAACCTGAGCCTGGCAAAGTTCGATGCGGTGTATCAGAAGTACAAAGCGCTTTATCCCGAGATGAACGATGAACAGCGGCGGATCCGCGCGTTGACCGCAGAGGAGTACTGGGTGCCGAGCCTGCGGGTGGCTGACGCGCTGGTGCGGGGCGGCGGTGAGGCCTTCGTCTATGAATTGACCTTCGCTGAATCGAGCGGGCGGATGAGTGGGTATGCGTACCACTCGCTGGATGTGTTTCTGGTGTGGGACAAGCCGCATCGCGTGGTGCTGAATGCAGTGGATGAAGCGGCACTGGCTGGGACGATGCATGCGGCGTGGCTCGCGTTTATCCAGGGCAAGATACCGGCGGCGACGGGCCTACCGGCGTGGCCTGCCTATAAAACTGCGACGCGGCCTACGATGATGCTCGACAGTGCAAGCCGCGTGGAAGAGAGACCGCAGGAGGCTGAGTTGCGCCTGTGGGATCACGTTTTATAGAAGACATAAGTTTGCTTTTGTGAAGAAGGAGACTGCTTTGAAGACTGCCTGCTCGCTCGTTGCTTCGCTTGCTCTCGCACTGGCTGCCGTGACCGTGCAGGGTTATGCGCAGGTCGAAGGGGAACAGATCAACACCACGACCACCCATGCGATTCCGGCGATCGATGATCAGGAGACTCCGGCGCAGCGCGATGCGCGCATGAAGTGGTGGCGCGAGGCACGCTTCGGCATGTTCATCCACTGGGGCCTTTATTCCATTCCGGCGGGGACGTGGGATGGCAAGAGGATCCCGAGTGTTGGCGAGTGGATCATGAATGAGGCGTCGATTCCGGTGGCGGATTACAAGCCGCTGGCGAAGCAATTCAATCCGACCGCGTTCAACGCGCATGACATTGTGGCCCTGGCCAAGTCTTCGGGGATGAAGTACATCGTGATCACGGCGAAGCACCATGACGGCTTTGCGATGTTCGACTCGAAGGCCGATTCGTTCAATATTGTTTCTGCGACGCCGTACAAGCGCGACCCGCTGAAGGAGCTTGCGGCGGAGTGCCGCAAGCAGGGGATGAAGCTTGGGTTCTACTACTCGCAGGATCAGGACTGGACGGCTCCCGGCGGGGCCGCGTACAAGACGGGGAACCACGACCTGCCGACGCATCACTGGGACCCTGCGCAGGATGGAAATTTCGCCAACTACCTGCACACCAAGGCGATTCCGCAGTTGAAGGAGTTGCTGGCGAACTATGGTGAGTTCCCTGCCGTGATCTGGTTCGACACGCCGACGGATGACATGACGCCGGAGCTTGCGGGCGAGATCGTCGCCCTGCTGAACAAGTATCCGAAGCTGATCTGGAACAATCGCCTAGGCGGCGGATACAAGGGCGACACGGAGACGCCGGAGCAGTACATTCCGCCGCAGGGTTACCCGGGACGCGACTGGGAGGCCTGCATGACGATGAACGATACGTGGGGCTTCAAGTCGTATGACACGAACTTCAAGTCGAGCGAGACGTTGATTCGCAACCTGATCGATATTGCGAGCAAGGGTGGGAACTACCTGCTGAACATCGGACCGGATTCGCATGGGACCGTGCCGCCGGCGGAGGTGGAGCGCCTGCAGGCGATGGGTAGGTGGCTGGCGGTGAATGGCGAGGCGATCTATGGGACGAAGCCGACGCTGTTTGGCGCGGAGGCCGGCAGCTTCTCGACGACGGAGAAGGACGAGCACGGCAAGCCGAAATTTAATGCGAGCTGGAAGTGGCGGTCGACCACCAAGGCGGACCGGATCTATGTGGAACTGATGGAGTGGCCGGGCACGAGCTTCCACCTGGACGCGGTGCCGCGTAAGGTGACGGGGGCGTACCTGCTTGCTGATAAGGCGAAGAAGCCGTTGAAGCTAACGCAGACCGCCGGCGGGGTCGATGTAGGGCTGCCTGCGGCGGCGCTCGACCCGGTGGCGACTGTGCTTGTGCTGACGACGAAGTAGGAATCGGCACGTGCGTCCTCACGCCGGATGGGCGCCGCTTTGTGGGGAACTGGGCTTCGCGTGGCGACGCAAAGTCCAGTACCCAACCAAGTGGTCACCGCACGCGATGAGGCGCACTTGCTGATGCTTTTATCCCTTGACGCTCTGCACGATGCCCTTCGCGCGGAGGCCGGCTTCGGCTTTGGCGAAGTAGTCTTCGACTGTGCCCTGGGTACCGATCCACTGGATGTAGCGTGCAATTCCCTGCTCGAGCGTGGTCTGCGGCTCGTAGCCGATGGTGCGGATGCGGGAGATGTCGGAGATGAGCGAGCGGATCTCGCCGGGGCGGAACTCGCCGCGTGCGATGGGCTCGATGGCGACCCCGAGTTGATCGGCGATGATCTTCGCGAGTTCGCGCACGCTGGTGGCGCGACCGCTGCCGACGTTGACGGGCAGGCCGTCGAGCTGGTCTGAGGTCGCAACGAGCAGGTTGGCACGAGCGATGTCTTCGACGAAGCAGAGGTCGCGGGTCTGGCCGCCGTCTTCGTACATCACCGGCGGCTGGCCGTTGAGCAGGCGTGTGCAGAAGATGGCGATGACGCCGGTGTAGGGGTTGAAGAGCGACTGTCGCGGGCCGTAGGTGCAGGAGTAGCGCAGCGCAACGGTGGGGATGCCGGTCTGCTTGCCCCAGAGCAGGACGAGTTTTTCCTGGTCGACCTTGGTGAGCGCGTAGACGGTTTCCCCGCCGCCGGGCGTGGCCTCGGGCGTGGGGACCGAGGTGGTGATCTTGCCGCAGAACGGACAGTGCACGTCGAAGTCGCCGGCGCGCTGCTGCTCGGCGGGGCGAAGCAAGGGGACGACGTGGCCATGCTCCGGGCAGGTGGCGGCGCCTTCGCTGTAAACGGCCTGCGAGCTGGCGACGACGACCTTGCGGATGGGCAGCTTATGGTCGCGGATGATCTCGAGCAACTGGGCGGTGCCGAAGCTGTTGACCAGGACGTATTTCGCCATCTCCGGCATGTAGCCGCCGTAGGCCGCTTCGTGGAAGACGACGTCGATGTCGAGGAGTGCGGCGTGCATCGTGTCATAGTCCTGCACGTTGCCCTGGCGGAACTCGGCGGCTGGGTTGACCCATTCAGGCTTGCCGTTTTTGTGGGTCTGCGGCTCGAGGTTGTCGAGGATGCGGACGGTCCAGCCTTCGCGGAGGAGCAGATCGACGATGTGCGAACCGATGAGGCCGGCGCCCCCTGTGACGAGGGCGCGCTTCTGATGCTGAGACATGCAAGTTCCTTCCGGCGTGGGGAGCAAGTCGCGTTGGCCGTTGCGCCTGTATGCGATCGGGTGTGTAGGTTCGACCCAGAATATCGTACGCGGTTTCCGTGTCGCGGCGCGCTTGGCTGATTCCGTGTCGCGACGGGCTTGCCGGCTACCGCGACCCGGGTGACGGCGAACGTTACGTTTCTATTCTTTCGTCACTCTTGATAAATCTGTGAAGACAAGCGGCCCAGGGCGTGAGAGATTGACGTATGCCGGGGCCAGGTTCGAGACTTCCACCCGAAGGATTTCTTTTATGAAATGTCCTCAATGCAAACATACCGATTCTGTGCGCCGTAAGCATCGCCGCGGAATCGATCGGTTAATCAGCGCATTCGGATTCTTTCCATTCAGCTGCGATCAGTGTGCGAAGCACTTTTACGCCAGGCTGCAAGGCACCAAGTCGAATTCACAAAAGACCGTCAGCCAGAACTAACCGGCTTTCCGGTGTTTTGAATCCGCAGCGAAACTGTGTCAGGGCGTAATCGAGTAGATATGTCGGCTCGTGGCGCCGTGACTTACGTGTCAGGTTACTGCGCAGGTTACTAAAGAGTCTGCCGCTTCCTCTCGAAGTTGGATAGATTGTCGTTATCCGAACGCTCACCCAAAGCGTGAATTTGATTGTGACCGTGTCGACGGCCTATTTCGTCGGCATCTGCTTCGCGCCGTACTTTGCGCAACTCCGGGTTCCCTGTAACAGCGTCTCCAAATAAAATTCTGGGTCCCGCCGGGCCCCGCGACTTCGTGCGGACGCACCTGCTTCCGGCAACCCTCTGTGTTTCTTATCTGACTTGATGAGGTCTCCATGCTTCGTGCATTCTCTGCTGCTGTACTCCTGTGCGTCCTCGTGCCCGCAGTCATGCCCGCTCAAGGCCAGCAAGCGTCTTCGCTCTCGAACTCCGGTACGTATGCGACCTCGGGCGTGTTTCTGAACGCGCCCGGCACCGGCGCCGCCATCCCGAATCCGGTTCACCTGAATGCGATGGCCATCGATCCGTCGGGGATTGTCGCTGTCGCCGTCTATGTCGACGGGCAGCAGGCGCTCAAGCAGAACGCTTCGAATTACGTGGATTTTGACATCCCCGCGACGATGACCGCCCCGGGCTCGCACGTCCTGGTGGTGCAGTCATGGAATGGTAACGGAGTTGTGACCAAGACCTCGCGCACCATCCAGACCGTCGCTCCGACTGCCGTGAACTATCCGCAGATCGTCGTTTCGACCGGGCTCAATGCCTCGACGCTGCCGACCCCTCTGCACCTGGTCGCGAAGGTGGCCGGCACTTCGGTCCACACGAAATCGATGCAGGTCTACCTGGACAGCCAGCTGCTGACGTCGATGAATGCGACCTCGGCGATCGACCTGTCGTACGACGACAAGGTGGTGAGCCCGGGTCAGCATAATGTCGTCTTCAAGGCGTGGCAGAGCGACGGCAGCGTGCTGCAGTTGAGCTCGGTGCTGACGGTGAGCGGCGTCAACCCGCCTCCGCAGGCGAGCGTCCCGGCAGGCAGCAACTTTGCGAATATCGACGACCCGACAACTCCCTGGGGAACATGCAACACGGCCGCCTGCTCGGGCAGCGGGGCGAATTCAACTTCGACGGGAACCCAGAAGTTCAATCAGGCGACGCCCTCGCTTACGGGGCAGTCGCTCGAGTTCAACGTACAGCAGACCAACCTGGCCAACGTATTGTGGTGGAAGAACCTGGCCGTCGACAACAGTGCGACGCAGTGGACGATGGATGTGCAATCCTACCTGGCGGACAGCACGCTGCCCCAGGCGCTCGAGTTCGACATGAACCAGTTTGTGCAGGATCCGTCATCGAAGGTGTGGCACCACGAAGTGATGGGGACGCAGTGCGATATGAAGAACGGCTTCTTCGATGTCTGGGGCGGCGATGATCCGTCGCAGCTCTGGCTCACGACGCCGATTGCATGCACCCCGGCACTCTGGCAGTCGGGGATGTGGCATCGCTACTTCTACCAGATTGAGCGGCTGCCCAACTTCCAGGTCCACTACAAGTTCCTGACGTTCGACAGCGTGACGTACAAAGTCGACCTCGTGGGTGCGCCGAGACATGCCTCCGGCAATGGGAGCGTTGACATGGCAGTTCAGATCGACGGCCGCACCGGCACGAGCAGCATCACGGAGTGGGTCGACAAGGTGAGCGTCTCGCACCAGTAATTTCCGCCTGCAGCCTGCCTCTTCAGCAGGCTGCGCGGTTCGGGTCATCTGCCAGGCGGCTTGGCCGGTGCGTACTGAAACACCTGCTCCAGCGGCACCTTGAATACGTGCGCAATCCGAAACGCGACCTCGAGCGATGGCGAATACTTGTCGCCTTCAATCGCGAGCACGGTCTGACGCGTCATCGAGATGAGATCGGCCAGTTCCTGCTGGGTCATCGTCCGCGCTGCACGCAGTTCCCGAATCGTATTGCGGATGGCGGACTTCATGCCGACATCCGGTAGGCGATGAGTTCCCGCGCGATGCGGGCGCAGCCTGCAAGCAGCATCAGGTGGAACAGGACGCCGACGAGCAGGTGGGCGGATCGCATCGAGCCGCGATCCCAGTAGAGGACCAGGATCACGACCAGTCCGATCCAGAGGATCGTATTGCTCCAGCGCGCGCCTGTTGCGGCGATCGAGCGGTCCCGCTCATCCTCGACCACGTGATCGTTTCTGCGGCGCGCCACCAAGCTCACCGCACCGAAGAGGAAGAGCAGGACCAGCAGGACCGCGTGAAAGTAGTGCCGCCCGGGCCCGGCATCGACGAGAAATCGCACGTAAAATGCCGCGACCGCGAGGATGCCGGCCAGCTGTGCCCAGAGCATTTTTTTCCTGAAAGCTGAAGCGCGACATGGTGCCTCCGCGTAAAACATCTTTGACACAGCCAACGTACCTACCTTCTTTCACAATGTCAAATATTTTTTACTTTATAAATTAGATGGGCGCAGCACGATCGTCGGAACTGGTCGCGGCACCTCGAGCGGTACACTTGATGAAGGGCGCGGTTTCTCTGAAAGTTCATCTGCTCCGTATAGGCTGTGCGCAAGACGATGACCACTCAACGGACGAACGAACCCGAGCAACTCGAGGCCGGCTCCGCATCACAGGAGCCCACGAACACTGATTTCGACGAACTTCTCCCCGACCCTCCGCGGCGCGTTGCTGCAGCGGAGAAGCCGGCAAAGCAGGTCGCGGAGAAGAAGGCCTCCTCTGCGCGCGGCAAGGCGTCCGGCAGGGCGGCGAAGAAGATTTCAGGTTCGCACGGCAGGGCCAGCCGCAAGGGCGAAGCCGCGAAGAAGATGCCGATCGCACCACCGGCTCCCTTGGACGGCATGTTTTTCAGTCGCGATGAGAGCTGGCTCAAGTTCAATGCGCGCGTGCTCTCCGAGGCAATCGACGCCGGCAATCCGCTGCTTGAGCGGGTCAAGTTTCTTGCGATCACTGCGAGCAACCTGGATGAGTTTGTCGAGATTCGCGTTGCCGGGATCCTGCAGCAGATCGAAGAAGGATTCAACCAGCCGCAGAGTGCGGATGAGGGCGGTCTGACGCCGGAGCGGCGACTCGAGGTGCTGAGCGGCAACCTCGCGAATTTCGTGAAGGCGCAATACGCCTGCTGGAACGATGACCTGCTGCCCGCGCTCGAGAAACACCACGTGCGCGTACTGAAGTGGAAGAAGCTCTCGGGCGCCGCTCTGCAGCACGCGGAGGATTTCTACGAGCGCGAGGTCGATCCGCTGCTCACTCCGGTGACGATCGATCCTTCGCACCCCTTCCCGCGCGTGCTGAACAAGGCGCTCTGCATTGCACTGCTGCTGCGTCACAAGCGCCGCACGCCCAGCGGCCAGAAGCCGCCGACCGTCATCGGCGTCGTGACGGTGCCGCGCAGCCTGCCGCGGCTCGTGGCCCTGCCCGCGCCCGAAGGCCACACCCACTTCATCTTCCTGCACGACCTGATCGAAGCCAAAGTGGAGAAGATGTATCGCGGTTACGAGGTGCTGGGCAAGGCTGCCTTTCGCGTCACCCGGAACAGCAACCTTTACATGCAGGAAGAAGAAAGCCGCAGCGTGCTCGAAAGCGTGCGCGAAGAGCTGCACAATCGCCGCAAGGGCGACGCGGTGCGGCTTGAGATTGAAGCGTCTGCTGATGAAGAGGTCGTGGAACGCCTGCGCACGAACTTTGAACTCGACCCGTGGCAGGTCTTCCGTACCGATGGCCCGGTGAACCTCTCACGGCTGATGAACCTGTACTCCGAGACGAAGCTGCCGCACTGCAAGTATCCTGCCTTCAGCGGACGCTCGTACAAGCTTTCACCGAAGTCGGTGGACATCTTCGACGAGCTGCGCCGTCACGACGTGCTGCTGCATCACCCGTTCGACAGCTACCGCACGGTCGAGGAGTTTATCCAGGCCGGCGCGCTCGACAGCTCGGTCATCTCGATGAAGCAGACGCTCTACCGCACCAGCAAGGACTCTTCGATCTTCCGCTCGCTTATCGAAGCCGCACAGGCGAAGGATGTGACCGTGGTCGTCGAGCTGATGGCGCGCTTCGACGAGGACTCGAACATCCGCTGGGCCCGCGAACTCGAGGACGCCGGCGTTGGGGTCTTCCACGGCATCGTGGGACGCAAGACGCACTGCAAGCTCTCGCTGCTGGTGCGGCGGGACCCGGATGGAGAGGTCAGGCGCTACGCCCACCTGGGCACGGGCAACTATAATCCGGTGACTTCTCGTTTCTATACCGATATCAGCCTGCTGACGGCGCGCCGCGACATCACGACCGCCGCCCAGCGGGTCTTCAACTACCTGACTGCGGAGGCAGAGGCCGAACAGCACGCGTACGAGCCGTTGATGGTCGCGCCGCTGACGCTGGCCGATGACGTCATCCGCCTCATCGACCGCGAGGCCGAGCACGCGCGCTCCGGGCGCCCGGCCGGCATCATCGCCAAGATGAACGGGCTGCTCGAACGCCGCACGGTCGAGGCCCTGTATGCGGCCTCGCAGGCCGGGGTCGAAATCGAACTGATCGTGCGCGGCATGTGTTCGCTGCGGCCGGGGGTGAAGGGCGTCAGCGACAGGATCAAGGTACGTTCGATCGTCGGCCGCTTCCTTGAACACAGCCGCATCTTCTACTTCGAGAACGGCGGCACGCCGGAGGTCTTCTGCGGGAGCGCCGACTGGATGGCGCGCAACCTGTACGAGCGCTGCGAGGTGGTCTACCCGGTCTTCAACCCGGGGGACCGCAAGCGTCTGCGCCACGAGATCCTGGAGTCATACCTGAAGGACAACGTGAAGGCGCATCTGCTGCAGCCGAGCGGCGAATACGTGCGCGTCCCACGTCACGGCGAAGCATTCAACGCGCAGGAATACCTGATGAACCTGGCCTGCGAAAAGCCCTAAGAGCAAGTGCGCAGTGACACGGAGCGAGCCCACGACGGAATGGGCTTCGCGTTGCGGCGCAAAGCCCATTCCCCAACGAAGTGGTCGCCGCCCGCGATCAGGGCGGCTTTGCTCTTGCCCTACTGCACCACGAACGACACGGCCACACTATGGCTCAAGGTCGCGCCTGCGGAGTTCGTACCAGATGCGGTGACGGTCAGAGTGTAGGTCCCCGGCGTCGTGTTGAGGTTGCCACTGGTGGTTGTCGCGGTGCCGTTGTTACCGCTGCAGCCGGCTGCCGAGAGTACGCCCACGGAGACGATCGCAACCAGCAGACCGCTCCAGCGGCGCCGCCCCTTTGGCAGGCAGAAGAGCAGCATGCCGGAGAGCATGAACCCGGAGTCCGCGATCTCCCACGGAGCAAGCGAGCCATGTGCGAGACCGGCGAACTTCGGATGCAGGCCGCGGCCTGCGGTGCTCGTGGTGGTGAATGCCTGCAGCGTGAGCACGGTAGTACCGTTTGCGGTAGAAATCACCACCGGATTCACCGAGAAGGCGTAGGTCGCGTTCAGCGAGGTTGCGGTCGTGCTCGCGGTGAAGGTTACGTTGCCGGTGAAGCCGTTGAGCGGCGCGACGGTGTAGGTGATGCCGTTGGCCGTGCCGCCAGAGGCAACGGTTACCGTGGTCGTTGCGGGCGTGATCGAGAAGTCCGCGGTGGTCGTCGAAACGATGTCGATGGCGACGGATCCCTTGGATCCGGCGAAGGTGCTATCGCCCGAGTAGGAGGCGGCCAGCACGTGCGAACCCGACGATAGGCTGGCCGTCGTATAGGTCAGCGTGGCCGTTCCGCCCGAAAGCGTCACGGGTGATCCGCTTGCCGTGTTATCGACCAGCAGCTGCACGGTGCCGGTCGGGGTGGTGCTCGTGGTGCTCAGCCCGGAGACGACCTTCGCAGTCAGCGTGACGGTCGCGCCCGCGGTGACATTGGCCGTGGGCGTGGTGACCGTCGTGGTCGAAGGCGTCGTGCCGATCGTGCTCCCGCCGCCTGCCGGCGTCACCAGCAGCCAGTCGTTGACCATGTTGTTGATATCCATCGAGCCCCAGCCTGAGGCCAGGTCGTAGCCCGCCGCAGCCTGGTAGCCGATGCTGCTGTAGGCGACGTTGCCGCTGCACGAGTTCGCCGGGCAGGCGATGGTCGAGGGTGGATTGTAAGCCGCATCGCCCGACGCGCAGCCGACCGAACCGGCCGTGCAGGGCACAGCATTGTTGCCTGAGGTTACGTCGTGGAAGACCGTGCCGTAATAGGTGCTGTTCGCGAGCCCGTAGATCGTCGGGTTCGCATTGCCCACGCGCGCATTGATCTTCTGCTCAAGCAGCGCAAGAATGCCGGCAAACGCCGGGGTCGACACCGACGTGCCGCCGTAGATCGTGGTGTAGTTGCCCGAAGCATTCGCGAAGCCGTTGGTGCAGGAACCCTGCGAGCAAACCAGGTAGCCGTCGTGCTGGGCAGACGCGCTGAACGATACGTCCGGCACATCGCGGGAGAAGTCGTTCGGGACGCCCGTGCCCACCTGCCACGTGGGCTTCGAGAAGACCTGACTCACACCGCCGCCGCCCGCGCCGCCGTCGAGCAGGCCGAACAGCACGCCCGCGTTGGTGACATCATAGGTCTCGTTCCAGGGCTGCTCTGGAATGTACGAGAGCGCCGTGCCTCCGCTGCCGTTGGTCGTCGACCAGTATGTGCCGCCGCCTTCGTTGAACTCCGTGCCGCCCACGCCCGTGACGTACGGCGAGCTTGCCGGGAAGTCAACTGCCAGGCCGTTGGTGGCATAGGTCGTGTTGTAGTCGCAGTCCGCCGCGCCTGAATCCCCGCCGGGTCCAAGCATCGTCTGGCCCTGCGCGTTTGCCTGCTTGAAGAGCGCATTGAACTGCGCAATGTACGCCGTGCCGAAGCCGGATTCACAGTCGCCGTAGCTCACCGTCACAATGGGCGCGACGTTGTTATCGATCGCTTGCGTCACGGAGTTGAGGAACACGTCCTTGCCGTTGACGTAGAGGATGCTGGCCGAAGGTGCGATCGCCCCCGCCCACTCCACGTCGATCATCGCCTCCGGCACATCGTTGGCCGAGGTGCCCGGGTCGGTCCCGGCGAGCTGCACCGTCGGCAGGTTGGTCGAGAGCCCGGCCGCACTGCGAAATGCCGTCACATCCGCAAGCGCGATGTCGGTCTGGCCGGCCACCGCGATGGTGATCCCCGTGCCATTGATCGAACTGGTGAGCAGCGGTTTGACGTCGTAGATGGTGTCGAAGTCCGCGGGCGCGATGAAGTTTCCGTTGGTCGCACCGCCATAGTAGTTCGAGTGCGCGGGCACGGCGCGCAGCTTGCCCTGCGGCTTCAGCCGGAAGTCATTCAATCCCGCCACCCCCAGGACGACCTTTGCCAGCGACGCCGGCAGCGCAGGATCGGTGAGGTTGCTGATGTGTTGCTCGCCCCGCCACGACAGCTTGTGCATCGTCAGGCCAAACGCCTGGTTCACCTGCGCCACGCTGCCGGTAAACGAGATAAACGTGCGGCCGCGGGCAACCTCCGTCACGGTAAAACCCTGGGACTCGAGCCACGTCTTCGCAGTCGCCATATCCGCTGGACTCAAGCCGAACGAAGCGGCAAACTGCTCCGGCGTCAACCACTGCCGGTACCGCGGGGACGAAGGATTCTGTTGATCCGCCAGCAGCTGGTCGAGCGCCGCAGACTGCGACGCGGTCATCGCGAAGCGCAGGCTCATCGAGGTCAACTGCGTCGCGCTATCCGCTGCGCCGAGATCGGTCGATGCCCGGGCGCGGCCAAACACGGTATGCGGTACCGCGGCACGCGCCGTATTGGCAGCAATGACCTGCGGCAAGCGATCCTGTGCGACCACTACACCGGAGAGAGCTAACAGACAGAAAATACTGGAGAGAACGACACGTACGCTGCACTTCCGCATGAACGAAGATCCTGAAGGAGAGGCTGTTACGACACGATGCGTGGCGGACAAATCGAGTTTGCCCAGGGAGAACGGCCAGGAGTTGCTCGTATAGACGGGACTTCTCTGCGATAGTTGCGGTGTGGCCGAAGAAGGCTTTACGCCGGCCGTACCAAGCCGCGCCCTCCCTGCAGATGCTTTTGCTTCCAGTTCTTTATCGTCAGTCGCTACTGGATCGTCAGTTGCACCGTGTAGTCATGGTGAACCGCCGAGCTGCCGACCGTCGCCGCCGTATTCACGGTCACGTTGTACGTCCCTTGCGGCGAGCCCGGCGTCACCGTCGTGTGAGCGCCCTGGGTGGAACAGCCAAGAACCCCGCCCAGGCTGATCGCCAGCAGCGCCACCAGCATCCCCGGCAGCCGCCGGCGTCTGCCCACGGGCGTCAGAAGGCAGATCATCGCGGCCACGCTGATTCCGCCCAGCACACGGGTCAACTGGGGCTGATCCTCCGGCCGGTTCCGGGCCGCCTGCGTGGTCGCGGCCGTGGTGGTGATCGTCAGCGTGCTCGTTCCCGCCCCAGCCAGCGAGCTCTGACTCAGCGTGCAGCTCACCATCGCATCCGGCGGTGGCGCGCAGGCCAGCGCGATGGTCCCGGCAAAGCCGCCAACCGTTGCCACCGTCAGCGTCGATGTCCCGCTCGCGCCCGCCGTCAGGCTTAGCGTGGCCGGGGCGAAGGTCAAGGCATAGTCCGCCACGCCAATCGCAATCGTCGCCGAGGTCGCCGGCGCAAACAGCGTATCGCCCACGTACACGGCGTAGAGACTCTGGCTTCCGGCCGGGATCGCGCTGGTGAAAAATGTAGCCGCCGCCAGCCCGCTCCCACTCGTCACAAGCGACGCGGTGCCCAGCAGGCGCGGTGAAGCGCCGGCCACATAGAAGCTCACCGAGCCGGTAGGCGAGATCCCCGCGGCGAGGTTTCCGTTGACCACGGCAGTCAGCGAGACGTTGCTGCCCGCGACCCCGCTGGCCGGATTCGCCGAAAGCACGATACCCGTCACCGTCAGACCCGGCGTCACGATCAGCGGCATGGACGTACTCGTCGCGTAGAGCGTATCGCCCGAGTAGACAGCCGTGAGACTCACCGGCGCCGTGCCCGTCAACGTCGCGGTGACCGTGGCAACACCGGCAGCGATCGTCCCCTTCCCCAGGGACGTCGTCCCGTTGAAGAAGGTGACACTTCCCGACAATGCCGCAGCTCCTGCCGAAGCCGGCGTCACCGTCGCCGTGAAGACAGTCGAGACTCCCGCGACTGGCGCAGCAGGCGTCAGCACGAGCGTCGTCGTGGTCGAAATCAGCGGCGTCACCGTACTCGTCAGCGGCAGCGACACCGTGTTGCAGCTGAAGGTATCCCCAGCCGGACACGCCACGACCATCGTGTACGCGCCCACCGGCGGCACGGTGAGCGAAATCGTCGCGGTCGCCGTATTCGCACTGCTCGCCACAAGTGTTCCCATGGCGCTCCCGGCTACGCCTGTGATCGAGGCCGTGAGCGTGCCGGTTGGCGTGGTCGAACCCGCCAGGGTCACGGTCGCCGTCACCACCGCGGTGCTGCCCGGCAGTGCCGAGAGTGGCGTGAGGCTTGCCGTCAGCATCGCCGCATTCGAGGCAACAACCAGCGGGCTCGGCGCGGATCCCGTGCTGCCCAGGTAGTTTGCATCCCCCGAATACGTAGCAGAAAGTTGGTAATTCCCGGCAGCGAGTGTACTCGTCGTGAAGGTCGCTACCCGGTTGACCACCGGGACCGCGTGGGCGAGCACGCCCTGCGTCGCCGCGATGATGTCGACCGTCCCCGTCGCTCCCGCGCTGCTGATCGTTGCAGTCAGAGTTACGCCCTGGCCAGGTGTCACCGAGTAAGCCGACGCCGCAAGCGCAGTCGTGGTCGGCAGCTTGCCCGTTGCCGCGCCGTTCACCGTCACCGTGTTGTAGTTGGGGTCCCCGTTGTAGATTGCCGTGATCGCATGGGTCGATGCAGTCGGCGTTACTCCAGTCGCGGATGCCATGCCGGTGGCGTCGACCGTCGCGGCGTTCAGGCCGATGCCGTTGTCGTAAAACGTAACCGTCCCGGTAGGGAGAGGCGCTGTACCGTTCGCGCCCAGCGTTCCCGTCAGCGAGATGCTTTGGCCGGAGACCGGCGGGTTCGGCGTATAGGCGATGCTGAACGTCGGCGTCGCCTTGGCGACCACGACGTTCCCGGTGAAGGCGTTGGGACAGGTAAAGCTTGCATCGCCCGCGCAGTTGGCCGAGATCGTCAGCGTGCCGACCGTGCTCGCGGGTTCGGTGAATGTAGCCGAGGACGTGTTCGTACCTGCAGGCAGCAGGGCCTGCGTATACGAGGTCGTCGTCCCCGAAATGGCGATCGTCACATTGCCCGAAGGCTGCCCCACCCCGGCTGAGGACGTCGCTGTCACCGCGATGGTGTACGTCCCACCCACCGTGTTCCCGCTGCTGATCGTGGCGGTCAGCGTGGCGTTAGCCGGCTTCACCAGGATCGCTGCCGGCGGGCTGCTGGTGGCCGCGCCGTAGGTTGCGTCGCCCGAATACTGCGCCGTGATGGAATAGCTGCCGCCCGCCAATTGCGCCGGCGTCGTCGTAAAGCTGGCGTTGCCGCTGGCATCCAGCGCTGCCGTGCCGAGCGTGGTGCCGGTTGAGGTGACGTAGGAGACCGTGCCGGTTGGGGTCGCGCCGCCAGTGCCCGAGGTGGCGGACGAGGTAAAGGTCACCGCGGTTCCGTACGTCGGCGCGTAGCTCGAGGCGCCAAGCGAAACGAAGCTTGACCCCGTACCGCGCGGAAAGACCTTCAGTAGTTTTTCGAGATCGATCACACCCAGGCCAGTGGCCGCTTCCCACGTGCCCGCGGCGGCCTGCTCGGCCTGCACGTACAGACCGGCGGTCGGGCCGAGCTGATACAGAATTCGATTGATATTGCCCAGGCGGCTGTTCGGGCCCGCGATCGTCTGCAGGGTCGCAGCCAGCGCGGCAAGGCTCGTCGCGGTAAGGTCCGGCGTGTGGCGGAAGCCGTCGTCGGGCAACCCGGGCGCGACCTGCCAGTCGGGCCGCGCGGTCAGCGAAGCGGCCGGCACGGCGAGGTCTCCCGGGAGCGCGACGGCGGTCACCCCGTCGAGCGCTGAAGGAAAGCCCTCGCTTGCGCAGGAACGTGTCGCCAGGGTCGTGATCCCTTGTGCCGCGGCCTGCGCCAACAGAGTCGTGTACCCGGCAAGCTGGCTCGTCGAAAGATCACGCGCGCAAAGCGGTGAAGCCAGCGGAAGAATCGACGGCGTGTTCCCATCGACGAGGTCGCCAAGCGCCGCGAAGCTCATCGCACTGCCATTCGCACTCATCGAGGGACTCGGAGAACTACTGAGCCCGTCCATCGCGGCGAACAATCCTGCGGCCTCGGCCGACAGCGACGGACTCGCCGTGGCGCCCGCATAGAATTTTCCCTGCAGCTGAAACTCATGCAGCGAAACGGCGAACGCGTTCTGCACATCCGGAACAAATCCCGAGACGCTGATGCGCGTGTTAGCCGGCGAGACGGCTTCGACCTTGAGCCCCTGCGCCTCGGCCCAGCCGGTTGCGGCCGCAACCTCGTCGGCCGTGGCTCCGTAGCTCGCGGCAAACTCAAGTGGCGTCAACCACCTGCGATACCGCGGTGAGGACGGGTCCTGCACATCTGCCAGAAACTGCTGCAGCGCGGCGCTCTGGGCGGGCGTCTGCGCCAGCGTCAGCACAACGGTCAAACGCTCGGACGAGGGCAACTGTCCGGCATCGACAGCGTTCCCCGCAGGCAGCGCTGCCGGAAAAAAGACGCGGGCGGACTGCCCTTGCGCGGAGGCGAAACCAGCGCACAAGGAAAGGACTGCCACTGCAACTCGGGAAGTAACGCGGACGCAGTGCGTGATGCTTGCAGGAAACAACGATCGCAGCATGATTGGTGCAATCGTCGCACCCGCTCCGAACGGTTGCAATCGAAATAGCGCCGCGCAGTGCGAATCCAGGTACGCCTTTCAGGGGATACGCTGCCCGGCGTACCGGATTGGAACGCAACGGGATGGAGAACCAAACGCAGGTGCGTCTTGGATTTGGACAGAGTCTCCTCGCGGAATGGAAGCGCTGCGCGCGGGCAGGAGTCGTGTCGAGAAAGCAATCCTCCATCGCGGGCGGCGGTCCACCTCCCCACGAAGTGGTCGCCGCCCGCGACAAAGGCGCGCCTGCCGTTGTCTCTAAACGGCGTACTTCCCTGCCCGGATCACCTGTGCTGCAATCAGCCTGCGCAGCGCGATCGTGTCCGCCGGATCGTGCTTCGCCAGACGCCGCAGGATCGCAAACTGCGTCCGTGCCATGTCTCCTTCGGCTACCGCCGCAATCACCATCCGCGCCGACTTTTCGATCGTCTCGATCGCCTGCGCCGCATACAGCTTCGCCATCGCGACGCTCACATGCGTCTCTGCCGCCCCGATCTTTTCGGCCCGCAGAATCGCCGACTCCATCGTGTACACCGCGATGATCATGTCCGCCAGCGCACCCATCACCTCCTGCTCATCGGCAATCTTCTGCATGTACTTCTGCGTCGCCGCGCCCGCCGCAAACAGCGTCAACTTCTTCGCCGCGGCCAGCAGGTCGTGCTCCGCCGCTAGCACACCCTCACGCTCTTCCTTCTCGCCAGGACCAGACATCACCTCATCCATGATCGACTTGATCGCCGGCATCAGCGCCAGCTTGCCGCTCATCGCCGACTTCATCAGCCAGCCCGTGATGATCAGCCGGTTGATCTCGTTCGTCCCCTCGAAGATCCGGTTGATCCGCGCATCGCGATACGCCCGCTCCGCCGGGTACTCCTCAACATACCCATAGCCCGCAAAGATCTGCAGCGACTCATCCACGACCATGTCCAGCATCTCGGATGCCCACACCTTCACGATCGAGCACTCGACCGCATACTCCTCGATGCGCTTCTGGATCTCCGTCGTGTCGTGCTTCTGCTCCTCCGGAATCCCCGCCAGCGCCGCGTCGATCAGCCCCACCGTCCGGTAGCACATCGCCTCGCCGACAAAGATGCCCGTCGCCATATTGGCCAGCTTCTCCTGCACCAGCCCAAACTCCGAGATCGCCTTACCGAACGCCTTACGCTCCTTCGCATACTTGAGCCCGTTGTTGAACGCGCCCTTCGCCCCACCGACTGCCGCATTGCCCAGCTTGTAGCGCCCCACGTTCAAAATGTTGAACGCGATCGCCGGTCCCTGGCCCGCCCTGCCAAGCAGGTTCGCCGCCGGCACCTTGCAGTCGGTCAGAATCAGCGGTGTCGTCGAACTCCCGCGAATCCCCAGCTTGTGTTCCTCATTTCCTGACTTGAACCCCGGCGTCCCCTTCTCCACCAGGAACGCCGTCAGCTTCTCTTTGCCCGCATCCTTGCCCTCGGTCACCAGGCACTTCGCAAAGATCGTAAACAGGTCGGCAAACCCGCCATTCGTGATCCACATCTTCTCGCCGTTCAACGTGTAGGTCGATCCATCCTCCGATAGCACCGCCCGCGTACTCGCATTCACCGCGTCCGAACCCGACGACGACTCCGACAGCGCATACGCCCCAACCATCGAACCATCCGCAATCTTCGGCAGATATTTCTTCTTCTGCTCATCGTTGCCGTACCACACCAGCGGCAGAGTCCCGATCCCCGTGTGCGCCGAAAACGCCACCGAGAAACTTCCCTGCTTCGAGATATTCTCCGCAATGATCGCCGACGAGGCCTTGTCCAACTCGAGCCCGCCATACTCCTCCGGGATATCCGCCGCCGTCAGCCCCAGGTCAGCCGCCTCGCGAATCAACCGCCGCGTCACCGCAAAGTCTTTGTGCTCGATCGCATCCGACTGCGGCACCACTTCGTTCGTCGCAAAGTCCGCTGTCGTCTTCGCAATCGCCCGATGATCTTCGGTGAAGTCCTCCGGAAAAAAGCACGAAGCCGCCGTCGGCGTCGTAATCAGGAAAGCGCCGCCCGGCGTAAGTGTCGAGCTTGGCGAGGGGGTAGTCAGAGTTGCCATGATGTCTTACTCCTCAATCAAAGACCTAGTGAATCGCCTCAAAGATCCCGGCCGCACCCATCCCGCCGCCGACACACATCGTCACCATCCCGTACTTCGCCTTGCGCCGATGCATCTCGCGCAGAAGGGTCGCCGTCAGCTTCGCACCCGTGCACCCCAGCGGATGTCCCAGCGCGACCGCGCCGCCATTCGGATTCAGCTTTGCCGGATCGATCCCCAGCACCTGGACCACCGCCAGCGACTGCGCCGCGAACGCCTCGTTCAGCTCGATCACGTCCATCTCATCCAGCGACAGGCCGGCCATCTTCAGCACCTTGGGAATCGCATGAATCGGCCCGATCCCCATCTCCTCTGGGTCGCACCCGGCATACGCAAATGCCACAAACCGCCCCATCGGCTTGATCCCCAGCGCCGCCGCGCGCGCCGCCGACATCACCACCGCAGCCGCCGCACCGTCGGACGTCTGCGACGAGTTCCCCGCCGTCACCGTGCCTTTGGCGTGAAAGACCGGCTTCAGCTTCGCCAGCGCTTCGAACGACGTATCCGCGCGCGGCCCCTCATCCCTTGCAAACAGAGCCGTCGTGCGCTTCGTCTTCTTGCCACTTGGCACGGAGGTCTCGACCTCCACCGGTACAATCTCGTCGTCGAATCGGCCCGCCGCCATTGCCGCCAGCGCCTTCTGGTGCGATTCGTAACTGAACTGGTCCATCGCCTCGCGCGTGATGCCGTAGTGCGCCGCAACCCGCTCCGCCGTCAGCCCCATCGACATGTAGCTGCCTGGGTAGTTCTCCACCAGCCACGGATTCACCGAGATCTTGTTCCCGCCAAACGGCACATACGACATACTCTCCGTGCCACCCGCCACGATCACGTCGGCCCCACCGCCACGGATTCGGTCCGCCGCCAGCGCAATCGACTGCAGCCCCGAAGCACAGTAGCGGTTGATCGTCATCCCCGAGGCCGTGACCGGCAGCCCCGCCCGAAAGCTCGCCACCCGGGCGACGTTCATGCCCTGCTCGGCCTCGGGCATCGCGCAGCCCAGGATCACATCCTCGACCTCCGCCTTATCCAGCTGCGGAATCCGAGCGAGCGCTCCCGTGATGGCGACCGCCGCAAGGTCATCCGGCCGCGTCGTGCGCAACGTTCCCCGTGGAGCCTTCCCCACGGCCGTACGAACTGCGGAAGCGATCACAACTTCTTGCACTAGTCACTCCTGGTGTCACACGCCGCTTTATTGACTCTTAGCTATCAGCTTCAAGCTATGAGCTGATCGAGAATCGCCTCGACCCTTTGCCATTCCACTCTCAGCTACGAGCTATCGACGATCAGGTCATCGATGAAAAGCTCGGAGCCGCAAACTCACTCTTAATTCCTCAAAGGCTTCCCCGTCTTCAACGTAAACGCAATCCGTTCTTGCGTCTTTTTCTCCCCGCACAATGACAAAAATGCCTCCCGTTCGAGGTCCAGCAGATACTGCTCCGAAACCAGCGTCCCCGGCGTCACGCGCCCGCCGCACAGCGCATACGCTACCCAGTTCGCTACCTTCGCATCGTGCTGGGAAATATACTGCCCCTCGCGCATCGTCCACACCGCCAGCTTCAGGGTCGCCAGCGCATTTTCACCCGGCGCCGGAATATCGACCCGCGGCACCGGCGCCGTGTACCCCGCGGCCGCCAGCCCCGCCGCACGCACCGCCGCGTCTGACACCAGCCGCTCGCGGTTCATCGTGATCCCGTCCGATGCCTTCAGGTAGCCCAGTCCCCGCGCCTCTACCGCACTCGTCGAAACCGTCGCCTTCGCAATCGATTCGAAGTTCTTCTTCAGCGCCTCGAAGATCTCGACGCCCTCCCCGCGCGCATCCGGCCGGATCGACGTCCCCGCCTCCACCGTCCGCAGCACCATCTCCTTGCAACCGCCGCCGCCCGGAATCAACCCCACCCCGGCTTCGACCAATCCCATGTACAGCTCTGCATGCGCCTGCCGCGACGCCGCATGCAGCGCTATCTCGACCCCGCCGCCAAGGCACATCCCATAGGGCGCCACCACCACCGGCCGCGGGCAGAACTTGATTACCTGCGTCATTGTCTGGAACTGCCGCACCGCAAGCTCCACCTCGTCCCACTCCTCCTCCTGCACGCTCAACAGCAGCTGCATCAGGTTCGCGCCTACGGAGAAGTTGCCGGAGTCCCCTGTAATCACGAACGCCGAGAAATCCCGCACCACGTCCGATGACGGCTTCAGCGTCTGCGTAATCAACGTCACAATATCGCCACCCAGCGCATTCATCTTCGAATGCAGCTCGATGCCCGCAACCCCGTGCCCCAGGTCGATCACCGAAGCGCCCGGGTTCTTCTTCACCACACCCTTCGCCTTCTTGATCGTCGCCAGAGAAGACACCCCGTCAGCCACCGGTACCGGCTTGTAAGCCGAGCTCAGCGGGTCAAAGTAAACCCGTCCCGCAGCGGTAGAAACGTCGTCCTTGTACCAGCTTTCGCCGCCCGCCTCGAGCAGCGCTTCAACGTTCGCCGCAACCGGAAGCCCCAGCGCCCGCATCTTCCCGGTCGTCTCACGCACCCCCGCCGCGTCCATCATCTCGAACGGTCCAAGCTCCCAGTTGAACCCGGTCTTCATCGCCTGGTCGATCGCCACGATATCCGCCGCCGGCTGCGACCCATCCGCCGCCACCCGGTTCGCCGCATAGGTAAAGAGCTCGGTCAGCAGCGGCCAGTAAAACGCCGCCGCCCGGTCCTTCGCCGGGTCCGCATGCAGCAACTGCCGGATGCGCGCAGCCGTCTGCTCCACCGGCTTGGACATCTCGATCGCCGGGAACTTCGGCCGGCTCGCCTCGTGATAATCCAGCGTCTGCCAGTCCAGCACATGACGCAGATCCCGCCCTTCTTTATCCCTGCCCGCCTTCTTGTAAAAGCCCTGCCCCGCTTTATCACCCAGCCACTTGTTCGCCAGCATCTGCGTGATAAACGGCGCGAGCGTCACATCCGGGCGCTCATCCTTGATCCGCGCCGCCTGCGCCTCAAAGTTCGTCGAAACATGCGCCAGGATATCCACGCCCACCATATCCCCCAGCCGGAACGTCCCCGACTTCGGCCAGCCCAGCGGCGCGCCGGTCAGCGTGTCGATCTCCTCAATCGTCAGCCCCTGTGCCTGCATCAGGCGGATCGCATTGCCCATCGAAAACGTCCCGATCCGGTTCGCAATGAAGTTCGGCTGGTCGAACGACCGCACGATCGCCTTGCCCAGGCGCTGATCGCAAAACTGCGCGACGACCGCAACCGCCCCGGCATCGCTCTCCGCCGTCGGGATAATCTCAAGCAGCCGCATGTACCGCGGCGGATTGAAGAAGTGCGTTCCAAACCAGTTCCGCTGCAGGTCCCCATCCACGTCCCCGCCGAGCCCGGCGACGATCTCCGCAATCGGCAGCCCCGAGGTGTTCGTGGTCGTGATCGTACCCGGCCTGCGGTGCGCCAGCACCTTGCCCAGCAGCGCGCGCTTGATCTCGAGATTCTCCGCAACGACCTCGATAATCCAGTCGCACCCGCCGATCAGCGCCATGTCATCTTCAAAATTGCCGATCGTGATCAGCCGTGCCGAATCGGGGGAAAAGAACGCCGCCGGCTTCGACTTCCTGAGCCCCTCCATCGCCGCCAGCACGAACCTGTTGCGCTCGGCCTTTCCCGCCTCCGCCGCCGTTCCGGGCGGCACCATGTCCAGCAGCACCACCGGCACGCCGGCGTTCGCAATGTGCCCCGCAATCCGCGAGCCCATGGTGCCCGCACCCAGCACGGCGACCTTCGTGATCTGACGGTGACTGCTCGACATGGGGTCGCTCGCTCCTTGCTGCTGACGGGAGGAGACTACTGAATGACCATTCATTTCGTCAAGCTCCCCTCAATCCGCCGGTGACCCCTGATCACTCCGGCGAAGTTGATCCAGACCTAACTTCAATGGATTGAAGATCTTGAGCAAGAATAGGGGGAGTACCCCCCATCCACGATTCAAGAACCCGCAGCCAAGCCCACCGCCGAAAGCACCTGCCCGCACGGCCGCCTGACGCTTCCCGTTTCCGCGAGTCCAACGGAGGTGCCGTTATGATGGCGCTATCGGTTTCTCCCGGAGGATGCTGCTTGGGTAAGCGTTGGTTAAGGATGTTGGCGGGCTGTTCCGCCATCGCAATCGGCACCGCCGGTCTGCACGCGCAGGACATGGCAAGCTTTGAGAAACGCACCACCGTCAAGGTGCTCCCGAACGGGCTCACCCTGATCCTGTGCGAGCGGCCCGAAGCCCCGGTCTTCAGCTTCTATACCGAGGTCAACGCCGGCTCGGCCAACGACCCCGGTGGCGAGAGCGGCCTCGCCCACATGTTCGAGCACATGGCCTTCAAAGGCACCGACGAGATCGGAACGACCAACTACCCCGCCGAAAAAGTCGCACTCGCCAAGGTAGAGATCGCCAACAACGATTACGAGATGGAACTCGACAAGCCCGTTGGGCAGGACAAGGCAAAGCTCGCCCAGCTGAAGAAGGTTTTCGAGGCGGCGCAGGCCGAGGCGCAGAAGTACGTCGTCCCGAATGCCTTCGCGCAGCTCGCCGAGCAGAATGGCGAAGAGGGCCTAAACGCCTCGACCGCAGAAGACACCACGCAATACTTCTGGAGCATGCCGTCCAACCGGCTCGAGCTCTGGGCTTACATGGAAAGCGGCCGCATCGGCCGGCCCGTCGCCCGCGAATTCTACAAGGAGCGCGACGTGGTGCAGGAAGAGCGCCGTATGCGCACCGACTCGTCGCCCACCGGCCGGCTCGTCGAACAGTTCCTCGCGGCAGCCTACGTCGCCCACCCCTACGGCCGCCCCACCGTCGGCTGGGAGAGCGAGATCTCGCAGGTCACGGCCACCGAGGCCGATGCCTTCCACAAGAAGTATTACGTGCCTGCCAACATCGTGATCGCGGTCGTCGGCGACTTCAAGACGCCGGCCATCCTGCCCATGCTTGAGAAGTACTTCAGCACAATTCCTGCCGGCCCGCCGCCACGGCCGCTCATCACGGTCGAGCCTCCGCAGTTCGCCGAGAAGTCGGTCGTGATCAAGGAGGCGACGCAGCCCTTCTACCTCGAGGGCTACCACCGTCCCGACTACCGCGACGCGGATGACTCGGTCTATGACGCGATTACGGACATCTTCTCGAACGGCCGCACGGCGCGTTTGTACAAGAGTCTCGTGGTCGACCAGAAGATCGCAGCCGTGGCACAGGGCTTCAGCGGCTTCCCCGGCGACAAGTATCCCGGGCTGTTCGCGTTCTACGCGGTCCCGTTGCCCGGCCACACGGATGACGAGATGGCCGCGTCAATCCACAAGGAGCTCGAGCGCATGAAGACCGAGGATGTCTCGGATGCCGAGCTCGAGCGCTACAAGACCCGGGAGAAGGCCGACAAACTGCGTGGACTGGCCGATAACTCCGGCCTGGCGCAGCAGCTCGCGGACTACCAGACGAAGTTTGGTGACTGGCGCGAGATGTTCCGCGAGATTGCGAAGATCGACGCCGTCACCAAGGCCGACATTAAGCGGGTCGCAAACAAGAGCTTCGTGGCCAGCAACCGCACCACCGCCCGCATTGAGTTCAAGGCGCCGGTGGGTGCCCCGGCTTCGGCGGCCACACCGGCACAAACGGGCGGTGCCCAGTGAACCAGAAATTCGAGAGCAAGCCATTGATGATGAAGTGGTGTGGCGTGATGCTGGCGGGCGCGATGAGTGCCTCTGCCCTGGCACAACAGCAACCGGCGCAACAGGAGCCGGTCCAGCCCTGGAAGAAGATAGCGATTCCCCCGCTGCACGATTTCAAGCCGGTTGAGCCGAAGAAGATCGTGCTGGAGAACGGGCTGATGATCTTTCTGCAAGAGGATCATGAATTGCCGTTTGTCGACGGCACGGTATTGATCCGCGGCGGCAGCCGCAACGAGCCGGCGGACAAGACCGGGCTGGTGAGCCTGTATGGGGCGACGTGGCGGCTGAGCGGGACAAAGGCGGAAAGCGGCGACAAGCTTGACGATGTACTTGCGCTGAAAGCGGCGTCGATCGAGACCGGGGGCGGCCTGGCGACGACGTCCATGCGCTGGTCGAGCTTCAAGCAGGATTTCAACCAGGTCTTCGGACTAGCGACCGACCTGCTGCTGCATCCCGACTTCAAGGGCGACAAGCTGGCGCTTGAAAAGGGCCAGTTCGCCGCCGGCATCGCACGGCGCAACGATGACGCCAGTGACATCGCGGGACGCGAAGCCGCCATGATCGCGTACGGGAAGAGCAGCCCGTACGCACGCGAGGAGGAGTACGCTACGGTCGACGCCGTCAAACTCGCCGACCTCGAGGCGTGGCATGCGAAGACGATCGTGCCCAACAACATGATCGTTGCGGTTTCGGGCGACTTCGATTCGGCCGCAATGGAGGCAAAGCTGCGGACCGCTTTCGGCGGGTTGAAGCCGGGGACCAGGATCGAGGCGCCGAAGGTGGCATTCGCCGACCCGAAACCTGGCGTCAACTTTGTGGACAAGAACGATATCAACCAGTCGAACGTGTACATCGTCGGGCTGGGTACGGAGCGCAGCAATCCTGATTACTATGCGCTGAGCGTGATGAACGAGGTCTTCTCGGGCGGCTTCGGTTCGCGCGTCTTCCAGAGCGTGCGGACGCGGCTGGGGCTCGCCTACAGTGTGGGCGGCTCGTACGGCGCGAGCTACGATCATCCGGGAATGTTCATCGTCACCGCTGCCACCAAGAGTGCGAGCACGGTGGCTGCGACCAAGGCGATGCTCGACGAGGTGGGTAAGCTGAAGACGGTGCCACCGAGCGATGCCGAACTGCGCAGCGCGAAGGATCAGGTGCTGAACTCGTTCATCTTCCACTACGACTCGCGGGAGAAGACTCTGAGCGAGCAGGTAGCGCTGGCACTCTACGGCTACCCGCCGGACTTCCTCGAGAAGTACAAGACCGGCATCGAAAAAGTGACGAGCGCTGACGTGGCTCGCGTCGCGAACAAATACGTGGACGTGAACAAGCTGGCGATCGTGGTGGTAGGCAACCAGTCGGAGTTCGGAACGCCTTTGAAGGAGTTGGGGACGGTGTCGAACATCGATATCGCGATTCCGCCGCCTCCCGGCGGGGCGCCGGCACCGGGGGGCCCAAGTCAGTAGATTGAGAGCCGGAAGGCAAAGGTCCGGACCCCAGGGTCCGGACTTGCTGTTTGCGGCGTCAGTTTTCGTCGACGGCGCGGAAGATGGCGGCGAGTTCGACGGCGATCGAGGTGCCGGGCGCGGTGAGCGTGCCGCCTGTCTGTTCGGTGTAGCTGCCGTTGGGTTGGCAGGCGAACGCTTTTCCAGTTTGGGGTCGAAGATCCAGACATGCCGCATGCCCATGATGATGTAGTCCCCAACACGCTGGAGCATCTTGCGCAGGGTGTCTTCATGCGTGAGGACCTCGATGCAGAGGACGGGCGGGGAGCGGATAATCTGTTCGCTGCGATGTTCCGAGCGAGCGATCGAGAGGTCGGGGATGCGAAAGTCGCGTGCCGACACCTGCATGCGCGTCTCGAGGGCAGGCCAGACCTTCCACTCGTGGCGCTTCGCGAAGAAGCAGCCGTAGAGAACGCCCTGCAGGGTGCCGTGATCCATTTCGCCCACATTGCGCTCCTCAATGAAACCATCGAGGTCGTCGACATCGGGCCGGAAGGGTGTGCGCAGCTACACCTCGACCGTGAGTGGGTGGGATTCGGCGGCGGATGCCAAGGCGTTTTTCTCGCTTTCAGTCTGCGCTCTCGTGCGTTCGGGCGGGAACTGTTAAGTTGAAGAGCGAGGTGGTTTCGATGCTGGATGGGTTTTCGATTGCGATCATGGCGGCGGGCAAGGGGACGAGGCTGAAATCGAAGCTGCCGAAGGTGCTGCACGAGATTGGCGGGCGGGCGCTGCTGCTCCACGTGATTGCCGCGGCGAAGACGATGGTGCCGGCGGAGCGGATTTATACGATCGTGGGGCACGAGGCGGGGCGGGTGCGGGCGGCGGTGGAAGCGACGGGTGTGGGCTTTGTGATGCAGGCAGAGCAGCGGGGCACGGGACATGCGCTGCAGATGGTGAAGGCGCACTTTGCGATGACGGGCGAGGCGCTGCCCGAGAACCTGCTGGTGCTGAGCGGGGACGTGCCGTTGATCCGGCCGGAGACGATCGAGGCGATCTGCCGGATGCATGTGGAGGAGCATGCGGCGATGACGATCCTGACGGCGGTGCCGGCGGACCCGGCGGGCTATGGCCGGGTGTTGCGCCGGAGCGAGGGCGGGGTAGAGGTGACGGCGATCGTCGAACAGAAGGCGCTGACGCCGGGGCAGAGGGATGCGAAGGAGATCAACTCCGGCATCTACTGCTTTGCGACGAAGAAGCTGTTTACGAAGCTGGATTCGCTGGACACGAACAATGCGCACGGTGAGTTCTACCTGACGGATATCGCCGCGATGCTGGTGGCCGAGGGCGAGCGCGTGGTGGCGACGCAGGCGGAGAGCGTGGACGAGGTGCTGGGGGCGAACACGATTGCCGAGATGATGCACCTGGACCAGGCGATGCGGGCGGCGACGGCGCGGCGGCTGATGGCGCAGGGCGTGACCATCTTTCGGCCGGACACCTGCGTGATCGATGCCGGGGTTGAGGTGGGTGCGGATACGGTGATCGAGCCATATGTGCAGCTGCTGGGGGCGACGAAGATTGGCGGCGAGTGCAGGGTGCGGTCGTACTCGGTGGTGCAGAACTCGGTGCTGGGCGACGGGGTGCTGGTGCGGAACGGATGTGTGCTGGATGGCGCGCTGGTCGAGAACGGCGCGGTGCTTGGGCCGTATGCGCACCTGAGACCGGAGAGCCGGATCGGCGAGGGGGCGCATGTGGGGAACTTCGTCGAGACCAAGAAGGTACGGCTGGGAAAGGGGTCGAAGGCAAATCACCTGAACTACCTTGGCGACGCGGAGATCGGCGACGGGGTGAACATCGGGGCGGGAGTGATTACGTGTAACTACGACGGGGTGCACAAGCACCTGACGAAGATCGGAGACGGGGTGTTTGTGGGGTCGGATTCGACGCTGGTAGCGCCGGTGACGCTGGGCGGCGGGGCGTATATTGCGGCGGGCAGCTGTATTACCGAGGAGGTGCCGGCGGGGGCGCTGGCGCTGGGCCGGAGCCGGCAGGTGACGAAGCCGGAGTGGGCGGCGAAGCGGGCGGCGGCGAGGGCCGAGTCGCAGGCCGAGTCGAAGCCTGAATCGCAGGACGGGTCCTGCTAGCGGAGGTTCCGCCGGTGCAGGGTTGCGAATCCTCGCGCTCAAGGCTCGCGGGCGGCTGCCGATAGGGGGTTCAGGCGGCAGTGCGCTTCGGGAGAGTCTAGGGATGGCGCAGGAACGGGTTCTAGTAGTGGATGACGAAGTCGCGGTGCGCAGCATCGTGGCCACGGTGCTTGAGCGGAGCGGGTTTACGACGGTTTCGGCGGGAGATGCGGACGGCGCGCTGGGGCTGCTGCAGGTCGATCCGTCGATCGACCTGGTGATGTCGGACGTGATGCTGCCAGGGGTGGATGGCCTGAATCTGCTGGACCGGATCGTGGTGGACTACCCGGCGACGCCGGTGGTGATGTTCAGCGGGGTGCACGATATTCATGTGGCTTCAAGCGCGTTCCGGCGCGGCGCGGTGGATTACCTGCTGAAGCCGTTCGAGCGGTCGCAGCTGCTGACGGTGATCCAGCGGGCTGCCGAGCATGGACGGCTGCGGCGGCAGAATTCGGCGTACCGGGAGAACCTGGAGAGTATGGTGGCGGCGCGGACGCGGAAGCTGCGTGCGGCAATGCAGGACCTTGAACGCAGCTACGACATCACGCTTGAGGCGATGGGTGATGCGCTTGACCTGCGCGATGCCGAGACGGAGGGCCATTCGCGGCGGGTGACGGCGTATACAACGGCGCTGGCGCGGGAGATGGGTCTGAATGCCGAGGAACTGAGGGTGATTGCACGGGGCGCGTTTCTGCACGATATCGGCAAGATTGCGACGCCGGACAGCGTGCTGCTGAAGCCGGGCAAGCTGGATGCGCGCGAGATCGAAATCATGCGCGAGCACTGCGAGCGGGGCTACGAGATGGTGCGCAAGATTCCGTTCCTGCGCGACGCGAGCGAGATCGTCTTCGCGCACCAGGAGAGCTTTGACGGGAGCGGCTATCCGCGCGGCCTGCGCGGGAGCGAGATTCCACTGGGCGCGCGGATCTTCGCGATCGCCGATACGCTGGACGCGATTACGTCCGACCGACCGTATCGCCAGGGGCGATCCTTCGGCGAGGCGCGGGATGAGATCAAGCGCTGCGCGGGGACGCAGTTTGATCCGGAGATTGTCGAGATCTTCCTGCGCATTCCGGCCGAGCGCTGGAGCGAGCTGCGGCTGGAGATTGCGCGGATGCCGACGTCGATGGTGTCGGCAGCGTTGTGCCGGCCTAAGACGGAGTTGGAGCCTCCGCTGGTTGAGGCGGGGGTGGAAACACACTAGACTTGGCTGGAACAGCTATGACCCAGGCGAGAAATACGCGGCAGAAAGAGGCAATCCGGGCGGCCTTCCTGACCGCGGACCGGCCGCTCTCGCACGACGAGGCGAAGGCATTGGCGCAGGAGCAGGTGACTGGATTGAGCATTGCGACCGTGTACCGGACGGTGAACCTGCTGCTCGAAGAGGCGTGGCTGACGCGGGTCGAGGTTCCGGGTGATACGCCACGGTATGAGATCTCAGGCAAGGCGCACCATCATCACTTTCGCTGCAACCGCTGTCATCGGGTGTATGAGCTGCCGGGGTGTTCGGTCGAGCTGAAGCCGGATCTTCCACCGGGCTTTCGCACGACCGGCCACGAACTGTTTCTGTTCGGTACCTGCGACGGGTGTGCCTAGCGGGGGTTGGCGGGTACAACTAAGCCGTGATAGCTGGGTGTCGGGCCGAGTGTAAGACTGGCGGGGTCCCAAGGGTTCGGCAGAGCAGGGACATGGGGACGAGGGCTGGCGGTTTGATGGCAGATGTCGCAACGATGTCCGATGGGGAGCTCACGGCCGCTGAAACTGTGGCGGCGGCGATGGCGGAGCCTGCGTCCGGCCTGAGCGGGCAGGGAGAGTTTGCTGCGCTCGAGGGTCGTGCCCTGCGCGCGACGATGTGGACGATTATCAGCTATGGCGCGACGCAGTGCCTGCGGGTGGCCAACAGCATGATCCTGACGCGGATGCTGATGCCCGCGGCCTTTGGCGAGATGACGCTGGTGATCACGGTCATCGTCGGCATGGCAATGCTGTCAGATATTGGACTTGAGCCGAGCGTGATCCAGAGCGCGCGCGGAGACGAGAAGACTTTTTTGAATACTGCCTGGTCGCTGCAGGCGATGCGCGGCGGACTGTTGTGGCTTGTAGCGTTGCTGCTGGCGTGGCCGGCGGCGCGCTTCTACGACGATCCGAAGCTGCTGTACGTGCTGCCGGTGCTTGCGCTCAGCACGATGATCAGCGGCTTCAACAGCACGAACCTGCTCTCGCTTTCGCGGCACATGGGGATTCGGCGCCTGTTTGCGATCGATTTTTCGACGCAGATCGTGTCGCTGGTGGTGACGGTGGCTTGGGCCTTTTACTGGCCATCGGTTTGGGCGCTTGTGGTTGGCAACGTCGTGGGCAACCTGTACAAGGTACTGCTGAGCCACCAGCGGCGGGTGGTACCGGGCGTTCGTAACGGGTGGAGCCTCGACCCTTCCTGCACCAAGGAGATCATTCACTTCGGCAAGTGGATCTTCATGGGCACAGCGTTCTGGTTCTTCGCGCTGAATGCGGACAAGCTGATCCTGGGCAAGCTGGTGCCGCTGGGGATTCTCGGCATCTATGGCATTGCATTCCAGGTGTCGGATGTACCGCGCGCGGTGATCAATGCGTTCGCAACCAAGGTAGGGTATCCCTTCATCTCGCGCATCATTCATCTGCCGCTGCCGGAGTTTCGCGAGCGGTTTCTGCGCTACCGGATGTATGCGCTGATCCTTGGCGGCATATTGCTGAGCATGATGGTGACCTGGGGCGGCTGGCTGGTGGGCCGCATGTACCCGGCGCGCTTCGCCGATGCACGCTGGATGGTGCCGCTGCTTGCGCTCGGCCTGTGGCACACCCTGATGTACCAGACGTTGGGGCCCGCGCTGCTTTCGCTGGGGAAATCGAAGTACGGCGCGTTCGGAAACGCGGCTTACTGTATCGCCATCCTCGCGGGCATTCCAACGGCATTCCATTTCTTCGGCCTGTTCGGCGCAGTGGCCGCGGTGGCCGCTGGGGATTTTCCGCTGTACCTGGTAACGCTGTTTGGGGCGACGCGCGAAGGCATTCGCCCGCTGCGACAGGACCTGCTGCTGACGTGCGGGTTCCTGTGCCTGCTGGGCGGTGAGTACCTGTTGAAGCACGGTGTGCGGTAGCGGCAGACCGTACTTCGGCCGTGTTCCCTTTTACGCTCTGTCCGGCTTATCGGTTGTCCTCCTGTTGTTCCTGGCTAGTTTGTGAGAGGTTGTTGCAGCAGTCGAATTGACGGGGTGTTTGTGTCAATCAGGCTGGCCGCATCATGGCTCCTTCGGTGTATCTGATTGGGGCCTAGGTGGCACAGTAAGTGCCGCGTCTGCTTCGTATACTGGCGATACGGTGAACACGCTCGATACAACTCATACCGATCTGCAGACTGCGGCCATTGCCGCCGACAGCGCTGCGACCGCACGCGGGGTGCGCATTGGCTACCTGCTCAGCCAGTACCCGGCCATCTCTCACACGTTCTTCCTGCAGGAGGTGCTGGGCCTGCGGGCTCGCGGCCTGCACCTTGAAACTGCGTCGATCAATCGGCCGGATCGTCCTAGTACGGAGCTGCCGCCGGTCGAAGCCACGGAGGCGCGGCGCACGCATTACATCAAGGACGGCAAGCAGGCACGCGCGCTACGCCGGTTCCTCATGGTCTGCCTGCGGCGCCCGGACGTACTGCTGCGGGGCCTGTTCGCGGTGATCGCCGTCAAGGGTCTAAGCCTGCGTCAGCGCGGCTTCTGGCTTTTCTATCTTGCCGAGGCGATGCTGGTGGGCCGCTGGATGAAGATGCGGCGGCTGCAGCATTTGCATGTGCACTTCGGCGGTCCGGTAGCGACGGTTGGAATGCTGGCATCGATCGCGTGGAAGATTCCGTACTCACTGACGATCCATGGGCCGGAGGAACTGCTGAACGTCAAGAGCTATCACCTGCGCGAGAAGCTGGCACACGCGAAGTTCGTTCTGTGCATCAGCGATTTCTGCCGGAGTCAGCTCTACGCGTGCACGCCGCCTTCCGACTGGCACAAGTTCACGGTGGTGCGGCTCGGCGTCGACCCTCTGGTGCTGACCCCTCCTTCGCGGCCAATCACGTTCAATACCCGCAATGATGTGCTGCGGCTGGTCTGCACGGGACGCATGGTGCCGGCGAAGGGCCATCTGATTCTGCTCGAGGCAATCAAGCAGTTGCGCGACCGCGGTCTGCCGATGCAGGTGACGATGATCGGCGGCGGACCAGAGCTTGTGAGCCTGCAGAGCTTTGTGTTGAAGCATCGTATGGCGGATTCGGTCACCTTCACCCATGCCCTGTCGCATGCCGAGACGCTGATGCATCTGCGACGCGCGGACCTGTTCGCACTCGCGAGCTTCGCTGAGGGTATTCCGGTGGCGCTGATGGAGGCGATGAGCCTTGGCCTGCCCTGCGTGAGCACAACGATTGCGGGTATTCCGGAGTTGATCCGGCATGGGGTGGATGGGCTGCTGGTGCCACCAGCGAACGCTGCTGCCCTGTCGCAGGCGATCGAATCGGTGATCGTGGATCACGTGCTGCGCCGCAGCCTGGGTGCCTCCGCACGGCAACGCATCATCAATCAGTACAACCTGCCGTTAAACCAGGAACTGCTGGCCCACACCTTCAAGATGAAGACCAAGATCGTCAAAACGTCCGATGAAGCCGGAGCAGCCTCTTGAGCACAATCACGACGTTGTCGCAGCAAATGAATACGTCCTCGCCGACGCGCACGGTCGAGGCTTCGATCATCATCATCTCGTTCAACACGCGGGAGCTGCTGCGCGAGTGCCTCGCCTCGACCATGGCCGAGTGCGCGGACCTCGAGGCGGAGATCTTCGTTGTCGATAACGGTTCCAACGACGGGTCGATCGAGATGGTCGCGATTGAGTTCCCGACGGTCATGCTGGTCAGGAGTGCAACCAACCTGGGCTTCGGTGTGGCCAACAACGTCGCGCTGCAACAGTCGACGGGACGGTATTTCGTCCTGCTCAACTCGGATGCGTTCTTCACGCCCGGCTCGCTCAAGACCGCGCTGCGCCACATGGATGAGACTCCGGCATGCGGGCTCGGCGGGGCGCTGCTAACCGGCCGCGGCGGAAGCTGGCAGCCTTCGGCGAAGACATTTCACAGTATCGTCGACGACTTCATCGTGCTGACTGGACTTGCCAGCAAGTTCCCGAAGTCGCCGCTGTTCGGCCGCTTCAGCCGAACCTTCGCGGACGAGAGCCAGCCGGCCAGCGTGGACTGGGTGCCCGGTGCCTTCGCTGTCATTCGTCCTTCAGCGCTCGCGAGGGTCGGGATGTTCGACCCGCTCTTCTTCCTCTATTACGAAGAGGTCGACCTGTGCCGGCGCATCAAGCAGGGCGGCATGGAGGTCTGGTACTGGCCGGATATCAAGATCACGCACATCGGCGGCGAGTCCTCGCGCAAGCTGAAGAAGCTGGAGTTCTCGACCGGCTCGGCGCAGGTGGTGCTGTGGCGCATGCGCAGCACGCTGCTCTACTACCGCAAGCATCATGGGTGGCACGCGTGGCTGGCGAAGTGGATGGAGAAGTGCCTGTACACGGCGACGGTTGCACGGAACCGCTTCAGCAAGCTTCCGGAGCGGCGCGAGCGCGAACGGCACTATCGCACGATGATCCGCCTGATGAACCAGGCGTGGCACGAGACGCGTGGCGGACGGGTCTCGCCACCCGTGCCCTGGTAATGCGGGGACGCGCATGAGCGCGCTGAAGGGTATGCTTTCGCGCGCGATCGCGACGCTCATGCGCGGCACGCTCGGTGTTCGCGAATCCCTGCGCCGGGTGCATGCGCATGGGGATCTCGCGGCACAGCTTCAGGCTCCTCTTCCAGCCTCCGTCGTGGTGCTGGGGCGGAGCGCAGTCTTCGGTACGGGAGCGGTTCGCTTCGGCGACGGTTCCCTGCTTTACCCGGATCTGCATCTCGAGACGCAGGACCACGCATCGATCAAGGTGGGACGCGGAGTCGTGATCTCGCGCGGCGTGCATCTGGTTGCGATGGATGGCATCACGATCGGCGCAGGTACGATGATCGGCGAGTACAGCAGCGTACGGGATGCAAATCATCTGCGCGAGGATGGCAAGGCAATTCGGGATGCAGGTCATCGCGCTGCAGCGATTTCGATCGGGAGCGAGGTGTGGATCGGGCGCGGGGTGGCGGTGCTGGCCGGCGTGACGATTGGAGACGGAGCGACGGTGGGGGCGAATGCCGTGGTGACGCGCGATGTGCCGGCGGGAGCGGTTGTGGGCGGCGTGCCGGCGCGGTTGCTGGGTGTGCCTGCTGCAAGCCTGCGCCAACTGTAACGGCTACGGTTGCTTGTATTCGACCAGCTGCGCGCGTCGACCGCTCCGTTGGTTGCGCCAGAAACGAATCTGACCGGCAAGGATCGGAACCTGTTGCAGGTGCGAATGCAGGCCGTAGAGCGCGAGCGCCACGCGGTCGTCCGACTTCCAGCGAGCCTTCCAGGCGGTGCGAATGGCAAGTGCGCCGAGGAGCGCAGCAGCGGCGAGGGTAGGGAGGCTCGAACCGAAGATGATGGAGAGTGCAACGGCGCCGACGGGAATCGTGAGCAGGATGAGGCCGCGCTTGCGGTTGGCGCGGGACTCGGCGAGCCAGAATGGGTTTGAGGTGTGGGCGTAGCGGCTTGAGACCTCGGCGAAGGCGTAGCCGGCGCGGGAGGCGCGGCGCCAGTACTGGCCGAAGCGGGTGATGGCGAGATCATGGCCCGTCATGGGGCGGTCCACGTGGATGATGCGCAGGCCGAGAGCGGTGATGCGACGGCAGAGTTCGGGCTCTTCGCCGGCGATGAGCGTCTCCTCGAAGCCACCGGTGGCCTCAAGCACAGAGCGGCGGAAGAGTGCGTCTCCCCCGCAGAATGGGGTGTCGCCGGGGGCGTAGATCCAGTCGAGATCGAGCGCGCGATTGTAGAGCGAAGGAATTTCGAGCGTCTCGCGCCGGTGTCCCCAGACGACGGCGACGGTTGGGTCGTGGAGTTGCGGGAGAGATTCGGCGACGAAGGCGGGGTGCAGGATCGTGTCTCCGTCGAGGAAGAGGATGGTGGCGCCAGCGGCGGCGCGCCAGCCGGCGTTGCGGCCCTGGGCTGCGGTCGGCCGCGGTGAGTTGAGAACTATGACGCGTGCGCCGGCGGCGGTCGCCCGAGCGACGCTGTCGTCCTTTGAGCCGGAGTCGACGTAGAGGACCTCAGGGGCAAAGCCTTGGTGTTGCATGGCCGCGACGGAGGCAAGGCAGCGTGTGAGGCGTTCGCCTTCGTTACGTCCGATGACGACGACGGAGAGCAATGCGTCGCATGCAGCGACGTGGGCGTTCATGCCGTCAGGCATCTCAGCCCCATCTAATCCTGCTCCTGGAAGCGCCGGCTCCGGGCCTGCGCACGGTGCATGCGCGTCGCGTCTGAAGGAGCGCCGGCCGTGGGATCGTACTGGCTGAGCAGCCCCCAGCGCCGCGTGAGCCCACGCGGGCCGGCTGCAGAAGGAGCCGCGGCGGCGAGCGCAGCGAGAGCCTCCGGTGCGCGGGAGGTGATCGTTTCGGGCTCGACTGAGGGGCTTGACGCGGGCTGTTCGGCTGGGATCGGGACCACAAGGTGGGGCTCGAGGAGACGCGGTGCAGCGACCCGGCGCATTCCGGACGGTTCCGTTGCGGCCGTTGACGCGGGCAATGGCGCAGCCGGCCGCATGGAGCTCAGGCGTTCATGCCAGGGTGCGGGTTCGGCGCGCAGGGGCACAATGGGGTCGAGACGGCTGGCGGCGCGCTGCGAGCTATTCGATCGCGCACGATCGACTCGCGAGGACCCATTGGTGAGCGAATGGATGCGGCTGTCGAGATCTTTGGCCACTGAGCGATCGGACCCGAAGCTGCGGGAGGCTGCGGCGCGAGCGCGGGCTCCGCTGAGATTGCGTCCGCTGGCCTTCGCAGGCCAGATAGGTGCCTTGAGGGTGGAGAGACGCTCAAGTTCGCGGACGAAGCCTTCCTCGTTGATGGGCTGAACGGCGTCGCGGCGCGCAACCGCCTGGCCCGTGGCGCCATTGCCGCCCTGCAGGACAGGCAAGGGCTGCCGGCGTGTTGCAAGATCCAATTCTTCGCCGTTGATCAGGGAGTCGATCGCCGCGGCCTCGTCGATCTGTGCAGGCGCAGGTGTGCGCTCACTGAGCGGCGCGACACCCGGGGTATCGAACTCGCGTCCCGGGACTTTGTAAGCGCGGCTGTTGATGCGCCGCAGCAGGTCCTCAAGCTGGGGCCGGTCGGCGTACACTGCCTGGTTTGATGTGGCATTCCGTGCAGAGAATTGATCGGTCCCAGGCACTTGCTCCGCAGGGAGCATGCGCGGAGTCGAAGAAGGATCGCCGCGGAAGAGTTTGCTGAACCACGCCGTCTTTGCGTTCACTTCCTGCTCCTTGAATGTCGTGCGAATCCTCGATCGAGTATAGGGCGGAATGGTGCCTCCACGATCTTCACGGTCGAACAGCGTTCCCATGGAGTCGGCTGGGGCGGCCTCGGTTGCCGCAACGAGGGACGGGGCCAGGCTAGGGGTTGCGACCGGGATCAGCTCGGTGCTGACCGGCTCGAGTTCTACGGCTTCGGCGGCAACGGGTTCTTCGATCGCAGATGGATCTTGATGCAGCGGCGCGATGGGCTCCGACCCTTGGGGGAACGGCATGGCTTCCGGCACGAGAAGGAGCGGTGTCAGCGGCAGCGCGGCAACCAGAGGAGCTGCGCTCGCGTCATACGGCTCCTGGGAGACGCCCTCGGAGAACTCTGCTTCCGGTGAGTGGAAGCGATCATACCCGTGGATTGGCGCAAGGGTGTCGTTTGCTTCTGCCATCAGTGTCACTGAGTTAGCCGCCGACTCGGCTGGATCCAAGTATTTAGAATGCACGGCGTGCTCTCCGAGGACCTCGACTACTTCGGCGGTTGGGGCGAAGACAGGTTCTGCGCCGATCAGAGTAAGGGAAGTTTCGGCCACGTCCTGCCGGGCGCCTGCGGCCGTAGCTGGTTGCGAACCCGTGTCGTCGGCGCCGTATTCGTGCTCGTACGCTTCCGATGTCAGTGCGACGAGTGGACCCTCTTGAGTGCTCTCGAGGATCGGATCGAAAGCTGCATGTACGGGCTCGAAAGACCCTGGCGCTCCATGAGCGACTTCTTCGGCTGTCTCGGCGACCGCCTGATGTGTGTCGTTCGAATCGACCTGCGGGTCGCCTGCCTGGCGGGCAGGTGCGGCATTCTCGAGATTCCGCCGCTCCGCAAGCATCACCGCCTGGCGGAAGGCGGGGTCCGCATCTTTCAGCTTGACATCGGAAAGTACCACGGCGATCCCGCTGACCCGCATCCGGGACAGCAGTGCGGTCGCGTCCGTGACCTCCTCGGACAGCGTAACCCCCGATTCAATCACCAGGATGGTCGCGTCGGCGCAGCGCGCAGCGTACTCGGTCTCGGCCGAATGGAGCAGCGGGGCACCATCAATCAGAACGATAGCGTGTTCGGATTTCAAACGCTGCAGCTTCGCGGCCGCCACCCCTTCGCTCGTGTGCTGCTGGGGAGGCACTGCCTGCGCGTGATGCGCGAGATACTCCGCGGATTCCCGCGACATGATCAGGAGCTCACCGGCGCGGCGCACCGCTACCTCCAGGCGCATGTGCTCAAGCTTGTTCGCGAGCGCCTGCAGCAGTGCCGCGGTGTCGGTTGAGCCGCTGACCGCGGTCACGATAAAGGTTTGCGCGCCGTCGGTGCGGTAGGCGTGCTCGATGCCGGCTGCGAGGCGCAACACGTACTGATCTGCGACGCGCGGAGCGACGTCTTCCCGCGAAGGCATGACGGCGATGGGCGCGAAACCGATCAGCTCTTCGAGGTCCTTGGCCATGTAGAGCCGATGATCCCGCGTGCGCAGCAGCACCGCGGTCGCGATTCCGCACAGCAAGCCGAACGGTACCGCCGCCATCAGGAAGAGCCCGCGGCGGCTCGGCTCAGGAGCTGCAGGAACGGCCGCTGTGAGCGCGATGTGCGCCATCGCAGGACCGTTGGTCTGCAGCTCGAGTGCATTCAGCGCGTCATCCACGCTGGTGTACTGAGCATGCAGCCGCTGGATATCGACGCCGAGTTCAGACGCACGCTGCAGTTTCGGGCCCGCCCCCGCGGCCCGAGCCGTCTCAGCCGAAAGCTGCCGGTTCAACTGGGCTTCGACATCGGCGGTGCGCTGAAGTTCGGTGCGAAGCCGGTCTTCGATGCGGTGCTCGGCGCGGCTGCGCATCTGCGCGCTCATCGATTCAACCGAGCGGTCGAGGTCAGCAAGCTCGTCCTGATCCTGGCGGTAGGTGGGATTGTTTGGAGTGAGCCCGGCCATCTGGCTCTGCAAGAGCGCACGCCGTGCATTGACCGAGGACTTCATGCTGCTCAGCCCGAGATCGGTTGTCAGGGTCTCGTCTGCCGCCGCCGTGAGGCCCGAGCGGTGACTCGCTTCCGGCCCGGAGATGGACGCAAGCTGTGCCTGCGCCACGTCACGCGACTGGCGAGCGGTCGCAAGCTGCAGCCGGAGATTCGCCGTCTCCGCGTCGAATGGGTTGGTCGCTGAGTTTTCAGGATTGGCGACCCCGAGTTTATTTCCGAGCGCAGCCTGTTCCTTCTGATCCGCATCCAGCTGCTCGCTGATGCGCTGCCGTTCTTCGGTCAGCAGCACCTGCCGCTCGCGCGACATGCTCAGTTCATCGTTGCGGCCGCTCTGCATGTAGGCGTTGGTAACCGCGTTGACCACGGCCGCCACACTCTGAGCGCTATCCGCCTTGAGCTTGATCGACATCTGGTAGCTGGTCAGCAGGCGCTCGACGACCAGGGATTTCTGCAACCGCAGCACGGCTGACTGCTCGGTCTCCTTGGGCTTGCGCCAGGTGCCCGCAGGCAGGCTGCGCAGCGCGGCTGTCAGGACGTCGGGGCGCATGGCGGTCTGCATCTGCTGATCGACAAACGAGCCGTAACGAAACTGATCGAACCCTGGAGCACCCTGCTCGTTCAGATTGCGGGCCACCACCGGCTCCACATACACCAGGCTCTGCGCCTGGTAGACCTGGACCTGCTGGAAGGCGTAATACACCATGAAGAATGCGACGGCGACCGCCACCAGCCCTGCGGCAACCGGGTGCATCCGCACGCTTCGCATGATCTGCGGGCGAAAGCGCGGAGGCTCGGGCGGCGGGGCATCGCTCCCCGTCGAAGCAGCAGGCGGCCCGAACGGTGTGAGGCGAAGCCTCGCTGCGATCGCTGCCTGAAATTCCTGTCTTTGGCTCGGAGAGCTCATCCAATCCTTTTCATGATGCCGAATTACTGCTGAAGAAACGCGAAAGCGGTGAAGATTGAAACCAGCGGAGACGTTTTATCAATCACATACGAGACGCGGCTGAAGCGGCTCTCCGGCACGAAGATGACATCCCCGGGCTTGAGAGTAAGGTCCAGCGGACCCGGCTGAAGTAAAGACTTGAAGGAGACGACGCGAGTTGTTCCCGAAGCCGGAGAGATGATGCTGATCTTCGGGTACTGGCCGGCCTGCTCGGTCAGTCCGCCAGCCTGCGCGAGGAGCTTGGTGAGGGTGCTGGTGCTCTCAAGCTGCAGGGCGCCGGGATGCTGCACCTGCCCAAGCACCGAGATGGTCCGGTCGAGGATCGAAGGAACGTAGACGACGTCGTCCCGGCGCAGGCGCAGATCGGCGAGCGGGCTGCCGGAGGTCAGCAACGCTTTCAGGTCCACCCAGAGCACCTTGTCGGAGCCGCGGTAGATCGCACAGCGCTCCGGAACGGTCGGCATCTTGGTCGGCGTCATCGGATTCACCCCAGCCAGCACACCGCCCCGCGTGACGACCTCAAGCAGCGTCGGAGGCGTGTCGAAGGTGATGATCCCCGGCTTTTCGACCGCACCCAGCAACAGCACGCGGTTCGAGGTGTACTTGTCCACACCGACCGTGACCGAGACGTTCGAGTAGTACCTGCTCAGCGCCTCGACGATCGCGTCCGCGGCTTGCTCACGCGTCTTGTCCGCGACCATGATCGAGCCCGCCATCGGCAACGTGATCCGTCCATCCGGCCCCACGATGCGCTTGCCGTTGAGCTCCACACGGCCACCAAAGTCCAGCTGAAGCTCGTCGCCCCGGCCCAGCTCGTAGGCGGCTCCTGCGGGTGGTTCGAAGGCTCGCAGCGCGGCGATCGGGTTCGGCTGCATGTCAGCCGGCGCGGCGACGGGGTCGTTCTGCGCCTGGCCGCGAGTGGACGCGGCAAAGCCGGGGCCCAGCAGGAGCATCCCGCCCAGCAGCCATGCAACCGATCGATTCCGTGTCGTGCGGCACTTCATCCTGGCAACCCTCAATCTCTCAGTCCCTTGTTCATCCTAGGCAAGATCGATGGGCCGGGACCATCCCCGACTCAGTCCAGCCAATCCCCTTAAGTTGTAGAAATCCAACATGGCGTTCGCACCTTTCGTCGTCAACCGGCAGGTGCCGGGTACCTCGGCATGTCTGCCTTTACCGCGGCCGGGGCCACGAGCAGCTCCGCCGGGACAAGCGGCGCAACCGGCTCGGCAGCAAGCTGAGCTGCCTGGCTCGCCTGGAGTGCCGCGATGACAGTCGGAGCGACATGAAACAGATCGGCAACTGCGGAGAATTGCAACACGCGTCGAACAGAGATCGACATGCTTGAGAGCCAGATCGAGAGCCCCTTATCGAGCATCAGGCGGCGAGCATCGAGCAGCCCACCGATGCCCTCGGCTTCGATACGCAGCGTCGCGGCCATATCCACGACGAGGTTTTCGCCCGCTGCTGCTGCCACCTTTGCCTCCTGCAGCAGCAGGCTGCTTGCACGATCGCCGATCTTACCCGGCGTGACGAACACCCGCGTGCCCATGCGCACCTCGACCATCGAACCACGTTGACGGCGTTCGAAGGGCTGCATGCGATTCGCCATTAGACCTCGCGGCAGGTGCGAGAAGAGCGCCTTCGCGTCCCGCGCGTAACGCGGCATCAGACGGCCGGGCTCCTGCGCCATGCGGTACATCCACTCCATCTGCAGGGTCTGCACCCAGCGTGGCGCGCGGCGCAGCTTGCCGGCGATCATATCGAGCGCTCCGCCGATCCCGATCACCACCGAAGGTGGGAGACGTTCCTTGTTGCGGTGAATCCAGATCTCCTGCTTGGGGTTGCCGAAGCCGATGAAGATGATTGCGGGCTTGGCTTGGTGAATCTCGCGTAGCATCTTCGCATCGTCCATCTGGTCGAGCGGTGCGATCGGCGGGCATGAACGGCCGACGATGTTCATCTTGGGGTAGCGCTTCATCAGCAGACTGATGGCGCTCTGCGAGCTTTCCTCTGAAGAGCCGAGAAAGTAGATGCCGTGGCCGCGCTCGGCTGAGAGCTTCGCCAGCTCCGGCACAAGGTCAACGCCCGTAACCCGTTCCTGCAGGGGCGCGCCAAACATGTTCGACGCCCACAGCATGGGCGCGCCGTCCGGCAGCACCATGCTGCATTCACAGATGATGCGATGCAGGTATGGGTCGCGCAGGGCGTTGCGGGCGAAGTCGAGATTGGCGGTCGCGATCTGATGCACCTTGCCGGACTGAATGTACTGTTCAACCCGGCCTACCGCCTGCACCATGTTGACGTTGGTGATCGGCAGCCCAAACAGCGCGACCGTATCGTTCTCGGGGTTGCGCTTGCCGGACCCGCTACCGCCGGACCTTTTCCAGCCATGTTGTGAAACCTGTTCCATCGTGCTCGCCACCTGAGAGGAGCGTAGCCATGGGCCAGGGTCGCACCAATAGCACTTTGGCTTGGAGCGGTCCCCTGAAGGTAACGACGACTATTCCGGCTGAGCCGTGTACGGGTACTTAACAGCCTTTTCCCTGGCGAACAGCACGGTCGCATCAAGAAGTGCTGTGTCGCCCTGCCCGGTGGTGGTTGCAAGGGCGGCGCAATGCTCCACTCCGGCATCCACCTCGTTGATGATGAATCGACTCGAGAGTTGACGGGACGTCCGAGCGTCAAAGGGTTCGGCGATTCCGCGGCCGTCCGCCTTCCCCACTGCCTCATGCCTCGTCCATGCCCGGTAGAAGGCGAGGTCCCGTTCCCCGCCTCGAACGGCGCCTTCGATCGCAAGCACGTCTGCACGGGGAAGCGTCGCCTGCGCGATGGTCAGCATCTCCGGCGAACCAGCGAACGCGGAATTGATGAACTCGACGTCGACTCCAATCGGCCCAGCCGTTGAGATTCCGAGCAGGATGAGCCCGCGCGAGTGTGACAGATTAAATTCAAGTCCGGCCGGGGTTGCCAGGCAGGGCTTGCCGTTCTTGCCGGCGGAAAGCACGATCAACCTGGGATCGACATCCATCGTGCGGCTCAGCAAATGCCGGAGCAGCCAGCGTGCCGCGACAAACTCCGCCCGCACGGACTCGACTCTCATCCCGGCGGCTCGGTGCTTCTCGGACTCGCTCAGGACCGAAGTGAGCCGGTTCATTTCGGGCCCGCCATCGCCGGCAAGCAGGTTCAGCCGCCAGAGCTGAACCGCGTTCGGCCCGATCGGGAGCAGTGTTACGGGTTGGTTCCATCCTGTCAGCACCTGTCGCTCCTGCCCTGACCTTACTGCAAGTCTCGCCGATAAGCCGGGCATAGGGCCACATCACTACACGGCAGTTGCATTGACCGCACTCCAGGAACAGCGTCCCATCAGGTAGGGAGTACTACGCGGCTTCGGCTTCATCGCAGCTCACCGCCGCAAAGACAGGAGATTGCCGCCGCCGAAGATGCTTTCGCAGTGCACGCTTATGATCGCTGCTTTCTCAACTCGGGACAGTGCCGGCGAAAGCTGGGGAGCTCCGCGGACGCTCACGCATCGTCGTCTTCGCGCCGCTGCCCTGTTCGCCCTCGGCGCAGTTCTCGCCGTGGCGGCGGTAGCAGGCCATCACGCCCTGCGTACCGCGGCAAGGTCGCCCCGGCTCCATTCGCTGCTGCACCCCGGCATCCCCATCGCCTCAGACAATGCGACCGGTGTGACCGACATCGCCATCGGGCCTGAAGTGGTACGGAGCGGCGTCAAGCGATTCGGCATCAACCTGAGCGGCCAGACCTTCTACGACTCGGGCATGATGCTCAGGAACCTGGTCTCGCGCAACCCGGGCTTCGAAGGCGAAACCTGGCAGTCGATCCTGCGCTGCAAGTCGGTCACCCCGACCACCTGCACGGATGAGAACCAGTACTCGTCATGGCCTGCGGGCTTCCTCGATCACGCGCAGTACGAGATCCTCTCAGGCGCCTCCACGGGAGCAACCGGCATCGTGTTGGGCAGCGAAAGACCAAACAGCTCCGCCGCAATGACCCTGCGGCTTTCGGTCTCCAGTCCGGGCCTCGCTGCCGGCGACTTCCTGCTGGTGCGCTCGGACAAGCCCGGAGATGCGCAGGCCGGCTGGTGGACCAAGCTGGACAGTGGCTCCACGATCACAACCGAGTTTCGCGATCTCTCGCCTACGACCCGCGGCAAGCAGGCACTGCGCGTCGATGCCTCACAGCCGGGCCAGCATGCCGATGTCACCTCCTACTTCGACACCTCAGCCGGGCGCTCCTTTCTGCAGTTGCACGGCGTCTACCGCCTGCAGTTTCGCGCCAAGCTGCTTGCCGGCAATCCCGCGTTGCCAGTGAGTTTCTCCCGCCAGGACAGCCGTCCCGGAAATCACGTCTACTTTGCGAAAGATGTTCCCCTCACTGGTTCCTGGCAGGACTACCGCTTCGACTTTCCCATCGCGGAGGACGGCCACGCCCTGGGCGCGCTGGCACTCACCTTCTCCGCCACGCAGACCACGTACCTGCTCGATGACGTGCAGTTCGAACGGATCGACGGCTCAGCAACAAACAACACCGCCTTCCGCGACGAAGTCGTCGACACTCTGCTCGCGCTCAGGCCCGGCGTAATCCGCTTCATGGATAACGGCACCGGGTTTGGGAGCACGCTCGACGACCTCTTGGCCCCGCCATTCGCGCGCCGCCGCGGCGGGTCGCTCTACAAAACCGCCCGCCAGGAAGACATTCCGATCGGCCTGCACGACGCCCTAAGGCTCGCCCAGGCGATCCATGCCGAGCCCTGGTACACCCTGCCCGCGACTCTCTCCCCCGCGGAGGCCCGCCATCTTATCGAGTACCTCGCAGGCCCACCCGAATCACCATACGGAGCCATCCGCGCGTCTCTCGGACAGCAAGCCGCCTGGACCACCGTCTTTCCCGTCATCCACCTCGAGTTCGGCAACGAGATGTGGAATGCCGGCACCTACGGCGGCGCGTCCCTCGCCGATCCGGCCGCGTACAGCAGCCGCACCAACCAGATCTTCGGCGCCATGCGCCAGTCCGCCGACTTCAAGGCGCCGTCCTTCGATCTCATCATGGGAGCCCAGGCGGAGAACGCCTGGCTCACCCCGCAGGAGCTCAGGTCCAGCAACCAGCAGGACTCCGTCTCCTTCGCCCCCTACCTCTTCGGCCAGTTCAACGACGCCTCGTCGAACGAAGCCATCTTCGGCGCCATGTTCGCCGAACCGGAACTCGAAGACACCACCGGGGTTATGGCACAGCAGGTCGCCGCGACCCGCGCCGCACCGCATCCGACCGTATCGGCGGTTTACGAGGTCAACCTGGGAACCTCGACCAGCACGAACAACACGATTACGCAGTCAGACCTCGACCGCGTGGTCCCCTCGCTCGGTGCCGGCATTGCCCTCGCCGACCACATGCTGCTGATGCTGCGGGAACTTGGCATCACGACCCAATGCCTCTTCGCCCTGCCCGAGTTCGCCAACCAGTTCTCCGAGCCCGGTGACGGCAGCAAGACCGTGCCGCTGTGGGGTTCGGTGATCGACATGGGAGGGCCGACCAACCTCCGCCGCCCCACCTACCTGGCCGAGCAACTCCTCAACCAGGGGCTGCTTCCTGAGGAACTCGCCACTCACCTGACGGGTGCAAACCCGACCTGGTACGAGGCGTCGAGCAGCAACGACTCCATCGGGCCCGGCCATCCGCACCTGCTGCAGACCTTCGCCTTTCGCGACGGCGCCCACCGTACCCTGATTCTGATCAACCTCAGCCGCACCAGCGGCCTCCCTGTCACGCTGTCCGGCGCCGGCAGGCCTTCGCCGAACGTCACCGAAACCCGACTCACCGGATCAACCCTCACCGAAACCAACGAACTCGCCGCACAGATCGCGCCCATCAAGCGCACGCTCAGCGGCTTCAACCCCAGCGCACCCTACAACCTTCCGCCCTTCTCGATGACAGTGCTCGACTGGCAGGCCGCCCCATGATGCTCCATCTGCTTTTGCTCCTCGCTGCGGCGGCACTCACCGCCGTAACCCTCCCCCTGACGGTCGAGCTACTCGTCCTTTCGTTCGCCGCTGCGCTTCCGGTGCGCCGTCCCGCCAGGCGCTCCACAACCGTCTTTCGCCTCGCCGTCGTCATCCCCGCTCACAACGAAGAGAAGCTGATCGCCACCTGCGTTCGCAGCCTGCTGCACGAAGCTAACCCGATGGTCGAAGTCTTCGTCGTCGCGCACAACTGCACCGACCGCACCGCCGAAAACGCGGCCCAGGCCGGTGCCCGCGTGCTGCCGCTCGAGGGCACGCGGGGCAAGGGATACGCTCTCGACTACGGTTTCAACCACGCTCTCTCGCTGGGAGCGGACGCGGTCCTCGTCATCGATGCAGACTCGGTCGTCTCACCGAACCTGCTGCGCACCGTCATCGAGACGCTGCGCGCCGGAGCCAGTGCCCTCCAGGTCCGCTACGAGGTAGGAAACGCCGATGCGAACGCTCGCACCCGCCTCTCCGCACTCGCGTTGCTTGGCATGAACGTATTGCGCCCACGCGGCCGCAGCCGCATCGGACTTTCCTGCGGCATCTTCGGAAACGGCTTTGCCCTCTCTGCCGCCACTCTCGCCGGCGTGCCCTATACCGCCAATTCGCTGGTCGAGGATCTCGAATACCACCTGCGCCTCATCGATGCCGGCATCCCGGTCCAGTTCGTCGACGACGCAACGGTCTTCGGGGAGATGCCTGAACAATCCCGCGCCTCGCAGACCCAGCGTGCCCGCTGGGAGGGCGGCCGGTCCCGCATGCGTCGCGACTGGGCTGCCAGGCTCGTTCGCTCCGTCTGCCAGGGTCGTCTGCGTTTTCTGGAGCCTCTGCTCGACCTGCTGGCACAGCCGCTTGCCACGCAGGTCGCGCTGTTGCTCGTCTGCCTGCTGCTGCCGCTCGGCTGGTCGCGGCTCTACGCGGGCCTTGGCCTCTTCGCTGCCCTGCTCTACGTCGGCGTCGCCGCGGGCCTGTCCGCAAATCCCGCGAGCTCGTTCAAGGCACTTGCCACCGCGCCGGGTTACGTCCTGTGGAAGCTGCTCCTGATCCCACGCAAGAAGCTCACACAGCGGCAGGGCGCGGAGTGGATACGAACCCAGCGCAACGCCGAGGCCGAGCCCGGAGCCTCAAAGTAGCGCGACCTCAGTTCGTCATCTCACCGGCACCGGACGGCGGCAGCGCCGTCGATTCGCGCACCACCAGCTCCGGGTCTACTACCACCCGGCGCGAAACCGGCCGCTCCGACGACGAAGCGATCTGCTGCACGATCGCCTCCGCGGCCAGCATCCCCATCTTGCGCAGGGGCTGGCGCACCGTCGTCAGCGGCGGATTCTGGAACGCCGCAGACTGCACGTCGTCGAACCCGATAATCGACACATCTCCTGGCACCCGCAGCCCGGCCTCGTGCAGCGCCCGGACTGCACCGATCGCCGACACATCGTTGAATGCAAAGATCGCCGTAAACGGCACCTTCGACGCCAGAATCCTCTGAGCAGCAAAGTACCCGGGCTCATGCGAGGGCAGATCGCTGTCCAGTTGAACCACCAGCGCCGGCTGAATCCGGATATGCGCCCGCGCGGCCGCCGCCTCGATCGCCTGCCATCGCGGCTCGGTGTCAGAGCTGAAGCTCTGCCCCTTGATCCACGCGATGTTGCGATGTCCGAGCCCCGCCAGGTAGTCGATCGCAAGCTCCGCGGCTCGCCTGTGATTCAGCACAATGCTGGTTACCCAGTCATTCTTGTCAGGGCACGAGATCGACACCGTCGGCAAACGGGGGTGCTTGTGCAGCAGCGTGTCGACCACCACAAACCCATCCACCGCCCGCTCAATCATCATCTGCTGCGCCTGCTCGATCCGCTCCGTACTGTGATGGTGACTGACGAGGTTGTAGAAGTACCCTGCCTGCAGCAACCCCTGTTCGAGCCCGGCCAGCACCAGGGTCGTGTATCCCTCAGAAAGCTCCGGCACCAGCACCCCCACCACGTGCGAAAGCCCCCGACGCAGCGAGCGCGCCAGCAGGTTCGGGCGATAGTTCAGGAGCTTCGCCGCCGCGAAGATCCTCTCCTGGGTCGAGAGCGGGATCGACTTTGCAGCCGGTGCCCCGGCCAGAACGCGCGAAACCGCGGCGGCAGAGAGTCCCACCCGCTCTGCCACCATTTTCAGACTGGCCGTCTTGACTGGAACCTGTTTCATCCCACTTAGTCTCCCACACGCATCTAAGCAGGCATTTATGGGCCCCTCAACAAGAATCATTCGACCGATGCTTGACAGTCGAATGTCCGATTCACTACAACTCGAATGGTTTAGGCAATCGGTTGCCTAAAAGAAGTGTCGCGTACAGGCACACCGCACCAGCACCGCTTTCGGAGGCTCCATGAAACGCAATACCCTCGGCGCGCTCACCCGCGCATCCATGATCACGACCGCCTTTGCCATGGCCGGCACCGCCGCCCACGCGCAGTTCCGCGCGTCCATCCAGGGCACGGTCACTGACACCACCGGCGCCGCGATCCCCAACGCCACCCTCACCCTCACCGACCTCGACACCGGCCGCACCTTCACGGCAAGCTCAAACGCCAGCGGCGTGTACAACTTCAACGCGCTGGCTCCGGACCATTACAAACTCGCAGCCACCGCCGCCGGCTTCAAGCAGCAGCTGCTCGGGGACGTACACCTCATCCCCGAGCAGGCAAATTCGCTCAACGTCCAGCTCTCCCTCGGCGAGACGACGACGACCGTTAACGTCGATGCTGCCGAAGTGGCGGTTCTCGATACCGAGACGGCTTCCACCAGCGGCCAGGTCGATTCAAACCAGATCCAGCACCTTCCCTCGCCCGGACGCGACATCTTCTCGCTCGTCCAGCTTGCGCCCGGCGTCTTCGGCGATGGCTCCCAGGGCTCCGGTGGCGGCAGCAACAATCTTCCCGGCAGCCAGGGTCCGGGCGGCAGTGGCTCCGGCATCTTCTCGACCGAGAACGGTCCTCAGGCCAACGCCAATGGCGGGCAGTACGAGACCAACGGCATCTCGATCGACGGCATCAGCACCGCCAGCGCCGTGTGGGGCGGTACCTCCGTCATCACGCCGACCGAAGACTCGATCGGCAGCATGAAGATCGTTTCGAACGAATACGACGCACAGAACGGCCGCTTCAGCGGCGCCCAGATCGAAATCACCTCGAAGACCGGGACCAACCAGTTCCATGGCAGCCTGTTCTTTCGTGCGAACCGTCCCGGCCTGAATGCCTACCAGCCCTACAACGGCCCCGGCACCTTCAACGCCGGTACGCCGGCCCAGCGTAACCTGAACCGCGACACCAAGCGCTCGAACCAGTACGGCGGCAGCATTGGTGGACCGATCCTCAAGGACAGGCTCTTCGCCTTCTTCGCCTATGAAACAGAACCACAGAACTCTATCTCGACCAGCTCCGGGTGGTATGATACCGCCGCCTTCCGCGCCCTTGCGCCGGCTGGCAGCATCGCTTCTACCTATCTCAACTTCGCCGGCGCGGCACCGTCTGGCACGCTCGTCGAACAGACCTGCGCCGATATCGGCCTTGTCGAAAACCAGAACTGCCGCACCGTCCCCGGTCAGGGGCTGAACCTTGGATCACCGCTCACCAGCGCACGCGGCACCCAGGACCTCACCTGGCAGAACTCGACCAACCCCGGAGTCGGAAGCGGTCTGTCGAACGTTGGTGACATTGCCCTGTTCAACACCGCGGTCCCCTCGACCATCAGCGCCAAGCAATACAACGGCCGCCTCGACGGCGACGTAACGAAAGAGGACCACCTGGCTTTCGCCATTTACTGGGTCCCTCTCTCGACGACCACGTACAACGGCCCTGCGCGCGCCTATAACCTCTACCACCATCAGCAGACCAACGACGCCTACACCGTCATCTATAACCATGTGTTCTCCCCGACCTTCCTCAACGAAGCGCGGGCAAACGATGCAGGCTGGCGCTGGAACGAAATCACCAGCAACCCGCAGGAACCGTTCGGCCTGCCGACTTCCCAGGTGGACGGCATCGGAAGCCTGACCGGCAACAGCGCTCTCGAATCGTTTGGCGCACCCGGCCCCAGCAACTTCAACCAGCACACGTACACCTTTCGCGACGTTGCCACCAAAATCTTCAACAACCACAGCGTACGGTTCGGCGGCGAGTTGACGCGGCTTCAGTACCTCAACAACCCCACCTACTCCGCACGTCCGAGCTACAACTTCTACAACATCTGGGCCTTCCTCAACGATGCACCTCATTCCGAGGCAGGCAGCTTCGACCCCACGACCGGCACCCCCACGACCGCCCGCCAGGACGACCGCGAGAACCTCTGGGGCGCCTTCATCCAGGACGACTGGAAGGCGAAGCCGAACCTCACCATCAATGCCGGCCTGCGCTACAGCTACTTCGCGCCCTACTACTCCAAGCAGAACAACCTCGGCGTCGTCCAGCTTGGCAGCGGCGCCGCCACCTACACCGGTCTTACCGTTCGTCACGGTGGCAGCCTCACCAACTCGCAGAAGCTCAACTTCGGCCCGCAGTTTGGCTTCGCCTTCAGCCCGGACATGTTCCACGGCAAAGCAGTGGTGCGCGGTGGTTACGGCCTCAACTTTAACCAGACTGAAATTGCCATCACAGGTAACTCCGCCGGCAACCCGCCGAACGTCCTGAACGCCTCCTTCAACAGCAGCAGCTTGACGAACGGCGTTGCCAACATCGATCCACGGATCGTCTACGGCATTGCGAGCGACTCCCACTCGCTGTTCGGCTACCCGCCCAATCCGAACGCCATCGGCGGCTTCAACTCCGCCAACCTGCCCCTCTCGGGGGGCGCCTCCGTTGTCGACTTCCAGCCCACCCAGCCGACCATCTATACCCAGCATTTCTCGCTCGATACGCAGATCGATCTCGGCCACAAATTGGTCGCAACGATTGGCTACCAGGGCAGTAACACCCGTCACCTCATCGTGCAGTCGTTCCTCTATGCCAATGCCTTCGCACAGGGTCAGGCGCAAAACCCGCTCGTCGCGAACGTCCAGCAGTTCGGCAACAACGGCAGTTCGAACAACAACTCCCTGCTCGTCGGCCTAAAGCACCAGATGTCCCACGGCTTCCAGTTCGACGCCGAGTTCAACTACGCAAAGACCATGGATACCGGCTCCGGCCCGTACTACACCGATCCCTACCCGTATCGTCCGGACCTCGCGTACGGTCGCTCCGACTTCAACTACGGCAAGGCCTTCAAGCTGTACGGTCTGTGGCAGCCTGTCTTCTTCCGCAACAACAGCCTCCTCCACACGGTTGCCGATGGCTTCTCCTTCAGCGGCATCTACAACATCCACACCGGCTTTCCGTTCACCGCGGTCTATAACGTCCCGGGTGGCAACCTGTACTATGCCGCGAGCCCCTATAACACCCTGCGTCCCGCGGCTTATCTCGGCGGCGCTGGCAAGAATACAAGCAACGCGGCGTTCGAACAGGGTCGCGCGAACCTGAACTTCCCCACTGCTCCCACCGCGACATCCTCGTCGTACTTCGTCAACCCGGTCGCTCCCGTCGCACCCGGCGGTGGACTCGCCTCCGGTCTGCCGACGCTGCCCGGCGTTGCGCGTAATTCGTTCAACGGCCCCGGTTATCAGGATGTCGACGCCACCGTCACCAAGAACTTCGCCCTGCCCCACGTCAAGGGCCTGGGTGAAGCCGCTGGTCTCGAGTTCCGCGCCGACGCCTTCAACCTCTTCAACCAGGCCAATCTGAGCGCATCGTCGGTCAACACCAACTACCTCCAGAACACCTTCGGCCAGGCGAGCGCAGGTCTTGCCGGCCGCATCGTCAACCTCCAGGCACGTTTCAGCTTCTAACCCACTGCTTCACCTCTCAGAAAGGGTGCTCCGAACAGGCGCACCCTTTCCTGCATCTGCAAGACGCACCTAACAGACGTCAACGCATCTCATTCGAGATACCCTAGCGTCGGAGAACGAATATGCGCCCTTCCCTTTGCCTTGCTGCCCTCGTCGCACCGTTGCTGTTCGGCGGCAACCCCCTCCCGGGCCACGCGCAGTCTCCCCGCACCGTTAATGTAGACGCCGGCGCACCCACCACTCCCTTCCCACATTTCTGGGAGCAGACCTTCGGTTCCGGCCGCGCCATCCTCGCGCTCCGCGACAGCTACCGCCAGGACATCCACACGGTCAAGCAGGCCACCGACTTCAAGTCCGTCCGCTTCCACGGCATCTTTAACGATGAGGTCGGCCTCTACGACCCCGACCGCAAAACCAAAAATCCCGGCCTCGCCGCAAAAGCCGCCAACGACGCCTCCGCCTACAACTTCTCCTACGTCGACCAGATTTACGATGGCCTGCTCGATGCCCGCGTCCGCCCCTTCGTCGAGATGAGCTTCATGCCGAAGAAGCTCGCCTCCGACCCCGCAGCGCTGCATGCCTTCTGGTATAAGCCCAACGTCTCCCCGCCGAAGGATTACGCCGAGTGGGACAAGATGATCACCGCCTTTGCGACCCATCTCATCGCTCGTTATGGCATCGATGAGGTCGCCACCTGGAAGTTCGAGGTCTGGAACGAACCAAACCTCGACTTCTGGGGCGGACGGCCCAACCAGCCCACCTACTTCACGCTGTACGATCACACCGCGCGCGCCCTCAAGGCAGTCAACCCGCGCCTCCAGGTCGGCGGGCCTTCCACCGCGCAGGCCGCCTGGGTCGGCGACTTTCTCGCTCACGCCAAGGCCGAAAACGTCCCCGTCGACTTCGCCTCCACCCACGTCTACGCCAACGATACCGCCGACAATGTCATGAAGACCAACGAAGAGATCCCCCGCGACAAGATGGTTTGGCGTGCGGTCGAGATGGTGCACAAGCAGATCCTCGCCTCGCCCTTCCCGAAGATGCCGCTCATCTTCTCCGAATACAACGCAAGCTACGCCAACGAGCCCAACGTCACCGATTCCACCTACATGGGCCCCTGGATGGCGAACAACATCCGCCTCTGCGACGGTCTTACCGAGTCCATGGATTACTGGGCCTTCTCCGACGTCTTCGAAGAGCAGGGCGTCGTTCGCTCCCCCTTCTACGGCGGCTTCGGCCTGCTTGCGGCAGACCATATCCCCAAGCCGGCATTGAACGTATTCCGTATTCTGCATAAGCTTGGAGACCAGAGGCTCCCCGTGACCGACGACTCCGTGCTCGCAACCCGCTCCGCCGACGGCTCTCTCCGTCTCGCCCTCTGGGATTACGCCCCGCCCACCGGCACCGGCGACACCTACACCATGCCGCACGGGCCCGCCGGGCCGGCAAAGACCTTCGACGTGGACGTGAAAAACGTTGCTCCCAACGCCGCTGTCGAAGTCTTTCGCGTCGACGACGACCACGGCAACGTCCTCAAGGCCTTCGACGCCATGGGACGACCCGCCGCCGACCTCACTCGCGACCAGGTCAAGCAGTTGCAGGCAGCAGGCCAGATGGCGCCTTCCGAGCACACACATCTCAACCAAGGAAAACTGGAGCTGACGGTACCGGCCCACGGACTCGCCGTGGTGCTGATCGCGAAATAAGACCCGTGGAACGACGCAAGGTCCTTCAACTGATCGCCTCCGGTGCACTGCTCGAGCCGCTCTCCGCGCTCGCGGCGCCGGCGGAGTTGAGTGGAGAGGACGATGCGTTTCTCGACGACCTCATCAAGCGCGGCTGCCTGTACTTCGAAGAACAGATTGGCGAAAAAACCGGCCAGGTGCTCGACCGCGCCGTCGCCGACAACCCCACCGGTAAACGCGATCCACGCTTCACCTCGTCCATCGCCGCCACCGGCTTCGGCCTCTCCGCGCTCTGCATCGCCGACCGCCACCGCTACCGCCCACGCGCCTCGATCGTCGCCCAGGTCAGGCGCACGCTTGACTGGCACCTGAACGGCAATATGCCGCACGAGCACGGCTTCCTCTACCACTTCAACGACGTCGACATGGGCGGCTCCTTCCGCGGCAGCGAGGTCTCCCCCATCGACACCTCCATCCTCATGTGCGGTATCCTCACCGCCCGCGCCCACTTCCGCACCGACCCTGTCATCGTCGAACTCGCCACCAAACTCTACAATCGGGTCGAGTGGCCCTGGATGCTCAACGCGCCCGACGACGGCCGCGCCACCTTTGCCCTCGGCTGGCGCAACGGCAAGTTCCTCCCGCAGCGCTGGGACCATTACTGCGAGCTCATGATGATGTACCTGCTCGCCATCGGTTCACCCACCCACCCCATCTCACCCGGCAGCTGGAATGCCTGGGCGCGCCCGCACATCCAGTACGCCGGCTTCGACTTCATCGGGGACAACGACCCGCTCTTCATCCACCAGTACAGCCACGCCTGGTTCGACTTCCGCACCAAGCGCGACCAGTATGCCAACTACTTCGAAAATTCGGTCATGGCGACCCGCGCTCACCTCGCCTTCTGCCTCAAGCAGGGAAAGCCCTATTCCGAAAACTATTGGGGCATCAGCGCCTCCGACACCGCACACGGTTACCGCGCGTGGGGCGGACCCTCCACCAACGGCCAGGGTTACGGCAACATCGACGGCTCCGTCGTGCCGAATGCCACCGCCGGCTCCCTGCCCTTCACTCCGGCCGCCTGCCTCCGCGCCCTGCGCTCGCTCAAGGACAATTACCCGCGCGCCTGGGGCCGCTACGGCCCCTGCGACGCCTTCCATCCCGACGCCAACTGGTACGACCGCGACGTCCTCGGCATCGACCTCGGCATCAGCATCCTGATGGCCGAGAACCTCCGCACCGGCTTCATCTGGTCGACCTTTGGGCGTAACCCCGAAATCCCCACAGCCATGCACAAGGCCGGCTTTCGCTAAGCTGCCGACCTACGTCCCGGCTGGTTCCGCCGTCGACTCTCGCTCCGTCGCCCACCGTCCGAGCCGCGAGGTCAGCGCCATCACCATCATCGCGCCGCTCGCCACCATCGGCACCAGCAGCCCTTCGCGCAGTGAACCCCGCTCCGTCGAGATGAAACCAGTCAGCCACGGCAGGCATGACGACCCCACCCCGGCCAGAAAGAAGATCGCACCGCCCCGGTCGAACTGCAGCGCCCACGCCAGCAGCAGCGGATACACCGGCCCAATCCCGAACCCCAACAGAAACCCTGCCACCAGCACCACCGCAGGCGCGTCGGTCGCGACCAACAACAGCGAAGCCGCCGCCATCAGCATCAGGCTGCCGCGCACGATGCGTTCCGCCGTAAACCATTGCTCACCCCAGGACCAGAACGCCCGGCTTAGCAGCAACCCAGCCCAGAAACAGGTCGGCGCAGCGATCGTCTCCGCGACGCTATGGCTGTAGCGCCGCGCGTAGGTCGCCAGCCACCCGCCTGCCGCGGCCTCCACCCCCGTGATCAGCAACGTCATCATCAGCACTGGTGCAGGCACCCGCTTGAAGACCATCCACGGCGCGCGGCCGCGGCCTGCGCTTACCAGCCGCGTCTCCGGCTGCAGCAACATCAGGCCCGCCAGTATCGCGAAGCTTCCCGCCAGGCCGAACAGCAGCGGCTGCATGATCCCCACGCTTAGCGCGCGATACGTTAGCGAAGGACAAAGAAACGCCCCCACCGCCCACACCAGGTTCAGCCGCACCATCTCCGCACTCACCCGCGTCGCCTGCTGCTGCCGCAAAAGACTCGTCGACGTCATGGTGACGCCTAGCCCGATCCCGTACAGCAGCATCCAGAACGCCGCAGCAAACCCACCGCAGACTCCAAGCGCCGCAGCCGCTACCGAAACCGCGGCGCAGCCCGCCGTCAGCATCCGCCGCAGCGATCCCTGCACCACCAGCGACCCCAGGCTCGACCCGATCCATGCCATCAGAAACAGCCGCCCGCCCTGCTCATCGCTCATGTGCCAGCGCAGCATCAGGGCCGGCAAAAGGGCCCCCGGCAACGCCACCCCGACCCCGGTCGCCGCAAACCCCACATAAAGCAGAAATGCCCTGCCCACACGCATAGCCCAATCATAGCGGCGTGTACCATAGGCCTCATCCGCTTTGCCAATTCAGCCTCCGGAGCACCTCCCTTGCCCGTGACCCGTCTCCTGCTTTCCACTGTCCTCGCCGCGGTTGCCACGCTCTCCGCCAGCGCTGCCTCCGTCCCGCACATCTTCCAGAGACCCACGCTCTCCCGCACCACCATCGCCTTCGCCTACGCCGGCGATCTCTGGACCGTGCCCCGCGACGGCGGCCGCGCCACCCGCCTCACCACCGGCATCGGCATCGAGACCAGCCCCATCTTCTCCCCCGACGGCCAGACCCTCGCCTTCACCGGCGACTACGACGGCAACATCGACGTCTTCACCATCCCTGTCACCGGCGGCATCCCCAAACGCATCACCTGGCACCCCGCCTCCGACTCCGCCGTCTCCTGGTCGCCCGACGGCAAGCGCATCCTGTTCGTCTCCTCGCGTGAGAATTACAGCCGCTACCTCTCGCTCTACTCCGTCCCCGCCACCGGCGGTATCGCCACCCGCATCCCGCTGCCCATGGCCTCCGAAGGCCAGCTCTCACCCGACGGCTCGCAGATCGTCTACGACCCGCTCCCCCCTGCCTTCAACGTCAACTCCAGCGCCGGCTCCTACGTCGCCTGGGGCAACTACCGCGGCGGCATGGCCGGCTTCCTTCGCCTCACAACCCTCGCCACGCTCGATTCCGTCGACATCCCCCACGACGTCGCACCCGATTTCGCCCCCGTCTACGCCGGCGGCCAGATCTACTTCCTCTCCGGCCGCGATCACGGCAACATCGGCATCTTCAGATTCGATCCCGCCAGCAAAGCCGTCACCCAGGTCCTCAAGAACACCGGCCCGCAGATCCGCTCGCTCCAGAGCGACGGCGCCACTCTTATCTATGACCAGCTTGGAGAACTCCACCTCTTCGACCCCGCCACCGGCGCCGCCCACCTCGTCCCCATCGAGGTCGACGCCGACATGCCCGAGGTCCGCCCCACCATCAAGAACGTTGCAGAAGAGATTGACCACACCAGCGTCTCCGCTACCGGCCTCCGCGTCGCCGTCGAGGCCCACGGCGAGATCCTCACCGTCCCCGTCAAGCACGGGCCCACCCGCAACATCACCAACTCCCCCGGCGTCATGGACCGCTCCCCCGCCTGGTCGCCCGATGGCCAGTCCATCGCCTATTTCTCCGACGAATCCGGCCTCTACGCCCTGCACCTTGCCTCGCAGACCGGTTCCGCCCCCGTCAAAAAGTTCCCCCTCGCCGCGCAGCCCGCCTACTACTTCTCCCCCGTCTGGTCGCCTGATTCAAAACGCATCGCCTTCCATGACAACCGGCTGAACTTCTACGTCCTCGACACCACCAACGGCAAGCTCACCACCATCGGCGACAAGAATGCGTACGGCGGGTTCTCCGACACCACCTACGACATGGCCTGGTCACCCGACTCGAAGTGGATTGCCTACCCGCGCTCCATGCCCAACCATCTTCACGCCCTGTACCTCTACTCCCTCGACACCGGCGCCTCCACCCAGGTCACCTCCGAGATGGCCGACTCTCGCGACCCCGCCTTCGACCGCGACGGCAAGTATCTCTACTTCACGGCCAGCACCAACTCCGGTGCCACCTCCGACGGCCTCGACATGAGCAGTGATCTTTACAACGTCACCAACAACCTCTACGCCGCCGTCCTCAGCGCCACCGAAGCCTCCCCCATCGCTCCCGAACTTGAAGACGAAAAAACTCCGGGTGCGACGAAGTCCAAAGACTCGAGCGACGAATCCACCAAGGACGCCGCAATGAAGGACAAGGACGCCAAAGACAAGGACCCCAGGGATAAAGACGCGAAGGAGGACAAGGACAGCAAGGAGAAGGACGCCCGCACCAAACCCGTCAAACCCACGAAGATCGACCTGGCCGGCATCTCCACTCGCATCATCGCGCTCCCCTTCCCAGCCTCGGTCTACAGCAGCCTCTCCACCGGTCTCAAAGGCAGCCTCTACTTCCTCGAACGCGACAAGGGCGGCCGCGGCGGAGACGACTCCGGAACCCTCAATCGCTGGACCATCGAAGACCGCAAGACCGAAAAGATTGCCGAACACGTCTCCTCCTACGAACTCACCGCTGACGGCGAAAAGGTTCTCCTCGAGATCTCCAGCCACAAACCCGACATGCCCCCCGGCGCCGGCGGCCCGCCGCAGCGCGTCGTCGTCTCCGCCACCTCTGCCATGAAGCCCGGCGAAGGGGTCGTCTCCTTCGGCGACCTCCAGGTCCGCGTCGACCCCGCCGCCGAATGGGCGCAGATGTATCACGAGGTCTGGCGCATCGAGCGCGCCTTCTTCTACGACCCCCACTTCCACGGCGCCGATACCGTCGCCGACGAAAACCGCCTCGAACCCTACGTCCGCGCCATTGCCTCCCGCTCCGACCTCAACTACCTCTTCCAGGAGATGCTCAGCGCCCTCTCCGTCGGGCACCTCCGCGGCGGCGGCGGCGCCATCCCCGAAGCCCACAAGCTTCCCGGCGGTCTGCTCGGCGCGGACTACATCGTCAAAAACAACCGCTACTGCTTCGCCAAGATCTACACCGGTGGCGCCTTCAGCCCGATGATCAAATCCCCGCTCGCGCAGCCCGGCCTCAACATCGTCCCCGGCGACTGCATCCAGAGCATCAACGGGCAGGACCTCACCGCCGCCACCGACATCCAGCAGCCGCTCGAAGGCACCAGCGGCGACACCATCGCGCTCCACATCGTCGCCGCCGACAACTCAAAGCCGCGCGATGTCAACGTCGTCCCCGTAGCCAGCGAAAACTCCCTGCGCAACGTCGACTGGATCGACACCAACCAGAAGAAGGTCGACACGCTCAGCGGCGGCAAGCTCGCCTACGTCTACCTGCCCGACACCGGCGAAGGCGGCTTCACCAACTTCAACCGCTACTACATGGCGCAGACCGACAAGCAGGGCGCCGTCATCGACGAGCGCTTCAACGGCGGCGGCCAGGTCGCCGACTACATCATCGAAGTGCTCGGCCGCAAAATCGAATCCTATTGGGCCCCCCGGTACGGCGCGATTGAGCACACCCCCAACGCCGGCATCTACGGTCCCAAGGTCATGATCATCAACGAGTACGCCGGCTCCGGCGGCGATGCCATGCCCTGGCTCTTCCGCCAGGCCAAGCTCGGCCCGCTTGTCGGCAAACGCACCTGGGGTGGCCTCGTCGGCATCGGCGGCATTCCCGTGCTCATGGATGGCGGTCACGTCACCTCGCCATCCGTCGCCTTCTTCTCCCCGAAGGGCGAGTGGGACGTCGAGAACCATGGCGTCGAGCCCGACGTCACCGTCGATCAGGACCCCAAAGCTGTCGCCGCCGGGCATGATCCCCAGCTCGAAAAAGCCGTCGCCCTGGCCCTCGAAGACCTCGCCAGACACCCGCCCGCCGCAGTCCAACGCCCCGCCTACCCCAACTACCACAAGCCTTAAGCCAGGCAGCTCCCACCATCCCGTGCCCCATGCCCCCGGCCGCGCATGCCTCCCGCGACGACCGCCCGGCATGGGGCATCGTCTCGTCTGCACGCCCTCTTCAGCGGTGACTCAACCTTCCTTTGTGCGCGGCCGATACTACTAACGTGGGAGGGTCAGTGAGGAGCCGATTCATATACTTGGGCTTATCTTCTGTCGCTCGTGTTCGACACCGATGGCGCTTCGCCTGGGCCTCCGGTCTCGCCATAAGCTGTCAGACACTCGGGCTCCGGAGTCAGCAACCATGGCGATCTCAAACGCAACCTCGTCTTCTCTCGACAACGCTTTGTTCGGTGCCGGCCATGCTTCGGCGACCGCCGAACAGCTGGCCCAGATGGAAGCCGCCCTCGCCGCGTACCCCTGCGTTGAACGCGTCCGCGTGTTGCCCTCTTCCGCCGCCGATGGCAGCATTCAGCTCAGCGCCTACCTGACCACCGAGAACAACTGCTCCATCTCGCTGCAGCCGCTTGCCGCCTACCTCGAGCGCCGCGTCTCCGCGCCGCTGCTCCCGGCCTTCTACCTGCATCGCGACTCGCTTCCCCTTAAGGCCAACGGCGAAATCGATACCGAGCTTCTGCTCACCGGTCTCGGCGTCACCCCGGCTGCGCCGTCCGCCCCGCGCGAGCCCGCTAACGTCATCGAAGAGCGCGTGCTCGAAACCGTGCGCGACACCATCGGGGTCGGCACCATTACGCTCGACGACAACTTCTTCGACGTCGGCGGCCACTCGCTGCTCGGCACCCAGTTCGTCATGCGTGCGCGCAAGATCTTCGGCGTCAAGGTTACCCTGCGCGACGTCTTCGAAGCCGAGACCGTCGCCGAGCTCGCCGCACGCATCGAGATGCTCATCATGGATGACATCGACGCCCTCGCCGAGCAGGAATCCGCCCATCCCACGGAGCACGCCGCTTGACCGTTTGCACGCCATCCCGGCCCGCGCTCACGCGCAAGCAGGAGAACGAACTCTCGCTCTTCCAGCTGCTCAAGCCCGAGGTCCTCGCGGACCCGCACCCGCTCTACCGGCGCATCCGCGACTACGAGCCCGTGCACTGGGACGCCTTTCTGCACTCCTGGGTCGTCACCACCTATGCCGAGTGCGTCATCGTGCTCACCAGGTGCAAAGCCGCGCGCACCCCGACGCCCGAACGCATGGAGCTCATGGGCCTCGGCGTCCTCGGGCCCTACGCCGAGATGATGCTGCGCCAGATCATGTTCATGGACGCTCCCGATCACGGCCGCGTCCGCACGCTCTGCGCCGCCGCCTTCACTCCCCGGCGCATCGGCACCCTGCGCGTGCAGATCCAGGCCATCGCAGACGATCTCATTGATACCGTCATCGCCAACGGCCACATGGACATCGTCGCCGACTTCGCCGGCATCTTCCCCTCGCTCGTGCTCGCCGCGCTCATCGGCGTGCCCGCGTCCGATCATGTGCAGCTCCGCGTCTGGGCCGCCGACTTCGGCGAACTGCTCGGCAACTTCGAGCACGACCCCGACCGCGTCGATTCGCTCGCCGCCTCGCTCAGCGACCTCAAGACCTACATCACCGCGAAGATCGTCGAGCAGCAGACCCACCCCGTCGAAGGGCTCATCTCCACCCTGCTCGCCGCCCAATCGGAAGGCGCCCCCGTCAGCCACGACGAGATCGTCGCCAACGTCATCCTCATGATCGCCGGTGGCCTCGAAGAGACCACCAATCTCATCGCCAACGGCATGTTCTCGCTGCTCTCGCGCCCCGCTCGCCAGGCCGAGCTCACCGCGCACCCCGAACTCCTGCCCGCCGCGCTCGAAGAGCTTCTTCGCTTCGAGTCCACCACCCAGTACACCGGCCGCATCGCCCACGAAGACATGCTCCTCGGCGGTAAGGAGATCCGCCAGGGCCAGGCCATCACCGCCGTCCTCGCCGCCGCCAACCGCGATCCCCTCCGCTTCACCGACCCCGAAGAGCTCGACTTCACCCGCACCGAGAACAAGCACCTCGCCTTCAGCTACGGCAGCCATTACTGCCTCGGCGCGCCGCTCGCCCGCATGTCCGGCCAGATCGCCTACGCCACCCTGCTCCGGCGCCTGCCCGCACTTGCCCTCATCCACTCCCGTCCGCAGTGGCGCGGGATGGCCGCCATGCGCGCCATCCGCTCCCTCGAAGTGACCTTTCACCCCGGCACCACCCGTTCTCAGGCGAACTAGACGATGACGACCCCAGCCTCCATCCCGGACACCGAACCCGAAGCCTCGCTGCCTGACGCAGCCGACAAGGTTGCCGAAGCCAAGCGCCTGTCCGATGCCAAGCGCCGCCTACTCGCACAGCGGCTGCAGCGCGCCAGCGCCCCCGAGCAGCCCGCCGAGACCATCCCCGTCCGCCCCCCTGGCTCCGCCACCCTCATCGGCCCCGAGCAGTACAGCGTCTGGCTCGACGCCACGCTCCAGCCCGACGTCCCCACCTACAACGAGCCCGTCACCATCCAGTACCGCGGCGCGCTCGATCCCGCTCTCCTCGAAGCCGCCTTCAACGCCTTCGTCGCCCGCCATGAGGCCTGGCGCACCAGCTTCGTCGTCCAGAACGGCGAAGTTCACCAGCAGACTCTCCCGGACTTCAGAGCCAGCTTCAACGTCATCGACCTCGAGCCGCTTGGCCCCGCCGACCGCGAACTCGAATCCCGCCGCCTCGCCCGCGAGCAGGCCATCCACCCCATCCCGCTCGAGCAGGCACCGCTCTTCCGCACCACCCTCGTCCGCATCGCGCCCGACGACTGGCGTCTCCACCTCCTGCTGCACCACCTCATCTTCGACGGCTTCTCCCTCCGCCGCACCTTTCTCCCTGAGCTCGCGCACCTCTATCACGCCTTCGCCACCGGCACCGAACCCACCCTTGCCCCGGTCGCGCTGCAGTACGGCGACTTCGCCATGTGGCGCCGCGAGCAGGCCGCCTCGCCCGCGATGGACGTCCACCTCAAGTACTGGCGTGAGGTTCTCGACGGCGAACTCCCCGTCCTCCGTCTCCCCTCTGACCGCACCCGCCCCGCCGTCATCAGCCACCGCGGCAACGTCGTCCGCTTTACCCTTTCGCGCGAGCTCGTCGACGGCCTCCGCGACCTCGCCCGGCAGAACGGCGCCACCCTCTACATGGCGCTGCTCACCACCTTCAAGCTCCTGCTCTTCCGCTACGCCGGGCAGGACGACGTCATCGTCGGCTCTGTCGCTGACGGCCGCCGCCGCTCCGAGCTCGAAGGCATGATGGGCTACATCCTCGACATCTTCGCCGTCCGCTCGAAGCCCGACGCCGCCCTCCCCTTCGCCACCTACCTCAAGCAGGTCCGCGGCTCCGTGCTCGGCGCCTTCGGCGCCTCCGAGGTCCCCTTCGAGCGCGTTGTCGCCGCCGTCGACAAGAAGCGCGACCTCTCGCACCAGCCCATCTTCCAGACCGTCTTCGCCTTCCAGCCCTCCATGAAGGCCAGCTTCGCCGAGTGGGACATCAGCACCACCGAGATCTCGACCGGCGCCGCCAAATTCGACCTCTACGTCGAAGCCGATGAGAAGCCTACCCACACCGCCGTCCGCATCTACTACTCCACCGACCTCTTCGACGCCGCCACCATCGAGCGCATGGCCGGCCACTGGGAGACCCTCATCGCGGGCGCCGTCTCCGCCCCGCTCACCCCCATCGGCGACCTTCCGCTGCTCACCCCGCCCGAGCGCCGCCAGATGCTCGAAGCCTGGAACGACCAGGCCGTCGCCCTCCCCGAAGACCCCGCCCTGCGCACCATGCACGGCCAGGTCACTGCCCAGGCCCTGCGCACCCCGGACGCCCCCGCCGTGCACTTCGCCTCCACCACGCTCAGCTACCGGCAGCTCGAAGCCGAGTCCGACCGCCTCGCCGCCCACCTCGCCCGCGCTGGCGCAGCCCCCGGCACCCTCGCCGCCATCTTCCTCGATCGCTCCGAGCACCTCGTCACCGGCCTGCTCGGCATCCTCAAGACCGGCGCGGCTTACATGCCGCTCGACCCGGGCACCCCCGCCGCCCGTATCCAGCTCTGTCTCGAAGACGGCGAGCCGGCCGTTATCCTTACCCAGCGCTCCCGCGTGGCCAGCCTGCCTGCCACCACCTCCACCGTACTGGTGCTCGAAGACGTACTCGAAGCCGAAGCCCCCTCCCACTTCACCCCGGTCCCCCCCGACCCCGAATCTCTCGCCTACATCATCCACACCAGCGGCTCCACCGGCCGGCCCAAGGGCGTGGAACTCGCCCACGCGGGTGTTGTCAACCTCCTCCGCTCCATGCAGCGTGAACCCGGCTTCACCGCCGCCGACATCCTCGTCGCCGTCACCACCATCTCCTTCGACATCGCGGTCCTCGAAATCTTTCTGCCCCTCATCACCAGCGGCCAGGTCGTCATCGCCGCCCGCGAGGTCGCGCTCGACCCCGACCAGCTCGCCGAACTCCTCGTCGCCTCGCGCGCCACCGTCCTCCAGGCCACCCCCGCCACCTGGTCCGCGCTCGTCGGCAACCAGTGGCCCGGCCACGCCGACCTCAAGGCCCTGTGCGGCGGCGAAGCCCTCAACCGCTCGCTCGCCGACCGCCTGCTCGACCGCCGCCTCGAGCTCTGGAACGTCTACGGCCCCACCGAGACCACCATCTGGTCCACCGTTCGCCGCGTCCTCCCCGGCGTTGGTCCCATCCCCGTCGGGCGCCCCATCGACAACACCACCGCCTTTATCCTCGACGCGCGCCAGCAGCCCGTCCCCGTCGGCGTCCCCGGCGAGCTCTACCTCGGCGGCATCGGCGTCGCCCGCGGCTACCGCAACAAGCCCGAACTTACCGCCGAAAAATTCGTCCGCCCCGCCATCGCCGCCGGCGCCCTGCTCTACCGCACCGGCGACCACGCCCTCTACCGGCTCGACGGCACCATCGAGGTCCAGGGCCGCGCCGACAACCAGGTCAAAATCCGCGGCTACCGCATCGAGCTCGAAGACGTCGAGGTCAACCTCACCGCGCATCCTGCCATCGCCTTCGCCGCCGCCAAAGCGTGGCCCGACGAGACGGGCGGCTACCGTCTCGCCGCCTACCTCGTCGGCGTCGGCGGCCCGCCGCCCTCGGCCGCCGAGCTTCGCCAGTTCCTCCGCGGGCGCGTCGCCGACTACATGATTCCGTCCGACATTGTCGCGCTCGACGCCATGCCGCTCACCTCAAACGGCAAGGTCGACCGCAAGCAGCTGCTCGAGCCCGCACGCACCCATATCGCGCTCGCCCTCAACGACTCGCCGCTCACCGGCGAAGAGCTCCGCCTCGCCGCCATCTGGGCCGAACTGCTCAACGTGCAGAACATCGCCGCCACCGACAACTTCTTCAATCTCGGCGGCCACTCGCTGCTGCTGCTCAAGCTCATCCGGCTCATCAACAAGGAATTCTCGATCGAGCTGCCGATCGCCCGGCTCTTCCAGGCACCCACCATCGAAAAGCTCGCTGTCGTCGTCCGCGAGCTCGCCCACCCGCTCCCCGCCCGGCAGGACGAGTGGAACTCGCTCATCCCGCTCAACCCCCACGGCACCCGGCGTCCATTCTTCCTCGTCCACTCGCTCATGCTCTACGGCCGCCTGCCTGCCGCGCTCGGCCCCGACCAGCCCTTCTACGCGCTGCAGCCCCTGCCCTTCGGCAGCTACGAGTCCAGCGACTGGGTCGACCGCATGCTCGAGGACCACATCCGCCAGATCAAGCGCATCCAGCCCCACGGCCCCTACCAGATCGCCGGCTGGTGCTTCGCCGGCTGGATGGCCTACGAGATTGCCCGCCGCCTCGAGGCCGCCGGCGACCAGGTCAGCCTGCTCGCGCTGCTCGATTCCTGGTGCCCTACAAGGTCACCGAGGCCGCCCTGCCCGCCGAAATCCACGCCCCCGGCCTCATCGTCCGCCACAGCCTCACCACCCGGCTCCGCTCGCTCGCCTTCAAGGTCGACTTCCGCCTGCGCCAGTTCGCCTCGCTCGGCTTCGTCGAACGCAACGGCTACATCCGGCGCATGTTCCGCGATCTCTACAGCACCTTCTCCATCCCCGCCAATCGCGTCGTCAAGGGCGCCCTCTACCGCTTCTGCGAGCGCTGGAACCTGCCCAAGCCCCGCATCCTCCGCGACTCGAACATCGTCACCTACGAGTGGCTCCGCCAGTACCGCGTCCAACCCTACAAGGGCGACATTCAGCTCGTCCGCCCCGGCAGCCTCGCCGTCCCGCCCGATTCCGACCCCAACTGCGGCTGGCGCGCGCTCACCACCGGCCGCATCCAGACCACCTTCGTCCCCGGCGACCGCAGCACCATGTTCCTCATGCCCAACCTCAGCCTCCTCGCCGACGTCCTCAACCAATTCATGGCCCGCGCGTAGAGACAAGCTCGATCCAGTTGTATTAAGAACGAGCTATGCCCGAAATCGTTCCACACCCATGCACACTCATTGGTGCAATGGCAACGTTGATCCAAAGCTAACTTCAATGATTTGAAGATCTTGCGCAACAACAGGGGGGTGGGGCCTCCGCCCTCGTTTACCCCAACCACTTCGGATTGGCCGCCGTCCCATCGAAGTGCGGCGTCGTCTTGAACAGCTCGAACTTCCCCTCGCTCGCCGCCACCTTCGTCCGCCCAAGTATCTCCGTAACCTGCGCCGCCGTCATCGGCTGGAACGTCTTCGCCGCCTGGAGCGCCTGGTTCAGAATGTCCATGCTGTCGATCCCGGTAATCACCACCGAAACCGGCTGCGACAACCCATAGTGCAGCGCCTCGATCGGCTTCACCGTGTTGCTCGACAGGATGAAGTTGTCGCCAAACGTCTTCATCGCCAGCACCCCGGTTCCCTGCTTTTGCGCCACCGGGATCACCTGCTTGGTAAACGAACGGAAGTGCGCGTCCATCACGTTCACCGGCATCTGCACCGTGTCGAACTTGAACCCATGCTTCTCCGCCATCTCGAACATCCGCAGATGCACCGCCGGGTCCTTGTGCCCGGTGAACCCGATAAAGCGCAGCTTCCCCGCGTGCCGCGCCGCCACCGCGGCCTCGAGCGCGCCACCCGAAGCAAAGATGCGATCCGGGATCTTCCAGTGCGGATGCACCTCGTGAAACTGCACCAGGTCGATCACATCCGTATGCAGCCGGCCCATCGACTGCTCCAGCTGCTTGTTGTACTCGTCCTTCGGTCCGGCCATCGATCTTCGTCATCAGGAAGACCTTCTGCCGGTAGCCGTCTGCGCAGCGCCTGCCCCATGCGCACTTCGGAGATGCCGTCGTTATAGTCCCAGCAGTTGTCCATGAAACGTGATGCCCGCGTTCGATCACCGCATCGCGAATGAGCTTGATCGACTTTCCGCCGGATCCTTCTGCTTGCCGAGGTGGTACCCGCCCATGCCGATCGCCGATACCGTCTCACCCGTGGTCCCCAAGCTGCGCGGTACACCATGTCCGGCGACTGCGGCCGACCCCCACTCGGGGTCGACCGCGAAGTGTGACCCGCGCCACGCGCTTCGCCGTACGGCGCAGCCACGCCCGGCCACTGTTGCTGATCTTCAGGAAGTCTCTCCGTTGCATGCTCGCACTCCTCCGTCTCGATGACGGCGTACGTGTCTTCTGATGCGCGCAACCGAAGCCGGAGCAAGGCTTCGGCGACTTCCCGCGCGATCAACACCGCCGAGTACGCCGCGCCGAAGCCGTTATCGATATTCACCACCGACACATTCGGGCTGCACGAGTTCAGCATGCCCAGCAGCGCCGTCACGCCCGCCGAAGCGAAGCGCCGTAGCCCACCGACGTCGGCACCGCAATCACCGGCACCCCTACCAGCCCGCCCACCACCGACGGCAGCGCACCCTCCATCCCCGCGCACACAATGACCACCTCGGCCTCAAGCAGCTCCGCCCGCACGCTCAGCAGACCGGTGCAGCCCGGCCACGCCCACGTCGTAGAGCCGGGACACCTTCGCGCCGAACAGCTCGGCCGTGATCGCCGGCCTCTTCGGCGACACCGGCAGGTCGCTGGTTCCGGCACACAGCACAGCCATCGTGCCCGCGCATCGCCTCACGTTGCCCGGCAGCGTGACCGTCCGAGCCAGCGCCGAGTGCTGCGCCTCAGGAAATGCTGCGCCAGCACCGCCGCGCGCCGTCGCCTCATCCACTTCGAGTGGCCAGCACATCGACGCCGTCACGCCGCCAGGCTGCGAGAAGATCGCCACCGTCTGCTCCGGCGTCTTGCCGGCGGCGTAGATCACCTCCGGCAGCCCACGTCCGCAGGCTGCGATGATGATCCACGCGCGTGTGCCCCAGGTCTTCAAACGGCAGCGTCGCCAAGCCGCGTCCGCCGCAGCCTCCGGGAAAGCATCGTTCCGCGTTCCACCTGCGCCATCAAACCTTCAGCACGCTGTTTCTCGTCATGACGTCTTTGAGCCCATGACTCCGTCACGGTATGCTGCCAGCGCCGCCTGCTGCACCAGCTTCAGCGGCACACCATGCGTGAGCGCTGCCGCGCTTGCAGTCCTCAAACTCCGGAGTCACGCTCCGCACAGCCTCCCGCCGCCAGGCTACCGACCTTCACCCGCACCTCGACCGTACTCCGTCATCACGGGAACATGCTTGCGCTCAAGACAACACCCTCTGCTCCTCACGCACCCGCACCCCGAGCGTGCTCGTCTCCCGCAGCAACATCTCTGCAAAAACCCCGCTCCGGTCCGGCTCGCACAGCACCGTGAGCAGCGTCCCTGGCCGGCCCTTCTTCATCACCACCGGCGTCAGCATCACATCGAGCGCCCCCGCCGCGAGCACCTTTTCAGCGACATACGCGATCACCTGCGGCGAGCAGTCATCGAGCGCCGTCTCCAGCACCGCCACCGTCCGCAGCTGCATGAGGCGCCCGCACCCGTTTTCTCTCCAACTCCCCACGCTCAGCCGCAGCACGTTCGGGAAGTCCTTCGGGATTGCGCGTCCCCGCCCCGTACCCGATCGCCTCCACCGTCATCGCGAGGCTGCGCCCCGAACTCAGGTGACGAGCGCCCGCACCAGCGCCGCTCCCGTCGGCGTTACGTCAATTCCTTTCTGCACAGGTGCGCCGAGTACGTCGGCATCCCGGTCAGCAGATCCGCGGTCGCCGGCGCGGGCACCGGAAACAGTTGCCGTGCGCACACTGCACCATGCCGCCGCCCACGTTGATCTCCGACGCAGTACCACGCGCCGATCCGCAGGTGATGAATCCCCGCGCTCGCCGCCACGATGTCCACGATCGCATCCACCGCGCCCACCTCGTGGAAGTGAATCGCAGTCCACCGGCACGTTGTGAATCTTTGCCTCCGAATGTTCCCAGCAGCTCGAACGCCCGAATCGATCAGCGTCTTCACCGCTCCGGTCAAGCTTCGCGCCCTCGAATGATCTCGCGGATCGCCGTCAGCGACCGGCCATGAACATGAGCATGCGGCACTCCCTCCTCATGCGAGTGCGGCTCGTCGGGATGCAGATGATCATGCGCATGCCCCGTTCTATGGAGGTGCTGCGTCTGCGGATGATGCGAGTGCGTATGCGCTGGTGCTGATGCTCGATCCCGCCGTGCTGAGGGTGCATCTTCCCCGGCTGCTTGGCCGCCTCTTCGGCCAGCACCTCGCCTTCGATCACATGCACCTTGGTCGCCGAAATCCCGCTGCGGTCCACTCGTTTCACGCTTCAGCTGAAGCCCCGAGTGCCAGCGCCGATGTCGCCTCGTGCATCACGCTCAGGCGGCACGCCTGCCTGCAGCAACGCGCCCAGACAACATATCCCCGGCCACACCCGGCAAAGCAATCCAGATACGCAACTACGCATTAGTCTCTCTTCTCACGCTTCCCGTGACACGACGCTTGCCCGTCGCCGAAGCGATCGCCGAGAGCGGCAGCACCTCGTTCATCGAGCCCGAGCGATAGCCCTCCATGTCCAGCGTCGACGTACTTGAAACCCGAGCGGCTTGCAGCGCCGACGCTGTTATCGCATCGCAGCATCCGTCAGGATCGAGCGCCCGCGGCAGGTCCTCCCGCGCAATCTCCACGCGTGCCAGCTCCCCGTGATGCCGCACGCGGCACCTGCGGGAACCCCAGCCGATGCAGCACCTCTTCTGCCCGTTCTACCTGCGACAGGTTCTCCGACCGTCACCGGCCGTCCATACTCGATGCGCGACGAAAGACACGCGCTCGCCGGCTTGTCCGCCAGCGTCAGCCCGGCCTCCCGCGCCAGCGTCCGAATCTCCTGCTTGGTGAGCCCCGCCGCGGCCAGGGGCGCCAGCGCCCCGTGCAGCCGCGCCGCCTGCTGCCCCGGCCGGAACTCCGCGCCGTCATCCAGATTCATGCCATATGCCAGCGCACGAAAGCCAAGCCGCTCCCGCGCCCGCTCCATCTGCTGAAACAGCTCATCCTTGCAGTGAAAGCAGCGCTGCGCGTCATTCTTCGCATATGCCGGATTCTCCAGCTCCGCCGTACGCAGGATCTCGGTCGGAATGCCGTGCTGCGCCGTAAACGCCAGGGCATCCGCAAGCTCTTTGCGCGGCAGAGACGCCGAATCCGCGATCACTGCCAGCATTCGTTCTCCGAGAGCCCGATGCGCCGCAAACGCCAGGTACGCCGAGTCAGTCCCGCCCGAGTACGCCACCAGCAGCGACCCCAGCGACCCCAGGCCTTGCTCGAGCGCCGCCGATTTTTCCCGCAATTCCATTCATCCATCCTATGCAAGTTCGTTCGATGCAACATCCGTCACGGGATCAGTGCAGCAGCGCCGGAAGCCGATCGCTCGTGCCGAACAGAAAGATCAAGCCCACCACGAAGCTGTACGCCGCAGCCAGCGACGTTACCAGCGCCTGCACCCTCGGACGTTGCGCACTGCCGGCAAAGATGCCTGACGCGCTTGCCGTCATCAGCGTATTCATCGTCAGCAGCCCGGCAATAAAACAAAGCAGCCCGATGAACCCCCGGCTTGTCCCGCCCAGGTTTGCTGCCAGCAGGAACAGCAGCAGCTGTGACGGCGTCTCCGCGCCCAGGCCGTGGATGATCCCCACGACGAATACCGAACTCCGGTCGTACCTGAAAGCGAACGCATCCGGCCGTTCGAGCGACCGGTTCCACACCCGGCGCACCCGCCAGCCCGCATACCGCGCACCGGTGATGAGCAGCGCGATCCGGCTTCGCGGAATGTGCTGGTGCCCCGCCCCGGTCTGGCGCGTCCGAACAAAGCTGATCAGCACATACGCCGCCAGCACGATCAGCGTCAGCCCCACCAGCCGCTCGCCGATTGCATCGAGATGCGCGGGCAGCGAAAGATGCAGAAAGATCACCATGCAGCCGAGCACCGCAACCGTCAGCGCATGCCCCAGCGCATACAGCAGGCCCAGCCCCATGCCCTGCCGCCACCCGCGCTGCACGCTCGTGATATCGGAGATCGCCGCGAGGTGGTCATAGTCGAATCCGTGCCGCAGCCCCAGCAGCGCGCACGAAAGCAGGGCGAGTTCAAGCGCATGCGACATATCGGTTCCCAGCCTACGATGCACAATCCCCCGAGGCAAGCCGCCCCGCGCGATCCTGTCCTTCGGCACCCGGAAAGTCGTCATACCGTTAGAAATCGATCGACCCACTCAAACAGGGTTGTTTGATCTCCTCGCCTGAGCCATAGCTCGTATAGCCGGAGAAGTTCCTCGGCTATTCGGAGGGCTCATGCGGCTGCGGAGAGAAGTCGTAAAAGAGAAGAATCGCTTTCATCCATTCAATCGGTCCTTATCGGTGTGAAGCCACCAGCCCCCCGTCCGGTATGCTCACAGTTGCACCCACCGAGGATCTCTCCCATGTTCATGAAGCACGCCGCCGCCACGCTCGCCCTCACCCTTCTCACCTTCGCGCCTTCCCTGCACGCCCAGGCTCCCGATGGCCCTTCGCCGAAGATCGCCCCCGGCACCCTCATCGAACCTACCAAGACCTTCGACGCCATGCTCACCGGCTTCGAAAAGGAGTTCACCGGCGCCGCCCAGGCCATGCCCGCCGACAAGTACAGCTTCGCGCCCGCGCCCGGCACCTTCGCCGCAAGCCAGAAATCCGACTACAAGGGCGTCAAGACCTTCGCCCAGGAGGTCACCCACGTCACCCAGGCCAACTACTACTACGGCAAAGCGTTCAGTTCGCTGAAGGTCGACGCCGACCTCAAGCAGCTCGACACGCTTACCGACAAGGACCAGATCGTCGCCGCGCTCGCCGCCTCCTTCGTCTACCTGCACAAGGCGATGGCCACCCTCACCGTCAAAAACGTCTTCGAGAGCGTTCACGAGTCGGAAACCCGTGCCTCGCTCGCCGGCGGCGTCGTCGCCCACGGCTTCGACCACTATGGGCAGATGGTCGAATACCTTCGCATGAACGGCATCGTCCCGCCCGCCAGCGTTCGCTGAGGGCTGGCCGGCCGCAGTTGAACCCGGCAGTGGGTCATGGTGACTCCGTGACCCGAGATCCAGACCTAAGTGCCATGCTTTGAATACCTTGCGCAATGATGGCGGGTGACCACCCCCGCCACGATTGCGCGTGGAAGGGAGGCACCCAGCCAGACCTCAGGTCGATGCGTCGCCTCCGCACTGGCAAGTTCGTGGCGGGGAAGATCCTCGTCACGCAGATGGATTAGCTGAAGCAGGCCGTTGCGCGCCTCGAGCGCCCGGAAGGCTGGGAGTCTGGGAGGTCCGGGCATACCCTGCGGTCAGGTATTCCCTGCGAAACCCGTTTGCCCTGCCTGATCCCGCTGAACCGACTCCCGTCCTTTCAGGACGCATAAGACCCGATACCTCACGATCCGGGTAATTCCGTCCACCTCGTTGACTCACGCACGACGACCGCGTCGATTCGATCGGCGGGTGGAGCGGTCGCAGCAGATCGGGCGGTCAGACTAGAACAGTAAGGTCCATCCTAGAGACCACAGCGTGGCGCATGGACCGTGACATCGTTCCCAGAGTTAGAGAAAGATTGCGATGACCTCCCGCTGGACAGCCTCTCCATCATCCCTGTAATGATTCATTTACGAACTAGATTTGACGAGAGGCCCGAGTACCTTCGGCGGAGCGGCCCACAATCGAAAGTGCAGATAGACCGCGGCCGCGCCCTGTTCGTCGCAGAGATGCGACGACGCGAGACATCCCGAGGTAACCACTTTCAACCCTTCAAAGCCGGTGACCATTGAGTTGCTTGGTCAGAAGATTTTTCCCTAACCGGAAAATAATTCCTATAGTAGAGTCAGTCGTACATCCTTAGTGGTGTTGCACACATCCATTTGGGTGACGAGTACGGGAGATCGAAAGCCCGGCTCGAATTGCACCAGTCATTGCACCTTTGTCCAGGAGATTCAAGTCCATGTCCATCAGCAAACGCGCCGTCAACGTCTTCCAGGTCCCCTCTAAAGCTTCTGAGCGCGAGCGCAACGCCTTCGTCCGCGACTTGTCGAGCCACACCGAGAACGGGCGGCCCCGCTTCGTCCTCGACTGCTCGCAGATCGCAAACATGAATGACGACATGATCCATCTCCTGCTCTGCTCGCTCGAAGAGGTCATGAAGGCAAATGGCGACATCCGCCTCGCCGGTCTCTCGCTCCAGGCCGAAACGGTGGTTGACCGGTCCGGCATCAGCCGCATCTTCGAGACGTTCAAGACGGTGGACAGCGCCGTGCAGAGCTACCAGCGCGCCGCCAGCCTCACCCCGCGCCGCTTCGCCCGCACCTCGCAGACGAACCAGATCGAGCGCGCCGCCTAAACCTGTCCTTAGCTTGGTTATGGTGCCCGGGGGGGGACTTGAACCCCCACTCCCGCAATGGGCTACGGATTTTAAGTCCGCTGTGTCTGCCGATTTCACCACCCGGGCATGGGTCTATGCTACCCCACCCCGGCAGGCCCTCACCGCTACACCCAGGCGTGCTTCAGTTCGCCGGGTGCAGCGGGTAGAGCATCCGGTAAAGCTCACGATTACGCAGGATCGCCTGAACGTATTCGCGGGTTTCGGTGTACGGGATCGACTCCACGAACTCGGCGATATCCTTGTAATCCCCTACCGACATCCATTGCCGCACCGGGACGTCTCCCGCGTTGTAGGCAGCCAGCGCATACTCCGGCTGCCCGCCGAAGCGGTCAAGCACACCCTTCAGGTTGCGCGTGCCAAGCTGCAGGTTGATCGCCGGATTGAGCAGTTGGCTTGCGTTGAAGCCCTTGAGCCCTTCCTTCTTGGCGTTTTCCTTGCCGGTGACGGCGAGCAGCTGCATCAGCCCCATGGCGTGCGCCGGGCTGATCGCCCCGGCGTTGAACTCCGACTCCTGCCGGATGAGCGACGCGACCAGATAGGGATCGAGCCCGTTACGCTGAGAATCCGTGACGAGATCGCTCCAATAGGGCTGCGGGAAGATCAGCTTCCAGTAGCTCATCGGCACCTCGGTGGTGGGCAGCGCGAAGAAGGAGATGCCCGACTTCTTCATGGACTGCATGGCGCGCGTCACCTCGCCGTACGAGGCGTAAATCTGCGCCTGCGCGAGCACGCCCCACTGCGGTGAATCCGGGCTGGCCGCGATCTCTGGCGCGATATACTCATTCAGCGCCGCGTTGGCAAGCAGCTTGGCCTTGATCACGTGCGGATCGTCCTGCGGAACGGCGTCGGCAAGATCCGGCACCTCGAGCCTGCGCACGGCGGCCAGCGCAGGCGTCTGCGCCACCTCTCCCTGCGCCCCAAGGACCGCCAGCCGTTTACGCGCCAGGTCGCCATAGTAGAAGTTTGTATAGTTCGCGTTGAGCGACTTGTAATACGCCGCCGCATGGGCAAAATCACGCTCTTCGTCTTCGTAAATCCTTGCCCGCCAGTAGAGTGCGCTCGAGGCCTCGATGCCCGCGCCGTAGCGCACCACCTGCTCGTCCATGAGGCGGGCGGAATCGGGATAGTTGCGCAGGCGGTACTGCATCCAGGCTTCGCGCCAGTGCGCGCTGGGCGCATAGATGCTGTTCGGGAATCGCTCCACCAACAGCTTGTAGTGGTAGATAGCCTGCGGCAGATCGTGCGTGAGCAGGTACATGTTGCCGCCGGAGTAAAGCGCCTCCTCGAGCCAGCGGCTGTGTGGATACTTGTCGACCATCTCGGCGATGTAGGCGTCGTGTCCGGCCCGGTCCTTCTCGGTCCGCGAAATCTCCGCATACAGGTAGAGCTTGAGCGCCGCGGTATCGTCGTTGGTCGCGGGCAGCTTGTCGACATCCTTGCGTGCCAGGTGCTTGAGCTTCAGCTGGCAGACGGCGTCGTAGATGATGAGCGCGTCCTTGTCGGCCTGCCCGAGGCTCGGGTCGTTGCGGATGAGCGCATACTCGTTCATCGCCTCGGAGTAACGCTTGGCGTTGAACAGCTGGTCGGCGTGTATCTTGCGTTCCGCAGCAGATGGTCCCGCGCCCAGCAGGCTCAACTGCACGCTCGCCTGCCCGGCCTCATAGCTCAGTGGCTGGTTCAGATAGATGGAGCGGTAAAGCGCAATTGCCTTCGCTCCCTGCCCGGAGGACTGGTACGCCCGCGCCAGTGCGAGCTTGAAGTCGGCATGCTCCGCGGTCGGCGTGCCCAGCATCGGCTCAAGCACCTTCACTGCCGCGGCGGAGTTATTCGCCGCAACATAAGAGCTTGCGAGCAGCATCGGAGCGGCGGTCAGGAAGATGCTGTCCGGATGGCGGTCGGCGAAGTGGTCGAGCAGCGGCAGCATCTCGTTATAGCGCTGGGCGGCCAGGAGCGACTGAGCCCCGAGGTAGTCTGCGTAGTCGCTCAGCGGCTCTCCTGCCGGGCCTGCATGACGGTAGGCGTCGACTGCTTCGCCAAAGCGCTTGTCGAGCGAGTAGGCGTGGCCGAGCGCGAGGTAGGCGGTTTCCGACGCATCTCCCTGGTGGCCGGCTGCGTAGGAGCTGACCGCGGCGAACGCGGCCGGCGACCGGGTGGACGCGAGCTGCTGGGCCATGGGGCGCAGTGTCGCCGAGGCGACAAACGCGGTGTTCAACCGGGCCGCGCGCACGTCGACCTCGGCCGGCCGCTTGCCGCGGCGCTTCTCCGCTTTCGTCAGCGGGCGGCCGGACTTGCCCTTGCTTTGAGCGCCGGCTTTGCCCTTCGCGCTTGTCTTCCCTTTGGCCGCCGGCTTTTTCTTCGACGCCGAGGTGACGTGCCTTGATGTTGCTGCATGTTTCTTGCTGCTGCTCTGCGCCTGCGCGCGGCCAGCCTCTGCGACCATCTGCCATGTCGAGCAGGCAAGCCCGAGCGCGAAGACGACCAGGCAGGATTTGTTCCGCTTCCCCAAAATCAACCTCATCCGACTTTCTACTTCCTTCACCCACTCTAGCCGGAGGCGGACTCCCTCCCGGCTCCCGGGCGCGCCACGCGCACCAAACCAGATACGACCGCGAACCTGCACCCAGGCTCAATCGTACCGGGTCCCGGGCCGCGCGCGGGTCCGGTTGCGGCGGGCAGGCCGGGGTTTGCCCCGTTCGGGGACTCCGGGTAAACTCAGGTTTGGTGTTCCGGCCCATTACGGCGCCAGACACCTCGAAGACTCTGCGTATGCCAGCTATCGAAACCCCGGTCACCGAAGAGATTCACCCCGACGTCGCGCTGGTCGCGCGCGCCAAGGAAGGCGACACCGCTGCCTTCGAGACGCTGATCCGGCAGTACGACCGGCAGATCTTCCGCGTTGCCCAGCACATTACGCAGAACCGCGAGGACGCGGAAGACATTACGCAGGACGTGTTCTTCAAGGCATTTCAGAAGCTTGACCAGTTCCAGGGCAACTCGAAGTTTTCGACGTGGCTCGTTCGCATCGCGGTGAACGAGTCGCTGATGCGCCTGCGCAAGCGCAAGACCTCGAAGACGGTTTCAATGGACGAAGATGTGCACACGGAGGAAGGCTCGATCCCGCGCGACTTCGCGGAGTGGCGGCCCAATCCGGAACAGCTTTACGGCCAATCGGAGCTCGGCGACATCCTGCGCAAGACAATTCAGGGTCTGCCTCCAGGTTTTCGCACCGTTTTCACCTTGCGCGACATCGAAAACCTGTCGACCGAAGAAACAGCTGAAGCGCTCGGCCTGAGTGTTCCCGCTGTCAAATCGAGGCTTCTGCGTGCTAGGCTTCAACTCCGAGAGCGTCTGAGCCGTTACTTCAAACAGAACCCTTCCCTCTCTCCGGCGGCACTCGGAGTCGGCAAGGCACGATAGACCCGGTACTTTCATGACCTGCACAGACTTCCTCGCCAAGCTTACCGACTTCTTCGACGGCAATGTTCCCGCGGACCTGATGACCGAGGTAGAGCACCACATCGCCGAGTGCAAGCACTGCGAGGTTGTTCTCGATTCCACGACGAAGACCATCAACATCTATCGCGACCACGAGCTGTACGATTTCTCGCCGGAACTTCAGCAGCGCATCGAGAGCAAGATCATGGCGCGCTGCGCCGGCCTGAAGCCGGCCGAAAGCAAGGCTGCCGGCTCGCTCTGCAAGTCCTAGCATCGCCCCCGCCCATCTGCTTCCACTTCCCGTCATCGCATTGCCGTCAGAGGCCATCCTCGACCGGACGAACTGCGGCGAGGATCGCCCCTGCGTCGAAGTAGCGCCGGCGTATCCAGAAGGCCACGTTTACCAACCCAAGGAGCGCGGGAACTTCGATCAGCGGACCGACAACTCCTACGAAAGCCTCGCCTGAGTTGATGCCGAAGACGGCCACGGCCACCGCGATTGCCAGCTCGAAGTTGTTGCCGGCGGCGGTGAACGAGAGCGTCGCCGACTGCGCATAATCCGCGCCAAGCTTCCTGCCCATCCAGAAGCTCACCAAGAACATGACGAGGAAGTAGATCACCAGCGGCAGCGCGATGCGGAGAACATCGAGCGGCAGCCGCACGATGAGGTCGCCCTTCAACGAAAACATGACCAGGATGGTGAACAGCAGCGCGATGAGGGTCAGCGGGCTGATACGCGGCATAAAGCGCGTGCGATACCACGGCTCGCCCTTCATCCGGATCAGCACGAAGCGCGTCAGGAAGCCCGCAGCGAAGGGTATACCCAGGTAGATTCCAACGCTCTTCGCGATCTGCCCGATGCCGATCGGCACGACGGTTCGCTCAAGCCCGAACCACCCCGGCAGCACCGTGAGGAAGACCCACGCGTAAAGGCTGTAGAACAGGACCTGGAAGACGCTGTTGATGGCGACAAGTCCGGCGACATAGTCGGTGTCTCCCTCGGCCAGTTCGTTCCACACCAGCACCATCGCGATGCACCGCGCGATCCCGATGAGGATGAGCCCTCGCATGTACCCCGGCTCGCCACGCAGGAAGACGATGGCCAGCAAAAACATCAGCGCCGGGCCGATGAGCCAGTTCTGCGCCAGCGAGAGCCCGAGCACACGCTTGTTGCGGAAGACCCCGCCAAGCTTCTCGTACCGCACCTTGGCCAGCGGCGGGAACATCATGACGATGAGGCCGATCGCGATGGGGATGTTCGTAGTGCCGCTCTGAAAGCGATTAACGAACCCGGCGGAGGCCGGGACGAAGTGCCCGATCGCAACGCCGATTGCCATCGCGAGAAAGATCCAGAGCGTCAAAAAGCGATCGAGAAACGAGAGCTTCCTGCGTGCGGCCGGCGCACAGCTCCGGCCCTGCGTCAGCGGCGATGCTGGCATCAGCACACCCCGCACACTGAGGGCGCGGCTGCCGCCGGCAGCGGTGCGCCTTCGAGCAGCGCGTACCGGCCGGGCGTGCAGCAGGCTTTGGTCAGCCTGGCGCGGTCCGCCTGCATCGGCTTCTCTTCCGTCAACCAGGTCAACGTCTGCTGCAGAATCTTGGCCGCGCCCGCGTGCGGCGGCATCACGATCCGGTAATGCATCCACTTGCCCTCCCGCCGCGCCTCAACCACACTCACACTGCGCAGGTACGCCAGGTGCCGCGAGATCTTGGGCTGCGGCGCGCCCAGGATCTCGACGAAGTAGCAGACGCAGATCTCCTGGTCGCCCATCAGGTGAAGCAGCCGCAACCGCGTCACATCGGCCAGCGCCTGGAAGAAGCGCTCAATGTCATAAGAACTCTTTCCTGCCATAACAGATATATACGCCTTGACGAATGCGATAGCAAAGCAATAAAGTCGCGTAAGCACATATAAGGAGTTGCCCATGTCGCAGCAGGTTCTCGATTCGGTCAAGTCGAAATACGGCGCGGTCGCCGAGAGCGCGCTGACGAACGATCACGCCGGCGTCAATGCCGTGGCGCAGGCCTTCGGCTACACGGCCGAGGAGCTGACCTCGATCCCCTCCGCCGCGAACATGGGACTTTCCTGCGGTAATCCCACGGCAACCGCGCACCTTCGCCCCGGCGAGGTCGTCGTCGACCTCGGCTCGGGCGGCGGACTCGATGTCTTCCTCGCAGCAAGAATGATCGGCCCCCATGGCCGCGCGATCGGCATCGACATGACCGCCGCGATGATTGACCGCGCACGCGAGAGCGCGCAGAAGGGGGGCTACACCAACGTCGAGTTTTACCTTGCAACCATCGACCGCCTCCCGCTGCCCGATGCGTCGGTTGACTGCATCCTCTCGAACTGCGTCATCAATCTCGCCCCCGACAAGCCCGCGGTCTTTCGTGAGATGGCCCGCGTGCTCAAGCCCGGCGGCCGGGTCGCGCCCTCCGATATCGCGCTCAAACACGAGCTCCCCGAGGCCATCGCCTCGAGCATGGCGGCATATGTCGGGTGCATCGCCGGCGCCATCCGCATGGACGACTACCGCACCGGACTGATCGAGGCCGGCTTTGAACATGTCGAGATCGTCGAAAGCGGCGCCGACCTCAACGCCTACGCCAAGGTCGAGAATCAGTCGGGCTGCTGCTCGCCGGCGATGGACCTCGCGAGCCCGTTCCAGGTGGTCGCCGAAGCCTGCTGCGCCCCGGCACCGGCCGCCGAACCATCGCTCCACCAGGAGCTTACCGGCCTGCTGTCGCAGTACGACGTCAATGCCGCCGCGGCCAGCGTCAAGGTCTACGCATTGAGGTCTAGGCACTGAGGTCGAGGTGATCAGGCCGCATGCCCGAGGGAACCCACCCATGAAGAAGGTCATCTTCGCCTGCATTCACAACGCTGGTCGCTCGCAGATGGCAGCCGCCTTCTTCAATCAGCTTGCAGACCCGGCGCAGGCGTACGCACTCTCGGCCGGCACCCGGCCCGCTGCGCAGGTCCATCCCGCGGTCCTTGAAGTAATGCGCGAAGTGGGCATTGACCTCGGCAACAGCACGCCGCAGAAGCTGACATCCGAGCTTGCCGAAGACGCGACCCTGCTCGTGACGATGGGCTGCGGCGAAGCGTGTCCGTACATCCCTGGCCTGCGCATCGAAGACTGGCCGCTGCGCGACCCGAAGGGACTTCCGCTCGATGAGGTCCGCAGGGTGCGCGGCGAAATCCGCGAACGCGTTCTTACCCTGCTGCGGACCGAAGGCTGCGCGTCGCTCTAGGCTCGTCTGACACGGCGCGTTTTCCCGCAGCCAACCCGCCGTCTTCTGCTACCCTCAAGTTGAATCTGGTGTCGGGAAGGCGGTGCAAATCCGCCACTACCCCGTAACTGTAAGCGCTGAGAGACGGAACATCGTACGGACCACTGGGGCGTCAGCCCTGGGAAGGTCGTTCCAACTCGAAGAGGCGCAAGTCAGGAGACCGGCCAGTTTCGCAAGGGCTTTGTTCAGCTCCGTAGGGAGAGCTGAAGAGCACTGCCGCAGGCCCACGCTCCGAACGTCGGAACGCTCCGGGTCCGCGCAGCCGCTTCCGCACACCGTCATCCCGCTCAACCGCCGCCCGGGCGCCGTCTCGTGCGCGGCACAGGAGCGTTCATGCACCCGATCCACCCAGCCCTCCGCAACACAGCCCGCGTCTGCACCATTCTGCTGCCGGCAGCACTTACCGCTTCCGCCTTCGCCCAGGCCGGCCTGCACGGCCATGTCCGCGACCCGCTCGGCGCGCTCGTTCCGGGCGCCAAGGTCTACCTCGTCTCCGAGCACGACACGAAGACGATCCTCGACGCCACGACCTCGGCGGCCGATGGCACGTATGCCCTCACGATCCCGTCCGGGAGCCGCTATCGCGTTGGTGCAACCGCAACCAGCTTCCGCGAGACCCTCACCGCCTCGGTCTACCTGACGCCCGAGCACGCCGACACCCTCGACATCACGCTGCGCACACCCACCCGCTCGGACGAGGTCACCGTCACCGCGACCGGCACGCCGACGCCGCTGGCCCAGTCCGGCGCGCCCATCACCATCCTCACCCAGGAGGCCGACTACCCGCACGCGCTCGAGATGCAGGAGCCGCTGCGTCTCGTCCCTGGCGTGCAGATCACCGCCTCTGGCCAGACCGGCGCGCAGTCGTCGCTCTTCCTGCGCGGCGGCGATTCGAACTTCACGAAGGTCCTTATCGACGGTGTGCCCGTCAACGACATCGGTGCGCTCGCCGACCTCTCCACCCTCGCCACCACCGGCATCGCCCGCGCCGAGGTGCTGCGCCAGCCAAGCTCCGTGCTCTACGGGTCGGATGCGCTCTCGGGCGTCGTCTCGCTGTCGAGCGCACGCGGCACCACCCCGCTTCCGCTGTTCACCTACGCGGTCGATGGCGGCAACCTCGGTCAGTTGCGGCAGGAGGGCTCGATCGCCGGGGCCTACCGCCTCTTCGACTACGACGCCGGCCTCTCCGCCTCGCAGACCAGCAACAACCAGCCCAACGACCAGGATCACAACAGCACGTCCTTCGGAAACTTCGGCTACGCGCCCGATGCGCGCACCGACGTACGCTTCACCTTCCGCCACATCGACACCAACAGCGGCAACCCCAACGCCATCGCGCTCTACGGCATTCCGGACTTCATCAACCAGTTCTACAAAGAAACGTTCCTCAACGGCACCGCGCAGCAGCAGACCACGCCCCGCTGGCACAACCTGCTCCGCTACGGCTGGCAGGGTCTCAATTACACGCGCATCCAGTACGCGCCGAATGGCCCCTTCGATCCCAACTCCGGCGAAACCCTCGGCAACGTCGTGACGCTGCATGGCGCCAACGGTTACAGCAGCACCGGCCAGGCATTGCTTGACTATGTCGGCTTCCCGCCATTCGACACGCAGTTCCCGTCGCAGTCTGACTCGACCACGCGCCGCAGCTTCATCTACGCCCAAACCGACTACAACCTGACAAATCACCTCAACGCCCTTGGCTCGTTCAAATACGAAGCCGAAGACGGCAAGTCCGCCTACTCCAGCGCGCGCCGCGGCAACTACAGCTATACCCTGCAGCTTGCGGGCGACGCCGGCAGCCGCTTTCACTACGTCATCGGCAGCGGCATCGAAGACAATGCACTCTACGGCAAAGCACTCACCCCTCGTGCCTCGGCCGCCTACTACGCCATCCGTCCCAACGCCGCTCGCTTCCTCTCCGGCACCAAGCTCCACGCGAGCTTCGGCAAGGGCGTGCAGGAGCCCACCGTCGGCGATCAGATCTACTCGCTCTTCGGCGCCTTCTCCGCACTGCCCAATGGCGCGAGCCTGATCGCGCAATACGGCACCCGGCCCCTCGGTGGCGAGTACAGCCGCACCTATGACGCCGGCGTCGAACAGCAGTTTGGCGACGGACGCGCCCGCGTCAACCTCTCCTACTTTCACAACCAGTTCACCAACGTGCTCGAATATGTAAATCCCAACGGCCTCGTGCTGCTCGGCATCCCGGCCGCCGAGGCCAACGACCCCAATCTCTTCGGCGCCGGAGCCTACGTCAACTCGCTCGCCGAACGCGCACAGGGCCTCGAGCTCGAATCCGAATACCGCATCAACCGCCACCTCTTCGCGCGCGCCGGCTACACCTGGCTCGACGCCGTGGTCGAGCGGTCCTTCTCCTCCGACGGCCTTGGCCCCAGCTTCAACGACACCTCCAGCTTTGCCACCATTCCCATCGGCAACTTCGGCCCGCTCGTCGGCGCCCGGCCCTTCCGGCGCGCACCGCACACCGGCTACTTCGCCCTGCAGTACACGCACAGCCGCTTCAACGGTCAGCTCAGCGGATCGCTCGTCGGCCGGCGCGACGACTCCACCTTCCTCGGCGGTTCGGATGTCAACTTCGGCAACTCGCTGCTGCTGCCGAATCGCAACCTCGACGGCAGCTACCAGCGCCTCCAACTCTCCGCCGACTATCGCATCACCGCACACCTCACCACCTACGCCAATCTGCAGAACCTGCTCAACCAAAGCTACTTCGAAGCCTACGGCTATCCCGCTCTCCCCTTCACCGCACGCGGCGGCCTCCGTTTCACCTTCGGCGGAGAGTCGTTCCGGATCAACTAGAAAACAAGGCAAGTGCGCCCTTCGCGGGTGGCGACCGCGTCGTGGGGTGAACCGCTGCGCGCAACGCAAGATGAATTGCCGGGCAAGAGTGTGTGATCGCGCGCAGCGGTTTACCCCACGACGCGGCGCCGGTTCGGCGCTAGGACGCACTTGCGGTTGCTCCTAGCGCCCGAACCCTCGCAGCGCTCCCGCTACGGCGTCGCGCATGTCGGCCCAACTGGCGCCGTCGCCTTCGATTACCGGCATCAGCAGCCGCACCTTGGTGCCACGCCCCGGCCGGCTTTCGATCTCCACCTCCGCCGTATCGCCGTACAGCACCTCCATCCGCTCGCGCACGTTGCGCATGCCGATGCCCGTGCCCGGCCGCACCAGACGCGCAGCTTCCGCCCCGCCGATCTGCCGGTCCGGCGCCATCCCCACGCCATCATCCTCCACCTCGACCAGCAGCCGGCCCTCCTGCGTGATGCGGCTCCGCAGCGTCACCGTCCCGCCTTCGATGCGCGGCTCGAGCCCATGCTTGATCGAGTTCTCGAGCAGCGGCTGCAGCAACATGCTCGGCACCACCACGCCCAGCGTGTCCTCGGCAATGTCCTTCACGACGCGCAGCTTCTCGCCAAAGCGCACCACCTCGATATCCAGGTAGTCGTCGGTAAACGCTAGCTCTTCGGCAAACGGCACAAATGCCTCGCGATCCTTGAGCAGGATCCGCAGAATGTTCGCCAGCTTGACGATCATCTCGCGCGCCAGTTCCGGCTTCGACCGCACCAGAGACGTAATCGAATTCAGCGTGTTGAACAGAAAGTGCGGGTTGATCTGCCGCTGCAGCGCATCCAGCTTCGCTTCGAGCAGCAACCGTGTCTGCTCCTCAAGCTTCCGCTCGATGCGAATCTGATTCCAGATCTTCAGCGGGATGCCGACCACTACCGGCGCCGTCAGGCAGATCATCAGCTCGACCCACCACGTCGTCGACGAAAGCTCGAACAGCAGACGAGGCCGCACACGCCCCAGCTGACTCGTCAGCAACTGCATCCCCGAGATCAGCACCAGCAGCAGGATCTGCCGGTCCAGATGCGGCCGCTTCAGGTTGCGCGTCACCCAGCGATACACGCTCAGGTCGATCAGCGGCGAGAACGACCACACATCCTCCACCTCTGCTATGCGCCCGAACGACCCTGCCACCGCCCCGATCGCAAGATTGACCGGCAGACTCAGGAACTCGCCGTGCAGCATCGCCGGCACCGCCAGCGCCGCACCAGCCGCCATCGCCGCCACCGGTCCCAGCAGGATGCCCACAAGGATCGTCGTCTCAAACGTAATATCCGCGGCCAGGAAGTTCGGCACACGTACCCGCACCCACACGCCCAGCACCAGCGGAAAGCAGATCAGAAACACCAGCTTCGCCGTCTGCTTCGATGTCCGCTCCGTCAGCAGCAGCAACTCGCGAAACGCCTGAGACCGCGCCAGCGAACTTGACACGGCCGCTGCCACGCCCAGCTCCACCAGCAGCGTAATCAAAATCAGCGAGGTAGGAACCGGCTTCACAGGTGAAGTCTACAAGGAGCAACAGCATCTACGTCCTTACGCCGGACAGGCGCCACTCCGTGGGGTGGAGGCTTCGCTTCGTAATCTCATGCCGTTTCGTGCGATACGCTGGCACGCGAAGCCTCCACCCCACGAAGTGGCGCCCGTCCGGCGTTAGGACGCCCTTGCTGTTGCCTTTACTTCTTCACCGTCGCCGGCGGCGCCGGGGTTGTTCCGGTCTTGGGGTAGTAGCCGGTTCTGGTTCTGACTTCGAGCTTGCTGAAGCCCTTCTCCTTGGCTTCGACGTGGATCTGGCGATAGCCGCCATTGCTCGGCGGATTGCTCGAGCGATACGCGATCGTGTACTGCGCGCGGATGTCCGCGGCGACTTCAGCGGCGACGCTATCGACATCCTTCAGCGACTTCGGGAAGAAGGCGATGCCGCCCGTCTGCTCCGAGATCTGTTCGAGCACGCGTCGCGCATGCCGCGACTCGCGCTTGTCGGTGTCCTCGCCGAACAGCAGCCCGACGCAGTAAATCGTCGGCCCGTCGAGATCCTGGATGCGGCGAATAGCCTGCTCGAGCGTTGCGCTCGAGGCGTTGTCTTCGCCGTCGGTCACGACGACCAGCACCTGCTTCGAGTTCTTGGCGTTCTTGCTCAGATAATCCGCCGACGCGACGACCGCATCGTAAGCCGCCGTGCCGCCGCTCGACTTGATGTACCCGAGCCCCTGCTGAAGCTTGTCGAGAGACGTCGTAAAGTCTTGGTCGATGAACGCTTCGGAGCTGAAGTCGACGAGAAACTCCTCGTCCTTCGGGTTCGAGAGCCGCACCAGGTCGATCGCGGCCTTGTCGACCGCGGCGCGCTTGTCGTACATCGAGCCCGAACTGTCGATCAGCAACCCGATCGAAACCGGCAGGTCCTCATGCCGGAAACTCGTCACCACCTGCGGCGTACCGTCTTCGTAGATGCGGAAGGCGCCCTGCTGCAGCGTCTGCACGGCGCGGCCCTGCGCATCGACGACCGACGCGTTCAGCCGCACTTCGTAGGCTTCCTGGGTCAGGGTGTAGCGGCCGCTCGCGTCCTTGCCGACCGCGCCGGGCGCAGCCGGGGTCGCCACCTGCGTCGGCGGCGGGGCGTCGGGATCGGGTGAGGGGGCGGGGTCGCGGTCGACATCAAGCGGCAGTGGACGGCGGCCCTCCGGCTGCTGCGCCGGTGCAGCAGCCGGTGCTGCCTGTCCAAAAACGTCCGTCCCACCAGCCCACAGCAAACCCGTCAACCCACAAATCAAAACTCTACTGCGAAGGTGCATAGTACCCCTGGCGAAAATGAACAGTCAGCGTCGGCAGTCCCGGCGGAGGCACCAATCGCACCTTCAATTTACGCCAGTTCCCATCCTTCTTTATATCCGATGGACGGTAACCAACCACATATTCGTTCCGCAGTTCCGCGCTGATACGCGTCGCAATATCGGTCATATCGCCCGCGTCCGCCACCTTGAACATCCGCCCGCCGGTCGTCTCGGCGATGTCTGTCAGCAGCACCGGTCCAAGCTGCTCCTCGCTCGTCGGCGCATACTCGTCGAAGATCCCGATCGCATAAATCTGCACATCGCTCTCCCGCACCGCCTTGCGCAGTTCGCCCTCGGTATACCGGCTCCGGTTATCCCCGCCGTCCGAGATGATCAGCAGCGCCTTCCGGTCGTACTTCGCATCCTTCAGCTTGTTGACACCCAGATACACCGCGTCGATGAGCGCCGTCCGGTTCTCCGGGTGCAGCATCACCATGCGTGCCTCGACGTCATCCACGTCCGACGTATAGTCCACGATCACCGCCGGCTTGTCGTTGAATGCCACCACAAAAAACTCATCCAGCGGGTTCGACGTTCGCAGAAACTCCGTCAGCGCCCGCCGCGCCCGGGTGAACTTGGTCTGCATGCTGCCGCTCAGGTCGAACACCACCCCGATCGTCACCGGCGCGTCTTCGGTTGAAAACGTCTTGATCTGCTGCCCGATATTGTTGTCATACACCTGGAAATTCGGCGCTTCGAGTCCCGTCACCAAGCGGTTCATCGGGTCCGTCACCGTCATCGGGACCAGCACCAGCTTCGCCTCCACCTTCAACGTCGGCACATTCGACTTCGGCGCCTTCACCGATCCCGGCGCTTCCCCGCCCGTCGTCCCCCCAGCTGCCCCGCCCGCCGCAGGTTCAGCCGACTTTGCCGGCGCCGGCGTCTTCACCTGCCCCAGCGGGTTCTCCTGCGCGCCCGCCGCGCAGAGCCCCGCGCAAGCCAGAAAAATGCACGCGCACCACCCCGGCACCCACGCCCATCGAGCTCTCCGACCTGAAACGCCCATACCTCACCCCCGGGCTCAATAGCTTGTTTACGCAGACTACACCGTGCCGGATGCCACTGGCTCAACTTCATTACCCGTACCGTGGCCTCACGAACAGCAACCGGTCTCGTGTCCCGGTATGACGCACGGACCCCAACCCGGGTCTCCTCGCCCGGCTCCGCACCCACCCGCCCGGTCCCGCCTCTGCCACCCTCCCGTGACGCTCGCCCCCTACAATGGACATCGAGGATTGAAACCACCATGGCCCGCATTTACCCCTTCCGCGCCCTCCGTTACGACACCGCAAAAGTCCGCATGGAGGACGTCGTCACCCAGCCCTACGACAAGATCACCCCCGCCATGCAGCAGGCATACTACGACCGCTCGAAGTACAACCTGATCCGCGTCATTCTCGGCAAGAAAGAACCCGGCGACACCGACGCCTTCGCCCCCCTGCCCGAAGGCGAGACCGCCCACAACGTCTACACCCGCGCCGCCGAATCGCTCGTCTCCTGGCGCAAAAAGAGCATCCTCCGCGAAGAGGCCGAGCCCGCCCTCTACGGCTACTCGCAGACCTACGCCGTCCCCGGCACCGATGAAACCCGCGAGCGCCGCGGCTTCATCGCCCTCGGCCACCTCTACGACTACGCCGACCACGTCGTCTACCGCCACGAACAGACCTTCCCCAAGCACAAATCCGACCGGCTCGCCCTCTTCAAAGCCACCCGCGCCTACTGCGAGCAGATCTACATGCTCTACTCCGACCCCGCCTTCACCGCCGAAAGCCTCATCTTCGACGCGGGGACTTCCGCAGATCTCGAGATCACCGACGAATACAACGTAGTCCACCGCGTCTGGAAGCTCACCGACCCTGTCCTCATCAACCTCATCGTCACCGCCATGCAGGATAAGAAACTCATCATCGCCGACGGCCACCACCGCTACGAGACCTCCGTCACCTACATGAAGGAGCGGCGCGCCGAACTTGGACTCGACCAGCCCAGATCGCCGGACGACGAAAACGACGAATCCCCCTCCAACCGCGCCGACGAACACCCACACGGCCTCCCCAAACCCGCCTTTCCCGAGGCCGCCATGATGATGACCTTCGTCAACATGAACGCCCCTGGCATCACCATCCTGCCCACCCACCGCGTCGTCTTCGGCCTCGACGGCTTCACCACCTTCGGCTTCCTCAACGCCGCCGAAGAATTCTTCGAATGCGATCTCATCGCCTCCCCCGACCTCGACGCCCTCAGCCAGATCGACGGCGTCGCCTTTATCGCCACCACCAAGGACGCCAGCTACCTCCTGCGTGCGCGCCCCGCATTCATCGCCACCGCCCTCAAAGAGATGCACCCCGAAATCACCGACCGGCAAGCCCAGCTCGACGTCGTCCAGCTGCACCGCATCGTGCTCGAACACGTCCTCGGTCTCACCCACGAATCCATCGCCAACACCGAAAACATCCGCTACCTCCGCGACGCCGCCGAAGCCATCCAGCAGGTCGAAGCCGGCGAAGCCAACGTCGCCTTCCTCATCAAACCCGTCACCCTCGACCAGCTGCGTGACATCTCCCTCTCCGGCGACGTCATGCCGCAAAAATCCACCGACTTCTACCCCAAACTCCTCAGCGGCCTTGCCATCTACGCGCTGGATTAGGCCGAATCGCAGGAGCTTCTGCGCCCCATCGCGGGCGGCGACCACTTTTTGCGGTGAAGGCTTCGCGTGGCATCGGCTGTACCCGTCCGAAGCGGCGACCCGAAGCCTCCACTCCACGAAGTGGCGCCCGTCAAGGCGGCAGGACGCACCTGCCGCTGCCCTTGCCTCGGCTACAATCACTCGACCCCTCTCGTGTCCCGCTGCCCTCCATCTCGCGCGCTCGCGCTGCTCCTCCTGCTCGCCGGGAGCGCCCTCGCCCAGACCCTCCAGCCCGACCCCAAACCCGCACCCACCCGCCACCGGCCGCGAATCCCCGCAGCCCCCTACAACCCCGGAATCATCGTCCTCGACCCCGCCCACGGCGGCGACGACAACGGCGCGCGCCTCCGCAACAACACCCTCGAAAAGGATGTCACCGTCGCCTTCGCCGCACGCCTGCGCGACACCCTCGCCGCCCGCGGCTTCACCGTCTTCCTCACCCACGCCGACGCCGCCGACCCGATCACCGCCGACCAGCGCACCGAAGCCGCCAACCGCGCACACGCCGCCGCCTGCCTCATCCTGCATGCCACCGGCACCGGCGTCGGCCTGCACCTCTACACCTCTGCCCTCACCCCCACGCCCCCTCCCGAAGACAGCACCGCGCCCGCCGCCATCGTCCCCTGGGATACCGCCCAGGCCTCCTCCCTCCCCCGCTCGCTCGAGCTCGCCAACGTCCTTGCCACCAGCCTCCACGGCCTGCAGCTTCCCCTCCTGCTCAGCGCCGTCTCCGTCCGCCCCATCGACTCGATGGCCTGCCCCGCCGTCGCGCTCGAAATCGCCCCCGAGCGTACCAACGCCGCGGTCGACGACAAACTCTACAACGAGCGCATCGCCAATTCGCTCACAGACGCGCTCGTCGCCTGGCGCGACCAGGAAACCCAGCGCATCGCCCAGCTCCAGGCCGAGGCCGCCAAGGCCGAAGCCGAAAAAGCGCCCCCCGCACCAGCCCGGCCGCGAGCACCCCGGCTCACCCTCCCCGCCGCCCCCAAACCCGCACCCATCATCCGCAGGCCCCCACCCCCGGCGGCGCCCCAATGATCCCCCGCTATCTCCGCATCGTCTACTTCACCCTCCTCGGCACCATCGCGCTCGCCGCCTGCCTGCTCATCTACGGCTGCGAGCGCAAGGAATCGCGCATCGCCGCCATGCGCGACGAATCCCGCATCCCCGCCCCCACCGACGTGCCCGACGAACAGGCCACGCTCGCCCAGGCCAACGACTCCGACGGAACCATCGCCCTCGCCGACATCACCATGGCCCTGCCCGCCGATGCCTCCCTCCGCGCCCGCGTTCTGCTCGACCGCATGTTCGCCGAATTTGCCGCCCCCGCCTCCACCCACCCGCTTCACGCCGGTCCCGCCGTAACCGACGTCTTCCTCGTCCCGCTACCCGTCATCAATCCCTCGCGTGACCCGTACGACAGCGCCATCGACCAGGAAGCCTCGCCCTATGGCCACGTCCACCTGCCCGACGCACAGCTTGCCGTCGTCAACTTCACCAAGGCCTTCGCCGACCAGCACCCCTCGAGCATCGCCGCCGAGGACCTCACCCTCCGCGCCACCATTGCCACCCTCCACGCCAATCTCCCCAACATCGAACAGGTTCGCTTCCTCGTTGACGGCCAACCCCGCGAAACCCTCAACGGCCACGCCGACCTCACCCGCCCCTATGCCGTCACCGACCCAACCCTCTCCATCCACGTCCTGTCGCCCTTCGGCAACCCGCTATAAAAACAACGGCATGCGGAGTGCGACGGATACCACGCGATGCTCCCACCCCACGAAGTGGTCGCCGCCCGCGATGAGGGCGCCCCTGCCGTTGCCTTTATCCTGTCTCTCATGGCAACAATCGCGGTCTTTGATTCGGGGTTCGGTGGCTTGACAGTGCTGCGCGCTTTGCTGCCGCTGCTGCCCGGCACCAACTTTCTCTACCTGGGCGATACCGCCCGCCTCCCGTACGGAGCGAAGTCGCAGCAGACCATCGCGCGCTACGCCGTCTCATCGGCAGCATTCCTCCTCGCGCAGGGTGCCGAAATGCTCGTCGTCGCCTGCAACACCGCCACCGCGCTCGCACTGCCCGAACTCAAAGCCGCCCTGCCCATCCCGGTCATCGGCGTCATCGCCCCCGGAGCGCAAGCCGCCCGCGCCCTCGCGCATCCACAGCAGGCTGCCCCGGGTCTTGCGCCCGAGACCTGGGTTGCCACAGACCCCACCATCCTCATCCTCGCAACCACCGCCACCGTCCAGTCCGGCGCCTACACCGCCGCCTGCCGGGCCCTCGGCCTCTCGGTCTACGAAAAAGCCTGCCCTCTCCTCGTCCCGCTCGTCGAAGAAGGCTGGACCGACCACCCCGTCACTGCGGACGTCCTGCGCATCTATCTCGCGGAAGCCCTCGCCGCTGCCCCCGCCGTCACCACCCTCGTGCTCGGCTGCACGCACTACCCCCTCATCAAGCCGCTCATCGAGCGCACCCTCGCCGAACTCGGCCACCCCCTCCGCATCGTCGACGCCGCCTCCGCCACCGCCCACGCCGCCGCCGCTCTCGTCCCCGCCATCCCCACCACTGCGCCTACGACCTGCACCTTCTACGCCACCGACTCCATCGAAAAATTTCAGCGCCTCGGCACCGCCTTCCTCGGCCACCCCCTCCCCACCGTCCACCTCATCGACCTCGGCGGCTAGCCCCGCGTCCCCAGCCTTGTCATTCCGCGGCACCCAGAAGGAAATCTGCTGTTGCTCTCTATCAGCTATCGACTATCGGCTCTCAGCTGAAAAGACACCGTCGCCCTAACCTCAAAGCTCAAGAAACATTCCGGCTCCAAACGCATAAACCGCCGTCCTATACCCTTACCCCATGCCCTACCTGCTCAAAACTGAACCCAACAAATACTCCTTCGAAGACCTCCAGCGTGACGGCCAGACCGTCTGGGATGGCATCGCCAATAACCAGGCACTCATGTACCTGCGCGCCATGAAGAAGGGTGAAAAGCTCGTCATCTATCACTCGAACATCGGCAAGGCCGCTGTTGGAACAGCGAAAGTCTTCTCTGTCGACGCCACCGACCCAAAGGCCCCGAAGGTCATCATCAAGCCGGTCAAAAAGCTCAAAACCGAGAAACCCCTCGCCGCCCTCCGCGCCGCCGGCGTGTTCAACGATTCGATCCTCTTCCGCCAGTTCCGGCTCTCCGTCGTCCCCCTCACCGACGCCCAGTACGACTTCCTCACGACCTGAATCCGAGTGCGGCCCGTGTTCACTCCAGCACCTTAGATCCAAAGCTAACCCTATATTTTTGAAGATCTTGCGCAAGAACGACGGGGGGACACCCCCACCTCGATCTGCCCGCCAACCCGCCCGCGCTGCTATCCTGATCAACGGCAATCCGCACCAACTCCGCTTCACCGTCCAAGGAGCAACATGATCGATCTCAAAGGCAAAGTCGCCGTCGTCTTCGGCCTCGCCAACAAGCGCAGCATCGCCTGGGCCATCTGCCAGAAGCTCTCGGAAGCTGGCGCCACCCTCGCCATCTGCTACCAGTCCGAACGCCTCCAGCGCGACGCCGACGCCCTCGCCGCCGAACTCCCCTCCGCCAGGACCTTCCAGTGCGACGTCGCCTTCGACGACCAGATCGACGCCGTCTTCGCCGCCATTCAGACTACCTACGGCAAGATCGACACCCTCGTCCACGCCATCGGCTTCGCCCCCAACATCAAGAACTCCGTCCTCAACACCACGCGCGAAGACTTCAAGGTCGCCCACGACGTCAGCGTCTACTCGCTCATTGCGCTTGCACGCGCCGCCGCCCCGCTCATGCCCGAGGGTGGCACTATCCTCACCCTTACCTACTACGGCGCCGATAAAGTCTTCCCCAACTACAACATCATGGGCGCAGCAAAAGCATCGCTTGAAGCTACCGTGCGCTACCTCGCCGCCGACCTCGGCCCGCAGAAGATCCGCGTCAATGCCATCTCCGCCGGCCCCATCAAGACGCTCGCCGCCCGCGGCATCGGCGACTTCTCGAAGATCCTCTCGGCCGTAGAGGAACGCGGCCCGCTCCACCGCAACGTCGACGCCCTTGAAGTTGGCAACACCGCCCTCTTCCTCGCAAGCGACCTCGCCAGCGGCATCACCGGCGAGATCACCTTCGTCGACTGCGGCTACAACATCACAGGCTTATAGCCTGATCTTCTAGAGCAACCGCAAGCGCGCCCTGATCGCGGGCGGCGACCACTTCGTGGGGTGGAAGTTTCGCGTGCCAGGCCATCGCATCGCTGCAGGAAGCAGCATCGCGAAGCCTCCACTCCACGAAGTGGCGCCCGTCCGGCGTTAGGACGCACTTGCTGTTGCCTTTAGAATCACCCCATGACCCTTGCTGAGCGGCTCTACCCCGAAGCGGAAGCACAACTGAAGGCCACGCGTCGCGTGCTGGCGAACGTTCCTGACGGCCACAACGACTTTGCCGCGCATCCGAAGTCGATGCCGCTCACGCGCCTTGCCGGCCACACCGCGGAGCTTGCCGGCTTCGCCTCGCTCTTTCTGACCCTGCCCCTCATCAACATGGGCACACCGGAAGACCCTCGCAAGATCCTGCGCATGACCACGATCGCCGCGCTTCTGGGTGAGTTCGACGCCATGGCCGCCCACACGCTCGCCACCCTGAAGACGACGACCGACGAGGCCTTCGACGAGACGTTCACCCTGCAGAAGCAGGGCACGACCATCCGCGAGACCACCCGCTACGAGGCCTATCGCAGCATCTTCCTCGACCACATGATTCACCACCGGGCGCAGCTCGGCGTGTACCTCCGCCTGCTCGACCAGCCAGTTCCCCAAACCTTCGGCCCCACCGCCGACGAGAAATAGAGACAACCGCCACTGCGCCTTGATCACGCTCGGCGACCACTTCGTGGGGTGCCTCTCGCCTGTAGTCCACGCGAAGCAATTGCCACAAAGTAGCGCCCGTCCAGCGCCAGGACGCACCTGCGGTTCCTCGTTCTCGCCGTCCGAAGCCAGACGTTTGGTATAACTGCTTCCGGAAGGATGACGCCCCATGACGATCTCTGAGATTCTGCTGCAGGACTTCGACGCGGAGATGGCGAACACGCGCCGCACGCTCGAACGCATCCCCGCCCACGCCGGCACCTTCAAGCCGCACGACAAGTCGATGCCCTTCGGCCGGCTGGCCGCGCATGTGTCGCTCCTGCCGTCGTTCGGCTCGACAATCCTGACGACTCCCTCGCTGAATCTCGCCGACGGCACGATGCCGAAGCTTGTCTTCGAGTCGGCGGAGAAGCTGCTCAATGACTTCGACGCGACCGCCGCGAAGACACGCGCCGACCTCGCCGCGATGACCGACGAGCAGCTGCAGCAAAGCTGGAAGCTTTCCTGGGGTGAGCAGACGATCGCCGAGGGCCCGCGTTCGCTGCTCTACCGGACGATGTTCTTCAACCACCTGGTCCATCACCGCGCGCAGCTTGGCGTCTACCTTCGGCTGAACGATCTGCCGGTCCCCGGCCTGTACGGCCCCTCCGCGGACGAACAGTAGCGCAGAAGCGCCGACGAACCGCAGCCTGCCCAGCACGTCCGTGGAGAACGACCTTGCGCACGATCCTTTCGCTCTTTTCTGCTTGCCCTTGCACCACTCTCCGCCTTCAGCCAGCCGGTCCAGCCTCAACCCGCGAAACAGCATTGCTCCGTCCAACCCGCTCGTGCTCTCACGGACGCAGACGCCGCGTACCGTGACGGCGACGCCGCCAGGTCTGAAGTGCTTTGGAAAGCATCGCTCGACGCCTCACCCTCGGTCGTCGGATACGCCGGCATGGTCCGCGCGCAGCTCCAGCAGGACAAGCTGGATGCGGCACTCGTCACGGCGAAGGCCGATATCGCGGCCTTGCCCGCTTCAGCCGAATCCTACGCGGCCGCAGGCGATGTGCTCATCCGCTTCGGCCATGTGCCCGAGGCATCGCTTGCCTTCTCAAAGTCCCTGAGCCTGGACCAGTGTTCGCCGCGCGCGCACCTGGGTTGGGGCCGGGTGAATGGCATCCTCTCCCGCCACAGGACGGAGGCGCACGAACTCGCTGCAGCCCACGCGCTCGCGCCCAACGATGCAGAGGTGACCATGGCCTGGTTTATCGCCGAGCCGACCACGGCCCGCGCGAACACCGTGCAGGCCATGCTCGCGACCAAGCCAAACCTCCCGCCGGACGCAGTCAATCGTCTGACGACGCGCCTCGCGCTGCTGGACGCGGGAGCAACCTGCACACCGCGCAGCCCACTGACCACGGCACGCTTCGAGCTGCTGCAGATTCCTTTCAGGGGCCGCGGCATACGCAGCTGGGCGCTGAAAGTGGTGACCAGCGCCGGGCCGCTTGGGCTGGTGGAGCTGGACTCGAGCGTATCCGGCATCGTGCTGAACCCGGCCGATGCCGCGAAGGCAGGGGGGCATCGTGTGGGTCCGGCGCCGCTCGTGCCCAGCTCCCCCTACACTGCCATCGCCGAGATGCTGCAGATTGGCGGCGTCACCTACAGCAACTGCCCGGTGCGCGTAGCCTCGTCCGCTGCGCTCGCCGGCGCGAACAGCCTGATCGGTCTCGACTTCTTCCGCGACTCGCTCATCCATCTCGACTACGTGGCGCAGGTTCTGTCGCTCTCCCCGCTGCCCGCGCAGCCGGCGGATGGCACGGCGCCGCCTGAGGAGGCGGACTGGACCCAGATGTACGTGATGGGCGGGGCGATGTTCATGCCGACGCTGATCAACAAGAAGGGCCCGCTTCCCTTCCTCATCGACACCGGAAGCTACTCGACCGTGATGTCTCCGCCGATCGTGCAGAACATCCTGATCCAGTCAAAAGATGCGACCCTCAACCGGTTCGGCAGCTCCGCCGAGCTGGTCCGTGTGCTGCCGCGCGAGGGCGGAGGCATCACCGACGTTGCCGATGTGCACGGCGCGGACGGCCAGCGCATCCCGGTGTCGACCCCGTTCAAACTGCCGGTGCTCCGCTTCGCCAAATCCGAATTCCCGGACGACTCCGTCATCTCGTTCGACATCGCGCCGCTGAGCCATGCGATCGGCATGGAAGCAGCCGGACTCGTCGGCTTCCGGATGATGTCGCAGTTTACCTTCGACTTCAACTATCGCGACGGCCTGGCAAACATCGTCTTCGACCAGAACCGCCGCTACGCCTCGCGTCTGCGGGACCTGACCGGCGACCCGTACGGCTATGTCCGGTAGCGTTATGGCTCAGGGTTTGCGGTAGACCACGCCATTCTTCATCACGAAGCTCACCCGCGTCGTCGCAGTGATATCCGCCACTGGATCGCCCTGCACCGCAATCACATCGGCGTAGGAGCCGGGCTTGAGCTCGCCAATCTGGCCGGCCCAGCCCAGTAGCTTCGCGCCGTTCAGCAGGTCGGCTCGCAGCGTGTCGGCCGGCGACATGCCGTACTGCACCATCAGCACCAGCTCGCGCGCCTGCGTGCCATGGGGGAACGGCCCGACGTCGCTGCCGGCGGCCATCGGGACGCCTGCCGCAAGCTGCTTCTTGAACTCCGCCGCATGGAACGCCTGCTGCGCGCGCTCGGCCTCTGCGCGGGCGGGCGACGCAGCGTGATCCGCAAAGTACTCCGCGATGGCGAAGGTCGGGACGGCAAAGATGTCCTTTTGCTTCATCGCGCGCATCGTGTCGGGGCTCAGGCTGTAGGCATGGTCGACCGACTCGACACCCGCTGCAACGGCGTAGCCCGTGCCCGGCTCGCCGGTGGCGTGGACGGCGACGCCGTGGCCCGCTCCCGTGCCATAACGCGCCGCCTCGGTGACTGCGGCACGAAGCTCCGCCTCTGAATACTGGTACGGCGTCGACCAGATGCCGCCGGCAAACGAGTCATGCCCCGTCTCGTAAATCTTGGTGAAGTCGGCACCCTCTTTCCGCTGCTCGCGAATCACCTTCACCAGTTCATCCGCCGAGTTGGCGTAATCGGCGTTCGAGAACACATGCTGCGCCGGGTTGTAGTTGTTCGCGTCCTCATGGCCGCCCAGGATGTCGATTGCGTTGCCGCTCATGCGCATGCGCGGCCCGGGAAACAGCCCGCTGTTGATCGCCTCGCGAACCGCCGTATCGGCCGAGCCCGCACCCTCCGTGCCCATGTCGCGCTCGGCGGTAAACCCGCCCATCAGGTCGAGCCGCGCGGCATCCATCGCGATCAGCGTCCGCTGCGGAACCGACTCTTCGACGGTCTGCAGGTCCTCCGCACCCGGGTGCAGGAACAGGTGCACATGGACGTCGATGAGCCCGGGCATCAGCGTCAGGTCGCCGAGGTCGATCACCTGCGCGCCCGCCGGCACAGCGCCGCCGACCGACTGGATGCGATTACCCGCGATCACCACCAGGCCCGGCGAAACCGTGCGGCCCGCCGCCACATCCAGCATCCGCGCAGACTTCAGCACCACCGTCTGTGCCGAAGCGCCGCCCGCCAGCAAAGCTAAAACCCAAAGCATTCTCATGGTGAATGCAGCATACCGCAGGAGAGGAAATGCAACAGCACGCGCGCACTGGTCGCGAGCGGCGAGCGGCGAGCGCTTCGTGCCGCCCGTCCGGCGTTAGGACGCCTTACCGTTGCCTTACCCCGCCTTCTCCGTCAGCTCCGCCCACCGCATGTAGAGCGCATCGGCGTCGGCTTGCGCGGTCTCCATCTCGTGCAGCGCTTTCGTGAGCGCCTCCGCGTTGGTTGCGACACCCGGGTCGTCCAGCACATCGCGCGCGGCGTTCAGACGATCTTCGGCAGCCTCCACCTTGGCCTCGATCGCGGCGTACTCCCGCGCCTCGAGATACGACAATTTCTTCTTGCCGCCCGGCTTCTCCGGCCCGCTCGACGAGACCGGCGCCTCTTCCTTGTAGCCGCCGGCACCAGCGCGTTCCTGCGCGCGCGCCCACTGCTCCCACTGGCCGTAGTCGCCGAAGCGCTCCGAGCCGCCCTTGCCGTCGAGCCCGAGCACCACCGTCGACACACGATCCAGCATGAAGCGATCGTGCGTCACCAGGACGAGCGCCCCGGTGTACTCGAGCAGGCTCTCTTCGAGGATCTCGAGCGTCTGGATGTCGAGGTCGTTGGTCGGCTCGTCCAGCAGCAGCAGGTCGGCCGGCTCGAGCATCAGCTTGGCGATCAGCACGCGTGCCCGCTCGCCGCCGCTCAGCCGTTCCACCGGCTGGTTAAGCTGCTCGCTGGTGAACAGAAACTTCGCCGCATAGCTGGCCACGTGCACCACGCGCCCCTGATAGACCACCGAGTCCGAGTCTGGCGCGAGCGCACGCCGCAGCGTCACCGCCTCATCCAGCTCGCGCGTCTGCGAGAAGTAAACCGTCTTGAGAAACGCCGCTTTTTTGATCTCGCCCGCAACCGGCGCGAGCTCTTCGGTCAGCATGCGCAGGATGGTCGTCTTGCCGCTGCCGTTCGGCCCTACCAGCCCGACCCGCACGCCATTGGTGATGAGAAAGCTGAGGTCTTCGACGATCGTCTTCGCCGTCGCGCCTTCGCCCAGCACGCACTTCACATGGTCGAACTCCACCAGCCGCTTGGTCTGCCGCTCCGTGGCGGAGAAGTCGATGCCCGCCGACGATGTCTGTGTGCGCTGGTTCACTTCCTTCAGCTGCCCGATCAGTTCGTTCGCGCTGTCGATGCGCGCCTTGGACTTGGTCGTGCGCGCCTTGGGTCCGCGCCGCAGCCAGTCGGTCTCGATCTTCACCCGGTTCTTGAGCGCGTCCTGCAGCTTCGACTGCGCCTCCAGATACTGCTCCTTGCCCTCAAGAAACTTCGTGTAAGCACCCTTCACCCGCAGCAGGCCGTCCGCGTAGACGCGGTTCAGCTCCACCATCTCGGTCGCGACATTTTCCAGGAAGTACCGGTCGTGGCTCACCATCACGCAGGCAAACGGCGCCGCAGCCAGCGTCTCTTCGAGCCACGCAATGCCGGCAAGATCAAGGTGGTTGGTCGGCTCGTCGAGCAGCAGCACATCCGGCCCGCTCACCATCGCCTCGGCAATCGCGAGCCGCTTGCGCCAGCCTCCGCTCAGCGTTGCCGCCTCGGCGGCGACATCCGGAAAGCCGACGCGGCCCCCGGTCTCCCGCAGCTTGCCCTCGCGTTCGCCCTCAGGCACGCCGGCGGCGACCATCGCCGCTTCCAGCACATCGCGGATCGTCAGCCCGGCTTTGAAGGTCGACTCCTGCCGCACGTAGCCGATACGCGCGCGCTTGCGGGAGGACACTTCGCCGGCATCCGGGTCTTCGTCCCCGGCCAGAACCTTCAGCAGCGTCGACTTGCCGGCGCCGTTCGGGCCGATCAGGCCGATACGGTCACCATCTGAAACGACAAACGAGATCTCTTCGAACAGCGGTACCGCGCCAAAGCGCTTAGACACGCCCTGGGCGTTCAAAATAGGAGGCATACCCCAGTCTACCTGCTGGACCGGGGATGCCGTCATGACCGAAACCGCAGAGCGCGTGCTATTTGTGTGAGCCCCCGCCCGAGGAGGACGATGCGCTCGGAGCAGACGACATGTGCGACGCCGGCGCGCTGCTGCTGCCGCCGACAGGCCCGCCGTGCATGCTGCTCGAACCCGAGCCGCTGTAGCTCGAGGCGTTGCTGGTCGACGCAGCCGCTACCGGCCGGCTCATCGGCGCGGAGCTGTGCGAGACGCTGCTCACGGTGTGCATGCTGTTCAACGGACCGTTGCCCGCCGCGTTGTTGCCAATCGACGTCGTGCGGGCCGGAATGCTGAGTGCCGTGGCGTTGAAGTGACTCTCCGCCGTGCCACGCACCGCAACCTGCTGCGACATCTTGTTCAGGTTGCCGAAGGCCGAACGCGGCACGCCGAAGCCGGCCGAATCCTTCGCGAACTGGAACTTCTGCGACGGGTTCAGCTCTGACCGGCGCAGGTTCGAAATGCCCACCGGGATCAAGGTCGGCTGAACGATTCCAGGCGTATGCGTCGTACCCGGCTTTTTCAGAACCACGCCGCCGCCGGTGAAGCCGTTGCTCGCAACATTGTTCAGACCGTTGAAGTTGCCGCCCGGCTGCCAGCCCCAACCCGCGCCGCCGCAGGAGACCCAGTTGCCCGAGTGATACGGCATCCAGCCCCATGGATAGGGCGAAACGAAGCTGTAGCCCGCGCCCGGATAGTAGGCCCACATCCCGCTGCCGTAGGGATTCCAGTTGGCGCTTGTGAAGTAGGGCTGCCACACGTTACCGCAGCCGGCCACGTTCGAAAACGCGCCGTAATAGTTCAGGTCGTTCATGCCGTACTGGAACCCATTGCCCGCGTAGCTCTGGGAGTTGATCGCGACTTCGTGATAATCGACCGACTGCTTGTCCCACTTGTCGTACAGTCCAGGCTCGTCGTTCTTCGCAATCTTCGGCGTCGTCGCGCTCTGCCCGCCGAACTGGAAGACCTTTCCCTTCGCGAGCTGGTAGCTGCCGGTCGAATCCTTGACGTCGACGGCGCCCTTGAAGACCTTCAGTTCCGAACCCGCTGGGTAGACATCGAGGCGCACGTGGCTCGCAGGCGCTACCGTAAACGTCTCGTCGCCGGAGCGGATGACAAACTCGTTGCCCTTGGTCGGAGCCAGGCTCAGATACATCGTGCCCTGCGCCAGGTTAAAGCCGTTGCTGGTGGTACCGGCAGTATCGCGGCCCAGGCGGCTGATCTCAAGCAGCGAATCCGGTGCGATGCGCAGCGAGCTGTTGTCCTCGAACTCAACCTCGGCGACGCCTTCGAGCGTCTTCAGCTTCGCACCCTGCACGATCGGCAGGTTGGCAAACGTCGGCTCGAAGCCGGCGCGGGTGTTGCGATCCATCTGGACCTTGCCCATCACCTGGCTCAGCCGCACAATGCGTACCTGCGAGACGCCGGCCGTATTGACCGAAGCAGCCGAGGTCGAGGTCGCCGAGCCATCCGTATATTCGTTTACCTCGGGCGCGGGGGCAGTCGGGGCAGGCGTTAGAGCCCGGGTCTCTGCGGGATGGACCGCTGCGGACTGGACCGCTTCGGACTGAACTTCCTGGGCCGCGAGCACTCCGCCTGCCGCCAGGACACACACCAACGCCGGGATACTGCCTGATTTGAAAGTCATTTCCGCCTCCGCCGACCCGCAGGCTTCTCGTGAACGTTGCCGCCAACAGGTCTCAAGTTGTCGCTTGACGCGGCCAGTATAGAACTCGCTTTGCGCCTTTGAACAGATTCTTCTGCGGATGGGTTTAAAAACAATTTGATCCTGTAGCCGTTTTGGGCGTCTCGATCGTCTATGGCGCGCTCATGGCGCTTCAATCGGACGTTTACGGCGCACTAGTCGAGATCGAACTCGCGGAACGGGCGCTCGTCGATCGGGCTCTCCTTGGCCTTCTTGAAGGCCTCGGCGAACTTCTTGTTCAGCACATCCTCGGCGTTCTTCTGCGCGGCCACGCTCTGCGCGAAGACTGACTCGCGCCGCTCATCAGCCTCTTTCAGTGCCTGCTTGGCCTGGCCGAAGTCTTCGAAGGTCTTCTTGCGCGGCGCGGAGGTATGGCCCACGATGGCGCGAGTTACAGGATCGATGCGCAACATCGCACCGCAATCCGGACACATCACCTCAAACACCTCATCGCTCAATCCCATGCCGCACCTCCGCACTCATTCTAAGCTGGAGACGCACCCCTTAGAAGCAACGGCAAGTGCGCCCTGATCGCGGGCGGCGACCACTTCGTGGGGTGGAAGCTTCGCGTGGTATCCGGTCGCACTCCGCGTGAAGCTGCGACGCGAAGCTCCCACCCCACGAAGTGGCGCCCGTCCGGCGTCAGGACGCACTTGCCTCTGCCTTCGAAAAGAAGTTTGCAACCGTTCGGGGTCGGGTGTACTCTCACTTTCAGTATGAAGACGAACACCATCCCGACCTTTACCACGCGATTTAGCTATCGTGGCTACTGGTGGCGCCCTGCGGCCGGTCGGAATCGTGTGTCCCTCTTGAACGGATAACTTTCAAGAGTCTTCACCGGAATCCACCGAGCCGCGACCCCAAGGGTCGCGGTTTTCGTTTGTCCACACCCCAGCGAAACAAGAAAGAGCAAGCTCATGACCGCCGCCGCCAAAACCATCCGGATCGAAGCCAACGCGCTCACGCTCCCTGTCGACCTGAAGCGCATCGTGCTCACCGGCTTCATGGGCGCGGGCAAAACCTCGGTCGGGCGCCTGCTGGCAAGCGCGCTCGGGTGGGACTTCCTGGATCTTGATGCACACCTCGAAGCACGTGCAGGTGCGACGATCGCGGACCTGTTTTCGAAGCACGGCGAGGCGCATTTCCGCCGGCTGGAGTCTTCGGCGCTGGCGAATGCGCTGGCCCGGCCGCACACGGTGCTCGCGCTCGGCGGCGGTACGCCGGAGGAACTGACAAACCGGCTGCTGCTCGAGCAGACGCCGGGAACCGCAGTCATCTTCCTGGACGCCCCGTTTGAGACGCTGTTCGACCGCTGCATGCTGCAGAGCTTCGCGTCGCCCGAGCACATTCGACCAGTGCTTGCGTCGCCCGCCGAGGCGGAGGCGCGCTTCCGCAACCGGCAGCCGCTCTACCGGCGGCTTGCGAAACTCACCGTGCCGACCGCCGAGTTGACGCCGGATGCGGCCTCGGCGCGGATCGTGGAGCTGTTGACGATCTGACGGCACGAGCCGGCGGCCAAGAAAAATGTCGCAGCAGCGCTGGATCTTCAATCGTTTCAGCATCCAACCTCGTGAACCCAGCACACAGCTTGGAGTTTCCAGAGGAGATTGACCCTGCTTACCGAGCCAACCACCCTCAGCGGCGATGCCAAGTCGTCGGCTGTCCTGCCCGTCATCGATGCGCCTCTTTCGGCCGTTGCCGCGGAGCGCCGCGCCTCCACCCGCGCGAATGTCATCTTTGCGGTCGCAGTCCTGTTGCTGCTGACGGTCGCGTACCACCTGCTGAAAGAGCTTGAGATCTTGTACGTCAGCGCGCTGTTCGCCGTGGTGTTGATGCCGATCGCCACGCGTATCACGCGGCTCAGGATTCGCGGCTACTCGCCCTCCCGCGCGGTGGCGATCCTGATCATGCTGGTGCTGGTGGTGGGCGCCCTTACGCTGTTCTTCATGGTGGGGCTGCCGCCCGTGGTGCGCGACCTGCAGGGCTTCGCGCACGAGGCGCCGGCGCGGATTCCCGGGCTGGTGGCAAAGATCAAGAAGCTGCCGATGGCCGGGCAGGTGAACATTGATGACCTGGCCGCGAAGGCCGAGAACCTGGTCGGCGCCGTGGGCAGCTACGTGGTTAATGCGATTCCTGCATGGTTGAGCCACATCTTCGACATCCTGACGGCGATCTTCCTCACGATTTACTTCATGCTTGAGGGCGAGCATGTCTACGCCTTCTTCCTGTCGCTCTTCCCGAAGGACGAGCGCAAGCGCCTCGACAACTGCCTGCAGAAGGCCGATGAGAAGATGAGCAAGTGGCTCTTCGGTCAGGGCCTGCTGATGCTGATCCTGGGCGTGAGCTCGACCATCGTCTTCGGCGTGCTGCATGTGCGCTACTTCCTGCTGCTGGGCGTGCTGATGGGCCTGTTGAACATCATCCCGATTGCCGGCGGCGTAGTAACCATCCTGCTGGCGGGCATCGTGGCGGCATTCGACTCGTGGGCGAAGATGGCGGGAGTTTTCATCTTCTACGGCATCTACATCAACCTCGAGAATGCGGTGCTGACGCCGCGCATCATGAAGTCGTCGGTGGACCTGATGGGCATCACGGTGCTGATCGCGCTGATGATTGGAACGGCCCTGGCGGGGATCGTCGGGGCACTGGTGGCGGTGCCGACGGCGGCGCTCATCGCGGTGCTGCTCGAGGAGTACGCGGTGCAGAAGGACGCGCCGGGCGCTGACGGCGCGCTGATATCATAGCCCGGTGACGGAACCTACGTTCGCTCAACCTGAGGGTCGCTCTTTCCTTGTGCCGGCGCTGCTTGCGCTGGTAGCCTTTGCCGCTGGATTCCTGGTGTGGAAGCATGCCTACTTCCCGTCGACCTCGGTCGATGTGGCGCATGTGCAGACGCAGGTGCTGCCGATCACGACGCAGTTTCATACGCAGACGATCGTGGTGGGGCCGAACGAGACCAACGACACGCTGCTGGTGGCTTCGACGATCCGGGTCGAGAACCATCGCACGGTGCCGATCTCGCTTGAAGGCTTCTCGATGACGCTGACCGATCCGAGCGGCGCGGAGCTTGCGGAGAAGGCGGTCGAGAAGTCGGAGCTGCCGAATCTGCAGACGATGTTTCCCAAAGTGACCCCGATGCTGGGGACACAGCTGCTGCGCGATACCGTGATCGCGCCGGGCAAGTCGGCGGAGGGGACGCTGGTCTTTTCGTTCCAGGTGCCGCAGACGGTGTGGGATACTCGGAAGTCGGCGGTGGTGAACGTGGACGTGTACCACGAACCGGCGGCGAGTCTGACCGTCCCCAAGTAGACGCCAGGGTACCCCCACCCCTCCCCCTATTGTTGCGCAAGATCTTCAAAACAATAGAGTTAGGTCTGGATCAACAGGTTTGAGACGCGCCAAGATCCTCATTCCAGATGAGTTAGGACACACCCCGGGCGCACTTTTTCCCGGGCGTGCTCGACGCCCGGGCGTGTTCAACCCCGGGGCGTGCTCGACCCCGAGGCGACCCGTTATTCTGGACAGATGCGACGCCGCTGGATTGCCGATACTGTCTCGCCTGCCTCTGGACACCCGACCCACGCTGCCCTGACGGGCGAGCAGGCGCAGCATTTGGCGAAGGTGCTGCGAGCCGAAACGGGACAGGTCTTCGACGTGGTGGCGGCGGGGTTTCTGCACCGGGCGGAGATCACGGCTGTGTCCCCGGAGCGGGTGGAGTTTGTGCTGCATGAGGAACTGGAGTCGGACGCGGCGCTGCCGGTGGCGCTGTACCTGGCTGTGTTCAAGTTCGACCATCTGGAGTGGGCGATCGAGAAGGCGACAGAGCTGGGTGTGGCAAGGATTACGCCGGTGCTGGCGCGGCGGACCGAGAAACACCTGGCGCAGGCGGCGATAAAGCGGGTGGAACGCTGGCGGAGGATTGCGCACGAGGCGGCGCAGCAGTCGCGGCGGACGTCGGTACCGGTGGTGGCCGATCCGGTTGGCTTGAAGCTGGCGCTGGTGGGGGAGACTGCCGGGGTCAGGATTCTGCTGAGCGAGACGGAACAGACTGTCACGTTGTCCGAGGTGTTGCAGAATGGCGCCGAGGCTGGAGCGGCGCTAGCGATCGGGCCCGAAGGGGGCTGGGCGCCGGAGGAGATGGCGCTGTTTACCGAGCATCAGTGGAGACATGTGACGCTGGGGCCGCGGATTCTGCGGGCGGAGACGGCGGCGATCGCGGCGATGGCGATTGCGGGGACGTTTCTGGGGTAGGCGGCGAGACTGCTATCCTGATGGCAGGTTTTCGCGAGGACGCCATGCCAGATCGCACCGTTACTCTGCCGGAAGAGCTGAGTCATTTTATCGAAACGACGGTAGCCTCTGGTCGCTTCCGCAGTGCTGACGAAGTGGTTGCGACGGCCCTACGCGTCTTTGAGCGCGAGGAACGCGACGATGAGGAGAAGATGGCGTTTCTCCGATCGGCCGTAGACGACGGTGATGCCAGTCCGGATGCCGAGTGTGATGTCTTTGCTCACGTTCGGCGAGAAGCCGGCCTCTAAAGGAAGCCTCTGAGGGCGCGGGGTTCGAGAGATGGCGCGATATATCGTCTCTTTGCGGGCACAGGCCGATCTGATCGAAATCGCACGGTACACCCACAAGATATGGGGCGAGGCGCAGGCTCGCAGATACCTGGTCATCCTAGAAAGAGCCTTTGTAAGCATCGCAGCTTTTCCGCTGCTGGGGCGCCGTGCGGATCGCGTCCGCCCCGAACTTCGCCGGCGCGAAGTCTGGGAGCATGTCGTTTTCTATCGGCAGATTGAAGACGGGGTTCGAATTGTGACGGTCCTGCACAAAACCATGGTCCCGAGCAGCGTGAAATTTGTGCAGGACGAATAGCTCCAAGCGGTTCTACGCGAACATGTCCTTGACCTTTTCGAAGAGGCCGCGGGACTGCGGTGCGTTTTCGACGAACATGGTGGCGGAGAGCTGCTTGATGAGGTCCTTCTGCTCGCGGGTGAGCTTGGTGGGGGTTGCGACCTTGATCTCGACGATAAGGTCGCCCTTGCCGCGCTCGTTGAGGTGTGGAACGCCCTTGCCGCGCAGGCGGAACTCGCGGCCGCTCTGCACGCCTTCGGGAACCTTGATGGTTTCGGGGCCTTCGAGAGTTTCGATGGTGAGCTCGGTCCCGAGCGCGGCCTGGGGAAACGAGATAGGCATGGAGCAGTGGAGGTCGTCGCCGTCGCGCTCGAAGAACTTGTGCTTTTTGACGTTGAGCACGACGTAGAGATCGCCTCCGGGGCCACCGAAGCGGCCGGCTTCGCCCTCGCCGGTGTAGCGGATGCGGGTATCCTGCTCGACGCCGGCGGGGACCTTGACGAGCAGCTTGTGTTCGCGCTCGACAGTGGTCTGGCCGTTGCAGGTCTTGCAGGGGTCGGTGACGAGGGTGCCGGTGCCGTTGCATTGGGTGCAGGTGCGGGCGACCGAGAAGAAGCCCTGCTGGAAGCGCTGCTGGCCGGAACCTTTGCAGCCGGGGCAGGTGGCGGGCTGCTTGCCACGGGCGGCGCCGGTGCCCTTACAGTCGTCGCAGGTTTCGGCGCGGTGGATGGTGATTTCCTTTTCGACGCCGAAGACGGCCTGCTCGAACTCGATGGCCATATCGTAGCGGAGGTCGCGGCCGCGCTGGACGCGGGAGCCGCGGCGCTGCCCGCCCATGTTGAACATTTCGCCGAAGATATCGCCGAAGATATCACCCATATCGCCCTGGAAGCCGCCCTGGAAGGGGCTGCCGCCGGCGGGTCCGGCGCCACCCTGGAAGGCGGCGTGGCCGTAGCGATCGTAGGCGGCGCGCTTTTCGCCGTCGCTGAGGACGGAGTACGCCTCGGAGCACTCTTTGAACTTTGCCTCGGCCTCCGGATTGTCCGGGTTGCGGTCGGGGTGGAACTGCATTGCGAGCTTGCGGTAGGCGGTCTTGATTTCGCCGTCGGAGGCGGTTTTCGTTACCTGCAGAACCTCGTAGTAATCAATCTTGGTCACGTTTGCGGTCGCCATCTTTCTCTTCCCTGCCTTCACCTATCGGCTGCGCGTTCTTCTCGCGGTGCGGCTGTCTGCTTCGAGTGTGTTTTTAGTCAGTAACCTGTGCTGAGTTGGTCGCGATGCGGACCATGGCCGGCCGCAGGAGGCGATCACGGACCTTGTAGCCGCGGCGGATCTCTTCGATGACCTGGTGGTCGGGGAACTCGGCGGTTTCGACGCTGCCGAGGGCTTCGTGGACACGTGGGTCGAACTGGCTGCCGATGGTCTCGACGGGGGTCACGTTGAGGCCCCTGAGAGCGTCCTCCATCTGCTTGAGGATGAGTTCGACGCCGCCGCGCAGCTGCTCGAGCGAGCCCTGGGCCTTGAGCGCGAGCTGGAAGTTGTCCATGACGCCGAGGAAGGGTTCGATGGTCGAGCCGATGGTGTATTCGCGTGCGTCGGCGCGCTCTTTGGCTTCGCGTTTGCGGGCGTTGTCGAACTCGGCCTGCAGGCGGGCGAGGCGGTCGGTCAGGTTTTGGGCGTCGAGCTTCAACTGGTCGCGCTCGGCGCGCAGCTGTGTGGTTTCGCCGGACTCGGGCTCTTCCGTGTGGCCCGACTCCATGCCGGCTTCGACGCGGTCGACGCCGCCCTGCAGTACCTCCGGCTCGAAGCCGTCCTTCACTTGATCCACCATGACATCTTCCCCTTGACTGCTTGGAACATCACTTCCATTGTGGCCGATTCCTGCCCATCGCGTCACCTTGTCCCAACTGTTTCGCATCCGAATCCGCCTTTGAGTCCTGGTTATTCCCGCATTCCGGCTCGCTGCCGTTCGAGCACCTGGGCGATGTAGCCCACGGCGCTCATGGTGCGTTCGTACTGCATGCGCTTGGGGCCGATGACGCCGACCGTTCCCAGGCTTTCACCGCCGAGGGTGGCGCGGGCCGCGATGAGCACGAGGCCGGACATTTCGGGCGCATGTTCGTCGAGATCGAAGATGACGCGGACGCTTTCCTGGCGCGCGTCGACGTAGGCGTTGAGGAGTTCGACGAGGCGCTGCTTGGCTTCGAGGGCGCCGAGCATTTCGCGGAGGCGGTCGCGCTCTTCGGCTCCTCCCATTGGATGCCCGGAGCCGAGATGCGATCCAACCAGGTTGGCCATGCCTTCGACCCAAACGGTCTGGGTGGGGCCGCCGGCTTCGGGGAGAGTCTTGGTCCAGAGCTGCTCGACGGCGTTGAGCATGCGGTGGTACTCGCTGCGCTCGCGTTCGACACGCGCGCGGAGCTCGGCGCGGACGCGTTCGATCTCCCAGCCGCGGAAGTTTTCGTTGAGAAAGTTGGCGGCGGTTTCGAGCTCGGAGAGGGAGAGATCACGGTCGAGGGCGAGGACGCGGTCGCGCACCATGCCGCCGCGGGTGACGACGACGGCGAGGATGCGGGAGGGGGCGAGCCGCGAGAAGTGGACGTGCTCGAGCTGGTCGCCGCCTGGGACCGAGGCGATGGCGACGCCGACGCCGCTCGAGAGCGTGGCGAGGACGTGGCTGGTGCGCTCGAAGACGGCCTGGGTGCCGCTGACGTCGGCGAAGCGGGCGTCTATTTCGCTGCGGCGCTCGGTCGAGAGGCCGGAGAGCGCGAGGCGTTCGGCGCCGATGTTGTCGACAAAGAGCTTGAAGGCGCGGGCGGTGGGGACGCGGCCGGCAGAGGTGTGCGGCTGCTCGAGCAGGCCGGCGTCTGCAAGCGCGACCATCTCGTTGCGGATGGTGGCGGGGCTGACGTTGGCCGCACCGAAGCCTGCGGCGATGGTGCCCGAGCCCACGGGTTCGCCGGTTGCGATATACCGCTCGACGATCGTGATCAGGATGGCGCGCTGGCGCGCCGTTACCTCAGCCATGGGTTAAGTTTACGCCGGGCGTCAAGCGGATTGTTGATGAGGGCGAGGCAGCGCCGGTTATGAGATTTCGAGAACATCTTCGTTGCCGATCTTGTCGGCGGCGGCGATGACCTTGTCTGCGACCTCGTAGAAGGCGCCGCCGAGGGTGCTGGTGCGACCGGCGAGGGCGACGGGCATGCCGGTGTCGCCGCCCTTGCGGACGCTGGGGTCAAGATCGACGGCGCCGAGGAAAGCGAGGCCGAACTGGGCGGCGGTGCGCTCGGTCCCGCCGGCGCCGAAGACGTCGAGCATGGTGCCGTCGGGGAGCTTCATCTGCGACATATTTTCAACCATGCCGAGGACCTCGACCTTGACCTGGTGGAACATTTCGAGGGCCTTACGGGCGTCCTGCAGGGCGACGGACGAGCCGGTCGAGACGACAACGGCGCCGGTCAGCGGGACTGTCTGCACGAGCGAGATGACGACGTCGCCGGTACCGGGAGGCAGGTCGATGACGAGGTAATCGAGCTCGCCCCATTCCACCTGCTGGAGGAACTGGCGGATGATCTGGTGGAGCATGGGGCCGCGCATGACCATGGGCTTGTCGCCGGGGGAGATGAGGCCGACCGAGATGAACTTCACGCCGTGCGAAAGGATGGGCTCGATGCGGTTGTCGTTAACGACGTTGGGCTGGCGGGTGACGCCGAGCATCATCGGGACGTTGGGGCCGTAGATGTCGGCATCAATAAGGCCGACTTTGTAGCCCATCTTGCCGAGCGCGACGGCGAGATTGACGGCGACGGTCGTCTTGCCGACGCCGCCCTTGCCGCTGCCGACGGCGATGACGTGCTGTACGCCGGGAAGGGGCATAGGGCCCTGCGGTGGTGCCTGTCCTGCTGCTGCCATCAGTGGATCTCCTTGGAAAGCCTAAATGCAAGTGCGCCCTCATCGCGGGCGGCGACCACTTCGTGGGGTAAATCGCTGCGCGCAAACTGAGATTGTTCCATGGCAACGATGTTGATTCGTGCGCAGCGGTTTACCCCACGAAGTGGCGCCCGTCCGGCGTTAGGACGCTTTTGCTGTTGAGTATCAACGATGCGCTCACAGATGCCAGTCTGCGGTGAGTTCTTCGCGCAGGCGCTTCTTGCGGAGGGTTTCGCCGGCGCGCATTTCGCGGCGGCGGCCTGCATCTTCGAAACGACGGCGCTGGTGGTCGGTTTCGAGTTCGAGTTGCGGGACGACGAGGCCGTGGCCTTCGCGGTCGACGGCCACGAAGGTAATGTAGGCCGAGCTGACGTGGCGGAGTTTTTGTTGGCGCACGTCTTCGACCATGGCCTTGACGCCGACTTCCATGGAGGTGCGGAAGGCGCGGTTGACGCTGGCCTTCAGGATGAGCAGGTCGCCGACGTGGACGGGTGCGACGAAGTCGAGGTGGTCCATGCTGGCGGTAACGGTGATGGCGCGGGCATGGCGGCTGGCGGCCATGGCGCCGGTGAGGTCCATGAACTGCATGAGCCGGCCGCCGAAGAGATTTCCGAGTGCGTTCGAGTCGTTGGGAAAGATGATCTCCGAGCGTTCCGACTGCGATTCACTGACCTTTCGAGTAACTGTGACCTCGTCCATGGCTCAAGTTTACTCTGGCGCTGTTTCGGGTGGCGCGAAGCCGAACCGCTTAGAATGGGCGGATGGACAAGGTGGCAATGCTTTCGCAGATTCTCGAACAAAACCCGGCTGATACGTTTGCCCGCTATGGCCTGGCGATGGAGTATGTGGCGCAGGGGCGCACGCCGGAGGGGCTGGCGGAGTTCGACATGATCCTTGCGGGGAATCCGGATTACGTGCCGGCGTACCAGATGTCGGCGCAGACGCAGGCTGCCACGAATCCGGAGCGTGCGCTCGAGTTGCTGCATGCGGGGATTGCGGCGGCGAACCGTACGGGCAATCAGCATGCGCTGGCGGAGATGGAAGCCCTGCGCGAGGACATCGCTTCGAGGTGAAAGCTGAAGGCAAGAGCGAGTGCGCCCTCATCGCGGGCGGCGCTCGCCTGGCAGGGTGATGGCGCTGCGCGCGGGGGCCAAGGGCTTTTGATAGGATGCGGTGCGGAATCCTTCGCCGGTTGGCGAACGTCTATACTTTCACTTATGGCGAAACCCGCAGCAGCACTGCCCCAGACACTCGGTGAGCTCCGCAAGTCCGAATACACGCCGGAACGCGTTTCGCGTTCGGTGAAGGATGAGCTTCGCGACAATTTGATCGTTCGCCTGCGTGAGACCGCGAAGACGAAGGAGTCGCTGTTTCCGGGCATCGTGGGCTATGACGATACGGTGGTGCCGCAGATTGTGAACGCTGTTCTTTCGCGTCACAACTTCATTCTGCTGGGGCTGCGTGGTCAGGCGAAGTCGCGCATTCTGCGGGCGCTTACGCATCTGCTCGATCCGTTTTGCCCATACGTGGCGGGGTCGGAGCTGCGGGATAATCCGTACGAGCCGCTGAGCCGTTTTGCCAAGAACCTGGTTGCCGAGAAGGGCGATGCGACGCCGATTGCGTGGATGACGCCCATTGAGCGTTACATTGAAAAGCTCGCGACGCCGGACGTCACGGTCGCCGATCTTATTGGCGATGTGGACCCGATCAAGGCAGCGCGTTCGGGGCAGGAGCTTGGCTCGGAGCTGACGATGCACTATGGGCTGCTGCCGCGGGCGAATCGCGGGATCTTCGCGATCAACGAGGTGCCGGACCTCGCGGGCAAGATCCAGGTGGCGTTGTTCAACATCATGCAGGAAGGCGATGTGCAGATCAAGGGCTACCCGGTGCGGCTGGAGCTCGATGTGGCGATCGTATTTTCCGCCAACCCCGAGGACTATACGGCGCGTGGCAAGATTGTGACGCCGTTGAAGGATCGCATCGGCTCGGAGATCCGGACGCATTATCCGGAGACGATCGAGGAAGGCATCTCGATCACCGAGCAGGAGGCGTGGACCGCGCGTACCTATGCGCCGGGCGACAACGCGATCCAGGCGATCGAGATTCCGCACTACATTCGGCAGATCGTCGAAGGCATCGCGTTCACCGCGCGCGAGGAGAAGAAGGTTGACAAGCGTTCGGGTGTGTCGCAGCGTCTGCCGATCTCGGTGATGGAGCTGGTGGTGTCGAACGCCGAACGCCGCGCGATCATTCACGGCGAGAGCCTGGTGGTGCCGAGGGTGGGCGATATCTTCGCTGCGCTGCCGGGCATCACGGGCAAGATCGAACTCGAATATGAGGGCGAGATGCGCGGCGCGGATACGGTGGTGCGCGAGATCATCCGGCAGTCGGTGGCGAACGCGTTCGATCAGCATTTCCCCGGCGTGAACACGCAGCAGATCGAGCAGTGGTTCAACCTGGGCGGAACCGTGCAGTTGAACGATACGCAGGCTTCGGCGGACTCCGTGGCTGAGTTGAAGCAAATCCAGGGCTTGTTCGAGAAGCTTGCGCCGTTTCACATCACGGCGAAATCGAAGCCGGAGCTTGCGGTGTCGGGTGCGGAGTTTCTGCTTGAGGGGATGACGGCGCACAAGCGGCTGAGTCGGTCGGAAGAGCGCAGCTTTTCGGCTGCCGAAAAGAAGCAGCGGAACCAGGATGCGAGCGAATTTGCGGACAGGATTCGCGATCGCGAGTTCGGTGGGAACGATCCGCGTTCACGCAGCCGGCGCGGGTTCAACTAAGGGTTCAGCTGGGCTTCAACTAGGGCGTCTGGGTGGCGGCTGCGGGAACGGGCGGTGCGAGGAGATCGACGTCCGCCGTGCCGATGCGGCCACTGCCAGCCATACGCACCACGATGCGCGCCCGCACGGCCTTGGGGTTCGATTCCAATTTGTAACGGACATTGACCGGCACATCGATGCGGCCGGTGGGCGCGGTGTCTTTCGGAGCGCCGACGCGCAGGGATTTCGCGTCGCGCTTCAACTCCTTCCCTTTCTTGTCGAAGGTTGAAACCATCAGGATGAGGTCGGTGCTGCGCGGTTGGGTCTCGGTGGCGTTGAGCCATGGCACGGCGCGGCCATCGATGTGGATGAGGTAGGTGCCGGGGTCGGGCGACGGCTTCACGGTCATCGGCAGGCCATCGTAGACCATCGTGCTGCTTTCGGCTGATACCAGGTCCATGGCGAGACGGCGCGAAGGATTGACCGGGTTGACGCGGCTTGCGGGGCGCTGCAGGTAGTACCCCTGGCGCGTGGTGACGACCAGGCCGGGCTGATCAAGCGTGACTCTGATCTTGCGAAATTTGCGCGGATCGCGCGATTCATTGCCGGGCCGGTAGGTCAGCGTGTAGAAGCTCGCGCCGTCGCGGATGGTGGTCGCAATCTCGGTGTCGACGTCGTTGCGGCCGTAGAGGGCTTGTCCGCCTGTGGCTGTGGCGAGCTTGGCGAACTGGTAGTTGCCCCCGAACGGGTCGTTGAACTCGGCCGCGCTGCCGTAGGTATTGTTGACCTGGATGCCGGCGGGATCAATGGTGTAGAGCGTAACGCGGGCGTCCCGCAGGCGGTTGACGGTGTCCTGGACGACGGTGTCGATGCGGTCCTGAGTGTCGAGCGGCACGTTGGCGAAGTTGAGTGCCGGGAAGCCGCGGCCGATCCAGATCATGTTCTTGTGGCCGACGTGGCCGATGACGGCCTGGGCCACGCGCTGCAGGGTCTGGAAGGCGAGTGAGTAGCGCTCGGCGACCCAGCTGAATTGCTGCGCCTGCCAGGGGAATGCGACGAAGTGATGGTCAAGCGCGGCGATGATCTCCTGCTTGCTCTGCGTGTAGTCGCGCAACACCTCGAACTTCTGCAGACTGACGGAGAGCAGCATGGTGGGGGTGTCGAGCTTGTCGGGCTGCCGCTCCAGCCATTTCTTCAGCGAGTAGCGGGCGAAGGCCATGTCTTCGAAGCGGGTATTGAATTCGTCGAGCAGGATGATGTTGACCGGCGCGCGCGGGGCGAGGCGGTCGAGATCCTGGGTCGATTCGATGGTCTGATCGGGCGTAACCGTATGCGCGCCCGCGGGCTCGAAGTTGAGAATGGTCTCGGGGTCGTTCGACTCGGTGACATGGAACTGGTCCCGCGTGAGCCCGGTGACGACGTTGCCCTTGCGGTCGGTCACGACAAGGTCGAGGATCACGAGACGGGCGTTGCTGCGAATGGTGTAGGTGCCGTCGGGGTTCGCGACCTGCTGCGTTGCGGCCGAAGGGGAAGCCGTGGCAGGTGCTGATGACGGCGTCGTAGTGGGTGCAGGAAGTGCTGGAGGAGCCTGCGCGAAGGCGCCGAGTAGAGCGCCTCCCCAGAGCCCGAGGGCGATAACACCGGGAAAGCGTACGGTCATGACGAACCTCAAACTCGACAGCGCGGGGAGAACTGCAGGGTCACGGCGCACGAGAGCAGTGACCGCGTGCGAAGGAGTTCACTGTTCGTTCGACGTCGCCGGACTGAGCTTGGTTTCATGCCGATGGCGTTATCGGCGGACGGCGAGCACCTGCAGGTATTCGTTGCGCACGAGGGTGCGGTTGGCCGGATCATCCGCTACATTGGCTGCCGCCCAGAGCTCTTCAAGCGCGGCCGCAAAGCTCGCCTGGCCGGCCTCGTCGAGGCGGCTGAAGGCGACGTGCGTGGGGCCGAAGTACTTGCGGAAGAAGCCGACCGTGTCCGCCGGGCTCATGGGCATGTCGAAGTCGACCGGGATGAGTTCGGTGCGGATGTCGTCGAAGTACGGTGCGAGGCGCTGGCGGACGGTAGCATCGTCACCCCAGAGCGACGGGGCGGGCAGCCCGGGCGGCGGCGGGACGTGCCCGGAGCCTACCTTGAACATCTTGCCCGTAAAGCTTTCGGGGTTCCAGTTTGCCATGGCGAGCGTCCCGCCGGGCTTGAGCACGCGGCCAAGCTGCTCGGCGACGAGCTCGGGACGCGGGGCAAACATGGCGCCGAACATCGAGGCGACAATGTCGAAGGAGGCGTCGGCATAGGGCAGTTGCTCGGCGTCGCCCTCGTCAAACGCAATCGTAAGTCCGGCGGCAGCGGCGCGCTCGCGGGCCTGCACCAGCAGGTTCGGCGCGATGTCGACGCCGGTGACGATGGCGCCGGCGCGGGCAAACGGGATGGCGACATTGCCGGTGCCGCAGGCGACATCGAGCACGTGGTCCCCGGCTTCGCAAGAGATGCGCTCGACGAACGAGTCGGCGGCGCTCGAGATCGTCTTGGCAACGATGCCGAAGTCGCCGGACATCCAGGTATTGCGCATGGAGGCTTTGATCTGCTCGATCGGGGGCGCAGAGGGGGTCACGAAGAGTACCTCGTTCACAGGAGTGGGCGCAGCTCAGGGGCTTAGGAGAGGCCATGCTAGCAGAGACGCCGCGCCGCCGGGGATGAATTTGCCGGCGGCTGCGGATTCGATCTGCGTTCCGATCAGGCGGTGGTTGACGGCAGCTCGTGGCCCGGGTCGATCGACGCCGCGGGCGCAGCCGGTTTCTTCCTGCTGAAACGTTCGAGGAAGCCTTTCAGCAAGACGTACAGCACGGGGATGAAGCCGAGGTTCAACACCGTTGAAAGCAGCATGCCGCCGACGACGGCGGTACCCACGGAGTGGCGTCCGTTCGACCCCGCGCCGGTGGCGAAGTAGAGCGGCAGTACGCCGAGAATGAAGGCGAAGGAGGTCATCAGGATGGGCCGCAGGCGCAACTCGGCGGCCTCGATAGCGGCATCCACGATCGATTTCCCATGCGCGCGCAGCTGCTCCGCGAACTCGACGATGAGGATTGAGTTTTTGGCGGAGAGACCAATCAGCATGACAAGCCCGATCTGCACGTAGACGTCGTCAACCAGGCCGCGTGCGGCAACCAGGCCGAGTGCGCCGAGGATCGCCATCGGGACCGCGAGCAGGATGATAAACGGCAGCGCGAACGACTCATACTGTCCAGAGAGTGTGAGGTAAACCACCAGCAGGCCGAGGCCAAAGATGATGATCGCCTTGCCGGCTGACTCGACCTCTTCGAGCGCGAGGCCGGTCCAGGAATATGTCATGCCCGGCAGCTTGTTCGCGTTGAAGAGCTTTTCCATCTCGACCAGCCCCTGGCCGGACGAGAGCCCGGCGATCGGTGAGCCGTCGATCTCGGCGGAGCGAAAGAGGTTGTAGTGATAGATGATCTGCGGGCCGCTGGTCGGGGTGATCGTCACCAGGTTATCGAGCGGCACCATCGAGCCGGAATCCGACCGCACGTAGAATTCGCGCAGGTCCTGGGAGTCGCGGCGGTACTGCTGGTCGGCCTGCACGTAGACGCGATACGAACGGTTGTTGAAGTCGAAGTCGTTGACGTAGGTCGAACCCATGAAGGTCTGCATGGCGGCGGTGATCTGGCCGAGCGGCACACCGATCGCCTTCGCCTTTTCCCGATCGATCGCGACCGCAATCTGCGGGTCGTGCGAGGTGTAGGGCGAGTAAAGCCCGGTCAGCTTGGCACCCGGCGCGCGCGTCGCTCCCACCATCTTCTTCACCACATCGTCGATGTCCGAGAGGGTGTTGCGACCGGAATCCTGCAGTTCGAACTGGAAGCCGCCGACAGTGCCGACGCCCTGGATGGCAGGCGGCGGAAATGCGGCGACGATGCCGCCCGGAACGCCGAAGAGCTTGGGTGCAATGCGTGCGACGACGTCGGCCTGCGTGTGTCCTTTGCCACGCTTGGTGCGGTCATCGACCGGCTTCAGCGGCGCGAAAATGAGTCCGGCATTCGGCGTTGAACCACCGCTGAGGGAGAAGCCCATGACGGCGAAGGTGCCGAAGACATCGTCATCCTGCAGGATGATCTTCGACGCCTTCGCGGCCACGTCCGCCGTGTACGAGAGCGAGGCGCCGGGCGGCGTCTGGACCAGGCAAAGGAAGTAGCCCTGATCTTCGCTGGGCACGAACGCCGTGGGCACATGCTGGTACATGTAAGCGGTCGCGGCCAGGCCTGCCACAAAGAGCAGCACCATGACGGTCTTGAAGCGCATCACCAGGAAGGTGACCACGCTCGCATACCAGCTTCCAATGCCCTTGATGCCGTCGTCGATCCACTTCAGCAGGCCGCCGTGGTGCTGCTCCTTGCGCAGCAAAATGGCAGCGAGCGCAGGCGACAGGGTGAGCGCATTGAAGGCAGAGATCGCGATGGCGAAGGCGATCGTGAGCGAGAACTGTTTGTAGAGGATGCCGGTCGTGCCCGGGAAGAAGCTGACCGGCACGAAGACCGAGATGAGTACGAGCGAGGTTGCGATGACGGCACTCGTCACCTCGTTCATGGCGACGCTGGTGGCGTGATGCGTGTCGTCGTCGCCGTCGGAGATATGGCGCTGCACGTTCTCGATCACCACGATGGCGTCGTCGACGACGAGGCCGGTAGCGAGCGTGATGCCGAACAATGTCAGCGAGTTGATGGAGAAGCCGAAGATCTTGACGAAGAGAAATGTTCCGACCAGCGACACCGGGATCGTGACTGCCGGGATGATGGTCGCGCGCCAGTCTTGTAGAAAGAGGAAGATGACGATGATGACGATCACGATGGCTTCGACGAGCGTGATCAGGACTTCGCGGATGGAGTCAGAGACCGTCGTCGTGGTGTCGACCGCGATGCGATAGGTCATGCCGGGCGGGAAGCTCTTCGAGAGCTCGGTCAGGATGGCGCGGCACTGCTTGGCGACGTCCAGCGCGTTGGCCGTGGCAAGCTGGTTGATACCGATACCGACGGCATCGCCGCCGGAAAACTTGAGCGACGTCGCATAGTTCTCGGCCCCGACTTCGGCGTGGCCGACATCCTTCAGCAGCACCAGGCCGGCGCCGTTCGCGTTGCCCGTGTTCTTGAGGACGATGTTTTCGAACTCCTTCGGACTGGTCAGGCGGCCGACAACCCGCACCGCCATCTGGTAGCTTTGCGTGCCATCGTTCGGCGGCGAGCCGACCTGGCCGGCGGCAATCTCGATGTTCTGCTCGGCCAGCGCGTTGGTTACGTCGAGCGCGGTCAGTTGCCGCGCCGCGAGCTTTGCCGGGTCGAGCCACACTCGCATGGCGTATTTGCGCTCGCCAAAGATGTTGACGTCGCCCACGCCGGGTACGCGCTTCAAGGCATCCTTGACGTAGACGTCGAGATAGTTCGAGATGAACTGGTTTGAGAGCGAGTGGTCTGGCGAAATGAAGCCGGCGACCAGCACGAAGTTGGAGTTGGCCTTGGTGATCGTGATGCCGGTGCTGTTGACCGTCGCGGGCAGGCGGCCGGAGGCGGAGGAGACGCGGTTCTGCACGTCCACGGCCGCGATGTTGAGGTTGTAGTCGGTATTGAAGGTGACCGTGATGGCAGAGGTTCCGTCGTTGGCCGAGACTGACGAGATGTAGCGCATGCCCTCGACGCCGTTGATCGACTGCTCGAGCGGAATGGTGACGGCCGACTCGACCGTGGCCGCGTTGGCGCCGATGTAGTTCGAGGTGACGATGACCTGCGGGGGCGCCAGTTGCGGATACTGCGCGATCGGCAGCGTCGGGATCGAGACCGCGCCGGCCAGGATGATAAGTAGCGCACTGACCGTCGCAAAGACGGGGCGTCGTATAAAGAAATCGACCAAACCGGGGAAACCTCGCTGGGGGACTGAGGAACGTTCTGACTGCTAGACGCCTTGATACACAAGCGTGACAAAGACTTCAGGCTTCATGAAACCGTTTCCGTACTTCGCATCGTAGGCGGCGAGCGGCTTTGCCTGGATGGTTTCGTCAAGGGTTTTGCCGCTTTTCTTCTGCGCGGCCACGGCGGCCCGGCTGCCGATCAGCATCTCGTGGAATGCGGCAAGCTGCGTCCGGTCGCCGGTGGGTCCGTGGCCCGGGATCAGGATGGTCTTCGACGACACCAGCGTCAACGTCGTTTCGCTGGCCTTGATCATGCCGTCGATTGAACCGCCGGTCGAGTAATCGATGAAGGGATAGGTCTCGTTGAACCACGTATCGCCGGTATGCAGAACGTCCGCGTGCACGAAGTAGATCGAGGCGTCGGTGTCGGTGTGGGCGGGTTGGTAGTGCGCCAGCCGGATCGATTCTCCGTTCAGATCGAGCGTCTTCGCTTCATCGAAGGTGGACTGGGGAATGGCGCCTGCGGGAGCCGCGGGAAAGCTGGTATGGAACATCGCGATCTCCTGCGGCGTGCTCAGCCGTTCCCTGGTCTTCGCCTGTGCCAGGATGCTCGCGCCCGCTGCGTGCATCCACTCGTTGCCGTCGGTGTGGTCATAGTGCCAGTGGGTGTTGACCAGGTGCTTGAGCGGATCGCTTCCGAGGCCGGCGAGCGCTTCGGTGATCTGCGGCTGGCAGGTCATGTAGCCGGAGTCGACCAGCAGCTTGCCGTCTCTACCGGTGAGGACTGCAATGTTGCCGCCCGCACCCGTCAGCACGCTGACATTGCCGCGCAGGCTCTGGGTAGTAACCTTCGCCTTTGCACCGAGCGCGCGTGCCTGCAGGACAAGCTCAGGCTGGCTGACCTGCTGCTGAACCTGCTGGGCGCGGAGCAGCCCGCGATCAAGCAGGACAGCTGTCCCGGCGAGTGCCATCGAACTCACAAATCCACGTCGCGTCATCGGAGCCATCATGCGAAGCCTCTTTCTCGAACTCTTGGTGCTAGCCTGCCTGTGGAGCGGCAGGTAAGGCGGTTGGTGGTGCGATGATGGGCTTCACGGGCGCGCCCTCACCGATCAGCTGCAGGCCGGACTCGATCACCTGGTCGCCCGGATTCAGGCCGGCGAGCACCGGGTAGTTGTTGCCGTCCGCCTCGCCCAGCTTCACCGGGATCTGGTGAGCCACGTAGCCGCCTGCCAACGGTCCGCTTCCCTTCACTGCCACGTAGACGAACGACTGCCCGCCAATCATCGAGACCGCCAGCACCGGCACGACCGGTCGCGGAGTGGAGCTCCAGATGACGCGCGCGTTCACCACCTGCTGGTTGCGCATCAGGCCAGCGGGCACGGCTGCCTTGGCGAGGATGCCCTGGATGCCGTTGTCGACCTGCGGCGAAAGGAACGAGATCGTCGACCGGGCGAGAACCTTGCCGGCGGTGTCGATGATTTCGACCGGCAGACCGGCCCGGATCATGCCGGCGCGCTCGGTGGGCACGTAGATGTAGGCCTCAAGCCCGGAGTTCTCGTCGAGCGTGGTGAGCATGGTGGTGGGCGTCACATAGTCGCCCTGGTGCACGGGGATATCGCCGATGACGCCCGAGAAGGGCGCGCGAATCTGGTAGTAGGCCAGCTGCTGCTTCTGGGTCGAGGTGCCGGCCGCGCTTGCGGTGTAGGCGCCCTTGGCTGCCTCGAAGTTTCCGAGAGAGGTGTCGTACGCCTGGCGCGAGGTGATGCCGGCGTCAAACAGCTTCTTCTGCCGGTCGACCTCGGACTTGTTGAACTGGTAGCTGGCGTTAGCCTGGGCCTGCGAGCCGGCCTGCTGATCGACGGTCGCGACCTGCTTGAGCGGATCGATCTGCATCAGGAGCTGGCCCTGCGTCACCTTCTGGCCGCTGGTTACGAGGATGCGAGTGAGGTTGCCGTCAACCTGCGGCTGCATGGTCGCGGTGCGGCGGCTCTTGATGGTCGCGACGTAGGTATCGCCGGTCGGGACGGGCCTCAGGGCGACCGGCGAAACCATCACGGGGATCGCCTGAAAAGGAGGAGGCGGCGGTGCAGCGGTCTTGCAGCCGGTGAGGCTCGCGGCGAGAGGGCCGGAGAGCAGCAGCGCCAGGGCGTAGCCGTGGAGCGTCTTCTTGCGTGTCATGTGCATCAGGGTCCAGTCGCGCGCGGTCCGGCATTCGGGTTCGGATTCGCGCGTTGCGTGATTCGATTGCGGGTTCAAGTGTATTGGATGTGAGCCCTATGTCTAAGGTGCTGAAAGAAGATGGGCGAAACCCGTGTCGCGACAGCGACGCTGCGCGCCCTGCGAAGGCCGCGTTTGCCAAGCGAACGCGGCGAAGTTCTTTGACAGGGAGCGCTACATTGGATAACGTCAAAGAGACGGCATGATTGCGCAACGTGGGGTTCGCGCGTTCTGCTGCTCACCCAGCGTCCCCGTCGTCCAGAGGCCTAGGACACCGCCCTTTCACGGCGATGACACGGGTTCGAATCCCGTCGGGGACGCCAATCCTTCTTTCCAAGCGGAGTGAGACATGCGGCGGCTTGTGCGCTTTATTGGGTGTGCCATCTACGGTGGGTCTGGATTGGTGGGCGGCGAGGGAGTTCTTCGGTGGAAAACCCGGGTGATTTGGGGGGTGGGAACCACCGATGGTTCGCGCGAGTCATGCGAAAGTTGTACCTCGACTCCTCGCAAAGTACTGTCATCCTGGCGTCTTATGGAGAGAGACACATCATGGGCCCTCTTCACGATTCACCGACACACGATTCGACTTTGCTGGCGCTTCGGCTGCTGGCTCTCACCCGCGGTTTGCTGGGCGGCGGCACTTGCTGGCGTCCGGACAAGCTGGCGACCAACCGGTTCGGTTTCAGCTGTGATCCGCTCTCGCGCAATGCCTGCTTCTTCAGCCTGGTGGGGGCGGCCACACGCGCGCGCTGGGAGATGCGGGAGCAGCTGGCGGAGGCGGGTCCGGGCGAGATTCGGATCGTGCATATCCTCAAGGCAATGTCTGCCGCGCCGGGAACGCCGTACAGCGGCGAGCTGGGCTGGCGGCATGTGGAGTCGATCCTGAGCGGTCTGGAGAACGCGTTGATGGAGTACGACGACGCTCCCGTGCAGAGCACGCGCAGCCGCGCCTGAGCGGAATCAAGGAGGGGGTAGCCCCCCGCCATTCTTGCGCAAGATCTTCAAATCATTGAAGTTAGGTCTGGATCAACTCTCCCGGAGCGATCATGGGCTGTACTTTTTTGTGTGGGCTGGAGGCAGGGCGGACGTGAGCTGGCCGGCAGGGCGGGGCGCGCCGCTGCCGGCTGTGCCGTTAGGTCCAGGTAATGGGGATGAGGCGCGGCACGGTGAGGTCGACCGCGATGGTTTTGAAGATGGCGGACAAAGTGACGGACGGGTAGCTGGTGGTGCAGGTGCTGTAGGAGCCGGACTGGTTGAAGTCCGAGTAGAAGAAGTGCGACGAGGTGGCGATGGTTGCCATGGTCTGACATGGGGTGATGCCGGGGTGGGTGCCGGCGACCAGGTCGCTCACGCACCCGGAGGTGGGTGAGCCGTAGGCGATGGTATAGACCTGGGTTCCAGCCGAGGTGGCGTTCTTGCCTGCGTCCACCGCTTGTCCGCATTCGCCGTTCCAGGAGGGGTACAGGCCACTGGCATTGGCACCGGGCATGTTGTTGATGCCGTTCGAGGTCTGCTGGGTGGTGGCATCGCCGTCGCTGAGCAGGATGATGACGTTGGTCGAGCCGGGGTATTTTGCCTGCTGGGCGAGCAGCGACGCCTGCGCGGCATAGATGGCACCGGCATAGTAGGTGCCGTACTGGCCGGTGTAGTTGGGCGGCTGCATGGCGCCGCAACCACCAAGGTTCGCAGAGGTCTGGACGATATCCGAGCTGGTGGCCAGGTTCGCGGTGGTCGCCGAGCTGCGATAGTCGCTGAGCCATCCGGTGATCTGGTAGGTGGGTACGGTCGAACCGGAACCTGGGTTGTAGGATGTTGCGCTGGCCGAGGGGAAGGAATACGGAAGGGCCGTGGGGACACCGGACCAGGGACCGACGTTTCCGTAGGGTGGGGTGGGGGCGAACGGCATGACAAAGTTTCCTACGTTGGCAACGAAGGGGACACCGCTCGAGTTGAGAAAGGTTGCAGTCGGGCCCCAGTAGTTGTTCTGGTTCGTCGGGGTGGGGACCGAGACGGTGCAGTTGCTGTCGACCGACGCCGTGGTGGTGCTGACATTGGGAAAGGCGAACATGCTGATGCGCTGAATAGAATCCTGGACCTGCCCGGGGGTGGAGGACTGAGTGCAGTTGCCCGAGATGACGGGACAGGGCGCAATGTATTGCAACAGCACCGCGACGCCACCGAGGGCGCAGGCCATCTGGGTGACGTTGCCGCAGTTGGAATCGACCTGGCCCATGGAGAGGCTGGTATCCATGATGACGGCGACATTGGCGTAGCGCGGGACGCCGCCGTGTGCGGCAGCGGTCGAGATGGCGGTCATCGGCATGGTGGACTTGCCGAAGATGCCGGCGAAGTACATGGGGATAGTTGCAGTCTGGGTAACCTTGACGGCGTTATAGGGCACTGGGCCGACGCAGTACTGGTTCTGGGTGACGAGCGTGTTGAGGCACTCGAGCACGGGCTGGGGCGAGGCGACGTTGGTCAGGATGGGATTTGCGTTCAGGTTGCCGGTGGTGGCGCTGTATTTGAGCGCGGCGGCATAAACGTCGGACGGAGCATTGGCAAGCTGCATGGACTGCGCGGCAGCGAGGGCTTCGGCATCGGTTGCGGACTGGAGCGCGCGCCACGCTGCGTAGGCGCGGCCGCCGTCGATCGACAGGGCGGTGAGGCCCATGATGAGCATCAGGCAGGTGGCGACCAGGGGCAGAACCTGCCCGCGCTCTTCACCGAGCAGGAGGGTCGCCCGGCGGCGCCAGCGGGACAAGCGGTACGAGCGGAATGAGCGAAACGAGCGGGACAAGCGGGACAAGCGGGACAAGCGGGAAGAGCGAATCACTGCAGGACCTCGGTGGTCTGGGCGGTGAGCTTGCAGGTGGCGGCAGCGGAGAAGACTTTGCCGTACCACGAGAGGTTGCAGGGGTAGGTGGTCGTCATGATGACGGGCTGCGCCGCATTGAGGGTCGCGCCGCTGCAGGTGGTGGTGTAGCTGCTGTAGGTGGTGGTGGTGGTATAGACCTGGAAGCTGGTGGTGATGTTGGCCTTGACGAGCGAAGGCGCGGCTGCGCTCATGGCGGAGACCGCGATGGCGCAGGGGTCGTTCTGCTGTCCGCGGCTGATGGCGAACTGGCGCGCGGCGGTGTTGGTGGCTTCGATCAGCGCGGTGTAGTTACTGAGCGTCATGCCGAAGGTGATGATGCCGGTCACCACGAGCAGGACCACCGGCGCGCAGAGGGCGAACTCCATTGCGGCCTGTCCGTCATCGTCAAAGGCTTCACCCCATCGTGGGAACCAGGCCTGCGCGATCCTGCGCGCCACCATCTCAAGGGTTTCATCGGCTGATTCGTGCCGTTGCCTGCCGCTATTTCTGCTGCTGAACCACATGGCGGAACCTTTCTTGGCAAACACGTCTCCCGGCACGCTGTCGCCAGCGTGATTTCGAGAGCGGGTCCGCTTGTTTCCTGAAACGACCCCTTGCCTGATGGCTTGCGGACTGAAAATAAGCCGCTTGCGAGGGAATGGATCGCTTCCAAGACTATCGGCGTCCCCCGGCGGGGCGGATCACCCGGTCGCGTGAGAGGGCGTGTCACTTTCGTCCGAAGGGGGCTCCCCCGGGCGTACGCAAATCGCGGCAAAACGGTAACATTCTAGGTGTGAACATTGAGTGCATCACCGACGCCCAGCATGACCTTCCCGCCGATCTCAAGCCCATCCGCCGCGCGCTGCTTTCTGTAACCGACAAGAGCGGCCTGGTTGAATTTGCCCGCACGCTTGCGGCCCACGAGGTGGAGCTGGTTTCGACCGGTGGCACGGCGAAGGCGCTGCGCGATGCGGGGCTCGCGGTGCGGGACATCTCGGACCTGACCGGTTTTCCGGAGATGCTGGACGGACGGGTCAAGACGCTGCATCCCAAGGTGCATGGCGGGATCCTGCATATCCGGTCGAACGAGTCGCACGTGGCGAGCGTGAACGAGCATGCGATCGAGCCGATCGATATGGTCGTGGTGAACCTGTATGCGTTTGAGAAGACGGCGCAGAAGGCGGGTGTTTCGCCGGCGGAGATTATCGAGAATATTGATATCGGCGGGCCCTCGATGGTGCGTTCGGCGGCGAAGAATTTTGAGGATGTCGCGGTGGTGACGCTGACGGCGGACTATGCGGCGCTGACGGAGGAGCTTGGGGCGAACGGCGGGCAGCTTTCGCGCAACACTCGGTGGGAGCTGGCGCGGAAGGCTTTCGCGGTGACGGCGGCGTATGACGCGGCGATCGCATCGACGCTCGAGACGATTGCGCCGCACACCACGCCGCACGGGCCGGCGACGTTCGATACGGAGGCGCTGCCGAAAACCCTGAGAATTGTCGAGCAGCAGACGGCGGTGCTGCGGTATGGCGAGAATCCGCACCAGTCGGCCGCGCTTTATTCGGATGGGACGGGCACGGGCGTAGCGGGCGCGACGCAGTTGCAGGGCAAAGAGCTTTCCTACAACAACCTGGTTGATCTGGACGCGTGCTGGGAGCTGGTTTCGGAGTTTGCCGAGCCGGCTGTAGTGATCATCAAGCACACGAATCCGTGCGGGGCTTCAACGGGGGCGACGGTGCTCGATGCATATACGCGGGCGCTGGCGGCTGATCCGATCTCGGCGTTCGGCGGAGTGCTGGGGATCAATCGCGAAGTGGATGGGGCGGCGGCGGAGGAGATTGCGAAGCTGTTTGTCGAGGCGATTGTGGCGCCGGCGTTCTCGGAGGAGGCATTGACGCGGTTTGCGGCGAAGAAGAATCTGCGGCTGATCCAGATCAAGCCGGCCGAGACGCCGCGGGTGCTGAAGCAGATTTCGGGCGGCCTGCTGATCCAGACGGCGGATGCGCGGCACGTCACGGAGGCGGATCTGACGGTGGCGACGACGCGGCAGCCGACCGCCGAGGAGATGCGGGCGCTGCTGTTCGCATGGTCGATCTGCAAGCATGTGAAGTCGAATGCAATCGTCTATGCGCGGTTCCACGAAGGGCACGGGCAGACGGTGGGGATCGGCGCGGGACAGATGTCGCGGGTGGATTCGGCGCGGTTCGGAGCGATGAAGGCGGTGCTGCCCCTGGCGGATTCGGTTGCGGCGTCGGATGCATTTTTCCCGTTTCCCGACGGGCTTGAGGTGGTGGCGGGCGCGGGTGCGACGGCGGTGATTCAGCCTGGCGGATCGATGCGGGACAACGAGGTGGTTGAGGCGGCGAACCGGTTGGGGATTGCGATGGTGTTTACCGGGGTGCGGCATTTCCGCCACGGCTAGAGCCGACGGAGGGGCCGCATACCACCTCTGTGGGATTCGGCGGGGGTTGAAGCGGTGGGGAGGGATGGTGACGTTGTACACTGCCAACCAAGCCTCAGAAGCTGCTGCGCATCCAATCAGACGGGCTCCCCGTCTAACCTTGTGTTCACCGGATTTATCAGGCCGGATCTGGTCTGGCGAATTTGTTTCGACGGATTGGTTTTACCGGATTTGCTTCATGCCGGGCGCACTCACGAAAGCACGACACAGGATCCCATCGATGACCTTGCGCTCTTCCGCTTCTACTTTTCTCACTGCAGCCACGCTCCTCGCCACACACGCCGTTATGGCGCAGGTTCCCACCGTACCGGTTCCGGCGCCGCCACCGCCGGTGAAGGCTGCGCCGGCGAAACCGCTGCAGGCGCGAAAGTTTACGCCGGAGACGGCGGCGGAGGGTCAGCCGGATCGCGCGGCGGCCTACTATCATGACGGGCTGGCGCACCTTTACGAGGAGCTCGCCGTGAACAACGGGCGGCCCGACTATGCGGCGCAGGCGGTGGAAGAGTACAAGCTGGCGCTGAATGCCGACCCGAACTCGAAGTATCTGCAGGATGGGCTGGCCGATCTTTATTTTAAGATCGGGCGCATCCGCGAAGCGGTGACGGCGGCGCAGGACCAGGTGAAGAAGGACCCGAACGACCTGGCGGCGCATACGCTGCTGGGCAAGGTCTACCTGCGGTCGTTGAACGACATGCAGGGCCCGCAGGCGACGGAGATGCTGCAGCTTGCGATTACGGAATACGAAACTCTGGTCAAGCTGAATCCGAAGGATGTGGAATCGCACCTGCTGCTGGGCCAGTTGTACGGTGTCAGTCATGACTCTGAGAAGGCGCAGGCGCAGTTCAAGCAGGCGCAGGCGCTCGATGGGAACTCCGAGGAGGCTGTGCTGAATATGGCGCGGCTGTATACCGAGCAGGGGCAGGCGCAGAAGGCGGTCGATGCGCTCTCGGCGATTCCACAGGGGGACCGCAGTTCGCGCATCAATCTTGCGCTGGGCGCTTCGTACGACCAGTTGCACCAGTACAAGAAGGCCGCGGAATCCTACCGGGCGGGTGTCGATGATGAGCCGGAGAACACGGATGCGCAGCGGGCGCTGGCGACGGCGCTGCTGAATGACAACCAACTGGAGGCGGCGCAGGTGGTCTTTCAGCAGCTGGTGAAGACTGATCCTAATGACGCGCAGTCCGAGATGAAGATCTCCGAGATTCAGCGGCGGCAGGGACACTACGAAGACGCGCTGACCACGCTGACCAAGGCGAAAGCGCTGTCGCATTCGTCGGACAATCTCGAACTCGCGTTTCAGGAGGCGGTCCTGTACGACGCGATGGGCAAGTTCGATCAGGCGGCGACCACCCTGCAGGGCGTGCTGAACGACACGGCGCACCTGGACCGCAAGTACAACGATGCGGAGAAGAGCAATCGTGCGATCTTCCTCGACCGGCTGGCGATTGTTTACAAGGAGCAGAACAAGACGCCGGATGAGATTGCAACGTATCAGCAGATGGTGGATCTTGGCGGCGACTTCGTGAATCGCGGCTACTCGGGCGAGATTGACGCCTACCGGGAAGCGCACCAGTGGAAAGAAGCGCTGGGTGTGGCGGAGACGCTGGCGAAGCTTTCGCCCAAGGATCACGAGGTACAGCTGACCTATGCGATGCAACTGGCTGACGCGGGGCAGGCGGAGCAGAGCCTTGCGATTGCTAACGCGCAATTGACGGGCGGCCCCGAAGATCGCAGCACCTACTTCAGCCTGGCGGTCATCGACCAGCGACTGCGGCGCACCGCTGACGCGCTCAAGGCTCTCGACAAGGCCGAGTCGCTGGCCAAGGCGCCGGATGAGAAGTTCAGCATCTACCTGTTGCGCGCGAGCGTGCTTGATCACGACAAGCAGTTCGAGGCGGCTGAAGCCGAATATAAGAAGGCGCTGGCTATCGCTCCCGACAACGCCAACGTGCTGAACGATTATGGATACCTGCTGGTCGACCATGGCGTGCGACTGCCGGAAGCGCTGACGATGATTCAGAGGGCGGTGAAGCTCGACCCGCAGAACGGCTCGTATCTCGATTCACTGGGCTGGGCCTACTTCAAGCTCGGGCAGTTTGCGCCGGCCGAGACCAACCTGAAGATGGCGATCGACCGCAGCCCGACCGATGCCAGTATTCACGATCACCTGGGCGAGGTCTATGAGAAGACCGGGCGGCTGAAGCTTGCGGCGACCCAGTGGGAGCGTTCGATGACGGAGTACGCGCATTCCCTGCCCGCGGACGCCGACCCCGCCGACATTGCGAAGGTCAAGCAGAAGCTCGACGATGCACGGGTGAAGCTGGCGAGAGTGTCGGATAAGCCGATCAAGAAGTCCTAAGAACAGCAGCAGCGTGTCCTGATCGTGGGCGGCGACCACCTAGTGGGATGGTCAGCCGCGCGCAATCGAAACTTCTTCCAGGGATTAGACTTCGTACTGCGCGCAGCGCTTTCACGCCACGTCCTAGCGTACGTCCGACGCAAGGACTTGATTGCTGACGCACTATAGTAAGCCAGTCTCGCTTGACCGATGCAATAAACTGGCAGCAGATGCCTGTGCTCAACAATCCGCTCGCCGTCTCTTCCAGTGACGAGCATCTCACCACGCGAGACTTCCCTGCCCCGCCGCACCCGCACCGCACGGCCTTCCAGCGCGATCGCGAACGAATTGTGCAGGCGCGTGCGTTTCGGCGCCTGGCCGGGAAGACGCAAGTGTTTACCTCGCGTGCCTCCGATCATTTTCGATCGCGCCTGACGCACACGATGGAGGTGGCGCAGATTGCGCGCGAGGTCGCAGAGGCGCTCCACCTGAACGAAGACCTGGCGGAGGCGCTTGCGCTGGTGCATGACATAGGCCACCCGCCGTTCGGACATGCGGGGGAGCGCGCACTGGACCGATGCCTGCAGCAGCATGGCCTGCGCTTCGACCACAACCTGCATGCGCTACGCATCTGCGAGCACTTTGAGCAGCGCTATGCGGCGCATCGCGGACTCAACTTGACGCTGGCTGTGCGTGAGGGGATCGTCAAACATTCGCGGGACTACACGGAGGAAAAGAATCCGGAGCTGGCACCCTACTTCTTGGGGCAGTTCCCTCCACTTGAAGCGCAGATTATCGATCTTGCCGACGAAATTGCGTATCTCACGGCCGACCTCGACGACGGGGTTGAGTCTGGCCTGCTCGAGGTTCCGCACATTACCAAGCATGTGGAAGTGTTGGCGCGCTGCTTTCAGAAGGTGCAGCATGAGCATCCGACGATTGAAGAAAAGTATTTGTTCAACGAGGCGCTGCAACTGATGCAGAATACGCTGACGAGCGATCTGATCGCGAATACGCGGGCTAATCTTGCGGATGCGAAGATCACGGATCTGGCCGGGGCTCGCGCTCATCGGACGCGCGTCGCAACATTTTCGCCGAAGGTAGAAGCGGAGCGTCTGCAGGAGAAAAAGTATCTGTTCGATACGCTGTACACGTGTCCCGAGCTTGAGCTGGAGCATGACAAGGCCGAGGAGGTCGTGACAGAGCTATTCGATTTCTGGGCCGCGAGTCCGGACCAGCTCCCTGACCAGTACATTGCAGAGATCGCCTCGGATGGAGTGCCGCGTGTCGTAGCCGACTACATCGCGGGGATGACGGACGCGTACATCCTGCAGCAGTATGCGATGGTGAAGCGGCGTCCGCGGTTCATTCGCACACAGCGCTAGAGGCAACCGCAACGGCGCGCATAACGCGGGCGGCGACCACTTCGTGGGGCGGACCGCGGCGCGCGATCAACCCCACGAATGGCGCCTCGTCCGGCGTTGCAGGTGCGGTTGCTGCTAACGAACCTTCCACTTCGACCCAAGCGCGGCGAGTTTGTCCTCCATCGATAGCGCCGGTGCGGCCGCCCGTTTCGGCTGTACGGGCTTCGCGGCCGCCTTCGCGAACGGCGCCGGGGCGACACCGCCGGCAGTCTTCATCGACAGGGCGATACGCTTCGATTTGAGCTCGACGGAGAGGACGCGCACCTTCACGATCTGCCCAGCTTTGACGACGTCACCCGGATCCTTCACGTACTTGTTCGAGAGCTCGGAGATGTGCACGAGACCATCCTGGTGGACGCCGATGTCGACGAAGGCGCCGAACTTGGTCACATTGGTGATGACTCCTTCGAGCATCATCTCGGGCACGAGGTCGGCGAGCTCTTTCACTCCTTCGTGGAACGCGGGCGCGACGAACTTGTCGCGTGGATCGCGCCCCGGTCTGCGGAGCTCTTCGACGATGTCTTTGAGGGTGAAGGTGTCTGCCTTCACACCGTCGAGCAGGGCGGGATTTGCGATCACCTCGGCAATGCCCGCGCCTAACTGCTTCGCGATCTGCTCCACCATCGCGTAGCTTTCGGGGTGAACGGCGGTGGAGTCGAGCGGCTGCTCGCCGCCGCGGATACGCAAGAAGCCCGCTGCCTGTTCAAACGTCTTGGCACCGACACCGGGGACCTTCATCAGCTGCCTGCGCGAGGTGAAGCGGCCGTGCTCATTCCGGAATTGAACGATGTTGAGAGCGGTGCGCTCGGTGATGCCGGCGATGTAACGCAGCAGAGTCCACGAAGAGGTGTTGAGGTCCACACCGACCTTGTTGACGCAGCTTTCGATGGTGGCCTCGAGCGATTGCTGCAGCTGCCGCTGGTCGACATCGTGCTGATACTGGCCGACGCCGATGGCTTTAGGGTCCACCTTGACCAGCTCCGACAGCGGGTCCTGCAGGCGCCGCGCGATCGAGATGGCGCCGCGCACGGTGAGATCGAGATCGGGGAACTCCTGCCGGGCGATGTCGCTGGCCGAGTAAACAGAAGCCCCTGCTTCGGAGACCATCACCTTGAAGATGTCGGTCAGCTTGTGCTCGGCGAGGAAGTCGCGCACGAAGGAGTCGGTCTCGCGCGAGGCGGTGCCGTTGCCAATGGCGATGGCTCGCACGTGATGCGTCTCCACGAGCGCAGCCAGCGTCGCAGAGGCTTTCGCGGTCTGCCCGGTGTGCGGATAGATGACGTCCTGCGCGAGGAACTGGCCGGTCTCGTCGACTACCGCGACCTTGCAGCCGGTGCGCAGACCGGGGTCAAGGCCGAGCACGGAGATGGGGCCGGCGGGTGCGGCCAGCAGCAGGTGATGGAGGTTATCGCGGAAGACGTGAATGGCCTCGGTGTCGGAGCGCTTCTTGAGCTCCAGCCGCAGCTCACCCTGGATGCTCGAGCTGAGCAGGCGCGTCCAGCAATCGTCGATGGCGAGCTCAAGCTGCGGGGTCCAGTCGCCCGCGCGCAGCAGCAGGCCACGACGCAGGACGCCGGTCGCGCGCTCAGCTGACAGCTCGATGAGGAAGTAGAGGACACCTTCGGTTTCACCGCGGCGAATGGCGAGCATGCGGTGCGAGGGGATAGTCTTCACCGGCTCGCGGAATTCGTAATACATTTTGAACTTGGCTTGCGGGTCTTTAGCCTCGCCGTCCATGGCGAGGCGGCTGACGATCACGCCCTCGTCGTAGAGCAACTGCCGGGTGGTCTTGCGGAGGTCCGCGGTCTCGGCGATGCGTTCAGCTACGATGTGGCGCGCGCCCTCAAGCGCCTCGTCGAGGGAGGCGACGCCTTTGTCGGGGTTGACCGATGCGGCCGCGAGGCTGAGTAAGGACGAGGGTCCGGCGGTCTGAGCCCAGAGGTAATCGGCGAGCGGTTCGAGGCCTTTCTCGCGAGCGATCGTCGCCTTGGTGCGGCGCTTCGGCCTGTACGGCAGATAGAGATCTTCGAGCTCGCTCTTGTCGGTGCTTGCTTCGATCTTCGCTCTCAGTTCGTCGGTCAGCTTGCCCTGGTCGGCGATAGAAGCAAGGATAGTGGCGCGACGTGCGACGAGGTCACGGAAGTAGGCGAGCTTGTCTTCGATGTCGCGGATCTGCACTTCGTCGAGCGCCCCGGTGGCTTCCTTGCGATAGCGTGCGATGAAGGGAACGGTGCCGCCTTCATCGAGCAGGGCGATGGTCGCGACGAGCGCATGCATCGAGACGTTGAGGGTCCGAGCCATGTGGAGGAGGAGGTCCGGCGAAAGAAGGTTCGTGCTTGAATCACTCATGCTGCCTTGATCTTAATGGCCGGCGAAGAGGAAAACAGGGTGCAGCCGCCCAACTCCCCATGAAGTGATCGCCGCCCGCGATCAGAACTCAGTTGCCATTGCGATTAGAGCACAAGCCCACCGGTGAGGTCTCTTACGCGGGCAACATCATGCGAGACACACCAGCGTTTCAATCCGTTGGCGATGTTTTCGACTGCCCGTGGATCGGCATAGCTCGCCGTCCCGATCTCAACCGCTGTCGCACCAGCCAGCATGAATTCGACGGCGTCCTCCGCCTTCAGGATGCCGCCCATGCCGACGACCGGAATCTTCACGGCCTTGGCTGCTTCGTACACCATACGCATGGCGATGGGCTTGATCGCGGGCCCGGATAACCCTGCGGTCACGTTGGCGATCTTCGGGCGACGGGTCTCGACGTCGATCGCCATCGAGAGGAATGTGTTGACCAGCGAAATAGCCTGGGCGCCGGCGTTTTCCGCAGCCCTGGCCATGGCCGCAATGGAAGTGACATTGGGCGAGAGCTTCACCATCAGCGGGCGCATCGATGCCTGCTCGGTCTTGCGAACGAGTTCGTCGAGCAGCTTCGGATCGGTGCCGAATACCATGCCGCCGTGGGCGGTGTTGGGGCACGATGCGTTCAGTTCATACATGGCGATCCCCGGCGCGTCGTTCAACACCTGGATGACCTCGAGGCAATCCTTGATGGTGAAGCCGAAGATGTTGGCGATTACGACCGCGCCCTTCATCCTGCGCAGCTTTGGCAGTTTCTGCTCGACGAAGGCGCGAACGCCCATGTTCTGCAGGCCAATGGCGTTCATCATGCCGGCGGCGGTTTCGATGATGCGTGGGGTGGAATTACCGGCCATGGGCGAGACGGAGAGGCCTTTGGTAACGAAGCCGCCGATCCGCTCAAAGGCGACGATCTCTTCAAATTCGACGCCATAGCCGAAGGTTCCGCTGGCTCCGAGCACCGGCGACGCGAACTCCACGCCTGCTACCGACACCCGCATGTCCGGACCCTTTGCCGGCTGCGGCCTCATACTCTCACCCATGCTCTAAATTGTAGAGCCTCGCTGCTGCGGGCCGTTACTGGCCTGGCTTGATCGCAAACGTCAATACGCGCCCCACGGCGGCGGTCGGGCGATTCACCCGCAGCAATGAAGCAAAAGTCGCGGCGATATCGACGGGCTCAACCGCCTCGTGGTAGGTGCCCGGCACAAATGGGGTGCCGAAGAATGCCAGAGGCACATGGCGGTCATAGGAATAGGGCGTGTAGTGGTTCGTTCCACTGGCCTGCGATTGTTCATACATGCCCGGCGTCATCAGCACGTACCACTCACCGTTGGGTGAATAGCTGTTCAGGATAATTTTGCCGTCGGGTGTATCGGGTAGGGCGCTCGCTCTCATCTGCGTCTTCGTATAGGCATGCCGCAGCAGGGCACGGGTAGGCAGCGGGCCGGCCGCCGAAGGTTTAGCTGTCGCGTCGAAAGCATCGGGCAAAAGGTCCGCCACTGCCTGCTCCGCCTCCGCCTCGCCCACCTTTATCGACGCGAAGACCCGTGGGTCAAGCGTAAGGTAAGGTGCCTCGCTTTTCAGGATGTACTGCAGCTTCTGGCCTGGCGAGTAGCGCTGATTCAGTTTCTCATCGACTGCATCGATGACGTTACCTAAGCTGAACAACGCTGCCGGCATGCCTGCCTCCTTCGCCCCAGGCAAGGTCGGTCCGATGCCGTGATCGCCTGTCAGCGAAACCCAGACGTTTGCCATGCCACCATCCATGTGTCCATCGAGCCAGGTAAAAAACGCGTTCAGATCAACGTCAATCGCATCGATCATCGCGCGTTGCTCGGGCGAGTCCGGGCCGACGCGATGGCCGAGGATGTCCGTCGATGAAATGGAAATCGTGAGCACGTCGGTCGTCCCATGCCTGCCCATCTGCTCGCCTGCAATCAGTGCCTCGGCGAAGTCCAGAAGGTACGAGACGCTGGCCGGTTTGCTGCCGACGTCGTTGTAAAAGTTTCCCGGCTTCGCGCCGGCCTCGACGACCGCTTTCTCCGTTCGGCCGCTCTTGTTGAACGCCTCCGCCCATCCAGGCAGCTTCGGACCCCAATAGGTTGACGAAACGAAGTGGCCCGAACCGTGGTCCAGCCAAAAGGCGCCCTTCGACGCATGGCCTGACGTCAGGATCGCCGCCCGGTCTTTCAATGAGATACCGAACAGCTTTGAGGCGCCATGCGTACCCAGCACAACCTCGTCGCCCAGGGTAGAAGCGAGCTCGTTGCGCGGCGATGTGCCGACGTCTTCCGGCGTATGGTCGCCGACGATCTGGTAGGTGTCGTCCTCTACCGAGCTTAGTGGGTGCGTCGTCGAACGCTTCAGGTCCCACCACTCGTTCAACGAGATGCCGTGCCCGTCGCTGTAGGCTCCGGTTCCGATCGTCGAATGGCCGGGTGCGGTCATCGTGTTCGCGTACTGGTAATAACAATCTGTAAAGTACGCACCCCTCTTCAGGAAGAGGTTGAAGCCGGAGGGCGTTCTGAAGTCGTCGCGGTAGCGATCGAGATAGTCCCCGCGAAACTGGTCGATTACCAGCTCGATAACCAGTTTCGGCGTTGCGTGGTAGGCGTCCGCGTATGCCGGCACGGCTGGCAGCGAAACGATCAATGCAGCGAGGGTGGCAGCAACAGCCTTACGAGCGATCTGGAGGACCATACCCTCAAGACTAAACGGAGGGGGCCTCAGGCGCAGCGTCCAAAGCCCTACGAAATGGTCACCCCCCCCCCGCGAAGAGGGCGTGATTGCCGTCGCTGTCGCTCCGATAGAATAAAACCCGATGCTTGATTTGAACTTTGTGCGAAATAACCTCGAACTCGTCGAGGCCAGGTTGCGCCTGCGCGGCGCCGATCCGGATGCGCTGCTGGGCGATTTCCGCGTTGTCGACCTGGCCCGCCGCGAAGCGATTACTCGGGTTGAGACGCTTGCCGCTGATCGCAATCGTCTGACGGCGGAGATCCAGGCCGCACGCAAATCCGGTACCGACGCAACGTCTCTTACCGAGCAGGTTCGTTCGCTCAAGGCCGATGCCGAGGCCTTGGAAAAGACAGCCGCCGAGGCTGACGAACGCCTCCGAACCCTCATGCAGACGCTTCCGAACCTGCCCATGGACTCCGTCCCCGCGGGCAAATCCGAGCACGACAACGTGATCGAGAAGACCTGGGGCGAAAAGCCTGTGTTCGAAGCAGGATTCATTCCGAAGCCGCACTGGGAGATTGGCGAACAGCTTGGCATTCTCGACTTCGAGCGCGCAGCCAAGATTTCGGGCGCGCGATTCACCGTTCACTTCGCGCAGGGGGCGCGGCTCGAGCGCGCGCTGGCGGCGTTTATGCTCGACCTGCACACCGGAAAGCATGGCTATACGGAGGTCCTGCCTCCGCAGATGGTCAACTCGCGCTCACTCTTCGGCACGAGCCAGCTTCCGAAGTTCGCCGAAGACCTCTTCCACGCGGACGACAAGGGTGCATACGCGCCCGGCGACTACCAGGACAACGACCACTGGTTGATCCCTACGGCTGAAGTTCCGGTCACCAACATCTTCCGCGACGAGACGCTCGACGAGGCCGACCTGCCGATCAGCTTCACCGCCTTCACCTCCTGCTTCCGGTCCGAGGCCGGGAGCTATGGAAAGGATGTTCGCGGGCTTATCCGGCAGCACCAGTTTCAAAAGGTCGAGTTGGTGAAGTTCGCACGTCCTGACCATTCCGAAGCCGAGCACGAAAAGCTGACGCGCGACGCCGAGACCGTGCTTGAAATGCTGGGCCTCCCGTACCGGCGCATGCTGCTCTGCACCGGCGACATGGGCTTCGGCTCCGCCAAGACCTACGATCTCGAAGTTTGGCTGCCGGGCCAGGGGCTCTACCGCGAGATCTCGAGCTGCTCGAACTTCGAGGCCTTCCAGGCTCGCCGCGCCAACATCAAGTACCGCGCCGCCGGCGCCAAAAAACCTGAGTTCGTGCACACTCTGAATGGTTCGGGCCTGGCCATCGGCCGCACCTATCTCGCAGTTCTCGAGAACTATCAGCAGGTAGACGGCACGGTGCGTATCCCGGATGTGCTCGTCCCTTACATGGACGGCAAGACCGTCATCGACAAACAGATGGGCCCGTGGATGCCGCGCGGCCTGACGCCCAAAGGCAACGGAAAGGCGCGCACCTGAATGCTCAAACTCATCAAGAGCTATCTCTTCTGGACCTACCAACGTGGCTCGCTGCACTACGATGTCATGGTCACCGCGATTCTCGCCTTCATGTTCCTTACGCCTCGGTTTCTTGACTACAAGGCGCAGCCGGTTGAAACCGTTGCCCTTCATTCGAGTGAGGTGCTGGTGCGCGAGGCCGGCCACTCCGGCGATTCGGCACGCTTCATATACCAGATCCGCGCGGACCACCTCAGCGCCATGGGGCCCGACACCTCCGACGCCGAGATTCGCACCGACCTGCTGCGTGCCATCGAACCCATCTCGGGCGAGGTGACGCTTGAACGCTACCAGGAGGTCAAGGATGCGAGCGGCCACGTGATCGCCTACGATGCGTGGGTGCTCCGATAAAGCCGGGCCGGACACATACCTTTCTCTGCCCCGACCATCTAAACCGCTGAGGCTCTCATGATCCCGTTCTCCCTGCTCCTGCTTGCACTCGCCCCGGCATCCGATCTTCAGGCCACGCTCGCTCATCTCGACGCCGCCTCGGCGCGGTTCAACTCTGCCGAAGCGCGGGTCCATCGCGAGTCGTACAGCGCGCTGCTGCGCTCGGTCGATACCACACAGGAAGGCAGCCTCTACGTCATCCGCAGCAGGGACGGCAAGTCCCAGATGGGCATCCGCACCGAAGGCGCAAGCGCTCGCGTCGTCGAGTACAAGAACGGTGTGCTGAAAGACTTCATCCCTGCCAGCAAGTGCTACAACACGGTCTCGAAGCCGGGTATCGATACCTACCTCAGCCTGGGCTTTGGAGGTAGCGGCAAAGACCTCGAGAAGCAGTGGGTGATCAGCGATCTTGGGCCGGAGGAGATGGACTCGACCAAGGTGGAGAAGCTCGAACTGGTGCCGCGAGATCCGGCGGTCAAGGCCAATGTCACCAAGGTGACGCTCTGGCTCGACCTCGACAAGGACATCACCGTGAAGCAGATCTTCTACGCGCCCACCGGCGACTACAACACCGCAACCTACACGGCGCGCAAGCTGAACCAGAAGATCGATACGAAGCCTTATGAGATCAAGGGGAGCGCCTGCAGCTAACAACAAGCGGCCGCACCCTTACTCCCGACCAGCGGTACTGCGTACGACTAACCCTCGTCGCGTCCGGACCTTTAGCTGGTCGCGGGGAGCCGCACCACGAACTCGGTGCTGCCCGGGACTGAACTGAAGCGGATCGATCCCCCGCACTGCTCGACGATGCGATAGACGATGCCCAGCCCTAGACCGGTTCCTACCCCAACGGGCTTTGTCGTGAAAAATGGGTCGAAAATTTGGGCCTGGCATTCGAGCGGAATGCCCGTGGCGCCGTTGTCCTCGATCAGGATACAGACATCCTTGCGCTCGCCGGTCTCGGTAGGTACGTCTTCGCGCCACGTCTTCAGCTGGATTGTCCCGCCCTGCGGCGCCGCGTCAATCGCGTTGTCGAGCAGGTTCGTCCACACCTGGTTGATCCCGGTGCAGGTGCTGCCGAGTGTGGGCAGATCCGCGGCAAAAGACTTCTGCAGTGTTATCTGCTTTTCACGCAGCTTATGCGCCAGGATGACCAGCGTCGCGATGATGCTCTTGTTCACATCGATCGACTGCTTCATTCCCTTGCCTTCATACGCGTAGCTTTTCACCGCGCCCACCAGCTCGGTCACGCGCGAGATCGACTCCTCGATTGTTCCCACCAGTTGCTGGCTCGACACCAGCGCCTCCAGCCAGTTCAGCGCGTCCGAAAACGTTTGCCCGTCGAACATGGTGCGGGTGCAGCCCAGCGTCTCCTGGTCGATCCCGATCGAGACCAGTGTCGGCGCCAGCTTCCACGCATCTTCAATCTGCGCATCGTCCAGCCACTCCGAGAGTGCCTCTTCCTTGTCCGCCTGCTCGATCGACGAGAGCGCCGCCGCCGGCTGCGCATGCAGCGCATACCCTTGCAGGTCCAGGATGCATTCCTTCTGCTCGGGGCTCAGCGAGATTCGCGTAAAGCGTGCGGCCAGCTCGTGCAGACGCATCAGGTTGGCGCGCAGCTGCGAACTGGCCCGCCGCGCCGCGGTGCCGGGGTTGTTTAGCTCGTGCATGAGGCCCGCGGCCATGGTGCCGAGCGCGGCCATCTTCTCCTGCTGGAAGGTCGCCGACTGCATCTTCGCCAGCCGCATCGCCATGTTGCCGAGAATCGCCTTGCGCACCTCCGGGCACTCCGTCATCAAATGCCAGAATTGCTCTTCATCGAGCATCAACAGCTCGCATGAAGTCTGCGCAGAAACAGTCATCGTTGAAGCCATGTTCGCCAGCAGCGGCACTTCGCCGAACGCGGTCCCCTTTTCCGCGACATACATCATCTGCTCAACACCAGTACTGCCGAGGCTCGACATCTTCAGCGAGCCCTCAAGCAGGATGCAGAAGTTGCGAATGACCTCGCCCTGCCGGACCAGCACGGCACCCTCCTCGAGGCGAACCTGCGCCGAGCCGTCCAGGCAATGAAGACGGGCCTCTTCAAGCGAAGCAAGAATCGGAACCTCGCGGAGCTGCTTGAGAATCTCCGGTGTAAGGGGTGCGTTCGTAATCGTCGGCGTGCTCATTGTTGTCATGGTTGTCTAGAGGCTTGCGAGGTACTGATGTACAAACTGGATAGCGATCGACCCTTCCCCGACCGCGGAGGCGCAACGTTTCACACTGCCGTGGCGCACATCGCCCGCCACGAAGATTCCTGGCACGCTCGATTCGAGCAGGTACGGGTCCCGATCCGCCTTCCACGCGTCCTTTGCCTTGCTCTTCAAGTCCGGACCCGCCAGCACAAACCCTCGCTGGTCGCGCGCCACCTGCGGCGGCAGCCAGTCCGTCTTGGGGGACGCTCCTATGAACACGAAAATCGACGAAGCGTTGCGCTTCTCCTGCCCGTTCGGCGTCTCGACCGTCATCGCACCCAGGTGTGCCTCATCTTCTGCCCGCCCATGCAGCGCCACCAGCGATGTATGTGTCTCCACTTTGATGTTTTTGGTCCCGCGAATCTGGTCGATCAGGTACTTCGACATCGATTTCTCAAGCCCATCGCCGCGGACCAGCATGTTCACCGAACGCGCGTGGCGCGCGAAATACATCGCCGCCTGCCCTGCCGAGTTGGCCCCGCCAATGATGTAAATATCTTCATTTACGCAGGAGGACGCCTCGGTCATCGCCGCGCCGTAGAACAGCCCGGCACCTGAGAACTTCTCTTCCCCGGGAATCTCCAGCCGGCAGTAATCCACGCCCGTCGCCACGATGCAAACCCGGCATGACACCTGGCGTCCGTCAGCCAGCCGCACGATGTGATAACCGTTCTCGGTTGCGATCGAGCAGACCTTCTGCGTCAAAAACTCCGCGCCCAGCCGCTGCGCCTGGATGTACGCCTGCTGCGCAAGCCGCTCGCCGCTGATGCCCTGCGCGAAGCCGAGGTAGTTCTCGATTCTCGACGAGTAACCCGCCTGCCCGCCCGGAGCGAACGAGTCGATGATCAAGGTCGGCAGCCCCTCCGACGCGCCGTACACCGCCGCAGCGAGCCCAGCCGGCCCCGCTCCCACGACCACCACGTCGTAGTGCTCGAGCTTGGCCTTCGTGCTCAGCCCGGGCAGTTTGCTTGCCAGCTCGTTGGTTGTCGGCTGGACCAGCGACGTACCATCCGGAAACAGCACCACGGGCAGCTTGCCGTCGTCCAACTTCAGGTCGCACAGCATCGTCAGGCACTCCGGGTTCTTCTCCGGATCGAGCCACTTGAACGGGACCAGATTGCGCGCCAGAAAGGTGCGAATCTCGTGATCGCCCTGGCCCCACCGCGGACTGATCAGCTGAAGTCCATCGTACGGCGGCTTATGGCCGTCATTCCACGCCGCGAGCAGGTCGTCGAGCACCGGGTAAAGCTTCTCCTCCGGCGGGTCCCACGGCTTGTTCAGGTAGTAGTGAATTCGCGCCGAATTGATTGCCCGGATCGCCGCCTCGGAGTCGGCGTAGGCCGTCAGCAGCACCCGCTTCGCGTCGGGGTAAAGCGCGATCACCTGCTCCAGAAACTCGACCCCGGTCATCCCCGGCATGCGCTGGTCTGAAAGAAACAGCGCCACCACGTCGCCGCGCTCCCGCAGCTGTCGTGTCGTATCGAGCGCAGCCTGTCCCGAAGCTGCACGCATGATGCGATAGCGCTGACCATAGTTGCGGCGCAGGTCCTGCACCACGCTTTCGAGCACGCTTATATCGTCATCAACGGCCAGGAGAACAGGTTTTGCCATTTCTTATTCTCTCTTGAAATCCCAAAGTCCCAAAAACGCTTGCCCTGTTTCACGTAGAGGGGTGAGTTGGCAGCTCCAACATCCCGCTTCCCGTCAACCCGCGTAGCATTTGATGTGGCGATTCCCTGCCCCGCTTCACAGATTGTGCATCGTTTGCCCGCTCCGCGCATGGCGCAAAGGTGGCACCTCCGGCCTCTCCCCCCTCCCGGCCCAGATGTCCGAATTGAAGACACCTTTCGCTCCACCCACCCCCATGCCGATGAGGAAGTCACCAGCGATCCCCACGCTTCCCAAGGACGGTTCCAATGCAACGCATCATACTCGCAGACAACCAGACCATCTTCCGGGCTGGTGCCGCGCGCGTCCTGGCCCTCGAGGCCGAGATGCGGATCATCGCGCAGGTTGGAGACCTCGACCGGCTGATGACGAGTATTGGCAACTTTCGCGCCTCCACTGTCCTGTTTTCGACCGGGCTGAAGCCCGACCTGCAGGCTGTCGCCTCCGCCCTGCGTGAGGCCGACAGCCGCGGCATCCTCATCATCGACCGCAGCGACAGCTACGACCAGGCGGCGGCGGCTCAACTCAACGGCCTCATCGGCCGCAGCATTACGGCGACCGAGCTCACCGACTGCATCCGCAAGGTCGCCCGCGGCCACACCTACATCCAGCCGAGCCACATCGCCGCCACCCAGGCGCAGGATGCGGTGGGCGCCCGCGTCCGTGACCGCCTCACCCCGAAGGAGATGCAGATCGTCGCGCTCATTGTCCAGGGCTGCAAGAACAAGGACATCGCCAGCCAGCTCAACACCAAGGAGCAGGTCATCAAAAACTACCTGCGCAGTATCTATGACAAGACCGGCGTCTCGGACCGCCTGGAACTCGCCCTCTTCACGCTGCACCACAAGCTGCTCGCCGAAGCCGCCGCCAAGGTAGGCTCCCTGCTCGAGCAACGCACCGCCTGAAGGGGCAATGAACAACAAACAGCGGCAATGGACTATGAATAGGGAACCCTAAATTCCCATCCTCGCCTCTTCCTCGTCCGCCTGCTTCGAAGCATGCGAAACCTTCTCCGCAATTGACTTGCCCTGCGTAAACAGCAGCAGGTAGTCCGGGCCGCCCGCCTTCGAATCCGTCCCACTCATGTTGAAGCCGCCGAACGGATGTGCGCCTACCATCGCGCCGGTGCATTTGCGGTTCAGGTAAAGGTTTCCCACCTGGAACTCCTCCCGCGCATGGTTCAGCTTGTCCGGCGACGCGCTGTAGAGCGCGCCCGTCAGGCCGTATTCCGTGTTGTTCGCAACCTCCATCGCCTCGGTAAAGCTCGACGATTTGATCACCGCCAGAACCGGCCCGAAGATCTCTTCGAGGCAGATCCGCGCCGTCGGGGCGACATCCACGAACACTGTCGGCGCAATGTAGAAGCCCTTCTCCGGCGTCTCCACTGGCTCACCCCCCAGCAGCAGCCGGCCCTCCTGCTTGCCGATCGCGATATAGTCAAGCACCCGCTGGTACGCCACCGGGCTAATCACCGGACCGGCGAAGAAGTTTGCCGCAGGGTCGCCTTGTTCGATCGACGACACGCGCTCGCTCAGCAGGTCATTGAACTCGTCGTAAATCTCCGCATCGACGATAGCGCGCGAGCACGCCGAGCACTTCTGTCCGTTGAAGCCGAACGCTGCGGCCACCACGCCCTCGACCGCCGCGTTCAGATCGGCATCGCGGTCGACGATGATCGCGTCCTTACCGCCCAGTTCAAGCACCGTGCGCTTGATGAATCTCTGGCCGGGCTGTGTCTTCGCCGCCGACTCGTGAATCTCGAGCCCCACCTTCTTCGAACCGGTGAACGCAATAAACCGGATCTGCGGATGCGCCACCACCGTCGAGCCGAACCCCGGCCCTTCGCCCGGGCAGAAATTCACCACGCCGTCCGGCATCCCGGCCTCTTCGAGCAGCTCGAAGAACTTCGCCGCAATCGTCGGCGCATCGACCGAAGGCTTCAGCACGACGGTGTTGCCGGTCACGATCGCCGCTGCCGTCATCCCCGCCATAATGGCAAATGGGAAGTTCCAGGGCGAAATCACCGCACCCGCGCCGATCGCCACGTAACGAAGCTGATTAAGCTCGCCGGGAAACTGGATTGGCGTCGTCGCCCCGTCCAGCCGCAGCGCTTCGCGCGCGTAAAACTGCAGAAAGTCGACGCACTCAGCCACGTCCGCGTCGGCCTCCGCCCAGTTCTTACCGACCTCGAACGTCAGCCACGCGCACAGTTCAAACTTCTTCGCTGACACCAGTTCCGAAACCCGCAGCAGGAAGTCCACCCGCTCCTGCACGGGCTTGCGCGACCAGCCCGCGAACGCCGCGAGCGCCGCTTGTACCGCGGGCTCGGCGTGTTCGGGCAGCGCGCCCTGGTGTACCCCCACCACCTGCGCCGGCCGCGCCGGGTTCACTGACTTGATCTTCTCGGCCGTCTTGACCCGCTTGCCGCCAATCACCAGGTCGTACTCGCGGCCAAACTGCGACTGCACCTCGGCCAGCGCCGCCAGCATCGCGCGCTTGTTGTCAGCAGCGGTGAAGTCAAGAAAAGGTTCATTCACAAAGGGCGATAGAGCACGGGTCATCGTCGCGGTAGCCATCCTCCTGATTCTAGCCCCGCTGGCAGCGTGGGCACTTGGAGCATGGATGTTCTGCTCGGACAAAGGCGTACCACCGATGAAATCAATGCCACCCCAGAAGCGCATCCCGACCGCGGATCACTCGGGGTGATCGTCTTGATTAGCGCTTGGCTTTACCTCGGCATACAGCACCTCAAACAATTCCTCCCGGTACACCGCGCGATGACTCGACACAAAACCCAGCTTCTCCGCCACCCGCACCGACCCTGCATTGTCCACATGCACAATGCAACTCACCGGCCCGGCGTACACGCCGCCCAGCCACTCCAACACCGCCCGTCCGGCCTCCGTCGCATATCCCTTGCCATGATGCGCCGGGTCGAGAATCCAGCCGATCTCGGGCTCCTCGCCCAGCGCCGGCTCGATCGCCCGGTGGTAGTTGCAGAGCCCCACCTCGCCCACAAACGCACCGGTCGTCTTCTCCTCCACCACCCAGTACCCGTATCCCAGCATCGACCACAGGCCCAGGTAGCGCAGCATCCGCGACCACACCGCCTCCTCGGTCTGCGGCGCGCCGACGGTGTACCGCACCACCTCGGGATGCGCCCAAAGTACCGTGCAGCGCGCGAGGTCCGCCGCGCCATGACCGCGCAGACGCAGCCGCGCTGTCTCCACCACCGGAATCTTCGCTGCCTTCGCCGACCCAATGCTCATCCGCCAAGTTTAGCCGCGGCCCCCGCGTCTGGGTTAGGATGACGCCATGATCTCTCGGCTCTCCGCCCCGCTGCTGACCCTGCTGCTGTGCAGCGCACCCGCCCCGCGCCCCGCGCAGGCCCAGTCCCTGCCCGCCCAGGCGGCGACGCAGTCCAATGCAGCTGCCGCGCCCGCGCAGCCCACCTCCGAGACCACCATCACCGCGCTCGTCCAACCCGCCACCGCCGCCCTGCAGCAGGCGCTGCCTGCCCTGCGCGTCGAAAAGTGGAAGACCTCGCGTTCCCTACGTGACGCCACCCTGGCCAACATCAGCTCCATCCAGAAGGATCTGGACAGCACCCTGCCCGGCCTGCTCGCGACCGCCGACGCGAGCCCCAGTTCCGTCTCGGCCGCCCTTCCGGTCAGCCGGAACCTCGGCGCCCTCTACGACGTCGTGCTGCGCGTCGCCGTCATCGCCGAATCCTCCGCGCCACAGGAACAGACCGCCATGCTCTCGCAGGCCATGGGCTCGCTCGAATCCGCACGCCGCAGCCTCAGCGACCGCCTCCAGGCCTCGGCTCTCGCCTCCGAGCAGCAGGTCCGCGACCTGCAGAAAACCCTCGCCGCACGTCCCGCGGCCGTCGCGCCCGCGCCCGCCGCGCCGCCCGCCAAGCCCGCCGTCACCCCGAAGAAGAAGAAAAAGCCTGCAGCCACCCCGAAGCCCGGCAACTCACAGTAGCTTGGAGCAAGTCTGACTCGCAGCGATCGACTAAAAGCTGTCAGCTGGTAAGCCGAACTTACCGCGGCCGCAGATAGAGCGGCTCATCGACTTCCACCGCGCACTCCACGCGGTTGCGTCCCGCGTCCTTCGCCCGGTAAAGCGCTGCATCCGCCATGTTCAGCAGGCCGTGCTGGCTCGATTCTAGCGCCGGCAGCAGGCTCGAGCAGCCCACCGACACCGTCACGACGCCCCACCGGCTGCCCTCATGCGGAATCGCCAGCTCCTGCACCGCCTCACGGATCAGCTCCGACAGGTGCACCGATCCCGACCCGTCCGTATGCGGCAGCAACAGCACAAACTCCTCGCCGCCAAAGCGCGCCACCCGGTCCTGCGCCCGCCGCAGGTTTGTCCGCAGGCACTGTGCCACCGCACGCAGGCACTCGTCTCCGGCATGGTGCCCGTACAGGTCGTTGAATTGCTTGAAGTGGTCGACATCGATCATCACCAGCCCCAGCGGCGTCTTCAGCCGGATCGCCCGCTTCCACTCCTGCTCGAACTCCTCTTCAAAGGAACGCCGATTCGCAATCCCCGTCAGCCCGTCGAGCGACGCCAGCATCAGCAGCTGCGCGTTCGAGCTGTGCAGGTCCATGACCAGCGAACGCCGCTCACGAATCAGGATTGACGCCGGGAACAGCGCCAGCAGGTGGAAGGTCAAGAACCCCTGGAGCGCCACATCGCGCGACACCGGCAGATTGTCCGACCACATTCCGAAGACGCCATTGCCATGCACCGTCAGGTAGATCGCTACGAAGCACAGGCCCGCCGCGGCAATCGCCGACCCCGAGAACGACAGCAGGCTATCCACCATCAGCAGCATCGGGTACACCAGGAAGATCAACGGATAGCGGCTCGAGGATAGCCCGAGCGTCATCAACCCCAGCGCCAGCATCAGCACACCCAGCGTCCGCGGCAGCGCCCGCGCCCGAAACAACGCCCGCATCTCCGACGAGCTGAACGCTAGCGCCAGGGGAAAGAAACCCGCAATTCCCACCGCATCCGCCGTCGCCCACTCGTCAAACGCCAGCAGGTAGGACTGGTGTTGCTGCGCATGAAAGTAAAGCGCCGCCATGACGCCGGAGACCCCCGGGCCCACCATCAGCGCGATCGCAAACCGCCGGAAGATGCGCGGCTTGCGCAGCCATGTATTCAGATCGGTAAACGCCGGCAGCAGCCAGGCCGTCAGAAAAAGCTCCGTCACCGAAAACAGGCGCAGCCAGATCTCGCTCGCAATCGTGTTGTGGTCCTGCCACTCGCCGATGCCGGTCCCCACCCCGACCCCGAGCAGGATCGCCGCCCATTCCCGCCGCGGCCGCCTCAGCAGAAGCGCAATCGTGATCCCGTTCAGCGGCCACAAGATCGTCCAGCCCTGGCTGAACCCGGAGCTGTTCAGCGCGATATCCACCGCGGCGTACAAGACCGCGTAGCCCAGGGCGGTCAACCCTGAGCGCACAACTCCGCTTTGGGACCACCATTGCAAACGCTGGTCTCTTCTCTCTCTGCCCGACCTGCCGCGTGAGCCCCGCGGTACGTCATTATCACCGCTGGCTTTAGGATTCCAAGGGGGTCTTCGTGGGATGGAAGGAGTGACTCTTTTGTGCTTGGAGGGTGACCAAAACCACGCGACAGTGGCACGCTTGCTCGACTTAGCATAGGACGCCTGCTTTCCTCCAGAGGTTAGCCAGCCGCCCGCCAGTTGCTAGCTCGTCAGCTGTTCCGTCGTCTTCGACATCGTCGCCGTCCGCTCCAGCTTGTCCCACGCAAAGGGTTTGCCGTCGATCGCCCGCTTTAGCGTCTTGAAGAGCACCAGAGAGAAGACCTGTCGATACGTAAATCGCTGAATCCAGATGTGGAACAGCAGCCAGCCGTCGCCCTTGCTCGCCGGATGCCTCCGCTCAAGCGCAAACGCCAGCGCTGACGCACAGAAATCGATCACCAGGAACGCCAGGAAGAACGTCAGCAGCTTGAAAAAACTGTCCGTCGACGCGGTTTCCGGATGGAAGTGTCGATCGATCAGGTAATGAATCACCCCGAAGATAAACATCAGATCGATGAACGGGGACACCAGCGGCAGCATGATCTGGAAGATCAGGATATTCGGCAGCGCAAACAGCCCCATCGCCCTGTGCTTGCGGATCGCCCCGCGATGCTTCCACAACGCCTGCAGAATTCCGAAGCTCCAGCGGAACCGCTGACGCTTCAACCCGTCCGCATTCACCGGAGCCTCGGTAAAAGCCAGCGCCCGGTCCTCGTAGATCACCGAGTAGCCCTGCTCCAGCAGGTTCATCGTCAGGTCGGCATCCTCGGCCACCGTGTTGGTGTGATAGCACCCGCCGGCCTTAACCGCCGCCGTCCGCCACGCGCCGATCGCCCCCGGGACCACCATCACCACGTCGAACAGGTCAAGCGCACGCCGCTCAAAATTCTGGCTCGTGATGTACTCGAGCGCCTGCCAGCGCGTCCACAGATTGACCCGGTTCCCTACCTTCGCGTTCCCCGCCACCGCGCCGATCTTCGGGTTCGCAAAGTGCGGGACGAGGTTCGTCACGGCATCATGCGCAATCACGCCGTCCGCATCGATCCCCACATAAATCTCTTCCTCAATCTGGTCGAGCGCAAAGTTCAGCGCGTCCGCCTTGCCGCCATTTGGCTTCGTGATTACCGTCAGCCGGCCCGAAGCAATCTGCTCCGGATACGCATTTTGCGCAACCTCGTACGTCTTGTCCTTTGAACCATCATCGATCACCACGATCCGAAGGTTCTTGTAGTTCGACATCATCACCGAACGAATCGTCCGCGCAATTACCTTCTCCTCGTTGTAAGCAGGAATCAGCACCGCCACCCGCGGCAGGTAGTCCGCCGTCGCAAAGTTCTTGCGCGTGCGGAAGCGGTCGATCACCGCGAACACCCCGATGATGATCAGTCGCGCCGACATCAGCACGTCGCCGACATAGAAGATCCAGAACACCAGGTGATTGAAGAACGCCAGGAAAAAGAAGGTGATCGAATCCGCGATCGCCTGCCGCTTCTGCGCCGCGTTCAACGGCGGCATCACCTCGTCGCGCGTCTTGCCGATCAGCTCCGAAACCGGCACAAACTCGTACCCATGCGCGCGCAGCGTCGTGATCAGCAGCGGCAGGCTCGCAATTGTCACCGACCGGTCGCCGCCCCCGTCATGCATGAGGATGATCGATCCCGCGCGGTCCGGGTGCGCCGGCATCGCCGCCAGCTGTTCCAGCACCGAGTCCGCAATCTCCTGCGGCGTCTTGCGCGGATGCTCGTCCCAGTCGTTCGTATCCACCTTGTTGCCAATCGTCACGTACCCGCGGCTCTGGATGTGGTCGACCGGCGCTGCCTGGTCGTTCGTATCCGGCTCCTGGTCGATCGAATAGGGCGGCCTGAAGTAAAGCGGCTGCACCCCCAGCTTCGACCCGAACAGCCGCTCTGTCAGGTTCAGCTGCAGGTCTACCTGCGCCGTCGAGATCTCCGAAATGTCCGGATGCGTAAACGTGTGATTGCCAATCTCGTGGCCTTCGCGGTACACCCGCTGCATCACCCCGACATTATCCTCGGCCACCTCGCCGATCATCAGGAACGTGCCCTTCACGTTGTACTGCTTCAGGATGTCCAGGATCTTCGGCGTCCATTCCGGGTCCGGCCCGTCATCAAACGATAGCGAAACCTTCTTCGGCTGGTACCCGTACTGCTCCACCGTGTACGACGAGGGATAGGACTGCATCACCTCTTTCGTCACCATCTTTACCGGCACCGGCACCTGGTCGTCATCGTCGAGCGTCAACGTCCGCGCCCCCGTCTGCGGACGCTTCACGATGCGCAGAATATCGCCCGACCCCTCGGTATCGACGTTGTACCCCGGGGGCACCGCAGCCAGCGCCTTCGCCGGATCGATCTTCGTCGGGTTATCCCAGATCTTCCACAGCGACCCATCTTCCGACCCCAGCCGCCATAGCGAAAACGTCTGGATCCCCAGCGTCCGCGCCGCACGCATTTCGTTCAACACGGTCACCGCGTCCAGGTACCACACCTCGTGCCGCAGGTGCGCATCCTCGTCGTCATAGCCGAAGTGCGCGTTCAGCGAATCCGGATCAAGCTCGATCGTCGCATCCGCGTCGCTCGCCGCCTGCCATGCATCCTGCGCGCCAATGGCAATTACGTTTGGGTTCTCAAGCGGAGGCGTGGCTACCGGTTTGCCCTTTTTCGGAGCCGGCGGAGGCGTCGCCGGCAGCGTGCTCGTCCAGTCGTACCCGTAGCTGCCCAGCGCAATCATCAGCTTGTCCTTGGGCACCACCTTCAAGGCCTTCTGCAGGTTGTCCAGGAACCAATCCTGGCTCGCCACCGGGCCCGGCTCTTCCGGTGCCTGGTGTTCGTCGTAGTTCATCAGCACCAGGCCGTCCGAGTGATCCGCCAGGAACGCCAGGTCGAAGTCCGGATCGTCCACCGGCACGTTCACATAAATCCGCAGATGCCGCGCCTGCAGGTCCGTATACAGCGCCCCGATCAACGCTTTGAAGCCATCCTGCGCGTTCGCCGGAATCTGCTCGAAGTCCACCGTCAACCCGCGATACGTCGGATTGGCCGTCAGAAACTTGTCCATCTGCGCGATAAAGTTATGCCGCGCCTGATCGCTCGCCAGGAACGGCCCCACCGTCGGCGAAAAGCGATTACCCAGCACGTCGTAGTTGTTCACCAGCGGAAACACTTCCGTGTCCACGTGGTTATCTGCGATCGCGCGCGCGATCTTGTTCTCCTGGTCCACCCCGCGCACACTGCCCGATTTATCGACGACCGTGTACATCCGGTTATCGTCGATGTTGTTCGCGGTGATCGTGCCCGCTGCGTCGGTTACATGCAGCCACTCCGGGAACAACAGGTCGATCTGCTTGATGTGCTCCTTCAGCGACGCATAGCTCGCCGAGTCCCAGTCCACGTAGTACGCCGCGCGCAGCCCCTCACCCGCATTGAGCGTCAGGTCCGACGGGTTGGTCGCCGTCTTGCGGTGCGCCGAAATCGGCGCTTTCTGCCCCGGCTTCAGCGCAGGCACCGGCTTCGGTCGATTCGTAATCGCGCGATAATTCCGCGTCTGCGTCGCCAGCAACAACTCCGGCAGCGGCTTCATCCGCAACAGCCCGAGGATGAACAGCGTCCCGATCACCAGGCCAAACAAGGCAAGCACGTCGAAGACCCGACGCAGCCGCTTCCATCGTTTTCTCTGGGGATCGTAAAAGACCGGTTTGTTCATGAATTGATCAGATGCCGGCCGCGTGTGCTGCCCTAAGCGCAATCCTATGGGCTGAGCATCTTGGAGGCAAGTATAAGGGCGCCCTCATCGCGGGCGGCGACCACTTCTGGCGGCCACTGCTTCGCGTGACGGCAGGCGAACCGGCGACCCCACTTCGTGGCGCCCGTCCGGCGTTAGGACGCACTTGCCTTTGCCCTTTAGAATTCTCAAACGATGCAAATCCCAGTACTGGACAAGCGGGCACGCTGGCAGGCCGGCGTGGCTCTGGCGCTCGGCCTCGCCTTCCGCCTCTGGTTCATCTGGGCCTACGGACACATCTCGCCAGACTCCCTCATGTACGGCGACATCGCCCAGAACCTGCTCCACCATCACGTCTACGGCCTGACTCGCACCGTCGACGACGCCACCCTCATCCGCCCCACGCTCATCCGCCTCCCCGGCTATCCGCTCTTCCTTGCCACCATCTTCGCCATCTTCGGCGCGGGCAAATACACCGCCGTCATGCTGCTTCAGGCGCCACTCGATCTCGCCACCTGCCTGCTCGCCGCCGCTACCGCCCGCCGCCTCTTCGCTACCAACGCCGCCTTCACTGCCGCCCTCTGGCTCGGCGCGCTCTGCCCTTTCATGGCGAACTACGTCGCACTCCCCCTCACCGAGGTCCCCACCCTCTTCTCGATCGCGCTCGCCATCTACGCCCTGCTCTGCTGGCAGGACAACCCACGCCTCGCCACCGCCGCCACCCTCGGCCTGGCCCTCGCCTGGGCCGTCCTCCTCCGCCCCGAGCAGGGGATGCTCGCGGCCATCTTCGTCCCCGCCATGCTCTGGATCACCTTCCGCCAACCCGCCCCGCGCAAATCCCGCCTCCTCCAGACCGCCGCCGTCTGCGTCCTCATCGCCGCCCCGCTCGCGCTCTGGACCGCCCGCAACCTGCACACCTTCCACGTCTTCGAACCGCTCGCCCCGCGCTACGCCGTCGACCCCGGCGAGCCCAACCAGTTCGGCTTCGAGCGCTGGTTCCGCACCTTCGCCATCGACTTCGCCTCGACCGACCAGGTCTACTGGCTCTACGACGGCGACACCATCTCCATCGCCGACCTCCCCAACCGCGCCTTCGACTCCGACGCCCAGTACGAGGCCACCGCAACTCTCCTCGCCGACTATAACCAGACCACCTCCGCCAGCCCCGAACTCGACGCCCGCTTTGCCGCCCTCGCCGCCGAGCGCATCCAGGCCGACCCGCTTCGCTACTATCTCGCGCTCCCTGTCGCCCGCGTCCTCAACATGATCTTCCGCCCCCGCGCCGACATGCTCCCCCTCCCGCTCGAGTGGTGGAAGTTCAAGCAGGACCGCTGGGCCTTCACCTGGGGTTCCGCCTACGCCCTGCTCAACCTCGCCTACCTCGCCCTCGCCGGCATCGCTCTCAGGCAAGCCCGCTGGCAGCCCCGCTACCGCCCCATCGTCCATGCCATGCTGGCGACCATCTTGTTCCGCTGCCTTCTGCTCCTCACCATCGACAACTCCGAACCCCGCTACACCCTCGAGTTCTACCCCGTCCTCCTTATCCTCGGCGCCGGCGCCCTTGCCCTCCGCAAACCCTTCGGCCAGACGCCCGCCAACCCCTGAGCCACCTAAAACCGGCCGAACCTATACTCTACCCGGGGACCCACCATGTACGGACTCATCGTGAAGCTGACCGCCACCGCTGGCCGCCGGCAGGACCTCATCCAGTCCATGGGAGGCGAGGACTCGCACACCATCCCCGGCTGCCTCAGCTTCATCGTCGCCAAAGACGCCGCCGACGACGACATCCTCTGGATCACCGAAGTATGGGTGAGCCGGCAGGCCCTCGAAGCCTCGCTCGAACGCCCGAACGCCCAGGCAGCAGCAAGCGACTTCGACACCCTCATCGCCGCCTACGAGAAGGCAGCCACCACCTCGCCCGTCGAAGGGTCCAGCCACCCGTTCCACTGCGAGCGATGACACCGGCCCCACCGCATGCTTCACCCCAATATTCGTGACGACGAGCCTGCACGACACAGAGCGTGGAAGATTGCTAAGCAGCCTGCGCCTGGGCGCACGTCCCGCAGAGACTGCCCGCTCCAACAGCCCGCCAGACTCACCTCAAAGCCTCTGCCTTTGCCCTAAGGGTAGGTCAGGGCTTCAGCTCTGACCACAATTCCGGATCCCGATTCCCTTTACCCGTGAGCGACCGCCAACCTACAGGGTCCCGGCTTCTAGGAAGGCCGAGGCTTCAGCCTTGGCATCCACGCCACAGAATCACCCCATCTGAGCAGGCGTCACGCAGCCCCCCCCCGCGAGGCCCGCGACGAGGGACCGTTTTCGCATCTCGCTCTTTCGACGATTCCGTTTACAAGGCGGCAGGATTGAGCTGCCAATTTCAGCGGATAAAGTAACCCGAAACATGCCATGAACCATCGGGCTTTTGAGATGCAACGATCGTTTCGACGCCATCCGCCTTGTTCGCGAAGCGCGCGTTATAGATAGCGACCACATATAGGCCATCCGGTACTCCCGGCAAGTGTTTCGTAGTCTGCACTTGCTTCAGAGTCCGCGCGGCAAGTGCTCCCAATGGGGTTCTTGCTCCGGCCATCGCTTTCGCAAAGGCTGGTTCTGGAGCCGCCTCCTGCATAATCCGGGCTGCATTCTTCCACGCATCGGCGTAATCGCCAGCATCAACAAGGCGAAGCCATTGGGTTTCTGACTCAAGGGCAGCAGTCTCGTCTGGAGTAGTTTGAGCCACCGAGGATACGACGCCGATGAAGGTGAGCAGGGTCAGAACGAGAACAGGCAGAAACCGCATAGTGAGCCTCCGACTAGGATTCGTCATTCTGGCACATCCTGAACGCTTGCTCGAAAGTCATTGTTATCTGAAATGTCGACGTTCTTATTGGCTCGAGCGCCGCGAAGTTGTGTCCCCGTGCTTTTCCCGCTTGATGACTCCCGCAGTTGGTGCATCAACTCCTCATCCCTTTGCTGAGCCCTGTTCAGTCCGCCAAACCATGCTCCCGCCACAGACGACACGAAACTCAGCAAAAAGAGAAGTCCGTATCCCACGATGCTTACCTTCTTGAACGAGCGTGGTACGTAGCCAGCAAGGCACAGCAGGCCACAGGAAATGAGCAAGGCATAGACCAAGTGGAGATAGGGACGCTCTGTCGCTGTCTTCGCTGTGACGAAGCCTCCCAAGAATGGTGCAACCACGAGGGTTACGGGCAGGCAGGCGAAAAAGACAAGTCCTACAAGCCCGATGTTATCAAGTGGCCCTTTGCTTGAGAAAAGCAAATTGACAAGTCGAGGCAGACTACCAGCAGTTAAGAAAAGCGCGAGGTATGCCCCTACGCCACATGTAACTGCCATAAAGTTCCGTTGTAGCTTCATCAAGACCCCGGCAATCAACTCCACTGAAGTATAAAACTGACTTCGAAGGCTTTCGATCACAGCTTTCTCAAAGTCGTTGTTATCGGCACCGTCGAGCGTTCGGCGGCCACTTTCGGGGATCAGGCCAGCGAAATTGCTCATAATTCCGTCTCCCAAGGAATGAGGAACTGCTCCCCGTGTCAGCGGAAGATCAGCCCACGACGACGACAGGTTTTGCTTGAAATCCCACCGAAGGTCCAGCATACTGTCTGGCAACGCGAGGAGCTCCATGAACCGAACTCTCACGATCACCTGTGCCTTCGCTTCATTCGTAGCAGGAGCCGCAGCATCTTCCATGTCTCCGCCCGTCGGCCTCACGCGGACCGACCTTCAACGACACGATCTTTCGATCGAAGGTCACGAGGTAATCCAGACACGTGTAGATTTTGCGCCAGGGGCCATCGCGCCGTGGCATAGCCACCCGGGAGAAGAACTGGTCTATGTCCCCCAGGGTGAGCTGGAGTTTCAGATGGACGGCGAAAAGCCGGTCACGCTCAAGACTGGCGAAGTTCTCTTCATTCCTCCGGGAAAAGTGCACATGGCCCGTAATCTCGGATCAACGCCGGGCGTCGAGCTAGCGACATACATAGTCGAAAAAGGTAAGCCGCTTTTGGTGCGTGTGGCGGGCTCTCCGAACCCACTGCAAAAGTAGCCTGGCATTGATGGATCGATAAAGGGGACTCTGTATGAACAGGCGTCAACTCATCGCGGGGTTCGCGGCAGTTGCTGCCACCCAGATCGTTCGTGCCGCAGCCGATCCGGCCGATAGCCCTCCCACTCGATTGCTCCGGCTGAAGGTGTCGGACGGAACCTCGATTGCTCTGGAGGAGGGAGGGACCGGCCCCAGCCTGCTGCTCGTTCATGGAGCGGGCAGCTTCCGAAAAGCGTGGGCGCGTGTCACGCCGTTGCTTCAATCCCGGTTCTATACCTACGCCATGGACCGGCGAGGCCACGGAGACAGCACCGACACCACAGCCTACTCGCTCGAGCGTGAAGCCGACGATGTCGTTCAGGTCGCCGGACAACTTCCAGAACCCGTCTTCGTGCTCGGTCACTCCTTCGGCGGAATCGTAACCCTTGAAGCATTGAAGCGTAGCAACCGCTTCAAGCGGGCCGTCCTTTACGAGCCGCCCATGCCTGTCCCCGGGGGTATGGTGAGCCGGTCGCCGCAAGCTGTCTGCGATGCGATTGCTGCTGGAGACAATGAGGCGGCTCTCGTAATCTTCTTTACCGATTACGCACGCTTGTCTCCAACCGTCATCGCAAAGTTTCGCAATGACCCTTCTTGGCCGCAGCGCGTCAAGCTCGCGCCATCCATCTGCCGTGAGATAACGGCCGTGCGCCACTATAGTTTCGACCCAGCCTCGTTCGCGCCGGTCAAAACACCGATGATGTTTTTCTTGGGGAGCGATAGCCCAAAACCCATGGAGACGAGCGTCCGGACGGTCGCCGAAGCCCTTCACAGAGATGTGACCGTACTCCCCGGCCAACAGCACGACGCGATGTACACGGCGCCAGACGTTCTGGCACGAGAATTGACAGCCTACTTTCTGGCTTGATCGAAGGTCTTCAAAGCTCGCAGTTGCAACAGCGAAACCGTCACTCGCCCTATAGGGTTGCTCTCGAAGGCGTCCTGCCTCGAAGGTCGGGGTGATCAGCAACCAGAGCCCGGAATCCCTCACTCGCCCCCAGCCACCCGCCCCCCGCCCTCCCCGATTCCTTCACCAACCCTCAGTAAATCGAAACCAGGAAAACAGCGTTAACTCGCCCTGCGCGAACGTCCCGACCTTTTATCATCACCCCATGCTCACCCCGTTCCACATCGCCTTCCCGGTCGACGACCTCGACGCTGCACGCCATTTCTACGGCCAGACCCTCGGCTGCCCCGAAGGCCGAAGCTCCACCGAATGGATCGACTTCGACCTCTTCGGACACCAGATCGTCGCCCACCTGAAACCGGGCGTCTCGGTTCGCGACGAAGAGCACCACAACGCCGTCGACGGCCACGCCGTCCCCGTCCCCCACTTCGGCGTCGTCCTCACCATGGACCGCTGGCAGTCGCTCGCCGACCGCCTCCGCGCCGCCGGGCAGAAGTTCGAGATTGAACCCTACATCCGCTTCAAGGGCGAGGTCGGCGAGCAGGCCACCATGTTCTTCTACGACCCCGCCGGCAATGCCCTCGAATTCAAAGCCTTCGCCGACATGAGCCAGGTCTTCGCAAAATAGAAGAACAAAGCCAAAAGCGCCCTCATCGCGGGCGGCGACCACTTCGTAGGGTATTGCGCTTCGCACCACGACACGCAGCCCGGCACCCCACGAAGTGGCACCCGTCCGGCATCAGGACGCGGCTGCCCCTTGACAAATCTGCATCGCACAGCCCGCCTTTCACGCCAGAACCCCGCAAAACGCAGGGGCTTTAGCCTGGGGTTAAACCCTTTAGAATGCTATTTTTGACACGGAAACCCCCGGGGGAGGGGTATACCCCCGAAACCCCTCAAAACAGGCCGAAATCGCATCTGCGCGAAAATGCCTGTGTCACTTGGTCGAGATTAATTTCAGGCGATTCCCGAATCTACTGCACCGTCCCACGCGGCCGCAGACGCTTTAGTTCATTGGCGCACGCAATGGCGTTCAGCGCCCCCAGCTTCAAGTTATCCGCCGCCAGCCACAGCCAGAAGCGCCGGTTAAGCGTCGAGCCGAGCTTCGCCGGCCGCACCAGCACCATCACATCTTCCTGCCCCGCCGCGCTCAGGTTGCTGGGCGGGTCGGACTCGGCCGAGACGACATCGATCCCCTCCCCTGCCAGCGCGGCTTCGACCGCTTCGATGGTAACGGCGTCTTCGACTTCGAGCAGCACCGAAGCCACGTAGCCATGAAACACCGGCCCATGGACAACCTGCGCCTCAAGCTCCGGCAAAGTAGTGGATGCCGCCGCGAGGATGCCGTAGTGCCGCAGCACCCGCGCCGCCGAGGCACCGAGATCGACCTTTGCATCTTCGCCGAAGGCTGGCAGCACGTTGAAGGCGACCTGCGCGTCGTACTGGTCTTTCGGCAGCGGCTGAAAGGAGAGCAGATTCACGGTCTGCTGGTGTAGCTCGTCCATCGCTTCGCGCCCGTTTTCGGAGGCGGGCTCGATGACCGTCGCGGCGAGTGTCCGGACTTTGAGTTTGCCCGAGAGCCGCGCGGCAACGAGACCAAGCATGACAGCTGCGGGTGCGGCGGAGACGACGGCGACCGTGTTGAAGTCGAGGTTGCTGCCCGCGGGCAGGCCGAGCGCGGCCTGCACGAACGGAAGACGGACCTGGACGCCGGCCTCGCCTTCGAGCGCGCCCGTGAGGTCGACGAGGCTGGCGCCGGCGAGGCGGGCGGTGTTCCAGTGCTTGAGCGTCGTCTTGGGGTCGCCGGTGAAAAAGACAAAGTCCTTGCGGTCGAAGGATTCCTCGTCGATGGTGTGAATGACGGCTGCTTCGTCGCCGACGGCGGCGATCTGCGCGGCGGCTTCGGTGCCGATCTCCTCATCGTCGAGCAGGGTGATGTCGGAGGTGGCGAGGAGCGACTCGGCGATCTCGTCGGCAAGCTCCTTGCCGGCGAGTGATGAGGCGCCGACGATTGCGATGCGGTACAAACCTTCTGCCATGACTTAGGGTCTCACTCCGGCGTTCAAACGACGCTTCCTGCCCCAACTGTACGCCAGCCTCGCCACGACCCCCGACACCAGGTATCCGAGCGCGATGCAGATCAAAGCGACCTCCGAGAAGCGCACGATGACGGCGATGGCGAGCGCCATCAGAACGAAGAACTGGAACGGTTTGCGGCCGCTCGAGTCAATCTCCTTCCCGCTCCAGAAGCGCCAGCTGCTGACCATCAGGAAGCCGGTCCCGGTGATGAGGCAGAGCCAGACGATTGAGATGCGCGGGTCGTGAATGGGGCTGCCATCGAAGAGGTGAACGACGGAGGCGAGCACACCGGCGCCGGCGGGGATGGGCATGCCGACGAAGTATTTGCGCCCGGGGCGGCCGGGATTGCGCGGCTGGGGATTGATGCTGATATTGAAACGGGCGAGGCGGCAGGCGCCACAGATGAGAAAGAGGAAGCAGATGACGACGCCAAAGGGGACGACGGCGTCCCGCCAGGCGGGCAGGTAGTTCGGCGACAGCATGCGGAAGCCCCAGATCCAGGCAAGCACGGCGGGCGCGACGCCGAAGGTGACGACGTCGGCGAGCGAGTCGAGTTCCTTGCCGAAGTCGCTGGTGGTGCGGGTCATGCGGGCGACGCGGCCATCGACGCCGTCAAAGACGACGGCAAAGCCGATGGCAAGTGCGGCGCGATTGAAGCCGGAGGTGTCGCCGCCGGCGCCGCGGACACTTTCGGTGATGGCGTAGAAGCCGGCGGCGATGTTGCCCGCCGTGAAGAGCGAGGGCAGGACGTACATGCCGCGGCTGGGGCGGTGGCGCGAGGGTGCGCCGATGGGCGCGATCCCGTCCTGCTCGATGGGACCGAGGTCCATCAGGCGGCTGCCTTGTTGACTGGCATGGCGGCGAGGACGGACGAGCCGCCGGCCACCTTGTCGCCGACCTTGACCTTCAGCATCGCTTCAGCGGGCAGCAGGACGTCACAGCGCGAGCCGAACTTGATGAGGCCCATGCGTTCGCCGCGGGTGACCTGGTCGCCTGCCTTAAGGTTGCAGACGATGCGCCGAGCGAGCAGGCCGGCGATCTGTTTGAAGGCGACCTCGATACCTTCGCCTTCGACGACGACCATGGTCTGCTCGTTGTCGACGACAGATTCGGGCTTCATCGCGTTGATGAAGGCGCCCTTGCGATAGTCGACGACCTTGACGATGCCGGAGATGGGATTGCGGTTGACGTGGACGTTGAAGACGTTGAGGAAGATGCTGATGCGAAGGCGGCTGCCGAGGTTGGTTTCGATCCATTCGGCTTCGGTAACGAGGCCATCGGCGGGGGAGACGATGAGGCCTTCGCCCTGGGGAATGGCGCGGTTGGGATCGCGGAAGAACCAGAGGAAGAAAGCGGCGAGCAGCAGGGGCAGCAGGATGAGCCAGAGGGAACCGGTGGTGAACCAGAGGATCGCGGCCACCGCGATGAGCCCCAAGCCGTAGAAATAGCCATCTCTTACCATGATCGCTCGATTATACGTGGGTGGGGTGAGGGGAAAGGGTGCGGCGGGTGCCCTGGTTTTGAGGCGGTGAGTCTGGGCGTATAGGTGGTATGAGAGCCTTGATCGGCTGGACGCCGGCCAGAGGTTCTTACTTCGACCCGAGCAGGACGGGTTCGGTTTCGATCAGTCTCAGGCTCTTCGCCATGCCTGCGACGTCGCTCTTGTATCTCCTGAAGTGCTCGGACCGCAGATGTGCCTGGTAGGCGTCGGAGCTGGCGTAGATCTCGAAGAGCCGGATCTGATTTGGTTGGCCCGCAACAGAGACGGCATACAGCGATAGAACGCCAGGTTCGCTCCGGATGGAGGCTTCGATCTCGCGGCGCAGGGCAATCTTGTAGGCGGCCAGGGATGCTGGATCGATCTCCAGTTCCGCGATGCGTACGAGCCGTTTATCGCCGGGGCTGGCAGCGTGGCCCGAGCGCTGCCCGAGCAACAAGACAGCGATCATGCAGGCGGCTACGGTGGCGAGTGTTCTCGTTTTCATCTTTGCCTCTAGCAGCGATTAGAACAGTCTGGGAGCGCGGTTGGGCACTCTTGTCGGACTAGGTTTTTGGCGCGAGTCAGTTGTATGACCGGTACTAATGCTTTGCGGGATCGGGTGCCAGGGTCCTCCAGCGATTATGGTCGCAGCTTGCGGATTTGCATCCTCGCACTTTCAATTTGAGGGTTCAGGCGCAAAGGCTTTCTTGTAGGCTGCAAGTGACGGGGCACGATGAGCGTTTGCCGCATGCAACCGCGCCAAAGGCGCCATGGCTCTGCCGAAGGCCATCCTCCCCTCATTCGCAACGAACAATTGAGGAACCGGCCAAGCCCCCGATGCCGCTGCCCGTCGAGCGCGCGCCCATTCATCGCAGCCTCACCGCGAGACCAACAACGAAGGCCACCGACTACCGCGGCGCTTCCTGACCTCGAAGGCTTTATGGCACGCGTGAACGCGTGCCCTTCCGCGGTTCGGGAGTCGATGCGCTGGATGAGGCTTCGGGCCCTACTGCCCTTTCATAAGACTGAGTTCGGCAGTCTCTGTCTTCGGCGGGGTGACGCCGGCTGATTCACGGGTTTCAGGCATGCATACGAGTTGGAGACTCGCGCCCGAGACTTGAGCGGGACGTTCGCGAGGCCGCTCGTGTCGGGCGACGTTGGTGTTTTAGAGTGCGGCGCGGAGGAGGAGGGCGTCCTCTTCGGGGTGCTGGTAGTAGCGGGGGCGGCGGCCGGTTTCGATGAAGCCGAGGCGGTGGTAGAGGCGAACGGGGCCGGCGCTCGAGGCGCGGACTTCGAGATTGAGTTCGCAGCTTCCCTGCTGGCGGGCCCAGGCGATGACGGCGCGGAGGAGGGCCTCGCCGTGACCGCGATTTCGCAAGTTCGGGTGGACGGCGATAACTTCAAGTTCGACAGGGGAGGCTGCGGCGTAGCCTGCGGGGTCACCGGCGGGGGTCAGGGCGAGGAAGAGGCAGCGGGGGATGGCGGAGGCAGGGTCGAGGATGGCGCGGTAGGCGGATTCGGGCCAGTGCGGGGCGGTGGGGCAGGCGCGGGCGATGGCCAGGATGGGCTCGAGGTCGGCGTGGGTGGCGGGGCGGAGGGGCATTTGTGATATTTCGAAGGAAAGGCTTCACACCGACAGGACGGATTACACCGACGAGATACAGGTCTTGTGGGCGTGTGCGTTCAGGGGTTGATGAGGATTTCGGCGTCGGTGCGGCGGAGGTAGTTGGCGTCGGTGGTGGCAGGGTCGCTCCACTGGTTGGCGGCGATGCGGGCGATGGCCATGTGGCGAATGGCTTCGGCGGTGGGTTCGGGGATGAGAGAGACGGCTAGTTTCTCGGCCACGCGGGGCTCGCAGGTGAGGGCATGGCCGGTGGGCAGAAGGGCGCGGGTTTCGGGTTCGCTGAGGAGGGCTTCGGAGAGGCGGAGACCGTTTTCGTAGACGCCGGTGTAGAATTCGCCGCGTCCGGCGTCGAGGATGGCGATCTGCTTTTCGGCGGGGGCCGGCGGCGAGGCAGCGGCCACAAGGGCTAGGCGGGAGAGGGCGATCATGTCGAGGTCGAGACCGTCGCAGAGGCCCTTGGCGGCACTGAGGCCAACGCGGATGCCGGTGAAGGAACCGGGGCCATTGACGACCGCGATGGCGGTAAGGGCTGCGAGGCCAGGGTTGCCGGTGCCGCCTGACTTGCCGGCCGGGAAGAGCCTGCGGATGGCGGGCATGAGGGCTTCGGAGGTGCCGCGGCCGGGGAGGGTTTGCGAGGCGAGGACGCGGGTTTCATCGGCGAGGGCGACGACACCTTCGCTGCCGGCGGTGTGGATGAGCAGAAGAAGCATTCAGTCGCCCACCAGTTCGAGCAGGACGCCGCCGGTGCTGGACGGATGGACGAAGAAGTAACGATGGCCGCCGGCGCCGGTGCGGATGGCGTCCGAGGCGAGCCGGATGTTGGCGGCCTGGAGAGCGGCGAAGCGGGCGTCGAGATCGGGGACGCGCAGGGCGACGTGGTGCAGGCCTTCGCCGCGGCGGGCGAGGAAGCGGCCGATGGTGGAGTCCCCGGTGGTGGGTTCGAGGAGTTCGATGCGGGTTGGCTGACCGCCGGTCGCGCCGAGCGGGAGCATGGCGGTGTGGACCTGCTCGTGCGGGATGGTCTCTTCGTGGGTGATGTGGAGGCCGAGGGCTTCGTAGAAGGTGCGGGCATCGGCTATGGAGCGAACGGCGATGCCGAGGTGGTCGAGCGACACGGAGGTGGGGAGGGCGGCGGGAGGTTGGGAGCGGGTGTGCTCGATGGCGGTGAGGAGTTCAGGGATGCCTTCGCCGTTGGTGGCGACGGTGCGGAGGATGGCGGGGGGCGGGGTGTCCGAGTGGGCGAGGGACTGGGTCGCGCGGAGGTCGGCGTGAAGGCGCTCGGCGCCGGGAAGGTCGGCCTTGTTAATGACGAAGAGGCTGGCAGCTTCCATGAGGCCGGCTTTGAGGCTTTGAATGTCGTCGCCCATGCCAGGAGTGAGGACGAGGACGGTGACGTCGACGAGGGCGGCGACGGCGACCTCGGCCTGGCCGACGCCGACGGTTTCGAGGATGACGCTCAAGAAGCCGGCAGTTTCGAGCAGGGTAAGGATGCCGGCGATGTTGGGAGCGAGGCCGCCGGGTTCACCGCGCGAGGCCATGCTGCGGAAAAAGACGCCGGGGTCGGCGGCGAAGCCCTGGAGGCGGATGCGGTCGCCGAGCAGGGCGCCGCCGGTGTAGGGGCTGGAGGGGTCGACGGCGAGGACCGCTACTCGTTGATCGCGGCTGCGGATTGCCCGTACGAGGGCGTCGGCGAGGGTGCTCTTGCCGGCGCCGGGCGAGCCAGTCAGGCCGATGCGAAGGGCCCGAGGCGCGGGGGGGCAGGCGCGGAGGAGCTCGGCTCCGGTGCCATCTTCGACGAGTGAGACAGCTCGGGCGAGGGCGCGGATGTCGCCTGAGCGGAGGCGCGCGACAAGGGCGGAGGCGGCAGTTGGGTCAGGGGACACAAGGGACATGATAGCGGGCCGGGGCTTACGCGAGAGGAACAACGACCGGTGCGTCCTGGTCGCGGGCGGCGACCCCTTCGTGAGAGGGGGAAGCTTCGCGTGCGAGTCATGGCTCCCTCGTGTGGGGTTCCGCGGGGAGCTTCCACCCCCACGTTGTGGCGCCCGTCTGGTGTGAAGACGCAGTTGGGTTCGCCTCTCGGCTGCTAAACTTGGCTTCTAGCTGATGTCAAAATACTTCCTCACGACTCCGATTTATTACGTCAACGCTCGTCCGCATATCGGGCATGCTTACACGACGATTGTGGCCGATGTGCTGGCGCGGCGGCATCGCGCGCAGGGCAATGAGACGTTTTTCCTGACGGGTACCGATGAGCACGGGCAGAAGATCGAACGGTCTGCGCAGGCGGCGGGCATGCCGGCGCAGCAGTTTGCGGACGAGGTTTCGGCCACGTTCCGGACGCTGTGGGACCGGATGGGCATGACGTACGACCGGTACATCCGGACGACGGATGAGGCGCACAAGCGTGGAGTGCAGAAGCTGTTCTCGGTGTTGTACGAGAGGGGCTTCATCTATCTGGACTCGTATACCGGCGCTTACTGCGTTTCCGACGAGACGTTTGTGGATGTGCCGGCGGGCACGCCTTGTCCGGACTGTGGGCGCGTGACCGAAACGGTGACCGAGGAGAACTTCTTCTTCAAGCTGTCGGCGTTCCAGGTGGAGTTGATCGACCGGATTGAGTCGGGCGAGCTAGAGATTGAGAACGATGCACGACGGAACGAAGTACTGAGTTTTCTGCGCGGGAATGTAAGTGGCGGCGAGGCCTCAGCTACTTCAAACGCCGGGACAAGTTATGTTCCGGGGGCGCTGCGGGATCTATCGGTGTCACGGTCAAGCTTCACGTGGGGAATCGCGGTGCCGGAGCCGGCGGCTTCGGCAGCCAGCCAGAAGCACGTGATTTACGTGTGGCTGGATGCACTGGCGAATTACATGACGGCGCTTGGGTATGGGTCGGACGACGAAGTGTTGTGGCAGAAGTACTGGCCGGCTGACTTGCATATTGTTGGCAAGGAGATTATTCGGTTTCATTGCGTCTACTGGCCGGCATTCTTGCTGGCGGCGGGAATTGCTCCGCCGCAGAAGATTGTGGCGCATGGCTGGTTGTTATTCGATGACTCGAAGATGAGTAAGTCGAAGGGCAATATTGTGCGGACCGAGACGATTCTTGATGGCTTCGGGCGGGATGTTTATGCGAAACAGTTTCCTGCGAGCAGCAAGAAGGATCAGGATTTATTTGCGAGTGATGTGTTGCGGTACTTCCTGCTAAGGGAGATTCCGTTTGGGCAGGATGGGAGTTTTTCATTCGATGCGATGATTACGCGGTATAACGCGGATCTGGCGAATGGTTATGGGAATTTGGTGAGTCGTACGCTCAAGTTGATTGAGCAGAACTTGAATAGCGAGATCCCGACGGCAACCGAACCATGGCTCTGTCAGGGCGAGCCTACTTCGCCGACCAGCGAGCCGTACAGGCAGGCAGCTGAACTGCTGATCCAAACGAGCGAGATCATCAAGCTGCTCGGTAACACAAGCGAGGTTAGCGAACAGCTTGGGCTCAGTAAGTTCGAACTGTTTACAGCAACGATCGGTCTGCGAATTACTAGGGTTGACGTCTACTTATCAAGTCACGCACCTTGGAAGCTAGCAAAGTCTAGTCACGCACTTGATCGTCGCAAAATGGTCGAGGTATTGTTTGTTGCGGCTGAAGCTATCCGAATGATTACGGCGCTCCTTTATCCAATCCTTCCTTTCGCTACTTCGTCCGTCTGGCGTCAGCTAGGGCTAGGTGACATTGAAGTCGCGGCGAAGAACGGTGAACTTACAAATCTAAAGTGGGGTGGGTTGCAGCCCGGCACGAAGCTTGGCGCGCTTGCTCCGATATTTCCAAGAGCAGATAAAGGACTGGCCCAGATTATGGCTGACATGGAAGCACCCGCAGCAGCTCCGCTCTCGAATGTGACCGCGCAGAACGATACCCTGAACCCGGCGAGTGACGACCTGCCGATCGCTTCGCTGGCGAGTGAACCGCCGACCCATGACCCGGGTGCCGGGCCACGTACGGCATCATTGGCCGAGACGAATCCGGGCTCTCACGTGGCGGGTTCAGCGGCCGAAACGACCGAGCGCTCAGGTACGCCAGGGCATGCGGAGGCCGCAGCTTCGGGGATCTTTGCGCATCAGCCGGCGGACGCTTCGCCGCAGATCACGATCGACGACTTCGCCAAGGTAGAGCTACGCGTGGCGCAGGTTCTGGTGTGCGAGCGCATCCCCAAAGCAGACAAGCTGCTGCGGCTCGAGGTGGACCTGGGATACGAGAAGCGGCAGATTCTTTCGGGCATCGCGGAGTGGTATACGCCGGAGGATCTGATCGGCCGGCGGATCGTGGTGATTACAAACCTTGCGCCGCGCAAGATGCGCGGGCTCGAGTCCCACGGGATGCTGCTGGCGGCAAGTGCGGCAGAAGGCGGTAAGCCTGCTCTGGCTACGTTCCTTGAAAGCGATAGTCTGCCGCTGGGTTCGCGCTTAAAGTAACGATAGACTGTTCGCTTCGTTGCGGAAGGATACGAGGAAACGACGATGCGATGAGCACGGGATGTAGATTCCCTGGGGCTCCTGCTTTGGGATGGTGGATTGATGTTGGTTGATTCGCATGCGCACCTGGATTTTTATGATGATGCTGTGCCGGTGATTGCGCGGGCGCGGGCTGCGGGATTGTCGGCGATTCTCGCGATCGGGATCGGGCAGGGGCCGGAGACCATGCACCGCGCGCTCGAGATAGCGGAGGCGCAGACGACGCCCGAGCTAGCAATCTACGCGTCGGCCGGGATCCATCCTCAGGAGGCGCAGCAGGCTACGCCTGAAGCTCTCGGGAATCTGGTCGCGCTGGCTGCCAATCCCAGGGTGATTGCTGTGGGGGAGATTGGGCTTGACTACTATCATCTCGACAACCCGGATATCGACGTGCAGCAGGCGGCGTTTGTGGCGCAGATGAAGATTGCTGCCGCGGTGCGCAAGCCGATCCTGATTCACTGCCGGACGTCTGCGCTTGCGACGCCAGAGGCGAAGGCGCGGTTCGGCGCGGCGGACGCTTTTGCCGACCTGATGCTGCTGATCGAGGAGCACTGGGCGCCGACGGGGCTGCATGGGGTGATGCATTGCTTTTCGGGGTCACCGGCCGAGGCACAGCAGGCGCTCGCGGCGAATTTTTTTCTTTCGTTTGCGGGCAATGTGACCTACCCGAAGTCACTCGACATACAACAGGCGGCGCGCGAGGTGCCCGAGGAACGTTTCCTGGTGGAGACGGATTGTCCGTTCCTGGCGCCTATTCCCTTCCGAGGCAAACAGAACGAGCCCGCGTGGGTGACGCATACGGCGGCGTTCCTTGCGGAGCTTCGCGGGGTTTCAGCCGAGCACGTGGCGCAGGTGACTACGGCTAACTTTCAGCGATTATTTCTGCAAAGCTGACCGGGAGGCAGGGCTTACGCCGGGCCTTACTTTTCAGGCACAATAGGAGACCGAGGAAACAATGGCAGCCGATAACAGCTTTGATGTAGTGAGCAAGGTCGAGATTCAGGAAGTGAAGAACGCGATCGAGCAGGCGACGAAAGAGGTCAACGCGCGGTTCGATCTGAAGAATTCGAAGTCGAAGATCGAGCTTGAGAAGGAAGAGGCGATTCAGCTGGCGAGCGCGGATGAGTACTCGTTGACGGCGGTGATCGAGATCCTTTCGCAGAAGCTGGTGAAGCGCGGCATCTCGCTCAAGAATCTTGAGTACGAAAAGATTGAGCAGGCCGCGGGCCAGAGCGTGCGGCAGAAGATCAAACTGAAGCAGGGCATCGCGAGCGAGAATGCGAAGAAGATCGTTGCGGCGGTGAAGGATTCGAAGCTGAAGGCGCAGGCGTCGATCCAGGGCGAGACGGTGCGCGTGGTGTCGAAGGATCGCGACGTGCTGCAGCAGATTATGGGCAAGCTGCGCGGCGGCGACTTTGGCGTGGAGTTGCAGTTTACGAACTTTCGCTCGTAGCCGGGTTTCTGAAGGCCGGGTGCCTGTGGCGCTTCCAAGCGGGGGCGCCGGGTGCACTCCTATGAAAGTGACTCGTGCGATATTCAGAACATCGGGAGCCCCCTGATACTCTAACGAGTGAGTGAGCACGATCTCCATTGCGACCGCGAACGAGGTGATAGACCTACTTCGCGATGACCTTTCCGCCATCGAGCGTGAGTTCACTGTTCAATCCAATTCCCCTGTCGAAGTTGTCACCGATATTGCGACCTACCTGATAGCCGGCGGCGGCAAGCGGATTCGTCCGCTGCTTCTGCTGCTTTCGGCGAAGGCGCTGGGGTGTAACTCGGCCTCGAGGATACGGTTGGGTGCGGTGGTCGAGATGCTGCATACGGCGACGCTGGTGCACGACGACATCATCGACGAGGCCGACACGCGGCGGGGACGGCCTTCTTCGAACACCACGTGGGGCAACGCGAAGTGTGTGCTGGCGGGCGACTGGCTGTATATGCAGAGCTTTCGGACGGCGCTCGAAGAGCGTAATTTTCGCGTGCTCGACCTGCTGATCTCGCTTACGCAGCAGATGGTTGAAGGCGAGTTGTTGCAGATGGAGAAGCTTGGCCACCTGATCAACGAGGAAGAGTACTTCGACCTGATCTACCGCAAGACGGCGTGTCTGTTCAAGGTATCGATGCAGCTTGGCGCGGCAATCTCGGATGCGAAGCCGCAGATCAGCGACGAGGCGGTGCCGGATTTCGATCAGCAGATGGGCGAGTACGGACGAAACCTCGGGCTCGCGTTCCAGATTGTCGATGATGTGCTGGACCTGACGGCTTCGGAAGAGGTGCTGGGCAAGCCGGCGGCTTCCGATCTGCGTGAGGGCAAGGCTACGCTGGCGGTCATTCATGCGCTCGAGCGCGGGACGGGTGCGGATCGCGAGGCGATTCGGACAGTGCTGGCCGACCGCAGCTTCGAACGAGTATCGCACGACCAGATTCTTGAGATCCTGCGTCGGCATGGGTCGATCGAGTATGCGATGGATACGGCGTGCGCGTATGCCGAAGCCGCGAGGCTTTCGGTCGCGGACCTGCCAACTTCTGAAGCCAAGCGTGCCCTGCTATGGGTGCCGGGCTTCGTGACCTCGCGCGATCGCTAACAGATAAGACAAAAGTAACGACAAGTACGTCCTAGCGCCAGACGGGCGCCACTCCGTGGATTGGGAGCCTCGCGCTGCTGCGTTGCGCGGTGGCTTCCCCATCGTGGCGTTGGTCGTTGCGCGTGTGAAGGACGCGTCCCCACTCGTCATAAATTATTCCTTTGACAATCGTTGTCTCATTTCCTGATGATGGTGACGGGTACTTTTACCCAATGGAGACAATATGACGCGTACTATCGTGGCCATCCTTGCGTGCTCCCCGGCTGTGCTGTTTGCACAGACGAACACGCCTGCTCAGCCCAGCTCTACGCCCGTGCTTCAGTCCAGCCTCCTCGCGTCCGCAGCCATCGCCGTGAAAACGGAGAATGGCTCGGCCAACAGTGGTCCCACGCGCATCTCGACGGGCGTGACCGGACCGAAGCTGCTCCACTCCGTCAACCTGCCGGCAGACCTGAATGCAAAGATCACCTCGCGAGATCAGCATGTCGTTCTCGAGCTGACGATCGATGCACAGGGCGTTCCGCAGAATCTGAAGGTTGTTGAATCGACCGACAGCGATGCGAACGACAAGGTGGTGGCAGCAGTAAGCCAGTACCGCTACAAGCCGGGCACCCTGAACGGCGAGCCGACGGCGATTCCGCTGCGTCTCGAAGTCAAGGTTCCCGCAGGAACTGCATACTAAGCTGCCGAATGCTGAATGGTCTGCATGGTGGGACGGTCCTTCGGGACTGTCCCATTTCTTTTGCGCAATGAAGCTAAAAGTCGGGTTCGTCAGGGTCGAATTCCTGGCCAGAATCAGGAAGCGGCATCGCGTGCAGTCCGCCCCCAGGGCCTTCGAGCAACACCCGGATGCGGCCCTCGGCCTGTTCGAGTTCGCGCTTGCAGGCGTTCGAAAGAGTGACGCCTTCTTCAAACAGGCGAACGGATTCATCAAGCGAAAGTTCGCCGCGTTCGAGACGTTCGACAACCTGTTCAAGAGCATTAAGCTGGTCTTCAAATTTCGGCATGATGCGAGTCCTTTACTGATGTGAGCGATCTAGCCGCGCGCGAAGCCGAGAACCTGCGCGGCGGCCTTGTACTTGCCGAAGGGCGCGCTGACCTGTACGCCCTGCACGCGGCCGCGGACCTCGGCGAGCATCTCCTGCGCAATGGCGACGCCTTCGGCGCGGGAGGCATCGGGGCTGGTGGCGGTGGCCATGCGTGCGAGGATCTCATCCGGCATGCTCACCTTAAGATCGTTCTTCATGAACTCGGCGTTCTTGACGCTGGTAAGCGGCCAGATGCCGGCGATCATGGGGATGCGGAAGCTCTCGATGCGGCGCAGGAACTGCTCGAGCAGGCGCAGGTCGAAGACCGGCTGGGTGATGCCGTACTCGCCACCGGCTTCAACCTTCGCGGCGAAGCGCCGAACTTCATGATCGATATCCAGCACGCCGGGGTTGGCAGCCACGCCAACCGTAAACGCGGTCGATCCGCCTATCGAATTGCCGCCAAGGTCGAGCCCCGCGTTGAGATCGCGCACGATGCGCGTAAGGCCGATGGCGTCGACGTCGAAGACCGCGGTGGCGTCGGGATAGCTGCCCATCTTTGGCGGGTCGCCGGTGAGGCAGAGGATGTTTTTGAGGCCGATCGACGCGGCGCCAAGCAGGTCGCTCTGGATGCTGAGCAGGTTGCGGTCCCGGCAGGTATAGTGCAGCACCGTCTCGATGCCAATGCGCTGCTGAATCTGGGTACAGAGGCTGAGTGCGCTCATGCGGGCGCTGGCGCGGGGGCTGTCGGGAACGTTGATGGCGTCCACCCCAAGCTTGAAGAGTTCCTCCGCGCCCTCCAATTCCCTGCTGCAGTCGAAGCCCTTCGGCGGAACGATCTCAACCAGTGTGCAGAACTGCTTCGCGGCGATCATGGCGCCGATCTTTGAGCGTTCGCCGAGCGGCGGGGGCTCGAGGCGAGTCTTGCCTTGTGTGCGTGCGACCTCGATTGAAGGCGCTCCCGATTCCACCGCGGCGACGCCGCTTTGCTGCGCGTCGAGCGCCCGGAGCGCGCCGCGCAGGGCACGCGTGTGCTGCGGGGTGGTGCCGCAGCAGCCGCCGATGAAGCGTGCGCCGGCCGTCACGAATTTCTTCGCAAAGCTCGCCATGTATTCGGGCGACGTGAGATAGAGGTGCCGCCCTTCAACCACCTTGGGCGCCCCCGCGTTGGGCATGGCGGCGAGCGGCAGTGTTGTCGCCCTGCGCATGCGCTCGATGCTTGCGAGCACAATGGCCGGACCCTCGCTACAGTTGCAGCCGACGGCGCTGGCACCCCATTGTTCCATCAGCGTGGCCGCGTCTTCGGGGGTCGTCCCGTCAAGGCAGTTGCCGTCGTCGCCGATCGTGACCATGGCGATCACCGGCAGGTCCGGCGCTTCGGCGCGAGCCGCGCGCAGGGCGAGCTCCACTTCGTTCATTGCCATCACCGTCTCGATGACGAGCAGGTCGGCGCCGACGCCCGGACCGCCCTCGGCAAGCGCCTTCACCTGTTCGGCGAAGGCGTTGTAGGCCTCATCGAGCGAGACCTTGGAGTCACCGCCAAGGCGTACGCCGATGGGCCCGATCGCGCCGGCAACGTAGGCCTCCGAACCCTGCTTGTCGCGCATCTGGTCGACGCACTCGCGGGCGAGGCGCACGCCGGCACGGTTGAACTCGGAGGCGCTGGCCTGGAGACCGTGGCGTTCGAGCCGCACCTGGTTCGCCCCGAAGGTATTGGTTTCAATGACCATGGCGCCGGCCTGCAGATACTCGCGATGCACCTCGCGTACGATCTCGGGCTGGGTCACGTTGAGTTCGTCGTAGCAGCGATTGATGAAGATGCCGCGTCCGTAGAGCATGGACCCCATAGCGCCGTCACAGAGGACGGTCGGTGCCGCAGCGGCGGGCCCGGGCGCGAAGAGGCGCTGGACAGTGATCTGCGCCGGGGTCTGTGTCAGGGTCTCCGCCATAGCCCCATCTTATTCCAAGCCGATCCGCGGCCTGCCGCGACTAACTGAACCGGGCCGGAGACGTCTTACCCAGAGCCCCTTTGTTATACTCGGGAGACCCTGAAAGCCGCGCATTTTGTGTAGCTGCACTCAGTTTGGAGCCGTTTACGTTGATCATTCGTAGTCTTTCCGCAACGCCCGCCAAGCGGATCCCCGCCTTGTTGTTCAGCATCGTTCGTTCCGGAAATAAGCTGTCTGGCTGGAAGCTTGCGCTCGGCCTCGCCGTCACTGTTCTGACTTCGTTCGCGACGCTGGCGGTGACCGGCTGCGGCACCAACCTGTATCAGTTTCCGCAGTACAACTTCGCCGGCCGGCCCATTCCGCCGAGCAAGCTTTCGAACCGCGTGATGGTGGGCCTTACCTCGGGAACGACGGGCGCATTGCAGATTCTTGACGCGCAGCGGGATATCCGCAACAACGTCCGCGATGCGAACTCGAGCTTCTCGATCTCGGGCTATTCGGGCAACAACCCCAGCCTGTTCCAGAGCTTCCCCGCGGAGCTACGTGGCTATGTTTATTCGAATGCCTCGCCCTACCCCATCGTCACCATCAACTACGGCACCGAGGCCTCAAGCGGCACGGCGACGACCCTCAACTCGCCAGCCAGCGCCTACGCGACGGCATCAGACTTCAAGCTGTTTTATTCGGCACAGGAATCGGCCGGGCAGTTGCTGGTCTCGGACGCCTCGACCAGCACCTCGTACGTACTGAACCTGCCAAATGTATATCGCGTCGCGGTGAACCCGGGCGGCACGGTCGCGCTCGCCATGGTGCGCAACTCGGATGCGCTCTACCGCGTAGTAAAGCTCAACGCGAACTCGCTTGCGCCTCCCGGCAACGTGGATTGCCAGCCGACGATTCTTCCGGTGTATTGTGTGGTGCCGGTTCCGGGCACGTATGACCGGCCGGTCGCGGCACAGTTCGCGCTCGATGGCTCGAACGCCTACATCCTCAACTGCGGCGCGGAGTGCGGTGGCGGCAGCAACGGCGGGGCCAGCGTCAGCTTTATCCCGCAGGGTCCGCTCGAAATCAACCAGGTCCCTACGGCTGTCCCCTATCCTGCGGTCGTGACCAACACCGTCAGCACGCCGGGCGGAGCGACCGTGGCACTCGCCGATGGCACCAACCTTTACGTGGCGGGCCAGCAGCTTCAACCGGATGGCCTCTTTTCCGGCTTCCTCACCGCCATCAACCTGAGCACCCTGGTGCCGGGCGCGCCAGTCTCGATCTCTGATGGCTACCACACGAAGCTGCTCCTAGCCGACGACAATACACTCTGGATCGGCTCCTCGGCCTGCGCCAACGGCGAGCGCTTCAAGCTGGGGCAGAACTACAACTGCCTCTCGCGCTACGATCTCGGCGCGGGAACAGCGGCGGTCGTTCCGGCCATCATCCCGGCGACGGCGACGACACCGGCCACGGTTCCCTACCCCAACTCAAGCGAGAACCCGCTGTACCTGGGATCGCTGACCGGCCTGTGCTGGGTGCAGACGCTGCACAAGGTGTACACCGCATACGGCGGCCAGGTGCATGCGTTCAACACGGTCGACGGGTCGGAGATCAATAACCAGTTCATCACCGTGCAGGGTACGGCGCTCGACGTGGCCTACCTGGACGCGAGCGACGACAAGGCCAACTAGGCTTCGCGCGAAAGGCCAGTAACGATGCCCCCAATGACGGTCGATGTTCTTGCCATCGCGGCCCACCGCGACGATGTGGAACAGACCTGTGGGGGCACTTTACTCGTGCAGCAGGCGCTTGGTGCGCGAACGGGCATTCTCGACCTGACACGCGGCGAGGCCGGAACCCGAGGTTCGGCCGCGGAGCGTGAGTCCGAAGCGATGGCTGCGGCGCAGGTGCTGAAGGTAGCGCATCGCGAGGCGCTGGACCTGGCGGACGGCAGCGTGCAGAACAGCCTTGAGAATCGCCTGAAGGTCGCCGCAGTGATTCGCAGGCTACGCCCGCGCGTCGTCATCCTGCCCTACTGGCAGGGGCGTCACCCGGACCACTACACCTCTGCCACGCTGGGGTATGAGGCATGCTTTGCTGCCGGACTGGCGAAGCTGGACCTTGTAGGCGCTCCGCATCGGCCTTACAAGATCCTCTATGCCTCGTTATATGCCGATGTCCGGCCGACCTTCGTCGTCGACATTACGCCTTATATTGAGACCCGCCTTGAGGCGCTGCTGGCCTATCGGTCGCAGTATGGCAATCAGTCGGCGGGCTCTGGCCTGTTCGTGCCCGAAGAAGAGATCCGCGAGCGCATGTTCTCGACGGCGCGGCATTACGGCCTGCTGGCAGGCGTCCGCTATGCCGAACCGTTCGTGCAGAAAGAGGTCGCCCTCCTCGCCGATCTCATGCACCTGCCCGTCGCTTCCATCTGATTCGCGCCACCCAGACCACGCGCGAGGTTACTGACTCGCCACGTATCCCTCGATAAACACGATCAGGTTACCGGTTTTGTCAGATGAAGCCGTCCTGCCCGTTTCGATACTCCCACGTGAAAAGTATTCAAGCGGACACGGAGTTTGCGTGAAAGCACCACCAAAGCCCCTTAGTGTAACTGTAGAGGATTCTTTCTCTCGTCTGCCACCGGGTGTTCGACATTTATTCAATCCAAACCGAAATCAACTGCGTGTCTCACATTAGATAGCGTCTGATCAGGACGCATCGCTTTAGAGGGGTTTCTTACGATGGCTACAATCAGCGAGCTGTACGAAAAAGGCGTTTCGCGACGCAACTTCCTGGCCGGAGCCGGCGCCGTCGGTGCTGCTACCGTCCTTGTTGGCTGCTCGGATAGCGGCTCCACCGGCACGACGACACCGACTCCCACACCCGCGGCAGTCACGGACGCCGACATTCTCAACTTCGCCCTGAATCTCGAGTACCTCGAGGCTGAGTTCTATCTGCGCGCAGCGACCGGTTCCGGTCTTTCGTCTGCGGATACGACCGGTACGGGTGCAGCAGGCTCGGTCACGGGCGGCGGACAGGTTCCGTTCAAGACCACCTACCTGCAGCAGTATGCCGTTGAGATCGCGCAGGACGAGTTGAACCACGTTCGCCTGCTGCGCGGCGCGCTCGGCAGCTATGCCGTTGCTCGGCCCGCCATCGACCTCACCTTCTTCGCCCCGCTCGCTGTGGCGGCAGGCATCACGGTCCCGGCAACTTTCAATCCGTTCCTGGACGAGAACCAGTTCCTCGTGGGCGCCTTCGTCTTCGAAGACGTGGGTGTGACGGCGTACACGGGCGCAGCTCCGCTCTTGACCAGCTCTGCAATCCTCAACACGGCAGCCGGCATCCAGGCAGTCGAGGCCTACCACGCAGGCGAAATCCGCACGATCATCGCGGCGATGGCTGCGACCTCGGGCGTGACGGCTTACCTCGATGCAGCCAACAAGGCGGCAGTCCTCCGCGGCACTCTCGGCGGCGGCGCAGAGACCACCCTGAGCACCTCGCAGATTGTGAATTGCGACAGCAATGCGCTCGCCTTCGCACGCACAACCAGCCAGGTCCTGCACATCGTCACCGGTGGCACGGCGACCGGCGTCGCCAAGGGCGGCTTCTTCCCCGGCGGCCTCAACGGCCTCATCAATTCCGCCACTGCTTAAGAACTGAGACACGGAGACTACTATGGCAACCCTTGAAACCCAGAAGATTGACGATGTAATCGCGCGCAGCCGGCGCAGCATGATGCTGCTCGGCGGTACGGCTCTCGCCGCGATGGCCTTCACCAAGGCGGCCAACGCTGCCGCCGTGACGGACACCGATATTCTCAACTTTGCCTTGAACCTCGAGTACCTCGAGGCCAACTTCTACACCCTCGCAGACTCCGGCCAGACCATCGACCAGGTTGGCATCGGCATCGGCGCAGGCACCACGGCGGCCGGTACCGCTGCAGTCACCACCAAGCCCGGTGGCCCCACGGCCTGCATGGTGCCCTTCACCAGCACAGTCAATAAGGCCTATTGCACCGAGACGGCAAAGGAAGAGCGGGCGCACGTCACCGACCTTCGCGCCGCACTCGGCAGCATGGCGGTCGCGCAGCCCCCGCTCGATCTCTACAACAGCTTCGCCTTCCTCGGCGCGGCGATCGGTGCACCCGGCTTCGACCCGTTCTCGAGCGACCTGTTCTTCCTGCTCGGCGCGTACATCTTCGAAGACGTCGGCGTATCCGCATACCACGGCGCTGCTCCGCTCATCACGGATAAGACCAACGTGTTGCCGCCCGCCGTCAAGATCCACGCGGTCGAGGCTTACCACGCCGCACTCGTACGCACCTCGCTCTACTTCCTCGATCAGCAGAATCCCTCGGCAGGAATCGCCGGGCTGACGCAGAAGATCTCGAACGTCCGTGCAACGCTCGACGGCACGGCGGGCAAGACGGCGGACGACATCGGCCTGTCGCAGGTCATGGTCGCACTGAACGGCACTGCTGCGACCTACATTGCATCGACGATCGTGAACAAGGACTCGAACAGCCTCGGCTGGGCGCGCAGCACGACCCAGGTGCTCAACATCGTGTATGCCAGCGCATCCACGACCAAAGGCGGCTTCTATCCTATGGGCCTGAACGGCACCATCGCCTAGCCTTCTCCCTGGTGGTTGGTGCAGCAACAAAGCAAAGCCCGTACAGCTCATGGCTGTGCGGGCTTCTTTGCGTCTGCTCCGGGATCCCTGACTAACCCTTGCGCCGCATCCGCGCCAGGTCACGCAGGTAATCGCGTACCGGCCGCGCCGGCGTCCCCCAGTAAACCTCGCCCTTGCCGCTGAGTGTCTTTCCCGGCAGCACCCCACCCTGCCCGCCCAGCATCACCCTTGCGCCAATCGTCACCCGCTCGCCCAGCCCCACCTGCCCGCCCAGCATCGCGCCATCCTCAATCACGCAGGAGCCCGCCATCCCGACCTGCGCTGCAATCAGCACATCTTCGCCGATACGGCAGTTGTGCGCGATGTGCACCAGGTTGTCCAGCTTCGACCCACGCCCGATGCGCGTCTCGCCCAGCGCGCCGCGATCGATTGTGCAGCCTGCACCGATCTCGACATCGTCGCCAATCCACAGCGTGCCCTGCTGTGGGAAACGCACGTGCCGCCCATCCGGCCCGGTGACGTAGCCGAATCCGGTCGCGCCAAGCACCGCGTTCGCCTGAACGACGCAGCGGTCCCCCAATGTCACGCCCGCATGGATGGTGACGTTATGCCTGACCTCGCAGCCCTCGCCGAGAACCACTCCGGCCTCAATCACGGTTCCTGCTCCAATCGACGTCCCGGTCCCGATGCGAGCGCCGGGCTCGATCACCGCAGTCGCATGAATCGTCCCGCCCTTGCGCCCCGCCAGCGCGCCGCCGACGAGCGCGAAGGCGTACTTTGGCTTCCTCACGCCCAAAAGCCGACGGTTCGCCGGATCCGCCAGGTGCGTGGGAACCAGGATCAGCCCCGCCGCGCTGCCCAGCGCCTCGACCAGCGCGGCCTCATCCTCGGTAAAGATGATATCGCCCGCCGACGCATCGTGAAAGCCCGCCACGCGTTCGAAGACGCGCTCATCTTCCAGGTGCTGACGGTTCGGCTCAAGGACCGGCTCAAGCCCCAGCAGCTCATGAATTGCTCGCAATGTGATCGAAGACATCAGTAGACTCCTGGCTCGCCGGGTGGCCGCGTCTTCCACCGGCGGTGCATCCAGAGCCATTGCTCCGGATTGCGCCGAATCGCGGCTTCAATGGACGCAGTAAAGGCTGCCGTGTTGGCGATAATATCCGCCTCGGGATCATCGCTGCGCACGAGCGCCAGCCGCTCGCCGAATCGCAGAACGTACTTTTGCCGCGGCTCATCCCATAGCAGAAATCCCGGCAGCACGGCGGCATCCGTCTTGAGCGCCACCCGAGCCAGCCCTGAAGCCGTGCACGCCTGCACCCCGAAAAAGGGCACGAAGAGCCCCTGCGGCGGCGTCATGTTCGTGTCCATCAGGATGCCGACCGTCTCGCCGGCACGCATCGACGCCAGCAACCCTCGCGCAAAGTCGTCCTTGTGAATCACGCGGTTGCCGTGCAGGCAGCGGATGCGGTTTACAAACTCATCGACCAGCGGGTTATCGAGGCGCCGGATGACCAATCCCATCGGGTAGCCTGCGAGCGAATGATAGAAGCTCGAAAGCTCCCACGCGCCGAGATGCCCGGTCAGCACCAGCACGCCTCTGCCGCACGCCCGCGCGTCCAAATAATGCTCAAGACCCTCGTATTCAGTAAAGCTGTCTGCCCGGGCGCGCGAATAGCCCTCCATGAGGCAGAACTCCGCCAGCAGGTAGCCAAGGTTGCGATAGACCTGCTTCAGGCAGGTCGTCCGCTGCGCTCCGGACCAGTCCGGATAGGCGAGATTGAGGTTGGTCAGCCCCACGTTGCGCAGCCGAGACAGTGTCGCATAGGCGAACGCGCCGATGCCGGCACCCACCGCGCGCGCCACGCCGCGAGGCAGCACACCTATGGCTCCCACCAGCACCCGGACCAGGGCGTACTCCGCTCGATCTCGGGCTGTCGCTTCCAAGACTCCAGTCTAAAGCCTCGCGGCGAGCCGCAGCGCGATGGAAGGTCTCATACAAAACAAAGGCGGCCCGAAGGCCGCCTTTGGGCTAGTACCGGTGCGAGGTCTTAGTGGTTGTCGCGCGAAACAACGAAGTACTTCGCAATCGAGCGAACGAAAGGACGCGCTTCGGGCGGGGTCGGGACTTCGCCGCCGAGGACCGACTTGAACGGAACATTCGAGCCGTAGATCGTGCGGGTGTCATCCTCGTTCTGCGAAAGCACTGTGCCGTCGAGATCGATCCCGGCGAAGAGACCCTTTGAGCGTGAATAGGTGAGGAACTCAGCGTTCAGCTTCCAGTCCGTACCAGCCTGCGCATTGCGGCCCACCGGGCCGGCTGCTGCAGCTGCGTCGCCGCCAATCTTGAACTTGTTCTTCAGCATATCCTGCAGACCGTTCTGGTTCATCGCGACGAGCACGAGATCCGTCGACTGACCGCCGATCTGGAAACCGAAGCTGCCGCCGGCAAGCTGCACGAAGACCGGTGCGCTCCAGCCCTTGGGCGTGCGGCAGGTTGCGACGCCCTGGCCGTACTGACCACCGACGACGAACGCGCCCTTTTTGAAGCTCGGGATGACGACCACGCACGAGGCGCCGGCGAGAATGCTCTGCGGAATTGCCTTGTCGGGGGTGCCCATTACTTCTTCGATCACGGCGCGCGCATTGGTAAGGCGCTCGTTGAGCTTGGCCTTGTCGGTTTCTGCAAACGAAACCTGGCAGGTTCCAACCGTCAGCGCCAGGGCTGCCATCACTGCTGCAACTTGCTTCATCTTTACTTCCTCCAGGAAGCCGCCTTTACGAATCTCGGCGCTTCACTCTCAGGCATATAGATGGATTCAGAAGCGGTTAGGTTGTACGGATGGCCCGCCGCAATGGATGGGACAACCGAAACAAACGCGTTGACGCCTGCAAAAAATGGGACTGCATACAAACGTCTCCCTGGCTTCCCCATCAGCAGAATCGCTGATTTCGTCTCCCGAAGCCCCGGCCACGCGCTGCAGTCCCTCTCCCAGGTAGGTTGCTGATTTCGACTGTACAGGGTTGGTTAACCTCCGCAACGGTACGGAGGGTTATAGCCCGGCAGACCGGGTTCCGTATTGAATGGGACCTGGCGGGTGATGTCGAAACGGAACGCTTAGCCCCATTTGTGATCGAGTGCGTGCACCGTCAGCGCCGTACGGCTGCGCACCCCGGCCTTCCGCATCAGGCGGCCGAGATGAGCCTTCACCGTGGCTGGTTCGACCTTGAGTTCCCGCGCGATTTCGAGGTTCGATAGGCCATGAATGAGCAGCCGGAGGACGCCAAGCTCCTTGCCCGTCAGATGGACGATCAGACTCTGGTCCAGGCCCGCTCCCGAAGCACCCGATGAGGCATCACGCGCGGCCGTCAGAAGGCGGTCGAGCATCCGGGCCAGGATTCTGCGCGGAGCCCAGACCGAGCCATCGAGTACCACCCGGACCGCCATCAGCAGATCCGCCTCACTGGCCTCATAGGCCAGCACACCGCGTGCCCCGGCGCCGAGCGCCCGCTCGATAAAGCCGGGATCGTCTGCGCCGCCAAGAACCAGCAGCCGCATCGTGGGCCGCATCCGACGAAAGGTTCCCACCAGCTCCAGCAGGTGTTCGACAGCGTCAGCATCGATCGCCACCAGCGCGATGCCGGCGGTCTCGAGTGTGTGCGGGTCGTCGAGCAATACCACCTCGCGATCGTCCCGCTTCAGAATTTCGATGAACCCGGCGATGCGCAATTCGTCCGCCGCGACCAGCCCGATTCGACCCAGGGGCTTTCCCGAATCAGCTTCTTCCATCGCACTCCGCCCGCCCCGGCCGCGAGGGCCGGCGAATCTTTCCTTCAGGCCCTCACCGCACCGGGATTAAAGCTTGGGAAGCACGATGCCCTGCTGGTTCTGATACTTACCCTTGCGATCCGCGTAGCTGACCTCGCAAACCTCGTCCGATTGGAAGAACAGGATCTGGCAGAGTCCTTCGTTCGCGTAGATTCGTGCCGGCAGCGGCGTGGTATTCGAGATCTCGAGCGTCACGAAACCCTCCCACTCCGGCTCAAACGGGGTGACATTCACGATGATGCCGCAGCGGGCGTAGGTAGATTTGCCGACGCAGATCGTGAGCACATCGCGCGGAATCTTGAAGTACTCGATCGAGCGGGCGAGCGCGAAGGAGTTCGGCGGGACGATGATGGTGTCTGCCTGCACCGAGACAAAGGACCGCTCGTCAAAGGCCTTGGGATCGATAATCGCGCTGTTGACGTTCGTGAAGATCTTGAACTCATCTGAAACGCGCAGGTCGTACCCGTAGGAGGATAGGCCGTACGAGATGCAGCCGTCCTTGACCTGTTTTTCGCTGAAAGGGGCAATCATCCCGTGTTCGGTCGCCTGTTCGCGAATCCACCGGTCACTCTTGATCGACATGTTCGAAAAGACTCCTGGGTTGCTTCTGCTGGTCCCTCCATCCTAAACGAGCAGACGGCTGTGCTTTACTGGCCATGTTTGACATTCCCCGGGGCCCTTTCTACCATCGCGATACGCGGTGCATTTCGACGCAGTGCGCAGCTCGTTCACCCCTTGTCGCACCAACGGTTCCCGAAAAACGGAAGGTTTCCCTTGATCAAACAGGACCTTATTCAACGAGTTGTCGATCGGACGGGCCTGGTGCGGACCAAGGCCGAGGACGCGGTCGATGCGATTTTCGAATCCATGAAGCAGTCGCTCGCCGAGGGCGACCGGATCGAACTGCGGGGCTTCGGCGTCTTCACGGTGAAGCCGCGCAAGACCGGAGTAGGCCGCAACCCGAGAACGGGCGCCGAGGTGTCGATCGCTCCGGGTAAGGCGATCCGCTTCAAGCCAGGCAAGGATCTTCACACGCTCGACTAGACATCCCTGCTTTGTGCGCCGGCCGTGGCTGAAGCCGATCTGATCTGAAGGTCTTCCATGACGTCGCCGAGCCTCATCGCAGAACCGCTGTCAGCAGTCGCGGCGCGCCAACCATCACGACCCCGGGTCGGACTCGCGATCCTGCTCCTGTTCGTCACGCTGTTTACGACGACCGCGGTTGGAATGCGCTACATGTTCAACTTCAGCCAGGGTCTGCCTCCCTTGCACTCGGATGCGGACGTGCTGCCCTTCCAATGGGCGCTGATGCACCTGCGCCTGCTACCGTCGGGGCTGCCTTTCTCGCTGACGCTGATTGCAATCCTGCTGGCGCACGAGTTCGGGCACTACTTTGCCTGCCGCGCCTTTCAGGTCCGCTCTTCGCTTCCCTACCTACTGCCGGCGCCGTCGCTTTCGGGGAGCTTCGGCGCGGTGATTCGCCTGAGTTCGCGGGTGCGGACTCGATCCGCGCTGATCGTAATCGGCGCAATGGGACCGATCGCCGGCTTCGCGGTGGCGCTGGTGACGGTTGCCGCCGGGTTGCGGCTTTCGCATTACGCGGCACACCCGCTGCTGCACCGGGTGCAGGCGCCGCTGGTGATCATGGGGCTGCACCGGCTGCTGAATCCGGAACAATCCCTGCTGACGATCGTGCCGCATCCGGTGCTGATCGCAAGCTGGATGGGCATCCTCATTACCGCGCTCAACCTGATTCCGGCCGGGCAGTTGGATGGCGGGCACATGATCTATGCCCTCTCACCGGCGGCGCACAGGGTGAGTTCGCGGATCGTGGTGGGTGGGCTGTTCGTGCTGGGAATCTTCAACTGGGTGGGGTGGATCCTGTGGGGGCTGATCCTGCTGACGCCGGGGATGCGCCACCCGCTGGTTCCGGACGACGTGCCGGTGAAGCGGTGGCACTACGCGCTGATCCCGGTGTGCGCGGTGATCCTGGTGCTGGCGGCGACGTATCAGCCGTTCGAGGGGTTCAGCCTGATCGCGATCGCGCGCAAGCTGCCGGGGCGCTACTCGCACTAAGTCGAGGTGAATTTCGGGTGGGGGCCCCTCCCCCCATTATTGCGCAAGATCTTCAATCCATTGAATTTAGGTCCGGATCTCCTTTTCCGGAGTGATCATGAGTCACTGCCGGATTCGGGGGCTACATGAGGTGGACGGCGTCCACGTCGACGATCAATGCGCGGCGGGGCATCTGGGTGAATTCGGCGAAGGCGAGCATGCGATGGAGGGCATCGGTGAGGGTCTTGCGGCGTTCCGATTTGAGAATCAGGTGGAAGCGATAGATGCGTTTCAGCTTGACGAGGGGGGCTGCGGCGGGTCCGAGGACCTTGACGCCGGGGATCTTTTCGCGTTCGAACCAGCGGCCGAGCTGGGCAGCCCAACCGGCGGCCTGCTCCATCTGCTCGCTGATGACGATGATGTTGGTGAGGACGGAGAACGGCGGGTAGTGGAGGGCGCGGCGGAAGGACATCTCCTTGGTGACGAAGCCCGGGTAGTCGTGCTGCGCGGCGAATTGCACGGCGTAGTGGTCCGGGTGGTAAGTCTGGACGAGGACCTTGCCGGGGAGCTCACCGCGGCCGGCGCGGCCGGAGACCTGGGTAAGGAGCTGGAAGACGCGTTCGGCGGCGCGGAAGTCGGGCAGGCCGAGCGCGTGATCTGCGCCGACGACGCCGACGAGGGTGACGCCGTGGATGTCGTGGCCCTTGGCCATCATCTGGGTGCCGACGAGCAGGTTGATCTCCCCGGCGTGGAGGCGGGCGAGGAGGCGCTCCATGTCGAAGCGTCCGCGGACGGTGTCGCGGTCCATGCGGCCGATGCGGGCGTCGGGGAAAAGCTCCTGCAGCTTTTCTTCGCCCTGCTGGGAGCCGGCGCCGAGGAAGTAGAGGTGCTCGCTGGCGCATTTGGGGCAAGCTTTGGGGACGCCGCGACGGAAGCCGCAGTAGTGGCATTCGAGGCGCGCGCCGGGCTGGGCGATGCCGTCGGGTGAGTCCTCCTGGGGCTTGTGGTAGGTCATGGCGATAGCGCAGTTTTCGCACTCGACCTTTTCGCCGCAGCTGCGGCAGATGACGACGAAGGAGTAACCGCGGCGGTTGAGCAGGAGCAGGACCTGCTCGCCGCGGTCGAGGGCGGCGCGGGTTTCTTCGACGAGGCGGCGGGAGAAGATCTCTTCCTTGCCGACCTGCTGGAACTCGGCGCGCATATCGATGGTTTCGACTGCCGGGAGCGGTCGATTGGCGACGCGGCGCGTCATCGAGAGGAGCTCGTAGCGGCCACGCTCGGCGTTGGACCAGCTTTCGAGCGAAGGGGTGGCGGAGCCGAGGACGACGGTAGCGCCCTGGAGCTTGGCGCGCATGACGGCGACGTCGCGGCCGTGGTAGCGGGGGTTTTCCTCCTGCTTATAGCTGCCGTCGTGCTCTTCGTCGACGATGAGGAGGCCGAGCGAGACGAGCGGCGCGAAGACGGCGGAGCGGGTGCCGACGACGATGCGGGCGTCGCCGCGGCGGATGCGATGCCACTGCTCGGCGCGTTCGTCCGGGGTGAGGCCGGAGTGAAGCAGAGCTACCTCGCCCGCAAAAGCGGCGACGAGTTGCGCGGCCATGGCGGGGGTGAGGCCGATTTCGGGGACGAGGAGGAGGGCGGATTTGCCGGCGGCGAGAGCCCGTCGCATCGCGGCGAAGTAGACGGCGGTCTTGCCCGAGCCGGTGACGCCATAGAGGAGCAGCGGGCGGAAGCCGCCCCTGGCCATTGCGGCGGAGATCGAGGAAGCGGCTTCGAGCTGGTCTTCGTTGAGGGCGTGCTCGTGGGCGTGTTTTTTGCGGCGGGGATCGTTTTCGTCCGGGCTGGTGCCGTCGCCTACGCCGTAGAGGAACTGCTCGGGGACTTCTTCGACGGCGACGAGGCCGCGCTTCACGAGGCTTCCGAGGGTGGAATCCGGGATGGAGAGGGATTTGAGCTCGCGGGTTTCGACGCGTCCACCGCGGGCTTCGAGGTGGGCCATGAGCTTGAGCTGGTTGTCGTTGAGCTCGGGGAGGCGGCGCGTTGTGGTGGTGTCTCTGGTTTCGTCGGAGGGTGTGTCCGGGGCGGGGGCGAGGAAGCAGACGCGGACCATGCGGCGGGCGTCGCGCTCTTCGGCGAGGGCTTCGCGGGTGAGCCACTTTTTCTTGACCATGCCTTCGAGCAGGGCACGGCCGGCGCCGGTGGCGGAGCGCAGGGCTCCGGGCTTGGCGGCGTCGCCGGCCTCGAGGTAGTTGAGGACAGCGTATTCGCGGTTCTGTTCTTCGGGCGTGAGGCGAGAGCGGCGCGAGGAGCCCTTCGCGGCACCTTCGTAGAGGACCTTGCGGCCCTGTTCGGCGATGCGGTAGACGAACTGGCGTTTGACCTCTGCGGCGAGCGGGAGCATGCCGCGGATGACCTCGCCGAGCGGCGCGCAGTAGTAGGCGGCGATCCATTTCGCGAGGTCCATCTGCTGGGTGTCGAGCAGCGGGCCGAGGTCCATGACAGTCTGGACGGGCTTCGCTTCGACGCCTTCGGGAAGCGGCTCGTCGTGGAGGCGCATGACGACGCCCATGAGCTTCTGCCCGCCGAAGGGGACGATGACGCGCGCGCCGATCGCGGGGAGCAGCTCGGGATTTACCGTGTAGGTAAAGAGCTGGTCGAGCGGTACGGGCAGGGCGACGTCGCAGTAAAGGGGCACACGGTCTAGGGTACTAGGGTCGACGGCCTAGAAGTGGGCTGCGAGCAGGGAGGAGTTCTGTCAGCTGATCGTCGCTAGCTGATAGCTTGTCTGCGGGGTCTGGTTGAGGCGCGAGTGGGAGTACATTTGCCTGTCCGAAACAGAAGCGGCGTATCCTGATCGAGATGATCGCTGTCTTTGCACTCTTGCTGACGCTCCTACAGACCCAGGCACCTCTTCATGATGAACCGCTGACGATGCCGCATGTGACGTACCCGGAGGAGGCGCGGAAGGCGCGCATCCAGGGGACGGTGCAGTTGCAGGTTGACGTCGATGCGACCGGCCATGTGAGCTCGGTCGAGGCGCTGAGCGGGCCGGTGCCGCTACGGCAGGCGGCGATCGATGCCTACCGGCAGGCGACGTATCGGCCAATCGTGGTGGGCGGCAAGGTGGCGCCGGCGATCGTGACGACGTCGGTCAACTTCACCCTGAACGAGCTGCCGCCGAGCACGGACCAGGCGGTTGAGGCACAGTTCAATCCGCTGCAGGCGACGTGCCAGCAGCAATCGAACGCGCGTGCCCCGGAGGCGTTGGCGTCGTGCCGCAAGGCGCTCCAGATGGCGGGTAACTTTTCGCCGAAGTTCGACCTGGCGCCGCATGCGACGGCGTACAACGACGTGGTGCTGCTGCTGATTGCGGACGGGAAGAAATCGAAGGACCTGCCGGAGGCCGGGGTGCTGGCGGACCGGGCGGTGGAGCTGGTGGTAAACGATTCGCCGCACACGCCGGCGATCGCGGTGGCCTATATTACACGGGCCGAGGTGCGGTCCCTGGCTGGGGATCTGCGCGGGTCGGCCGCAGACTGCGGCACGGCGGAAGAGACGCTGATGACGCTGCTGCACGATGCGCCGGAGAACGAACGCGCGGGTAACTACCGGGTGCAGCTGCGGGAGACCTACCTGCTCCACGCGGTGGTGCTCGAGCGGGATCATCATCCGTTTGAGGCGAAGCGTTACCGGGACCGTGCGGCGAAGATCTAGTTTTTTGCTTTGGGCTTGAGGCCCATGGCGGCCATCACCATCTGCAGGTCTTTCCAGGCTTCGCCCTTCTGGCGCGGGTCGCGCAGCAGGAAGGCGGGGTGATACGTGACGACGGCCTTGGAACCACGGACGTTGTGCCATTTGCCGCGCAGGCTCATGAGCGACTGCTTGACGCCGAGCAGGTAGGCGGCGGCGGTAGCGCCGAGGGCGACGACATATTCGGGCTGGACGACGTCGATCTGGCGGGCGAGGAACTGGGTGCAGGTGTTGGCTTCGGCGGGCTCGGGGGCGCGGTTGGCGGGCGGGCGGCACTTGACGATGTTGGCAATGTAGACCTGCTCGCGCGAGAGGCCCATGGCGCCGATCATGTTATTGAGCAGCTGGCCGGATTTGCCGACGAAAGGGATTCCCTGCTCGTCTTCGTCGGCGCCGGGGCCTTCGCCGACGAACATGAGGCGGGCGTTGGGGTCCCCGTTGCCGAAGACGATGGTGTGTCGGCCGGCGTAGGCGAGCGGGCAGCGGGTGCAGTCGCCGATGTCCTTGCGGATGGCTTCGAGGGCGGCGGCGCGGCCGGCAGCGGGCACGCGCACCGCGGGGAGGGGCGCGAGGTCGGTGATCGAAACCAGCTTGGCCATATCGACAAGACTAGCTGATTGGTCGAGGGGCGCGGGGAGTGGTGGAGCGCTTGGGTCTGCGAGCACAGGCGGAGGCGCCGGTGCTTCTTCGAAGGCTTCGCCGACAGGCGCGTGAGCGCTGCCGGTGCGATAGAAGTCGTAGATCCCGAGGTCGCGAAAGTACTCGAGGTACGCCCGCACGGGATCGATCGACTGCTGTCTTTCAGGGGCCATGCCTCTAGCTTACAGGGGTTCGCGGCGGGCTTACAGGGACTTCAGGTGGTGCATGTCGACGCCGGGCTCGACGAGGCGCTCGGGGAGGACGAAGGTGACGAAGCCCTGGCGAATTTCATCCTGGGCGACGCGGCAGGCCTTCATGGATTTCGAGTTCGAGAGCGGCGTGGCGCCACCCTGGAGCTGACGGGCGCGGCGTGCGGCACCTTTGACGAGGCTGTACTTGTTGAAGAGGGCGTTATCAATCATGGCCAGTAACTCCGTGGGAAGGTTTCCCTGGAACGTTGGTGCCTTGCTTTGATAGTGCTTGGAGGGATGACGTGAGTCTATCCCACACTCATCAATTTTTCTACATATTTCGTGTGTCTCCGCTAGATGCGGGCGGTGAAGCTGCTCAGAGCGCCGAGCAGGCGCGGCGAGCGGGCATTGGTGCGGCAGCTGGCGGCAAGGGCTTCATCCGCGTCTGCCGTGCCGCGGGCCTTGAGGACAATGGCGCGGAGCTCGTCGACGGCTTCGTCGAGGCGATCGTTGACGATGGAGTACTGATACTCGTCGAGGCGATCGAGTTCCTTGCGGGCTTCGCTCAGGCGGCGGGCGATGACGGCTTCGTCGACCACGTGCTCGGCGACGCTGCGGTGACGGAGGCGGCGTTCGAGCTCCTCGGGGCTGGGGGGCAGGATGAAGATGGAGACGGCGGCGGGGAGCTTTTTCATCACCTGGATGGCCCCCTGGACGTCGATGTCGAGCAGAAGATCCTTGCCGGCGGCGCGGGCCTGTTCGAGCGCGCTGAGAGCGGTGCCGTAGTAGTTGCCGAAGACCTCGGCGGATTCGAGGAAGTCGTCTGCGGCGATCATCTGCTCGAAGTGATCACGCGTGGTGAAGTGATATTCGACGCCGTCGATCTCGCTGCCGCGCGGGGCGCGGGTGGTGTAGGAGATAGAGAAGTCGAGGTCTTCGACGAGCGAGCGGAGGCGGCTGACGAGCGAGGATTTACCCGATCCCGAAGGCGCAGAAATTATGAACAGAATGCCAGCCATAGTGTGCCTCAAGTGTACCCGGTGGGCGGAGGCCGCGGCGCTATTCGAGGTTCTGCACCTGTTCCCTCGCCCGTTCGAGCTCGACCTTGATCTCGAGGCCGACCTCGGTGAGACGGAGTCCGCTGTCGCCGGAGGCGGAGCCGGTCTTTGACATCAAGGTGTTGGCTTCGCGGTTCATCTCCTGCAGCAGGAAGTCGAGGGGGCGGCCGAGCTCGCCGCCGGCTGCGAGCAGGTCGCGGAAGCGGTCGATGTGGGTGCGCAGGCGGACGAGTTCTTCTTCGACGTCGCTGCGGGTGGCGAGCAGCGCGGCTTCGGCCAGCAGGCGGTCGTCGCTGATGGACTCCGGCGGGGCTTCGCCGTCGAGCAGCGCGCGCAGCTTCAATTTGAGCTTGGAGAATTCCTGTGCCGCAACGTTGACGCGGAGCTCGCGGGCTTCCGTGGTGAGTGTCGCGAGCCGGCCCATGCCGGCACGGAGTTCGTCTGCCAGGGACTGCCCTTCGAGGGCGCGGGCATCGTTGAATCTCTCGAGCAGCAGTTCGACGGCGGCGAGCAGGGGCTGTTCGATCTCGGCCGGATCGAGCGCGATTGCGGCAGATCCGGTGACGCCGGGCAGCCGCAGGATGGCGTTGAGATCAGGCTGCTGATCGAGCCTGAAGTGGTCTGCGGCGCGGCGGAAGGCGGCGACGTGCGCGGCGACGAGGGCTTCGTTCCACTCGATAGCGAAGGTCTGGCTTTCCTTTTCAAGGATGCAGGTAAGCTCTACGTGGCCGCGGCGGACGGCGGCTTTGACCGCCTTGCGGATGCCGGGTTCGAGCGCATCCATGCCCATAGGCATGCGGGTCTGCAGGTCGAGATGACGATGATTGACCGACTTGACGGTGAGAGCGATGGTGCGCTCGCCGGCAGGGATGCCGGTGAGGCTGGCGAAGCCGGTCATCGAATAAACCTGCGTCGAATAAATCTGCGTCATGAGGTGCTTTCTCCGGCCACGGCTGCGGCGAGTTCGGCGGGCTCGCCGGGTTCATCGCGAAACTGCAGATCGTACAGGCGGCGGTAGGTGCCGGAGTTGGCGAGCAGTTCGTCATGCGTGCCGACTTCGGTAATGCGGCCTGCCTCGAGCACGACGATGCGGGTGGCGCGGCGAACGGTCGAAAGACGGTGCGCGATGACGAACGAGGTTCGACCTTCCATCAGGTTTGCGAGCGCCGCCTGGACGAAGGCTTCGCTTTCGGTGTCAAGCGCGCTGGTTGCCTCGTCGAGGATAAGGATAGGCGCGTTCTTGAGGATGGCGCGAGCGATGGCAAGACGCTGGCGCTCCCCGCCGCTGAGGCGCACACCCTTCTCACCGATCTTCGTGTCATAACCCTCGGGCATGCGCAGAATAAAGTCGTGCGCGAGCGCCATGCGGGCCGCCTCCTGGACGCGCTCGAGCGAGACGTCGGGCTGGCCGTAGGCGATGTTGTTGCGCACGGTGTCGTTGAAGAGCACGGTCTCCTGCGTCACCTTGCCGATCTGCTTGCGGAGCGAGACGATCGTGACGTCGCGGAGGTCGTGCCCGTCGATCTTGATGCTGCCGCCGGTGACATCGAAGAAGCGCGGGATGAGATTGACGAGCGAGCTCTTGCCGGCGCCGCTGGGCCCGACGAGCGCGATGACCTCGCCGCGGGTGACCTCGAGCGAGATACCTTTCAGGACCTGGGCCGGCCCATCGCCGGACTCGGTGGCGTAGGCGAACTCGACGTCTTTGAAGGCGATTGTCTTCTGGAAGCCTTTGAGGACCGTTGCACGCTTCTTTTCGACGACGTCATCCTGCGCGTCCATGAAGCGGAAGATCTCTTCGGACGCGCCGGTGGCCTGTTGGAAGCTGTTCCAGAACATGGGCAGCTTGCGGACGGGATCGTAAAGGACGATGACGGCGGCGAGAAAGGTGATGAAAGCCCCCGCGCTCTGCCCGCGCAGGATGGTCTGGCGACCGAGGTAGAGCAGCAAGGCGATGGCAACGGCGCCGAGTGCGTCCATCAGCGGGCTTGAGATGGAACTGACGGCGACACTCTTCATGTTGGCAGAGAGCAGCCGGTCGGCGGCGGAGCGGAAGCGGTTCATCTCCCAGCGCTCCATCCCGAAGGCCTTCACGATGCCATTGCCGGTGATGGTTTCGTGCAGGATATTCTGAATTTCGGCGAGCTTATCCTGCCCGCGGCGCGTAGTGTGGCGGACGTTGCGGCCGATGCGGCGCGAGGACGAGATGATGATAGGCAGGAAGATGAGCAGCACCCAGGCCATCTTGCCGCCGACGAGAACAACGGCGCCGACCATGAAGACCATGGTGAAGAGCTGCTGCAGGAAGTCGCTCATGACGGTCGACATGGCGGACTGGACGCGCTCGACATCGTTGATGAGGGTCGAGAGCAGGGTGCCGGTGGTGTGCTTCTGGAAGAAGGAGACGGAGCGCCGCAGCAGCGAGTCGTACAGGTCGTTGCGCAGGTCGGTGATCATGCCGAAGCCGGCCTGGTTTGCGAACAGCGTGCCGAGGTAGTCGCAGATGCTCTTGACGACGGCCGACGCGACGAGGGCGACGGCGACGACGGTCCACGCGTTGTGGAAATGATGCGGTACCAGGGTCTGCAGGTTGACGTCAGTGGTGGTGTGCGGAATGCGGAATTTGAGCACCTCGTCCGGGGACGCAGAGGCGCTGAGGACGTTGTCAAGAATGGGCTTGATCAACAGGATGCGGAAGGCCGCCATGGCGCCGACGACGGCCATGAGCAGCGTGGACGCGACCACGTAGAGCGCGTACGGGCGCAGGTAGCCGAGCAGCCGTGCGACGCGCTTCAAATCGTAACCATCCCGGCTTGCCTGACTGGTTGCACCGTTCCATTCTACGACCCGGATGCGTTCAGCCGCGGGGCATATCCCGGTGCGCGGTTTTGACGCGGTAGCCCGAGTTGCCGAGGCGACGCTGCATCTCTTCTGCGATGAAGACGGAGCGATGCTGGCCGCCGGTACAGCCGAAGGCGACGGTGAGGTAGCTCTTGCCTTCCCGGATGTAGTGCGGCAACAGGAACTCGAGCAGGTCGGTGGTCTTCTTCAGGAACTCCTCGGTCTGCGGGAAGCTCTGGACATATTGCGCGACCTTCGGGTGCTTGCCGGTGAGTTCGCGGAACTCCGGCACGAAGTGGGGATTCGGCAGGAAGCGCACGTCGAAGACGAGGTCAGCGTCGGTGGGCACGCCGTTTTTGAAGCCGAAGCTCATGGACGAGAGCGTGAGGTTGCGGTCGGCGGTGGCGTGCTCTTCGAACTGGGCGTTGATGTGAGCGCGCAGTTCGTGGACATTGAAGCGGGTGGTATCGAGGATGATGTCGGCGACGTTACGGATGGGGTCGAGGCGGTTGCGCTCGGCACGGATGGACTCGACGACGGTTTCATCGCGGCCCATGGGATGCGGGCGGCGGGTCTCGGAGAACCGGCGGACGAGGGAGTCTTCACTGGCCTCGAGGAAGAGGACGCGGGTGCTGAGGACACGGCGAACTTTTTTGAGGATGGAGGGAAAACGCTCGAGCCGGATGCCTTCGCGTACGTCGATGACGAGCGCGGCGCGTTCGATCTCGGAGGAGGAGCGGACGAGATCAGCGAAGCGCGGGATGAGTTCGAGCGGGAGGTTGTCGACCGAATAGTAGCCGAGGTCTTCGAAGGCTTTGAGTGCGGAGGCTTTGCCGGCGCCGCTCATGCCGGTGAGGATGACGAGCTCTCCGGGGGCGGGAGGAGTGCGGCTGGCAGCCTTGCGGGCGGTTGCGGGCTTTGCCTTGCGGGCGACTGCTTTCTTTGCCGCGTGGGTCAGTGCCATGGCGACATCGTAGCACCCGGAAGCAGGGTGCCGTCGTGGGCCAGTTCAGGCAAAGGTCATGCCGGGGAGCGTACAGACACGGAAGCTTCCCTTGCCTGCACGCTTGGCGGCGTACATCGCCTGGTCGGCGTCGCGCAGCATGGATTCTGAGGTGGCGCCGAGATAGGGCGCGCTGGCGAGCGCGATGCCGATGCTGGCGCTGACGTACGCGTCCTCATGAGCCACGACGATGGGCCGGGCGATCTCGGCGTGCAGGCGATTGGCGACCTGGCGCATGTCGGCTTCGTCGCCGGCCTCGTCGAGCAGCAGGGCGAACTCGTCGCCGCCCAGGCGCGCGACCGTATCCTGCGGGCGTACGATGTGGCGCAGACGCTCGGCGATCGCAAGCAGGACCTTGTCGCCGGCCGCGTGGCCCATCACATCGTTGATCTGCTTGAAGCCGTCAAGGTCGAGGAATAGGACCGCGAAGCCGCGGTTGGGACGGCGGCGGAGGCGGGCGAGCATGAGTTCGGCGCGGTTGAGAAACAGACCGCGGTTGGCGAGGCCGGTGAGCCCGTCATGCAGCGCCGTGTGGCGCAGGCGGGCCTCCTCCTGCTTCTTCTGCTGAATGTCCTGGTAGGTGATGCAGAGGCCGCGGGCGTTGCCCCCGAGGCGAAGGCGCGAGACGACGATTGAGACCTCGAGAGTGCGGCCGGTGCGGGTGCGGCGCTGGCTCTCAAGTGTTGCGCGGCCGCTCGATGCGAGCTGGTGCTCGATCAACTCGGTCTCGTAGAGCCGCCCGTCCGGCATCACGAGGCTGTCGAGGTCCTCGCCGGCGACCCCTGCCTGCGCGTAGTCGAACATTCGGCAGAACTCGGGGTTCACGTAGAGCACGCGGCCGTTGTGCGTCACCGCGGCAGCGCCGGGGGTAGCGTCGAGCACGTCTTCGAGGAATGAACCTTCAAGTTCGGCGAGCACGGCGAGCGGGGCGTGCAGTTGTTCGAGCATGAGCAGCAGCATGCAGTCTTCGCCGGCGATGACGAGCGTCTCCGACACGGCGCTGACCTCGACCGGCGCGCCGTGCCGTCGGGCGAGAGTACATTCGAAACGGATGCGGCCGGGACGCTGAGCCTGCGACGCCGCACACGCGGCTTCGGGACTCTCCGGCGCGGCCACGGGCCAGCCTTCGACGATCACCTCTTCGACCGGGACTGGGCGATCGACGGAGCTTCCGAAACCGGTCAGGCGGCAACACTGCTCGTTACGGGCCACGACCATGCCGCGGTGCACGATGATCGCAAGCGCCGGAAGCTGTTCGAGATTCAGCCCCCGGGCGATTCCCTGACGGAGGGTGCGGAGCAGGCTGGCAGAGACTGGGGCGGCGGGGACCTGGCTGGGGGGAATCAGGCCGGCAGGAACCGGACCGGCAGGAACTAGGCCGGCAGGAACGAGGCCGGCAAAACTGACGCCGGCAGGATTGTGGTCGGCAAGGTGACTGGGCGCTTCGGGCGCAGCAGGTTGCGGCGGCAGGTGCGGTGCGCTCTGGAATCCGCGGGCCTCTCCCATGCCGATGAACCCTCCGGTGGGGTTCATCGGCAGAAGCGATGGGAGGTTGAGGCTGTGGGACTGGCGTGTCGGAGACGGGTCTAGCTGGCCATCGCCGAAGGTGGCGAAGCGACTTCGATCAGCGGCTCGGCCGAGGCAGGCTTGGCATGCCGCTCGACCGTGATCTTTCGCTCCTTGTGCTTGACTGCCTGCTGCTCGATCTTGCGCAGCGCAGCGTGCAGGGCGGGCAGCATCTCGGTGCCTTCGCAGGTGGCGACCAGGGTCTCGTATCCCGTCATGAAGGTAACTTCTGCGATCTGCCGGTATTTATCTTCGGTGAAAATGACATGAGCCGAGACCGCTCCACCGACAATCTGGTCGATGCGTCTCAGCTCCGTCTCTGCGAGTTGTTTCAACTTGGGGGTCAGGGTGGTTGCCCGGGCCGTGTATTCAATGTTCAAACCGGTGTTCTCAACGTTCATGCATTCACCTCGAGTTCTAGGATGCGCCTTCGTCCGGTCTTCGTCTACCCCGCCTGCGGCCTAGCGCACGCGGCGCTGATGGGTGCTGGGAATCTGCATATCTTCGCGATACTTCGCTACCGTGCGCCGGGTCACGTTGATGCCCTGTGTCTTCAGCTCTGCCGCCAGATGATCGTCGGTAAGGGGCTTGCGCGGGTCTTCCTCCTCGATGAGCTTTTTCACCTTGCGCTTCAGCAGCACAAGCGGCAGGTCTGCGCCCTCCGGGCCATTCACGCCCTCTGAGAAGAAGAAGCGCAGCTCGTACACGCCCTGCGCCGTGTGCACATACTTGTTGGCAACGGCGCGGCTGACCGTCGAAGGGTGGACGCCGATCTCTTCCGCAACCTCTTTGATCATCATCGGCCGCAAGGCGCTTTCACCCTGCTCGAGGAAGTCGGCCTGGCGCCGCACGATCGACTCGCAGGTGCGCAGGATGGTGTTCTTGCGCTGCTCGATATTGCGCAGCAGCTGGATCGCACTCTTGTAGCGCTCCTTCACGTACTCGCGGACTTCCTTCTCGGTCTGCTTCTGCTTCAACATCCTTGCGATAGCCCTGGTTGAGCCGCAGCGTGGGCATATCCTCTTCGTTCATAACCACGACGTACTCGCCGTCGCGCTTGACAAAGGCGACGTCGGGTTCGATCAGCCGGGTTTCGGAGACGTTGTAGCGCTGGCCGGGCCGGGGGTCGAGCGTGCGAATCAGCTCGACCGCAGTCTGCACCTCTTCGGAGGTGCGGCCGCAGCTCCGGGTGAGCTCGCGCATGTCTTTTTTTCTGCAACAGAACCAGGCAGTTTTCAACGACGTGCCGCGCGGTTTGGAAGACGTTGAACGCGCCGGTCATCCGCCGGGTGCAAGGGATGTCCGCCGCGACGGCGCAGCAGGTGTGAGGCCTCCCGGCGCTGCGCGTCAATCTGCAGCAGGAGGCACTCGCGCAGGTCGCGCGCCGGCGACGCCAACCGGGTCGAGCTGCTGTACGACTTCGCGCGCCTGAACGATGGCGTGACGGGCATGGTCGAGCGGCGAAGCGGGTAAGGTCGGAGCAGCTTGCTGCAAGTCTTCGGCAATCACGAGGACGGCGGCGTCATCACCGGCGGCGTCACCACCGGAGGCCGGTGCAGCATCCGGGTTTGCGGTAGCGATCGAGGGCGCCGTCCCGGCCTCGGCATGGGTTGGACCTTCCAGGCGCGATCGAAGGGGATAGGAAGCTTCGGTTCCGGCTCCTGCAGCGCGAGGACGAGCGCCTCGGCCATCTCTTCATCAGCGGCCAGCAGGTATCCGTTCGGGTCGAGATTGCCGATCACCAGTTCCGCCCCGGCGCGTACCTCGAGGCTCAGTGTCAGGGGAACCGAGCTGCCACAGCAGGTGGTCGCTCAGCGTGCTGGGCTGCGAGAGAAAATGTTCGAACGAGGGCTTGTCATACTCTTCGAAGTTCGAGGCGGTCTTGAAGCCGGGGTCGAGATAATCCTGAAAGTAGCTGCCGAAATCGATCTCATCAAACGGGTCTTTCTCCTCGCGCTTGGCCTCGGCGGCGGTTTCTTCGGCGGAGCGTTCGCGGTCGCCTTCGATGCCGGAGCGCTCGTCGAGCGAAGCGTTGGACTCTTCGAGCTCCTCGAGCACCGGATTCTCAATCATCTCGGAGTTTGATCATCTCCTTGAGCTCAAGCTTGTTCAGCGCCAGCACGCTGACCATCTGCACCAGGCCAGGGGTCAGAACCTGCCTCTGCGAGACCTTGAGATTGAGTTTCGGCTGCAAAAACACGCTGGTCGCCCTTCCTGGTGTTCCGTCGTTCGATCCACACTCGCGGCGCCCAAGAGAACGTACCGTGGTGCTGTCTTCAGCGTCCTAGGAATAGAGGCGCTTTTGACCCTGTCAACTTAGCCCCCAGTCTACACGCCGCCATGGCATCGTGCAGCCGTCCGCAGGGTGCCCCAAAGTGCCCTTCAGGTGAGACTCTTCTCGGCGAAAACAGTCAGCCGGGCTCGCCCTCCAGACGGCGCATTGACGCCCGATGGGGAGCTTTAATCCATCGAGAACTTCTCGCCAAGATAGACGCGCTTCACCTCTTCATCGCGGCCGAGTTCGCCCGGCGTGCCGGCGCGGAAGATGCGTCCCTCGTTGATGATGTAGGCCCGGTCGGTGACGCTAAGCGTCTCCCGTACATTGTGATCCGTAATGAGGACGCCGATGCCGGCATTCTTGAGCGCAAAAATGATCTGACTGCAAATCGAGGACGGCAATGGGATCAATTCCCGAAAAAGGCTCGTCGAGCAGAATGAACGCGGGCTCGATGGCGAGGCACCGCCCAATCTCGACCCGGCGGCGCTCGCCACCGCTGAGCGCGTAGCCGTTGGTGCGGCGAACATGGCCAAGGTTGAGCTGCTCGAGCAGGCGCTCGGTGCGGGTGCGGCGCAGGGCCGGGGTCAGGTCCTGGGCCTCGAGCACGGCCATGAAGTTTTCTTCAACTGTCAGTTTGCGGAAGACGCTTGGCTCCTGCGGCAGGTAGCTGATGCCATGACGCCGTGCGCGCAGGTACATAGGCAGGCGGGAGATGTCGGTTTCATCGGCAAGCACTCTGCCCGCGTCGGGCCGTACCAGGCCGACGATCATGTAGAAGGTCGTCGTCTTCCCCGCCCCGTTCGGGCCGAGCAGCCCGACGACCTCGCCCTGGGCGATCTCGATACTGATGCCCCGCACCACCTCGCGCTCGCCGTAGGACTTGCCGAGAGCCTCCGTTCGCAACACCCGCATGTTCACTTCATCCGTGTCTCCGAGCGCACCCGCCCGGCAGTCTTCGCGTCCTGAACTCCGGGGAGCGCGCCCAGAACTTCGACGCTGCTATCCCCTGTTGTGAATCGTAACGCAGCGCCGGTGGTGGACCCGCGCTCGGGATCGACGATGCGCGGCGGGAGGGAGGGCGTGCCAGTGAGCAGAAAGGCGCCGTCCGCTGCGGTATAGACGAGCCTGCTCCCGGTCGCCTGCCTTCCCGGCTGCGCGATTTCGATGTTGCCCGTGGCGATCAGGTGGTCGACCTTGCCGGCCATGGCGGTCATCGGGGACGTTGTCTCCGGTGCTGCGGTGGGTGTCTTCGCGGCGAGCCATACGGTGGCGGACTGGGCGGCGATGGTGCCGTTGCGATCCGTGAGGTGCACCGGCCCGGCGAAGTCGATCGTACGCGTGAGGTCTGCGTAGGTGACGCTGCGGCTGGTCACGCGCATGGGGCCGTCCTGTGCCGGCTTGCCCTTGGCCACGTTGCTTGCCGCCGCCAGGATCGTCGTGACCGGGGCAGCATCTGCCGACTGCTCGCCGCGGGCGACGAGGCGCTTCTCTGCCTGGTATAGGTCGATGACCGGCGCCTGGATCTGCGAGCCTCCCTGCCAGAGCCGCGCGCGGCCGCTGTTACCGCCAACAAACTCCACCATCCCCGAGGCTTTGTGCGCCGTCGCGTGATCGGCGAGAACATGCAGGGGTTCCGCCGCGGAGGCAGACGCTGAGGCGCCCGGCGCGGCGGCGGAGGTATACGTCGCCTTCACCGAGCCGCTTGCGTCCGCGTCCCCGGTCGCACGATGAAAGTCGATGCGATCGGCTGAAAGCAGGCTCGCATCTTCTTCGACCGACACCGCGCCGTTCATGTGCAGCAGGTCGGCTGCTGCTTCGTAGACAAGGTCGTTGGCGCGGGCATGCTGCGTGGCGGGATGGCCTTTGTGCGCGCCTGAGTGCGCCACGGCCTCATGATCGGCGGTCACGGAGCCGCTCTGCTCGGCGCGGGCGAGCTCGGTGCGTCCGTCCGGGCCGGGGTTGAAAACAGCATGCAGAACTGCGCCGGAGGTCGTGTCCTTGGCGATGAGTTCGCCGTTGGGAGAGGTCGTGGTGCGCACAACCGAGGTATGGCCGGTGCCGTCGAGTGCGGAGATCTGGAGCGGCGACCCGCTCCCGGGGATTCGGCTTTTGCCGCGCTCATCGCTGCGCGGCGGGGCGAAGCGTGCGTCGAGCACATCGGCACGGAGGTCGCTCGACGAGGTGCCCGCGGCCCTGGTATCGCTGAGCGTCAGGTGTGCGCCCGAAGGCCCGAAGGCCCTGGCGCTCTGGGCCTCGGTGCGGGTGGGATCGAGATCGATAAAGTGAATTTCGACTTTCGCCGCTTCGAGACTGCGGGAAGCGGCTGCCGACTTCTGGTCGAAGCGTACGTTGCCGGTGATAACCGCAAGCTGCGGCTTGCCGGCCGGGTCGAAGGTGAGCCGCGTGTCGTCGGCGTGGCCGGCTTCATGCTGCTGCGCGGTCTCGTCCTGATAGCGCACATGGTCGAAGAGGTGCAGCGCACGCGCCTGTCCCTGCGGCCCAAGGTCCATCTGCAGGTGGTCGGCGAGGACAGTACCGCGGCGATCGCCGCTCAGGGTTACGTTACCTTCGGCGTCGGCGTGGCGCGGCGTGCCGTCGGGCTCGACCAGCACCACTGCGTGCATGGCTGCGATCGACTGCGACCCCTGGTCGCCGGCGGAGACAAACTTCGGTTGGCGAAGATCGATGTGGCTGGTCGCACGATCCATTTCGGCCCGCGCGGCAGTGAGGACCACGGGCTTGTCGTTACGGATTCCGCTCAGCCGCACTGCAGACTGCAGGATGACGATCCCCGACTTCGCGTCGTAGGACGCTCCGGTCGCGTTGCCGGTGTAGCCGCCGGCATGAAATTCGACCGCTCCGTCCGTCGTGGCCAGTTGATCCTTCTCCGAGAAGCGCAGACCGACAGTCTTCACATGGACGAGGCGCGATTCGTCTTCGCCGACCAGGCCGGCGTCGGCGCGGGTGGGCGGCACCAGGTCGATGTACACATCGCCGTGCGCCTCCATGGTTTGCGCCTTCGGGTCGAATTCGAAGTCGCTGCCGTGAATCTTGTCCGTCGTCTGTCCTGCAGGCCCATAAAGGACGATGCCGACATCGTGCAGGGTCACCGTGCCGTCGCGATGCTGAATCTCCTTCGAGGCGTGCACGGTAAAGATCTTCTTGCCCTTCAGCGACTGGTCATAGGTGAAGCTGTTCGTCTCCTGCTGCACGTTCGCCCCGAGGTGTCTCGGCACACCGGCAAGCCAGTGGTTGACGTTATGACGGGCCAGCGCCACAAAGCCTACGACGACCATCAGCAGAAGCGCCGCCGAGCCTGCCAGCATCCAGCCGAGGATGCGCGTCCGCGAGTAACTCCGGGGCCGGTCGCCCGAGAGGTTGACCATCGCCATCAGCGGGTCTCGTCTTCGGTCGCCAGGCGGCGATTGTTTGCCTGGGTGCGTGCAATCAGCCCGAGCGAGCGCTGCAGATGCTGCGGCGTCAGGATGCCAACCACCATCTCGCCTTCGACCACCGGCACGATCTGCAGGGTGCTCCCGGGGTCTCTGCCGACCGCCTGGGTGAGCGTCTCCGCGAGTGAGTCGGAGGCCTGCGCGGTCTGAAAGCTGCGCGTCATAATGCCCTGCACGTAGCCGTTGCCATTGGCCGTCAGCGCGTCCATGATGCTCTGGCGCCCCACGGCCCCGACCATGTTCCCGGCGCGCACGACGGGAAAAATATCCTGCAGGCTGTGCCGCGCAAGCATCATCGCGTCTTCGAGCGTCGCGCTCGCCGGCAGCATCGAGTAATCGGTCAGCATCACGTCGCCGACAGTCGTTGCTTCTCCCTGCCGCTCCGGCAGCAGGCCTTGCCGCTCCAGCTGCGAGCCAAGCAGCACCCCGAGGCCGGCCATCACCACCCACCAGTTCAGGTTCAGGATGCCGTAGCAGATCATCGAAAGCGCCAGCCAGAAGCCCATGCGCAGCAGCGACCCGACGTGGCGGTGCACCATGGGCGAGCTGGTCCGGCGTGTGACTTCGCCGTGCGCCACGCGGGCGGCGTCGAGTGGCCAAGCCGGCAGCAGATTCAGCGCGGCGAGCATAAGGTTGACCCACACCATCGCGCGCACCAGGTGCGCGGGCGAGATCCAGGGCGCCTCGACCAGGTTCACGCCGGGGGAAATAGTCTTGACGAAGCCGGCGATCACCAGGCCGAACAACAGGTTCGCCGCCGGGCCAACCAGTGCCATGCTGCGCTGGAGACCAGTCTGCGCTGCACGCTGTTCCGCCTCGAGCCCGGCGTAGCCCACCAGGCCGCCGGTCGGCAGCAGCAGCAGGCTGCTCATGTCCAGCGACCAGCACGCGGCGGCAATGGCGCGCGCCGTTTCGCGCACGACGACCGCCAGCAGCAGCAGGCCCCAAAGCGCGACGCCACGGGAGATCATCCGCCCCTCGGCCCCGGCCCAGGCCATCGACGGCACCAGCAGAAAAAGAAAAAATGAGTGCAGCCGGATCTCAACGCCGAAGATCTTGCCGAACCCGAACGACCAACCAGCCATAGCTTCGATTGTATGCGCCTGTGCCCGCACACCGCCGCGCCGCGACCGCCCGCGAGCCGCGCCGATAAGATAGAAGTCATGCGCGTCATCGCCGGCACCTACCGTTCAAGGCTGCTCACCTCATCCCCAGGAACCTCGACCCGGCCCACCAGCGACCGGCTGCGCGAGACGCTCTTCAACATCCTCGGCCCCCGCGTGCAGGGCTCGCGCTTCGTCGACCTGTTCGCGGGCACGGGCGCCGTGGGCATTGAAGCCATCTCGCGCGGCGCCGCCCACACCTTCTTCTCAGAGAAGGCCACGCCCGCCCTCAAGGCGCTCAAAACCAACCTCGCCGCCCTTCGCATCACCGAGGGCTACACCCTCGAAGATCGCGGCACCTCGTCGCTGCTTGCGCGCCTGCTCAAGCTGGGCGCCGTCGACCTCGTCTACCTCGATCCACCCTACGAAGCCGAGAGCGATTACACCCAGACGCTGGGCTTTCTTGGCAGCCCGGCACACGCCGCCCTGCTGGCCGAAGACGCGCTGGTCCTTGCCGAACACGCCACGCGCGACTTTCAACCGGCCGAGCGCTACGGCCGCCTCGAGCGGACGCGCGTCTACATCCAGGGCGATACCAGCGTGTCGTTCTACCAGGTTGGCGTCGCCACCTAGCGGCCCGGCTTGCCGCTCCACGCCCCGCCGGTATGCGCTCCCGTTGCAAGATCGACGGTGAATTCCACCTCCAGATCCCGCATCAGGTCCCAGCCAAACCCGCGCAGGAAGCCGTCCTCAACCCCCACGATGCGCAGCCCCTCCCACGACAGTCGCGCCGTCTCCCACACCAGCCCATCCACCCCCCACGCGAGCACCGTGGCGAAGCCGACGAAGAGCAGCAGCCGTGACGCTTCGACGGGCAGCAGCGATACGACCGGCTTCATCGCCAGCAGCGTCACCCGCTCCGGCTCGGCCGCCGGCGCCAGGTATGCGTAGCCCCCGGCCAGTACGCAGATGTCCTCGGGCGACGGGCAGGCGTACACGCCGCTCGGCATCGTCGGATCGCGAAAGCCCAGCGCCGCCGTCACCAGGTAGCTGCCGCCCGCCACTCGCACCATCATGTTCAGCGCCCCACGCGCCAGCGCATCTTCCTCTCCTGCAATCCGCATCGGCCAGACGTACTGGCGCGCCGGCGCAATCAACGGCGGCTTCTCCAATATCTCGGCTGTCCAACCCCGCTCAAAGGCCATTGAGCGCCTGCTCCATGTCCTCGATCAGGTCCTCGACCGACTCGCACCCCACACTCATCCGGATGAACCCGGGCGCCACCGCATCATGCCCCCATCGCCCGCGGCGCTCCGCGGTCGTCGTAATCCCGCCGAAGCTGGTCGCCACCGTCACCAGTTCCGCCCGCTCCAAAAACCGCTCCGCCGCCTCTTTGCCCGCAAGCGTAAACGACACCAGCGGTCCAAAAAACCGCATCTGCCCTGCCGCAATCGCGTGCCCGGGATGCCCCGCAAGCCCTGGATAAAGCACTTCCTCCACCTCACGACAGCCCTTCAGGAACGTCGCCACCGCCAAGGCATTGGCGCTCATCCGCTCCAGGCGTAGCGGCAGCGTTGCCAGCGATCGCAGCGCCAGCCACGCCTCCATCGGCCCCATGCCCGCACCCATCGAGCCGCGATAGCGATGGAGCTTCGCCAGCAGATCTTCCGATCGCACCGCCACATGCCCCATCAACAGGTCGCTGTGCCCTCCGAGCGCCTTTGAATCGCTACAAACCGAAAAGTCCGCCCCCAGCTCCAGCGGCCTCTGCCCCAGCGGCGTCGCCATCGTGTTGTCGACCGCGAGCAGCGCTCCGGTCTCCCGCGCCGCCATCGCGACGGCCCGCACGTCGACCACATCCAGCCGGGGATTCGCCGGCGTCTCCATCCACACCAGTCGCACCCCTTTTAGCGCCTCCGCCGACGACAAATCCTCCCGCGAAACCTCACGGACCATCACGCCGTTCGGAACAAAGAGCTCGTCCAGGCAGCCCTTCGCCCCGTAGTAGATCTCCTGCTGCAGGGCGACCATGTCCCCCGGCCGCAACACCGCGCCAAATGTCGCCGCAACCGCCGCACTCCCCGAAGCAAACACCGAAGTTCCGGCGGACCCGTGCCCGGCATCAAGCTCCAACTCGCCCAGCGCGCGCTCGAGCGCCGTCCAGCCCGGCTGACCTGCGCCCCCATAGCTGTAACGTGCGCCGTCCACCTCGCCCGGCGTATGAAACGTCGAAACGAACGCTGGCCCCGCATGCAGAGGCCTGCCCGGCTCAGCCGGCGTCAGGCCCGAACGCACCGCACGTGTTGCATCTTTCATCGATTCGCACTCCCGCCCTTAACCGTACGCGAACCCCGACTTAGCGGGCGGTGCCGTCAGCTCAGGTGCTCCCAGCCTGCGGGCGAAAGCTCTTCCCCGCCCTCGAACCCGACGCCTTCCCCGGCGACGATCGTGCCGATCCGCGTCAGGGGCGTGTCCAGCATGCTGCCCGGCATCTTGACCCCGGCCATCACGGTGAACAGCAGTTCGTAGTCCTCCCCGCCGTGCAGCGCCTGCTCCACGCTCGCCCCGGCAGCTACCGGCAGCGCATCCAGTTCGAGCACGGCGCGCACCCCGGAAGCCGCGCACAGCGTCCGCAGGTCCGACGACAGACCGTCGCTCAAGTCCATGCAGGCGTTCGCCCAGCCACGCCGTGCCAACGAAAGTCCGAGGTTCACACGCGGCACCGGAAAGGTCTGCGGACGTGCCGCTCCAGCCCAGGGCTTGCCCTGCGAAATCGCCGCAAGCTCGGCCGCCGCGCCGCCCAGCATGCCGCTGACGTAGATGCCGTCGCCGGGCCGCGCACCCACCCGCCGCATCGGCCGTCCTTTCACCGCAACACCGATCACCATGACATCCGCCAGCATCTCGCCGCCCGGAGCTTCCGACGTATCGCCGCCGGCGAGTTCGACGCCGAAGTCGCCCGCCAACCCCTGAAAGCCGCGCATGAAACCCTCAAACCAGGCTTCGTCGTACCCCCGCGGCAACGCGATCGACAGGAACGCTGCGACCGGGCGCGCGCCCATCGCCGCCACATCCGAAAGCCCACGCGCGAGGCAGCGGTGCCCTGCCGATTCAGCCGAATGCCAGTCCCGGCGAAAGTGCCGCCCCTCGAGGCAAAAATCGGTCGTGACGACCATCTCCTGCCCGCCGAGCACCTTCAAGACCGCGCAATCGTCCCCGATCCCCACCCGCACCGCAGGATTCCGCGTCGTGGACGAAGCCTTGATGCGCCGAATGATCTCCAGTTCGCTCGCCATACGCCGCCGTCTCCCTGTGGGTTGAGGATAAAGCCGCCGCAAAAGCCTTGCCCCGTTGCACCAAAGTTGTTACCCTTGGAGGGTTGCGGTTCGGGAATCGACTGTCCGAAATGCGATTCGGCAGTAGCCATTGCAGCAACACTCAGCGTCCATTCACTCAGATGGAAATCACCACGATCGAACTCCCGTTCGACCATAAGCCAAGGGGATACAGGTTTTGAAGTCAAATCGACGCTTCTACATCCTGTTTGTCTCACGCGACCCTGACGGCACCATCAATCGAGTTCCCGTTCCCCTCCACTACGCTTGGGTCTTCGTCGCCGCCGCCGCCATCGGCCTCTTCACCATCACCGGCATGGCCGGCTCCTACTCGCGCATGCTGATCAAGACCGCCCGCTTCAACCAGCTGCGGCAGGATCACCAGTCGCTCCAGAAGGACTACGCCACCCTCGAGACACAGGCGCACCAGAAGGACGTGCAGGCCGCCTCGCTTGGCTCGCTCGCCACCGAAGTCTCGGCGCTCTACGGCCTCACCGCCGGCAAGATCAGCGGCTTCCGCGCCGGCAGCATCCACCTCAAATCCTCGAAAACCTCTGAAGTCGTCGCCGCCGCCGGCTCCGCCCCCCTCAAGGATGCCGCCACCCCCGCCTTCAACAACGACGCCTATTACAAATCCGTCGACGCCTTCTACGCCCTGCGCTCCTCTGCCATGGATGGCGACGTGACCCGCGCCATGGCCGGTTCCGACCTCGGTCGCATGGCGAACCCACTGATGCCCGGCCACGACCTCGCCGCAATCGGCGATCGGCCCGGCAGCCTCGGCGGCATGAACCCCGACTTCGCCTCGGTCGACACCCCCACCCTCTGGCCCGTCACCGGCCCCATCACCTCCTCCTTTGGCGAGCGCTCGAACCCCTTCGGCGGCGGCAGCGATGAAGGCGAGTTCCACCCCGGCATCGACATCGCCGGCCCCCAGGGAACCCCCATCCACGCCACCGCCGACGGTGTAGTTCTCGCCGCCACCGTCATCAACGGCTACGGCCGCGAGGTCTCGATCGATCACGGCCACGGCCTCATGACCCTCTACGGCCACATGAGCGGCTTCGCCGTCACTGCCGGTCAGGCCGTCACCCGCGGCCAGATCATCGGCTACATTGGCCACACCGGCCGCACCACCGGCAATCACGTCCATTACGAAGTCCGCATTCGCAACATCGCCGTCAACCCGCACCGCTACCTGCGCACCAACCTCGCTGACTTCAACACCGCTTCCCCCCTGCCCGCCCCCGCTCCCGGCACGCGCCCCGCCCTCTAAGCTGCAAAAACGATCAGCTCTTGGCTACAGCTTCAGCTGACAGATCGCCCTACCCCCTCGACCCCACCAAAACCCCTTGCACCTTAGACCCCCTCCCGCACGTCCAACTGCCATAATCATTTGAGGGGGACGCCCGCATGAAACGCACACGCTACACCAAGTTCACCGGCGACCTCAGCGACGCCTTCGGCCTCGAAGACCTCATGCAGGCCCTCTCCGACTTCCTCCTCGACTCCGGCTTTCAGGACCCCATGTCCCGTTTCCAGTCGCTCGACGGCGAACAGACCCTCGAGAACCTGCGCGACGCCATCCGCCAAGCCCTCGACTCGGGCGAACTCTTCGACGAGGAGACCCAGGAAAAATACGAAGCCCTCGACGAAGAACAGGTCGAAGAACTCATCGATCAGATCATCCAGAAGATGCAGGAACAAAACTTCATCAACGCCGAGCAGCCCTCACAAGGCCAGGGCGAAGAAGGCGATGGAGAAAGTGCCCGTTTTGAAGTCACCGACAAGGGCATGGACTTCCTCGGCTACAAGGCCCTGCGCGAGCTCCTCGGGCCGCTCGGCAAATCCTCCCTCGGCCGCCATGACACCCGCCACGAGGCCTCCGGCGTCGAGACCAACGGCAGCTCCAAGCCTTACGAATTCGGCGACTCGCTCAACCTTGACATTACCGCCACCCTGTCCAACGTCTTCGCTCGCGAAGGCACCGACTTCAACCAGCACAATGGCAAACTCAATCTGGAGTACTCCGACTTACAAGTCCAGCAGTCCGACTACCAGTCCTCCTGCGCAACCGTCGTCCTGCTCGACTGCTCGCACTCCATGATCCTCTACGGAGAAGACCGTTTCACCCCCGCCAAGCGCGTCGCCATGGCGCTTGCCCACCTCATCCGCACCCAGTACCCCGGCGACACCATCGACCTCGTCCTCTTCCACGATTCCGCCGAACACATCCCCATCGGGCAACTTCCCAGGGTCAAGGTTGGACCGCATTACACCAACACCCGCGAAGGCCTGCGCGTCGCCCAGCGCATCCTGCAGCGTTCAAACAAGGACATGCGCCAGATCGTCATGATCACCGACGGCAAGCCCTCCGCGCTCACGCTCCCCGACGGCCGCATCTACAAAAATGCCTTCGGCCTCGACCCCCTCGTCATCGACGAAACTCTCCAGGAAGTCAGCCGCTGCAAACGCTCGAACATCATGATCAATACCTTTATGCTCGCCAGCGATTTTCAGTTAGTCCAGTTCGTCCAGCAGGTCTCCGCCATGTGCCGCGGCAAAGCCTACTTCACCACCCCCGACACCCTCGGCGAATACCTCCTCATGGACTTCATGTCCCGCCGCATGAAGACGATCCACTAAAAGCAACGGCAACTGCGTCCTGACGCCGGACGGGTGCCACATCGTGGGGTGGTCGAAGCCCGCGCTAAGGGCGCTTTCGCTTGCCAGAACCGCTCCTATGGATGCGCCTTCAGAAATTTCTGGTATTCCTTGCGCAGACCCTGCATCAGCGAATCCACCAGGATCAACTGCCCCTGTAACACCTCAATCTTGTCTTTAATGGCCAGCGCCTCCGCTGGGCTGGGGTCGGGATCGTTCTTGTCTGTATTCACAAAGGGTGCCAGGCTGATAATGGCGTCGCGCGCCGCCTGCTCTTCTGCGACATAGATCGCGTCCTGCGTCCCATATAAATCGGAATATTCCTGCGCATCGCCGTACGGCATGTAGGAAAGCGCACCCGTCGTCTGCGCCGTCTTCCAGCTCACGTTTTCAAAACCGGCAATGTGAAATCCAATCGACATCGACTCGTGCCGCTTCACATCCGGCTCGTGAATCATCCGCTTGAGCGCCGCCACATCACGGCTCAGCTTGTCCTGCTGCAGGTGTACATCGTCCAGCGCCGCCTGCACGCCCTCCGCATTGCCCTTGATCTCGTCATGCAGGCTCGCCTCCGCCTCATGCACCAGGTGACGATGATGCTGCCACTCCACCAGCCCCTCGAGACTCAGCGCGATCAGCAGGCCGATCGTAATGGTGAAAAGGTGCAGCAGAAAGTCGCGCCAGCCATGCACCGGCTCATGGGGAGGATGAACATCCAGCATCGGGACCGCCTCGGAAGCTTCCACGTCGAACCTAGCCTAGCAAAAGCCAGGAGCAAATGCGCCCCGATTGCGGGCAGCGACCATGTCGCGGGGTGGAGGCTTCGCGTCGCTGCTCCATGACAGCTGCGATCGCCAGGCACGCGAACCCGCCACCCCACGAAGTGGGTTCCGTCCGGCGTCAGGACGCATTTGCTTTTATTCTTACTGCATGGAAAAAATTCGCTGGGGCGTGCTGTCTACCGCCAAGATCGGTCGCAAGCAGGTCATTCCCGGGATGCAGCATTGCCAGTTCGCCGAAGTGACGGCCATCGCCTCTCGTTCGCTTGAATCTGCGCAAACGGTAGCCACCGAACTCGGCATCGCCAAAGCCTACGGCTCCTACGAGGAGCTGCTCGCCGACCCCGACATCGACGCCATCTACAACCCGCTCCCCAACGACCTGCACGTCCCCTGGACCATCAAGGCCGCCGAAGCCGGCAAGCATGTGCTCTGCGAAAAGCCGATCGCCATGAACGCCGACGAAGCGCGCTCCCTGCTCGAAGTCCGCGAACGCACCGGCGTCAAGATCGGCGAAGCCTTCATGGTCAAGCTGCATCCGCAATGGGTCCGCGCCTCCGAGCTCATCGCCGAAGGCCGCATCGGCCCCGTGCGCCTCGTCACCGGCACCTTCAGCTACTTCAACGACGACGCGTCCAACATCCGCAACAAGCCGGAGATGGGCGGCGGCGCGCTGATGGACATCGGCTGCTACCTGATCTTTGCCGCACGGCAGTTCTTCGGCACTCCCGAGCACCCCGCCGAGCCAACCCGCGCCATCGCGACGATTGACCGCGACCCGAAGACCCACGTCGACCGCCTGACGTCTTTCCTGCTGGAGTTTCCTGCCGGACACGCCATCTGCTCCTGCAGCACGCAGATGGTGCCGAACCAGCGCATCCAGGCCGTCGGCACGAAAGGCCGCATCGAGCTCGAGCTGCCAGTCAATTCGACTCCCGAGTGGCACAACCAGATCTTCATCGACGATGGCGGCGACCGCTTTGGCCGCGACATCACCCCCGAGGTCTTCGACGCCGTCGACCAGTACACGCTGCAGGGCGACGCCTTCTCCCGCGCCATCCTCGACGATACGCAGGTTCCCGTTCCGCTCGAATCCGCCATCGCCAACATGGCCGTCATAGACGCCCTCATCCGCTCCGCCGAGACCAGGTGCTGGGTCGCCCTCTGACCCTTGGTGCGGCCTCATATCGGGAATCGGTCAAAGTCGCTCGTCACAGCCAAAGCAGCGTCCGCAGGCGCCTCCCACCCTTGGCAAAAGTGGGTGCAACGAAAATGGTGCAAAATAAGCCCCCCTTCTAGGGGGGGTTAGACCACCCTTAAGTGTTTTGTTTTGTTATTTTTGACACAAAACACCCGGGGGGAGGGGGTAGCCCTCGTTTCTGCCGTCGCCGCCCCGAAAAAGCGCCGGCCGCAGGCGTGCCGGAACGGGAATCGCGCGGTCTCTTGCCAGGCTGGAACCGAAGCCGAAATCGCAACGTACTCTCATCCGTTGTCGCCCAGGCACGCGTCTTACATTTAACACTTGACCGAGGAACTCCATGACACCGCAGGAACAGCAACTGCTCGAAGGCCTCACCACCCGCATCAATCAGACCGTCCTGCCGGACAAAGACCCGCAGGCGGAGCAGTACCTCAACCAGTCGCTTGGCCGCAATCCTGACGCGCTCTACATCCTTGCGCAGACGGTGCTGGTGCAGCAATATGCGCTCGACCAGGCGAAGAAGCAGCTCAACGAGGGGCGCCAGCAGCAGCAGCAGGCGGCGCCCGCGCCGGTGAGGCACACGAGCTTTCTGGGCAGCCTGCTCGGCAACGACGACCGGCCCGCGCCCCCGCCGCCCCCGCAGCAGCAGTACGGCCAGCCGCAGTATGCGCCCGTGCCGAACTACCCGCCGCCCTCGCCTACCTACACACAGAGCCAGTACGGACAGCCCCAATACGCGCCGACCCAGTATGGCGGCGGCATGCCCGGCGGCGGCGCACCGATGGGTGGCAGCGGCTTCCTGGGCTCGGCGTTGCGGACCGCAGGCACCGTCGCGGCAGGAGCTATCGCATTCGAAGGCATCGAGCACCTGATGCATGGCTTTGGCGAGCACGCAGGCTACGGCGGCGGCTCAAACTTCGGCGAATTTGGCGGCGGACAGCCGCGGGAAGAGATCGTCAATAACTACTACGGCGACTCTGGCGAGCGCGGTCATGACGGCGTCTCGCGTGACATCGAGGACCGGCGCGATGACGGTGACGATAAGCGAGGCTTTGCCGATACGACCGACGACGATAACGCGGACGACGCTGACGCGAGCGAAGACGACACAAGCGACGACTCCGACTATGTGAACGATGGGTCGAGCGATGACGATGGCGGTTCGTTCGACGACTCCGGCAGCGACGACAGCAACTAACGAGCAACAACAGGTACGCCCTGATCGCGGGCGGCGGCCGCTACGGTGAGGAAATTGTTTCGCCTGACAGTACGCGAAGCATTTACCCCACCGAGTAGCGCCGCCTTGCGTCAGGGCGCACTTAGTTGGCTGCTAGTAGGTGGTCCGTACGGAGGGCTCGCGGTCGTAGATGCGGCCCTTCGCTGCCGTATCGAGGTAGGTTGCGTTTTCTGCGCCGATGAGGATGCCTGCGTCGGGAACTACGCCTGCAGCATCGAGCAGCGGCTGCGCATCGGCGGTGGCGCCGATGACCTTCAGGTGAGCGTAGGCGTCGTGCACCCATCCTACCGCTGCCGCTTCGGTCGAGAGCAGCTTCGCGCCGTCGGCAGACAGTGCTACGTAAACTGCGTCAAAGAGCACCGAGGGACCGCCCGCAAGCTGGAAGTCTGCCTCAAGCATTGAGCCGTCGGCAGCCTTGGCTCCGCCGACCTTCGGGGCGACGAGCTTCAGATGTCCTCCAGCCTTGACGATCGCCGATTCGAGCGCGAGGACAGCCGCTGAGTCGGTGCCGTCGGCGATGAGGCAGCCTATAAGCTTCGTTTTAAGACCGGGCTTCATGGTCTTTACGATGGACAGCTTATCGGACGCCGGCAAGTCGGTGCGTGCAGGCACGGTGGTGGGAATGGCCTTGATCGCGCCCGTCATCCCGAGTCCGTCGGCGACCCGCTGGGCAATCTGCGGGTCTACGTTGGCAAGCTGACCGACCATGCGCTCGCGCACAGCTTTGGTGTCGACCTTGCTGAGTTCGAAGGTGAAGGCTGCGATGATGTGGTTCTGCTCGGCTTTGGTCTGCGACTTGAAGAACACGAGCGCCTGCGAAAAGTGGTCGGCGAAGCTCTCGGAGCGCACCTTCATCTTGTCGCCGTTCTCGGTTGCGGGAAAGCTTTGGAAGCCCGCATGCGGGTCCTGCCGCGGGGAGTCCGCTTCGAGCGAGCTTGGGCTGTAGGAGACGCGCCCCTTCTGCGCGCCCATCTGCATGTGGCCGTCGCGCTGCATGTTGAGGACGGGGCAGCGCGGCGCGTTGACGGGGATCTGCGAGTAGTTCGGTCCGCCCAGACGAGTAATCTGAACGTCGATGTAGGAGTGGTTGCGGCCCTGGAGCAGCGGGTCGTTGGTGAAGTCAATGCCGGGAACGACGTCGGTGGTGGCGAAGGCGACCTGCTCGGTTTCCGAGAAGTAGTTCTCCACATTCTTGTCGAGGACGAGGCGGCCAACAATCTTGACGGGGATGATCTCTTCGGGAATCAGCTTGGTGGCGTCGAGCACGTCGAAGGGGAGGGCGGCAGCAAATTCTTCATCGAAGAGCTGTACGCCGAGCTCCCATTTGGGGTAGTTGCCTTCGTCAATCGCGTTCCAGAGATCGCGCCGGTGAAAGTCGGGATCGGCGCCGGAGATTTTGAGGGCTTCATCCCAGATGACGGAGGCCATGCCCAGCTTCGGCTTCCAGTGAAACTTCACGTAGGTGCTTTTGCCTGCGTCGTTGATGAGCCGGAAGGTGTGGACGCCGAATCCTTCCATCATGCGGAAGCTGCGCGGGATGGCGCGGTCGGACATGATCCAGAAGAGCATGTGGGTCGCTTCCGGCATAAGTGACGCGAAGTCCCAGAAGGTGTCGTGCGCGGACTGCGCCTGGGGGAAGCCCCGGTCGGGCTCCTGCTTCACGGAGTGGATGAGGTCGGTGAACTTGATCGCATCCTGGATGAAGAAGACAGGAATGTTATTTCCGACGATGTCCCAGTTGCCTTCGGGAGTGTACATTTTGACGGCGAAGCCTCGGACATCGCGTGCGAGGTCGCTTGAACCAGCGTTACCGGCGACGGTCGAGAAGCGCACAAAGACGGGAGTTTTTTCGCCGACGCGGTTGAGTACGCCAGCCTTGGTAACGTCCTTGAGTGACTCGGTGAGTTCGAAGTATCCTTTGGCGCCGTAGCCGCGGGCGTGAACGACGCGCTCGGGAATGCGTTCATGGTCGAAGTGCTGTGACTTTTCCAGAAACTGCCAGTCTTCGAGCAGCACGGGGCCGCGCGCGTTGGCTTTGAGTGAATTTTCGTCGTCGGCGATGACGACGCCCTTCTGGTTGGACATGGCGGGGTGGGTACCGCCCGCGGTCTGGTGAAGCTCTCCGCCGTTGCCGATTTCGTGCTGATCGACCAGCTTGTTTGTTGACGTCGTTTCTGCCACGTGAATCCCCTGTCTTTGCACTTTGCGTTTGGATCGTTCGCCCTGGACGGTTCATCGGTTCGTCGTGCCGCATGGATCAAGTCACATGCGGTAGCGGATCGAAATCCGGTGTCAGGGGTTGGGATGCGGGCTTTCCGTGTGACGTTACTTTTGCGGGGAGCCTGCGCGCGAAGACGCAAAACGTGCCGCGGCAGACGGACGCATTGCGTGTCACTCGACCTGATAGAGGGACGGTGCTGGCAGCTGGCAGCGTGCCGAAGGCAACAGCAGATTCCTGCGAACGACAACACTTATCCTGCGGCTGCGTCAGGTCTGCTGGCGGCTGCGCCAGACGAGGTAGAGGCCCCAGGCGGCGGCGGTGCAGTTGTCCATGATGCTGCCGTCGAGCAGCATGTCTTCAAACTCGCGCACCGATACGCGGTGAAGCACGAGGTCATGCTCCTCGGGGTCGGGGTCAGTCTCGCCTGGAGTGAGTTGTTCGGCGAGAAAGACGTGGTGCTCCTGGCGCATCGCGCCGTAGGCAATCCAGAGTTTGCCAAGCCTGGTGAGCTTGCCGGTGGTGAGGCCGGTTTCCTCGCGGAGTTCGGCGTGGGCCAAAGCGTCGGGTTCAATATCTACATCTTCCCAACCGCCCTGGGGAAATTCTTTGAATCTGCCCTGGACGGTGTAACGGAACTGCTCGATGAGGTAGAGAAACTCGCCTTCCGCGGTGCGCTCGAGCGGGATAACGATGCATGCCGGCTCCTTGTCCATAACGCCGTAAATGCCCTGTACGCCGTTTGAGCGTTCGATGACATCCTCGCGAACAGAAGCCCAATGATTGCTGTAGACGACGCGGGAGCTGAGGGTCTTGATCGACAACGGGCTGACTCCTTACTTGATTTCTACGATGCCGGGGGCGACCAGGGGGAAACGGTCAAACTCAGCCGGGTCGTGTCCGGGAATGATGAGCCGGGGCTCGCTGGCGATGCTGCGCATGCGGTCCTGGGCCTTGAGGTTGGCGACGGGGTCGAGGGTGGCGGCGATGGGCAGATGGCGGTCGAGGTTCTCGTAGAGGTACAGATTGTCCGATGCGAGTACGACCGTTCCGGCGGCAGTTGCGACGCCGATGTACTGCGAAGCGAAGGTGTGTTTTCCGCCGGTATAGCAGCGGATGCCGGGAAAGATCTCCTGACTGTCCCCTTCGACGAAGCGGACACGGCCGGCGAGGTTGATGCGGACGAGTGCGAGGACATCGTCGCGGTCAATGCCACCGTGGGTATTTTGATTCTGCCAGGCGGCACCGGTGTAGTACGTGTACTCCTCATGCTGGATCCAGACCCTGGCGTTGGGGAAGAGGTCGAGGCCGTCAGCGTGATCGAAGTGCATGTGGGTGAGGATGATGTCGGTGACGTCCGCGGGTTTGAGACCGAGACGGCCGAGGGTTTCCTGGGGCAGGGCGAAGTTCCTGGTTGGCAGCCAGTCGGCGGTGAAGAATTGCGGACGGTAGAAACCTGCATCCACCAGGACAGTACGGCCCTGGCCCCGGATAAGCCAATAGATGAGTGCCATCCCAATGGTTCGCTTCGGGTCCGCGCCGGGGACGAGATTGCTGACGGGAAAGTTGGGAGTGCGGCCGTAACGAATTGCGTTGACGGTGTAAAGCGGCTTCGCGGGCTGAGCGGACAGCGCGATGTTTACGGCGATCACCGATGCCGCGCAGAGTGCCCAGAAGCGAGGCGTCATGGCTGCCTGATCCCTTCTTATTCGGCAGGAGTGAGGAAATCAAGTCTGCTGCCGCTGTAGATTGTGACGGTTGCTTTTTTGTACGTGCCGGGTGGGGCGGACATGATGTTTTCGACGTAGGTCTGGGGGTTGCGGTCGTAGAGCGGGAACCAGCTGGATTGGACTTCGACGAGCATCTGATGGCCCTTGAGGAAGGTGTGGTCGGCGCCGTGGAGCGACCATTTATATTCGACGGCCTGGTTTGCGGGGATGGGCTCAGGCTTCTCGAAGCTGTTACGGTAGCGGCCGCGGAAGATCTCATCGGCAATCATGGTCTGCTGGCCGTCGGGAGCGACGTCGATGAGCTTGACGATCCAGTCGGCGTCGGTGCCGGTGGTGGAGGCGAAGAGGTCTGCCTTCACGTCGCCAGTGACGGTGACGTCCTTGTCGAGCACGGGGGTTTTGAACTCGGCGAGGTCCTTGCGTCCGTCGACAAAGCGCTGGTCTTCGACCAGCCAGGTGCGCCACTTGGAGCCGTCGCCGTAGGTGGCCTGGATGGGCCGGTGGCGGTAGGGGATGGGGTCGGCGGGGTCGGCGATGTAGGTGGCGATGGGCTTTTCGGGCAGCTCGCGGGTGGTGAGGGCGAGTTCGCCTTTGGGCATGAGCGAGAGGCCGGCGGGTTTGAAGCCTGCCTCGGGCGGCCATGCGGCGTAGCGCTGCCAGGTGTTCGAGCCGGTGCGAAAGCTGGCGACACCCTTGAGGTCGTAGCCCGGCTTGCCTTTAAGGTAGTACTCGAAGAAGGGCGCTTCGAACCGGGTGCGGTAGTCGGTGCCGGTTTTGACGCCGCCGAAGGAGATCTTGCCGAAGTCGCCGCCGAGCGACTCGCCGGTGCCGCGGGCCCAGCCGCCGTGGTTCCAGGGGCCGAGGACCATGAAGACTTCGTGTTTGCTGTCATGTGGATGGAGCGCGGCGTACTCGGCCTGGGTACCCCACATGTCTTCCTGATCCCAGTAGCCGCCGACTTCGAGGGTGGGGACTTCAACCTTTCCGAGGTGGGATTCGACGGCCATATCCTGCCAGAACTTGATGTAGGCAGGCTGTGAGAGGAACATCTTCGCGGTGGGAAGCTGCTCCATGCCGGCCTGCCTGGCGGCGCCGGCGAAGTTTACGTTGCGCAGAAAGAAGTTGTAGGTATCTTCCTTGGACTGGGCGCGGACGTCGGTCTTCTGGCCTTCGAGCTGCTGGACGTAATCGAAGCCGTAGGTCTCGCGGAAGGCGCCGTTGTGGAAGAAGTCGTCACCCAGCCAGATGTTGGTCATGGGGGCCTGGGGCGAGATGGCCTTGACGGCGGGGTGCGCGTCGATGCCGGCCATCATGGCGAGGAAGCCGGGGTAGGAGATGCCGAGGACGCCGACCTTGCCGTCGTTATTGGGGACATTTTTGAGGAGCCAGTCGATGGAGTCGCGGGTGTCGGTGGTCTCGTCGATGTCGGTTTTGGCGGTGTGGACGACGACGGGGCGGTTCATGACGAACTTGCCTTCGGAGCCGTAGCGCCCGCGGATGTCTTCGATGACGAAGATGTAGCCGCTGCGGGCAAGCTCGGGCTTGCCGGAGTTGATGGCGTTCGAATCGTAATAGGTGGTGCCGTAGGGGGTGCGCTCCATCAGGAACGGCAGCTGGGGCCCGGACTCCGAGCCCTTGGGCCGGAGGATGACGGCGTGAAGCTTGATGCCGTCACGGACAGGGATCATGGCTTCGGAGCGGACGTATTCGACATTTTGCGCAGTTGCGAACGAAGCCGCAAAGGCACAGCTGCCCAGGAGCATTCCTACTGAAAGAACTCGAACCACGTCCACCCCGATTTTGGTTTGTGCTGCGTTGCTGTAGTGAGATTGAGGCCGCTGTGCGGGAGTTTATCCCTGTGCGACGGGCTCAACGGGGATGGGGGAAGCGTCGCACTTCCAGCCTTCGCGGCCGTGGGTGCCATCGCAGAAGGGGCGCTTGGAGCTGAGGCCGCAGCGGCAGAGCGAGATGGCGGGCTTGCCGGTGAGGTCCCAAGCGGCGCCATTGACGTCTACGAGTTCGATGGGGCCTTCGACGCGGAAGGGACCGTTGGGACGGACCGTGATGCGTACCGCGGGGGTGACTGCTGCTGCAACTTCATCTGACATGAACTCTCCTGAAGACCGTTGTCAGGATAGCAAAGAGCGGGGGGCGGGCCCCGGGAGCCAGAATGGGGTGGCGCGCGGTATTCTAGCTGTCTTGAAGCGACGGTATTCCATCTGCGCCGTGATCCTGGGCCTGGCAGCGTTCAGCTTTGCTCTGACGAGCGAGGCGCGGTCGTGGCCCGCGGACGGCGCGCCGTCGATGGGCTCCCTGACTTCTATGACCACCAAGGAGCGGCTGGCGCTGGGGGCGTGGTGGCCGACGAAACTGGTCGAGACGAGCGACGGGTTTGCGGGTTCGGCGGCGTGTGCGGAGTGCCATGCCGGGATCGTGAAGTCGCAGGCGGCCAGCCAGATGGCGCATACGCTTCAGCCGGCGGGGCGGTCGGAGGTGTTGCGGCAGCATCTGCAGCAGGTGTATCGCGCGGGCAGCTATACCTATGACCTGGCGCGGCATGGCGAGGCGATCGCGGTGAAGGTGAGCGATGAATCGGGTAGCGAGTCAGCGGACCTGGCGTGGGCGTTCGGGTCGGGCGAGGTGGGGCAGAGCTACCTGTGGCAGGGGGATGCGGGAAGCTTTCGCGAGGCGCGGTTCAACTACTTTGCGACGATGAACGGGTTTGGCGCAACGCCGGGCCGGCTGCATGGGCCGCCGGCGTCGCTCGAGATGGCGCTGGGGCGGCGCATCGAGGGCTTTGAGGCGACGACGTGTTTTGCGTGCCACACGACGGCGATGACGCGGGCGACGCCGATTACGGCTAAGAGCTTCGTCCCGGGGATCGGGTGCGAGGCGTGCCACGGGCCGGGCGCTGAGCACATTGCGGCGATGCGCGGGCGGCCGGCGAGTGGGGGAGACGCCAACCTGCATATTGTGAGTCCTGCGGAGATGACGCCGGTGCAGTCGGTGGACTTTTGCGGCGCCTGCCACAGCACGCCGTGGGATGTGCGGATGATGGGCGCGACGGGGCTGCAGACGGTGCGGTTCCCGGCGTATCGACTGGAGAAGAGCCGCTGCTGGGGCGCGCGGGGAGATATGCGGCTGACCTGCCAGGGGTGCCATGATCCGCATCAGCCATTGCAGCGGGAGGCGGCGAGCTACGATGCGGCGTGTCTGCGGTGCCATGCGACGTCAGCGCATGCGGATCGAGTGGGCTCTGTGCCGGTTGGAAGCAGGCCTGCGGGGAAGTGCCCGGTGGCGCAGACGCGCTGCGTGACCTGTCACATGCCGAAGTACGCGCTGCCGGAGATGCACTCGAAGTTTACCGATCATATGATCCGCGTCGTGCGCAATCCGACGCTGATCCCGGACTAGCGCGCATGGGCGTGAGTCGCCGGGTGAGTGCGTTGTGGCCTGTGCTCTGGCTGGTGCTGGCGGGGAACGGCGCGTGGGGGCAGGCGCCATCTGCCGAGCACTTGGAGACGTTGGTCACGGCGCAGCAGCAGGCGCTCGACGCGGATGATACGGCGCAGATTCTGACGACGGGGAAGCAGCTTGGATCGTTTTCATTCTCTTTGCTGGGTACGCTGTATGCCGGGACCGACCGATGCAAGGAGGCGAGCGATGCCTTCGACCATGCGGTGACGGTGGACGACGCTGCGATCGATCCGCAGCATAGTGTGCAACTTGCGCTGCTGCTGCTGGGACAGGCGCTGTGTGCCGAACGCCGGGATGAGGCGGCGCATGCACGGGAGCAGGTGCTGAAGATAACGGGGGATACTGCGGCCGCCCACCTGCTGCTGGCGAATGCGTATCACGCGGCCAGTGATCTGCCGAAGACGATTGCGGACCTGAATCGTGCTGTCGCGCTTGAGCCTGACAACGCCGCGGCGCACAGTGCCCTTGGCAGCGCCTACTGGGAGTTGAACGAGTACCAGTACAACCTGGATTCGCTGCGGGAGTTCGAAGCAGCGTGGAGGCTCAAGCCTCGAGATTTCTCCACCAATGAAGATCTGGGATCGATCCTGTCGCAGTATGAGCGGTACTCCGAGGCGGCGGAGCGGCTGCGCGACGCCATTACCGCTGACGGGCAGATTCCTGATCCATGGCTGCAGCTAGGGATGAATGCGTTTGCGCAGGATCAGCTGGCTGAGGCGCGGACCGACCTGGAGCGGGCGGTGGCGCTGACTACCGATGGAGCGCGCAACGGTTACCAGATTCGCCGTGCCTATGCTGCGCTCAGCCGGGTTGCGATGCAGACTGGAGACATGGGATCTGCGGCCCGTTTTTCAGATCGCGAGGCGGCGCTGCACCAGAAGATGGCGGAGTCCGGCCGGGCAGAGCCGCTATCCGAGAGTGCGGGGACTGCTGCCCAGAGCAGAGCTGCGAGCCCGGCCGCGGGTAAGGCCGTGGTAGCGGCGCCCTCGCAGCAGCAACTTGATCTCGAGCGACACCTGAAAGAGATCGCGGCGAAGAGTCTCAACGATGCGGGGACTGTGCTGGCGCGAGAACGTGATTACGCGGGGGCCCTTCCGTTGTTTCGCATCGCCGCAGAGGCGGACCCGGAGTTGCCGCCGGTGCTGCGCAACCTGGGTCTCGCGGCTTTTCATACGGCAGCGTACGAGGAGGCGGCGAAGGCGCTGGCGCTGGCCCTGGTGAAGGCCCCGGATGACTCGGTGGTGCGCACGGATCTCGAGCAGTCCCGTGCCATGCTGAAGCAGGAACAGGCGCATTGACAAGGGCAATTGGATGGGCTTAGCGGTGTATAGTTGGCGGATTGGACCCTGCATGATTTCCTCACGCCTTCGCCACGCTGTTACCGCCCTTCTCTTCCTCAATTTCTCCGCCGATGCGGTTTTCAGCCAGGCCCACAGCGCGCCCCAGGCGGTGCCTTCGGGTGGAAAATCGCAGGTATGCAAGGGCCGCGTTGTGCCGCAGTTTGAGGATGTAACGCAGAAGGCCGGGATCCGGTTCACGCATCTTGCCGCGCCTGAGAAGAAGTACATTCTTGAATCGATGAGCGGCGGCGTGATCGTGATGGACTATGACCGCGACGGCTGGCCGGACCTTTACTTCACGAACGCGCCTACGGTCGAGATGAGTCTGAAGGGCGAGAAGGCTTCGGGGGCGCTCTATCGGAATAATCGCGATGGGACCTTTACCGATGTGACGGCGAAGGCCGGCATCGGCACGCCGTGCTTCGCGATGGGCGGCGCGGTGGGCGACTATAACAATGACGGCTGGCCGGACCTGTACGTGACCTGCATCGGCGGCAACGTGCTTTACCGCAACAATGGCGACGGGACCTTTACTGATGTGACGGCGAAGGCCGGCGTGGCGGATGGACGCTGGTCGACCGGTGCGGCGTTTGCCGATTATGACGGCGACGGGTTCGTTGATCTCGCGGTAAGCAATTATGTGGACTTCAAGCTGAACGATCTTCCGGGCTTCGGCAAGAGTCCGACATGCCGGTATCGCGGGATCGATGTTCAGTGCGGGCCGCGGGGGCTTCGCGGGGCGGGCGATTCGCTGTTCCACAACAACGGCGATGGGACCTTCAGCAACGTGTCGAAGGCGACGGGGACGGATGATGCGCCGGGCTACTACGGGTTGGGGGTGATGTGGTCGGACCTGAGCGGGACGGGTCGGCCGGATCTTTACGTGGCGGATGACTCGACACCAAACTATCTTTATCGCAATGATGGCGGCGGCAAGTTCAGCGAGGTGGGGCTTGAGTCGGGCACGGCGGTCAGTGGAGACGGGTCGGAACAGGGGTCGATGGGGATTGCGATCGGCGACTACGACCACAGCGGACGGTTCTCGATCTATGTGACGAACTTCGCGGACGAGTTCAATACGCTCTACCGCAACGACGGCAAGGGCAGCTTCACGGATGTGTCCTACGACGCGGGAGTGGCGCTGCCTTCGCTGCCGTATGTGAAGTGGGGAACAGTCTTTGCGGACATCGATAACGACGGCTGGCTGGACTTGCTTTCGGTAAACGGGCATGTGTATCCGCAGGTCGATACTCTGCCTTCGGGCGCGCGCTACCGGGAGCCTTCGAACCTATTTCTCAACAGCACGAACGGGACGTTCTGCGATGCGAGTGCGCAGGCCGGCTCGGCACTCACGGAGCCACGGGTGGGGCGGGGGCTGGCCGCCATCGACTACGACAACGATGGCAATATCGACTTCGTCGTCGAGAACCTGGACGGGCAGCCGATGCTGCTGCACAACCCCGGGGTTCCCGGGAATCACTGGGTTTCATTCGAGCTTGCCGGGACGAAGAGCAATCGTGCTGCGCTCGGGGCGAGAGTCACGATTCGATCCGGCGGAATGACCCAGACCGACGAGGTACGCAGCGGCGGCAGCTATTTGTCGCAGAGCGACCTGCGCATTCACTTCGGGCTGGGAAAGGCTGCGAAGGTGGAGTCGGTTGAAATTCGCTGGCCGTCTGGTCAGGTCGAGGTGCTGAAGGACCTGTCAGCTGACCACTTTTATCCGGTGCTGGAAGGCTCCGGGGTGGTGAGTCCTGCGCGAGTAAGACCGTCCCTGAAGTAGCACCACTGACGATCCAAAACGGCATTTTTCTTGGGTAACCGCAAAGCTACTAAAAATGGTAGTTCACCGGGGAACGTTTACCCAAAGAACCGAGTGCACGGACTCGCGCACGGAAGGCCATAAGCCTCAGGACAAGCGTTTGACTCCCCGAAAAATAACGTTTGACAAAGTTTTTACTCGCGGTGCCTACTGTACGACGCCACTTCCATCCAGGCCCAGAATCAATCCAAAAGTTTGGCCCCAAGGTCATCCGATTGGAGGAGTTGCTTCTGAGACGCTGGAGCAGGTGGCACAGAGTGGTTTGAAGTACTTCGGAGGCAGATGAATATCTCACAGAAAACGCGTTACCTGTCCCTCGCGCTTCTGCTCAGCGGAAGCGTAAGCTTCGCGCAGAAGTCGAGCGGAAGCATCACGGGTCAGGCGACTGACACAACCGGCGCGGCCGTAGCCAATGCGACCGTCACCCTCATCAATGAAAGCAACGGCTCACAGCGTACCGGCAAAACGAATGGTTCGGGCGAGTACACCTTCGACGATGTCGCTGTTGGCACGTACGAAGTCGACGTGGCCGCGACGAACTTCGAGAAACAAGTGATCAAGGACGTGATCGTCAACGTCGCAACCTCAACCCGCAACGACGTCAAGCTCACGGTCGGTAACGTCAGCGAGACGATGACGGTCGAGGCCAACGCAATCCAGGTGCAGACCGATAACGCTGCGCTCGGCAACATCGTCGACGGAACCCAGGTGAAGGAGCTTCCGCTGAACGGCCGCAGCTTCGTCGAACTGACGCAGCTTGGACCGGGTGTTTCCGGCGCGAACAACTTCGACAGCAAGAACAAGGGCCTGCAGGGCGGCGTGGACTTTTCGGGTTAACGGCAACCCGACGACCAACAACCTGTTCCTGGTCGATGGCGCCAATGACAACGACGTAGGTTCGAACCGCACGATTCTGATTTATCCGTCGATCGATTCGATTGCCGAGTTTAAGATGCTGACGAACAGCTACGGTCCGGAGTACGGGCAGGCTTCGGGTGCGGTCATCTCGATCGTGACGCGCTCGGGCACGAACAAGTTCCACGGTTCGGCCTTCTACAGCGGCCGCAACGATGCGCTTGCCTCCTATACCTACTTCAGCCGCCGGAATGCTGGTCTTGGCCAGCCCAACGATGGCAAGGACAAGCTGCGGCGTAATGACTGGGGCTACTCGATCGGTGGTCCGGTCAAGCGGGACAAGCTCTTCTTCTTCTTCAACGAAGAGTGGAACCACGAGATCCGCGGCTTCACCCAGAGTGCCTGCGTTGCCACGGCTGCCGAGGTTGCCGGCGACTTCACAAACACATCTTGCGGTGCTACTCAGCCAACCTTCGCGCCACAGTTTCAGAAGAATGGCAATGCGCACATTTTGAACGCGGTGGATCCGGCCGGCGTTTTATTGGCGGATTACTACACGCTGCCCAACAAGGCACCGGATGCGAGCGGCAACAACTGGTCGCAATCCCTGCCAACGTTCCTCAAGTGGCGGCAGGAGAACGTCCGTGCCGACTACAACATCAACTCGAAGAACACCTTGATGGGTCGTTATGTCCAGGACAACTGGACGAATCCGGCCTACAACGGTAATCAGTACTGGGGCGACTCGATCTTCCCGACGATCAACAGCAGCTGGGCGCAGCCGTCCAAGCAGGTGATTGGTCGCGTGACGAGCACGATCACGAACACCCTGGTGAACGATGCGGAGTTTGCGTATTCGAACAATCGCATCAATATCGCACCGGGCGGCACAAACCCTGGCCTGATCGCGCAGCTCAACAGCGCGATTCCAACTCTCTATCCGACTTCGCTGAAGACAAACCAGGCGGGCAGCATTCCGACCATCTGGGGTGGCCTGCAGCAGTACGGTAACAACAACAACATCTGGACCATCGCGCCCTGGAACAACAAGCTGGACATCTACACCGTCCGGGATGATGTTTCGAAGCTGGCAGGCAGCCACACCATCAAGGCCGGATTCTTCCTCGGTTTCAACGCTAAGGATGAAGACACCAGCACCTCGGCTTCCGAGCATCCGACCTTCTCGGCGTCCGACTACCAGGTAGACACGACCAAGGGCGGAGACCAGACGGGCAACCCGCTTGGCAACGTTCTGGTTCCGGGCAATCCATTCACCCTGTCCGAGACCTCAACCAACATCCGCGCCCAGCTTCGCTGGCGTGATCGCGAGGTCTATGTTGGCGATACCTGGAAGGCCACTTCGCGTGCAACCCTGACCTACGGCGTTCGCTACTCGATGCTGCCTCCGACGTATCAGCCGAACGGACTCGAGACCAACTTCGATCCGACCCTCTATGACCCGACCAAGCCTTCCTCCGATGCCTGCAATGGTCTGCGGACGGTTCCGGGTAAGGATCCCTGCGGCGACGCGAACAAGCAGTTCGGAACAAGCTTCAGCTCCGGAACGCCTGCTTCGAACAAGTACCTTGTCAACGTCAACAACCACCTGTTCTCGCCTCGCGTGGGTATCGCCTACGACGTGCGTGGAGATGGCAAGACCGCGGTCCGTGCAGGTTACGGCATGTTCTATCAGCGTGAACGCGTCTCGCGTTACACCCTGGTGGCCAATGCGCCGTTTGCTGTAACGGTCAGCAACTTCTCTCGTCCTCTCGGCGGTGCAACTCCCTCTTCGCTCGGTGCTGGTTCAGCGTCCCCGGCCGGCGGATATTCACCGGATAACACCGTTCCCGTTGCAATGCAGTACAACCTGACGGTAGAGCAGTCGCTTGCGAAGGACACGCTTCTCCAGGTCAGCTACGTCGGAAATCGTGGTGAGCACCTCACCTCGAGCTACGACATCAACAGCATTCAGCCGCAGAACTGGGCGGCCGCCACGTTTGCCCCGGCGAGCCAGACTCAGAGCTTCCGGCCCTTCCCCAACTTTGGATCGCTGACCTACTGGTCGCACAATGGCGACTCCTACTACAACGGCCTCCAGGTGTTGTTCCGCACGCAGATTTCGCAGTTCAGACTGCAGGCGGCTTATACCTGGTCGCACTCGATTGCTGACATCGTCACTGACGATTCCAGCGGTGGATCCGGTGCGCAGAGCTTTACGGTCGCAAGCAATCCGCGGCTGGATCGCGGTAATGCGGCAACCAACCGTCCGAACATCTTCGTGTCAAACTTCACGTATCTGCTGCCTCGGCTGCAGAATCATGGAGAACTGACACGGCAGACGCTCGGCGGCTGGGAGCTGACCGGCATCACCACTGCCGATTCCGGTAACTCCTTCACGGTGTTCCAGGGGGGCGCAGGCGAGAACAGTGCCAACCTGGTGGCGGGATCTGCGAGCACGGTCGGTGCGCTGTTCCAGACCGGCTTGACCAGCAACCAGCGTCCGCTGATCGCTGCCAACGCCTCCTGCAACAGCGGAACCGGCATTGGCGGCAACCAGGTCATCAACGCGAATTCGTTCACGCTGATCGGCTACCAGCTGGGCTCGTACAACGCAAATACTGCTCCCCGCGGCGCTTGCCACGGACCGCGCCTCGTCAACACGGATCTCTCGATCGACAAGAACTGGAAGATTCGCGAACGTGCGACGCTTCAGTTCCGCTTCGATGCGTTTGATCTGTTCAACCACGCTAACTTCCGCGCGGACCAGCTGAACACAACCGCGATCAACAACATCAACTGCGGCTCGACGTTTACAGGAGTAGACGGCGCTGGGGTAACCGGACAGGTGTACGCACCGTGCTCGGCTACCAACAACGTTGTCACGTCGCAGACGCGCAACACGAGCTTCGGTACGGCGACCGGCCTGGTTGGAAATGCCCAGCGGCAGTTCCAGTACGGCCTGCACGTCGAGTTCTAACTCACACCGAAACTTCAACCCAAAGAGGCAGAGCCAACCGGCTCTGCCTCCTTGCTTTTCCCGGCACACGCTTCAGCAGGACCCCTCGAATGTGGCACCATCGTAGTGTGTTTCCGTCTTTCTCCTTACGGCTCAGACTCCTGGCCTCAGTGCTGGCCATTCTCTCCTTGCCCTTGCACGCGCAGACGCATCAACACCCGGCCGGCAACAAGGCGACCCCCGCTCCCTTCCCTTCCTCACCCGCCCGGGACATGCTTGCTGAGCTCGCGAAGCTGCTCCAGGTGCAGGCTGCGGCGGTCAACGCCGGGGATCCGGTCACGATCGCGGACGCTTCGCGGAGGCTCAACGCGCAGATCTATCTCCTGCTGGCGCAGTTCCGGCTTGCGCAAGGCAAGCCGCAGGAGGCGATCGATCTTTACCGGCAGTCGCTGGCGCTGGCTCCTTCGACCGCGCGCCGACTTGAGTTTGCTTCGGCGCTGCTGCGCTCGGGCAACACCGCCGCGGCCATTGGTGAAACCGACGCCGTCATCGCGGAAGAGCCGAACAACGCCAACGCGTGGATGATTCGCGGAAGCGCACTGCGCGATGCCGGCCGCGGCAAGGAGGCAGTAGACGCGCATACCCATGCGCTTGAACTGCGGTCGGACTCGAACACCGCCTTTGCTCTCGGCGCCACCTACCTGAGTCTGCACGAGAAGGCGAAGGCAGACGCGATCTTTCACCGGCTGATTGAAGTCTCCGGGCAGACCGCGATCTGGTATATCGCGATCGGCGACGCGTATCGCGATGCCGGCTACATGGAGGATGCTGTCGCGAGTCTGAAGGCGGGCCTCGTCAAAGACCCCATGGCACCTCATGGGGAGTTCTTCCTTGGTCTGACCTACCTGCAGATGAACCAGTGGGGACCAAACTCGGACAGCTTTCAGCACCTGCGCAAAGCGGTTGCGCAAAGCCCGCACGAATACGTGAGCAACTTCTACCTGGGTGCGCTCGAGTCGACAGACGGGAGCGACCTGCCGTCGTCCGATCAGCATCTGCATGCGGCGGCAGAGGCTGATCCGACCCAGCCTGAGGTCTGGCTCTACCTCGGCAACAACGCCAACCGCGAGCATAACGCAGCCGAGGCCAAGCTTTATCTGCAGAAGTCGATCGATCTGACCGGCACCGATGAGGCGCGCAATGGCTACCAGGTTCGGCGCGCCTACTTTGCGCTGGGACGACTGCTGATCGCAGAGGGACACAGGCCGGAGGGCGAGGCTTTGCTGGCGCGCTACAAGGCGGCGGAACAGGCTGCGGTGGCGCTCAGCGGGAAGAGCATCGCGGCTACCGAGAAAGGGGCGGGGCCGGACTCTTCGCTGAGCAGCCTGGCTGCGGTCGTGCCCCCATCGGCGTCTGCCGAGCTGCAATCGGATGCGAACCTGGCGACGCGCAAGCTGCAGGACGAAGCCGAAGCCAGACTGCATACGCTGCTCGCCGCGAGCCTGAACGATCTTGGAACGGCCGAAGCGCGCCAGCATGATTACGATGCGGCCCTGCGCGACTTCCAGCAATCGACCAGGTGGGACGACACAAACTCCTTGGTGCTTCGCAACCTGGGGGTCGCCGCTTTCCGGCTCAAAGACAATGCGGAGGCTGCCCGCGCGCTGGCACTCTATCGCGACCGGCAGGCAGCGGCGAAGCAGCCGATCGACGGCCACGCGCAGTTGATGCTTGCCCTGGCACAGTTCGAACAAGGCAACTTTGCTGAGTCGTCCCGGAGCTTTGCTCCGGTTGAATCGCTTGCTCTTGAAGACCCGTCGACGGCCTATTCCTACGCCTTCGCGCTGGCACGAAGCGGCCGCTCGCAGGAAGCCAATCACATGGCGGATGTGCTCTCGGCAAAGGCGCTGGCGCCTGATCTTCTGCCCCTTGTCTGCCACCTTTATATCGATACCGAAAACTATGCCGGCAGCCAGACCTGTTATCGCAAAGCGCTCCAGAGTGATCCCCACCTGGCGCTCGCGCACTACGAGATCGGAGAGTCGCTGATCCACCTGGACCGGCCGGCAGAGGCGATTCCCGAGCTGCGCGAAGAGTTGGCGCAGACCCCCGATAACCCCAACGTACGGACGTCGCTGGCCTTCGCGCTGCTGCAGACGTCGCAGAAAGCCGAAGCGCGCGCGTTGCTCGAAGCCACCACAAAGGAGCATCCGGAGCACGCGCAGGCGCAGTACGAGTTCGGCAAGCTGCTGCTGGCCGAGGGAGATGTGAACGACAGCATTCCCCACCTTGAAGCATCCGAGCAGGCAGATGGTTCCAGGGACTACGTGCACTACCAGCTGGGCACGGCGTATCGAAAGGCGGGACGCACCAGCGACGCCGAGCGTGAGTTCAAGACCTACCGAGAGATCAAGGACAAAAGCCGCGATGCGAACGCCGTGCCTCCCGCAGAGGCTAAGTAGCAGTCGGGCGGCCTAGCCGGCGAAGGTGACCTCGACCATGGTGCAGTCGTCATTCAGCGGAACGGCGCCGCAGTAGGCCTTGATCGAAGAATAGATCGTCTCAAAACCGGCACAGTCGTCGAGCGCCTGTCCCAACCGATCCTCTCCGAAGAACTCCCCGCTTTCGTCTTCGGCTTCGGTAACACCGTCCGTCACGATGAGAATCCGGTCTCCGCGCTTCAGCGTCACCTTGCTCGACTCGTAGACAGCCTCGGCAATCAGCCCGACCGGCAAGTTGCTTTCGGGCAGGCGGGTGCAGCCCTCCGCACTTCGCAGATACGGAGGGATGTGCCCACAGTTGATGTACTCGACATTGCCCTCGGCGTCGAGCCGCACAATTGCCATCGTGGCGTATTTGCCGATGCCTTTGCTGCAGATGTAACGGTTGATCACGGTGGCGATGTTGACCAGCGACTGATTGGCCAGAAGTTGTGAATACACCATGCCCTGCAGGGTGGAGGCGAGGATGGCCGCCGAGATTCCCTTCCCCGACACATCCGCAACGACTACCGCGAGCGATTGATCCTGGCTGAGGATGTCAAAGAAGTCGCCGCCTACCTCGCGGCATGGGATGGAGCGGGCGGCAAGGGTCGCGTAGGGCAGCGTAGGAAGCGTACGCACCATCAGGCTCTTCTGGATCTCCGCCGCGATGCTGAGCTCCTCCTGGTTCTTGCGGTCGCGCTCGTCGGCGAGTGCCAGTTGCGCGTTATCGATGAGGGCGGCTGCGTTGGTTGCGATCGTTCGTAGAAGATCGCTGTCGATCCCGCTCAGACTACCTGGCTTGATGCGGCTATCGAGATAGAGCACGCCAAGCAGGTCGCTCTGGCCCTTGTATCCGCCGCGATGACGTCGCAACGGGATACAGATCACGCTGCGGATGCTGTGGGCGACGATGCTATCGGTGCGGCTCTCGGCGCTCAGCGTATCGGTGAGGATGTAGGCGCTCGAAGTATTGATGGCCTGGTCGATCGCCCCGCGCGACAGCGTTGCGTCGTCCACCGACTTGCCGCTTTCATCCCGCCCGAGCACTAGCTCAAGCTTCCCTGCTTCATTGAATAGGTAGACATAGCCGCGTTCGACCTTGGTCAGTTCGAGTGTGATCTCGAGCAGCGTGCCGAGAATCTGATCGACCGAACCAAAAGCTTCGAGCTTGCGCGCCGACTCGAAAAACCAGCGCAGCTTCTCCAGGCCGGTGCCATGCTGCGGACCGGATGGCATCTGCTCAATGAGGTCGCGAAGACTCGAGCTTGAGTCCGCTTCCTCTGCGAGAACGCGCAGGGAGGGTCCGTCCGGCGCGCCAAACGTGACCGCATCGCCAACGACTAAGGCGCACTCAAGTTCCAGGCGTTTTCCGTTGACGAAGGTTCCGTGGCGGCTCTTCAGATCCGCCAGGACATGGACGTCGCCCTCGTGGCGTATCTGAGCGTGTTGGCGCGAGACGAAGGGATGCGCAAGCACAACATCGCACTCCGGGAGACGTCCAAACGTGAACGGATCCTGCGTGATCTTGACGGTCCTGGTGACGCCTGCATCGAGCAATTCAAAGCGCATCGTGCCTACCTGTCTTGTTGGCGGAACCTTTGTGCCTGGCCGCAACGGTGTGTCGGATTCTACATGACCCCGCAAGGGATTCATCACGCCGCATTGCCATCTTTCGGCGGTGTCTCAGTCCGCAGATTGTGCAGGATAATCGTGGCTATGAGGCAGAAGCAATGCGACTTGACCAGGGTCTCGAATCCTCCGATCTGCTCGTGAATTTTGGCACTGCCGGGCTGGGGCCGCGGAGACTGCTGCCCGTCGAGGGAGTGCGCTACGCGACGCCGGATGAGGTCCACCCGGCGCTCGCAGCGATCATCCAGCCATGGGTTGAGCGCGCCAGGAAGCTGTTGCGAAGCCGCGTCACCTCGGAACACTACTTCTTTGCAGGGTCACCCTTGCCCCTTAGGGCCCTGGAAGGCCAGTTCACCCAGCGCCTCACCGCCTTGCTGACCCAGGCTTTTGCAGCAACCGACGGTAATTTCTTCGCTTTGGCCGCACTCGACCCCCTGCTTCGCCGCGCTACCAATGATTATGTTTCCGCTACGGCCACCTTTCTGGACCGGCTGCGCTGCGACCAGGCGATGCTCTTTGGTAGCCGTCGGCGCTGCCCGATTCGCAGCATCACCGGAACGGATTCGGATCCTCACGGAGGAGGGCATGTCGTCCTGAAGTTTGTCTTCGCGGACGGCTCGGTCTTCTACTACAAGCCGCGGCCGGTTACTGGCGAATGGCTCTGGTCCACGCTCCTGCAACTTGTTGGAGCTTGCAATGCGAGCCTCGCCATGCCGTGCAGCCTGATTCTTGCCCGAGGCAGCAGATGGCAATACGGGTGGGCTCAGGCGATCCCGGGCGCCCTTGATGGCGGGCCGTTGTCCTCGACCTACTGGCAACGCTCGGGGGCGCTCCTTTGTCTCGCCCAGCACATGCGCATGACCGACCTGCACCTTGGAAACGTGCTCCAAACGAACGACGGGCCCGCCGTGACCGATGCGGAATGCCTGGCGACTCCATACCGCGGGCCCGAACCAGGGGCATTTACGGATGCCCGGAAAACCCTGCTCGCTACCGGGTTGCTGCCTGCTGCGATAGTTCCCGGCCGCACGGACGTCTCAGGGCTCTTCGGTCGCGGGGGCCAGGTCGAATCTCTCTCGCTTCCCGGCTGGGCTATCTCCCGCAATGGGTCCTGGCGCTTCGAGCCGCGCGACGCCGAATTTACGCCGCCTCGTGCACCCGGTCTCGGAGCGACCCCGATCAGCGTTCTGCCGCAGTTAGTCGAGGGCTATCGCGAGGCAGCGGCGACTCTGATCGCGCTCCGCGAGCAACTCCTGCGTCCCTGCTCCACCTGGAGACATGTGCTCGAACAGGACCATGCGCCGCGCATCGTGATCCGCGAAACCCTGACGTACTCCCGATGGATCAGCCGTTCGCTCGCTCCGGTCCATCTTCGCTCGGCTGCCGGGCGCCGGAGAGCGATCATGGCCACTCTTCGAAACGAGTCCCCACCGCCGTCAGTACCCGCCATTCTGCGGGCTGAAGCCCAGGCACTCCTCGCGGCAGAGATACCGCGATTTGTCATCCCGGCCGGCACCCGGACTCTCGCCTCGAACCTGCGACACCCCGTCACCAGCCGGTTTACGGCCTGCACTCCAGCGCAATCCGTCCTCTCTTCCCTCGCCAGTCTGTCGCCGCGTTCGCTCGACGAAGTGCTTGTCCCGGCACTGATGCACGCCGCGCTCGCGAGTCGTTATTGAGGGCAGGTTGCTGTGCTAATATCCGGTACGCGACCCGGGCCAGCTTTCCAGCAACACCATCATCTTCGCCCAGAGGACTCCATGAGCAACGTAGATCGCCTCCAGCAGGCTGGTTTAATCCAGGTCCAGCACACCCTGACCGATGACGAGACAAACACCATCAATCAGTTGAGCGGCAGCGAGGTGGATGCGCTCATCTCCGTGCGTGCCAAGCTGGGTGACGACTTCTTTACCAAGAAGGTGCCGGATGGCGACGGACACCGCATGGGCACGATGCTGTTGTAAGCGTGCACGTGGACAACGCTCGCCACCCCAGGTTCAGGAGCGACGTGATGCATTCCCAAACCCAAAGCCAACGGCTTCGCCGGACGATCACTCTCATCCGGGGACCCCTTGACGCGCGCATCCATAGCGTCTGGTTTCACCCGCGGCTGGCGGAAAACTTTCCCGAATTCCTCTTCGCGATGCATGGAGTCACGGCAAGCTCCGCACCCGCGATGCGCCTGGCTGCCGAGCGCGCTGCCGCACTGCCCATTGCGGACTCGCACCGCAACTGGCTGAGCGACTACTTGCTCGAACACGCGGAGGAGGAGCAGGGCCACGAGACCTGGCTCGAAGCTGACCTCGCCAGCTTCGGCTTCGGCGGTCATCAGATCCGGGGCCGCCTTCCCTATCCAAGTGTCGCCGCTCTGGTCGGGGCCCAGTACTACTGGATGCTGCACGTCCATCCCATCGCCTATCTTGGATACATTGCGGTGCTTGAGGCGCCGACCCTGATCGACTTCCTCGAGGAAGTTTCGGCCCGCACCGGCATCCCGCTCTCGTCCATGTCCGGCCACGTCCTGCACGCGACGCTTGACCCAACTCACGTCGCCGAATTCGACGCAATGCTCGACCAGCTGAAGTTGACGCCCGAATTGCAGGACCTCATCACGGTCAGCGCGATCACGACCATCGCCCGGCTCGAAGACGTCTTCAGCGACATTCTTGAACATCTCGATCGCGCCGACGATCCCGTGCAGGGCGCTACTATCTTTCGCGCACCAAGCCCCGTCCTCGCTTAGCGAGGAGCCGAAACCCATTCATGCAGACGGCATTTACCTCCGGCGACAAGCTCCTCCACTACCGCCTCATCCAGAAGATTGGCGAGGGGGGCATGGGCGTTGTGTACAAAGCGGAAGACGACCGTCTGGGGCGCACTGTCGCCGTGAAGCTGTTGCAGCCGTCCATCTCGTCCGACCGGGTTGCGCGGGAACGCTTTCTGCGCGAAGCACGGGCAGCCTCCGCGATCGATCATCCTAACCTGTGCACGATTCATGCGGTTGAAGAAGCGCCAGATGGCTCTCTGCTGCTCGTGATGTCCTACTACCGCGGCCAGACGCTGACCGAACTGCTGAAGAAGGGGCCGCTCCCGCTTCCTCTGTTCCGCACGATCGGCGAACAAACAGCGCGCGGGTTGCACGCCGCTCACCTCGCTGGCGTCGTCCACCGCGACATCAAGCCCGCCAACATCTTCCTGCTGCAGTCCGGAGACGTGAAGATTCTGGACTTCGGCCTCTCACGCATGGCGCAGCAACATCACCTGACCATGCCGCACACCGTCATGGGAACGCTGGCTTATATGCCGCCCGAACAGCTTGCCGGCAGCGACGTCGATCATCGAGCGGACATCTGGGCGCTGGGCGTCGTGCTGTACGAGATGGCCGCCGGACATACCCCGTTTGGCCAGCCGACCCACTCTGCCACCATCACCGCGATCACCTCCGGCAGGTATACCCCGCTGCACAAGGCCCGGCCCGACCTTCCACCCTCAATCTATCTTGCGGTGGAACGCGCCCTGCGCCAATTGCCGCATGAGCGGCACACTTCGGCCGGCGAATTTATCCGGCTGCTCACGCAACTCGAGGAAGTTACGGCCGAAGTCCCCCGGGCGATGACCGTCCAGGTTCCATCGCCCCGGGATGGTGGAAACGAGACCGCCCCTCATGCGGCGAACGGCGGTTCGCATGCCGACACCCACGTCCACCGCGGGGGCCTCTCGATCGCTGTGCTCCCGATGCACAATGTCAGTTCGGATCCGGAGAACGAATACTTCAGCGACGGCTTGACCGACGAGTTGATCTCCTCACTCGGGGCCCTTCCCGGTCTGCGCGTGGTCTCTCGTACTTCAGCGTTCTCCTTCAAAGGCACCCACCAGAATATCCGCGACATCGGCCAGACTCTTGAGGTCAACGTCGTCCTCGAGGGAAGCGTGCGGCGCTCCGGAAACCTCGTCCGGGTCAGCGCGCAGCTCACCGATGTCCACAACGGGTTTCTCGTCTGGTCTGAACGATTTGACCGCAGGCTGTCGGACATCTTCGAACTCCAGGATGAGCTGGCCGCCGCCGTCGTAGCCGCATTGCGCAAGAGACTTGCTCCCGACCTGAGCTTCTCCGACCTTCAGCCGCGCAACCCGATGCAGGTCGAAGCCTATGAGATCTACCTCAAGGGCCGGTATCACTGGCAAAGGAAGACGATCGCGGACATTCAGCTCGCGGGTCGTTACTTCGAGCAGGCGCTGAAGCTCGACCCGACCTCCGCCGTCGCGCATGCCGGCATCGCAGACTACCACTCGCTCGAGGGCTCGCTCGGCCTGATGCCACCGCACGACGCCTGGCAGTTGGCCCGCGCTTCTGCTCTCCAGTCTCTGGCGCTCGAGCCCAATCTGGCCGAAGCGCACCTCGCCCTGGCCTCCGTTCTCCAGTTCTACGACTGGAACTGGCAGGGTGCCCGCGAACACATCGTCAAGGCACTTGAACTCCGTCCCCAGCGAGGGGAATCATATTCGTCCTACGTCTCGCTCCTCATGACACAGGGCCTGCTCGACGAAGCCCTGGAGCAGACCCGGCTTGGCCTTGCATGCGATCCGCTCTCGACGCCCCTGTTGATGGCCGAAGCCCTGCTGCACGTCTACCTCGGCAATCACGATGACACGATTCTCCTGGCGAAAACCGCGCTTGCCGCCTCGCCACAGTACTCCGAGCTCTACTACGCGCTGGGAATGGCGCAGGTTCTTTCCGGACGCGCCAGCGAAGCCGTCGCAACCTTCGAGCAGGGGCTTGAACAGAGCCGCATGCCGCTTCTCCTCGGCTGGCTCGCCGAGGCCCATGTCAGCAATGGTGATCGTGCCAAGGCCCGCAAGGTGCTCGAGGACCTGCTTGCAATGGCCGAAAATGGCCAGCCCTTACCGGTCGCCATCGCCGTCGCCGCGGCATCGCTTCAGGAGCACGACCTCGCGTTCCACTGGCTCGATCGCGCTTCACAGATGCGCGACATCTTCATCGCGTACGTTACTGTCTTCCCGAGTCTCAAGCCGCTTCAGCACGACGAGCGGTACCACCAGCTCATCACGCGCATGAAGCTCGCCCATCCCTCGACCCACCGGAGGTCCCATGAAGCTCGGAAGAGTTCAGTCACGGTATGACCCCAGGACAATTCAGCTCGACACCTACGTCGCCGGGCTGCCCACGCCGCCCGCCCGCGAACTCCTGGAGACGACTGCCGCCTGGCCGATGCTGGCCAACGACCAGTTCAACTGCTGCACCTCCGCCGCCGCCGGACACATGGTCCACCACTGGAAAGCCGCAAACCAGAGCGAGCTCTTCCTCACCGATCAGGACATCATCCGCGCGCATGCCGAGCTGACCAACGACCGCCTGATGGAGTGCGTGTCCATGCTGGCCGCCCTCAAGTACTGGCGCAACACCGGCATCGGCGACCACCGGATCAATTCATTCGTCGCAGCCCGGCCCCAGCTCCCCGAACCGGTCAAGTCGATCATCCACCTCTTCGGCAGCGCCTACGTGGGGCTCGACCTGCCGCAGTTCGCCTGCGCCGGCGATCCGCAAACCTGGCCCACGATCCCATGGTGCGTTCCCCAGGATCAGCCCGCCGCAGCTGTGCAACCTCAGTCAGCCAATGGCCATTGCGTTACCGCCATCGGCTATGGTCCGGACGGCATCTACGTGGTGAGCTGGGGCCTGCTCAAACTGATGAGCTGGGGCTTCTACCAGGCTTACAACGCCGAAACCTATGCAGTGCTGAGCCCCGACTGGGTTGACGAGAACGAGCGTTGCCCAACCGGCTTCCATTTTTCGAAACTGCGCGATGACCTCCGCGCCCTCAACCTCCACCGACCCCTTGGTCACTAACCACGGCCGCAAAGACTTCCGAGTCTGACGACTACGCAGCGTTCCAGCCCAGGCATTGGCATCGGCATCGGCATCGGCGTGTAGAGCATGATCGAAACACCCGCCTGAATCTCGCGCGTGTCGCCAGAAAGGCGGGCGCGAACTAGACCATCGCCTCGTCGACGTAGCACCACCGCCAGCTCTCACCCGGCTCGATGCTCCGCATCACGGGGTGCTTCGTCGCATGAAAATGCTTGGTCGCATGACGTCCAACACTCGAGTCGCAGCATCCCACATGACCGCAGATCAGGCACTCGCGCAGATGAACCCAGGTCATCCCTGCCTTTAGACACTCGACGCAACCATCGCCGGACCGCTTGATTCCCGGAACTATCTCTTTCGTGTGCGCACAGTGCATGGCATCCCCCAACGGCAGTCGCATCCTGCTGCTGCGGAGTCCGAAGACAGGAGTCCGCCACGGCGCGGAGGCCGTTCAGCCGGTGCCTTCACACGATAGCATTCCGAGGCGCAGGGACGCCTCGGCCAAACCCGCAGTCAACCCGCGGTCCTGACCGCGACCAGCTTAGGCTGCCTCACATCGAAGACGCTCCCGCATCGTGCAGGCGAGTTCGAGAATATGCCGCAGCTTCTGTTCAAGCAGCGGCGGAATCATCGGCTCCTGCAACGCCAGTTCGCTCTGCAACAGCAGTCCGGTCAGGCTCGAGCGCAGGTCATGCTCAAGCTCGACCGCAACCGCGCGGCGCAGGACCGACTGCTCGCCGGATCGCCGGTCAAGCGCCGCCTTGATCTCCCGGCCCAGCCTTGCACAACCCGAAATGGCGAAGTTCACCTCGAGCGTCACAGCCATGCCCGACTGCAGCCAGACCTGCTCCGCCCACGCCGGATCAGCCTCGGCCAGGCTCTCATCGAGCACCACCGCGCCCCATCGATCGTGTCGCAAGGCCTCAAGGCCACTGCGGCGGTTAGAGGCGATCTCGATCTTTCTGCCCAACTGCTCAGACAAGCTCTGCGCACATCGATCGAGTCCGTCAAATGGAGCAATCATTAGTACATCTCGTGTCATGGCCGGCTCCTTCTCTATTTGCTGTGCCAACGACTCGTGCCAGACCCACACCATTCCCTGCGCCGAGCTTTCGGCCGACCCCACACCAGTGCTCCCGCTCGATCCGGCGGAAAATTACCTCCCCCCATTCAGGCACCGAGTTCTTCGGCGAGCCCGTATTCCTTTAGCTTCCGGTACAGGGTCGTCTTTCCGATTCCCAACAGCTTTGCCGCAAGAAGCTTATCTCCTTTCAACTGGCGAACCGTGCCCAGGATCGCCTGCCGCTCCAGCTCCGCAATCGAGAGGATCCGGCTTGCCGCACCGGCCCGCAGGCTGCCCTGATCCTTGCTTTCGGCTTCCACTTGGGCAGTCAGCCGTGCATGCACGGACTGCAGCTCCGGCGGCAGATCCCCAATATGGATGACAGGCCCCGAACTCATCTCGGACGCGTGCTCGATCGCATGCTCCAGTTCGCGCACGTTTCCCGGCCACTCATACGCATTCATTGCCCGCAGGACGCTGTCAGAAAGTTCATGCGATCGCGACGAATCACGCTTGATCCGTCCCAGGAAAAACTGTGCCAGCTCCGGAATATCCTCACGCCTCTGCCGCAGGGGCGGCATCCGCAGGCTCACCACGTTCAGCCGAAAGTAAAGGTCGCGCCGGAACTTTCCCTGCCCCACCATCGCGAGCAAATCAGCATTCGTCGCTGCAAGCACCCGCATCGTGATCGGGACCGTATGCGAGCCACCGAGCGGCCGCACCGCTCGATCCTGCAGCGCACGCAAAAGCTTCGCCTGCAGGTCAAGCGGCAGTTCGCTGATCTCGTCGAGGAAAATTGTCCCGCCGTCGGGGGCGGCAAGCAGTCCGATCCTTGCTGCGTTTGGGTCACTGTTTTTCGAACCCTTCACATACCCGAACAGCTCGCCCTCCACCTGCTCGGGCGCCAGCGAGCCGCAGTCTACCGGTACAAACGGCTTCGCCGCCTGCGGCCCGTTGTAATGGATCGACTTCGCAACCAGTTCCTTCCCCGTGCCGCTCTCACCTATGATCAGCACCGGGTGCGACGAGTGCGCCACCTTCGACAGAATGCGATACAGCTTCTCCATCTCTGGAGAACGCCCGATCAGCGGACCGCTTCCCTTCTGCCGTCGTAGCCGCTCCCTCAGTTGCCGGCTCTCGAGATTCAGGTGCGTCCGCTTCGACGCCCGCTCCAGGATCGCCCGCAGCTCTTCGAGCGCGAACGGCTTGGTCAGGTAGTCCTCCGCCCCCAGCCGCATCGCTTCGACAGCGCTCGCCACCGTAGCCGACGCAGTCATCACAATCACCGTAGTGTCCGGGTGGAGCTGTTTCACCTCTTCGAGCAGCGACAGACCCGACGACGTCGCACCGCCGATGCCTGACGCCCGCATGTCCATCAGCACCAGGTCGACCTTCTGATGGCGCACGATCGCCTGCGCCGAAAAACTCTCCGACGCCTGCATCACCGCGAAACCCATCCGCCGGGCGATCTCGCCGCAGGCACCTCGCACCTCGAGATCGTCATCCACCACCAGCAGATGAAGCTGAGCCATTCCCTCAGTGGGCGCCTCCCACTGACCCGGCTCCTCGATATTTGGCCGCAACGGCACTCGACTCGGCACAACGCTGAGTGGCGCTCCCCGGACCAGTGTTCCAACCTCGGATTGCAGAGCTGCCTTCGCCTGCGGCAGCCCGATCGTCCGCGGCTGGATAGCCCCGCGAAGTCCGTTAACTTCCCTTATTTCTCCGAACGAGTTCAATGTGTACCTCTCTATTGACTGAACTCTGCACAAGCATTGGCCCTCTCCTGCAGTCCAAGCGGCAAACGGGAAAACTCCCAAATCGAACAATCTCGTATGCGCTCAAATCTAACCCACATTAACGTCGTCAATGCGACATTAGGGAAGAAAAAGAATCATAATCCCATATTGGGAGCGCGTGGACCAGACAACTCCACTCATTTTGCAAACCCTTTCGCAAATAACCGCATCTAGACCCGCTTCGGCACGATCCTTCCGATCTGGGCCAAAAACAGTCACTCCTAACCCACCTATAATCACCCCATGGCTCTTTTCCGCCCCGACTCCCGCAGCGCCGACACCCTCCGCTCCACCCGCATCACTTCCGGCTACATTTCCACAGCCGAGGGGTCCGTCCTCATCGAAGCAGGCAACACACGCGTCCTCTGCAACGCCACCGTCGAAGCCGGCGTTCCCGGCTGGATGCGCAACTCGGGCCGCGGCTGGGTCACCGCCGAGTACGGAATGCTCCCCCGCGCGACCCTCACCCGATCCCCCCGCGAGGCCGAAAAGGGCAAAATCGGCGGCCGCACCCACGAGATTCAGCGCCTCATCGGGCGCTCGCTCCGCGGTGTCGTCGATATGCGCACCCTCGGCGAGCGCACAGTCATCCTCGATTGTGACGTCCTCCAGGCCGACGGTGGCACCCGCACCGCGGCCATCACCGGCGCCTGCTGCGCCCTCGCCATTGCGCTCGGCAAGCTCGTGCAGGCTGGCACCCTCAAGCAGAATCCGCTCAAGCAGATGATCGCCGCGACCAGTGTCGGCATCGTCGACGGCGAAACCCTCCTTGACCTCTGCTACGAAGAAGACTCCCGCGCCACTGTCGACATGAACGTCGTGATGCTCGCATCGGGCGGCCTCGTCGAAACCCAGGCAACCGCCGAAAAGGACTCCTACAGCCGCGCACAGCTCAACCAGATGCTCGACCTCGCCGAGTCCGGCATTCGCAGCCTGCTTGATCTGCAGACGGCCACGCTCGCTGCCGCGCTCTAGGCAAGAGAAGGCGCCACCCACAAATCGGGCCGAACACCGCACAAACGCATGAACCTTGAAACCCCACTGGGTAAAATCACCATCTGTACAAAAGCAACCGTCGAATCGATCAGGAGAGATACGAACCATGAAGCTCACACCCGGTAAGCTCGCAGGACTCAAAGCCGTCTCGGACGCACGCGGCGTCATCGCCGCCGCCGCCATGGATCAGCGCGGCTCGCTTCAGAAATCGCTCGCGAAGGAACGTGGCGGCATCGTCGAACCGGCCGACCTCGCCGAGTTCAAGACCCTCGTCACCGAGGTCCTTACCCGCCACGCGTCGGCCATCCTGCTCGACCCCGAGTTCGGCCTCGAGGCTGCAAAGAACCGCAACTCCGCCGGACTGCTGCTTGCCTACGAGAAGACCGGTTACGATTCGGCAACGCCCGGCCGCTTGCCCGACCTGCTCGACGTCTGGAGCGTGCACCGCCTCAAAGAAGCGGGCGCCGACTGCATCAAGATCCTGCTCTACTACACCCCGTTCGAAAAAACCGCCATCAACGATCTGAAGCACGCGTGGATCGAACGCATCGGCGACGAGTGCATCGCGCACGATATCCCCTTCTTCCTCGAGTTCGTCGGCTACGACGCCACGGGCGGCGATGAAAAGTCTCTCGCCTACGCCCTTAGGAAGCCGGAAATCGTCTCCGGCTCTATGGCTGAATTCGGCAAGGCCCGCTACAACGTCGACGTCCTTAAGGTCGAGGTCCCGGTCGAAATGGCCTATGTCGAAGGCACGAAATCCTTCAAGGGCGAAAAGGCCTACACCCGCGACGAGGCCCTGCAGCACTTCCGCGATGCCGAATCCATGACCCACAAACCATTCATCTATCTCTCGGCCGGCGTCTCAAATCCCGTGTTCATCGAAACGCTCGCCCTAGCCGCCGAGTCGGGCACAAAGTTCAACGGCGTTCTCTGCGGCCGCGCTACCTGGAAGGAAGGCATACCGGTATACGCGAAGCATGGCCCCAAGGCGTTTCGCGACTGGCTCGAAACCGTGGGCGTCGAAAACATCTCAAACGTCAACGAAGCCCTGAAAGCCGCGACCCCCTGGTACACCAGGTTCGGAGCCAACTCCCTCGAAGAGCTCGGCTAGCCGGCGCCGCTCGCACCCGGCACGTCGCGCGCGTGCCGGGCTTTTGCATTCCGGCCTCGAGTTCGTTCTTTCAACATTCATTCCTCCGGCTTCAGCGTTCATTAAGGTGATGCGCGTAGTCTGAAAGAAGATGATTCGAACCCCGCCCCTCCTCGCCCTGTCGCTGGCTCCGTGCGTTGCGCTCGCCCAAACAACCCAAGCCCCGAGAGCCGTCACCCTCCCGGCCGGCACCCAGCTTCCGGTCTCCATTCCAGACCATCTCCCGATGAAAGCCGGCGAGCCCCTTCGCGCCGCGCTCATCTATCCCGTTTACGCGGACAATCGCCTCGTCCTGCCGGCCGGCACCGTCATCAACGGCACCGTCGTGTCGCTCGCTCCCGACCGCGCGCTCCGCAGCCGCGCTCGTCTCGGCCTGGACTTCACACCGTTCGTCAGCCCCGTCGTCCGTTTCGATTCGATCCTCCTTGCCGACGGCACCGCAATCCCTATCGCCACCGGCACCGTCTCCAACGGCGCTCCCATCTACCGCCTCGTCGCTCCTCCGCCCGTCAAAGGCGGCCTCTTCGCCCACCTTTATGCGCAGGCTAAAGTCGCCGCCATGGATCGCATCCACGTCATCACCGGGCCGGATAAAGCCGATCGCGCCAGGCAGTTCGCCTACAGTCAGCTGCCCTATCACCCGCAGCGCATCGCCAAAGCCACCGCGTGGACCGCCGAAACGGCCGCGCCGATTGACCTGCCCTACACGCCGACCGCAGCCCCGGTCCCGCTCGCGTCACAGCCGGCAGCTGACGTCCTTCCCACCTGGATCGTGCAGGCCTACCTGACGACTCCCATGAGCTCCGAAACCTCCAAGTCCGGCCAGAAGATCAGTGCCACCGTTGCCGAGCCGATCCTCAATCCGGATGGCTCAGTCGCCGTCCCGCAAGGCTCGCTGCTCACCGGCGAAGTGACCCAGGCGCGCCCCGCCCGCAAGCTCTCCCGTGCCGGCGAGCTCAAGTTCAGCTTCCGGCAGATCCAGTTCCCCGGCCGCGAAGCGCAGTCCGTCCGTGCCTCGCTCAAAGGAGCAGATAGCGCATCCGAAGCGCAGCTCGCCATGGATTCCGAAGGCCAGGTCAAGCCCAAGCCGCAGGATAAGCTCGCCGTCCCGCTCATCCTGCTCGCGCTCGCCGCCCGCCCACTCGACCAGGATCACGGACGAGAAAACCACCAGTTTGGCAAAGACGCCGTCGCCTCCAATTCCCTCGGCCTGCTCGGCTTCATCATCGGAACCGCAGCCCAGCGGCCCAACATCGCTGCCGGCATCGGCTACTACGGCGCAGCGCTCTCCATCTACCAGCGCATCTTCGCCAAAGGCAAGCCCGTCGCCTTCACCAAAGACACCCGCGTCGTCATCCAGACCACCGCAACCCGATCCGCGGCCCTGAAACCCAACGTGCAGTAAACAAGTGTGAAGAGCAACGGCAAGTGCGCCCTGATCGCGGGCGGCGACCACTTCGTGGGGTGTACCGCTGCGCGCGCTTCCAGATTGTTCCATGTGCATGATCTTGCCCGGCGCGCAGCGGTTCACCCCACGAAGTGGCGCCCGTCCGGCGTCAGGACGCCCTTGCGGTTGCCTTTGCCTTCACTCGTAGCGCAACGCTTCGATTGGGTCGAGGCGCGCGGCCTGGAGGGCGGGGATCATGCCGCTGATGAGGCCTACGATGGCGAGGATGACGACCGAGACCAGCACGCTTTGGCCGGAGATGAGCAGTTGGATGTCTGCGCCCTCGGCGTTGGAGGCGATGGCGCTGTAGAAAGGGATGCGGCCTACGGCGGCGCTGACGCCATAGGCGAGTGCGATGCCGAGGCCGCCGCCGAGGCCTGTGATGACGAACGCTTCTGAGAGGAATTGCAGCAGGATGTGGCGTTTGCGGGCGCCGAGTGCTTTTTCGACGCCAATCTCGCGGGTGCGCTGCTGCACGCTGACCAGCATGATGTTCATGAGGCCGATGCCCGCGATGCCGAGCGTGAGGGTGCCGATGAAGGCGAGCAGGACGCTGAGCGCGAGTGAGATGAGCCGGAACTGGGCGAGCTGCTCCATGATGTTGGCGACGTAGATGGCATTGTGGTCGGAGGGGCGGAACTGGTGCTGCTCGGCAACGGTCTTGCGTGCGGCGAGTTCGGTTTTTTCAAAGTCGCCGTTGTAGTTGAACCAGATGCCGTCGAGGTACCGGGTGTCCTTGATATCGCTCATGGTGGAGAAGGGGACGTAGACGCCGCGGTTGATGTCGTCGTCGCCTTCCTGCATCTTGGCTTTTTCGACGCCGATGACGGTAAAGCTGATGCCGTTGAGGTGGACGATCTGGTTGAGTGCGTAACCTCCGCCGAAGAGCTTGGTTTTGGCCTCGGAGCCGAGGAAGGCGACGTGGGCGCGTCCCTGCACGTCGGCGGCGGTGATGCCGCGCCCTTGGGCGACATCCATCTTCTGGATGGTCATCAGTTCGGGCTCGATGCCCTGCACGTCCCAGGAGAACTGGTGCTGCTCGTTTGAGACGGGGACGGTTTTGTTGACGGTGGGCGAGACTTCGATGACGCCTGGGACCGATTCCTGGATGCGTTCGACGTCGTCGAGGGTGAGGCGGACCTTGACGCCGGCCTTGGCGCCGCCGGCCTGCTCGCTGGTCTGTCCGGGGAAGATGCCGATCATGTTGGTGCCGAACTGCGCGAAGATGGCCTCGCAGGCATGGCCGAAGCCGGCACCGTAGGCGAGCAGCAGGACGACGGTGGCGATGCCCCAGGCCATCCCGACCACCGTGATGACGGTGCGCCGGCCGTTATGCCGCATGGCTTCGAAGGCCTGCCCGAAGATGTCTTTGCAGAGGGAGAGGGTCATGGGGCTCCGGGGTGTTGAGGCTGCGGGGGGGAGGGCAGTTGTCAGTTCTCAGTTGTCAGTTGTCAGTTGTCAGTTCTCAGTTCTCAGTTGTCGGTTTTCGGTGTCGGTGATCCGTTGGGCGGCCTTCGGTGCGTGGACTGGGCTTCGAATCGGGCTCTTCGGGGGGACGGACAACGACGTGCGGCTTCTAGTCCTTCCTGAGGGCTTCGACGGGTTCGAGCATGGCGGCTTTGCGTGCGGGGTAGACGCCGGCGATGACGCCGCAGAGGGTGAGGGTTCCGACGGCCATGGCGGCGGACCAGGGGACGAGGCGTGGCGGATCGAATCCGCGGAGGCCATCGCCGACGACCGCGGTCATGGCGGCCATGAGCGCGGCAGCCCCGACGATGCCGATGAGGCCGCTGAGCCCGGTGAGGGTGAGACCTTCGATCATGAACTGCGACATGATGTTGCGGTTGGTGGCGCCGAGGGCTTTGCGCAGGCCGATCTCCTTGGTGCGCTCGCTGACGGTGACGAGCATGATGTTGACGATGCCGACGGCGCCGAGGCCGAGGGTGACGATGCCGACGCCGCCAAGGAAGACGTCCATCGCGGTGAAGATGACGCCGATGGTCTTGTTGGCCTGGATGGTATCCCACTCCTCGAAGGCGTCCTTGTTGCCGGGGTCGAAGCCGTGCCGCTGGCCGATGATGCGATGGACTTCGGCCTTGGCGGTCTCGTTCTGGTCGACGGTGGAGGGCTGGTACTGGATAGAGGTGAGCGCGTCCTCGGGGATGTTTTCACCTTTGACCGGGAAGAGCTGCTGCATGGTGGTGAGCGGGATGTAGATCTTCTGGTTGTCGCCGTCGTTGTTGCCGCGGCCAATCTTCTTGGCGACGCCGATGACTTCGAAGCGCGAGCCGTTGATGGTGATGAAGGAGCCGATGGAGGAACGCGAGTCGAAGAGGAGGTCGTGATTCTTCTGGCCGAGCACGACAACCTGGCGGCGGGTGCGCTCGTCTTCGTTGTCGATCTGGCGGCCGGAGGAGAGGGGCAGGTTGCGGATGTGGGGGAAGCTGGTTTCGATGCCGAGGACGGGGCCGCTGGCGCTTGAGAACTCGCTCACTTCCTTGAGGTCGCCGCGGTTGATGAGGCCCATGGCGGCGCGGACATGAGGCGCGTGGGCCAGGATGGCGGCGACGTCGCCGGTGGTGAGTTTGTAGGGGAGCAGGCCGGAGTGCTGATTGCCGACGGCGGGGATGTTGCCGCCGAACATGAGGATGACGTCGGAGCCGATTTCGGCGAGGGATTTGTGCTGGCCGGAGCGGAAGCCTTCGCCGAGGCCGACGAGCAGGAGCAGCGAGGCGACACCCCAGGCGATACCGAACATGGTGAGGAACGAACGCAGCCGGTTGGACCAGATGGAGGCGAAGACCTGCCGGAGGATGTCGTTGAAGCTCTGCACGGTTGGGGATACGCAGGGACGGCAGGAAAGGTTCCGGCCGGGGAGGTTGGGTTGCTAGAGGCTCGTGGCGTGCATGTTTTTGAGCAGCATGGGGAGGTCGGGGTCGGGGTGGACTTCGACGGTGTAGCCGAGGCGGGTGAAGAGGCTCCGGGTGGTGATGAGGGTTGTCTCGGAGGTGCCGGCGGCGGTGAGCAGCGAGACGTTTGCGCCAGGGGTGAGCGGGCCGCGGACCATGAGGCAGCGGTCGGCGCGGTAGCTGCAGGAGGCGAGGTCGGTGATGCTGAGCGACTGGCTGGGGGTGCAGAGAATGGTGTGGGGCGGGGCCATGCGGTCGACGAGGCTGAGGAGTTCGAGCTTCGATTCGAGCTCGTCGGGGACGAAGTCGATGACGAGGCCGGCGGTGCGGACGGCGTCTTCGACGGTTGAGACGAGGGTGACGGAGGCGTCCAGCAAGGCGAACTCGTCGGCGGCTCGCCGGAGTTTCTCCGGCATGACGTCTTCAAGGGTGACGGCGAAGCCGGAGCGGGCGCAGGCGAGGGCGAAGGCCCTGCCCTGTACGCCGGCTCCGATCACCGCGAGATGCATGAGTTATTTGGCTGCGATCGAGTTGAGGACGGTCTCGTAGTTGGGCTCGGAGACGCGAATGTATTCGGCGATGCGCTGGCGCTCCTCTTCGGTGAGCGAAGGCAGCGTGGTGAGGATGCGGCGCAGCGTGACGGAGATGTCGTCAACGTAGTTCATGGTGCGGATGGCTTCGCCGGAAAGTGGCATTCGAACTCCCAATCTTTGCTGCAGAGATGTGGCTCTAGTTTAGAACAGTTCGAGGTACGAGGGATTTTTGGCGCGAATGGTGGCGTGGGTCCACCGGGTTGTGAAGCTCTGGCTTGATTTGGGTGAGAAGGGATGATGGATCAGTTGATCGTTTCCAGCGGACACCCTCGACTACACGGCGGCGCTGAGTTCCACGCGGAGAGAGGCGTGGTCGGTGGGTTTGCCGGCTTCGGCGCCTTCGATGGGAGCCTCGTAGCCGTCGCGATCGGTGAGTTCCATGAGCTTGGCCATCTTGATGGCGAAGTCGGGGTGCAGGGCGTTTGAGGTGTAGCGCCAAGTCCAGTTCCCTTCTCCGGCCGAGGGTTTGTTCATGCGGCACTCGCCGCCGAGATGGAGGATATCCTGCAGCGGGAAGATGGCGAAGTTGGCGACGGAGCGGGCGGTGGCGCGGATCATGGCCCAGACGATGTCGCCATCGTGCTCGATGGTCTGGAGATAGTTCTGGACGTTGACGCGTTCCTGCTCGCCGATGTCATCCTGCCACCAGCCGAGGGTGGTGTTGTTGTCGTGCGTGCCGGTGTAAGCGACGGTGTTGGGAACAAAGCGATGCGGCAGGTAGAGGTGGCTGCCGCGGTCGGAGAAGCCGAACTGCAGGATGCGCATGCCGGGCATGCCGTAGAACTCGCGGAGCTCGTCGACCTCCTTGGTGATGAGACCGAGGTCTTCGGCGACGAAGGGGAGGTCGCCGAGGACTTCCTTGAGGCGTTGGAAGAGCTCGTGGCCGGGCGCCTTGATCCACTGGCCGTTGATGGCGGTCTCCTCTTCGGCGGAGATGGACCAGAAGGCCTCGAAGCCGCGGAAGTGGTCGAGCCGGATGATGTCGTAGAGGGCGAGCGAACGGCGGATGCGGGCGACCCACCAGTCGAAGCCGCGCTCGCGCAGGCGGTCCCAGCGGTAGAGCGGATTGCCCCAGCGCTGACCGGTGGCGGAGAAGTAGTCGGGCGGGACGCCGGAGACGCGGATGGGGCGCAGATCGTCATCGAGCTCGAAGAGTTCGGGGTGGGTCCAGACGTCGGCGGAGTCGTAGTTGACGAAGATAGCGACGTCGCCGAGGATGCGTATGTCGCGCTCGCGGCAGTACTCGCGCAGGGTGCACCATTGCTCGGAGAAGAAGTACTGGACGGCCTGCTCGACGGCGAGTTCGCGGCCCTTGTCGTTCATGAGCCGGGCGAGTGCGTCGCCGGAGCGCCGGGCGTATTCGACGGGCCACTCGTGCCAGCTGGCGTATTCGTTCATGCGGCGCAGGACGGTGAACATGGCGTAGTCGGTGAGCCATGAGGAGTTTTCGTTGCAGAATTTCTGGAAGCGGAGGCGCTGGTCATCGCTGGCGCGATCGAGGAAGTTGCCGGCCGCCTCTTCAATGAGCGGGAGCTTTTCGCGGACGGCGCGGCCGAAGTCGCAGGGGCCGTCGTGCGGAGCGAGTCCCTGGATGCGGTCCCACGATATCCAGCCTTGCTCGGCGAGGACTTCCAGTGAGATCAGGAGCGGGTTGCCGGCGAAGGCGGAGAGCGCGGAATACGGCGAGCTGCCGTAGCCGGTGGGGCTGAGGGGCAGGACCTGCCAGACGCGCTGCTTGGCGGCGGCGAGGAAATCGACAAAGCCACGTGCTGCGGGACCGAAGTCACCGATGCCCCCGTAAGACGGCAGCGAGGTGACGTGCAGCAACACTCCTGAAACCCGTTCTTCAACCATCACGTTCTCCCATTCCAACAGCCTGTCGACTGAGATGCTTCTCGGCGAGCATACGTCTGAAGCAGAGCGGCCCGCCTTTGCATTCGCGAAGACGGGCCGTAGAGGAACCTTAGTGGTTAGGTAGGATCAGCTGCCGAGCGGGAGTCCGGCGGGGGCCTTGGCCTTCATGCGGATGGCTCCGGCCTTCTGATATTTGTCAGCCATGTTGCCGAGGTAGATGCGGAAGACCTCTTCCCGGCGTTCGTCGAGCATGGCGTTGCGGGTCTTGTCGAAGTTCTTGGCGATGTCGTCAGATGACGGCTCCTGCTTATCGGTGAGTTCAAGCACGACGCCATTCTGGCCGGAGTTGATGGGCCCGGAGATACCACCCTTCGGCAGCGAGAAGGCGACCGCAGCGCCGCCGGCCATCGAGCCGACGTCCGGTACCTGGCCATCCTTGCCGACGAGGTCGCTGGACTTGACCGGGATATTCATCTCGGCGGAGGCCTTGTGCAGGTCGTTGAGGACCTTGGCGCGATCGCTCAGCTTGGCGACGCGCGCGGCCAGCATGGTGGGAACCTGCTGCTCGCGGTAGTCGGAGAGGAGGTGCGACTTGTACTCGTCAAACGACGGAGCATGCGCGGGTTTCACGTCGGCGACCTGGTGGATGGCGTAACCGTCGCCGGTCGACGCCGATGCGGGCGCTGCGCCCTTCGAGGCGGCGAAGGCACTGGCCAGCATCGAGGTGCCGTCCGAAACGCCACCGATGGTGCCGTCCTTCGCGAGGTAGTCGGTCGTAACGACGTGCAGGTTGTGCGCGGCGGCAGTCTTATCGAGGCCGTTCTTCTGGGCTTCGGTGGTGAGGGTCGCGGCGTAGGCCTGCTCGGCCGTGCCGAGGCGCTGCTGCTGCAGGACGGGGAGGATGGTGCTCTTCACTTCGTCGAGCGACTTGGTGTGCGCCACCTGCTTTTCCTCGACCTGAATGATGTGGTAGCCGAAGGAGGTCTTGACGAGGTCGGAGGTCTGACCCGGCTGGAGGGCGAAGGCTGCCTGCTCGAACGCGGGAACCATCTTGCCCTTGGTGAAGAAGCCGAGCTCACCGCCGGTATCCTTGCTGCCGGGGTCGTCGGAGTTGGCCTTGGCGAGCGCGGCGAAGTCGGCTCCACCGCGAATCTGCTTCAGGAGTCCTTCCGCCTTGGCTTTGGCGGCGGCATCCTTGGCGGCGTCCGAGCCGTCCGGAACAGCGATGAGGATGTGACGCGCGCGGACCTGGTCCTTCACCTGGTAGTCGGCGAGATGTGCGTTGTAAAAGGCCTGCACCTCGGCGTCGGAGACCTTCGGGGCGCCGCCGGGGATGTCGTCGGGGCCGAAGGAGAAGTAGGTCAGCTTGCGGGTCTCGGGGATTGCGGTCGCGTACCGGGCGGCGTTGGTCTTGAAGAACGCCTGGAGATCGGAGTCGCTGGGGTTGAGCGATTTGCCGACCTCATCCGCGGAGATGACGGCGTAGTCGAACTTCACCTTCGTGCCGGAGATGCGGTAGGACTCACGCACCTCGTTATCGGAGACGGTGACGCCGCCGGTGATGAGGGACTGAAGCCGGTTCTCGGCCATCTCCTCTTTGACGAGCGATTCAAACTGGGCACGGGTCATGCCGACCTGGTTCTGGACGAAGTTCATGTAGGCGTCGTCGCCGATGTAGACGCCGTTGGGGAAGAGGATCTGGCCGAGCTGCCCCTGGTGGAGTTCGCGGCGAAGGTCGTCATCGGTGACGCTGAGTCCCATGTGGTCGGCTTCGATCTGCAGGATCTTGCGCTGGACCATGGCGTTGCCGGCGCCGGGCATGAGGAACTGGACGTACATTGCCGGGAGGCCCTGACGCTGCGCCTGCTGCTGCGCGAGACGGGCGACCTCTGACTGGGTGATGGGCAGCGTTTCGCCGAAGATGCGTCCGAAGAAGCCGGGAGAATGCACGGTGGCGTAGGTGCTGGGGTCGCCCGAAGCGCCGACGTTATCAAAGATGCCCGGAACCAGGGTGATGACCATGGTGACGACGGCGAGGCCGATGATGACGGCGAAGATGATCTTGGTGGCTTGGTTGTTCTGCTGCAGAATGCGAATCATGCTGGTTGGACGACCTTCGCTGACACTGATTTTTTGAAGCGTACTGATCGTCTTCAAGGGCCCGGGGCTGCTGGGTGAAGACGTGGGATTGCGGGGTGCAGCGGCGCGCTTTTTGACACGCGCTGCGCAGGCTTCAAGTATAAATCACCGGGCGCAGGAGCTATGGGTGCCGAAAACGTAAAAGGGCCCGGCCGACGGGAGTCGACCGGGCCCTGTGCGTCTGCGGAGTTAGTACGGAGCGGGGTAGCCATAGGGCGGCGGATAGCCATACGGGTAGGGTGCTGGCGCCGGGTAGCGCGCATATGCGGGCGGCGGGTACAGCGGCTGGCGGCCGCCGGGACCATTGGGAACACCGTAGGCTAGGCGCTGAATCTCCTGCTCGGAGACGGTCTGAACCTGGGCGCTCTGGGTGAGACGGAAGGCGACCATGCCCTCCGGCGGAATGACGACCTGGCCCCGACCCGAGGCTGCGGAGGCGCCGACTCCGGCAGCGGCACCCACTCCTGCGCCGATGGCTGCACCCGTGCCTCTTCCAGCTAGCGCGCCGATGAGGGCACCAGCCACGCCGAAGCCGGCGGCGGAGTTGATGGTTTGGATCGTCTTATCCGTGCCGTTGTGAGCCCAGACGTCGGACACGATGGGGTAGACCTTGCCGCCGAGCGTGACGGATTTGAGCTCGATCGACAGCTCACCCCGGCCCTTGACCGCGCCGGAGGGATGAGCATCGACGACGACTCCCTGCACCGCGGCGCCGCGCGGGATGGCGACGAAGCCGTCGGCGACGACATCGTTGGCAACAAAGCCGTGGAAGGTATCGCCAGTCTTGACTCGGTCGCTGGCGATCAATTGATCGACCTGCACGCGAACCAGCGAACCGGACGGGACGACAACCTGCTGGCCGGCAACCTGGCCACCCCACGGCGCCTGCTGGCGGCGATTCGCCTGCGGGTAGCGCTGCTGCGGCGGGTAAGTCTGCTGCGGATATTGCGGCTGTTGGGCGACTGGCTGCTGGGCGACTGACTGTTGCCCGGCTGACTGCGGTGAGGACTGTGTGCCATCGGGAGCCTGACCCTGCGCGCTCGGGGGATACGCGGGCTGGACGGGATAGGCGCCGGGCTGCTGGCTCTGGCCGGCGCCGGCCGATGGATTGGCCTGCTGGTCTTCCATCTGCTGATCAAGCGCCTGATCGTGCTCGGGGTCGTTGCGTTGCGGCTGCACGGCAGGCTGCGGTGGAGTCTGCGCGGTGCTGGCTGAGGTGTCCGGGCCGTAGGTGCCGTCGGATTGGAGGACCATGCCCGGGGCCGGCGCCGGCTGGGCCGAGGGGGCGGATGAGACTGAGGCTCCACCGACGGAAAGCTCATCGACAACCTTCCTCACGCCATCGGCGTTGGCAGCCAGGTTCTCGGCGCGGGTCCGGGCGCTGTCGTCGGGCACCGAACCGCTCAGCGTGACGACGCCGTAGACGGTGCGTGTCGAGATGGACAGGCTCGCAAGCTCGGGGGCGCCGGCAAGTGCCTTGAGTACGTTGGCTTCGACCTGTGCGTCGGGCAGGCCGGTCTGGGCCGATGCCGTGCCGAGGCTCACGGCAAAGAGGGCGAGCGGCAGTGCGGCAGTGAGGAGACCTCCGCGGCCGGCTCGGGGCAAGCGGGTGGAGGGGCACTGAGGCGATTCCGATGACGTGATTTGTGGCAGATGAGGTGTAGCGGGTTGCGACGATTTCTGCATACTTTGGCTCCTTGCGTGGTCGCGCGAGGCATGGGCGCGACTGCCTATTGGTGCAGACTCGGATCGGCAGAAATAGTTGCGGAGGCAGGTATGGCTGGTACCGGAAGTGCCCTGGATTGGTGCGGTATGGGTGGGCGGCGACGAGGGGCGTTTGGTTGACCTGGCGGGTGAGAAAGCGCTATATTCGGAATGCGGGGTGGAGCAGCCCGGTAGCTCGTTGGGCTCATAACCCAAAGGTCGTAGGTTCAAATCCTACCCCCGCAACCAATCAAATCAATAAGTTACGAAAGTCTCGAAATGCTGACAGACTCCCATAAACTCCCAATAGCAAAAAGTGGATTTTAGGCGCTCGCTTTCAACGGCTTGAGCACCATCTCTACCACCTTCCCATTCGCTTCCCGCTTCGATGACGACATTGCGTGTCCATAGACGTTCATCGTCGTCTGGATGGAAGCGTGTCGCATCAGCTCCTGCTGCACCTTCATCGGAGCTCCGGTCTCGTCGAGCCACGAACGATACGTGTGGCGGAACGTGTGCCAGCCGATGCCCCCGTAATTGCCGGAGTTCTTCACGCGCGTGTCATGCAAAAGCATGCGAACGCCGTTACCGGTTTTCTGATCCTGGTTACACCAGACACCAGGCGCTGCCCCGCACGTCGGACATTCCACCACACAGCAACCCGAGGGGCGAAGATGCCGCTTCTGGATCTCGCTGGGATAGTAGGGTCGATTCGTTCTGGAGTTGGCAAAGACCCAGCCTTCTTCCGTGGCCACAGCTTGCGTGCTCCACTTCAGAACGATCTCGGTCAAGGACGGATGCAGAGGAACATAGTCCTGGGAGTATTCGGTCTTGACGTCATCCACCCTGCCGTTCACAAAGCTGCGTTGAACGAGAAGCTGGTTTTTGTTGAAATCGAAGTCGCTCGCACCTCTTGCATTCGGTGGACAAGGGATCAAAAGAAGAGAGTTCGAATTACTTGGTTTGACTGGCCTTCACGAGTGCTTAAATGGCGGCACACCTGCTCGTCAGCTCCTCGCAGGATTCGGCTTCATCGAACCGCAGACCATCGTCGATCATGCGCTTATAGTCGCGCTTGAGAGCGTCGAATGCCGACGCGGTGGGCACCAACGTCAGGTCTCCAGACTGCGTGCATGTAGTCGATCCGGTTCCCAGCCAAATTCTCCTCGGCGAAGTGAGCGGCCTTGTGAATCGCGACGGCATCGGCTACGGCCTTGGCTGCGAGAGCCTTCGGGAGATGTCCAACTTCGTCAAGTCGAGCGACTTCATGGAAGTGCCTGGAAAATCGTTAGCTGAGTCCCGGTTCGCCTTGCAGACAGTGAACGTGTGCGGCAGTGCTTTCTCCCAAGAACATGCGCGTGAGATTCATGACCCGAGGCGCTGCAACCGGAAACTCAACGCCGGAGATGAGTCCCTCGATATCGCACCGCACGGGAACGACCTGTACTCGGCTCGCCACTCGACCGCGCTCCGAATTCCAGGATTGACCCTCGGAAGCGCACAACTCGATGCCGGCGTTACCGGCTCGCAGTCGATGAAGGTGCAGTCCTCAGTGACTCGACTCGTGGCAGATTTTAATGCCGTGAATTCCGCTTCAACGACCGGATGTGCGTGGTCGCGTAGCCACGCTGGAAGGAGCTCTCGGCGGATGCCATCGGACCACTTCTTCTCTTGGCTTCGGCTCGGTAGAATGGCGTCGATTCCTTCCGGCGCATTGCCAACCAAGTGCGGTGCCAAGGCCCGGATATCGTAGGTGAGATCGACATCTTCAGAGAACCTGCGGATGACGTTGTACACCTTCGAGAGAGCAGTGCGCCTTAGAAGACGAGGTGCGAGCCGAACCGCGATTCGAAGAGCACAGCAAGTGACCAAACAACCCACATGTCCTTCTCTAGCAGGTGAGGCGGGCGCGACCCGAGACCGCCGATGCCGCGTTAAGCGCATCTGCTTTGTCCCTCGCACTCAAGCGGAAATAGCTCTCAGGCATTGGACACTCCGGCTCGACGCGCTCGCCACCCACCCGGGGAATCGGGAGACCTGTTGGGCCACCTTCTGCAGTTCGGACTTGGGTACCTTGCCGTCTATCTCGGCGAGGACAGATTGGACTCGTTCCGGACCGGCCCACGCGAGCGCACGCACGATCTCCCCCCGCTGGCTCCTTGGCGAAGGCTAGTTGCCACGAGGGGACATGCTCCAGTTGAATGACGAGCTTGCCAAGATTCAACTTTCGCTTTCTGCCCGATGTCCAATAGATCGTCTGCGTCGGCACCTGGGTAGTGAGCCTCGCGTGGCAGTCTGGCCGGCCGTTTCAACCTTTAATAGCACGACGCACTATTAAAGGTTCGCCTCGTTAAGAGTTTTTACAGCTCCCGAGCTTCTCAACGGGACTTCCCTCACGCACTCCTAACTAGCATTTATTCGGAGCTAAGTCGCCATACCAGTACGCTGCCGTTACGCCGCCGTCCATAAGAAAGTCGCTACCGGTGATAAAGGCTCCGTCAGGTCCCATCAGCAGTGCCCCGACAGTGCCAACCTCGTCCGGGGTCCCGGCGCGTCCTGCAGCAGAGATTTCAAGCATTCGGCGATAGCCTGGGCCGCGAGGTCCCTTGAGTTCATCATTCGCTAAAGGCGTAATGATGATTCCGGGGCTGATGGTATTGACGCGTGCCCCGCGCTTGCCCCAGCGCACCGCCTCGGCCATAACCCGCAGCGAGTTTCCGCGTTTGGAGATTTGGTACGCGTGGAGAGAGTCCTTGATCTGGTCGGCTTGAAGCATCGGTAGACCGAGCAACTCATCGACGGGAGTTGTTGCGAGGAGAGCATTCTGCTCGGTTGAGAGGGGTGGCAGACGATGCCCGGATTGAGACGCGATGACAACGCCAGCGCCTCCGCGAGTGATGACGTTGCCAAACTCTTCCAGAATCAGCGCCGTACCGTAGAGATCGACTTTAATGATTGTCTCCGGTGAGGCTTGTGTTGGGGAAACCCCTGCAGCATGGATTACTCCCGAAACGTCGCCGAGCTTCGTCGCAGTCTCAACGAGAGCGTGAACGGATGTACGGGATGACACGTCGACCGCCGCTGTCGTGACGCTGAAGCCTGCGTCGGTTAGCGTTTTTGCGGCGGCATCGGCGTTCTCCTGTCGTATGTCCGCCAATAGAACGTGTTTGCCTGCACTGACTCGCCGCACTATCGCCTGACCGATCGATCCCGCTCCGATGACAACAATCACATTTGTCATATTGATCCTCACTTCTTCGTTTTCTTTGAACGCGGTTGTTGATAAGAGGGTCTACTGTGTACGGTGTTTTGCGAGAAATGCATTCATCACTTTGATGTCGAGCACCTGATATCGAACGGTAGTGACTACAGAGTCTTCGCTATCAGCCGGCGTCAGATTGAGGTGGATGCTCACGCCGCAATCTGATGGATATGAAACAAGAGACGGCTTCATGAGGCCTACCGTCGATTTCGCAGGGGTCTCGTCCGGTTTCACACCGGACACCGATCCAAACGGCAACCATGCCTTGCCGGAGGTTGGTGTGCATTGCGAGGCTTTGGAGAGGGGTGCCCCGGACAGGTCACTGAACCACAATGTGTCGCCCCCATGTATTTCTGACGGTGCCCAGGTCTGCTTGGTGATGAGATTGCGCAGAGTAGATACGGTTGGCTCTTGGCCTGAAGGCAGAAACGGTTGCTGTCCCGGAGGCAAAATATGGACGACAGAAAAGGCGGCCACATGGTCGTCGATGAACGTGAATGCGTAGGACTCCGTCTACGCTTCAGCAACCAGATAGTGCAAGTCTGGAGAGGCTGAAGGTTGATCGATGTAGACCGGCGAGTTTGACGCGAGTGCCGTCTTCACGTCAGCTTCATCCATGCCAAGCGCTATTTTCGCCAGCTTTACGTTTTGCGCCCAGAGTGGTTGAGTGAGAAAGATCACACTAGCGGCCAAGAGTTGTAACGTCCTGTTCTTCATCGTGTTTAACCTTTCCTCTCCTGGGTGGCTGCGCCCGACAACGCGCGCAGGTCATCCTTCACCCGTTGTGGTTCATCGTTGAGCGGCTGATTGGGCGTGTCACGTACACCGTCAAGCGAGTTCTCCGGGTCCGCATCCAAGGCTGCGAAAAGTACGTCAAGGTCTTCCTGTGCTGCACCTTTGGTTGCGACCAGCTCGAATGTCTTGCGCAACGCCTGCTCAGAGGTAAGGCTGCTGACGAGAACTTCCGCAAGCTGGCTTCGCGCGATGACTCCATCGCTGGAGTTGCCGGCCTTGCGCGTGTCGCCCTGGAGAAAGACAAGCTGGTGTTCGTCCGATTTGTTGTAGTCAAACCATCCTGGGCGGACGATGGTGTACGGCAGGCCGCTGGCGCGAACAAGCCTCTCCGACCGGCGCTTCCAGTCATAGACTTCGGTGCTGCGGTTGTAGGAGCCAGTTCGGTTGGTCACTCCAATGGCCGTCATCAGCGCGATGCGCGCGGGGCGCGAACCGAGAGCGAGCAGAACATTACGAACGCCGCCGTAGTCCACACTCTCAGATTCAGCTTTGCTTCCGCCATTCGAGCCATGAGTGAAGACAATGGCGTCGATTCCGTCAACGGCACTCGCCAGAGTCTCGGGACGGGTGACATCGCCAACAACTGACTTTACCCCGGGTGGAAGTAGACGGGCCTTACTTTCGGATCGCACAAGCGCTCGCACTGCGTGTCCTTTGTTGAGCGCTTCCTTTACAACAAGACTCCCGATGCTTCCGGTGGCACCTACTACGAGCACAGTCATTTGTGATTTCGGCATACTCTCTCCTTTGGTCGCAGCCGCTTACGCCGCCGTACCTTCGTTCACGATCCGCAACCCGGTAAGCGTGCGGGGATACCCAATGAAAGGCAGCAATTGAGTAACTACATCCACGATCCGCGCACGGTCGTTGCCGACGTTGAGGTTTGCTGCGACGTGACCCTTTATCTGCGGTTCGCAGCCGCCGAGTGAAACGAGAATGCTCAGGGTCAAGAGTTCGCGGGTCGGGACGTCGATACCGTTACGGGTGTAGTGATCGCCGAAGCAGTGGGCCGACAATAAGCGTTGAATGTGCATCTGATCGGGCGGCGCCGATTGATACATTTTTTCGACAGCTTCACTTCCGAGAATTTGCTTCTGAACAGCAAGACCTTTCTCCAGACGATCCTCCGGAGTTGTAGTGGACTGTCCCGGAAGAGGGAGTTCTATGCCACGCTCCGTGAGCACATCATTGGTGGCCTGGATGAAGTTGAAGGCTCTGGCGATGCCAACGTACGGCACGGCTTGATACAAAATCTCCTTGGCTTCAATCGGAGTCACGCCGACGTTGAGCGCTGCGCCGAGCATGGCCCGATACTCCCGGACCGCCTGACAAGCGATGATCGCCGACAACTGCACCATCAACCGTGTGCGAATATCCAGCTTGGTGGTGCGCAGCACCTCATCGAAAGCGAAGTTGTCGAAAGATCTCGATCAACTCAGGATCAGTGACAGCTACCTTCGAAACGTAGTTGGGAAAGAGTTCGTCGTGATTCTTTTGTGCCTGCTCGTTGGGAGCCATTGCAATCCTTTCTGAATAACGTCAGCGCTGGGGTTGATATTGCTCATCCGTGACCTTCTCCATCCAGTCCACGGCTTTGCCATCGAGTTTTTCGGCAATCGCGATGTGGCTCATTGCCGTGGTAGCTGTGGCTCCATGCCAATGCTTTTCACCAGCCGGAAACCAAATCACATCTCCTGGCCGGATGTCTTCGACAGGGCCTCCCTCGCGCTGCACCCAACCCGCCCCGAACGTGACGATGAGGGTCTGGCCGAGGGGATGCGTGTGCCAAGCTGTTCGCGCGCCCGGCTCGAACGTCACCACGGCTCCGCTCACACGCGCTGGGTCTGTCCCTTGAAAGGGCTGGTCGATACGGACCGTGCCGGTGAAGTATTCAGCCGGGCCTTGTGCCGATGCTTGAGAGCCGTTTCGTTTGATTTCCATAAAGCCTTCTCCTCTAGTTATGTTCTTGTATGTCGATGTCACGACCCGCGTGGCGAAGTGCTTACTTAGTGCCCAGTCATATTGAGCGCGGCTTCAGGCAGGCGGGCTCCTTCAAGCTTCAGCTTGGAAGCAAGCTCGTCGATCTGCTTCAGATCGCTCTCGGTAAGGTCGACGTCGACTGCCCCGAGATTTTCCTCCAGCCGGTTCACCTTGGTCGTGCCGGGGATTGGCACGATCCATGGCTTCTGCGCCAGCAGCCATGCAAGCGCCACCTGGGCTGGGGTTATGCCCTTCCGCTCTGCGACGGATCTAACCAAATCAACCAGAACCATATTTGCCTTACGAGCCTCTGGTGAGAAGCGCGGGACGTTGTTCCGAAAGTCGGTGGGATCGAACTTGGTGTTCTCGTCGATCTGGCCTGTCAGGAAGCCAGCGCCAAGCGGGCTAAACGGCACGAAGCCGATGCCCAGCTCTTCCAAGGCTGGCAGAAGCTCCGCCTCCGGCCCTCGCCAGAAGAGCGAGTATTCGCTCTGGACTGCGGTGATGGGTTGAACGGCGTGAGCCCGGCGGATCGTCTTGACACCGGCTTCAGACAGGCCGAAGTGTTTGACCTTACCTTCGGCAATCAGATCCTTGACTGCTCCGGCTACATCCTCGATCGGCACATTTTGATCGACGCGGTGCTGATAGAAGAGATCGATATGATCGGTCCGAAGCCGTTTGAGGCAGGCGTTCGCCACATCCTTGATGTGCTCGGGCTGGCTGTTGGATCCACCGCTTCGCTTGCCAGTTTCAAGGTCAATGTCGAAGCCGAACTTTGTGGCAATCACTACTTTGTCGCGGATCGGTGCAAGCGCCTCACCTACGAGTTCTTCGTTGACGAAAGGTCCATACGCTTCTGCTGTGTCAAACAGGGTCACGCCGTCTTCGTAGGCACCACGAATCAGCTTGATCATCTCGCCCTTATCAGTCGGGGGTCCATAGAGCGCGCTCATGCCCATGCAGCCGAGGCCTAGAGGCTGTTAGGAACTTATAAGAGCGGTGTTAATGAGTTTGTTTGTCATGAGGATCGCGAAGGCGATGTAGTGGAAGCCTTTGAGGCTGGTTTCGAGCCGTTCGTAGTCTCGTGCGAGTCTTCGGAAGCGAGCGGCCCAGGCGAAGCTTCTTTCCACGACCCAGCGACGCGGCAGCAGCACGAAGCCTCGTTTGGCCATGGGGTGTTTGACCACCTCGAGCCGGATACCATGTTCTTCGGCGGCCTCGGCGGCGTTCGGTCCGGTGTAGCCCTGGTCGACATAGGCCAGTTCCACCATTGAGCCGGTGACCTCTTGCACTTCGGCGGCGAGCGCGCCAACCTGCTCGCGATCGCCTCGATCGGCAGCCGTGACCTTCAGTGCCAGCAGGTGGCCCAGCGTATCGACGGCGATGTGGACCTTAGATCCCTTGCGCCGTTTGGCTCCGTCGTAGCCCGCGCGAGCACCGCTTTCCGGCGTCGACTGTAGGGTGCGGCTGTCGATGCAGACAGCCGTGGGCTGGCCTCTGCGCCCCGCCCACTCTCGGACGATCGACTGCACATCAGCCACCAGAACCTCGAACACGCCCGCATCCAGCCATCGCCGCATCTGCTGGTACACCGCCCACCACGGGCCGTACTCATGAGGCAGATAACGCCACTGCCCACCCGTCCGAGCCGCATAACGAACACCGTTGAAGACCCGGCGCAGATCATGCCTGCGCTGCAGGCTATCCTCCCGGCACAGCAACAGATACGGCAATACGAACTGCCACTCTTCATCCGTCACATCCGACGGATACCCCAGCCCCAGCTTCCCTGACATCCCTCTATGCTCGGCAAATAACTCAACCCAGCAAAGACTCTAGCTCGGTACAAAGTCCCTAACAGCCTCTAGGGCAGAGACTTCGAGGTTTTGTCCGAGAGTACGCTTTTGCATGATTTCTCCTAGAGGCGTGACGTGCCTATTGAGGGCGAAGCTGATTTCAGCTAGCATCGCCCTCGCTTGTTGAAGTTCTTAGCGGTTGATAAGAGCCTGAAGCTTCGCAGGGTATCTATCGCCCTGGACTTCGATTGCGGAGATTGCATTATGGATGGACGCGAGATCGTCCGGCGTCAGTTCCACGCTGGCACCTCCAAGATTCTCTTGCAGGCGATGAAGCTTTGTTGTTCCCGGGATGGGCACGATCCAAGGCTTCTGAGCGAGGAGCCAGGCCAGAGCAATCTGCGCTTTCGTAGCCTTCTTCCGGTCAGCGATCTTCCCGAGCGCATCCACCACGTTCTGATTTGCTTTACGTGCATCCTCGGAGAAGCGCGGAACGGTGTTGCGGAAGTCAGTCTTATCGAACTCCGTCTTATCTGAGATGGCTCCCGTAAGGAAGCCTTTTCCGAGCGGGCTGAACGGGACAAAGCCGATGCCGAGTTCTTCCAACGTCGGGAGAATTTCCTTCTCCGGCTCTCGCCACCAAAGCGAATATTCGCTTTGGAGTGCCGTGACCGGCTGAACAGCATGGGCCTGGCGAATGCTCGCTGCACCGGCTTCCGACATGCCGAAGTGCTTGACCTTACCCTCGCTTATGAGATCTTTCACTGTACCCGCTACCTCTTCCATGGGCACGTTCGGATCGACGCGATGTTGATAAAACAGGTCGATCGCATCTACCTTCAGCCGCTTCAGGCTGGCTTCGGCGACTGCCCTGATCCGTTCTGGCGTGCTGTCGAGACCCTGGCTTGGGACGCCGTTCCTGAAGCCGAACTTCGTTGCGATGACTACCTTATCGCTAACATCAGCTAACGCCTCGCCAACAAGCTCTTCGTTCGTGCCCGGTCCATAGGCTTCGGCGGTGTCGAAGAAGGTCACGCCGCCGTCATAAGCCGCACGAATTACTTTGATGGCTTCGCTCTTATCCGTTGCGGGGCCATAGCCAAAGCTAAGCCCCATGCAGCCAAATCCAAGAGCTGAGACTTCGAGCCCGCTCTTTCCCAATATGCGCTTTTGCATGTTTTCTCCTTGAGTCTGCTGAGGCAAGAGACGAAGTAAAAAATCGTCGCCCGCGATTTAGGCATTTGCCGTTTCGTTCAAGTCCGCTACACGTCCGCTGCTTTCATCTGTATCGATCGTCGGCACGGTCGGGCTAGTTAGGTCGAGAGTCGCCGGAAGCCGTGGCTCTCTGTGCTTCGCGCCAGTTTTTCGGCGGCATACCCTCCCAGGCGCGGAATGCTCTCGCGAAGGAGTTGGCATCTTCGTATCCCAGTAGGTAGGCGGCTTCGGTTAGTTCGAGAACCGAGTTGCTAAGGTAATAGCGCGCCATTTGGTGGCGTGCCTCGTCCAGAACCTTTTGATAACTGGAACCCAAGTCCTGAAGGCGACGTTGCAGCGTTCGTGCGCTCATATGGAGGTCGCGTGCAACATCGTCGACGACGGGGCGATGGCCAGTAAGCCGTTGCTGGATCGCGCCGCGAACGAGTTCCGTGAACTTGTCTTCGTCTGGGTAACGGTCTTTTAAATCTTGATCGAACTGCGGAGCGAGCATCTCCAGAAGCTCGATATTACGAGTCACAAAGGGTATCGCTGCATCCGTAGCCTTAAAGACGATGGCGTTGCGAGAGGCTCCCGAGACGACCGGGCAGCCGAAGTACCGCTCAAGCGCCTTGGTGTGACTACGAGGCTGTACAAGCTCAATCCTCATGGGACTGATACGTGTACCCGTGCCTTGCCGGGCGATGGTAAGCACCCATGCAAAGCAATGCTCAACTAGAACCGCCGGTTCGATGTCCACGGCCAACGACCACCGAAACTGAATCACCCATTCGTCTTCGATGATTTCATGCAGGATTTCTTCCGGAGCCGAAAGCTTCTTGTAGCGGGCCATGTGATGGATAGCAGCGCCGAAAGTGTCTGTAGACAGTGCCGCAAGGCCCATCGGATGGAAGCGCGCAATGCTGCTCTCTGTCCCAAGGCGGACTCCAATCGAGGCGTCCTTGCTGACTTCACCGATGGCTCGCCATAGAGCGAACAGCTCAGGCGTGGAGACAAGGATGCGAGTTTGTTCAAAGAGGTCCTGGGGGAGGCCCGCCCTGCGAAGAACCGCAGGGACAAGAACTCCCGCCTCTTCCAACCTCAGACGAAGACTGCCGGGAACGCGAAAGTGTTTTGTCATTGTCGTTACTCAGATTTCAGCGATGCCATGTCGATAGAGAAGCGGTACTTAACATCCGCTTTGAGGAGTCGTTCGTAAGCCTCATTGACCTGCTGGATGGCAATAACTTCTACATCCGAAGTGATGTTGTGCTTTCCGCAGAAATCCAACATCTCCTGGGTCTCGGCGATGCCTCCAATTGGCGAGCCGGAGATGCTGCGACGCCCGGCAAGCAAACCAAAAGAAGTAAAGCTTTGTGGCTTCTCAGGCGCGCCGACCATCGTCATATTTCCGTCGCGAGCGAGCAAATTGATATACGGGTCAATGTCGTGGTTGGCGGACACGCAGTTCAGAATGTAATCAAAACTCGAGGTGTGTTTCTGCATCTCGTCTGCGTTTGTTGAGATGACGACCTCGTCCGCTCCCAATCGCTTCGCGTCTTCTACCTTGCCCGCAGATGTTGTGAAAACGACAGTGCGCGCGCCCATTGCGTGGGAGAACTTGACCCCCATATGCCCCAGACCGCCGAGACCAACGATCCCGACTTTTGTGCCTGGTCCGACACCCCAATGCCGCATCGGAGAGTACGTCGTAATGCCGGCGCATAGCAGAGGCGCGACTGCGGCAAGATCAAGATTTTCAGGGACGCGCAGAACAAACTTCTCATCGACAACGATGGTGTCTGAGTATCCGCCGAGGGTTGTGCCGCCTAAGTGTTTGTCCGGCCCGCCGTAAGTCCATACCTGATTCGGGCAAAACTGTTCCAGTCCTTCCTTGCACGATGGGCAGGTTCCGTCGGAATCAACCAGACAACCAACTCCAACCAGATCGCCCTTTTTGAATTTGGCGGCAGCAGATCCAACGGCGGTGACCCGCCCCACAATCTCATGGCCCGGAACACAGGGATAGACGGTGGTCATAATGCTGCTCCACTCATTGCGCGAATAGTGCAAATCGGAGTGGCAGATGCCGCAGAACAGAATTTCTATTTGCACATCGGTTTCGGTCGGACCGCGCCGCTCAATTACAGCAGGGGCAAGAGGCGATGTCGGACTTACAGTTGAGTATGCTTTCGCGTTGATCATGTCCTAACCTTAGAGTTTCCGCAGGAGCGCCGCCCTGCCATGCGCGCCATTATTCAAACAAAGTACGCCAACCGAATCGTTCTTGGCGTGTCGAGCTTCTGCGACGCAGGTGCTGTCGATGTAGTCAGGAGGCGTCGGCAATCAGTCCCGACGCCTCGGTACTCTGTTGCCCGACTAGGGCGTAGGGAGCAGCCCGGCGAGCATTGCCGAGATGACACCGCCATCGATCAGAAGATCAGTACCCGTGACGAAGCCAGCATCCGGTCCGAGGAGATAATTGGCTGCAACGGCGACTTCATCGGGCGAGGCCATCCGCTTCGCGGGCGAAGCCTCGATCATGGCGCGGTACATGTCACCGATAGGTGAATTGAGTTCATGTTGCGCAAGCGGGGTCGAAATGATTCCCGGACTGATGGAGTTGACGCGAGCTCCGCGCTTTCCCCAACTGATGCTGGAGGCCTGAACACGCAGGTGGTTTGCATGTTTCGAGATGATGTACGCGACCATTGAGTTCGGAATCGCTTCGGCGCTGAGGAACGGCAGCTTCAGCAACTCGTCCGCTGGCGTAAACGCAAGGGCGTGGTCCTGCTCTTTCGGCAGTGCGGGGGACATGTATCCCGCCATGCTGGAAACGACCAAGCCAGCTCCGCCTTGAGCTATAACGCGCTCAAACTCTTCAAAGATGACGGCACTGCCGTACAAGTCAACTGCCAGCACGCGGTCGGGCGGGGCCATATTCGGCGAGACTCCAGCGGTGTTGACGACGTTCATCACGCTTCCGAGTGAGGCGGCCATATCAGCAAGGGCACGCACCGATTCCCGCGAAGATACATCAACTTTCAGTGACGAGACTTTGTAGCTTGCAACCTCAAGCTCTTTTACAGCAGCAGCCAACAAGGTCTCGTTGAAGTCCGCCATCAGAATATGTTTGCCAAAGCCCTGGCGGCGCGCAATCGCCATTCCTATGCCACCAGCACCAATAATTACGACCACTTCTGTCTTCATAAAATCTCTCCCGTGGACTGCCGATTCGTCTTCACGCCGTCCCGGCGTCAAGATCCGTTCGCATCCAACATTTTTAAACTAGGCTTTGGAGAGGATGGTGGCCCAGCAAAGTGCGCCAATCATGCGGCAGAGAGCGCCAAGATTTGGGTCTGAATTTTACCGAAACTATTAGGCAACTTTGATTGCCCGCAACCGGCTGGCTGAGTCCATAGGAGTCGAGAGCTGAAGTAACCTTGCAGCGCCACTCCCGGGTGTCGAAACACCCTATTCCGGCGGCCGGCATTACGGTGGAGCCAGCGTCTGAAATCAGCGGTTGTTCTTGAACTGAGCTTATTGAAGGGGAACCCGCGAACCCTCTATGACCGACCCAACGTTCGTGGGCCGTGAACTGGCACGATCCTCAATGAAAACGGGTCTGATATTGCGATTGGAAAAAACCGCAAAATGCCGGTAAGGAAATGCTGACGGACTGTGGGCCGGTGCAGGAGCCGAAGGCGCTCAGAACCAGCGTAAGCAGGACCGCGTCGTTGCGGCTATTGAGCGGATCTCCGTGGCCTGTGATCCATGCATCGCGCCGCCAACCTGCGTCGATGATTGCGAAAGTGCGCCGTCTGCGGCGTCACATCGTCGTCGAGACATCGTGGCGTTCAGCGCAAAAGGCTTCGTGTCTCACCCATAGCCCGTCACAGGGCCTTCCCCTCGTGCCGCGCAGACCCAACGGCCGGAGAGGCTGTCCCGATGCGGGAGGGCGAGGAAATATTTGTGCCCAAGGTGACAGGGGGCTTTTCGCGGGGCATGGAATTCTGGCCTTTTTTAGGGGGGTTGGGGTTCCCCCCTCCCCCCGGGGGTTTATTGCGCAAAAATAACATTCGATGAGACTTAACCCTGGGTAACCCCCCACCCCTTTTTTCATCAAAACGGCCGCTGCGGGGGTCTGACCGGGGTCTGGCGGGGGGGACGTTTGTCACGGGGCGGGGTCATGTTTTGCGGGGGTGCGGCGGGTTTTGAGGCGGTCGAGCGCCCAGGTGGCCGTTTCGGAGAGGACGGGGTCGCCGGTCGCGGACCACTCGGTGAGCTTCTGCAGGAAGGTCTGATCGGCGCTGTTGCCCATGGCAATGGCGGCATTGCGCTGAATGCGGCGCAGCCTGGTGCGTTCGAGCGGGGAGCCTTTGAACTGACGTTTGAACCCGGCCTCGTCCAGGGCGGCGAGCGAGGCAAGGGGCGGGTTGACGAGCTCCTGCCGGGTGGCGAGACCAGCCTTGGTGGCGATTGGGGCTCGGCGGTTCCAGGGGCAGACGTCCTGACAGATGTCGCAGCCAAAGACCTGCCGGCCCATGGGCTCGCGCAGCTCTTCGGGGATGGCGCCTTTGAGTTCGATTGTGAGGTATGAGATGCAGCGGGATGCGTCCATCTGGCGCGGCGCGATGAGGGCGCTGGTGGGGCAGGCGTCGATGCAGCGGGTGCAGCTGCCGCAGCGATCGGGTGCCAGATCGAGGGCGGCGGTGGCGGTCAGCTGGAGCGAGGTAACGATGACGCCGAGCAGAAGCCACGAGCCGATTCCCTGGTTGATGATGCAGGTGTTCTTGCCGGTCCAGCCGATGCCGGCCTGTGCGGCAAAGTCGCGCTCCAGCAGCGGGCCGGTGTCGACGTAACAGCGAGTCTGACAGAGTGCGCGTTCGCGCAGACCGGCCTCGACAATGCGCAGTCGTTCGAGGAGGTCGTCATGGTAATCGACTGGGCCGCCATCAGGGGTGCCGTTCCAGGCGTAGCGTGCGATCCAGCCCAGGCCGGCGGCCGCGGGGTCGATTGAGCGGGGCCCATCGCCGTTGTAGTTGAAGGCGCAGACGAGGATCGAGCGTGCCCACGGCATCGCGTTGCGGGCGGAGCTGCGGAGGAGTTCGCCGTGCTCGTTCTGCCGGGTGAGGTAGGCCATCTCGCCGGCGCGGCCCTGGCTGACCCACTCGGCGAAGCGGCTAGCAACGAGACTACCCGCCGGCTCGCCGGCGGCAGGCGTCGGAGCGACTCCGGCGAGGTCGAAGCCTGCGTCGAGCGCAGCCTGTTTCACCCAGCTCAAATCTTCGGGCTTCCAGACATCGCTCATGGTTTCAGCTTAGCCCGGCCGTCGAATTGTTGCCTTTGCATCGCGAAATTGCGACTCGGGATGGGGCTTAGGCCGATAATCGCCGCAAATCGGCAAGTGCTTTTGTAGTGGTTGTATTCACGTAAATGCAACAAACGATCGGCTTTTAGCCTCCTCCTCGACCTTCTGGAGGAGTAACACGGTGTTCGAACCGGGCCGTGGCGTCTTGCCAACGGTCGTGCGAGGAGCCTACCCTTATCTACGTTCCATAGGACTTATGGACGTTTTCAAGGCCGAGCGCAAACGAATGCGCCCCCTTTCTACTCCCCCTTTTCACCCTTGCAGGAGGCAGCACCATGGATTCCATCAAACACCCCGCCATCCGGCGTGAGCGGTTGCGCGCGTGCGTTCTCGCCGCGGCACTGATCACGACGGGAGCAACTTTTGCCGGCGCGCAGACCGATACCGCCCGTATCCAGGGCACGGTAACCGATGCATCGGGAGCGGCGATTCCCAACGCTTCGGTCCTCGTGACCAACACCGCCACCAATGCCGTGCAGACGATCTCGTCGGACGGCAATGGCAACTTCATCGTGAACGCTCTGCCCATCGGCACGTACAAGGCCGAGGTGAAGGCGACCGGTTTCGGGGGCGCGGTGCAGAACTTCACGCTTTCGGTTTCGCAGGTACAGGCGCTGGACTTCAAGCTGGCGGTTGGCAGCGAGAACACGGTGGTTGAGGTTACGGATGCCGCACCGCTGGTCGATGGCGCGACGTCTTCGCTGGGCGAGACGATTGAAGGCCGGCAGGTCACGCAGCTTCCTTTGAACGGTCGCAACTTTACGGGTCTCGCACTGCTGACGCCGGGCGTAACGCGCGGCAACTACGGCAATGGCGCCTCCGGGGTGAACGGCGATGCGGAGACGTTCCGCAATGCGTCCTCGGGTGGTGGATCGCTGTCGACGAACGGACTTCGTCCGCAGGCGAACAACTACATTCTCGACGGCATCGACAACAACGAGTCGCTGGTGAACACGCTCGATTTCTTCCCGAACCTCGATGGCACGCAGGAGTTTCGCGTGAATACGAGCACGGCGCCCGCTGAGTTTGGCCGCGCTGGTGGTTCGGTGGTGCAAAGCACGATCAAGTCGGGGTCAAACCAGATTCATGGATCGGCCTTCGAGTTTGCTCGTTCGAGCCTGTTCGATGCGAACCCGAACTACCGCTTCCAGGGTGCGAGCGAGGCTGCTCCTCTGCCCTTCAAGCGAAACACGTTTGGCGGTTCGCTGGGCGGACCGATTTTGAAGGACAAGCTTTTTATCTTCGGCGACTACCAGGGCGTGCGCGAGAATACGCCGTTGAATCCGGAGATCATCAACGTGCCGACGGTAAAGATGCGGACCGGCGACTTCAGCGAACTGCTGGGCCAGGGCACGACCAACGCGCCTGCGTTCTGCAAGCCGGCCGGACCGGTAGTCAACGGAGCGATCTACGATCCGACGACCTGCGCGCCGTTCGCGGGCAACATCATTCCGACGAGCCGGCAGAATCCGGCGGCGGTGAAGTACCTGAATGCGTACGACCTGCCGAACGTGCCGGGAACGAATAACGGGACGTTGAACAACTACCGCACGATCCGCTCGGACATTCGCCACTTCAATACGTTCGACGCGCGCGCGGACTACAACCCTGGCCACAAGGATCATGCGTTTGCACGGTTCACGTATGACAACAGCGACTTTACGCGGACCTCGCGGCTGACCAACCTGCCGGCAGGATTTGCCTCGGGTGCGAATACGGTGCATGGCCGCGGCTACGCGCTGGGCGAGACGCACATCTTCACGCCGAACCTGATCAACGAGCTGCGCGTGGGATACAACCGTTACACGTTCACCAACGATCCCGTGTTTTCGGGTGCGCCGATTTCGGCGGACCTGGGAATTGTGAATGCGAACCGCAACTCGAACCTGGGCGGCGGCGCGCTGATCGGCGGCAACAATCACCTGGAGTACACGGGCGATTACGGCCGGTACGCGGTGCCGGAGAATACGTACGAGATTACGGATTCGGTTTCGCTGACGCGTGGACGTCACACGTTCAAGGTGGGCGGCAGCGGCATTCGCCGGGATGTTGCGTTCTTCCGTCCGATCTCGGGCAAGGGGTACTTCAACATTGGCGGCGGCGACTTTACCGGGTATGAGCCGGCGGAGCTGCTGGCGGGCTTTATCGACAACTACAGCATCGGTTCGCAGAGCGGGTTCTTCGGCACGCGCAACTATGAAGTTGGCGCGTTCGTGCAGGATGACTGGAAGATCACGCAGCGGCTGACGTTGAACCTGGGCGTGCGCTACGACCTGATTACGTTCCCGGTAGAAGAGCACGATCGCCAGGCGGCGCTCGACCCGGCGACGGGGGCGATCGATCTTGCGGGGCAGAACGGGTTCTCGCGTTCGATCATCAAGAACAACTTCGGCAACTATGCTCCGCGTGTCGGCTTCAACTATGACATGTACGGTACGGGCAAGACGGTGCTGCGCGGCGGCTATGGAATCTTCTACTTCCAGGATCGCGGCGGGATCGATAACCAGCTGGGGCAGCAGGTTCCGTATGGTGGCTCGGTGAGCTACACGGCGGCGCAGGGCTACCGGGTGACGTTTACCGGGCAGGCTCCACAGGGCACGCTGGTGAATACGGCGAACGGGACACCGGTGGCCACGGCAGCACTGCCGCTGCCCGGGTATCCGAACTTCGATCGGTTGAATCCGCCTGCAGGCGCGAATGTCTTCTCGGTGAATACGACGGAGAAGAACTCAAACGTGCAGCAGTACAACCTGCAGGTGCAGCAGCAGTTCGGCCTGCGGACGGTGATGACGGTTGGATACGTCGGCAACAAGGCGACGCACCTGGCGACGGGGTACAACTACAACTTCACGCCGGGCGTTGCGGGGCGGACGACGGCACTGTTCCCGAACCTGGGGCAGGTGGTCTACAACGCGGACGACGGCGTGTCGCACTATAACTCGCTGCAGGCGCAGTTGAACTACCGCGCGGCGAAAGGGCTGACGCTGACGACGTCGTATACGTTTGCGCACAACATCGACAACACAAACGGCTACCTCGGCTTCTACGCGGTGAGCGAGCTGGACTTCTACAACCACGCGTTGAACAAGGGTAATTCGACTCTCGACCAGCGCAATGTGTTTGTGGCGAGTGCGGTGTATGACCTGCCGTACGGGCATGGGCAGGCGTTTGGCGCAAACAGCAACCGTGCAGCGAATGCGGTGCTGGGCGGCTGGCAGTTGAACACGGTGGTGCAGGCGGAGACTGGCTCGCCGTTCTCGATCACGTTCCCTTCGTACGGTGGTGTCTTCAGCCAGCGTGCGGATGCAATCGGACCGGTGACGAAGCCGCATAGCACGACGGGTGCGTTCTTCGCGGGAACCTTTGCGGCGCCGACCGGGCTCGAGGGCAACACGGGGCGCAATGCATTCTTCGGGCCGGGACTTGCCGAGGGGGATGTATCGCTGTTCAAGAATGTATCGCTGACCGAGCGGTACAAGATGGAGCTGCGGGCCGAGGTCTTCAACGTGACGAACACGCCGCAGTTCACGAATCCTGACAGCAACCCGAACGATGCGACGGCGACGGTTGATCCGGTGACGGGGGCGAAGACGTATACGGCGGACGGCATCAACGGCAGCTTTGGGCGCATCAATGGCACACGGCAGGCGTCTGAGCGGCAGATGCAGATGGCGGTTCGCTTCACATTCTAAGTGCTGGGTTGCTTTGAATTAGGGGCCGTGCGAATTATCGTACGGCTCCTTTTTATGATTGCCTGGGAGGACTTATGTTCATTCGCGCTTTGTCGCTCGTGTCTGCTTTGTGGTGTTGTTCCGCTGTAAGCCTAGCGCAGGGGCCGATGATCGATAAGGTGGACCCGCCGAACTGGTTTGCAGCGCTGCCCTCGCCGGTGTTGCTGGTGCACGGGACCGGGCTGGCGGGTGCGCGCTTTAGCGGGGTGCGTACGACCAGGACGGTGACGTCACCGAACGGGCATTGGGCGTTGGTGGAGCTCGACACGCATGGGGTGCGGGCGGGGACGCTGCACCTGACGGCGCGGACGGCGACTGGATCGGCGAAATTCGAGTACAAGCTTTCGCCGCGCAGGATGGATGGGGTCGCAGGGTTTTCTGCGGCGGACGTCATGATGTGCATCATGCCTGACCGCTTTGCGGATGGGGATGCGGGGAACGATCATCTTGCGGGGTTTCCGGCGATGGATCGGAAGGATCCGCATGCGTATCATGGGGGCGATCTGAAAGGCGTGATCGATCACCTGGATTATCTGCAGGAGCTTGGGGTGACGGCGGTTTGGCTGACGCCGGTGCTGGCGAATGCTCCTGAGCGGCAGGACTACCACGGGTACGGGGCGGCGGATATGTATGCAGTCGAGCCGAGGCTGGGGACGCTGGCGGATTACCAGACGTTGGCGGAGGAGCTTCACAAGCGGCACATGAAGCTGATCTTCGACGATGTTCCGAATCATGTCGGGCCCGGTTCTCCATGGGTGAAGGATCCTCCGCTGCCTGACTGGTTTCATGGGTCGGCCGCGGAGCATACCGAGGCGACCTATGACTTTGGCAAGATCACCGATCCGCATCTGCCGGAGAATGCGGCGGCGGCGGAGTTGAACGGGTGGTTTGCGAATGTGCTGCCGGACATGAACCAGCAGAACCCGTGGGTGGCGCGGTATGAGCTTGACAACATGATCTGGTGGATCGAGGAAACGGGGCTCGATGGGCTGCGGATCGATACGTTTCCCTTTGTGCAGCGGAGCTTCTGGCAGGGGTATCTGTCGGAGTTGACGAAGCTCTATCCGCGGCTAACTTCGGTGGGTGAGGTCGATAGTCCTGACCCGACAATCGACTCGTACTTTGCGGGCGGGCGGACGATCGCCGGGTTGGATACGGGGCTCGATACACCGTTCGACTATCCCTACTTTTTTGCGCTGCGGGATGTGCTGGTGCACGGCAAGCCGTTCTCGACGCTCGAAAGCAGCCTGCGCCAGGACTGGCTGTATCCGCATCCGGAGCGGCTGGTACCGATTCTTGGGAATCACGACCAGATGCGGTTTATGTCCGAGCCCGGGGCGACGCCGGAGTTGATGCGACTGGCGACCGGGCTGACCTTGACGATGCGCGGGACGCCGCAGCTTTACATTGGCGACGAGGTGCTGATGGAAGGCAAGGGCGATCCGGACAACCGGCGTGATTTTCCGGGGGGCTTTGCGGGTGATGCAGCGAATACATTTGTTCCTGAGGGCCGCACGCCGGCGCAGGCCACGCTGCATGACTTTACGGCAGCGCTGGGGCAGTTGCGGGCGCGCACACCGGCGCTCAAGGGCGGTGCGCAGCAGGATCTCGTGGTCGACGGCGACGCCTTTGCTTTTGTGCGCAAGACGGGGGGAGGTCTTGGGGAGTCGGCTTGCGGGGGAACGGGTACGGCGGCGGTTCTCGTAGTAGTCAACAAGAGCGGCGCGGCGAAGACGATAGTTGTGCCCTCAAAGGGCAATGTGCTCGATGGCTGTTCAGGGTTGAGCTACCTGTTTGGCGACCGCGGAGCGATTCACAGGATGTCGGTAGAGGTGCCGGCGTTCGGGTTTGCGCTGTATACGCTGAGATAGCAGAGAGTGCGGAGCAAGCCGCGGCAGAAGGCCCGGGCATTGTGCTTGCGCGGGATTCGCTTGTAGACTAGGGGAGTGCCTGGCCTCGCGGTCGATCGCGATGTGCTTAGGTGGCGAAGTTCCCTTCCCTATGCGAATGCTGTTTGCCGGGTGATCGGCGAACGGACCGGCGTGAAGGAGCTTCGAGTAGTCCATAGCGGAGAGGTGGCAGAGCCCGGTTGAATGCACCTGACTCGAAATCAGACGTACCTTTACGGGTACCGGGGGTTCGAATCCCTCCCTCTCCGCCACACCTTTTCTAAACCCCTCCCAAATTAATCACTTAGACCCGCTAACTCATTTAATCGCCCTTGCTTAGCCGTATGCGTGCTTATGCGACCGGTAGCGCCTTTCGACCGGCATAACGGGTACCTTTTCAGCAAAACGAGTACCTGGCGGAGAGGTAAATCCGCGCTTTGATATGCTCATCTGATGATTTCACCGGATGATGCGGAGAAGTGGGTAGAGCACCACCAGCTTTATTTCGCGCTCGCCACCATAATTTTCACCAACGCAAAAATCCCTTTGGAGTTTCCTTAAACGCCTACCCGATGGCTGGAACGCCGCCTGGGATGCTCGCGACGCAGACGAACTAGGACGTCTTCACGCATCTTTGCTAGATCCGAGTCTTCAGTTCCGGGAGATGTGGAGAGCAGTCAGCTTTACCCTGATCATCGGCGCGGTCGTCGGCTTACTCAGCGTGGACCGGGTCCAACATGTCTCTTTGCTTGTGTTCGGGCCCAGTGACCAGCAGAATCTTTCCGCGGTTCCAGTGGCTGTCTATGCTGGAGTTGAAAGTCTGTTGGTCATGTGTTTCTACGTCGGCTTTGGAGTGGCCGTAGTGTCATTCAAATATCGAAACCCAGAGAGGCGGATATTCGCTCTTGAAGAGAAACTGCGTAGGAAAATCCGCGCGAAGGCCAGAATGAGTCGCGATGTATGGAGCTGTGGACATATTCGCTTTTCTTTCGCCTACACTGGCTACATGGACCGCCCCCCCGATGTCGTCCTTCCCATGGCCGCACTCATCGCAAGCGTCCGGACTGCTCGATTTGAGGAGAAGGAGTTTCGCGGGATGAAGTCACCCCGGTATCAGGCGGCAATGGCTGTGTAACTGGCTATCGCACCGCGTTGGACATACGAGTTGTCAGAAGTCTAAAAGTTCAAGCCGCTACCTAGGCAGCGGCTTGAGCTTTTGTGCCGCTCACGGTTAGAATTGCGCCTTCAGAGCAAACTGAAGTTGCCGTGGGGTGTAATTGGGATCGTAATTTGTTACTTTTCCAAAATTGGGATTGCCAAGCTGTGCGCTGGCAGAACCGTTGTTCGGGATGTAATAGTCAGGCGTGTTGGTGACGTCGAATGCTTCAGCGCGGAATTGCAGGTTCACACGTTCTGTAATCGGGAAGTCCTTGAACAGAGATACATCGACATGACGAAAGCGTGGGCCGAACTCGGAATTTCGCTTTGCAGATCCGATGGTTCCAAGAGGCTGCGGAGCATAGTTAGCGATGTTGAAGTATTCAGAGAGAGTCTTGGGTCCAGCAGCCTTGCCAATTTTGTTCGGCCGGTCGCTGCCGCCACTGTTGATTGGAGTGGCACGATTTCCGTAAGCAGTACCCGCAATCGTTCCACCTCCTGAAGGGTCTGCCACGGGGGTCGTGTCGTTCTGTCCCCCGTTGAGAATGGAGAATGGCTTGCCGCTTTGCCAGACCAAAATAGTGTTTGCGTCCCAGCCGTGCAAGGCAAACTTCTTGATGCCGGTGAAGTTCTTGCCGTACTGGAGTTCGTAGTTGAGCGAAACCGCAAAGCGATTCTGAATGTCGTTTTCCGCGATGCCGTAGTCGATCTGCCGAATGCGGGTTGGGTCAGCGTTGCTCCATCCCTGATTCCCTTCCTGAGAAAAGCCAGTATTGTCGCTCAGGCCTTTTGCCCAGGTGTAGTTAGCGTCGAATGCGAGTCCCTTTGTAAAGCGACGCTGGAATGACGTCTGAAGTGAATTGTAATTCGAAATTCCTTCACTTGAGAGCCACCCAACCCCACCGAGATTTGGAAGCTGGCCGAAAAGCCTCGGATTCGAGGCTGAAGTCGCAGCGGTGAGTGGATTGAAAGGAGCAGGCTGATTGATGTTGTTAATGGTCTGAGGAAGGTGTTGACCAATATTGCCTACGTAGCCGATTGTGAAGACATTAGGGCCGACCTGCTGCTCAACCTGCAAATTAAACTGTTGGATGAGTGCTGAACGGAACTTCGGATCTTCAGCTACAAAAGAGAGCGAGTTGCTATTGAGCGTCTGCGCTGCTGGAAGAGGCAGACCCGCTGCGAAGTTACCGGTGCCGTCATATCCGCTGAAGCAGTGGCTGTTGAAGCTGTTGGGCGACAGAGCACCAGCGGTTGTCGGACTAGTCTGAATCGCGATTGCGTTCGAAGACTGCCCGCAGTTTGGTGAGTAGACCGAAACGAATGGTGCATTTTTCAGGTCGGCATTCGAGGTGTAATTACCCGGGAAGTAGCTCAACCCGTAGCCGCCGCGGATAACGGTTGTCGGCGCCATTGAGAAAGAAAACCCGACTCGGGGAGCAACGTTCGAATAATCTGTCTTGATTCCCGCATGACCGTCGACGCCATTCACATTTGCGACCTTCAACGATCCTACGATGGTAGCCGCAGTTTCGCTTAGGGCTTGGGTGAAATCGAAGTTCGAAATACGGTTATGTGCTTCCGTGAATGGAGTGAATACGTCGTAGCGCACGCCGTACAGGACGGTCAAGCGCGGTGTCGCCTTCCAGCTATCCAAGCCGTAACCGCTGGGCTCCCAGGTTCGGTAGTCTGGGGGAGCCAGATCGTAGTTCCTGCTTTCGGCGCTGAAGGCTCCTACAAGTGAAGAAGCCAGCTGATTGATTTGCGTCTGCGTCGTATCGGCGACGTTATCAGTTGCCAAACCAAACGTGTACTGCCCGGCAGCGAAGGCGCTCTGGACGTTGCGGGCTTGGCGACGAATGAGACCGGCTCCAAACTTAAGATTGTGGTTCCCTAACGTGTAGCTGACGGAACCCGAATACTGAAAGGTGTTGTCAATGTCCTGAAGAGGCACGTAGGCACCGTCGCCGATGTCGGAGAAGCTGCCGAACTGAATTGGTGTGAGGAAATTAGAGAAACTATTGAAGTTCATGTTCGAGCCGAAACCGAGAGCGGTATCAGGACTCTTGCCATAATTAAGCGGCAACGAAAGATTGTTAATTCGCGTATATGCCGCGCGCAGATCAACCAGAAGGTTCTGGTTGAAGATATGCGTGTAGCCCAAGCTATACTGCATCGCTTTATCTGTGGCAGGACCAGCGAAAATGTAACGACCGCCGCTGATTGCGAAACCATTTTGTGTCCCGAGTGCCTGCGGAGTGACCGAGTCTACCTTGTTATAAGTAAAACGAGCGAAAAGCTGATTGTTGCTGTTGAACTTATGGTCGACCCGAGCATCGAAGGTATTGCTATATTGCGTCTTGTTGGGGCTGACGACGTAGTTGTTGTTTATGCCTGCGTTCGTAGGAGTTGGAAAGAGTTTTAGGTAGGCAAGCGCGATTGGATCGATGGCGTATGTCTGCGTTCCATTTCCTTGAGCTACAAGCTGTTGAGGCGAGGCGCCCCCAATGCTATTGATCTCGTTGTACTGAGCCAGTTGCGGAACCGAGCTGGTATAGGTTGTACCTGACACCTGGCGAAGCCCTTCGTAATCAGCGAAGAAGAAAGTGCGGTCATGGAAAATCGGGCCCCCGACGCTTCCGCCAAACTGATTCTGCCGAAGTTCTGGCTTAGCTCCAGTCGTCTGCAGTACGTTGCGCGCATCGAAGACGTCGTTGCGGAAGAACTCGTAGGCTGACCCATGAAATTGATTGGTACCGGAACGGGTGATAATCGAAACAACGCCTCCCGCCGTACGGCCAGCTTCTGCAGAATAGCTGTTCGTTTCGACCGTTATTTCTTGGATGCCCTCAACATTTGGACGCACTCCGATTGTTCCGATCACCCGTTCGTTATCGTCGGTTCCATCGATGATGAAATTATTTAGGGTGTCATCCTGACCATTGACTGAGAAGCTGGCACTCGAGCGACGATCATCGGGTCGTCCACCGCTGACGAGCCCATTACCCGGGCCCTCGTTTGCCCCGGGGACAAGTTGAACAAGCTGAACGAAGTTACGGCCGTTGAGAGGGAGATCTTGAACAGCCTTTGCAGTCACTGTTGAACTAACGGTAGCGTTGTCGGCTTGAAGCAATGGCGTTTGAGCTTCGACTTCAACAGTCTCTGTGCTGCCGCCAATTTCTAGCTTCACATCCGCGCGGGCGCGGTCACCAGCCTCAACCGAAAGATTATTGGTCGTTGACGTCTTGAAGCCTGAAAGGGTGACGCTCACGGAGTACTTGCCGACCGGCAGCAGGGTTACGTTGTAGTCGCCGCTTCCATTTGAGGTGGTAGACCGCGCGACACGCGTGTCAACGTTTGTCACCGTGATCGCTGCATTCGGGATCACGGCGCCGGTACCGTCGGTCACAGTACCAAGAATGTCTGCGGTGGTGATCTGCGAATAGGCTAGCGGTGCGGAGAGCATGATTGCGGATAAAGCGATCCTGCTTGCGGATCGCCCAACTAGGAATACGCACTGGCCAGTGAGAATCGAGTTTGGGCCCTGTTTCATATTGTCTGGTTCCTTTGATTATTGTGTACGACACGAGTTTGAACTACGTATGGAAACAAGTGGGCTGCGTGCACAAGCTTTTGCCTGCGGCTACATCCTAGGCCAGGACACTGACATTTGGAAAGCTTGAATAAGGAGTTGCAACTCTACGATGGTCCAAGTGTTGACATGCGCAGGCTTTATTCATGCCATCGCAAGATCCCCATTTCTTTGCTTTGGGAAAGCTCTTTGAGCGATAAGTGGCGAAGAAGCGCAGTACTGCCACTCGCTAACAACTCCTAAAAGCAGGGCAAGTCTATTTTTATCAATAGGATGGGTAATTACACGACTGCTCACACATGGCGCCGCCTCTCCGGGCTGGCAATATAAACACTTATGCCGAAAAGCTCCCAAGAAGTTTCGGCCACCTTGCAGTCCAAACAGAAGGCTGGCTCAGTCGATGGATCGTTGCGTAGACGTTCGTTTCCGCAATGTGCGGTTAGAGCGGAGGACCTTAGAAAGCTGCGAGGACTTGGCGAGGTCGACTGGGACTTCGTATTCAGCTGCGCCGCTCACAACTTACTCCGCTGTAAGGGCTCATCGCAAGCCTAGATCAGCAGGGCCCGCAGTAGCACTGCGCCTGAAACCCGGTTGCGTGTTCAACCGCCAATCCGAAGGACACCAGCAGAGCTCGGTGACCCCGGACTCTTCCAACTCCACCGACCAATTAACGCAAATATAGACGGAAACGACGTACGCTGCGGCTATAACAACAAGTTCCCGCGGGCTGTTCATCATGCAGCCCTTTTCCATGGAAACAAGGACTCATCACGCTTTGCTTCCTCTCCTCGGCGTAGTTCCCTCGGGGCAACCCGCTCGCCATGGTCTCCGGGGAAGCAGCAACTTTCTTCAGCACATCAACGCTCGATTTGTGGTCGTCACACTTGCTATTGTCATCCGCAATTCATATTTATTCCGCCCAACCTTTATGTCTCCGCATGGCCTCTCATATGAATCTGCGCTAACTCTAGAGGTCCCACGTCATGCGAATCTCTGCATTCCTCCTGCCTCCCGCCTTGGTTTTGACCACCGCCGCATTGGCTCAGACCGGATTCTCCACCAGGACCTATCCCGCCGTCCTTCCCTCCACCAGCGACAACACAATTCTCATCAGCGCCGATTTCAACGGTGACGGCCGCCCTGACCTCTTCTCTTATGGCTCACGCGGCGGAGCCTCCACGATCCCCGGCAATGTCTTGCTCAATAACGGCTCCGGCGGGTTCCTCGCTCCCGTCGCCCTCTCCGGCACCGGCTTCCTAGGCGCTGTCGCCGTCGGCGATATGAATGGCGACGGATACCGCGACATCGTTGCCTGCACGAATATCAACGTCAACACTCAGAACCGGCAAGTCAGTATCGCAGTCTATCTCAACAGCGGCACGGGTATCTTCAAGGCGTTGCCCGCAGTAACCGCACAAGGCCAGTGCAGTGCCCTGACCCTCGGCGACATCAACCACGATGGCCGTCTGGATGTCCTCACTGTCGGAACCCTCCCCGGCCAGTACAATCCCGGTGGTCAGTTTTTCCCGGGCGACCGAGGTTCCATCGACTTCTTCATCAACAACGGGGACGGACATTTCGGCGAGCAAAGCTCAGGGCTAAGCAGCGAATTCGACGATAAGGCGAGCGGCAGCCAATACACCAACTGCACCCCCATCGGCAAAGTTGGCTGAGATTTATCGCAGGACGGCAACTTCGACCTGCTCGTCACGACCACCTGCAATCCCCTCTACTCCGCCGGGACCGCCACCACCAACCCCACGAACTACGCAGGCACTGTCTTCTACCTGCCTGAGACAAACGTCCAGGGTCAAGGCTACGACTACAACACCTACAATCACGTTCTTTCGACCGCCGAGATCTTCTCGAATGGCAAACTAGTCGACCTGAACGGCGACGGCAGACTCGACGCAGTCTTTGACGGTGCATCCACCGCCACAACCGGCGATCTCGTCATCTTCCTCAACACCGGAAACGGCGTATTCTCCCTCAACAAGCTTCAAACAGCCTCATTTGCGCCCCGACTTCGGGTGAAACCCTCAACTCGCCGGTTATGGTCACCGCCGCCTCAAATGTTGGCGGCTTCACCCTCAACCGCCTTTATTTCGATACACCTCTGTTTACCAGGTCGCATCGCAGACCGTTAGCACCTCCATCACTGCAGCCACCGGAACCCACAACTTGGTCCTCGTCAGCTACAACAACGCCGGCAAGGCTTTCACGAGATCTGTCACCTTCACCGTCGGAAATCCGACAGGTGGCAACTGCGTGCCCGAGGACGCGGGTGTCAGCATTTGCGCTCCCGCCCCTGGCACCACTGACAGCTCACCCGTAACCTTCACCGCTGGAGCCACCGCCAAGTCTGGTTACCTCACGGCGATCCGGATCTACATCGATGGCCAAACGCCGAATACCAGCTACAACTCTGCCAACTCCAAAAGCTATTCCTTCACCCAGGATCTCGGAGTCGCCGCCGGAACCCATAACCTGTCGATGGTCGGCTATGACGGCGGCGGCAACAGCCTCACCGCATCCGAGACCTTCACCGTACCAACCAACCCCATGTGCAGCCACCCCTGGGACCGTCGATGTCTGCTCTCCTTATGGCAGCGCACCTGTCACATCGCCATTCAACGTGCAGGCAAACGCCAACGCCGGAACCGGGGCTTTCATCACGGCGATGCGCATTTACATCGATAATGTTGCGGTCGCCCTCGTCAACAACCCCCAGCAGACTCAGACTTTCATTATCAACCAGTCGGTCACTGCATCCTCTGGGACACACTCGATTGCAATCGTAGCTTACGAAAACAAAGGTGCTTCGCTCAGCTCGTACTTCCACATCACGGTCAAATAACCCTAACCGTCCACACTAAAAATAGACGGACCGCCCTGCTTAGTGGCCCTTCTATTTTGTCCGGCAGCTTTGCGCGATAGTTGACGCAATCGATCTTCGAAGTTCAGAAGCAAGTTCCCTAGAATTTATAGTCTCAGACTTTCTAACGGTCGAGAAGGTTTGGACGCGTATGCTTCGGATCAACCGCTCTAAACTCAGTAGTCTCACACCACGTTAGACCACTTTTCTACCCGAAACATTCACGACCCCAAATCCCTCCTAAGTCCCCCCGCTGCGTCCCTTGCCACCCGTTTCAACACACCGCTCCGGACGCGATGCAAGGCAACCCATGCCACTCCACCGGTTGATCCACTTGCTATTTCTTTTAAGCACATCCAAGTTTTACCCTCTAAACTGCTTGATCGCCTCCTGCCCCTTTGACACCAACTGGACCGGCCGCTCACTAAAGAATCCCCTTGCTAACGCTGTCTCGGTGACAATGACGGTTCGTCTCTGGCATGCTCCGAAAACGTCTGCGGCGAGCGTTCGCGAAGCTACCGGGCCCTTCGAGGAGTTCGATCTGCTCGGAGTATTGAGGTGCTCGCACGGCGGGCGCATGCGCTTCCCCACACAGCGTCCTTACTCGCGCAACAAAAGTGCATAGTGCAAAGCGAATGGACCGGGGGCAATCTTCACAGTCGAGCGCATTCTTCTCTGGCGGTCTATTGACATAGCACCGCAAGACCACTGACGCGTGATCGCAGAGAGCGATCTAGCGACAGAAACCTACTGTTCAGTTACTTGACGATCCATGCACCACACATGTGCAGCGCCAAACCGGCGAAAGCCATTGAGCTTGTTGCGCTTGCCATGCTCATTCGTATGTTGTCCAAGTAAGCGGCGTCCGGCCCACCCTGTGTAATTTGCTTGCTGAGTCCCCGATATACCCGAAGGAAGCCAGACATTGCTGCAAGGCACAATGCATTGGTCGCGAGTGCCAGCCAGACATGATGGCTCTCTCTAGCGTGATGTGCAACAAAGCGAAGATCAAGCCAAGGAAGCGCGATCGCTGTTCCGCCTTCCACCAAAGTCAACACTAAGAACACGCGCCCGTACCCTTCCTGGTTGCCATGGTAAGGGCCAAGCACCTCCGAAGAGTTCGGATCCCGAGCTTTGCTCCCTCGCATGGGGACCTCCTTTCAGATAGACGATAGAGGTTATTAGCAGGTCTCAAAAGCCATAAAACCTCAATTCCAGGAAAGACGCTGACTGAACTCTGTTCTCGCCAGTCTATCTTTCTCAATGGCTAGGATTCAGCCTAAACCTCTAAAGCAGTTGTTACAAACCTGACAGATGCGCTCTGCACTTGTTTTAGAGGCGCCCGACGGAAGCTAGTGATCTCCTAGAATGAAGTCATAGATTGACATCAGTTCCCTCATGTGGGAACGCATCACCATTTGATCTGCCACGGCATTTGAGACGGGAGCCTCAGTACCCCCCTTGAACTGATCGTATGCTGCACTCTCGACAGTCTTTCGATAGACGTCCCAGTTTTGCTGAAGCAGGTCGAATTCTGCAGCCTGCTGTGCAGGGGTAAGTGATTTACCAGTTGGACCACCCGCCTCGGTCGGGGCGTCTGCATTAGCCAGGGCGAGCAGCGCACGAAGGCTTCGAGTCATTGCCTCGTAGTTTCCGGTCGTAATCTGCCCCTCTTTATCAAAGCAGATCACAGCATCATGGGTCGAAATAGCATTTTTGCAGTCGCCGGCTTTTTCGCGAGACATTTCCACCATGAACGCTTGTTTGGCCGCAGAACTTAGCCTTGTACGCTCGGCAAGGTATGACTGCGTTTGCGGCGAGGCGTTGATGGCGGGATCAGGTGATAGCGACCTTGCGCCACGTAGAGACTGAGCCAGAAGACTCGAAATGAATGCGACCAACATGACTGAAAACGAAAGTACTAGACCAGGTCGTCGCATCGGATTCTCCCCGTTCCTTACTCGAACTTATCTAAGTGCAAGTTCCTGTCGAGGTCCTTGCCGGACCCAACGACTCAGGCCGCACCTGTGGATTCTCCACGACAACAGATGTTAGCGGGTAATTTCTCATAAACCCGTTTGTGGAGTGTATTTCGCAGCGCGGCTGAGCGCCAGCTGATCCTTGCTCTACGCTTACGCGCCGCCGCCGAACGAGAAGTTGACCGTAACCGTCGTGTCCACTTCGGTGGGCTCGCCATTCAGAAGATAAGGCTTGTACTTCCAGTTCTGCACCGCGTCTACGGCCGCCTGCGTCAGCATCGCGTTGCCGCTTATCACGGTCAGCTTCTCGATCGTGCCTGTCTTCGAGATGAGGGCTTGCAGGACAACTGCGCCCTGCACATGGGCCTGCTTGGCGATCGGAGGATAGGTCGGCTGCGTCTTCACCAGGATGTTACCCGCAATGACACCGCCCGAGATACGTGCCGGACCAGTTGGTTTGGCTTTCGCCGCTACCGGCGGGGGCGCAGGTGCGATGCCCACACCGTCTATAAGACCATTCGCTGCCGCGCTGCCGCCCATACCGGTCATACCGACGACGCCAGCAGTTTGGGGAGGCGGAGGAGCCTCTTCTTTCGACGGGTCAATCTTTTTCGGAATTTTGGGAACGGTCATCGCGTCGCTCACTTCGACCGCTTTGATCACCTTCACCACCGATGCTGGCGGCGGAGGGGGAGGCGGAGGCGGGGGTGGCGGAGGCGCGGTCAACATCGCTGTCATCGCCGTTGCCGGCAGGGCCAGCGGATTCATGAGCGGACTAATGATCATCGTGATGATGATGCAGATGTTGAAGACGAGCGTGCCCCAAACCCAGTTCTTCGAGTTGGTCTTTAACCTACCGCCGGAATCAACTAGACAATCTTCAAACATGATGGCAGCCTCGGAGGCGAAGTTCTGGAGCGTCAACAAAGCGGGAAACTAGAAGCCCGGCACACAAATAAAAGCCAGTCAGTTGACTCAACCGAGCTCAAGTCGTTGAGCTACAACCTTAGACCCCGAAGTTGTAAAGTTTGTTCCCGCTGACCTCAACCACCGCAACCATCTACACAACAGAGAAATTTGCAGTTCTGAATGGTGCAGAGAAAGGGGGCACGTCACCTTGCCCGCCGAGTCACGACTTGTAGGCGGTGAACTTTACTCAAGTCCAAGCCTGACTCGCGAATCCCGGGTGGCAACGTGTCGCGCCCAAGATGCCGTCACCGTTGGCCACTAAAGCAACGCAGAATCGATCTGTTATCCAGTCCGAGAGTAGCGAGTCGGCTGAAGATCCTCTCAGGTAGCTAAGGCTCGCTCACAGGCGTCGGAAGCAGATCATACCTAAGCATTTCGAGGATTAGAACTGGTGCAGTCTCCAGACCGGGATGAGATCTAGGCAAACTGAGAGACAGGACCGGTACGGATTGCTGCCTATCAGCGACCTTCTTTCTAGTCGGTAATGCTGTCGGTAGAGAATTCCTACAAACCTAAGCTGTCATTGACCGCGGTCGCGATCTCTTGGTCAGACCCAGGTAGCGTTTTATGGTCTGCATCGAGGAGTTCCCAAGCAAGAACTTGATCTGCTCAAGACTCTTAGGCGGGGCCGACGACATCTCGAGGCGGCTTTGCCGGAAATCCTTCAAGACGCCGCGGCCACACTCAGCCGTGTGTTCTGCGACAGCAGAGACGATCTCGCTGCGCAATACTAGTTTCGGCTTGGGCAGTCCGGCGCGAATCAGCTACTTGCAGCCCAGCGAGCACCATCGGTCTGTGCCTCGTCAACCAACGGACAACAGCCGTTGCGCCAAATATCTCTCGAACACAGCGCCAAATAATTATCAAAGCTACAGACAGCCCGTGACGAAAACTCTTCAGGTAGCCCAGAGACGGTTTGTCAGCAACATCGACAGCCCGACCGTGGCCGCATCCCTTCCGCCCGCATGGGTGAGTCGTAAGCCCGGTTAAGATCGGCTCATCTTTAGGGAATATGCCGCGATGCCGCACATCGTGGCGCCCGTCAACACGGCCGCGGGAGATCGGTCTTTCGGCCTGGAGCCTTCGGCGGCGTATGCGCGAAAGAGCGCTTTCCGGGATGCATACATCCTTACGGCGCTCCTTTTCATCCTCCTTAGGAGAAGCAAACGAGGAAGCGAATAATGTCCGAGCACCACGATACCCCTAAGGCCCACGAACCCCACGCCATCCATGAAGAACACTCCAAGGGTCCACATGACCCGAAAGAAATCAACCCGAAGATGTCGTCCGACATCGCCTACTGGTCCAAGGAGCTTGGCGTCACCGGCGACCAACTTCACGAAGCAATCCGCAGCCATGGAACCCATGTCGACAAAGTCCGTGCCGCTCTCCATACGCGTAAGAGTGGGTGAGGCTCTTGCCTAAGACGCGGTCTGCGTCAGAATTTTGCCACGATCCAGAGGCCTAATACCATGAGGACCGCACCGGCCAGGCGCGCGGGTGACGCACTATGCTGACGAAAGCCGATCCATCCCATGTGATCGAAGAGAATTGAGGTTGCGATAGAAGCTGTGACCGTCAACCCGGTAAAGGCTCCGGCACCCAGCTTCTGAGCAAGTGTCAGCCCCGCTAGGGTTGATGCAATGCTGACAAAGCCGCCGATCCACGCCCATCCCTTCACGCTAGCGATGCTCCCTGCTTGCGGAAAAGCATGGCGGAAGAAAAGCTGTTCAAGCAGCAGACCGACCAACCCGCTGGCATACACGAAGACGCCAGCCCAAATCGGTGACCCCAATTGCTTGTTGAGCTCAGCATTGGCACCTGATTGGAGAGGATTTGCGGCCCCGGCGGCGATGGCTATCAGGTAAGCGAAAAGATTCATGGACGCTTGGATGCCCTCCTGCCCATACGCAGTGTAGAAATACGGGCTGCGATCGCACGGACGGCTGTGGGTCGTCACAAGATGACCGGCGCGTCTTAAATTTTTCGAAGAGCCATGACGACCTCCCACATCAACCTGACCGGCGTTGAGCGCACGTCAACCGAATGCTCGCACGCGCTGGGAAGCGCAGCCGGCAGGCGCTCAAGCTGGCCGAGAAATGGAAACAACCTCTCGCAGATCTGGACCGAGAGGGTGCGGCGGGAAGCACGCCAGGTCCTGGGTGGAGGATCATTCAGAGCAGCAAAGCGCGGATACCTGACTGGGCGTGGCTGCGTTTAGTTTTGTCCGGCCATTGCGGCTCAGGCGTAGACCGGCACATGGGGTGCAGACCCGGGCTGACGGAAGAGAATCAGCGGCTGCCCACACATGTGGCACGTCTGATCTCGCAGTTCTTCCGGACGATCCAGGACGTCCTCTTTCGCTCCGCACGCTACACAAGTCAACTCAACCATGTCTCACCTCTAGCTTAGAGTCTGCCGCCGGGTTGCCTTGGCCTCCATCCCTCGAAGGCGGCATTCCAAAGCAGCCACGAGATGGTTCGAACCGTATCATTCCTGAGCTCGCCGCCGGCGTTGCCTGCAATCTGCTCTTTATCGCTTGGCGATCCGACTGCTCGCTCGCTTGTTCGCGGTCGGCGAGCCCTCGTGCATCTCGTCAACACCATGAGTAGTTGTCACGCCCGTCTCCCGGAAGTGGGGTGATCGTCAGCGCCGAAGATGGCCGACGCTCAGGTGCCCGAAAAGAGAGAGACGGCGGCGGCTTACCGGGCGGAGATCACGGTTCCGTCTCGACAGCTCACTCAATTTTTATGCACAGTGCCCTGGGCAGGCAGGGCCACTGCTGGAGCAAGAACACTGTTTCAGCGCGAAGGGCCTCTGCCAGTGCATTCGGTCATGCTGCGGACGGGCTGGGAACCTGAGACATTGGGTTCCAAACTGTATGGCCATCCGTCCGGAGATGGAACGGAAGATTTTTTCCGTCGCACATCAGCTTCATTGCGCCGGCAAGGCACTCAAGATGACTCCGCCCGTACAGGCCACGTTCCACCTCCATCACGAAAGGCTTGTCCACGAGCAGGGCGAACGCTTCGCCGCACTTGCCCGGGCAAGTCCAGGGCATCGTGAGGACGTACGGTAGCCGCCACCGCGAGTCCAGACTCGCGAGGTGGTCCATACGGACTGCGTCCAAAAGGAATGCCTCTGAACCAGAAGCTGCTGCCACGTTACCCGTTGGCATCAAGCTTCAATTCCCACAGTGCTCATCTCAGGATGATACTGTTACCCAGCGACGAGGGCACCCGTCCCACCCCGAAAATGTTGACGAGAGTGCAATTACCGGAACTAGCCGATTTTGGGATTGCCGGCCGCCCCGCAGCGAGACCAACCGATGCTGTCAAAGCAGGCCATCCCTCGGCTTATATTGAGCGGCCATCTGCCTGCCACGCCGGGCAGTTCACCAGCGACGGCAACGGTCCGTTCCGTACCGCGTGAACCTAGCCGGCACGATGCAACCGCCTGGCATCCGGCCCCCGCTGGCTCTCGCCTTCGATGGCGCGATTGGCCAGATCCGCGAACTGAACCAGGTTCGACGCAGAGAATTCTTCAAACGAGCGAGTCCGCTCCCCTGTCTCGCGGAACAGCATGCCGGTCGCATCGAGCGCCGACATGGCCTGCGCGATGTGAAATCCCTGGATCTCGTCACACCCGATATCGCTCAGGATCTGCAGCTGCTCCGAGGTCTCGACCCCCTCTGCCACCGCCTTCAGCTTCATCGCATGAGCCATCCGCAGAATCTCTTCTACCAGCAGTCGTGCCTTCGGTGAAGTCACAATATCGGTGATGAAGGCACGGTCAATCTTCACGGATTGAACCGGCATCTCGCGCAGGTAGCTTAGGGAAGAGTAGCCTGTGCCAAAATCGTCGATTGCCAGTTGAACCCCCAGCTTCCGCAATTCGCTCAGGGTTTCGAAGGTCTTGCCCCGGTTCACGATCAACGTGTGCTCGGTCAATTCGAGCATCAGCAGCGCTGCCTGAAAGCCGGACTCCCGCAAAGCACTGCGCACCGACTCCTCGAAAAGTGGATCCGCCAACTGCGATGAAGAGACGTTGACCGACATGCTCAGCGGATGGCTCCCGATGCCATGCCACAGCGCCGCCTGTTTGCAAGCCGTCCGCAACACCCACTTACCGAGCGTGTTGATCAAATCGAGTTTTTCCGCGAGAGGAATAAACTCGCAGGGCGACACCGAGCCGTGAACCTCATCATCCCAGCGCAAAAGCGCCTCAAAGCCCTGAAGCTCACCGCGGGTGCTTACGATGGGCTGGTAGAAAAGAGCAAACTTCTCTTTCTGAACCGCCAGCCTCAGGCGCTGCTCGAGACTGACACCCTGCGACGTTTCCATTCGCATCTTTTCGTCGAAGAACGCGTGGGTGTTGCGCCCGCTGTTCTTCGCCTTATAGAGAGCCAGGTCTGCGAAGTGGAAGATATCTGCATTCACAAACGGGTCTTCCCCGTGCAGACAGATTCCGACGCTCGCCCCAATCTCAATTGTCTCGCGACCGCACAGAAACGGTTCACCCATCCTGGCTACGATCTTCGCTGCGATCCCCTCGGCCATCTTCGGATCCGAACAGGCCGCCAGCACGATCGCAAATTCATCGCCGCCCATGCGGATCACGGTGTCCCCCTCACGCACCATCTCTTTCATGCGTCGGCTTGCTTCAGTCAAAACCTCATCTCCCACCTGGTGCCCGAGTGAGTCATTCACTTGCTTGAAGCGATCGAGATCAATCGCCATCAGCCCATAGCGAACCTCTCCCCCGCGGGCTTCGGTCTTCATATCGTCGAGGAGCTTCTTGATCTTCAGCCGATTCCCGAGACCCGTCAGAGGATCGTGATACGCCTGGTGCAAAAGCACCTCCTGTCCAACCTCGCGTTCAGAAGAAGCACGCAGGGTACGCAGCCGATACAGGCACGGAGCATAAACGATGATGTCGAAGAACAGCAGAGACAACACCAGATCAGCCAGAGAAACAGGCCGAAGCTCCCCGAGAAGTAGATGGTTGAGGAGCACCTGTGAGAAGACCCGCAGCACTGTCACCGCCAGGACGAGCTCCCATTCCAGGTAGAAAGAAATCAGCGCCAGCGACCCATACATGTGGAACTGCAGCGCACTCGGGTCGCCACTGATCCAGACCAGCATCACCGACATCAGCATCTGCCCGACCGCATTCACATATCGCGTTCCAGCGTCGCCTGCCCTCTTCAGCGAGAAAAGTGCCGTAATGCCGGACAGCAGGCCACCCAGCAGGATCGCCGTGAAGACCCCATGACGATGGTGAAGCGGCGCAAACCGCGGGTCATGCGGAAGTGTGGCCGCCAAATAAATAGCTCCCGCCCACTGGACCAGCATGATCATTGCGAAAAACTTGTCGGTCCTGGTGCGCACGCCGACCAGCTCTTGATCGTAGACCCGGTTTGATTCATGGAGCAGATACTCCGAGGCCCGGATAGCACCGATTGGATCGATCCGTTCAGTCGTCTTCGCTGCGTTCTTTTTGACCATGTCGTTCTCCCCGTGCGTCCGCCCAACCTGCTCTATTGCGCAATAGTGACTGCTGATTGACTCTTCAACGTGATGGCCCCCGCAGGCATAAACGGAAGACTGTACCCTGTGCTGTAAGTCACCTTCACCACCACAAGACAACCAGGGCTGTTATTGCCGCTGCTGTTCGCACAGGCTGAACCATCGGGTGTGGTGCCGGGCCATGTGGGCGTTACCGTGAGCGGCGAGCTGGTGTCAACCCCCGGGGGAGCGCTCGTCGCGATCGCAGCCGTGATGTTCGCGATGCTGGCGGTGCAGTTCGCACTGGTAGTTGTCGCGCAGCTTTTCCCGTTGAAGCTGGAGCCTCGAACCATGGCGTAACGGCTGCCTTCATGCGCGGCATACTCCACAAACGACGCGATGTACAAGACCCTGGAGAAACCCATGATGCCGAACAGCAGCGAGAGCATCATCGTAAGAGCCGCAGCCATCTCGAGCAGCGCGCTCCCGTCGTCCTCATGCAGAAAGTGCATAACAGTCAATTTCATCAGAAAGTGGTCCTCATGCGCGAGACGCCAGTCATGCTGATCGAAGGCGCGAAGCCCGGATACGTCAGTAGAGTCTTGTAAGTTGCCGTGGTCGTGACCTGGACATAGTCCGTGCTGTTGGCAGAACACGTCGGAGTGGTCACCGCGAGCGGCACTGGAGACGTCCCGTCGGAGCACTCACTCCCGTAAGTCGAGGTAGCCTGGAGAGAGAGTATGTCTGGCGCATCGAGCAGTGCAGCCGCATTCATCCCGCTGATGTCCGAAGGGCTTTGAACCCCGTAGAGAGCACCCGCCTGTGCGGCTGCGTCCACTTCCAGCTTGACGTACCACGCCCTTCCGAAATCCATTGCACCCAGGAGAAGCATCACAATGAAGGGAATCAGCAGCGCAATCTCGATCAAGGCCGATCCGGATTCATCTTTGAATCGCGACATCTCGCCAAGCGCAGCGGAATAAAGGTTCTCCCGTAGTTCGACTAATCGGGTTGCAGTTCCATGCTTGCTTCGTGCGAGGGTCATTGGACGAGTACCGAGCCGCCACCGGCCAACGGAGATCCCGCGGACAGGGTGGAATAGTTATTGCCGAAGGTAGTCGTGCTCTGACTCCCTGTACCGAAGGAAAGGGCGGCGAAGAGGATATCTTTCGCTACGAGAATGTTGTAGTTCGACAGCCCTGTCGCAGCGCAAGTCACCAGGGCGGTCGGAAAGTAATAGGCGCCTTCGAGCACCGTATTCCACGACGAGTTTGCGAGAATCACCGCGGGAGTCGTATTGGCCGGGTCCTGGTAAAACAGCACACCCGCATACGTGCCCGAGGTCGGCGCCTTCAGCGAGACGGAGCCGAGCGGGATCGACGACAGAACGAAATTTACTCCGCCAATCGGTCCGTAGTTGTAGAAGGTCACGCCGTTTCCTGTGGCCGTGGCTGCTACATCGATACTCATCCCACCCTGCAGTCCAAGCAGCCCGCCAGAACGGATCACATAAGTTCCCGGCATAAAGGTCACATGCGCAGTCGGCAGAAGAACGATCCCCCCGCAATAGGCACGGCCCGGGTAGAGCGTCGCATTGCCGACGATCAAGAGCGGGTTGGGCGAGCCGGTGTACGGCGAAGAAGTGGTCGTCCCGCAGCCCTGCAGGCTCGGCGTCGGCAGATAGGCCAGGGGGTCGACTGGGTTGGGAAGAGGAACTCCGGTCTGCGCGTGCGGACTCACGTTGCACAGCAGACTTTCGGAGCCGCCGGTCACCCGCAGGCGTGGAACATGGACGGCCGACAGGACATTGCAACCGAACGCCAAAGAGGAGTTCGATTCATCGATCACGCCGCAGTTGGCATTCAGCGTCGCCAGAATATCTACGGAGATTGCATTCACATTTGACCGGTCCAGCGCGTAGATGCAATTCGGGTTGCCGGTTCGTGCCGCCTCGGCCCGCGCGCTGAGCATCATTCCGTTGAACCCGATGACCTTCGCAAAATAGGTCGGCTCAAGCTCTGCTACAGAGACCTCTACATAATTGGAATTGCCGTGATTCGGATCTGCCGCCCCGTTTGCACACGGTGGGTTATTGATCGTCAGTGCGAATCCTGATCCACTGCTTTGTGCGCAATTAAGAAATGTTTGTTTTACGGTGATACCGTTCTCGGCAAGCGCGGAGACAGCCGCAACCTGCATCGCGGGGCAGGCATTCGTGCCGGCGCATTGGTTTACTTCGAGCGCGGCGGCCAGCGCCGCGGTCTGTGCAGCAGCCTTCAAGCGCCGCTCGTCGTAATGAAGGCTGGCAACATCGACAGCGAGTCCCAGGAATGAAACAAGAACGACCATGCAAACGGCGCCAACTACAAGAGATTGTCCGGACGTTTCTTTCACTAAGCGCATTGACAACATCTGGCACCCTCACGACTCTCGACAGCATGGTGGGCCCGCTGACACGGCCTTACCTTTCCGTCGAAGAGCTAGGACTAACTATGAGTGGGGGGAAAGAAGTGCCTCTTGATCGACATCAATTTCGTTGACAGCTCGCCGCCAAAGTTGTAGGAAAACCCGCGGGGTGTGATGGGCGGTCGATTCCATTTCGCGACCTAGCCTGGCTTCCTGAAGACGGAATGCAGCGAAAATAAAAAGGTCGAAACTGACATAGGTCATTTTGCGAATCGCCGAAAACGGTGGTTCGTAGGCAGGTTGACGGGGCAATCCACCCCCCGGGGGTTTTCTGGTCAAAAATAACATTCCAAACGACTTAACCCAGGGGCTCGGAAGACGTCCGTGCAGTGCGATTCGAGCTTTGATCCAGAAAGCCAGGGTCCCGGAGGCCAGGGTTTGTCAAGAGATGGTGGCTTCTTGCCGTGCCTGCATCGGTAAAGATCGAAGCTGGCCAGACCGCGCAGGTGGTCGAGCGGCTGTCCGGTCTTGAAAAGAGGATCCGCAATAGACGTTCCTACGTCTTGCAAGTGCTCCAGCGGGGCGCATGAACTACCATTCTCATGGCAGTCCTTGTACAGAACGATATGGAGATACTTTGGACCCAGTGAACAAACTCGCATCTCACTCTGGTATGCAAACGGTTACACGGACGAGAGGCTCTCTGGGGGTTGTTGGCTCGGGTGAGATGGCGCAAGAGATTCGCATTTTTGATTGGGAGTCGACCGCGCTGGGTGCGATGACCGGCTGGTCAGAGGGTCTTCTCTCATCGGTGAACACCATGCTGGCTACGCGGGTGCCGACAGCCATCCTGTGGGGCTCTACTTTTCAACTTCTCTACAATGACGCGTACCTCGATTTCCTGGACGTAAAGCATCCCTCCGCGCTGGGCGCACCGGCTGAGGAAGTGTGGTCGGAGATGTGGGCCAAGGTCGGGTCGCAATTAGAGCGAGTCTATCTGCACGGCGAATCAATTTACGAGAAGGACGAGCTCATTCCCCTGATGCGAGGCGGGTCTCTCAGGGACTCCTATTGGAGTTATTCGCTGAGCCCTCTCTATGTGGCGGAAGGCGTCGTTGGCGTGATCACTTCGGGACACGATGTGACTGACTCGGTGCGGGCCAGGATGTCGCTCGCGCAGAGCCAGGAGAAGCTGCAGATTGCGCTCTCGGCGACTGGCTGCATCGGGATGTGGGACTGGCACGTGCAGGAAGACCTCGTTTTCGCGAATGAACAATTTGCGCGCGCATATGGCGCAGATCCTGACGAGGCTGCGGGCCAGGGCACGCCAATTGCCGCGTATTTGAAGAAAATTCACCCGGATGATGTGGGGCACGTTCAGGAAGGAGTGGTGCGAAGCATCAACTCGGGGTCAGCTTTCCTCGACGAGTATCGGCTGCTTCAGGAGGACGGTTCATACCTTTGGGTCGAAGCCAGGGGTCGCTGCATCCGCGGGGAAGATGGCCTCCCGATGCGATTCCCCGGGGTAACGATCGATATCAGCAGAAGAAAGCTGATGGAGGGTACGCTGGCGACGAGCCTGATGCAGGCGCTGCCGCAGGATGTCCCGGTGTCCACCGAAACTACCCTGCTTATTACGTTGAATGCGCTCGATCATCTCCTCAAGAGCAGCGATCCCGGCGGCCAGGCCGCGGTTGTTGCTGCCAGTAACGACGAGGACTATCTGAGGTTGAGGGATGAAGTAATTGCCCGCACCTTGTCCCGGAGTGGCATGTCGAGCGCTGCGGGCGGAATGGCTTTCCAGCAGGGCGGCCAAGCCCGATTCGGCGTGCTGCCGGAGTTTGCGGCAGGACAAGAACCGATGAGCGCAGATGCGATAGGGTCGGTACAGCAGAAGCACCTGCTCTATGCGATCACCCTGCTCCTGAACGATTGGGTGCGGTCGATCCTTCTGGAAGAGCAGAGGGCTGAACGCGAAACCCGGTCGGTCCACTAGGGACGAGTGCGGCGCGTCCGGCTACGTCTTCGAAGGTTGTCCGGGGCGCCTTGGCCGGGACATGGAAGACCGGACCCGGCTGAGGTGTTCGGGGGTGATGCTGAGCAGCTCCGCGATGTCACTCTGGCGCATGATCCGGGTGGGATCGGACGTCTCCCAGATAGATTGACTATGCTCACCGAGCAGATGACGCAGGCGTTCGGTCGCGCTGCGTCCCAGCATGATTCGGTGCTGCTGCACCATGAGCAATTCCTGGCATTGCGCGAGCAGATGTTCCTTCATCAGTTCTGGGTTGGAAAAGAGTCGCTGGGAGAAGTCCGAGACCGAGAGTTTGATCATTTCCACGTCAGTGACTGCCATAACCGAGCAGAGGCAGGGAACGTCTAAAAGAGCAACGTCGGCGTTAACCCACCAGCCCGTGGAACGAAGGCCGAGTGTGACGGAATCCCCTTCTTCGCCGGTGAACTCCAGTTTGACGATACCTGAGCGGATGAGCCCGACGAAGCGTGGCCGCTGTTCCTGTTCAATGAGGATAGTGCCCGAGGGGAGGAGAGAGGGCTCAGGCAGTCCTGCCGCGGCGCCTAGTGCCTCATCCGTGAGCGGCGAGAACGCCGGAACAATCTTCCCTGGAAGGTAGGTGGAAAGCCTATTCATGTTTGGCAAAGCGCATTCTCCTGGTGAGTGCCCGATCCCAGATCGTACTGAAGTGTATCTTAGACCTCTTATCACCATAGGTCCCGGGGCCGACAGAGAGATGATCAAACTGATACTTTTTGGGCAGAAAACAATCATGTCGGTGTTTTTTAGATAGGTTCGCCGCTACTTGCGCTGTCATTGTTTCAACACCAAACCTAGTTAGCCGGTCCCGCATAGAAGAGCACGTAGTCTGAGTCGGTACGGTGCGAAGATGTCTTTGCCGTTGCAAGTGGACTTAGATCTCACGGTACTTAGCGGGCAGCTGGGTATGCCAAAGCTGCGTAACGTCCATCGGATGCAGAAGATCGGCTTGCCCTAAGGAATATCTGTCTTATCCCTGCGGTGATCACAGTTAAGACCCGCGTTCAACGCAGACACTTTCAATCTCTGCGTGAAGTGACTTTCGGCTTTACTGTTATCGGCTAGGAAGACGAGGTGGGGCGACATGTAAGTGAGCTGCCAGAGCTTCTACTGGTCCGCCGCGCCCAACCAACGCGAAATGGAGTCTGCTTGGCTCGATAGTTACGAGTCCGATAGCGGAATTTCCTGTACCCTTTCGCCTGCGGCACCTAGCTGGTCCTGAGTGTGCCCGCATACCTTCGATCGGACACAGTCATCTGGTCATCGCAGTCGATGCTCCGGGTAGTTCGCCCTTCACTCGTTACGTGTTTCCCCCGTGGGCGGCGTCGAGTTCCGTGGAAATCCGAAGGGACCGCAGCCGCCAAGCAGATGGCCGCAGCCTCACCGGTCACCTTGTACGGGGGCCGTCAGGCCCTTCTCCAAAATCGATTTACTAGTTCATGTATAGTCACTTCGAGGCAAAGTCCGGCGCATCCACGCGTTCCACTGTGACCACTTTCCCGCTGCTTCAATTCTGCGGCAAGGGACACCGGGCATCCGCTGAAAAACGCCCGAGCCGCCAACGCACCCATCTTCTAGCCCGCTGGAGAAGCACGACATGAAACCCTACTTCCTTGCAACGCTGCCGCTGCTTGTTCTCGCCGCTCCTCAGATTCATGGCCAGGCCAAGTCTGAACTCAACTCCAAACACTCGGCGGCCGAGCGCGCCCACGAGATCGTCGGCAAGATGACCCTTGACGAGAAGGCTTCGCAGCTGGAAGACTGGGCGACCGCGATCCCCCGACTCGGCATCCCGGACTATCAGACCTGGAGCGAAGCCCTTCACGGCGTGGCGAACTCGGGCTATGCCACGGTCTTTCCGCAGGCTATCGGCATGGCCGCCACCTGGGACCCGGCCCTCGTTCATCAGATGGGCGACGTAATCTCCACCGAAGGCCGCGCCAAGTACAACCAGGCGCAGCGTGAAGGCAACCACCGCATCTTCTACGGGCTTACCTTCTGGTCGCCCAACATCAACATCTTCCGCGATCCGCGCTGGGGCCGCGGCCAGGAGACCTATGGGGAAGATCCCTTCCTCACGGGCAAGATGGGGGTCGCCTTCATCCATGGCGTTCAGGGTCCGGACCCGCTTCACCCACGGGCGGTCGCGACCAGCAAGCACTTCGCCGTGCACTCCGGCCCCGAATCCACCCGGCATGTCGCCAATGTCGACGTCAGCCCGCGCGACCTCGAAGAGACCTACCTGCCGGCCTTTCGAACGACTGTGATTGATGGCCAGGTGAAGTCCGTGATGTGTTCTTACAACGCGATCGACAATACCGCAGCGTGCGCGAACACGATGCTCCTCAAGGACCACCTGCGCGACGCCTGGGGCTTCAAGGGTTTCGTCGTCTCCGACTGCGCCGCCATCATGGACGTCACCTCCGGCCATCACAATGCACCGGACATCACCCATGCTGCGGCCATCTCGCTCAAGGCCGGCACAGACTTGTCGTGCAGCATCTGGGCTCCGGGCTTCAACACTCTTGGCAACGCGGTTCGCCAGGGCCTGGTTTCAGAAGACCTCGTGACGCAGGCTGCGGAGCGCGTCTTCACCGCACGCTATGAGCTTGGTCTTTATGACAAGCCCGGAAGCACGCCGCTCAGTAGCATTCCCTACTCGCAGGACGACTCTGCGCAGCACAACGAGGTCTCGCTCAAGGCGGCCCGCGAGTCCATGGTTCTGCTTAAGAATGATGGGACGCTGCCGCTGGCAAACACCGTGAAGCGCATCGCCGTCATCGGCCCGACGGCTGATCTCGTCACGGCGCTCGAAGGCAACTACAACGGCCAGGCCTCGCATCCTGTCTCCCCGCTCGACGGCATCATCCAGCAGTTCCCTTCCGCGTCCATCCACTATGCGCAGGGCGCCAGCCTCGCCCAGGGTTTCACCGTGCCGGTTCCGCGCAGCGCCTTCGGCAAGGGTCTCAAGGCGGACTACTTCAACTCCACCAACTGGACCGGCGCGCCGGTCGCCACCCGCACCGAGCCAGCCATTCAGCATGACTGGCGTGATGCGAAGCCGGTTCCGCAGATCACCGGCTTCGACTACTCGGTTCGCTGGTCCGGCAACTTCACAGCACCTGCGCCCGGCAAGTACGCGCTCATTCTCGAAGGTGGCTCACCGTTCCCCTACTCCCCCAAAGAGGGCTACCGCCTGACGCTGGACGGGAAAGTCCTCTCCGAAGGCATGCTTACCAAGGGCAAGCTCGAGATGGGCGACTTTCACATTGGCCAGGGTGCGTCGCCCACCGCGCCGCCTGTCATGTCCGGCACGACACCCGCACGGGTCGAAGTCACGTTTGACGACACCAAGCCCCACACCATCCAGGTCGAGTACAGCCACTACGGCGACCGCGCCGGCGGCGGTGCGACCCTGCGATGGGAGGCACCCGCCCAACCATTGCTTGACGAGGCGGTCGCAGCGGCTAAAGATTCCGACGTGGTCGTCGCTTTCACCGGTCTCTCTCCGCAGCTTGAGGGCGAAGAGATGCCGATCAAGATCGAGGGCTTCAATGGCGGAGACCGCACGAGCATCGATCTTCCTTCTTCGCAGCGCACTCTGCTCGAGGCCGTCGCGGCCACTGGCAAGCCGGTCATCGTCATTAACCTGAGTGGCAGCGCCGTCGCCCAGGTCTGGGCCAAGGAGCATGCCGCCGCCATCCTGCAGGCATGGTACCCCGGCGGCAGCGGCGGCAAGGCGATTGCGGAGACGCTCGCTGGCATAAACAACCCTGCCGGACGGCTTCCCGTGACCTTCTACAGGAACACCAACGACCTGCCCGACTTCACCGACTACCGCTTCTTCAACCGGACCTATCGCTACTACACCGGCGTCCCGCTCTGGGGCTTCGGCTACGGATTGAGCTACTCGAAGTTCGATTACTCCGCGCTGAAAGCACCCGCCTCGGTCGACGCCGGCAAACCCGTTACCGCCACGGTCGTCGTCAAAAATACCAGTTCGCGCGCGGGCGATGAAGTCGTTGAAGCCTACCTCAAGACCCCGCAGCAGAGTGGCCCGTTGCGTTCGCTCGTCGCCTTTGAGCGCACCCATCTCAACCCCGGCGAGTCACGCACGGTTTCGCTCACCATCGATCCCCGTTCGCTCTCGAGCGTGGACGACAAGGGCGATCGCAGCATCCTGCCCGGCTCGTACCACCTCAGCGTCGGCTCGGCACAACCGGACGAAACCGAATCGAAGGTGGAAGCGAACTTCAACATTGAAGGCACGCAAGCGCTTCCTAAATAGCAATTTTTTGACGACACAACCCGGCCGGCTGAGCAGACCAATGCTCAGCCGGTTTTCCTTGTCCGTTGCGCAATGGAGGCCACTGCTTCCAACCACTGTCACCCGGTGCGATGATGGTTAGGCGTCGCCGGCGAGAAGCCAGGCGCAGAAGGATCGACCCGTGACACAGGCTACCGCCAGCTCTCTCGCCACCACCGTCCACGACCTGCTCGAGCAGCTGGGTGTCCCGGCTTCGCTCTACACTCAAGGCACTCTCGCCGCGGTCACTCCGCTCACCGGCGAGACGCTCGCACACCTCGCCGTCCACCAGGCAGCCTCCGCAGCCGGTGCGATCGAGACGGCCCATCGCGCTTTTCTCTCCTGGCGCAACGTCCCTGCCCCGCGTCGCGGAGAACTCGTCCGCCTGCTCGGCGAAGAGCTCCGCGCCAGCCTCGAGCCGCTTGGGCAGCTCGTCACGATCGAGACCGGCAAGCTCCTCTCCGAAGGCCTCGGCGAGGTGCAGGAGATGATCGACATCTGTGTCTTCGCCACCGGCCTCTCCCGCCAGATCGGCGGCCTCACGCCGCCGTCCGAGCGCGCTCATCACCGCATGATGGAGACCTGGCACCCCCTCGGCGTCGTTGGAGTCATCTCGGCGTTCAACTTTCCCGTCGCCGTCTGGTCCTGGAACGCTGCGCTCGCGCTCATCTGCGGCAACTCGGTCGTCTGGAAGCCCTCTGAGAAGACGCCGCTCACCGCCCTCGCCACACAGTCCCTCTTCGAGCGCGCGGCTCTCAAGTTCGGCGGCGCGCCCGAAGGCCTTTCCACACTGCTGCTGGGCGATCGCACCCTCGGCGAACAGCTCATCGATTCACCCCTCGTACCCCTCGTCTCGGCGACCGGCTCAACTGCCATGGGGCGCGCTGTCGCACCCAGGCTCGCCACCCGCTTCGCCCGCGCAATCCTCGAGTTGGGTGGAAACAACGCCGCCATCGTCGCACCCTCCGCGGACCTCGACCTCACCGTCCGCGCCGTCGCCTTCTCTGCCATGGGCACCGCCGGCCAGCGCTGCACCTCGATGCGCCGTCTCTTCGTCCACGACAGCATCTACCCTCAGCTCATCGACCGCCTGAAGAGTATCTATCGCACCGTCGTCGTTGGAGACCCGCGCGAGGTTGGCACTCTCGTCGGCCCGCTCATCGACCGCCATGCTTTCGACGCAATGCAGGCAGCGCTGGCCGAAGCGGGCGCAGCCGGGGCCAGCATCACCGGGGGCGACCGCGTCAGCCTCTCCGCCGCCGGCGAAGGCTTTTACGCCCGCCCCGCGCTTGTCGAAGTCCAGTCTCAGCTTCCGGTGGTGCGCCGCGAGACGTTCGCACCCATCCTTTACGTCATGCGCTATACCGAGCTCGCCGACGCCATTCGCCTGCAGAACGACGTTCCGCAGGGTCTGTCATCTTCCATCTTTACGCTCAACCTGCGCGAGGCCGAGCTCTTCCTCTCCGCCTCAGGCTCCGACTGCGGCATCGCCAACGTCAACATCGGCACCTCCGGCGCCGAGATCGGCGGAGCCTTCGGCGGAGAGAAAGAGACGGGCGGCGGCCGTGAATCCGGCTCGGACGCCTGGAAGCAGTACATGCGTCGCGCCACCAACACCATCAACTACGGCACCGATCTCCCTCTTGCCCAGGGCGTCAGCTTCGACATCAACGCTTAGCGAATATCTGTCTTTTTCCTGATCTTCCGCGGCTCCCCGCCGATATGCGGTCTACGGTGAATCCACGACCCATCCCGCAACGATCCCGCGAGACTGCCGAGACGCGCATCCACCTCGAAGTCGCGTACACGGTCCATGCCCCGCAACTCGATCAACTGGAGAGCCAGCAATGAAGGGAACAATCCTCGTCGTCGACGATTCCGCGATGATGCGCAAGATCGTACTCCGCACCCTTAAGATGGCCGAGATCGAATTTGAGAAGGTGCTCGAAGCCGGCGACGGGATGGAAGCGCTCACTGTGCTGCGGGAGCATCCGGTGGACTTGATCATGTGCGACATCAATATGCCTGTGATGGGCGGCCTGGAGCTCCTGTTAAAGATCAAGGAAGAGGGCCTCGCCACCGGGGTTCCCATCGTGATGGTGACAACCGAAGGCAGCGAACCGCAGGTACGCCAGGCTATCCTTTCGGGTGCCCGCGGCTACATCCGCAAGCCCTTCACCCTCGACCACATTAAGAACAACGTCAAGCCGCTTCTGGTCGCCTGACGCTTCACTTCCAGAGGTCTCATGTCTGAAACCATCACCGGTATCAAGCCCTTCCTGGGCGAAGACTTCCTAGCGCAGGAGAATGTCGACCGGGCCGACGAAACCGTCTTCGAAGTCTTTGCGAGAATGCTCGGCTTCCCGGTTGACGTCGTGCCCGACCCTACTCCTACCCCGTCCGAAGGGCTCGAGCGCACCGCCATCGTCGGGTACTCCGGCAGCATGCGCGGCTGTTGCGAAGTTCGTCTGAACTTCGCCGCGACGCAGGCAGTCGCCTCCGCCATGCTCGGCGGCATTCCGGTGGAGGATGATGACTCGCTCGACGATGCCATCGGCGAACTCTGCAACATGATCGGCGGAGGCTGCAAGGACCGCGTGCCCGCTCTCTCGTCGCTCTGCTCGCTCGCACCGCCCACCATCATCAGTGGCCACGCCTACAAGGTGCAGATGAGCCGTCCCTCCATCCGGATGAATCGCTGCTACCACTTCAACGGGCACTACCTGATGCTCACCCTGCGGCGCGAAGAGATCGCCTGAGCCAACCGGCCCTAAGCCGGCCACGTCCAGTCATTGATCTCTGGCCTGTCGATCCCATTGGCATGGGCGTAATTCACCGACTCGATTATTTCGTTCTCGAGCCACTCCTTTACATGCGCGGCCTTCGCCTGCATCGAAGGCACACGATCGATGACATCGATCGCCAGGTTGAACCGGTCCACCTGGTTCAGGATCGCAAGCTCAAGCGGCGTGTTGATGTTGCCCTTCTCCTTGTATCCCCGCACATGAAAGTTCGCATGATTCGTCCGCTTGTAGGTCAGCTTGTGGATCAGAGAAGGGTACGCATGGAAGTTGAAGATCACCGGCTTATCCACCGTGAAAAGCCCGTCGAACTCTCGTGATGACATTCCATGCGGATGCTCGCGGTCCGGCATCAGGCGGAACAGATCGACCACGTTGATAAAGCGGATCTTCAGCTCCGGGCAACGCTCCCGCAAGATGGCCACAGCAGCCAGCGACTCGGCCGTCGGGATGTCGCCCGCGCACGCCATCACCACGTCTGGCTCGCCGCCCTCGTCGTTGCTGGCAAAATCCCAGATCCCGATTCCCTTTGTGCAATGCAGCACCGCGTCATCCATCGTCAGATACTGCAGATGCAGCGCCTTGTCTGCGACGATCACGTTCACATAATCCTGGCTGCGCAGGCAGTGGTCGCCCACGCTCAGCAGGCAGTTCGCATCCGGCGGCAGATAGATTCGCGTCACCTCCGGACTCTTGTTCGTCACCACGTCCAGAAATCCGGGGTCCTGGTGCGTGAAGCCATTGTGATCCTGCCGCCACACCAGCGAAGTGATCAGCAGGTTGATGGAAGAGATCGATGCCCTCCAGCGCAGTTCCAGCTTGCTCTTCTCCAGCCACTTCGCATGCTGGTTGAACATCGAGTCGATGATGTGAACGAACGCTTCGTAGCTTGAGAAGAATCCGTGCCGTCCCGTGAGCACATATCCCTCGAACCAACCCTCAAGCGTATGCTCGCTCAACATCTCCATGACGCGCCCGTTGCGTGCCAGGTAGCCCCCATCCGCATCCTGCGGTATGAGCTCCGCCTCCCACGTCTTGCCGCTTGCCTTATAGATCTCCTGCAGCTTGTTCGAAGCCGTCTCATCCGGCCCGAACACGCGGAAGTTCGTCATGTTTGCGTGCATCACGTCGCGCAGGAAATGCGCCAGCGTATCGGTCGAAGAGGCCATCGTCGTACCCGGCTTCTTTACCTCGACGGCATAGTCCTTGAAGTCCGGCAGCGTCAGTGGCTTCCTCAGCGTGCCGCCATTCGCATGCGGATTCGCGCTGATGCGGCGGTTCCCAACCGGCGGTAACTCTCGCAGTTCTTCGACCAGCACACCCTTCTCGTCAAACAGCTTCTCCGGCTCATAACTCCGCAGCCACGCCTCCACCTGCGCCAGCTGTTCCGGCTTCGTCTTCGGGTCGAGAATCGGAATCTGGTGCGCGCGCCACGAGCCCTCCACGTTGTGCCCGTCGACGACCTTCGGCCCGGTCCACCCCTTTGGCGAACGCAGCACGATCATCGGCCAGCGCGCTCGCTCCACCTTCGCGCCCTCTACCCGTGCTGCTTTCTGGATCGCCTTGATCTCGGCGACGCACTGGTCCATCACCGTCGCCATCCGCTGGTGCATCGTCTCCGGATCGTTGCCCTCGACGAAATACGGATTCCATCCGTAACCCTTCATCAAAAACTCCAGCTCCTCGTGCGGAATCCGAGCCAGGATCGTGGGGTTTGCGATCTTGTAACCATTCAGGTGCAGGATCGGAAGCACCGCACCGTCCGTTGCCGCATTGAGAAATTTATTCGAATGCCACGACGTCGCCAGAGGCCCCGTCTCCGCTTCTCCATCGCCAACGACCACCGCGACGATCAACTCGGGATTATCGAAGGCCGCACCGAATCCATGCGAAAGGCTGTAGCCCAGTTCGCCCCCCTCGTGAATCGAGCCCGGCGTCTCGGGCGTGCAGTGGCTCCCGATCCCACCGGGAAACGAGAACTGTTTGAAGAACCTCTGCATGCCTTCCAGGTCCTGCGTCATAGCCGGATAAATCTCGCTGTAGACCCCTTCCAGGTAGCTGTTCGAAAGCGTCGCCGGCGCCCCGTGCCCCGGTCCAGCAAGGTACATCAGGTCGAGGTCGTATTTTTTGATGATGCGATTCAGGTGAACCCACGTGAAGGTCTGCCCCGGGTCCGAACCCCAGTGACCCAGCAGCCGGTTCTTGATGTGCTCCGCCTTCAGCGGCTCACGCAGCAGTGGATTCTCCTGCAGGTACAACATGCCGGCGCAGCAGTAGTTGCACGCATGCCAGTAGGCAATCATCTTGCGAAGTTCATCCGCACCCAAAGGCTGCTCGACCAGTTCCGTCTCCATGCTGCTCATCCCGTCACCTCGTTCTTCAATTGCTCGTTCTTTAGCTGCCTTGCGCCATCATCTGCTGAACATGCAGCGCGATCATCAAATTCTCTTCTGCCGGCACGACCCACACCGCGACCGTCGAGTTCCCATCGCTCAACCGCTGCAGCCCCTTACCCGCGTCCTCCTCTTTCACCTCAATCCCAAAACCTTGCAGCCCGCCCAGCACCTCCGCGCGCGTCGCCTGATCGTGCTCCCCGATCCCGCCCGAGAAGATCACCGCGTCCAGTCCGCCCAGCAGCCACGCGTAGCCGCCGATCGCCTTCCGCACACTTCGCGTGAACACCTTCAAGGCCAGCAGTGCGTCCTCGTTGCCAACCGCCGCCTCCTCACGCACTGCCTTCATGTCATTCTTCAAACCACTCAACGCCACCATCCCTGCGTCGCGGTTCAACATCGTCTCCACTTCGTCGATGCTCTTGCACTGTCGCAGCAGATACAGGAGCAGCCCCGGATCAAGGTCGCCCGGCCGCGTCCCCATCACCACCCCGCCATCCGGCGTTAGCCCCATCGTCGTGTCCACCGATCGCCCATCGACCAGCGCCGTCACGCTGCACCCACTGCCCAGGTGAGCAATCGCGGCCCGCCCCGGAAATCCACCTGTCTCCCGACGCATCCGCCGCACAATCGACTCGCAGCTCAACCCATGAAACCCGTACCGCTTCACCCCCGCATCGCGAAACCTCTTTGGCAGCGGGTAGGTTGTCGCCTCGACGGGCATCGTCTCGTGAAAGATCGTATCGAAGCACGCAAAGTGTGGAACGGCCGGCATCTGCTTCATCAGCGCGCGAATCAGCACCATCACCACCGGATCATGCAGCGGCGCAAACACAGCGGCCTCATCCAGATCCTTCAGCACCTCGGCCGTGATCCTCTGGTGCCGATCGAGTTTCTGCCCGGGATGCACCACACGGTACCCCACCGCATCAACCGACCCACACTGCGCCTTGGACACAGCGTCAATCAGGACCCGGACAATCTGCTCCGGTGTTTTCGCATCCACCGCAGCTGCACTCTTGCCCACCACCAGCCTGGCGTCGTGGCTGCCCGCACCCGTGATCTCGCCATCCATCAGCGCACGCGGCTCATCTCCACCGCCCGTGAACACCGAAAACTTCACAGACGAGGATCCGCTGTTGATCACAAGGATCTGCATGGCACCATCCATTTGAGTAGATGCACCAACTATTGCGACGGAGGTCAGGTTCGCACGATCTTCATCTAACCCAACCTTACACGACCGATCAATCGGCTTTGCCAACCGTCCTATCCTTGTACGCCTTCTGCAGGAGGAAGAAAGCCTTCTTCTTCTCGCCCTGGTCCGAGATCAGGCCCTTGCGATTGAAGCCATCCTGCACCCCGGGCAGCTGGCGCACCGGCGACCGGAAGTCCATCAGCACCCACGGCGTCATCCCGCGCAGTTGTGGAATCCGGTTCAACATCGGCAGCTGATGCTCAAAGATCTTTGCCTGGTATTCCTCCGTCCAGCGCTCGCTATCCTTGCCGTGCAGCCCCGCCTTCGCGCCGCCGCCAAATTCGCTCACGATCAACGGCTTGTCGTACGCTACCTTCCACTCCATCGTGTCCGCAGCCTCAGGCGTCTTCTCGTACCACCCGATGTACTCGTTGAACCCGATCACATCGAGCGCCTTCCCCAGGGGATCGTCGATCATTTTCTGGTTCCCTTCTCCATGCACCAGCAGCGCCGCCGTCACCAGCCGCGTCGGATCCTGCGCATGCACATATTCCGCAGACCGCGTCAGGAAAGCTGTCCGCGCCGGCGTGTTCGGCGTCTCGTTCGCAATCGACCACAGGATCACCGAAGCCTTGTCCCGGTCGCGCCGAATCATCTCGTGCAGCTGCTGCTGCGACTTGAGATAGACCTCCTCTTTCTCAAACTCCTCGGCCCAGTACACCGGAACCTCCGACCAGATCAGGATGCCCATCCGGTCCGCCGCACGCGTCATCCGCTCGTCATGCGGATAGTGCGCCAGCCGCGCATAATTACCGCCGAGCTCCTTCACCCAGCCCAGCAGCGTTGTCACATCTTTGTCCGTATTCGCCCGCCCCGTGCGGTACGGCGCCTCCGCATGCACCGACACCCCGCGCAAAAAGATCGGCTTCCCGTTCAGCAGGATCTCCGATCCCTTCGTCTCCACCGTTCGGAAGCCCATCTCGTCCGTAAGCGTATCTGCACCCGCCGTCATCGCCACCTTGTAGAGCTTCGGCGTCTCTGGCGTCCACAACGTCAGCCCCCGCGCCGCCATGCTCACCGCAACCCGTCCCTGCCCATCCGTCACGCCATCGGCTCTCATCCCTGCCGCCGGCATCATCACCGAAACCGCAGTCCCCGCGGCCGCGCCTTCCACATGCACATACCCTTCAATCTTCGTTCGCGTCTCCCGGTCCAGGTGCAGTTCGAAGTCATCGATAAAAGCCTTCGGCACACTGACCACCGATACATCGCGCGTTAACCCGCCGTAGTTGTACCAGTCCGTCTTCAGCGTCGGCACGCCATCCGCAATGCGCGTGTCATCCACCTCGATCACGACGCTGTTGTTTCCCGCCTTCACCACGTCCGTGATCTCGCAGTCGAACGGCGTAAACCCGCCCTCATGCTGGCAGATCAACTTACCATTCACCGCCGCAACCGACCGATAGTTTGCCGCCCCAATGTGCAGAAACGTCCGATGCCCCGCCTGCGGCTGATAGTCGAAGTGCCGCTCGTACCAGAGCGAGCCTTCATAAAGCCGCAGCCACTCTTTCTGCGTGTTCCAGTCTCCCGGCACCCGGATGGTCGGGCTCTTGCGAAAGTCATACTCCACCACCTTCGCACTGCCCACGCCACCAGTCTCATCGTCCCGGAAATACCCGTCCGCATTGAACGCATTGTGAAAGCTGTAAAGCCCGGCGTTGTAAGGATCGGCAATCACATGCCAGTCCCCATCCAGGCTCAACGCCTTCCGCTGATCGATCGCCACCAGTTCCGTCGTCGCCGGCAACGTCACCGGCTTCGCCTCCTGCGCAACCGCTACTCCCGCCAATGCAAACATCAAGCCGACACGCATCATTGAGCCCGCTCCAATACCGCCACATCATACTTTTTCAACGCAACCGTCTTTACCGCGCCGCCCGCCAGCACATCTTTAAAGCCATCCGGCACCGGCACGCTCTGCGTCTCATCGCCGAAGTTGATCAGGATCCAGACCGTCTTGCCGCTGCCCTGCCGAACGTACAAATCGACGCCCTTCGGCATCTCCCCGATCGCCATCGAAGCCCCGCTCTCGGTCATCATCCACTTCGCCGCCGCCGCCAGTTGCTCCGGCCCAAGCTGCGCCCCGATGTACGTGATGCTCCCTTTGCCAACCATCCGCGTAATCGCCGCTGGCTGCCCGTCGAGCCAGCCGTTGCTCTTGCCATACGTCATCAGCGTCTTCGTCTCGGGCGAGCTCACCGCTAGCTGTTCCGCCCAGATCTTCGTCTCGCCGCTGCCCCACGCACCGCTCACCGGCACGTCTTTCTCCAGCGCATAAAACTGCGCCACGTTCCCGCCCAGCAGCTCCGCCAGAGGCCCCGGCTGCCGCTGGGTCGCAAGCCCGTTGTCTTCATTTTTCATCCCGGACCGCTGCCCCAGCACCAGCATCCCGCCATCTTTCACATACTGGATGAGGTTCTTCGCAATCGCATCGGAGATCACATTCAACCCCGGCGCCACCACCAGCTTGTACTGCTTCAGGTTTGCCGTCGGCGGCAGGATATCAACCGAGTGCGCCAGCTTCCGCGCCGCCCCGTAATAGTCCACAATCTCCGTAATCGGATCGAATGCCTTGTTATGCTTCTGCCAGTCGATCGCCCACTTGCTGTCGTACGAATGCAGCACCGCCACATCCGATACCACCGTCGTCCCCTTCAACGCCGGGCCGGCCTTGGCAAACTCCGCGCCTAACTGCGCGACTTCGGAATACACCGGCACCGGCGTCCCGTCCGCCCCCACCAGCACGCCGTGGTATTCCTCCTGCCCGTTCAGCGCGCTGCGCCACTGCCAGTAGCTCACCGCATCCGCACCATGGCCAATGTCATGCCACGCCATCGCCCGCACCTCGCCCTTGTCGAGCGCCGAGTTGTCCGCCTTCCAGTTCACAAAGCCCGGCTGCGTCTCCATCACCCAGAAATTCTTGCGCAAAAAACCACGCGTCAGATCGTGCGCAGCCCCATTCCACACCGGGTCCAGATGCGCCGTCCGCACATAGTCATCCCAGGAGGCCATGTCCAGATCCTGCGCCACCGTGTAATGGTCATACCCGTCGAACCAGCCCATCATGTTCGTCGTGATCCACTGCCGCTTCTCGATCAGCGGCCGCATCACCTCCAGCTGATTTGCCTGGTAGCTCCGCCACTCATCGCTCACAAAGCGCTTCCAGCTCAGCAGCAGCCCCGGGTTGCCATACTCTGTCTCAATCGGGATCTGATCCCAGTTCTGGTAAGTCTCGCTCCAGTAACTCGTCGTCCACCGCGCGTTCAAATTGTCCAACGTCTTATAGCGAGCCTTCAGCCAGTCCTGAAACAGCTTCTTCGTCCCCGCGTCATAGCTCAGACTCGCGTATTCGTTATCGATCTGCCACCCGATCACGTTCGGGTCGTGCCCGAACCGTTTCGCCATCACCTCCGCCATCTTCCGCGTCAGTTCGCGATACTTCGGGTCCGTCCAGTTGAACTGCTCGCGATTCCCGTGCTCATCCTTGCGCCCATCCTCCATCGTGCGCAGCGTCTCCGGGTACTTCTGGGTCAGCCACGCCGGCGGCGCCGCACCCGGCGTTCCCAGCACGATCGCAATATGGTGCCGCTCCGCCGCGCGCACCGCACGCTCCACCCAGTCGAGATCGTACTGCCCCTCCACCGGCTCGAGCTTGCTCCAGGCAAACTCCGTAATCCGCGCAAACCGAACCCCCGCCTTTTCCATCAGCGCCAGGTCCACATCCCATCGCGCCTCCGGCCACTGCTCCGGATACCACGCTGTTCCCAGGTAAAGCGCAGGCGGCTCAGCCGGTGCCTGTACCTTTGCGCCAACCTGTCCCCACGCCAGCCCCGCAGATAATCCCGCAGATAGCCCCAACCCCAGCACCGCCATCCCGACCCGCCCCAAGCACCGCTGTCCAAGCATTCATCTCTCCTGTTATTCTTCGGTTCCAAAAGTAAATCATCGCAAAGCCGGACAGCGAACCATCACCGCACCACGATAGAACTCCGCATCGATCAAGTCCAACGCCGCCGAAAAGGAACGCCACGCCATGCGCCGCTACCAAGCTCTCCTCGCCTCCCTCCTCTCCGCCTTCTGCCTCGCCCCCTGCATCGCCGCCGCCCAGGCTCCTGCACCCGCACCCAAACACTCCTGGTCAAACCCGGAGCTCGACCCCGACAAACGCGCCGACCTCATGCTCCACGAGATGACCCTCGACGAAAAGATCCAGCTCGTCCACGGCGACGGCTGGGGCGTCCTCCGCCCCGGTGCCGAAGTCGCCCCCGGCCACAATGGCGGAGCCGGACTCGTCCGCGGCATCCCCCGCCTCGGCCTGCCCGACATCAACCTCGCCGATTCCGCAGTCGGCGCACGCGGCGCCGCCCGCGACTCCCGCTACGCCACCCTGCTCCCCTCCGTCATCGGCATGGCGTCATCCTGGGATCCCGAAGCCGCCCACCTCTACGGCTCCGTCATCGGCCGCGAGCTCCGCGACCAGGGCTACAACATGTCCATCGGGGGCGGCGTCGACCTCATCCGCGAGCCGCGCAACGGACGCAACTTCGAGTACGCCTCCGAAGATCCCCTCCTCTCCGGCATCCTCGTCGGACACCTCGCCATGGGCGTCCAGTCCAACCACATCATGGGCGACATCAAGCACTACGTCCTCAATGACCAGGAGACCGGGCGCAATACCCTCAACGCCATCCTCGACAAGCGCGCGTTACAGGAAACCGACCTGCTGGCGTTCAACTACGCCATCCACCTCGCCAAACCCGCCGGCGTCATGTGCTCCTACAACCGCGTCAACGGCGACTACGCCTGCGAAAACGACTACACCCTCAACAAGGTCCTCAAGCACGACTGGGACTTCAAAGGCTTCGTCCTCTCCGACTGGGACGGCACCCACTCCACCGCCAAAGCCGCCAACGCCGGCCTCGACATGGAACAACCCGGCATCGTCTACTTCGGCGACAAACTCAAAGAAGCCGTGACCGCCGGCCAGGTCCCCCAGGCCCGCCTCGACGACATGGTCCACCGCATCGTCCGCAGCATGTTCGCCACCGGCGCCATCGACAACCCGCCCCTCCCCCGCCGCGTCACCGACCCCTTCCAGGGCCGAGACGACGCCCGCCACATCGAGCAGGAATCCATCGTCCTGCTCCAGAACAAAGCCGACATCCTCCCCCTGCAGCCCGCCAGACTCAAGCACATCGCGATCATCGGAGCCCACGCCGACGTCGCCGTCCTCTCCGGCGGCGGCTCCGCCCAGGTCGACGCACCCGGCGGAGACGCCCTCGAACACCGCGCCGGCCCCTCCCGCTGGAACCACGAGATCTACTTCCCCTCGTCCCCCATGCGCTACATCAAGGATCTCGCCGCCCCCGGCACCGACATCACCTTCAACCCCGGCACCGACCCCGCCAGCGCCGCCTCCGCTGCTCAAGGCGCTGACGTCGTCCTCCTCTTCGCCGACCAGTGGATGTCCGAAGGCATGGACCGCTCCACCCTCGCACTCCCCCGCAACCAGGACGAAGTCATCGCCGCCGTCGCCAAGGCAAACCCCAACACCGTCGTCCTCCTCGAAACCGGTGGCCCTGTCTCCATGCCCTGGTCCAACTCGGTCGCCGCCATCCTCGAAACCTGGTTCCCCGGCATCGGCGGCGGCGAAGCCATCGCCGACATCCTCTATGGCAAGGTCAATCCCAGCGGTAAGCTCCCCGTCACCTTCCCCGCCACCGAGTCCCAGCTCCCCCACCCCCAGGTCACCGGCCTCACCGTCGACACCAAAAACAACGGCATGAACGGCGCCGGAGCCAACCAGGCCAGGAACTTCCCCGTCGACTACAACGTCGAGGGCATGGCCGTCGGCTACAAGTGGTTCCAGCAGAAGAACCTTACTCCGCTCTTCCCCTTCGGCTTCGGCCTGAGCTACACCCGGTTCGCCTACTCTGACCTCAAGGTCAGCCCCGCCGGCGGCAACCTCACCGTCTCCTTTGACGTGAAAAACACCGGGTCCCTTCCCGGCGACGAGATCGCCCAGGTTTACGTCACGCTCGCCCCCTCCGCCAAAGAACCCTTCCGCAAGCTCGCCGGCTTCAAGCGCCTCCCGCTCGCACCCGGCGCCACCCAGCACGTCGAGCTCACCCTCGACCCGCTCACCTACTCCATCTTCTCCGTCGAAGACGACACCTTCTACAAACAACTCAGCCAGCTCACCATCGAAGTAGGCGGCGCCTCCACCTCACTCCCCCTCCATGAAACCCTGCCACAGCTAGCCCGCGGCAAGTAAAAACAAGTGCGCCCTGGTCGCGGGCGGCGACCACTTCGTGGGGTACGGACGCTGGCGCGCATCACGCGCAGCGTCCTATACCCCACAGAGTGGCGAACGTCCGGCGTCAGGACGCACTTGCTTTTGCTCTTACTCGATTACCCTGTAGCCCAGTTGAAACGGGTTCGCCGCGTGACCGGCGACCAGGTACCAGCCGGTTGCGCCGATATGCAGGGAAGGCCCATACGTGTACCCAAACCCGGTATCGAGCACACTCGTTGCCGCCACCACCCCCAGCCCCTGCGGAATCGCCTTCCCGCCCACCGTCTGCCCAACCCCCAGCAGCTTCTGCGCGTGAACGCAATCATTCAGCAGCTCAAGCGCCCGGTTGATGTCGGAAAATAACAGCGCAAACCCATCCCCGCCCCGTAGCACCCGCGCAATCAAAGCAGCCGCCCCATGCGCCGTGCCCTCCAGCCACACCGCATCCGGGTCGTCCGCCGTCGTCGTCAGGCTCGCCGTGTCGAACACCAGCCCGCTGAACTTCGCCGTCCCCGTCAAACTCGTCCGCGGTGCAGCCGCCGAGTCCGTCGCCTTCAAATTGCGCAAAGCCCAGTCAATCGTCTTCTTCTGATCCGGCAGGTCGATGTCGCTTCCCAGCAGCGCCATGTACGACCAGGTCTGCGTATCCTCCGGAATCGGCGTCGGATTCAGCGTCACCTGGTCGCCCAGCGTGCCCGTATAAAAAAACGGCCCCGAGGCATTGAACATCGACTTCAAAAACACCAGCGCATGTGCCGCAAGCTGCGTCCACGTCTGTCCACTCGCCGCCATGCCGCCGTGCGTCAGCTTCGCCAGCATCGTGAAGAACGCATACGTGTCGATGTTGTGCTCGGTCGATTTGCCATTGGTCGAAGGTACTGACTGGTTGTACTGGTTGATCGTCGTCCCAAACGAATAGCCGCCCGCACCCAGGGTGCTGTAAGCATTCGCCACAATCCAGTTGCCCACCTTCACCGCCCCGGCCAGGTAGCTCGCATCCTTGGTCCGCGCATAAAGCTGCGCCAGCGCCATTCCCGCCCACGCCTGGTCCCCTACCGCACTCGTATAGAAATAAAACGGTGCTGCTGCCGGCGTAACGTATACCCCGTTCGCATCGGGTGTATTGACGAAATAAGCCTGCGCAAACCGACCGTCGTTGAATGGAAAATTGTTTGCCTGCGCGTAAAGCAGCCCCTTGCCCAGCACCACCGCCCGCGGCAGGTTGTCCGGATCGTCGCTGCCCAGGTACGCATGGATCAGCACCGCATTGTCATACGTGAACGCCGTCGAAAGCAGTCCGTTATCGCTGTAACTCTGCGACAGCCGAATCGTCGAGCCCGTCGCATACGCGTCCATCATCAGGTTCGCAAACATAAACGCCTTGTTCAGCGACGCCGGCAGCTCCCCGATCGTTCCCAGCCCGGCATTGGCCCGGACCTGGCCCTCCGCACTCCCCGCGCCAAAGCTCATCGCCGCCGGAACTCCCGACAACAACGCAGCCGACCCACTCAACCCGAAAAACCGCCGACGACTCACCTGTACTTCATGCATAACCCGGACTCTCCTTGTGAAACGGAGAGACACTACCGCACCCGATCAACCCCACGCAACTGCACCGCTTCATCCGGCAAAAACACAGGCGACCGCCCGCCCTGCATCGCACCAATCCATCAGTGAAGAGCGACCCCGCCCAGCCCCGAGACTCCCGAATGAAGCAGCAAGCCACCTGCAGGCAGAAACTCTCAGCTATCACCTAACAGCTGATCAAAACAACCCCGCCACCCCAGCCACCAAACAAACCGCCAACGAGAACGAGATCGGTCACCCGACAACTGAGAACTGAGAACTGAGAACTGAAAACTGACAACTGACAACTGACAACTGACAACTGACAACTGACAACTGACAACTGACAACTGACAACTGACAACTAACCAGCCAAAATCCCTACCCCAACCCCAGCAGCCCATTCGCCACCCAGATCAATCCCGCACCCCCGACCACCCCGACCATCAGCCAGCCCTTCCCCGCCCGCACCACCGGCAGGAAATCACTCGTAGCCATCTGCAGAAAGAACCCGGCCGAAAGCGCAAGCAGAATCGCTGCCCCATGCGACGACAGCAGCCACCACACGGTCGTCAGCCCCCCCAGAAACGGCGCCACCGCATCCGCCGCCAGGAACAAGTAATCGGCGCGCCTGGGCCTTTCCCCGCCCGTCGTCAGCAGCACCGTGTTCATCCCGTCGCCAAAATCATGCGCGGCAATTCCCGTAGCCACGGCGTACCCCGCCACGTGCGACGCCGCAAACGCCGCACCGATCGCCATCCCGTCCCGGAAGCTGTGAAAGATCATCAGTCCCCCGCCGACTCGGCCCAGCGCCCGCTTGCCATCGAGCGCATCCACCTGCCGGTCGCGCCAGCCATCCAGCCACATCTCAAGCACAGCAAACGCCAGAAAGAATCCCAGCGTCAGGCCCAGCACCGCCCCCACCCTCAGCCCCGCCGTCCCACCCAGTTCCACCGCCTCCGGCAGCAGGTCGAGAAACGCCGCCCCCAGCAGCAGACCCGCCCCCACCGCCGTCAGCACATCCCGATAGCGCGCAAAACGAATCGCCAGCAGCCCACCCGCCACCGTTGCCAACACCGGGATTGTCAACAAAACGACCGGCGCTTGAATCATGACTCCCTGCCTCCACTACTGATAATACGCTCGCAATAAGCCCCTTCAACTGTTCGCATTTGCCCGCACCTGCGCCCTTGGCGAATGCCTCAATTCGTCCGGCACCCATGCACATTCATTGGTGCAAATGCAAAACTGATCCAGACCTAACTCTAATAGGATGAAGATCTTGCGCAACATTGACGGGGAGGGGCCTATCCCCTCGTTCGTGGCTGACTGGTCCACAACACAGGCTGTTTGATGGGCAGCGTCCGCAGCAGGTCCGGCTCGTCAAACCGCTTTAGTGTCAGGAACTCCGCGGCGTATTCCGGCTGCGCGTAAGCCCTCGCCGCAAACGCCAGCGTTGGCCGCCGCCCCGGCAGCAGGCGGAAGTACTCCTTGTCCGCCGGGTACGGCCAGCTCGTCGGCTTGGCGATATAAGGCGCATGCCGCGCCACCGCCCCGCGCATCCCCGGCCCATCCTGCAGCTCTGCATCCCACAGGCTCTCGAACCGCGTCGACAGCAGGACGCAGCAGCCCGCCAGCAGGTCCAGATTGAACAGCGAGTTGCGCAGCGAGTCCGGCGTCCGCAACTCGTTCGGAAAGAACCCGTCCGCGTTGATCTCCGCCCGCAGCGTCGCATGACGAAAGCGCACGCGCGACTCCTGCGCCGCCTTCTCGTCGCCGCACAGCCTGGCAAAGGCCGCCACCTGCAGCAGCCAGCTGCTGCCGTGCCGGTCCTTCGCATCCCGCGCCAGCAGAGCCGTCCGGTTCGTCGTCAGCCACGCAAGGTACTCGCGGAACCAGGCCTTGACGCTCTCCTGTGCCGGCAGAAAGGTTGCCGCCACCGCCACCTCGGCCAGTTGCGAGTAGCCCAGCAACTGCTCAAACCCCGTCACCTTCGGTGCACTCGGAATGCGGGTCGATGCCGCCCCGAACCAGCTCTCGAGCGTCTGAACCGCCTTCGCCTCATACCTCGCGGCATTTTCCTGGTCGACATAAGCCGCCGCCGCGAGCGCCGGCACATCCACCACCATCTGCAGCAGCGAGTCGCCGTCGCCGTCCGCCTCAGGCTCCGGATGCCGCGCCAGGGCGCCGGTTGCGACCGCCAGGATGCGTGCCCGGTCGATCTTCGCCAGGTCCAGCCGCGTCGTCGACGACACACCGCCAACGGCAAACTGCCCCCGCAGGCTGCGCGAAAGAGCGAAGCCTGCGGAGGCAGTCAGAAAGCTGCGGCGGGTCAGCATCATGCTGGGAAGCGTAGCACGCAGACGGCACTCCCCGGCACGGCGGCGGCAAGCCCCAACTCGACTCCTATTTGGTGACTTCGAGATCCTTGACCATCTTCTCGGAGTGCTCGTGCGCCTCGCGCGAGTGCTCGTGGGCCTGTTTCGTCAGCTCGTGGGCGGAAAGGTGATCGTTCTGGTCGTGCGAACTGGCAGCTTTGTTGTGGGCCTGGGCTGCCAGGTTGTGAAGCTCTGCGGCGCGGACATGAAGGCTCTGGGGCATGGTGGTCTCCTCTTCACCAGGTTGGATGCGAATGCGCGATCCGCGTAAACTAAACCGATGGACCTGACTGTTTACACCGCACCCTGGTGCCGCGACTGCCGGGAGGCCAAGCGCTTCCTCGCCCAGCACAACATTCCCTACAACGAGATCGATATCGAGCAGGTTCCCGGCGCCGCCGATACCGTCCAGGAAAACGTCGGCAAGAAGGCGATTCCGCAGTTCGTGCTGGACGGCAAGTGGATTCAGCCGTATCGCCCGGGACAGGGCTTCCTGCACGCCGAGATGTCCAAACTCTTCAACGTTTAGAGCAAGACACGTGCCCACTGCGCCTGGCGCGGTCACTTCGTGACTTTCAATGGTTTCGCGTGAGTCCTCGGTTGGTCGGCACGGGATTCTCTGGGGGCAACGCGAAGCCCAACACTGCACGAGGCGCCGCCCGTCCGGCGTCAGGGCGCTTTTGCTCCTAGGAACCTTATGATTCCCCGCTATACCCGCAAAGAGATGGGCCGCATCTGGTCCGACGAGAACAAGTACCGCTGCTGGCTGCGCGTGGAAGCTGCTGCCTCGCAGGCGCTCGCCGCCGCCGGCATGGTCCCGCAGTCCGCCGCCGATGCCATCCGCGATCGCGGCGACTTCACCGTCGAACGCATCAACGAGATCGAGGCTGAGGTCCGGCACGACGTCATTGCCTTCACGACGACGGTCGCCGAGCACATCAACTCGACCGAAGACTCACGCTGGCTGCACTACGGGCTGACCTCGACCGACGTGGTCGACACTGCGCAGGCGCTGCAGTTGAAGGAAGCGTCCGCGATTATCCGCACCGGGATCGTGACCCTGTCCGACGTGCTGAAGAAGCGCGCGCTCGAGTTCAAGGACACGCCGATCGTCGGCCGCACCCATGGGGTTCATGCCGAGCCGACGACCTTCGGGCTCAAGCTGCTGCTCTGGTACTCGGAGATGCAGCGAAACCTAACCCGCTTCGACGCCGCGGCCGAGGACCTGCGCGTCGGTAAGCTTTCGGGAGCCGTCGGGACCTTCGGACATCTGAAGCCGGAGCATGAAGAAGCAATCTGCAAGTCACTCGATCTAAAGCCGGTTGACGTCGCGACTCAGGTCGTCCAGCGGGATCGTCACGCAGCATATGTGGCGACGCTCGCGGTGCTCACGAGTACGCTCGACAAGATCGCGACCGAGGTGCGGCACCTGCAGCGGACCGAGGTACGGGAGGCGGAGGAGTTCTTTTCGGAGAAGCAGAAGGGCTCAAGCGCGATGCCGCATAAGCGCAATCCGATTACGTCCGAGCAGATCTCCGGGCTGGCGCGGGTAGTGCGGGCCAACGCGCAGACAGCCTTTGAGAATGTGGCCCTGTGGCATGAGCGGGACATCTCGCATTCGTCGGCAGAGCGCGTGATCCTGTCGGATTCGACGATTCTGGCCGATTACCTGCTGGCGAAGACGGCAAATCTGATCGAGAAGCTCCTCGTCTACCCGGCACGGATGTTGAAGAACCTGGAGTCGACGGGCGGGCTGATCTTCTCCGGGCAGTTGCTGCTCGACCTGGCAGAGTCCGGGATGAGCCGTGAGGATGCGTACCGTCTGGTCCAGTCGCACGCCATGCGCTCGTGGAAGGAAGAGCTGATTTTTCGGGATGAAGTGGCAAAGGAGCCGGCGATTACGTCGCGGCTTTCGCCTGAAAAGCTGGCCCGTGCGTTTGATTATCGGCGGCAACTGGCGAACGTGGACGCGATCTTTGCCCGGGTGCTCGAGGCACGCAGCGCACCCAGGTCTGGCGGTCCGGCGCTGGAACAGCATGCCTAAATCGATCGAATGCAAGCCTCGCCCCTAATCCAAATCGTCGACGCTGCACTGGCTTCTGCTACGGAGAGGGCCGGTTCGTACCTGGCTTGCCGGCCGGGGTGTGCGCAGTGCTGTCATGGGGTGTTCGAGATATCGGCGCTCGATGCGGAACGGCTGCGGGAAGGGCTGGCTGCGGCGCCGGCGGAGAAGGCTAAGCGGATTCGCGTGCGGCTGGCCGCGGCGCGGGAGCATCTTGAGCCGTACTATCCGGGCGATCCGGAGACCGGGGTTCTCGGCGACGACGAAGAGGCGGTCGAATTGTTTGAAGAGTGGGCGCATGACGATGCGTGCCCGGTTCTCGACCCGGTGACGCAGACCTGCGATCTGTACGAGGCGCGGCCGATTCTTTGCCGGACGTTCGGACCGCCGATGCGCAACGATGTCGATGAGCCGGAGGCGGGGATCGCCATCTGCGAGCTATGTTTTACCGAGGCGACGGTCGAGGAGATTGCCGCAGCGGAGATGAGTTCCGACTTTCGCCGGCAGCAGTACGAGGCGGAGGCGGCGTACCTGGACGCCCATCCGGAGGCGGGCAACACGATGGTCGCCTTTGCCTTCGAGCCTGGTGAATAGTGGCCGGATGAAAGCAGGCTCGGTGGTGTCGCACCGGGGGGGGCGTGGCCGCGATAGTCTTAGGATTCTATGGCTTCTTATTCAACAAACGGTCGCCGCCTGACGGTCGCGATCACCGGAGCGAGCGGGTCGGTCTTCGCGCAACAGATGCTGCGGCTGCTGGCGGCGGACGAACGGGTCGAGCACGTCGACGTGGTAGCCTCCGATTCGGCCCTGCGAGTCCTTGCGGAAGAGCTTCAACTATCCGGTCGCAACAACCTGATAGAAAAGCTACTTGGCGCTCCAAACGAAAAATTCCAGCAGCATCCGGATGAGAACATCGGGGCGAACATTGCGTCGGGGTCCTACCCGTCGGATGCGATGGTAATTCTGCCCTGTTCGATGGGGACGCTGGCGGGGATTGCGCACGGAATCGCGTCGAGCCTGATCGAGCGGGCGGCTGATGTCGCGCTCAAGGAGAGGCGGCCGCTGGTGCTTTGTGTGCGGGAGACGCCTCTGAACCTGATTCACCTGCGGAACATGACGCTGGCGGCCGAGGCCGGCGCGACCATCTATCCGGTGATGCCGACGCTCTACAACCAGCCGAAGGATACGGGCGAGATGGCGAAGCAGTTTGTGCAGCGGGTGCTTGCGCACATCGGACTGCCGCAGACGGGGGCTTACGTCTGGACGGGCGAATAGACGCTCATTTCATGTCGCCGGGCAGGGTACTTTCGCCGCCGAGCGGCGGGGGATGGGCCTCGAGAAACTCAAGCGTGCCCTTGAGTACGGGCTTCGAACACTCGGCCGGGGCGAGGTGGCCGCAGCCCTCGATGATGAGGAGGGTGGAGCCGGCGATGTTGCGGTGCATCTCCTCCCCGGCGGCGGGCGGGATGAGCACATCGTCACTGCCCCAGACGATGAGGGTTGGGTTGGTGATGGCATGCAGGCGGAAGTCGAGCAGGTCCCTGCCGGACTCCATGGCGTGGACGCTGCGCTGAATGACCCAGGCGTTGGCCTGCAGTTTGCGCAGGGCGGCCTCGGCGATGAATTGAGGGAGCGGTCTCGGGTGAGGGGTGAGCATGCCGGTGAGCTTGACGAGTCCGGGTGAGTCAACGGGTGAGAAGAGGGACGCGTCGAAGGTGGGCGGAAAGTAGACGCCGGCGGAGTCGTAAACGATGAGGCGATTGACGACCTCGGGGTGATCGAGCGTGAGTTTGAGCGCGATCCATCCGCCCATCGACCAGCCGGCGACGTGGGCATGGTCGAGGTGAATCGCGCGCATGAAGTCGGAGACCACTCTGGCCTGGAGGGCAATGGAGTAGTCGACGTCGGGGCGGGAGGAGCGGCCGTAGCCGATGAGGTCCGGCGCGTAGACGTGGAAGCCGTTGGCGGCGAGGGTCGGGATCATGGCGGCCCAGTCTTCTCCGCGGGCGCCGAGGCCGTGAATGAGGACGATGGGGGTGCCGTCGTCGATGACCCGCAGGCGGGCGGGCGGCAGCGCCTCGAAGTAGTGGAGTTTGTAGCCGTCTACGTCAATGTAATGGCTCTGGACGTTCTGCACGCGCAGGTTCATGCGGATGGCCTGGTCGCTGACCCACAGGGGCTGAAAGTAGAAGGTGGCGGCGGCGGCAAGACCGAGAAGCAGCAGAAGCGCGATGCCGAGCTTCAGCACCTTCATCTATTTGAGGACCAGGGGCTTTCCGAATTCCTCGCCGAAGACGGTTTGGGTGGGGCTAAAACGGCCGCCGTCGAACTTGTCCGACCCCTTGAGATGGCCGATCGCCAGCAGGGCGACGACCCAGTAGCTGAGCGGCAGGCGAAGAGCTTCGTGGACACGCTCCTGCTCGAAGCCTTCCATCGGCGCGGTGTCGTAGCCGAGAACCTCGGCCATGAGCAGCATGTGGGTATAGGCGAGCATGACCTGCTTGTTGAGCCAGAGCTTCATCTGGTCGGAGGTAAAGCTGGACATGTATTGCGGGACGCTGCTCTTGGCCTGGGCGGCGTAGCTTTCGGGCATGCCGCCGGCGCGGCCCATGTCGAGCATCTCGTCGAGGTCTTTGCGCCAGCCGTCGGCGTCTCCACAGGCGACGATAACGACCGAGGCTTCTTCGACCTTGGCCTGGTTATAGCTGGCAGCGCGGAGCTTCTTCTTCTGCTCGGGCGACTGCACGACGACGAAGCGCCAGGGCTGCATGTTGTAGCCGCTGGGGGCGGCGAGGCCGGCTTCGAGAATACGTTCGAGGTCGTTGGCCGGCAGCGGCGCGCCGTCGAAGCTGGGCGTCGAGCGGCGGTCCTTGATGGCTTGATCGAGACTCTTCACGGTCTTTCCTTCCAGTCCCAGGGCAATCTGATAAGGCACCAGGCGGATCGAGCAACGCGACGCATCGCGCACCCGAGACGCGGGCGTGCAGCCAAACGATCTAACCATAGCATTTCGCCGCGGGAGAACTCTACGGGGCGGACAGAGGGATGTTGCTGAGCCGAAAGTGGCTAGTGCACGTCGGCCATGGCGACTTCGGTGCCGAAGGGGGCCTGGCCGGGGGCGTCGGCGAAGAACCACATGCCGTGGAATGATTTGCGGAGCTCGGGATGGGCGGTGAGCAGCGCCTGCATGGCGTCGATGTTGCGCTTGCGCGCGGTGGCGGCTTCGAGCGAGTCGACCTTGAAGTGGGCGACAATATCGAGGCCCAGGGTGTCGTCGAGGCCGAGTGAGGTGAAGTGATACTCGGCGCCGGCGGGGCCCTTGACGACGAGCGGGGCGTCGGTGCTGACGCCATTGCCGACCGCGGACGGGGTCGCGGTCTGCAGTTCACTCTGCAGCTTGTCGAGATGGGTGCTCGAGACGAAGCCGGCCGGAATGACGAGCGACTGCGCCTGCTGCAGGTAGAACCACGCTGCCCAGGGAGCGTTCTGTGACTCGAGGTCGCGCGCCTGCTTCCAGTACCAGAGGCCGTCGTGGCCGTCGGCCGTCAGCGGCTTGGGGTAGAAGCCGGCGAGCAGCCATTTGCCGCCATCCTGCCGCATCAGGAACGAAAGCCGCCAAGGGGCCGCGCTTTCCATGCGCACCATGGCGAAGGCGTACTTGCCCGGCGGCAGTTGCGGAATGGAGAACTCCGCTTCGCTGGCCGATTTGTTAAGGGTGCAGAAGAACTGGGCGTCCGGATTGACGCCGTCGGCGCCGACCTTCAGGCTGGAGGCGTCGAGGATATAGATCTGTTCGACTTCGGGGGTCGCGCCCTTGAGCTTGTCGGCGGTGGAGGTGATGGTCTGGGACATGCCGCCGAAGTTGTTCTGAAACTCGGCGATGGTCGAGGACCGCACGCCGGCGGTGTTGTTGGCCTGGATCTTCGCGGCGAGCGATTCGGCCGCGGCGGCAAGTTCGGTGCGCTCGGCGGGCTGCATCTGCGACTGCGGGGTGCAGGTTTCCGCGGCGCGCGCAGCCGGATGACAGGCAAGCACGGCACATGCGGAGAGAGTCAGGAGTTTCAATCCAGTGTTCATTGCGATTCGGCCCATTCCTTCGCCATGCCGCCAAGTTTATTACATTGCAGGCACGCAAGGTTTAGACTTACCTCAAACGGCAAGGTCCGTCTATCCCTCATTGACGCTACCTATGAAATGGTTCGCAACAATTCGCATTCGGGGCTTCGCCGCCGGATTGGCCGCAGGGCTGGCCGTGGCAGGTTCGGCCGGCCTGCGGGCCCAGGTGTTGACGCCCACCGAGCCGACCCGCGCCGGAACTTCGGCGACCCCTGTCCCTGCCAGTCCGTTTCTTGGAACGCCGGTATCCACCACGCCGCCGCGTCCGGTTACGCAGGCCAAGGTCACCTTTCAGGACGGGAATCTGCTGGTGACGGCGAACAACTCATCGCTGAACCAGATTCTTCGCGCGATTTCGCTGCAGAACGGGATGAAGATTACCGGTGGCGTTGCGGAGGAGCGCGTGTTCGGCACCTACGGCCCGAAGCGGACCTCTGCCGTGCTGAATGATCTGCTGGATGGAACGAAGACGAACGTGCTGGTGCTTGAGGATGCGCACCACGTGGTGCGGGAACTGGTGCTGACGCCGCGGACCGGGGGTGCGACTCCGCCCAGCCCGGGGGCGGTGGCCAACGCGGAAAGCGACGATGCGAATGTACCGCCGCAGCCGGGCGAGCGCCGCCGCGGAGGATATCAGTTCCCACAGAACGCGCCGGAGCCTGCCGCCTTCGCGCCGCAGCAGACGCAGCCCGGTGCGGAGACCCCGAACGCCGATGCGCCCAATGCGGAGGCGCCCACGACAGAGCAGCAGGCGTCGCCGGACGGGACGACCGAGCAGTCGCCAAACGGGGTGAAGACCCCGCAGCAGATCTACGATCAGTTGATGAAGATGCAGCAGCCACAGCAGGATCCCAACGCACAGCCGGAACCGCAGTAGCCCAGGCGCGCGGCGTTCGGCCGGCTCCCGCTAGCTCTGGACGATCTGGAGACTGGGTGCCTGCGCTTTTGCAGCGCGGCTCGCATGCACCTGGCGGGTGTGGATGCGGAAGATATGGAACATGAGGCCGCAGAGTCCCTGCGCCACGAAGACCCCGACCGCAAGCGAAGCGACCACCGCGCAGACCAACAGAACCGAAGACATCCCACCAACCCCCAAATGCAACCCAGCCTGTCCATCGTACTGGACGGATGCCAGGCAGACTGTCACATTCTCGCAAATGCTATCTGTAGTCAGATAGTGGAATATCGTGCAAGTGTTGCCCATCCTTGTTCGCAAACCAGGTTCCTGTCACGCCAAAGGCGCTTTCCCCTGCCGGGATCAGTGGTTGATGCAAATCGGTTATTCTGAAACTTGGTCAAAAGGTGGCCGACGACACGCATGAGCACTGCACCTGTTATCCCAGTCGAAGGATCGCCAACGCCTCCGCGCAAGGCCCGGGCGGGCATCACCCACATCACGGTGCGCGGGGCGCGGCAGCACAACCTGCGCAATGTGTCGGTTTCGATCCCGCGCAATACCCTGACGGTGGTCACAGGGCTTTCGGGGTCGGGCAAGTCTTCGCTCGCGTTCGATACGATCTATGCCGAAGGCCAGCGGCGGTACGTGGAAACGCTCTCGGCCTATGCGCGCCAGTTCCTGGACCAGATGGAGCGGCCCGACGTCGACTCGATCGAAGGCCTTTCGCCGGCAATCTCGATCGAGCAGAAGACGACGTCCCGGTCGCCGCGCTCGACCGTCGGCACCATTACCGAAATCTACGACTACCTGCGCCTGCTCTATGCGAGTGTCGGCCAGCCGCACTGCCCCAACTGCGGCCGGGCGATCTCCAGGCAGAGTTCCGACCAGATTGTCGAACGCATCGTCGCCCTGGCGCCAGGCGAGCGGATTACGGTGTTTGCGCCCATCGTGCGCGGACGCAAGGGGGAGTTTCGCGAAGAGCTTGAGGCGCTGGACCAGCAGGGATTCCGGGCGCGCATCGACGGCGAGATGACGGAGCTGACCGAGGGAATGCGGCTCGAAAAGCGGAAGAACCACACCGTGGAAGCGATCGTCGATCGCATCATCCTGAAGCCGCTGCCGGTGGACCCGGACGACCCTGCATCGGTGAACGCCGCGCTTGCCGCGGCCCTGCCAAAATACGATACGCGCCGTCTCGAGGCCTCGGTGCAGAAGGCGCTGCAGATGGCGAACGGGCTGGTGCTGATCGGCCTGCAGAATCCGACCACGCGCGCATCCGAGGAGACGCTTTATTCGTCGTCGATGGCGTGTCCGGATTGCGGCATCAACGTGGCGAAGCTCGAACCGCGCAGCTTCTCGTTCAACTCGAACTACGGAGCCTGCCCGGAGTGCCACGGGCTTGGCTCGATCTACGATTTCGATCCAGGGAAGACGATCACCGACTGGTCAAAGCCGTTACTGGATGGGGCAATGGGGCCGGGTTCGGGATCGGCGTACCTGCTGAAGCTGATCAAGCTCGCGGCGGACAAGCACAAGATCAACCTGAAGGTAGCGTTTCGTGAGCTGACCAAGCCGCAGCAGGACCTGCTGCTGTATGGGCCGCCGGCGAACGAAGTGGGTCGCACCGGCTTCCACGGGATCTTTGCGTACCTGCGCTCGAACCTCGATGAGACAAAATCCGAGGGCTACCGCGAGTACATGATGCAGTACATGTCCGCGACGACGTGCCCGCGCTGCAAAGGGAAACGCCTGCGTGCGGAGTCGCTGGCGGTTTCGATTCCGATTGCGGGTGAGGCGAAATCGATCGCCGACTTTACCGGGCTGTCGCTTGAACGCGCGCTGACCGGCGCACGCACGATGACCTTCACCGGACGCGAGCAGCTGATCGCCGACCGGCTGCAGCGCGAGATCATCGAGCGGCTGGAGTTCCTGAACGCGGTCGGCCTGGGCTACCTGTCGCTCGATCGCTCGGCCGCGACGCTTTCAGGCGGGGAGGGCCAGCGCATCCGGCTCGCGACGCAGATCGGGTCTCGGCTGCGCGGCGTGCTGTATGTGCTGGACGAGCCGAGCATCGGGCTGCACCAGCGGGACAACCAGCGGCTGATCGCGGCGCTCGAACGGCTGCGCGACCTCGGCAATACAGTGCTCGTGGTCGAGCACGATGAAGATACGATCCGCAAGGCGGATTACGTGCTCGACCTGGGGCCGGGCGCAGGCAAGAACGGCGGCTTCCTGATCGCCGACGGCACGCCGGCGGAGATCATGGCGAACCCCGCGTCGATTACCGGGCAGTATCTCGCGGGCAACATCGATATCGTCACGCGCCCGGGGCGCCCGCGCGACGACGGTACCGAGGACTTCAGCCCGCGGCCGCTGACTGGGCGCTGGCTCACCGTCGAAGGCGCGCACTCGCACAACCTGCAGGATGTGACGGCGCACTTCCCGGTCGGCGTGATGACGGTGGTGACGGGCGTTTCGGGATCGGGGAAGTCGACCCTAGTGAACGACATCCTGTACCGCGCGCTCGCGAAGGAGCTATACGGGTCGCGCGAGGAACCGGGCCAGCACGGCAAGGTGCTGGGCGTCGACCTGCTCGACAAGGTCATCCAGATCGACCAGTCGCCCATTGGGCGGACGCCGCGGTCGAACCCCGCAACCTATACCGGCGTGTTCACGGCGATCCGCGACCTGTTTGCCATGCTTCCGGATGCGCGCGAACGCGGCTACAAGCCGGGGCGCTTCTCCTTCAACGTGGTGGGCGGACGCTGCGAGGCGTGCCAGGGCGAAGGCCAGCGGCGCATCGAGATGAACTTCTTGCCGGACGTCTACGTGCTGTGCGAGGTGTGTAACGGCCGCCGTTACAACCAGGAGACGCTGCAGGTGAAGTTCAACGGCTACTCGATCGCCGACCTGCTGGACCTCTCGATAGCGGACGCGCTGCCCATCCTCAAGGACATCCCGGCGGTCGGGATCAAGCTGCAGACGCTGGTCGATGTAGGCCTCGGCTATATCCATTTGGGGCAGTCGGCGACCACGCTTTCGGGCGGTGAGGCGCAGCGCATGAAGCTGGCGCGTGAGCTCTCGAAGCGACAGACGGGGCGCACACTCTACCTGCTCGACGAGCCGACGACCGGGCTGCACTTCGACGACGTGCGGCGGCTGCTGGACGTGTTGCACCGGCTGACCGATCTCGGCAACACCGTGATCATCATCGAGCACAACCTCGACATCATTCGCAACGCCGACTACCTGCTGGACATGGGGCCGGAAGGCGGCGAGTTTGGCGGAACAGTGATCGGGCACGGGACCCCGGAGCAGCTCGCGGGGGTCGAAGGCAGCCATACGGGATTCTTTCTGCGGCCGCATTTCCCGGGTCTCACGGTAAAGCCGAGCCCCAATCCAAACGCGGGTGCGCAGCAGATTGAATCGACGCCGGACCCGGTGAAGGCACCGCGCGGCAAGTTCATCGCACCCGAAAAGAAGACCGGCAAGCCGACAGCCAAGGCTCCCGCGAAGAAAGTTGCCGCGAAGAAAACAGCCGCGAAGAAGCCGGCGGCCAAGCGTCGTGGCGCGGCATGACCGCTCCAGTGATGCTCCCTCCGCAGGCGCCGCCGCCGCCCATTCCGCGGCGCATCCCGAACCTGCTGCACCTGCTGCTCTTCCTTGGCATCACGCTGTTTACGATGATCGGCGCGGAGGGAGTCGTCGCGCTCACCCATCGGCACGACATCATGGGGGCGCTCTCGAACCAAAAGCTGCAGCTTGTCGCCAACATTGCCTGCTACTTCGTTGCACTGGGGCTCTCGGCCTTTATTTTTCCTCCCCTCTGGCGGCGCAGCTTTCTCGACGGCATCCGCTGGCGTCCGGGGCAGGTATCATGGCAGCTCCTTGTTCTTGGCCTTGGCCTGGGTGTTCTTTCCCAGGCAGTGTCGACGCTTCTGCCCATCCCGAAGAAGCTGCCGATCGAGAAGATCTTCGAAACACCCGGCATCATCTGGGTGCTGGCGATCTTCGGAACCTTCGTCGCGCCGCTCTTTGAAGAGATCGTCTTCCGCGGCTTCCTCCTGCCGGGCATCGCGCTTGCGGTTGACTACATCCGGCTGCCTAAATCGCTCGATGCTCTCTCGGGATGGCGCGCCGGCAACACGTTCTCCCGCCCTGCGATCATCGCTTCATCGATCCTGACGAGCGTCTGCTTCGCCGGCATTCACGCCCCGCAACTCGGCTTCGCCTGGGCGGCGATCCTGCTGCTGATCGCGGTGTCGCTCGTGCTGTGCGCGGTCCGCCTGCTCACCGGATCGGTCGCGGCTTCGACGCTGGTCCATACCTGCTACAACTTCTCCGTGTTCTTCTCGCTGTTCGTCGCGACGGGCGGCTTCCGGCACATGGACAAGCTTTAGCCTCGCACGGCCGAGACACCCCTCCTCAGCACATGTCTGCTAATCTTTCGCTAATGGCCAGCCCCGCGATCAATCCTGAACGCGCTCCCTTTCGCACCGTCATCCTGTTGCGCAAGTGTGAGAAGCTTCAGTTCGAGCGGCTGGCAGCGAAAGAGAAGATCTCGCCCGCGAAGGTCCTGCGCCGCTTCATCCGCGAGGGAGACAGCTCCTGCAAGAACAAGCAGGAGAACGAGGTGATCGAGGCGACATGGACGATGATCTCGACCGCCGCGCGCAAAGTCAGCAACTCCATGACCCGCACCATCGCGAAGGTCGACAAGCTTCACCACGAGCTGATGGCGCGGGACATTCGATGAGCCTCACGGAATGCTTTCTCGAGACTGCGTGCAACCGCCTCCTGATGTCAGAGAGCATCAAGAGGATGGATGCCCGGGTCGATACGCTATCTGCAGAAAACCGCCGCCTCGATCGCAGCCTCATGAAGATCGAAATCCTGGTCGATCTTCCCAAAGATCATCAACCGCGCCGTAGCGCGCCGAAAGAGCTGCCCTAGTGTCCGAACCCCTTAGCCCGCGGGCCGCCCTGCTTGATCTCATTGCAAGCCTGTCTTTCACTCCCGGCGACTTCACCCTGTCGTCCGGCCAGAAGTCGGACTACTACATCGACTGCCGCATCACGACGCTGCACGCCGAGGGCGGTCGCCTGACCGGCATCGTGCTGCTCGACTTAATCCGCGAGCACTTTCCGACCGCGCAAGCCGTCGGTGGGCTGACCATGGGAGCCGACCCGCTCGTGTCAAACACCGCTTCCGCCTCGGCATGGGAGCTGGCCGATCACACCGAGATGCTGGCCTACGATCCGGACAGCATCTCCGATGAAGCACCCGCGCTGCTGCACGGCTTTCTTGTTCGGAAGGCGGAGAAGACCCACGGCACGGGACGCCGGGTCGAAGGCTTCCTGAAGCCTGGCGCCGATGTCGTCATTGTCGATGATGTGTGCACCACGGGCGGCTCAACCATCAACGCAATCGAGGCGACGCGCGACGCCGGCATGAACGTCATCGGCGTGCTCTGCCTGGTCGATCGCGAACAGGGCGGCCGGGACAGCATTGAACAAACGCTAGCCGAGATCCCGATCGACGATGATACCGTCGCACCAGCCTTCGTCTCGGTCTACACGGCAAGCGACGTCCGCAAAGCTCACAAGGCCCTTTAGCGTCCGCTGCCCGCAAACCTCACGGAGTCGCCAGGGGATGCATCTCCGCGTCGATCCTGCGCGACAGCACGGCGGCTTTTTCCCTCTGCCTGGTTCGGCCGTAAAGCTGTAGAGCCGACATCGCAGCGCTCAGGTTCAGCGGGTCAATCTCGAGTGCGCGTTCAAGGTGATGCAGCGCGGGCTCGTTCTCCCCACTTCCGGCGTACGCCTGGCCCAGCCGCGTCTCGTTGCCCGAAGAGCTTGGGTCGAGGCGGACTGCGACCTCGAACGCCCTGGCCGCCTCCGCATAGCGACGACCCATGATGAGCGCGTAGCCGATCGAGTTATAGAGTTCGGCGTCCTGCGGGAAAACAGATTGCAGCCGGGTCAAGGTGCGGTAGCCGTCGGTCAGCAGCTTCGACGAGCGCTGGCTCGCCCCGACCTCGATCGACGCAATGGCCTGGTTGCGGTCGGCCAGATTCTGGTCGGCCGGCACCCGCCAGGCCGTGATCGCGCCTCCCTCGGCGGGGGTGCCGGCTTCGGGCCGGCGCTCGATGCGGTGGTCGGTGAACGCGGTGTGGCCGCCATCATTGGTCTCGCGCTGCGGCATGTGGCACCCGATGCAATTGCTGGTCTTGGCCGGATGATCGGCCGCGAACGTCGTCCGCGCATGGCAGCTCAGGCAGCGGTCCCGGTAGAAGGCCACCGGTTCTGCCGGCTCGTCATGCGGATCGTGGCAGGTGCCGCACCACAGCTTGCCGGCGCTCGAACGTGCACACTTGCTCAACGCCAGCTGCTCCGAGTGGCTGATCACCTTGAACTCAACCGTCGCTCCAACCGGCGCCTGTTCCCGGTAGGTCGTGAACGTGTCTTCAAGCCGTTGCCCCGCGTGAAAATCACTAAAATGCTTGCCCGGGTTAAGGACGCGCGAGACGCCGATCAGGTGACACTGTTCGCAGACGCTGTCGCGCGCCGCCGGTTCGAGACGCTCCGGGGAGACAATGTTGTGCAGATCCGGCTTGGCCAGGTGAGCCGCAGTTGGGCCGTGGCAGCGATCGCAGGTGATCGTCAGGTGGCTGAACGGAACCTTCGCATACTCGTTCTGGGTTCCGGCGACCACGTTGTACGAGCCCGCATGACAGAACACGCAGCCTTCGGCGATCGGCCGCGTGAAGTCTGGCTCGGCGATGTCCTCATATCCCGGCGCCAGCCCGTACGCCCTGCGATTGCGGTAAAACGACACCGGAGACTGGAAGAGATGCCCGCCCAGGTCGACCAGGTAGCCACTCGCATGACTGCCCGACCCGATCACATAGTCCACATGGTATCGGCTGCTTTCCTTGCCCACCGTCAGCGTCTGCCACGAGTCCCTGTCGTCATGGGTCATGGTGATCGCCGTCCCGGGCACCGTCACCGATCCCGCAGGTTCAGCGTCCGGCAGACGCATCGAGTGCGCCATCTTCGACCGCGCAAAGCCCTCAACCGCCTCGCGATGACAGCCCGCGCACCCGGTTGGATCCGCTACGCTGGCCGGTGACCCCGGCTTGTCCGTCGCGGCAGAGACCGTCTGTCCTCCAGGCAGCAACAATGCGGCCATCACGCCAGCGAGCAGGCAGCTGGCAAGACCCGTAAGTCGGCGTGCAGGGAAGCAAGATACATTACGGGACAACCGGGGCCTCTCCTGAAGCGACGGCTCGACGAGCCGGTCGTTCTCTCTCGGGGATAGAGACGTATCAACCCGCTTGAGAGCGAGGCGACTTACTGAGTTTTCAGGAAAGATGCCTTATGCGCAAGTCCCCACCGGAGAGATGCCCCTAGGCTCGGCCCGAGACTGCGGAGCGCTGGGCCCAGCCAAGCCCCAGCAACGCCAGGCCGATCGCCACCAGCACCCCTACCCCGATGAACTCACCCCGGGCGACCATGCCGCGCATCGCCTGCGTCCCCATCAGGCCCGCGTGGGCCAGGCTCGACCATGCCGTAAAGCCGATGAGACTGCGATTCCCTGCAGGATTGCGAATTGCCAGCAGTAGAAAAACGCCGAGCGTGACGTACACGCTCAACATCATCGCAAGCGCCGGCTCCTGCCGGATGAACGCAGTCATCGGATACACAAGTGCCACGAAGAGCAGGCCAACCACTCCCAGTACGATCCGCAACACCAGCAATCGAGTCATCACCGAGTCTCCTGAGTGCGTTACGTCCTCTCGGCCTTGCGGGTTCCAGCAATCTCGCGACATCGGGATAAACTGGAGGAGACATGATTCCTACCCTCGAATGGCTCCCGGAAGGCGTTAACTTTCTCGATCAAACCAAGCTCCCCCTTGAGGAGACCTACGTCCTCGCCCGGGACTACAAAGAAGTCGCCACCGTCATCCGCGACATGATCACCCGCGGCGCGATGGCCATCGGCGTTTCGGGTGCGATGGGGGTCGCCATCGGTATTCAGCGTTCGACCGCTGCCGATCTGCCCTCGCTGTCGAAGGAAGTCGAAATCATCTGCGATCATCTCGCCGCCACCCGCCCCACCGCCGTGAATCTCTTCTGGGGCATCGGCCAGATCCGCGACCTCTACAACAAGCTCGCCGCGAAGAACACGCCGATCCCCGAGATCAAGGACGCCGTCGTCGCCCGCGCGCGGCAGATGTACGACGAAGACATCGCCGCCTGCAAGCAGCTTGGGGCGCTCGGCGCCGAACTGCTGCCGCAGAAGGGTACCATCCTGACCCACTGCAACGCCGGCGCTCTGGCAGCCTGCGGCTACGGATCGGCACTTGGCGTCATCCGCGCCGCCGTCGAGCAGGGTCACGAGATCGACGTCTTCGCCGACGAAACCCGCCCTTACCTGCAGGGCGCGCGGCTGACCGCGTGGGAGCTGATGAAGGACAACATCCCGACCACCGTCCTCTGCGACAACATGAGCGCACACCTGATGAAGCAGGGCCGTATCCAGGCAGTCATCGTCGGCGCAGACCGCATCGCCGCCAACGGCGACACCGCCAACAAGATCGGCACCTACGGCGTGTCGATCCTCGCCAGGGAACATGGCATCCCCTTCTACGTTGCCGCCCCCTGGTCCACCATCGACGTCAACACCGCGCACGGCGATCTCATCCCGATCGAGCAGCGCAGCCCGCGCGAAGTCACTCACTCGAACGGCATCCAGATGACCCCCACGGGCGTCGCCATCGAAAACCCCGCCTTCGATGTCACGCCCGCCAAGTACATTACCGCCATCATCACCGAACGCGGCATCCTGCGCGCCCCGTTCCCCGAGTCGATCCGCCAGATCGCCGAAGCAGGAATCCTGGCCGCGGTCTAGTTCCTCACCATCAACATCCGGCCCGGACATTGCTGTACCCCGTCAACCGGTACTCCGCCCAGCCCGCCCCGCGCCCTTATCCTAGGGTCGGGGCGGCAAGGGCTCCTGGCATGCAGTCACAAATCCCCGACCTCTTCAACCCGCGCCATAAGTCCCTCACTCGCGGGAACCTGCTGGTCTGGGTCAGCGTGATCGTCTCCGCCTTCCTGTCCGACTTCCCGCACAACCGCGCGACGCTCTGGCTCATCCTCCCCACGATCATTTCGTGCGCAGGCATGGCCGATACCGTCCGCTGCATCCGGCGCCGCTGGAGCTTCTATCATGCGGGGGTCATCCTCTGCATATACATGGACCTGATGGCCGTCTGCATGATCCTGTTCTTCCTCATCTATCCCTACTCGCACTACCTCGGATAAAGAACAGCCACCCACTGAAGTTGCATGGACGGACGGCTTCGTGGGGTATACTCGCGGTCAAGTCCCCGCACCCTCAACTTTCAAGGCTCCTGGAGAACCCATGCTCAAAGGCTTTCGCGATTTCATCCTTCGCGGTAACGTTGTAGACCTCGCTGTCGCCGTCATCATCGGCGCGGCCTTCGGCGCAATCACCGCCTCCTTCACCGCCGATATTGTCACTCCGCTGATCTCCGCGATCGCCGGCACCCCCGACTTTTCCTCACTGGTGATCCACATCCCGGTACTCCATGCGGTCACGCCGCCCAGCCCGCTGCCGGCCAACTACATTCCGCCAGGCGAGTTGCATATCGGTAAGCTGCTGAACGCCGTCATCAACTTCGTGATCGTTGCGGCCGTCCTGTACTTCCTCGTCGTGCTCCCGATCTCGAAGCTGCTCGCCCGCCTACATCCGGCCGAGGTCGCCGCCGTCACCACCAGGCCCTGCCCGCAGTGCCTGTCGGATATCCCGCTGGGCGCCACACGCTGCAAGTTCTGCGGCGAGCCTGTCGTCTAGCCACGCGAAGCGATCAGGCTACGCAGTACCGCCGGTCCGGCGTCAGGACGCACCTGCCGTTGCTCTTCAAGAACCCCATGCCCCTGCGACAGCAGAGGCATGGGGTTATTCTTGACACACACCTTCCTCCCAGGAGACCTATCCTTGCATCGTCTCGCGCTGCTGTTCGCCGTCACCGCAACCTCCGCCTTCGCGCAGTCTCCGCAGGTCTTCGGCTACCGGGACTTCACCCAGCAGGCCAGGTGGGACGCGGCCTTCCTCGCGGTGCCCGACGCCGCGCTGGCCGGCCAGCACCTCAAGACGCTCACCGCCGAGCCGCACATCGCAAGCTCGCCCGAGGACTACAAAACCGCACAATATGTCGCTGAGAAGTTCAAAGCGGCCGGTCTCGATACCCAGATCATCCCGTACAAGGTTCTGCTCAACCTGCCGAAAAAGATCGAAATCGAAGCCTTCGACGCCGCAGGCAAGAAGCTCATGAGCGGCCCCAGCCCCGAGCATGTCGGCCCGGAAGACGGCGGCGACCCCTTCCAGGACGACAAGCGAGTCACCCCCGCCTTCAACGGCGCCTCCCCCTCAGGCGACGTCACCGCCGAGGTCGTCTACGCCAACTACGGCACGCCTGCCGACTTCAAAAAGCTCGCCGAACTGGGCGTCGACGTCAAAGGCAAGATCGCCCTCGTGCGCTACGGCGCCAACTACCGCGGCATCAAGGTGTACGACGCGCAGCGCGCCGGGGCCGTCGGCGTCCTCATCTACTCCGACCCCGCCGACGACGGCTACGCCCGCGGCGACAAGTATCCCAAAGGCCCCTACCGCCCGGACTCCGCCGTCCAGCGCGGCGCCACGCAGTTCCTTCCGATCTACCCGGGCGACGCGACCACTCCCGGCATCGCCTCCACCCTCGACCTGCCCGACTCCAGGCGCATCCCGGCCGACAAGATCCAGGCCAACTGGCCCAGCATCCCAGCCAATCCACTCTCTTATAAGGATGCCGCCCCCATCCTCGAAGCGCTCGCCGGGAAGAACGTCCCGCACGAGTGGCAAGGCGCGCTACCCTTCGCGTACCACGTAGGCGGCGCCGCCAAGGTCACTGTCCACATGCACCTGGAGATGGAGACGAAGCTGCGGACCATCTGGGACGTCATCGGCGTCATCGACGGCACCGACCCGGCACAGAAGGAAGACTGGGTGGTCGCCGGCAATCACCGCGACGCCTGGGTCTACGGTGCAGTCGACCCGAACTCCGGCACCGCCGCCATGCTCGAGACCGTTCACGGGCTGGGCGCCCTGCTGAAGCAGGGATGGAAGCCGAAGCGCCGCATCGTCGTCTGCTCCTGGGATGCGGAAGAAGAAGGGCTCATCGGCTCGACCGAATGGGTTGAGGACCACATGACCCACCTCACCCACGCCGTTGCCTACTTCAACACCGACGTCGCCGTCTCCGGCCCCAACTTCAACGCAGCCGCCGTTCCGTCGCTCAAGCAGTTTATTCGCGAGGTTACCCGGGGCGTCTCGTCGCCCGCCGGCGGCACCGTCTACGACCAGTGGCTCAAAACCCAGACCGTCAACCCCAACCGGCGCCCGGCTGACGACGAAGACGCGGATGCCAGCATCGCAGGCAAGCCGCACGAAGTCCGCGTCGGCGACCTCGGCTCCGGCTCCGACTTCACCCCGTTCCTGCAGCACACCGGCGTCCCCTCCACCGACATCGGCTCGGGCGGCCCCTACGGCGTCTATCACTCGGTCTTCGATAACTACAACTGGTTCATCAAGAATGCCGATCCCACCTTCGTCTACGAGCAGGAGATGGCCCGCGTCTTCGGCCTTGAACTCCTGCACATGGCCGACACCGACGTGCTCCCCTACGACTACGAAGCCTACGGCCGCTCGATCGCAGGTTATGTCTCCGCCTCCGAAGCCCGCGCGAAGAAGGACGGTGTAGCGCTCGACACCGCAGCCCTCGATGCTGCCGCCTCCCGCTTTTCGGCGGCAGGCACCGCGGTCAAGGCGAAGCAGACCGCTTCTTCAACCGACGCCGTGGCCCTCAATCAGGCTCTGCGCGGAGCGGAAGATGCCCTGCTCAACCCCGCCGGCCTGCCCCACCGTGACTGGTACAAACACACCATCTACGCGCCCGGCGAATTTACCGGCTACGCCGCGGTCGTCATCCCCGGAGTCAACGAAGGCATCGACGCGAAGGACCAGCCGCGCACCCAGGCCCAGGTCGCCGCCCTGACCGAGGCCCTCAACCGGTCCTCGGCAATCCTCGAGGCAGCCAGCAAGTAAGAGCAACCGCAAGTGCGCCCTCAACGCGCGCGGCGACCAGTTCATGAGTATCAGGTCTCCGCGCTGCGACGCGAAGCCTTATACCTATGAACTGGCGCCCGCCGGCGTGAGGACGCGCCTGGGGTTGCTCTTCCTGCCTTACAACTTCAGAGGGATCACCTGCGCCGCACGTGGGATTCATCTTCCGTCCGAGACACGGCATTCTTGATTCATCACAGACGGCTCGACGCCGCACTAGAGGAGACACTCATGATCCACGACCTCGTACTCGCCCTTGTATTCCTTTCCATGATCATTGCGCCGGCCCTCGTTGCCATGCGCGCCGACGGCGATCAGCAGAGCGCCTAGCCTCCAGACTTGAGTCTGCCGCAACACCCGACTTTTCGACCTGCCCTGCCGGCAGCGAACCGAGTGCCCCAAACAAAGAAGCCGCACCCCTTGGACAAGGGTGCGGCCTCTTTGCGTCACGCAGCGAGGGCTATCCGCGCAGCGCCATCTGTTCGGTCACAATCTGCGTCAGGTCCGGCTTCTTCAGGCCAAACTCGCTCTCGTTGAACTTGTCCACCTTGCTTGACCAGTTCATCGAGCAGAACTTCGGCCCGCACATCGAACAGAACGCCGCTTCCTTGTAGTAATCGTCCGGCAGCGTCTCGTCATGCATGCTGCGCGCCGTCTCCGGGTCGAGCGATAACGCAAACTGCTTGTCCCAGTCGAACGTGTACCGCGCGTGCGAGATCGCATCATCCCGATCCCGTGCACCCGGCCGATGCCGCGCCACGTCCGCCGCATGCGCCGCAATCTTGTACGCGATAATCCCGTCCTTCACGTCCTTCTCATTCGGCAGACCGAGGTGCTCCTTCGGCGTCACGTAGCAGAGCATCGCCGCGCCATGCCAGCCGATCATCGCCGCCCCGATCGCGCTCGTAATGTGGTCGTAGCCCGGCGCAATATCGGTCACCAGCGGCCCCAGCACGTAGAACGGCGCGCCGTCGCAAAGCTCGACTTCCTTCTCCACCTGCAGCTTGATCTGGTCCATCGGGATATGCCCCGGACCCTCGATCATCACCTGCACATCGCTCTTCCACGCCTGCCGCGTCAGCTCGCCCAGCGTCTTGAGTTCGGCAAACTGCGCCTCATCCGACGCATCCGCCAGACAGCCCGGCCGCAGCCCGTCGCCCAGCGAGTAGCTCACGTCGTACTTCGCCATGATCTCCGTGATCCGGTCAAAGTTCGTATACAGAAAGTTCTGCTTGTGATGATGCGTCATCCACTGCGCCATAATCGCGCCGCCCCGGCTCACAATCCCGGTAATGCGCTTCGCCACCAGCGGAATGTACTCGACCAGCACGCCGGCATGGATCGTGAAGTAGTCCACGCCCTGCCTGGCCTGCTCCTCGATCACCTCGAGGTAGACCTCGATATTCAGATCCTCCAGCCGCTTCACCCGGTTCAGCGCTTCGTACAACGGCACCGTCCCGATCGGCACCGGCGAGTGCCGCAAAATCTGCTCGCGGATCATCGGGATATCGCCGCCGGTCGAAAGATCCATCACCGTATCGGCACCGTAATGCACCGCCGTATGCAGCTTGCGCAACTCCTCATCCACGTTCGAGGTCAGCGCGGAATTGCCGATATTCGCATTGATCTTGCACAGCGACTCAACCCCGATCGCCATCGGCTCGAGCTCCACATGATTAATGTTCGCCGGGATGATCATCGTCCCCCTGGCGACCTCGCTCCGCACCAGCTCCGCCGAAATCTTTTCCCGCTGCGCCACGTACGCCATCTCTTCCGTGATCAGGCCCTTGCGCGCAAAATGCATCTGTGACATGTTCGTGTCGCCCGTCCGCGCCGCCTCTTCCTTGCGCTTGACGATCCACTCCGCGCGCCCGGTCGGAACCTTGTAATCGTTGCCGACCTGCCCATTCCCATTCGCACTCATGCAGCACTCCAATCCGTCGCTCTGCAAAGCCCCGCGCGCAGAGACGTGTTATCGCATGAGTATACGTCGAAGCACCGGCCGGCATGCCCGTGGCCCCAACCCGGTCGCGATCCCATCGAAACCCCGCAGTCCGCAAGCTTGCCTTAAATACACAGAATGCCGCAGCCTATACAACATGGATTCCCTTCCGCCTCGGCCGCCTGCCCCAGCACCTGGCTCCGCCCAGATCCACGGAAGCAGCACGATGGCGCACGCATTGCGAGAGCACGACTGGGCCAAAGGGCCGCTTGGGCCCATCCACTCCTGGCCCCCGGAGTTGCTCAGCGCGGTCAATCTGCTGCTGAGCTCGAAGCTGATGTCCTGCCTCATCTGGGGACCGCAACGCATCCTGCTCTACAACGACGCCTACCGGCCTCTGCTCGGCACCAAGCACCCCGCCTTCGGCGAGCCCTTCCTCGAGGTCTGGCAGGAGATTCGCCAACAGGCCGACGCCATCATCTCCGGCCCCTTTCAGACCGGAGACGCTAACCTGTTTGAACAGGTTCCCTTTCAGATTCTGCTTGACGGCGTCTTCGCTGAACGCATCTGCACGCTCACCAACACCCCCATCTGGTCGACCACCGCTGAAGCACCCCAGGTCGCCGGCCTCTACCAGACGGTGATCGATCACACCGATGGCATCCTCGCCGAGCGGCGCTGGCGCGAGAGCGAACGGCGTCTCGAAGAAAGCTACGCGGAGCTGCAGGCTATCTACGACGGCGGAGCGGTTGCCGGCGCCCTCATCGACCCGCGCACCTTTCACTACCTGCGCGTCAACAAGAAGCTCGCCGAGATGCTGGGCCAGCCTGCAGAAAACATCGTCGGCACCAGTGTCTTCGATCTCGCGGCGAACGTGCGCGGCCTGCGCGATCAACTCGAACAGGTCGCCGCCGGGCATTCCCTGCTCGGCGTGACAGAAGAAGGCACCCTTGTCGGCGACGGCGGCGACCATCGCGTGTGGCACAGCAATTATGTGCCCATCCGCTCAGCGACCGGCGAGATCATCGGTATCTCCGCAGCCAGCATGGAGATCACCTCGCAGAAGAAAGCCGAGGCCGCTCTCATCCAGAACGAAAAGCTGGCGGCCGTCGGACGGCTTGCCGCCTCGATCGCTCACGAGATCAATAACCCGCTCGAATCCGTAACCAACCTGCTCTACCTCGCGCGTCGCAGCGATGACCTCGCGATCATCGACGACTACCTCGAAACTGCCGAACGCGAACTGCGTCGGGTCTCGGCGATCGCCATCCAGACCCTGCGCTTCTACAAACAGTCTTCGAAAGCAGAGCTCATCCACTGCGAGGATCTCTTCAAGAGCGTTCTCGTGATTCACCAGGGACGCCTCCAGAACGCGAATATCCAGGTCGAAAAGCGCAAGCGCGCGACCCGTCCCGTACGCTGCTTCGACGGTGAGATCCGTCAGGTGCTGAACAACCTGGTCTCAAACGCGATCGATGCGATGAGTCCGGCCGGCGGCCGGCTCCACGTCCGCAGCCGCGAGGCGACCCGCTGGAAAACCGGGGAGCGCGGCCTGGTCCTCACCGTCGCCGATAACGGCACGGGCATGGCGCCCGAAGTGCGCAGAAAAATCTTCGAAGCCTTCTACACCACCAAGGGTATCGGCGGCACCGGCCTCGGCCTCTGGGTCAGCCAGGAGATCGTCGATCGCCATGCCGGCACACTTCACGTTCGCAGCTCGCAAACCACCGGCGCCAGCGGGACCGTCTTCTCCCTCTTCCTGCCGTTTGAAGCGGTGGACCAGACGCCCAGACCCGTCCGGGCTCCCGCTTTTCTCTAACGACCGGCCGCCATGACCACCAGCCCGGCTGCGGTTCCCAGCACCACCGTCGCCCCCGCCAGCCGCAGCGAAGCCTGCCGCCCCAGCTGCTTGCCCAGCGCGCTCAGCGAGTAAAGACTCACCGGCCCCAGCGTGCAAAGCAGCGCCGCCACATAAGGCGTCGGAGCCCCGGCCTTGTAGAGCACAAACGCCAGCGCCACATCAAGCGCCATCGGCACCGGCAGCAGAGTCCCCAGCAACGCCACCAGCAACACGCCGAGCACCGAAGCATGCAGATGCGTGCCGTACGCCGGAATCACCTCGGCCGCCGCAGCCCCAACCACCGCCGCCAGCAGCATCCACGGCAGTGTCATCCACGTCAGCTTCAGCAGGTTGCGGCCATACGTCTTCGCGAACGCCAGCACCCTCTCACCAGGACCCGGCTGATCCGTCGGCATGCTCATCAGCCTCAACTGCGGCTTCGTCTCCGCGATCAGCAGCGGCAGTATCAACAAGAGCAGCGCCGGCACCGCCACACGCAACAACGCAAGCTGGGCCGGGAAGAGCACGAACGCCATCGCCACCACCACCGGGTTGAAGCTCGGTGAGCTGATCATCGCCGCCACCGTCATCCGCGAGCTCGCACCCGAAGCCAGCAGGCTCTGCCCGATCGGCGTCGCGCAGTTTGTGCACACCCCCATCGGTGCCCCCGCCACCGCACCGCACAGCACATTGCCCGCGGCCGACTCGAACCGTTTCGGCCGCGCAGTCGCCGCCATCAGGGTCATCAAAGCCGCCCCGAACGGCAGCGCAAAGTACATCCCGAAGCGATTCGTATAAAGCCAGTTGACGCTCGTCCGGCCTACCCGCTCGGGCAGCGGCATCTCGCGCCGCACCGGCAGCAGCGCGTCAAACGAGATCGCACCCTTCACCTGTACGCCGCTTCCCGCATGCAGCTTCTTCACCAGCGCCGGGTACCTCTGCTGGCTCCAGAAGATCCCGGCAATCGCCACCGCCAGCGCAAGAGCCATCACCACTTCGAGACGGCGCGCTCCACGCACTTCCGCAGGTTGAAAGGCAGAGCCAAAAGCAATCGGAGCAACAGTTTGAACGGTTTTCATTTCGGCTGCCATCCTACCCGCCGCACACCCCGCTTGAACCTCCATCAATTGGATGATCTTCGCGCTGCGCCGCCCGCTGCTAAACTGAACGCAGCCATGGCAAGCTCCACCACCAAACCTACCGGCATCATTGTCGCCTCGCTGCTCATCGTAGGCGTCGTCCTCTGGCTCGCCTTCGCAGCCGCCGGCGATAACAAGAGCTACTACGTCACCATCACCGAGCTGCAGGGTATGGGCACCAAGGCCTACACCCGACACCTGCGTGTCGCCGGCAACGTCCAGCCCGGCTCCATCCAGCGCGCGGGCACGAACGCGCACTTCGCCCTGCTCGAACAGGGCAAAGTCCTCCAGGTCGCTTACCAGGGCACCGAGCCGCCGCCCGACACCTTCAAAGACGATGCCCAGGCGCTCGCCATCGGCACCTACGGCCGCGACGGCGTCTTCCACGCCACCCAGCTGCAAGCCAAGTGCGCGAGCAAATACGCGCCCGCCCCCGGCTCCCGGCCCAAGACCACAGCGGCGGTCGCGATACCTGTCACGCCCGCAAACCGCTAAAACATTCAAGACAACAGTAAGTGCACCCTAACCGCGGACGGCGACCACTCCGTGCGGTGGGCCGCCACGCGCGCACACGGAATGTTCCACGTGGAACATTTTGCAAACTCGCGCCAGGAATCCATCCCACAGAGTGGCAGCCGTCCAGCGCCAGGACGCTGTTGCCGTTGCTTCTACTCCGTCAGCGCTTTGAGGAACAGGTAGGTGAACTCCACGCCTTTGTAGTAGCTCTCGATGCCGAGGCGTTCGTTCTTGCCGTGTGCCCGCACATCGTCGATATCGACCGCAAACCCGTTCAAGCCGTAGCTCGGGATGCCCGCGGCCACGGTGTAGATCGAGTCACTCGCCCCCGGCTCCATCGTCGGCACAATCGCAAGCCCCGGCCACAGCGCTCCCACCGTCTTCTCAAGCGCGCCTTCGACCGTCTTGTTCACCGGCGGCGGCGGCGCCGACATCCGGTCCGGCCCCTTGCCCATCACCATCCCCGCATCGGTCACAAATTCAACCGTCAGCTCCTTATCGTCGAACAGCTTGATCAGCTCCTGCCTTATCTGCTCGGCGGAGTGCCCGGGCAGGATCCTGCAATTCACATTCGCCTGTGCGCTTTGCGGCAGCGCGTTCGGCGCATGCCCGGCCGACATCATCGTCGCCACGCAGGTCGTTCGCATGGTCGAGTTCCATACCGGGATCGCCGACAGCCTTGCAATCACGCCTGCGTCCTGCGACCCACCGACGAGATCCTTCATATCCTCGGCCAGGCGCCCCGACTCGAGCTTCGCCGTCTGCCGAAACTCCTCCCGCGTCACAGCGTTCAGCTCCACCGGAAACGGCGTCTTCTCAAGCTTCGCCAGCGCATCGGCCACATGGTAGATCGCGTTGTCGGGCGTCGGCAGTGAGCTGTGCCCGCCCTTGTTCAACGCGGTCACGTGATAATCGGCGTAGGTCTTTTCCGTTGCCTCGACGCTGATCTGCTGCAGCTTCCCCTTGTCCGTCACCACGCCGCCTGCGTCCGGGTTGATCACAAACTCACCCTTCATCAGCTCCGGGTGCTTCTGAATCAGCCAGTCCACCCCGTTCGACTTGCCGCCTTCTTCATCCGCCGTCAGCGCCATCACCACGTCGCGGTCCGGCACATACCCTTCCTTCTTGAGCTTGATGAACGTGTATACCAGCGCCGCGTCGCCTTCCTTAATATCCTGCGTCCCGCGTCCGTAGAAGAACCCATCCTTCTCGGTAAATACGAACGGATCGTAGGTCCAGTCCTCGCGTTTCGCCTCGACCACATCCAGGTGGCAGATGATCAGGATCGGCTTCAGCGTCGACCCCGCCCTGCCGTGATAGGTCGCCACCAGGTTCATCTTGCGATCGTTCGGGCCCAGCAGCTTCAGGTCGCCCTCGGCAAAGCCCGCAGCCCTGAGGCGATCGCGCATCTTGGTCGCCGCAGCCGTCACCGACCCCACCGAATCCGACGTATTCGTCTCGATCAACTGCTTGAAGATGTCATGCGCCAAGACACGATCGTCCGCTGAAAGCTTCTGCGCCAAAGCATTCCCGGCGAGCACCCCACCCAGCATTCCTCCCAGCAAAACTCCGGCAATCGCTCTCATCGTCACGCTCCGGCTCTTATACTCGCATAGAAGCTCATGCTGACAGCAGCCATTCCGACCGCCCCGACCGGGCCCCAGGAGATCGCCTCGCTCACCCGCGTCGCCAAGCTCTACGGCAGCTTCGCCGCGCTGCGGCCCATCGACCTCACCCTTCACGCCGGCAGAATCTATCTCGTGCTCGGTGAAAACGGCGCCGGCAAATCCACCCTGCTGCGCCTGCTCGCCGGCCTCGCCGAACCCACCCAGGGCGAACTCACAGTCTTTGGCAAACCTCCCACCGAATCCCGTGGACGCATCGCCTACATGGCCCACGCCTCCACCCTTTACGACGAGCTCACCGCGCTCGAAAACCTCAAGTACTTCGCCGACCTCCACCGCCTCGAAGGTGGCTGCGACTGCGTCGGCTCCCCCGAGATGGCACTGCGCGCCGTCTCGCTCGACCCCCAGCTTCAAAGACCCGTAGCCCAGTACTCGCAGGGCATGCGCCAGCGCGCCTCGCTCGCCCGCGCCCTCCAGTCCGACCCCGAACTCCTCCTGCTCGACGAGCCCTTCTCCAACCTTGATGCCGGCAGCGCACAATCCATCGTCGACCTCCTCGCCGACTTCCGCACCTGGCCCCATCCGCTCTCGCCCGCCGGCCGCACCATCGTTCTCACCACCCACCAGGCGCACCTCGTGCTACCCATCGCCGACGAGGTTCTTACCCTGTCCTCCGGAACATTGACGCGTAGCCCGAAACCCCACGAAGTGGTCGCCGCCCGCGACTAGGGCGCACCTGCCGTTGCCTTTATGAAGATAAACAAGACAAACGCGGCCCGAATCCTCGACGATCTCAAAATCCCCTACGAACTCCGCCCCTACGAAGTCGACCTCGAAGATCTCTCCGCTCCAAACGTCGCCCGCAAGATCGGGATGCCCGTAGAACAGGTCTTCAAAACGCTCCTTACCGAATCCATCGTCACCAGCGGCAAGCCCGACTACCTCTTCGCCGTCATCCCCGGCGACGCCGAGCTCGACCTCAAAAAACTGGCTCACACCTCCGGCCATAAAAAGCTTGAACTCGCCTCGCTCAAACAGGTCGAGCCCCTCACCGGCTACGTCCGCGGCGGGGTCACCGTCCTCGCCGCACGCAAGCCGTTTCCCGCCTTCGCGGACGAGACCATCGAGCTCCACGACCAGATCAGCGTCTCCGCCGGCCAGCGTGGCCTGCAGCTGATCCTGCGTCCCGAAGACTACCTCCGCGCCACCGCCGCCATTCTCGCCGACCTGACCCGGGGGCCAGCGTGATCTTCCTCCGCCACACCCTGGCGCACCTTCGCAAAGACCTTCGCCTCGAATGGCGTTCGCGCGACGCCACCACCGGCATGCTCTTCTTTTCGCTGCTCGTCGTGGTCGTCTTCTCGCTTGCCTTCGAACCCACCTCCGCCGTCTCCCGCCAGATCGCCGGAGGCATTATCTGGATTGTCCTGCTCTTCGCCTCGATCACCGCGCTCAACCAGTCCTGGACGCGCGAGCAGCGCAACGGTGTCCTCGACGCGCAACGCCTCGCCCCCTCCTCCGCCGCCGCGCTCTTCACCGGCAAAGCGATCACCAACTTCCTCTTCGTCACCGCCGTCGAGCTTATCCTCGCCCCGCTCTTCGTCATCTTCTACAACCTGCACGCCATCGGAAACCCCTGGCTGCTCCTCCTCGTCATGCCGCTTGGCACATGGGCCCTCGTCGCCAACGGCACCTTCTTCGCCGCACTCGGCCTCCGCACCCGCAACCGCGAGCTCATGCTCCCGCTTGTGCTCTTCCCCATCTCCATCCCCGCCCTGCTCGCCATGATCCAGGCCACCACCAACATCCTCACCGGCGAGTACGATCCGACGCTCTGGATCAAACTTCTCACCGGCTACGACATCGTCTTCACCACCGCCTGCATCCTCCTCTTCGAAGTCGTGCTGAACGCAGAGTAAAGCAAACGGCAACCGCGTCCTGACGCCGGACCGGCGCCACTTCGTGGGGTGGGAGCGCTGGCGCGCAAAGATCATTGCAGCGGACACACTCTTGGCGCGCGGCGGTTCACCCCACGAAGTAGTTGCCGCCTTCGATTAGGGCGCACTTGCCGTTGCCTTTACAATTTAGCCATGGCGTCTACTTCAAAGCGGCTTATGCCTGGGGTCGGAATCGCATGGTTCCTGACCACCGCGGCAGTGCTCGTCTACGGCTTCCGCCTCGCACTCTTCGTCTCGCCGCCCGACGCAAACCAGGGCGACGTCGGCCGCATCATCTACTGGCACGTCCCCCACGCGATGCTGTCGTTGATCTTCCCCTACATCAACTTCGCCGCCTCCATCCTCTACCTCGCCCTGCGCCGCTCGAAACCCGCCGCCGCCCTGCTGGCCGACGCCTGGGCCATTGCCTCGGCTGAAGTCACCGTCGTCTACGCCACCATCGTGCTCGGCACCGGCATGCTCTGGGGTAAGGCCGCCTGGGGAATCTGGTGGGCATGGGACGCACGACTTACCACCTACCTCCTGCTCTGGCTCCTCTACGTCGCCTACCTCATGGTCCGGCGCCTCTCGTCCACAGGACAAACTTCCACCGTCGCTGCCGTCCTTTCGGTCTTCGCCGCCATCGACGTCCCAATCACCTTCATGTCGATCCGCTGGTGGCGCACCCAGCACCCCGCCCCCGTCTTCGGCGGCGCGCCCGGCTCCGGCATGGATAAGTCCATGCTCCCCGCCTTCTACTGGTGCGTGCTCGGCTGGTTCATGTGGGGCGTCTTTATTCTCGGCCTGCGCTTCGCCCTCGAACGCCGCCGCCAGGTAACCGAACAGCGCGCCGTGCAGGCTGCCCTCGGTTCCCCGCTGACCGGCGACCGCTACATCCCCTACCCGGAGGCCCGACGTGCCCTTTGAAATGGACACCCTCGAAGGGCGTCACCTCGTCCTCGCCTATGCCACCGTGATCCTCGTACAGGGCGCCTACTTCGCCTGGGTGATCACCCACTGGCTCAAGCTGCGCCGCACGGAGCCATCGAACCCTGCACTCCTCGCAAAAAAATGACGGGACCGGCTTACGCCAGGTCCCGCTGTCTAAGAGTCCTCTTGCACTTCGGACCATTCGGCCCGTCATCCATGACTGAAGAGATGCCTCAGCCCCGCACCCGGTTGCCCGCCCGCTGCGATACCCTCAGTGATGTGACCCGCCGCCGCAAATCGCTCCCCGTTTGGCTCCTCTCGCTGGCCGCTACCGGCGCCCTCTCGGGCTGTCACACCTCGGACTTCCCCACCTTCCCCGATGGCTTCCGCGAGTTTGCCTACATCGCCAACTCCGGCGCCAACACCGTGACCGTGCTCGACCTCGTCAACGTCCGCGTCGACCGCACCCTGCGCGTCGGCGCCAATCCCATCGACGTCATCGCCAACCCGCGCAAGGCCGAGGTCTACGTCCTGAGCCGCGAGACCGGCTCCCCCGCCGGCTCGGTCGCCGTCATCGATACCAGCCGCAACGAGGTCGCCGTCACGCTCCCCGTCCGCCAGGACCCGGTCGGCTTCTCGGTCGATCCGACCGGCGTCCGCGCCTTCGTCGCGAACGCCGGCTCGAACAGCATCAGCATCCTCGACCTCGACACCCGCCGCGCTCTCGCAGCTATCCCCACCGCCGCCCCGGCCCCGGCTCCGCCCTCATCTCACCCGACGGCCGCACCCTCGTCGTCACGCATCCCGCCTCGGGCGAGGTCGCGCTTTACTCCGCCGGAGCCCCCGGCACTGCCGAGCCTCTACTCACCCTGCGCAACACCTACCCCGGCTGCCGCGGCGCCACCAGCCCCGTCATCCTGCCCGATTCCTCAAAGGCCTTCATCGCGTGCCAGGCTTCCGGCCAGGTGCTTTCGCTCTCGCTCGCAGCCACTCCCAACTCCTGGGCCGCACGGCACGATTCCTCTCTCACCGCAGACCACGTCCTCGCCCTGCTCGACGTCGGCGAATCCCCCGAACACCTGATCCTCAAGCCCGATGGCGGAGAGCTCTTCGTCTCGAACGCCGTCTCCGGCTCCATCACCGAAGTTTCGACCACCACCAATGAGGTCTCGCAAACCTTTGGCATCGGCAACCGCCCGCAGCGCGGCATCGTCTCTGCCGACAACAGCGCCCTGTGGGTCGCCAACTCCGGCGCCGACACCCTTTCGCTCTACTCCATCGACGACGGTAAGCGGCTTCCCAGCCTGCACGTCGGCGCCGCCCCCGACGCGCTCGCCTTCACCACTGGCCCCGACCAGCACTTCCTCCTCGTCGCCGACCGTGCCTCGGGCGACGTCGCCGTAATCCGCAACTCCGCCCGCCAGGCCCCATCGCTGCTCACCATGCTGCCCGCCGGCCCCGCCCCGGCAGCCATCGCCATCCAGTCCAACGCCCCGCACCGATAGGAAGATAGAAGCAAGTGCGTCCTGACGCCGGACGGTCTCCAATCCGTGGGGTGAACCGCGGCGCGCAGCCCTACCTCTTTGCGTGGAACAACTCGGAATGGCGCCCGGCAATTCACCCAAGAAGTGGTCGCTTCCCGTGATCAGGGAGTTTTTGCTGTTGCCTCTTCCTCCTCAGCCTTCAGGGCCAGCCGCAGCGCATACCGCGACGCCGAAAAATGCGCGCCCGCCAGCAGCATCAGCCCGGAAAGAAACGCCCACATCATCAGCCCGACCGTCGTCTTAAATGGACCGTAGACGGCCTCGAAATCGAGCCGAGGCAGCGCGAGAACGTAGAGGTATTTCGCCGCCTCCCACGCCAGGCCCACGGCAATCGCCGTCGGCAGCACGGCCATCGCAGGAATCCTGCGATTTGGCAGAATCCAGTAGATCAGGAAGAACATCAGGCAGCTCGCAATGACCGCGCATACCCGCAGCACGGTGCCGCCTGCCAGGTGGAAGAGGATGTTGTCGGGATGCCCCACGAACACCCAGCTGAGCACCTCGCGCTGCACCGCCGAAAGCCCCACCGATGCCAGCACGAGGATGCCGACCATGGCAGCCAGCCCCAGCGACACCGCCTGGTTCGCCAGGTAGTTCCGGTTCTGCTTCACGCCCCAGACCTTGTTCAGCGCGACTTCAAGCGGCAGAAACACCCCAGTCGACGTCACCAGCAGCATGAAGACCGAGAATACCTGCGTCCCCTTGTGCGGATGCGCCAGGATGAGCATGTTGCGCATGACAAAATCCTGGCTCACCGGCAGCAGGCTCCGCATCAGGTCCCACAGCACTGCGACCATGGCCGGTGAGTGAAAGACCCGTTGCGCCAGCGTCAGCATCAGCACGATAAAGGGAAACAGCGACAGGATCACGTTTGCCGCGACACTGAATGCGTAGGTATGCACCTCCGTGCCCGCGAGGTAGTGGAGCAGCGCTTTCAACTGCGGCCAGAACCCATGCTCACAGAGGACGGGCCCAACCTGCTCGATCGGCACCGGAGTGGGGTCTCCGACACTTGCCCCTGACGTCACCGTCGTCCGAGGCTCAGCTTCCGTCGGAGTCAGGTTCAGCATCGACATAATCGAAATGCTAGCAGGGGTGCGCGAAGCATCGAAAAGCGACCACCCTTCCTTGACAAACTGCCCCCGCCCAAACTCCAGCTGATTCAAAGTCGGGCGGAAACTGGTGGGGCTTAGCCAGGGGTTAACTTTTTTAGAATCCTATTTTTGTGCAAATAACCCCGGGGGGGGGAGGGATGGCTCCCTAAAGCCCTCAAACCGCCCAGAATGCTTCTTCCTCAAAACGGACCTACGTCACCCCAGCTACGTTTCTTTGGTCTGGGAACCTGTTTATCGAGCCGAACAAACCCTCGCGCCATACCCTCCTTCACGCCCCCCTGCGTGGGGCGAAACGCGCCGCCGCTTCACCGCATAGATGACGTTTGTGTCATATCAGAATGCAGCGCTTCCCATGCCTTTATCATCGGTTCAGGGCGCGAGATGGTGCACGTCATTCCAGCGTTCGTGCCCGGCTTTTGCGAGCAGGTGAGGCCTGGTCCGAGTGGTCAGGATCTGGGCGCATGGCGCAGTCTTCAAGCACGCATCTGCACTTCAAGCACGCAGCTGAACTTCAAGCACGCAGCTGCACTCAAGGTCGATCAGGAGTCTGTATCCCACCGGTGTTTCTGAGTCTGAGAAGCAATGCCTCCGCAATCACAGCGGTGCTGGCTCTTGCGTTGTGCGGGACGCTGGCTGGAGAGGCGCGGGCGCAGGACGCTCAGCACACGGGTCTGCTGAGCCTGCACGATGCGATCGAGCAATCTCAGTCGAGCCCCCAGGCGCAGGCCGCGCAGGATCAGGTGGATGCGGCGAACGGGCTCGTCACCCAGGCGAAGCTTCGGCCAAACCCACGGATTTACCTCCAGTCTGAAGATATCCGGCCGTGGGCAGACAACTTCGACTTTCCGACGCAGACCGAAGACTACGGCTATCTCGGCCAGCTGGTTGAGCTCGGAGGCAAGCGCGCAAGCCGTCTTGGCGTTGCCCGCGCCAACGTCCGCCGCACCGAGGCCGAACGAACGATGCAGTTGCAGCAGCTGGCGGGGCGCGTCGCGGCCGCGTACTGGACTGCGGTTTCAAGCGCAGAGATTGTCCGCCTGCTTGAAGAAGATGCGCAGGCGGTGGCACGCATCGTCGCGTACAACAAGGCGCGCGTCGATGCGGGCGCGATGCGCGGCGTCGATTTGATTCGCATGCAGATCGAGCAGGATCGCATTCGGCTGGCGCTCGAGTCCGCGAAGCGGGAGGCGAGCCTTGCGCGCATCGACCTTTTCCGGCAGATCGGTCGAAGCCCCGATCCGGCGGTTCAGTTGTCCGACAAGCTGGAGGCGCCGCAGGCGGTTGCGGTGCAGACACTTGCCACGGTGCTCGCCGCCCGCGCGGATGTGGCGGCCGCCCGCGAAGCCGTGAGCGCAGCGGAGGCCGATGTGAAACTACAGCACTCGCTTGGCGTGCCCGATCTCGACCTGCTTGGCGGGTACAAGCGCAACTCCGGCGCGAATACGCTTTACACCGGCCTGCAGCTTCCGCTTGCTTTCCGCAATCGCAATCAGGGCGAAGTGGCGCGCGCCGAGGCGGACGCACGACTGGCGAAAGACCGGCTGCGCCAGATCGAGATCAACGTGAGCGCCGATGTGGAAGGGGCGCGGGTCGCCTACACGCAGGAGCAGGCCGTCGTAAAAGACATCCTTCCGGACATGCGCGCGCGGGCGCAACAAAATCTTTCGATCCTCGACGATGCGTACCGGTCGGGCGGGGTGGATCTTCTCCGCTACCTCGATGCCGAGCGAACGGCCTTCGATGTGGAGGTCAGCGCGCTGCGCACGCTGGCGGAGTTTCAGCAGGCGACGTTGCGCCTCCAACTTGCTTACGGAGTTCACCCATGAGGCCGCCCTTCTTTCATCGCACGATCACGCTGCTTCTGATGCTGGGAGTGGTGGGTTGCCACAAGGACCAGTCCGACAGCAAAGGCGGAACGTCGAGCGATTCCTCGAAGCAGTCGGGGAAGGGTGCGGGCAGCGGCTCTTCGGGCGGCGGCAGCGGCACCCAGGACAAGCCGGACAGCAGCAGCAAGGGCGGTGCGCAGCCGAACGACACGGTGAAGATACCAGCAGAGGACCAGTCCCGCGCGGGCATTCAGACGGCCTACGTGCTGGTGCAGCCGATGCCGCGAACCTTATCGGTGGCGGGGCAGGTGGTGATGGATGAGCAGCACACCTCTCACCTGGGAACGATTGCCGACGGCCGCATCACGACGGTGAATGTACTTCCCGGAGCCATGGTTCACCGGGGCCAGGTGCTGGGAACCCTGCACAGCCACATGGTGCACGAGACGGTGGGCTCACTGGTTCAGGCCTATGCGGCGGTTGACCGGCAGCGCGGTGCGGTGGAGTTCAGCAAGCAGGCGCAGGAGCGCTATCACCACCTCTACTCCATCCAGGCGGCATCGCTCGAAGAGTCACAACGGGCGGACCAGGAGCGGCAGCAGGCGGAAAAGATGCTGGTCGACGCGCAAGCCAATGTCCACATGGAGCGGGAACACCTGTCAGAGCTTTTGCAGGTTTCTCCTGAATCGCTGACGCCAACGAATCTTTACGACCGCGAGTTGATTCCGATCCGGTCTCCGATTGATGGTGTCATCATCGCGCGCAACATCAGCGTGGGGCAGGTGGTCGATACGGGTTTTGTGGCGTTCGACATCTCCAATCTCGCGACGGTGTGGGTGACCGCCGCGGTGAATCAGCAAGACGTCACCCTGGTCCGGCAGGGAGCGCCGGCAGAGGTCGTAACCTCCGGCTTCAGCGACCAGGTATTCCGCGGCCGGGTCGCGATGGTGGGGGATACGCTCGACCCGGACACACGCACGATTCCGGTACGGCTGGTGGTCCCAAACCCCGCTGCGAAACTTCGCCCGGGCATGTTTGCCTCGGCACACATCGCAGAGCCGAAGACCCGCGACGCGGTCTTCATTCCCGAAGACGCGATGCAGGACATCAACGGGATGAAAGTGGTCTTTGTGACGCGCGACGGATCGACCTTCCAGGCGAGGACGGTGACGGTCGGAACGCGCTCCCAGGGCAAGGCGGAGGTGGTGGAAGGGCTGCAGCCGGGAGACCGCATCGTCGTCAATGGCGCCTTCATGGTGAAGTCCGAGATGTTGAAGGGCACGATGGGGGATGGCTAGACGATGGGGAAAATGATTGACTTCTTTCTCTCCAATCGGTGGCTGGTTGCGGCGTTGCTGGTGGTCCTGCTGATTGGCGGCATCACCGTCATGTTAAACCTGCCGCTCGAGGCGTTCCCGGACCTGACAAACAACCAGGTCGTTGTCACGGTGCAGTGCCCAGGCATGTCCCCGGTTGAGGTGGAGCAGCTTGTTACCTATCCCATCGAAACCTCGATGATGGGCATGCCGAAGCTGCAGATGGTTCGTTCCACATCAAAGCTTGACCTGTCGATGGTTACGATCATCTTTGACGATTCGATGGACAAGTACCTGGTGCGACAGCTGGTTGCGGAGCGGCTGAACCAGGTGCAGAGCCGAATCCCGCAGGGCCTGCAGCCGCAGATGAACCCCATGTCGACGGCCTTCGGCGAGGTGTATCAGTACACCGTGCAGGCTCCGAAGATGTCGCTGATGCAGGTGAAGACGCTGCATGACTGGGTGATCCGGTACGCGCTGCTGACCGTCCCGGGGGTGAGCGAGATCAACTCCTGGGGCGGCGAAACCAAGCAGTACACGATCGAGCTCGAACCGCAGAATCTGCGCCGCTTCAACCTGACGCTGCATGATGTTGTGACCGCGGTGACAAATAACAATGCCAACTTCGGCGGCAGTTATATCGAACATGCCGAGCAGCAATACACGGTCCGCGGGATTGGCCGCGCGCAGTCGGTGGACGACCTGGGGAACATTGTCGTTTCGACGACGGCAGGGGTGCCGGTCCTGCTGAAGCAGCTGGCGACGATTTCGCCGGCTCCGCTGCCGCGGCATGGGGCGGTGATGAAGGACGGTGCGGGCGAGACGGTCTCGGGCATGGTGATCATCCTGCGCGGCGAAAACGGGCAGAAGATTATCAAAGAGATCAAGGCGAAGATTGCGGATCTGAAGCTCCCTGGCGGTGCGAAGATCGTTCCTTTCTACGATCAGTCCGACGTGATCAACGCGACGACGGCGACGGTACGCAAGAACCTGATCGAAGCGGCAATCCTGGTGATTGTGATCCTGCTGATCTTTCTTGGCGACTGGCGTGCGGCGCTGGTTGTGGCCTGCACGATTCCGCTTTCGCTGCTGTTCGGCTTCATCGGGATGGACATTTTTGGAATCTCGGTAAACCTGATGAGCCTGGGCGCGATCGACTTCGGCACCATCGTCGACGGGTCGGTGGTGATGGTTGAGAACTGCATGCACCGGCTTGAAACCAGCGCTCCCGATAAGCGAAACGATCTGCGAGAGCTGATTCGTGCAGCGGCACACGAGGTCTCCCGGCCGGTGATCTTCGGTGTGCTGATCATCATCGCGGTTTATCTTCCGGTGCTGACGCTGCAGAGCCTCGAAGGTCGCATGTTCCGCCCGATGGCGGTGACGGTGGTGTCCGCGCTCACCGGTTCCCTGCTGCTTGCGCTCTTCGTCGTTCCCACGCTGTGCACGGTGGCGCTGCGGCATCGCGCGAAGACGCTGGGAGAAGGCGGCGGCGGGCAGGAGAAGAAGGAGTCGAACTGGTTCGACCGCCTGCGAGAACGGTACGGGCGCTCGCTGAAGAAGAGCGAACCACACCGCAGGCTGATCTTGATTGCCTCCGTCGTCTGCATCGTGATCGCGCTTGGGTCTTTGAAGTTCATCGGTACCGAGTTCATGCCGACGCTGGACGAAGGCTCGATGGTTGTGACATCGAAGCGTCTGCCGGGGATTGCGTTGACGGAGTCGGTCGCGATCGGCAACGAGATTGAGAAGACGATCAAGAGCAAGCCGGATGTGACGAGCGTGGTGACGAAGCTGGGCCGGCCAGACCTCGCGACCGAGGCGATGGGGGAGTATGAGTCTGATTCTTACCTCAGCTTCACGCCCAAGCTGCAGAATGCAAGCGCCAAGGACAAGCAGAAGTTTACCGATGGTCTGCAGCAGTCGCTCGACAGAATTCCGGGCGTGACCTATGAGATTACGCAGCCGATGCAGATGCGCATGGACGAGTCGATCACCGGCACCCGAGGCGATGTCGCGTTGAAGGTGTTCGGCGAGGATCTCGACACGCTCGAACAGCTTGCCAAGCAGGCGCAGAAGATCATCTCCTCGGTGCAGGGTGCGTCGGAGACGCAGATGGAGATCATCTCCGGCGCGCAGGAACTGCAGGTGCGGATTGACCGTGGCGCCGCTGCACGCTACGGGGTGAATGTGTCGGATATCCAGGAGGTGATCGAGACGCTGTACGGGAGCAAACAGCTCTCCGAAATGCTTCTCGGGGAAGAACGGTTTCCGATTGCGATTCGTCTTCCGGCCAGCCTGCGCAATGACCCGGAGCAGCTTCGGTCGTTACAGATCAAGACGCCGCAGGGCGGCCTGGTCCGGCTCGATCAGATTGCGGAGATCCGGAATGTGGGCGGGCCGATCCTGATCAATCGCGAGCAGGCGCACCGGCGCGCGGTCGTGATGAGCAATGTGAGCGGGCGCGACCTTGGGAGCTTCGTAAAAGACTGCAAAGCCGCGGTCGCCGAGAAGCTGCCGCTGCCGGCGGGGTATCGGCTGGAGTGGGGCGGCCAGTATGAGAATCAGCAACGCGCGCAGGCACGGCTGCTGATTGTCTTCCCGGTATCGCTGCTGATCATCTCGGCGCTGCTCTATGCGACCTTCCAGAACGCGAAGCAGATGTTCCTGATCCTGTCGATCGTTCCGCTCGCCCTGGTGGGTGGGGTCGCTGCCCTGTGGCTGCGGGGCATCAACCTGAACCTGTCTGCGTGCGTTGGCTTTATTGCGCTGTTCGGCATTGCCGTGCTGAATGGAGTCGTGATGGTGAGCCACATCAACGCGCTGCGCCAGGAGGGCAAAGAGATGGACGAAGCGGTGCACCAGGGCGCCGCCGACCGTCTGCGCCCGGTGCTGATTACGGCGCTGGTGGCTTCGCTCGGCTTCATCCCCATGGCGCTGTCAACCTCCCGCGGCGCGGAGATCGAGCGGCCGCTGGCAACGGTCGTCATCGGCGGCCTGATCACAGCAACGATTCTTACGCTCTACGTGCTGCCGTTGATTTATCCGTGGTTCAGCCGTGATGCACTTCCCAACACTTCCCCTCAGAAAGAAGTCGCCTAATGCAAAGCTTTCGCTTCGTTTCCTGTAGCCTCGCGTTCCTCATGCCCTGTGCTGGTGTCGCGCAGAACGGTACGCTTTCCCTGGCGAGCTTCGCTTCGGCGAGTTCGTCTTCCGTGGCATCGTTGCCGGATGCGCCGGATGCAGGGCAGGCCCAACGCGAAGCGGGCCAGGATGCGGACGCTCCGGTTACGGTGGCGCGTCTGCCGGTCAATATCCTGCGCGACCAGGTTCCGATCTTTACAAGTCCGCTTCGCTTCAAGCGGCAGGATCTGAAGTGGTTCATCCCGCTGGCAGCCGCCACCGGCGCTGCCCTGGGCACGGACCACATCACGATGAGGGACGTTGTGACGCGCGACCCATCGACAAACCAGGCAAGCATAAATGCTTCGAACGCGATGGTCGGCGGTCTCATTGCGGCGCCGGTAGCGCTGTTTGGCTACGGCCATTTTGTGCATGACGAACGCGCGCGTGAGACGGGCCTGGTGGGTGGCGAAGCGATGGTCGACGGGGTCATCGTGGAACAGGTCGTCAAGCTTATTACCTTTCGAGAACGGCCCAATCTCGACAATGGCCGCGGTCTGTTTTACAAGAGCGCCGCGGGGGCCAATGGGTCGTTTCCATCAGCACACAGTGTCGTCGCCTGGTCTTCCGCGGCGGTCATTGCGGATCGCTACCACTCCCCGTGGGCACAGCTCTCGGTATACACCCTCGCGACCGGTGTAAGCTTGACCCGCGTGATTGGGCAGGAGCACTTTCCGTCGGACGTCCTTGTGGGCAGCGCGGCCGGCTGGCTGATCGGCCACTACGTTTCGCGACACCGCCACCGCGCCGAATAGACGCGGCTCGCAGCGGCCCTTGCGTCACCGGGCCAGTTCGCCTGCGAGGGTCAGATCAACATCGACTTCTTTTGCGACCTTGAGGATGAACACGCTCGGATCCTTGAGGCCCCACTGCACATAGGGAACGACGAAGTGCGTCTTCGTGACGCAGTTCATTCCCTGGATGTGGACCTGCATCGGGACCGTCATCTGGTGTGGGGTGCCGTGCAAAGTGAAGATGCCGCTCACCTGGATCGTGGAGTCGCCATCCGGCGAGAGCTTGCCCTCATAGCTCTGCGGGGCGAAGGTGACGTCGGTGAAATGAGGAGCGTCGAGCACCTCATTCCACATCTTCTCGTCACGCTTGTCGTTGCCCGTCTTGCCGCTCATGGCGGTGACGACGACCTTTCCGGACATCTTTGCTGCTGACGGATTGAAGCTGACGGCGCCGGATTGGACCTGAAATGTGCCGTGGGTCTGGTGACCGGTTGCCCCCAGCGAAAAGCTCACGTCGCTTTTTGCCGGATCGATCTTGAAGGATTGCTGCTGCGCAAACGACGAGGCCGAGAGCAACAGCGAAAGCGGTGCGAGCAGGATAAAAGAAGATTGCGTCATTGACTTACTCCAGCGGGACGGTTGGGTTTGGGCGTTGAGTGGGATGAATGGGCTGTGCGATCACGAAGCTGTTGAGCCAGCCGGCGATCGACAGGATGTCATGGTCGGAGAAGTATTCGTGGCCCGGCATGTCTGTACCCGGGATGCCAAAGCGGATGATGTGGGCAAGATCTTCGACGCGCTGGTCGGAAGGACGGGCAACATCCAGATGCAGCCAAGGTCCGGTGGCAAGGTTGGGGGGCAGGCGTTGGAAATCTTGTCTCCAGCGTTCCCGTGTGGCCCCGTTGGGAGCGTGACAGGTGCTGCAGTAAAGCGCGAAAAGAGTGCCTCCCTGATCCAGGTCAGCGATGGCACCAGGGTTTTCGGAAGGCTGCCAACTGCTCCGCAACGCCGTCTGCGCGGCCTCTGTGCCCGGGGTTCTGAGGCTTTGAAGGTAGGCGACAAGATCATCGCCACGGGGGTTCGGTTGCTCAAACAACGGTTCATACGACGGCATGAAGGAGCCGTGGCTTACCTCCCGAGGGTCGATGAAGTGAGCCTTCAGCCACAGTGCGGAACGGCGTGAGCCCACCTCCGACAGGTCCGGCCCCTGGCGGCGGTTGCCGATGAGAGGGGGCTTCTGCGCGCGCACCTGGGCTGCAGTCTGCATCGGACCCCACATGACGACGTCTCTGGTGCCGGGCCGAACGTACTGCGAATGACAGTGGATGCAGCCTTCAGCGATGTAGACCCTGCGCCCCCTCTCCACCTGGGTCATGCCGTCTCCGGAGATTTGATCGAGTTGAAGAGCTCTCCTAATGCCGAAGGTGAGCAACAGCACCGAGGCCAAGACAGCGAGTTCCAGGCGCCGCGTGCGAGCGAGCGAAAACGTCCACGGTCCGAGAACTGCTGCGGACGCGACGACCACGAACGCGGTCGGCACATAGCCCAGGTGTTGTCCCATGCCGATGCCCATTGCGGAGCCGAACCAGCCTCCGACGGCGTAGAGGAGTCCTGCCGTTCTTCCCCGCTGCGACCACGAAGCGGCGGGCGCAAAGAGTGACGGGTAGGCCACGAGCGCGACCGAGTAGAGTGACACTCCGATCGGGTAGAGAAGGGACGCCGGGGTAGCTCCCGCTGAGGAGTGGAGCAGTAAGCAGGCTGACGCGAGAGCAAGCACCGCAAACCCAAGCACGGTCGTGACCCGCTGGCGCCCGAGCAGCCATGCAGAGGCGAGCGCCGCCAGCAGGTGCAGGGCTGCGTTGGTGAGCAGGTGGGCGTTCCCCTGCCAGGTGCCGCTCTTCAGCGACGGGGTGTTCTGAATGATGAAGAAGGCTGCGGAGTCGAACCAGATCAACGCGGTGAAGGAAAGCACGATGATCCAGAGCGGAGCAGACCTGGAAGCTGGGACGATCGGCGTGAAGCGGAGATCACGCCGGTGGCCGACGATCCCCAACCCGGCGAGACACAGGGCTGCAGCGGTGAGCGCCTCCGCTCGCGGCGAGGCGTTGAAGAGGGGCGGGAAGTTGCAGAGAAAGTATCCGGCGCCGGTCCCGAGGCCGACGCGAAGCAGCGGATTGCGATCGCCGATCCACAGGGGCAGGTAGGTGACGAGCGTGACGGTAAGCAGCCCAAGTGCACCACCGATGAGTATCGCGACGAGCAAGGCAAAGGCGGAATTGAGGGGAAAGATCGTAGCGATGGCTGCGATGACGCAGCCTCCCAGGGCCAACTGCATCCTTGATCGAGGGAGAGGCAAGCGGGGCAAGCGCGGGGCGAGGAGGCTCACCGCGATGCCGCCCAGCGCCATCGCCGCCATCGCCGCCATCACGGCTTTCAGATGAGCGTCGACAATGTTCAACTGGGCGAGACGTTTTAAAAAAGCGAATTGCGCGAAGATGAGGAAATAAACGTAGGTGATGGCAATGAGCGCAACGCCGCGCCATCCGGACCATGGTACCTTCGCGTCAACGTCGTCCATCACGCAACCAGTTTCTTTGGAGGCCGATCGCCTGGAGCAAGGCGAGCAGCCCATCGAAGAGAACCACGGTAGCCCAGCCAGCTTCGAGCCTGCCGGCTGCGATATTGCCGAGCACGAAGACCGCAACAAGTCCACGCGTGATGGCCGTGAGGAGCCAGACCACCTCGATCTTCGCAGTCTCACCTGCGCGGGACAGGACGCTCGCCCCGTACAGGCAGGCAACGCCGGTCGAGAGCACAAAGGCGCCAATGTAGGAGAGAAAGACCAGGGCTTCGGGCGCGACCCGAAGGCTCATCAGCCGCAGGGTGAGAGCGGGCGCTACGATCAGGAGAAGCCCGGTCAGGAGATCGGATGCACCGGTCAGCATCTGGTAGTACAAAAGCCAGCGGCGCGTCACGCGTTGTCCTCCGCGAGGGACTGCCCGCTGGCGCGTAAGAGCTGCGAGCCGGCGGCCAGCCATTCCACCGAGGCGATCAGCATCATGACACCGAGCAGCAGGCGCACCCAGTAGATGGTATTCCGCGCGATGCCCGGCGCGACGGTGAAGGCAGGGTCGTACCCTTCGTGCCAACCGGCGACGAACATCACCAGAACGTAGGCCGCGACACTTCCCTGCCACACGTAGAAAGACCATGAGCGGTTCAGGATCCAGCCCCCTTCGCCGAGCATCTGGACCATCGCGAAGATCAGAAGGCTCGAGACAAAGCCGGCCATCGCCAGCAGAGAATGGGCCACGAGGCCATCGGTGAATTTGAAGTGATCGAGGACGCCCGGCAGGAAGAGACACCAGCCAGTCGGCACGAGCACGGACCACCAGCAGAGGAACGCGATGCGCCAGCGCCGGGTATTTTCATGCCAGACGAAGTCCGCATAGTAGGCCGGGATCAGAGGAATCCAGATCAGCAGGCTCGCCAGACTGATGTATTGCACGGGCCGGTGATGGCTCACATCGGCTCTCCCAAGACCAAGGCATAGCAGCGACTCCAGCGCGAAGACGGCCCAGCAGGTTCGCCCGATCTGGCGCGAGCCAGCGATTTTCGCCGTGAGTCCGTAGGGCAAAAGAAGCAGGATCGAGATGATGACCAGGGTCGCCTCCAACTGGCTCGCGCCCGTCGGGCCACCGGTATCCGGATTGATCGGCGGGTAAACTCCCGGGCTGGACGCGATGTAGATGAGCGCGGGTACCGCGAGCAGCAGGGCGAGCCCGAAGACCTTCGTCGCGCGCCTCAGCAGGCTTTCCGGCTCTTGGCGGTGCGTAAGAAAGCTTGCGGAGAGAAGCAGCCACAGGGCAACGAGTGCACTTGGAAAGAAGACGCGCGCGAACCCCGACCAATCCAGAAAGAGCTTGCCGCTCGAGTGGCCCGCCAGCCACGACGCCGAACCTACCGCGAGAGCCGCGGACCACAACCAGATCACCGGCCTGCACCACCGGGCTGTTGTGCCGCTGTCCGCCCCGTAGAGGCGGATCAGAAAAGCAACCAGCGGCAGACTGCACCAGCCGTACAATTGCAGGTTCATGTGAACCGGCATCCAGCGCCCATAGGTCAGGGGTCCAAGAAGCGAGTTTACTCGCGGCACAACCAGCAGCAAGGCCAGCAGGACGCCTATCGCGTTCGCGACCACCAGCCACGCCAGCGCATGCCATGTGGCAAGGGCAACGCCAGGCGCGGAGCCGGTGTGAGCTTCGTTCGGCATATGGCGCGCCGCGGCCGCAAGGTACGGACGCTGGCTTACGCTGGTGGCGCTAGCACTCACAAACCCTCCCGTTATGCATCTCGACGACATGGTCGCACCGGTCGGCAAGCGCGCGATCATGGGTGGCCATGACCAGCGTCAGACCCTCCTCGGCAGCCAGATTCAGTAATACCTGAAAGACAACGGAGCTGGTTCGTTCATCGAGCGAACCGGTGGGCTCATCTGCCAGCAGAATCTTGGGGCTGTTCATCAGGGCGCGGCACAGGGCAGTTCGCTGGCGTTCGCCGCCCGACAGCTTTTGAATCCGGTGGTTCAGCCGGTCACCCAGACCTGTGAGCTCTGTCAGCAGCTTGAGCCTCGCCCACGCCGCGTTGCGGTTGACCCCGGCGGCGACCGCAGGAATTAAGCAGTTTTCTGCCAGCGTCAGGTCCGGGATCAGGTTGTGGAGTTGAAAGACGAAACCAACTTCGTACCGCATCATGTGCAGGCGGTCGGTGGAGCGGGTCAATTGCCTGCCATTCACGCTGACCTTGCCGCCATCCGGCTCATCGAGACCGCCCAGAAGATGCAGCAAGGTGCTCTTGCCGCAGCCAGAGGGGCCGCAGAGAGCGGTCGTCTGGCCGGCCTGGGCAGCAATGTCCACGCCGCGCAGGACGGTGATGGCGCCGTCGTCATAGCTCTTCCAGAGGTCCTCGGCTTCGAGAACCGTACGCGACGCTTCGATCGTTGGGGTGTCTGCGTGGCTCATTCGAAGCGAAGCGCCTCCACCGCACGAATCCGCATTGCAAAGGCTGCTGGATACAAGGCTCCAAGCAGGCCCGTCAGGACGGCGAGACAGATGACCGTCAGGACGACGACGGGTTCGATGACGACGTCCACATACCCATGCAGGGCGGGTACGAGTTTGAGCACCATAAGCAAGGACGCGCCAAGCAGCAGCCCGGCCGCCGCGCCGATGAAGGAGACGAATGCCGACTCGCCCAGGATCATGCCCGCGATTTGAGAGTTCGAGAACCCGCACACACGCAGGATGGCAATCTCGCGAATCCGCGTAAACACCGACATGATCATCGTGTTCGCCACACCCAGCCCGCCCAGCACCAGACCACATCCGCCGACTGCCCACGCTGTGGCTTTCAGAATCTTGAACTGGCTGTAGGACCGCGTGAACTCTTCGTCCTCGAGCGCAACAAGGCTCGGAAAGCTGCTCTTGACCAGCGCTTTGACGGCCATCGCGTCGTCCTTGTTGAAGAGCTTGACGGTGATCACCGAAGAAGCATTCTCCTTGTGAAAGAAGGCCTGTGCCTGTCGCAGAGGCATGAAAACTCCTCCATCCTCAAAGCCGTTTGCGGTCTTCACAATACCGATCACATGGAAGGTCCCGTGGCCGATCTGCACCTGGCTGCCGAGGCGCGCCGCGAGAAACTCGGCCGCGCGTTCTCCCAGCACAACGTCGTCAGGGTTCCGATCGAAGTTCTCGCGGTCGCCCTGCAGCCACGTCGCCTTACGGATGCGCGCATCGGAGGCAGTCACCCCGAAACACGTGATGATCGGATGATCGGCGCTCGCCACCACCCCGAACAGAACCGGGTCGGCATGCTCCACCATCTTCCACTGCCGAATCTGGTCCGCGGCCTGCGCGGGCACATTGCTGAAGAAGAGATCGGAGACATTGCGCTCGAAGACGATCAGTTCACTGTCGCTCGACAGGATTCCGGAGAACATGCCGACCGCACCCTGCAGGATGGTCACGATCGTCAACATGGCCGCCACACTGAAGGCAATGCCGGCAATGCTGATGAGGGTTCGAACGCGATGCCGTCTGAGGTTGGTGATGATGAGCTTGAGAAAGATCATGCAACTCCACTCAGGCTGCGCGCTTCGATGCCGTCAAGCTCCTTGATCAATTCTTGTCGCAAGTCCTTTAAAAATTCCAGAGAAGCGTTGACCCGTAAAACGGCCCCCAAAGCAAGGTCGCCCAGATGAATCAGCCGCTTCAGACGACTCAGCGCGCCGGCAACCCCCAGGATGAGGCAGATGTTTGGACGTCCCAGCACCGCGTCCTGGCCCACGTTCTTGCCGGTCTCGCTCATCCCCTTCGCCACATCCTTCAGGTCGTCGAGAACCTGGTACGCCAGTCCCCAGTACAGCGCGATCCGCTCAAGCGAGTGAAGCTGCGATGCGGGCGCCTCACCCAGCAGGGCCGGCAACACCAGCGACAGGCGAATGAGCGAGACGGTTTTTCCCAGGGCGATCTGCTCGGTCGTCCTGCGATCCTGCGGCAGCGAGCCATACCGCAGATCGAGGCTTTGTCCGTTGAGCAATCCGTCCAACCCCAGGCGACTTTCGATGTACCCTAGCGCCAGCGATTGCGCGCCATGCGGTGCGCCGGCGCACGCACGCCACACCAGCGCGTAAGCCCGATTGATCAACGCCAGCGCGCACAGGATCGCCTGCGCCTCGCCGTGGATGAGATGAGTGCAGGCGGCGCCCCGGCGTTCCGTTGCATTGTCCATGCACGGCAGATCGTCCAGGAGCAGTGATGCTGTATGAAAATACTCCAGCCCGATGGCGAGATCGGTAGCGGTCTCGTCGGTCAACGCGTAAGCCCGCGCCACTGCGAACACCACCTCGGGACGAGCCAGGCTGCCGGGCGAATCCAGAACGTGGGCGAGCGAAGCGCGAAGCACCGGGTCCGTCTGCGGCAGCATCGGCAGATGGCTCGAGTACGCGGCCTGAAGGCGCTGCCGATCCGTCGCCGGCGTCATGGTCATGATCATACGTTTATGCAGAGTTGCTCCAGACCGGTTCTCGCTCGTTTGGCGCAAAGTGCCCCTGCCCAGATAGACGGCATTGCCACTCGTTCGATAACGCCGCGCGCCCGCAAACTCCATGAAGTTTGCTTCATGGATGACCCGTTCAGTGACGCTGCTCGCAAGGATTCGAAACGGCTGCCTGCTTGCAGCATACGGCGCTTAGATGACGTCATGTAAACCCGCACATGACAGAACGTTCATGATCGATCGGCTGGTTTTACCGCACGCACCGGCAACCTGATTGTGTTTCCCCGGACAAGTGAGATGGACTACCATTGCCGACATGCGGGTCCTCCTGGTTGAAGATGAAATAGAAATTCAAAGCTTCCTCAAGCGCTCCCTCTCGGAGGCGGGCTACCAGGTGGAGATCGCCGCAAATGGCGCGATGGCGGAGCAGCTTGCACTGGGGGGCACCCAGGACGTGCTCATCGTCGACCTCGGCCTGCCCGACATGGACGGCATCAACCTTATCCTCAAACTCAGGCAGCTCGGTGTCACCGCACCGGTTCTCATCCTCTCCGCGCGACGCACCGTGGACGACCGCGTGCGCGGCCTGGAACAGGGCGGCGACGACTACCTCACCAAGCCCTTCGCGCTCGCAGAGCTCTTGGCGCGTCTGCGCAACCTGTTGCGGCGGCGTAACCAGGCCGCGAACGAAATCTCCCGTCTTCGTGTCCTCGACCTCGAGCTCGACCTGCTCCGCCGAGAAGCTACCCGCGGCAGCGTATCACTTCAGTTGACCTCGCAGGAGTTTGTACTCCTCGAGTATCTGTGCCGCAACGCCGGCCGCGTCGTCACGCGATCGATGATCCTCGACCAGGTCTGGGGTATGCGCATTCAGCCCGACACCAACGTCGTCGACGTCCACATCTACAGGCTTCGCGGCAAGGTCGATTCGGACGGACGCGAGCCGCTGATCAAAACCTTGCGAGGAGTCGGCTATGTCCTCAAAGATCGCTAAAACTCCGCTCCACAGTGCGGCCTGGCGCATCTCCCTCTGGGCCACGCTGGCCTTCGCCTGCGGCACGCTCCTCGCCATGGTCTTTCTGCACCGGTTCGTGGCCAATGACATCCATCGCCGCGGCGATGCCTGGATCACCGGAGAACTCGGCGTGCTGGCGGACGTAGCCGAGCGCACACCCAACGACCGCCTTTACGGGCGCGTGGTCGGTGAAGTTGCAGAGCTCGCCAGCCGCGAAGTTCCGGATAAGCAGCACTCGACGGACGCGGAAAACGATTCCGTTTTCTTCCTGCAGTCCGGCAAGGACGGATCGCTGAAGCTCTGGGTCGGCTCAGGCGATGGCGTGCCGTTCCTCAACGCGATCCATCACACCGCGATGGATGCAAGCCTGCCGTCAGACCTGCACGTCGAAGGCTTCCCCATTCCCTTTCGTGTTGCCTCGGTCAGCATGACAGACGGCAGCCATATCTATCTCGGCTTGTCCGAACGAGATGAACTTCGGGTCTTGCGCAACCTGCGTCTTCGCTTTCTTCTCCTAGGGCTGACAATCGTTCTCTTCGGCTTCGTCATTGTCTTTTTCTCGACACGCCGCATGCTGGGCCATGTTCGCCGCATTACGGAGGCGGCCTCGGGGATCGGCCAGTCCGACCTCGCCACCCGGGTACCGGTTAGCCCGAGACGCGATGAGATCGGACAACTCTCCCGAACCCTGAATCACATGCTGGACCGCGTCGAAACGACCGTGCATCAGCTTCACACCATGACGGACGCGCTGGCCCACGACCTGCGCAGCCCGCTCACCGCCATTCGCGGCAAGCTCGAGATGGTTCTCTCAACCGGTCTGCGGCCCGAACAGGGCGAGCCCATCGTCTCGGTGATCGAGGAACTCGATCGCCTGACCAACTTCCTCAATACGTCACTCGACGTCGCCGAAGGCAAGGTTGATGCGCTCCGCATCAACCGCTCCTCGCTCGATCTCGACGACCTGCTGCGCACCATGATCGATCTTTACGAGCCATCCATGTCCGACCGCGGCCTGCGCGTGCACCTGCACAGCCACGGAGCGGCAATGATCTCCGCAGACGAAGGACTCCTCCATCGGGCGATCGCCAACCTTCTGGAAAATGAGTTGAAGCACCTGCCGCCGGCGTCCTCCATTAGCATCTTCCTCGATTCAGGCCCCGACGAAACCGTCCTGATCGTCGAAGATGACGGTCCCGGCTTCGCGCCCGAGGTGGCGGCCCATCTCTTCGACCGGCGCGTGAAAGGCAGCACCTCTACCGGCTACGGCCTCGGTCTCGCCTTCATCCATGCCGTCGTGCGCGCTCACGGCGGCGCCATCCACGCCACCAACCGGCCCGAGGGTGGCGCCCGGCTCACGATCCATTTCGAGGCCATGGTGCCAGGCATGCCCACGCCCCCGGTTGAAGCAAAGGACACCGAGCAGTTAGTGGCCGCAGCGCCGTTTGCTTCCAACTGAACAGTCGTCGAAAGCTTCACCCTAAGCGGGGAGCCTTGCCCACGCGGTCTTGGCGTCCCGCTGCCCCTCTGTGCCAAACTTGATCAGGATGCAATCGAAACTCACCCCTGTGCTCGGCGTACTATTTGCCCTTGCCACCGCCGCCTGCGCACAGTCCAGCATGCCGGGCATGAACATGCCCGCTCCGCCGAGAAGCCGGACGGACAAGCCGGCAGACGCTACCCCGATGCCATCCGCTTCTCGGATGAAGCCAGACATGAAGTCAGCCATGATGGCGCAGCCCACGAACCTCATCGAAGCCGAACTGCAGCACACCTCTTCCGGCACATCTGCCGAGCCGCCGGCCAGCCCGATGTCCATGCTCCTGACCCAGCGTGGCGCATGGATGCTGATGCTGCACGGCAACGCGTTCGTCGCGAATACGCAGCAGCACGCTGACAACGAACGCGGCAAGGATCGCTGGTTCTCGACCAACTGGATCATGCCGATGGCGCAGCGCCGCCTCGGAGAGCACGGCCAGTTGACGCTGCGCACCATGCTCTCGCTCGAACCCGCTACCCTCACCGGCCGCCAATATCCCGAACTCTTCCAGGAAGGCGAAACCGCCTATGGCAAACCCATCGTCGACGGCCAGCACCCGCACGATCTCTTCATGGAGATCGCCGCCCTCTACGACCTGCGCTTGAACCGCAATACGCTCTTCAGCTTTTACGTCGCGCCCATCGGCGACCCCGCCATCGGACCGACGGCTTATCCGCACCGGCTCTCAGCATCCGAGGATCCCATCGCCGCTCTCGGCCATCATCAGGAAGACTCCACCCATATCGCCTTCAACGTCATCACCGCTGGGCTCACTTATAAAACGGTGCGACTCGAAGCTTCGGGCTTTCACGGCGCCGAGCCCACCGAATCCCGCTGGCAGCCCGAGCCCTCGCCGAACGGCCACGCGGTCGATAGCTACAGCACGCGCCTCACCTGGGCGCCTCGGCCAGGCATCGCAGCGCAGTACTCCATCGCACAGATCACCAGTCCCGAGGCGCTCAACCTGGCTGATAATCAGCGCCGTCAAACCGCGTCGGTGATGTTCAACCAGAGCTTCGGCGCGCATCAGCAGATGGCCGGCATGGCCATGGCCGGCGATCAGGCTGCCTCGGGAAATCTCGCCACCACCCTGCTCTGGGGCCAGACTCGCTCTTCGCAGACAGGCTATTTTGAGAATAGCTATCTCCTCGAGTCGCTGCTGCGCTTCAAGCGAGCCAACTATGCCTGGACGCGCATCGAGATCGCCGGCCGCTCGTCGCAGCTGCTCGATCAGGCAGCCGGAGCAGCCGAGGCTCCGATAGGCCACGTGCAGGCCTACACGCTTGGGTATGACCGCGACTTCCACCTCATTCCCCACGTCCTGTTCGCGCCCGGGGCCCAGTTCACCGTCTATCGAGCGAACGATGCGCTCGCGTCAACCTACGGCCGCACGCCGGTAGGCGGGGTCGCGTTCGTTCGATTCCGAATCGCGCAATAGCCGCTCCGGGCGCCTCGTGACCGTGCCTGTTCCCGTGACCTGGGTCACGACGTCCTTCTCCCGCACGACCGCCTCTACGAGGCGAAGTAAACTCACCACTATGCGCGCTCTCATCTTCGTTCTCGCTCTTGCCTGCGCCTCGCTTCCCGCGTCTGCGCAGTGGCAGATGCAGGATTCGCAAACGACCGCGGACCTGCGCGGCATCCAGTCCCTCGGCGGCGGTGTCGCCTGGGCCTCCGGCACCAACGGAACCGTCCTGCGCACCGAAGACGCCGGCTTCCTCTGGCAGACCTGCACCATCCCCCCCGGTGCCGAGAAGCTCGACTTTCGCGGCATCCAGGCTTTCGATCACAATACCGCCATCGTGATGTCGAGCGGCAAAGGCGACCTCTCGCGCCTCTACAAGACGACCGACGGCTGCGAAACCTGGAAGCAGATCTTCACCAGCCCTTACACGCCGGATGGATTTCTCGACGCCGTCCTCTTTCTGGACGCCAGGCACGGCATACTCTTTGGGGATCCCTCACCGCGAGGATCGTCCGTCGAATCCCCGGACGCCTTTCGCGTGCGAGTTACCGCGGATGGCGGCACTACCTGGGCCGCTGTCAGCACGCCCGACGCAACAGGCGCCGGGGTTGGGCTGCATGCCCTGAAAGATGAAGGCGCCTTTGCTGCCAGCAATTCCTCCATCTTCGCCAGGGACGGACGCTTCTGGTTTGCCACCAGCGCGAGCCGGGTCGCCTACCGCGATCTGTACCGCGGCACCAAACCGGAGCTTCTGTTCGCACCCGCTGGAATGACTGGCGGCTCGCTCGACGCGATGTCCACGCAGCCCGGTCGGCCCTGGACCGGCTTCAAGTCTGCTTCTGTGCCGATTCAGCATGTCTCGCCCGCATCCGGCATCTTCTCCCTCTTCTTCCGCAGCGCCACTGCCGGCATCGCCGTTGGGGGCAATTATCAGAAACCCAACGACAATCTCCAGACAGCGGCCGTCACAAGAGACGGCGGATTGCATTGGTCCGCGTCGACCACACCACCCCACGGCTACCGCTCCTCCGTCGCCTACGACGAAGCCCGCAAAGCCTGGATCACCGTAGGCCCCAACGGCACCGACGCCTCGACCGACGACGGTCGCAACTGGCGCCCGCTCCATCCCGGCGGCCTCGATCAACCCGACGCCGACCAGCACTGGAACGCCCTCTCTCTCCCCTACGTGGTAGGCCCCCACGGCCGCATCGGCCGCCTGCGCGACGACGCCCTCAAACCCTGAAACGGTCAACGGACAACATGCACCTCTACATCGCCACCTCGAATCCCGGCAAGCTGCGCGACTTCGCCCACGCCGCCTCCGCCTTCCCGAACATCACCATCGCCCCACTGCCAAATCTCCAGTCCATTCCCGAACCAGCCGAAACCGCCGACTCCTTCGCCGGCAACGCGCTCATCAAAGCCCTGGCCTACGGTGCTCTCGCTCCAAACGAAATGGTCGTCGCCGACGACTCCGGTATCGTCGTCCGCGGACTCGCCGGCGAACCCGGCGTCCGCTCCGCCCGCTACGCCGACGATGAAGGCTTCCGCCAGCCCGGCACCCAGGACGAACGAAACATCGCCTGCCTGCTCGAGCGTTCCGTAAAGCTTCGCTACAAGGACGTCAGCTACGTCTGCACCCTCGCCGCCGTGCGCCAGGGTGAACTCCTCGCCAGCGGCTATGGAGAATTCGAAGGACGCCTCATGGATGCCCCGCGCGGCACCGGCGGCTTCGGGTACGACCCGATCTTCGAGATCCTCGAACTCGGCCAGACCATGGCTGAGATCGACGCCGACACCCGCCTCCGCATCAGCCATCGTGGCCGAGCCCTGGTCGATCTCCTCAAACGCCTGCAGCCATAGAACGCGCGGAAAGGACCATATCCCTCGTATTGGTCGGCCGCCCGCAATGAGAGCGTATTCGCCCGTTTTCGCACTCATTTCCAGATATCGCACAAACCTTTCGCTAATCGCACAGAATCCTTGACCGGCCTCTCCACGCAGCGGAATAATCACACTGCCGCAACCCCGCCCGCAGGAGCTCTTAATGGCCGCCGCCGCACCCGTAGCACCCGCCGATCTTGGCACGCCCACCCGGGGTGTCCAGCCCCTCCGCGCCGGCCAGGGCAACTCCTTCCTCTGGCGCCGCCTGCATTCGCTCTCCGGCATCATCCCCATCGGCGCCTTCCTCGTCGAGCACATCCTCTCGAACTTCGAGACCTGGAACGGCCCCCTGGCCTACGCGCAGCAGGTCAAATTCCTCAACTCCCTGCCCCTCGTCCGCGTGCTCGAGTGGGCCCTCATCTTCATCCCGCTCGCCTTTCACGCCGGCTATGGCGTCTGGATCTCCTTCCGCGGACGCGTCAACGTCAACGTCTACCCCTGGGCCTCGAACTGGATGTACATCACCCAGCGCGTCACCGGCCTCATCGCCTTCGGCTACATCATTCAGCACGTCATCCGCCAGCGCTTCCTGGGCGTCCAACTGCCCGAGCACCCCGGCGCAGCCTTCGCCAAGGTGCAGCACGAACTCTCGAATCCCTGGATGCTCGCCATCTACGTCATCGCCATGGTCGCCACCACCTGGCACTTCGCCTACGGCATCTGGCTCTTCTCGGTAAAGTGGGGCATCACCCCCGGCGACCGCGCCCGCAAGCGCATGGGTTACGTCTGCGGAGCCATCGGCACCGCCCTCTGCGTCATGGGTCTGGTCAGCATCTACGCCGTCGTCTACAAATACCCCAACGCCCCCGCCGACGTGATGCCCGCCCAACCCGCCGGCATCACCCTGCCCGCGCCAGTCGCAGCGCCCGCAAACTCCACCAACCCGTCACAACCGGGCGCAATCAGCAATAGCAGTCCAGCAATAGCAGTTCAGCAATAGCAGTTCAGCAATAGCAGTTCAGCAATAAAGGAAGGTCACGGCTTGAGCCGTGCCGTCGAATCACCCTGAACACGGGGCTTACCCTGAGGTACACATGGCAGCAACACCTCGCATCATCGTCGTAGGCGGAGGCCTCGCCGGCCTCGCCTCCGTCATCAAGATCGCCGAAGCCGGCGGCAAGGTCGACCTCTTCTCCATCGTCCCCGTCAAGCGCTCGCACTCCGTCTGCGCCCAGGGCGGCATCAATGCGGCCAAGGACCTTAAAGGTGAGGGCGACACCGTCCTCAAGCACTTCGACGACACCGTCTACGGAGGCGACTTCCTCGCCAACCAGACGCCCGTCAAAAATATGACTGCGCAGGGCCCGGCCATCATCGACCTCCTCGATCGCATGGGCGTCCCCTTCAACCGCACCCCCGAAGGCCTGCTCGACTTCCGCCGCTTCGGTGGCACGCTGTATCAACGCACAGCGTTTGCCGGCGCGACGACGGGCCAGCAACTGCTCTACGCCCTCGACGAACAGGTCCGCCGCCACGAGTCCGAAGGTAAGGTCACCAAATACGAAGGCTGGGAGTTCCTCTCGGCCGTCCTCGACGACTCCGGCGTCGCTCGCGGCATCTCCGCCATGAACCTGCGGACGATGGAGGTCCTCACCTTCCCTGCAGACGCCGTCATCATCTGCACCGGTGGCAACGGAGCCATCTTCGGCAAATCGACCAACTCCGTCGTCTGCACCGGCTCCGCCCAGTCCGCGCTCTATCAGCAGGGAGCCTTCTACGCCAACGGCGAGTTCATCCAGGTCCACCCCACCGCCATTCCCGGCGAAGACAAGCTCCGGCTCATGTCCGAGTCCGCCCGCGGCGAAGGCGGCCGCGTCTGGGTTCCACGCGACCGCAACGAAAAGCGCACAGCCCGGTCCATCCCCGAAGCCGACCGCTACTACTTTCTCGAAGAGCGTTACCCCAAGTACGGCAACCTTGTCCCCCGCGACATCGCCACGCGCGAAATCTTCAAGATCGTCTACGAAGACAACATGGGCATCGATGGCCAGCCCATGGTCTACCTCGACCTCACGCACCTTTCGAAAGAGAGGCTCCACAAACTCGAAGGCATCCTTGAAATCTACGAGAAATTCGTAGGTGATGACCCCCGCGAAGTCCCCATGAAGATCTTCCCCGGCGTCCACTACACCATGGGAGGGCTCTGGGTCGACCTCGACCAGGCCACCAACATCCCCGGCATCTTCGCCGCCGGCGAAGCCGACTACTCCATCCACGGTGCGAATCGCCTCGGCGCCAACTCGCTGCTCTCCTGCATCTACGGGGGCTTCGTCGCCGGCCCTAACGCCATGGCATACGCCAAATCCCTCAAGCCGGCCAGCGGCGACGGGGGCCACGCCGCGGAGCTCGCCCGTCAGCACGCCCTCAACTCGCAGCTTCTCTCCTCCACCGGCAAAGAGAATCCTTTCAAGCTCTGGCGCGAGCTCGGCGAGACCATGACCAAGCACGCGACGATCGTCCGCTACAACAGTGGCCTCGATGAGGCCGACGCGAAAATAGTCGAGCTCCTCGCCCGCTACAAAAACATCAACCTCTCGGACAAAAGCCAGTGGGCCAACACCAGCTTCGCCTTCACCCGCCAGCTGCAGAACATGCTCGAGCTCGCCCGCGTCATCGTTCAGGGCGCACGCCAGCGCGACGAATCCCGCGGAGCTCACTACAAGCCCGACTTCCCCACCCGCAATGACGAGCAGTTCCTGAAGACCACCAAGGCCGCCTACTTCGACGGAGCCCCGAAGATCACCTACGAAGACGTCGACACCAACTGGATCACCCCCCGCCCCCGCGTCTACACCTCAACCTAACAAGCAAGTGTCCGCAGCGGCGAAAGGTACGACAGTGAAAATGACGGAATCAACATCGTGCTGATCATCGGATTCCTCGTATTCGCCCTCGCCATCTGCGGCCTCATCGCCGCAGCAGTCTGGCTCTACGGACGGCAGAGCGCACGACGGATGAAAGATCGCTAAGCACCAAAGAAGCAAGGGAGCAAACCATGGCAGAGCGCACCATCAAGGTCGAAATCAAGCGGCAGGCTTCCCCTGACGCCCCGGCACGCACCGAGAAGTTCGAGATCCCCTATCGCCCCGGGATGAACATCACCTCGGTCCTCGGCGAAATCGCCGCCGAGCCCATCACCGCCTCTGGTGCCGAAACCACCGCCATCGCCTACGACGCCAACTGCCTGGAAGAGATCTGCGGCTCCTGCGCCATGCTCATCAATGGCAAAGCCCGTATGGCCTGCTCCGCCCTGGTCGACAAGCTCGAACAGCCAATCAGCCTGGCCCCCCTCTCGAAATTCCCCGTCGTCCGCGACCTCGCCGTCGACCGCTCGGTCCTCTTCCAGAACCTCAAGGCCGTCAAAGCCTGGGTTCCCATCGACGGCTCCTATGACCTCGGCGCAGGCCCTCGCCAGTTTCCCCAGATCCAGGAACAGCGCTACCCCCTCTCCAACTGCATCTCCTGCACCATCTGCATGGAGGTCTGCCCGCAGTTCAACGATTCGACCAACTTCGTCGGCGCCGCCACCATCGCCCAGGTGAAGCTCTTCAATATGGACCCCGCCGGCTCGGTTCTGAAGGAAGAACGCCTCCGCGCCCTCGCCGGAGACGGCGGCGTGCAGGAGTGCGGCATGGCCCAGAACTGCGTCGCCGCCTGCCCCAAGCAGCTCCCGCTGATCGAGGCCATCTCCGACGTCTCCCGCGACGTCGTCCTGCAGCAGGTCAAAGACTTTTTCACCCACTAACCCTGGCAACCTGTTGAAACACCCGTCATCGCAGACGTCCGGTATTGGCGGTAGTTCTGCCGAACCGGCCTCCCGGCGGACCCTCCAATTCGACCCCGTCTCATGATCACTCTGGGAGTGGTGATCCAGACCTAAGTTGAATGGATTGAAGATCTTGCGCAATAAGTACCAGGGGGGCACCCCACCCACGAATCAACCCGCCGAACCGCAGGCCAGCCGTAGAAGCATCCAAGCACCCAGGAGCCCCAAATGCCAATCAACACCGCAACCGTGACCCTTGAAGAAGCCCGCACCATCCTCGCTGCAGCCACCAAGAAGGCCACCGAGATCGGTCAGCCCATGTGCATCGCGGTCGTCGACGCCGGTGGCAACCTGCTCGCCTTCGAGCGCATGCAGAACGCGTGGATCGGCTCGATCGATATCGCACAGAAGAAGGCCTTCACCTCCCGCGCCTTCGACATCACCACCAAGGATCTTGGTGCTAACTCCCAGTCTGGCGACCAGTTCTTCGGCATCCACGCCTCCAACAATGGCAAGATCATGATCTTCGCCGGCGGCCTGCCGCTCAAGCAGGACGGCACCGTCCTCGGCGCCATCGGCGTCTCGGGCGGCTCGGGCGAGCAGGACCACGCCGTAGCCGAAGCCGGCGTCGCAGCTCTCTAGTCGCAGGCTTACGCCGCAACCAGCTCCGACTCCACGGTCTCGATCACATTCATCAGCGCGCTGAAGGCCACAGGGCGAGAGTAGAAGTAGCCCTGTGCCTCATCGCAGCCCTGGCTCGCCAAGAGTTCGCGGTGCGCAGCCGTCTCGACGCCTTCTGCGATCACCGGGATCTTCAGCCCACGCGCCAGCGCGATCACCGCCATCGTCACCGCGCTCGAGTCCGGATCGGTCGTCATGTCCCGAATGAAGGACTGGTCGATCTTGAGCCGATCCACGCGGAACCGCATGATGTACGACATCGAGCTGAAGCCCGTGCCGAAGTCGTCGATCGCCACCCGCACCCCCATCGCGCGCACCTCTTCCAGCACCGTCATCGCCGTCGCCGAGTCGCTGATCAGGATGTTCTCCGTGATCTCGAGCTCGAGCGATCCCGCCGGCATCCCGGTCTCTTCAAGCAGCTCGCGGATCAGGCAGGGCAGCTTGTCCTGATGGAATTGACGCGGCGACACGTTCACGGCGATCGTGATGTCCCGGCCAAGCTCATGCTGCAAGTTGCGCCCCTGCCGGCACGCCGTCCGCAACACCCACTCGCCGATCGGCACGATCAGTCCGTTCTCCTCGGCGATCGGAATGAACTCGGCCGGCGAAACGAAACCCAGCTTCCCGCTGTTCCAGCGAAGCAGCGCCTCGACGCCATCTACGCGTCCTGTGATCAGCGACACCTGCGGCTGGTATACCAGTTCCAGTTCCCGGAGCGCCAGCGCCTGGTCCAGCCCCGTCTCAAGCGCACGCCGCCGCGACGAAGCCTTCGCAAGATCTTCAGTGAAGGTATGAAAGTTGTTGCGCCCTCGCTGCTTCGCCTGGTACATCGCAGCGTCGGCATTCTTCAGCAGCGCGTCGCTGTTGGCGCCGTCGTCCGGATACAGGCAGAGACCCACGCTCGCCGAGGGGATGATTACCTCGCCGTCCACGTCGAGCGGCGTTTGCAGCAGCTCCAAAAGCTTGGTGGCAACCAGCTCCGCGTCAACCGTCGACCCTACCTCATCCAGCAGCACCACGAACTCGTCCCCGCCCATGCGCGCCACCGTGTCCGACGCACGCACCGAAGCCTTCAGACGCTTCGCGACCTCAACCAGGAGCTCATCTCCTGAATGGTGGCCCAGCCGGTCATTGATCTTCTTGAAGTGGTCAAGGTCGATCATGAGAATCGCAGACTTGTGCCGGTTGCGGTTGGCCCGCGCCATGGACTGCTTCAGGCGGTCGTGGAACAGGTTGCGGGTCGGCAGTCCGGTCAAAGCGTCATGGTGAGCGACGTGCGCCACGTAGTCTTCCGTGCGCTTGCGCTCGGTGATGTCGTATGCAATCAGGATCAGGCCAGCGACGTTTCCGTGCTCATCCGCCAAACCGCTGACGGTCAACTGCGCGTCGAAGCGCGAGCCATCCTTGCGGATAAACTTCCATTCCGCTTCCTCCACCTCGCCACGCAGAGGCTTCAGCCGCAGCACAGCCATCCCGGGTTCAACCGTCGTCTCAAGGGCCTCGCTGAGCTGCAAAGCACGACGCGCCAGTTCAGCTGAATCAAGCAGGATCAACGGCGTCTGCCGATGGATGAGGTCGGTCTTGCGGTATCCCACCATCCGCTCCGCAGCCGGATTCATCGCGGTGATCGTCCCATGCAGGTCAGTCACAATCGTCGCGAAGGGTGAGCTTGACAGCGTCGATTCGGTGAACTGCACCGTACGCGCGAGCTTCAGTTCGTTCTCCTTGCGTCGCGTGACGTCGGTCGAAGTCACGGCGATTCCGTCGCCCAGCTTCACGACCTGGTGATGAATCCACGATGCCTTGATGCCGTCGACGGCCAGGGAAATCTCTTCGTCGAGACGAACTCCGGTCTCAACGACGCGTTTGAATTCGTCGAAGTGACCTGACGTTCGGTAGAGCGGAAACATCTCGCACAGCTGCTGGCCCCGCACCGCCAAGGGCGTCGAACTGACGAGGGTGGCGCCGCGGTCATTCGCAAACTCGAAGCGAAAGTCGATCAGCTCGCCTGCCTCGTTCCGCACGCTTTCGAGAATGTAGAAGCCGTCATTGCTGCTTTCGGAAGCCGCGAGAAAGCGCAGTTCATTTCTGCGGGAGCCCTTTGCCGCTTCAATCAGTTCGTTGATCCGAGGCACAATCGAAGGGAACAAAGTGGCGACAAGGAACAGCGCCAGCGCGGAGACTAACCCTAACCCCACCGACAACCAAGGGGCGGGCGACGACAGGACAACAAGATTGCGAGCGTGAGTCAAAGCGCAGGCAACGAGAAAGACCCCGCACGCACCCGCTGCCCATCCTGACTCCAACCTGGAGCGGTCTCGCCACGCTATGGCACCGAGAGTGATCGCAATTGCGAGGCAGGAGAGCAGAAGCAGACTCTCTGACAGGGCATGCACTACGAGCAGACGCGGTTCGAATATGAGGCGGGGAACAGATGACGAAAGCCCGAAGCCGGTATGCTGCGCCGCGAGAGTGCCCAGCGTAACGCAGACGGCGCCGATCGGAAGAGTTACCGCCAAGATGCGGCCCGGGGGAGGTCTGTAGGCTTGCTTCACCAGAAAAGCCTAACGAAAGTAACCGGTAAACGATAGTCAAATAAGCCTTTATACCCGGTTCGTGGTAGACGATCACGAGCGAACATCTCCTAAACTCGTCACTCCTACAACGGACGGGGGTCACGCAATCACCCAAAAGAGATGGCCCCGATCGCTCGGGGCCATGTGCTCATCTATTCTGCAGTGTGATTTCTGCGGCAGCCTTACTTGGTAAAGATGCTGCTTCCCGGAACGCTTGTCTCATCCGAGTGAATACGGTTCTGTGCGCGCTTCGCGCTCTCCATTGCATCCTTGTCGAGACGGCTCTTGTCAGATTCTTCGCCCGTCTCTTCCACGGCTTCGTGTGACGGCCGGCCCGGTATCTTCGTTGCGTCTAGTCCCTGTGCCATGAAACACCTCTATGTAAGAAGGATGGAGTTCCGAAGTTGATGGTTGCCCGAAGCCTTGCACGAGCCACGAAACTCCAGCTCAAAGGACTGCCTGGAGGCGTTGAAGTCCATCTCTCGAGATCTGCACATCATCTTCGGACTTGCCCCCACTGAAGGCGGCAATCAGGAAGCCCGACTTGCCCCTGGCTGTTACCCCACCCTGCCAGCCGAGCTCCCCTGTCATCGGCTCTCGTTGATGGCTGCCGCTGTCCCGGTGCGTATCCGCCATCTCGGCGGCCTTCGCGTAGACGATGCCCAGCAGGTTGGACCCCTTGTCGTTTGCAGATGGCTCATCGCGATACCGCCCCACCACCAGCATCTTCGAAGACCAACCCGCGAGCGTGTCTCCCGCGCAGTAACAAACCACCGCGCAGCCGCCCACCTTCAACTCCTCGGCCTTCGCTTTCATCGCCAGCAGCGCTGCATCCGCGACTGCGTCGAAAGGCTGGCACGGAGCAGCGGAAGGTACTTCCGCTGCCCGGGCCACCTGCGAGACGCCCAACATCCCGAGTAAACGAATCAGTCCGCGACGCTGCATGGCCTAGCTCCTACTTCTCAGCCAGGATCGTGATCTTGTTGATCTGGGGCGGCTCGGCGAACAGCTCGTCGGCGCTCGCCATCAGCGCCTTCGCAATCTCACCACTCAGGTGCGCCTCGCGTCCGGCCTCGTCGTTGAAGGTGTCGAAGACGCTGTAAGCCCCATCATCTTCCCTGATCCCGAACCAGTGCACGGTCTGCGATTCATCCTGCGCCATCACCGCGCCCTGCTTCAGAAATGCCTCGACATCCTTTTCCTTGCCCGGCTTCGGCAACAACCGGACATACAGCGCAAGCTTGCTCATCATTCCTCCTCGTCCTTCAGCGGACTCGCCCATCGTACGCTCGCACGATGTTTCAGTGGTTTACGATGCCGGAATGCGTGTTGCCGCAGCTTTGCCGCCTCGGCCCCGATAGAGTAGCCTTGAGACTGGACATGACGATCGCCTTCTTCAAGACCCTACCGCGCGCTGCCGGCATCCTTCTCGCCCTTTCGACGGGCGCCGCGCTCGCCCAGACCGCTCCGCCGGCCGCGCCCCCAACCGAACCCCAGAGCCCCGCTGCACCCGCATCTCAGGCCCCTGCCGCGCAGCTTCCCGACGCGCCTGGTGCGGCCGTCCAAGCGCACGTCGACCGCGTTCCGACCGGCCCGACCGTCCTCTTCGATACCACCGCAGGACGGCTCACGTGCAAGCTCTTCGACAAGGAATCGCCGCTTGCCGCAGCCAACTTCATCGGTCTCGCCACCGGCACCAAGGATTGGACCGATCCAACTACCAACGAGAAAGTCCACGGCAAGCCCTTTTACAATGGCACTACCTTTCACCGCGTCATCCCCGGCTTCATGATCCAGGGCGGGGACCGTAAAGGCGACGGAACCGGCGATGCGGGCTATTACTTCGACAACGAAGTGACCCCGGGTCTCGACTTCGATGTGGCGGGGCGTCTTGCCATGGCCAACGCGGGACCGAATACGAACGGCACGCAATTTTTCATCACCGAAGTGCCGTACCCCGACCTCAACGGCAAGTACACCATCTTCGGCCAGTGCGACACTCACACGGTCCTGATGGTCGCGAGCATCGCCCGCACCGAACGCGACTCGGCCGACAAGCCACTCGCGCCCATCACCCTTAACAAGGTCACCGTTTTACGCGAAGGCGAAGCCATTCCTCCGGCCCCGGTCATCCCCGCAGCGCCTTCCACCACCCCGGCCCCCGCACTGCCCGTGTCTCCGCTGCCGCCACCAAAGTAAATTTTCTCCCCCCATGCGGTCGAACTTCGCCGTCATTTTCTGCCCACGCAACCGAATCAGCATCACCAGCCAAGGAGCTTCAAGCACAATGCCCAACAAGCCAGGAACCTACGCCACCTTCAAAACGTCCGAAGGTACCATCGTCTGCGAACTCTTCGAGCAGGACGCGCCGGAGACCGTGAAAAACTTCATCTCGCTCGCCGAAGGCACGCGCGACTGGAACTCCCGCTCAAAGAAGGGCGACAAGCTCTACGACGGCACCGTCTTCCACCGCGTCATCCCCTCGTTCATGATCCAGGGCGGCGACCCGGAGGGCACCGGTATGGGCGGCCCCGGCTACAAGTTCGCCGACGAGACCAAGGGATCGCCGCACCACTTCAAGGCACCCGGCAAGCTCGCCATGGCGAACGCCGGCCCGAATACCAACGGCAGCCAGTTCTTCATCACGGTCACCGACACCAGTTGGCTGACCGGCAAGCACACCATCTTCGGCGAGGTTGTCGAGGGCTACGACATTGTCGAGAAGATCTCGAAGGTCGCCCGCGATGGCATGGACCGGCCGAAGACGCCAGTAGTGCTCGAGTCGGTCACGATCGAAAAAGTAGCCTAAGCCTCGTGCAGCAGATGCAGCAAGGGCTCGCCATCCGGCGAGCCCTTGCTGCATCCAGACTGCGAGAAGTCCTACGCGACGCCGATGACGGTGCAAAGCTCCTTGACCGCATCCGCGCTCTTCTGCAGCGCGACCTGCTCCTCGGACGTCAGCTTGATCTCGATAATCTTCTCGAGACCCTTGACTCCGAGCTTGCAGGGGACGCCGACATACAGTCCGTTGATCCCGTACTCACCCTGCAGGTAGGCCGCGCACGGCAGGATTTTTTTCTTATCTTTCAGGATCGCCTCGACCATCTCGACCGCCGCTGCGCTCGGTGCATAGTAGGCTGAGCCGGTTTTCAAATGCTTCACGATCTCCGCGCCGCCATTGGCCGTTCGCGTCTCGAGCTCCTTCAACCGGCCCGGCTCGATCAGCTCCGTGATCGGGATACCCGCCATCGTCGAGTAGCGCGACAGCGGCACCATCGTATCGCCGTGGCCGCCCAGAACAAACGCTGTCACATTCTCGACCGACACCTGCAGTTCTTCCGCGATGAACGTGCGAAAGCGTGCCGAATCGAGCACGCCTGCCATGCCGATCACACGCTCGCGCGGGAAGCCCGATTGCTTGAACGCAGCCTGTGCCATCGCGTCCAGTGGGTTCGAGACGATAATCAGGATTGCATCCGGCGAAGCCACCACCACCTTTGAGACCACGTCATTCATGATCTTCGAGTTCGTGTTCAACAAATCATCGCGGCTCATGCCCGGCTTGCGCGGGATGCCCGCCGTGATCACGACGATGTCCGAACCGGCAGTATCCGCGTACTCATTGGTGCCGACGATGGACACATCGCGCTTCTCGATCGGCATTGCCTGCAGCAGGTCGAGCGCCTTTCCCTGCGGAATTCCTTCCGCGACATCCAGCAATACAACGTCTGCCAGTTCCTTCGCGGCAATCCAGTGAGCAGCCGTAGCTCCGACATTTCCCGCACCAACAATGGTTACTTTCTTCCGCATCAGTTCTCCTCTTTACCCAATTATCTTACCGCGCACGTGAAGCTGCCGGCGCGCGCAGTACTCTCAGCCTGCGATCAGGCGCCCCCGTAGCTGCCCCTCTAAAAGAAATGGCCCCGGCAAGAGCCGGGGCCAACCATGATGCCGCCGAACCTAGAACTGACCCCACAGAAGCTGGTTGTACACATCGTGGTGGAACTGAATCTCGGGCGCCTTCACGATCGTTCCCAGCAGCCGCGGGCAACGGTCCGCAGAAGCCTGCTTCAGGTCCGCATAGCGCGCCTTCACATCTTCGCCCAGCAGAGTCGTCGTCCACGTCGCCGCACGGAAGTTCTCAAGCGCCGTGTAGATATTGTCCGGGAGGTAGCGCTCGGCCTGCCGCAGGTTCTTGATCCGCGAAAGCTCGCCGTGCAGGCCGCTCTTGAAGATCGAGTACAGCACCATGTATGGGTTTGCATCCGGACCAACCGAACGAACCTCTACGCGCGATGACTTCTCGTTGCCGATCGGAATGCGCACCATCGACCCGCGATCCGTCGCCGAAGCCTTGATCTGGTTCGGCGCCTCGAAGTGCGGATCGAGTCGGCGATAGGCGTTGACGCTCGCGTTTAGCAGCAGGCACAGATCGTTGCCGTGGGTGAGGATCTTGTCGACAAAGGACCAGCCCAGCTTTGAGATCTTCTCCTCGCCCTTGGGATCCCAGAACAGGTTCTTGCCATTCTTCGTGATCGACACGTTGGTGTGCATGCCCGAGCCGTTCACGCCTGTCACCGGCTTCGGCAGAAAACTCGCCGTCATGCCCATCTGCGTCGCCACCTGGCGGCAGATCAACTTGTACAGCTGAATCTGATCCGCAGCCGCGACCACGTCGCCATAGGTGTAGTTGATCTCGAACTGCGAGGGCGCAACCTCGGGATGGTCCTTCTCATTTTCGAAGCCCATCGCGCGCTGCACTTCAGACACCGTATCGATAAACTCACGCAGCGGGTCGCCCGGCAGCGAGTGATAGTACCCGCCCTTGTTCACATACTCGAACGAACCGATCTCGTGGAAGCTGCGCTCGGCATCGATCCCGTCGAAGAGGAAACCCTCGATCTCGTTCGCAGCGTTCAGCGTGTAGCCGTTGGTCTCGAACATCTCTTTCGCGAAGTTCTTCAGCACGCCGCGCAGGTCGCCCGCATAGTGGTCGCCGTTCTTGTCGATCACCTCGCCGAACACCAGCACCTTGCCGGCACCGAACACGTCAGCCGGCGTCCAGTAGAAGGAGGTCCAGTCCAGCCCAAGCCGCAGGTCGCTCTCACGCTGAGCGGTAAAGCCGCGGATCGACGAGCCGTCGAACGTGAGGTTATCGTAGCTGTTCACCAGGAACTTCTTGTCGTAGTCCAGCATGTGCAACCGGCCTTCGAGGTCAGAGAACACGACCGTCACGGCCTTGATGCGCTTCTCGTTTTTCAGGTATGTCAGCCGCTCTTCCTGAATCACCAGCGGGTCGACGCGCTTCTTGCGCTGCTCTTTGGCCGCCAGGTTCAGGTCTTCCAGTTCCGCGTACGAGAGTTCCAGAAAATCACGATATTCGCTCAACATGATGCTCCTTGGTTTCGATCTTTTAAGGTGCGGCCCCTCCCCATGGGGATGGCTGCGGGCCAGCACCGGCGCGGTGTTTCGATTTTTGAGGGCGGGATGAAGTGCATCCACGCTTAAGTTATCAGAAAATTCTTCGCCATCGAGGAAAACCGAACCGACGACTGGACTCGCCTCACCCGTTGACCGCTGTCCCGGCAGAACGCCCCTGCGCTACAATAGTCATCTGGAGATGACCATATGGCGATCCCCGCCAAATCGAGCTCACCACGCAAGAAGGCGCCCCCCGCTAATCAAGCTCTCCCGGTCGCGCAACCCTCCGTGCGCAGCGGCCCAGCCATCAAATCGGTGAGCGCCTCGAAGGCCAAGGCGCACCTCCTCGCGCTGCTGACTGACGTCAACGTCAAGCACGAAAGCGTCATCATCACCCGGCGCGGCCAGCCAATCGCCCGCCTCGTTCCCATCGAGGCCCCTGCCCAACGTGACATCTTCGGTTACATGAAGGGGACTTTCAGTATCACGGGCGACATCCTCAGCCCGGAGCCCGACCCCTGGGAAGCGATGTCCTGATGCTCCTCCTGGACACTCCCGTCTGGCTTTGGATAGCTGCGGGAGAGAAGCGCTTTCCAGCCTCCACCCAAGCCACCATCCGCGCGGCTGTCCAGCAGGACGCGCTCTTTCTTTGCCCCATCTCTTTGTGGGAGATCAGCTTGAAGGCCTCGCGCGGCCAGCTCACGCTCGGACTTCCGTTACGGCAGTGGATGCGGCAGGCCATGAATTTTCCCGGCCTTCATCTCGTCCCTATCGACCCCGAGATAGCCTGTAGCTGCGCGGAACTTCCGTCCGACTTCCATGGCGATCCAGCCGACCGGCTCATTGCCGCTACCGCGCGAACTGCGGGACTCACGCTCCTCACTCACGACAAGGCGCTCTTGAAGCTCGCCAAACAAGGTCACCTCAACGCACTCGCAGTCTGAAGACAAAACCATGCCGACCAACCACAAAAAAATCGCTCTCATCCAGATGTCCTGCGGCGTCAATACCCAGGACAACCTCCTCAAGGCCGCCGAGTTCGTCCGCGAGGCGGCCCGCGCCGGCGCCAACATCGTCTGCCTCCCCGAGCTCTTCCGCGCGCAGTACTTCTGCCAGCGCGAAGAGCACGCGCTCTTCGATACTGCCGAGTCCATCCCCGGACCCTCTACCGAGTTGCTCTCGAAGGTCTGCGCCGAAGAGAAAGTCGTCCTCATCGCGAGCCTCTTCGAGCGCCGCGCTGCCGGGCTTTACCACAACACCGCCGCGATCATCGAGACGGACGGCTCGCTGGCCGGAAAATATCGCAAGATGCACATCCCCGACGATCCCCTCTACTACGAGAAGTTCTACTTCACCCCCGGCGACCTCGGCTTCAAGAACTGGCCCACCACCCAGGGCGACATCGGCACGCTCGTCTGCTGGGACCAGTGGTATCCCGAAGCCGCCCGCATCACTGCGCTCATGGGCGCCGAGACGCTCTTCTATCCGACAGCCATCGGCTGGCACCCGTCTGAGAAAGCCGAGTTCGGCGAGGCGCAATACAGCGCCTGGCAGACCATGCAACGCGCCCACGCCATCTCGAATGGCGTCTTCGTCGGCGCCGTCAACCGCGTCGGCCACGAGTATGGCGATGTCGAACACAACGGCATTCTGATGAAGGGCCCCGGCCCCCACACGCCCGACTCCGGCCTCGAGTTCTGGGGTGGCAGCTTCATCGCCGATCCCTTCGGCCGCGTCATCGCGCAGGCCTCGCACGACAAGGAAGAGATCCTCCTCGCAGAGATCGATCGCAAGCTGCTGGAAGACACCCGCCGCAACTGGCCCTTCCTCCGCGACCGCCGCATCGATGCCTACGGCGGCATCACCAGCCGCTTCCTTGATTGAGAGAAGACAATGGCAAGTTCATGCTAGGTCCGGACAGGCGCCACTCCGAGGAGTGGAGGCCCCGCGTACAAGGGTCTAGCGCGAGATATAGTCCCGTCGTGCGAAGCCTCCAACCGATGAAGTGGTCGCCGCCTGCGATGACGGCTCTTTCGCCGTTGTCTCTTTCATACCAGGCGTCGGCAGGATGAGCCTGATCTTCCTTGCCTGCTTCGTCTGTGCCGCGGCTTACATCCTCTTCGGCGTCCTCCATATGATCGTGCCGCAGGCGACACTCGGCATCTATCGCCGTGTCCTCGGCCGGCGCGCCTGGCAACGCGCCGAGCCCAGCTTTCTCACCATGACGCAGCGCAGCTGGAAGCTGCTCGGCGCCTTCAATATTGTCTGCGGCCTGCTCCTCGTGTGGGCGCTGATGCGCACGGCCCGGCACTTTCTTTCACCCATGTAGCGCCTCCAGCTGATGGTCCGGTCGACGGGGCCGATAACCGGAAGGGGGGTCTCTGAAGCTGGCTAAGCCATTCGTTCGGCATCTTGTTACCTTTCGGGGGGATGTGCTTCGCCGCAGCAGGCAGGTAGCGTCGTTCTGTGATCCTGGAAGCAGAAGCCGCTGCAGTCGCCCTGCCGGGCGATTCGATTGCCCTACCTGCTGCCGCGCCGGCTTCAACCGCAGCAACCAAGACCCGCGCTGAAAGCCTCGTCCAGTCTCTCGTTCTGGTCGTGCTCTTTTCCGCACCCTCACTGCTCTGCGCGCGCAGCCAGGGCATCGTCGACCCCGACATCTGGTGGCACCTCCGGACCGGTCAATGGATCCTCGAGCACCGCGCGCTGCCCCACACCGATCCCTTCTCCAGCTTCGCCGCGGGCAAGCCCTGGCAGGCATACAGCTGGCTCTTTGAAGTGCTGGTCTACCAGATCTTCGCCAGGCTCGGCCTGGTCAGCATCGTCCTCTTCGTCGGCGTCATGGTCGCCGCCATCACGGCGGCGCTGCACCACCTGGTCAAGCGGCTGCAGCGCGATTTCTCGCTCGTCATCCTGCTTACGGCCGCCGGCACCCTGTGTCTCGGGCACCTCTTTACTCCGCGCCCCTGGCTCTTCACCATCCTCTTTTTCATCTTCGAACTGGATATCCTGCTTACCGCCCGGCGCACCGGCCGCAGCCGCGAGCTCTTCTGGCTGCCCGTCATCTTCGCCCTCTGGGCCAACATCCACATCCAGTTCATCGACGGACTGCTCGTCCTCGCACTGGCCGCGGCCGAGCCTCTGCTCGCCCTTCGCTGGCCCGCGGTTCGGCCCGAAAACGCGCCTCGCGGCCATGCCGCCGCCATCCCGCTTGCCTTCGCCGCCAGCATCCTCGCGACCTTCCTCAACCCCTACGGCCTGCACCTCTATCGCATCGCCTACGACCTGAACGCGCAGCCCGGCGTGCTCAATCTCATCGGCGAACTCAAGGCCGTTCCTTTCCGCGATGTCACCGACTTCACCATGCTTGCGCTCGCGCTCGGCGCCTGCGCCGTGCTCGCCCGCGCCAGGCATCTCCTGCCTTTTCAAACCCTGCTTTTCGCCTTCGCCGCATTCGTCTCCTTCCGTTCGCAGCGCGATGTCTGGGTGATGGCCATCGTCGCCGTTGCCCTCATCGCCTCGCAGCTCACGGGAAGCGAAAAAGCCCGCGACTACACCCGGCCCTGGGTTCCGCCGATTGCCCTCGGCTCCGCGCTGGTCATCATTCTCATTGGATTTCCGCTCACCGGGCTGACCAATCCCACGCTCCTCCCCAGGGTGGCGAGCGCTCAGCCCGTCAAAGCTGTCGACTTCATCAAGCAGCAGCACCTCTCCGGCCCGCTCTATAACGACTTCGACTGGGGTGGCTATCTCATCTATAACCTGCCGACCATGCCCGTCAGCATTGACGGCCGCGCCGCGCTGATGGGCTCGGAGCACATCCGGCGCTCGCTCGAAACCATCAGCGCCCAGTCAAACTGGGCCAGCGACCCGGAGCTCGCCCGGGCCCACGTGATCCTGCTCCCCGCCACTTCCCCGCTCGCCACCGTCCTCCGAATGGACCAACGGTTCCACCAGGTCTACCAGGACGATCTCGCCGTCGTCTTCACGGGCAGCCAGCCGCAGCGCTGAACGGAGTCCCACCAGCCACAGCGCAACCTTCGTGGGATAGAACCGCCGCCCCGCCCCCGCTACCTTCGGCTTGTGTCCTTCTCCCTGCCCATCAACGGCCACATCGACGCCCGGGTGCAGCTGGCCTGCCTCAGCCTGCTCGCCGATCTCGTCATCGCGTTGATCCTGACCTTCAGCAAGACCGCCGCACGGCGGGCCTCCTTCCCGCTCACCTGCCTCGCCGTCGTGCTCGCGGCGCTTTCGACCTTCAACCTGCTCAAGACAGCGAAACCCCACGCCGCGCAGCCCACCGCCGTCTTCTTCCCCGATCCACCCCAGCCATCCGGCGCCACCAGGCTCATCTAGCCACCATCCTGTCTCGCGAAGCCGATAGACTAATCGGGATGAGTGCCTCCTCGCAGCCGCCCGCCTTCCGCATGCCCGCCGAGTGGGCTCCGCACGCCGCCACCTGGATCGCCTGGCCACACAACCCCGAAGACTGGCCCGGCAAATTCCAGCCCATCCCGTGGGTGTATGCCGAGATTGTCCGTCACCTCTCCTCGTCTGAAGACGTGCACATCCTCGTCAATAACGACGACGCCGAACGCCGCGCCAAAAGCATGTTGAAACGTGGTGGATCCAACATGGCCCGGCTCCACTTCCACCTCTGGCCCACCGACCGCGTCTGGCTCCGCGACTCCGGCCCCATCTTCACCAAAAACCTCCTCCCCGACGGGTCCTTCGGAGAAGCCCTGTCCATCACCAACTGGTGCTTCAACGCGTGGGCCAAATACGACAACTGGCGCCGCGACAACCTCATCCCCCAGCACGTCGCCGACCTTTACAATATGCCGCAGCGCAAGCCCGAAACCCTCGTCGATGGCGCGCCCAAACGCCTCATCCTCGAAGGCGGCAGCATCGATGTCAACGGCGCAGGCACCCTCATCACCACCGAAGAGTGCCTCCTCTCCGAAGTCCAGCAGCGCAACCCCGGCGTCTCCCGCCAGGAGCTCGAAGCCGCCTTCCGCGAACACCTCGGCATCGAGCAGGTCCTCTGGCTCAACCGCGGCTGCGCCGGCGACGATACCCACGGCCACGTCGACGACATCACGCGCTTCGTCGGCGAAAACAAGATCGTCACCGCCGTCGAGCCCAACACCGCCGACGAGAATCACCTGCCGCTTGCCGAAAACCTCGCCCGCCTCCACGCCGCGCGCAACCTCCACGGCGCCCCCTTTGAAATCGTGCCGCTCCCCATGCCCGCGCCCGTCTTCTTCGAGGGCCAGCGCCTCCCCGCCAGCTACGCCAACTTCTACATCGCCAACACCTGCGTCCTCGTGCCCACCTTCAACGACCTGAACGACCGCCACGCCCTCAACACCCTCGCCGCCTGCTTCCCCACCCGCGACATCATCGGCATCCACGCCGTAGACCTCGTCTGGGGCCTCGGCACCCTCCATTGCATGACGCAGCAGGAGCCGGCGTAAAAGCAACAGGAACCGCGCCTTGATCGCGAAGCAGTAACCCTACGAAGCGGCGCCCGTCCGGCGTCAGGACGCGCCTGCCGTTGCCGTCTCACTACCACTTCCGTGGCAAAACTCTCCCGGCAACCCGCACCTCGGTACCGTTAACATTGGTTCCCATGAAGCGCCTGAACCTCATCGAGAAATTCCGCAGCCGACTCGGCAAAGTCCCTGCGTCCCCCCTGGCCCAGCCCGCTGTCGACTTCCGCACCCTCATGGAAAGCAGTCTCGACATGATCTGCCACGTACGCGTCAGCCACGGGCATTTCAGCTTTACCTACACCTCTCCCTCTACCCCCGACATCTTTGGCTGGACCTGCGAAGAGATGCTCGAGCGTATGCCCGCCGACCTCTTCACCGAGGCAGCCCGCGCCATCATCGCCGGCGACATCGCCCTGCTTTCGAGCGGCGAATCCACCAGCAGCGTCATCGTCGAAGGCATCCACAAGGACGGCCACGCCATCTGGCTCGAAAACAAGGTCCGCGTCCTCGAAAAGAAAGACGACACGCTCTTCGTCATGGTCGCCATGCGCGACGTCACCGAGACCAAGTTGCTGCAGGACCAGGTCGCGCAACTCGCCTGGATCGACGGCCTCACCAGCCTGCACAACCGCCGCGCCTTCGACCAGACCTTCGAAGCCGAATGGCGCCGCGCCCTCCGCTCCGGCGCCCCGCTGTCGATCATCCTGCTCGACGTCGACCACTTCAAACTGCTCAACGACACCTACGGCCACCAGGTCGGAGACGACTGCCTCCGCGCCATCGCCGCCTGCATCAGGAACACCATCCGGCGCGCCGGCGACTTCCTCGCACGCTATGGCGGCGAGGAGTTCATCATCATCCTGCCCAACACCGATTCAGCCGCCGCCCAGGTCCTCGCCAACGAAGTCCTCAACGCCGTCGCCGCGCTCGAGATCCCCCACAGCGGCAACCCCGAAGGCGGCTCCGTCGTCACCATCAGCTGCGGCGTCTCCACCGCGCTCGGACGCCGCGGCGGCACCGTCCGCATGCCCGAAGGCCTGCTCAGCTCAGCCGACAGCGCTCTCTACAAGGCCAAGCACAAAGGCCGCAACCGCGCCGAATGGACCTTCCTCCTCACCGGCGCGGAGGAGCCGGAACTCGTGGCGCGATAAGCAGGAGCAACAACGAGGTTGCCCTGATCGCGAGCGGCGACCACTTTTAGGGTTAGCTGCTGCGCGCAGCAGTCCACGCGAAGCAGTCACCCCACAAAGTGGCGCCCGCCCGGCGTGAGGACGCACTTGCTGTTGCCCGTGCTCTACCAGCCCCTGCTGCCGGGTCCGCCTTTGAAAGGTCCGACCAGGTTCGACGTGATCCACCCGCCGTAGAAGTCTCCCTCCTGCGCGATCACCCGTTCCTCATCCACCCAGCACTCATCCACCCGGCTCGCGTAAAACGCCACATATCCCGCCAGCGCCGCGTAGCGTCCGGTCGGCTTGTCATAACTCCACGCAACATCCTTCGCCGGCCCCAGGTCCCAATACGCCGCTACCCCTTTGAACTCGCAGAAGCTTCCCCGCGAAGCCGACCGCGTCAGCCCCGGTACCGGCGGCGGCACGTAATAAACCGGCGGATGACTCGTCTCAAGAATCCGCAATGCCTCCACCGTATCCACCAGCGTCACCCCACCCTGCACCACGCGAATCCGCCGCCCCGTCTTCTCGAGCCGCGGCGGCCGCGGATAATCCCAGACCGACTCCTGATTCATCACGCCCAAAGCCCTCCACTCCTCAACGTTAGACTCGACATGACCACCCCGACGCAACCGAGGAGACTGCTGTGCATCCCGCCGAAAAACCTCTCAACCAGATGAACCGCCTCGCCGACATGCTGCACTTCCCCGCCGTCGTCAACGCCGGCGCCACCGCCAACGTGCTCCTCACCATCGCGTTGACCTGGTACCTCGAGCCCCGACACCCCCTGCTCGCCGGGCCCTGGATCGCCCTCGTCCTCTTTCTCAACCTGCTGCCCGTCGCCCTGCTGCGCCTCACCATCACACCCGCGACCACCTACCCGCCGCTCGCGCGCATGAACTTCTTCCGCGATCAACATAAATTTTCCGACTGGGTCTACCTCGCAGCCTCTGCCGACATGGCCTTCTGGATCCTGCTCGCCTGGACCCTCTCTGCCTACCGACACACCCCAGCCACCCTCGTCACGACCCTCGCCGCAGCCGCCCTCCTCACCTTCTCGCCGGTACTTCTGCGTGGAACACGAGCAAGTGCGCCCTGATCGCGGGCGGCGACCAGTGAGTGGCGCGCCTCTCGAGGACAGTACAAAGTACCCTGCGTTAGGACGCACTTGCCGTTGCCTCCAAGGATTTACCATCGAGCCATGTCAGCCCCCGCATCCCGTCCCTGGCCTCCGCCGCCCGACCTGCCTTCCATCCAGGAGCTCGTCCGGACCGCGGACCCCGAGGGCCATCTCGCCGAAGGCGCTGCAGCCGACGAGTACGAGCCTGAAGAAGAAGCGCTGCTCGCCGCGCTGCAAGGCCTGCCGACCGCCGAGCTCATTACCGCAAACATCCTGCCGCCGCTCGAACGCATCTGGCAGCAAAGCTTCTCGCTCTCCGACGACCAGTTAGCCGAGCGCCGGCCAAAGCTCCTTGCCCTCGCCAAGGAGATCGAACGCTTCTTCGGCCCGCAATCCCAGCCCCGCACCCGCGCCCAGATCCTGGCCGACAACGCCGCCGGCAAGCCCGCCGGATGAGCCTCCCAACCGGCGACCGCGACGAACACTTCCTCCGCGAAGCCATCCTCGAAGCCCGCGCCGCCGAACAGGCCGGCGAAGTCCCGGTCGGCGCCATCCTTGTCGCAGCCAACGGCGAAACCATCCTCGCGCGCGGCAACAACCAGGTTCTCCGCACGTCCGACCCCACTGCCCATGCCGAAATCGTCGCCATGCGCGCCGCCGGCCTTGCCCTCAACAACTACCGCCTGCTCGGCACCACCCTCTTCACCACGCTCGAGCCCTGCGCCATGTGCGCCGGCGCCATCCTCCACGCGCGCATCGCCCGCCTCGTCTACGCAGCAGCAGACCCCAAAGCCGGCGCCTGCGGCAGCGTGCTCGAGGTTCTCAACCATCCCCGGCTGAACCACACCGTCGAAGTCACAGCAGGGCTGCTCGCCGAAGAATGCAGCGCCCTGCTGACGCAGTTTTTCCGGGCAAAACGAGCGATAACCAGTGCGCCCTGATCGCAGACGGCGACCACTTGATGGGGTGGAAGCCTCGCCTGCCAGGTCATCGCACGCAGTCTGAAGCCGCGACGCGAAGCCTCCACCCACGATGGGGCGCCCGTCCGGCGTTTTGGACGCACTTGCAGTTGCTCTTTCTTTGGAAGCCGCATCTCAGATCTGCATGACAACGGCGAAGAAGTCAGTGCACAAGTGGTCCGCCGAGGTGACGTCCGATGCAACGCACCCCGACCCGGGATTGTTCAAAGAAGACGCGAAAACCATCGCCGAAGCATTGGCGAGCAAGAAGGTTTCGCCCAACGGCCCCAGCCAGGGCATGCAGATGTTGAACTTCTACATCAATCGGGCGGGGAAAAACCTGTCGCAGGAGCGACACAAGGTGCTCGAACACGCGAAAGATCTACTCCACAAGGTCATCGAAGACGAGAAACGCTGAGGACACCCGTCCACCAACAGTGCGCCCTGATCGCGGGCAGCGACAACGTCGTGTAGTGATGGGCTTCGCGTGGCGACGCGCAGCCCATCACCCCACCAAGTGGCGCGCTTTCGAGGACAGCACGAAGTACCCGGCGTCAGGACGCACTTGCTGTTGCTTGTCTCTCGCAATCCTGCATCAAACGATGCATGCCAGCACGCTTCGAAGGTAAAGTCGCTATCGTTACAGGATCCTCGTCTGGCATCGGCCAGTCCATCGCCATCCGCCTCGGCTCGGAAGGCGCCGCGGTCGTCGTCGACTTCCTCTCGCACCCCGACGCGGCGGCAGAAACCAAGTCGAAGATCGAAGCTGCCGGCGGAAAGGCCATCACCCTCCATGCGGACGTGTCGTCGCTGCCTGACGTGCAGAATCTCGTCGAGCAGGCATACAGCCAGCTCGGCGGCTGCGACATCCTCGTCAACAATGCCGGCGTCGAGAAGCACGCACCGTTCTGGGAGGCGACCGAGGCCGACTACGACCTCGTCCTGAACACCAATCTCAAGGGCGCCTTCTTCCTGACGCAGCGCTTCGTGCAGAAGCTGATGGAGTTAAAGAAGCCCGGCCGCGTAATCAACATCTCCTCGGTCCACGAGGATATGGTCTTTCCGAACTTTGCTAGCTACTGTGCGGCCAAGGGTGGTATTCGGATGCTGATGCGCGACCTCGCCATGGAGCTCGGTCCATCCAACATCACGGTGAACAACGTGGCACCAGGCGCGATCGACACGCCCATCAACAAGGCGCTGCTTGCCGACAAACCCAAGCTCGATGCACTGTTGAACAACATTCCACTCGGCCGTCTCGGCAAGCCCGAGGATGTTGCCTCACTCGTTGCCTTCCTCGCCTCGGACGAAGCCAGCTATATCACCGGCAGCACCTACTTCGTCGACGGCGGCCTGATCCGCAACTACAAAGAACAATAGAGGCAACACGCGCGTAACTTCCGTCGCCCTGACACCGACCACCCGGCGTCAGGGCTTACTTGCCTTGAAGCGCCCCTTGTAAGCCCAAAGCCCGAGTCCCGGGTTCGACACGAAGAAGACCTCCTCCCCGTCCAGCACGTTCCACCCGTCGCGGAGCGCGGAGACGTCATAGTCGGCGAGCGAGCCGAACTCGTAGCCGACGGCTTCGATCTCCTCCTGGCTCAGCTTGCCGGGGCAGTAGCGGATGCGGAAGCGGCCTTCGCTTGAGCCGTGGATCAGGTGCGCCGCCGCCGACAGGTTGGCCGCGAGCGCCGAGTCCTGCTGCACGGCGGCCAGCGCGGCAGGCGTGCCGCGGTAGCCATGTTTGCGGATGAGCCGGTCGATCTCGGCGTCCTCGCCAAACTCATGCACACCCGGCGCGAGGACGATGAGTTCGGCATCGTCAGCCAGCGCCATGCGGGTGCGATAGACCGCCTTGTTGCCCAGCCACGTCGAGCGAAATTCGATGGGATCGAGGGAGACGATGGCCTTCCGGATCGGGCGGTCAAGCATCGCGAAGTTGCACTGGAGGCTGAGCGCGGCAGCGCGCTCGAAGCACTCGGCATCGTCGCCGATGAAGAGCCCGCGCAGGACAAGCTTCCCCTCAGCATCTTTCGCGACGACGGTCTGGACGTAGACGATCTGCGGCAGCGCTGACGCGAACTGATCGCTGGCGTAGTTGAGGACGCGCCGAACGGGGGTGTCAGCGCGGCCCATCATGCGCTCCATGCCGTAGACCGCGCCGAGGAAGTGCGAGCGGTGGATGCCGAGCGGGCCGCCGGTGCCGATGAAGATGTTCTTGACGCCGTTGGCCATGCCGACGACCTCGTGCGGCACCACCTGCCCGATCGACAGGATGAGGTCGTGCTGCCCCTCGAGCAGGAGGCGGTTGACCTGGGCGGGCCAGGGGTAGTCGAGCCTGCCCTCACTCACTTCACAGATGAAGTCGGCGGGGACTTCGCCGAGCGTGACGATGTCGTTGCGCCAGTCGTGGACGCGGAAGAGCGAGGCCGGGGTCGCGCCGAACATGGCGGCGATCTGCGGCGGCGACATGGCTTTGTGCGTTCCCAGGGCGGGCAGGATGTCGGCGAGGCGGTCGCCGTAGAACTGCCAGGCGAGCTCGGTGAGGGCGCCGGCTTTCGAGTGCAGGCGGGTGATGTCGGGTGGAACGACGAGGACGCGGCGGCGCTCGCCGAGCGCGGTGAGCGCTTCAAACAAGCCAGCGCGCATGTCGGCGAACGAGATTTTGAGGGTGGGGGAGCCGGCGGCGAAGAAGAGGCTCATGGCTTTTATCGTACCTTTGGGTGCGGGCTTTGCCGGTACGGGACTGGGTGCAAATTATCTCGTCGCGGGTGACATAGGGTCTTTTGGATTTAGCAGAGTTTTCGCGATTTTTGCGGGTTGTGGAGGTACCCCCCTCCCCCGGGGGTTATTTGGTCAAAAATAAGATTCTATGGGGTTTAACCCTGGGCTAAGAGGGGCTCTTTTTGCAGGGAGCGAGCCGCTTATGGGGGTCTGGGAGGGTGGGGTTTGTCAAGTATTTCGGGGCGGCCTGGGAGGGCTACGGGTTGTTGTACAGCTGATAGCTGATAGCTGCTGGCTGGCGGCTGACAGCTTGAGGCAAACGCAGATTCCTGCGCTTCGCTGCGAAATGACAAACAGACACGGCAAATGCGTCTTCAGAGCTTGTAGGCTTTGCGGACGAGGTTGACGGTCAGGTCCTGGGCGATTTCGAATGCTTCGTCTTCGTCGAGGCGGTGCTCGGCTACGAGACGGGCGAGGAAGCCGGCATCCATGCGCCGGGCTACGTCGTGGCGGGCGGGGATCGAGAGGAAGGCACGGGTGTCGTCGTTGAAGCCGACGGTGTTGGCGAAGCCGGCGGTTTCGGTGGCCTGTTCGCGGAAGCGCAGCATGCCTTCGGGGGAATCGTGGAACCACCAGGGCGGGCCGAGGCGGAGGCAGGGGTAGTGGCCGGCGAGGGGTGCGAGTTCGCGGGCGTAGGTGGTTTCGTCGAGGGTGAAGAGGATGAAGGTGAAGCCGGGCTGGTTGCCATAGCGATTGAGCAGAGGGCGAAGGGCGCGAACGTACTCGGTGGGCGAGGGGATGTCGGCGCCCTTGTCGCGGCCGTAACTTTGATAGACCTGGGTGTTGTGGTTGCGGACACTGCCGGGGTGGAGCTGCATGACGAGACCGTCGTCGACGCTCATGCCGGCCATCTCGGTGAGCATCTGGGCCTGAAAGAGCTCGGCGTCGCCGGGGTCGAGGTTGCCTGAAAGGATGCGGTGGTAGAGGGCTTCGGCCTGGGGCAGCGGCAGGTCCGCGGTCATCGCGGTGAGGTGGCCGTGGTCGGTGGCGGTGGCACCCATCTGCTGGAAGAAGGCGCGGCGGATGCGGAGGGCGTTGAGATAGCCGCGCCAGGTGGCGATGTCCTCGCCGGTGGCTTCGCCGAGTTGTTGCAGGGTCTGGTGGAAGCCGGCGAATTCGATGTCGATGACGGCGTCGGGGCGGAAGGTGGGGATGACGCGGCCGGGCCAGCCGGAGGCGCGGATGTGCTGGTGGGCGGTGAGTGGATCGACGGCTGCGTCGGTGGTGGAAAGGACTTCGATGTTGAAACGGGTGAAGAGCGCGCGGGGGAGGAATGCGGGAGTCTGGAGGGCTTTGGCGATGACGTTATAGACGGCGTCGGCGTTGCCGGCGGAGAGGCGCTCGGTGAAGCCGAAGAGGGTTTCGAAGGTATGGTCGAGCCAGAGGCGGGTGGGGGTTCCGCGGAAGAGGTCGTAGTTCTCGGCGAAGATGCGCCAGACTTGCCTGGGGTCGACTTCCTGCTTGCCGAGCCCGAGCGAATCGAGCGAGATGCCCTGCGAGTAGAGCATGCGGAAGATGTAGTGGTCGGGCTGGATGAGAAGTGCGGAGGGGTTGGGGAAGGGTTGGTTTTCGGCAAACCAGCGTGGGTCGGTATGGCCGTGCGGGGAGATGATGGGAAGCGAAGCGATGGACGCATAGAGACGCTCGGCGATGGCGCGGGTGGCGGGATCTGCGGGGAAGAGGCGGTGCGGGGAAAGCATGGGAGCAACTTTAGCAAAAGGCAACGGCAAGTGCGTCCTGACGCCGGACGGGCGCCACTTCGTGGGGTGATGGGCTTCGCGTGGCGACCAAAATCCCATCAGCCCTCGAAGAGGCCTCTTCTCTTGTTGCGTCAAGCAGACGAGGCGCCCATTGCTGGGCGCCTCGTCTGGTTGCTGCTGGGTAATGCGGTGAGTTACGGGATGTAGTAACGCATGCCGACGTGGATCATGTTGTTCTCGGCCTTCGGAGTTCCGAAGGACGGCCGAGCCGTGGCGCTGCCGTAGGTACCGGAGACGACGCCTGCCCAGGACTGACGCTCCAGGAACGAGTAGGTCGCCTGGTACTGGAGGCGGCCATACTTGGGGCTGTTGATCACCTTGTAGGTAAAGCCGATCATGCCTTCCTGGATGTAGCGGGTGGGGCTGCCGCAGGCTCCGGTCGGGGTGACCGACGCGGTGAAGCCGGAGGCGGTGGGAGCGACCTCGGTATTGCAACCCGTGTCGCTGACGTTGATCGGAGCGTAGCCGGTGAACGGCGTGGCCGCGACGCCGGTTGCGTAGGTGGTGCGCTGGGCATACTCACCGCCATAGTAGACGTAGGCGTCGAGCTTCTTGCTGGGGTGCGTCTCGAGCGAGAACAAGCCGTGGCCGCTCTTGATTGGCTCGAGTGTGCCGTTGGGGTGGACGGTGACGTCGGTGAGCTGCGAGGAGCCGTAGCGGCCGATGCCTGCGCCGTACATGCCGGTGACGGCGACGTCGACGAACTTGCTGGGCGAGACGCGGATGCCGGCATTGATGCCGCCACCGGTCTTGGTGTCGTTGTAAGCAGCCGCGCCGGCAACGCCGGTGTAGCCGGTGGCGGTGCTGGTGACGGACGGGAAGACGCGTGCACGGAAGAAGCGGCCGACGCCCGAGACTTCAACGTGCATGAACTTCGAATCCAGGGCGATCTTGGCGATCACATCCGGCGCGATGTTCGAGGTGTAGTTGCCGCTGAATGCGTTGTAGAGACCGCCACCCTGTCCGGGGCCGCCGAAGGTGAAGTTGGTCGGAGCGTTGGTGGAACCGGCGAAGATGATCTGCGCCTGTTCTGCAGCGACTGCGACGGTGAGTGCGTTGCCGCGAACGCCGGCGAACTTCTGCTGCAGGCGGATGCCCGGCTGACGAGCCCACGTGTAACCGACCATGTACTGGGGGTCGATGGTGTTGGGCAGCTTCTCGGTGCGGACGTCGGTGGATTTGCCGGTCTCGGTGAGCAGCGACCAGGTCTGACCGCCGGTGACGGCGAAGCCCTTGGTGGTCTCGGCCTTGCCCCAGATCTGGCGGACGCGAAGGGTGTAGGAGTTGGACTGGTTGTTATTCGAGGTGGCGCCGGCAGAGAGGAAGTCCGACTCGAAGTAGCCGGAGAGCTTGACGTCCTTCATCTTGCCTTCGAACAGGCCGCCGAGGCGCGACTGGCGACCGGAGAAGTTGAGCTCAGAGAGGTGAGCATCGGTTGCGCCCTGGAACGGGGTGGTGTTGAAGGGGGTGTTGATGTCGGACTGGATCGACTTCTGGCGGTAGACCCCTTCGAGCGCGAAGAAGGCGACGGGGGTGATGGTGACGCCCTTGTAGTGGAGGACGGTGGGGCTTTCGATCTTCTCGGTCAGCTCAACCTTGTTGGCGGAGATGGTGGAAGCGAGGCCGGCGTTGGTGGTCTGCAGGTCGGTGACGTTCGACTTGAGGGCGCTGACGGCGTCGGAGTTGGCCTGGACGTTGGTCGAGATGGTCTGGGCTTGCGAGGTGGCGTTCTGGGCGGTGGTTTCAGCGGTCTGCGCGGCTGCGTTGGCGGCGGCGAGCTGCTGATCCTTGGCGGCGTTGGCGGCGGTCAGAGCGTCGATCTGCGCCTGCTGGGCAACCTGCTGCTCCTTGAGCTCGCGGAGCTGGCGGGCGGTTGCGCTTTCTACGGGCGCCTTGGCTTTTTTGCGGCGGACAGCGGTACGCTTCTTCGAGCCGGTCTTGCCTGTGCCTTCTTTGGTGACAACCGTGGTCTTGGTGACACCGGGGGCGACCTTGGTGGTCTTGGTCGTGGTCGTCAGTGGCTGTTGCGCGTACATTGGCAGCGTGCCAACCATCAGCATTGCCGCCATCGCTGCCTTCATCTGCTTCGTCATGGAACCTCTCTGAAATTGCTGCAAGTACAAGAGACACACACAGCTTCAGCGAGTGTCCCGTGAGGGGCGGTTCGTGAAGCATCTCTCTTGCTGTTTGGTTCAATGTTCCCAGACAAATGTGAATAGACGGAGAATCGGTGCGATATTCGCAAGCTATTGACATAGCCAGCCGGCTAGCCCGGGGCGGGGCGGGCGGGGGTGTTTCGAGGAGTGCCCGGTGATATACCCTCGACGTTATGGTCTGTTTTCAACGGGTTGTGCTCGTGCCGCTGGTGTGGCTGGGAATTGGGTCGGCGCAGGTACTCCACCTGATTCCGCAACCGCGAGAGATGAAAGCGGCGTCGGTGCTGCCGCTGCCGCAGGGGCTGCGGATTGTGTGCGCGACGTGTGCCGGCGATGCGGTGGATGGGTTCACCGAGCAGGACCTGGTGGCTGCGCTGACGGAGCGGCAGATCGGGACGAACGGGGCGGCGACGGTGACGCTGGTGCGGGCGGCGAGCGGCGGAGCGGTATCGGCGCTGCCGGCCGAGGCGCAGGCGGAGGGGTACACGATCGAACCGGCGGGCAACGGGGTGGTTTTGACGGCGCCGACGAGGGCGGGACTGTTTTACGCGGCGCAGACGCTGAAGCAGATGATCGTGGGCGACGGGGCACGGGCTGTGCTCAATGAGGCGTCGGTGAAGGACTGGCCGGCGATGCAGTATCGCGGGATGCACGACGATATGTCGCGCGGGCCGGTGCCGACGCTGGCGTTTCAGAAGAACCTGGTGCGGACATTGGCGCACTACAAGATGAATCTGTACTCGCCGTATTTTGAGCACACGCAGCAGTATGCGTCGAACCCGCTGCCGGCGCCGCCGAACGGGGCGATGACGGCGGCCGATGCGCGCGCACTGGTGGCGTACGCGGCGCTTTACCATGTGACGGTGGTGCCGGAGCAGGAGGCGTTCGGGCACCTGCACCACAGCCTGACGTGGGAGAGCTACGGGACGCTGGCGGAGACGCCGCACGGGGATGTGCTTGCGCCGGGGCAGCCGGGGTCGTTGACGGTGATCAAGCAGATGTTTACCGAGCTGGCTGCGCTGTATCCGGGGCCGTTTTTGCATATCGGGGCGGATGAGACGGTGGATTTAGGGATCGGGCAGACGAAGAATGATGTGGATACGCGCGGCCTGGGGCCGGTGTACCTGGATTTTTTGCAGCAGATCGACACGGCGCTGCGTCCGCTGAACCGGCGGCTGCTGTTCTGGGGGGACATCGCGCAGTCGATCGTGCAGGGGGCTACTGCTTATAGTGCTACGGGCGGGGCGCCTTCGCCGGAGCAGGTGGACCCGGAGCTGCTGAACAAGATGTCGCCGGAGTTCAAGAAGAATACGATCGCGGTGGCATGGTGGTACACGCCGCATCCTTCGAAGGGCTTCGCGAAGTTTCTGACACCGTTTACGGCTGCGGGGTTTGAGACGTGGGTGGCGCCTGGGGTGAACAACTGGTCGGTGGTGTGGCCGGATTCGAATGATGGGCTTTCCAACATTCAGCAGTTCGTGGCGGAGGGGCAGAGGCAGCACTCGACCGGCATGTTGAACACGGTGTGGAACGATGACGGCGAGACCCTGGCGGACAACGACTGGTATGGGCTGCTGTTCGGCGCGGCGGCGGCGTGGCAGGCGGGAACGTCGTCGATTCCGGAATTTCAGCAGAGCTATGGGCCGGTGTTTCATGGCGATACGACGGGCGCGCTGAACGAGGCGCAGACGGAATTGATGCTGTGCCACGACATTCTGCGAAACCAGGCACATGTGGGCGACGGGTCGGACGGGCTGTTCTGGATCGATCCGTGGTCGAAAGATGGGCAGCCGATCGGGGTGAAGCTGCGGCCGTTTGCGCATGAGGTGCGGCTGCATGCGGAGCGGGCGCTGACGCTGATTGCGCAGGCGCGCGCGGCGTACCCGGCGGCGCCGCAGGAGGTGGTGGCGGGTGCAGCGCCGTATGATCCGGCGAATGTGTTTCCGTCTAATCCGACTTCGCTGCGGCACGCTCACGCGATTGACGCAATGGAGCTGGGGGCGCGGCGGATGGACTTTATCGGGCTGAAGTTTCAGCTTGCGGATGAGATCAACCAGGGGTATCAGCGTGCATCGACCGCGCAGTACAGCCAGGACAAGAAGGTGAAGGCGACGGTGTCGCGCGAGTTGCAGGAGATTCGCGGGGCGAATGGGCGGCTGGAGGATATTCGCGACACCTATTCCCTGCTGCGCGATTTGTACAGCCAGGCGTGGCTGCGGACCAACCGGCCGTATGCGCTGCGGCCGGTGCTCGAACACTACGACTCGACGATCGGGATGTGGCAGGGGCGGATCGACCGGTTCCGGAGCGTGCAGCGGCAGTGGGGGGATACGAAGACGCTGCCGGCGGCGGCGGACCTGGGGCTGCCGAAGTAACGAGCGGCAGCAAGTGAACTACACATGCGTCCCAACGCCGGAGGGGCGCCGCTTCGTGGGGTAGAGGCCTCGCGTCGCTGCTTGCTGCTGAGTGCAACGGGAGGCCATGCGAAGCTTACACCCCGCGAAGTGGTCGCCGACCGCCGGCGATCAGGGCGTACTTGCACTTAGAATTGAGCCGTGCCTACTCATCTCTCCCCGGTGGACCTGGGGATCGTCGCGGCTTACCTGGTGGGTATTACGGTGTTCGGCCTGCAGTTTTCGCGGCGGAGCAAGGGAGAAGCGAAGTCGCTCAAGAGCTACTTCCTGGCGGACAACACGATCCCGTGGTGGGCGATCGCGCTGTCGATCGTGTCGGCCGAGACGAGCACGCTGACGATTATTTCAATTCCCGGGGTAGCGTTCGCCGGCGATCTTGGATTCCTGCAGGTGGTGCTCGGCTACATGCTGGGGCGCATCTTGGTGGCTGCGCTGTTTCTGCCGAGATACTTCAAGGGCGAGATGCTGACCGCCTATCAGTTGATCGACGAGCGGTTCGGGCACGCGCTGCACAAGGTGACGGCGGGATTGTTCCTGATGACGCGCGCGGCGGCTGAAGGGGTGCGGGTGTTTGCGATCTCGATCGTGGTGGGGATCGCGATCGATATCGGGGATGTGAAGGCGATTGCGCTGATTTCGGCGCTGACGCTGCTGTACACCTTCGAAGGTGGCATGGCGGCCGTGATCTGGACCGATGTGCTGCAGATGGGGCTGTACATCCTGGGAACGGTTGCGGCGATGTGGACGCTGGGACTGCATGTGCCAGGTGGCTGGTCGCATATCCACGCGGTGGCAGCGCCGCTGGGCAAGTTTCACTGGCTGGACTTCAGCTTCAATCTGACGAAGTCGTACACGTTCTGGGCGGGGGTGCTGGGCGGGACGTTCCTGACGATGGCGAGCCACGGCACGGATCAACTGATGGTGCAGAGAATGCTGGCGGCGCGGAATCTGCGCGAGTCGCGGCTGGCGCTGCTGTCGTCGGGTGTGGTGATCTTTCTGCAGTTCACGCTGTTCCTGTTGATCGGGGTGGGGCTGTTTGTGTTCTACGGGCTGCACCCGCATGTCTTTGCGAGCGCGGACCGGATCTTTCCGAGCTTTATCGTCGAGGAGATGCCGCACGGGATTGCAGGGCTGTTGATCGCGGCGATCCTGGCGGCGGCGATGAGTAATTTGAGTGCGGCGTTGAATTCGCTGGCTTCGACGACCGTGATTGATTTTTATGTGCCGTGGCGGCGCTGGCGGGGCGGCGAGGCGCAGTCGAATACGCTGATATCGCGGCTGGCGACGGTGTTCTGGGCTGTCGTTCTGTTCGCGATTGCCGTTTACTCGATCAAAGCCGGGGGCAAGGGGCATGTGGTCGAGACGGGGCTGTCGATTGCGTCGGTGGCGTACGGGTGCCTGCTGGGGGTCTTCCTGCTGGGCACGCTGACGAAGTATGCGACGCAGACGGGCGCGATCCTCGGCATGGGGTGCGGCTTCGCGTTGAATCTGTTTCTGTGGCAGGGGAGCTTCCCGATGCATGTTGGTTCGTTGATGATTCCGAAGATTGCGTTTACCTGGTATGTGCTGATCGGGGCGGCTGTGACGTTCGGGCTGGGGTCGCTGTTTTCGCTCGGGGCGCGCAGGCCGAAGCGGGCGCCGGCGCTGCTGTTGCTGCTGGGGCTGATGAGCGTCAGTGCAAGGGGTCAGGATTTTTCTGCCGTGACGACGCTGATCAATACTGCCGTGACGCAGAGGAAGCTGCCCGGAGCGGTGGTGATCGTGGGGCACCGGGGCGCACCGGTGTTTGAAAAGGCGCTGGGTAACCGGGCGCTCGAGCCGGCGACAGAGGCGATGACCGAGGATACGCTGTTCGACATGGCGTCGCTGTCGAAGGTGCTTTCGACGACGACGGCGGTGCTGCAACTGGTCGAGGCGAAGAAGGTGGATCTCGACGTTCCGGTGGCAAAGTATTTGCCGGATTTTGCAGCGAACGGGAAGGACAGGATCACGGTGCGGGAGTTGATGACGCACTACTCGGGACTGCCCGAGGATGTAGACCTGAAGGACCCGTGGGGTCTGGCGAAACCGGACAAGGCGGAGGGCGTGAAGCGCGCGATGGAGGCGGTGCCGTATGGGCCTGCTGGGGTGACGTTCAAGTATTCGGATATCAACTTTATTACGCTTGGGCTGATCGTCGAAAAGGTGTCGGGCGAGACGCTGGACGTGTATGCGCGGGAGCATATCTTCACGCCGCTGGGGATGACGCACACGGGCTACCATCCCTTTGCGAAGACGTGCGGGCCGGCGCGGTTTGTCGGCGCGAATGTGGAGCCGGGGCCGAAGCCGGTGGGGAAGATCGGCATGGTGTGTCTGCCGGGGACGTGGTCGCCGTATGGGCTGGACCCGGATACAGCGCCGACGGCGCACGACGACGAGCTGAATGCGCAGGTGAATCCGGACTTTGACCACGTGCTGCGGGGGATGGTGCATGACCCGACGACGCGGCGGATGGGCGGCGTGGCGGGTCATGCCGGGGTGTTTTCGACGGCGGGCGATATGGCGAAGTTTGCCCAGGCGCTGCTCGACAAGCTGACCGCGGGGACCGGGCCGTTTCCCTTGTCGCAGGCGACTTTGCAGATGGCGACGAGCCCGAATGAGCCGGAGACGGCGAGTGCCGCGGCGACCATTTTTACGCCGGATGGGCAGACGACCAAGGGCGTAGCGTCGCGGGGGCTGGGATGGGATCTGAACAGTGCCTTCTCGCGGCCACGAGGCTCGGTCTTTCCGATTACGACGCGGCAGCATGCGGGGTCGTTCGGGCACACCGGGTTTACGGGGACGAGCGTGTGGATCGATCCGGGATCGGACAGCTACGTGGTGCTGCTGGCGAATGCGATTCATCCGCGGGTGGGTGCGGCGATCTCCGGGCTGCGTGGGCAGGTGGCGACAGCGGCGGCGCTGGCGCTGGGATTGCAGGCGCCTGCGTCTGAGGCGCGGTTGAGGCCCATCGGGTACGAGATGCCACGGTCAGCCGCGACGCCGGCGAAGGTGCGAACGGGCGTCGATGTGCTCGAGGCGACGGACTTTGCAGCGCTGAAAACGTTAGGACATGGCGGAGTGGTGAAGGTGGGGCTGCTGTCGAATCAGTCATCGCTTGATGGAAGCGGGAGGCGAACGATCGACGTGCTGGCGGGCGCGGGGACAGCGATCAAGCTGACGACGTTATTCGCGCCGGAGCACGGGCTAGGGGCGCGACAGGATCAGGAGAAGCTTGCAGCTGAGCAGGACGCGGCGACGCACGTGCCGGTGGTCAGCGTCTACGGGCCGAAGGCTTCCGATAAGCATCCGAAGCAGGCGGATTTGAAGGGGCTGGATGCGGTGGTGATCGACCTGCAGGACGCGGGGGTGCGGTTCTGGACGTACGAGACGCTGACGGGATACTTCCTCGAGGCGTGCGCGAAGGCGAAGGTGCCCGTGGTGATCCTGGACCGGCCAAACCCGGTGGGGGGCGTGAGCGCGGGCGGGCCGGTGTCGGACGTGGGCGTGGAGAACTACACGGACTTTATGCCTTTGCCGGTGCGGCATGGGATGACGCTGGGGGAGCTCGCGGGGTACTTCAACGCGCGGGCGACCGAAGTGCAATTGAAGCCGGAGCTGCTGGATGCACGCGCCGTGCAGATGGGCCCGGACACGGCGTTGCCGAAGCCGCCGGCGACCGAACCTGGACTGCATGCCGACGTGACGGTAGTGAAGATGGAGGGCTGGGCGCGGGCGATGTACTGGGCGGAGACGGGCCTCGAGTGGACGCCACCTAGTCCAAATCTGAAGTCGCCGGAGGCGGCGGTGCTCTACCCCGGGGTGGGGCTGACGGAGCAGACGAATGTATCGGTGGGGCGCGGCACGGAGCGGCCGTTTGAGAACTTGGGTTCGAGCTGGCTGAAGGGAGATGAGCTTGCGGGGTACCTGACCGGGCGGAAGATTCCGGGGGTCGCGTTCAGCGCCGCGACGCTGACGGTGGCGGAGGATGCGAACAAGTATCCGGGGCACGGGCAGACGATTCCGGCGGTGCACTTCACGGTGACGGATCGTGCGGCGCTCGACTCGCCGGAGCTCGGGGTCGAACTGCTGGCGGCGCTGCACCACCTGTATCCGAAGGACTTCAAGCTGGACGGGGTGAAGAACCTGCTGGCGAGCGCGGCGACGCTGGCTGCGCTGAAGGCGGGGGCGGACCCGCGCGACATTGCGGCGGCGTGGGCTGGTCCGTTGGGGCGTTTTGAGCGGGAACGCGCACCCTATTTGTTGTATCGGTAAGCCGATCCCGGAAACGGTACTCTGGGCGAGGTGAAGACAGAGGCGGCGAGCTGGTCAATACCTACGCTTGCAGCGAGCCCCTACAATGACGACAGGACAGAAGGAGAGACGCGTATGCCGAGGATCAATTTTCAGCAGCAACTGGTGGCCTTGAAGGACACGTTGCTGGCGATGGCGGCTCTGTCGCAGCAGGCACTCGAGTTTTCGGTGGAGGCCTACCTGAACCGGGACGTTGGACTCTCGAATCATGTGCGCGAGATTGAAGAGGCGATCAACGCAGCCGAGCGCAACGTGGACGAACTGGCATACGACCTGCTCGCCAAGGAGCAGCCGATGGCGATCGACCTGCGCTTCATCCTGTCGGTGATCAAGATCAACGGGGATCTCGAGCGGATTGGCGATCAATCGACCAACATCGCATCGCGCGCGGCCAAGCTGGACACGCAGCCGGCGATCTGGCTGCCGATCGATATCAAGGATATGGGCGCGCGGGTGGGCGTTATGATCCGGACGGCGATCCAGGCGCTGCTCGAGGGCGACGCCGCGCTGGCGGAGTCGGTCATTGCGATGGACGACAAGGTGGATGAGATGAACCGCCTGATCCAGACGGAGCTGGTAAGCGTGATGGAGCAGCATCCGGAGGTCGCGGAGCAGTCGCTGAACGCGATTATCGTCTCGCGCAATCTCGAACGGGCGGCCGATCACGCGACCAACATCGCGGAGGACGTGATCTTCTGGGTCAAGGGCAACGACGTGCGGCACAAATTCTCGATGATTCAGTCAGTCGAAGACCGGCACCTGCCGGTCAACTAGCAACCGCTTGCACGGCAGTCAGCTGCGCAGGCGTTCGATGTCACGCATGGGCGGCTGCCCGTAAAGGCGCCGGTACTCGCGGCTGAACTGCGATGCGCTTTCGTAACCTACACGATGCGAAACCGAGGCTGCGTCGGTATCTTCGGCGAGGAGTATCTGGCGCGCCGCCTGGAGGCGGAGCTGCTTCTGGAACTGCAGCGGGCTCATGGTGGTGACTGCCTTGAACCACGCGTGCATGGTTGACGGCGACATGTTCACGACCTTCGCGAGCTCCTGCATCTTGACCGGCCGCAAGGCATTCCTGCGGAGCCATGTCATCCCGGCGGCGATGCGGCTGGCCTGGCTGTTTTCGGCGGCCAGGCCGCGAAGCAGACCACTCTGCTCGCTGAGCAGAAGCTGATAGAAGATCTCGCGTTTGATCATCGGGGCGAGGACGGCGATCTGTTGCGGCTTCTTGAGCAGGCAGAGCAGGCGGATGGACGCGTCGAGCAGGTCGTCTTCCATGGCGGTGACGTAAAGGCCGCGATGGTTGCGGGCTTCGGCGCGGATGGGCAGGCCGGCGTCGAGACTGAGAGCACCGATCTCGCTGAAATCGAGCTCCATGCTGAAGCCCAGAAACGGCTTCTGGCGCGAGGCCGTGACGATCTCGCCGACAACAGGCAGGCTGGTCGAGAGCACAAGGTATTTGTTGGCGTCGTAGAGGTAGCGCACGTTGTTGAGCAGGACGCTCTTCGAGCCCTGCGCGACCATGCAGAAGACCGCTCCGTCGACGGTCCAGCGCGGGATAAGCGCGGTCGAGGAACGGATGAGCCAGAGGCCGGGAATGGCGGTGGTGGTCCAGCCGTCGGCGGGGTTGAGTTCGGCGATAAGGACTGCAAGATGCTCGATGCGGGTCACGACTTGGCTCCTCTGCTGCTCCTCTACCAGTGTGATGCCGGCGGGCGTGGTGTGCGAGGGATTCGGAGGATCAGGCAATCAAACGGAAGGATCGGGCAGTCCCTCGACTGGCTGCCACGCGTCTATCTGCGCATAGGAGAAACGACATGGGCAGGTTAGACGGCAAGATCGCGTTGATTACGGGCGGCAGCGAAGGGATGGGCTTTGGAACCGCGCAGGAATTCATCCGGGAGGGAGCGTTTGTGTTCATCACAGGGCGCAGGAAGGATGTGCTCGACAAAGCTGTTGCGTCGCTGGGTGGGCAGGCGTTTGGAATTCAGGCGGATGCCGGGAAGCTCGAGGATCTCGACCGCACCTACGCCGAGATCGGCAAGCAAAAAGGCAAGCTGGACATCTTGTTTGCGAATGCGGGAATCTTCCCGCAGATCGCGCACGACAAGGTGACCGAAGATGACTTTGACCGGGTATTCGACATCAATGTGAAGGGTGTCTTCTTTTCGGTGACGAAGGCTTTGCCGTTGATGGGGCCGAGCGGATCGGTGATCCTGAATGGCAGCTTTATCGGCAGCGCGGGGGTGGGCGGAATGATCGTCTATGGTGCGACGAAGGCGGCAGTTCGGAGCCTGGCGCGGACGTTCACCAGCGAGTTGAAAGGCAGGGGCCCACGGGTGAACGTGCTTGCACCGGGGCCGATCCAGACGGACGGGTTTTATGCGTCGATCGGCCACAGTGAGGAGATTGCAAAGTTCGTCGGCGGGGTGGTGCCGATCGGGCGGATGGGGTCTTCGAGCGAGATCGCGAAGGCGGCGGTGTTCCTGGCGAGTGAGGACTCGAGCTTCGTGGCGGGAACCGAGTTCTTCGTGGATGGCGGGGTGAACGGGGTGGGGGCGTCGCTGGGCTAAGGCTGCGAGGGAGGCGGATAACGCGCGTCGAGCGCAAGGCGGATGTCGGTTTTGACCCAGCTGCGTTTCCATTCGACGTTCGCCTTCTTTTCAAAAGGCAGTTCGCAGACGCGAGCATTGCGGCCGGCCTCCGCGGCGTCCCAATGCTCGGTCATGCGTTCCAGGGAGCACTCGCGCGGGTTTCGAGGCGCCGGTTCGTCCGGCACGAAGATTTCGCGGGCCAGCGCGCGAGCGCGGAGTTCGATGTCGGCATCGCGCCACCCAGCGCGCCAGGATAGGGTTGCGGACTGAAAGTCTCCGGAGCCGCGCAGGCGCGCCTCGTAGCCTGACTCGTGCTGGTCGGGGATGAAGTCGAACAGGTTCGCGGTTTCGGCCGCCTGCGGAAAGTCTTCTGAGTCCGCCATCGGAATCGTCCTCCGGGCGCAGAAAAAAGTGCGCCCTCAGCCCTCTATCGGCAGCTTACTGCGCTGCGTCAGCAGACGGGCTTTGCGGAAGCCTGGTTAGCGATTCGAGAGGGAAACGCGGTATGGTGGCTTCCCGGCTTCGGCCGGGTCGGGCACGAAGGTCTCTGCGGTTTTGGTCGGGTCGTAGCCGCGCCAGAGCCAGGTCAGTTCGTCGGCGAACTCAGCGCCACCCTCCTTCGCGCTGTGCGGGCCAGTGCCGAAGGAGAAATGTGAGTCGTAGCCTTTAAGTTTGAGAGCGTTCGCCAGCCGCAGGTTCGCGAGCGGCCAGGAGCCGTAGCGTTCGTTCTCCTGGTCATTGCTGCCATCCTGAGTCCAGACGCGGAGGTTGCGGTGCGGTTCGCGGAGGACCTTTTCGGGATAATCCTGGCCGCCATCGGGAACGGCGGGGTCCTCGTGCCACTGGATCGCGGTGAAGGAGCCGATCCAGGTGACGACGCGGGCGAACTGGTTGGGCATCTGCCATGCTGCGTTGAAGGCGCAGATGCCGCCCGAGGAGAGGCCGGTGATCGCGCGGGAGTAGGCATCCTTGCGGAGCGAGTATTTTGTTTCGACTTCGGGCAGCAGTTCGGTGGTGAGGAAGCGGTCGTAGCGGTCGGACACGGTGTCATATTCGGTGGAACGCATGGAGTCCTTCAGGGTGCGGCTCCATTTTTTCGAATAGGCTTCGACGAAGCGATAGGTGGGGGTACCGGGCTTGCCGGTGATGTCGCCAGGGTTGATGAAGACGGCGATCATCATGGGGATTTTTCGCTCGGCGATGAGCGTGTCGAGGACGTTGAGAGCGGCGTGATCGCCCTTGCGGTCGAGGTAGCCGCTCCCATCCTGAAAGACCATCAGAGCAGCGGGCTTGGCGGGGTCATAGCCGGCGGGCGCGTAGGTCCAGTAGTCGGAGATCATGCCGTCGTAGATCGTCCTGACATGCGTCATCCTGGGCGAGAGGGTCCCCTGGGTAGCCTGAGCGAACAGGCTGCCGGCCACGAGCAGAAAGGCGACAATCTTCATCTTTCCTCCAGAGCCGTCAAGTACGACGAATGGTGCGAGGCACATGCCGCACGCGACGGGGGCGACTGCTTCTACTTCTGCACCAGCCCACGCTGCTTCAACATCGGGCCGATCTTTGGTTCACCACCCAGCCAGTTGTCGTACAGGGTGGCAAGGTCTTCGGTGTTGCCGCGGGAGAGAACCATCCTGCGAAAGCGATCGCCGTTGCCGCGGGTCAATCCGCCGTTGTCTTCGAACCACTGGAAGGCCGCGTCATCGAGCATCTCGCTCCAGAGATAGGCGTAGTAGCCGGCGGCATACCCGCCTCCCCAGATGTGCGAGAAGTAGCTGGAGCGGTAGCGCGGCGGCACTGCGGGGATGAGCAGGCTCTTCTGCTCGAGCGCGGCCTTTTGAAACGCGTCCGGTTCGGCGAGCTTCGCGCCGGCGGGCTGCGTGTGCCAGACCATGTCGAGTTCCGCGGCGGCGAGCAGTTCGGTCAGGGCATAGCCCTGGTTGAAGTCGGCGGACTTTTTAATCTTGGCGACGAGCTCCGCCGGCATCGGCGCGCCGGTCTCATGGTGCTTCGCATAGTGCGCGAAGACCTCCGGGTTGAGCGCCCAGTGCTCGTTGAACTGCGAGGGGAACTCGACAAAGTCGCGGGGGACGCTGGTGCCAGAGAGCGACGGGTACTCGGCGTCGGCGAACATGCCATGGAGTGCGTGGCCGAACTCGTGGAACATGGTGATGACGTCCGAGAACGTGATCAGCGCCGGCTGGCCTTCTGCCGGCTTTGGCAGGTTGGCGACGTTGTAGACGACGGGCTGGGTGCCCATCAGTCTGGACTGGTGGACGAAGCTCGACATCCAGGCGCCGCCGCGCTTGTTATCGCGCTTGAAGTAGTCGGTATAGAAGAGCGCAAGGTGCGAGCCGTTGGCGTTGAAGACCTCGTACACGTGTACGTCGGGTGCCCAGACAGGGATGTCGGTCCGCTGCTTGAAGGTGATGCCGTAGAGCTTCGTCGCGGCGAAGAAGACACCATTCTGGAGGACGTTGTTGATCTCGAAGTAGGGGCGGACCTGGCTCTCGTCGAGGTCGTATTTTGCCTTGCGGACCTGCTCGGCGTAGTGTTCCCAATCCCAGGGTTCGACGGTAAAACCGCCTTTCTGCTGGTCGATGACGGCCTGGATGTCCTTCTGCTCGGCAGCTGCGCGCGCGGTGGCGGCGGGGACGAGCGCGTCCATGAAGTGAATGGCGGCGGCGGGCGTCTTCGCCATCTGGTTTTCGAGCTTCCAGGCGGCATAGGTGTCGAAGCCGAGCAGCTTCGCCTTCTCGGCGCGCACCTGCGCGAGCCGCGCGATGGTGGCGCGGGTGTCGTTGTCGTCGCCCTTCTCTGCGCGCGTCCAGCTTTGATCGAAGAGCGATTTGCGAGTGTCGCGGTTGGCGAGTTGCTCGAGCGCAGGTTGCTGCGTGGTGTTCTGCAGCGACAGCGTGTAGCCGTCACCCTTGCTGGCGGCGGCGATCTGGGCTTCGCTCATGCCGGCGAGCGCGGCTTTGTCGGAGGTGGTGTAACCGCCAGCCTTGGTCGCGGCGAGCAGCTTGCGGCTGAACGCGTTCGACAGGGTCGACTCCTCGGCGTTGAGTTCCTTCAGCCGCGCCTTGTCGGCATCGCTGAGCCGGGCGCCGGCATGCACGAAGCGCTGCCAGGTGATTTCGAGCAGGCGTTCCGATTCGGGATCAAGTTTGAGTGAGGCGCGCTGACCCCAGATGGTGTCCACTCGGTGAAAGAGCTTGGTGTCGAGATTGATGGCGTCGTAATGCTCGGACATGCGCGGCGCCATGGTCTGCTGGATCTTCTCAATGGCGGGGTTTGTGAAGGCGCCGGCGAGAGCGCTCATGGCAGACTCGGTGCGATCGAGCAGGGCTCCGGTCTTCTCCATGGCCACAATCGTATTGTCAAACGTGGGCGCGGCGGGGTTATCGGCGATGGCGCGCATCTCGCGCGTCTGCTCCGCCATGCCCGCAAGCAGGGCAGGTTCGTGGTCGGCATCCTTGATGTGATCGAAGGCTGGCGCCTGGAACGGCAGCGTGCTCGGCTTGAAAAAGGGATTGGCGGGACCGAAATCCGCCTGCTGTGCTGATGCTGTTCCTGCTGCCATTGCGCCTGCCACGATTGCTGCCGCCATCCGCATTACTCCCATTCACGCTCCGCCTCGGTGCAAAACCTGATTGTATCGCCGCGCTAAACCGGCGATACTCGTTGACAGCAAGACAAGTGTTTCAAACAGGTCCCGCGGGCTCGTACGAACGTCACGCTGGAGACGAGAATGAAACCGACGATCATCATCCTCACCTATAACTCTGCTGCTTCGATCGGGCATACGCTCGCATGCATCGCGGGGTTGACGGACGACATTCACATTATCGATTCGGGCAGCGGGGATGAGACGGTCCGGATCGCCGAGGCTTTCGGCGCGCAGGTCCATCAACATCCTTTCACTAACTACGGCGCGCAGCGCAACTGGGCGATTGACAGCCTGCCGGTGAAATATGCGTGGCAGCTTCACCTCGACGCCGATGAAGCAATCTCGGCAGAGCTGCGCGAAGAGATTGCCGCACTACCGGAGACGCCGCCGTGCGACGGATATTTCATCGCACGGTACCTGCGCTTTATGGGCAAGGTGCTGCGGCACAACCTCGCCCCGACGTGGCACATGCGGCTGTTCCGCTCGAGCGCCGGACGCTGCGAGGACCGGGAGTACGATCAGCATTTCCTGGCAAACGGCCGCACGGCGCAGCTGCGCGGGGAGATGATGGATGACGTGCAGATGTCGCTGTCGGAGTGGACGTCAAGGCACAACCGGTGGTCCGACGCGCAGGCGAGGGAGCTGATCAACGGCACCGAAGCCGCGCGGGTGAAGGCCATCCTCGCGGGCAACATTGTCGAGCGCAAGCGCTTTTACAAGGGATTCTACGAGCGAGCGCCGCTGTTTGCCCGGTCGATTGCGCTGCTGTTTTACCGCTACGTGATGAAGCTGGGTTTCCTGGACGGCAAGGAAGGCCTGATCTTCTGCGTGCTGCAGACTCTGTGGTTCCACTTCCTGGTGGATGCAAAGGTGTACGAGGCCCGGCAGAGTGTGATGGCGTCGCAGCGTGCTGGGAGCAGCAGTTGACGCGACTGTGACTCGCCTCTAACCTTGAACTATGACGTTTTTCGCGAAGACCCGCGCCTGTTGTCCCTCTCCCACGCGCCTCTTTGCCTGAGCACTTCCCTATTCCAGTCAAAGCCCTCGCGCCCACGTTCAACGTGGGCTTTTTGAGCACCCAAGAAGGATTTTCCGAAATGCCAGATGAAGCTGTCCAGACGACGAACGCCCCTGCGAAAGAAGTGAAAGAGACCAAGGCCCAGCGCTCCGAGCGGCTGAAGCTCGCGAAGAACCCGTGGGAGGCCTGGGACGAGGTGCGCCGGTTCGCAGAACAGGGGCGCGAGTCCGTGCTACCCGAATGGACCGGCCTCTACTTCAAGTGGTGGGGGATTTATACGCAGGGCGACGGCATCGGCGCCACCGGCGGCGTAGGCGGCGAGGGCAAGGCGACTGAGTATTTCATGATGCGCATCGGTCTTCCGAACGGGTTGCTGACCTCGCACCAGCTGCGCGTGATCGCGGACCTGACCAGGAAGTACGCGCGCAATCTGGCTGACATCACGACGCGCCAGAACATTCAGTTGCACTGGCTCACAATCTCGGCGCTGGTCGAGATCACGGATCAGTTGACCGCGATCGGCCTGAGCCCCAAGGGGGCCTGTGGCGACGTCGTGCGCAACGTCACCGGCTGCCCCATCGCCGGACTTGACCATGACGAGCTGGTCGACAGCTCCCCGCTCGCGGTCGAGATTGCCCAGTTCCTGACGGCGAACCCGGCGTTTTACAACCTGCCGCGCAAGTTCAAGATCTCGGTAACGGGCTGCCCGCTGTGGTGCTCATACCCGGAGATCAACGACGTGGCGCTCACCGCCATTCGGCGTGGTGAAGAGGTTGGCTACACGCTGCGCGTTGGCGGCGGCCTGTCGACCGAGCCGCACATGGCGGTGCGAATTCCCTGCTTCGTGCCGCAGGACAAGGCGCTCGCTGTCGTGACGGCCGTAGCCGAGATCTTCCGCGAGCAGCAGGAACTGCGCGAGAATCGCACCCGCGCCCGCATCAAGTACCTCTTTATGCGCCACGGCTGGACGGCGGAATCAATGCTCGAGGCTATTGAAGAGAAGCTCGGCTATAAGCTCGACCCTTCGCCTGTCACCGAAGACGTAGTCCCGGATGATGTTTATCGCGATCACGTCGGCATCACGCCGCAGAAGCAGCCCGGACTCTCCGCTGTCGGCGCCAGCGTTCTGCGTGGCCGGCTCTCGGGTGACCAGCTTGCCGCGCTTGCCGACCTTGCTGAAAAGCATGGCGACGGACACCTGCGCGCGACGATTATGCAGAACATCGTGGTGGTGAACGTGCGCAATGCGGCGGTGAAGGATCTGGTGGCCGACCTGCATGCGATCGATCTGCAGGTGGAAGTCTCGCCCTTCTGGCGCGGCGCCGTCGCGTGCACCGGGACGGAATTCTGCAAGCTGGCAATCGCCGAGACCAAGGGCTTCGCAAAGTGGCTCGTCTCCGAGATGGAGGAGCGGCTGCCCGGCTTCGATCAGCAGATCAAGCTGCACGTCACCGGCTGCACCAACTCCTGCGGGCAGCACTGGATTGCGGACATTGGTCTTGAGGGCAAGAAGCTGAAGAAGGATGGCGTCATCACCGATGCCTTCTATTTCTGCGTCGGCGGAGCGGTCGGCAAGTATGCGCGACCGGCGCGACCGCTGGGCTTCCGGGCCAGCGCCGAGGATACGCCGGCCGCCATTGAACGGCTGCTCCGCGGGTATCTCACCGCACGTCAACCGAATGAAGATTTACGGGCATACTTTGCGCGCACCCCCGATGACGATCTGCGCGCGCAGTTGAACGGCGCGGCGATTCCGCCGGTCGAGCGCGATGCCCCGCCAGCCCGGGGCGCACACGCAGTCGACGCCTGAGTGGATTAAGTTTTCAGCAGTTCGCGTCACCCGTCCGTGCTATGTCCCCTGAGCGCCAGTAACCTTACCCTCATGTCCAGGGCATGGACAGGATGCAACAAGCAGACGACACGGCGGGTACTCTCTCGAGGACCGGGGGCTTGCTGCGGTCGGTTTCAGGCCAGAGCCTGGTGGAACTGGCAGCGGCGATGCCGCTGATGGTGCTGCTGCTGGCGTACGCCGTCAACTTTGGCTACTACTTTATCGTTGCTGCGGGCGTCACCTCGGTGACACGCGATGCGACCAACTATGCGAGCGCGGGGTACCAGTCCGCAGGACAGACGACCCTGCCCGCCGCTGGTCCTATGAACAACGTGGCGACCGTGTCGGGCGAAGCGGCCTCTGGATTGGTGGGATTCGCGAACTCCGGAACGACTACCGCGATCCAAGTCTGCAGCAAGCAGAATGGCGTCGCCAACAACCTTGCCAAGTGCACCAGCTATGGGGTTGCGGGAACAGCTTACACGCCGGCCGCCGATCCGGAAGCACCCACGTTCATCCTGCAACAGGTGGATGTGACGTACACCCTCGATCCGCCGATCAAGATGGGTCTGTTCGGAGCAACGCTGATGCCGAGCCTGACGTTTCATCGCCAGGTGGCGATGCGGGCGGAGGACTGATGGAGTTACTCGAGCGGAGCGTTTCAGATGATTCGGGCTCGGTCCAGGTCGAAAGTGCGTTCTGCTACCTCATCATCTTCATGTTGATGCTTGGCATCATCCAGTTCTGCATGATGGTGTACACGTTCGGCGTCTATTCCGAGGCCGCGCGGGTCGGCACCCGGTACGCCGTCGAGCACGGGACGAACAGTTCCAACTGCAGCGGACCGTCCACCGGCTGCGGCGATTCCTCCGCAGCGAACGTGATCAGTGCGGTGAACAATTACGCGGCGGCCTATGTCGCAAAAATCTCGGGGATGAACGTCGCGGTGAACTATCCCGACAGCACCGGCAGTGCCGCACCCTCACGCGTCGTGGTGACGATCACTTATACCTACGCGCCGTTTGTCTCCTATGCCGGCTTCGCGCAGCCGTTCTCGATCACGTCCCAGGGAAGGATCCAGTACTAGTCATGGGCGACGCCAACGATTGTGAGCCACAGATCCCGATGGAGCCCGAGGCCGGCCAGGCAGTCGTCTCACTCGTACTCATCCTGGGATTTTTCCTGATCGGAATGCTGGGGTTCGCGGTTGATCTGACCAACGTTTGGCTGCACCGCCAGGCGGCCACTGCCGCCGCAGATGCAGCCTGCGATGCGGGCGCACTCGACATGCTCGCCACCAACAGCGGCGCAACCCTGACCAAGACCGGCTTCACGCCCGGGACCAACAGCAACTGCGTCGGAAGCCCGTCCGCGACCATGTGTTTTTACGCAAAGGCGAACGGCTATAACGGCACCGGGCTGGTCTCAGGATCGCCTTCGAACTCGGTTTCTTGGGCCTTTCCATCGACGGTTTCGGGGGTCACGGCGGGCGGCGGGACCTATCCGTTTCTGCAGGTGTCGATCTCGGAAAACGTACAGATGTACCTGATGACCCTGCTGCACGGATCCCGTTATCTGACGATGAACGTCCAGAGCACCTGCGGAATCGCACAGGTGAAGGGTGCGGCGCCCATGGTCATTCTGAACCCGACCATCTCGGGTGCGCTGACCTACTCAGGAGGCGGTGCGCTCGACATCATCGGAGGCCCGGGCCGTGGCCTGCAGGTCAACTCCTCGAGCGCGACCGCGATCAAATGGTCGGCCTCCGGGATTATCGATTTGAGCAACGGCGGCTCCGCGCAGACCGGCTCCGATGTCGGCATCGTAGGCGGTCCGTCAGCGATCCCGACGAACGGTTCGTCGACCGGATACAAGGGCGGCACGACGGGCAGCTGGAAGTCGAGTGTGCTCCCGGTGCTTGATCCGTATGCGAGTGTCGGCGCGCCCGCGAGCATCAAAAGCCTGACGCCCTCAACCGGCACGAGCGGAACCTGGGTGCCTTACAAAACCGATGGCTGCCCTGACAACTCGGGCGCAACCGGCAACGTGAACCAGGCCTGTATCGAATACGGCCCCGGTTACTACCCTTCCGGTCTTACTGTCATCAACAACTATTCCACGGCAATCTTCAAGCCGGGGATTTACTACCTGAACGGTTCGTTCACATCGAGCGGCAGCAACACGCTGCGCGTGGCCAAGCCGTCCGGCTACCAGCAGACCGACGGCGTCATGTTCTACTTCCTGACCGGATCGTTCAGCGTCTCCGGATGCTCGGGTTGCGCGGCGTCCAAGGTCGACAATGTAATGACAACCGACCTGACCTGCGACGGATCCTCGCCACCGGCAGCCCTGAGCATGCCCAGCACCCTGTCCGGCAATGTCCTGTACGGCCAGTGCACGAAGAATGCGACCTACTGGGATTCCGGCAACGACACCAGCGACGCTCGCGGCACGCCCGGGAGTCGCGGAATCCTCTTTTACCAAGATCATGGGAACACGACGCAGCCCACCTTTTCAGGGTCGGGAGCCTTGACCTTTTCGGGCGCGCTCTACTTTCACTCGACCGGCTACGGCGACATCCTGAATATCAGCGGCGGCGCAAGCAGCGGCACGTACGTGCTGGGCGAGATCATTGTCGATCAGCTGAACCTGTCGGGCAGCGGCGTCATCAAGCTCGCGCTGAGCCCGGCACCGAATGCCAACCTCTCGAAGGTTGGGACCTTCAACTGACAAGCGGCCCAAGCCATCCGGATAGAACACGCGCGCAGACGCGGAACGCCCCAAAACAGCGCAAGCCTTGACCCTGCGGGTCTCACAGGCCAGACCCGATCGGGGGATGGCAGCGAACGTTTGCTCTCACTAAGGTGAAGAGGCAAGCTGCAAAAGCGCTGTGTTCTGCGCGGATTTTCAGAATCAGTTCGTGAAGATGGAGTGGCATAGCCATGATGATGAGAGGCAACCGCGTCGTTGCAAGCGGAGAGTCCGGGGTGACCCGATGAATTTCAAACGGATCTCCACCGCGCTCACCATTGGATTCCTGGTCTCGGCGCTCTGCACCTGGATGCTCGGCCGAAAGCTCACCGCGAACGCAAGCCGCCGGGCGCCGGAGTTGCATTACATCGCACCCGCTCACGCGATGGCATCAGGCGAGAAGATCCGTGCCGAAGACCTGGTGAGTCTCGACTGGCCCAGCGATGCAGCGGTCGCAGGTGCCTTCGATCGTCCGGAGACGCTGGTCGGCAGAACGCTGCTGTACCCGGTGGAACACGGACAGCCGATTACCGAAAGGTTTCTTTCAGCGCCGGGTGCCGGTGCGGGTCTGGCGAGTCGCATTCCCGACGGCATGCGCGCGATCGCGCTCCGCTCGGACGAGATCGTCGGGGTCGCCGGCTTCCTGCTTCCGGACTCGCACGTGGATGTCCTGGCAACGGTTCACACCGACAAGAATCCCGAGCCCACGACATTCATCGTGCTGCAGAACGCGCAGGTGCTGGCGGCGGGACACCAGGTTCAGCCTGACCCCGAAGGCAAGCCGGCAACCGTGACCGTGGTGACGCTTCTGCTGAGCCCGGCCGACGCAGAACGTGCCGTGCTGGCAAGCCTGCAAGGGACGATTCACTTCATCCTGCGCAGCGGATCGGACAAGGTAAAGTCGGACGATTCGCCCGTCGACCTGGCGCAACTGGTCGCCGGCCATAGCCTCCCGGTGGCCGCAGCAGAGCCGGTGCTCCGTCAAGCCGCCCCCCGCGTGCACAAGGCTGCAACCCCGCCCCCCCAGCTGCTGGTCGAAACCTTCGCCGGCGACAAGGTCTCGAGCGAAACCTTCAAGGCGGGCAAGTAATGATGCTTCGCAACTCCCTGCCCCTCACGACGCTTGGCCTTGCCGCGTTATTAAACGGCGCCGTCGCCTGCGGCCAGAGCGCCGCGCCCCATCCTGCGATCGCGGCTGATCTCTCCGGGGCGTCGGCCAACCGGCTGCATCTGAAACTCGACAGCACGAAGGCGACCGAGAAGCTCCATGTGATCGTGGGTCAGTCGATGATTCTGCACGGCACGGCGCCGATGCGGCGCATCTACATCGGGAACCCGGCAGTGCTGCAGACCTTCAATGGCGGCCCGGAGCAGCTGGTGCTGACGGCGAAAGCGCCGGGGCTCAGCAGTCTCGTGGTGTGGGATGACCAGGGTCGCTCGTGCCTCTACACGGTGACTGCGGACATCGATCCTGCAGCGTTGCGCGAAGCCTTGAAAGAGGCTTACCCCACCGACAACATCGAAGTGGAAGGCGCCGAGGAGCGGATCACGATCTCAGGTGCTGTGGCCACGCCCGAAATCGCGCAGGGAATGGTCAAGCTCGCCTCGAGCTACAGCAAGGATGTCGTCAATTCGCTGCGCATCGTGCCCGTGCATGGCAAGCAGGTGCAGTTGAACCTGCGCATCGCCGAGCTCGACCGATCGAGGCTCGAGCAGTTCGGCATCAATGTAACCCGCTCCGGCACCAATGTCTTCGGCACCACGACCGGGCAGTTCCCGGTGACGACGACCGCAACGCCGACTTCGATTGCGGTAAGCGACCCATTGAACCTCTTCTTCTCGAACCTGACGGGCGGCGTCGCAGTGACGGTGCGGGACCTTGAGCAGAAAAACATCCTGCAGATCCTTGCGGAGCCGAACCTTACCACGCTGAGCGGCCAGACGGCACGCTTCCTGTCCGGCGGTGAGTTCCCCTTTCCCGTCGCCCAGGGCGGGGGTGGCACCGGCTCGGGGGTCGCGGTCACCATTCAGTTCAGGCCCTATGGCGTCAAGGTGGACTTCACCCCGTTGGTCAATGCGGACGGCACCATCCACCTCAAGATCAGCCCCGAGGTCAGCACGCTCGACTTCGCCAATGCCGTTTCGATCTCCGGCTTCACCGTACCGGCGCTGGCAACGCGCCGCGCGGAGACTGAAGTGGAATTGAAGGACGGCCAGAGCTTTGCGCTGACCGGGCTGCTCGACCGCCGGACCACCGATGCCCTGGGCCGTATCCCGGGCATCGCAAACGTCCCGATCCTCGGCGAATTCTTCCGGTCAAAGGGACTCAATCACTCCGATGTCGAGCTGATCATGGTCGTCACCGCCTCGGTAGTCGACCCACTGAAGAGCACGCCCGGGGCAGACAAGCCTCCGGTAGAACCGGCCTTCCCGGTGCCGTTCCTCAACACGGGGAAGTTTGATTCCTACCTGGGTGCGGCACAAAAGTCTGAGGAGAAGCGTTGATGGCAAGCCCAGCCGCAGTCAAGGAGCGTAGCGAAACCGTTGAGGTGCCAACCGTAACCCAGCAGGCCGTCTTCACCGTCTGCGTGTCGGACGAAGTCGCGCTCGCGATCATGGACACCACGGCGTCGCTTCCAGGCTTCGACTTCATCGGCCAGTTCAAGGAGTACATTTCGGCTGAGAAGCGGCCGAAGTTTCCTGAAGCGCTTGACCAGGCACCGGGCTGTGTCGCTCTCATCGACTGCGACCAGGAGACCGAACTCGCCTTCGAAACCATGGAACGGCTTCGTCAATTGCTGCCGCACCGCCTGAAGCTGGTCGCGGTATCCATGCGCACCGAGGCCGAGTTTCTGCTCCGCGCCATGCGGGCGGGATGCGATGACGTCATGAAACCGCCGATGGATCAGGCTGCCCTGAGCACCCTTCTGGTGCGCTTTCAGCAGACGACCTACCATGCGCCGCCGCCGCCGCGCGGCTCCGGACGAATCCTATCCTTCTACGGAGTGAAGGGCGGTGTGGGCAACACCACGCTCGCCGTGCACCTCGCCACCCACCTGGTGAAGACGCATCACAAGAAGGTTCTGCTGATCGATCACAAGCACGAACTCGGTCACGTTGCGCTTCACCTCGGCCTCAAGGAAGGCGTCTACTTCTTCGACGAGCTGATCCGAAACGCGCAGCGGCTCGATTCGGAGTTGCTGGATGGCTTCGTTCTCCGCCACCGCAGCGGGCTCGATGTGATTCCCTCCCCGAACTCCTGCGCCCGCATCCCGGAGGCTTCCGGTGAAGCCATCACGCAGGTCATGAACTATCTCCGCGCGCGCTACGACTTCATCCTGTTCGACAGCTCGCTTGAATACACCGAATGGTTTCCCACCGTCACGGCCTCCTGCGACGAGGTCACCCTCATCTGCACCCCCGACATCGCCGCGCTGCGCGACCTGGTGAGGCGTGTCGAACACCTGACGCTCGTCAGCGGGCTGGCCGACAAGGTCAAGATCGTCATCAACCGGTCAACCTCCGACGACGCCGTAAGCGCAAAGGACATTCAACAGGCGGTGCGCTTTCCCATCTCGATCTGCGTCCCGAACAACTTCGGCGGGCTGTTGCGCGCACTGAACGAAGGCGAACCTGTGGCACCGCAGCAGAAAAGCCCGTTCACCGTGGCCCTCGCCAAATGGGCGGAGCGGCTTGCCGCGCCCGAGACGCCGACCATGACGACGAAGGTCAAACGAAAGTCGCTCTTCTCCTTCTAACCCTGATCCCTCACGTTCGTGAACCGCTCCAACAGGTGTCCCGATGCAAGATGTATCGCTCTACATGACGACGCCCACGCGGCCCGCAGTAAACGTCGAAGTCCGCAGCAGCCTCGTGCTCACCGAGGCGGCCAAGAACCAGCTCAAGACGGCGGTGCACCAGGAGCTGATCCAACGCGTTGATCTCGAGCAGCTGTCCTCGCTCGAGAATGATGTCGCCGGGCGTCAGAAGCTGCTCGTCACGATCGGCCAGCTGGTGGGCGAACAGAACGTGCCGTTGAGCGCAGCGGACCGCGATCTGCTGGCCAAAGAGGTCATGGACGAGGTCTTCGGTTTCGGCCCGCTCGAGCCTCTGCTGCATGATCCAACCGTCAGCGACATCCTGGTCAACACGCACAACCTCGTCTACGTGGAACGGCGCGGCAAGATCGAAGAGACCAGCGTTGTCTTCCGCGACAACGGCCACCTGATGCACATCATCGATAAGATCGTCTCGGCAGTTGGCCGGCGTATCGATGAGTCGTCCCCGATGGTGGACGCACGCCTCCTCGATGGGTCTCGTGTCAACATCGTCATTCCGCCGCTCGCAGTCGATGGTCCCCTGCTCTCGATCCGCCGCTTCGGCAGCTCCCCGCTCGGCGCGCAGGATCTGCTGAAGCACAACGCGATGATCCCGGCAATGCTGGAGCTCCTGAAGGTGGCCGTGCAGGCGCGGCTTAACATCGTCGTTTCCGGTGGAACCGGCGCCGGTAAGACCACGCTCTTGAACGTTTTATCCGGCTACATCGCCCACGACGAACGCATCGTGACCATCGAAGACTCGGCCGAACTGCAGATCAAGCAAAAGCATGTGGCGCGACTTGAATGCCGGCCCCCGAACGTTGAAGGCAAGGGCGCGATCCGCCAGCGCGAGCTCGTCATCAACGCCCTGCGTATGCGTCCCGACCGCATCATCCTTGGCGAAATCCGCGGCGAAGAAGCGCTCGACATGCTGCAGGCGATGAACACCGGACACGATGGCTCGATTACTACCGTACACGCGAACAGCCCGCGCGATGCGATCTCGCGTCTCGAAACCATGTGCATGATGGGCACCGTAGCCCTGCCGGAAAAGGCGATCCGCACCCAGATCGCATCGGCCGTCCACATCATCCTCCAGGCCTCGCGCCTCGGCGATGGAAGCCGCCGCATTACGCACATCAGCGAGATCACCGGCACCAGCGGAGACATCGTAAGCATGCAGGATCTCTTCGTCTTCGAGAAGCATGGTCTCGGGCCCAACGGCAAGATCAAGGGCCGTTTCCGCGGCACCGGCGTGGTGCCCAAATTTGTCGAAAAGCTCCAGCAGGCCGGCATACCCTTCGACCTGAGTGTGCTCGACGTCACGGTGGAGGTCTAACCGCGATGCTGCTCATGCTGGTCTTCTTCGGACTCCTGCTGCTGACGTCTGTCATCGTTCTGTACAGCACGCGTTCGCCGATCTCGCAGAAAACGGTGCGCTTGCGCGTGCAGGACATTTTGCGGAAGACCTCCGACCAGGATGAAGATGAGATCGAGCTTTCACGAAAAGACAAGACGAGTCTGAGCGAACGCCTCGGCGATGCTGCCAAGAATTACACAACCGGCGAGTGGCTCGAAAAGCTGATCCTGCACACAGGCGGAACGACCACGGTAGGCAAGACTCTCATCGCCTGCAGCGGGCTCGGTCTCGCGCTGGCAATGGTGCTCCAGATGACGCTGGGCATCCCGATCCTCAGCGTGCTCGTCGGCGCCGCCGCTTCGTTCCTGCCGATCGGCCGTCTGCTTTTTCTCAGGTCTCGGCGGGTCAATAAGTTCAACGAAGCACTTCCGGACGCAATCGACCTCATGTCGCGCGCGCTGCGTGCCGGCCACTCCACCGGCTCATCGCTCGAGGTCATCTCGCAGCAGACGCCTGCACCGCTGTGCCAGGAATTTGCCCTGTGCTTTCAGCACCAGAAGTTCGGCATTCCCTTCCGCGAGGCGCTGCTTGGGGTCGGCGAGCGCGTTCCGTCGGAAGACCTGCACTTCTTCATCACCGCCGTGCTCGTGCAGAAGGAAACCGGCGGCGACCTGATCGACATCCTCGATCGCTCCGCGAAACTGATCCGCGAGCGGCTGAAGATTCACGGTGAAATCCAGACCAAAACCGCGCAGGGCAGGCTCACCGGCATGATCCTGGCGTCGATGCCTATCGTCATGCTGGTCATCCTGAACGTCATCAACCCGGGCTACTCGGACGTCCTGTTTCACGAGAAGATCGGCAAAATGCTGCTTGCCGGCAGCGCCTTTCTGATTGCCGTTGGCGGTCTCATCATTCGCAAGATTGTCGACATCAAGGTATAGGAACCGCTATGAGCTATCTCTTTTACGGAATGATGATGTTGAGCACCTTTTGCCTCTTTGGCGTGGTGATGTCGGCGCTCGCCGAACGCCGGCTCAGCAACAGCTCGCGCCGCGTGCATGAGATTCTTAGCTCGTCCACGCAACTCGCCCTTCCCGTCATCAGCGTGAGCCCCAAAGATCGCCTATACGGCGCCCTGGGCTGGCTGCGCGACCACCTCGGCATGTCCATCAACCCGGGGCTGACCCTGCGCTTCGAACGCGCCGGCATCAACGAGAGCAATCACCAGGACCTCTATCTCGTGTCACGCATGCTGGGTCCCCTGCTCGCCATCGTTGCCGCATCCTTCTCACCGTGGAACCGCACCTTCTTCATGTTGGCGGGTCCCGGCGTTGCCTACCTCGCGCCCGATTTCATCCTGACCCGCATCATCAAATCCCGCAAGGAGAAGCTACGCCTCAGCGTGCCCGACGCGGTCGACCTGCTCGTCATCTGCGTCGACGCCGGGCTCGGTCTCGATCAGGCAATCCTGCGCGTTGCGCTCGAGCTTGGCGTCCGCCACCCCGCCCTGCAGCAGGAGTTTCTGCGCATCAACCGCGAGCAGCGCGCCGGCATGCAGCGGCTCGAAGCCTGGCAGTCGATGGCCCGGCGCAATGACCTCGAGGAGCTCGACGGCTTCGTCAACATGCTGGCGCAGACCGAACGCTTCGGTACGCCCATCGCCCGCGCCCTGAGCGAGTTCGGCGACGGCATCCGGCAGAAGCGCCGGCAGCGCGCCGAAGAACTCGCAGCGAAAACCACCGTCAAGATCATCTTCCCGCTCGTCCTCTGCATCTTTCCCAGCCTCTTTATCGTGCTGCTCGGCCCCGTCGGCATCAAGATGTCGCACGGCATGCTGAGTGGCGTGAAGTAGCCTAATTCCCCGCGGCAGGGAGTCTTCCCGCGCCCGCCTCAGGAAACAACGCACGCGCATCCACCTGCCCTGCAGGATGCGCGACATAGCGATGGTCGCAGAGGCCGATCGTCGTCACCGCGCCCCGCTCAAACGGCAGCAGGTAGTCCAGCGGCAACAGAAACCAGTACGTCTTCAGATAACTCTCGGTCACGCCGTACAGATGGAGGCTCCGCGGCACGCTTCCCGGCACCTGCGGCATCACAGCCTCTTCCCAGCCAACCTCCGGGTGCCGCAGCGCGTAGCGATGCAGCCTGGCCTCCAGCTGCCGAAACCATTTCATCCTGGAACAGACGATGCAAGCCGGCCGTAGGATTCCTCCGATCGCATGCTTCCGGCTGACGACGCACCCGCCCTTCCCGGTATATCCTGTGCCGGTGAGTAAATCCGATGACGCCGAACTGCTCGAGGTAGAGGGCCACACGGTGCGCGTTTCGCACCCGGCAAAGCTCTACTTCACCCGTGACGTGCAGCTCTCAAAGCTGCAGCTCGTCCAGTACTTCCTGGCCGTGAGTCCCGGCGCCCTGGCCGGCGTCGCCGATCGTCCGATCGTGCTCAAGCGCTTCGTTAACGGCGCCGAAGCCGAGCCCTTCTACCAGAAGCGCGCCCCCTCGGACCTGCCCTCCTTCGTCCGGACAGCCACCCTTTCCTTCCCTTCTGGCAGAACAGCCGAGGAGGTGGTCGTCGACAACGCCGCGGCCCTCGCCTGGATCGTCAACCTGGGCTGCATGGAGCTGCACCCGCACCCCGTGCGCACCGGCGACCTCGAACATCCGGATCAGCTGCGCGTCGATCTCGATCCGGGCCCCGGCGTCGAGTTCGGCGATGTCCGTCTCGTCGCGCTCGAGGTTAAGGCGCTGCTCGATGAACTCGGGCTTCCCGCCTTTCCCAAGACCAGCGGTAGCCGCGGCCTGCACATCAATATTCCCATCCTGCCGCAGTGGAGCTTCACCGAGGTCCGTCGCGCAGCACTCGCCCTGGCCCGCGCGGTCGAGCGCCGCGTCCCGAAGCTTGCCACCTCGAAGTGGTGGAAGGAAGAGCGCCATGGTGTTTTCCTCGACTACAACCAGAACGCCAAGGACCGCACCACCGCCTCCGCCTACAGCGTCCGCCCACTGCCCGACGCGCGCGTCTCCGCGCCCCTCACGTGGGCCGAGGTCCCTGACTGCAACCCGGCCGACTTCACCGTACTGACCATGCCCGCTCGCTTCGAGGCCATCGGCGACCCGCACGCCGGCGCCGGCGGTTTGGCCGCATCGCTCCAACCGCTGCTCGATCTCGCTGCGCGCGATGAAGCCGAAGGTCTCGGTGACGCGCCCTGGCCCCCGCACTTCGCCAAGTCCGCCGGCGAGGCGCCCCGCGTCGCACCCTCCCGCGCCCGGGCTCCGGCCCAGAAGTCCGCCGCCAGGAAGACTGCTGTCCGATCGAAGATGCCGCTCATTACGGTCGCCAACTCGCCCGACAAGGAAGCCGCACTCGCCGGCCTCGAACGCTGGAAGACGGCGCATTCTGAAGCCGCACAGGCCCTCACCATCGAAGACGTCCTGGTCGATCGCATGCGCGGCGCGGCGTACATCTGGTACCGCATCCGCGTAAACCTGCGCAACGTTCCCGAGGATCGCCGGCCCCCGCAGGCCACGCCCGATCCTGACGACGATCCCACGCGAGAATGGAAGACCGCGCAGGCCCCTCAGCCCGAGTGACCCCGCGCCGGGGAGGTATCACAGCATGTGCCACCCGCTCGCAAACTGTCTGCGGTGCGGCCATTCACGGCCCGGCCTCTGTACTATGACCGTTAGTTCATCTGCAGACTGAAGCTCACGCAGAGTCACGGTCCAGATTCAATCCACTTCATAAGACACCGCCACGGAGGCAGGTAGACAGTGCAAATGCGGCTTGGAGATCTCCTGATCCGGTCCAGGCAGGTGAGCGCCGAACAGGTCGAGCGGGCTCTTGAATTGCAGGCCACCCGCGGAGGCCGCCTCGGCGACCACCTCATCGCCATGGGCGCCATGAGCGAGGCGAAGTTGAACGCCTTTCTGCATCGCATGCCGTCGGAGCCAAGCGACATCGCGGCCACCAACATCGACGTCAACGAGCTGATCAACCTGCTCATGAAGCTGATGTACAACGGCCGTCTTGAAACCGTCCGGCAGCTTGTCGAAGCCATCCGCCTGCCCTCACACATCGTGATGGAGCTGCTCAAGCTTTGTGTCGAACGCAAACTCCTTTACTCCCGCGGCATGCGCTCCGACAAGCTCATGGACATGAGCTACGCCTTCACCGACGAAGGCCGCCGCTATGCCATCGATGCCGTACAGCAGTCGCGCTATTCCGGCCCTGCCCCGGTCACCCTCGAAGAGTTCGTCGACCAGGTGAACCTGCAGAAGCTCACCAACGAGCTCGTCACCTTCGACCGCATCCGCGCGTCGCTCGAAGGTTTGAACTTCGAGGACAGCTTCATCGAGCAGAGCGGCCCCGCACTCAACTCCGGCCGCGCCGTCCTGCTCTACGGCCCACCCGGCAACGGCAAAACTTCCGTCGCCCTGCGGCTCGCCAACACCTTCAACGATGTGATCTACGTGCCATACTCGGTCATCGTCGACGGGCAGATCATCGGCGTGCACGACCCCAGCATCCACATCCAGATGGCCCCCGTCTCGTCCGACACCGAGATGCTGCCCTCCATCATGCGCCGCGAAGAATACGATCCGCGCTGGGTGCCCTGCCGCCGCCCCTTCGTCATCGCCGGTGGTGAGCTCACACTCGAGATGCTCGACCTGCGCTACGACAACACCTCGCATGTCTACGAAGCGCCGCTCCACATGAAGGCGCTCGGCGGCTGCTTCGTCATCGACGACTTTGGCCGTCAGATGGTCAGCCCCACCGAGCTGCTCAACCGCTGGATCGTCCCGCTTGAAAGCCGCATCGACTACCTCAAGCTTCACACCGGCAAGAGCTTCAGCATTCCCTTCGACGAGCTGGTCATCTTCTCCACCAACCTCGAGCCCGAAGACCTCATGGACCCTGCCTTCCTGCGACGGCTTCCCTACAAGATTGAAATCGGTCCGCCCAGCGCCGAGCTCTTCCGTAAAATCTTCGACGCCGAATGCGCCAAGAATGGCCTTGTTCTCACCGACGAAACCTTCGGCTGGATCGCCGACAAGATCAAGCACGAGAAGGGCCTCGACTTCGCTGCCTACCAACCCCGCTTCATCCTGGAGCAGGTCCTGGCAACCTGCAAATTTATGGCCCATGCGCCCAGCATGGAGAGGCGGTATATCGCCTACGCGATCAATAACCTCCGCGTAAAGAAACCCTCCTCAGGCGTTACCGAGCCGCAGCCCCAGCACGCCTGAGACCAGCTTCTTTACCCTGGCTGCGCCTCAGCGAAGATCGCCATCAACTCCTGCGGCGCTACCACCTCCAGCTGCGCGTAGGTACACGCCGCCGGAGCCTTGTCCTCGCGCCACCGCCGGAAATGCGCGAGATGGCGGAAGCGGTCGCCCTGCATGTGCTCATACGCCACCTCGACCACCAACTCGGGCCGCAATAACTCCCACGACAGATCCTTGCCCGCATTCCAGCGGCTCGCCGCGCCCGGCTGCCGCCCCTCGCCCGTCACGTAAGCCCACGGATGCCCCGCAGCAGAGTCCGTCCGGTATGGCTTCAAAAACTCAACCAGCTCCTCCCGCTTCGCCTGCGTAAAGCTCGCGCAGACGCCAACGTGTTGCAGCGCGCCCGCAGCATCGTAAAGACCCAGCAGCAGCGACCCGATCGCCGTCCCCTCCCCGTTCTTGTGCCAGCGAAACCCGCCCACCACGCAGTCGCAGTCCCGTTCGTGCTTGATCTTCAACATCGTCCGTTTATCCGGCGTGTACGCTCCCCCCGCCGGCTTTGCCATCACGCCGTCGAGCCCCGCCCCCTCGAAGCGCGAGAACCAGTCCTGCGCGACCCCGCGGTCGCGCGTCGACGGTGTCTGATGAATCGGCGGCTTCGCCCCCGCCAGCACTTCGCTCAGCTTCGCCGCACGCTCTGCGAAGCCCGCCTTCGTCAGGTCCTCATCGCCCAGGCTCAGCAGGTCAAAAAACACGATCGACGCCGGCGTCTGCTCCGCCAGCAACTTCACCCGCGAGGCCGCGGGATGAACCCGCAGCTGCAATGCGTCGAAGTCCAGCCCCTTCTTTGCCGCGATGACGATCTCGCCGTCCAGCACACAGCGCTGCGGCAGCTGTCCGGTAAGCGTCGCCACCAGCTCCGGAAAATAACGGTTCAACGGCTTGCCGTCGCGACTCTGGATCAACAACTCTTCCCCGTCGCGAAAGACCACCGTCCGAAAGCCATCCCACTTCGGCTCGAACAGCCAGTCACCCGACTTCGGGATCTCATCGACACGCTTGGCCAGCATCGGCAGGACAGGGGCTTGGACAGGGAGATTCACGCCAACATCCTATACCGCCGCGAAGCCCGGTAGCCCATCAACTCGTAGAATGAACCTATGGCGCTCTTCCCCATCTTCCTCAAGCTGACCGCTCGGCCCTGCATCGTCATCGGCGCCGGCAACCTCGCCGAATCGAAGATTGAATCGCTCCGCGCCGCCGAAGCCGCAGTCACCGTCATCGCGCCCGATGCCTCGCCCGCCATCCAGGCGCTCGCCGCCTCCGGAGAGATCACCTGGCACCAGCGGCCCTACCAACCGGGAGACGTCACCGACGACGCCTTCCTCGTGGTCACCGCCACCGATGTCCCCGCCGTCAACCGCGCCGTCTACCTCGAGGCCACCGGTAAAAGCATCATCTGCAACGCGGTCGACGACCCGCCCTATTGCGACTTCTACTTCCCGTCGATCGTCAAGCGTGGCGACCTGCAGATCGCCATCTCGACTGCCGGCGCCTCCCCCGCGCTCGCCCAGCGCCTGCGCAAGGAGCTCAACGCCGCCCTCCCGCTCGACCTCGGCGCGTGGCTCGAAGAGCTCGGCAACCTGCGCCGCGAGGTCCTGCAACTCGAGCCCCTCAACGAAGCCCGCAAGCAGCTCCTCCACACCCTCGCCACCCGGGAGGTCTGCGGCTTCGACGCCTGCCCCTCGCGCGCCTACGCCCGCCAGCACGCCCTCACCAACCCCCGCAAGGCAGCCGCCGAGTGACCGCGACCCCCGGCACGGTCTACCTCGTGGGCGCTGGCCCCGGCGCTCCCGACCTGCTCACCCTCCGCGCCCTCCGGCTGCTCGAATCCGCCGACGTCATCCTCCCCGACGATCTCGTCTCGGACGACGTCCTCGCGCTCGCCAACCCCGCCGCCGAAATCATCCCCGTCGGCAAGCGCTGCGGCCAGCCCCGGATCACCCAGGCCGGCATCCACGCGCTCATGCTGCTCCACGCCGGGCGCGGCGCCTCCGTCGTCCGCCTCAAGTCCGGCGACCCACTCGTCTTTGGTCGCGCCAATGAGGAGATCGAAGCCCTCCGCGGTGCCCGCATCCCGTTCGAGATCGTCCCCGGCATCACCGCCGCCTTCGCCGTCGCCGCCGCGCTCGAAACCCCGCTCACCGACCGCAACTCCGCCTCGAAGCTCATCCTCGCCACCGCCCACCACGCCCACGGCAAGCCCCAGGCCGTCGCGTGGGAAGGCGCCTTCCCTGCCGAATCAACCCTCGTCCTCTACATGCCCGGCCGCGACTTCGCCGCACTCTCCGCCTCGCTCATCGACTCCGGCATCGCGCCCGCAACCCCCGTCGCCGCCGTCTCGAAAGCCTCGACCCCCCAGCAGCGCGTCGTCTGGACCACGGTCGCCGGCCTGCCCGCGTCGTCACCCGGCGAAGCCCCCCTGCTGCTGCTCATCGGCCGCGCCATCCAGGTTTGACTTCTTCCCGCGAAAGCTACTTCTTACAGACACACGCCTTGAAGCCCGCTTCCGTCAGGTTGTCAAACGAGCACGCATAGTCCGTCCAGACCAGCCGCAACAACGGCAGCATGCCCGGCGTGAAGTACCGCGCATACGTCCGGCCCGCCGTCGTTGCACCCCCGCTATCGGCCTGCAGCCGCCGGATCAGGTCGCCCACCGCCGCTGCCGAAAAATCCGGCTCCTGGTACGTCTCGCGAAAGTCATACTCCCGCTCCCACGTCGTGTTCTTCCCCGTATCGTTCGACGCGATCCAGACTGCGTAATCCACCAGCTTCGCCGTCCGCCCATCCACCTGCGCCACGGTAAACGTCGGCCGGTTCCCGTGCACTGGCGAGATCGACGCAACCAGCTTCACCGGCACCTCGCCCCCCGCCCCCCGCAACAGCCGCAGCTCATCCGAGTGCGTGTGCCCGAACAGTCCCAGCCGCACCACATCCGCGTAGCCCGTCAGCAGATCGTTCAGCCGGTCCGACCCCAGGAACATCGTCGTCGCACCCGACGTACATACATTCCTCAGCTTCGAAAGCGTCGCGTACGCATTCACCCCCGGCGGAATGTGCCCCATCACCCACACCGCCTGCCGCTGCTTGCGCGCCGCCGCCAGTTCCCCCTCGAGCCAGGCAAGTCCGGCCGTCGCCGCCGCCTCGTCCGTCTTGCCCGAGCAGCCCTCGTACTTATCCGACAGAAATACATCGTCCAGTACCAGCAGCCGCATCCGGCGCGGCGCCCGCAGCGTCACCCCGTAGCTCCCCACCGCCTCATAGTCCGTCCGCGCCCGGCTCAGCTCGGCGGGCGCCGCCCCCCGCAGCCCCGCCATCACTCCTGCGCTCGTCGCCTTGCGATACCGGTCGCCGAGATCCGACCGATAATCCCCGCAGCTCGAATCGTTGTTTCCTGGCGCAAAATACACCGGCACCGGGAACGCCCCGACCAGCGTCTGCAGGACAAAATTCGTCGTCTTCTCCGCAAACTCGGCAAAATCCCCACCGTGCGCCGACAGCCGGAACCGGCAGTCAAAGTCGTGCACCAGCACATCCCCGGTCACCGTAACAAACTGCGCTCCCCTTGCCTGCACCTGCGCTGCCCGCACGCTGGAAGTTAGCAACGCGTAGTCCGTGTCCACGCCCTTCGCATTGCAGCTGGTCTGCAGCAGCGCAAATCGTTCCGCCTGCAGCGCCGAGTCCGGCTCGCTCAGGATCGGAGCCCACTGCGAGACCGGCGCAGCCACCAGCCGGTCCGCCTTCGCCGGGTCGTGCAGCGGATCGAAGTGCAGGTCGCTCAGCATCAGCACTGGCACCGTCTGCGCGGTGCCCACCGCGCAAACCAGGCAAAACAAAACCCACCGCAGCACCATCATTTCGAACGAGCCGGGTCGATCAGCTTCATCCCCGAAGCATCATCCGGCACCTTCTCGAGCGCCACCGTCCCCGTCGTCAGGAACACCTCGAGCGTCGGGTTGACATGCGCCTCCCACAGGTGACCGCCCACCGTGCTGCCATCGCGCCGCCCCAGCACCAGGTGCGCGTGCACGACCGGCTTGCCGTTGAAGCTGGCAATATCGCCCATCATCGAAAGCACCTCCGCCTGCTCCTTCACCGGGATAGCCCGGTAAACCTTCTGCGACAGGTCGAGCCACCCCAGCGTCGCCCCGCTCACCGCACCGATCGCCGTAAAGTGCGCGTCCAGGATGTGTTCGGCAATCGCAAAGTCCGTCAGCCCGCTCAGCACCTCATCCCCCTTGCGGAAGACGATCGCATACGTCTTGCCCGCCGCCGACTCCCCTACCAGCCGGCTCTGCATCCCCGGCGCCAGCCCCGTCGGAATCGGCCGCGAAGGCGAAATGATGCTCCCCGCCACCGGCGCAGCACCCTGCTGCGCCCGGGCCGCCCCGGGCATCAGCAACAGGCAAGCCAGCAAACCCCTCACAGCGTTGCCTCCGCCCGCCGCGCCGCCTCGTAGATCTGCTCGAACGAATCCACCGCGAACAGAACCGGCTGCATCGTGCTCGTCTTCATCGGCTGGCTCAGCACCGCCTCCAGCTCAAAATCCCTTATCTCGCACCCGCCCTCGAGCACCCGCGTGCACTCCGCATGCGAACTGATCAGCCCGCTGCCATACACCTTGATCTCCCCGCGCTGACGGATCACGCCAAACTCTACCGTGAACCAGAACAGGCGGCCCAGCCGCTCAAGCGCCTCCGGGCGGTCCAAAATCTCCGCGCAGATCTTCCCGTAGTGCTCGAGAAAATCCGCGAACACCGGGTGCGCATGCAGCGGCACATGCCCGAACACATCGTGGAAGATGTCCGGCTCCGGCGTGTAGTCCATGCTCTCGCGCGAGCGCAGCCAGGTTGTCGTCGGAAACCGGCGCGCCGCCAGCATCTCGAAGAACGCCCCCGCCGGCAGGAACCCGCTCACCGGCGTCGACGCCCAGCCCGTCCGCGGCGCCAGCAGCCGGCTCACCGCCGCCAGCTCCGGAATCCGGTCGACCCGCAGGCCAATCTGCGCGAACCCATCCAGGTACTCGGCGCAGGCATGACGCTCCAGCTGCGGCAGCCGCCGCTCCACCAGCTCCTGCCAGACCGCATGCTGTTCCGGCGTGTACGCCTGCCAGTCCTGCTCCGTAACGTACGATCCCGCCAGTTCCAGATCCCGCGCGTGTAGTCCGACCAAGACAAATCCCCCGACACCAAAAGTCTAACCCGCTCCGTTGAACGACTGGACCCTGTTGAAACATCTTTATTTGAAGCGAGACTTCCGTAGCCGCCATCTGATGTTCATCAGCTACCATGAACCACGGGTTTTCCTTGTCCAGTCACTCGCACCCATCTCGCTTCGCAGAGGATCTCTCATGAACGTCACGACCGTACTTCGCTCCGCCGCCCTGCTTCTCGCCGCAACCCTCGTCTCCGCAGCCGGCGCCCAGATGACCACCTGGAAGATCGACCCCGTCCACTCCGGCGTCGAGTTCCGCATCGCCCACCTTGGCGTCTCGCACGTCAACGGCTCCTTCTCCAAGGTTTCCGGCACTGTCAAACTCGACGAAAAGGACATCACCAAGTCCAGCGTCGAATCCACCATCGACGTGGCTACCGTCAACACCAACGAGCCCAAGCGCGATGACCACCTCAAGTCGCCCGAGTTCTTCAATCTCGCCGCCAACCCCACCATCACCTTCAAGTCCACCAGCCTCGCCAAAGACGGCGAAAAGCTCAAGATGACCGGCGAACTCACCCTGGCCGGCGTCACCAAGCCCGTCACCCTGATTGTCGACGGCCCGGCCGCACCCCAGAAGGGGATGGGCGGCACCACCGTCAGCGGCTTCTCCGCCACCGGCACCCTAAGCCGGCAGGACTTCAACTTCGGCCAGAAGTACACCGCCCCCATGCTCGGCGACGATGTCACCTTCACCATCGACATCGAAATGTCCAAGCAGTAATCCCGGCAGCAAAAGCGAAAAAGACCCCGAGGCGCAGGCCCGGGGTCTTTTTGCTTTGTGATTCTGAAGCAATCTGTTTCTGCTGTGAGCCTCTTCGCCCTGACTCACCAGCCCTGAACCAGTTACCCCTTGGCCCGCATCTGCATCGGCTTCTCTTCCGGCATCGGCACCTCTTCACCCTCTGCGTTGTACTTCTTCAGCAGCTGATGATGCAGGCAGTAAAGCGCCAGTTCCAGGCGGTCGGAGACGCCCAGCTTGTCATACACCTTGCGCAGATAGTTCTTGATCACCTGCTCGGTGGTGCCAATCTGGTAGGCAATCTCCTTGTTCCGCATGCCGCGCGTGATGCAGCTGATAATGGCCAGTTCTTTCTTCGAAAGCTTCGGCTGGCTGCGCGGGCTCGTCAGGCTCGTCGCCTGCGCACGGTAGGCCTCGATCACCCAGCTCACCGACTGGTTGTCGATCCAGGTTTCACCCGCCGCAATCTTCCGCACGCACTTGATCAGCAGATCCGGCGAGATGGACCGCGGCACCACGCCGCGAACCCCGCGCCGGTAGAGCTCGACGGTATTGTTCTCATCGCTCTCTGAAACCTGCACAATCAGTTTGGCCTCAGGATTCCGGCGAACCAGTTCCGGGATGGCATCGACGGTGCCGCTGATCAGCGACCCCTCCAACACCACAACATCGGTCGGGAAACGTACCAGGGCGGAGTAGAGATTCTGCAGTGTTTCAGCCTGGGCCACAACCCGGATATCGTCCTCGAGCGCGAACACCTTGCGCATGCCCACGCGATAAATCGCCTGGGAATCCGCAAGAATGATCTTGATCGCGGAGGTATCCTGCGTGCCATCCCCGTCGACTTCTACGGTCTCGTTCGAACTTATATCGATCACAGCCATTGCCCTAAGCCCTCATGTAGTATTCGTCGATAATTGCTGCAGCCTGCGACTCCTCGCCGTGCTTCTGATGCCGAACCACCCGCCCGATACAGTGGACCGAAACATCCTCTGGTGTCCCCATGATGGCGGCGGGCATTCTGATCTCAAACTCGATCCGTGAATCGACAAGCGGCAACTCGGTGCCCGTAAACAGGATGCCGTTCGCCGAAATATTATCTGTAATCGCCTCAACCACGCCGGTCGCGGTCTGGAGACGCAGCGACAACTTCATCGGAAAGCGGACGGCGGTTCGTAACGGTTTCTCTGCCACTTCACTGGCTCCTTTGCCGCTTTTTGCTGAATGCTCGGTTGGCAAGCGGTCTTTTATGCCTCTGCGCAGCAAGTGTATCGTGCAAAAAACAAAAAGCATTACCTTTTTTCAGGTACTCCTGTGCATGTACGTTACTAATGAATCATCAGATTGGGTAGAGTGCCGAAGAGCCGCCAACCCACGCCTGGTCACGGTTATGATCGACTCCCATCATCAGGCCCCGACCCAACCTCACTAAGCAGGTCATGGGGATCATCGCAGCCGAATCCTCAGGCCAGCAATACATCATTCGTATCTCGGCCTGCGTCTTTCCGTGGGGGGTCTCGATCACCGGTTCGAAGTACACCCGCTCCTGCAGCAGGTACCCCGCACGATCCTCCACCGCGATCGCCGCCAGATCCTCATCGCTCGGGTTGAACTGGATCCCCTTGCCCGCAAAGGAGTACAGCGGCTTTAGCAGCAGCTGGCTCCGGTCCTCAGGCAGCCCCTTCCGACGGCCCGCGAACCAGTCATCCAGGAAAACCGCGGTCGGGACACTCGGGTGGTCGAGGTACGGCAGCGAAAACTTGCTGACCCGAAAGTACCAGTTCGGATGCCCGGCCCACTCCACCTCCAGTTCGTCCCGGTAATCAAACGCCGGCACTATCCCCTTGCGCTCCATCTCGTCCACAATCGCCCGGTTGAAGATCCGTTCGACCGGCGTCCACACCCCCGCCCGGTCGTAGAAAAGCCGCTTCCCTTCCTTCTTCAGCTTGGCAATGTCCACCGTCGCCACGCCCAGCCGGTCGCGGTAGACATTGAAGTCCGGCCGCGTCTTCTGCAGCTCCGGCTCCACCTCCAGCAGCACCACGTTCTCCGGCGCATGATCCCCCACAATCGTCCGCCGCAGCACCTCCCAGTATCCCGCCTCGGACATCCCGCCCAGCCGGCTCGCCAGCCCGTCCCCCAGTTCATACGCCCGGACGTACTCCTCCGTCAGCACCTCCTGGTAGCCGTAAACCGAAGGAAACGCCTGAAGCTCCACCAGCTTCGGCTCAAGCTCCCCGGCCTGATTGCGCACCAGCCCGAAGTCCACCGTCATGAAATTCGGCCGCGGATTGTCGTTGCCCAGCCGGTACTTCGCCGGGATCGCCGCCTCCGACCGCCGCATGTACTCCGGGTTATCGATCAGCTGGTGCGTCAGCTCGATCCCCGTCGCCGACAGCTGCTCGAGCAGCGCCCGCGGAAAAAAGCAGGGCGTCTCGCACACGCGAAACTCCACCTCGGTCCTGCACCGCGCTTCCAGACGCGCCTTCAAAAGCTCGTAACGCTCAGGAGAAAACTGCTGTTCATTAAAACGACGACGATACGGCTCGAGCACCCAGAATCCTCCGGAGGTAGCCCCGCCAGTATAAGAGCAATGTGCCCTGATCGTGGGCGGCGACCCCTTCGTGGGATGGAAGCTTGGCGTGCCAGGCTCTCGCACGCCGCAGGAACTTGCGACGCGAAGCCTACACCCCACGAAGTGGCGCCCGTCCGGCGTGAGGACGCACTTGCTTTTGTCCTTGCCCGACCTAGCTATCGATCAGGAATTCGCCATCGCGCATGATCTGCTCTTCGCCTTCGGCGTTGCCCAGCCAGATATTGAACCGCAGCCCCACCACGTCGATATGCGTCGACGACTTCCACTTCGCGCCGGTATGCGCGCCATACGGGTCGCCAAACGCGATATGCACCCCGGGAAACTTCTCATCCTGCAGGATGTTCCCGATTACCGCCTCTACCCCGATATTCGTCCCGATGGCAAACTCGCCCACTCGGTCCGAGTTCTCGTCCGTATGCGTGTACGCCCAGAAATCCTTCTCGAGCTTTTTGTTCGGTGACGTCGCCCGCACAATCCGGTTGTTCTCGATAAAGATCGTCAGCGGCTGATCCTGCAGCAGGCCGTACTCCTTGCACAGGAAGTCGCCGACCACCCCGTCCACGACAAAGACACCATTAACCTCTTCCGGCGCAGTAAAGCACTCGCCGCCCGGCAGGTTGCCCCACTTCTCGGTCGAGATGATCCCCGACGTCTTGAACCACCGGTAGTCCGGGTTCATCTGCGCATGGATATCGGTCCCCGCCGGCGTCGTCGCACGCACGTACGTCGCCTTCCGCACCTTGTCGAGCACCGCCTGGCTCAGCTTGTCCACCTCGACAAAATCCGCGCGCATCCCCTGCGTCATAATCTCCGGCGTAATGTTCACCATGTGCGCGTGCCGCATGCGCCGCCGGTTCACCACATCGGTCATCTCCATGCGGCTGCGCAGCTCGTTCGGCTGCACCTCCACCGCGAAGATGCTCACCTGCGAGCTCTCCATATCGTCCAGCACATCGCGCGGCATGCCCACCAGCGGCCGCGGCGCCACCTCTTCCAGCACAAAGGCGTTCCACGCGCAGCCCAGCTTCTCGAGCTCCACTGCCATCGACGCCGCAATCGCCAGGCAGCTCACATCCGTGATCAACGTCACCTTTTCGTCCGGCTGAATCCGCAGGCATGTCGTCACCGCATTGTGCGCACCCAGCTGAAACTCGATCGGGAACGGCACCTCGAGCAGGTTGGTCCGGCCCTTCGCAGCCTTCGGGCTCGTCCCGGCAACGGCTGAAAGATCAGCCCCGTCTGCTCCCGCTTCGAACGTCTTGGCCGTGTCATTCATCAACATGTATTAAGAATAGCCCGTGAATGCGGCAGCGCCGCCCGCAAAATTTATCCCGAATCGCCTTTGTATCCTGTGAACAACCAGACTACAAATCCGCCCGCGTCTCCTCCGCCATGTAATCGACCACTGCTCGCAGGCTCCCCGTCTCGCGAAACACCTGCAGCTGCCGATCCGCACCCGACCCCCGCTCCAGCATCTCGTGGATATACTCAATCTCCTTCCGGCAGCCCAGTTCATCGAGCACATCGTCGATAAACGCAAGGTATTCAACGATCAGGTCGCGTACCGGCACCTCACACTGCTTGCCGAAATCGATCAGCTTCCCGTCCAGCCCGTAACGCACCGCACGAAACTTGTTCTCCATCAGGAACGGCCGCGCATACTGCCGATAATCCTGGTTGCTCTCATGCAGATGCCACAGCTTGCACGCCGTCGCCTGGATCAGCGCCGCAATCGCAATCGACTCCTTCGCCCGCAGCGGAATATCGCACGCCCGCACCTCCACCGTCGAAAAGAAGGGATGCGGCCGCACGTCCCACCAGATTTTCTTGGCGTTATCGATGCAGTTCGTCTTGATCAATAGGTTCACGTACTCTTCGAAATCCGAGTAGCTTGCAAAATGGTCGGGGATGCCGGTCCGCGGGAAATGCTCGAACACCTTCGCCCGGTAGCTCTTGTATCCCGTCTCCATGCCCATCCAGAACGGCGAATTCGTGGACAGCGCCAGGATGTGCGGCAGGAAATACCGCATCGAGTTCATGATCCGGATCGCCGCCTCCCGGTCCTCGATCCCCACATGCACATGCAGCCCGAAGATCAGATTCGACCGCGCCACCAGCTGCAGATCCTCCACCACCTGGTCGTACCGCTCGTCCGGGTAGATCTCCTGCGCGCGCCAGTCGGCGAACGGATGCGTCGCTCCCGCCACCAGCCGAAGCCCGTTCTCCTCCGCCAGCCGGAGCATGTTCCGGCGCAGATCGAACAGATCTTCCTGCGCCTCCTGGATGTTCTTGCAGATGCGCGTCCCCACCTCGATTACCGACTGGTGCAGCTCCGCCTTAACCCGTTCCTCGAGCCGCAACTTCCCCTGCGCCAGCATCTCCGTCGCAATATGCGACCGCAGATCCCGCGTCTCCGGGTCAATCGTCTGGTACTCCTCTTCAATGCCGAGCGTGAATGTAGGACGCATACCCCTCCGGAACCCCGTGCGCGTTCTCCGTGTCAAACGGTCAACCGACAACGAAAACGATCAACTCTCAACTCATAACTACTAACTGATCGATCAATCCATCACTTAGCCGAAACCTTCTGCCCCGCAACCTTCTTGGCCGAAACCTTCTTCGCCGCACCCTTTTCCGCCGCAGAATTGCCCGGAGCCGCCGGAGCAGCACCTGCAGCCCCCGCCCCGCCCTGCGCCAGAAACGCCGACCAGTTCAGCCCGCCCATCGGCTTGCCATCAAACTCCCCGGCCTTCTTCACGGCAAGCCGCGCCACCTTCTCGACGATCCACTCAAAGTTATCCGGCCCCACCGAGTGGTAGTCCGCATCCGGTGCCGGATTCATGAAGTCGATCGCATACGGCACCCCCTCTTCGACCGCAAACTCGACCGTGTTCAGGTCGTACCCGAGTGCCCGGCACAGCGTCAGCGCATCCTTCTCCACCCGCTCCAGCAGCCCCGCCGGATACTCCTGCGGCTCAAGCACGTAGCGATGCTCATGCGGCCGGCGTGGGTCGTACGCCATGATTCGCACATGCTCCTGCCCCACCACGTAGCAGCGAAAGTACTCCTTGAAGTTCACCGCAGCCTGCAGCGTCATGCACAGGTCCCGCGTCTGGTCGTACGCACCGAAAAACTGGGCCGCATCGTGCACATGAAACACATCGCGCCAGCCGCCTCCGTCATGCGGCTTCAGGAACGCAGGGAACCCGACATACTCGAAAATCTCGTGCCAGTTCAGCGGGTATTCAAGATTCCGCAGTGACTGCGCATTGATCTGAGGAGGAAACATCTTGTGCGGAATCAACGCCGTCTTCGGCACCGCCACGCCCAGCTTCGCGGCCAGCGCATAGTTGAAAAACTTGTCGTCGGCACTCCACCAGAACGGGTTGTTGATCACCTTCGTCCCCGTCAGCGTCGCGTTCTTCAGGTAGCTGCGATAGAACGGCAAATCATGCGAGATGCGGTCGACGATCACCGCGTACCCGCACGGCTCGGCCATCTTCACCCCGCCCATCTGCACAAACTCCGCCTGGATCCCATCGATCTCGTACGAGTTGATGCGCTCGACCAGCGCCCCCGGAAACGTGTTCTCCATCCCAAACAAAACGCCGATCTTCTTCATTGCGCCCCCGTCTTCCCAGTCATTCCGCAAACCCCTTTTGTCGTTCCGCAGCGAAGCGGACAAATCTGCTTCTCAGCCACCACCCTACCAATCCCCTGAACCCGCACCTGCGAACAACGGTCAACGCCATGCGAACAACGCCTTACGAACGACACCCTACGAACGACACCCTACAAATACTCCTGCACCATCAACCGCCAGTCCGGCCAGTCGTGCTTCGAATGCCATCCCCACACATCCAGCTTCACCGGAATCCCCCGGCTGCGCATCACGTCCGCCATCCGTTCATTGTTGCCCCGGCAGATATCCCACTCGCCCGTCGCCAGCACATACCTGCCCTGGCGGTAGCGATCGAGAAACCACGGGTCGCTCATATGATGCAGGTACTGTGGCGGCATGTTGAAGTACACGTCCTGATCGTGATACCCATGCAGAAAGCTCGACACATCGAACGCCCCGCCCATCGCCAGGAAGCCCGAAAACACATCCGGATGCTTCAGCGCCAGGTTCGCCGCATGGTACGCCCCAAAGCTGCAGCCCGCCGTGACCAGGGGATGCCCATGGCTCTCGAGCCGCACGTACGGCAGCACCTCGTTCATGATGTAAGCCTGGTACTGCAGCTGCCGCGCAATCTTCCAGCGCGGCGGCACTTCGCGGTTGTACCAGCTCTCGCCATCGACCGAATCCACGCAGAAAAGCCGCAGCTTGCCCTCGTTCAGCTTCCACCCCAGCGCGTCCACCATCCCGCGATCTTCAAACTCGAAGAATCGCCCGCACGACGTAGGAAACACCACCACCGGCAACCCTGCATGGCCGAAGACCAGCATCTCCATATCCCGGCCCAGACTGGGGCTGAACCACTTCTCGTAAACCCTGCGCATCCCTGTCCCTCTGCTAGTCTTTTCACATCCTAGCGCATGACCGTCGACCGCCCGCGCTCTCCGCCGGCCACCCCCAGGAGCCTTCGAACGCAATTGAAAATCACCACTCCACCGCACCGCTCCGGTCCCACCGGCTTCCTCATCAACGAGCCCGCGCGCGAGAACATCCATCCCACCTCCTTCGAACCCATCGCGCCGGACGATCACGATGAGACCATCCCGCGGCTGCACTCGTTTCACTTCCACTCCGCCATCCTGCCCGACGACCGCTGCGTCTCGGTCTACCTCCCGGTCGCCTACGACGAAGACCCCGCCCGCCGCTTCCCCGTCCTCTACCTGCACGACGGCCAGAACCTCTTCGACCCTCGTCTTTCCTACATTCCCGGCCGCACCTGGCGCGCCGGCTCCACCGCCGACGCGGTCGTTGACCAGGGCCGCGCCGAGCCCGTCATCGTCATCGGCATCGCCAACACCGGCATCCGCCGCATGGCCGAGTACACCCCCACGCGCGACTACCGCATGGGCGGCGGCGAAGGCGACCTCTACGGCCGCGTCTTGACCGAAGAGCTCAAACCCGCGATTGACGCTCACTTCCGCACCCTCGCCGGCCCCGAACACACCGGCCTCGGCGGCTCCTCGCTGGGCGGCCTCATCACCCTCTACCTCGGCCTCGAACGCCCCGACATCTTCAGCCGCCTCGCCGTGCTTTCGCCTTCCATCTGGTGGGATCACCGCAGCATTCTCACCTTCGTCAACCACCTCAAACCCAAACCCGACCTCAGGATCTGGATCGACATCGGCACCGGAGAGGGGCTGCGCCACGTCCGCGACTGCGAATTGCTGACCCGTATGCTGGTCAAGCGCGGCTGGCTGCTCGGCGACGACCTCGCCTACCTCGAAGTCGAAGGGGGCGTTCACGATGAAGACGCCTGGGCCGCCCGCTTTGACCAGGTCCTGTCATTTCTGTTCCCGCCGCGGTAAAAGCAAAAGCAGGTGCGCCCTGATCGCGGGCGACGACCTCTTCGTGGAGTGAACCGCTGCGCGCAAGCTTGAGCCGCTTGCCATGAAAATCTGAAGTCGCGCGGAGCAGTTCATCCCACGAATTGGCGCGCGGCCGGGGTTACGACGCGGTTGCTGTTTTCTTGAGTCGGGCACGAACAATGACACCTGTAAAACGGCTGATTCGGCGCTTTTACCGGTTACAGGTGTTTTGTAACCTGTCCGGTCGCTCTTGCCGGTTACATTCGCCTTCAGCGTTGCCTTTCGGGCTCAAGTAGGCGATACTCGTAGGGTTGGGCTTGGCTTCGTCCATCCGGACTTTCTGTGCTGTCCGACTTGCCCGATCCGCGGCTGTCCCCTCCGGGATGCCGCTCCACCCAAACCATCTTGGTTTCACCTGTGAGGTTTTACTGTGTTGATGATTCGTCTGGCGCGCGTTGGCGCCCGCAAGCAGCCCCATTACCGCGTCGTAGTCATTGAGAAGGATCGCGCCCGTAACGGCCGGTCGATCGAAGTGGTCGGCACCTACAACCCCCGCACCACGCCGGCGACGGTTGACTTCAAGCGCGACCGCATCGACTACTGGACCGGCAATGGCGCCCAGCTCTCGGAGCGCGTCGGCAAGTTGCTCGCGGCCGCTCCTGCAGCTGCTGCTGAGCCCGTCGCCACCGCTTAGGTAACCACCATGTTTATGTAAAAGTAAACATGGGGTATGCCTAAAGGGTGGCAAAAAATACAATTTCTTACGCAGCTTCGAGTTTGATAGCAATTATCCTCAAATCTGAACGGGGATCTGATTCGTCAGATGTTCGAGCATACCTAGATTACGATTTGGTCATCTTACGGATGACACAGTCGGTGCTCGCATCGTCCGAATTGGTTTAGAGACGCCCGCTCGGCAGGCGTGCCCGCATAGACGGGAACCCTGGGGCCCTCCGTTCGATTGAATTTTCACTCTCGAGGTACGTGGTTTGAGCCCAGCTGAAAACGCCCCCAGGACCGCATTAGCCCAGTCCATGTTGGAACTTGTATCGAGTCTGGCCAAAGCTTTGGTTGATGAACCGAACGCGGTCTCGATCGAAATTATCGAGGAGCCGACAAGCACGTTGCTGCGTCTGCGCGTCGCTCCCAACGATCTCGGCAAGGTGATCGGCAAGCAGGGCCGCACCGCGCGTTCGATCCGTACGATCCTTGCGGCGGCGAGCATGAAGGCCCAGCACCGGATCGCGCTCGACATCCAGCAGGTGGGGGACGGCCCTTCCCGGCCGAATACTGACGGCGACTCGTTCGCCGATCTGAGCGAGTAGACCGCGGCACCAGGTCCGTGGCCGGCCAGCGCTCGATCCGGGCGGTTGCCGAAGCGACTCGGACGCAGAGGCAGGCTCGACAACACGCTATCCTAGGCAGATGACTCAAAACGCACCACCGGCCGAAGACTCCGGCTGGACTGTTCTTGCGCACCTTTTGCGGCCGCAGGGGCGCAAGGGCGAGATCCTGGCGGAGCTGCTGACTGACTTCCCGGCGCGTTTCGACGACCGCGGCCACCTGTATCTTGCCAAGCCGGAGTTTGCGGGAAGCGCCGAGATGGCGCGGCCGGTGAATATCGTCGGCCACTGGCTGCCGGTGGGGCGCAACCAGGGACGCATCGTGTTGCACTTTGAGGGTGTCGACTCGATTGAACAGGCCGAGGTGCTGGCCCATCTCGAAGTGATCACGCCGAAGGACGAGCGGGTCGAGCTTGAGGCGGACGAAGAGTACATCGAGGACCTGCTGGGTTGTGCCGTGTACGATCTGGCGGGCGCGACGCCGGGCGAGGCGATCGGCATGGTTACGGGCGTGGATTTCCCGACGACGCCGGATGGGGCGCGGCGGCTGGACGATGCGGCTCCGCTGCTGACGGTGATTTCGGACGCGGGCGACGAGGTGCTGATCCCTTACGTGCAGGGCTTCCTGGTGAGCCTGTCGGTGGAGGCGAAGCGCATCGAGATGCGCCTGCCGGTGGGACTGGTGGAGCTGAACCGGACGCCGGGGCATGGCGAGGTGCAGGCTGAACGAGATCAGGATCATGATGACGATCACGATGATCAGGATCGGGACGAGACTGCGCCGTGATGCGCTTCGACATTCTTACTATCTTTCCGGAGTTTTTCGCCGGGCCGTTCGACCATGGGGTGCTGTCGCGTGCGCGGCGGACGGGGCTGGTTTCGACCGAGACGCATGATCTGCGCCGCTTCACCCACGATCGGCACCGCACGGTGGACGACCGTCCGTTCGGCGGCGGCGAGGGCATGGTGCTGAAGCCGGAGCCGATCGTTGCGTGCTTCCGGACGCTGGGTGTTGCGGCAAAGGCTGAGCGCGACCCGCGGCGCGAGACGGTGATCCTGCTTTCGGCACAGGGCATGCCGTTTACCCAGACGATTGCTCATGAACTGGCGGCGACGGAACGCGTGGTGATCCTGTGCGGGCGGTACGAGGGGATCGACGAGCGAGTGAACGAGCTGCTGTGCGACCGGGAGATTTCGATCGGCGATTACGTGCTTTCGGGCGGCGAGCTGGCGGCGGCGGTGATTGTGGATGCGACGGTGCGCCTGCTGCCCGGGGTGCTGGGCAATCCGGACTCCTCGCGCCATGAGAGCTTTGGCGTGGACGATAGCGGGGCGTCGTGGGTGCCGGGCGAGGTGCCACCGAGCACGCATGGGGCGGGAGGACTGCTCGATTACCCGCATTACACGCGGCCGGCGGAGTTTGAGGGGCTGGCGGTGCCGGAGGTTTTGCAGCAGGGCGATCACGTGGCGATACGCCGCTGGCGTCGCGAGCGGGCGCTCGAGAAGACGGCGCGCAACCGGCCGGAGCTGCTGGGGCGTGCGACGCTGACGGCGGAGGACCGCCGGTTTCTGGCGCGGCTGGATCTCCGTCGCGGCTGAGCGAGAAGGGCGGGACCGGCTCACGAGGGCAATGACGAGAGCTCCTGCCGGCGGCGGGAGACGGCTTACCCCAAAAGTGGAGTATGCTCCGGCTGGCGAGGGGCGTAGCTTGGGAATCCTGAGCAAGGTCCGGCCAGTACGGCCGCCCTCTGGGTGCCTTTGAGTGAATTCACGATGAAGCTTCACGACTCGCCGCGGTGTTCCGCCTGCAAGGATGGTCTTGCCTTGCCGTTCGCCTTCAGCATGGCGTTCCAGCCGATCGTTGACGTGGAAGCGGGCAGCATCTTTGCGTACGAAGCGCTGGTCCGTGGACCGGGCGGCGAGGGTGCCATGTCGGTGCTGAGCCAGGTGACAGCGCAGAATCGTTATGCGTTCGACCAGCAGTGCCGGGTGATGTCGCTGCAGCTGGCGACGCGGCTGGGGCTGATCGAGACCGGCGCGTATCTTTCAATCAATTTCATGCCGGGTGCGGTTTACAGCCCGGCGGCTTGTATCCAGCTGACGCTGCGCACGGCCGAGCAGCTGGACTTCCCCTGCGACCGGCTGATCTTCGAGATGACCGAGCACGAGGAGATCGTCGACCGCTCGCACCTGCAGGAGATCGCGGGCGAGTACCAGCGGCGGGGTTTCCGGGTGGCGATCGACGACTTCGGCTCGGGGTTTTCCGGGCTGAATCTGCTGGCGGATTTCCCGTGCGACATTATCAAGCTGGATATGGACCTGACGCGGAACCTGGATCGTCGTCCGCGCGCGCTGCGCATTGTGCGGCACGCGGTGGAGCTGGCGCAGAGCCTGGGCAGCCTGGTGGTGGCCGAAGGGATCGAGACGCTCGATGAGTTCCAGGCGGTGCGCGATTGCGGGATTTCGCTGATGCAGGGCTACCTGTTTGCGCGACCTGCGTTTGAGGCGCTGCCGGGCTTTACGGTGCCGGGGCTGGCGGCTTCGGGTGCGCCGGCACGGAAATTGCCGGGGAGTGTGCAGGGCCGTGCTGCCGATGCGGGCGACGCAACGTTTCTGCAGGCGATCGAGCCGGCGAGTGACGCGGCCTGAGGCGGGACTGCCGGGCGGAAACCAGTTACATTTGCCGGAGATTTCGTGTCAGCAGCGCGTTCTTTTGCTGTAAACTGAAGACTCGATTTCTGAACAGGAAAGTTGTTATGTCAATCCATCCCATCATGCAGAAGCTGGCCGCCAAGTTCGAGCGGACCGATCTCCCCGCCTTCGCCCCCGGCGACACCATCCGCGTCCAGGTCAAGATCAAGGAAGGCGAGAAAGAACGCCTCCAGGCGTTTGAGGGCATGGTCATCGCCTGCCGTCGCGGCCCCCAGGGTACGTTTACCGTTCGCAAGATGAGCTTTGGCCAGGGCGTCGAGCGCATCTTCCCCTTCAATTCCAAGGTTGTCGACAAGGTGGAGAAGGTTCGTTCGTACCAGGTCCGCCGCTCGAAGCTGTTCTACCTGCGTGGTCTGCGCGGCAAGGCTGCGCGTCTGCGCGAAGTCGATCGCAAGATCGTTTCGGCCTAGGTTCAACTGTAGTCCGGGTGCCCCACATCTCGCGTTTGAGGTGTGGGGTTTCTCACGTTAAGCAACCTGTGGTCCCCCTACACTTCATGATCCGACTCTGCCTGCCGCAGGATTTCGAACAGATTTACGCGATCATCAACGATGGTGCGCGGGCCTACGCGGGTGTGATCCCGGCGGATCGGCTGGCCGATCCGTACCTGTCGCGCGCAAAGCTTGCCGCGGAGATCGCCGATGGGGTGATCTTCTACGGACTGGCCGGGTACGGGGTTGCCGGCGTTGGCGAGCAGAGCGGGGATGGCGCGCTCGAGGGCGTGATGGGCTGTCAGCAGGTGCAGGATGTGACGCTGATCCGGCACGCGTATGTGCGCACGGCGTATCAGGGTCGCGGGGTAGGCCGGCTGCTGCTGGCACATCTGCGTCTGCTGACGGATCGGCCGGTGCTGATCGGCACGTGGGCCGATGCGACGTGGGCGATCCGCTTTTATGAGCGGCACGGCTTCGCGCTGGTTGAGCCGGCCGAGAAGGACACGCTGCTGAAGCGGTACTGGAAGGTGCCGGACCGGCAGATTGAGACGTCGGTGGTCCTGGCCGACGCCGTGTGGCGAGGACGGGCGGCGGGAACGGGACCGAGCGAGGCGGGCGATTCGGCCGCTTCTCCCACAGGCAAAGCACGGTTAGACTAAGCGATATGGGTGCGCTTTTCCGTCTTGAAAATCCCAGGAACCTTGCCCCCGCGACCCTGAAGCAACAGATGCTGAAGCAGCTGGTGTGCTCGGATGCGCCGGAGCAGGCGCTGCGGTACCGCGGTTTTGTGACGATTGCGGGCGTGGACGAGGTGGGGCGTGGCGCGCTGTTCGGGCCGGTGGTGGCGGCGGCGGTGATCCTGCCGAAGGGGCTGGCGGGGCTCGCGAAGGCGGGGCTGACCGACTCGAAGCAGCTGGCGCGGGAAGACCGCGAGCGGCTGGACCGGAAGATCCGCAAGCTGGCGATGGCGATTTCGATTGCCGAGATTGACGCGGCGACGATCGACCGGGTGAATATCTACCAGGCGACGCGGCTGGCGATGCTGCAGGCGATCGAGGGTCTGCCGATTGCGCCGGATCATTTGCTGATCGATGCGATGCGGATCGATCATCCGTGCGCGCAGACGCGGTTGTTTTACGGGGACTCGCTTTCGCTTTCGATCGCGGCGGCGAGCGTGGTGGCGAAGGTGCATCGCGACCGGCTGTGCCGCGAGCACGACCTGCTGTATCCGCAGTACGGGCTGGCCGCGCACAAGGGCTATGCGACGCCGGAGCATCGCAGGGCGCTGCGCGAGCATGGGCCGTGTGCGCTGCACCGGCACTCGTTTGCGCCGGTGCGGGCAAGCGATCCGGAGGCGGCGCTTGAGGCACAGCTGGAGAACGCGGAGTTGCTGTTCGACGATGAGGTGCTCAAGGATGGGCTGCTGGATGACGCACCGGTTCAGGAGGCTGCTTGGGCCTGAAGCTGTTGTGCGTGGTGGCGCATCCGGATGATGAATGCTTTGCCTTCGGGGGCGCGCTGGCGCTGGCTGCCGATCGCGGAGTCGAGGTGCATGTGATCTGCCTGACGGATGGGCAGGCGGCGACGAACCGGGGCGAGTCGAGCTCGGATGAGGACCTGGGGCGGATGCGGCGCGAGGAGTTTGCGCGGTCGTGCGCGGTGCTGGGCGTGAAATCGCACGAGCTGCTGGATTACCAGGATGGGCAGCTGGAGTTTGCAGACTTTCATCGTGCGGCGGGCCGGCTGGTGGAGCTGATCCGGAAGAGGAAGCCTCAGGTGGTGCTGACGTTTGGGCTGGATGGGGCGCTGAACAAGCATCCGGATCACACGATGATCTCTGCGTTTACCAGCGCGGCGTTTCACTGGGCGGGCAACGAGAAGCGCTATCCGGAGCTGGGCGCGGTGCACCAGGCGGACCGGCTGTTTGTGCTGACGGCGAACTTCTTCCTGCCGGACCGGCCGGCGCCCCTGCCGATGCCGTGGACGGTGACGCTGGACGTGCGCGGGGTGCTTGAGCGCAAGCGCGAGGCGTTTCGGCAGCACACGTCGCAGGCGCCGCTGATGGAGCGCACGAAGGAACTGTTCGATGAGCATGGGGATTGCGAGGTCTACACGCTGGCGGCGGCGAGCGGCTGCGGGCCGGCGCGGCAGCTGACGGAGATGTTCGAGGGGCTGGAAGGCTAGGCTGGGGCTAGGCTCGGGCTTGGCTGGGGCTAGGCTGGGGCTAGACGGGGCCGAGGGCGGTCCAGGGCTTCGGGGGGAGTTCTGCGCGGAGCGCGTCGCCGGGGTGGACGATGCCGCCGACGACGGCGAGGCCCATGATGCCCGCCTTGCGGAGAACCAGGCCGTCGGGGCCTTTGCCCATGCAGGCTTTCATGAGGCCCGGGCGGAGACCGTTCATCTGCTGGCATGGGGTGCGCAGGCCGGTGACTTCGACGACGGCAGTGGCGCCGAGGTGCAGCCGGGTGCCGAGCGGCAGGGTGAGCAGGTCGATGCCGGCGGTGGTGACGTTTTCGCCCATCTCACCGGCGGCGACGAGGATTCCCTGCCCTGCCAGCTCGGGGAAAAGCTCCTGGCCGATGAGGTGAACCTGCGCGAGATTCTTCGCGGTGGGGTCTATCTTCACGAGGTAGCGGTGTTTCACGCGTTCGCCGGCGTGCGCGTCGCCTTCGACGCCGAGCCCGGCGACGAGGGTGATTGCGCCGGCGCGTGCTTTCGAGAAGGTGTGCTGCGGGCTGCGGCTGACGGAAACGATGGTTCCCTGCATGGCTTCAAGCATAACGGCAGGCGCGGGTGTTAGCCTCGAAGCCGATGCAGACCCCCGGCTCGCCCTTCCACGCGCCCTTCGACCTCGCCGCCTCCGCCCGTTCCGAGATGATCCAGGATGGCTTCCACGTCTTTCATACCGATTCGTCGGAGGCTCCGGGGGCGGCCGAACAGCTGGCCGAGATTCGAGTGGCGCTGGCGCATCCTGACCTGACGCTGGATGGCTCGGCGCTGAAGGACCTGCGCGGGCTGCTGTGGTCGTCGATCGACAACGATACTTCGCGGGATCTCGACCAGGTGGAGTACGCGGAGCAGACGGACGCGGGGATTCGTGTGCTGGTGGCGATTGCGGATGTTTCGGCGGCAGTGGCGAAGGACTCGCCGCTGGACCAGGCGGCCGCGGCGCAGACGCAGACGGTGTACACGGCGGTGCATAACTTCCCGATGCTGCCGACCGAGCTTTCGACCGACCTGACCAGTCTGAACGAGGGCCAGGACCGGCCGGCGATCGTGATCGAGTTCACGGTCAACGGGACGGGGCTGCCGACGAACCAGTCGATCTATGCGGCACTGGTGCGCAACCAGGCGCAACTGGCGTACTCGACGGTGGGACCGTGGCTCGAAGGCAGGACGCGGGCGGATGGGCGGACCGAGCCGAAGATCGAGCAGAACGCCGCGCTGGCGGCCAATCTGCGGCTGCAGGACAAGGCGGCGCAGGCGCTGCACACGCAGCGGATCGCGATGGGCGCGCTCGACTTCAACCGCGTGGAGGCGGACCCGGTGGTGATCGACGGCAAGGTGCAGTCGATCCAGGCGGTGCAGGAGAATCGCGCGTCGACCCTGATTGCGGACTTCATGATCGCGGCCAACGAGACGATGGCGGCGACGCTGCGGCACTCGGGGCGCTCGGCGATCCGGCGCGTGGTGCGGTCGCCCGAGCGGTGGGAGCGCATTGTGACGCTCGTCGCCAGCAAGGGCACGACGCTGCCGCCGGCACCCGATTCCGCCGCGCTGAACCGCTTTCTGCAGGCGCAGAAGGCGTCCGATCCGGTGCATTATCCGGACCTGTCGCTCGCCATCATCAAGTTGATGGGACCGGGCGAGTATGTCCTGGCCCCGGGCGGCGAGGACGATCAGCCAGGGCACTTCGGGCTCGCGGCGCTGGACTACACGCACTCGACCGCGCCGAACCGGCGCTATGCGGACCTGGTGACCCAGCGGATTTTGAAGGCGATGCTTGCCGGTGCGCCGGCACCCTATACGGACGAGGAGTTGGCGGCGATCGCCAAGCATTTGAATGAGCGCGACTCGGCCGCGCGCAAGGTGGAGCGAGCGATGCAGAAGCGGGTGGCGGCGGTCGCGCTTTCCGGACAGGTGGGGCACCAGTTCAAAGGCGTCATCACCGGCGCGAACGACAAGGGGACGTTCATCCGGGTGTTCGACCCGCCGGTCGAGGGGAAGATCATGCGCGGCTTCGAGGGGCTCGATGTGGGCGATACGACGACCGTGACGCTGAGCCAGACGGACCCCGTGCACGCGTTCATCGACTTCACGCGACCTTGAGAAGGATAGGGCGTTGCTCCTTCCCGGGAGGGATTTGCCCGGGAAGGAGGGCGCGTTTTGTACTGCTGATCGCTAACAGGCAGGAGTTGGCCGCTTAAGGACAATGGCAACAGCGGTTTCCTGCGGAATGAAGAAACGGAGGACGGCGGCTATTCGCCGACCGGGTGGGCGCGGAGCATCTCGTACTCTTCGCGGACGGCGGCTTCGCCGTGTTTACGTTCGAGCCGGCGCACGATGAAGTGGCCTTCGGCGAGGCGCTGGAAGTGGCGCATGAAGAGGACGTTGAGGGTGAGGCCACCGGCGGCGCCGGCGACGGGAATCAGCTGGGCGGCAGCTTTCTCGCTCACCTCGAGACCGAAGCGCGCGCCGATCTTTGAGACGAAGGAGATCAATGCGGGGGCGCCTTCTTTGACCAGTCCCTTCTGTGCGATGTACGTAGCGGCGTCGCGCGTGACCTGCGCGAGCGCGGCGCGGGTGGCGTAGTAGGCGCTCTCCATGGCACGGTTCTTCACGCCTTCGGGCCCGAGGGCGAAGACCTCCAGGCAGGCGAGCGCGGCCTGCGGATCGGCCAGATTCTCGCCCTGGCCACGGGCGATCTCGGCGATCGAGTGCAGCATGACAGTCGTCGTCACGGGCAGCTCGAAGGCGAGGCCGGGGAGGCCGAAGAAGCCACCGAGGGCACCGGTGGCCGCGGTGGCGATGGTGTGGCGCTGCTTGCTGGCGGGCGTGGCCGAATCGGCCTGGCCGAAGCCGAGCGCGGCCTTCAGACACTGGTCGAGCGCCTTGTTGACGCCGGTGGCGATCGAGTTCTGCGCGCCGGCCGGCAGCATGCGCATCAGGGACTCGATAGGCATGCCGACCTTCTGCGCCACGGTCATGGCAAAGCTCTTGCCTTCAAGCAGCGTGGCGGCGGTCTTGAGGTCTTCGCGGTCCTGGCCCGAAAAATTGCTGGAAATATTCATAGGATTGAGACTACGGGTAGAGCCGCTGGCTGGTCCACTTGCCGCCGGCGGCAGGGGTGAAGATGAATCGGTCGTGCAGGCGGTACTCCTGTTCCTGCCAGAACTCGATCTTCGCAGGTTTGACGACGAAGCCGGTCCAGTAGGGGGGGCGCGGGACTTCGTTGGGGAACTTCTCTTCGAACTCGGCGGTACGCTTGAGCAGCTCTTCCCGGCTCTCGAGCGGGCGGCTCTGCTGCGAGGCCCAGGCGCCGATCTGGCTCTGCCGGTGACGCCGCTTGAAGTAGGCGTCGACATCTTCGGGCGGCAGCTCGGTGATCGAGCCTTCGACGCGCACCTGGCGCTGGCGCGACTTCCAGTGCAGGCAGAGCGCGGCAAACTGATTTTCGCGGAGTTCCGAGCCCTTGCGGCTGTCGCCGTTGGTGTAAAAAGCGAAGCCGCGTTCGTCCACGCGTTTGAGCAGCACGATGCGGACGGAGGGATGTCCGTCGGGGGTGCAGGTCGCGAGCGACATGGCGTTGGGGTCGTTCAATTCAGACAGTTTCGCGTCGTTCATCCACTTGGAGAACAAGGCGAACGGGTCGACCGCATCCTGGAGCTGCAGTCCGCACCGCGCGTTTCCTTCAACCATCCGTCACACTCCCCTTCACATGCCAAAAAGATGAGTCTACCCCGACTGGACGCCGGTGTCTGCCTGCGGGGTGTCGGTTCGCGTCGCGGCCGTTGCGGCCATGGGGCCGCGGGAGACATGGGATCTTCCGCAAAGTGCCGGGACCTTGTAAGATCGCGGAGCGGCCAGGTTCAGGAGGATTTATTTTTTCCTTTGCAGCGTCGAATCTAGCACCGAACGTGCACCGTTATATTCGAAAGATGCCTGAGGCCACAGAACGCCGACAAAACGTTCACCGCACGTCACTCTACGCCGATGTGCTGGTAGAGCTGACGCAGATGACCTTCCGTAACCTGCTGCCGACCGTGCTTGTCAGCGGCGCGGCGCTGGTCGGAACAGCCTTTCTGCTCGCCTGGCATTACCAGACCGACCGTTGGTTGTGGCTGCTGGCGCTGCTGATGCTGGGCGCCGCGACGGCCCGCGTTGCCTGCGTGCTCGCGTTCCGGCGCCAGCGCATGACCCCGCTCACACTGCGTGCGGCGGAGAACTGGCAGAACGCCTACGCCGCCGTGACGATCGCCTACTGCTTCGCGATGGCCGCCTCCACCCTCTACAACTTCCGGTTTCACGATTCGACGGCCTGGACGCTGTGCACGATCGGCACCTTCCTGATCTGCGCCGGGCTGACCTCCCGGGTCGGGCTGCATCCGCGGGTGCTCCACGCCTGCGGGCTGCTGCTGCTGGCAGCGCTCGCCATTGGCATCCTGCTGTCGGCGGAGCCGCTGGTGCGTGTTGGCCTGCTGCTGGTTGTGTACTTCGCCATCACCTACTTCCAGTCAGTGCAAAGCAAGTTCGATCTGATGGTTGAACAGATGCGCAGCCGGCGGACGCTGCGCCTGCTGGCCGATCACGACCCGCTGACCGGGCTTTCGAACCGCCGGCACTTCGAACAGGTGCTGACGACGACGCTCAACTCGGAGACGCCGTTCGCCGTGCTCTTTGTCAGTCTGGACCGCTTCAAGGCGGTCAATGAGAATTTCGGCCACAAGGTGGGGGACATTCTGCTGCAGCGCGTGGGAGTCCGGCTGAAGGGCTCGGTGCGGCATGGCGACCTGGTCGCCCGCATGGGCGGCGACGACTTCACGATTCTGCAGATGGCTGGCGCCTCGCAGCAGGCTGCGGAATCGCTGGCGAGGCGCATCACCCGGGCGGTGGCGGCAAGCTTCGAGATCGACGGCAACAGTGTGCAGATCAGCGCCAGCGTCGGCATCCGCATCTCCTCGCCCGAGGATCGCGAAGTGCACGCCGTGCTGAACAAGGGCGACGGCGCACTTTACTACGTCAAGCAGAATGGCAACGGTGTGCACGAGAACGCCACCAGCCCGCCGGCGGCTTAGGACTTACAAAGGCAAAGGCAACCGCAGGTGCGCCCTCATCGCGGGCGGCGACCACTTCGTGGGGTATTGAGCTTCGCGTGGTGATGCGAACCCTAATGCCCAACAAAGTGGCGCCCGTTCGGCGACAGGATGCCCTTGCGGCTGGTCGTTAGAAGTGGTACCCCAGCTCGACGTTGAGGGCGCGTGGGGTCAGGTAGTGGGTGCCGCTGAAGGTGGAGAGGAAGTTGTACAGGGCGTACTTGTTCGTCATGTTGACGGCGGTAAGGCGCAGGCTGATCTTCTGCTTGTCCTGGTGAAAGCCGTACAGGTTGTCGTCTCCGAGTGACAGGTCGAAGACATTGCGCGGGGCGATGCGCGGCGTGTTTCGGTCGTCATTCTCGGTCCCCGGGGCCGGGATGCTGAGGAGGTTCGAGGTCAGCTGCGATGCCAGGCAATAGCCGCCCGGGATCGCCTGCTGCGGGGTCGCCTTGAAGCCGTTGCATACGAGCCCGGACTGAAACTCCTCATCCGCAGTGAAGCCGCTGAGGTCGATTGCCGGCTGGCCGTTGACCATGATCGAGTTCGCCGTGCAGGAACTGTTGGGGTCGGTGGTGTTGTAGCAGGGTGTCGAGGCGGCGGTAAGGCCGCTGTCGTAGCGCCAGTTGAAGCCGACCCACGGCGCACGTTTGCCGTGGAACTGGTACTGCACATGCGTCGTCTGGTTGAACTTCTCGTCGTGATCGATACGGAACGGGTACACGCTTCCCTGTGCGACCGTGACGCCGGCGCCGCCGGACTGTGGCGGGAAGAAGCGCGCGGCGACCGACGACATCACGTTGAACGCCGAGATGCCCTTCCACTCGGTGAACTCGGTGCGCGCGGCAACGCCGGGGATCTTTGAGTTGTGCCAGTTGATGGGGAACGTGATGGGCGTGTTGCCGAGCACGCTGAAGTCGAACGCGTTGTGCGTGTACTTCCAGATGTACTCGCCGCTGAAGACTACGTGCTTGCCCACCGCCTGCTGCAACCCGGCGTGGAACTCGTTCTTGAAGCCGGGGTCGAGCTTGGTCGAAACACCGGGCGTGCACGAGAGCAGGGGCGACAGCACATCGTTGCCGCAGCCTACGCTTGAGAGCACGAGGTTCTCGTTGAACGGCGATTCGAGCGTCCGCGCATAGGAAAGGCGCAGCACAGTGCCCGTCCTGTTGATGGTGTAGGCGACGCCGACACGCGGCTCCGCCTGGCGCGCAACGGTCAGGCCGTTGTAGAGGTCGCCGCGGATGCCGACGTTGAACAACCAGTTGCCGGCCTTGATCTGGTCCTGCACGTAGAGCGCAAGCTCCTTCACATCGGTATGGCCCACGAAGGTGAACTGCCCGCCGCCGCGCGTCAGGTCGTACGCCGCAAGCTGCGGCAGGTAGTTCGGGTTGGCGAACAGCCCGCCGTCGAGACACTGGTTGAGCGCCGCGTAGCCCGGCTGCGAGACGCCGTTCGCATCGACGCACGGGGAGTTGAACGTGTTGTTCGCGATGCCGAGGGTGTCGCGCTCGTTGAGGAAGGTCTGCGTGTACTGCGCGCCAAGCTTGACGTTGTTCACGCCCTTCACGTACGAGAGGTCCGTGTGCACACCGGCGTTCAGCAGCGAACGATCCTGCGCGATGGACTGGTTCTGCAGGTTGGGCGCGCCCTTGTCGGCCAGCGGATTGTTGCTCGGGTAGTAGTCGTAGCCATCACGCCGCACGAAGGCGCCGAGGTTGTAGACCATGGTGCTGCCGATGGTCCTGGTGTAGGTCGGCGCGACGTCGAAGGTGACGATCTTCGAACGCTGGTCGGAATCTCCGACGCTGCCGAAGACCGGGTTGGCGGTCGCTCCACCGCTCAGAACGTTCTGCACGTTCAGGCTGTCGTAGGAGTTCGGCGTCTGGAACCAGGAACGGCTCACGCTCAGGTTCAGGCGCACCGAATCTTTCGCCGTCAGCTGGCGGTCGATGCGATCGAACGCGTTGAACTCGTTGCCCTTGTCGTGGAAGACGGCAAACTCCGGCGGATCGAGAAACCGCCCGGTGTTCAGACCATCCACTTCAATGAAGTTGCCCCACTTGTCGCCACCGTAGCTAAGGTCGACCGATCCGGACGCCGAGCCGAAGGTGCCGTAGGATGCGGTGACCGAGCCGGTCGGCGTCTTGACGCCTTCGCCCGAGCGCGTCGTCACGTCGATCACGACGCTGGTCTTGCCGCCGTACTCGGCCGGCGGCGCGCCCGAGATCACCTCGAGCGACTGCACGGCGTTGGTCGGCAGCTGGTTTGAGAAGACCTTGCTCTGCTGATCGGTAATCGACTGGCCATCGACCGAAAACGAGTTCGACGCGTGGTCGCCAAGGCCGTGGAAGAGACCGTTCGAGTCGGCCGAGATCCCCGGCGATGACAACGTCACGAGCGAGCTCAGTGAGGACGACTGGCTCTCGAGCGGCAGCTTTTCAAACGCGCCGCGATCGATATCCGTGTGGAAGGTTGAGTCGTTTTCGAGCAGGTCGCCGCCGTTGGTTTCGACGTTGACGACGGTATTGCTTCCGCTGACCGCGAGCGGCTGCGTGAGCGCCACAGGCACCGTCGAGCGTACGTCGACATCCTGCGCGAAGCTCGAGAAGCCGGGTGCGTCCACCGCGAGATGGTAGTTGTTGAACGGCAGGTTGCCGAACCGGTAATGGCCCGCGCTGTCCGAGACCGTCTTCCGGCTGTAATGGCTGACCGGGTTCTCGACCGAGACTGCGGCGTTCGGCACCACGGCTCCTGAAGCATCAGTCACCGTGCCGTTGATGGTGCCGGAGTTGCCGGCAGATTGCGCGAAAAGCTCTGCGTGAGAGCCACTGGAAATGAGAAAGACGGATGCTGCAAAGACACCGCGCCGCAACGACGTGTGCATACACTTACCCCCGGATGGTTATGGAACCTGGCTGTCGACGTACTCAGGAAGCGGCGAGAGTCTCCACAGCAGGCGGGGGACGGGTAAACAGCGCGAAACGCGAGAGCGTTCGCGAGCGGTCGGGTGGGATACTGGCTTCGACGCGGGCAAAGACCTGCGCCACCGGGATGAGGGTGACGGCCTCGGCAAGCTGGACGGTGACATGCGCCGTGGCGCAGAGACCGCAGTCCGCATGCGAGACGTTGACGTCCTCATGCCCGTGCGCCACCGAAAGCGTACCGGCCAGCACCACCAGGGCGATGCAAAGCAGGCCGACAATCAGCCTCCACTGCCCAGGGGTTTTCGGTAGCCTACGGAACATAGTTCAAGTATAAGACGAAAGGCAAGAGCACATGCGCCATAATCGCGGGCAGCGAGCACTTCGTGGCGCGGGAGCGTTGCACGCCGGCATGGTCGCCTTCCGTCGCATGGTCCGCGCACCAGCGCTGCCATCCCACGAACATTGCGCCCGTTCGGCGTTAGGGTGCGGTGACTTTTGCTTTACGGCCTGACCGTATAGACCATGACTCCGTGCGACGGAACGGCGTGGGCGGTGTAGGAGCCGGACATCGTTGCGAGGTCGCTGCCTTTCCAGGCATCGTGGACGGTGGCGCTGAGCTTGTCGGGGTAGCCAAGCTGCGCCCAGTCAAAATGGATATCCGCCGGCGCCTTCCCGCGGTTGAGCAGCAGCACTGCCCGGTTGCCCCCTACAAGCTCCCGCGACCAGACCTCGAGATCTCCCTGCTTCCAGACCCGGTGCCCGGGCTTTCCCAGCTTGTCCTGGTCGAGCGCGATGATCTCCCGGTTGAGCAGCAGCGAGCGGACGTCCGGCGTCATATGCGGCACGTCGTTGCCTGCGATGAGCGGCGCGGCCATCATGGCCCACAGGCTGAAGTGCGTCTTGTACTCCTCCTGCGTCATGCCGCCGTTGCCCACTTCGAGCATGTCCGGGTCGTTCCAGTGTCCGGGCCTGGCATACGGCCACAGCGGTTCATTCTCATCGACGATGGTCATGAGGCCCAGGCTGCCGTCGTGCTTTCCGTCCCACTGGTCGTAGATATCGCCGGTCGTGCGCCAGAGATTGCCGTAGCCCGCGCCGGCCCAGAGCCAGGGCTTTGCTGTCCCCCACTCGCACATGCTGAAGGTGATGGGACGTCCGGTCGCATTGAGCGCATCGCGCATCGTCGCGTAGGACGCCTTCGCATCCTGCGTATCGGTGTTGCACCAGTCGTACTTGAGGTAGTCGACACCCCAGGCCGCATACTGAGCGGCATCCTGATACTCATGCCCGCGGGAGCCTGGACGGTGCGCGCAGGTCTCGCGCCCGGCGTCCGAATAGATGCCAAACTTGAGCCCCTTGCCGTGGACATAGTCGGCAAGCGCCTTGATGCCGCCGGGAAAGCGCGTCGGGTCGGGCTGTATGTCGCCGTGCGCATCGCGCTTGCCGTGCCAGCAGTCGTCGATCACGAGGAACCGGTAGCCTGCGTCCTTCATCCCGCTCGAGACCAGTGCGTCGGCCGTATCGCGGATCAGCTTCTCATCCACATTGCAGCCAAACTTGTTCCAGCTGTTCCATCCCATGGGCGGGGTCATCGCGAGTCCAGCGTCTACGGTCGAGGGCGCGGGTGACTTGACTTCCTGTGCATGCGCGGCCACACCGAACGATCCAACCAGCAAACCAAACAGTGAAAGAATACGAACGCCACGGAACATCATCATCTCCTCCGGAATTGCATGTACGTTGAAGCTCAAGCCACTTCACACTTCCCTGCGGGCATCCGTCAAGCCCAGACCGTCAGGCCTTGCGCGCACCCGGCCGGGTCGCCGCCGCACCCAGCTTCGTCGCCACGGCGGTGGATTCCCGTAACACCAGTTCCGGCTCGAACATCACGAACTCCGGATACGGTTCCTTCGGCGCCTCGATGCGCTTCAACAGCGTCTCGACCGCCATCTCGCCCATGCGCCGCAGCGGCTGGCGCACGGTGGTCAGGCGCGGCGTCTGGTAGGCGGCGCTCGCGATATCGTCGAAGCCGACGATCGACACATCCTCCGGGCAGCGCAGGCCGGCGTCGACCACCGCGCGCACCGCGCCGATCGCCGCAATATCGTTGAAGCAGAAGATGGCCGAGAAGTCCCGTGTGCGCGCCAGCAGTTCGCGGATCAGCGGGTAGCCCGACTCCGGCGACTGCGAATGCCCCAGCAGGTACACACACAACTCCGGCTCCACCTTCAGGCCCACCTGCGTCGCCATCGCCAGGATCGACGCCCAGCGGACTTCGGAGTCGGGCACATGGGGCTGCCCTTTCATGAAGACCACGCGCCGATGCCCCAGGTCGAAGAGGTGCTTCAAAGCCAGCAGCGCGGCCAGGTCGTGGTCGAGCACGATGTTGGTGTTGCCCTTGATCTTCTTGTGTCCCGAGATCGACACGACCGGCGCATTCACTTCCTCGTTCAGCGACGTATTCACCATCAGGTAGCCATCGACCGAACGCTTCGTCAGCAGACGCGGATATTCCTCGATCAGGTCCGCCTTGCCCTGGTGGCTGACCACAAAGTGCAGGTAGCCCGACTTCAAGAGGTTTTCCTCGATGCCGTTCATCAGCATGGTGAAGTAGCCCTCGCTGAACTCCGGCACGATGACCCCAACCGTAAAGGTCTGCCGCGTGCGGAGGGAGCGCGCGATCTGGTTCGGCCGGTAGTCCAGTCTCTTGGCCGCCTCGAGCACACGGTGCCGGGTCGCGGCCGAGATGGCCGAAGCGCCTGGCGCATTGTTCATCACGAGCGAGATCGTCGCGGGCGAAAGGCTCAGATACTCCGCCAGCACCTTCAGGTTGACCGGCTTGGTTTCTTTCGCGAGGGGAACGGTACGAGGCGCCATGTCACCAATGGTTGTAACACCTGGCTGCCGGCACTGGAAACGCTTCCAACGACCGACGCCCGTGCCCGCACCAGCTAAACCGATTAAAACGTTTGACAACCCTGGGCTGTCTCCTGTAAATGCTTCAGGTCAGCTAAATCGGTTTTTCCTGCGATTTACATAGCTCTTTCAGGCGTAACCCCTGCACTATCAACGCTTGAGAAGCCATGAGACGAGGGCATTCCTACGAGTTTGCCATTCGCCAGCAGGAAAACGTGTTTCACGCAGACGATCGTTTCACTCGGAGGCAGTATGCAACAGAAAGTCAGTTCCAGATCCGCTGCCATGCGGACGGTGCGCACCACTGCACTCGCCCTCACCATGGCTCCCGCGGTCCTCAGCCTCAGCGCCATCAGCGCCTACGCCCAGGTCTCCGCCACCGTCAACGGCACCGTCACCGACCCAACCGGCGCCGTCATCAGCGGAGCCAAAGTCACCCTGATCAATCAGGCCACGCAGGAGCACCGCGACTCCGTCGCCAACGGCGAAGGCTACTTCGCCTTCCCCGCCCTGCTCCCCGGCACCTACACCGTCCACATCGACGCCAAGGGCTTCCAGGCCTATGAGCAAAAGGGTGTCGCCATCAACGCCGGCGACGTCAAGAAGCTGCCCGATCTGATCCTGCCCATCGGCAGCGAAACCGAGACCGTCGAGGTCCAGGCCAACACCCAGATCATCCCCGTCGAGAACGGCCAGCGCGCCGCTCTGCTCGACTACAAGGACATCCAGCAGCTCGCCATCCAGGGCCGTAACCTTTCCGAGCTCCTCAAGGTGCTGCCCGGCGTCACCAGCGTCGCCAACGGCCTCTCGAACGGCGCTCAGTTCGACCCCACCGTCGTCAGCGTCGGTTCTTCCGCCGTCGGCAACGGCCTCAACGCCAACGGCGCTCCCAACCGCGGCGGCACCTCGCAGCTGTCGGACGGCGTCGACATCGACGACCCCGGCTGCAACTGCAACTCGCTCGCCATCCTCAACCCGGACATGACCCAGGAGGTCAACGTCCAGACCTCGAACTTCGGCGCCGACGCACCCCGCGGCCCGGTCGTCATCAACTCCACCTCGAAGTCCGGCGGCGCCAGCTACCATGGCGAAGCCTACTTCTACGTGCGCAACGACGTCCTCAACGCCAACGACTGGCAGAGCGACCACGCCGGCACCCCCAAGGGTTCGGCCCACTACTACTATCCCGGCTTCAACGTCGGCGGCCCGGTGCCCTTCACCAAGAAGAAGCTCCTCGGCTGGTTCGGTTACGAACGCATCCTGCAGGATACCGGCAACTCCAACCGCCTGCAGTCCTTCATCCCCACGCCGGATATGATGGCCGGCAACTTCACCAACACCCCTGCCAACGTTGCCTTCTGCCAGGGTCCGCTCACCTCCTCGGCCACCAACGGCTGTAACGACCTGACCGGCACCGTGCTGCCCGACGGCTCGATCGTCGGCCAGGGCAACCGCCCTGCCGGCATCATCCCCACCGAGTTCCTCGATCCCGGCGCCAAGGCTCTTGCCAGCTTCTGGCCCAAGGCCAACGCCGACCCGACCACCACCCCCGGCGGCTACAACTACAACCAGGTCATCGCCGGAACCCACAACGGCTACCTCTTCCGTACTCGCGTCGATTACAACCTCGATCAGAACAACACGTTCTTCATCTCCTACCAGTACGGTCAGGACTCCGCCCCGTCGCAGGGTAACGGCGCCCACATCTACTGGACGCCCGGCAACTCGATCCCGTACCCGGGCGGCGGGTTGATCTCGAGCTCCTACTCGAAGTCGGTCGCCGGCCACTTCACCCACATCTTCAACCCCACCTTCACCAACGAGTTCATCGCGTCGTGGGGCTATGGCAACTTCCCGGTCGGACCACCGTCCGCCTCGGCCGCCTCGAAGACCGCCCTCGGCTACCCGACCAACTACGGCACCATCTTCAACACCGGTTCGCCTCTCATTCCTTCCTACAGCAGCGCGGGTCAGCTTACCTTCCCCGACTTCTCGCAGCAGGATATCTTTGAGACCGGCGGCATCTACCTCGTGCGCAAGGAGCTCCCTGCCTTCTCTGACAGTGCGACCAAGGTCATCAAGACCCACACCGTCAAGTTCGGCATCTACGCGGAAAATGTAGGCAACATCCAGGGTGGGTCCTTCTCGCCCAACGGCAACCTGTCCAGCTTCTCGGGCGGCGGCAAGGTCTACAACAACCTCATCACCGGCAAGCCGCTCGGCTCGCCCAACAACCCCACCGCCAACTTCGTGCTCGGCAACGTCACCGGATACTCCGAAAATGACCGCGCCCCGGTCAGCGACATGGCCTACCAGACCCTCTCGTTCTTCTTCGACGACAGCTGGAAGGCCACCAAGCGCTTCAACCTCGAGTACGGCGTCCGCTTCGAGCACATCGGCCACTGGTACGATCGCCAGGGCGATGGTCTCGCCGTCTTCCTCCCGAACCTCGTAGCCAGCGACCAGGCTGCCGGCAAGCTCAACCCCGGTATCTACTCGCACGGCAACAACCCCGGCATCTCGAAGGCCGGCTCGCCCGATCGCTTCCTCTTCGTCTCGCCCCGCATCGGCATGTCCTATGACCTGTTCGGCTCAGGCAAGACCATCCTCCGCGGCGGCATCGGCGCCTACCGCTTTTCCGACCAGTACAACGACTACACCGGCGCTCTCTCCACCGCGCAGAACATCCGCAGCTACGGCCTCCCCGGCCAGCGCAGCGTGCTGCTCTCGCAGATCGGTCAGATCCCCGTACCCGCAGCCGGCGGCATCAATGGCGGCGTCAACGCCGTTGGAGCCACGGACTACGGTATCCCCAAAACCGTCAGCTACAACTTCACCATCTCGCAGCAGGCGCCCTTCAAGTCGCTCTTCGAGATCGCGTACGTTGGCAACCAGTCCACCCAGCTCCTTGAAGGCGGCCAGACGCAGTCCGGCTCCGGCTTCACCGACTACATCAACGTGAACAAGGTGCCGCTCGGCGCGCTCTTCAACCCTGATCCCGTCACCGGCATCACTTCGCCCAACCCCGAGAACCTCTCGCAGGGTCCGAACGGTACCACGCTCCCCAACCAGGAAGCCGACTACCGCACCTACGGCAAGGCCTACGGAACCAACACTGTCGCCGTCAACCAGCACGTCGGCTACGGCAACTACAACGGTCTCCAGGCAAGCTGGGTCAAGCGCTCGGACAGGCTGACGTTCAACCTCAACTACACCTGGTCCAAGAACCTCGGCACCGTCCTGCTCGAAGATCCCTTTGTGCTTCGCAACAACTACGGCGTTACTGCAAACGATCGCAGCCACGTCCTCAACACCTCGTACTCCTACAACTTCGTCCACGTCTACGGTGGCGATTCCCGCATCATTCGCGGTGCTGCGAACGGCTGGACCGTCTCCGGCATCACCACCCTCCAGTCCGGCGGCAACCTGCAGGCCCTCGACAGCCCGAACTTCGGTCTCGGGATCACCGGCCTCAGCCAGGCCACCTACTTCGGAACCACGGCAGCGAAGCTGATTCAGCCCGTCGTTACCTGTGACCTGAAGTCCGGCCTCGCCACCAACCAGCGCATCAACGAATCCTGCTTCGCCGCTCCCAAGGTAGGCACCAACGGACCCAGCAGCTATCCCTACGTTAAGGGACCGGCTTTCTTCCAGTCCGACCTGGCCGCCTACAAGAACTTCAAACTGTTTGAAAGCCAGAGCGTTCAGTTCCGCCTCTCGGCCTTCAACTTCATCAACCATCCCCTGCCCCAGTTCTCTGGCGGTCAGCAACTGCAGCTCTACTACAACAACGACCTGACCGTGAACACCAAGAGCACCTCCGCGACTCAGGGCTTCCTCGATACCAAGGCCGGTGGACACACCGCCCGTATCCTCGAACTCGCCCTGAAGTACAACTTCTAACCCTCAACCCAACTCGAGAACGGGGCGGCCGCGATCTATCGCAGCCGCCCCTCTTTTTGTGTCTGGAAAACAGCAGCAATTGCGTCCTCATCGCGCGCGGCAACCCCTTCGTGGGGTGGGAGCTTCGCATGTCAAATCATCACGCTCGTCTGAAGCGGCGACGCGAACCTTCCATCCCACGGAGTGAAGCCCAGCCGGCGTTCGGACGCGGTCGCCCTTGTTCCTAGAGATACGACTGCAGTTCATCCGCGTGGTAACAGTGAGCGATGGCAGTCTCGCGGGAGATGCGGCGGGCCTGCACCAGCTCTGCGAGCGACTGATCCATCGTCATCATGCCGTCCGCCTTGCCGGTTGAAACATGCGACCGGATCATGTGGTCCTGGGCATGGCGGATCAGGTTCTTCACCGCCAGCGTGGCAATCATGATCTCGACCGCCGGATACACGCCGGTCTCGTCGAGCGAAGGCACCAGCTGCTGCGCAATCACCGCCAGCAGCGCCAGCGACAGCTGCTGCCGGATCTGCGACTGCCGGTCCGCCGGAAAGCTGTCGACCAGACGCGACATCGTCTGCGCCGCATCATTGGTATGCAGCGACGACAGCACCAGGTGCCCCGTCTCCGCCGCCGTCAGCGCCGCGGCCATCGTCTCTGCATCACGCATCTCGCCGATCAGGATCACGTTCGGATTCTGTCGCAGCACCGCTCGTACCGCATGCGCGAAGCTCGGCGTATCGTGCCCCACCTCAATCTGCTCGACAATCGATCGGCGGTTGCGGTGTTCGTATTCGATCGGGTCCTCGATCGTGATGATGTGGTCGCGCCGCCGCCCATTGATCAGGTCGACGAACGCCGCCATGGTCGACGTCTTGCCGCACCCGGTCGGCCCCGTCAGCAGCACCAGCCCCTGCCTCCGCTCCATCAGGCGCGCCAGGGCGGGCGGCAGGTGCAGCGATTCAAGCGTTGGAATCTGCGCAGGCAGCAGGCGCAGGCTCGCCGCCAGCGTTCCCCGCTGATAGTGCAGGTTCGCGCGAAACCTGCCGACCTCTCCCTGCGCGAAGCAGAAGTCGATCGAACGGCTCGCGTCGAGCTCCTTCGCCTGGTCCGGTGTCAGAATCGGCACCAGGAGCTTTCGGATGTCGTCTGCCCCAAGCGCCTTGCCAGAGCCCGCGTTTAACGCTCCATTGATCCGAAGCGTTATCGGCGAGCCCACCACCATCAGGATGTCGGACGCCCTCTGCTCGGCCGCCGCGACCAGCAGGGCATCCAGCGAAGTGCTCTGCTGCTGCTTCGCCGTCGTCCCCGAAGCGTTGAGTTCATACACCAGCTGCGACAACTCACTCTGATACCCGGACATTCGCTCCCCCGATCGCACCACCCTGTCTTGAGACGAAGCATCCCCGCCGCCGATAGGAAGGCCACCGGTTGGGCCGTCGATAGGAACGCCGTCGACAGGAACGCCACGACAGCCCTCCTGCCAGTCTGACACGACAGCCCCGGCCCAGGTCCGCGGCGACTTTGCCGCAGCGAGGAGCCTTCAGCATTCTCGCTACCGCTGGACCCGTTCCGGTCTTTACGGAGATCGTCTAACAGCTCAGGCACCCAGGGCGAATTACCAATTTGTGTTACCTTCGTGTACTCTCTAGTCATTGCTGGTTACAGGGAATGCGAGCACACTTCAAGGGTCAACACTTCTGGCCCGAGGTGTTGCAAGATCGCTCCACGTTCGTGTAGCTCGAATCGCCTTTCTGCTTCTGCCTCACCCTGTACTTCGGTGAATTCCACGAAGTGTTAGCTGTCAGCACGCAAAGACCGCGCTAAACACTCACATCAGTCGGCCTGGTGCCTCGTCGTGGCACGTTCGGGCTCGAGTATCCCCAGGCCCAAGACCCCACCCCCGTAACCCTCACCTCCGGGGGTATCGCAAAGCTGCGCCTAAAAGAGGAACGTCACATGCAGATCATCGGACGAACGACCCCGGCCAGCAACAACCTGCGATCGAAGCGACTTACACAAGGAATGCTGTTTCACATCTCTGACTGCCTGTCCGGCTCTGCTTATGTCCTTAGAGCAAGAGTTGGTGGTCAAAATAATCTGAGGATGCCTCGCACGGCAAGACCCACGGTGCAGCACTGGCTATCGTCCCGCGCGGTCTGCCGCATGAAACACTCACCGCTGCCTGGGTAACCAATCGGGAAATTGCGCAACAACACCTCGTGTGCGGACTGGCTGAAAGACCCGATGCCAGGCACCGACCGCGAACTTGTGCCCTTGCTCATCAAGCGGATCTCAAAATCGCTCCTAACCGAAAACGAGGACCCCATGCGACAGCACGTAAGCTCTTTCATCTCGACGAAGATCGTCTTCCTCTCCGCTATCCTGGGCATCATCTGCCTGTGCAACGGACCGTCTGCCGTGGCAAGCGGAGGTTCGTTCGCCAAGGCGAAGCCTGCGCCAACCGGCGACATCATCACCGTAAGTTCGCCGTCCAACGGCACAAAGTCGGTCGGTTCTTTCACCGTTGTTGCCAGTTCAAAACCGACCGTCTCCGGCGCGGTCATCGAAGGAATGATTGTCTGGCTTGACGGCGTGGAATACGGCCCGATCATCCGGTCGAACAAGGTGTCCGTCACTGTCACCGCGAAACCCGGCACCCACATCTTCTCGGTAAGTGGCTGGGATACCTCGGGGGCAGTAGGCTTTTCGGCGAATTACTCGGTCTCCATTCTCGCCGGTTCGACGCAGCCGCCGGTAGGGGGCCCTACACCAACACCGACGCCTACACCAACACCGACGCCTACACCAACACCGACGCCTACACCAACACCAACACCGACGCCCACACCGACTCCCACTCCGACACCAACACCCACCCCGACCCCCACGCCCACCCCGACGCCCGCACCCACGGCAAGCTACTACGTTGCTCCGAATGGCAGCGACTCTAACCCCGGTACCCTCGGAGCCCCGTGGCTCACGATTCAGAAGTCCATGAATAGCGCGACTCCGGGTTCATTCGTCAACATCCGGTCCGGCACCTATCACGAAAGGCTTACGCTGAATGTGTCGGGCACCGCAGGCAACTACGTTACCTTTCAGCCCTACGGCTTCAGTGTTCCCTCCGGCGGCTGCGGCGGCTACACAGGCGTCGTCTGCGGCGGGGAGCAGGTCATCCTCGACTACACGAATCTCGGCATCGTCACCGATGGCATACCGCTGCTTGAGATCGCAGCGCGGCACTACGCACGGGTCCAGGGAATCACGTTCCAGAATCTCACCTGCAATGGACCGATGCAGCAGGGCGTACGCATCGACGCCAACAGCACCTACATCGAATTCAATCAGGATCGCTTCCTCAACAACAAGAATATTTACCCGGCATTCGACGGCACCGCTGCCCTGCTCTTCTTCCGTATCTGGCAGTCGGATCATGTCACGGTCAACAGCAGCGAATTCGGCAATATCAATACGGTGATGAGCGAGGTTCTGACCGTCAACGACGGAGCCACGAACTCGGTGATTGAAAACAACTACGTGCATGATTCCGACGGAATCGCGATTTCTTCATGGAGTGGTGCGAACAACTTCTTCTTCATCGGGAACAAGGTCGAATATATCGGCATCAAGCGGGACGGCACGGTCTGGTACAACAACCCGGCGGTGGCCATCTACAACGATGGAGGCTACTCCGGGATTATTGAAAGAAATCTCGTCTCTCATTCCGGAACCGGCTACGAAGCCCTCGCTGAACCGGGCCAGCCTAATGCGCACGACATCATCATCAGCAACAACATCGCTGAAAACTGCACCAACGCCGGGATCGTCATCGGTACCTGGTACAGCACCACCAGCGGCGCCTCCGTCTACAACATCAGCGTTTATAACAACACGTTCTACAACAACGCCGTAGGGGTCCAGATTCTGCCGATGACCTCTGGATCGGTCGTCTGGGAAAACAATATCTTTGCGAACAATGGAACGAATTACTACAACCCCTTGAGCTGGGCCCCAGGCAAGACCGGCTACAACCTGTACTACGGATCAAACGTCGGGCCGGGATCGTATAACGTGACCAGCAATCCGCTGTTTACCAATGCGGCCCTGGACAACTTCAGCCTGCAGTCGACCACTTCCGCCGTCAACGGTGGCGATCCCAATACTCCGCAAAGTGCTGTAGGCACGCTTGACTATGCCGGCAAAACACGCGTCCAGGGCGGGATCGTCGACATCGGAGCGTATGAGGTCCGGTAGCTCAAAACAGTAACTCGGCCCGTCTAATGTTCCGGCTCCCGCCGGTATTGGCGGGCAAATCGAAGGGATCCGGTCCAATGGCCGGATCCCTTCGACGCTTGCAGCAAGGAACAAATCTGAGAAGCCGCGGTAGGAGCTGCTTTAGAAAGAACCGTTCGCCTTTGGCAGGAAAGCATCCCCTGGCGAAACGCGTGCGGTGTCCGCAGACGCCTCACGTCACCTAGGTTCTCTGCTCTGAGGCAGCGGGTTCAATCGCCGCTGCTCGTGCAGGGGGAGATAGGTCACGAGGTCCGTACCCTTCGCCGAAACTAGAATCCGGAGTGTCGCGAAGAAAATGCGCAGGTCTAAATCCCACGACAGATGATCGACATACCAGACATCCATCTTGAGGCGCTCATCGAAGGTCACGTTGTTGCGGCCGTGGACCTGCGCCCAGCCCGTCAGACCCGGGCGTACGGTGTGCCGCCGATTTTCTTCTTCGGTGTAGACCGGTAGATACTCGACAAGCAGCGGTCTCGGACCGATGAGGCTGATGTCCCCCCGGATGACATTCCACAGTTGAGGCAGTTCGTCCAGGCTCAAACGCCTCAACCAGATTCCCAGGGGAACCATCCGTGCTTTATCCGCGAGGAGATGTCCGTCACGATCCCGCTTGTCCGTCATCGAGCGAAACTTGAGACACGAAAATAATTCTCCGTTGAAACCGGGCCTCGTCTGCCTGAATAGGACCGGGCTCCCCAGGAATACCCGGACCAGGACAGCTGTAATCGCCATCACCGGTGCCAAGATCACCAGGACCGTCAGAGCGAACGCCACATCGACGATCCGTTTGATCCGCGCTTTATACATGGCAGGCAACCTCGATGCCGGCGAGCCAGCGATCTCTGGTTATATAACACTGCGATTACGCCGTGACAAGCAGATATGCCTCACCAACCCTTGCAGCAGGTATCGCTCTCTTCGAACGGTATCGGAGTAACTCGTCCAGGCTCCGGGAGCGTAACCCGTTCCGTGATCGGAGGTAACAAATCCTGACCGGCAACGAAGCGATCTCCTCCACCATGCCTTCCCTCATATCAAACCCGAAATTAGTCGGAGACACTTCGTTCACTCATTCAGTTGTTGTCTCGACTTCGGTCGTCGATCCGGCATGCAAATGGCTTCCCGAAGTCACGCGAAGACTGCGCTCTCATGCAAAGCCAGCGGTCCGCCCTGTTCAACGCGGAACGGCGCCTCCGCTTGAAGCGGCTCGCAGCGAAGCCGCCAGCTTCTCTTCACGCTCCGCCTCCGCTGCTCGACCTGCTCTTCGCGCCTCCGCCGCAAGCCCGGCATGCGCCTCAGCTAACTCACCCCGTACCGCCGCATTCGCCGGCGCGGCACGCAGCGCCCGCTCAAAGGGCGGCACCGCCTCGCCAAAGCGGCGAGCCCGCAGCGCCGCCAGCCCCCAGTTTTCGTCGAGCGCCGGAAGCCGCGGGTTCCACTCATAAGCCCGCGCAAACGCAGACAGCGCCTCATCCGGATGCTCGGCCTGCGCCGCGATCACGCCCAGGTTGTTGTAGCTGTCCGCCACCGCCGGAGCAAGCCGCTTCTCATCCGCCTCGAGCGCCGCGCTGGCCCCCGCGCGCGCCGGCGTCTCGGGCGCCGTCACGGGCGTCGCATCCGCCGCGCCCGCCTTGTCCTCAAGCTCCCCCGCCAGCCGCTCGCGATCCTTGCCGAGACTACGCTTCAGCAGCTCGCCTGCAAGCTGCATCTCCCTGCGTCCGCCGTCCTGCTTCCCCGTCTGCAGCAGCAGCCGCCCCAGCTGGTAGTGCGCCTTCTGCACCTGGTAGCGGTTGTAGGCCGGGTCTTTCGTCAGCGCAATCGTCCGCTCGAACGCCGCGATTGCCTCGGGCGTCCTCCCCATCTCGGCGTACAGCTGCCCCAGGTAGAAAGACCCGTTCGGGTCCGTCGGATCGAGCGCCTCGGCCTGCTTCAGCTCACGCTCCGCGTCAGCCGGCCGATGCTCCTGCAGCGCGTTATTGCCCAGCTGCGCATGCGTCGCCGCGTCATTCGGAGAGAGCTTCAACTCAGCCTCAAGCTCCACCCTCGCCTGCTTCAGCCGGTCGTCGCCACCCGCGGTCAGCTCGGCGACTGCAAGCGAATAATGGGCGCCCGGCAGCTTCGGGTCGAGCGCAATCGCACGCTCGAACTCGGGCGCGGCCTTCTGCTGAAAGTCGGAATTCAGATAAGCCCGCCCGATCTCAACCCGCAGCGGCGCCGTGTCGCCCAGCCCGGCAATCATCTCGTGAAAGATCCGGTCTGCCCCATCACCGTCGTTCAGGTCGAGGCACGCGATGGCCAGCGCGTAGCCGTCTTCAAAGCTTGGGTCGAGCGCGACCGCGGCTTCAAAGTGCTGCCGCGCCTCCTGTTCCTGGTTCATGCGGGAAAGCGCGCGGCCAAGCAGCAGCTGCGCCTTCGCATCCGCCTTCGTATTGTCCGGGAAGTCGCGCAGAACACCCTCGGCGAGCGTGCGGGTGCGCGCCGCATCTCCCGCCGCAAGCGCCGCCTGCGCATAGCGAATCTTCAACCCGGGCGAGTTGGGCGCCAGCGCAAGCGCTTCATCGAACAGCGGCGCGGCCTTCGGATAAGCCCCGGCCGTCACCGCTTCAAGCGCAAGCTCGGCAAGCGCATCGGCAATAAAGATGCGGTACTGCCGAGCCGCTTCGACGAAGCTTCCGGCCGCCTGCGCGCGCTGCGCCTGGTCGTAATGCTGCTTCAGGACAGACGCGCCCCCTGCCTGGCCGACGGCAACGCGAGAGCTCCAGCCGAGCGGCGCAACCAGCCACGCGGCCAGTGCCAGATGCCCTACCGGTCGAACCCTGCCCAAGCCTTGCCAACGCACATGAACCACGGTCAGTTGGAGCTCCTCATCGCTTCCACTATAACGGTCCATCGACAGGCCGATGCCCTCTGCTCTCCCAACGTGAGCTAACAGCGAAGCGTCAACGCGCAGGCCAGATGCGAAACTGACCGCTCAGGTGCAGCAGGCTCATCATGTAAAGCATGCCGTCGTAGTAGCGTTGCTCGCCGGATGGCACGGGCGTGTTCCACAGGGTCTCGACGAACGCTTTTGATATGGGCCCGGTGGTTGCCGCCAGGCCGGAGGTCGCCGTCGTCGCCACCATGCCGGTAGAGTGCCGGCTGCTGAGCGGCTTCCCATCCAGCGTGTACTGGTCGGCAAATTTGTCGATTCCCTGGGTAAATAAAAACTTCTGAATCCGGTCGCTCAGCACCGGCTCATCCGCATCCTTGCGCCACCACGAGTAGTCCACCGCCCAGTTGCTCGCAGTCCGCCAGGAGTCGTACGAGAACGGCACGAGTCCCCCGGTATGATCCTTCATGCGGCTGCCGTCGAGGTTGGCGCGATCAGGTCCAAGCCCGGTCGCGGGGTCACTGATGAGGTTGAAATACTTGCGGCTCACCTGCGCAGCTTCACCCCAGAAGGCGCGGTCGCCGACCGGCCCCCACCGCGCCCACAGCTCGTAAAAGGCGGGCAGATGGTAGCTGGGGTCCGAGAAGGTATTGCCCCCGGAGTTCGGCACAAACAGGATCATCTTCGCCTGCTCGTTGACCATCGGTCCAACGGTCCGCGGGCCCGGCTTGCTCCACGCAGCGGGCAGGCCGGGGCGCGGCGCCGGCACGAAAGGCGGCTTGTCCGGCTGCAGCCGGAAGGGGCCCGTCCCCGTCTCGACCGCGTGGTGCCGCATGAGCGCCAGGATACGGTCGGCCTGCGCCTTGTAGTTATAAATCCCCTTCCCCGAGCCCCACCGATGATCCGCAAAGTAAAGGCTCATCACGAAGTACTCTTCCCCATCCGGCGCCGGCGAATCGGACTTCGGCGTGCCGTCCACGTTCATCGACCACGCGAAGTAGCCGTTCGATGGATTCGCAGGATCCGTCACCAGCATGTACGTGTTCGCCCAGTTCCAGATGGCGTCAAACTCGTGCTTCTTGTTCATCTGCACAGCGATCATCATGCCGTAGGACATGCCTTCGGTCCGCGCGTCGTGGTTCGCCACGTCCGTAATGTAAGCCAGCGGCCCGTTCCCATTCGCTCCGGTCTCGTAGTAAATCGCTTGTGTCGATTGGTCACCGTGAAAGAGCTGCTGAAAGGTGCTCTGGACACGCGCGTCGATCTCGGCCTGCGAGTGACCCTGCTCGGCCAGCAGGTTGCGATAGTGCCCGGTCTTGAACGCGCCCGCACCATCCTGCTGGGCTGTGAGCGACGCGGCGCAAAGAGCCAGCGCAGCGACGGCAATACGACAAATCGACATGGTGCTACTCCTTCGGTTGTGGCTGCATATAACGGCTCGCAAACTCTAAAAACACAGGCCAGTTAGGCGCCGGCGTATGGCCGCCCCGGTGCTGGCGAAAGCCGATATCCCCTGCAATGGCGGCTGTTTCGGTGGCCGGATAGCCCACCGGCAGGATGCCTTGCCTGCCCAGCAGACGGTACACCGGGCCGGCCGCCACGGCGGCAAGATACGTGCCTCGCGCGTCGGCCCAGCCGTCGCCCTCGGTTGCTCCAGCGCCAAGAAACAGCGGGCGCGGCGCGGCCAGCGCGATCAGTTCGTTCGCGTCGACCGGCAGGTCCGTCGCCCGCAGCGGTCCCGCATACTTCAAAAAATTACCAGCCATCCAGTGGTACTCGCTCGTGCCGGCTACATTTTCTAAAACCTCTCCCCAGTCGCGGCGCAGCACCTTCGCCCCGCCTTCGCCGGAAGAGCTGATGTACGCAATCGCGAAGCGCGAATCGTCAGCCATCGTGACCAGCGCGGCCTTCCCGTAGCGCGAGTGGCCTTCCATCCCGACATGCTTCGCATCGACCGCCTGATCTGTTTCGAAGTAATCCATCGCGCGGCTCGCACCCCAGCCCCACGCGCGCAGCGCCCCCCAGTCGTCCAGCTTGCGCGGCTGACCGTGATTGCAAAGCCCGATGATGCCTCCGGTCAGGCCGCCGCCGTTGTCCGGCTGAATCGTCACAGGGATAAGGACCGCGTAGCCCCAGCCTTTGGCGAGCACCTGCTGCTGCCACGTCGGCCCCGGTGCAGGCGGCGGTGGCGTAAAGCCGGCGCGCTTCGGAAAGACATACCCGAACTCCATCATCACGGGAACAGGTCCGTTCGCCCGGGCCGGCGTCGTGAGCGTCAGCTCCATATTGACCGTCACCAGCGGGTAAGCGGCGTTGTCGACGTGTCCGACCAGCGTCTTGACGATCACCGGAACGCCGTCCTCCTCCGACCGCTTGGTGTCTTTCAGCTCCCATGCCACCGCAGGCGTATGCGCCGGCATGCGGCCGTAGATCTCGCGGTTGAAGATCTCGACCAGCTGCGGGCGGCGTTCATGCCACCACATCGCAGCCGTCATCACCTTCTTCCCGTTCTCGAGAACCAGCGGATCGGGCAGCGCCGCATACGATGCGGCAGCCTTGCTCTCATCGTAGTTCGCGTAGTTCGCAGCACCGGGATCGCTGCCATTGCGGCCCGGGCGCAGCGTCTTGATGCCAAGCAGGTCAAGCGTCCGCTGATGATCCTGCTCAGCGGTCAGCTTGACCACCGGCGGATAAACAGTTTGCGCTCCTGCGTAACCTGCAGCCAGAAGCGCGGCGAGGAGCAGGGTTGCTGTCTTCGGCATGGTTGACGCCTCCGGCTCGGTTTGCCCGTTGGGCTTCTCGCGGTTAGTGGGGGAGAGCCTGCTGGCCCGTGATGACGAAGTCGGCCTTCGCCGCAGCCGCCTCCGCTTGTGAGCCCGCGATGCGCAGCCCGTATGTGCCTGCGTTGACGGCGCGATCGCCCCGTTCATCGACCTGCGAAAGCGTGCGCGGGTCGAGCGTGAAGGTCACATGTCTCGTCTGCCCCGCAGGCACGTTGACGCGCTTGAAGCCGGCAAGCGCCTGGATCGGCGAAAGGCTCGTATGCGGCGGTGTCAGGTAAAGCTCGGCGACTTCATCGCCCGCCTGCCTGCCGTTGTTAGCGATGTCCACGTCGACGGTAAGCGTCTCGCCCGCCTTCAGCGAACTCGCCGAGAGCTTGAGGTTCGAGTACGCGAAATGGCTGTAGCTAAGGCCATAACCAAAGCCGTAAAGCGGCTGGCCCTTGAAGTACCGGTACGTGCGGTTCGCCATCGAATAATCATCAAACGCAGGCAGCTGCTCGCTGCCCGTATAGAACGTAACAGGCAAACGCCCCGCGGGATTGTTCGCACCCGCCAGCGTCTCCGCGATCGCGGTGCCGCCAGCCTGGCCCGGGTACCAGGCTTCGAGAATCCCTGCAGCATGCTCCTTCGCCCAGTTCACGGCGAGCGCGCTCCCGTTCAGCAGCACGACAACGACCGGCTTGCCCGTGGTCGCGACCGCTTCGAGCATCTCCTGCTGCGCCGCGGGCAGCTTGATGTCGGTGCGATCGCCGCCGGCAAAACCCTCAATGTGGATCGGCATCTCTTCCCCTTCGAGCTCAGGCGAGAGCCCGACAAACGCCAGGACAACATCGGCCTTTTGCGCCGCGGCCAGGGCATCCTTCTGCAGCATGCCGGGCTTCGGCGTCCACTCGAACGTGATGCCGGCGCCAAACAGCGGTGCCTGGTGGGTGTACTCGATGCGCAGCGCATGCCGCCTCGTATCGGGCAGCGTCAGCGTAAAGCGCGGGGTGGCGCTCGGGCGAGACCCGGCTTGCTTACTCTCGAAACTCGTGACCTGCTTGTCGTCCAGATACACCGCGAAGTGCTCCACATCGCCGCAGGGATAGCAGTTCGTGAGCTTCATCTGGAACTCGTAATCGCCCGGCTCAGGCAGACTGATGGCCCCGGTCCAGCGCACGGCAAAGGCTTCAGCCGGCGTCTCGGGCGTAGGCTTCGCCGCGTTCCAGTCGAAGTCGATCTGCTTGTCCACGCGGGTCACGACAGGCTTGCCGGCGAAGCTGGCGGCGGCAAAATACTCCGCGCGCAGACCCTCGCTCGCAGAGGTCATGTCCGGGTGCAGGAACGTTCGCGGCACCGGCAGCGCGACGTTGTCCGCATAGGCCGAGCCTTGCGAATAGAGCACCTTCGCATCTTTGAACTGCGCAACGATCCCATCGAGAGGAAAGACCGGCTCCTTCGGAATCGCGTTGTAGTTGCCCTCGATCGCCGACAGCGAAGCAGCGTTGGGACCGATGACCGCGATCGTACGGGTCCCCTTCTGAAGCGGCAGGATGCCACCTTCATTCTTCAACAGGACCATCGATTCCCGCGCTGCCTTCAGCGCGAGCGCCCGGTGAGCGGCGCTGCCCACCTCGGAGAACGGCACGGCCGCATAGGGCATCTTTGCCGGGTCGTCGAACAGACCCATCCGGTAGCGCGCCGTAAACAGACGCTTCACCGAGACGTCGATCTCCGCCTCCGTCACGAGCCCTTTCTTCACCGCGTCGCCGAGCGCGAGGTACGTGTCCCCGCAATTGGTATCGGTGCCCGCCTTGATGCCGGCAGCCGCGGCCGATTCCTTGTCGGCCGACGTCTTGTGCGCGGTTTTCTCGTAGAAGTCGTCAATCGCGCCGCAGTCCGACGTCACGAAGCCGTTGAACTTCCAGTCCCGCCGCAGGATGTCGCCGAGCAGTTCCTGGCTCGCGCAGGCGGGCGAGCCATCGAGGGCGTTGTAGGCGCACATCGTGGAGTCGGCCTTCGCCTCGGTAATCGTCGCGCGGAAGGCCGGCAGGTAGGTGTCCCAGAGATCGTGGCGGCTCGGGTCGACGTTCGCGCTGTGCCGCGTCGATTCAGGGCCGGAGTGCACCGCGAAGTGCTTCGGCGTCGCGATCGTGCGGAAATAGTTGGGGTCGTTTCCCTGCAGGCCCTCGACAAAAGCCACGCCCAGCCGGCTCGTCAGGTAAGGGTCCTCGCCGTAGGTCTCCTGGCCGCGTCCCCAGCGCGGGTCGCGGAAGATGTTGATATTGGGCGACCAGATGCTCAGGCCGTAGTAGATCGAGTGAAGGTCGTGCCGGATCGCCTCGTTGTACTTGGCCCGCGCCTCGGTGGAGATGACGGTTGCAATGTCACCAAGCAGCGGCGCATCCCACGTCGCGGCCATGCCGATCGCCTGCGGAAACATCGTCGCGTAGCCCGACCGCGCAACCCCGTGCAGCCCCTCGGACCACCAGTCATACGCGGGCACATGGAGCCGCGGAATGGCCGGCGAGGTGTTGATCGTCTGCGAAATCTTTTCCTCGAGCGTCATGCGCTGGACGAGATCGTTGACCCGCTGCTCGGTCGGTAGCGACTGATCCTGGTAAGGCAGCAGCTTGCCGGAGGTCTGGGCCACCGCAGAAGCAGACAGGAGAGTCGCGATGAAAAGGGCGTAGGAGTTGCGCATGGGGGTGAGAGGTCTCCTGCTGGTTTTACGAGCGGGCCGGGAGAGGTTCCGGGGATTTTGTAGTCGACGCGAACTTTATCGGTCTCAAGGAAGGAATGTCAAGGCGGGGTGACGCGTCGAGGCAGGAAACAGCCGAAGAGATGAAGCCTCATTGAGCCCTGAAACACTTAAGTTTTCACTTAACCTTCGAGTCGTTTGCGGCTAACACTTAAGTTTCGGCTTAACCTTTGTGCGCAAACAGGCTTTCCCATCGGAGGAGGCAAGCCTGTACATTTGTAAGCGGTTACAGACTCCCGGATGAGGTTCCTCCTGATGCGTCCTGCTTTCTTCCTGCGTGCGAAGGTTTCGACCGGCCTGCTTGTCGCGGCCATGACGTCTTACGGCCTTGCCCAATCTGCCGTCACAGAGCGGCCGCCGGCTGTGCCGTTGATCACGCACAACCCCTACTTCAGCATCTGGTCGGATACGAACAAGCTCACGGACTCGCCGACGCGGCACTGGACCGGCCACGCGCAGCCGATTGAAGGACTGGTGAAGGTGGACGGGCAGACACTGCGCTTCATGGGCCGCGACCCGGACGATGTGCCCGCGATGGAGCAGACGGGGCTGGAGTTGACGCCGCTGCACACGAAGTATCACTTCGCTGGTGCGGGGATCGAGCTCGACTTTACGTTCTTTACGCCATCGTTTCTGGATGATATGGACCTGATGTCGCGCCCCGTGACGTACCTGACGTGGACGGCGCATGCGACGGACGGCAAGCAGCACGAGGTTTCGGTGTTCGTCGGCGCGTCGGGCGGGATCGCGACGAGCTACGAGCACCAGGCGGTGACGTTCTCGCGGCACCAGACGGCGACGACGAAGACGCTCTCCGTGGGGACGAAAGAGCAGGCGGTGCTGAACCGTTCTGGCGACGATCTGCGCATCGACTGGGGGTACTTCCACCTGGTGGTGCCCGACAGCGAGCAGTCGCAGATGGCGGTGGCGGCAAGGCCGGACGAGGAGTTCATCAAGACGGGCAAACTGCCTGTCGCCGACGCGATGGAGGGCGTGGTGACGACGGATCGCACGGCGCCTTCGATGGCGGTGGTGCTGCCGCTCGGTTCCGTGGGCACCGAGCCGGTGTCGAAGTACATGATGGTCAGCTACACCGAGGGCTATGCGGTCGAGTACCTGCAGCAGAGGCTACGGCCCTACTGGCAGCGCAACGGCAAGCCGGTGGCGGCGATGCTCGACGAGGCGGAGAGCCAGCACGCGGCACTCGAGGCGCGCGGGACGGCATTCGACAAGGAGCTGCTGGCGGACCTGACCAGGACGGCAGGCGAGCATTATGCGTGGCTGTGCACGCTGAGCTATCGGCAGTCGATTGCGGCGCACATGCTGGTGGCGGATGGCAGCGGCGCGCCGATGCTCTTCGCCAAGGAGAACAATTCGAACGGGGACATGGCGACAGTCGACGTGCTGTATCCGTCCTCGCCGCTGTTCCTGTTCTTCAACCCGAAGCTGCTGGAGGCACAGGTGATGCCGGTGCTGCGGTATGCGTCGATGCCGGATCACTGGCACTTCCCTTTCGCACCGCATGACCTGGGCCAGTACCCGCTGGCAAACGGGCAGGAGTATGGCGGCGGGGAGAAGACGGAAGAGGACCAGATGCCGGTCGAGGAGACGGGCAACCTGATTATCCTGGTGGACGCGATTGCGCGTACGGAGCACTCGACCAGGCTCGCGGAGCAGTACTGGCCGCTGCTGACCAGGTGGGCGGATTATCTGAAGGTGCATGGGCTCGACCCCGAGAACCAGCTGACGACGGACGACTTCGCGGGCCACGTTGCGCATAACAGCAACCTGTCGATCAAAGCGATCGATGCGCTGGGCGCGTATGCGGATCTCGCGAAGCTGCTGCACCACGATGCCGAAGCCAGGCAGTACGGCGCGATGGCGAAGACCATGGCCGGGCAGTGGATCACGATGGCGAAGGAAGGCGATCACTACAAGCTGGCCTTCAACAGCCCGGACACGTGGAGCCAGAAGTACAACCTGGTGTGGGACAAGGTGCTGGACTACAACCTGTTTCCGAAGAGCCTGCGCGATTCGGAGATCGCGTTCTACAAGACGAAGCTGAACAAGTACGGCCTGCCGCTCGACAGCCGCAAGACGTACACAAAGCTGGACTGGACGATGTGGACGGCGACGCTGGCGGATAACCAGGCGGACTTCAACGCGCTGGTCGACCCGCTGTACCTGTGGTCGAACGAGACGACGAGCCGCGTGCCGATGACGGACTGGTACGACACGATCTCGGGCGAAAAGGTCGGGTTCCAGGCGCGCAGCGTGGTTGGCGGGCTGCTGATCAAGGCGCTGGCGGATAAGCCGCTGGCCGAGAAGTGGCGTGCACGCAGTGAGGCGGTGGCGCGGCCGTAAGCATCGGCGCCGTAAAAATCGCTTTCGATGCCGGCTTCTTGCGGTCTGCGATGGAGGGAATGCGCCGGTATCGGTAATTTCTTTCAGAGTCGGCGGAAGTCTGTTAAGGTGGTGACCGACTGGTGTCGTAACCCCTTGGAGATCCGCCGTACTCGGAAGCTATGAATATCAAAGCCGTTGCACATCGAGCGCGCGTATCGACGGCCACGGTTTCGCGAACGATTAATGGGTCCGATAAAGTAAGCCCGGAGACGGCGGCGCGGGTCAACAAGGCGATCGCCGCGTTGAACTTCGTCCCGAACAATAATGCGCGTGCGCTGGGGTCCGGGCGCAGCAGCCTGCTTGGGCTCATCATCTCCGACATCACGAATCCGTTCTTTCCCGAGCTGGTGAAGGCGTTTGAGGACATCGCGCTGACGCAGGGGAAGGAAGTGCTGATCACCAACACCGACTACGACCCCGAGCGGACGCTGCACTGCGTCACGCGCATGCTGCAACGCAAGGTGGATGGAGTGGCGATCATGACGTCCGAGATGGACGATCACCTGATCGCGCTGTTCCGGCGCAGCAGGATTCCGGTGGTTTTTCTGGATTCCGGGGTGCCGGGGCCGGGGATCAGCTGCGTGCGGATTGATTATTCGGCCGGGGTGGAGATGGCGATGAGCCACCTGACCGGGCTCGGACATAAGCGGATTGGCTTCATCAGCGGGCCGATGAACCTGACCTCGGCGCGGACGCGCTTCCGGGCGTTTACCGAGAGCAGCGCGCGCGACCACCTGACGGCGAGCCCGCACCTGGTGCAGGAGGGGAACCACCGATCCGATGGCGGCTACGATGCGATGCAGCGGCTGCTGCAGGCGGAGATGCGGCCAACTGCCGTGCTGTGTTCGAACGACCTGACGGCGATCGGCGCACTGGGCGCGATTAATGAAGCGGGGCTGCGGGTGCCGCAGGATATTTCGCTGATCGGCTTCGACGACATCAAGCTGAGTGCGTACACGACGCCGGCGCTGACGACGGTGAGACTGCCGTATGCGGATATCGCGATGGACTCGGTGACGGCGCTGGTGGGTTCGACGAAGGTGGATACGGCGAGCCTGAGCGATGGGGCGCTCTACCGCATTGAACCGATCTTTGTGGAGCGGAAATCGACGGGGCCGGTACCGCTGAAATAGTGAGGTTTGAGCTTTGCCGCTGCCCCATCTCTAGTTTCAGACAAGAAAACACGTCACTTAGGCAGTCTCGATTTGTCACTGTTTTCGACTCTCCGCCCAGACCCCTCGCGGTATCGATCGATGGGGCTGGGCAGGAGCGAAAGCCTCGACGGTGCTGTAGCACCGGATGCTGCGGCGGCGGACGTGCCTGCGGCGGATGTAGCAGCCTTCAGTGCGGTTGCAGTCTCTCAGGTCAGACGCCGGCTGGTTCCTCAGTCGGTACGTCCGGCAAGATGGGCGGTTTGTCCGGAGTGCCTCACGTTATAGTGAGGATGGCGATTCGCCGCGGCCTTGCTCAGGCTTGCGGACTGCTAATTTCTTTCAGAAGGATGGGCCAGCGGTGCTCGATGCGCCTGTGCGAGGTCGCGCAAAAGGTCTCAGCGAGCTCGGTGCCGGGCGGATGCCGGGCGGACCATCGCAGCGACGCGATCCGGTGCCTGATCTGCGTGAGGATTATGGCCCGCGCAAGACCGCAGGACGGCGCGCGGCGGATCTCGATCCCGACTCTGAAAATGCCCTTGCCGCCCGTCGCGCGCGCGGGGTTCGGCTTCGGCTCGAGGGCAAAGTTCCGCGCAGTATGCCGGCACGGCTGGGCGTCAGCGCACTCGTGCTCGCCGGCTTCGGCGGCATCGGCTTCGGCCTCTGGCAGGCACGTGCTGCCCTGCTGCACGACGGCCGCCTGACGATTCCCTCAAGCCGCGCCGTCGAGATCACCGGCAATAATCACCTCACGCGGGCGCAGCTGCTGAGTGTCTTCGGCGGCGACGTTGACCGCAACCTGCTCACGGTTCCGATGGATGCGCGACGCGCGCAGCTGGAGTCGCTGCCCTGGGTCGAACATGCAACCGTCATGCGCCTGTTGCCCGATCGCGTGCGCGTTTCGATCGTCGAACGGACCCCGGTGGCGTTTGTGCGACAGGGCAGCGAGATTGGCCTGGTCGATGCGCACGGCGTCCTGCTCGACCTCGCGCCGGACGCCGATCATGGCTACAGCTTTCCCGTCGTGACCGGCATCGCCGCGCAGGATCCGGCTTCGACGCGCGCGGCGCGAATGAAGGTCTTCGCGCAGTTCACGAGCGATCTGGACGCAGGCACGGACAAGGTCTCGAAGCGGCTCAGCGAAGTCGACCTCAGCGATCCCGACGACGTGAAGGCGCTGCTGCCGGATAACGGCAACGATGTGCTGGTGCACTTTGGCGACAAGGATTACCTGCAGCGCTATGAGCGCTACCTGCAAAACCTGCCCGACTGGAAGCAGCGCTACCCCAAGCTTTCGTCGGTCGATATGCGTTACGAGCACGAGGTGGTGCTCGAGATGACGCCGGGCTCGAACGTGCCTGTTCCCGAAGCACCGCCCATGCAGCAGCTGCTGAAGATGAGCGCGCCGGGAAAGAAGGTGGGTGCCGCGAAAGGTACGCCCAGGAAGCTCGTGGCGAAGCCTGTAGCGAAGGCCGCGGCCAAGCCGGTAAAGTCATCTGTGAAGCCCGCCTGGAAGCCGGGCCGGAAGGCCGGGGCGGTGGCGCACCCGGCACATCTGCAAACCGCACATGACGTGCATCCAAAGGCGGGCCCCCGATGAATCAGAAGCCTGAAAATCTGATTACCGTACTCGATTGCGGCAGCCACAAGAGCGTCGTGCTGGTGGCCGAGGTTGCCGACGGCGTGCTGCGTTATCGCGGCCACGGCATCGAGCCTTCGATGGGCATGCGCAAAGGTCTGATTGCGGAGCTCGGCCCGGCGTACGAGGCCATCAATCGCGCGGCACTGACCGCCGAACGCACGGCCAAGGCGGTGATTGAAGCGGCGGTGATCGGCATCGGCGGAACCCATGTGCGCGGCATCAACTCGCGTGGCGGCATCTCCATGGGCTCACGCATGAAGGAGATCACGCGCGAAGAAGTTCGCGCCGCCGTCGACCGTGCACGCTCCGTGCCGCTGCCGCCCGACCGCGAAGTCATGCACCTGCTGCCGCAGGAGTTCATCCTCGACGACCAGGCCGGCATCCACGATCCCGTCGGCATGGTCGGCAACCGGCTCGAAGTCAATCTGCACCTTTCCACCTGCTCGGGCGGCATCGCGCAATCGGTCATCACCTGCGCCAACCGCGCCGGGCTCGAAGTGGAAGACACCGTCTTTGAAGGCATCGCCTCGGCCGAAGCGGTGCTCTCGGCCGACGAACGCGAACTCGGCGTCTGCCTGGCCGATATCGGCGCCAGCACCACCGAAATCGCCGTCTTCTTCGAAGGCTCGATCGCCCACACCGCCGTGCTGCCGATCGGCGGCGACCACTTCACCAACGACCTCGCGGTCGGCCTGCACGTCTCGGTCGAAGAGGCCGAGCAGCTCAAGCAGATGTACGGGCACTGCGTCGTCACCAGCGTGCCCTCGCTCGCCGAGATCGAAGTCGGCGGCCACCTCGCCGGCATCTCGGGAGCCGGGCAGCAGTCGCGCCTGGTGCGCCAGCGTTTTCTCGCCGAGATCCTCGAACCGCGCGCCCGCGAACTCTTTACCATGCTGCGCGACAACCTGCGCCAGGGCGGCGTGCTCGAGGCCCTCGGCGCCGGCTGCGTGCTCACCGGCGGCGGCGCGAATCTCGTCGGGCTGCTGGACAACGCGGAATCGCTGCTGCGCGTGCCTGCCCGCGTCGGGTCGCCGGTGCCGCTCTCACGCATGCCGCAGGAGCTTGTCCGGCCGGAGTTCTCCGCCGCCATCGGCATGCTGCTGTACACCCACCGGACCCAGATCCGCCGGGCCGGTGAGGAGCAGGGTCTCAAGGCCAAGCTCCGCAGCATCTTCGCCGGCAGCTTCTAGCCCGGCGAAGTGTCAGATGCCCGACACTTCAATCTCCCGAAAAACCTTCTCGAAAACCTTGAGCGCGTGTAGACGCGCGCCAGCCACACCTCGTCCTACACGCTGTACGCGCCGCCCCCGAGCCAAGTGCCCGGCGACGTGCGCGTGTCTCCCGCAACGGGGCTGAGGATCGCAGGTTGACGACAGGGCTCACATCCATCCTGGAAGCGATGGAGCAGGACATTCCGGAGCACGCGAGCACGTGGAGCACAGCCCTCGACCTTGCCGTGGTGCTGCCCACCTATAACGAACGCGACAATATCGCGGAGGTCATCCAGCACCTCAACCGCGCGCTCGAAGGCCTGCACTGGGAGGCCGTCTTCGTCGATGACGACTCGCCCGACGCCACCGCCGAGCAGGTGCGGCGCTTCGCCCTGCGCGACCCGCGCATCCGCCTGCTGCACCGCATCGGACGCCGCGGGCTCTCCTCCGCCTGCATCGAGGGCGTGATGGCGACGACGGCAGACTACATAGCGGTCATGGACGCGGACCTGCAGCACGACGAACGCATCCTGCCCCTGATGCTTGAGCGCCTGAAACGCGACGGGCTCGACGTAGTCATCGGCACGCGGAACGCGGAGGGTGGCAGCATGGGCAGCTTCAGTGCGCAGCGCGTGCTGCTCAGCCGCATCGGTGCCTGGTTCAGCAAGCGCCTTTGCCGCTGCGAGGTCTCGGACCCCATGAGCGGCTTCTTCCTGCTCGAGCGCCGCTTCTTCACCCAGGTCGCGCCCGCGCTGCAGCAAGGCGGCTTCAAGATCCTGGTCGACATCTTCGCCTCGAGCCCACGGCCCGTGCGTTCGGCTGAGGTCGGCTACTGCTTCCGCAAGCGCACCTGCGGCGAAAGTAAGCTCGACGTGAACACCGCCGTCGAATTTCTCTTCCTGATCCTGAATAAACTAACCGGCGGTTTGATCCCGCCGCAGTTTGTCGTGTTCTCGCTCATAGGAGCAGCCGGCCTTATCGCCCATCTTGCCTGCCTCGCCCTGCTTTACGAGAAGCTGCACCTCAGCTTCTGGCTCGCGCAATCCATCGCTACGCTCGTCGCCATGACCGAGAATTTCTTTCTGAATAATCTCGTCACCTACCGCGATCGCAGCCTTCGCGGCGCACGCCTCCTCTCGGGCCTCGCCTCCTTCTGGCTCGCCTGCTCCTTCGGGGCCTGGGCAAGCGTCATCTTCGCACGATCGCTGCATTTCCAGGGCGCGCCGTGGTACGTCGCCGGGCTTGCAGGAGTTATCGTCAGCTCCGTCTGGAACTACTCCATCAGCAGCCTCTTCACCTGGCAGATGCCGCTGAAGCACCGCGGAAACTACCGCTAAGTGCTGCTCGAAACCAGGTCTCAGAAATCAGTCACTCGCACCCAGCTGGGAGCAGCACTGACCTTCGCCCTGCTGGTCGCAGCCTATCCCTGCGCCCGCGCCTGCTATCTCGCGGAAGTGAGTTACAACGAGGGCTGGAACGTCTATAACTCCTCCCTGCTGACACGTCACCAACTCCTTTACCCCGTAAGGTACGGCTGGACCAGCGTGAACTACCCCATGCTGTGGTTCGTCCTGCTCGCGCAGTTACACCGGCTTACCCACGACACTCTCTTCACCGCACGCTGCTTATCCTTACTCGGGCTGCTCGCCTGCTGCGCGCTATGCGGCGCAATTGTTCGCACCCTGGGCGCCTCGGCCCGCGCCGCGTGGCTTACCGGCCTCTTCTCGCTCGCGCTCTTCGCCGCCGCGGCAGATCAGTACATCGGCATGGCCGACCCGCAGCTCTTCGCCCTGGCTTTCTTCCTCGCCGCCCTCTGGCTCTACGTCGAGCGCCGCGACCAGCCGCTCGCCCTCGCCGCCGTCGCCCTGCTCTTCGTCCTCGGCGGCTCCATCAAGCACAACCCCGTCGATATCCCACTTGCCGTCTTCGTTGATCTCTGCGTGCTCGCCCCGCGCCGTGCCGCCTGGTTTGCTACCTGCGGCCTCTGCTTCACCGGCCTCTCGCTCTGGCTCAATCTCCACTACGGCGGTCCGTTCTTCGTCACGCAACTGCTCGCCCCGCGCGGCTACTCCGTCGGCAAGGCGGTCGAACAGGCCGGCATCGTGCTCGGCCCGCTGCTGCTCCCGCTCGCCGTCGCCGTATTCACCGCCTTCCGCTTCCGCCAGGACCCCACCCGCCGCATCGCCGCCATCCTGCTCGCGACGAGCCTCGCCTTCGGCCTCTATTTCTCAGGCGGCAGCGGCGTCGCGGTCAACGCCTTCGTCAGCATCTTCCTCGCTATCGTCATGCTCTGCGGTCTCACCTTCGAGGCCATGCCTCAACTGCGCCCCGCCCTCTTCGCGTGGCTTCTCATTCCATGGCTCCTGGTCCCAAGGCTTGCCACCGGCGACTGGAATCCGTTCGCACGTCTCGCCGAAACCCGCGCCGCCGCGCAGCGCTTCAGTCAGGAGACGGCGCTGCTCCGTTCCCTCCCCGGCCCCGCCCTCTGCGAGAGCCTGCTGCTCTGCGCCTACGCCGACAAACCCTATCTGTACGATCCCTTCAACGCCACGCGCCTTGTCGCGCTGCACAAACTCGACCCCGCCCCCATGCTCGACGCCATCCACCACCAGCGCTTTGCCGCCGTTCAGTTCAATGCGCCACTCGCCGACGAGCGACACTCCGAACGCTTCGACCCCGCCCTCATCGAAGCTATCGCCGAGTCCTACCAACTCCACTCCGCCACCCCCGACGGAGAGCTCTACACCCCACGCCGGCCATAGCAGCGTTCATGCACCAGGCCACAACAACCACTGCTCAGTCCTGACACCGATCAAAGCCCGATGGACCGGGGTCAGGAAAGATCCCGCCGCTTTCCTTGCGAAACGCAAATAGCAAGTGCAGTCAACAGGTAGAGACCCACACAAGCCAAAGTCGGTGGATCGGCTCTTATCAGCGTTCGACTTCTCGCCAGGCACCCGCACAATTGCCAATCAGGTTGTCCCATTCAAGCACCGCGGAACCAACCGAGATACGGTTGCGTGGAAAACGCGGATGCGTCATCCGGCTGTTGGTGAGAGGATTAACCCGAGCCGCCCAATCCGACTGATCCCCTGTTTCGAGGAGTTCCCTGCCCATGTCCGACACGCCTGAAAATGACCTTCGCATCCACTTTGACGACGCCGTCCCGCGCGGCGCGCGCATCAAGGTCATCGGCGTAGGCGGAGGCGGCAACAATGCCGTCAACCGCATGATCGCGGCGCATGTCGAAGGGGTTGAGTTCATCGCGGCCAACACCGACGTCCAGGCACTCCAGGTCTCGAATGCCCCCGTGAAGCTGCAACTCGGCGTCAAGCTCACCTCCGGTCTCGGCGCAGGCGCCAACCCCGATGTTGGCCGGCGCGCCGCACTGGAAGACTCCGACAAGATCATCGAAGCGCTCGAAGGCGCAGACATGGTCTTCGTCACGGCAGGCCTCGGCGGCGGCACCGGCACCGGCGCCGCTCCCGTCATCGCCTCGCTCGCGAGCGAGATGGGCGCGCTCACCGTCGCTGTCGTCACGCGGCCCTTCGCGTTCGAAGGCAAGCGGAGAATGATGCAGGCCGAACGCGGCATGCAGGAGCTGCTCGACGCCGTCGACACCGTCATCGTCATCCCCAACGAGAAGCTGCTTGCGGTCGCCAAGGACGCCGGCTTCTTCGAGTCGTTCCGCATCGCGGATGACGTCCTCCGCCAGGGCGTCCAGGGCATCTCCGACATCATCACCATCCCCGGCGTCATCAACCGCGACTTCGCCGACGTCAAGACCACCATGGCCGGCATGGGCTACGCGGTCATGGGCACGGCGATGCGCTCCGGCCCTGACCGGGCCAAGGAAGCCGCCATCGCCGCAATGGCATCGCCGCTGCTCGAAGCCGGCGCCATCGACGGCGCACGCGGCATCCTCATCAACATCACGGGCTCCTCCTCGCTGAAGCTCAACGAGGTCAACGAGGCCTCGACCATCATCCAGAACGCCGCCCACGAAGACGCCAATATCATCTTCGGCGCCGTACTCGACGAGACCATGGGCGACGACGTCAAGATCACCGTCATCGCCACCGGCTTCAAGGATTCCGGACCGCAGCCCCGGCGCGACCGCATGCTTGCCGAATCGAGCCTGCCGACCACGCGCTACGACGCGCCGATCTCGCCCCGGCAGGACCCACCGCGGCAAGACCCACCGCGACAGGATTCTTCGCGACAGGACCCTTCGCGACAGGAGCCTTCGAGCTCCCAAACGCCCCGTCCGGAGATCGCCCGGCAGGAAGCTCCGCGCAGCGAGTTCGGCGTCAAGGGTATTCAACCGTCCGGCGAACACCCCGCCGGAAGCCCCGCGGAACAGTCAGCGGTGCACAGCGCCGGCGAGACTACCCCTGCCGGGCCCATGCACGCCCAGCCGATTCACACGACGTCGATCGCCGCGCCGCCCATCGAGGCTCCTGCCTCTCCGGCAGCCGAGATTGTCGAGCAGCCGCTCGCAGAGCATGCACAGCCGCTCGCAGAACATGTACAGCCGCTCGCAGAGCACACTAGACCGCTCGCGGAGAATCCGCAGCCGCCCCTGGAAAACTCGCAGCCGCCACGCAGCGCGCAGCCCGAACTCGTGCCGGTTCCCCGCTCCGTCTTCGATGATGACTTCTTCCGCGGCGGCCGGTTCTCCCTGCTGCCCGCGCAGCCAGCGACCTCCGAACACCGGATGCCGTCAGCCCGCGGCTTCGATGGGCCCGACGCTGTTCGTCCGCTGCGGGTGCAGTCGGAGCCGGAGAATCCCGGGTTCGTGGCGTCCGAGCCGGTCATCCGCATCCCGGCCTACTCCGGCCAGACCGAGACGCCGGAGTCGGACGAGCTCGATATTCCCGCATTTCTGCGTCGTGGGAACTAGCTGTCTCTCCCAAAAGGGGGATAGCGGAGAACGATAAGGGAACGGTAATCTTATGACGAGGAACTTTGGTCATCCTCGTGCATCAGGTGCATCAAGGGATGAGCGTACGGGCAGAACGTTCTTCCGCAGTTCGGGTCTAACTGCCTGGTTGTTTTTTGAGGGAGATGTGCATGATTTTTTCGGCCGTGGGGCGCCGCGTTTCAACTTTTCTGCTGACGGGTCTGCTTGGGTTCGCGCCCGTCTCGGCTTTCGCGGCGACGCATAAGCGGACGCCCGCGCATGCCAGCGTCCATGCGGTCGCTCACGGCAGCCACGCCCGCGCTCACGCGGCGGCGGCCCACGCAGTCCGCGCCGCAGGCCATGGCGCCGCACGAACTCAGGCACACGGTCGCGGCAGTGCACACGGGGCGCACGTTGTTCGCACGGTCCTGGTCCGCCGCGGGCGGCACGGACGGCTGGTCCGCGTCGCGGCCCGCGCCCGCTACTACGAACACTTCTCAGCCAGCTCCTTTGCGGACAACGACCAGGTCTCGGGCGATGTGACCGCGGGCGAAGACCCGACGGTGCGCGCGGCGGCGCTCGAAGCACTCGGCAACATGAACGGGACGGCGCTTGCGATCGACCCTTCGACCGGCCGCATCCTCGCGATGGTCAACCAGAAGCTCGCGCTCTCGAGCGGCGCCGAACCCTGCTCGACCATCAAGCTCACCGTCGCACTCGCCGCGCTTCAGGAAGGGCTGGTCAAGCGCGACACGCCCGTCGCCCTCGGCGGCGGCTACAAGTTGAACCTCACCGAGGCGCTCGCGCACTCGAACAACCTCTATTTCGAGACGCTCGGCCGGGCGCTCGGCTTCGAGCGGGTCAAGCACTATGCCAACCAGCTTGGGCTGGGCGAGCTCGCCGGCTACAACATTCCGGGCGAGCAGCTCGGCGTCTACCCGGATCAGGAGCTGCCCGCGGCGATGGGCGGGGTGGGCCGCATGTGCAGCTTCGGCGAGAGCGTCAGCATGACGCCGCTGCAGCTGGGAGCGATCGTTTCGGCGATTGCCAATGGGGGTACGCTCTACTATCTGCAGCACCCGCAGACGCAGGATGAAGCGGCCGCGATGCAGCCCAAGGTGAAGCGCACGCTCGACATCAAGGCGCTGATTCCGGAGATGCAGGTGGGCATGCAGGCCGCGGTGCAATACGGCACGGCGCGCAGCCTGCGCTCAAGCTTCAACGAGTTTCCGGTGATGGGCAAGACCGGCACCTGCTCGAACAACGGCACACGCTTCGGCTGGTTCGGCTCCTACGCGGACACACCAAACGGCCGTATCGTGACGGTGATCTTCCTCGAAGGCGGACGCCCGACGTTTGGGCCGAAGGCGGCGGAGCTGACCGGGCAGTTTTACAAGGCGCTCTACGACAAGAACTACTTTGCTCCGAAGACGCAGCAGACCACGACGGATGCGCAGGTGGGCGGGACGCGCTAGTGGCGGGCTTCTGAGTCGCGCTTCCCTCGCGCCGCTTACTTCGCTGCCTAGATGCGCCGCTCACTTGCGCCGCTTACTTGCGCCGCCAGGGCGGAAATGCTGCAAGCGAGACGGCGATGAGGATCGCGACGAGGGCGAGAAACATCATGAGGCGAGCATACCTTTCGGGGTCTGCTCGCCTCTTTCGATTGTGGTGGCGTTGGGAAATCCTGATGTGGGATTGGCGGAAAATATTTCTTGTTTCGTTGACTCGGTCCTGTTGCGCGGTGGGGGATTTCGCAGGTTTTGAGGTGCGTGAGGGGCGCCCCCCTCCCCCGGGGGGTTTATGTGTCAAAAATAGCATTCTAAATGGGTTAAGGGGGGTCTGGAGCCCCTCAACCCCCCCGGCTTCCTGAGGTTCTTCTGACGGCTCCGGGCGCACTTCCATTCGCATGGGAGGTGCGGGAGGATGGCATTTGTCAAGCAGGGGCAGGCTGTTTCGATGGGGCTCGGGTCGGTCGCGGAGGGATGCTGCGGAGCGGCGGGGTGCCGCGCCGGGGTGCTCTCGAGCGAGGCGTGGCGTGAGGCGGCGAAAGGGCCGCTGGTTGGCGGCCCTTTCTGGGAGTGCTCGGGGGGTGCTTCGGTTGGGTGGGACGGGGTTCGGTTATTGGATCGTGATGGTTCCGTTGGCGGTGAAGAATCTGCCGGCTGCCGGGTAGGCGACGGCGACGAGGTGATGGGTTCCGGGGGCGACGTTGATGGGGCTGTTGAGCTGGAACGACTTGGTGGTGGCGGGGTTGTTGGTGGTGAGGACGGCGACGTTATCGACGCAGGCGCGGATGGCGGTGATGTTGCCAGCCTGGGCGATGGCGCCGGCACTGAGGGTGATGGCGGAGGGATTGGTGGACGTCGGCCGTGAGTCGATCACCTGCTGAGGCTGGGTGCGGGACTGGCTGGGTGTGGGACTGGTTGAGCAGGAACTGGCCGTTGCCTTCGCCGCGAGCGAGAGAGGTGGTGCCTGGCAGATTTCCGTTGTTGGTTTCGTTCGGTCCGTAGCAGGAAGAGGTCACCAGCAAGCTGAATTGTCCATCGAGGAAAGAGTTGCCGCCGGCCATGTCGCTGATGGCGCAGTTGCTATAGGGTGCGCCGGCGCTTGAGTTGTCGAGGATCACGTTTTGCTGCGTGATCGGCGTCGTGCTGAACTTGCCGGTGCCCTCTCCCCAGAAAGTTAGGAAGAGATTGGTGAAGACCTGGCCGGTCATGCTCCCGGTGCCGATGACGATGTCCTGGTGTCCGTCCAGGTTGACGTGCCGACGACCATGCCGGCGCAGTTGTTGGAGAGGGTCAGGGATTGCCTGACAGTGAATTTGCCAGTGCCGTCGTTGAAGAGGATTTCGCCGGTGCCAATGTCGACGGAGCGGCCGTAATTGATGTAGCAGGCGGCGATGCCGGGGTTGCCGTCGCCGTTCCTGTCGGCGATGCGTGCGATCTGGAGGTAGCCGGGTCCGGAGAAGGCGACGGGCGGGAGGAAACCGCCATTGCCATCGTTCAGGTAGAGGTTTCTCTCATCGAGGCTGGGGCTCAGGCCGATTTGGCTCGGAACGAAGACTGACGCTGATCGGTGGGAGGACAACCGTTGTAGGGGGATTACTGGGCATTAAGGTGTCGGTTTCCAATGTTTGTTGTTAGCTCTCGGGTTTTGGGTTTTGGTTTCCGGCTTGAGGTGTTTGTTGTTGAACTTGGTGATTTATCAGTTTTTAGTATTTAGTTGCTAGTTGTTAGTTGTTAGTTTGTCGTTCTGCTTCGTGGTTTTGAGATTGGCGGGATCGACTTGATGGGTGTCAGGCCCCGCTCCTGCCCTGCCGTACTGGCCGGGTGAGCTGTTCATGACGCGGCGGAAGGCTTTGCCGAAGGCACTTTCGGACTCGTAGCCGAGGGAGGAGGCGATGGTGGCGATGGAGTCTCCGGAGTGGCGGAGGCGGTCGCCGGCGAGGAACATGCGCCAGCGGGTGAGGTACTCCATGGGGGTGGCGCCGACGGAGGTTTTGAAGCGCAGGGCGAAGACGGAGCGGGACATGCCGGTGCGCGCGGCGAGACGCTCGAGGGTCCAGGGGTGGCCGGGGTCCTGGTGGATGGCGGTGAGGGCTGCGCTCATCGGGGGATCGGCGAGGGCGGAGAGCCAGCCGGTGGCGGTGGCGGCGGGGTCTGCGAGGTGGAGGCGGAGGGCCTGCACGATCATCATGTAGGCAAGCTGCTGGGCGATGAGGGTTCCGCCGGGCTGGGGGTCGCGCAACTCTTCCTTCATGCGGTCGAGCGACCAGCGCATCACGGCCTTGTCGGCTTCCCTGCGGATGTGGACGATGGGGGGCAGGGCGTTGAGGAGGATTTCGGCGTGGTTGCCGGTGAGCAGGAAGTGGCCGCCGACGATGTAGCGTGCGGCGGGGGTTTCGGCGGTGAGGGTGGAGACGATTCTGCCGGCGTCGCGGAGGGTGTAGAAGTCGATGGGTGGGAGGGCGAGGTCGGTGGAGAGGACGAAGGGCAAGCCGCGCGGCAGCAGGAAGCAGTCGCCGGCGTGGAGGTGGACGGGATCGGCGACGCCTTCGACGGTGAGCCAGCATTCGCCGGTGATGATGGCGTAGCACTTGATGCCGGCGTGTTTGGGGAAGCGCACGGCGAGTTCGCCTTCGAGGGGGAAGCCGCCGGAGACGTAGCTTTGCGGCTTGAGGAGGGAGAGAACATCGGAGAGTGGGTCCATGGGGAGGCTCCGGGGTTTACAGGACGATTGAACCAGAAATACGGACTGCCAGTGTAGATCGTATGCGTGATGGCGCCCATCTATGAAATGCGAAGGCCTAGAAGGCTTTTTAGCAGGCGGGCTGTGCAAACGACACGGGCGGTGCAGACGGCCCCATACCGGAATTGAAGGAGAGAGACGATGCGGATTTTTCTTACGGGTGCGACGGGGTTTATCGGGACGGCGATTGTGCCGGAGTTGATCAAGGCAGGGCATACGGTAGTGGGCATGACGCGGTCGGAAGCGGGGGCGCAGGCGCTTAAGGCGGCGGGAGCGGAGGCGCATCATGGGACGCTCGAGGACCTGGAGAGCATTCGCAAGGGTGCGGAGCAGGCGGAAGGGGTAATTCATTGCGCGTTCGACCATGATTTTTCGAAGTTTATGGAGAACTGCGAAAAAGATCGCCGGGTGATTGAGGCGCTGGGTGAGGCGCTCGAGGGATCGGACCGGCCGCTGGTGATCACGTCGGGGACCGGGATGGGGACACCGGCGCCGGGTGAATTGTCGAGCGAAGACTTCTTCGATCCGGAGCATCCGAATCCGCGGAGGGCGTCGGAGATGGCGGGGCTCGTGGCGGCGGAGCGCGGGGTGAATGTGTCCGTGGTGCGGCTGCCGCAGGTGCACGACCCGGTAAAGCAGGGGCTGATCACGCCGTATGTCGAGATGGCTCGGCAGAAGGGGGTGGTGGCGTATGTGGGCGAGGGCAGCAATCGCTGGCCGACGGCGCATGTGCTGGATGTGGCGCGGCTGTATCGGCTGGTGATTGAGCGGCACGAGGCAGGCAGCCGGTGGAACGCGGTGGCGGAGGAAGGCGTGTCGGTTCGGGAGATTGCGGAGGTATTGGGACGCGGGCTGAAGCTGCCGGTGGTGAGTGTGACGGCGGAGGAGGCGCCCTCGCAGTTCGGGTGGATGGGGATGTTCGTGGGGTACGACATGCCGGCTTCGAGTGCGCTGACGCGGCAGAGGCTGGGGTGGGAGCCGGTCGGGCCATCGCTGCTGACGGATCTGGAGGCGATGAAGTACGAGTAAGGATCGGGCAACGGCGGTCTGACGCCGGCCGGGCGCCACCTCGGGGGATGACTGCTTTGCGGGTCCTCCATTGGGGTGGCGCCGGGGGAGTTCGCGCCCTGGGGCAAGCGCTTCGGCTTGGGATCCGGGAGACTTACGCATCGGGTGCGGCTGGCATCCAACGCCGTAGATGGGTCGTTTCGCCAAGTCGGGGGTGTCGGGTAAGCTTCAGCGCGTGGCCGCGATGTGGATTCTGGCTGCGCTTGCGGGCTTTGCGGTGTATGCGGCCGCGCAGACGAAGGTCGACCGGGACCCTATCGGGCTGTGGCGAACGGTGGATGACAAGACGGGCCAGCCGAAGGGCGAGGTGCGGATCTTCAGCCGGGACGGCAGCCTGTTCGGGCAGATCGAGCGGGTCTTCGACAGCAAGGACGCCGCAAGCCGATGCGACGAGTGCCGGGACGAGCGGCGCGGGCAGAAGATTGAAGGGCTCCTGATTCTGCGCGGGATGAAGCTGGTGAATGGGGAGTACCGGGGTGGCGACATCCTCGACCCGGATACGGGGCGGGTTTATCAGTGCAGGATGAAGCTGACTGACGGCGGGCAGAAGCTGGCGGTGCGCGGATTTCTGGGGGTGTCGCTGCTGGGACGGACGCAGACCTGGACGCGAGTGGAGCCTGGTGGTTAGGCCGCATGGTGGAGGCGGTAGAAGCTTTGGCGGGTGACATGCATCTCATGTGGCATGACAAACGCTACTGTTCTTCGCCTGCGTGACAGCTTCGGGCTCGACCACCTTCACCTGGAACAAACCGAGTTGCAAGCGCCGCGGGACCACGAGGTGCTGGTGCGGTTTCGGGCGGCATCGCTGAACTATCGCGACCTGATGGTGGCTCTCGGGCACTACAACCCGAAGATGGCGCTGCCGCGTGTGCTGGGCTCTGACGCGGCAGGCGAGGTGGTCGAGGTGGGGCCGAAGGTGACGATGCTGCGGGTGGGCGACCGGGTCGCCAGCCTATTCTTCCAGGCCTGGCAGTCGGGGGAGATCGATCAGGCGTACGGCAAGTCAGCGCTGGGCGGATCGATCGACGGCGTGTTCGCAACGGCGGCGGTGCTGCCGGAGACGGGGCTGATCAAGATTCCGGATTACCTGTCGTTTGAGCAGGCGGCGACGCTGCCCTGCGCGGCGGTGACGGCGTGGAATGGACTGGTCGAGAAAGGCAAGCTGCACGCGGGGCAGACGGTGCTGGTGCTGGGGACGGGTGGGGTGTCGATCTTTGCGCTGCAGCTTGCGAAGGCGCATGGCGCGACCGTGATCGTGACGAGTTCGTCGGACGCGAAGCTCGAGCGGGCGCGTGCGCTGGGGGCGGATCACTTGATCAACTACCGCACCAAGCCGGAGTGGGATGCGGAGGTGTTGAAGCTGACGGGACAGCGGGGCGTGGACCATGTGGTCGAGGTGGGCGGCTCGGGCACGCTGGCGAAGTCGCTGAACGCGGTGCGGCAGGGCGGCCATGTGCACCTGATCGGGGTGCTGTCGGAGCCAGGGAAGGGCGTGGATGTGCTGACGGTGCTGCGGAAGTCGATCTATCTGAACGGTGTGTTTGTTGGCAGCCGCAGTATGTTCGAGGGGCTGAATGCGGCGCTGGGAGCGAACCGTATCGAGCCGGTCATCGACAGGGTATTTCCGTTCGCCGAGTCGAGAGCCGCCTTCGAGCATCTGCAAAGCGGAAGCCATTTCGGCAAAGTCGTTCTCGCGCTGTAGGTCGGCAGGTGCAGCGAAAGCGGCTGCACCTGCTGCTGCTTTTTGCCGTCAGTCCCGCCGACGCCCTGACAGCAGCGACAGGATTGCCAGGAAGATGTTGATCGCGTCCAGATAAATGGAGAGCGAGAGCGAGACCGCGGATTGGCCGTCGCCGCCGGCGCGGATGCGGGCAAAGTCGCCGACGGTGAGTAGCGTGAAGACGCCGAGGATGAGCCACGAGTAGGTATCCGGCTGCAGGAAATGGAAGAAGATGCTGACGATGCCGAGCAGCAGTACGCCAAGGAGAAGCGCCGAGGCGATCCCGGTCAGCTTGCGGAAGTTGATGTTGAAGAGGTAGGCAACGATGCCCATGCAGGCCATGCCGAGGCCGGTGGTCACGGCGGCGTTCAGCACAAGCCCCGGGCCGAAGCTGCGGATGTAGTGCTGGATGAGCGGGCCGATCTCCCAACCCATGAAGTAGGTGAGCAGCAGAAACAGTCCGAGCGCTAGACCGGCGCTCTGCTTGCGCGCGAAGCTGATGGCGAAGATCAACGCGAAGACGGCAATCAGGCCGGGCAACGACGCCCAGGCAGGTGCGGTGGCGACGCCGACGGCGGTGATCAGGAAGCCCAGCGAGGTGATCGCCAGGACTTTCGCGAGCAGCGGCGCGGTGGCTTCGCGCTGGCCTTCGATGACGAGAGGATAGGGGTTCATGGTGGTGCTCCTGACTCATTAGACGCTTTTTACGGGCAAAAGCAACAACGCGCTAAACGCCGGTCGGGCCTTCTTCCGCACGGTGCTTGACGCCGCACGTGCGATACCCTGATTCGGGGGTAGCCACTGCCGATGTTCGTTCCGGGTCACATTCTTCTTGCGCCGACCGAGCGCGTGCACTTCATCGGGATCGGCGGCATCGGGATGAGCGGCATCGCCGAGATCCTGTTGACCATGGGCTACAGCGTCTCGGGCTCGGACCTCAAGCGGTCGGCGGCGACCGACCGCCTGGCCGGCCTTGGCGCGACGATCTACGAAGGTCATATCGCCTCGAACGCGTCGGCGTGTGATGTCGTCGTGGCGAGTTCGGCTGTCTCCCCGACGAACCCCGAAGTAGTCGAAGCCCGCGCACGCAAGACGCCCGTGATCCAGCGCGCCGAGATGCTCGCGGAGCTGATGCGGTTGAAATACGGCATCGCCGTCGCAGGCATGCACGGCAAGACGACGACGACCAGCATGATCGCCGCGGTGCTGCACGGCGGTGCGCTTGACCCGACGATCGTCGTGGGCGGCCGGGTGGACGCGCTTGGCTCGAATGCGCGGCTGGGCACGAGTCAGTACCTGGTCGCCGAGGCCGACGAGAGCGACCGCTCGTTTCTGAAGCTGTCGCCGATCCTCGCCGTCATCACCAACCTCGACCGCGAACACATGGACTGCTACTCCTCGATCGAGGATGTCGAGAGTGCGTTCGTCGAGTTCATGGACCGCCTGCCGTTCTACGGCGCGGCGACAGTGTGTGTCGACAACGCGCAACTGCGGGCGATCCTGCCGCGCGTCCGGCGCAAGGTGTACACCTACGGCGAGAGCGCGGACGCCGACTTCCGGCTGGAGATGCTGCCGAAGCAGCCCGACTGTCGCGCCAACTTCGAAGTCAATTACAAAGGCCTGCTGCTGGGGCCGTTCACGCTGCACGTGCCGGGCAAGCATAATGTGCTGAACGCCACGGCGGCGATCGCGATCGGTGTGCAGCTTGGCGTGACCCCGGCGGATATCGCCAGGGGCCTCGCCACCTTTCGCGGCGTCGACCGGCGTTTCCAGGTGAAGGGCACGGTCGGCGGCATCACGGTAGTCGATGACTACGGGCACCATCCCACCGAGCTCGTTGCAACTCTGAAGGCCGCGCGCGAGTGCGGCTATCGCCAGGTGCACGTGGTCTTCCAGCCGCATCGCTATACCCGCACCCGCGACCTGATGCCGGAGTTCGCGGCGGCCTTCGGCGACGCCGATACGGTTGAGGTGCTGGATGTCTACGCGGCCAGCGAGCAGCCAATCGAGGGCATCAGCGGCGCGGTGCTTGCAGAAGAGATCTCCAGGCAGGATGCGGCGAAATGGGTCGAGTACGCGCCCTCGGTCACCGCCGCGATCGACGCCCTGGTGGCGGCAGCGCGGCCGGGCGATGTGGTCATGACGCTGGGCGCGGGCAGCGTCTCGTCCATTGCCCCACTGGTGCTCGAGCGCCTTGAGCAACGCGCGGCAGCGCTCAAACCGGACAGCGAAACAACTTAGGGGTTGGTGGCGACCGGCAGCGAGCGGGCGGCGGGATTCTGGTCGACCTTGCGCCAGTCGGCGAGGCGGTCGGCTTTTTGCTTTTCGTCCTGCAGGCGGCGCTGGTTGTAGGCGGTGAGGGCGCGCTCGGCGTCTTCGGGACGCTTGAGCTTGCGGTAGATGCGGGAGAGTTCGTAGTAAGAACGCTTGCCGACTTCGCCGTTCGGATCGGCTTTGGCTGTTCTCTCGAGCCAGGTAACGGCTTCTGCGTCGCGGTTGCTTTCGGCGAGGCCGCGTCCGAGATAGTACTGGGCGGGCAGCGAGGTGGAGTTGATCCTGAGCATGGCTTCGAGCAGCGGGATGCCGGCGGCGTGGTCGCCCTGATCGATGTCTGTGCTGCCGAGGTTGTACATGGCAATGGGGTTCTGAGAGGAGAGCTCGAGCTCGTGCTGGTAGGCCTTGTGTGCGCCTTCAAGGTCATTCATGCGGCGGTAGGCGTCGCCCAATCCCTCGTAGAGATCGGGGTTGCGGGTTTCGCGTGCCAGAGCGGCCTGATATTCGGCGATGGCGTCGGCGTCTTTGCTTTCGGCGACGTAGAGTTCGGCGCGAATCTTGTGGACCTGCCAGGCGTCGGGACTCAGGGTGGCCATGTGGCTGTAGGAGGCCTGGGCAACCTGGCTGTGGGCGCGTCCGCGGTATTCGAGCAGGTTAAGGTCGTCGGGCGAGAAGGTGGCGGCGGCGTCGAGCGGGCCGGTAGCGAGCTCGGGCCGGCCCGCGGCGAGCTGCACGATGCCGAGCCAGGTGAGGGCTTCGCCGCTGTTGGGATTGGCGGCCAGCTCCTGCTGGAGCTGCGGTATGGCGTCTTCGATGCGGCCGGTCTGGTAGAGGAAGACGCCGAGGAAAAGGTGTGCGGAGTCGAGGCGCGGGTTGAGTTCGAGGGCCTTGCGGAGCTCATCGATGCCCTCCTCGCTCTTGCCGGTGCGGCCGAGGACGAGGCCGAGGTCGAGGTGGGCTTCGGGCAGCGTGGGGTCGAGCCGGACGGCATTGCGGAACGAGCGTTCGGCGTCGGCGGGGCGGCCTTCGCGGAGAGCGGTGGCTCCCTGCTGGAAGGCGAGCTGGACCTCGGGTGACTGGGCGCAGGACGCGCTGGCGGCGAGCGCCGATGCCAGTAAGAGCAGTATTCGGCAGGACTTGCGAGCAATTGCCATGGATTCCTGAAGAGTAGACCGGGGGCGAAGGCGTGTCGAGTGCGGGTTGCAGAAGTGACGTGGAGGGCTGTGTAAACGGTTGCACGATCGTGTATGGTGATTGGGTCTCAGTGCTTATCAACGCAGCAGCTCGAAAGGTTCCACGTCCATGATGCTTCGCTCCGTCGCCCGTCTTGCCGCTCTTGCTGCTGCCTGCTGCAGCATTGCCGTAGCCCACGTTGGGATCGCCCAAGAGGTCGGAAGCCGATGGTCCGAAGAGAAGGCCAACGACTGGTATGCGCAGCAGCCGTGGCTGGTGGGCGCGAATTTTATTCCTTCGAATGCGATCAACGAGCTGCAGATGTTCCAGGCGGCGACGTTCGATCCGGCGAAGAATGATCGGGAGCTGGGGCTAGCGGAATCGATCGGGATGAACACCGTGCGGGTGTTCCTGCAGGACCAGTTGTGGAAGCAGGATCCGGAGGGCTTCAAGAAGCGGCTGGATGTGTTCCTGGGACTGGCGGCGAAGCACCATATCAAGCCGCTGCTGGTGCTGTTCGATTCGTGCTGGGAGACGAACCCACACCTGGGGCCGCAGCATCCGCCGATCCCGGGGGTGCATAACTCGGGTTGGGTGCAGAGCCCGGGCAAGGAGCGGTTGCTCGATGTATCGGACGAGCCGGAGCTGAAGGCCTACGTGGTGGGCGTAGTGGGCGCGTTTGCCAACGACCCGCGGGTGCTGGGCTGGGATGTGTGGAACGAGCCCGACAACCAGGGCGGGGACAAGGTGGAGGATGTGCCGGCGAAGGTGAAGCGGGTGGACGAACTGCTGCCAAAGGCGTTTGCGTGGGCGCGTTCGGCGCACCCGAGCCAGCCGCTGACGAGCGGGGTGTGGACCGGCGACTGGTCGGATCCGGCGAAGGAGAGTGCGACGACGAAGATTCAGCTGGCGGAGTCGGATGTGATTTCTTTTCACAACTACGACTGGCCGGAGGGCTTCGAGGCGCGGATCAAGGAGCTGCAGCCGCTGCATCGGCCGTTGATCTGCACGGAGTACATGGCGCGGGCCGCAGGGTCAACTTTTGATAACAGCCTGCCGCTGGCGAAGAAGTATCACGTGGCGGCGATCAACTGGGGCCTGGTGGCGGGGCTGACGCAGACGTATCTGCCGTGGGATTCGTGGGAGAAGCCGTACGTGCGGACGCAGCCGACAGTGTGGTTTCAAGAGGTGTTCCGGAATGATGGCACGCCGTACCGGCAGCACGAGGTGGATCTGATTCGGGAGCTGACGGGGCGCGGAACGGGCGTAGCTGCGGGAGCGCAGTAGCGGGCTATGGGGTGGGGGCTTGGCGAAAGTCTGCCAATACTGGTGGGCTAGCCAGGCTGCTGGTGAAAGTTTCCCGGGTGGGAGTCGAGAAATCGTTTTCACATTTGGGAGTCGGATTACGCCATTTTTGCAATGTGGACAAATGAAATGACGAGAGATAACGCTTTCACGTATATTTCTCCCGTCCGGGAATGCAGGCCGCCAGCTCCATCGAAAGATTGAGGGTGGTCTCGGTCGAATGGGCAAATGAGGGATTGACAAGGGAATCGTTGGCTGACTAATATCGCGGCTGTTCGGAAAACGTGCAACCGTTTACATGCTTCGCCGGGGCCCAAGTGTCTGCAGCTTGCGGTTTTGGGGTGGCACACCGTGCGAAAAGCCGCGGAAGATCTCAATCCGCCGCGGCAGACACCGATGCAAGGAATCATTTTTGGAGGCGTTTGTGAAGCTAGATACACGCAGCATGTACCAGGTAGTGGCGCTGGGCGCGACCCTATCGGGGGTAGGCCTGGCCTTCGGCCAGACCAATCAGGGAATCATCGCCGGAAACGTGCTTGACTCGACCGGCGCGGCGATTCCGAACGTCAAGATTACCGCGAAGAGCGAAGAGACCGGGTCGGCGTACGACACGGTCAGCACGGGGTCGGGCAACTATCGCTTTCCATCGATTGCGCTCGGCAAGTACAGCATCACGGCGATCGCGCCTGGCTACAAGGCGATCACGAACACGGGCGTTGAAGTACGCGTCGGGACGACGACCGCTCTCGACATCACGCTGCCGACCGGCGGCGTGACGGAGACGGTCACGGTGGAATCGGGTGCGCCATCCGTTGAAACGCAGTCGGCTGAAGTGGGCGGCACGGTGAGCGAGCAGCAGATCGTCGATCTGCCGCTGGCGCTGGGCGGCGTTGGCGCCATGCGTTCGCCGGAGGCCTTCGTATTCCTGATTCCGGGAACGGCCGGGCCGGGAACGGCGAACAACAACAACGGCATTTTCATCTCGAAGATTGGCGGCGGTCAGAACTTCGGCAACGAAGTGCTGCTGGACGGCGCCAGCCAGACGCGTTCTGAGAACGGGTCGTCGTTCGACGAGGAAGCGCCTTCGGTTGAGGCAATTTCCGAGTTCAAGGTCACGACGTCGACGCCGGCCGCGGAGTTCGGTAGAACGACCGGCGGTATTGAGAACTTCGTGACGAAGTCGGGCAGCAACAAGTTCCACGGGACGGCGTTCGACATCTTCCGCAACGAGGCGCTGGATGCGAATGGCTGGTTCAATAACGGCAACCTGGCTTACCAGGATTCGGTAGGCAACCAGGCGGGCGCACTTCCCTACCATCGCCCGAGCGATAAGCAGAATGACTTTGGCGGATCGTTCGGTGGGCCGGTAGCGATTCCGCATATCTACAACGGGCACGACAAGAGCTTCTTCTTCTTCGCGTGGGAGCAGTTCCGTCAGAAGCTGGGCGGCACGACGACGAGCTCGGTGCCGACGGTGGCTGAGCGGGGCGGTAACTTCACGGACCGCTTCATCCTGGGGGCAAATGGTTTGCCGCAGGCGACCGGTCAGATCAATCCCTGCGATGGCACGCCGATTCTGAATGGGCAGATCTTCGACCCGGCAACGACCCGGCTGGTGAACAATCAGCTCTGCAGAACGGCTTTCGCGAATAACACGATCCCGACTGCGCGCTTCAGCCCTCTCTCGCAGAAGCTGCTGGCTTACTACCCGGCTCCGACCAACGCGGCCCTGAGCGGCAACTACACCCTGGCTTCTTCTTCGCCGATTACGAACACCACGTACACCATTCGCATCGATCACTCGATCGGGACAAATGACAAGATCTTTGCGACGTACAGCTCGCGTGAGAATACGCGCAATAATCCGACCAACCTGACGTTGCCCGCGCCGGTCGATCCCGACACCCAGACGCAGGATTTCATTACGCACTTTGCGCGTGCGGGGTGGGATCACATTTTCACGCCGAACCTGCTGAATCACTTGAACCTGGGCTTTAACCGCTCGAATTCGATCAACGGGTCGATCGAAGCGCTGAGCGGCGTGAACTATGCGCAGCAGTTGGGAATTCCGAATATCGTGACGGGCTTCCCGCGCATCAACGTTGCACCGTACGTCTCCCTGAGCCGCAACCAGTTGGGCGATAACATCGACAACGGCATCCGGCTGAATGACTCGGTGAACTGGACCAAGGGCCGCAACAGCTTCAAGGTTGGTATCGACTACCGGTATCAGCAGTACTCGGCGCTGGCGAACGACCAGATCAACGGTTATTTCAACTTTGACGGCAACCAGACAAAGGCAGCCTTCAACAACACGATTGCGGGCGGCACCGGATTTGCCGGCGCGAGCTTCCTGCTGGGTGACTTTGACTCCGCCGGTACGACGATTCCGTCGCACCAGCCGCGCTGGATCTCGGCCTATTACGCTGGCTTCATCCAGGACGACATCAAGGTGACGAACAGCCTGGTGGTCAACATCGGTCTGCGGTACGACGTCGACCAACCGCGCAAGGAAGCCACGAACAGCACCTCGAACTTCAGCGAGACGGCCATCGATCCGAAGGCCGGGATTCCTGGAGCGCTGGTGTTCGGCACGAACTGCCATTGCAACACGCGCTGGGCTGATACATGGAAGAAGGACTTTGCACCGCGGATCGGATTCGCATTCTCGCCTGCGTCATGGAACGGCAAGCTGGCGGTTCGCGGCGGCTTCTCCACCTTGTACGGCCCGCTGCAGTACTCGGACTTTGGTGGCTCGACGCTGACGGGCTACACAAACCCGGTCAACCAGAACACCAACGGCTTTGACGCGGCGTACCAGATCGATAACGGACTGGCGCCTTACACGGTCGGGACGAACCTCGATCCGGGCTTCTACGACAACGGAAACTCGGCGGCGCCGGTTGCCTTCAGCAACTACATCAAGCCGTCGTACGGTCGTCCGGCCCAGGTCAACCAGTGGAACCTGCAGGTACAGCAGGAGCTGGCGAAGGACATGATCCTGACGATCGGTTATATCGGTTCGTCCGGCGCACACCTGAAGTCGCAGGAAGAGAACATCAACAACATCTCTCCGACGGCGTTTGGCCTTGGCGATATTCTCGGCTACCAGTACAGCTTTGCTCAACCGGCTACCAAGCATGCGTTGCCCTACGCGACGTTCAACACGGCTGCGCCCTACTTCCAGTCGCTGCGTCCTTTCCCACAGTATGACTTCATTGCGACGGACTGCTGCCTCCAGAATGTGGGTCACTCCTCGTACGAGGCTTTGATCGTGTCGGTCGAACGCCGGCTGCGCCAGGGTCTCAACCTGCAGGCTTCCTATACCTGGTCGAAGTCGATTACGAATGCCGACTCGATCATCAACGTAACGAACGGCGTCTCGCAGGAGCAGGATGCGACGAATTCGAAGGGACAGAAGTTCCTCTCGAACCAGGACATCCCGCACACGCTGGTGACGGCCTTTACTTACGAGTTGCCGATCGGGAAGAACAAGCGGTTCCTCAACTTCAACAACAGCCTGGTGCGGTCTGCGATCAGCGGCTTCGAGATTGGCGCGGTTCTCCGTTACCAGTCTGGACAGCCGACGAGCTTTGGTTGCGCGGATGGAATTCCGGGCTACCAGAACTGCATCGCGTTCTCCCGCGTCCCGGGTTCGACGCTGCAGAGCAAGGCGCGCGTTACGCACATCGATCCGTTCCGTCAGCTCCGTGGCGGCAACGTCAACCCCGGACCTGACCCGAACGTCGACTCCGAATACAACGGTCTCGCTTATCCGACCAATCGTGCGGGCAACTCGGATAACGCGACCTACGCTGCGCTGCAGACCGCTCCTGCGCTCTTCAGCCAGAACGCTCCGGACAATCGTCGTCTGCGGGCGATCCACGATGACGGCGGACTCGGTGGTTGCCCGAACTGCGACAACGGAGGCTTCCAGTTTGGAAACGTTCCGCGGGTCACCAGTGCGATCCGCAACTACCTGTACAACAACGAAGACCTGAGCTTCCTGAAGAAGACGCCGATTGGGGAAGGCAAGGACTTCTTCTTCAAGGTCGAGTTGCTGAACGCGTTCAACCGCCACGTCTTCGCGAACCCGGACGACAACCCCTACGACTCATACTTCGGCGTGCCGACCGGTACGATCGATATCTCCCGCCACATGCAGCTCACCGCACGTATTCAGTTCTAACCTTCTAAGCCGGTGGATGGTTCATCCGCCAGATCTGTCTGTGTTAGGTTTGGGGTGGAAGCGCTCAGTTCGAGTGCTTCCACCCCTTCTCTTTTTGCCCATGGACCCATTGCGCGCTGCCGTGCTGCTTCTAGTCTGCCTGCCTGCCCTGAGTGGTGCGTTGCCGCAGAGCACACCTGCCGGAGCAGGCGGCGATTCGAATGACCACGAGGTTCGCAGGCTCGCAGAGCAGGCGCGGACTGATGTAGCTGCGGGCGATGCAGCCGGAGCGATGGCGCTGCTGCAGCAGGCGCTGGCGATCAGCCCCAATGCGCCTCAGCCGAACCTTCAGCTAGGCAGACTGATGCTTGAACAGAAGCGCTACCCCGAAGCGATGGATCGGTTTGAAACCGTGCTGGCGATCGACCGCCGCTCGGCTGAGGCGCGGCGGGGTGAGTTCGATGCTGCTACTTCGCTCGCGCTTGAATCGAAGCGGGAAGGAAATCAACAGGCAGCGCTGGCGTGCCTTGAGCACGCGCGGGAGTCGCTTCCAGACGATGCGGTGCTCTTGCGTTACGTGGGGGTGCAGGCGTTTGACATGCACCTGCTGGCAGCAGCGGCGGAGGCCCTGCAGGCATCGATCAAGCTGGCGCCGACGGACGTACAGACGACGTACGCGCTGGCCCGGGTGGAAGCTGAGCAGCAGCTGCCGGTGCAGGCTGAGCGAGATTTTCGTGCGTACCTGGCGGCGCGACCGAGCGACGCCTCGGCGCATTATGGGCTGGGACACCTGCTGCAGACGCAGCTTCGGCTGGACGATGCTGCGGCGGAGTTTCGGCGGTCGATCGAGCTGCAGCCGGTTCAGACGGAGTCGTACTACCAGCTTGGACAGATGGCGCTGGACGCGCATCGCGATGACGAGGCAGCGAGGCTCTTTGAGCAGACGCTTGCCCGCGCGCCGCAGCATGGCGGGTCGCTCACCGGACTGGGGATTGTGGCCTTCCGGGCAAAGCGGTATGACGAGGCGGCGAAGCGGCTGCGGGAGGCGGTGGCGGCGGCGCCAGACTACCAGCCGGCCCACTACTATCTTGGCCTGAGCCTCGGACGCATGCAGGATGCGGAGGGGGCGGCGCGTGAGTTGAAGGTGGCGGCTGACCTTGCGACCGAGCAACAGGGCAAGGGTGCGCCACTGCCCGCGGGAGCGGTGAGGTAAGGCGGCCAAAACCTTGCTGGCGGGACGCGCCAGCTGTCCATGCAAACGGTTACACTGCTCTACGTATGTGGAACGAGTATGTGTCGTGCAGACGTTTGTTGAGCAGTGCAGCCCCTTTCCTGGAGTCTTTCGCATGGTTTCGTTTCGTTCTGGTGTTGCTTCGCGGCTTTGCCCGCTGTCACTAGCTGCCTGCCTCTTGGTGAGTGTTGCCCAGGGTCAGATTACGGAATCGAACCCCAGTGCTCAGGTGCCGATTCACATCTCGGTGAGCCGGCCGAACGAGCCGCGGGAGATTCCCGCTACGCTGTTCGGCAGCTTCCTTGAACCGATCCGGCAGTCTACCTATGGCGGGCTGTGGGCAGATGTGGTCGAGAACCCATCGTTTGAGGACGGGCTTTGGTCTTCGAATAATGTGGCGGCGATGCTGCGAGATCGACCGGAGCTGCGGCGGGGTTCGGAGGTGGGTTTACCGCTACCGTGGGAGCCGCTCGACCGGGCAGAAGGGGCGCGCTATGCGCCGATTCGAGGTGACGCCGCGAACTCGTACGAGTCGGTTCTGATCATGGCGCTGCCGGGCAAAGAGGTGGGGATCAAGGAGCGGGTTTATCTGCCGCTGCAGCGGGAACTGACGTACAAGGGCAGCCTGTGGGTGAAGCATGTAGAAGGTCCGGCGGACGTGAAAATTTCGTTGCGTCGGCAGGGCGGAGGCGCTGCGGCGGTCGCGAACGCCACGATTGCTGCGAGCGATACGGGATGGACGAAATACGCTTTCGCGCTGACGTTGAAGGCTGGCGACGTTGCACCGCAGGACCCGCTGGACCTGGTCATTTCGCTCGAGAACGACGCGCGAGCGCAGGTGGATAATGTGTCGCTTGTGCCGGCCGATGCGGTCGAGGGGATGGACCCGGATGTGCTGCAACTGGCGCGCGATCTGCAGTCGCCGAATGTGCGGTTCGGCGGGAACTTCACGTCGCATTATGACTGGCATGACGGCGTTGGACCGGCGGATAAGCGGGTTTCGAAGGTGAACCTCTCGTGGGGGATCCCGGAGTACAACACGTTTGGGACCGACGAGTTCCTCGCATTCTGCCGGCTGATCCATGCGGAGCCGCAGATCGCATTGAACCTCGGGACGGACACACCGAAGGATGCGGCCGAATGGGTTGCGTACGTGAACGAGCACTGGGGAGACCACAAGGGCGGCAACCTGTGGGAGTTGGGCAATGAACTCTGGGGTGACTTCCAGGTGGGGTACCCATCGCTTGAGCGGGTTGCGGCGAAAACGCTGGCGACGAGCCAGGCGATCCGGGCGATCGATCCTAAGGCGCGTCTGATTGCGACGGGGGCCGACGAAGACCACTTTCGGGAGTGGAACGCGCAGCAGCTTTCGACCCCGAAGGACACGTTCAATTTTCTCTCCACGCATTTTGTCGTAACCGACAATGTGCAGCTGCGGGGCGCGTCGAACGAGTTTCGTGCGGCGGCGTCGCTGGCTCTCCCCTGGGGGCTCGCGGGGCAGATGCAGGCGATCAAAAAGCAGATCGTGGAGTCGGGCCGGCCGGATGTGAAGGTTGCCTTCACCGAGTGGCTTATGGTTTCCGATTCGCATACCGGCCCATATTTTTCGAACCTTGGGGGCGGCATCTTTGCGGGCGGATTCCTGAACATATTGCTACGGAACTCGGATGCGATCGGCATCTCAGACATGACCGGCATCCTCGACTTTGCAGGCATCGTGAAGCATCATGGGCAGGCGTTCGGCACGCCCGCTTACTGGGTGCTGCGCAGCTACAGCAACGCGCATCCGGAGAAGCTGTTGGCGGTGACGACTGACTCGCCGACCTACACCGTCGCCCATGGGGTGGTGCGGCTGCCGGAGATTGCGAATGTGCCTTACCTGGATGTAGTTGCGGCGCAGTCACGGGATGGCAAGAGCCTGGTGCTGCTGTGCGTCAACCGGCATCCGAGCCAGGCGGAGACGGCTGAGATCGATCTTGCGCCGCTGGGCCTGAAATCAGGCGTAGCCAAGGTGTCGACGATCACGGGCGAGACTATTCTAGTGGAGAACGACGAACTCGATCCTGACCGGGTGTCGCCGGTGGTTCGTTCAGAGCCCTATCAAGCCAAGCTGATGCATACGTTTCCGAGCAGTAGTGTGACGGTGATCGAAATTCCTATGGGGGCTCAGCGTTAGAAACGCCTGGTTGCTGAGGCGTTGGTCGCAGCGCGGGGGGTGCGACCAAGGAGGCGCGGGCGGACCGTCGCCACTAACCATGTGGGATGCCGTGATTCACACGGCGTCACCGGGTTGACGCGAGTGCTATAGACCTGACCCTGTCGGTATGCTATCCCTGCAAGTGATGTTGTCTCGTGGGCCAATGCCAAGTCGAAAGGCGATGATCGCCGCCGCCGCGGGTTTTATCGCGCTCCAGGCAGCCTGCGTTGCGCTCGCGCGCGGCCATAGCTATTGGCTGTCTCCCTTTCTGATTGTGCCTCCGCTACTGGCGAGTGCAGCATGCTTCTGGAGGGGACGCCATGCCGTGGACAGGGCGCGCCTGTTGTGGACGCTGACAAGCCTGGGGCTCCTGGTGTGGAGTGTCGGGGCGGTGATGGCGACGCGCGAGGAGTTCTTTCTCCACACGCCGGATAACCTTGCCGCGGGTTCGCAGATTGTCTTTTTCATGTATGGCATCCCGGTCCTGCTGGCGATCGCGTTGCAGGCGGAGGGGTCAATCAGTTCCCCGCTTATCTGGCTCGATGGCATCCAGATTGCAATCACCGGATTTCTGATTTACCTCGAGCTCTTCAACGTTGCGCCGTTTCTGTCGGCCCCGGCGAATCCTGGATCGATCGCGATGGTGGTGCTGACATTCAATGTGGAGAACATCGTATTGGCGGTAGCCGCGACGCTGCGCGCCCTGTCTGGAACCCCGCGAGAAGAGACGCATCGCTTCTACCGCAGCTTCGCGGTTTTCCTCTGGACCTACGCCGCCGCGTCCGCGCTCTACAACTACATTACGGTGAGGGCCGCGGGGACAGATGGACTGGACGGAACTCTCGTCACAGCGCCCTTTCTGATGCTTTGCATCTTTGCTTTGCACGATGCGGAAGATGCTACTTCCACGAAGGTAAAGCGTTCGGAGCGGGCGGCGACGCTGTCGCTGATGCTGGACAACGCAAGTCCGGCGATCTTTCCGGCCAGCGTCCTCGCGCTTGGGATCGCGATTGCGCGGCATCACTTTGTAAGTGGCACGGCTTCGATCGCGGTCTCGGTGCTGGTGTACAGCGTCCGGTCGACCCTGCTGCAGATTCAGTATCGGCGAGCGCAGGCTGAGGCCAGCGAGGCGCGCGACCGGATGGAGATCATTTCACTGACCGACCCGCTGACGGGCATTCCGAACCGCAGGCACTTTGACCGAGTGTTCCTGGCGGAGTGGAATCGCCTTTCCCGCCAGCCTGGGCCGCTTTCGCTGCTGCTGATCGATATCGATCACTTCAAATTTCTAAATGACGAGTTCGGTCATGGCGAAGGCGACATCTGCCTTCGCCAGGTGGCACATGTTCTGCAGGCATCGCTGCGCCGGGAGTCGGACACGATGACGCGTTTCGGTGGTGAAGAGTTTGCGGCGGTTCTGCCCAACACCGACGCGCCAGGCGCCGAGGCGGTAGCGCTGCGCATGGCTGCGACGCTGCGCAGCATGAGGCTGCGAACCAAAAGTCCGATGGGCGATGCGGTGACGATCAGCATCGGCCGTTCGACCTGCGAGCTGCCCACGGGGTTCACGCAGGAAGACTTGTTTGATACGTGCGATCGAGCGCTTTATCAGGCGAAACAGAACGGCCGCGATCGCACCGAATTCCTTCCTATGCAAACGAGCAAGTGAACGATCGGCGCCATGAGTCGCCGGGCCGGGCGGCGGCAGACAGTGAAGCAGCCAGCTACAATCAAGCCCACGGGATTAACGAAGACGGTTAGCTCCGTTGCCCTTTGATCTCGGTTTGTCATTCCACGCAGAAGGTCGTTCCTTGCCGCCTACAAGTCGAAGAGATTTTCTCCATGGATCCGGTGCAGCGTTTGCCGGTGCCTCCGTGTTGTCCTCGCTGCCAAGCTATTTGAGCGCCTCGAGCAGTGCACCTCTCGGCTCGAGGCGTCCTGCCGAAAGCGATCGCCGTTTCCGCAGCGAAGCGGTCGAGGAGTACATCCGATCGACAGGCGCGCGCATTCAGGATGCAGAGCTGCGGGATTTGTTTGCTAACTGCCTGCCGAATACGCTCGACACGACGGTGGTTCCGGGAACCTTCGAGGGCAAGCCGGACACGGCAGTGCTGACGGGTGACATCGCGGCCATGTGGCTGAGAGATTCCTCGGCCCAGGTCTGGCCGTATTTACCGCTCGCGGCAAAAGAGGAACGGCTGCGCATGTTGCTCGAGGGCGTGATTCGCCGCCAGACGCGCTGCCTGCTGATCGACACGTACGCGAATGCGTTCATGGCGGACCTGAACGCGCCGCCACTTGAGTGGAGCCTGAAGGATGCGACCGTGTTGAAGCAGGGTGTGGGTGAGCGCAAGTACGAACTGGACTCACTCTGCTATCCCATCCGCCTCGCGCATGGATACTGGAAGAAGACCGGAGATACGCGACCCTTCGACGCCGCATGGACGCAGGCGATGGGCAAGGTTCTCGAGACGATGCGGGTGCAACAGCGGAAGGATGGTCCGGGGCCGTACAGTTTTCAGCGCACGGCGGCCAATCCTACGGATTCGCTCGTGAACGGACTTGGCAATCCGGCTAACCCTGTCGGCTTGATCGCCTCGTGCTTCCGCCCTTCGGACGACGCCTGTATCTTCCCCTTCCTGGTCCCGTCCAACCTGTTTGCTGTCACATCGCTGCGGCAACTCGCCGAGATGGCTCACGTGATCCTGCAGAACGCGGCGATGGCTCAGGCAGCCGTGAGCCTGGCGGACGAGGTACAGGACGCTCTGCGAAAGCATGCGATCGCGACAACAGCATCCGGCACGATCTGGGCGTTCGAAGTCGACGGATTCGGTGGACAGAATCTGATGGATGACGCCAACGTGCCAAGCCTGCTGGCGTTGCCTTACCTTGAGAGTTCGCCCGACCCTGCGCTCTACAAGCGCACGCGGAGCTTTGTCTGGAGCAAGCAGAATCCATGGTTCTTCTCAGGATCGGCCGGGGAAGGAATCGGTGGACCGCACATCGGCCGTGACAGCATCTGGCCCATGTCGCAGACAATCTTCGGGCTGACGAGCGATTCGCCGGTGGAGATCAGGCGTATGGTCCAGATGCTGAAGGCATCGTCGGCCGGCACCGGCTTCATGCACGAGTCCTACAACAAGGACGATCCAAAGAAATTTACGCGAGCCTGGTTTGCCTGGGCGAACACCTTGTTCGGCGAGTTTATTGGGAGGACGGCGTTGAGCGATTCTTCGCTGCTTGCTTAGCTTGTCAGGCCTCGGCCTCTTCGGTTGCCTGGAGGGCAAGACGGTAGCCGCGTCCACGCAAGGTCTCGAGCAGAGTTACCTCTGTTGTTAGTCGCAGCTTGCGGCGGAGGTTTGAGAGATGCGCCTCGATGACGTTCGAGTGATGCTCCCAGGTGAAGTCGTAGAGGTGCTCGAGCAGCTCGCGCTTTGAAACAACCACACGCGGGCGATGCATCAAGTACTCGAGGATGCGGTACTCGGTGGGGGAGAGGTCCACGGCGTCTCCCTTACTAAAGACGGTCTGTTCGGCGGTATCCAGCCGCAAAACCCCAAACTTAAGGACCGCCTGCGTCGAGCCTTTGCCACGGCGAATCAGCGCGCGCACGCGGGCAAGAAGCTCGCCAAGGTCAAACGGTTTGGTCATGTAGTCATCCGCACCGGCGTCGAGCAGTCCGATCGTGGAGGTGGCGCTGCTGATGGCGGTCAGGACAAGAATCGGAGTTGTCACCTGCGCAGCGCGGAGTCTCCGGACAACCTCCCGGCCGCTGATCTTGGGGACCATGAGATCGAGCAGGATGAGGTCGTACGTGCTGCTCTCGCAGAGGAGCAGGGCCTGCTCTCCGTCTGGCGCGAGATCCAGCGCGTAACCAAGCCCCTCGCGGATGCCGCGTGCAATGTTTTCGGCAAGGCGTACCTCGTCTTCTACGACCAGCACCCGCATCAACGTCCCCTTGGGAAGCGTGGCTTGCGCCTCCGTTCTCATCTTACCCATGGAGTGGAGCGTTCGGCGTGGGTGTCAGATGCGCAGGAAGATTCGCTTGCGATAGAACGGAATCACGATCAGGAAGCAGATCAGCAGGAAGAACAGAGAGTAGATGAGAGACGACCACTCGGGACTTGAGACGACGCTTGTAATGGCGTGAACGATGGAGCCTTTCACATTGACCTTGGCCGGCGTGACGAGGCGCACGAAGCCTTCGATCATTTCCGAAATCATGTAGGCGAGGATGGAATTCGTTCCCAGCACCAGGGCCGGTTGATAGATCAAGGGATGGGTCCCGGGCGCGGGATCATTGGTATCGGCACTTCTTCCCCAGCGCTTGAGGTCCACGATGTAGATGGAAGCCGCGAGCAGGAGCAGGCTCCATCCTGCGGCATAAAGGACGAAAGAACTTGTCCAAAGTTTCTTATTGATCGGGAAGAAGGGATTCCAGGCAAGTCCCACGCCGAGCGAGATCGCACCCGTGACGGCCAGCATCACGGCCTTCCGGGCTGTGGTTTCTTTGGTTCGCAACCAGAGGCCTGCGAGCAGCCCAATGAGCGAGGTTGCGATGGCGGGCAGGGTCGAGAGCAGTCCCTCGGGATCGCGAGTCTTTTCGTAAAGGTGTGGCGCGCTGAAGACGTGGCGGTCGATCCAGGCCGTGAGATTGCCATCCGGATCGTTGATCAGCACGTTATGCGTCGGCACACCATAGCCAGGAACTGCGACGTAGCGCATCAAGATCCAGTAGCCGACCAGGCATGCCACGGCGATAGCGGCCTTGTCTTTCCAGCCCGGCGAAATCAGGTAGAGCGTTGCGACTACGAAGTAACAGATGCCGATCCTGGGGAGAACGCCGTAATAACGCGCGGTCGCCATGTGAAACAGGGGGAAGTTGTTTACGACGAAGCCGAAGAGAATGAGCAACAGGGCACGTTTGCCGGTATGCAGAAACAATTCGCGACGCGTTGCGCCCCGCGCCAGCCGCGCGGCCGTCGAGAGCACAGTTGAAAGCCCGATGAGCAGCAGGAATGTTGGGAAGACAAGATCCGTGGCTGTGAAGCCGTTCCAGGAGGCGTGGCTGAGTTCGAAGAACGGCGCAGGCCCAACCTGGTTGTTCACGATGATCATGAACGCGAGCGTAATGCCGCGCAGGACGTCGAGCGAGAGCAGTCGCTGCTTCAGCAGGGCAGGGCCCGGGCGAACTACATCCGAGTCAACACTCCGGGCAAAGTCCGGGTCATTCGCAATCATCGTGCCTCCGTGGGTGCGAGTTTCAGCAGACGTGCGATCGCCAGGCTTGCCTCATAACTGTCCCCCTGAGGACTGGCTGAATACCGCGCGGTGGATCGGTTCCAACGATCTCCGAAAGCATACCAGTCGATGGCAGCAGGCTGACTTCCCTCATTCAGCGATTTTTCGAGTGAATCGAAATAAAGCTTCCAGCGCGGGGCGTAATAGGTGCTGACCAGGCCGGCCCAGTCCTTGTTGCCATATTCGTGGAGGTCCATGCTTGCGGTTCGATCGCCCCACGTGGTCAGGATGGAATGCGCGTCGTAGTTGATGTTCCTGCGATCCTCTGCGTTCTTTGTCCAGGCAGACAGGTAGCTGAACCAGTGGCCGAGGAGAAAAAATTCGTTGGTGCCGAGCAAGTGATCTTCGAGCTCCATCTCGTGCATCCACTCGGCGGTCAGTTGATGGAAGGCTGTTCGATCCTTATGCTCGTAAGCGGCGCGGATCAGAGGCAGCAGGCGACGTGCGTCATTCGCCAGCACCTGGCGTGTGAGGTCGACGAGGTCATAGCGATAGCTTGCAGTGTTGCGCAGTGCGGGAGCGACCTCGAGCAAATCTGTCAGCGCGGGCTTCAATGCTTGAGGATCGTAACGCATGACGTCGGGAGCCCAATGGCCGGTTCGCGTGGCGTCAAGCGAAGGTTGCGCATTGAAGATAGATTCGTGCGATGCGTCGCGCTCGCCGTGATCTTTAACGCCGTCCGCACGATAGCCATAAATTGTCTTCGCGATGATGTCCCAGGCTGCTGCCGCGTGAGAGTCCACCGCTCCGTAGCGACGCAGAGCGTATTGCGATGTCCAGTAGGGCAGATACACGGCTGAATTGTGCCATGCCATCTCGGTGTAAAGATCGTAAGCGAAGGGGTTCGTATCGAGACCTTCCGTGAATAACGCGGTGCCCGAAAGATGGCTGCCGGCAGCCGAGGCGGCCTTCGGCAAACGCACCGCGTAATCGTAGAGGGGCGCACCCATCGTGGTCCGGCCGCCGAACTCCCAGAGTCCGCCAAACAGCCATGGTGCGCCGCGAAAGTCCTTCTCCCTGTCTTCACGGGGGATACGGCCCTGCTCGATATCGGCGACGAGGATATGACTGCGGTCGACGGCGTCTATGAGTTCTTTGCGCGGGTTATCCTGCCACGCCATCATGAACCACGACGCCCCGGGGTGGGCGCGTTCGAGCGCCTGCTGAATTGCCACAGCACCCCGACCAACGGGCACATCGCCCGAAACCCCGCCTTCCTGAAAGGTCTCCATGTCGTAGATGGTGGTGTCGCCAAAGAGGTCAGCCTGATGCTTGTAAAAGGCCTCGGCCAGCTTCGCAAATGCGAGGTCGCGCGGGTCGAGCCAGCCCGGCCGTTCGAATCCGTTCCAGGGTTCGGTCTGCACGACGACGTGGGCGCCCGCGACACGGCGGCTGAAGTCTGCAGGCACAACTCCCCAGAAGCCGGGCAGTACCGGTGTGATTCCCAGGCTGCGCAATTGATCGATGATCCGGCGCGCGGAGGCGGCCCGCGCCTGCATCAACGGCAGCGAGATTGGCTCGACGAAGCAGCACATGTTTCCCATCCATTGCCAGTTCTGATGGGCTGGCTGGGTGATCCACTTGCGGATGTCGGGGTCGCTGTAACCGACGTCCAGAAAGGCCTGGTAGACGGCGAGGTCGTTGCCTCGCTGGATCAGAACAGCGTTGAAGCCGGACAGCACGAGGATATCGATCTCGTGCTGCCAGCGGGCAAAGCTCCAGTAGGGTGTTGTGTAACCGTCCGTGTTTTCGTTGAGGGCGTAACGATGCGGGTAGAGCGCAGGCTGAACGATGGGTTTATCAACGGCTGGGAGAATCAGGCCCGGTCGTCCGAGTTGGCTGCCGTTGGTTGAGACATTCAGGTGCGCGACGTATTTGAGATACCAGTTGACCCCGTACAGCAGGGTCGGAATGGTCGCAGCCTGTATTTGAATCGCCCCCCGCTGGCCACTAATGCGAAAGCCATCGGTCTTGCCGGCGTAGTCACCTTGCGCGAGAGAAAGGTGGAACTGCGGGGCGAGGTGGGGCATCTCGCGTTGAATCACTTCGTTGGCCGCGGACAGCTTGCCCTGACCGAGCACCGGCCAGATGGAGAGTCCGCACATCAATATCAAAACAAAGAATCTCGGGACGGAGAACATGCAGTCCACTGTAATGCAGCCGCCGCGGGGCAGGCGACCCGGTCACAAGCGCCAGGGAGCGAAGCGGCTCGATCAGCTTGGCCGTGTGCAAGCCACGCGGTCCCGGTACCAGTTAGAATCTCGTCTCATGTGTGGTTCAGTTGGGAGATCGCTTCGGCCCTTCTCGCGTTTTGAACGGGTGATCGTGGCCGCTGCGCTTGTTTTGGCCGCGGCCGCGAGCCCTGCTCATTCCGCCATGGCTCAAGGTGCTGCGACGGCTGCTGCCAGTGATGACGGAGAGACTCGAGCGCTGCTCGCTCAGAAGCAGTGGACTCTCGCCGAAGCCCGACTTCGTGGCAGGCTTGAACACGACCCGTCATCCGCTGAGGCGCATCGTCTTCTGGGCTTCACTCTTTTCCATGAAGGCCGCGCGACGGATTCGCTGGCGGAGTATACGAAAAGCGCCAAGTTCGCGACGCCGGGATCCGACGATCTGCTGGTTGTTGCTTCCGACTACATCCTGCTGAAGGATTACCCGGATGCGCAGCACTGGCTGAGCTACATCATCGAGCATAACCCGGAAAGCCAACTCGCCTGGTATCTTCTCGGCCGCACGCAGTACTCGCTGGATCGCGCCGACGAGGCGCTTCATTCCTTTGATCGCAGCCTTCAGTTGCATCCTCGAGATGTGCGGAGCGAGTACAACCGCGGCCTGGTGCTTGAGCGCCTTGAGCGCAACGACGACGCCGTGCTGGCCTATCAACTTGCGATCTCCTGGGACCGCTCAGCCAACGTGCACGACCCGCAGCCCTACCTCGATCTCGGCTCACTGTTCCTCAAGCTGGATCGTCCCGCTGACGCGCGGGACAGCCTTCGCAGCGCCATCGCGTTCGATGCAGGTAATCCGATGGCTCAACAGCAATTCGGAATTGCCGCAGAGCGTCTGGGAGATTTCGATGCTGCAATCACAGCATATCGGCGAGCCTCCGAACTGGCTCCGGCCGCCCAGCACCCTCACTATTTTCTTGGGCGCCTGCTGCGGCGCTTGGGGCGCAAAGCTGAGGCTGATGAACAGTTTGCCATCGTCTCGCGCCTTCTGGCTTCCACCTCCTCGACGGAAACCCCCAACTTCGATCATCTTCCAGCTGCCGATGGCGGAAATCCATAGCCTTCGCACGACCATCGCAAAATGGTTGACAGGGGTTGATGCCGGGTTATAGCCTACCGTGCATCAGTGGAATCGTTTCCATAGAGTTGAAATCAAGGGACCAGTCTGTTGTTTTTGAGGAGGACCACCATGAACATCGTTCACAAAATGCGCCTAGGTGCGGCTACTTTCACCCGGCGCAGCTACAGGGCCAGTTTGCCGATCGCTGTTGCCGCCATCATGAGCACCGCAAGTAGCATTGCGTTTGCCCAGGCCGCAGCCGGAATCACGGGCTCCGTGACAGACTCCACCGGTGCCGCGGTGCCGGGAGCCAAGATCACGATCACCAACATTGCAACCCAGCAGAACTTCAATCTTGAGAGCTCGAGTTCCGGCAGCTATGCCCTCACGAACGGCGTGCTCCCCGGCCGCTATACGCTGACGGTCATCGCTCCCGGGTTCAGCAAGACAATCCGGGACCAGGTGAACGTCGAAGTCAACACGGTCGCTACGATCGACGTTACCCTGGCGAATGGGAGCACCGACACTACCGTCGAGGTTACGGCACCCCTTATCGCGCTGAATACCACCCAGCCAGAACTCGGCACGACCATCGAGCCTGAAGTTGTCAAAGCGCTTCCGACCGAAGTCTCCGGAGGTCGCGGACGGCAGATCGATAACTTCATCTTTCTGGCGCCGGGCGTGCAGGGTTCGACCTTCTCGCACCGCATCAATGGCGGCGTCGATTTCCAGACCGAAACCGTGTTCAACGGCATCCCCGTGGCACAGGCTGAAACCGCCGGGTACCAAACCAACTTCAACCCACCCTTCGAGTTGGTTGACGAGTTTCGCGTGGAGCGGTCCACCTTCTCTGCGCAGTACGGTCTTGCGCAAGGCGCAACGACGTATCAGATGGTTTCCGGCTCCAACAAGTTCCACGGCGACGTCTTCGAATTCAATCGCAACAACTTCTTTGACGCCAAAGGCTACTTTAATGATGTGACGCCGACGGACAAGGAGAATAACTACGGCGGCTCGTTCGGTGGGCCGATCTGGATTCCGAAACTATACAACGGGAAAGACCGGACGTTCTTCCACGTCTCCATTGACTGGACCAAGCAGGGCCAGTCGAACACAAATATCGGAACGGTGCCCACCGCGCTCGAAAAGCAAGGAAATTTCTCGGATTTTCTTGATGCAAATGGCAAAACCATTCCGATCTTCGACCCGCTCACCGGGCAGCAATTTCCCGGAAACATCATCCCGGCGGGCCGCTTCAGCCCGATCTCAGCCAGTCTGCTCTCCTCGCTTCCCGACCCTGATCGTCCCGGCCTGATCGGAAACAAGACGGCTGCTCCGAATGCCGTGCCGAACATCAATCACGTGTGGGGCTTCACGATAGACCACAACCTCAACGCGAAACAATCCATCCACTACACGATGTGGCGTAATGCCTTCCAGAGTTCCGGATTCGACTACGATCCGATCGTTGGCGTGACCAATATCCTGCAGAGCCAGAAGTACAATCCCGCTAACGGCTCGGTTTATCTGCTCAACTACACGAATGCTCTTACACCGAAACTCGTCGTGACCGCGGGTGCAAACTGGGTCGGCGAGATCAACAACCAGTTCAACGTCAAGCGCGGGGTTACCTTCGCAGCCGTACAGGCAAGCCCGCTCAGCGATACATTCCCGAATGTCACCTTTGATGGAACCAACGCGCCGACCAACTTCGGAACGGCAAGCGGCTGGGTTCAATCGATCAACCGGAAACTCGGCATCGTCATCGTCAACAACTGGCTCTGGAGCAAGGGACGCAACACCTTCAACATTGGCGGAGAATTTCGCCGTACGTATCAGGACGATAACGAATGCCAGTCCTGCGCGGGACAGTTCAACTTCTCGCAACGGTCGACGGCAGATCCGAATAACCTCTCAAACACCGGCAGCGCATTTGCCAGCTTCCTTCTCGGGCAGGTTGACAATGCTAACCGTATTTTTGCTAACGAACTTCGCCTGAGGAATCTCTCGGTTTCCCCCTACATCCAGAATGACTTCAAGGCGACCCCGAAGCTGACCATCAACATGGGCCTGCGCTGGGACATACTGCTTCCCTTCACCGAGAATGGCGACCAGATCGTTTACCTCAATCCGAACGAAGCGAATCCAGCAGCTGGGAATCTACCCGGTGCCGCGACCAAGTTCGGCTCGTGCCCCGAGTGCTCCGGACGCAACCGTGCTGACATCTACTACAAGCACCTTGCCCCGCGCTTCGGCTTTGCTTATGCCATCAACAGCAAGACAGTGGTCCAGGGTGGCTACAGCCTGGCCTTCCTCAATGCGGGCTCCTACGAGTACGGCACCAGCAAGGTCGCAGTGAGCTACGGCAACCTGCTGCTTGGCGCCTTCAACCGCAACAGCACAAACAGCACCACTCCAGGCTTCGGCAGCTGGGATACGAATGTGCTACCCGCGCCTCCGGCCGTACAGTTCAACTCGGGTCTCGGCGTCGGCACCACCATCCGTGCATTCGATCCCGTCAACTCAGGCCATGCGCCATATGTTCAGCAATATAGCGTCAACCTGCAACGCCAGCTTCCCTGGAACACCTTCCTACAGGTTGCCTATGTCGGCAACCATGACGTCCATCTCAACGGCCAGCTGAATCCGATCAATCAGCCGAGCTCGTCTATCCTTCAGTACGGGTCATTGCTTAGCCAGAGAATCGATTCGCCTGCTGTCGTGGCTGCCGGATTCAAGTCCCCCTATCCGAACTTCGTCAATGACTTTGGGTCGAGCGCAACGCTTGCACAGGCACTTGCGCCCTTCCCGCAGTACGCCAATGTCTATAACAATTACGACCTCACGGGTGCCGCCAACTACAACGGCCTTCAGGCTAGCGTCGAAAAGCGATTCTCGAATGGTCTGTCGTTCCTCACGTCTTACACCCTCTCCCGAACACTTGCGAACGTCGATAGCGGCTTCTCAACCTTTGCCGCACTTCCCGTCGACAAGACGCGTCAGGACCGCGAATACACAGTTGCCTCAAACGACGTCCGTCACAATACCAAGTTCAGCGGAACGTACGATCTACCCATCGGACCTGGGGAGCATTTCGCGAACAATAAAGGTGTGACTGGCCAGATTCTTGGCGGATGGCAGGTCGGCTTTATCCTCCAGTACTACAGTGGCCAGCCCATCCAGATCTCGGAGAATGGCAACCCACTCGGCAACTCGGGCGGTAATAATCGGCCCAACCGTGTACCGGGAGTAGCGCTCAAGACGACTGGTTACCACTTCAATGGACGGAACCCTTCGACGACCCCGTCCTTCACGACTACCGGTTTCACCGATACATCTGCGTACCAGCTCGGCGACGCTCTGCGCTACTACAACGAACTGCGTAATCCCGCGAGCCTCAACGAAAACCTGAACCTGCGGAAGAAGTTTGCCCTTGGCGAGAGAGTCCAGCTGATCTTGCAGATGGACTACTTCAACGCGTTCAACCGGACTATCTTCAACGGTCCAGGCACCAATATCGACAATGCAAACTTCGGTCTGCTTACTCCAGGACAGGCGAATACGCCGCGTCAGGGACAGGTCAGTGGCAAGCTGAACTTCTAATCTGTCTCTTCCTAACCGATGAGCCGGGGCACCTTAATCAGGGTGCCCCGGCTCATTCTCTTTCCCCCTATACTGAGTCCATCATGATTCGCTCGGCACCCGCTTTGCTCATCGCGGCCTCCCTCTTTTTGTCTGGACCTGCCCGCTCCCAAACGGTCTCACCCGAGGTCCAAAACCTATACCAGCAGGCGCAGGCCGCCGCAGCGAATAACCAACCGGAGACGGCCGTCCGTGATTATCAAAAGATTCTCACCCTCGCGCCAGGCCTGGCTCCCGCTTACAACAATCTTGGCCGCCTGCTCTTCAATCTCAACCGCTTTCCCGAAGCAATTGAAGTTCTGAACAAAGGCCTCGCGATCAACCCGGCCATGGCTCCTGCACGGGTCATTCTTGGTGCGAGCTATCTCGAGCAGAGACAGTATGCTCTGGCGCTTAAATCGCTGCAAACCGCCGTTCAGGCATTGCCTGAAGACCACCTAGCCCGCATGTCGCTCGTCCGCACTCTGCTTGCGCTCAGTAAGCCCGACCAGGCTGTCGTACAGCTTGACGCCTTACTGGCTGCAGACCCCATGGATCAGGAAGCGTGGTATTTGAGCGGGAAGCTGCACCTTCAACTCTCAGAGCAGGCATTCTCCCGGGTGCAGCAACTCGACCCAAACACCGCCGTCGCTCATGTCATGGAAGGCGAGGTGATGGAGAGCATGCAGAACACCTCCGGTGCTATCGCAGCTTACAAGCAGGCAGTTGCCGTGGCGGGCGAGGATACTGCGCCCCTCGAACATTTGGCAGATGCCTACTGGCTCACCGGTGATTGGACGCACGCCCGTGAGCAGCTAGCAGCTTTGACCGAGCGCGAGCCTGCCAACTGCAGCGTTCACTGGAAGCTGGCTAACTCGATGGACGAACTCGGGGAGCGCCCGGACGATGCGATGAAGCAGCTCAATACTGCGCTGTCGGTGTGCCCTGATATGGCGCAGGCGCATGCCGAACGCGCCCGACTCCTTCTTCGCCTCGGACACGCCGCCGAAGCAATTCCAGACCTCCAGTCCGCCGAGAAGATCGCACCGGATGAGCCCAGCGTGCAGCAGCTCTACGCCCAGGCCTATCGAGCACTCGGCGATAAGGCCAAAGCAGAAGCCGCAAATCAACGTTTTCTTGCCTTGCAAGCCGCCGAGCATCAAGCCAAAGAAGGTCATGCGCACATGGTGCTGAACGCAAACCAGTAGGCTCTGCTAGGTGGACGGCGACAGCAATCCGGTCTCTTCCGTTGAACAGCCGCAGGAGTTGCGGAGGATCAGGTGCGGCGCCAACATTGTCTCGAGGTTTCTGCGGGAACGCCCCGGCAGACGGTCGCCCGGCTGCCGGTTGAAGAGTAGGCGCGCGGCTGCTTTGCCGATCTCATTCACCGGCTGCTGCACTACGCTCAACGGCGGCGTGAGCGTATCGGCAAGTTCGAAGTCGTCAAAGCTCACCATTGCGACCTGGTCGGGAATCGATAGACCCATCTGGTGCGAAGCCTCGTACAAGTATCGAGCCGTCAGGTTGTTTCCCGAAAAGATAGCGATCGACTTCAAACGCTTTAAGTGCCGCCTCATCATTCGTGCAGCGCTCTCGCGGTCGGTGATAATTTCCTCGACTGCCGGCAGGCCGCGATGCTTCAACGTTGCACAGTAACCTGCAAAGCGCTGTCGCATTGTGTACAGCGTCGGTTTGACTTGCACGCTGATGATCGATTCGTAACCGTGGTCGAGCAGATGCTGTGTCGCCATTCCAGCACCTTTGAAGTTTTCGCAAAGCACCGACTGCAGGCCTGCACTCGTCAGGGGTCCGTCGATACCGACCACGGGCACTCGCAAACCCGCGAGCTGCTTGGTCAGCGAAGGTGTCTTGCGCTGGCTGCTGGCAATGATCAGCCCGTCGATATTGTGCAGCAGCAACTGGCGGACGCCGGCACTGATGACTTCGCTTTCATCACCCGAGGCCAGCACCACGAGCAGGGCACCGTATTCCCGCGCGACCTCTTCAACAGCCTCCGCGCAATGGGAAAAGAACGTGTCGGAGATACTTGGCACGATCATGCCGATCATGCCGGACGACGCACCTTTCAGGCTCCGCGCGATCCGGTTCGGGGTATAGTCGAGTTCTCGAATCGCAATGTTAATGCGCTCCATTGCGTCGGCACTGACATTCTTACCGCCGTTGAGCGCACGCGAAACCGTAGCGTTGCCAACGCCTGCGCGCCGCGCTACATCGGAAAGCTTCGAAACCGGAGGATTCTCCGCTAGAGGCTTATTCATCGTCACTCCGCCGCCTGAACCTTTTGCTCTGGCATTGCCAGGATCAGCATCGCCGACCCGCTTCGCGGCAAGAGGTAAGTTCTGGAAGCGTTTACCACGGGCAGCAAAACAAGCTGAAAGTCCTGTATAACATCGATTGCATAGAACCCCGCATGCAGGGAATACGTTGGCGCGGCATCATTTGTTCCTTATCACTGCTCCATATCTTAGCTGTCGGCGTTACCAGAACGGACTGGAATGGCCGAAAATGAATGTTCCGCTGACAGCGGTCTTTGTCGCGGCAGCAGGTGGAGGAAACTACGAAAGAACCATGGACGGCGGAACTACTGCTGAAGCCGCGCCAAATTCCAGGTTTGGTTCAGGTCCCATCTCAAAACTCAACTGGCCACCCTGCGCAATCTCACGATGGTTAAACCATGCCTTCTGCTGCGCGTGACCGTTCAAGGCAAACGCTTGAATGTAGGCGTGCGAAGGATCGCTCCGCTTGACCTCAATCTCGAGCTTTTTGCCGCCTCCAAGATCGACCGAAGCGCTTTCGAATAACGGCGAGCCGAGGATGTAGTTGCCGCTCACCGCGTCAACCGGGTAGAACCCGAGCGAACTGAGCAGGAACCAGGCCGACATCTGCCCGACATCCTCGTTGCCCTGCATGCCATCTGGATTCGGAGAGTACATCGTCTCCATCAGGCTGCGCACCCGGGATTGTGTCTTGTGCGGTACCCCCGCATACACGTAGAGGTAGGCGATGTGGTGCGAGGGTTCATTGCCATGCGCATACTGGCCGACCAGCCCGGCGATGTCTGGTGGCGCGTCCTCAGGCAGGGTCGACGCGGTGGTAAACAACTCGTCGAGCTTCGCCACAAACGGTTCCCTTCCCCCGAACAATGCGATCAGTCCGGCGGGATCATGCTGTACCCCGAACGTTGTCTGCCATGCGTTGGACTCGGTGTAGTCGCGCCACTTCTTCGAGTGGCCAAGATCGATCGGATTGAATGGCGATGTGAATGAGCCATCCGCAAGCTTCGGTCTCATAAACTGCGTCGACGGATCGAAATAATTGCGATAGTTCTTCGAGCGTTCGCTGAGCATCGTCGCATCGTCATTCTTCCCCAGCTTATTCGCTACATGCGCAATCGCCCAGTCGTCGTAGCAATATTCGAAGGTCTTCGAGACTGACTCCTCCTCTTTGTCCGCCGGGATGTACTTCATCTCCCGGTAGTAGCCGAGCCCGCGATAGTTATCCACCATCGCCCGCTTCATCATCACCTTGTAGGCGGCATTCTCGTCGATCCCAGGAATCCCTTTGTTGATCGCTTCGGCGATAATCGCTGCCGAGTGGTAGCCCGTCATCGTGCCTGTCTCGGCTCCCTGCAGCGGCCATACCGGCATCCCAGCTGGGCTTTCCTCCGACATCCGGATCAGCGTGTTCGCGAGGTCCGTGACCCGTTCACGCTCAATAAGCGTGTACGCCGGATGCGCCGCACGATACGTATCCCAGCATGAGAACGTGGTGTAATTATGCTGCCCCGTCTTCAGCGTATGCGGCTGCCCATCCATGCCGCGATAGGTCCCGTCGACATCGTCAAACAGCGTGGGTCCGAGTGACATGTGATACAGCGCCGCATAAAAAACCTTCTTGTGAGCGTTGTTATCCGTCTTCACCTGGATCTTCCCGATCTGACGGCTCCACTTCATGCGGGCATCGCCCCGCACCTTCTCAAAATCAAATCCCGGTATCTCGGCCTTCAGGTTCTTCGCTGCCGACGCGGCGCTCACGCCGGAGATGCCCGTCTTGACCAGAATTGCCTCCTGATCCTTCGTCTTGAAATACAACACGCACTTCAGGTTCTTTCCGTTCAGCCCGGCGGCCGCCGGCGCCGCCACCTCCGCATCGTCCTCGTAGAACACCACCCGTTCCGGCTTCTTCGAGACCTGCATGGTGAAGTAGACGTGGCGCCCACTGCCCCAGGCACTCGTCACCCGTCCGCCAGCCAGCATGTCAACCGCCGGCTGCATCAATGCCGCGCTCACGACGGTCGGCTTGCCGTTATCCGCGTAGCCGTGCTGCAAGTCGACGATGAGGTAAGCTTCATCGCTTGCCGGGAACGTGTACCGATGCAGACCCGCCCGCTCGGTGGCCGTCAGCTCAGCCTTGATCTTGTAGTCCTTCAGCACAACCGAGTAGTACCCCGGCGTTGCGACCTCTTCCTCGTGACTGAAGCGCGACCGGTAGCCGCCGTCGGGCTGTTCGCGTGTTCCCGGAACAAGCTTCGCCTTACCGGTGCCCGCCATTACCAGGAAGTCGAGCAGGTCGCCGCAACCGGTCCCGCTCAGGTGGGTATGGCTAAAGCCCATAATCGAAGTATCAGAATCGTGATATCCCGAGCACCAGTCCCATCCATCGTTATACGTATCGGGGCTCAACTGAACGGCTCCAAAAGGCACCGAAGCTCCGGGATAGCAGTGACCATGCCCGCCGGTTCCGATGCGTGGATCAACCCAGCTGAGAACATCGTCGCCATTGTGGCTATCCGCCGGCGTTGGCGTCGCAAAAGCAACGGACGAAGTGAGCCAGGCGGCAGCGCACAGTCCGGTAGTCCCTTGAATAAATTCGCGGCGGGAAGGCATAGGTCACTCTTTCGTCCAGAAACTGGAATCGATTTCACCTGCACCGCCAAGAGTACCGCAAATCGGTATCTCCTATCGAGCGCGGCATGATCTACAGCACTGGCAGGGGGAGGCCCGCCTCAGGACGAGGCCTCACTGTACCCGCCGCAGCGCTGCGTCGGGCTGCCATCAGGGGAATCAAGTGAAGCACCGCTAGCAGCGTCGTCACCATGCCACCCACCACGACTCGTGCCAGTGGCTGCTGAGCCTGCGCGCCGATGCCATTCATCACCGCCGCCGGAAGTAGGCCCAATCCCGCCGCCAGGCAGGCCATCAGCACCGGGCGCAGTTCATCGAGCGCGCCGGCACGTAAGGCCGATGGCCCGGGATGATCGAGTTGCGCCCGGCGCAGCCCGGACAAAAACACAACGGAAGCGAGCGTTGCAACTCCGATCAGCGACGTGAAACCCACGGCTGCCGAGATGCTGAAGGACGTGTGTGTGAGAAGAAGCGCGAGCACCCCGCCGATGGCGCAAAACGGCAATGCTGCCAGCACGATCAGGGCGTCGACCCAGCTTTGAAACTGGAGGTACAGCAGCAGGAAGATCGCCAGCAGACTGATCGGAATGATGATTGCAAGGCGCTGCTGCTCTTTGCGCAGGGAGTCAAACTCTCCAGCCCACGAGTAGCTGTACCCTTGCGGCAACTTGATCTTTTTGCGAATCTGATCCTGCAGATCGGTGATCGTCGTCGCAAGATCTCGCCCGCGCACACTGAATTTGATCGGAATGTAGCGTCGACCTCCCTCGCGATAGATCATGAAGCTGCCTTCGCGGATGCCAATGTCCGCAACCTGCGACAGCGACACGCGCCCTCCATCCGGCGTCTGCAGCAGAATGCGGCCGACGGCATCGGGATCAGAGCGATACCGCTCCGGGTAGCGCAGCGTAATGTCGAAACGCCGATCGCCTTCGATCATCTGCGCGATCGCTGACCCGCCTACCGCAGCCTGGATCGCGGCGTTCACATCTGCCGGCGCAACGCCGTAACGCGCAGCCTTGGTCCGGTCAAGCGCGATCACCATGCTGGGTTGCCCGTTCACCTTGAAGACACCCGCATCCGCGACTCCCCGAACCTGGCTCATCACGCCGACAATCTGATCGCTCAGCCGAGTGAGTTCAGTCAAGTCGTCTCCGAAGAGTTTCAGCGAGTTTTCGCCCTTCACCCCGCTCATTGCCTCTTCCACGTTGTCCTGGATCGTTTGTGAGAAGCCGAACACGACCCCCGGATACTTCGAAAAAACCTGTTGCATCCGCGTAATCAGCTTATCTTTGTCACCGTGATCCGCCGCGGGCCACTCGTCGGATGGCTTCAGGTCGACGCCAAACTCAAGGTTGTTGAACGTCGTTACGTCTGTGCCGTCATCCGGCCGCCCCACCTGCGAGACCACCTGGGTCACCTCAGGGAAGCTCAGGATATCCGTTCTCAATTCATCCCCGAGCGCGGTGGAGCTTTGAAAAGAAATATCCTGCGGCAGCGTCGCACGGATCCACAGATTCCCTTCCTCAAGCGGCGGCATGAACTCCCCGCCAACCGCGAAGACGAACAGCAATCCCGCCGCAATCAGGCCTACTCCCCCAAGACCCCAGACAAGCTTCGGAAACTGGAACGTTCGATCGAATGCGACAGCATAGTGCTTGGAAAAGAAGCGGCTTAGGACCGTCCCATGATCCTCGCTCCCGTGGCCTTCGTGCACAGGCTTCTTGCTCAGAAAGACATCGCTCAACACGGGCGCGAAGATCAACGCGAAGATGAGCGCACCCGTGAGCGCAAAGCCGTACGTCACGGACATCGGCGCAAAGATCTTTCCTGGTACGCCCTCCATCGTGAACAGCGGGATGAATGCCACCAGGATAATCAGCGTCGAAAACAGCACGGGCCGCGCCGCATCCTGCACACCCTGCACGATTGCTGTGGCCGGGTCTTCCCCTGGCGCACGGCGCGACATTCTCCGAAACACGCTTTCCAGAACGACGATCGAAGCGTCGACCAGGATCCCGAAGTCGATCGCCCCAATCGAAATAAGATTGGCAGGGTGCCCGGTCAACGCCATCATCGAGAACGCGAAGAGCACTGCAAACGGAATGGTCGCAGCCGCAATCAGCGTGATGCGCACATCGCCCAGCATCAGCAGCAAAATCAGCGTCACCAGCACGAGCCCTGTCAGGATCACGTGCTTTACCGTGTGCGTCGTGAGGTCGATTAGCTTCGTGCGGTCGTAGATCGTGCTGATATGCATCCCGGCCGGAAGCAGACTACCCGTGTTCAACTCCGCAATTTTCTTCTTTAGCGCGCTCAGCGCGGGCAGGCTCTGCTCCTCCTTCTGCAGTAGAACGATTCCCTCGACCACATCCTTTTGCTGGTTGCGCCCGATCTTGCCGAGCCGCGGCTGGAAGCCTTCCTTCACGGTTGCCACGTCGTGCACCAGCACCGGCGTCCCGTTCTTCTCGGCCACCACCACGTTGCCGATGTCAGCCGGACTGGTCAGCAAGCCGACCGAACGCACGTTGATATTCTGGTCGCCGATCGTCGTATAGTTGCCGCCCGCGTTGGCGTTGCTGTTCTGTATCGCCAGGATGATCTGCGGCAGCGTCACCCCATAGGCCAGCAGTTTGTCCGGATCTGGCTCAACCTGGTACTGCTTGGTCGTCCCGCCAAACGTCGTGATATCCACAATGCCCGGAACCTGCTTCAACTCGCGTCGAACCAGCCAGTCCTGCGCCGCCTTCAAATCGTTCAGTGAGTATGGGCCGGTCAGCTGGTAGCGATAGATCTCACCAATCGGCGACCACGGCGAAAGCTGAGGCTGCAGGTTCATCGGCAGTTGCAGCGTCTGCAGGCGCGCCAGCACTTCCTGCCGATCATGAAACAGGTCACTGGAAAATTTGAAGTACAGCTTCACGTCGCTCAGCCCAAAGATGCTGATCGAACGAATCTGCTCCATCTGCGGCGTGCCGTTCAGCGTCAACTCAATCGGCGCCGTCACTTGCTGCTCCATCTCTTCAGCCGACCAAGCCGGATTTTGGGTAATGATCTCGACCAGCGGCGGGGACGGATCGGGATACGCCTCCACGTCGAGCCGGGTTGCGCCAAAGGTTGCGGCCGCCAGCAACGCAGCCAGCGCAATCAACACAATGGTCCGGTACCGCAGCAGTGCTTCTACCAGTGAACCCATGTCAGTCCCCCACCGGCTCGCGCAGGAACGCTGCCCCTTCGGTCACGACGCGATCCCCATCCCGCAGACCGCTCACAATCTCGATCCGATTGCCGTGGGTCGGCCCTGCCACCACCCGCCTCACCTCATACTTGCCCTGTGCCGCGGGGACGTACACTTCGGTCACCTCGCCATCATGGAGCACTGCAGCCAGGGGCAGCAGCAGGTGCGTCACCACAGGCTCCGCGATATGCAGCGAAGCGAACATCGCCGGTTTCATGCGATGTCCCGGGTTCGCCAATACGACCCGCACCTTCACTGCATGAGTCGAAGGATCGAGCGAGTCGCCTATGTTCGCGATTGTGCCGTTCACCGACTGATCGGGATAGGCAGAGAAAGTCACCTTTACCGGTTGATGTAAATGCACCAGACCAAGATCCTGCTCATACAGATCGCCGGTTACCCAGACCGTATCCAGATTCGCGATCGTCGCAATTCCGGCCGCTGTCTCGAGCGACCGCTGCATCTCACCCGCTGCTGTCCCCACGTCGAGCACCGTTCCTGTAATCGGCGCCTGGATCGCTACGATATCGCTTGTGCCATTCTCTGAAAATCCAAGCTCATGCACCCGCTGTCGCGCCCGCTCCTGCTCCGCATGTGCCGCGGCCGCTGTCGCCGTAAGCTCCTGGAAATCGGCCTGCGACATTACTTCATGCGCCAGCAGCGTCTTGCCGCGCGCCAACGCACCATCTGCGCGCACCGTCTCGATCAGTGCTTTGTCGAAGTCTGCCCGTGCCTGCGCGACATCTCCGCTCTGCAGCGTCGCAATCGTCTGCCCTTTGCGCACCTCCTGCCCGGGCGCAAGCGTAAGGTTCATCAACCGGCCGCTCAGCGGAGCGTAGACATGCACCAGGTGCGCCGGATCAGGCTCAACCCGCCCCGGCAGGTCGAGCGTGTTACCCACCTGTTCGACGTGAACCGTCTCGACCTTCAGGTTCGCCGTCGCAGGTGCAGCCTCCGGCGCCTCGGCTTCCTTCTTGCAGCCCGCAGCCATCATCAACGACGCCGCCGCGGCAACGTTCAAAACCAGACCGTTGTACTTCATCATGGGACAATCTCCATTTGTGCGGCGTAGCTCAGTTGCTCCAACGCAAGCAACAGGTTCAACTCGGAGCTCAGAGAAGCCAGGTTGACCTGCCGATAGTCGGAGAGCGCGCTCAGGTAATCGAGCAGCGTGCCGTTGCCATTCCGATAGCTGAACTCGAGGTTGTCGCGGACATGCGCCGCTTCTGCCAGGTACTTGCTGCGATAGCGCGCCGACTGCGACTGCGCCGTCTGGTATCCGGCCCACGCGCTGTCCACGTCTGACAGCACCTGGTTGCGAGCGGCCGTCAGCGCAAACCGGCTGCTGTTCGCCTCGAAGCGCGTGCGTTCTTTCTCCCCTTGATTCCGGTCAAAGAACCGCAGCGGAATGTTGACCGTGGCGCCGAACGTACTCGTCGAACCCGCTCGTTCAAACTCGGTCTCGAGCGTCGGGTCAGCGGTGCCGTTGGCAATCGCCAGCTTTGCGGCAGCTTCGTTCGTCGTGACCTGCTCCTCGGCGGCTTTCAGGTCGGGTCGCTCGGCCAGCGCATGGCTTTTCAGGCTGTCAAGCGTCGCCGAGACCGGCGGAGGATCAAGCGTGCCGACGATGGCAAAGTCATCGGCTGGTTGCGAAACCCCGATCAGGCTCTGCAGGCTGATGCTGCTCTGTCGCAAGGTCAGCGCGGCATTGTCCGCGTCCGACTCGAAGCCGGAAAGTTGCAATTCCACGCGTTCAAAATCCGTCCGGTCGACGGCCCCGGCATCCAGCCTTATCTGCATCAACTGCACCGTCTTGCGATAGTCGCCCAGGTTCTCCTGCGAGATGCCGAGCGCAAGCTGCGCGTACAGCATCCGCGAAAACGCCTGCCGAATCGCAAGGTCCGTCTGACGCCGCTGGTCGTCGAACTGATAGCTCGTCAAGGCCGTGCCCGACCGCGCACCCTTCAACCGAAGGTCGCGTTTGTTGCCGCGTTCGAACAACCGCTGCACTCCAGCCAGGTAGAACTCCGTGCCATTCGGGTCGCCGGGCTTTAAGGTAAACATCTGTCCCTGCAGCAGCGCCGTTGGATTCTGCCGTAGCCCCGCCGTGATCTCCTGCGCCCGCACAGCGGAAAGATGATCTGCACCGGCCAACAGCGACGGGTTGGTATGGTGGGCGATATCCAGCACCTGCACAAGCGTAAGCGGCGCACGTTGCTGGCCCGCAGCGCCAGTCGACGCGACCGTGCCCCCTGCGGGGAACACCGCCGTCTGGGCAGCCATGCCAGCTACCCAACTGAAACTCAAAATGAATGCCATTGCGACTCGAAGCACAAGCACACCTCAAACAGTTCGCGCCTGGGACAGGCGGCGTCAACAGTGAAAGAAGGGACTAGTACACGAGAAAAGGCGGCGGACGGAGCCGTTGTGAACGGGCCAGGCGCGCAGCCAGGGGACGGACGTGCCATTGCGATAGCGGAGTTCGGGCCGCCGTCACCCAAAGGCAAGCCAGCAGCGCCATCAGCAGACCGGCCAGGGGCAGCAGGTCGAGTCCGACCGAAGCACCCTCGAACGACATCAGGTAGGTCTGCGACGATAGCGGCAGTCCATCCTGACTCGACTTCACCAGGTCGTCGCTCATCGAAACCGCCGGCAGCAGGATGAACCCGACCAGCAGCGCAAGCGTAAGCGCCGACCGCATGCTTATCTTGACGACCCCGCGTCGCACACTCCACCACGCTGCGCCGCAAAGCGCAATCGTCAGGAGCAGCCAGGTGAAGTCAAAAATGAGTTCCACTCAACAAGTTTACACATGAGCGCGTGAGCTAAATCAATATTCCGTGACAGCCGCAACAGCCGCGCTGAACGGGCAACGTCCACCCAACTCCGTCAATTCTCGAACGGCGACAGCATCGCAGCCGGCCAAATGCGCAAAGCATGCGCTAACCGCACAAAGCATTTCCACATTCGGCCGGGGGAGCATACGCTCACCGACATGGCCCAACTCGCGCTCCCGAAGAGACTCCCGTCTCTCCTTCTGCTCGCCCTCACCCCGATCTCCCTTTACGCATCCTCGTTGTCCACGCTCACTGTCCCAACCATCTCGGCGGACGAAAGCGTCCGAATCGTTTCCGTCTCCGGCACCACAGACGTCGGCGCCGCCATCACCTCCGCAGATGCGTCACTTGGCAGCCGTCCCGGCAGCATCCGCGTCGCGTCAGGTCGCGTCGTCAGCACACCGCCAAAGCTCTCGAACGGTCACTTCCTCTTCCTCGATGTACCCCTCACCTGGACCACGGGCTTCCCGCTCGCCGCCCGCGCATCGGATCAGGAGATTCAGTGCGCCGGCCTTCAAATCTTCAGCTTCACCGCTGGCCCCGGCTCATGGCTCTCCATGACGAACGCAAGCAATGTGCGTCTGCGCAACTGCCGCATGAAGGCGGCCGCCCCCGGCTACACGGCCGTTGTGGCCACAACGACGCACACCCTTACCCTCGACGGTAACTCGATGCTCAACGGCAGCCTCGTGCAGATCGTATCCTCCGCCCCGAACTACGCAGCAGTAACCAGCGCCACCATGAGTTCAAACATCACCATCTCGAATAACAGACTGGACAACACCTCTTCCCCCAACACCGGGACAGGCGTGCTCATTCTCTACACCGACACCGGTAACATCACGGACAATCAATTCTCGAACGTCAATACCGGCATTGAGTGGTGGGGTGGCGACTCCTGCGTGGGGCAATGCACCAACGGAGGCGATGGCGCGTCGGGCAATTCTCGCAAGCTAACCCGGCTCAGCATTCAGAACAACATCATCTCATCCTCGAACGCCTGCATCTGGGGCTCGATGGGTCAGGGCATCGACGTCGGCTTGAACGCTTGCACCGGTAACCACACCGGCGACGTCGGCCTTGATGCTGAAGGCTCGCTCGACGTCCGCTTTCACGGCGGCTCCGTTACCGGCTACCCCAATGGCGATCTCGCCAGCTTCTGGCTCTCCGACCGCATCACCTTCGACGGCATCCAGGTCACCTCAAGCGGCGAGCCCGTCTTCCACATCTTCAATGCAACCAACGCCGGCGGCGGCCGAACCATTACCTTCGCGCACAACACCTTCAACTGCCGGGGCAAGACCTTCTGCGGCACGGGCTTCGACGCGGTCGAAAACCTTATCCTCGATGGCAACCACTGGTACTCCGCAGCGCTCAGCGGCGGCTTCAACTCGACCAGGGTCGTGATCACCAACAACGACTGGCACATCCTTCTGCCTATGCCCAGCGTCATCCAAGTTGCTGGCCTCACGCATGGCTCGTCCGCAAATGGCAACGTCCTCATCCAGAACAACACCATTCAGTCTCTGGCTGCGCAGGCCGCGGACGCTCGTGCCATTCACGTCGACCTCGGTGATCCGAACGCTCCAACGACGACCACAATCAGCGGCAACACCATCCGTGGCAAGTCCAGCCAGTTCGCCTATCCCATCACGATCGAATGCGACGGTTCGACTCCCAACTCCGCCGCCCAGTCCAACACCTGCACGATCACCGGCAACAGCGTCGATGCGCTCGGCGGCATTGTCACCCGCGTCACGAACCGGGCCGCACCTCGTGTCACGAACTCCGGAAACACCACCAACCCCCTTTGAGAATCAACCTGGTAAGTCGAGCAAACGCCGGCTACCCGATGGCAGCCGGCCCCGCCTGGCTTACGGGAGAAGAGGTGCCGAAACTACCGTCAGCGATGCCGATCCGGAGATGCTCCCCGAAGTCGCAACCACCGTTCCAACCCCGACGCCGGTTGCCGAAAAGACCCCCGCCTGCGAGATCGTACCGACCACGATACCGGTCGTCGCCCAGTGCACCGAGGTCCCCAACGCCTGCGTCGAACCATCACTGAACGTCCCCGTCGCGAAGAACTGAACCGTCGCCCCGACCACGTTGACCACGATCGTGTTGTTCGGCGTCACCGCGATCGAAACCAGCGTCGCATTCGTGACCGTGAGGCTCTCCGATCCGGTAATACCGCCGAGCGTCGCGCGCGCGTTGAAGCTGCCCGCATGCACGCCGGTCGCGATCCCGGCCGAACTCACCACGCCTACAGTCGGAGTCTGCGAAGACCAGGTAACCTGCGTCGTCAGATTCTGCGTCGTTCCATCCGAGTACGTTCCGGTCGCCGTCAACCACAGGCTCTGTCCCAGCGCGAAGCTAGCCTGGGCCGAGGTGACTGCGATGCTCTGCAGCGTCGCCGCGGTGACAGTGAGCGTCGTCGCACCCGACACGCCGGAGAGCGTCGCGGTCAGGCTCGAGGAGCCCGTGCTCAGCGGATTCGCAAGGCCCGTGCTTGAGACCGTCGCAATCGCCATCGCAGAGGAGCTCCACTGCACCTGGCTGGTCAGGTTCGAAGTCGAACCGTCCGTGTAGGTGCCGGTCGCGGTCAGTTGCGCGGTCTGGCCCAGCGCGAGCACCGGGGACGCCGGCGTCACGGCGATCGAGGTCAACGTCGCAGTCGAAACCGAGATGATCGCCGTCCCGGTCACACCGCTCAGCTTGGCATCAATCGTCGTCAGACCCGAGGCGACCGCATGCAGCAGCGCATTCGCATCGACGTAGGCCGTCGAAGCCGACCCTGAGCTCCACGTCACCCGGCTTGTCACATCGGCGCTCGAGCCGTCCGAGTACATTGCCGTCACGCTCAGCTGCTTGCTCGTGCCCGCCGGAATCGACGTGAGCGCTGCAGGATTGATCGTCAGCCCGGTCAGCGTCGCCGAGGTGATCGTCACCATCGCAGAACCCGAAACCGTCCCGACCGTCGCCAGCGCGTTGATGCTCCCGGCCGCGGTCGAGGTCAGCAGCCCCACGCTTCCGCTGCTGTTCGAGATCGTCGCCTTGCTCGGATCTGAAACGCTCCAATGCGCGCTCGCGGTCACATTCTGCTGCGTGCCGTCCGTCATGGTAGCCGTCGCGGCAAACTGCTGCGCCGTTCCCGCCGCGATCGTTACCGGCGTCGGGCTGACCGAGATCGCCGTCGCGACCGCAGCAGTCGACGTCACCGTCGTTGCCCCCGAGATGCCGGAGTACGTCGCCGTAATGCTCGCACTTCCCTGCTTCACCGCGGTAGCGTCGCCGGTCGAGCTTACCGAGATCGTCGTCGCATCCGTGCTCGTCCACGTCGCAACATTTGTAAGGCTCTGCGTGCTGCCATCGGTATATGTGCCGGTCGCCGTCAGCTGCTGGCTCAATCCGTTGGCCATGCTCGGGTTAGCCGGCGTCACCGCGATCGAAGCCAGCACCGCATTGGTCACCGTCACGTTCAGGGTTGTCGTACTTCCCCCCAGGCTGATCGTGATCAAGGCGCTGCCGGGAGCAACCGCATTCAGCAGCCCGGCGGAGTTCACCGTAGCGATCGCCAGAGACGACGAGCTGTAAGCCACACTGCTGGTTACATTCTGCGAGCTTGAATCGGTAAACGTCGCCGTCACCAGCAGCTGCCGCATGTTGCCTGCGGCGAGCGACACCGGCGACGGCGTCTCCTGCAGACTCGTCACCGTGGCCGAGGTGATGGTCAGCGTAGCCGCATTCGAGCTGATCCCACCCGAGCCCGCGGTGATCGTAACCGTGCCCGTGCCAATCGTCGACGCCAGGCCGTTCACATCCACCGTGGCAAGTGCCGGGCTCGATGAGCTCCAGCTGACCGATGTGCTCAAATTCTGCGTGCTGCCGTCCGAGAGCGTGCCGACCGCGCTGTACTGCTGCTTGGTCCCGTTCGCCAGGCTGACCGAGACCGGCGTGACTGTGAGCGACACCAGCGTCGCCGGGTTCACCGTCAGCATTGCCGTCGCGGTCTTGCCAAAGAGCGAGGCCCCGATCTGCGCATTCCCCGCGGCAACTCCCGTCGCCAGTCCGCTCCCGTTGATCGTGGCGATGCCGATCGCCGTCGAAGACCAGGCAACCTGCGTCGTGATGTCCGCCGTGTGAGCGTCCGAGTACATGCCCGTCGCGGTGAACTGCACGGTCGACGACTTGCCCACCGAGGCCGGCGACGGTGTGATCGCAATCGAACTCAGCGTCACCGGCACCGGGTTGACTGTCAGCGTCGCTGCGTTCGAGGTCACCCCGCCTGATGCCGCGTTGATTGCGGCAGTCCCTGCGCTCGCACCGGTCGCAACGCCTGAGGCGTTGACCGTGGCGTTCGCATTGCTTGAAGACCACGTCACCGCTGACGTCAGGTTCTGAGTCGAGTTATCCGAGTAGGAGCCCGTCGCCGTGTACTGCTGCGTCGCCCCCACGATCACCGTCGAGGACGCCGGCGTCACTGCGATCGACTGCAGCGTTGCTGGCTGCACCGTTAGTGAGACCAGCAGGTTGGCGGTGCCGGTGAAGCCGTTCAAGGCAGCCGTGATCCCCACGTTGCCCGGAACAATCCCCGTCGCCACGCCACTCGCGTTGATCGACGCGGTCAACATATTGGCCGAGGTCCACGTCACCTGCGCGCTCAGGTTCTGCGTGCTCGCATCGGAGTAGGTTCCGGTCGCCGTGAACTGCAGCGTGTTGCCCGTGCTCACCGTCCCGTTCGCCGGTGTTACCTGCAGCCAGGTCATCACGGGGGGCGTCACGTTCAGCGCCGAGGTCGTCATCGTCTGGCCCTGGTAGCTCGCTGTGATGCTGACCGTCCCGAGACCGGTGCGGTAGCCAGCCCGTTGTGGTCGATAATGGCCGTCGCGGTACTCGAAGTCGTCCACGCCACCAGCGTCGACAGGTTCTGGGTCGTGCCGTCGGAGTACGTCCCGATGGCCGTGAACTGCTGGGTCGTGCCCTTCGGCATATCGGCCGGGGAAGTCGGCGTTACCGCAAGCGAGGTAAGAACCGCGCTCGAAACGCTCACCGTGAAGGTGCTCGTCTGGCCCCCGGCGGATACCGTGACCGTATCCATGCCCTGGCTTATGCCGGTGATCAGGCCGCTGGCGTTCACCGTCGCCACGGCAGGGTTCGACGAAGTGTAGCGCGCCGCACTGGTAAGGTCCTGCGTCGTGCCGTCGGAGTAAGTGCCGGTCACCGTCACCTGAGCGCTCGTACCCGCCGCGACCGTCGGGCTGGCGGGCGAGAAAGCGATCGAGATCAGGGTCGCCGGCGTCACCGTGAAGCTCATGGTCGATGCCGTGAAGCCCTGGTAGGTCGCCGAGATCTGTGCACTGCCTGCCGCGTTTCCGGTAGCCAGGCCGTTCGCGTTCACCCCGGCCACCGCTCCGTTCGAGGTCGTCCAGGTAGCCTGCCCCGTCACATTCTGCGTCGACCCGTCGGTGAAGACGGCCGTGACGGTGAACTGCTGCGTCGTGCCCTTCGCGATCGTGACCGACGTCGGGCTGAGCGTGAGGTTCGATAGCGTGGCCGGTGTCACCGTGACCTGGCCGGTCGTGGCGGAGACGCCGTTCAACGTAGCCGTCACCTGCGCGTTGCCGGTCGAATCGCTCGTCGCGTTGCCCGCCGCGTCGATGGTGAGCACGGACGGATTCGAGGAAGACCAGACTGCCTGGCTTGAAAGATCCTGCGTCGAGCCGTCCGAGAACGTCCCGGTCGCGGTGAACTGCTGCGTGGTTCCCGATGCGATCGATGGGCTGCTCGGTGTGATCGCGATCGAGACCAGGGTCGCCGGCGTCACCGTCACCGGGGCCGTGGTGAAGCTCTGTCCGCCGGCCGTGACCGTCACCGCAGCCGTCCCGGTTCCGGCGCCCGAAGCGAGCCCAGAAGCCGAGACCGCGAGGACCGTCGGATCAGAGCTCGAATAGGTTGTGGATCCCGTGAGATCGCGCGTGCTGCCGTCGGAATACGTGCCGGTCACACTGAACTGTTCGGTCGTACCCTTGGCAAAGCTGCCGCCCGTAGGCGTCACCGTGATCGAAACCAGCGTCGCCGGCGAGACCGTGTTGGTGCTCGAAAGCACCGTCTGCCCGGAGTAAGTCGCGGCGAACTGTACCGATCCCGGAGCGACACCGGTCGCCAGTCCTGTGCTCGAGTTGACCGACGCCACCGACGGGTTGGCGCTCGCCCATGTTGCCGCGTTCGTCAGGTTCTGCGTCGACCCGTCACTGAAGGTGCCGGTCAGGGTGAACTGCTGGTTGGCTCCCGTGGCGAAGCTCGCCCCGACCGGCGAGATCGCCAGCGACTGGAGCGTCGCCGCCGTCACGATAACCGTCGCGCTGTTGCTGAAGCTCCCGGTCTGCGCCTGGATCGTTGCCTGTCCTGCCGCGGCTCCGGTGACCAGGCCCGATGGAGTGATCGTTGCCGTCACCGGCGTCGCGCTCGTCCATGTGGTACCGCTGTTCAGGTTCTGCGTCGACCCGTCCGAATAGGTTCCCGTGGCATTGAGTTGCACGGTGGTTCCCGCCGCGAGATGGCTGCTGGTCGGCGTGACCGATACCGCGACAAGTGCCGGACCGCCCGTGACCGTCAGCGTCGTTTGACCCGAAAGACCGTTCAGCTGGGCCGCAATCGTCGTTAGACCGGAGGTGCGCCCGGCGGCCAGCCCGGTGCTCGCGATGCTGGCTGCCCCCGGGTTCGAGCTCGACCAGGTGACCAGACCGGTCACATCCCGGGTTGAAGTGTCGGTGTAGGTCGCCGTCGCGGCGAACTGCTGGCTCGTGCCTCCGGCGATTGCCGGGTTCGCCGGGCTCACCGCGATGCTTGCAACCGTCGCCGGCGTCACCTCGAAGTTGGAGGTCTGGTCGCTCTGGCCCTGGTAGCTGGCGCTGATCTGCCCGGTCCCGAGGCCGGTCGCTGTCGCCAGTCCGTTCGCGTCGATGGCGAAGACTGCCGCACTCGAGCTCGTCCAGGACGCAGACGTTGAAACGTTCTGCTGTGTGCCGTCTGAGAAAGTTCCCGTCGCCGTAAACTGCTGCGTCGTTCCCACCGCGAAGTCGGCCGGCGGGTTGGGCGTGATGGCAATCCCCGTCAGCGTCGCCGCCGAGGTCGTGACACTCACCGTGCTCGTCATCCCCCCGGCCGTGACCGTGACGACCGAACTGCCCGGCTCAACCCCGGTCAGGACACCGGCTGAACTCACCGTCGCCGCGCCCGGGTTCGAGGACGAGAAGCTCGAAGAGCTCGTCAGGTCCTCTGTCGTGCCGTCCGAGTACGCCCCGATCACCGTGATCTGCGTCTGGGTCCCGGCCGCGACCGATGGCGCCGCGGGTAGGAACGAGATCGAGACGAGCGTAGCCGGGGTCACGCTGAAGCTCGACGTCGAGATGCTCTGGCCGTCGAAGGTCCCGGTAATCTGCGCCGAGCCCACCGCGTTGCCGGTGGCACGCCCATTGCCGTCAATCCCCGCCACTGCGCCGTTCGCACTGCTCCACGTCACCTGCGAGGTCACATCCTGCGTCGTCCCGTTCGAGTACGTCGCCGTCGCCGTAAACTGCTGCGTCGTTCCCTTGGCAATCTGCCCGGTCAACGGGCTGATCGTCAGGTTGACGAAGGTAGCCGGCGTCACGCTGACCGTTCCCGTGCTGCCACTTGTGCCGTTGAAGACTGCCGTGACCTGCACGCTGCCCGTCTGGCTCGAGGCCGCGTCCCCGGTCTGGTCAATGGTGAGGACCTGCGGATTGGTCGAAGTCCACACCACCTCGCTCGACAGGTCCTCGGTCGTGCCATCCGAGAAAGTTCCATTCGCCGTAAACTTCTGCCTTGTCCCCGCGGCGAGCGAGGGCGCGCCAGGCGTCACCGCAAGCAGAATCAGCGTCGCCGGCGTCACCGTGATTGCAGGCGTCGTCACGCTCAGTCCGCCGGCAGAGACCGTCAGTTGCGCCGTTCCCGCGCCCGCACCGCTCGCGAGCCCGCCGTTCGAGATCGCGAGCACCGTCTGGTCGGAGCTGGTAAAGCTCGCCTGGCTCGTCAAGTCATGTGTGCTGCCATCCGAATACGTCCCGATCACCGTGAACGGCTGCGTCGTGCCCGAGGCGAAGCTCGCGCCCGCCGGGCTCACCCTGATCGTGACCAGCGTGGCCGGTGTGATGGTCGAGGTGGCCGAGGTCGCAGTCTGGCCCTGGTAATCCGCGCTGAACTGCACTGATCCCGCCGCGACCCCGGTCGCCAGACCGGACGACGCCCCGATGCTCGCCATGCCCGGCGTACCGCTCGACCATGTCGCTGCGCTTGTAAGGTCCTGGGTCGAGCCGTCCGAAAAGCTGCCGATCAGGTTGAACTGCTCCGTTGTGCCCGCCGGGAAGCTGGCGCCGCTCGGCGTGATCGCAACCGAGGTCAATGTTGCCGTACTTACGATGACGGTCGACGCGCTGCCGAAGCCGCCCGCCGCCGCCTGGACGCTCGCCGTCCCCGCTGCCGCGCCGTTCACCAGCCCCGCCGCGTTCACCGTCGCCGTCGGCACAGCCCCGCTCGTCCAGGTCGCAGACGCCGTCAGATCCTGGCGGCTGCCGTCCGAATAACTTCCCGTCGCGCGCAACTGGCGCGTCGTGCCCACCGCAATCCGCGTGCTCGTCGGCGTCACCACGATCCCGGTCAGCGTCGCCGGCGTCACCGTAATGGGCGGCGTCGTGAAGCTCTGGCCGCCGACCGCCACCGTGATCTGCGCCGTGCCAATCCCGCTCGCCGACACCAGCCCCGCAGCCGAAACACCCAGCACCTCAGCATCCGACGACGTATACGTCGCACTCCCGGTCAGGTCCTCGGTGCTCCCGTCCGAGTACGTCCCGGTCACCGTGAACTGCTTGGTCGCACCCTTGACAAGGCTGCCGATACTGCCGTTCGAAGGACTCACTGCGATTGAAACCAGCGTCGGGCTGCCCGTACCCGTTCCGCCTGTGCCCGTCCCGCCCGTGCCCGAGCCAACCGTCACCTGCGTGCTTCCCAGAACCTGGCCGCCCGCCGCGTAAGAAGCGCCCGTCAGTGTCGCCGTCAGCGTCGCCGTTCCCGCCGAAACGCCGGTCACCAGCCCGCTCGCCGAAATCGTCGCCGTCGCGCCCTGGCTGCTCGACCACAGCACGCTGCCCGAAATGTCCTGAGTCGATCCATCCGCGTACGTCGCGGTCGCCGTCAGCTGTTGCGTCCCGCCGATCGCAACGCCCGGGTTCGCCGGCGTCAGCACGATCGTCGAAACCGTATCCGACAGCACCGTGATGCTGCTGACCGCCGCAAGACCGCGCAGCCCGGCCGTCAGCGGAACCGAACCGGCCGACACGCCGGCGACCAGGCCTGGCGCGTCGAAGTTGTCCGGCAGCAGCGCCACCCCGTTGTCCGCAGAGCTCAGCCCCGCATCGAGATCGACGTTCTGCATGGAGCCGTCCGAGAACGTCCCGGTCACGTGGAACTGTGCCGTCGCTCCCACACGCAGGCTGGCCGAAGCCGGCGACAGCGCCAGCCCGGTCAGCGTTGCCGCGGTTACCACCACCGGCGTTGCGGAATTGAACAGGCCGCGCGTCGCCGAAACCTGGCCCACGCCCGACGTCCCGGCGCTGACCCACCCGCCGCGGACAACCCCACCCGGCGCCAGCCCGACCAGCGCCGGCGTCGACGTCGCGAAGACTGCATCTGCCGTCAGGTCCTGCGTCGTGCCGTCCGAGAACGTCGCCACGAACGCGTACTGCCGATCGATGCCGGTCGGCAGCTGCGCATTGCCCGGCGTCAACGTCGTCGACACGATCGTTGCGTTGGTCACGTTGAGCGTCGTCGACGCGCTCTTCCCCAGCAGGCTCGCCGTCACCTGCACCTGTCCCGCCTTCACCCCGTATACGCTGCCGCCGGCGGCTGTCGTCGAGCTCGACATCGACATCGAGATCGGGATCGGGATCGGGATCGGGATCGAGATCGAAGCGATCGCGTGGTCTGAAGTATCGAACAGGACATCGCCCGTCACATCCTGCACACTGCCGTCGTCAAAGAAACCAAGCACCCGGTAAGGCTCGGCAGTTCCCTTCGCAATCGTCGCAGTAGCAACCGCGGCCCCGTGGCTCAGAAATTCGAGCCGCACCAGCTGCGCGTTCGTCACCGTCACCGCAAGGCTCGTGCCGGCAACCCCCAGCGCCGACGAAGTCACCGTCGCGGTGCCCGCACGGCCCGTCTTCGCAATGCCGTTCCCGGCGATCGTCAGCACTGCCGGGTTGCTGCTGCTCCACACCGATGGATCCGTGGTATCGACCGCACTGCCGCCCTGGGTCAACGAGGCTGCGTGGAAGGCATAGTGGGTCCCCGATGCGATCCGCACCGAGCCCGGCAGTACCTGGGTCGAGCTCAGCGGGTCCGCGGTCGAGGTCAGCCTCAGCACCGCGCTCAGTCCGCTTACCGTCGCCGTCACCTGCGCTGTGCCCGGCTGCACGCCGTATACCGTGCCCGCCGCGTCCACCGCGATCGTCGTCCTGTCGGAGGTCGCGAAGCTCGCCTCTTCGGTCAGGTCGTGAGTCGAGCCGTCATCGAACGTGCCCAGCACCGTCAGGCGCTCGGCCAGCCCGTTCGTATCCACGGGGTAAGGAGCCGCGATCGCAAGTGCCACCAGGTTTGCCGAAACCACCGCATAGCCCGTGGTCGAAGCGGTCAGGCCGCCAAAGCTCGCGGTCAAGGTGACCGGTCCGGCGGCCAGCGCCGTGACCCGGCCCGTGCCGTCGATCGATGCCGTCGCCGGGTTCGCACTCTGCCAGTTCCCCGTCAGCGTCAGTTCCTGCGAGCTGCCGTCCGAGAACTGCCCGAAGAGATGCAGCCGTTCGGTCGAACCGGCCGGGATCGCCTCGCTGGCGCCCGTAATCGTCAGTGCCGTGACCCGCGCCGGCGTCACCAGCACCACGCTGGTCGACGTCAGGCCGCCCAGGCGTGCCGACAGCATCGCCGTCCCCGGGCCGCTCGCCGTGTCGACGCCCAGGTTCGTCACTGCGACCAGGTTCGTGTCGCTCGACCAGGCGGCCTGGCTGGTGACATCCTGCTGCGTGCCGTCCGTGTAGAAGGCGGTTGCCGTGTGCTGCTCGGCCGATCCCACGGCGATGCTGCTGCTGGTGGGCTGGACGACGAGCCGCGTCAGGCTCGGCTGCGCGGCCACGATGCTCGCGTTGACCGCTGCGCTGCGGCCGCCGTAGCTCGCCGTGAACTGGACCACGCCTGCCACAACCCCGGTCGCCCGGCCCGATGACGGGTCGATGGTTGCGACCGCGGCGTTCGAGCTGCTCCAGGCCGCGTAGGCCGTTGCGTCCGCAGTCGTGCTGTCGGTCAGGGTCGCGATCGCCGTGTACTGCTGCGCGGCGCCAGCGGCGAAGCTCTCTGAAACCGGTGTCACGGCGAGCGAGCGAACCGTCGCTGCGCCCACGAAGACCACCGTGCTGCTCTGAACCGTGCCGGATGCCGCCGTGATCGTCGCCTGGCCTGCGGCCACGCCGGTTGCCACGCCGATGTTGCTGACGGCCGCCGTCGCCGTCGCCGAGGTAGTCCACACCGCGGAGGTCGTCAGGTCCTGCAGGCTGCCGTCCGAGTAGGTGCCCATCGCCGAAAGCTGGGCCCTCCCGCCCGCCGGAAGGTGCGTTCCTGCCGGGCCTACGGCGATGCTCGAGAGCTTGGCCGCGGGCGGCGCGGGCGTGAGGGTGCCCGCCGGCTCGACCAGCACGTTGAAGGATTGCTTGCTGGTCCCCGCCTGCGCGGTCACCACGACGTTGACTGCATGCGTGGTGGAATATGCCGTTCCCAGGCCGGTCGCCGAGACGTTCAGCACGCCCGGTGCGGACGAGGTCCAGGTTACCGCCCCGGTCAGGTCGCCGCTGGTTCCGTCGTCGTAGCTGCCGGTCGCCGTCAGCTGCAGGGTCGAGCCCGCGTTGAGCTGCGGATTCGCCGGCGTCAGCGCGATCGAGACCAGAGTGTTCGACTGCACGGTGACGTTCGAGCTCGCAGACATGCCGCGGAAGTTGGCGGCGACCTGCGCGGTCCCGACGCTCATGCCGGTCACCAGGCCGCCCTCGGCGCCGGTTTGGATCACCGGCGCGATGCCGGTGGCTGACGAGCTGAAGAGGGCATTATTCACCAGGCTCTGGCTGTAACCGTCTGAGAACGTGCCGGTAGCGGTGACGAATGCGGCGTCGCTCACCCGCATCGTGATCGCGGAGGGCGCGAGGCTGATCCCGGTCAGCGCGGCGTTGGTGATGCGCACCGGGGTGGACGCGCTGAAGTTGCCGCGGCGAGCGCTGATCTGCCCCACGCCCGCGCCGACCCCGAGCACCAGGCCCTGCGGCACCAGCGAAACTATCGTCGGCGTCGGCGCCTGGAAGATCGTGTCGAGCGAAAGGTCCTGCGTGGTGCCGTCCGAGAAGGTGCCGATCAGCGCGAACTGCTTGTACATCCCGGCCGGCAACTCGCTGTTGCCGGGCGAGAGCGCGGTCGAGACCAGCGTGGCATTGGTGACCACCATCACGGTCGAGGCGGTCTGGCCCATCAGGCTCACCGTCAGCGGCGTCTGGCCGGGCGCCACGCCCAGCAAGGTCCCGTCGAGATCGACCGAAGCCACGCCGTGGTCGGCCGTGTCCCACGTCACATCGCGCGTCAGGTCCTGGATGGTGCCGTCTGAAAAGAAGCCTACGGCGACGAACTGCTGACCGGTGCCGGCCGCGATTGTCGTCGAGGCAGGGAATGCTGTGGTGCCGTTCGTAATCAGCAGCCTCTGCAGCGTCGCATTCGTGACCTCGACCGTCTGACTGGTCCCGGTAACTCCCAGCACGGTCGCGCTTACCGTCGTCGTGCCCACCTTGCCGCTCTTGGCGAGACCCGCGCCACTGATCGTGAGTACGTCCGGATCCGCTGAACGCCAGACGCTTGGATAGGTGACATCGATCGAGAAGCCGTTGGTCGACAGCGCCTGTGCGCTGAAGGCGAACTGGGTTCCCAGCGCGATCTTGGTGGCCGCCGGCAGCACCTGCACGTTCAGCAGCGGGTCGGTGAACGAGGCGAAGGTGTTGATCGTGGTCAGGCCGCCGACCGTAGCCGCAATCTGCGTGCTGCCGTTCCCGGTCCCGTAGGCGAGCCCGTCGCTGCTCACGGCGAAGATCTGCGGGTTGGCGCTGGTGAAGGTGGCGAGCGCCGTCAGGTCATGCATGCTTCCATCGGAGTAGGTGCCAAGCACCTCAAGAGGCTGCAGCAGGCCGGTGAGGTCGGCCGGATACTTCGCCGACATCGTGGTCGAGATGAGCGTCGTCGGCAGGACCTGGTAGCCCACGGTCGCGGCGCTGAGGCCGCCGAAGCTGGCCGAGAAGACAACACTCCCCGGAGCGATCCCGGTCGCGAGGCCTGTCTGGTCGATCGTTGCAACAGCCGGGTTCGAACTCGTCCAGTTGGCCGTCAGGCTCAGGTCCTGCGTGCTCATATCGGAGAAGTCGCCCGAGAGATGGATCTGCTGCGCGGCTCCCGCCGGGAACAGCGTCTTCGACGAGGTGATGCTGAGGGCCGTGACCGTGGCTGAGGTGACGATCACGGTGCTGGTCTGCGTTGCCGTACCGAGCGTTGCGCTGACGGTCGAGGTCCCCGGCGCGCCCGCAGTGCTGAAGCCGGTCGAAGAGACGACGACCGTGGCGTCGCGCGGATGCGAGTTCAGGCGCGGGGAGGCGGGGCTCGCATCGGGCTCAAGCGGGTTTGCGTTCGAGGTCGCGGAGGTGTTGCGGCTGTTCCACGTGACCTGGCTGGTCACGTCCTTCTGAGTACCGTCTGAGTAGTAGCCCCGCGCGGTGTGCTGCTCCGCCGTCCCGGTCGCGAGGCTGCTGCTGGTCGGCACGATCTGGATGCTCATCAGGGTCGTGCCCGGGGTGACCACGACGGGGACCGATGCGGTCATCGCCCCGCTGCTCGCCGTGACCTGCACGGTGACCGAGGCGGCGCCGTTCGAGGTCGCCAGGCCGGTGTTCGAGATGGGCAGCAGGCTGGTATTCGAAGAGGACCAGACGACGCTCGCCGTGAGATCGGCGGTGGTCGAGTCGGTATAGGTTCCGATTGCGGTGAACTGCCGCGTGGTGCCACCCGCGACGCTCGCGGAGGCGGGCGAGATGGCGAGCGCGGTGAGCGCTGCGGCGCCCACGCTGCCTGGAACGGTCGCGCTCTGGCCGCCGCTTGCCGCCGAGACGGTGTAGCTGCCGGCCGCCAACGAGGTGAGCAGGCCGGTGCTGCTGATCGTCGCGACGGACGCAGGCGTGACGCTCCAGGCGGCGGAGGTGGAGACATTCGTCATGGTGTGGTCGCCGTAGGTGGCAAAGGCGCTGTACTGCTGCGTCGTCCCCAGCGGGATGGTGCTGCCCGGCGGCGAGAGCGTAACGCCGGTGACCAGCGGGTGGCCGATGGTGAAGGTGAACACGCCAAGATCGCCGTTGCCCGCCGTGGCGCTGACGGTCGCCACGCCATAGCTGACGCCGGTCAGCAGGCCGGTCGAGCTCACGGTCGCGATGGCGCGGTTGCTTGAGACCCACGTCACCGAGCCCGTCACCGTCGTCGCCGCGCCGTTCGAGCTGGTGTCGATGGCGGTGAGCTGCGTGGTCGCACCCGCGGTGAGCATCGCGTTCGCCGCCGAGATCTCGATCGTCCCCGCGGGCGCGTGGTGTCCGCAGCCCACCAGCAGGAAGCCAAAGCAGAGCAGGACGAACGAAAACAGGGCGCGGCGGGGGGACGTGCAGATCATGAGAGAAGATCCTCCACCGCGCTTATCGGGGAGAACGGGCGGTAACTTGAATCGCCACGAGCCGGTCAGCCCCGCAGGTAATGACACCTTCGGGGAGGGGCCGCCGCCGCATCTCTCACGGGCCGAGTGCAGGAAGGATGATTCGCGTATTGGACAGACTGGCGCGCCGGATGGGTGCAGGCAGAAGGAACTTTGACGCGCCGCCACAACTTGGGAGGGACTCAGGCGTTACGTTCCGAATGGGGAGAGCACGTCAACTTTCCCTGCCGAGGTGACACAGCCCTCTTTCTAAAGAGTGTCATCGACGCAAACAAAAGCGCACGGAGAGGTGCCCCCTCCCCCCCCCTCTAAAGCGTCAAATATAAGATTACAAGTGACTTAAAGGGGGGATCGAGCCCCCAGCATCACCTGTGGACGGGTGAGGCTGTACGGGGACTGACGTTGGCTGCCGTTAGCTGGAGGTGAAGTTTGTCAAGTGAATGCAGGCGGATTCAGGCAGGCGGCTCGGGATCGAGGACGAGCCGCAGGCAGAGCTCGAGGTAATGGGCGAGCTGTTTCGCGTTGAGCATGCCGGGGTTGAACATGTGGTTCAGGGCGAGTCCGTCGACGATGCCACCGAGGGCGAGCGAGTCGGTGAGCCGGCCCTTGTCGCTGCGCATCGCCTGCCGCGGAAAGAGGTCGTTGATCTCCGGGATGGAGCAGCGCAGACACATCAAGCTGTGCAGGTCCGCAAGCCGTTTGCGCTTGAGCGGGTGCCGGATGGCATAGAGCTTGAATTCGAGGTTGAGCAGGGTACGTTCGCGGTCTCGGCTGAGCGTCGCCAGATACTGGACGAATGCTTCGATGCGCCGTTCCGCAGTGGGCAGGCGGCTGAGCAGGGGGGCAAGCTCGGCGATATCGCGGTCGAGGTTCTCTTCAAAGATGGCGTAGAAGACATCTTCCTTGTCCTTGAAGTTGTCGTAGAAGGCTCCGCGGGTGCGCCCGGCGTCGGCGGCGATGTCCTCAAGGCGGGCGTGTTCGAATCCATCACGCGCGAAGACGGAGCGCGCAGAGCGCAGTAGAAGCTGCCGCGTGGCGACGCCGCGAGGCTGTTTGTGGAGACGCGCCGGAGCTGGCGCCGCGACAGATTTTGAATCGCCCATCTCGTTCACGAAGTCCTATAGAAACCATACACCCATGTACGCATCTGCCCAGTGGAGCGTTCAGAGGCGAGCGATCCCGAGCTTTACGGAGAAAAATCAATGAGCGAGCAGCTGCAGAGCGCCGCAACAGCAAGTGTGAGTTCCCCAAGCGTGAGAACCACGATTCTGAAGTACACCGGCGTTGCCGGCATGATGGTGAGCGCCGGCCTGCTGGCTGGCTGCGCGCCCAAGCCCCCGGCTGCACCGCCGCCGCAGGCGCTGCCGGTGACCGTGGTGACGCTCGAGCCTTCTGATGTGCCGATTACGGGCGAATGGGTGGGTACGCTCGACGGCAATGTGAACGCGCAGATTCAGCCGCAGGCGAGTGGATACCTGATCCGGCAGAACTACCGCGAAGGCCAGCAGGTGTCGAAGGGGCAGGTGCTGTTCGAGATCGATCCGCGTCCGTTTCAAGCGGCGCTCGACCAGGCGCAGGGACAGATGGAGCAGGCCAAAGGGCAGGTGGCGCAGGCGCAGGCGCAGCTCGATCTTGCCGAGATCAACGTAAAGCGCGACACGCCGCTGGCCGAGGCGCGCGCGATCGCAAAGAGCCAGCTGGACAATGACACGCAGGCGAAGGCGCAGCAGGAAGCCGCGGTGCTCTCGGCAAAGGCATCGGTCGCGGCGGCGCAGGCGGCGGTGAACACTGCAAAGTTGAACCTCGGATTTACGCAGGTCCGGTCGCTGATTACGGGCGTTGCGGGCCAGGCGACGCTGCAGGTAGGCAACCTGGTAAATCCGCAGTCGGTGCTGACTTCGGTGTCGCAGCTGAACCCGATCAAGGCTTACTTCTCGATCAGCGACAGCGAGTACCTTGCGCTGGTGCAGAGGGCGCGCGCGGGCGGCGGCGACCTGTTGAAGAACGCGTCGACGATCCCGTTGACGTTGACGTTGTCGAACGGCGAGGTATTCCCGGAGAAGGGCCATATTGCGTTCGTCGATCGGCAGATCAACGCGCAGACCGGGGCGATTCGCATCGCGGCGACGTTCCCGAACCCCAACAATCTGCTGCGGCCGGGGCAGTTCGGCCGCGTGAAGGCGGAGACGCAGATGAAGCACAATGCGCTGCTGATTCCGCAGGTTGCGATCCAGGAGCTGCAGGGTCTGCAGCAGGCGTATATCGCGGGCAACGATGGCAAGGCGCATCTGGTGACGCTGAAGCTGGGACCGCAGGTGGGCACGAACTGGCTGGTGGAGGATGGCGTGGCGCCGGGTGCGCAGGTCATTACGGACAATCTGCAGAAGCTTGCGGAAGGACGGCCGGTCTCGCCGCATGCCGGACCCGCGGCTGCGCCTACGGTTCAAACGACCAATTCGGCCGGGAGATAACTCATGTCTAAATTCTTTATCAATCGGCCGATCGTTGCGATCGTCATCGCGATCGTGACCGTGATTCTCGGCACGGTGTCGATGTTCACGCTTGCGACATCACAGTTCCCTGACATTGTTCCGACCGAAATTCTGGTGACGGCGACCTATCCCGGCGCCGACGCAAAAACACTCGCGCAAGCCGTGGCCACGCCGATCGAGCAGCAGATGAACGGCGTCGACAACATGATTTACATGGACTCGGTCAGCGCGAACAACGGCGTGGTGCAGTTGTTCGTCGACTTCGATGTCAAGACTGATCCGAACATCGACCAGGTGCTCTCGCAGCTACGCGTGGACCAGGCGCAATCGCAGCTGCCGGCGCAGGTAACGACGGCCGGGCTCACGGTGCAGAAGGCGTTGACCTCGCCGCTGATGCTGGTCGCGGTGAACTCGCCAGGCAACAAGCTGAGCCAGGACTTCCTCACCAATTACGCGATCATCAACCTGCAGGACCAGATCACGCGGGTGAAGGGCGTATCGCGCGTGCAGATCTTCGGCGGCCAGTATGCACTCCGCATCTGGGTCGATCCGAACAAGATGGCGAAGCTCGGCGTGACCGCGCCGGAGGTGATCCAGGCCATCCAGACGCAGAATAATGTGAATCCCGCGGGACAGATCGGCGCCGAGCCGATCCCGAAGGGGCAGCAGTTTACCTATACCGTTCGGACGCAGGGACGGCTGGTAAAGCCGGAGGAGTTTGGCAACATCATCCTGCGGGCCAATGCGGACGGATCGATTCTGCACCTGTCAGATGTGGCGCGGATCGAGCTGGGCGACCAGGCGTATGCGATCTCGGGACGTTACAACCAGAATCCTTCGGGCGTCATGGCTGTGTACCAGCTGCCGGGTTCGAACGCGGTGGAGACGGCGAAGCTGGTGAACGCCCGCATGAAGGAGTTATCGGCGACCTTCCCGCCGGGCATCTCGTACAACGTGCCGCTGGATACGACGAAGGCGGTAAGCTCGGGTATTCACGAGATCGTGATCACGCTGCTGGAAGCGCTGGCGCTGGTGGTTGTGGTGGTGTTCATCTTCCTGCAAGGCTGGCGGGCGACGCTGATCCCGCTGCTGGCGGTGCCGGTTTCGTTGATCGGCACGTTCATCATCTTCCCGGCGCTGGGCTTCTCGATCAACACGCTGTCGCTGTTCGGACTGGTGCTGGCGATCGGGCTGGTGGTGGACGACGCGATCATCGTGGTCGAAGCAGTCGAACACCATATCGACGAAGGCATGGACCCGAAGGCGGCAACCATCAAGGCGATGGAAGAGGTGGGCGGGCCAGTGGTGGCGATCGCGCTGATCCTGGCAGCGGTGTTTATCCCGACGGCGTTCATTCCCGGCATCACGGGGCGGCTCTACCAGCAGTTCGCGGTCACGATTGCGATCTCGGTGTTGATCTCGGCGTTCAACGCGCTGACTCTTTCCCCGGCGCTGGCCTCGCTGCTGCTGAAGCCGAAGGATAAGGAGCAGAAGCCGGGGCTGCTGGGCAAGGGCTTCGGGGTCTTCAACAAGTTCTTCGGGCGGACGACGGAGAGCTTCGTGCATACGTCGGACGTGCTGATCCACAAGTCGTCGCTGGCGATGATCGGTTTGCTGATCATTGCGGCGCTGGGGATCTTCTTCGGCAGCACGCTGCCGGGCGGCTTCCTGCCGACCGAGGACCAGGGCTATATGTTCCTCGCGCTGCAGTTGCCGGATGGTGCATCCGCCCAGCGGACGGATGCGGCGCAGCAGAAGATTACCGCGGCGCTCTTGAAGACGCCTGGGGTGGAAGGTGTGATCGCGGTCACGAACTTCTCGCTGCTGACGCAGGTGCAGAGTACCAACCAGGGGTTCTTCTTCGTCGCGCTAAAGCCGTGGGAGGTGCGCAAGAGCAAGGAAGAGCAGCTCACCTACATCACGGCCAGCCTTTCGAAGCAACTGGCGGGGAACTCCGACGGCATTGCGTTTGCGTTTCCGCCGCCGTCGATCCCCGGCATCGGAACCTCGGGCGGTGTGACGATGGTGATCGAAGACCGTTCGGGCAAGGATGATCCGGAGATCCTGACCAAGAACCTGATGACCTTCCTGGGAGCGATCAGCAAGCTCCCGGAGGTGGCGTTCGCGCTGCCCTCTTATTCGCCCGCGGTGCCGCAGTTGTATGCGGATGTGGACAAGGAGAAGGTGCTGCAACAGCAGGTGCAGTTGTCCGATGTGTACACGACGATGTCGACCTTCATGGGCGGCTACCTTGTGAACTACTTCAACCGCTTCGGCCGGCAGTGGCAGACCTATGTCGAAGCCGAAGGGACGTCGCGCACGGATATCAAGAATATCGATCAGTTCTACGTGCGCAGCGCGAACGGAGGGCAGGTACCGCTGGGGTCGCTGGTGCATACCAGGCAGATCACCGGGCCGGAGTACATCTTCCGCTTCAACGAATTCAACGCGGCGCAGGTGAACATCACGGCCAAGCCCGGGTATAGCTCCGGCCAGGTGCGTGCGGCGCTTGAGAAGACCTTCGCCGAGACCATGCCGGCGGGCGCCGGGTTCGACTACTCGGGTATCTCGTACCAGGAGGATATGGCGCAGAAGGGTATCCCGACCTACGCGGTCTTCGGGCTCTCGCTGCTGTTTGTCTTCCTGATCCTGGCTGCGCTTTACGAGTCGTGGACGCTGCCGTTCAGCGTGCTGCTCAGCACGCCGGTCGCAATCCTCGGCGGCTACATTGCGCTCCATGCACGGGCGCTCGAGAACGACATCTTTGCGACGATCGGCGTGGTCATGCTCATCGGTCTCTCCGCGAAGAATGCCATCCTCATCGTCGAATTCGCGAAGAGTAATTATGAGTCCGGGATGAGTATTTCGGAGGCCGCACTCGGGGCCGCAAGGCTGCGCTTCCGGCCGATCGTCATGACCGCCCTCGCCTTCGTCTTCGGCTGCCTTCCCCTGTGGACGGCGTCTGGCGCGGGCGCTGCTTCGCGGCGCATTCTGGGCACGACGGTGATCGGCGGCATGTTCCTGTCGACCGCGATCGGACTCATCTTTATCCCGGTCACCTTCTCGGTGGTCGAGTACGTCTCGCATCGCTTCAGCAGGGGCGGCAAGGGCACCACGATGGATTCGAAGGCCGACTTCGATCCGGTTGCAGCGGGCAAGGCAGCGGGTGGCGGGCCGAAGCAGGCGACCCCCGCAACGGCTTCGACCCCTGGAGGTCACGCATGAGCAACACTTCTCTCTGGTTCAAACGGGCCTTCGCCGTCGCCGCCGGAGGCGTCCTCATCGGCGCCATCGCCGGCTGCAACGTCGGCCCGAAGTACAAGCGGCCCACCTATCCGGCGCCGCCGGCCTTCCGCGGTGCGGATGACGCCGCCATCACCAGCGCCGCCGAGAACTCGCTCGGCGACCAGCAGTGGGTCGCCGTCTTCCGCGAGCCCGAGTTGCAGGCACTCATCAAGACCGCCCTCACCAACAACTACGATCTCCAGATCGCCGCACAGCGCGTCGCCGAGCAGCAGGCGCAGGTGCAGGTCACCCGCTCGCAGGAGTTCCCTACCCTCTCGGTCGGCGGCACCGGCATCGGCGCATCGTTCAACAGCTCGACGCTCGGCGCCGGCTCAAGCAGTGGCAGTAACGGCACCAGCAACGGCATCTCGAGCCCCATCTCCTTCGGCTCGTTCAACCTCTCGGCCGCCTGGACCCCGGACTTCTGGGGCCTCTACCGCAAGCAGACCCAGGCCGCGCGCGCACAGCTGCTCGCGCAGACCTGGGCACAGCGCGCCGTGCGCCTCTCGCTCATCCAGAGCGTCGCCACCACCTACCTGCAGTTACGCGCACTCGACCGCCAGCTCGAGATCACAAAACAGACCCTCACCGCGCGCCAGGACTCCGTCAAACTGACCCGGACCCTCGCCGATGCAGGCGCCGCCCCGCTCTCTGATCTTCGCCAGGCCGAACAGCTGCTCTACACCGCGACGTCGCAGATCCCGCAGCTTGAACAGCAGATCCAGCAGCAGGAGAACGCAATGAGTCTCCTGCTCGGCGCCAATCCCGGGCCGGTCGCTCACGTCGATCCCAACGCGCTGACGCCGCCGCCGCAGGACCTGCCCGCCGGCCTGCCGACGCAGCTGCTCGAACGCCGCCCCGATATCCAGGAAGCGGAGGCGACTCTCGTCGCGGCCAACGCGCAGATCGGCATCGCACGCGCGCAGTTCTTCCCGCAGCTCACGATCACGGCTTCGGGCGGCGTCGGCGGCAACAGCCTCTCGAGCATCTTCAGCCCAGATGGCAAGACCATCTACGGCATCGGCTCGCTCGCCCAGCCGCTGTTTGAAGGCGGCAGGCTGCGCGGCCAGCTAAACGTCGCGAAGGAGACGCAGAAGGAAGACGTCTTCGCCTACCAGAAGACGATCGCAACCGCCCTGCACGATGTCTCGAACGCGCTCATTGCGCTCAACAAGCAGCGCGCCTACCGCGAGCAGCAGGAGAAGCTCGTCGCAGCCGCGCAGGATGCAACCAGGCTCGCGCGGCTGCGCTACCAGGGCGGGGCCACAAGCTATCTTGAGGTGCTGACCACCGATACGAACCTTTACACCGCGCAGCTCACTCTCGTCTCCGCGCAGCAGGGCGAAGCGCTGACGCTGGTGCAGCTCTACAGCGCGCTCGGGGGCGGCTGGCAGTAGATTGACGCAAACCAAGAAACGAAGGCCCGGGGTCATCTCCCGGGCCTTCGTTCGTTCCGCAGCATCTGCCGCAGCGCTCATGCTGCCCGAAAGGATGGCCGATACACCAGCAGAGGGTTCGCGGTCCCGAAGGAGTCTCGAAGTACGACATGAGGTTCCCATCGCAACGGCCCATGCGCACCTTGAAAGCTGTCGGCGCCTGTGCGGTGCTGGCCTTTGGATTGAGCTACGTGGCGGGCCAGGCCCCGCCGCTCGTCACGACGGCACGGCAGATTCGACAGCTTACTCCGGTTCAAGCCAAGCACACCGCCGTCCACCTCACCGGGACCATCACCTACTACGATCCGGGCGACCGGCTCATGTTTCTTCAGGATGAAACCGGCGGCGTCTTCATCGATACACCCGGGCCTTATCCCATCCGCACCGGCGACCGGGTGGAGCTCGAAGGAAGCACCGAGCCAAGCTTCCGCACCGTCATCGGGCCAAACCCACGCATCCGCCTCCTCGGCAAAGGACGGCCGATCCACGCCGGCAGATTCTCCTATGGCAGTCTCGCCGCCGCCAAAGACGATAGCCTGCTGGTCCGCGTGCGCGGCGTGGTGCGCGCGCAGGATCTCGAACAACATCAGAACGGCCCCACGGTGCATCTCGACCTGCTTATGTATGGCGGGCAGGTGCAGGTCTACCTCGATCCTTCCTTCGGCCTGCATCCGCGCTCCATGCTCGATGAGACGGTCGAGATCGCCGGCGTGGCTGGCGGCACATTCGACGCCAAAAACCAGATGGGCGGGGTGGTGCTGTTTGTCCCCGGGCCACGCAGCATTCGCACACTCGCCCGGCCGCGCCGTCCCATGGCGGCCCTGCCGCTCACCGGCATCGACGACGTCTTTCGTACGTTGAGTGTGCATGACCGCTCCCGGCGTGTGCGGGTGCGCGGCGCGCTGACCTATTACCGGGTCGGCGAAGGCGCGGTGGTCGAGCACGACGGCAAGAGCCTCTACGTGCAGACGCGCGAACTCGACGACCTGGCGATCGGCGATGTGGTCGATGCCTTCGGCTTTGCCAGCGATCGCGAGTACGCGCCCAGCCTGCGCGAGGCCATGCTGGTGCGAACGGGAGAGTCGCAGAAAGTTGCCGCCCGTGCAGTCAGCTACGACGACGCCCTGAATGGGCTCTACAGCGATAACCTCATCTCGCTGACCGGGACCCTGGTCTCCCAGCTGCACGGTCGCACGTCGGAGTCGATCGTCATCGATGTGGGCGGGCACCTGGTCACCGGCAAGCTCGAAAGCGGCCGGGCGCTCCCGCCCTTCGCGCCGGGCAGCCGCGTGCGGTTGACCGGCGTCTGCAGGGTCACGGCCGCTGGCCCATGGAAGGACGCCGTCACGTTTTATCTCGCCATGCGCGACCGGTCGGATGCGCAGACCATCGGATTGCCTTCCTGGTGGACGGTGCGGCATCTCGTCGGGCTGCTGGTTGGATTGCTGGCGTTGGCCGTCGCGATCGCCGCATGGGCGCTTCGCCTGAGGACGAAGTTGCTGAAGCAGACCGAGCGCATGGAGCGGTCGATCACGCTCGCGCGCGAGCGCAGCAGGATCCTCGAGCAGATCGGCTCGCACCTGCAGCCGGAGCTGCTGCTCGAACGCATCTGTACCTCGGTCGAGCTGCTGCTGCCGGGGACGCGCTGCTGCTACTCGTCGAAGGAGTTGGAGTGTGCGGAAGCCCGGGAAGAGACGAAGCTCTTTGGGCGAAGCCTGTCCGGTGGAAGCCCGGAGGCTCTCGGCTGGGTGATGATCGCTGCGCCCGGCGACTATGTCCCCACGCCGGACGAAGTCGAGGTCTACGAGTATCTTTCGGAGGTTGCGTCGACCGCCGTACGCCAGTCGAGGCTGCACCAGAGGCTGGTTCACCACTCCACGCACGACGCGCTGACCGAGTTGCCCAACCGCCGGCTCTGCGATCTCCGCCTCACCGCCGCGCTCGACTACGCGGCCCTCCACGGGGAAGGACTCGCCGTGATCTACATCGATATCGATCACTTCAAGGAGGTGAACGACTGCTACGGGCACCGGACGGGCGACCTCTACCTGAAGCAGATCGGCTCGCGCCTGCTGCTGGCCAAGCGAGCCACGGATACGCTGGCACGCATCGGCGGGGATGAGTTTCTCGTCATCGCCTCGCTGCCCGGCGAAGGCTCCGAAGCGGAGGCCCTGCTCGACCGGCTCAGGCTGTGCTTCTGTGAGCCATTCCTGCTTGAACACACTCGCATCTTCGGCTCCGCGAGCTTTGGCCTGGCGCGCTTCCCGCAGGACGGCAACGACGGCGAAGCCCTCAAACGCCACGCGGACAGGACCATGTACGAATGCAAGCGGCGCTCGAAGTGCGCGGAAGAAGAAGGCGCGGGCGAAGAGAACACAGAGCACAACCTCGAGCAGTTCGTCTTCGGCGAGAGAGCCTGACCGTCTGAAAGCCAAGCGTCGCCCGGGGCGCTAGAAGCGCAGCAGGTAGCTTGCCTTCACGAAGAACTGACGCCCGTCGTTCAGGTAGCCGGGGCCGCGGGCGAGGATCGGCAGGTTGGGGTTGCAGCCCACGGCGCCACCCTGATCCGGCGTGCAGATCGCGTGGTTCAGGTTCTGCAGGTCGTTGTTCCAGCCCACATAAATGGCAGTGCCCGGATGCGGCAGCCAGGTGAACAACGCCTGCGTCTGCACCTGCTTGGTGCGCGCCAGCGTCGTCTCCGCCGCGTTCGCCAGGTTGGAGTCGTACTCGACGATGACTCTCGCCGAAAGCGAACGGGTGAACTGGTAGTTGATCTTCGTGCGCAGCACCTGGTTCTCGTAGACGAAGGCGCCGGTATGAGCGTTGTGATCGCGGTCCAGCAGGTAGGTCTGATCTGCTGTCAGTTGACGGAAGGGCTGCAGGGTAAACAGCGCCTGCACGAAGTCCTGGTGCAGCAGCGCAGGGCTCTCACCCGGCAGCGGGTTGTAGTTCACGTTGCCTGCGTGCTCGGCCACCACGTTGAAGTTGAAACGCGCCGTGGGCTGGCCGCGCGCGGTGAAGCCCGCATAGTTCTCGACGAAGTTCCGGCTCTGCGGCAGGTTGTAGCCGTTTTGCGGGCCGACCGTATCCGCGTTCTCGCCAAACAGCGGCGCCAGCACAATGTTGCGTGGCAGCAGCACGAAGGGATCGAACTGCGTGTAGCGATAGACGCGGTTGCCCTGGTGGTCGTATGCCAGGTTCACGTTGCCCTCAAAGCCGAAGCTCTGCACGCGGCTGTGCCTGGGATACCACTGGTAGGTGGAGTGCGTGTGATCGGAGCGGATGTTGGCGGTTTGAATAAAGCCGCTGGTCGTGACGAAGCCGCGCGAGAAATCCTGGATCTCGTTCTGCAGGTTCCAGGAATGTCCGTTGTGATAAAGCTGCCAGTCCGTCGCAGGGCCGGCGCTGTAGCCTGCGGGAAAGACGGAGGCGGTACTGTCCGCGCGGCTACCCTTGGTGGAGCTCACAACGAACTGCCCCATCGTCGTCCACTTGTCGCTCAGCCGGAAGTTGAAGTCCGCGCCGCCGACGCGGTTCCAGCCTGCGGCGAACTCCTCGTCGGTATAGATGAGGCCGACGGTCGAGTTCTTGCCCACGTCTTCCGAGACGCGTCCGACGAAGAAGCCCGCGCGGTTCCCGTAAGCCGGGTCGGACGTTGGAACCGTCGCCGCCGGCTGGCGGTCGTCGATCGCGAGCAGTCCGAGATTCGTGCGCTTCACCTTGCCGGTGAGGCGCGCGCCGAACTCCGGCCGGATAATGCGGCGCGTGTAGAGCAGCGAGATGGGCGTTGCAAAGTAGTTGGCGTTTTCGAGGAAGAACGGCCGCAGCTCCGGAAAGTAGACCGGGTAGCGCTGGTTGACGGTGAACTGCGGCTGATCGCTCTCGACATCGCTGAAGTCGGGGTTCACGGTGGCGTCGAAGATCACCGAATCCTTGATAATGACCTTCGCTTCTCCGCCCGCGGTGCCCTCGAGATGCCGGTTGCTGAAGAACGGATTGTTCGGGTCGAGCGAGAGGAGTTCATGCTCATTCTGCGCGAGAGCATAAGGGTTGAGCTGGACATTGTGTGAGCCGGTAACGCCCTGGATGCCGTGCAGCGTGCCCTCCTGGCTCAGCACGCCGCTCACGTTCGCCGAGACGCGCGGCCACCAGTCGTTCTCGCTATTGCGCGGGAAGCTGCGGTTGAAGACCACGCCCCAGTCCTGTCCGGTCTCGCGGAAGCGAACACTGCGGAAGGGCAGCACAATCATCGCCATCCAGCCCTTGTCGTTGACTCGGCCTTCGGAGTCCCAGACCTGGTCGTAGCTGTAGTCGGGTCCGCTGGCCTCGGAGTAGGAAGCGTCTGCCTGTACGCCAGCGGGGTTGACCTGGAAGCTGACGCCGATGCGCCGGTCCTCGAAGGGGTCGAGGGTGACGGTGACGGTGTCGTCCTTGAGGATGTTCTCGCGGCGCGCGAGGTGCGAGCGGATCAGTTCCGGGTGATCGTCGAAGCAGAGGAAGACGAAGTAGACCGCAGACTGGGTGCGGCCCATCCAGACCTCGGTCTTCTGGCTGCCGGGCTGGCCGTCGGCAGGCTGGTTCTGGATGAAGTCTTCGACGTGCCCGAGCTTGTCGCGGAGGTCTTCCCGCGGGTGCATGCCGGTGAAGTCTGCCAGGCGCAGGGGCTGGTCGAGCAGCGGCACCTTCACGTCGGAGGGAACGCGGCTTCTGGGCGGCGCCACGGGGATTGCGGTGGTCTTGCCCTGCTGCTGCGGGGCAGCCTGCGCGAAGGCCGCCGGCAGAGTGGCTGCGCCGAGGAGAAATGCCGTCAGCCAGCGCCTGGCGTGCCTGCTTGAAGTCTGTCCCATGTTTCAGTTCCGAAGGAGCGCGGTCCGCTGATGGCGCCCTTTGCTGCCTGGTGGAGAGGTTTGGTGTTGTCGAGATTTAGACGAGAGGGTTCCGTTTCCTGTTACGGGAGCGGCGAGAAATATGTTCCGCAGAGGTGAACAGGGTGGTTCAGCCGGATGGGCTTTCTGGCGAGATTCCGGCGTGTCGGAGAGGGTACCCCTCCCCCGGGGGTTTATGTGTCAAAAATAGCATTCTAAATGAGTTAAGGGGGGTCTGGAAGCGGGGCAATCTGCGCACCTCTGGCGGTTTTCAGTCAACGAGGCGGGTGCTGGAGACTCGAATTTGTCAAGTCTTCCGAGCTTGCTTCTGGCGTGGTCGTGGCGCTTTGAGAACGGTTACTCGCCCGGCGTGAAGCGAACCTCAGGGTTTGGGCGGGCCGCTGCGGCCTTCTTTTTCCCGGGTCGCGAGGAGGATACCCTCGGACTCGTTGAGCGGGGGGCGGCCCTTCAAGTCCATTGCGGTCTTTTTCAGATTCATGCGCCGGGTGTAGAGCACGAGGGTCACCAGGAAGCCGGCGAAGATGATCGCGATGATGACGTAGATGGTGGAGGTTAGTTCGGGATGCATGGACATGGGGACACCGGGGTGTGGGGCTTGGGAACGCGTTCCGGATGCTGCCTCATCGTGACGCGCCGGGGAGGATGGGGCAGGAGCTCCGAAGAGACGGGGTCGGCCGGAGCGGGGTGATTTTAGGCGACGACCGTGGTGCTCGGGGCGACGGTGATGGAACTGTTGGGCTGCGAAGCGCGGTGCCGGAAGGTCACGTGCTTTCCGTCGAACTTGAGGAAGAAGAGGGCGAGCACCAGAACGGTCAGCAGGGTGACACAGAAGAGACCGACGACGAGGCCGAAGTTGGGCTTGTTGGGTTTGGTTTGTTCGATGTCTTCGATGTCCATGAGTAGTAGATGCAGCGGCGGGAGGTGCTGTTGGCCGGTTACCGTGCGGCGCCGTTTCTATAAATCATTCTGCGGTTGGGGCTTCAGCAGTCTGCGGGTGATCTGCGGGCGGGGCGTGGAGGGACCTGGCGAGGCTGATGAGGTCGACCGGGTGGATGCGGATGACGCCGCCGCGCGGGCTATCGATGTCCGATACGAGGAAGAAGGAGACGGAGACGATGAGGGGCAGCACCAGCAGGAGCAGGTTGCCGGAGCGGGAGCGCTGGGTGGCGTAACCGACGAGCAGGTTCGAGAAGAGGGCGATGACGATCATAAGTCCCCAGGCGGAGGCAGGGATGCGGTTCCACCAGGCGAACTGGGTGTAGCCCTGGCTATTGAGCACGTCGTTCATGCCAGAGACAACGAGGGCGGTGATGGGGTTGGGCTGAGCGGCGGCCTGCGGGCGGATTGCGGCCCAGAGTTGAGTCTGAAGAGCGGCCGTCCGGTCGTTGACGGCCTGAAGTGGCTGGCCGTAGTCGACTTCGAAGAAGCTGATGCGCGCGTCCAGGTAGCGGACGAGTTGCTGGCGGACCTGGATGGCTTCGGTCGACGGCAAGAGGTCGGCCCGGACGTACTCGGTGCCGATGGCGTTGGCTTCGGCTTCTTCGTAGAGGCGCCGCTGGTCGTAGCGGGTGGCGGCCATGGAGAAGGTGAACCCGATGATGAGGCCGAGCAGGGTGAGGGTGGCGGAGACGACGAGGCCGAGGTTGGTGCGGTCTTCGTGTTCCGGCACGCGCAGGCGAGCGCGAACCCATACGCCGAGCAGGGCCATAAGCCACATGGCGAGAAGGCATGCGATCGACAGGACGCGGGGGTGGTTGATCATGTAGGTCATCTTTTCATACGGTATCGGATGGCGGCGCGGGGTGGGGTTCGCGGGATGCGGCCGGGGCGCGATGGATCTTGGATGGGCGCAGAAGGGGTTGGATGACTGGTTGAGCCGGCGTCCGGGTGCGGCTCGGCGATGCTGCCGGTAAGGCGACTTTGCGGAGGAAATCGCACTTGGTCGAGAGAAGCGCGTTCATTGGGACTGACCGCCAAGTCGATCGGTAATGCGCTCAATGAGCGATTCGCCCTGTCGTTGCCAGGACGGGCTTTCCAGCCAAAGCGGGGAAACCCGCGCGGACAAAGAGGCACCAAAGGAGTGTGTCGGCGCTCGATTGAGCGCCGGGAGAACATATGAAGCGGGCGATTATATTGACGGCGGGTGCGCTCAGCTGTGCGACGTTGATGGCGCAACAAACCAGGTCTGCCGGAGGTGGACAGAACCAGCAGCTTTCCCGGCAGGATCGGCAATGGCTCACATACGCGGCGCAAGATAACCAGGGTGAGATCCAGCTCTGCCTGCTCGCGGAGAAGCGAGCGGAAAACCTCGCGGTGAAGGCGTTTGCCCGCCTCATGGTGGACGATCATGTGCAGATTGAGAGTGAATTGGCGGCGGTGAAGCCGAATGAGGCAAATCTGCTGCCCAATGACGTGGGGGACGACGCCCAGAAGACGCTGAACAAGCTGCAATCGCTACACGGCGCGGCGTTCGATCAGGAGTTCATGAAGGCGCAGATCGAGGACCACACAAACGACCTGAAGAAGTTTGCGGACGAGATCAACTCGACCAAAGACCCCGGGGTGCGGCAGTTTGCGGAGGTTACACGGCCCGTGTTGGAACAGCACCTGAAGTTGGCGAAGGCGGTACAGGGTCAACTTTAAGAGCGGTTGCCAAGCGGCTGCGGAACGGCACGTCATCCATCGCCAGCGTCGAGGCACGATGGGCGCGAGATTGCCGATGCACTCATCGCTCCGGATAGTAGCGACATGTCGGCCTGTCGTCAGCGGCAGCAGTACTCGCTTGCCGACCTACGCGAATGCCTCAGCTCAGAAGCAAGATGTGGGGCACCCAGCGTTATGGGGATCTACCACAGGCATTCTTATGGGGAGCGCTGTATGCGTTACATTCTCTCTTTCAGCCCCTTACGGATGAGGAAATAATTCATCGGGAAGCTCGTAAGAAAGCCACACACCATCCCGACCTGCATCATCAACCAGTAGCGCGGGTCGAAGGGCGTAAGGTGCGGTGCAGGGAATAATTTGAAGAAAACGAGTGCCATCCACGCGTACATGCCTATCTGGAAAGCCGTGATGGAAAGAGTGTCAGCCTTGATTGCCGCCCAAATAGCTCCTGCGGGAGAAAGATCATCACGCATCGGTTTGATTGCAAAGTATTGAAACGCGATACCGACTGCCCAGGCCACAATGAAGTCCAAAAGGTACTCGGTCCACAGAACTGAGCCGAAGAGGGTGAAGCCAGCAAAAGCTATGCCGAATTCTGTCAGTACGTCGGCTATGGTGCAGCCCGCTCCACAATGACTTGTGCCGACGGCAACCTGTCCCGGGGGTAGGCGGACCTTCACCGTCGCTCTTTCTTTTGGACATGCCATGAGCCGCTGCGTCCTTTGCCTTCTTACGGCCGATCTGAAAGTAAGCCCAGACGGCGAAGAGGCTGAAGTAGAGAGCGGAAACGGGCCAGACGACGTTCATCACACTCATCTTTTGAGGCTAGCGAATTTCGTCAATCAAGATGACAAATGCGGACGCGCAAGCGATTGCCAAGGAAATCCAAGCGAGTAGGATCAGGGTCACGGCAGCTCCAAAAACTCTTGGACTCACTGCTACCGGGAACCGTTGTCTTCTACGCAGCCTGGTGCAGATTGCAGGAAAGACGCACCGGCGACTTCAATCCCGGTATGTCGGCGTTGTCGTCAGTAATTCGCCTCGTTCCCCGAGAGCGTCGTTATCGGAGAGAGCGAGGTGGAAAAGGACTCGCATTGAGGACGGGGCGTGCTGGCAAAAAATGGGTTCGGTATACTGTGCGCGATGAGGGCCTGTGCGGTGAAGCAGGGTTCCCTCCGAGGTGTTGGATGCGCTCGATTCAGTCGCTGATCCTTGTCCTGTCTGCCCTGCTCCCGTTGCCGTCGCCGGGAGTGGCTCAATCAACCGGTAACGATGAGGCCCAGATTCAAGCGATTGTGCAAAGCGAGAACGACGCCTGGAATCGCGGCGATGCTGAGGCGTTTGCGGCGCACTATGCGGAGAATGGCAGTTTCACGAATGTGATCGGGCAGCAACTCTATGGACGGCCGGCGTTCATCGCGCAGCATGCAAAGATCTTCAGCACGATCTACAAGGGAAGCCATAACGTGTTCTCGGTTTCGAAGATCACGTTCCTGCGACCGGATGTCGCGCTGGTGGAGATCGACGGGGCGCTGAGTGGAGCGAACCGGCTGCCGCCCGGGATGAAGGCGATGGATGACGGGGCGCTGCATGTGAAGCTGCTGGAGGTCATGAGCAAGGAAAAGGGCAGCTGGTGGATCCAATCGTTTCATAACGTCGGGGTGTATCCGCTGCCCGCGGGCGGAGGGCCGAAGTAAGATTCGCGGTGCAGGAGGGAGGGAGCGACCAGCTCGTTCGCCGGTGAGCCCGGCAGGTCGCCAGTAACGCCGTCTCCCTGGGAGCAATTCGCAGCTTGAGCTTTCGCGGCAGCCACTCAGTGGCTGCCGCGCTTGTTTTTTGTCCAGGAAGTCTCTCCTTGACATTCTACCTATCGCAACCCTATAACGTGTAGAACCTCTAGGAGAGACGATGGCTGACGAACGCAAGGCAGACCTGCTGCAGGGGACCCTCGACCTCCTTATTCTCAAGATCGTTGCGTTGGGTTCCGTGCATGGCTACGGCATCTCGCAGCGCATTCAGCTCATCTCGCGGGATGTGCTGCAGGTGCAACAGGGCTCGCTTTATCCTGCGCTGCATCGGCTTGAGAAGCGCAAATGGCTGGTCGCCGAGTGGGGCGAATCGGAGAACGGACGTCAGGCAAAATTCTACAAACTCACGCCTGTCGGGCGTAAACAGCTTGCTGCCGAACAGGCCACCTGGAACCGGCTCTCTGAAGCGGTCACCTTGATTCTTGAGACGGTCTAGTCAGACGGGCAAGGAGGGTTCGATGGATCCGATAAACGGTACTTCGAGGGAAGAGCGGTTCGATCAGGAGATCCTCTTTCATCTCGACAAGGTGACCCAGGACAACGTGGCACTTGGCATGTCTCCGAAGGAGGCGCGACGGCAGGCTCTGATTCAGTTCGGCGGCGCCGACCAGGTGAAACAGCAGCTTCGCGAGGTGTACCGATACGCGTTTTTTGACGGTGTCCGAGCCAACCTGCGTTCCGCCTTCCGGTTCGTGCGCCGCTCGCCTTCCTTCGCACTCGCCGTCATCCTGATTCTTGCGCTCGGCATCGGAGCGAACAGCACGGTCTACTCCGCGATCGACGCCATCCTGCTGCGACCGCTGCCGTTTCCACATGGGGACGAACTGGTTCGCATCCACCAGATCAATGACAAGGAGAAGAACCCGGAGAGCCTTGTTTCTACTTCGCGCATTGAAGACTGGAACCGCTTGAACAGCACCTTTCAGGCGGTTACGGGTTATTACGCCGGCGACACCACATTCCGTTCCGGCTCGTTTCCGGAGAAGATTTCAGTCGCCTTCGTGGCCCCGCGCTTTCTCAACGTGTGGGGCATTGATCCTGCGCTGGGGCGCGGCTTTACCGGCGCCGAACACACCTTTGCCGGGCCCAGCGCGGTGCTGGTCACCGACCGCTTCTGGCGCGTGCATCTGAATGCCGACGCGGGCGCTGTTGGCAAGCCGATTCACCTGGGCGACTCCTCGTACACGGTCGTCGGCGTCATGCCCGCGAGCTTCAGTTTTCCGGAGCGCGAAGTCGATATCTTCGAACCGAATCCGGTCGACGCGCCCTATACGCAGGATCGCAGTTCCAGCTGGTTTACGGTGATCGGCCGGTTGAAGCCTGGGGTCTCCCTGGCCAGAGCGCAGGCGGACATGGGGGCGGTGCAGGCTCGGCTCGGGCAGCAGTTCAGCAAATCTGACGCCGACCTGCGGGTCGAACTTCAACCGCTCAAGTCGGTCATTCTTGGCAATGTTCAAGGATCGCTTTGGCTGCTCTATGGGTCGGTGAGCCTGCTGCTGCTGATCGCATGCACGAATATTGCCGCGCTCCTGATGGCTCGCACTGCCGGACGCGAGCACGAGATAGCGATTCGCTACGCGCTGGGTGCGTCCCGCACGACGATCGTCACCCAACTGCTCACCGAAGTGTTCGTGCTTGCGCTGCTTGGTTCGCTTGCGGGTCTCGCGATCGCCGGCGTCGCGACCCACTTCTTTGCTGCGCTGGCGAAAGATCTTCCACGCGTCGACGAGGTTGCGCTGAATGGACGCGTGATGAGCTACTCGCTGGCATGCGCCCTGGCAACGACGTTTGCGTGCGGCCTGATTCCGGCGCTGCGTGGAACGCGCCGCAATCTTTCGGGCAGCCTCGCCGAGGGTGGGCGAACGCAGGTCTCGACCGGCGCCCCTGTCCTGTGGCTGCTGGTAGGCGTCCAGGTCTCGCTTGCGGTTGCGTTGCTGATCGGCTCCGGGCTCCTGTTGCGCAGCTTTCAAGCGCTGGGCCGCGTGGACCCGGGCTTCGGCCCCGAACACGTTCTTACCCTCCACGTCAGCGGCAGCTGGGGCGAAACGGCGAACATGGGCAAGCTGACCCAGCGCATCAACCGGACGCTTGAGGGCCTGCGCAACGTTCCCGGTGTCGTCGCCGCGGCGACTTCGGCGTCGATACCAGGCAACTCGCCTGGCTCCGCGACCGGCCTGAAGCTGGCCGAGAACAGCCAGAATGCAAACCAGTCCGTGACCGCCGATCTGCGCTTCGTCTACTCCGGCTACTTTGCCACGGTCGGTATTCCGCTGCTCGAAGGCGAGGCGTGCCGGGACGGTTTGCCCTTCGACACGGTGCTGGTGAACCGCAGCTTCGCCACACTCTATTTTCCCGGGGCGGCTCTCATCGGCGATCATCTGGGTCCGGCCGTCGCGAACGACTTCATGAGGCCGGCGCAGATCCGCGGCATCGTCGGTGATGCGCGCGAGCAGGGCCTGGATACGGCGCCGCAGCCCACGGTTTACTGGTGCTCCAGCGCACCGGGCCCTGATCCCAATTTTCTTGTGCGCACACAGGGTGATCCGGCGGCCATGGCAAACATTCTCCGGCGCAGGATTCAAGAGCTGGATCCGGGGCGATCGGTCTTCCATGTCGAGCCGCTTGTCGATCAGTTGAGTGAGCGCGCGGTTGAAAACCGCCTCCGCACCTTCGTCCTGACCCTCTTCGCGTTCACGGCGATCGCACTCGTTGCAATCGGACTGTATGGCACGGTCAATTATCTTTCTCGCAATCGCCGCCGTGAGACCGGTCTCCGGCTCGCCTTCGGTGCTCTTCCTTACGAGATCGTCAGCAGCTTCCTCTTGCAGGGAGTTCGCGTGGCGCTCGCGGGAATTGCAGCCGGTCTGTTGCTGGGCGCGGCCCTCAGTCGTCTGCTCACAGGCATGCTGTACGGGATAACGCCGCTCGACACGACGACCTACGTGGCTGTTGTCAGCCTGACCCTTGTGTTGGCTGCGGGTGCCGCGCTTCCGCCTGCCCTTCGCGCCGCCCGCGTCAGCCCGGGCCAGGTCTTGCGAGAGCAATAGCGTGGGTTGCCGCAGAGCATTCCTGCCTGCCCTCCGCTGGAGTTTCCCCTGGAAAGGACAACGGGGTCGGGAGTCCGGCCTGATGCAGGTCGGCGTGCCTCACTGCCACGTGCGGCGCCGGATTACTTCGGCACATCCTCTTCGGTCGCGACGTACCAAGGGACATCCTGCGATGGGAACAGGCTCGCTTTCTTCTGGAGCAGCGCCGTCAGCACGAGGTTTGCCAGGGTAATTGCGTGTTCCACTTCCTTGTCCAGATCGCGATCGGACGCGGTACCTTCCTGCCGGGCTCCCCATTTTGCCGTTCTGATGGCCAGGATGACGCTTGCCGCGATCAGCAGCGATGGTCCCAGTCGTGGATAGTCCGGCTTCTTGTTGTATCCGCCAACGTGCATGGTGCGAGTATAGCGAACAAAAAGCGAACAAACTGTGGATGACTTAGCGGGATGTGGCCGGAGGCGAAACCTTGCCGGCCTCTTCGAGCGCTTGGTAGATCACGCCGTCCGTCCATTCGTCAGTGGTAGGGTCGACTACGCCTGGGAGCGCCACCACTTGACCGCCTTTGTCCTTGAGCCTCCTGCACAGTTGGCGGAAGTCTTTCGCGCTGCTGACAAGTCGGCGTGGATAGCGGTGGCCGCCCGTGAGGTCCACCACGTAAAAAAACCCTTCGTATTTGGGTTTATCGACTGATGCTTGCGTGTGCGGTTCCAGCTTGAGGCAGCTAACGTGAAATCTCGGCATACGTTTCCCTGCCAGGATTCGATGCAAATGTGCCTGTCCGCGAACACGCCGATCTGCCGTCCCGGCCGACAAAGACGCTGTCCGGTTCGATGGCCTTTTAGATTGTGCTTCTTGGTGGGCCCAGCAGGATTCGAACCTACGACTTCCACCGTGTGAAGGTGGCACTCTACCGCTGAGTTATGAGCCCGAGTTTGCTTCGGAAGGGAGACCGCAGCAGCCGAGCGGGCCGGCGTCTCCACTCCCCAGAGGATACCACCGAGACTGCCTTCCCGCTATCGAGCGTGCGTCGCCCCTTGGGTGCCGGGGCTGCCTGAGCCACGTACAATGATCAGGCGCATGCCCGGGCCACCCCAATCCGCCGAGTCTCGTCCCGGCCGCCGCTCAGGGCAACCTGCCGCACAGGGCGACCGGTTCGGCCACCAGGCACAGGGTCCGCTCGATGACCGGCTGCCCGAGGACAGGATTGCGGAGCCGATCTTTCCCTTCCCCGGCCGCTCCTCCGCGGCGAAACGGCGTGGGAGCCCGGATCTTCAGGTCGAACCAATTGAGTCGACTGATTCCGAGGATGATGCGGGGAGCGACGAGGCGGCCGATACGGGTGATTTCGAGGAAAACGACGATGCCGCGCAACCCGGGGAGGATTTCGGGGTTTCGGAAGATATGGCAACGCTGGCACTCAATCCGGACGGAATGAGCACGGGCCGCATCAGGGCGTCAGACCTTGAGCAATCGGCCGCCGCCGAAGCCGCGAAAGCCGGTCTGCATCTCAACGGCGACTTCGGCGAGATGGATGATGCGGGCATCATGCTCGAACTGAAGGCCGGCAACATGGCGGCGTTCGACGTGCTGATCAACAAGTACCGCAAGCCGATTGTCAATTTCATGTACCGCATGACGCGCAATCAGGCGGTCGCCGAGGAGCTTGCGCAGGAGGTCTTCCTGCGGGTGTATCGCTCGCGCGAGACGTACCGGGCCGAAGCGCGGTTCAGCACCTGGCTCTACCGCATCGCGACGAACCTTGGCGTCAACCACGCGCGGGACACGCGGCACGAGCGGATGGCTTCGACCGTGTACCTGGACGAGCCCGATACGGAGACGGGTACGAGCCCGGATGTCGCCGACCAGACGCCCGGGGCTGAGGCGACCATGCTGCGCGACGAACGCATGGCGGCGATTCGCGATTATGTGCTCGCGCTGCCGGATCGCCAGAAGATGGCGGTGCTGATGCACAAATACGAAGGCATGGACTACAAGCAGATCGGCGACGTGCTGAAGCTGTCCGAGTCCGCCACCAAGTCACTGCTCTTTCGCGCGTACCAGACGCTGCGGGAGAAGCTCAAAGGTTTTGTCTAACGACGCACCAAGCGCGTCGATCAGAACGCGCAGCAACACCGAAGGAGATTGCCATGAAGACCCGGACTACCGATCAGCTCGACTGCAAGACCTTTCAGGATCAGCTGCCTGACCTGGTTCTCACCGCCAATGCGCGGCCGTCGCTGGCGCAGGTGGCGCACATGCGCACCTGCCCGCCCTGCGCGGAGGAGTACCTGTCATTCCAGTCGACCTTTGCCGCGCTCGACAGTTGGCAGGTGCCTGAGCCTTCGCCCTACTTCGACCAGAAGCTGGCGGTGGCTCTGCGCGAAGAGCAGGCAGCGCCAAAGCTGAGCTGGCTTGAGCGGTTGCAGGACCGGATGCTGTTCAACACGGGGCGGAATTTCCGGCCCGCGATGATCGGCGCACTGGGACTGGCGCTGGTGCTGGGCGGGGGCGGCATCGCCGGGGTGACCTACCATGCGGTGCCGGCGGCCGCGCCTTCGGCTTCGGCGACGGTCAACGACCTGCAGATTCTCGATCGCAACGAACAGGCTTTCCAGCAACTGGACGAGCTGCAGCAGGACGAAAACGGCCTGGACGATAACAGCGTAGACCCGAACGATACGATCACGCCGAACGCGCCGCCCAACACCTAGACGCTCTTGGCCCTGGCCGTTGTCTCCCTTTGTTACGCTAACCTTCAACCCTGCTTTCCGGCTCTGACATGATGCGCAGTTCCAGAACCCGCTCCTCCGCACCCCGGACGGTCTCCCGTTTGTGCGGCGGCGTTGTGCCTGTCGGGCTGGTGCTGGCGGTGGCTGGTGCGGCGCAGTTTGCCTTCGCGCAACAGCAGCATCCGGCACCGATCGAGCGGCGTGCCCCGCCGGCGGCGAGCCAGGCGCAACCTCAGCAGCAGCAGCGCGCGGGTGGGTTCCGGATGCAGAATGAGGCGGGACAGCCACAGCACCTGGCGCAGTGGATGGATTCGCACCGCAGCCTGCCGCTTGAGCAGCAGCAGAGGGCGCTGGCGGCGGAGCCCGGGTTTCGGCAGCTTCGGCCGGAGGAGCAGAGCCGGATTGAGGGGCGGCTGCAGCAGCTGAACACGATGACTCCGGAACAGCGGCAGCGGGTGATTGCGCGGACGGAGGCGATGGAGCGGCTTTCGCCCCCGCAGCGGGTCCAGGTTCGCGATGCGCTGAAGGACCTTGGGGCGCTGCCCGAGGAGCGCCGGCGCGCGGTGGCGAGGACGTTCCGCGGGCTCAGGGATATGTCTCCCGGGCAACAGCAGGCGTTCCTGAACGGTCCGCAGGCGCGGGCGCAGTTCTCGGATCAGGAACGCTCGACGCTCAACGGCCTGGTGAACGCGGCGCCGTACCTGCCGCGAACGGCGCAGACTCAGCCGCGGTACGGGCAGCCGCAATACGGGCAGCCGCAGTAAGCGCAAACGAGGGCGGGGTGGCCCCCCGTCGTTATTGCGCAAGATCTTCAAACCACAAGACTTAAGTCTGGACCTCGACTCCTGGAGTGAACACGGCCCGGTGCCGGATTGGAGGGCCGGGGCGGCTAGTTGCGGAAGAAGTTTTTCGCAAGGAAGAGTACATTTGCCGGGCGCTCGGCGAGGCGTCGCATGAAGTAGGGGTACCACTCTGTTCCGAAAGGGATGTAGACGCGGATGCCGTAGCCCTGCGCGGCGAGCTTGCGCTGCAGGTCGCGGCGGATGCCGTAGAGCATCTGGAACTCGAAGGCTCTCTTGTCGAGGCCGGTGGCTTCGACCTCCTGGCACATGCGGTTGATGATGGCTTCATCGTGCGTCGCCATGCCGCAAAAGACGCCGCTGGCGGCGAGCGCGAGCATGACCTTGACGTAATTTCTGTCGACGTCTGCCTTGTCGGCGAAGGCGATTGCTGGGGGTTCCTTGTAAGCACCCTTGCACAGACGGATGCGGACTCCCTGTTTCACCAGGCGCTGCGCGTCGGCTTCGGTGCGGAAGAGGTACGCCTGGAGGACGGTGCCGACGCTGCCCGGGAAGCGAACATTGAGGCGCTCGGTCATGGCGATGGTGGCCTCGGTGTATTCCGACCCTTCCATATCGATGCGAACGAAGGTGTTGGCCTGGGCGGCGTGCTCGACCATCTCGCCGACGATGCGTTCGGCGATGGCGGGGTCAAGATCCATGCCGACCTGGGTGAGTTTCACGCTGACGTTGGCGTTGAGGCCGCGGGCATGAATCTCGTCAAGGAGGCGGTGGTAGATGGCGGCGCTGGATTCGGCGTGGGCAAGATCGAGGACGCTTTCGCCAAGCGAATCGAGCGAGACGGAGATGCCTTCGCGGTTGACGGCGGCGGCGGCGATGAGAGCCTCTTCAACGCTCATGCCGGCGACGAAGCGGCTGGAGAGTTTTTTGCCGACGGCGGAACGCTCGGAGAACTGGCGGAACTGGGTGTTGCGGGAAATGGAGATGAAGAAGGAACGCAGCAAGGGCGGGACTCCGGGAGGGACGGGCGTCCCTTTCAGTATTTTCTCATGTGGGGTTCGGGGAGGAGGCCGTGGCGGATTGGGGGAGATCATGTTTTGGAGCTGGGAGTAAGAGCAGCGGAGAGCTGTGAGCCCGGGGCAAAGACAGAAGCGAATATCTTCGCTGCGGAGCGGAAGGGCAACGCAAGAGGCTGTCGGGTGGTCAATCAGAAGTGCGGAATGCTTCGCGGGCGAAAAAAGAGGGGCTTCCCTAGCGGGGAGCCCCTGGCGATCGTCTGGTTGGACGAAATTTGTTTTTAGTGGACCGCTACCGTCTTGCTCGAGCTGTAAACGGCGCCGGCTGCGTCCCACAGCTTGAACGTGAGGGTGTGAGTGCCCGCGCTCAAAGTCTGGTAGGTGTCGACGGAGGAGGAGCCGCCGGGGCAGTAGGCGGTGCAGGCCTGGTCGTTGATGACGAGTTTGCCATCGACGTAGAGCTGCGCGGCGGTTGGGACGGTGGTGGTCCAGGCGTTGCCCACGATGTGGATGGAACCACTGGCGGCGGTGGCCGGGACGCATAGGTTTGCCGCACCGAGGGTGGCTGCACAGGTGGCGCCGGGCGTGCCGTTATACGTGGTGACCGTGTGCACGGTGAGGAAGCTGGCGCCGGTGTGATCCCACGATTTGGCAGCGATGGTGTGCATGCCGAGCGGAAGCACCATGGGACCGGAGAAGGCTGCGCCGGACTGGGCGGTATAGAGCTTGCCGTCGAGGTACTGCTGGATGGCGGTGACGCCGGCCGGGGCGTAGGCGGCGGCCGAGACGGTGAAGGTGGCGGGGGCGTAGGTGTGGTCGACCGGGGCGCAGAGGCTGATGCCGGCGGTTGCGGTGGTTGCGGCGCAGGCGCTGCGCGCTCCGCCGTTGATGTAGGTTTCGAGCTCGGACTCGGTGCCGACGGGCTCGGCGAAGTCGATCATGCCGTCGCGGTTCCAGTCGCCCATGACCATGTCGTTGCCGCCGTCGGAGGTGACAACGTAGGGCAGCGCGCTCTGCTGGTAGGTGCCGTCGGGCTTGCCGAGCCAGACAAAGACGCCTTCCTGGGTGTCCTGCTTGTTGCGGGTGGCGCTGACGAGATCCGCGATGCCGTCGCCGTTGACGTCGGCGACCCACGGCCGCCGGGCATCGACAGTTCCGTCATGCAGGATGGTCTTCTGCGCCATGGTGTGGTTGCCATTGCTGGTGAAAGCGTCGACGCCCATGCATGGGACGTAGGGGATGCGGGAGGGGTATGGGTTCGAACCGGCGCAGTGATAGGAGACGAGGATCTGCGATTTGCCGTTCTGCTTCAGGTCGCCGAAGTTGAGCGAAGCCGCAGCGTCGTAGTCGGCGAGCAGCGAGGGGGAGAAGTTGCCGCGGCCATCGCCCCAGAGCACCCAGGCGGAGTTGCTCATGACGGCGGCGAGGCTGGAGACGCCGGTGCCATCGGTATCGCCGGTGCGAAGTTTGAGAATCCCGAGGCCCGAGGCAGAGGGCAGCTGGATGGTCTGGGCGTAGGCGAAGTGGGTGCCGCCGATGTTCGAGAAGATCTCGACGCCGCCGGCCTGATCGCCGAGGGCAACATCCAGCAGGCCGTCTCCGTTGAAATCCGCGACGGCGATCGTGTTCGGCGAGTTGACTGCGGCGAAGGGGGTAGACGCGGTGAAGGTGCCGTCGCCCTTGCCGTAGAAGACATTGACCATGCCGCTCATGTCGAGCGCGACGACATCGAGGCGGCTATCGTGATTGACGTCCGCGGCGACGATTTCGAGTGTGCTGTAGCCGGCGACCGTTCCGATGGCGCGTGGGGCCTGGAAGGTGCCGTCGCCGTTTCCGGCGCGCAGCGAGATGTTATTGGGCTGGGCTCCTCCGCCGAGGATGAGGTCGGGCTTGCCGTCCTGGTTGAAGTCACCCTGAGCCAGAGTGGAACCGCTGGAAGTGATGGTGTCGCGCTTGAGCTCGAAACTGGGAGCGGTCTGGGCGGCGAGGGACGCGGTGGCGGCGAGAAGGCAGACGGATGGAAAGATGACGGAGAACTTCTGGTAACCAGACATGAAAGTGGAGCCCCTGACTCGTATGTTGTATTGACGGTGCCAATGTCCGACGTGGTTGCATCCTATGCCAATAATTTCCCAGTTGGCTAGAAATATTTTCGTAGTCGCCGCAATTGCTTGGAAGAATCTTCCGGGCGGGTGCCCTGGCGCCGAGCATCCAGGCGGCGCGGGCTGGCGCAAGTCGAGGAAAGGAAAAGGTTACGAATGGGTCAGACACGTGGGGACGCAGGGGGGCGTGCCGCATGATGGACGTTCGGGTGGCGAGGTGTGTGCGGGGCTCGGAAGGGGCTGAACCGAAAGATCTGGTGGGGCGCGCTGCTTTTTCGCGGGGTTCGGGATTTCTGCTAGACTGTGAGAGTCGATTCCGTGAGCCTGCAGGCCATCCGTAATGCCTGCGTTTTGCCGGCTGGCGTGTGCTTCGATAACCCACTCAGTTGAACGTTCGGGGCGTAGCGCAGTCTGGTAGCGCACCTGGTTCGGGACCAGGGGGTCGGAGGTTCGAATCCTCTCGCCCCGACCATCTCTGAGAATTTTTTGCACGGGAAGGGCCAGGCATGATGCCTGGCCTTTGGTGCGTCTGGATGCGGGTACGCACGCCTGTCCTAAATCTGCTGGTAGAGGCGGTAGGTCTCCGTGGTGAGGGCCGGGTACGGGCGCATCATGACGGTGCCTCGGTCCGTGGCGACGGTGAAGGTGGAGGAGCTTCCCTTCTGCCGGGCGGCGAGGAGTTGCTGCGCAGTGAGCGTCTGGTCGCCCTGCTCGACGGCGAAGAGCGCGACCGGGCCGCGGACGAGTGCGACGAGATTCGGATGAGCGGCATCGAGCGGGACGAGGCGGAGGGGCATGTCGAGGGTGAGTTCGACGCGGTCGCCGTCCTTCCACGGGCGGCTGACGCGGGACCAGCTGCCGGGTTTGAGGTCGATGCCGGGGGCGATCTTGCCGTTGATGGTGAGGCGGGTGGCGGGGCCGGCCCAGGCGGGGATGCGGAGGTTGAGGGCGAAGGTGACGGGGCGGTCGAGCTGGAAGTGCAGTGCGATGTCGTTGGCGGTGGGGTACTGGGTTTGCTGGGTGAGGGTGACGCGGGCGCTCCCCTGCTTCCAGGTGACGCGCGAGGGGACGTAGAGGTTGACGTAGAGGGCGTTGGGGGCGCGAAGGTAGGCGCTGATGCCGTAGTCGGCGGTGAGTTGGGGGAAGGTGCCGGAGCAGCAGGGCCACTTCTGTTCGTAGTCTGCCTTGGTGGCGTGGTTGTTGTAGTCGGCGTAGTAGAAGCTGACGCCGTCGGGGCGGATGGGGCGGGCGCCGAGGATGGTGTTGTAGAGGACGGTCTCCATGCTGTCGCCGTAGGTGCTGTCGCCGGTGACGCGCATGAGGTAGCGGGTGATTTTGAAGTGGCCGTAGGCGCCGCAGGGGGTTTCGAAGCTGCTGTGCGAGGTGGTGAGGGTCTTGGCGAGGTCGTCGGTTTCGGGCTTGCGGAAGCCTTCGTCGGGGCCCCAGCCGCCGGTGGCGAAGCTCTGCTGCTGGACGAAGGCGAAGCCGTTTTTAGCGGCGCGGAGATGCTTTTCGCTGCCGTCGGTCAGGTAGGCCTGCATGGCGGAGGAGAGCGCGTTGACGTGGGAGTAGGCGTGCTGGCCGGGGAGGACGTTGTGGTCTTCGGCGAGGGGGTTGAAGTAGGTGTCGTCCTGGAGGAAGCGCTGGGCGAGTTGATGGTAGCGCGGGCCGGCTCCGCGTTGCGCGGCGATGTAGAAATTTTCGGGGAGCGTGTAGCTTTCGTCCCAGGTGTATGCGACGTTGGGGTGCGGTCGCGCGGCCATCTCGGCGCGGTCGAGCGCTTTGGGCGGGAGCACGGGCAGGACGGCGTCGGTGGCTTTATCGAGGACGGCGAAGGCGGTCTTGTCGCCGGCGAACTGGTGCGCGTCGACCAGCCCGCCGAGGGTCTTTTCGAAGGTGTAGGCGGGGAGGCAGTAGCCGTCGTAAAACTTCGGGGTGATGGTGGCGGCGTAGCCGGCGACGAGGCGCTGCACCTTGGCCTGGGTGGGCTTGTCGCCGGTGACGGCATAGGCGCGGGAGAGGCCGGAGACCCACTGGCCGAAGGTGTGGCCGGGGATGTAGCCGGTCATGTTTTTGGGCGGGTCGAAGAGGGGCGACGGGGAGTACCAGCCGCCGAGGTCTTCTCCGGGCGCGGGCATGCCGGCGGCCTGGCGGAAGGGTTTGAGCATGGCGTCTTCGTCGAGCGCGAGGAAGAGGGCGTGATTGTGGCGGAACTGGTCGAGCATGGGACCGTCGAGCAGCTGGACGTCGGCGTAGTCGAACCGGGCGAGCGGCATGGGTGCGGGACTGGGTGCGGCGTAGAGTGAGGCTCGGCGGGTGACGGCGTTGACTGCGGCGAGGGCTGCGCTGGTCTTGAGGAAGCTGCGGCGGGAGGTGGGGGACATGGAAAACTCCTAGAGGCGTAGCGACGGAAACGTTTTCTCGGGGAACGGTTGCGCGGCCATGCAGGAACGATAGCAGGGTCCAACAGAAAGCGCCGCAGCCCGGGGGGGGGGGCTGCGGCGCTCTTCGAGTGAAGCTCAGGCTGCTTCGACGGTGTCGGGAACATGGTCGGAGGTCATGAGGTTGCGGGCCATGAAGCCGTAAACCGCAATGTAGACGTAGCAGACAGCCGGCACGATGAAGGCGTGCTGGATGCCGATGCCGTCGGCGAGATGGCCTTCGAAGACCGGCAGGATGGCACCGCCGACGATGGCTGCGACCATCAGGCTCGAACCCTTGCTGGTAAGGGTGCCGAGGTTCCAGAGGCCGAGCGAGAAGATGTTGGGGAACATGATGGAGTTGAAGAAGCCGACGGCGATGATGGTCCACATGGCGGTGTAGCCGTGGGTGTTCATCGAGATGAGCACGAGCAGCACGGCGACGGTGGCGGCGATGCCGAGCGCGAGACCGGCGCGCACATGCTGCAGCACGTAGGAGCCGATGAATCGGCCGACCATCGCGCCGCCCCAGTAGTAGCTGACGTAGCCGGCGGCGGTGACTTCCGAAAGGCCGGTGACGCCTGGCAAGCCGAAGTAGTTGATCAGGAAGCTGCCGATCGAGACCTCCGCGCCGACGTAGACGAAGATGCCGAGCGCCCCAGCGAGGAGCCACTTGTGAGTCCAGATGCTGTCCTTGGTCGAGTCGAAGGCGCCGGGCCGGAAGTCCTGAGTCATGGCGTTGGTCTTCATGCTGGGCATCTTGAGCAGACCCAGCGCGACGGCGAGAACCAGCAGCGCGATCCCGAGGCCGAGGTACGGGACGCGAACCGAGGAGGCCTGCTGCGCGCGATAGAGTTGCTGCTCGGCTGCGGGCAGCGCGTGCAGCTTGGCGGCGGTGATGGTGGCTCCACCAAGGATGAGGATGCCACCGAACTTGGGTGCGAGCGTGGTGCCGAGCGAGTTGAAGGCCTGTGAAAAATTGAGGCGGGCGGAGGCGGTAGTTTCGGGGCCGAGATTGACGACGTAGGGGTTCGCCGCGACCTGCAGCACGGTGATGCCGGCGGCGAGCACGACCAGCGCGCCGAGGAAGAGGCCGAACGAGGCGACGCTCGATGCCGGCAGAAAGAGCAGCGCGCCGGCGGCCATGATGACCAGGCCGCCGACCATGGCGCGTTTGTAACCGATCATCTCAACCAGCTTGCCGGCGGGCAGCGCGAAGATGAAGTAGGACGAAAAAAAGGCAAACTGTACCAGCATGGCCTGCGCGTAGCTGAGTTCGAAGATGGCCTTGAGGTGGGGGATGATGACGTCGTTGAGACTGGTGAGAAAACCCCACATGAAGAAGAGCGCGGTGGCGATCGACATCGCGCGAAGATCGGTTTTGCCGCTGATGTTGCCGGAGGACGGCGCCGCCGTCGTTACAGTAATGGCCATTGGTACGAAACCTCGAGATGCAAGATGGATGAACTTCCAGCAGATCGCCAGCCCCAACAGCATAGGCTGCGCGGCGCATCTCTGTCAGCAGATGCCTATAGTATGCGAACCTGCGTCGTACCGGCGGGACGTATCGTATAAAGGAAAGCGTTTGCTGGTGCTCGTTCTGCGTTCGCAGTTGTTATTCCAGTTTTGCCTTGTGATGGGTCAGCTGGCTCCCTCCCAAACGACCAACCCCCCTTGGAGATTGTCCTGATGAAGCTTCGCTCGCTCGCCGCCCTGCTTGCCTTTGCGCCTCTTGCCGCGCATGCCGAAGTGCGCCTGCCCCATGTGCTCAGCGATCATGCCGTGCTGCAGCGGGAGACGCCGATTCACATCTGGGGCTGGGCGACGCCTGGCGCGCACCTGAAGGTGACCTTCCACAAACAGACCGTGGCAGCCGTAGCCGACGAGATCGGAAGCTTCAGCCTGTACCTGGCGCCCGAAACAGCGGGCGGCCCGTACACGCTGACGATTGCCGGCGATGGCGGCGATAAGACACTTTCGGATCTGCTGGTGGGCGATGTATGGTTCGCGTCCGGTCAGTCGAATATGGAGATGCCGCTCAAGGGTTTCGGCCCGGGGACGCCGATCAAGGACAGCGAGAAGGAGATCGCCGCGGCGACTAACCCGCGGCTGCGGCTTATGCTGGTCGAACGCAAGGGGGTCGACTACCCGATGAACGACGTCGCCGGCGGGACGTGGACGACCTGCACCCCGGAGACGGCCGCGCAGTTCTCTGCCGTCGCGTACTTTTTCGGCCGTGAGATCGCGGCGAAGGAGAACGTGCCCGTCGGGCTGATCGATTCGACGTGGGGCGGCACTCCGGCCGACTCGTGGGTGTCGCTGGACATGCTGGGCAACAATGCACAGCTTTTGCCGGCATTCGCTGCGCGGGCTCACTTCGCTGCGCCGCTGGCGAACCGGGCGGAGATGCTGGCCTCCGAGAAGCGCGAGGACGACGCGGCCAAGGCGGCGGGGAAGCCGGCGCCGGGACACGGCTTCCATCCGGACGAGACGTCGTGGATGCCCGCAGGGCTTTACAACGGCATGGTTGCGCCGTTTACGCCGCTGTCGATCAAAGGCTTCCTCTGGTATCAGGGCGAGACGAACTCGGGCGTGGGCCGCGCGCAGTATTACAGTACGCTCTTCCCTGCCCTGATCGCCGACTGGCGCAGCCACTTCGCGCAGGGCAACCTGCCGTTCTTTTTCGTGCAGATCTCGAGCTACAACTCGCCGGGCGAAGACTGGGGACTGGTGCGTGATGCGCAGCGCCGGACGCTCTCGGTGGCGAACACGGCGATGGCCGTGACGACCGACGTGGGGACCCCGGGCAATGTGCATCCTCCGGACAAGCAGACCGTGGCGTACCGCCTGGCGCTGGCCGCGCGCTCGATGACCTACGGCGAGCACGTCGCGTTCCTGCCGCCGCTCTTCCGCGAAGCCACCACCGAGCTGACCCCGGACGGGCTTGTGGCGATGCGGGTTTACTTCGACCACGGCGAAAAGCTCGGGACAAACGGCAGGCCGGCCGGCGGCTTCGAACTCGCCGGCAGCGATCACCAGTTCGTGAAGGCGGAGGCGCGGCTGGACGGCGAAACGGTGGTGGTGTCGGCGGCATCTGTGAAGGAGCCGGTGTATGTGCGGTATGGCTGGTCGAGCGTGATTGAGACGCCGCTGTACAACGCGGCGGGGCTGCCGGCGTCGACGTTCACGTCGGAGCCCGATCCGCTCAAGTAGTCAGACGCGCGGAAGCCCGGCAATCCGCATGGGGATCGCCGGGCTCTCACCCCGCTTTGCTGCGACGCAAACTTGTGGCTCTGTAAAAGAGCGGGTTGAAGCGGATTAGACTGCGCTGTTCAGCCCGTTGGCGACGAGGTTGAACAGTGCGCTGATTTTGGTTGCGACGCCCTGCATGGTGGTAATGGCGCAAAGACTCACCAGGACGGCGACAAGGCCGTATTCGATGAGGTCCTGCCCGGAGTCGTCCGCAAGGAAGTCGTGAACGTGCAGGAGCCATGCCGCTTTTCGGTCCGTCCCTCGAGCGGCTTCCGTCATTGATTGGGTCTCCCTTGACTGCTTCATCGTCTCTCGCCGGTGCCTGAGCTTCAATGACTCGAAGGTGCTAGCTGGCGGGTCATTCCGTGTTGCGGCAAGCAGGCGAAGGTTGCCGGCCGCACGGCCGCGCGGGTGGGCGACAGCTGCCGGCAGCAGGGTCAAGGCAGACGGCAGCGGAAGCCCCGGGCGGCGGAACGGTACAATAGTGAGGTTCCGGTTGTTGCCGGAGCGCGTTGTTGCCGGGACGCCATGCCCATCGGAAAACTGACCCTTGAACTCTCGATCCCGTACGCGCAGTCGCTCAAAGACCGTCGCCAGGTAGTTCGTTCGCTCAAGGACAAGCTCCGTCACGGGTTCAATCTCTCCATTGCCGAGATGAACGAGGGCGGCACGGTCTGGAACCAGGCGACCCTAACGGTAGCTGTCGCGTCCAGCTCGACCCAGTCGCTCACCCAGCACCTCGAATCGATCGACCGCGCCGCTCACCGCATCTCGTTGAACCTATCGGCAGAGGTTGCCGATTCCTTCGCAGAAATCTTGAACGACTGAGCACCACGCATCACCCAGAACAAAAGACAGGAACCAGCCATGCCCGAACCGCGCGCCCGAACCTACCACCGCAACCGTGTCGCCCACTCGTTTTCAGAAGAGATCGGCGCGATGCTCGAAGGCGAACTCTCCGACCCGCGCATCTTCCCCTCGGTGGTTACCGAGGTCGTGCTTGCACCCGGCGGCAAGTCGGCGCGAGTCTTCGTCGCCGTGCACGGAGCCGCAGAAGAGGAAGACTCCACGCTTGCCGCGCTCACCCAGGCACGCGGCTTCATCCGCGCCTCGATCCGCGAGCGCATGGGCGTGCGCCATGTGCCGGAGCTGAACTTCGCCATTGACCGCTCGGAAAAGATGACCGGCCGCATGGACGAGCTGCTCGGACGCATGCGCAAGCGCGAGAAGAAGCGCGACGAGAAGGCCGCCGCCACTGCCTCCGCTGCTGAACCGGCGAGCGAAACCCCGGCCGCGGCTGTCCAGGCGCCGGAGCCGGAATCCGGCCGCTAACCCCAACCTCTGCTACCCTGAAGCCGCCCCGCGTGACTGACCCGACCCAACCCGCCGCAGCCCCCGCGACTGCCGGCACTCCCGCCTACAAGCGCTGGCTGCGTCAGCTCGCCGAACACCCGGCGCTGGCCTCGCCGTGGGAGTATGTCATCCTGTTCGCCGTCGGGCTCTTCCTGCTGCTGTTCGGGCTGGCGCCGGGCGTAGGCGGCGATCGCCTGGGGCTGGTCGGCGCCGACGAACCACGCTACGCGCAGGTGGCACGCGAGATGCTCGCGACTCACAACCAGACCTGCGACGCGGAGCACGCGGAGATCATCCCGCGCAGCTTGAAGCCGGAGGCGATCCGCGCCTCCGAGGACTGCCTGCTTGCGGGCACCGTCACGCCGATCCTCTACGGACAGCCGTGGCTCGAAAAACCGGCGCTCTATTACTGGCGGGCGATGGGCTTCTTCCGCGAGTTCGGCGTGTCGGACTGGTCCGCCCGGCTGCCCTCTATCTCCGCCGCCGCCTTTCTCGTCCTGCTCATCTTCCTGCACATGCGGCGCTTCCGGCCGGGCGGCCATCTCGATGCGGCGCTGATCACGGTGTCGTCAATCGCGATCCTGTCATTCTCGCGCGGCGCCTCCACCGATATGCAGCTCGCCGCGCCCTTCTGCATCGGGATGCTGGGCTGGTACGCGTGGTACGAGACCGGCAAGAAGTTCTGGCTGTTCGACCTCTACTTCTTCGGCGCGGCCGCGACCCTCGCCAAGGGACCGGTGGCGCCGTTTCTGGCGCTCGCCATCATCTTCCTGTTCACCGCGCTGCGCCGGGAATGGAGCCTGCTGCGGCGAACCATCTGGCTGCCCGGCGTGCTGCTCTACTTCGTCATGGTGCTGCCGTGGTATATCGCGGTGCAGCGCAGCAACCCCACCTTCTACAAGCAGTTCTTTGTCGAACACAACCTCGAGCGCTTCGCCACCAACAAGTACATGCATCACCAACCCGCCTGGTATTACCTCGTAGTGCTCATCATCGGGCTCATGCCGTGGACGATCCTCGCGCTGCGCGCGCTGGTCGATGCCGTGCACACGTCGATCGCAGAGTGGAAGGTGCGCGGAAAACGCATCCGCTATCTCGGCCACTCACGCGCCGGCGATGCGTTCCCGGAGTTCCTGGTGCTGTGGGGTATTCTGCCGATCCTGTTCTTCTCGTTCTCGGGCTCGAAGCTGCCGGGCTACATCCTGCCGTCGATTCCCCCACTCACGATTCTTACCGGCGATTACCTCTACCGGTCCCGGCGCACGGGGTTGAAGCCGTGGCTGCTGTACGCCCATGCGGCGGTCTGCGCTGTGCTGGTCTTCGTGCTGCTGCTTGCGCCCCAGCACATGAAGTACGAGACGCTGGTTCCGTCGCTGCAATGGCTCGTGATTGCCGGGTCGTGCGCGCTGGCGACGTGCGCTGCCGTCATCGCCGTCGTCCGGCGATTCGGCAACCAGCACATCCGAACCATTACGCTGGCACCAGTGGTCGCCATGCTGATCTTCCTGCTGGGCTTCCACGGCGCGGAGCTCGACCTGAACTACTCTGCGCGGCCGCTTGCGCAGCGGATAGCCCGGCTCGCTCCCAACGAGCAGATCGTCGCGGTCTCCGGGGTGAAGCGCGACATGGTGTACGGGCTCGCGTTCTATCGCGACCAGCCCCCGGTGCATTACGAAGAAGGCGTGCCTGCGGACGAGCACCTGCTGGTGATGCGTTCCGGCGATCAGCAGGGCCTCGACCGCTACCTCACGGGCCGGATTTATGAGCCGCTCTTCCTCTACGAATCGCAGGGTCTGGCGGTCTACCGGGTCTACGCTCGTGGCACTGGTGCGGCCCCGCCGTCAGCGGGGCCCGACACGCAAAGCATCGAAGACTCGCCAAAGCCGTAGCGCTTGCGACTCGCACCCCAGCGCCGCGGCGCTGAATTCCCGTTGACTCCTCCCATCCCTTCGATTACGCTCGTGTCGCTGCCGGGCTTGCGGCTGGACGACATCCCTTAGGTGCTTCCGGAGTATTCATGGCCAGCTTCTGTGCACACTGCGGTACGGCGCTCGCGCCCAATACTTCCTTCTGCCCCGCCTGCGGAACGCCCATCGCGGCTGCGGCAGTCGTCGCTCCACAAGTGGCAACGGTCGCGCCGGTTCCGGAGCCGGTCAGCTTCACGCCGTTGACCCCGCTGCCGGTCGGCCCCGCCGTCTCTGATCCGGTGCAGAGGCCAACGCCGTCCACACTGCCGGAGATGGCGCTCGCACACGCCGACGGTTCCCTGCTGGACAATTCCGCGGTGCTGCCCGAGTACGCGCCGGTCAACGCGACGCCGGGCGATTCGTCATCAAGCTTTCCACGATCGGGCTTTTCCCCACAGGGCTTTTCACCAGAAGGCTTTTCACCAGAAGGCTTTTCACCAGTAGGGCCGTCCGCCGTTCCCGACTCGCCACCAGCATTCACACCAGCTCGTGGCACGCCGCAGCCGGAGCCGGCCAGGAATCAGCCTGCCGCCGCCGCAGAGCGCAGGCCCGGAACCCCGATGCCCGAGCCGCCGGCAAGGGGCAGCAGTTCCTACGCGCCGGTCGCAGCCGGGAGCCCGGGACCAGCGCCCGTCGGCGGCAGTTCGAGCCCGATCCTCAAGATCGTGCTCATCTGCGGAGCCGTGGTGCTGCTGCTCATCCTGGCGGTCGGCGGCCTCGTCGGCTACAAGATCTACTCGGTGGCGAAGGGCGTCAAGAACTCCATCCAGGCAAGCCAGGCGACGGAGACTTCGGTCACGACGCCGGGCAGTGCAATTTCGACCAAAGGCTCGGCCGCATCCATCACCACGGCGCTCGGGACCCTCTCCGCGGGCGGCGCAGCGGGTGCTTCGAGCGCTGACATCGGCGTGCCGATCTATCCCGGCGCCACCGCCGGGCACGGCGGGCTGAACATGAAGAGCGGGAACGGCAGCTTCCTGACTGTCGTCTACAAGACCCCGGATGACGCCGACAAGGTGGCAGAGTTTTACCGCGGCAAGCTGACCAATGCCGACGAGACCGGCAGCAGCTTCAACCATGTCACGGTCTTCAAGGTGGGCAGCAACAACGATCACACGATGGTCTCGGTGACGCCGAAGACGGAGGACGGAGGCAGCCACACCGACATCGTCATCATGCGCACGACGACCCCCGTCTCAACCGAACCCTGACGAGAGCCTTCCCTGCACCCGCCGACCGTAAATCGGCTAGTCTGAAGGGGAGAGCAGCTCGCCGGGCCAGTGCTATGACTTCGCCGCAACAACTCGAGATCCTCGACCTGCGCCATTTCTCCGGGCGGCAGCTACGGCCTTTGCTTGAGCAAGAAGCGGAGGTGTGGACCCGGCGCCTGCGCTGGGACTACCAGGCCTCGACCGAGCTGCTGCTGCAGTATCTCGACTCGCGCATCCTGCCCGGCTTCGTCGCCCTGGTGCGCGGTCGTATCTGCGGCTTCTGCTTCTGCGTCTACGAAGGACAGAAGGCAGTCGTCGGCGATATCTACGCCTCGCGCCACGAGCAGGACCCGCTGGCCATCGCGCAGGTGCTCACCCGCCACCTGCTCGAAACGCTCGAAGCCTCACCCGACATCGTCCGCATCGAGGGGCAGCTGCTGCTTTTTGAAGCTGATGTGCTGCCGCCGCTCTTTGCCGGAGCGCTCTCGCGCAACACGCGCCTGCAGAGTTTCCGCCGGCTCTTTCTCGAACACAAGCTGCCCGCCGAGCGCGCTCCGTTTCTGCAGCAGGAGCAGGCGCCGGCGCCGCCCTATCTGCCGCCGGAGATCGAGCTTTGCCGCTGGTCCCCGGCCTCCTACCAGCCGGTCGCGGAGCTGATCCAGCGCGCCTACCTTGGCCACCTCGACTCCGAGATCAACGACCAGTACCGCACGCTCGGCGGTTCGCTGCGTTTTCTGCACAACATCATCCGCTTCCCGGGCTGCGGCACCTTCGACCCGGACTCGTCGTTCACACTGCGCGACCGCGCCTCAAATCTGCCAGTCGCGGTCATCCTGGTCTCGCGCGTGGCGTCCGATACCGCACACGTCACCCAGCTTTGCGTTGCGCCCGATCAGCGCGGACGACGGCTCGGTCACACGCTGCTGCACCACACGCTGCGCCAGCTGCCGGCGCGGCGCTACCGCTATATCACGCTGACCGTCAGCGAGCAGAACACCGCCGCGGTGCGGCTTTATCACGACGCAGGCTTCGCCACGCTGCATCGTTTCGACGCGCTAGTCATCGAGAAAAACCCCCGTGCTCCGCTCCAGATGCCGCTGCCCGCGCGGCCCTAGCGCGCCACGGTCTGGCGGTCGAGCGCGCGCGCCGGCAGCGCACGAAACCAGCCGAACGCCGTCCACACCACAAGGCACATCACGGAAGCGCCGCAGGTATCGAGCAGCACATCCCACGGTGTGCCGGTGCGGTTCGGCAGGTAACTCTGGTGCCACTCATCGCAGCTTGCGACCAGCGCCGCGCCGAGAATCGCACGCCACGTCGCCTGCCAGTGCAGCCGCCGTAGCGAGACCGCGTGGTGAGCGTCAAGCGTCAGCAGCCACGCCCGCAAAAACGTCAGACAGACGGTGCCGTAGCCGATGAAGTGGCCGGTCTTGCGGAGGAGGTGGTGCAACTGCGACCACGCTGCATTCGAGAACCGTCCAAACATGAGCTCGAAGGCCGGCCGCAGCCAGCGGCTTGTATTGTCGGCGCCCAATGCCCGCGTCGACTCGATGAGGATCACCACGCAGGCAATCGCTACCGGCCACCACGCATGAATCTGCCGCGCTGCCCCTCGGCGACCGCTCTCAGTCTTCGGCTCGGAATCATCCAGGAAAGCAGCGCTCATGCTCCAAGGCTATCGCATGTCTGCTTGCCTGCCGGCTTTCGAGCGATCCGTAAGGGCAAGCCACCGACGCCTCATAACCCACCGCCCGGGGGTGCACACCGATCTCTCTGCGCCACATCCCGCGCAAAGCGTCGAGCATGGAGCGAAGCACCCTATTCGACGTGGTAGTTCGGGGCTTCGCGCGTGATGACGACGTCGTGCACGTGGCTCTCTTTCAAACCGGCGTTCGAGATGCGCACGAACCGCGCATTCTCCTGCAACTCCTGGATCGTCGAGCAGCCGAGATAGCCCATGCCCGACCGCAGCCCACCAACCAGTTGATACACCATCGCCTCGAGCGGCCCGCGATGCGGCACGCGCCCCTCGATCCCCTCCGGCACGAACTTCGCCAGCCGGTTCTGCGTCGAGCCCTCACGCGCCGTCAGGTTCGGCCGCTCCGCGCTTGCGCCCTCCGCCATGTCGTCCTTGCCCTGGAAGTAGCGCTCGCCCGAGCCCTGCGCCATCGCGCTCAGAGAGCCCATACCGCGATACGCCTTGAAGCTGCGCCCCTGGTACAGGATCGTCTCGCCCGGGCTCTCATCAACCCCGGCAAACAGCGAGCCCATCATCACCACGCTCGCACCCGCGGCGATCGCCTTCGTCACATCGCCCGAATACTTGATGCCGCCGTCGGCGATGATCGAAACCCCATGCTCGCGCGCCGCGCGCGCAGCCTCTGAAATCGCCGTGATCTGCGGCATCCCCGCACCCGTTACCATGCGCGTCGTGCAGATCGAACCCGGTCCGATGCCCACCTTGATCGCGTCCGCTCCCGCGCCGATCAACGCCTTCGCTCCCTCGTACGTCGCCACGTTGCCGGCCAGCAGGCAGACCTCCGGGAACGCCTTCTTTACCTCGGCCACTGCCTCGAGCACACGCGACGAATGCCCGTGCGCCGAGTCGATCGCCAGCGCATCCACCCGCATCTCGACCATCGCCGCGGCGCGCTCCAGGAAGTCGCCCGTCGCACCGATCGCCCCCGCCACGCGCAGACGCCCCTGCGAGTCCTTGCTCGCATTGGGGTACTTCAGCTTCTTCTGAATGTCCTTGACCGTGATCAGTCCCTTGAGCTCGTACTCGTCGTTGACCACCAGCAGTTTCTCCACCCGGTGCTGGTGCAGGATGTGCTCGGCCTCTTCAAGCGTCGTACCCACCGGCACCGTGATCAGGTTTTCCTTCGTCATCACCGAGTCGATCGACAGTTCGGTCTGCGACACAAACCGCAGGTCGCGATTGGTCAGAATTCCGACCAGCTTCTTGTTCTTCGTCACCGGCACGCCGGAGATCTTGTAACGCCGCATCATCTCGAGCGCCGCACCGATCGTCTGCTCGGGCGAGATGGTCACCGGGTCGACGATCATGCCGCTTTCGGAGCGCTTTACCTTGTCGATCTCGCCCGCCTGCGCCTCAATCGACAGGTTGCGATGCACCACGCCCATGCCACCCTGCTGCGCCATCGCGATCGCCAGCCGCGACTCGGTCACGGTATCCATCGCCGCCGACATCAGCGGTGTATTCAGCGTGATGCGGCTGGTCAGGCGCGTCTGTGTGCTCACCTGCGTCGGCACAACATCGCTATAAGCAGGCACGAGCAGCACATCATCAAAGGTCAGGGCTTCCGGAATCGGCGTGACAATCATGCACTCTATTGTTGCACCGCCGCCAATCCCACGCACACCGCGCAACGGTCCAATCCCGCACGATGCGGCGCCCGCCCGGCGTAAGGGGGCACCTGCTTTCGAGAAGGCAACCACCAACTGCCGCCTGGATCCGTTCGAGAAGCAGCCGCCGTTGTAATCTTCAATTCACATGAAATTCTGCCTCTTGCCTCTCGTCGCCGCCCTTGCCGCGCCCGCGCTCGCCCAGTCGCCCATCACGCTCGACGAGTTTCTCAACGCCACGTCCATCGGCACCGCGCGCCTTTCGCCCGATGGCACAGCCGCCGTCATCGAGGTCGGCGCGCCTGACTGGCAGGGCAACCGCTTTCGCAAGGACCTCTCCCTCTGGACCGCAAAGACCAACACCCTTACCCCGCTCACGCACTCCGGTCACGACTCCTCACCGGAGTGGTCGCCCGACGGCCGCTCCATCGCCTTCGTCTCCGACCGTGCCCTCCCCGGCGACGAAAAGCCCGGCGACGACAAAGACGGCAGTGAGAAGGAAGCACCAGGCCGCATCTGGATCCTTCCTGTTGCCGGTGGCGAAGCCTTCCCGCTCTATCGCGAGCCACTGGACGTGCACACCTTCGCCTGGTCGCCGGACAGCGCGACCATACTCTTCTCCACCAGACAGGTGATCTCAAAAGACGCCGAAGAAGCCCACAAGGCCGAGTGGAAAGATGTCGTCCGCTGGCGCGAGCAGGAGCGCGGCGACGTCATCGTCGCACTGCCCCTGGCCGCCGCGATCGCCGCGCGCGCAGCCACACCCGAGGCCCACCAGGAACCCAAACCCAGTCCCGCGCAGGCCACCTATCCCGCCGGCTCGCGCCTTGTCGCCACCAGCCCGCTTGCCATCGGGGAGCTGGCCGTCTCTCCCGCCGGCGATCAGCTCGCCTTCACCACCAGCTCCATCTCGCATCGCCTCGAAGATCCCTCCGCCACCGAGATCTATCTCGTCCCCGCAGCCGGCGGCGCGGTCAAACAGTTGACCCACAACCAGGGCCTCGAAAGCCGCATCACCTTCACCCTCGACGGCCGCGCCATCGACTTCCTGGTGCCCGCCGCCGGCGGCTCGGTCGAAGGACCTTACCAGGATGTGCAGGGCCGCCTCTACTCGCTCGACCTTGGCACCAGCGCCATCACGCGGCTCGGCACGCAGTTCAAAGGCTCATGGGAGGGCCTTGCGCTTGCGTCCGGCGGCAGGCTGCTCGCCACCGGCCTTACCGGCATGGACACCGGCCTGTACGAGGTCGAGGGCGCCTCCTTCAAAGCAATCGGCTCCCTGCCCGGAACATATGCCCACCTCGGCACCACGCCGAAGGCGTCCGCCATCCTCTTTACCCGGTCGACCATCACCGGGCCCACGCAGGTCTTCCTCGCCGCGGACGCCTCCAGCATCGCGCAGGCCAGACCCCTCACCGCCTTCAACCCGCTCTTTGCCCAGCGCGCGCAGGTCAGCTTCAGGCCCTACCGCTGGAAGTCGACCGACGGCACCCCCGTCGAGGGCGTGCTCATCTTCCCGCCCGGCAAGCAGGATGCGAAGGGTCTGCGCATGCTGACCCTTATCCACGGCGGCCCGGCGGATGCCGATGGCAACCGCTTCGGCGCCGACTGGTACGACTGGGCGACGCTCGCCGCCGCCAACGGCTGGCTCGTCTTCCGCCCCAACTACCGCGGGTCTTCAGGCTACGGCGACGCCTTCGAACTGGGGATCATGCCGCATCTGGTTTCGGCCCCCGGGTTCGACATCCTCGCCGGCGTCGATGCCCTCGTCAAGGACGGCACCGCCGACCCCGCGCATCTCGCCATCGGCGGCTACAGCTACGGCGGCTACATGACCAACTGGCTCATCACCCAGACCACCCGCTTCAAAGCAGCCGTCACCGGCGCGGGAGCCGTCGAACACGCCGCCAACTGGGGCAACGACGACCTCACCTACGACGACGCCTGGTACCTCTCGGGCGCACCCTGGCAGAAGCCCGCGCTCTATCAGTCCGAGGCTGCGCTCTTCCAGATGAACAAGGTCACCACCCCCACCCACATCGTCGGCGGCGATCAGGACAACCGCGTCAGCTACCTCGAGCAGGTGCTCTTCGAGCGCGCGCTTGAAAACCTCAAGGTGCCGCACGAACTGCTCGTCTTCCCCGGCGAGAATCACCCACTCGACAAGAACCCCTGGCACGGCTACATCAAGGTCCGCGAGGAGTTGAAGTGGCTGGACAAGTACGACAAGTAGCGGCCCAATCTCCGATCTCCATTCTCCGTGAAGACAGTCATCAGTCATCGGTGGACTAAGAACTGAGAACCGAGAACCGAGAACCGAAAACCGAGAACCGAGAACCGAGAACCGAGAACTGAGAACTGAGAACTGAGAACTGAGAACTGAGAACTCTCAACTGAGAACTCCTAACAGAAACCCTCAACGCCCCTTCAACTCCGCAGCAGCAAAGCCATCCCCGCCACACTCCCCAGCCCGCGCGCCTCAACCGACTCGCTCACCGCCGCCAGCACCTCCGGGTAATGCTCGACCGCGCGGAAGAAGGACTGCACCGTTCGCACCACCGCCTCATCCGTCAGCCCCTCGTTCGCCGCCACCCCGACCAGCAGCCCCGTCACCCAGGCAAACTGCCCGGCCAGCAACAGCCACTCGCCAAACACCCCACCTGCTGCCGCAGGCGCCCCACCCGCGCGCCCGAACGGGAACAGGTGCTGATACATGTAGTTCAGCAGTAGGTTCTCCAGCACAAACGGCAACCGTTCGAAGTACGCCGCATACCCCGTCCGCTCCGCCTCACGAAACCGCGCCACATCCTCCCCTGCAGTGCCGCCGTCCGCCGATCCAATCCCCTCGATGAAGCTCCAGAACGTATCCTGAAAACGCCGCCCGCACCTCCCCTCCGCAATCCGCCGGTTGCTGAGCTCGAGCACCACCTCCAGCCGCAGCGCTGCATTGCCCCGCAGCCCGCGCAACACATCCGGCAGCCGACCGCTCACCACCATCGCCTCAAACTCCTCGATCAACCCCGCTCGCTCCGAAGCCGCAAGCCGCTCGCACACCAGCCCGATCAGCAGCACCCGGTCCACCATCGAAAACACCCGCGCCCGGACGATCCGCACCAGCAGTCCGCGCAGCGCCTCAAAATCCGCAGCGTTCTCCTGCTCCCCGAGCCAGAACGCATTGTCTGTCCGAAAGCCGCCGCCGAGCAGGTCGCCCGGCAATGCGGTCGCACCCTCCTCCAGCAGCACCTGCCGCGCCGCCTCCGGGCATGAGAGCGAAAGCGTCCCCTCCAGCCTCGTCCCCACCCAGTTCAGGTTCCGCGGATACAGCGAACACGAAGCCGACAGCGCGACCGCGCCATACTCCCGCTGAATGCCGCAGAGCCGGTCCTGCTCGAAGAACGGGCAGAACCCACTATCCGCCACCCGAATCTCCGCCACCTGCTTCGCCGACCCCGCAGCCGGCGTGATCGCCACAAATGCCCCCACCCGCAGCCCGAGCGGCTCCGCCGGAAACGACCGGTACAGCTCGTACGTCTGCCGGTCGAGCGGGATCGGCCACCCATGACAGCAGTCGTCCTCGCACGCCGGCCCCACACATCGAAAGCGCCCCGCATACGTCGGCCCGCCGCTCATGTCCCATGATCCCACGCGAAGCTCCGAGCGTACGCAGTACCGCCCGCCCGGCGTCAGGGCGCACTTGAATCTGAACAGACATCGGCGTAAGCTAGCACTTGCAGACGAATCCGTTCTGCCGCATGGACAAGCAGCCGTGACCAACCCGGCAGATGTGGCGGAAGAGACGAGTGGGCCAACGCCCACTTTTTTGTGCTCACAAAACGATTCGCCGGCGCGCTCTCTCATGGCCCTCGAGCTCGATAAAATCCGCGCCACCGCCGACCGCATCGCGGCCTCGCACTCGCTCGACATCGTCGAACTCGACTTCTCGGGCGGCGCCAAGTTCCGCACCCTCCGTGTCTTCCTCGAAAAGAACGCCGAGACCCGCGCAAAGCTCACCGCCGAAGCCGCCGCCAGCGAAGCCTCCGAACTTCCCAAAGGCGTCGCCACCGAGCTGCTCTCCTTCACCACCCACGAAGACTGCGAGGTCTTCACCCGCGACTTCGGCACCGTGCTCGATATCGAAGACCTCATCCCCGGCGCCGAGTACACCCTCGAAGTTTCCTCCCCGGGCCTCGAGCGCAAGCTCACCAGGCCCGCCGACTTCACCCGCTTCACTCGGCTCCCTCGTCAAGCTCCAGACCTTCTCGGCCGTCGACGCCAACCGCCACTTCTCCGGCCGGCTCATCGCCTTCGACGGCGCCGCCCTCACCCTCGACCTCTCCGCCATCAAGCAGAAAGGCAAACCGAAAAAGGCCGCCGGCGCCAAGGCCGCAGCCACCCCGGCCACTACCGCAGATCGCCTTCTCCAACATCGAAAAGGCCAACCTGATCGCCGAAATCTAGTCACCGGGTCACCGAACCACGGTCAACGGTCAACCAACAGACACCTCATCACGAACCAAAGGAAACTCAACCATGGCAAGCGCTGCTCTACCAATCCATCGAAGCTCTCAGCCGCGAAAAAGGCATCGAACCCGAGGTCGTCGTCTCCGCCATCGAAGACGCCATCGCCCTCGCCACGCGCAAGTACTACAAGACCACCGAAAACATGCGCGCCGAGATGGACAAAGAAACCGGCGAGATCCGCGCCTACGTCTACAAGACCGTCGTCGAAACCCCTGAGCTCGTCACCGACGAGATCAACGAGCTCACCCTCGACGCCGCCCGCGAGCTCGCGCCCGAAGTCGAAGTCGGCGGCGAGCTCCGCTTCTACAAGGACACCTCGCCCCTCGGCCGCATCGCCGCCCAGATGGCCAAGCAGGTCATCTTCCAGAAGGTCCGCGAAGCCGAGCGCGACACCGTCTTACAACGAGTACAACCACCGCGCCGGCGAGGTCCTCAACGCCACCGTCAAGCGCCTCGAGCCCATGGACGTCATCTTCGACCTCGGCAAGGCCGAAGCCCGCATGCCCAAGCGCGAGCAGTCCCGGCTCGAGCAGTTCTCGGTCGGCGAGCGCGTCCGCGTCGTTCTGCTCCGCGTCGACCGCGCCGCCAAGGGCCCGCAGGTCATCGTCTCCCGCGCCGCCCCGGCGCTCGTCCAGAACCTCTTCCAGTCCGAGGTCCCCGAGATCTACGACGGTACCGTCTCCATCCGCGCCATCGCCCGCGAAGCCGGCGAGCGCACCAAGATCGCCGTCATGAGCCGCGACAAGGACGTCGACCCGGTCGGCGCCTGCGTCGGCATGAAGGGCATGCGCGTCCAGTCCATCATCCGCGAGCTGCGCGGCGAAAAGATCGACATCATCGAGTATTCGGAAGAGATCACCACCTTCGCCGAAAAAGCCCTGCAGCCCGCCAAGGTCTCCCGCGTCTCCATCACCGACCTGGACGAGAAGCAGATCGAGGTCATCGTCGACGACACCCAGCTCTCGCTCGCCATCGGCAAGAAGGGCCAGAACGTTCGTCTCGCGGCCAAGCTCCTTAACTGGAAGATCGACATCAAATCGGAAGAGGAGAAGCGCCAGGAAGTCGAGCAGCAGATGCAGGCCATGTCCGGCGGCCCGACGACCCCCATCGAGCAGGTCACCGAGCTCGGCGAAGCCATCCTCGAAAAACTCATCGCCGCCGGCATCACCACGGTCGAGGCGGTCGCAGACATGACCGCCGAAGAGCTTGCCGAAGTGCCCGGGATCGGCGAAAAGACGATCGAAAAAATCTCGGTCGCCGTGCGCCACTACTTCGGCCAATACGAAGAGGGCGAAGAACGTCCTGTTCCCGTTGCCGCCGTACTCGATACTCCAACCGACACTCCGGAGACCACATCCATGTCCAAGACCCCCGAAGAGATCATCGCCGAAGAAAAGGGCCTCACCGACGCACCCGAAGAAGTCTCGGACGTCTCGACCGAGGACATCGCCACCGAAGAAGAGATCGAGTCGTCCTTCGACGGCTTCTCCGATGCCGACAACCGCGAGTCGCAGATCGAGCTCGACAACGACTCCATCGACGAGCTCGTCAACGACAGCCAGGAAGTCTCGGATGAGACGGCAGGCAGACATCGCCGAAACCACCGACGGGCACGACCGTGGTTAGCCTGTACCACCGGGCCCCTGCGCAAAATCACAGACTTTTCAACATTTTCAGAGATAATAACCAGCAGACCACGACTTCCACTTCGAACGAGGCTTGTATGACCAGCTGAGCGGCACGAGACGGAAGCGATAAAGGGACGGATGAGCAAAGTTAGAATCAACGATTTGGCACGTGAACTGGAAGTAAAAAGCCGCCCGATCCTCGACGCGCTCGAGGCCATCGGCGTCAGCGGCAAGACCCACTCCAGCTCGATTGAGGCAGATCAGGCCGAACGCGTGCGCGACTACTTCAACAACCCCGGTGCGCGCAGCACCCAGCGCGCCGCCGCGCCCAAGGCTGACCCCGGCCTGAACCTCGGCAACATCTCGAAGCCCGGCGATGCCATGCGCGCGATCCTCGAGCGCAAGAACGCCGAGCAGGCCGCACGCAACGCACCCCCGGCTCGGCCCGCGATCGCCGCCGCCCCACCCGCCGTCGTTGCCGCTCCGGCTCGCCCCGCTGCGGTTGCCGTGGCGCCGCCGCCGGCACGCCCCGCGGTCACCGTGGTCGCGCCGGCACGTCCCCCTGCTGCCACCTCGGAAGCTGCGGTGAGCGCACCGGTTCCGGCACCCGCCGTTCCCGCGTCGCAGCCGCACGTTGTGGCTCCTGCCGCGAATGCCGCGCCGGAGGCCAGCGCCCCGCCGGTTTCGATCGCAGCCGCAGCCGCTCCGGTTGCCCCGGCACCGGTCGCGACTCCAGCCGCCGCCGCACCTGCGGCCGCACCGGTTCCCACCGTGCGCCGCGTCGTGCCGCTGCCCAACCAGGGCGCACGCATTATTCAGCCGCCACCCCCACCGCCACCGCCACGCCCACTCGCCGGCAGCGCACGTCCCGGTGCGGCGATCAAGCGCGAAAGCCCGCAGGCTGCCCAGCAGTCGAGCGTCCTCACTCGTCCCACCAGCACCGCTCCCGTAGTCGTCGCCGCGCCGCCGCGTCCCGTGGTCGCCGCAGCGCCTGCAGCTCCTGCGGCCGCGGCCCCGGCTGCTGCCGCCGCCCCGTCCGCCCCGGTCGTTGCACCCGATGAGCCAACGGTCGACACGGCTCCCGCCGAGACCGCAGCCGCCCCGGCAGCACCGCCCGTTCGCCGCGTCATCATGCCCCAGACCGGGCCGCGTCCCATCTACACCGCGCCTGCTCCGGCACCCGGCGCGCCACCGCGCGGCCGTCCCATCTTCGAGCGCCCACGTCCCGGTTTCCCCGGCTCCGGCCCGGGTGGTCCCGGTTCACGCCCCGGCTTCCCCGGTGGTCCGGGCGGCCCTGGCGGAGCAGCAGGCGCACGCCGCCCGATGCATCCCACCCGCACCTTCCCGGGCGGTCCCGGTGGCGCGCCCGGTGCACCCGGCGCTCGTCCCGGCTTCACCCCCGGCGCACGCCCCGGCTTCCCTGCCCGTCCCGGCTTCCCGCCGCGTCCGGGTGGCGCGCCGGGTGAAGCTCCGGCAGGCGGCCCGCCCGCAGGTCTTCGTCCCGCACGCCCCGGCCAGCGCCGCGGCGGTCAGCGCTACGAGAAGGTGAAGGAAGGCCCGATGAAGGGCTTCCAGCCGCCACCGCGTTATGGCGGTATGCAGATGTCGCGCGAGCCGGTGCCGATCACCAAGACCATCACCGTCACCGAAGGCATCTCGGTCAAGGACCTCGCCGAAAAGCTCGACGTGCGCGGCAAGGACCTCATCGCCGTCCTGCTCATGAAGGGCGTGCTCGTCACCGTCAACCAGTCGCTCGAAGGCGAACTGGTCAAGGATGTCGCGGCCCGCTTCGGCGCCGACGCGACCATCATCTCGGTCGAAGAGCAGCTCGAAAACGAGGCCATCGAAGGCTTCCTCGAAGACACCACCGGCATGGTCGAAGTCGTCCGCTCGCCCGTCGTCACGGTCATGGGTCACGTCGACCACGGTAAGACGTCGCTGCTCGACGCCATTCGTTCGACCGACGTCGCAGGCGGCGAAGCCGGCGGCATCACGCAGCACATCGGTGCGTACAAGGTGAAGATCACCAAGCCCGATTCGCCCGCCTTCGGCCGCGAGATCGTCTTCCTCGATACCCCGGGTCACGAGGCCTTCACCCGCATGCGTGCACGCGGAGCCAAGGTCACGGACATCGTTGTCATCGTCGTCGCAGCCGACGACGGTGTCATGCCCCAGACGCTCGAGGCGATCGACCATGCTCGTGCGGCAAAGGTCCCGATCATCGTCGCCATCAACAAGATCGACAAGCCGGAAGCCGATGCGTCGAAGGTCACCATGCAGCTCGCTGCACGCGGTGTCCAGGCCACGTCCCTCGGCGGCGACACCGAGTTCGTTGAAGTCTCGGCCAAGAAGCGGCTCAACCTCGACGGTCTCGAAGAAATGATCTGCTATATCGCCGACACCAACGAGCAGAAGGCCCAGCCTGACCGTCCCGCAGTCGGCACGGTCATCGAAGCCAAGCTCGATCGCGGCCGCGGTGCAGTCGCCTCGGTGCTCGTGCAGAACGGCACGCTCAAGCTGGGCGACAGCTACATCGTCGGCAACACCTTCGGCAAGATCCGCGCCATGTTCGACGACCGCGGACGTCCCATCGAAGTCGCAGGCCCCTCGACCCCGGTCGAGATCCTCGGTCTCGAAGGCATGCCGGATGCGGGCGATACCTTCCTCGTCATGGCAGACCGCGACAAGGCCAAGGGCATTGCACAGTACCGCAAGATGAAGGAGCGCGAGGCGCAGCTTGCCAAGAGCTCCCGCGTCTCGCTCGAAGGCCTCGCCGAACAGATCAAGATGGCCGGTGTCAAGGACCTCAACATCATCGTCAAGGGCGACGTGCAGGGCTCGGTCGAAGTCATCGCCGAGGATCTGGCTCACATGTCGACCGAAAAGGTCCGGGTCCGCGTCCTGCACTCCGGTGTCGGCGCCATCACCGAGTCGGACGTGCTGCTGGCGTCTGCTTCGAACGCCGTTATCATCGGCTTCAACGTCCGCCCGGATCGCAACTCGGGCGAGGTTGCGGCGCGCGAAGGCGTCGAGATTCGCCTGCACTCGATCATCTACGAGCTCCGCACCGAGATCGAGAAGGCCATGTACGGCCTGCTCGACCCCGTGTTCAAGGAGAACTATGCGGGCCGTGCCGAGATCCTGCAGGTCTTCAAGATCACCAAGGTCGGTCAGATTGCGGGTTGCCGCGTGACCGATGGCGTGATCAAGCGCAACGCACAGGCTCGCCTGCTGCGCGATGGCAACGAGATCTGGAAGGGCAAGATCAGCTCACTCAAGCGGCTCAAGGACGATGTGTCCGAGGTCCGCGACGGAGTGGAGTGCGGTATCGATCTCGCAGGCTGGAAGGACATGCGTTCGGGCGACGTGATCGAGACCTTCACGACCGAGCAGCTTGATGCAAACCTGGGGCAGAATACGCTCGAGGCGCGCAAGGAAGCGAAGCTCGAGAAGGATCGTGCGGCGGCGGCTGAGGCGGCTTCCGAGAAGGCTTCGGAGACAGCGAACGCCTGAGCTGGTGGTTCGGGGAAGGGTCGGGACCTAAGGTCCTGACCCTTTTTCCGTTTCGGGGAGCGATGTGAAATAAAGTCGCGCCCGGTGAACAGCCACTTTTGGCGGAGACTCCCTATTTGCCACAAAGGCAGGGGCTGACAGGCACCCCCCTCCCCCCGGGGGTTAACTGGTCAAAAATAGAATTCAAAAGGACTTAACCCCAGGTAACCCCCTGGGTCCGGAGGGGTGTCAAAGCGGGTTTGCCGGGGCTACGGGCGGCGCGGGTGCGGCTGGGCGGGTCGGGTTTGTCAAGCCGTGGCAGTCCATGCGGAGCGAGGTGGCGGTGAGACCACGGGATAGGCTGTCGCGTGTAGAGTCTCGCCCAGCAACAGGCAACGGCAAGTGCGTCCCAACGCCGGACGGGCGCCACTTCGTGGGGTGGAGGCTTCGCGTGCCGGACGACTGCGCATCGCATGAGGTTGCGACGCGAAGCCTTCACCCCACGAAGTGGTCGCCGCCCGCGATTAGGGCGCATTTGTTGTTGCCTGTTTCTAGCGGTACCGCTTGCGGATTTTGTAGACGATGGAGAAGACGCCGGTTTCGTCGCGGGCTCCGACGATGGAGACGTTGGGGCTGAGCTGGTAGGCGACCTGGATGAGTTGCTGGGCGGAGGAGTTGACGTTGGTGGCAAAGGTCAATGTGATCTGCTGCGAGAGCTGCTGCTGCACGGTGATGCGGGCGGAGGAGTTGCCGAGGGTGCCGACGAAGGCGGGGTCGATCTTGACGCTGCCGCCGGATCCGCCGAAGAGCTTTGAGACGCGGCTGCCGACGGTGGCGTTAAGGGCTCCGCCGAGCAGTGCGCTGGTGGTGGGGTCGGTGCCGGCGGCGACCTGTTGTTCGGAGGCGATCTGGGACTCTTCCTGGGTGCGGCCGAGGGCGAGGAGAGAGAAGATGTCGGCTTCGGAGAGGGGCGGTTCTGAGCGGTAGGTGGTTTTGAGGTTGGTGGTTGTCCCGTGGACACCGATGGTGACGTCGTAGGTTTCAACCCGGGCGGTGGCGTCGATGTCGACGGTGGGGTCGATGCGAACGGGGTTCGAGAAGTAGACGTTGCCGCGTTCGAGCTGGTAGTTGACGCCGGCGAAGGTGGCAGAGCCGTCGGTGATCTGGATGCGACCGAGGATGCTGGGGTCGGCGACGGTGCCGCGGACGGTGAGGTCGACGGTGCCGGCAAGCTTGGCGTAGCTGTTCTGGAAGTCGAGCTGCGGCGAGCTGGTGACATGGATATCCATGCGGATGTTGTTGGTGGGGGCGGAGGGGTCGGGCGGGGCGCTGACGCCACCGGAGCCGGCGAATGCGGCGAAGTCGACGTCTGCGCCGACGCCGAAGCGGGTGAGCAGCACGTTGCCACTGAGCAGGGCGCTCGAGGCGCCGCCCTGGAGCCGGAGGCTGGCGTTGGCGGTGCCGCTGATGCCATTGAGGCGGATGCGGACCTTTTCGGCGGTGGCGGTGAGGTCGGCGAAGGCGCCGCCGCGGTAGCTGAGGAAGCCGCCGAAGTTGAGGGTGCCGCCGCCGGTGGTGGCGGTGAGGTTCTGGACGACGAGGCGATTCTGATTGAAGACGAGTGTGCCGTGGAGGTTGGTGAGGCCGTTGGCGATGCCTTCCATGGCGGCGTTGACGTTGTCGAAGTCGACCTTGCCGGTGAGGGTGGGGCTGGCGATGACGCCCTGCGCGCCGACCGAGAAGGTGACCTTGCCGGAGGTAATGAGGTCGGGGTCGAGGGTATGAGCGAGCGCGACGTTGAGTGAGCCGTTGGCCTTGACGTCGAGTTTGCCGGCGCCGGTGGACGCGAGCCTGGTCTTGGGGTCGATGCCGCCGAAGACCTGGGCGGTGCCGCTGGCGCGCAGGTCGGTATCCTGGCCGGTGATGTGGACGGAATCCAACGTGGCGATGCCGTTGCGGAGGCTAAGGGCGAGCGGGCCTTCGGACTGGAGTGTGATGCCCTGCGAGGTGACGGTGACGGGGGTGAAGATGGCCTGGCCGGCGAGCGCCATGGGGGTCTTGGCTGGTCCATTGATGGTGATGGTGCCGGCGATGTTGGAAGTGGCCTTGGTCCCGTCGGGGGAGAAGAGGGCGAGGGGTTTTGCGATGTCGAGGCCGGCGAGCGAAAGCTTTGCCTGCGTCTGGTAGTTGCCGGTGAGGTCGGTCTGGCCGTCGCCGTTGAGGGTGGCGCCGACGAGGTTCGAGCGCAGGGTGTAAGAGACGAGGGAGCCCTGGCTGTGGGCGTCCAGGGTGGCGTCCCCGAGCGGCTTGCCCTGGGCGATGAGATTGGCAACCTGGACGTGAGCCTTGAGGCCGGGGCGCTGGGCAGTGCCGTTTGCGTCGAGGAGCAGGGAGACGAGGCCGTCGGCGCCGGTGTTTGCTTTTTGAACGGTGACGAACTTCGAGAGCTGAAGGTTGTCGCCCTGGATGTGGGCGTGGAAGACCTCAGAGCCGTAGTTGAAGCCGCCGTTGCCGGCGATGGTCATGCCGTGGAGTTTGAGCGCGAGCTGGGTGGCTTCGATCTGCTTGCCCTTGACGTTGAGGTCGACGTTGACGGAGTCGTAGGGCTCGCCGTAGGCGACGCCGTTGACGAGCGACATGTTGCCGGCGCCGCCGAGATCCTTGAGGGTGCCGGCGGCATGGGCGTCTACGGTGATGGTGCCGGTGAGGTCGACGGCCTTCTGCTGTCCGGCGAGGGTGAGCAGGTCGACGACGTTGGCGTTGCCGAGCTGCACCTTGACGTCGAGGGCGGTGCCGTCGTCCCAGACATAGGTGGCGACGCGCTTTTTATAGACGGTGCGCGGCTTGAAGGTGCCTGCGACGTGGAGGACGGCGGTGCCCTGGGTGATGGTGGAGCTGGCGACGGCGAGGCCGGACGGGGTGTACTCGGCGTCGGCGATGAGGGAGTCGATGTGGATGTTGGTAGGAGTGGAGGCGGCTGCCGGGGCGGGTGAAGTGGTGGCGGCTACGTTGAGCAGGCCGGGCTTTACGGGCGCGGGAGCGGGTGGCGGGGTGGCTCCGAGGAGGACTTCGAGGTCGCGGGCTTCGAGGTGACCCTTGATATCGAGTTTGGCGAGCGCGCCGCGGGCGGTGCCGTGAAAAGCGGCCGAGCCGTGGAGGTTGATAGGGATGGCCTTGGCGCCGGCCTGGCCGTTGCTCGAGACGCCAAGGGTGCGCAGGAGCTGGTCGTACTCGGCGAGGTTGCGCAGGGAGACATCGACGTTGAGCGCAGTGAGGGGGTCGCCGGTGGAGACGCCCAGAACGCCGTCGGCGTTGAGGGTGGACTGCGGTGTGGTGACGGCGAAGCGGGTGACGTTGACGATCTCGCGCTTGCCATCGTAGTGGGCCAGCACCTGGCCGGAGACGGGAATGTCGGCGGGGTAGCCACGGCCGCGGCCCTTGCCGGTGGGCGAGAGGGCGATGTCGGCGTCGACCTGGACGGTGTCGGCGATGTTGGCGGCCGGGCCTCCCCATTCGACCTTGATGGGGCCGTTGATGGAGGTGTCGAAGCCCAGGTCGCCGTAGTTTTTGGGTGCGGCGATGGCCATGATGGTACGCAGCGGAATCTGGTTGACCTTGACGGTGAGGTAGGCGTGGGCGGCGCCGACCTGGGGTGCGGTGGGGGCAACCGGGGTGCTGGTGGGGGTGCCGGTAACGGCGACAGCGGTCTTGTTGGCGGTCGTCGTGGCGCCCTGGACGGTGGGCGACGTGCTGGGGGTATCGGCGGGGACTTCCCCGAGCCAGTTGTCGATCTTGAGGTCGCCGGCGACCGAGCCGCCGGTGGGCAGCGAGCCGGTGAGGGCGGTGAAGAGGAGTTGAGACGGGGTGATCTTGAGCAGCGCGCCGCCGTTGACGCCGTGGACGCGGACGTACTCGTTGACGTAACCGGCATCGTGGAGTTTGGCGTTGCCGACGAGGAGGTAGCCTTTCTGACATTCGGGGTCGGGCGGGAGCGTCTTGGCAGCGGCCTTGTTATGTTCGAGGCGGCTGCGCAGGCGCTCGACAAGCTTGGGCTTCTTCTGGGCCACGGCGGGGGCGATGAAGCAGTTGTGGCCGGCGACGTTGAGCTCGAGCGAGCCTTCGTCAAGGCCGTCGACGCCGGCGAGGATCTGGATCTGCTTGAGCTCGAGCGAGCCGAGGACGTTGGCCTTCCACTGGGGGTTGGCGAAGTGGTCGACGCTGGCGCTGGCCTGGAGCTCGGAGTGCTCGCCGGTGTGGAAGTCGAAGGCCTTGAGCAGGGCGGCGTCGCGGCCGATTTCGGCTTCAACGTGCAGGCTCGATTTGGCCTCGGGCTCCTTCGCCATCTGGGTGCGCAGGTCGCGCAGATCGATGACGGCGCCGTAGCGGTCGGTCTTCGCGAGGTAGTTGATGGTGGCCTGGAGGTCCTGCGCCGCGAGGCTGAAGGGGATGGCGCGGTCGTTGACGAGAGCTACGCCATTGACGAGTTCGACGGTGGAGGCGCGAAGGTCGAGAAGGGTGTCCTGGAGCGGCTCGGGCGAGGGCGGCGAGGGTTTGGGGATGGGCTGGTTGGTCTTGCCATCCTTGTCGATGATGAGGTGGATGTGGGGATCTTCGACGCGCAGAAGGTTGAGGCCGATGTGCGAAGCGACGCCGGTGCCTGCGGTGTGGGCGAAGAAGCTAATGATCTTGACGCGGACCTGGATCTTGCTGGCAGCGAGATAAGGGGCTTCGTTCGGGCCTTCGAGGCCGTGGATGACGAGGCCGTCGGCCTCGATGGCGAGGTGCCAGAGGTCGAAGGAGATGCTGGCGAGGTCGACCTTGCCGCCGGTCGCGTCTTCGAGGATGGAGACGACCTGCTTGCCGACGCGCTGCTGGAAGTCATGGGTGGTGGAATACCAGGCGAATCCGGCGAAGAGAACGACGAGCAGCAGGAGGAGCGAGCCGCCAAGCCACAGGATGGCCCGGGTGATCTTGCCGGGGAGCGAGCGTGGCTGCGAAGTTTTCGGCGTGGGGGTTTCGGGATCGGTCAGGCTCATGGCTGCTCCTCTCGCGGGCGCATGATGCGGACGCTGCCCTGGGCTTTGAGGCTCTGGAGCCAGTCGGCGAGCAGGGCCGAGACCTGCTGTTCGAGGAGGACTTCCTGGATGCGGTCGGAGATGACGTCGAGTCTGGGCGGCGTGGTGCCGACCCGCTTGTACTCGGGGAGCATGGTCTTTTCGTAGTAGGTTTTGATCTGTTCGGGAGTGATATCGATGCCGGCGCGGAAGCGCATCTCGATGAACTTGAGGATCTCCATGCGCTGCTGCCAGCGTTCGGCGAGCTCTTCCTGGGTGAAGCCCTGGTCGTGGACAAACTTGTTCCAGCCGGCGTCGGTTTCGCACGCATACGCCTTGCAGGCGGGCAGGTCTTTGCGCAGGGACTGCAGCTGCTTTTTGGCGTCGTCGAGCGAGACGAGTTGATCGGGCTGGAGCCGGGCCTGCTGGATGATGAGGGTGCGATCGACGAGGCGGGTGATGGAGCGGTCGCGGTTGAAGCCGCCGGGTGTCGAGAAGGGCTCGAAGGCCTCGAAGCGGCGTTCTTCGTCGACGTCGGATTCGAGGACGAGGTCGTTGTCGACGACAGCGATGACCTGGTCGACGAGGGTGCCTTTGGCGGCTACGAGCGGGGGTGCCATGGAGTCGAGGGTGGTTGCGTTCGAGACGGCGGCGGCGGATTTGGCGGTGCCCTTGCGCTGGGCGTTCTGCGACGTGTTCTGCTGAGCGGCGGTGGTGGGAAAGCTGGTGGCAGGGCCCTTGTTGCCGGAGGGCGCGGGAGTGGTGACAGGCGCCTGTGCGCCGGCGCCGGCAGCAGCGCAGAAGAGCGCTGCGCTGAGCAGAGCGAGAACCCGGGCCGGTTTGTCGAAATGCAAAGGCATGGTGTTTCTGGTCCTTGAAATTATCGAAGGCACGGAAGACTTGGAGAGCACGGAGGTCGAAGGGTGCACGTTAGAAGGCCTGGCCGATGGAGAAGAAGAAGTTGAAGTGGCTTCCCTGCCCGACGTAGGGAACCTGCCCGCCAACGAAGCTGCCGTCGGCGTTGGTGGAGGGGAAGACGGGGTAGACGGGCGGGTTGAGGTTATAGCTGAAGTCGACGCGGAGAGGGCCGACGGCGGTGTGATAGCGGGCGCCGACGCCGATGGCGTGCGAGAAGTAGTTGAAGTTGCAGTTGCCGATGGTGCCGGTGAGGACGCGGCAGGAGGCTTCATTCGGCTGGCGGAAATGGGCGATCGAGGGGAACATATCGCCAACATGCTGGAAGACGTTGCCCATGTCGTGGAAGAGGACGAAGCTGACGTTGTTGCCAACGTAGGGCAGAGTCTGGTTGGGCAGGCGAAGCTCGACGGTGTTGACGAAGACGGCGGAGCCGCCGACGGGGAAGCCGGTCTGCAGGTCGCGCGGGCCGGCGCCGTTGATGGGGAAGCCGCGGTGTGAGGTAGCGCCGCCGGCGTAGAGACGCTCGGGCAGCGGGACCGCGTTGCAGCTTGGGTTGATGGTCAGCAGGATGCCGACGCAGGCGCTGGGCGCGGGCGAATCGACAGTGCCGAGGTTGGGATTGGCGCCAGAAGTTTCAATGAAACCGATGCGGGTGTTGCGGGCAAGGACGTACTTCGATTTGCCGAAAACATAGTAGGTGGCGTTCGACAGATCAGTGCGATTGAAGCTGGTCTGCGAGCCGAACTTCGAGGTCGCGAGGAAGTCTTCGACGCTGGTGTAGGAGCCCTTGGTGGCGTCGAGGGGAGAGGGGCTCCGGGTGTCGTGGAACCAGGTGATGCCGGGGCCGCCGACGCGCACGGGCTGCGAATACTGCGGGATGAGGGTCTGGTTGATGGCGAGCGAGTTGGGATCGACGGCGACGCGGCGGTACTGGAAGTCGTAGATGAAGGTGTCTTTGCGGGTGGCCTTGTGGGTGACGCGGAAGTCACCCTGCAGCTTCGACGAGGCAAAGGTCGAGATGTCCTGCACGTTCGAGTAGCCGCCGGAGATCTGCCCGGAAAGCTTGGAGTTGCCGAACAGGTGCGGGTTCTGGAAGCTGGCGATGGCAATGGTTTCAAGCAGGCCGTAGCTGCCGTGCAGCGTGATGGAGTCGTCGGAGCCGAAGAGATTGATGCGGCTGACATCGGCCGAAACGCGCGGGCTGGCGCCGGCCTTGCCCTGCTGTGCCTTGGTCGTGCCGACCTGGGTGCAGTACATGCCGCAGGAGGGCACGCCGGTCTGGACCTCGAAGCCGAAACCGTAGGTGACGTCCCAGCGTTTCGCTTCGGTGATCTGGACGAGGACGTTCTTCTGCTCGGTGTCGCCGAGCGGGTTCTGGACGGCGGCGTTGACCTCGTTGAAGAGAGCGAGGTTGTAAAGGTTGCGCTGGGTTTCAAGCAGCGCGGACTGGTCGAGCGGGTCGCCCTCGTGCACCTTGATCTGGTCGGCAACGATATTCTGTCGGGTGTGGTGGACGCCGCTTTCAAGCACCTTGCCGGTGAAGACCTGTTCCCCTTCGGTGACGTTGTAGCCGATGTCGGTCTTGAGCTTGTCGTTGGGGTCGACCACCTGCGCGACCTCGATGCGTGCCTTGTCGAAGCCGTTCGAAAGGTAGTAGGCGAGCACCGTATCGCGGTCGCCTGAGAGGGTGACGAGCGAGAAGGGCTGGCCGGCAGTGGCCTGGAGCATGCCCTGAATGACCTGCAGGCGTGCCGGGTCGGCGCCGTTGATGGCGACTTTGCCGAAGGTCTGCTGCGCACCTTCGTCGATGTGAAAGGAGACGCGAACCTCCGGCACCTTGAGCGGCTTGCCGTTGGGCTTGGTGGTGATGTTCGACGTGCTGGAGGTGACCTTGGCGAGCGAGAAGCCGTTGGCGCGATAGAGCGCCTGGATGGACGACTCGTCGGCGGTGACGAGCTGGGTGCTGTAGCGGCCGGCACGCTGGTAGGCGTTGGCCTTCTGGACGCGGAGACTCTCTTTCAGGAGGTCGGTGGAGAAGTATTTGTTGCCGTCGATGGTGACGTCGCCGACCTTCTGCTTCTCGCCCTTGTCGACCGTGTAGAGGACCGTCTCGCCGCCCGCGCCGGGGTGGAGTTGCTGCACCGAGACGTGGGGATCGAAGTAACCGGACTGCTGCAGATAGTCCTTCATGTTGAAGGAGCCTTCGTTGAGCAGATCGTTGTCGACGGTGCCTTCTTCATAGACCGGGACGAGGAGATGCAGACGGCTCTTCGAGAACTTTGCGCCCTCGACCTTGACCTGGACGACGGGGCCTTCTTCGACGGTGAAGTCGTAGTTGAGGGTCTTGGTAGAGGGGTCGTAGGTTGAGGCCTGAAGGCTGACGGTGGCTTCGAGGTGATCCTTCTTCTGGTAGAAGTCGCGGAGGTTCGAGAGGGCGTTCGAGATGGTCTCGCGGCCAACCTTGGACTTGCGCTTGAGCTTGCCTTTTTTGCGGAAGTCTTTCTCCGTGATGCCGGGGTCCTTGCCGGTGATGGTCACGTTGCCGACGCGGGCGAGCGGTCCGATGGCAATGGTGTAGGTGACGTTCACCTGCTGGCCGTTGTCGTCGCGGTCGGTGCGGACGGCGATCTTCGGCTCGTAGTAGCCGTTCGAGGCGAGCGTCTGCTTGACGGAGTTGGTGGCGGCTTCGACATCGGACGGGGTAAAGGCGGTGCCGGGGTTCAGGTTGGTGCCGTATTCGACGAGCGAGGCGAGCCGGTCTTCCTTGATCCCGTCGACCTGGATGCGGCCGACATAGTAGCGCGGCACTCCGCCGAAAGTGAGGGCGACCGCATCACCCGAGCGGACCACGCGGACGTCGATGTTGCGATAGCGGCCGGTGGAAAAGAGGCGGCGCGTAGATTGCCGAACCTTGTCGGGGTCGAAGGGCTCGCCCTCCTTCTGCGTCAGCTGCGTGAGGGTGCGGTCGCTGGGGGAAAACTCGACGCCGGTGTACTGGATGGCGCTGACCTTGAGGCCTTCGTACTGGCCGAGATTCGCATCGAGTGGGGCGACGGTCGGCTCGGGTTTGGCGGCGGCGAGGTTCTGGGCGGGCGTGGCAGCGGCGGCGGCAGGACCGGCAGAGGTTGGGGTAGCGGACTGGGTTGAGGCGGGACTCGCAGCCTGCGGCGGTGCGGTGGTCTGCGGGGTGGCGGTCTGGCCGGCGAGGGGGGCCGCGGGGGTGGAACCGGTCGATTGCCCGGCAGCCTGGGCTCTCGCGGGGAGGACACTCGACGCGACGCAAAGGGCGCCGAGCAAGGCACGGCTCAGCACGGCGCGGCTTCTGACGGCGCGGTCTGGCATGGCGCGGTCTGGCACGGCGCAATTTGGCGCGGCGCAGCTTGTTACGGCGCAGCTTGTTACGGCGCAGCCTGGCATGCGCCGGCCACTGCGAGCGAATTCTGCTGGGGAGGCGGTCTCGTCCTGTCTGGCCTCAAGTTGATCGTGCAGGAGTTCCGCCACTACGATAAAGCCCTTTCCTTCGGTACTGCCGGAACATGGTGGCCCGGAAATTCATGTATCGCGCGCCAGGGGAGAAGCCCGCGTCTGGGATGCAAGCTGCTGATGTCTTGGGTTCGATGCAGCAAGTGCTTCAGCCGTTAGTCGGCGACCCGCGACGCCACCACTTCTATACTAATGAAGCCGGGCGAATCCTGAGGGTTCGTTCGAGCGGATGAACTTATGGGCGATGGATCGATCGACGGGCGCTATTCGCGGCAGGTTCTTTTCGCCGGGATCGGCCCGTCAGGGCAGCAAAAGCTGGGATCAGCGCGGGTGGCGGTGGTGGGGGTAGGGGCGACCGGGGCGGCAGCGGCTTCGCTGCTGGCGCGTGCCGGGGTGGGCCACCTGACTCTGATCGACCGAGATGTAGTGGAAACGTCAAACCTGCAACGGCAGATCCTGTTCGACGAGGCGGATGCGGAGGCGGGAACGCCAAAGGCCGAGGCGGCGCGGGTCAAGATCGCGCAGTTCAACTCCGGCGTTGTCGTCGAGGCGAAGGTAGTGGACCTGGTCCCGGGCAATATCGCCGGCCTGCTGGGCGCGGCGCACCTCGTGCTGGACTGCACGGATAACTTCGAGACGCGCTACCTGGTGAACGATTATGCGGTCGAGCAGGGTGTGCCCTGGATCTATGCGGCGGCGATCGGCGCCTACGCGGCAACGATGAACATTCTGCCGGGCGAGACCGGGTGCCTCGCCTGCCTGTTTCCAGCGCCGCCTTCGGGAGCAGTCGAGACCTGCGATACGGCGGGGATCCTGGGCGCGGCGGTGAACCTCGCGGCGTCCGTGCAGGTGGCCGAAGCCATGAAGCTGCTGACCGGGCAGCGGGCGCTGATGCGACGGACCCTCATGGCGATGGACCTCTGGCAGAACACGCGGTCGGAGATCTCGAACGCGCTGCCGGACCCCGGGTGCAGGGTTTGCGGGCAGCGGATTTTCACCCATCTGGCGGGCACCGGGCGGGCACAGATCACCCTGTGCGGGCGAAATTCGGTACAGATTCATGAGCACCGGCGGCCGCTTTCGCTGGCCTCACTGCACGAGGTGCTGAGCCGCCAGGGGGAGATCGAGGGGCTGCGCTCGAACGCGATGGTGCTGCGGTTTCGCCGCGGCGTGCATCAGCTGACGGTGTTTCCGGATGGGCGCGCGTTGATCCAGGGGACGACCGATAAGGCGCTGGCGCGGTCGCTCTATGCACGCTTTATCGGGAATTAGATTGCACCGGATTGGCGTTTCCTGTGTCGTGCGGACAACCTTAAGGAACCCTTCATGTTCTAACCCGGCAGTGTAAGCGGAATTTAGGCTGCGTTCCCGGTTGCCGGGATTTGCGATACCCTTGATTCTGGCTCGAAGCAGATTCGCAACCGGTCCGGATACCCGGGCAGGCAACGCGCATCGGCAGTCGAGTCAAAATGACATTACAAGGCGCACTGATGACGCAGGAAAAACCGAACCCCGGCTTGTTCAAGCGGAATCCTCCCATTGCTGGAGAGGCAGAAGCGATTGAGGCGGCCAAGAACGGCGACCCCGACGCATTTTCGAAGCTTTACGCATTGCATAAACGACGGGTCTACACGCTGTGCCTGCGCATGCTGGGTAACGTGTCCGAGGCGGAGGATATGACGCAGGAGGCGTTCCTGCACCTCTTCCGGAAGCTTGGCAGCTTTCGCGGTGAGTCGGCCTTTTCGACCTGGCTGCACCGGCTGACCGTGAACCTCGTGTTGATGCATCTGCGCAAGAAGGGTTTGAACCTGGTGTCGCTCGAGGAGACGATCTCGCCGACCGAAGAAGATGCGCCGAAGCGGGACTTTGGCAGCCGCGACCCGATGCTCGCGGGGTCAGTCGACCGGGTTGCACTCGAACGTGCCGTGGCCTCGTTACCTCCCGGCTACCGGATGGTTTTTGTACTGCATGACGTTGAGGGATTCGAGCACAATGAGATTGCGACGATGTTGGACTGCTCGACTGGCAACAGCAAATCGCAACTGCACAAGGCACGTCTGAAGCTGCGCGAGCTGCTCCGGCTGCAGTCCCAGACCGCGGCCCAGACCGGAGTTTTGAAAGAGGCCTCGGCATGATGTTCGAAAACGACAAGAAGCACGAGAGTGAACTGATGAGTGATGTGTCGCTGCCCCAATCGCCGAAAGCTGGTTCGACTGCCGTGTACAACGGGCAGCCGGATGAAATGCATGACCTGCTTGGCGCGGAGGGCAAGGGCCTGACGGAAGAGGACGATCCGCTGGCCGCGCTGCGCAACGATCCCAATTACTCTGCCCTGATCCGCGACCTGGAGTACATCGCGTCGCAGGCACGGCTGCTCTTCCAGCCGGCAGAAGAGACCCCGAGCGATGACCTGTGGACGAAGATCCAGTCCAAGCTGGGGAACGACCCGCAGGACTAAATCTTCGAGATTGAAAAGGCGCCCTGCCCGGAGAGTTCATCCGCGGCAGGGCTTTTTCGTGCTCGAAAGGCAGCCGGGGCTAGAGCCGGATCACGCCGTGCCCGAGGCACATGTTGCCTGCCTCGATGACCAGGCGCTCGATCAATTCTTCGCCGGCCTGGGCCAGAAACCATACGCCGCCGATGACGCGCTCCTGCGGATGCCCATCCGGAAAGAGGTGCAGCAGGATGGCCTGCGCGTGGCGGGCGAGGCTCGCCTCCTTCTGCACCTCGAAGCTGGCGGCCATGCGGCGCAGGCGGTTCATCTGGTAGCGCATCTTGCTGGCGGAAACCAGCGCCGAGCGGCCGAGGCTCTCATCCATCGATTCAAGATAGCCGGTCAGCGCGGAGAGTTCCGCGTCGAGCGTGTTGCCGACGGCAGCCAGTTTGCGCTTGCCTTCGATCGGCATCGCGCGCGCGCCCAGACGCTGCGTCAACGCCGGCTCGCTGCCGGACTCGAAGACGGCGTCGAGTGCGAGTTCGTGCCGCGCCATCACGGTTGCAATGGCAGGCTCGATAAGAGTCGCAGAGAAGCGCGGCAGCACCGGCGTGACGCGGCCGAGGATCGCTTCATAAAGCACCGCGCTCTGCGCGAAGTAGGCGATCTCCGCCGGGCCGCCGATGTACGCGGCCGTTGGCAGAATGGTGTCCTGAAAGACCGGGCGAAGCAGCGCGTTGGGGCTGAGCCGTTCGGGCTCATGTTCGAGAATGCCCAGCAGATCGCTCTCGGTAAAGCTCGCCGTCGCAGTCTTCCACGCGCCGTCCGCCGTGTGGCGCAGAGGCTGACGCTCGCCGGTCGCGGCATCGATCAGGAAGAGCAGCGAGTGGCCCGGCTTCACCAGCACCTGCGCATGATAGCCCGCGGCCTCTAGCTCGGCAGTCCGGGCCAGCAGGGCAGCCTCCAGCGGCTGGACCCGGGTGATGGCGGCGCGGAGAGTAGAGGCTCCCAGTGCATGAAACGGCCGGCTCGCGGCGTCCATCACGATGAGCCCGTGCCCGGCAAACAGTCGCGTCATCAGCTTGCCAAAGGCCTGTCCAAGCGTCGCCTCCGGCGTGTAGCACTCGCGCAGCGTGTCGGCAATCGGCGCGTAGGAGAGCAGTTCGGCCACCCGCTCGAGCAGCGGCTCAACCCCCGGTCCAAGCCGCAGGCTGCCTACCGGGCCACCGTTCGAAGCCAGGCCGAGGGACAGCTTCTCGAGCGAAGTCTTCGTCAGCAGCATCAACTGGTCGACCTCGGCAAGATCATGGTCTTCCGTCGCCAGCCAGAAGACGGGCACATGATCGGTGCCGGTTGCCCTGGTCGCTTCCGCAGCGCGCGCCACCGCGGTCGCTGCCTTCAGCAGGGTCAACAGCGGGCCGCCGAACAGCCCGACCTGCTGCCCGGTGACGACCGCCCGCGCACCCTCCCGGAGCTTCGCGATATTCGCAAGCGTCGCCTCGGAGGCACCGAAACCCAGTGCCTGCTCCCGCAGCGCATCGGCGAGCGTGGTTCGATCGGACCCGCCAACCGAACGTTGGAACCACTGCGTGCCGAGAGGCTCGGACGCAAACCAGTGCCGGAGCGGCGAGCCGGCCGGCTGGTCGGCCAGGGCGAGGTAGTCCGCGAACAGCCGCGTGATATGCGGCAAGACGGAGACGGGATAACACTCAGCGCTCATTCAATCGATCCCTCTGATGCTTTGGACGCATGGCACACGCAGGTCAGCCGGCTTCACCAGCTGAGCAATCCTTTGATGTCATTCTGCGGCCTGCCGACGCAGAATGATACCGTAGGCGCATGTCAGCCCTCACCAACCCGAAAAAGCCGGCCGCGCCGCAGCGGCGGAAGACCGACGAAAAAGCCGTCATTCTCAAATCGAAAACTTCGTACACCGGGAAAGTCTTCTCGGTAACCACCGACACCGTCATCGAGCCCGGCGGCGTGAAAAGCACGCGCGACGTGATCCGGCACAACGGGTCGGTGGTGGTGCTGGCGGTCGACACCTCGGCCAACCCTGCCGACCCGTCGGTCGTCATCATCCGGCAGTACCGCCACGCGGCTGCTCAATTTCTGCTGGAGATTCCGGCGGGACGCATCGATGCAGGCGAAAAACCGCTGGCTGCGGCCAAGCGCGAGCTGATCGAAGAGACCGGCGTACGTGCGAAAAAGTGGTCGAAGCTCACGAAGTATTACGCGAGCCCCGGCTTTCTCGCGGAGACGATGCAGATCTATCTCGCAGAGGGCCTGACCTTCGGCGTCGCCACGCCCGAAGACGATGAAAAAATCGAACTGATGAAGCTACCGCTCTCGGAACTGCTGGGTCGGGTTCAACGCGGAGAGATTCTCGACGGTAAGACGATCATCGGGCTGCTAACTTACTCTCAAAATTTTCATGCCAGCAACAAGCTTTTCCCATCGCAGTAGCTTTTGATTGCCCTGCACCGGCTAAAGCCACGCAGATTGTCGGCAAGAAGACAGACGATGCCTCTTACAGACCGTAGAACTAAGGACTACTTGCAGGTCTGTCCGGAACGAAGATTGCGAGAACGGTTTTTGTTTTGTTAATCTGGGTTCGGGGAGGACAAGTTATGTCTCAATACAAGGGTCAGGTCAAGTGGTTTAACAACGCGAAAGGGTTCGGGTTTCTCGGCCGTGACGGCGGCCCGGATGTCTTCGTGCACTACAGCTCCATTCAGTTGGACGGCTATAAGTCACTGAAAGAAGGGGACGAGGTCGAATTCGACATCATCCAGGGCTCCCAGGGACCGCAGGCGGACAAGGTGACCCGCCTCAAGGGCGCACTCTAGCATCATCGCCCGCGCCGGCAACTCTGCACGCCATGCGCGTCCGAGTGAGAAGAGGACAGCTTTCAGCGGCCAATAAAAGCGCCCAGACCGTCCCATAGCGGTCTCGGGGTATTGTGTGCCCCGGCATCCTCCAACCTATGGATGGAGCACTGCTCCCGACTTTCGCGTCATACTGAGAGCGCCCGTTACAACAGGCGCTCTTGCCTTTCCTATGGACAATCTTTCCCTCGCACGATTGCTCGATGAGACGGCTGCGCTGCTGGAGATCGACGGCGCCGATCCGTTTCGCATCCGCTCCTACCGCCGCGCCGCCGAGGCCGTGGAGCAACAGACCACGCAGCTTGCGACCCTGGTCGCGCCCGAGGCAGACCCGAAGGCGCTGCTTGCGATTGCCGGCATCGGCAAAGGCATGGCCGCCAATATTCGCGACCTGGTCGCGACAGGCTCGATGCCGCTGCGTGATGAGCTGCTCACGAAGTACCGGCCGACCATGCTTGAGCTGCTGCGCCTGCCGGGTATGGGCCCGAAGACGGTCGCGCTGGTGTGGTCGGCGCTGCAGGTCGCCGATCTTGACGCGCTCGAAGCCGCGGCAAAGGCAGGTCACTTGGACAAGCTGCCACGGATGGGCGCGAAGTTCACCACCAAGCTGCTCAAGGGAATCGAAGACCATCGTAGAAATTCCTCGCGCTTCCGCATCGATGTGGCGCGCGGTTTTGCGACGAGAATCTCGGAACTCATCCTTGCGTTTCCAGGCATCGAGACTGTGACGCCGGCCGGGTCGCTGCGCCGCGGGCGCGAGACGGTCGGCGACCTCGACCTGCTCGCGACTGGGCCGGCCTGCGAGCCGGATGTCGTCGAGGCGGCCGTCGAGCACGTCGCGACGCTGCCGCTGATTGATAACCTGATGGCGCGCGGGCAGAACAAGGTTACGTTCACCTTGCGGAACAATCTCCAGGTGGATGTGCGATTGTTGCCGAAGAAGTCGTACGGGGCCGCGCTCCAGTACTTCACCGGCTCGAAGCACCACAACGTCGCGCTGCGGCAGCGGGCGATCAAGCGCGGGCTCACACTCAGCGAGTACGCGCTGCTCCGGCTCGAGGATAACGTGATCGTCGCATCCGAGACCGAGGAGCAGATCTACAACGCGCTTGACCTCGACTACATTCCGCCGGAGCTGCGGGAGAACTGCGGTGAGCTCGAAGCCGCCGCGGCGCACACGCTGCCGAAGCTCATCGAGCTTGCGGACGTCATGGGCGACGTCCACATGCACACCTCCGAGACCGACGGGACCTGCACAATCCGCGAGATGGCCGAGGCCGCCATCGCGCGTGGTCGCAGGTACATCGCCATTACCGACCACTCGAAGAATCTGGCGATGACCAACGGCATGGACGACAAGCGGGCTCTCGCCCACGCCGCGCGGGTACGCCAGGTGAATGACGAGATGGAAGGTCGCATCCACATCTTCACCGGCATCGAGGTGGATATCCTGGGCGAAGGGCAACTCGATCTTGACGACGAGACCCTGGCGCAGCTGGATATCGTCGTTGCAAGCGTTCACTCGAAGTTCGACCTGCCCATCGCGGAGCAGACGGCGCGGGTACTGCGCGCGATCGAGAATCCGTACGTGCGGGTACTCGGTCACCCCACCGGTCGCAAGCTGCTGAAGCGCGACCCGTATGCCATCGATCTCGAGCCCGTCTTCAAGCTTGCGGCAAAACTTGGGGTTGCCGTCGAGCACAATGCCGCGCCGGCGAGAACCGATCTATCCGACGCGCACATGCGTCTGGCCAGGTCGCTGGGTTGCAGGATCATGATCGACACGGATGCGCATGCGATCGACGACATGGATCACATGCGCGACGGCATCATCCAGTTACGGCGCGCCTGGCTGACCCCGGCCGACGTGGTAAACACCGCGCCAACCCACGAGGCGTTTATGGCCAGCCTGCGCAAGCTGCCTTGAAGATGCGAAGTGTTCAAATCCGCACGAGGTACGCTGTCCGCGATGAGGACGCGTTGGCGTCTAAGCCCTTTTCTGCAAGGTCTCGGCGACCACCTCGGTGATCGCTTCGTCGGAGAGGCCATGGCGCCTGAGGCTTTCCTGGAGAGAGCGCACCTCGGGCTCATTCAGGAGTGCTTCGTCACGGCGCATCCCTTCTCCCACGTACGACCGGATCAGCGGTTGATAGCCACTGAAACCGAGCAGGGGAGCCATCTCTTTCAGATCATCGATGAGGTCCTCGGGAATGCGAATGCTGATGGTCGTCATCGGACGGTCCTTCCGCATGCGAGAACGAATCTTTTCACCTAGCGTTTTCATACTCCCTCACCTCTCTTCCCTCCGCGGGTCGTGCCGAAATAATTCTCACATCTTCGCCTTCCCGGGCTATGTGGATCACGAACAGAACAGATCCGGCTCGATCCCTTCCGACGATGGAGGCACGTTCCTCATCAGGTAAAGAGGCGTCATCGTAGGCCGCGAGCGGATCTGAGAATACGGCCAGAGCCCGGTCGAATGAGATCCCATGCTTCGTCAGATTCATCGATGCTTTTTCGCTATCCCAAACGAAAAAGACACCATCATGGAATACGTGCACGTCCATACGTTTATATATACGCTTTCGGTCAACAGGAAGACAGCTAAAATCCGAGGTATGCCCCTTCTGCGTTCGGCCCTGCTTCCCTTTTCGCTGCTGACGGCGGCGTTCGCTCAGACGGCCTCTGCCGCAAAGCCGGTCTCGCCGCAGCTTGCCCCGATCCCGGCGCCACCCACGCGGGCAGAGGTGCTGCGCGGCGCGTATGGACCCTATCGCGCCAACAATGACCTGCTCTACTACCATCTCGACATCCGGGTGGACCCCGTCGCAAAAACGATTGCCGGGAGCAATACCGTCCGCTTCAAAATGCTGCGAGACGGCACCCGCATCCAGCTCGACCTCACCGAGACCCTGAAGATCGATCGCGTGCGGCTCGGCAAAGCAGAGCTGAAGTACACGCGCGATGCGGGCGCGGTGTTCATCGACTTTCCGAAGACACTCAAGACCGGGCAGACCTATGCGGTTGAGGTCGACTACTCCGGCGCGCCCGTCTCGAAGGGCCGCTTCGGCGGCATGAGTTACGAGAAAGACCCGGCGGGCAGACCGTGGATCTTCACGGCAGATGAAGACGACGGCGCGTCCATCTGGTGGCCATCGAAGGACCAGTGGCGCGACGAGCCACAGGAGGGTATGGACCTGTCGGTCGCGGTGCCGAACGACCTGGTGGATGTGTCAAACGGACGCTTCGTCTCGAAGGTTGATCTGCATGACGGCTACACGCAATGGAACTGGCACGTCTCGTACCCGATCAACAGCTACGATGTGGCGCTCAACATCGGCGCTTACGTGCACTTCGCCGACACTTACACGTCGAAGCAGTTCGCGCCGCTGACGCTCGATTACTACTGCCTGCCGGAGGATCTCGAAAAAGCCAGGACGCAATTCGCGCAGGCGAAGGACATGCTCGAGGTCTTCGAGCACTACTTCGGCGAGTACCCCTTCGCACGCGACGGCTACAAACTGGTGCAGGTGCCTTACTCCGGGATGGAGCACCAGTCGGCGGTGGCCTACGGAAACGGCTTTGTAAACGGCTACTTCGGGGACTGGACGGGGGTCGGCATCTCGACCAAATTCGACTTCATCATCATCCACGAGTCGGGCCACGAGTGGTTCGGCAACGCGGTGTCGGCCGCCGACCGGTCCGACATGTGGATTCATGAGGGCTGGGATACCTACCTCGAGGCTCTGTTTGTCGAGTCGAAGTTCGGTCGTGCGGATTCGCTGGTGTACCTGAACGGGCGTCCCGGCAACGACGCTCCGCCGGAGGCTTCACCGCCGCGGGCGCATCACTGGAACGGCGTGCGGTCTCACGTGTCGACGTTCGACCGGAGACCCATTGTGACCGAACGCGGGGTCGCCGGGGACCCGCCGCAGGACCAGTACTTCAAGGGCGCGATGATGCTGAACACGCTGCGTTCGGTGGTCGACGACGACGCACAGTGGTTCCGGCTGATCAAGGCGTTCTACCAGCAGTTCAAGTACAGGAACTCGATGACCGAAGACGTGATTGCGTGGTGGAATGCGAACACGAAGCTGAACCTGACGCCCATCTTCAACCAGTACCTGCGAAGGGTGGAGATTCCTATGCTCGAGCTGAACTTCGACGAGGCGACGCACACCGTCGAGTATAAGTGGCGGTCGGACGAAGCAGGCTTTGCCATGCCGGTGAAGGTCGGCGATCCGGCACATTGGCAGACGCTGCGACCGACGCTCGAGTGGCAGACGTTGAAGACGCCGCTGACAAAGGAGCAGTTCCAGGTGGCGACGGACCTGTTCTACATCGACGTGAGCAAGACCTAGCGGGACCCTGGGCGGCCGGAACGGCCAACCTCACGAAGTGCCGCCTCCCGCGATCAGGGCTCGGTTGCCTGTTTCTTTGTGTCGCGCATCGAGGGCAGGCTGGCCCCCCGTCATTGCTGCGCAACATTTTCACACCATTGCACTTAGGTCTGGATCTCTCTTGCCGGACCGATCATGAGCCGCCGCCGGATCGGGGTGCAGGCTAAACTAGGGTGTGGCCCATTCTGCGACCTCCGAGCCCGTGATTCTTCCGCTTCAGGCTGCGGCGGCGCCGGCTGCCAGGCAGTCGTTGCTGCAGGCCTATCTGGTGTTGTTCAAGCCGCGAGTGTCGCTGATGGTGCTGATCACCGCGGCAGCCGGGCTCTATCTTGGGCGGCTGCGATCGGGTCTGGACCCGTTCGACACGCAGTCGGCATCGGCGCTGTTCGGCATCGCGCTGGTTACGCTGGGGTCGTCGGCGTTGAACCAGGCACTCGAGCGCAGGTCCGATGCCAGGATGCGGCGCACCGCGGCGCGGCCGATGGTGACCGGGCGCATCAGTCTGCCGCACGGCTTGATCCTCGGGTTTCTGGCAATCTTTGGCGGGTCACTCTATCTTGCGGTTGAATCGAACCTGCTCACCGGCACGCTGACCCTGCTGACGGCGATCAGCTATGTGGCGATCTACACGCCGCTGAAGCGGATCACGACGTTCAACACCTTTATCGGGGCGTTCCCCGGGGCGCTGCCGCCGCTGATCGGCTGGACGGCGGCGCGCGGACTGATCGAGTGGCCGGCGGTGGCGCTGTTCGCGGTGATCTTTGTTTGGCAGTTCCCGCACTTCATGGCGATCGGCTGGATGTACCGCGACGACTACCGCCATGGCGGCATCCGTCTCGCAGCAACGCAGCAGCCGTTGACGTGGGCTGCCCGGTCGACGGTGTTTCAGGCGCTGTTCTACGCGGTGCTGATGGTGCCGGTCTCGATGTGGACGACGTGGCTGGGCGTGACGGGCAAGCCGTATGCGGTGATCGCGGCACTGCTTTCGCTGGGATACCTGGGGTTTACGGTACGGTTTGCGCGGATCCTCAAAGACCCAGGGGCGGCGAGCACGCGGTCCGATGCCCGGGATCTGCTGAAGGTGAGCGTGATCTACCTGCCGCTGCTGCTGGCGGCGATGATCCTGAATGCGCAGGGGCGGGTCTGGTTTTAACCTGAGGCGCGCACTCATGGACCAGTTGAGAGTTCTCAGCTCACAGTTTCTATTTCTCGACGGGAGAAGTGCCTTGATCTATCAGCTACCAGCTTTCAACTACTAGCTGATAGCTGATAGATCCAGCCTTGTGGCTCTCACAGCAGGTCGATCACGTTGGCGATGAAATAGGTGAGCGGGTCGTAGACGACGACATAGCCGTCGTAATAGCCCATGCTGTAGCCCGGCGGCGGTGGCGGCAGGTAGCGGTACTGGTCCGGCGGCAGCGCCGAGAGGTACCCAATGTCGGCGTACGGGAAGTAGCCGCCTGAAGTGAAGACCGGCCGCCGTGCGCGGTTGATCCGGTTGATGCGCGAGAGGTAGAAGCGGCGCAGGTAGTCGCGGTCCGTGGGACGGAACTGGTAGCTGGGGCGCTGCTGCGGCGGCCGTCCCCACTGCGGGTGGCGGCTGTGGACGGGGCGTGGGCGCGCGGGCGAGGGACGGTTGTTGCCCGGATTCGGGCGCGGCGGCGGATTCGGGCTGGGGCGATTGCCGTTGCCGGGAGATGGGCGCGGCGGTTGAATTTGCGGCTGACCGGGGTTGGGCCGCTGGCCGCCGGGTTGCGGCCGGTTGGTGTCTCCGCCGGGCCGGCCGCCGGACGCAGGCCCATTCCCGGGAGCGGGCCGGTTCCCGGGTTGAGGCCGGTCGTTGCTGCCGCCGGGCCGGCCCTGCGGAGCCGGGCGCGTCTGCGGGCCGGGCTGCTGAGGCGGTGCGGGTTGCTGCTGGGCACTGGCATTCACGGCAAGAAAGGACGCGAGGAGCAGAAGGGGTGTGGAGCAGTGCTTCATGTGGGCCTCGATTCTGTTGCCAACAGCTTAGCCCTTACGCTGGAAAAGACAACCTTGAATCAGAGACGCGACGTTCGGCAACCGCGCGGCTTCAATAGAAGCTGGCGCGAGCACTATCGAGACGTACCGCTCTCGGGCCGCCGCGTCGAGACGCCGGACTCCGGCGGTACCTGAAATCGTTCCACGGAAATGCGCTCATACCGCACTTCGAGCACCGTCAGGGTTTCAGTGCCGCCCGGCGCATGGAGAACAACTTCGTCGTCCTCTGCCGCTTTCATCAATGAACGTCCCAGGGGCGAATCCCAGCTGATGTGGTTTCGGTCGAGATTGACCTCATCTGTGCCGACGATGCACACCATTTGCTCTTCTCCCGTCGCATTCCCATAGCGAACGGTGGCTCCAAAAAACACCCGGGTCGCGCGCTGGCCCGTTCTCGGAGCCTCCGGATCGATCACCTCTGCGGCTTCGATGCGCTGGGTCAGGAAGCGAACCCGGCCATCGATCTGACGCAGTCGCCGCTTGCTGTATTGATAGTCGGCATTTTCACTGCGATCGCCGTTACTCGCAGCCCACGCCACCACCTCGACCACGGCGGGGCGATCCCTGGTGAGCAGGAAGCTGCGCTCTTCTCTCAGGCGTTCGATCCCGCCCGGAGTGATGTAGTTCTTACCTTCATACGGCGCGGGCTCCTTCGCTTTTGGCCTTCTTGTAAACCCCTGTCGCATCCTTCAAACCTCTCTAAGCGCCGATCTACTACCCAATCCATCCGTTTGTCCCTGTTCTGCTGGTCCTGGCGTACCGGTCCCCGGGCAGCTCGTCGTCAAGCGGCGGCGTCGGCACCGGTCCTGTTCGTTGCGCGAACCGTGAGGATGTTCCCAACACCGTCTCCATGCTCGATGAGTCGGCGCGCGGCCCTGGCCGTGTGCCCTCGCTGCATGCGCCCAGCGATGCCCCGAGACTCGATCCTCAAGAACCCGTTGGGGGACCACCTCGTCAGGCAAGGTCGAGATGATCGTGCAGCCAGGCGTTGCCGAACTTGCCCTTAGGGTCGAACTCGTGGGCGAGAGCACGGAAATCCGCAAAGCGCGGATAGAGCGGCGAGACCTTCGCCGACGGCAGATCGAACACCTTGGCCCAGTGCGGGCGAGCCTGGAACGGCGCAAGCTTGGCTTCGATCGACGGCAGGATTTTGGCGACGGCTTCCGACTCCATCTTCCACGTGAAGTGGATGGCGAGCGACGGGCGTTTATAGGCCATGCTCATCCAGAGGTCGTCGGCGGCGATGGCGCGAAGCTCGGTGATGAACAGATGCGGGGTGATCTGGTCGCGCAGTGTTTCGACGGCGCGGACGGCCTCGTAGGCGCGGTCGAACGGGACGAAGAACTCGGTCTGGAGCTCGTGGCCGCTCGACGGGGTGAAGTTGAGCTTGAAATGCGGGAGCCGCTCGTACCAGGGCCCCGGGATGTTGAGCTGGTCGGTGCAGGCCTCGGCAGGGTGGTCGAGGATGGGGTGCAGCTTCCTGGTCGCGAGCGTCGCGCCGTAGAACATGGGCGGCGGGGTGGCGCCGCTGCCCTGGCCTGCTTGCGGATCGACCCGGCGCTTGATCCAGAGCTCGCTCGCCTTGCCGCCCTGCCAGTCGGTGAAGAGCGAGACGCTGTAGCCGGCGGTCATGATGGCTTCGAAGTGGTGTTCGAGCTCGGAGAAGGGCAGGTCCTGGTAGACGACCTGCGTCATCTCGTAGCGGGGCTGCACGGCGAGGGTGATGCGGGTGACGACGCCGAGCGCGCCCAGGCCGACGACGGCTCCGGCGAAGCGGTCGCCATCCTTCGCGCGGGAGAGCGTGTGCACAGAGCCGTCTGCGGCGACGAATTCGATGGCCTGGACGGCGGTCGAGAGATTGCCATTGTGCAGGCCGGAGCCGTGCGTCGCAGTAGCGACCGCGCCGCCGACCGAGATGTGCGGCAGCGAGGCGAGATTGTGCAGGGCAAAGCCCCTGGCGTCGATGACGGTCGCAAGATCGCCGTAGCGAATGCCTGCGCCGACAGTGACCGTGTGGGCTTTCTCGTCGAGCGCGATGTCCTTCAGCTTGAGGGTCGAGATCTGCGCGACCTTCGAATCGGCAATGCCGTTGAAGGCGTGCCGGGTGCCGAGCGCACGCAGGCTCTCAACGCTGCGCACGGCCTCCTGGGTCTCGGCGAGAGTCGCCGGCTGCAGCACCCTGTCGGTCGAGTAGTGATAGTTGCCGGACCAGTTGGTACGGGGGACGGGGTCGTCGGCAAAGGCGCTGCGGGTGAGGTTGGTGGTCATGAGTGTGGCAGCGGCGGCTGCCGATCCTTTTAGAAATTCGCGCTTATCCATTGTCGTACGCCTCGATCCAGTCCGGATGATTGTAGTGGGCTTCGCTAGCGGCGGGCGAGGGCCTCGACGAGACCGCCTTCCCGCACGCGGTAGGTCCGATCGACCGCAAGCTGTTTTAGGTGGTCGACGGAACCGCTGCCGGGCCAGGTGATGATGACCTCGCTGACCCGCGTCGCAGAGCCGATGCCGATGTGCTGGCGAAACGGGTTGCCGCCAAAGCTCGAGCCGAAGCCGACGGTGCGGAAGAGGTGGCGCGTCTGGCCATCGGCCGCGGGCAGCAGAATCTCGATGCGCGCGCCCACCGCGGCGCGATTCGCCTTGACGCCTTCAAGCGCAAGCGTGATGGAGTGGTTGGCGTTGCCCGGGTTGCGGTAGAGCGCGCTCTGATAGACATCGCCCGGCTGCGCGCCGCCCATCTCTTCGAACACGTCTTCAAACCCGGTCCCGCGGAAGTCCGCGAAGGCCACGCCGTGGCCCTTCTGCAGGTGGCCGAAGTCACCCGCCGTGGTGACATCTTCAAAGCCCCGGCCCTCGGCGTTGCGGAACATCCGGTTCGGCAAGAGCGCCTGGTAGGTGCTGTCGCCGGTGCCGAGGTACAGGTCGAGCCAGCCGTCATTGTCGAGATCGCCGAAGCTCGCGCCCATGGGCAGAATCGCGCGGTCGAGGTGCGCGGCGGCCGTCACATCCTTGAAGGTGCCGTCATGCTGGTTGCGGTAAAGCCGCGGCTTGCCTGCGCGCTCGGCAAGCCCCATTTCGAAGTTGCCCACGTCGTCCTTCGATGCGGTGGCGTAGCCGGCGACGAAGAGGTCCGGCCAGCCATCGTTGTCGTAGTCGAAGAACCAGCAGGCGAAGCTGTTGTCCTGCCGATCGACGCCCGCCTTTGGCAGAGACATCCGTGAAGCGCCAGGCCGTACCCATCCCAGCCGCTACCTTCCCTGCCGCACCCTTCCCTGCCGCGCCCTTCCCCGGCCCATCGTTGCGAAACAAATGATTCCTGCCGTACATCACCGACACGTAAAGGTCAGGGCGCCCATCGTTGTTGAAGTCGCCCCACGCGACGCCCTTGACGAACCCCAGCTCGCCAAGCCCGCTCGCCGCGCCTGTCTCCGTGAACGTCCCGTCGTGGTTGTTGTGGAACAGCTGCGACGGATGCGCCTCGCCCTTGCCGGGATTCGACTCATGCCCCACGAACAGGTCGAGCCAGCCGTCGCCGTCATAGTCCGCCCACGCCGCCGTGTTGGTGGGGTGCAGCGACAGCAGCCCGGCCTGCTCGGTCACGTCGTCGAAGGTGCCGTTGCCGTTGTTGCGCAACAGCGACATCGGATACTCGCCCTGCCTGCCCCACCAGCCGCCGCGCAACACCAGCACATCCGGATGCCCGTCGTTGTTGAAGTCCGTCAGCACCAGGTTCAGCCCGCCCGTCTCGCCCGTAAGCCCGGCCGCGCGCGTCCCATCCCGAAACGTCCCATCGCCGTTGTTCAGAAACAGGTGCATCGGATCGGAAGGCCCCGAGGACGAAACCATGATGTCCAGCAGTCCATCGCCGTCGAAGTCCTCAACCGCGACCCCGCCCGCATGGCTCATGATGTCGACGCCCGAGGACGCAGCGACCTCGGCAAACTCCGGGAACTTTACGTCCGACCTGAAGCGGCTTTCCGCGATCAGCCAACGCGCGGGCACCTCCTGCGGGTATCGCCCAAGCTGCATATACGCAACGTTCAGCAGCCAGCGCGATTCGCTGTCGGCAGCGTCCTGCTCGAGCAGCGCAGAGAGCTCGCGTACCGCGCCCTGCGCCCCCCGCGGCAGCCTGTGCACCGCCTCGCGCCGCAGCGGAAACAGGCACGCCCGCTGCCCGTGCAGGTTGGCGCAGTTCTCCTGCTCGCCGAGCCGCAGGTACGCCATCGCCAGCCAGCGGCCAAGCTCCTTCACCGCGTCGGGCGGCATCACCTCGTGCGCTGCAATCCAGCGCCGCCGCACCTCTTCAAGCTGCCGGATCGCGCCCTCGCTGTCCCCGGCGTACAGCATCTCGCGCGCAAGCTGCTGCCGCACCGTCGAGTCCTGGTTCAGGTCAAGCGTCCGGCTCGCCAGCAGCTTGCTGTAGTACGCCACGCGCTCACCAGCCTTGTTCGCATCCAGCCGGAAGTCCGTCGCCGCATAGATCGATCGCAGCCTCTCCGCCATCCTGCGCGTGCCGTCGGACTGGTAGAACGGCCCCTCGGCAGCTGCCTTGTGCGGGTGGCTCACCGAGCCGACCGCCGGCATCGCCATCTGCGCGCCCGCCGTCACGCTTCCGAAACCAAGCACGGCCGCAAGCGTTCTGGCGATCCACGACACGTTAACGCTCCAGCGGCAGCGTCACCGTCTTGCCCGTCTGCGCGGAGCGTCGCGCCGCATCCAGTATCTCGGCGACGATCACGTTATTGCGCAGCGACGAAAGATCAGCCTTCTCCGTGATCTGCCCGTTCAGCACGGCCTCCATGTAATGCAGCGGATCGTCGTAAGGCGCGGGCAGCGCCGGAGCACTGCGCACCTCGCTCTGCTTGTCGCCCTTCAGGCGAACCTCCATCTCGACCCCGTCATGCGTCTTCGCATAGCCGGTCTCGCCATAAAGGTCCATCTGCTTCACGGCAAACGGCCAGTCCCACGAGCCCTCGACGATCGCCGTCGCATGCGGATAGTTGAGGATCATGTCCACTTCATCCGCCACCCCGGGGTACAGCTTGGGCTGCAGATGCTTGGTCACAGCGGTCACCGAAGTCGGCGCCTCGCCATTCATCATCCACGTCATCAGGTTCGGACCGTAGCAGCCGAAATCCGTCAGCGCGCCATCGCCATCCTGCTTCGGGTCCTTCAGCCATGCGCCAAACTCCGGCTGCACATGAATCTTCTCCGGCCCCTCGTGCCCGTCACGAAAAACGGCCTTGGTAATCGGCCCAAGCTGATCATGCTGCAGCAGGTGAACCGCCTCGGTGTTGCTGTTGTACCAGGCCGTCTCGAAGTCGACGAAGACGTGAATGTGATGCGCCTCGGCCGCATGCTGCATGGCGAGCGCATCGGCATACGTGAAGGCCAGCGGCTTCTCCATCAGCACGTTGATGCCGAGCGCCGCGCTCTCTTCGACGATGCGCCGATGCTGGTCGGGCGCCGTGAAAACCAGCGTCGCGGCAGGCTTGATATGCGCCGCCGCCATCTCCGCGATCGAATGAAAGTGCAGCCCGGGCGCCAGCTGAAACTGCTTTGCGTACTTGTCCCACAACGCGTCGTCCGGCTCGATCACGGCGACCAGCTGCACATCCGGCCGGTTCAGGATGCCACCCGCGGGAGTCAGCGCGCTGGCGTGGAAGAAGCCACCAATATGGCCGTGCGTCAGGCCGACGACCGCCACCTTCATCGGGGCGGCTTGCGCCGTGGCAAGCGCCGGCACTGTGACCGGGAGCAGGCAGGCAAACAGCGTGCCGAGGTACATCCGTAACGAACGAGCTTTCATGCAGGGGCCTCCGGAGGCGATCCTTCCCGGCGCAGCATCGCCGCCGTATCGCGTCCACCCATCCTGACGAATTATGCGGCTTTCAGCAACCCGGCCGCCTCCGACCGGTGCTTCAGGAGGCAAGTTCCCTGGACAGCCGGGTGAAGAACGCGGCGTCGTCCGATGCATTGAAGTCGATCCAGTCTTCATCGTTGATGCGCCGGGCGCAGCCCGGTCACCGGCCCGGCATCCGGTCCGACCAGTCCGACCAGGTGGCGGAACTGCCAGGTGCCGCTGGCGAAGATCTCGAGAAGCTTCGCGGCCACCCGGGAGGGCGGCACGGGTTGCTGCAACGCGCTCGCAAACACCATCGCCAGACGATCGGGCTGCGTGTAGGCGGACCCGGCGCCAGGTCTTCCGATCCGCTGGGCCATCGCGGTGTCGATAATGCCCGGCTCGACCAGCAGCACGCGCACGTTGCAGCGCTTGACTCTCCCCCGCAACGGCCTCCAAGATAGCCTCAAGCGCCCACTTCGACGCGCAGTAAGCGCCGAGAGGCGACATGGACAACCGCCGCGCAATCGAGCTGATGTTCAGGATGCATCCGCTGCGGAGCGCCCGCATCTGCTCCAGCACGGCCTGCATCGAGCGCACGGAGCCGAAGGAGTTCGTCTCCATCCCGGCCCGGACGTGTTCAAACGGCAGGGCCCCGTTGGCGGTTCGCAGCCAGCATACGGCGGAATCGCATCAAGGCCAGATCAAAAGATGGCCGGTGTCAGAACTTCCACAAGCTGTCGCGGCCAATCGCGGGGAGCGCGGCGCCAAGCGCGAAAGCCGTACACACCTTGCACTTGCGCGGACCGGCGAAGCCCTTGAACTTCAGCGTACTGAGGCTGCGGATGTGCGCATCGCTCTCCCGGCGCAGCTCCGTCCACTGGTGGCGGCAGGAGAGCAGCGGGTAGATGCGCTCGTAGAGACGGCTGACCGCCGCCTGCGGCGTCTCCTCAATCGGCTCGACGAGGTGAAAGTAGGCCAGCGGCGAGAGGTCCGCGACGACATAGCGCCGGCTGACGTTGAAGGTGATGCCGTGATGCTCGATCGCGGATTGAAAGCCGAGGGCATTGCGCGAAACCTGCTGGAGGTCTTTGACTGCGCGTTCGAAGAGCTGAAGTTTTTCCTGAAGTTCGTCGTCCATGGATTGACGATACCGGGCCGCGGCAGCAGAATTTCCCGCTTCGGCATGAGGGCAAGCACCCCCGTAACGTGCCATTCGGTCGGCAGCCTCATGCTTCGCACTGAAGCTTTTGTGGCGCGGAACGAGACACCAGGTTTGGGGAACCCGCGGCCCATGCCGTAGGCTCGTCCGAGTGAGGTACTGACCCCGATATGCTGCAGATGCCGATGATCGCCAGGGTGCTCGACCCCGAACAGGAGCTCTCTCTTCTTCCCGCGCTCGCCAACCGCCACGGCCTCGTCGCCGGCGCGACCGGCACCGGCAAAACGGTAACGCTGCAGGTAATGGCCGAGGCCTTCAGCGCCATCGGCGTGCCGGTATTTGCGGCGGATGTGAAGGGCGACCTGTCGGGAATCTCGCAGCCCGGCGTCTCGTCGCCCAAGTTCGACGCGCGGGTCAAGGCCATGGGACTCGACGCGGTGACGTTTGCGGCCTGCCCGGTCGTCTTCTGGGATGTCTTCGGCAAACAGGGTCACCCGGTGCGCGCCACGATCAGCGAGATGGGCCCGCTGCTGCTCTCGCGCATCCTGAATCTGAACGACACGCAGAGCGGCGTCCTCACGCTGGTCTTCAAGATCGCCGACGACAACGGCCTGCTGCTGCTCGACCTCAAGGACCTGCAGGCGATGCTGCAGCACGTCGGCGAGGCCGCCAGCCAGTACCAGTCGGAGTACGGCAACATCTCCGCCGCGAGCGTCGGCGCCATCCAGCGCGGGCTGGTGGTGCTCGGCCAGCAGGGCGCCGACAAGTTCTTCGGCGAGCCCGCGCTCAACATCGAAGATCTGCTGCAGGTCGATTCCGCCGGCAAAGGCGTCGTGAACATCCTCGCCGCGGACGAACTAATGCGTTCGCCGCAGCTCTACGCCACCTTCCTGCTCTGGCTGATGAGCGAGCTTTTTGAAAAGCTGCCCGAGGTCGGCGATCCCGAAAAGCCGAAGCTGGTCTTCTTCTTCGACGAGGCGCACCTGCTCTTCGACGACCTGCCGAGCGTGCTGCAGGGGCGCATCGAGCAGGTCGTCCGGCTCATCCGGTCCAAGGGCGTGGGCGTGTACTTTGTCACGCAGAACCCCATCGACGTGCCCGACACCGTCCTCGGTCAGCTGGGCAACCGCGTGCAGCACGCGCTGCGGGCCTTTTCTCCGCGCGACCAGAAGGCGGTGAAAGCAGCCGCGCAGACCTTCCGCACCAACCCGAAGATCAATGTCGAAGAGGTGATTACGCAGCTCGGCGTGGGCGAAGCGCTGGTGTCGTTTCTCGAGGAGCAGGGCATTCCGGGCATCGTCGAGCGCGCCATGATCTGCCCGCCGCACAGCCAGATCGGGCCGATTTCGCCGGAGCAGCGCGCCGCGCTCATCCAGTCCTCCGTCCTCGCCGGGGTGTACGAGACGGCGGTCGATCGCGAGTCGGCGTACGAGAAGCTGAAGGGCAAGGTTGCGGCGAGCCCGGCGGCGGCACCCGCCGGTGCAGCTCCGGCGCCGGCGGCAGGCTCGGGCTGGCTGGGCAGTCTTGAGGGGGTGGGGTCGGCGCTCGGGGGGATTCTGCAGAGTCCGGCCGGCAGCCGGCGGGGCGACACCGTGGTCCAGGCGATGGTAAAGAGTGCGGCGCGCAGCATGGGCTCGACCGTCGGGCGGCAGATCATCCGGGGCGTGCTGGGGTCGCTGCTGGGGGGAGCCAGCCGACGCTGACGCACTCGAAACACTTAAGTTTTGGCTTAAGTATCGTCAAAAAATCGCGCGATAGTTAAGCGCTGACTAAAGTATTCGGGCCGTCCGGACGGAATCTGCGAGACTAGAGTGGAGCCTCTCATGACAACCCCTCGGCCCATCCCGGTCTTCCGCACTCCGCTCTCGGCGGTCGCTGCGATCGTCTCGCTTTCGATTACGGCCTCGCTCTTCCTGGTGTGGCTGGTCTATTTCCACGTGCCACTCGACGCAGCGAGCCGGCACTACGGCTACCTGCCGGCGCTGAATGCGGTGCTGAACGGACTGTGCACGGTTGCGCTGCTGTTCGGCATCACGTTTATCAAACAGGGTCACATTCGCCAGCACCGCGCGGCGATGTTCGCGGCGTTCTTCTTTTCGAGCCTCTTCCTGGTTTCGTATATCGCAAACCACGCGCTGCACGGGGATGCGCGCTTTCCGCTGGGCCACCCGACGGCGCGCTTCGTCTATCTGTGGGTCCTGCTGACGCCGCACATCCTGGCGTCGGTGGTGGCGCTGCCGCTGATCCTGGTGACGTTTTTCTTCTCGCTTTCGGGCCGGTTTGCGCTGCACCGGGCGATTGCACGGTATACCTTCCCGCTGTGGCTGTATGTTTCGCTGTCGGGCGTGGTGGTGTACTGGATGCTGGCGCACTACAAGTAGGCACGTTATCAAAGCCGCGGCGACTGGCGGCTTCCCTTCCCTGTACCCTTATCCCTATGCGTTCTGATACCCGTAAGCTGCTGACTGCCGGCCTCTCGATCTTTCTGACCGGGGCGATCGCCGCCGCGCTGGCGGCGACGGTGTTTGGCGGCATCGGGCGGCAGGGTCCGCATACCAATGCGGCGTGGCTGTGCCTGATGCTGGCGATGGGCTGCCTGCCGACCGGCTTGCTGACGCTGCTGCTGGCGCTGGCGAAGCTGAACGCCGACCGGCGCCGGCAGGATTAGCGCGGGCCCCGTTGCCCTCTTACTTCGCGGTCGAGGCGGTCTGGAAGAGGCTCACGTTGTATTTGGTGATGAGCGTGCTGCCGGTATCGACGAATGCCGGGTAGGGCGATTTCGAATAGACGGCGTAGCTGGGCTTGAAGGGCAGAACCTTCGAGCGGCTGGCCTCGTCGAGCGACTTCAGGCCGAAGAATCCCATGGTGTAGGGCTTCTGCGAGATGGTGGAGTCGATGGTGCCGTCATCGATGTACTTGAGGGTTTCGGGGCTGACATCCATTGCAATGATGGTGCGGTCGGTGACGCCGGCGCGCTTGACCATCTCGGCGACGGCGTTGCCGGAGGCGGATTCGAGGCAGACGAAGGCGTCGATCTTGTCGGGGCCGGTCTTGTGGAGGGCTTCGTTGGTGGCGTCGAAGGCGCTGTTCGATTCGCCGCCGGTGGCGACGACGTTCACGATCCGGATGCCGGGACTGCCGGCGATGGCGTCCTTGTAGCCTTTGAGGCGTTCTTCGATGTTGGGCTGGCCGGGGATGGAAAAGACGAGCACGTTGCCTTTGCCGCCGAGTCGATCGACGAGTTCGCGTCCGCCGAGGCGGCCGGCTTCGAGGTTGTTGGTGCCGATGAAGTAGAGGCGCGTGCTGACGGGCGCGTCCGAATCGACGGTGATGACCGGGATGCCGGCGGCGATGGCGGAGCGGATGGCGGGCCCGATGCGCGAGGCGTCGACGGCCGAGACGAGGATGCCGGCGGGGCGGCTGCGCACGGCGTCCCCGAAGGCATCCGCTTCTGCGGCGGGATCGTAGCCATCCGGCCCGAGCACGCGGGCGGTGACCTTGTACTGGTCGGCGGCGTCCTTGAAGCCTTCCTGCACGGATTGCCAGTAGGGCAGTTTGAGGTTGGATGCGACGAGGACGTAGTTGTCGGAGCGGGACCGGTACTGGCAACCGGCGAGGGTGAGGCTGACCAGAGCCAGAGAGCCGAAGGTGAGGCGGCTGAGGGGCAGGCGGCTGAAGGGCGGGCGGCTGAGGGGCGGGCGGCTGAGGGGCGACGACGAAACGCTTTGCTTCATGGCGATCTCCCAATACGAGGATTGCGGAGTTGGTTCGTCTGCTGCAGGCCGAGGAAGGAACTCCGAAAGGCGCGACGCGGAATTCTACTCCCGGCGTGTGGAAAAGCAAAAGCAGGGCGGAAAGGGCGGGTCCGGGGGACCTGGGTTATTCCGGTAGAATCAGGCGAGCAACTACGAACGTTTGTGCGGAGCAATCATCATGGCAAAAGGCGTCAACAAGGTTTTTCTTCTCGGCAATGTGGGTAAAGATCCCGAGATCCGTTCCACGGCGGGCGGCATGACCGTCGCGAGCTTTTCGCTGGCCACCGCGGACCGCGCCAAGGACGCGCAGGGCAACTGGGCGGACAAGACGGAGTGGCACAACATCGTCTGCTTCCAGCGGACCGCCGAGGTGGTGCGGGATTACGTGAAGAAGGGCTCGCAGATCCTGATCGAGGGCAAGATCCAGACGCGGTCGTGGGACGACAAGGCTTCGGGCGAGAAGAAATACAAGACGGAGATCCTGTGCAATGAGCTGACGCTGCTGGGCGGCAAGGGCGGGGATTCGGGCGGCGGCGGCGGGAGCTATGCGAAGAGCTCTTCTTCGGCTTCGGCGTCGTCGTCTTCCGGTGCGTATGACCAGCGCGCGCCGGCGTCCGTGCCGGATTATGGGGACAACGGGATCACGGACGACGATATTCCGTTCTAGGCGATTGCGTGGCGGCACATCCCCATCTTGTGGGAGTGGTCGATGGTCAGTTCTCTGGCAGGGTAGAGCCTGGGAACTGACCATCTGTCGTTTGAGGAGCAAGTCCGTTGAGCCAACTTTACCGTAAGCCTTCCGCCGCCTTCATCGGTGCTTCGTGGACCGCGCTGTTCGCCGGCGCCTTGACGTTCTGCATCGGGCTGTGGAACTCCACCATGCAGCTGAACGAAAAGGGTTACTTCTTTACGTTGTTGATGTACGGCCTGTTCTCCGCCGTCTCCGTACAGAAGAGTGTGCGGGACCGGATCGACGGGATTCCCGTGACCAATATCTACTACGGGCTTTCGTGGATCTCGGTGATGCTGTGCCTTCTGTTGATGACGATCGGGCTCTGGAATGCCGGGCTGACGCTGGCCGAAAAGGGCTTCTACACGATGGCGTACCTGCTGAGCCTGTTTGCCGCGATCACCGTCCAGAAGAACACGCGGGACAGTGTCGCGACGGCTGCGACCGAGGCGTAGCGGCAAGCGGCGGGCAGGCGGCGGCGGCTTTCAGTAAACTAGCTTCATGATCGATGAAGCCACCTTTCGCCGCGTCTCGGACCAGGCTCTTGAGGCATTGAAGCAATCGCTGATCGACGCCGAGGAAGAGGGCGGCTTCGAGGCTGAGGAGAAGAACGGCGTGCTGAACGTGCTGTTCGAGGATGGGTCGGCGAAGTTCGTGTTTACGCCGCAGACGCCGGTGCGGCAGATCTGGATCTCGGCGCGTTCGACGAGCTACAAGCTCGAGTGGTCGGAGGAGGCAAAGCTGTTTCTGCTGGCGAAGACGGGCGAGGCGCTGAAGCCGCTGACCGAGCGCCTGCTGCGGGAGCACCTGGGCGACGAGGCGATTCGCCTGGCCTGACACGGGATGCGCCCGGGGAGAGTTCAACGGGTGCGTCCGTTCGCATACAATCTGATCTGTTTGACCGGCCGTTAATTCCTCGAAGACTCCTGGCACGTCCCAAGGAGAGCTGGCTGCCCCGGGGCTCGGGGTGGCGGCACTGAAAGACTGACCATGCCTCTCCTTTCTGTCGCGATTATCACCTTCAACGAAGAGAAGAATCTTGGGCGTACGCTGGCGAGCGTGGCCTTCGCCGATGAAGTGATCGTGGTCGATTCGCATTCGACTGACCGTACGGTCGAGATCGCGCATTCGTTCGGGGCGAAGGTCATTTCGCGCGACTGGCCGGGGTTTGCGGCGCAGAAAAATTTCGCGATCCAGGAGTGCACGGGCGACTGGATCCTGTCGCTCGATGCGGACGAAGAGATGTCGCCGGAGCTGCGGGAACAGTTGCAGGTGCTGCTGCCGAGCTACCCGCCGATGGATGCGTTCTTCATCAACCGGCGCAACCTGTTTTTGAACCGGTGGGTGAAGCATGGCGGGTACTATCCGGATTCGAAGCTGCGGCTGTTTCGCCGTTCGGTCGCGAACTTTACGCCGGCGCCGCGCTTTGAAGACCGGCCGGTGCACGAGACGATTCAGTTCAACGGCGCGTCGGCGACGCTGGATTTCGATTTGATCCATCATGCGTACCCGACGCTTGAGGACTACCTGGCGCACATGGACCGCTACTCGACCCTGGGGGCGGAGTTGCTGGTATCGCTGGGCAAGACGAGCCGGAGCCTGCCGGCGTTTTACTGGAACGTCCTGGCTGTGCCGTCGCTGACGTTTGTGTGGAACTTCATCTTCCGGCTGGGGTTCCTGGATGGGCGCGAGGGGCTTCTGCTGCACCTGTATCACACGACGTATGTGAGCTGGAAGTATGCGAAGGCGTGGCGGTTGTCGCGGCCGGCGACGCGGTTTCAGGAGGGCGCTCCGGCGAACGCCGACGGCATGAGGTCGAAGGCTTCCTGAGTGGTTTCGGCGCGTGGCGGCGGGGCCGCCGTGCTACAACAAACCATGCGCCTGGCAATCCTGTTCCTGCTGCTTGCGCCTGTTGCGGCTGTGTCGCAAAAGGAAGCGAAGACCCCACCGAGCATCGCCGAATTTACGGGTGCGATGCGCCCTATGCCGGGCCTGCTGCCGCTCCATTGGGATGCCGCGGCGGGCAAGCTTTACCTCGAGATCCCGAAGCTGGACCAGGACCTCTTGTATACGCATGGGCTGCCGTACGGGACGGGATCGAACGACCTGGGGCTTGACCGGGGACAGGTGTCCGAGGGCGCCATCGTGCGGTTCGAGCGCTTCGGGCCGAAGGTGTTGCTGGTCCAACCGAACCAGGCGTTCCGGTCTTCGGCCGCCGACGTGGCGGAGCAGCTTGCGGTGCGGCAGTCGTTTCCGGAGTCGGTGCTGGCGGGCTTCAAGGTGGAGGCGGCGGACGCTTCGGGCGCGGTGCTGGTCGATGCGACGGAGTTCTTTCTGCATGATGCGCACGGCGTGGCGGAGAGGCTGACGCGGCTCGAACAGGGTGCGTACCGGCTGGATGCGTCGCGTTCGGCGATCGCGCTCGACCATACGAAGGCGTTTCCGAAGAACACCGAGGTGGAGGCGCTGCTGACGTTTGTGACCGATGCCATGCCGAAGGGTCAGTACGTGCAGGACGTCACGCCCGACCCGCATGCGTTGACAGTGCGCGAACATCAGTCGTTTCTCGAGCTACCGGGGCCGGGTTTTGCGGTGCGCCGGTTCGATCCGCGCGCAGGCTACTTTCCCGGGTCGTACCGCGACCTGAGTGTGCCGCTTGGCGACCGGATGGATCAGCAGTTCATCATCCGGCACCGGCTGGTGCAGAAGGATCCGGGCTGCCGCCGGGCGTGCGAGGCGGTGCAGCCGATTCAGTACTATGTGGACCGTGGTGCGCCGGAGCCGGTGCGGTCGGCGCTGGTCGAGGGTGCGCGTTGGTGGGACCAGGCGTTCCAGGCCGCGGGGTGGGCTCCGGGGACGTTCCGGGTGGACCTGCTGCCGGCCGATGCGGACCCGATGGATGCGCGGTACAACATCATCCAGTGGGTGCATCGCTATACGCGCGGCTGGAGCTATGGTTCGGTGGTTGCCGACCCGCGGACGGGCGAGATCATCAAGGGGAATGTGACGCTGGGCTCGCTGCGCGGGCGGCAGGATTACCTGATCGCGGAGGCGCTGCTTTCGCCGTACGTGACGGGCAGGGCGATCACGCCGGCGACCGACCCGATGCTGCAGATGGTGCTGGCGCGCATCCGGCAGCTTGCGGCGCATGAGACGGGGCACACGCTCGGGCTGTCACATAATTTTGCGGCGTCTGCGTTCGCGCAGTCGGCGAGCGTGATGGACTATCCGCATCCTTACGTCACGCTGGGCAAGGATGGCGTGCCGGATCTTTCGAAGGCGTACGCGGTGAACATCGGGCAGTGGGACAAGGTGGCGATCGACTACGGCTATCGGCAGTTCGCGGCCGGCGTGGATGAGCATGCAGAGCTGAACAAGCTGCTGGCCGCAAGCGAGAAGACGGGGCTGATTTACATCACGGATGAGGATGCGCGTCCGTTCTCCGGCGCGCAGCCGCATGCGCACCTGTGGGACAACGGAGCGGACCCGGCGGTCGAGCTCGATCGCGTGCTTGCGGTTCGCAAGGCAGCGCTGGCGCGCTTCGGGGAGAACGCCATCAAGCCTGGCATGCCGATGGCGCAGCTGGAGGAGACGCTGGTGCCGCTGTACCTTTTCCATCGCTACCAGGCCGAGGCGGCGATCAAGGAGATAGGCGGGTTGGACTACCGGTACAGCCTGCGCGGCGATGGGCAGCTGCTGCCGACGATCGTGGCTGCCGCGGACCAGCAGAGGGCGCTCGAGGCGGTGCTGAAGACGCTGTCGGCCGACGTGCTGACGCTGCCCGAGGCGCTGCTGAGGATTCTGCCGCCGATGCCGCCGGGGTCTGAGCGGACGAGCGAGTCGTTTCCGTCCGAGACCGGGTTGACGTTCGATCCGATCGCGGCCGCGGAGGCTGCGGCCGACCTGACGCTGCGGATGCTGCTCGATCCGGCGCGCGCGTCGCGGCTGGTTCAATACCACATGCGCGAGGCCGATGCGCCTTCGCTGCGGGGTGTGCTCGAGGCGGTTTCGAAGACCACCGCTGTTCGGACGGAGAGCGGGCACAGCCTGTCGTCGGAGGTCGAACGGGCGGTGGAGTTCCGGGCGCTCGAGGCGATGCTTGCGCTCGCGGTGAATCCGGCTGCGTCGTCGCAGGCGCGGGCGATTGCGCGGTCCCACGTCGAAGACTCGTTGAAGGCATGGTCGTCGGCTGCTGCGCCGGCCGACACTGCCGAGGCGATTCATCGTGCGGCGTTGGTCGAACGGATCGAGGAGTTCAAGCGCGACCCAGCCAGGTTCGTTGCGGCGAAGCCGATCGCCGCGCCGCCGGGCATGCCGATCGGGGATGACGAAGACCTCTAGTCGCTCTTCGCCGGGCGGCGGCGTTGCCGGTGGCCTGCTCGGCGCCGATGCCGGGTCACCGCCCGATACCGCGCGACCGCGTGATGATGAGCGCGAGGCCGAGCGGGCGAGGCCATCCCATAGGGCTGGCCCACGCGCGTGATGCTCGCGGGATCAAAGACCGTGGTACCGGGATTGTTGTAGCTCGTGCCGGGCGGGACGAGGATATTTTCGACGCTGCGACCCGAAGCGCCACCATACCGAAGCTCGATGCGTCCGCTGTCGACACCCTTTTCGCGGGTCAGGTATTCGCGGACGTTCAGGCTGCGCTGCTCGCCGGAGACGGGTCGTTCGCCCGGGGCGCTATCGCCCACGATGATCAGCTTTGCGGCTGGCTCGCGCGCGAGATTCAGGGCGATGTCGTCGAGGCACGCCTTGGCTTCGTTGTCGACGCGCACCGGGCGGCGGCGATCGCGCTCGAAGCTCACGCCGCACAGCGCCTGCGTGTCGGCCAGTGGTGGCATCGCGGTGCGCTGCGTCGTCACGTTGACGATGGTCGATGCGGTGGCTGATCGGCCCAGATCATCCGCGACGTTACAGGTGACGTGGATGGTCGTCGCGCTAAGTCCGGCGGTGAGCAGTTGCGCCTTGTTGCCAATGGGCGCGAGCTGACCGGCGTCGGTCGTAAAGGTGTAGAAGAGCTCGCGGCTCGACGGGCTGACGCCATCGGCGAGGATGGTGGCTACGCCACCCGACTGCACGGAGCCGGGGTTCGCGTGGCACGAGAGGGTCGGCGGCTCGAACGGCCGGACGGTGAATTTCGTCTGGCACTGTGCCTGCTGGTGACCCTGCGACAGCGTTCCGTTGACCACATAGTCGCCGGGGACCATGCCAGCGGTGGCGATCTGCGCGCCATCCCCGGTCTGCGTCAGCTTGCCGCCGAAGGAACTCCACTGGTAGTGATACAGCTTGCGTGGATTCAGGTTCATGGGCGAGGTCGAGATGGAGACGGGATCGCCGGGGTAGAGAGACGCGGGACTCGCATTGCAGTCGAGCATCAAGCCGCCGTGCGAGCCGGTATCCATGTCGCGCGCGCCGAGGCGGATCACGAGGCCGCCCGAGAGCTTGGCGGCCTTGATCGTGGCGAGGCCGCCCGAGGTCTCTGCAGGCTCAACCACCGGGCCGAACTGCGTTTGCGAGTATTGAAAATCCGCCTGAATGGGCCGCACGGCGAGCCGGTTGTGGAAGTAGGGCAGAACATAATCGAGGCCGACGCCACCCGTGATGCCGTAGCCCCACTTCAGCGGATTGTAGTAGGGTCCGTTCACCTTCTCGCCGCCGCCGAGCAGGTGTGCGAAGGGAATATACCGGCCGATTGGATAGCGGAAGACCGGGCCGGCCTGTGCGGTGTAAACCTTCTGCCCGGCGGGCGAGCACGGGACCGCGTTGCACTGTCCGGAAGCATCGAGTGTGGGTCCGAGCGAAAAGTAGCTGCCTTCCACCTGGGCGCCGAAGTGCCGCGAGAAGAAGTAGGTGGCGTTGACCGTCGCGTTGGGGTTGTAGAGCTCGGGAAAGGCGAGTCCGCGGATGTCGCTGTGCTCGGGGTAGAGGAAGCCGTAGCCGCCGTAGACTTCGAAGCGCGAGTCGGTTGCGGGCGCGGTCACCGAGGTCAGCGCCTGCCCTCCGGCCGCGGCGGCCAGCGCCAACGGCAGACACAGCCTGGCAACGGAGGGGAACGTCAGCAGGGTGCGGCGCCGACTGCGCTTCGTGATGCAGAACATAGAATGGCTCCCTGGCGTTTTGCTTCGAGGCTGCAGGATATGGCGTAAGTCTATCGGTTGAGAGCACGGACGATGATCCCCCGGAGCGGGTGGAAGCCAAAAGGCCAACACCATTTCGGAACCCGTATACTCCTCCTTGCCATGACTGTCCGCTCCACGCCGATCCGCGTTCTCGTCGCCAAGCCGGGCCTCGATGGCCATGATCGCGGGGCGAAGATCATTGCGCGTGCGCTGCGGGATGCGGGCATGGAGGTCATCTACACCGGCCTGCGGCAGACGCCGGAGATGATCGTCTCCGCTGCCATCCAGGAGGATGTCGACTGCATTGGGCTGTCGATCCTGTCGGGTGCGCATACGATGATCGTGCCGAGAATCCATGCGCTGCTCGAGGCTGCACGGGCGGAGGATATCCTGCTGGTGCTTGGCGGCACGATTCCAGCGCAGGACGCGGACCTGATGAAAGCCAATGGAGTCGCCGCCATCTTCGGCCCGGGGACGCCGCTTGAAACCACGATCCGCTTTATCCGCGAGCACGTGAAACCACGCGGCATGCTGAGCCCCGTATGAACTTTGTGAGACGGCATGCCTGAGACGATCCTGATTGACGAGCACGAGGGCATTCGCACCGTGACGCTCAACCGTCCCGAGCGCCGCAACGCGATGACGCCCGCGATGCAGACCGAGCTGATTGCCGCCTTCGAGGACGCGGGCCAATCCGCGTCGACGCGGGTCGTCATCCTGACCGGCTCCGGCGAGGCCTTCTGCGCGGGTCTAGACCTTTCCGCGCTGCAGGCGATGAGGGACCGATCTGCGAGTGAACTGACCGAGGACGCGGAGCGCATCGCGCGGCTCTTTCGCTCGCTCTACGAACTGCAGGTGCCGACCATCGCCGCGGTGCAGGGCCATGCGGTCGCAGGAGGCACGGGCCTCGCCACGCTGTGCGACTTCACCTACGCGGTGCCTGCGGCGAAGTTCGGCTACACGGAGGTGAGGATCGGATTTGTGCCGGCGCTGGTTTCGGCTTACCTGACGCTGCAGATCGGCGAGAAGCGCGCGCGCGACCTTTTGCTGACGGGCCGTCTCTTCAGCGCTACGGAGGCGTGTGCGCTTGGTCTCGTCACCGAGGTTGTGGCTGCGGATCAACTTTCGTCGCGGGTTCAGCAGCAGGTCGAGGTGTTGATGGCGAATTCGCCGAGCTCGCTCCGCGCCACGAAGCGGCTGATCGCCGACCAGAATCGCGCGTGGCTCGACGCGGCGATTGCGCACTCGCTCGAGGCCAATGCGAAGTCCCGCGAGACGCCGGACTTCCACGAAGGCGTGGCCGCTTTCCTTGAGAAGCGCAAGCCTGTGTGGCGCTGAAGCACCTGACTTGAAGCGATCGATTGCGGCGCGAAGTGGCCGCTGCCAGCGAGCACGGCGAGTTTAATCTTTATGCTGGAAGCATGACCTCAGAATCACGCATTCGCGTTCGCTATGCAGAAACCGATCAGATGGGTGTCGTGTATCACGCCAACTACCTCATCTGGTTTGAAGTGGGACGCGCCGACCTGATCCGCCAGATGGGCCTCGACTACAAGACGCTTGAAGAGGAAGAGAGCGTGCACATCGCCGTCGTTGAAGCGACCGCGCGCTACAAGGCACCGGCTCGCTATGACGATGAGCTGATCGTGCGCACCACGCTGTCGCGTATCCGCGGGCCGGTGCTGACGTTTCGCTACTCGATCCACCGCGTGGCGGATGAGCTGCTGCTGACCGAAGGGGCGACCACCCACGTCGTCGTCGATCGCGAGATGAAGCGTGCCACCATGCCGGAGCGCTATGCCGAAGCGTTCCGCGCGGCGCACGTTCCGGTCGATGTCGTGTAGTTCCTGAAGCTTCTTTTATTGGATCTTCTTTTACTGGATCTTCGTCCCATACTTTCTTTCGATCTCCCGCGTGGCCGCGAGCAGGCCATCGAGCGGGCGCATCGGCGGCAGGTCCGCGCCAAGTTCTGTGAGCACACGCAGCAGCTCTTCGGTAGGAAGGTTGCCGACCAGCGCATCCTGCGCGAGCGGACAACCACCAAGGCCGCCGATCGCGGCATCGAAGCGCCGGCAACCGGCGCCGTAGGCTGCGCGAATCAGCGCTTCGGCGTTGGCCGGCGCGGCGTGCAGGTGCACCCCGATCTCAACGCCGTCATGCACTGCGAGGACATCGCTGACCGCATCGGCGATGATGCGCGGCGAGGCGAGCCCGACCGTGTCTGCGAGCGAGATCTGCGTCACGCCACAATCCACGAGCAGGTCGCACGCATCGACGATCTCGTCAATCGACCAGGCGTCGCCGTAGGGATTGCCGAACGCCATCGACACGTAAGCGACCACGTCGAGCCCTGCCTTGTAGCCAAGAGTGCCGATCGCCTCAAGCGCTTCGATGGACTCCTCGGGGGTCTGGTTCTGGTTGCGCTTGAGAAACTGCGGCGAGATGGAGTAAGGAAAGCCGAGGGTCGCGACGGAACCGGTCTCGATCGCGCGCTCCGCACCCTTCTCGTTCACCACGATGCCGATGATCTCGACATCGTCGGGCGGGTCGAGATACTCGAGGACAAGCTCGGAATCGGCCATCTGGGGCACGACGGCCTTCGAAACGAAGCTCACGGCGTCGATGTGTTTGAAGCCTGCCGCAACCAGCACCCGGAGGTAGTCGGCCTTGATCTCCGCCGGGATCGCGCCCGGCAACCCCTGCCACGCATCGCGCGGACACTCCACAATCTTAACCATGACAACTGAATCTCCCCTACCAGCTTACGTCTGGATAACCCCGACGTTGAACTTCGGCACATTCGGATTGAGAGAACAGGCCTCGAGCGCGATGATCAGGATGTCCCGCGTCTTCGCCGGATCGATGATGGCGTCGACCCACAGCCGCGCAGCGCCGTACCGCGGGTCGGCGGCGGTATCGTAGCCGCGCTTGATCTCTGCCCAGATCTCCTGCTTTTCCTGCTCCGACACGGTCTTGCCGGAGCGTTCGAGCTGCTTCGCCTTCACCTCGGCCAGGGTGTTTGCGGCCGCGGCGCCGCCCATCACGGCGTACTTTGCCGTCGGCCAGGCGAAGAGGAAGCGCGGGTCGTAGGCCTTGCCGCACATCGCGTAGTGCCCTGCCCCGAAGCTGCCGCCGAGAATGACCGAGATCTTCGGCACGACGCTGGTCGCCACGGCGGAGACCATCTTGGCGCCCGCACGGATGATGCCCGACCACTCGGCATCCTTGCCCACCATGAAGCCGTTGACGTCGTGCAGGAAGAGTAACGGGACGAGATTCTGGTTGCAATCCATGATGAAGCGCGCAGCCTTCTGCGCGCCCTCGGTGTAGATCACGCCACCGACCTCGATGCGCTTCGTACCCGCCTGCGGACCCATGGCAACGGTCTGCACCTGGTTCACCTTCTGGTTGGCGACGATGCCCACCGCCCTGCCGCCGATGCGCGCGTAGCCGCAGACCAGCGTCCGGCCAAAGTCCTGCTTGTACTCGTCAAACTCGCTGCGATCGACCAGCCGCGCGATGATCTCGCGCACGTCGTAGACGTTGCTCGCGCCCGGCGCAGGGTCGATGAAGCTGAAGAGGTCATCCGCCGGAAACGCAGGCTGATCGCGCTGCGGATCATAGTCTGTCACCGAGAAAGGTGCTGCCGCCCGTGCACCCATCTTCCCAACCAGCGAACGTAACCGCTGCAGGCACGATTCGTCGTTGGGCTCTTTGAAATCCACGGTACCGGACACTTCGGCGTGCATCGCTGCGCCGCCGAGTTCTTCTGCCGGCGTCTTCTGGCCGATCGCCGCCTGTACCAGCGCAGGCCCCGCGAGAAAGAGCCCCGAACCCTCGGTCATCAGCACCGTATCCGTCATCACCGGCAGGTACGCGCCGCCGGCGACGCACATCCCCATGATGGCCGTCATCTGCGGCATGCCAAGGCTCGACATGACGGCGTTGTTGCGGAAGACCCGGCCGAAGTCATCCTGATCGGGAAAGACCTCTTCCTGCAGCGGCAGAAAGACTCCGCTTGAATCCACGAGATAGAGGGTTGGAATGTGATTGTCGAGGGCGATTGCCTGCGCCCGCAAAACCTTCTTGGCCGTCATCGGAAAGAACGCGCCGGCCTTCACCGTCGCATCGTTCGCGATGATCAGGCAGAGCCGCCCCTCGACCCGGCCGATGCCCGCAACCGTCCCGGCCGAAGGTGCACCGCCCCACTCCTGGTACATGCCGTGCGCTGCCCAGAGGCCAAGCTCCAGCAACTCGGTGCCGGGGTCGAGCAACAGCGCAATCCGTTCGCGCGCGGTCAGGCGCTGCTTTGCATGCTGCGCCTCGATCGCCTTTTTGCCACCGCCCAAACGGATGACGGACTCTTCGGCCTGCACCTCTTCGAGCAGCGCCTTTCCCGCCTTCGCATTCGCCTGCGCCTTAGCGGAACCCGCAGCCCATCTACTGTCGATCACGTTCGACTTCGCCATGCGAACACGATACCCCTCCCGGCCTATGACGTGCATCTCACGCGTCCCACGCAAAGCGGTAAGCTAACCAGATGGAGCTGCACCCGACCGACGCATTGCTGCTGATCGATCTGCAGCCGGACTTCATGCCCGGCGGCGCGCTCGCGGTCGCGGGTGGCGATGAGGTCATCCCCATCATCAATCGCCTTGCGCAGCGCTTCGACCACGTCATCCTCACCCAGGACTGGCATCCTGCCGGGCACATTTCGTTCGCGAGTGCGCACCCGGGCGAGCGGCCTTACACGCGCATCGACGTCGCCTACGGCTCGCAGACGCTGTGGCCGGATCATTGCCTGCAGGGCTCGCCGGGCGCGGCTTTGCACGAAGCACTGGACATTTCACGCGCCGAGCTGATCCTTCGCAAAGGCTTTCGCCGCGAGATTGACAGCTACTCGGCGTTCCTTGAAAACGACCACCGGACGCCGACCGGACTGGCCGGGTACCTGCGCGAACGCGGCCTCAAGCGCCTGTTCCTGGCCGGCCTCGCATACGATTTCTGCGTGCGCTTTTCCGCTATCGACGGCAAGGCCCTGGGGTTTGAGACCATCGTCTTCGAAGACGCCTGCCGCGCCGTTGCGCTGCCCGGCTCAGTCGAAGAAACCAACTCAGCCTTCGCCACCGCAGGCATCCCGCGTCTGCGCGTCGCCGACCTCTAGATGCCCGAGCCCTGGATTGCAACGACCGGCACGGTCACCACCTGCCGCTACCAATCGCCCGGTCTTGGCACACTTGCCTTCGGCTTTTCGACGCGCAAGCGCTTCAGCATCACGTTCGACTATTACGCTCACGGCCGGCTTTACTCGGACGAATTCGAATCGGACGCGGCCATCCCACAGAACGAGTCGATCGAGCTGACCTACAACCCGTTTGACCCGCAGCAGAACAGCCGCACCAACCATCCCACCGCCGCTTCAGGCCCCCGCAGAAACCCGCTCATCGCCGTGGGGATTGCGGGGTCGCTCGTGCTTTCGCTCGCATGGCTCTTAATTCTTCGCGCGTGTCATTGAACGGGTCTAGAATCCCGCCATGCCAACGACCTGTGCTGAAACCGTCGCCGAATACTTTGCCGCCCTCCGCGCCCGCGACCCCGAGCGCTGGGCCAACACGTTTGCCGAAGATGCGACCTCGAACGACCCGGTTGGGACACCGCCCATGATCGGCCGCGACGCATTGCGCGGCTTCCTTGCGCATCTCTCCTCCAGCTTCCAGGACTTCGGCCTGACTGAGGATAGCGTCTACATCCGCGGCAACACCGCCGCCGCCAAGTGGAATGGCTTCGTCGTTACCTTTGGCGGCAAACGCATTTCGTTTGAAGGCATCGACGTCATTCAATGCAATGAGCAGGGCGAGATCGCGCTGGTCAACGCCTATTGGGATCCGACCCCGGTCTTTGCCGCGCTCGAGAACAAGAGCTGAGTCCCGCCGGGTCCAGGGCTACTCCAATCCACATGGCGAACACCCCCATTCACCCCGAAGTCCGCATCGGCCATGTTCATCTAAAGGTCGCAGACCTCGACCGTGCGCTCGACTTTTACTGCGGCGTCCTCGGCCTTGAACTGCAGATGCGCTTCGGCACCTCGGCAGCCTTTATCTCGGCCGGCGGCTATCATCATCACATCGGCCTCAATACGTGGGAGAGCCTGGGCGGCGCACCACCGCCGCGCGGCGCCACCGGCCTCTACCACCTGGCACTCCTCTACCCCACCCGCGCCGCGCTGGGTGATGCGCTGAAGCGCCTCATTGCCCATAAAGTTCCTCTCGACGGCGCCTCTGACCACGGCGTCAGCGAGGCACTGTACCTCCGCGACCCAGACCAGAACGGCGTTGAACTTTACTGGGATCGCCCAAAGTCCGACTGGCCGACGGATGCCGGGGGCAACCTCGCGATGTTCACCGGTCCGCTCGACCTTGAAGCCCTGCTGACGAGCGCAGACGCCGCGGCCTAGGCGGCCGTCCCCGCCAGGCCCAGTTCGTCCGCCCGCGCCTGCATCGCCCCGAGGCACGTCGCGACGTGCTGCTCGAGCGGCACCCCAAGCAGTTCCGCCCCATGCATCATGTCTGCCCGGCTCACCGCCCGGGCAAACGCCTTGTCCTTCATCTTCTTCAGCACGCCCTTCACCTCCACCTCGGCGATCGCTCTGGTCGGCTTCACCAGCGTGCACGCGGTCAGAAAGCCGGCGAGTTCGTCGCACGCGAAGAGCGTTCGGTCGAGGTGCGTCTCCGGCGTCACCCCGGAGTAATCCGCGTGCGCCAGGATCGCGTGCAGCATCTCCTCCGGCCAGCCATGCTCGCGCAGGTAGGCCACGCCGACGAACGGATGCTCCGCCGGGGTGGGGTGCTTCTCGTAGTCGAAGTCGTGCAGCAGCCCGGTTGCGGCGTACTTGTCCACCACTTCCTCAGCCTGCGCGCCGTCAATGCCTAATTTGGCCGCTTCCAGCCGTCCGTACGCCTCGCAACAGATGGAGACGCTGAGACCGTGTTTTCGCAGACTCTCTCCCGCCGTCCATTCTTCGAGCAACCTCAATGCCTCCGTGCGTTTAGCCATCAGGACCTCCACCTCTCCCTCATCCTACCCAACGCGGATGTTTACTCCTGTGGTTCCACTTCGGGTTTTTCCGGTTTTCCTCGGGTTACGTCTGTAATCCACCTTGACTCCCCTGATTCCCAGTGTCACTCTAGGCACATCGCAGGTCTCCGTTATCGGACGCTTGTGTTGCGGTTTCCTTGCTCTGGCAGCCGCCCGCAAAACACAACTTATGGCAACCATGATGGCTCCCCTGGGACCAACCGAGGTCGTGCAGGCCGCTGTTCAGCCGCACGCGCAACGCGAAGTACTGCGCTGCAACCACTGCAAGCTGGTGCAGTTCCGCAGCACCAGCGTCGCCTGCAGACGGTGCAAAAAGAGCCTCGAAATCGAGAAGCCGGCGCCGGCACCCGCCCCGCTCGCCCTCGTTCCCGCCGCTGCCGAAGCGCCGCAAGGCATTCAGGTCGCCACTGCCGTTCGCGATCTGCGCCATGTGCGCAATCTTTCGCAGCGCCAGCTCGCCGCCCGCATGAACGTGCCCCGCACTTACATCTCGAAGATCGAGAACGGTAAGGCCATGCCGACGCTCTCGTCACTCGATCGCCTCGCCAGGGCGCTCGATGTCGACATGTCGGCCCTGCTGCGGGACGCCAACACCCGGCACTCGAACGAGACGTCGATGTTGATGACCGATCCGTTCCTCGCCGAGATCGCCGCGTATACCTCGAGGCTGGATTCGCTGCAGCGGTCGATCTTCCTCAACCACGTGCGCGAACTCGCCGCCGGCCGACGCCGCTCGGCGTAGGTCCGGCAAGCCGCAGCAAACCTCCGGCCGCACTCGCAAGGGTGCGGCCCTCTCCTCCCAAGCCCTGGTTTTCGATGCAGGCCGCCCGTTCCACCGGCCCGCCGCACGCGGCGCAGAGCGCGCTGTTGCTCCTCACCTAGTATGCTTACCAGAGCAGTTTTGAGGCAGCCCTTTTGCGTTCCCCGATCCCCGCTTTCCCCACGTCCAACGGCGTTCTGAAGACGCCCAGCCGCCTCGGTGAACTCTCGCCCGAGGAGTCGGCGATCTACGCCCAGCTAGACCCCGCCCGCATCCCCGATCACGTCGCCATCATCATGGACGGCAACGGGCGGTGGGCCGGCAAACGCGCGCTCAAGCGTTTTCTCGGCCACCAGCAGGGCGCCGAATCCGTGCAGTACGTCGTCGAAACCGCATCGCGCATCGACCTCCCCTGGATCACGCTTTACGCCTTCTCGCTCGAAAACAATCTGCGCCGGCCGAAGTCCGAAGTCAGCTTCCTGATGACCCTGCTCAAGAGCTACCTCGTCGGCAACGTCAAGCGCATGAACGATAACAACGTCCGCGTCTGCTACATCGGCCAGACCCGCGGGCTTCCGCAGGAGATCCAGGACACCATGCAGTGGGCGTCCGAGGAGACGGGCAGGAACACCGGCACCACCCTCACCCTGGCGCTCAACTACGGCAGTCGCGCGGAGATCGTCGACGCCGGCCGCGCGCTTATCACCGGCATGATCGACGAAGCCCACAGGCGCGGTATCTCGCTCGAAGACCTGCTGCAGGTCGACGGCGTCGAAGCCCGCATCGACGAGCAGACCCTCTCGTCGCACCTGTATACCGCGCACATGCCCGACCCTGACCTCGTCATCCGCACCTCGGGCGAGCAGCGCATCTCGAATTTCCTGCTGTGGCAGATCGCCTACGCCGAGATCTTCGTCACCGACCGCCTCTGGCCCGACTTCCGCGGCCTCCACCTGCTCGAGGCCATTCACAACTTCCAGCAGCGCGAACGCCGCTTTGGCGGTCTCGGCGAGGGCACCGACGAGCTGCTCGAAGGCAAGGAAGATGCCCTCGAATCCCCCGACATCATCGCCGCCGAGTTCTCCAAACGCTAGCCCCTGAATGAAACGAATCCTTACTGCACTCGTGTTGATCGCCGCCGTCATGGCGATCATCTTCCTCGGCCCGCTCTGGCTGATGGCCGCAGCCGCCGCCATCGTCGCCATGCTCGCGGCATACGAGTACCGCGACCTGGCTCACCAGAAGGACGTCTACATCCCGCTGTGGTGGCTGCTCGCGGCGACGGCGCTCATCTTTTTCTTCACCCTGCGCCTGCCCGACTTCGAGCTTCCCGTCCTCACCCTCGTCACCTTCATCCTGCTTGCCTGGTCCGGCTTCCGCGCGCCGCTCGAACGCGTCCTGCTCGACACCGCGCTCGGCCTCTTCGCGCTCATTTACGTCGTCTATCCGCTGACCCTTCTGCCACTGATCAAGGCTCACGAAGACGGCACCGGCCTGCTCGTCTTCCTCTTCGTCTGCGTGTGGATGGGCGACATCTTCGCCCTCTACATCGGCAAGAACTTCGGCAAGCGCAAGCTCGCGCCGCGACTCTCACCCAACAAGACGATTGAGGGCTCGGTCGCCTCGGTCATCGGTTCGGTCGGCTGCGGCATGGGCATCTACTACCTCGGCATCACGCTTGCCGGCCGCGGCTTCACCGCACTGCACATCATCTCGATCCCCGCATGGCAGATGGTCCTGCTCGCCATCGTGCTCAACATCGCCGCGCAGCTCGGCGATCTGCTCGAGTCCGCCATCAAGCGCGGCGCCGGCGTCAAGGACTCAGGCACCCTGCTCCCCGGACACGGCGGCATCCTCGACCGCATCGACGCACTCCTGCTCGCCGCCCCGGTCCTCTGGTACATCCTGCTGCTGAAAGACTGGCAAGGACTGTTCCGGTAGCGGCTGGCGAAGAACAAGAGCAAACGCGCCCTAATCGCGGGCGGCGACCACTTCGTGGGGTGAAGGCTTCGCGTCGCTACTTCAGGCGGAGTGCGACTGGTCACCACGCGAAGCCATCACCCCACGAAGTGGCGCCCGTCCGGCGTTAGGACGCACTTGTTCTTGTCTTTTCCAACTGCCACCCCAGATGAGCCTTCACTGCCGGCCATTCGGCGGCGACGATGCTGTAGACGCAGGTGTCGCGCAGTGAGCCGTTGGCTGCGACGGCGTGGTTGCGCAGGACGCCGTCGAGCTTCGCGCCCAGCCGTTCGATCGCGCGACGGCTTTGCTGGTTCAGAAAGTGCGTGCGAAACTCGACCGCGATGCACCCCAGTGATTCGAACGCATGGGTCAGCAGCAGCAGCTTGGCCTCGGTGTTCAAAGCTGTCCGCTGCACGCGCTGCGCATACCAGGTCGACCCGATCTCGAGCCGTTGATTCACCTCGTCGACATTCATATAGGTCGTCATACCGACGGGCACACCAGCCGCATCGAGCACTGCAAACGGCAGCATGGACCGCTTCTTCTGCAGCGCAAGCCTCCGCACAATCTCTGCCTGCATTCCGTCGGGCCCAGGCACCGCCGTGTACCAGAGCTGCGAAAGCAGGCCGTCCTCTACGGCCGCCGCGAGGCTGTCATGATGCGCGAGCGCGAGCGGCTCTAGCCGAACATGCTGCCCGCGCAACACCACCGGTTCGACAATCCCCCGTCTGGTCGCCTTCCTCTGGTCGAAGCTCATGCCCCCCAGTCTATGGGATCAGCACCCCGCCGGCGTCCGCAGCGGACCGGCCAATCGCATCGCACAGCTCAGTCAGCGAGCTCGAATGGTCGTACTTCGCAGCGCGGCGAAGGAACCCGCTTTTCCGCTCCGCACCCCGTGCACCCACCCGGCATCTGCGAAAATAGACCATGTGAAGAAGATCGCGATCCTCGGCTCGACCGGCTCCATCGGCACCTCCACCCTCTCCATCTGCGAGCAGTTCCCCGACCGCTATACCCCGGTCGCGCTCGCCGCCGGCAGCAACCTCGACCTCGCCTTCGCGCAGGCAAAACGCTGGAAGCCGCAACTCATCTCCATCTCGACCGAGCCCCTGGCTGACGAACTGCGCACCAGGCTGCGTGCCGCCGGCCTACCTCAGGTCGAAGTCCAGTCCAGCACCGCTGGCACCATCGCCGTCGCCACCCATCCCGACGTCACCTTCGTCGTTTCGGCCATCGTCGGCGTCGCCGGGCTCGAGGCCACCTACGCCGCGGTCCAGGCTGGCCGCACCATTGGTCTGGCGAATAAAGAGTGTCTCGTCGCGGCGGGGGAGCTCATCATCGCGGCTGCGCGCGCCAAAGGCGTCGCGCTGCTCCCCATCGACTCCGAACACAACGCCGTCCACCAATGCATGCGCGGCGGCACGCCGGCCGAGGTCTCGCAGGTCTGGCTCACGGCTTCGGGCGGCCCCTTCCGCAAGACGCCTGCCGCAGACTTCGAACACATCACCCCCGCCCAGGCGCTCAAGCACCCCACCTGGGTCATGGGCCAGCGCATCACCATCGACTCCGCCACCATGATGAACAAGGGTTTCGAGGTCATCGAAGCCTGCCGCCTCTTCGACCTGCCCCCTGAAAAGGTCCGGGTTACCGTCCACCCACAGTCCACCGTCCATTCGCTGGTCGAGTTCGTCGACGGCTCCATCCTGGCGCAAATCTCAGTCACGGATATGCGCCTGCCCATCCTCTACGCGCTCGCCTACCCCGAGCGCCCCGCCTCGACCCTCACCTTCGACCTGGCGAAACTTGCGCAGCTCGACTTCGCCGAGCCCGACTTCGGCCGTTTCCCCTGCCTCCGGCTCGCCTACGAAGCAGCCGCCGCTGGTCCGTCTGCCTGCATCGCGCTCAACGCCGCGGACGAGATCGCCGTCGCCGCCTTCCTCGCCGGAAAAATCCCGTTTCTGGGCATCCCACGTACAATCGAAAGGGTGTTGGCGCTCACGCCGGCCGCGCGCCCTTCGTCTATTCCCGAGGTCCTTTCAGCGGATCAAGCAGCCCGCCTCACGGCCGAAAGGGTCATTGCCGAGAGCCTCGTGAGAGGCTAGGCTTAGACACCGGTCGGGAGAGTCCCTGGGGCCGGTCCTTCTTCCTGAACCATCAAACCGCAAGAGGTTTCACCTTGTCGTTTTTCTCCGCATCCAGCCTCTCCGCTATCCCCGAACTCGGCGTCGTCCTCGGCATCATGGTGCTCATCCACGAGTTCGGCCACTTCGCCGCAGCCAAGCTGCTCGGCGTGCGGGTGGAGGCTTTCGCCATCGGCTTCGGCCGCAAGATCGTCGGCTTCACCTCCGGCGGCACGTCCTACCAGCTCAACCTGCTGCCGCTCGGCGGCTACGTCAAGATGGCCGGTGAGCTGCCCGGCGAGACCCACAACAACACCGACCCCGGCGAGTTTCAGAACCATCCCCGGTGGCACCGCGTGGTCATCACGCTCGCCGGCCCCATCGCCAACTTCATCCTGTCCATCGGCCTGATGACCGGGCTCTTCATGGCCCACCACGAGGTCGAAGACTTCATCTCGCAGGCGACCGTCGCCGACTACGTTTCGCCCGGCAGCCCGATCGCGGCGACCGGCATGAAGGCCGGCGACCGGATCGTCCACATCGATTCGATCGAAAACCCCACATGGCTCGACGTCGAGCAGCGCTCCAGCCTCGACCTCACCCAGAAGACGCCCTTTTCTTACCTGCACGACGGCAAGCGCGTCGATACGACGCTCGACATCAACTACAAGGGCCGGCAGCAGGATTACGATCCCAGCCCCGACCTCGGCATCGTCCCGCTGATGCAGGATGGGCCGATCGACGTGCTGCACGTCACCGACAAGATGCCCGCGCAGAAGGCCGGTCTTCAGCCCGGTGACAAGGTCATTGCGGTCGATGGCAACCGCTTGCACTCGGTGCAGGCACTGCTCGCATACCTGAAGGATGGCTCTGGCAAGCCGGTAGTCCTCACCGTCACCCGTCCCGGCGCAGGCAAGCCGCTCGACCTGAAGGTCACGCCGGTCTACGCGGATGCGCAGGAGGGCAAGACGTGGCAGACCGGCTTCAATCCCGGCTTCCCGCCCACCCACGTCGACCATCTTTCGCTGGTCCAGGCGCTTGGCGCTTCGCTCGACTACAACGTGAAGAACTCGCGGCTGATCTTCGAAGTGCTGCAACGCCTGCTGACGCGGCAGGTCTCGGTCAAGTCGCTTTCAAGCCCCATCGGCATCGGCGTGCAGGTTCACCAGGCGTTTGAGATGTCAGGCTGGCTGCCGATCATCCAGACCATGGCGATGATCTCGCTCAATCTCGGCATCTTCAACCTGCTGCCGATTCCAATTCTCGACGGCGGCATGATCCTGTTCCTGGCGATTGAATCGATCCTCCGCCGCGATCTCAATCCGCGCTTCAAGGAGCGGGTCTACCAGGTGGCCTTCGTCTGCATCGTCCTGTTCGCCGCAGTCGTCATCTTCAACGACATCACCAAGTTCCTGCCGCTGCACCCGAAGCCGTAGGCCAAGAACAACCGCAAGTGCGCCCTGATCGCGGGCGGCGAACACTTCGTGGGGTGATCGCTTCGTGTTGCTTCTGCAGGCGGAGTGCGACTGGCTACCACGCGAAGCCACCACCCCACGAAGTGGCGCCCGTCCGGCGTCAGGACGCACTTGCGGTTGCCTGTTCTTACCGTTGCCGTTCGATGGCGCGCAGGTCCGCGACAATTTCGGCGGTGACCAGGCTGCCTTTTTCGGCTTCTTCCGGGCCGTAGCTGATGGCGCCGACGCGCGCATGGCCCCCGCCGCCGTAGCGCAGGCAGACCTCGGAGAGGTTCTCCAGCTGATCGGCAGTGCGGGTGGTCCAGGGGTTGGTGCCGACCGAGATCTTCGTCCGCGTCTTCGACCGCGTGGCGGCGATCGTGTAGGTCGCTTCCGGGAAAAAATAGTAGGGGATGAACTTGTTGAGCGCCTCGGTCTCCTGGTCGAGAATGTCGAGGGCGACCACGCCGTCCTTCAACTCCGCGCGCTGCCGGATGAGTTCCTTGGTGGCGGTGTGTTTCTCCCACAGCGGCTGAATGAGTTCGCGCACGAAGGGCTGCGCGATGATCTCTTCGAACGGCATCTGCGTGAGCATCGGGATGACACGCGGAATGAAGTGCGGGTCGGTGGTGTTCTCGATCACGAGCGCGAGCTTCATCGCGGGCTCCCGCATCTCGACCGCGGCCTCGGCCGAGGCGAAGCGTGCGCCGTCGATGATGTCCGCCCACTTCAACAGGTCGTCGAGCCCGGTCACATCCCAGTTGAACTTCGTCTTGCCGATGTGCGCGATGTACCCGGTGCAGGAGATATACGTGGGGTCGAAGAACTGGCGTCTGGCGCGTTCTCCCAGCTGCCCCTCAAGAAAATGCTCGCGCAGCTCGGGCGTCATGAAGGCGCTTTCATGGTGATCGAACCACCAGGTCAGCTTGTCCGAATCGCTGTACTTGAAGTCGACGATGGCGTTCTCGCCAGGGCCGAAGATGTCCTGGTTCATGGCGCCGCCCGGCTGGTGCTGCAACCCGCAATACTCGTAGGTCTGCCCGCCGCCGACACACTCGCGGTGGAACTTGGTGAAAACGGCAGCAGAACACGCGCCGTCAAAGCAGTTGTTATGGTGCAGCACCCGGAAGGTCATCGTAGATCACCAGTATATAAGCTCGCACAGATATCACGGGAACCAGCAGCTATTCCCTTTCGTAACCCGCTCAGCTACCATCGGGCGACAATGGCCCGCCCATTTCAGGAGACCGAGGCCCGGCCCCAGGAAGCCGGCCCAGCGAAGCCGGCCAAGCAAAGCCGAGCACCAGCGAGGCCGAGCCGCAGCGAAGCCCGGCCCAGGAGACGCATGGAAGAAACCTTTCTGTCTGAAGCGAACGGCGCACCGGCGCCGCTCGACCCGGAACGGCCCACCCTGCGCCGGCTCGTTCTCGGCGATGATGGCCTGCGCGCCGGCTGGAGCCTGCTGCTGTTCCTCATCCTCGCAGCCGGCCTTGCGGCGCTTTCCGGCGTTGTCATCGCGCACCTGCACCTGCTGCCGAAGCCGGTGAAAGGGGCGCCCATGCCCATGACCCCGATCACGACAATCGTGGGGGATGGGGTGACCTTTGGGGTGGTGGCGCTGGCCGCCCTCGTGATGTCGCTGATCGAGCGGCGGCCGTTCCGCCGCTACGGCCTGACCGCGAAGCGCATGCCGCTGGATATCGTCACGGGTCTGGCGTGGGGAGTGATCTGCCTCGCCGGACTGGTCTGCGCGTTGTGGCTTGCCCACGCGCTGAGCTTCGACGGAGTCGCCCTGCATGGTTCGGCCGCAGTCACTTCCGGTGCCAGGTGGCTGCTGGCTTTCTTCCTGGTAGTGCTGGCAGAGGAGTTCCTGACCCGCGGCTACCTCCAGTACACCGTCTCGCGCGGCGTCGCGGGGATCGTTCGCGCGCTCTCGCCGGAGGATCGCCATGCTCACGCCTGGGGCTTCTGGATCGCGGCTTTTCTCTTCTCGGTCTGCCTGTTCATGCTCGGCCACATCGGCAACCCCGGTGAGACGGCCCCCGGCATCCTGGCCGTCGGGCTCGCCGGCGCGGTCTTTGCCTACTCGCTCTGGCGAACCGGCTCGCTCTGGTGGGCGATCGGCTTCCATACCTCGTGGGACTGGGCGCAATCCTATCTCTTCGGCGTGCACGACTCGGGCATCGCCGCGCAGGGCCACCTGTTGGACACGCACCCTCTCGGTCCAGCGCTGCTCTCGGGCGGCAGTACGGGCCCCGAAGGCAGCGTGCTGGTGCTGCCGGCGCTGCTGCTGGTGGGCGTCATCATCCACCTCACGCTGCCTCGCCGCGCCTACTTCCTCACCCCCGACCAGGGTCCCCGCGCGCAGCTGCCGCCTACCACAGGGGCCGCCATTTAGACTCGATTTCACATGAGTTTCGATGATCCCCACCAGCAGGAACCGCGGCTGCAGACACGCCAGAACGCGGCTGAGCCGGAGCTTCACGAACATCACCCCGCAACGGTTGCAGCCAGCGTAACCGACCCGGGCTACGTCCCGCACCAGCGCCCGCGGCGCCGCTCGAACCCGCGCTGGCTGGCGAAGGCAGGCTTCTTCACCGCCTTGACCCTGGTCGTGCTCATCATCATCGCGTTCTTCGCGGCGCGTGGCTGGGTGCGGTCGACGACCGCAAAGGCCCTGCCGCAGATCGACGGCAGCCTGGCGGTACCAGGGCTCGTCGCACCCGTGACCGTCGCCCGCGATGCGCAGGGCGTGCCGCACCTTCGCGCGCAGTCGCTCGACGACCTGGTCTTCGCGCAGGGCTTCGTGACTGCCCAGGACCGCCTCTTTCAGATGGATACGCTCCGGCGTCATGCCGCGGGCGAACTTGCCGAAATCCTGGGCGCCCGCCTGCTGCCTCACGACAAGCTGCAACGCACACTCCAGATGCGCGCCGCGGCCGATCGCGCGCTCGCAACACTGCCCGCCGACCAGATGCACCTGCTCGAGGCCTACGCTAAGGGCGTCAACGCGCTCATGGCGCAGCAGCGCGGCCATCTGCCCATCGAATTCCGCATCCTCGGCTACACGCCCGAGCCGTGGACGCCGAAGGATTCGATCCTGGTATCGCTCGCAATGTTCGAAGACCTGACCGACGCGCACGCCTCGAAGCTCGCGCGCGAAGGGCTTGAACGAGAGCTGCCCGCAGAGCTGACCGAGGACCTGTACCCGGTCGGCTCCTGGCGCGACCATCCGCCGACCGCGCCGCCGACCGACCTCACCGTGCCCGGCCCGCCCATCCCGGAGGTCCCGCTCGATGAAACCCAATCGAAGCTCGAGCTGCCCGCGTCGGCTCCTCCCGCCGCTTGGAACGAAAGCCCGAACGACTTCGCCGCGGGGTCGAACAACTGGGTCGTCTCGGGCGCACATACGGCGTCGGGCAAGCCCCTGCTCTCGAACGACATGCACCTCACGGCCACGCTGCCGGGCATCTGGTATGAGTCGGATCTCGAGACGCCGATGCCCGCCGCCGAGCCCCTCCACGTGGCCGGAGTGACGATCCCCGGCCTCCCGCTGATCGTCGTCGGGCACAACCAGCACGTCGCGTGGGGCTTCACCAATCTCGGCGCCGATGTGCAGGACCTTTACATCGAAAAGACGCGCGGCGACGGCGCTTCGGAGGAATTCGAAGCCGCCGACGGCAGCTGGCAGCCGGTGCTGCATCTTGAAGAGATCATCAAGGTGAAACATGCGCTGAACACCACGCTCGACATCACCGCGACCAAGCACGGCGACGCCGTGACGCCCATCCTGACGCCGCTGTTGAAAGGCGAGACACGTCAACTCGCGCTGCGCTGGACCATCTACGACCCTGCGGTCATCCAGCTGCCGATGCAGGCGATCGCGACCGCGCATGACTGGCCGAGCTTCCTCGCAGGCTTCGCGCAGTTCGGCGGTCCGGCGCAGAATGTCGTCTACGCCGACGACCAGGGGCACATCGGCTACCACGCGACGGGCCGCGTGCCCATGCGCGGAGCAGCCAACAGCACGGCGCGCACCGACGTGCCGGCTGACATCGCGGCGCCGGTCCCCGCTCGTCCCGCCGCCACCACGCCGACGATCACGGCCAATCCAGATCCGTTGCAGGCGACCGCAATTCAGGCTCCCGCTGCGCCGAGTGCGGCCATGCTCAGCGGCCCGCTGAGCGCCGTGCCGGTCACCCCCGGCGGCGCGCACGAGTGGACCGGCTACATCCCCTTCGACCAGCTGCCGCAGGTCTTCGACCCGCCCGGCGGAGTCATCGCGACCGCGAACTCCCGTGTCGCGCCCGACGACTACAAGTACCCCATCACCCTCAACTGGGCCGCGCCCTATCGCAACGAGCGCATCTGGCGTCTGCTCGTCGGCAGCAAGGGCCTGAAGCCCGCCGACATGCTGGCCATCGAGACCGACATCACCTCACAGTTCGACAAGATGCTCGCCGAGCGGCTCGCCTATGGACTCGATCACTCGTCCGCGCTGAACGGCAGCACCTACAAGCCGGACCAGGCGAAGACGCTGCACCAGGCAGCCGACCTGCTGCGCGGCTTCGACGGCCGCATGGCGATCGAGTCCCCGGCCGCCGCGATCGTCGCCTCGGCGCACGGGCTGCTGTGGCCCATGCTGCTTGAACAGCACCTGAAGCCGGGTGAGGATTCGACCGAGCTCTACCAGTGGCACGAGAAGGACTATGCGCTCGAGCAGGTGCTGATGCACACGCCGCCGCGCTGGCTGCCCAGGGGCTACGCCAACTGGGACGACTTCCTGACCGCTGTCGTGGCGCGTGCGCTCAAGCAGGACAGCGCACCGGACGACCTGACCACCTGGCGCTATGGCGTCTTCCACACCGTCGACATCGAGCACCCGATCTTTGCGCAGTCCGCCGCCCTGCGCACACTGCTCGGCAGACCCACCGGGACCGGAGCCCTCGCGCAGTTAGGCGACGCCACCACCATCAAGCAGGTCGGCCACACCTTCGGCCCCAGCGAGCGCTTCACCGCCGACTTCGCCGACCTCGACCACTCGACGCTGAACCTGGTCCTCGGCCAGTCAGGCAACGCCTTCAGCCCGTGGTTTCTGGATCAGTTCAACGCCTGGTACCGCGGGAGCACGTTTGTGCTGCCGTTCACGGAGGCTGCCGTGAACGCCGCCGCCACGCATACGTTGACGCTGACACCTTAGAGACAACGGCAACCGCGTCCTCATCGCGGACCGCGACCACTTCGTAGGGTATTAGTTAACTCGTGCGTGCTCATCGTCTATTGATCCCGATCACGGCGTTCCTTGCCGTGCTGCCCCTGCTGCTGCACGGGCCGAGCTGCGGACACGACTTTGACTTCCACCTGCTGAGCTGGCTCGAAGCCGCCACCCAGTTCGCTCACCTGCACTACCCGCTCTGGGCTTACACGCCCGCCTTCAACGCCGGCGAGCCGCGCTTCGTCTTCTACCCACCGCTGTCCTGGTCGCTCGGCGCGCTGCTCGGACTCGTCCTCCCCTGGCACCTCGTGCCCGCAGCCTTCACGTTCCTTGCGCTTACCCTCGCCGGCTTCACCGCGCACCACCTCGCCCGAAGCCACGCCGGCCCGCACGCCGCGACGCTCGCCGCCGTGCTCTACCTGGTGAACCCGTACATGCTCTTCACCGCGTATGAGCGCACCGCCTACGGCGAGCTCCTCGCAGCAGCCTGGCTCCCGCTGCTGCTGCTCGAAGCCCTGCGGCCCCGCGTCCGCATCGTCCCGCTTGCCATTCCCATCGCGCTTCTCTGGCTCAGCAATGCACCCGCCGGCGTGATGGGCTGCTACGCCCTCGCCTTCCTGATGTGCATTCGCCTGCTGCTGCCGCAAGCCGGCGCGTCCCGCCCAAAACTCGCAGTGCCCGCGCTCGCCGCAACCCTCCTCGGCCTCACGCTCGCTGCCTTCTACCTTGTCCCCGCCGTCGCCGAGCGGCACTCCATTCAGTCCGACATGGCCGTCATCGCCGGCATGCGCATCGCCGACAACACCCTCTTCCACCACATGCCGCCGTCGCCCGATAACGCCCTGCACGACGCCGTCCTGCACACCGGCTCGCTGATCGCCGCGCTGCTGCTCGGTGCGCTGGCCCTCTGCCTCGCGTGGCTCTTCACCCGCAAGCCGCGTCCCGCCTTCCTCATCCCCGTCACCGCCCTCACCGCGCTCATCGCCTTCCTGCTCACCCCCCAGTCACTGCTTCTCTGGGACCACGTCCCGCAGCTCAGCTACCTGCAGTTTCCCTGGCGGCTCAATGCCGTGCTCGAGGCAATGCTCGTTCTCACATTCGCCGCCGTGCTGAAGGAACTTCGCTTCACCGCGATGAAGACCGCAGCCGCATCGCTCCTGCTCGCCGCCGCCTGCATCACCGCGGCATGGCGCAACGACCGCCAGCCCTGCGACGACGAGGACACCGTCGAAGCCCGCGCCGCGCTCTACCACTCCCCGGCCGGGACAGAGCCCACCGACGAATACACCCCCCGGCTCGCCGACAACGACGCCCTCAAAGAAGGCGACCCCGGCTCCTGGCTCATCCCAGCGGAAAGCCCGATCGACACCCCACCCCCCGCCGACGCCACCCCCGGCCAGGCCCCCGCGCATCTGCTCCTGCACCTCGAAACGCCAAAGATTCTGGTCCTCAACCGCCGCCGCTTCCCCGGCTGGCAGGTCCGCCTCAACGGCCAGCCGCTGCCGCAGACAGATGAAGGCCGCGACGACGGCCTGATCACGGTCCCGCTCCCCGCCGGTACGGACACCATCGACCTCGCTTACCACCGGACGCAGGACGAAAACGCCGGCCTCGCCCTCAGCCTGCTCGCCCTCTGCGCCGCCGCCGGCCTGCACAGGCGCCGCGCCATGCTCTAAATTCCTCCAGACCGTTTCATCTCCGAAAAGAGGCATCCAACCCGTCATGCCCAACACGCCCGGCCAGTTGCCCACCCCCGATTCGCTCGTCGACGTCCCCCGCCTCATCACCGCCTACTACGCCCTGCGCCCCGACCCCTCGATCCCTGCGCAGCGCGTGGCCTTCGGCACCTCCGGCCATCGCGGCAGCTCCTTCCTTACGTCGTTCAACGACGCCCACATTGCCGCCATCACGCAAGCCATCGTCGAGTACCGCAAGGCCAACCAGATCACCGGCCCGCTCTTCCTCGCCAAGGATACGCACGCGCTCTCGGACCCCGCCTTCTCGACCGCGCTTGAAGTCCTTGCCGCCAACGAAGCGACCGTGATGGTCGATTCCTCGCTCGGCTACACGCCCACGCCCGCGCTCTCGCACGCCATCCTCGGCTACAACAAGGACCGCATCGCCGACCTCGCCGACGGCATCGTCATCACGCCCTCGCACAACCCGCCCGAGGACGGCGGCTTCAAGTACAACCCGCCCAACGGCGGCCCGGCTGATACCAGCGCCACCAAGTGGATCGAGAACCGCGCCAACGAACTCATCGCCGCGCCCGCCGGTATCAAGCGCATCGGCTACGACGCCGCGCTGAACGGCAACGAGACCCATCGCCACGACTTCCTCACCGCCTACGTCGACGACCTCGCAAACGTCATCGATTTCGACGCGCTGAAGGGCTCGACGCTCAAGCTCGCGGTCGACCCGCTCGGCGGCGCCGGCGTCTTCTACTGGCCGCGCATCATCGAGCAATACGGCCTCTCGGTCACGCTGTTGAACCCGCACGTCGATCCCACCTTTCGCTTCATGACCTGCGACTGGGACGGCAAGATCCGCATGGATTGCAGCTCGCCCAACGCCATGGCCTCGATGATCGCGAAGAAGGACCTCTACGACGTCGCCTGGGCGTGCGACACCGACCACGACCGCCATGGCATCGTTACGCGCTCGAGCGGCCTGCTCAATCCGAACCACTACCTCGCCGTCGCTATCCAGTACCTGTTCACGAACCGCCCGCAGTGGTCGGCCAAGGTCGGCATCGGCAAGACGCTGGTGTCGTCGAGCATGATCGACCGGGTCGCGAAGGGTCTGGGCCGCCCCATGCTCGAGGTGCCGGTAGGCTTCAAATGGTTTGTGGACGGGCTCATCGACGGTTCACTCGGCTTCGTCGGCGAAGAGTCCGCGGGTGCCTCGTTCCTGCGGCGCAACGGCACCGTGTGGACGACCGACAAGGACGGCCTCATCATGGGCCTGCTCGCCGCCGAGATGACGGCCGTCACCGGCAAGGACCCCGGCCAGCTCTACAACGACCTCACCGCGAAGTACGGCAATCCTGTCTACCAGCGCATCGACGCGGCCGCGACCAAGGAGCAGAAGGCCAAGCTCGGCAAGCTCTCGCCCTCGCAGGTCACCGCCACCGAACTCGCCGGCGACAGGATCACCGCCATCCTCACCGAAGCGCCGGGCAACCACGCGCCCATCGGTGGTCTCAAGGTCACGACCGACGAAGGCTGGTTCGCCGCGCGGCCCTCGGGCACCGAAGACGTCTACAAGATCTACGCCGAGAGCTTCAAAGGACAGGACCACCTCAAGCAGATCCAGACCGAAGCGCAGGCGCTCGTGTCGGCGGCCATCGCGTAGCGTTGCCCACGCAAAAGGATGAGGCCGAAGCCTCATCCTTTTGCGTGTCGGATCGAACTAGGCCTTCGCGCCGAAGGCCATGTCAATCAGCGCGCGTTCTTCGAGATCGTGCGCCTTGGCCGAGCCCGTCGCGGGGCTGGCGCTCTCATGCCGCTTCACGCTCACGACCACACGGTCCCGCGCCATCCGCCGCAGGTGCGGCATCACGTAAAACAGCGCGCCCATGTTCGACGGCTCCTCCTGCACCCACACCACCTCGGCCTTCGGGTGCATGTCGAGCGCCGCCTGCACCTCCTGCTCCGGCCACGGGTACAGCTGCTCGAGGAAGACCACGGCGATGTTGTCGTCCTTGCGTTTCTCGCGTTCGACCCGCAGGTTGTGGCCGATCTTGCCCGAGCACAGCAGGATGCGGCGCGGGTCTTTCACGCTCGCATCGGGGATCACGTTCTGGAACCGGTCGGCCGCTAGGTCGGCCAGGCTCGAGCTCGCATCCGGGTGGCGCAGCATGCTCTTCGGCGTGAAGACGATGAGCGGCTTGCGCCAGTTGCGCATCGACTGCCGGCGCAGCAGGTGGAAGTACTGCGCCGCCGTCGAAGGCTGTGCGACGACCATGTTCTCGAGCGCGCAAAGCTGCAGAAAGCGCTCCATGCGTGCGCTCGAGTGCTCCGGCCCCTGGCCTTCATAGCCATGCGGCAGCAGCATCACGATGCCCGACAGCAGGCCCCACTTCGATTCGCACGCCGAGATGAACTGGTCGACGATAATCTGCGCGCCGTTGGCAAAGTCGCCGAACTGCGCCTCCCACAGCACCAGCGTCTCGGGGTAGTCGCGCGCGTAGCCATACTCGTAGCCCAGGACGGCGGCCTCGGAGAGCAGCGTGTTGTAGACCTCGAACAGGCCCTGCGGCTTGTCGTCCGCGCCGCCCATGTGCTCGAGCGGAATGTACTTGGCCTCGGTCTCCGTATCCGTCAGAACCGCATGCCGCTGGTTGAAGGTCCCGCGCTGCGAGTCCTGCCCGGTCAACCGAACCGGTGTGCCGGCGGTGACCAGCGATGCGTACGCCAGCAGCTCGGCCACGCCGTAGTCGAACGGCCGCTTGCCCTCGGCCATCTCGAGCCGCTGCTCGTACAGCTTCTTCACCTTGGGATGAATGTTGAACGTATCGGGAACCTTGACCAGGCCCTTCGCCAGCGAAAGCACCTCGCCCGCGGCGATGCCCGTCGTCAGCGTCAGATCTTCGGGCCGGATCGAGCCGCCGTAGAACTTGCCCCAGTAGTTCGGCAGCTTGGCCAGCTTCGGCGAGGTCTCCGCGGTCTTGGCCGCCTTCTGGTCGTCGAGGAACATCTGCTGGATGCCTGCGATCTCGGCGGTGGGGTCGATGCCGATGCGCTGGGCATAGGTCTTGTAGAGCTCGAGCGTGTCCTTGATGATGGCATAGCGGCGCGGCGAGGTAACGGTCGGATCATCGACTTCACTGTGCCCATGCCGGCGATACCCGATCAGATCGATGACGACATCGGAGCCGAATTTGTGGCGGTACTCGGCGGCGATGGTTGCGACGCGGATGACGGCGTCGGGGTCCTCGGCGTTGACGTGGAAGATCGGGATCGGCAGGCGCTTGGCGACGTCGGTGGCGAAGCGCGAGCTGTTCGCCTCCTCGGGCGTCGCGGTGAAGCCGAGCAGGTTGTTCACGATCACGTGGATGGTCCCGCCCACGTTATAGCCATGCAGGGTTGCCATGTTGAGTGTCTCTGCCAGGATGCCCTGGCCGGCAAACGCGGCGTCGCCGTGCATCACGAGCGAAAGCACCTGCTTCTGGCCCTTGAAACCGTCGCTGACGCCGGCGGCAAGCGCGTCGGCCTCGATGCGCGTCTGCTTGGCCCGCGTGCGGCCGAGGCAAACCGGGTCGACCGCCTCGAGGTGCGAGGGGTTCGAGACCAGGTGCAGGTTGATGGTCTTGCCATGGGGTGAATGGTACTGCCCGGTCGCGCCCTGGTGGTACTTCACATCCCCGCCGCCCATGGTGCTGCGCGGGTCGACATCTTCAAACTTCGCGAAGATATCTGCAGCGCTGCGCCCGATGGTGTTGGTCATTACATTCAGGCGGCCGCGATGGCTCATCGCAAGCACCGCCGTGTTCACGCCGTCCGCCGCGCTCACTTCGAGGATGCGGTCGAGGAACGGGATGAGGACGGTCAGGCCCTCGAGCGAGAAGCGCTTGGTGCCGAGGTAGCGCGACTGGATCACCTGCTCGAAGAGGTCGGCCTTGATGAGCCCGGTGAGTACGCGCTTCTGGTCGACGGCAGGTGCGGCCTGCTCCATCTGCTGCTCGAGCCACTCGCGCTTTTCCGCGTTGGCGATGTGCATGAACTCGATGCCGATGGTGCCGCAGTAGAAGCCGCGCGCCTCTGCCGCCGCATCTTCTTCACCCTCCGGGAGCGTCACCGGAAAGGGCTCCTTCGGCAGGTACTGCCCGAGCGGATCGAGCGTGGTCTGCAGGTAGCCCCAGCGTCTGAAGACGTCGAAGGTCATCTGCCGCCGTTCGTGATTGAGTGTGGTCTGCTGCTCGTCCCCTGCGGCTGCTGTCTTGGTTTCCAAGGTCTTGTTCTGCTTGCCCGCCATCTCTTGCTATCCTCGTCTCTCGCGCACGCCGCCCGGCTTTTGCGCGGATCACTCTGCGCAAGCTTGCGCTTCGCATCGCCTTATATGCTAGTCCCATGCATGGTGCTCTGGCTCGGGTACGCGCGATAAACGCACTCCCCGACGATTACCAATTCAGGACCCTTCCCTGCTCCAGCACGGTCGAGCCCGGGCTGCAGGCTGACTCGCCACATGCTGCGCACGCTCGTCTAATCCTGATGCTAGGCACACCGCGCACGATGCTTCCATCCCACCTTCGCGTCGTCGCGACCCTTTTTGTCTGCCTGCTGACGGGGGCGGCGCTGGGGGCCCAGGCCGCGCCAGCCGCCCCGGTCGCGCCGGTCGCCCCAGTCGCGCCGGGTGCGCCGGGTGCGCCGGTCGTGCCGGTTGCCCGCGGGGCCGGAGCGGACCGTCCCCTGCCCGACACCACCACCCTGATGCGCGAGGTCGAGGTGCACCAGCGCGAGGCCGAGAAGGTGGAGAAGGACTACCTCTTCCAGGAGGATTCGAGCTTCAACGAGGTCGACAGCCATGGGGCGGTGAAGAAGACGGAGCAGCGGACGTTCGAGATCTCCTGGCAGGAGGGGGTGCGGGTGGCGCGGGTGATTCGCAAAGGCGGCAAGGAGCTTTCGGCCGAGGAGCAGAAGAAGGAGACCGAGCGGATCGACAAGGAGGTGGCCCGGGCCCGCGAGCGCCGCGAGAAGATGGACGCCGAGGGCAAGGAGAGCGATTCGCGCGGCCACGAGGAGGTGACGCTGTCGCGGATTCTCGAGCTGGGCGCGTTCTCGAACCCGCGGCGTGAGCAGGTAAACGGGCGCGATACGATCGTGATCGACTACGCGGGCGACCCCAAGGCGAAGACGCACGACCCGGTCGAGGGCGCGCTGAAGCTACTGGCCGGAACGATCTGGGTCGATGAGCAGGATCGCGCGGTGGAGCGGCTGCAAGCGCACTTTATCGATAACTTCAAGATTGGCGGGGGCCTGGTGGCGAGCGTGCACAAAGACACGTGGTTCAAGCTGACCAACCTGCGGATCAACAACGAGGTGTGGCTGCCGGGAGTCTTCGACGCGAGCGGACAGGCGCGGTACCTGCTGTTCTTTTCGCTGAACGGCAACGCGCATATCCGGTCGAGCGGCTACCGGAAGTTCAAGGCGACGACGACGATTCTGCCGGGCGTGCGGACGGTGGAGGAGGGTGCGCCGGAGCCGCCCACGGATCCGAAATGAGGCCCCGAAGCGCACCCGGACGCCGAGATCTGATTGCGGTTCAGGTCGCGGTTTTGTGGGTCTGCCACCGAGCCCCCTCCCCCCGGGGGTTTTTGTGTCAAAAATAACAAAACAAAAGAGTTAGGTAGGGTCTGGAGCCCCCTCTACCCCCTCTTACCGGCGCCGTTCAGCGGGGGCTTTTTTTGATCTAGTTCCAGTTTATCAAGTGGGACGGGGTAACTATGTCAGGTGAGTTTGTCGTTGTAAGTGGTTTGATTTGTGGGGGATAGGAGGGCCGTTCGATGGGCGGGGGCTTGACAGGTTTTCCACAGGGTTGAGCCCGGGAGGATTCGGACTTTGGCAGAGCAGTCAGCAGCGTGCGGCAGGATGTGGCGCGTTTTCGGCTGGGGCGGAGATTCGTTTGGACTCGGGCTTTGAGGAGGATGCGGGTTCAGTCGGACGCGGGACCTGCAAAGAGGATCAGGTTTCCGTCGGGGTCGGAGACGATGAAGGTTTTTGCGCCCCAGGGTTCGGTCTTCAGGGGCTGATGGAAGGTGACTCCTGCGGCCTGGTAGCTCAGGAATAATTCCTCGATCTCGTGCGCGGTTGCAACGGTGATGGAGGCGGAGAGCAGTTCCTCGCGCCGGCGGATGTCGTCGGTGAAGAACGACTCGTCCATCGAACGCAGGGCGAGCCTTGCCTGGTCGCGGCTGACCTGGCCGTAAAAGGGTGGATCGCCGTACACAAAATCGATGGCGAAACCGAGCTTCGTGGTCAGGTGGTGGGTGGACGCATCGAGGTCGCGAACGTAGAGGTGGGCGGCGACAGAGTTGAGGATCGGTCGAGTGGATCGGGTTGCATGAGTCATCGCGGGCTACCTCCGAAGATCTGGGCCTGTCATTCCTCCACGCCCTTCTGCGGTTGGAGCGGGATCCAGATTTCGACGGGGCCGACGGGTGCGCCGTGCTCCGAGATGCCGGTGAAGCGCTCGAACTCTGGCGCGTTCTTCTCGCGACGTCCGGAGGCAGGCAGCCAGGAGTTGAGCAACCAGGTCCAGGTATCGCGAAGACGGGCTGGCTCGTCGACTCGAACGACGGCGTAGTCTCCGGCTGCGAGGATCAGGCGTTCACCGCGAACCGTGGTCTGCGTCCCATCGTGCAGAATGCCGGTCAGATAGTGAATCCTGTGGTCGTCGGTGCAGGGCGACGCGCCGTAGAAGCTTGCGCTGCTTCGCAGGCCGGGGTGCCCGAGCAGGAATTCGCGCCACTGCCGGGGGATACCGTCCGAGGCGTCTGCCTGCGAGGCGTAGACAGCCATCGGGCCGATCAGTTCCCTCTGGCCGGCGGTGCGGAAGACCGGATTGGGCCGATCCGTCATCGTGGAGAGCTTACTACAGGGTTGCGCGACGTCCCCGTGACGCACGAAGGGGACAGCGCAGGGCTGTCCCCTTGGGTGCGTTACGAATCCTGTGGGTGTGCTGCGAACAGAAAACTAGAGAGGCTGAACGTCAGACGCCTGCCAGCCCTTCGGTCCCTTGACCACGTTGAACTGCACAGCCTGACCCTCTTGAAGGCTCTTGAAACCGTTCGAATTGATTGCCGAGTAGTGAACGAACACATCCTCGCCATTCTGACGGCTGATGAAGCCAAACCCCTTGGCGTCGTTAAACCACTTCACTGTTCCCTGTTCCATTTTGGTTATTTCCTTAAAGCTTCCGTGAATTTGCCGCTAGAACAAATCGGGGTTCAACATACATCCGTTGCAGAAAACCAATCTGTTTCAAACGATGAACCAAAGGTAGCACATTTGCCGAATTTGCCACAGAAAAATTCGGGTTTCGGCTCACACCGAAACGCGTGGCGCCCGTCTAAGGCATTCCGCTTCTGAATGAGGAACTTAGGTCCCGGGCGCTGATGTGGCGGGCAGGTGCCGGCGGACGATGGCTTCGCTCTGGGCGAGGACTTCGTCGAGCGAGAGGGTGGTTGAATCGAGGACGATGGCATCCTCGGCCGGGCGGAGCGGGCTTTCGGCACGGTTGCGGTCGCGCTCGTCGCGCGCCTTCATCTCGGCGACGACGGAGGCTTCGGTGACGGGGGCGACTTCGTGCTCGCTCGAGGCGACCTGGCGGTAGCGTCGGCTGCCACGGACCTGGGGGTCGGCGTCGAGGAAGATCTTGACCTCGGCGTCGGGGAAGACGGCGGTGCCGATGTCGCGGCCTTCCATGACGACGCCGCCCGCGGCACCGAGCAGGCGCTGCTGGTGGACCATCCACTCGCGGACTTTGGGGTGGACCGAGGCGCGCGAGGCGGCGGCCGTGACGTCGGTGTCGCGGATGCGGCGGGAGACATCACGGTTGTCGAGCAGGACCCGGTTGCCGTCGCGGGTGGGTTCGAGGCGGATGCTGGTGACGCGGCAGAGCGCGAGCAGGGCGGCTTCGTCGTCGAGGTCGAGGTCGCCGTCGATGGCTTTGTAGGCGAGCGCGCGATACATGGCGCCGGTTTCGAGATTGAGAAAGCCGAAGCGCCGTGCGAGGTGGGCGGCGAGGGTGCTTTTGCCTGCGCCCGCCGGCCCGTCGATGGCGATGATGGGTTTCTCGCGGGTCGAGTCGCTGTGGGTGGGAGTGCCGAGCGTGGCGTCGGTCACGGGCTACTCGTCCTCACGTTTGCGGCGGGTGGGGGCGAAGCCGCCGGGGCCTTTGCGCGGGCCATCGCCGCCGCGCGGGGGCTGCGTGCCGCGGGGTGCGCCGGGTTTGCGGAAGGGCTTTTTGCCGTCGGCAAATTTGGCGAACGGTCCGCCGGCCGCGGCGAAGGCGCTCGGTGGCTTGCTGCCAAAAGACTTCTTGCCGGCAAAGCCGCTGGGTTTGCTGCCGTAACTGGGTTTGCTGCCGTAGCTGGGCTTGCCGCCGAAGCTCGGTTTGCTGCCGAAGCTGGGTTTGCTGCCGAAGCTGGGGCGGCCTTCGGAGCGCGGGCCGGAACCACCCGGGCGCGGGCGGTCGAAACTGCCGGAGCGTTCGGGGCGGGGGCCGTCGAAGGTGCGTGCGGGGCGGTCGGGGTTGAAGGGTGGACGGGCGCCGCGATCACCGAACGAGGGTTTGGAGCCGCCGAATGCGGGCTTTGCGCCGCCGAATGCGGGTTTTGCTCCGAAGGCCGGCCTGCTGCCGGAGGGCTTAGGTCCGCGCGGTGCGTCGAACTTGCGGAAGACCTTGCGCGGGGCTTCGCTGCCGGCATCGCCGGGGCCGTTGCTGCGGGCGGGACGGTCTGAACGGTCAGAACGGTCAGGACGGTCTGAGGAGAAGCCAGGTTTGGAGCCGAAGTCCCTGCGCGGGCCGCCGAAGCCGCCGCCCTGGGGTCGGGGGGTGTAGGAGCCGGGGCGTTTGAAGCCGCCGCCGGCGGGGCGTTCCGAGCGTTCGCCACCGGCGCCGCCGAAGTCACGGCCCGGCGGCCGTGCATCGCTGCTGCCGAAGGCGGGGCGGGGGGAGAAGCCGCCTTCGCGCTTGCGGCCGAAGGTGCCGGGCTTTGAGAAGGTCTTGCGTGGGCCGTCGCCTGAAGCAGAACCTTCGCGCGGAGTGAACTCGCGGCGGGGTGGGCGGCTGTCGCCCTGGCCTTTGCCGCGGTCGCCGAAGGAGGGGCGCTTCGAAAACGAGGGGCGGTCCGAGCCGGGGCGGCGCTCGTAGGTCCGCGGTGCGGGGGTAAACTCGGCGCCGGTGCTGCTGCCGGTCGCTTCGGAGGAGGAGCTCTCGGCGGCCGGGGCGGCGGGACGGTTCTCCTGCCAGGGCTTATCGTAGGACGGCTTGCTGAAGGCGGGGCGGGCGGGACGGCTTGAGCCGGCGGCGCGGTCGTCGCGCTGGAATGGGCGGCGTTCGCCCTCAGGGCGGCCGAACGCGGGCTTCGAGCCGAAGGCGGGTTTCGCCCCGTAGGGCTTCTTGCCGAAGGCGGGCTTGGCGCCGAAGGCGGGCTTCGAGCGGAGGCCGGTGCCGATCTTGCTGCCGGGTTTGGCGGCAAACTTCGAGATGCGCGAGCCGTCTGCCGATTCGGCTGCGTCGTTCTCGGCGGCTTCGGGTTTGGCGATCGCGGCAAAGCCGGGGAGCTCGCCGGCGACGTGCAGCAGGGTCTTGCCGTCGATGACGAGGGTCTCGAGCTGGCGGGCGGACATGAGCGCGTGGACGACGTCGCGGACGCGCGAACGCGAGGCGAGCGGCGAGAGGAAGGACTCGATCTCCGCTTCGGTGGCGGCGACGGCCTGGCCGAGATAGAGCGAGATGAGGGCGCTCAGCGCGCTGGGCTGGCCGGCGTTGGCACCCGCCTTGATCTGCTTGGTGAAGCGGCTGGAGGCGAGTTCCCACAGGGTGGCGGAGCCATCCTGCTGCGGGACAGGGATGACGCGGAGCTGCGACCAGAGCTCGGTGAGGGCGCGGAGGACGGCGGCCTCGGTGACCTCCTTGCCGAGCTGGGTGGTGAGGTCGTAGGCGGAGAGGGTGACTTTGGCCGCGAGAATCTCGTAGGCGGCGAGGGCGAGGGGCGAGACCTTGACCGGGCCGAGCGTCACGGGCGGCTGCTTCCACGCCTTGTTGCCGCGCAGGGTGAAGATGTAGGAGAAGACGGCGGCCGAGACGACGAAGTCGGGCTGGTCCGTGCCGACGCCGCCGGTGACGCCGAGCAGGTTGAGCGGAACGGCGTTGCCTTCCGAGATGAGCCGCGTCATGAGGCTCTTTGCGGTGTCGAGGTCGGCGAGGGCCGGGGCGGCATTCGGCGCTCCGAGCGTCGCTTCGACGAGCGACGGGGCCGGCGCGCCGAGCTGCGGCTTGGGGGTGTAGAGGACAAGTCCGCTCCGCTGCAGCCAAGCGCGGAGGGCGTCGAGGGCGAGCAGCGGGTTTTCGGCCTGGTGCCAGTGCCCGGTGCGCGAGGCGAGGAGCTGCTCAGCGGAGGGGGCGCCAGTCGTGGCGAGGCGGGGACGGGCGGGCTGGGCGGAAGCGGAGGAGCCTGGTTCGGAAGTGGGTTCGGCGTTGGTGCCGGAGTTTGTTTCGGTGTTTGTGTCGGAGTGCGCGTCGGTATTCAAGGGGTGGTGCCTTCCTGCCCGGGCGGCCTGCTGGTTGGCGTGGGCTCGCCGGAGCGTCCTCGGCCAGATGCGGAGGAGCAAAACGCTGGGTTATCAAGGTTCAGACACACGGGCCTCGGTCGGCGCGTGCGGTTCATCGTTGATGCGAGGATCAGGTGCGCTGAAATGCGCGTTCTATCTCTCTATGAGAATACCGCAGTGCGATGGGTCTGCCGTGCGGGCAGCTGGTGGGATGCTCGGTTTTACCCAGTTCGGTAAGCAGCCAGGCGATCTTTGCCGGGTCGAGCGGCATGTTGATCTTGACCGCGGCGTGGCAGGCGATGGAGGCGGCGATGCGGCGGCGGCGGGATTCGGCGTTCTCGGTCTGCGCGAGGCGGTCTTCGACCGCGAGCAGATCTTCGAGCATGTGCTCGAGTTCCCTGCCCTCGAGCCCGACGGGCGCGGCCTTGAGCGCGAGGGTGCGTGGGCCGAAGGGCTCGGCTTCGAAGCCATTGCGCTCGAGTTCCTCGGCGATGCGGGCGAAGGCGACCATCTGGGCAGGCAGCAGCTCGATCAGCAGAGGCATGAGAAGCCGCTGGCGCTGGACCTGCTCGGTATCGCGTTCCCGCATGACTTTTTCGAACAGGACGCGCTCATGGGCGACATGCTGATCGATGATCCAGAGGCCTTCGTCGTTGACGGCGAGGATGAAGGAGTCGCGAACCTGGCCGAGGGGTTTCAGCGTCGAGAGCGAGTACAGAGTTGGCAGTTCGACGACGCCGCTGGTGGTGGCGTGGCTGGGATCGGGTTCTGCGGCGTATCCGACCGCGAGCGATTCTTCGATTGAGAAGGCGAGGCGGCCGGGCGATTCGGGGATCGGTGCGGGACGGAGTTCGAAGTGCTCGGCGTCGGCGAGGGTCGGCTCGGGCTCGGAGCCTGCGCCGCTGCCGAAGGTGGTTTGCGGGCCGGGCAGAAAGACCGGGCTGCTGGGCGGGCCGGGCAACGGGCTGACGTCGAGCAGCAGGCTCGCGCTGGCGCCGGCGTAGGGCGCACCGGTGAGGGCCGAGGCGAAACTGGCCGCGGGCCGTGCCTGCATCAGCGCGGTGCGCACGGTATCGCGCAGGAAGTCGTGCACAAAGCTGTTCTGGCGGAAGCGCACCTCGGTCTTCGCCGGGTGGACGTTGACGTCCACCTCCTGCGGGGGCATCTCGATGAACAGCAGGACGACGGGGTAACTGGTGGGCGGGATGATGTTGCGATAGGCCTCGGTAAGCGCGTGCAGGATGAGGCGGTCGCGCACCAGGCGCGAGTTGACGAAGACGTAGATGGAGTTGCGATTGAGCCTCTGCAGCTCAGGCTTGGCGATGAAGCCGGAGATCCGGAGGTAGCCGGGGTCGGGGGCTTCGTAGTCCTGCTCGCGCCGCCACGGCGGGGGCTCGGGCAGGCCGGCGCGGGCGAAGTCCATCTCGGCGGCGACGGGCAGCATGAGCGAGAAGACCTCGGCGCCGAAGATCTGGAACAGCCGTTCGCCGGCGTTGGCCACGGCGGGTGCGACGAGCAGGGCCTGGGTGGAGGAGTGCAGCTCGAAGTGGCGCGTGGGATGCGCAAGCGCGTAGTGCGTGACGAGCGCGGCGATATGCTGCAGTTCGGTGGTTTCGGACTTGAGGAACTTGCGGCGCGCCGGGGTGTTGAAGAACAGGTCGCGGATGGCGATGGTGGTGCCCTGGGGGAGCCCGGCCTCTTCAACGCGCAGGATGTTGCCGCCCGCGATCTCGATCAGGGTGCCGGCTTCATCCTCGGGGGCGCGTGTCTCAAGCGTCAGGCGAGCTACGCTGGCGATCGACGGGAGGGCTTCGCCGCGGAAGCCAAGGGTTGCGATCGAGAGCAGGTCGTCGGAGGTGCGGAGCTTCGAGGTGGCGTGGCGCTCGAAGGCGAGCAGCGCGTCGTCGCGGACCATGCCGCAGCCGTTGTCGATGATGCGGATAAGCTTGCGGCCGCCGGCTTCGACCTCGATGCGGATGCGGGTGGCGCCGGCGTCGAGCGAGTTTTCGAGCAGCTCCTTGACGACCGAGGCGGGACGCTCGACCACCTCGCCGGCGGCGATCTGGTTCGCGACCTGGTCGGAGAGGATGCGGATGCGGCCCATGAAGCGATTGTAGATGGGACAGGCAACGGCAAGTGCGTCCTCACGCCGGACGGGCGCCACTTCGTGGGTGGAGGCTTCGCGTGCCCGGCTGCCGCACTCCGCATGAGGTTGCGAGGCGAAGCTTCCACCCCACGAAGTGGTCGCCGCCCGCGACCAGGGCGCTTTTGCGGTTGTCTGTTTTCTACTTCGCCTCTGCGGGCTCGACCGTTTCCGTGTCGCGGTCGCCGACCATGTGGAGGCGCATGAAGTTGGTGGCGCCCGAGCGTGTGCGGGTGCCGGCGACGATGCCGACGACCTGCCGCGCATGGACGAAGCCGCGTTCTTCGAGAATCTTCTCGGCCATGTTGACCAGCAGGTCGGTATCGTGAAAACGCTCGCAGAGGATGGGGTAGGTGCCCCACAGCAGCATGCTGCGGTTGATGACGCTCTGGTGCGGGCTCATCGCGTAAATCATTGGCTCGGGCCGGTACTTCGAGAGCAGGCGCACGGTGCTGCCGGTTTCGGTGAAGATGGCGATGGCGGCGACGTCGAGGTCTTCGGCCGAGTGCGCCATGCACTCGCAGATGGTCTCGGCGACCGAGAGCTTGGACGCACGGCGCGCGCGCACGGTGACCGGGGGATCGAGGCGGATCTGCTGCTCGGTTTCGCTGACGATCTTGGCCATCATGGCGACGGATTCGACCGGATACTTGCCGGCGGCGGATTCTGCCGAGAGCATGACGGCGTCCGAGCCGTCGTAGATGGCGTTCGCGACGTCCGAGGCTTCGGCGCGTGTGGGCCGCGGGTTGTCGATCATCGACTCGAGCATCTGGGTCGCGGTGATGACGGGCTTGCGGAACTCCGCGGCGCGCTTGATGATGTGCTTCTGAATGGCCGGGACTTTTTCAGGCGGCACTTCGACGCCAAGGTCTCCGCGCGCGACCATGATGCCGTCGGCGATCTCGCAGATGGAGTCGAGGTGCTCGATGGCCTGGGGCTTTTCGAGCTTGGCGATGATCCATGCGTCGGAGTTGAGCGCGGCGAGCCGCTGCTTCACGTGGCGGACGTCGTCTGCGGTGCGGACGAACGAGACAGCGATCGTATCGACACCCTGCCCGACGGCGAAGATCAGGTCCTCTTCGTCCTTTTCGGTGAGCGAGGGGACCTTGACCGGGATGCCGGGGAGGTTGATGCCCTTGTTCTCGCCGAGCGTGCCTCCGTTGACGATCTCGCAGATCACGTCGACGCCGTCGACGCGATCGACATGCAGCTCGATCAATCCGTCGGAGAGCAGGATGCGCGAGCCGGGTTCGAGATTTTCAGCGAGCGTGAGGAAGGTGGTGCCGACGATCGTGTCGTCACCCTGGATCTCACGCGGCGTGATGGTGAGGCGGTTGCCGGCGACGAGCTGCACGGGCTTGTGATCCTTGAGCTTGCCGGTGCGGATCTTCGGGCCCTGGAGGTCGGCGAGAATGCAGATGGGCTTGTTCTCTTCGCGCGAGACGTCGCGCACCATCTTGATCAGTTCGGCCTTCTGCGCATGCGAGCCATGCGAGAAATTCAGGCGGGCGACATCGAGACCGGCGCGCACGAGCTGGCGGAACATCGGCGTGGTGCTGGTCGCGGGGCCGAGCGTGGCGACGATCTTGGCGCGGCGCATCGGATAAACGGCACCTAGCGGAGACATCGAAAAACCATCTTTGGTCGTGCTGCTGGATGCGGTGCTTTTCATCGAGAGTGCCGGAATCTTTCTCAACCTGTGCCGCCCGACGCCACAGGTCTCAGGGGTAAGTTAGTGTTCGAAGGCCATTCTACCCGCCTGAGGCATAGTTCGCTTGCACCGGCTCACAGAGCTGGCTGGCGCGGGCCCCGGAGAGAAACTGCGCGTTGAATTCCGCGCCGCACAACACGCTGAAGAAGACAAGGTAAAGCCAGAAGAGCAGCGCGATTCCTGCGCCGAGTGAACCGTAGACCTGGCTGTAGTTGGCGAAGCGGGTGACATACCAGCCGAAGGCCAGGGTCGAGATGAACCAGACAGCGGTGGCGACGATGGCGCCGGGAAGCGAATGCCGCCGCTTGGGCCGGACCGGGACGCCAAAGTGATAGATCGACGCGGTGAGGCCTGCGACGCCGGCCAGCGAGATGCTCCAGCGGGCGGCGAGCGCGAGCGCAAAGAAGATGGGCTGGATGGAGGGCGCAAGGTAGACCGCCCAGCGCTCCGCGACGACCCGGCCAAAGACAACGAGCAGAGTCGCAAGCGTGAGCGGCAGGAGTGAGAGCGGCACCAGAAGTAGTGCCCGCGCACGGCGGCGCCAGCCCTTCCAGCAATCCTGCGGCAGGTTCTGGGCGCGGCGAACACCTTCCATCAGCGTGACGATTACGCTCGAACCGCCGCTGATGCTGACGACGGCAGCGAGGATCAGCGAGCGCACGGTGTGCTGCGAGGCGCCGGGTGCGCTGACGAAGTAGCTGGTGAGCAGGGTGAAGGCGGAGGGTGGAAGAACCTCGTCGAAGAACTCGGCGACCTGGACCTTGAGCGGGGCGACATCCGGCAGCAGCGCGATGATGGCTGCGGTGACGATCAGTGCCGGGAAGAGCGCGATGATCGCCGAGTAGGCGGCAGATTGTGCGAGATTCAGAGCGTCATGCGAAAGCGCGTTGAGGAACGCACGCCGAAGCATCGCGGGCAGATTGTAAGCGTGGGTTGCAGCCGCTTTGCACTGTGCCAGGACGCGATTCATCGGCGGCGTTCTCCGCGGGAGTTCGGTCGTGCCTAGGCCTTCCAATGATTCAGAAAGGCGGTGACCGAGGCTGAATCCATGTGGCGCATGTCGTTGAACTCGCCGGTCCTCTGCGAGTAGATGATCTTATTCTGCTTCGGATCGAAGACGGCGAGTGCGGGCACACCCTTGTGGATCGGCACGCCGTATTTTTCAGCTACCTCGGTGTTTTTGTCGTAGCTCGAAGGCACGAAGACGTGCACGACGATGAAGTGCTTGGCGAGCAGGTCTTCGTTGGGCGTCTCGTGGAAGTAGATGTCGAGCACCTGGCAGTCGCCGCACCAGTCCCCGCCGAAGTCGAGCAGCACGCGCTTGTGCTCGGCCTTCGCCTGCTTGATGGCCGCGTTGATGTCAGCCGACGGGTCGGCGTCTTCGGCGTAGAGGTGACGCTTCGTGTAGGGGTGTGCGGGCGGCTTGACCTTGGCGATCTCCTGCGCGTAGCCGGCGACGCCGATCCCAAGAGCCAAAGCCAATAGTGCGGAGTTGCGGAATCCTGTCATGGTGTCTCCCTCGTGGCACAGCACATCATTGGATGATGCGCGCGCGTTGCGGACGCAAAACCAGCAGTAAAGCTACCAGCCTCAAGCCGCCGCGATCAATCCATTCTTCCAAAGCGCAAGCACGACGTCCATCTGGCTGGCGTGGTCGACGACGTCGCCATCGGTGACGCCCATCCAAAGTTGCGAAACGGTTTTATGAGTTCCCGCACGCAGAAGCTCTACTGCTTTGACGGCGTAGGCCTTGTTCCGGTTCCCCTGCGAGGTCATCGGCTCGGTGTTGCCGCTGTCGATGCCCTTCACCAGCCCGGCCTCGCACAGGCCGAGAAACGCTCCGCGCGGGCCGCTCTTCTTCTGCCCCGCGGGGGTCGTCGGGTAGAGCTTGCGCACGGCATCCTCCCAGCGGTCCGCCGGGGTGAGCGCCTTGCCGTAGGTTTCCATCCGGACTGCCATCAACGCTGCCTCGCCGTACCGATTCGCCATGGTCCTATTATGCCCGCGCCATGGCGGCTGTAGACCCTAAAGCGTCCGCCGACATCTAACAAACTGCAGGATGTCGACCGATCCGGTGCAATGACGTGCCGTCGATCCGTTCCGCAGGAGTCATTATGAAGTTCGCCCGTACCTCCCTCACCCTTGCTGTCGCCGCGCTCAGCGCTACATCGCTCTTTGCCGCCACTTCGACCGATTACAACCACAAGATCAACTTCCGCACCTACAAAACTTTCTCGTTCTACAAGGTCCAGACCTCCGATCCACTCTTCGAGCAGCGCGTGAAAGATGAAGTCACCGCCGATCTGCGCAAGGCCGGCCTCGAGCGCGTCGACTCCGGCGGCGACCTTTCGATTACCGCCATCGGCAACGTGAAGAGCGAGACCGAGTACAACTCCTTCTACAACGGTCTCGGCGGCGGCGGCTTTGGCTGGGGCGGCTGGGGTGGTTGGGGCGGCGGATGGGGCGGCGATGGCATGACCCAGACCCGCGTCGAAAAAGTTCCCGTCGGCACGATGCTGCTCGACATGTACGACAACAACACGCACCAGCTCGTCTGGCGCGGGCGCTCCGAGTCTGACCTGTCGAACAAGCCCGACAAGAATACCAAGAAGCTCGACAACGATATCGACCACATGCTGAACGGCTTCCCGCCGCCGCAGCCCAAAGAATAAGTTGCTGCTGCACAAGGAAAAGGCCCGGTCGCCTGATCGGGCCTCTTCTTTGCCTTCACCAGCGATTACTTGCCCGGGTACTGCACCTCGAGCGTCAGAATCTCGTACGGCTTGATCGGCACCGTGACGACATCGCCCGTAAGCGCCAGGTGGCCGCCCTCCGGCTTCTCCATCATGTTGCTCTCCACGGCATACGTCGCTCCCGCAGGCACATGCAGCTTCACATCGCCCGCCGTGCCGGCGTACTCGTACATGCGGAAGACCAGCCCGTTGCCATCCTCCATCTTCTTCACCGCCGAGAGCACCACGTTGGTGTTTTCAACCGACCCCCACGAGTGCTCCGCACCGAGCGACCCGGCATGCGCGAACACCTGCTCGCCCATCATGCGGTCGTTCAGCTCATACCCGCGACGTACCGTCTCCGCCTGCTTCCAGCTCCCCGCATGCGGATAGATGGCATAGCGAAAGACCTGCTTGCCGCGGTCCGCATCGGGATCGGGCCAGGTCGGCGAGCGCAGCAGCGTCAGCCGCAGCGTGTTGCCCAGCGCGTCGTACCCATACTTCGAATCGTTCAGGATCGACACGCCCTGCGCTTGATCGCCCAGGTCCGCCCAGCGCTGCGCCGGCACCTCAAACTGTGCCTTCTCCCAGCTGTTGTTGCGCGTCGTCGGCCGCTCGATCGAGCCGTACGGAATCTCGTACGTCGCCTTCGGACCCGAAGCCGCCAGCGGGAACGCCGCCTTCAGCAGCACGTGCGTCTCATGCCAGTCCACGTCGTTCGCCACCTCGAGCGAGTCTGCCATCGCATCGAGCGAAATCTCCTGCTCGAACTTCGACGAGCCCCACGTCCGCTTCACCATCACCGACGCGCGCAGCGGCCCCTTGTCCGCAACCGCCACCGAATCCACCTGCTCGATCGGCGTCATCGTCCCGTCCAGCGTGCCCGGGTCGATGTTCCATGCGTCGTACTCCTTCGGCAGATCCTTGTAGGTCTGCAGCTGGTTGCCGCATGCGCCGGCCGCCAGCATCTCCTTGCCGCCCGACATCAGGCTCGTGATGCAGCCGTTCTTCTTGTCGATCGTCGCCTTCAGCTTTGAGTTCGTCAGCACGATCGAACCAGCCTCGTCCTCGACCTTCAGGTCCGACCGGCTGTCGCTCTTGCCCGGCGCCGCGTGAAGGACTTCGTAGCCCATCGCAGGCACGGCCTCGACATGCGCCAGCACCTCGAAGCTGTGCGTCGCCGCATCCTTCGCCACCACCTGCGTCAACACCGGCTTGTCATGCGAGTCGGTCACCTTCACGTCATCGGCCGCATCCGGCAACTGCACGTGCAGCTTGACGGTTTCGGTGCGCGGCCAGCCCTCGCCATTGAAGATCATCACCGGCACGCCCGCCTTGCTGCGTGTATCCACCTGCGCCTCAAGCACCTTTTTCGAGTCCGCACTCACCTCGCTGTCAACGTGATACACCTCGTCGAAGTCACGCTGCGCGTCCTTGTAGATGATTGCGATGCCCGACCCCGCCGCGAGATCGTGGAATCCGTTGAACGTGATCTTCTTCCAGTTCTCGGTCAGCTGATCGGCCGGATACGCCTTGCCGTTCAGCCACGCCAGCGACGCCAGTTTCTCCGCATCGAGCGTCTTCACCTCGCCCACGCGCAGGTTGCGTTTGTGCGCCGCCTGCGTGGTAAAGACACCACGGTGGTACTCGAAATAGAGCTCGTCCTTCCAGGTCGGCACGCCCATCGTGCCCTGGCCCGCGGCAGGCGCGGTCCAGCCCTTGGCAATCTTGTCGTAATCCCACTCGGGCGAGGTCGGATTCAACTTGCCTTCCACCCCCGTGAAGTACTGCTGCGCGGTGTGATAGCGCATCTCTGGCACCGCGGCCTTGCCCTTCCCCGCGGCAATCCAGTGGTCCGCCTGGTCGAGCATGTCGCGCGTCGGGCCGCCGCCATGATCGCCGATCCCGTAGAGATCCAACATCTCGCTCGTGCCCGGGTTGCGCGCCGCACTCTCGGCAAAGTCAGCCGAGATCCGCGTCGGGTTCACGTTGTCATGCACGTAGTCCGTCGGGAAGTACGTCAGCACCTTGCTGCCGTCCGGCGACTCCCACCAGAACAGCCGGAATGGCAGCTGGTTCGTATCGTTCCAATGCATCTTCTGGGTCACAAAGTAGTCCATGCCGCTGCGCTTGTAGATCTGCGGCAGCTGCCAGTTGTAACCGAACGAGTCCGGGTTCCAGCCGATGCGCGCCATCACCCCGTACTCCTTTTGGAAGTAGCGGTTGCCGATCAGGATCTGCCGCACCGTCGTCTCGCCACCGGGCAGGTTCAGGTCGGGCTCTACCCACATACCGCCCACAATCTCCCAGCGGCCTTCCTTCACCCGCTGCTTGATCTGCTCGTTCAGCTGCGGATACTTCTCGGCCATCCACTCGGTATACTGCGCGGCGCTCTGGGTGAAGGTGTAGTTCGGATACTCGTTCATCAACTGCAGCGCGGTGGTGAACGTGCGCTTCACCACGTCGATCGTCTCCGACCGCGGCCACAGCCACGCCGCGTCGATGTGCGAGTTGCCGGCGAGGTCGATCTTCGCCTCCTGCATCACGCCGTGCAGTTCATCCAGGATGCCCTGCGCCTTCTTGAGCGAGGCATCGAATGCCGCCTGGTTCCCCGCCGCAAGCGCGTTTTCATCGATCGCTGCCACAGCTGCTTCCACCTTGGGGAGCAGGTCCATGCGCGGCATCGCAAGAGCCGGCAGGATGTTCGCCGCAGCAATGCACTCGGTACGGATATCGTCCGGGTTGGGCCGCGAGGAGACCCCGGCTTCCACCGGCTCGATCTTCATGCGCACACCTTCGAAGCGCTTCTTGTCGACCGTGTGCAGCAGCTTCACTGCGACCAGGATCTTGTCGCCCGGCTTGGCCGGCTCGAACATCACGATCGGCTCGAGGTCATCGCCCAGCGCCACCCGGCGACCGTTGAAGTAGACGATCTCGGGCATCGGCCCGTTCGCATCGGCGCGGAACTGGAACCAGACGCGCGCGCCGGTGATGTCGTACCCGTTCAAGGTTTTCGGAATCTCGATCGTACGGCGATACCAGACCGCTTCGTTCGGTGCATCGGCGCCCGGTTTTACCAGTGGCCAGCTCGCATCGTCGAGCGCCGGCGACTCGCCGTGGGCCAGGTCGCCCGCATGGAAGTGCCATTCCCCGGGCGGCAGTGCGTTCAGCGATTCAAGCTTGCGCAGCTTGGCGATCGCTGCGGGAGAGAGGTTCTTCTGTTCGCGCACAGGTGTAAACGACTGTGCCATTGAAATCGATTCCAGTCCGACACAGGCAGCTAAGAGATACCGTCCAATTCGCATGGGCGAAGCTTATCAGGCGGATCGCTCGCTTGACAAAACCCGCGCCTGCCGCAATCGCGGGGCGGCATTGAAGCTCGTCGCGTTGCGTGACGGCCGCGCATCCGCTCCACGCGGTTTCAACAACAGAAACACGGCGAACAACAGCACGATTACGCCGAGAATCAGGAAGAAGAGCAACTCACTCTTGTCATCCCGAGGTCCGTCCGGATGGTCCGCTGGCATTTTCATGCCATTTAGAGATGCGCGAATCCAGACTTCGTCGCATCGGCAAGCCAAACCATCCGGCGAAGGACTACTATTTCGTGACCGCACTTCGCTTTTGGAATGCCGCGCTCCAGACCTAAGCTTCTCAGCTCCAAACTCAAGCTTCTCAAAGGATGAACCTCCGCATGCACGTTCGCGCCCTCGCCGCTGTCAGCCTCTTTGCTCTTCCCCTGTTTGCCTTTGCGCAGGCGCCGCACCCACTCACCCCCGAGGAACGAGCGAAGGTCGAATCGCTCGTCCATGCCATGACGCTCGAGCAGAAGATCGACTACATCGGCGGCACCGGCTTCGCCATCCGCGCGGTCCCCGCGCTTGGCATCCCGGCGATCGAGATGTCGGACGGCCCCTACGGCACACGCTCAAACGCCGGCTTCCCTTCGACGACCTACGCCGCAGGTATTGGCCTTGCCGCCTCGTGGGATCGTGAACTCGCCGCTCGCGTCGGAGCAGGCATCGGCCGCGATGCCCGCGCACGCGGCGTCCACTTCATGCTCGGCCCGGGCGTCAACATCTACCGCTCGCCGCGCAACGGACGCAACTTTGAGTACTTCGGCGAGGACCCCTTCCTGACGAAGAACATCGCCGTCGGCTACATCACCGGCATGCAGCAGCAGGGAGTCAGCGCCACCATCAAGCACTTCCTCGGTAATAACTCCGAGTACCTGCGCCACGATTCAGACTCGCTGATCGATGAGCGCAGCCTGCGCGAGATCTATCTTCCCAGCTTCGAGGCCGCCGTCAAGACCGCGCACGTCGGCGCGATCATGGACTCCTACAACCTGATCAACGGGCAGCATGCCACGCAGAACGGATACTTCAACACGGAAATCGTACACAAGGAATGGGGCTTTGCCGGTGTCATGATGTCCGACTGGGACGCCACCTATGACGGCGTCGCCGCCGCCAAGGGCGGCCTCGATATCGAAATGCCCTTCGGCAAGTTCATGAATCAGAAAACCTTGTTGCCCGCCATCAAGGCCGGCACGCTGACCGAAGCGACGATCGACGAGAAGGTGAGCCGTCTGCTCTCGACCGAGATGAGCTTCGGCTGGCTCGCCCCCGGCTGCTCGCAGAAGGACCCTGCCATCTCGACGCTCGACATGCGCAACAAGCTCACCGCGCTCGACTCCGCGCGCGAGTCGGCGGTGCTGCTGAAGAACGAAGGCCACCTGCTGCCGCTCGACAAGGCTGCCCTCAAAACCGTGCTCGTGGTGGGCCCCGATGCCTACCCCGGCGTGCCGGTCGGCGGCGGCTCGGCCGGGGTCGTCCCCTTCCACCTCGTCAGCCCGGTTGAGGGTATCTCGAATGCGCTTGGAGCGTCGGTCAACGTGCTGTACGAACGCGGACTTCCCACGCTTTCGCAACTCGCCGTGCTGACCGACTTCACCCAATCCGCGAGCGGTGGCGAAAAGGGCCTGAAGGTCGACACCTTCCTCAACGGCGACGTCTCGGGCACGCCGGAGCACAGCGCCACGGCCAGCCACATCAACGCCTCAGGCACCAGCTGGTCGAGCCTCGGCGACGACCCCGAGGCCATCATGGCGCTGTTCCTGAAGCCGCCCACCAAGATGTCGCATCGCTTTACGGGCTATTATACCGCGCCCAAAGACGGCGATTATCTCGTCATCTCCGAAGGCAGCGGTGAGGGTGGCGGACATCGCGTCCTGATCGACGACAAGCTCGTCATCGACGACTGGAGCCTGGTGCGCGCGTTCCAGCCGCACCTCACCATGCACCTCTCCGCCGGCCCCCACAAGGTAGTGCTTGAGGAGTTCCAGAACGGCGCCATCGGCGGCCATATCCGCTTCGCCATCGCCGATCCGAACAAGGTCGTCAACCCGGCGGCGCTCGCGATGGCCGCCAAGGCCGACGCCGTCATCGTCACCGCCGGCTTCTCCTCCGACAGCGAAGGCGAAGGCGGCGACCGCACCTTTGCCCTTCCCTACGGCCAGGATGAGCTGATCAGCGCCATGGCTGCCGCAAACCCGAAGACCGTTGTCACCGTAACTTCCGGCGGCAACGTCGATTCGACGGCATGGATCGACAAGGTGCCGGCACTGCTCGAGACCTGGTATGCCGGCCAGGAGGGCGGCACCGCGCTCGCCGAGATCCTGCTCGGACAAGTCAACCCGTCCGGTCACCTGCCCGCCACCTTCGAGCGGCATGCCGAGGATAATCCGACGTTCCACAACTATTATCCCGAGGGCGATACCAAGAAGGTTGCGTACAAGGAAGGGATCTTCGTTGGCTATCGCGGGTACGAGCGGAACCACACCAAGCCGCTGTTTCCCTTCGGCTATGGGCTTTCTTACACGACGTTTGCGTTCGACAATTTGAAGGTTGTCTCGGAGTTCAACTCGGCCGAGCCCCACGTGACGGTCTACTTCGACGTGAAGAATACGGGGAAGGTCGCAGGTGCGGAGGTGGCGCAGGTTTATGTTTCGCCGTCGCCCGGCGCGACGCCGCGGCCAGCCCACGAGCTGAAGGGCTTCGAGCGGGTGCAGCTTGCGCCCGGCGAGTCAAAGCAGGTGACGGTGACGCTCGACCCACGGGCTTTCTCGTATTACGACGTGCCGAGCAAGTCGTGGAAGATCGATCCCGGGACGTTTACGATCTCGGTCGGGGACAATCTGGAGTCGCTGCCGCTGCATGGGACGGTGGAGTCGCCGAAGTAGCGACGCGGGGGCGGGTGGGCGAAATCGAGGGTAAACACGGGGGTACCCACCCCCCTGGGGTTTTAGGGTCAAAAATAGCATTCTAAAGGACTTAATCCCAGGCAAACCCCCTCCTTTTTTTGCACCATTGTTGGGGCAGCCACTTTCGCTGAGGGCGTGTTTCTTCTCGGGTTCCGGCTCGAAGCGAGGCTGGAAGAGGCGGCTTACGTCGCTTCTTTCAATTCGGGCGGATGAATGGATCGGCCTCCGCCGATGCACAGTCATTGCTTGAAACAGAGGGCCACGGTCGTAGCCACCAGGTGTTTTGTGGGGTGTTCGGTGAAGCACGAGCCTGGCGCCGCGGCGGAAACCCTTTGTACGAGAGCCGGCAAAAAGTAAAAGGGCGGACTCTTTCGAGTCCGCCCTTCATTTTTCACAGCGGCCTGGTGGCACGGCCGAAGCCGTGCCCTTCCAGTTGAGTTACGAACGCGAAGCGTAGTGGACGGTGCCAAGCACTACTCGGCGGCCATTTCTTCCTGTTCGCCTTCCATGCGCATCTGCTCCAGCTCGCGCTCCTCGGCTTCGATGGCGGCCGTGACCTCTTGCTGGACCTGGGCGGCTGCCTCCTCGAGTTCGGGAGAGAGTTGCACGTTGCGGTAGTACTCCATGCCGGTGCCGGCCGGGATAAGACGGCCGACGATGACGTTTTCCTTGAGGCCGCGCAGCGTGTCGATCGAGCCGTTGATCGAGGCCTCGGTGAGCACGCGGGTGGTCTCCTGGAAGCTGGCGGCCGAGATGAAGCTGTCGGTCGAGAGCGACGCCTTGGTGATGCCGAGCAGGAGCGAACGGCCGATGGCAGGGCGTCCGCCGGTCATGAGGACGCGCTGGTTCTCGGCGTTGAAGCGGAAGCGGTCGGTCTGCTGATCGACGAGGAAGGTGGTGTCGCCCACCTCTTCGATCTTGACCCAGCGCAGCATCTGCCGAACGATGGTCTCGATGTGCTTATCCGAGATGGTCACGCCCTGCAGGCGGTAGACCTCCTGGATTTCGTTGACGAGATACATCTGCAGCGCGCGCTCGCCGAGCACCTCGAGGATGTCGTGCGGGTTACGCGGTCCGTCGATGAGTGCGTCGCCGGCACGAAGGCGTTCGCCTTCCTGCACGTTGACGTAGACACCGCGGGGTACCGAGTACTCCTCTTCCTGCCCGTTATCTCCGGTGACGTAGACCTTCCGTTGTCCCTTGCTCACATCGCCAAAACGCACGACGCCGTCAATCTTCGAGATGATCGCGGGATCACGCGGCTTGCGTGCCTCGAACAGCTCGACGACGCGCGGCAGACCGCCGGTGATGTCCTTGGTGCGGGTGGTTTCACGCGGGATCTTCGCGAGGATATCGCCCGGGTGAACCTCGTCGCCATCCTGGACCATCAAGTTAGCGCGTGACGGCATGAGATAACGCTTGGTGCCGGCAGCGCCCTTGATGATGATCTGCGGCTGGCGTTTTTCGTCGGGGGAGTCGGCGACGACGAGGCGTGAGAGCCCGGTGACTTCGTCGACTTCCTCGTTGAGCGTGACGCCTTCCTGCAGGTCCTTGAACTGGATGGTGCCGGCGATTTCGGTGAGCAGCGAGAAGGTGTAGGGATCCCACTCGCCGATGAGGTCGCCCTGCTTGACCGCGGTCCCGTCTTCGACCTTGAGCTTGGCACCGTAGACGATGGCGTAACGCTCTTTTTCGCGACCCTTCTCATCGATGATGGCGATGGAACCGTTGCGGTTGAAGGCAACGAGACCGCCATCCTTCGAGCGGACGGTAACGAGGTTGATGAAGCGGATGGAGCCGGCGTTCTTGGCTTCAAGATGCGAGGCATCGTGGACGCGTGAAGCCGTTCCGCCGATGTGGAAGGTACGCATGGTGAGCTGGGTGCCCGGCTCGCCGATGGACTGTGCCGCGATGACGCCGACGGCTTCGCCCATCTCGACCATCTTGCCGGAGCCGAGGTTACGGCCATAGCAGAGGATGCAGCAGCCGCGCTTGGATTCGCAGGTGAGCACCGAGCGGATCTTCACCTTTTCGATACCGGCAGCCTGGACGGCCGAGGCGCGATCCTCGTCGATCTCCTGGTTGATATCGACAATGGTCTTGCCTTCGAAGTCCTTGAGCTTCTCGAGCGAGACGCGGCCGATGATGCGGTCGCGGAGCGGCTCGATGGTCTCACCGGCTTCGATGATCGGGGTGACGTAGATGCCTTCGACGGTACCGCAATCGTTGTGCGAGATGATGACATCCTGCGCAACGTCGACGAGACGGCGGGTGAGGTAACCCGAGTCTGCGGTCTTGAGTGCGGTATCGGCGAGACCCTTACGGGCGCCGTGGGTGGAGATGAAGTACTGGAGGACGGTGAGGCCTTCACGGAAGTTTGCCGTGATGGGGGTTTCGATGATTTCGCCGGAGGGCTTGGCCATCAAACCACGCATCCCGGAGAGCTGACGGATCTGCTGCTTGGATCCACGGGCGCCGGAGTCGGCCATGATGTATACCGGGTTCATGGCGCCGTCCTTGTCGGCCTGCTTCATGTTGTTGAACATCTCGTCGGCGACGCGCTCGGTAACGGTCGACCAGAGCTGGATGACCTTGTTGTTGCGCTCACCGTTGGTGATGGCACCGTCAAGATACTGCTGCTGGACGTTGATGACCTGCTTCTCGGCTTCGGAGACGACGGTGTACTTGGAGTCGGGGATGACCATGTCGTCGAGTCCGACCGAGAGGCCGGAGCGGGTCGCATAGGTGAAGCCGAGGTCCTTGACGCGGTCGAGTGTCTTGACGGTTACTTCGAGGCCGAGGTTCAGGTAGCAATAGTTGATGAGCTGCCCGATTCCCTTCTTCTTCAGCAGACCGTTGACGAAGGGCATGCCCTCGGGCAGCGCATCGTTGAGGATGGCGCGTCCGACGGTGGTCGAGATGAACTGATTGTTGTACTCGACTGCCTCGGTGTGGGTGAGGTCCTGATCATCGTAGGCGGTGGTCATGTCGAGCACCATGCCGGTGTAGCGCAGACGGATCGGCGTCAGCGTTTCGACCTGCTTGGCTTCGAGGGCCATGAGCACCTCTTCGATGTTGGCGAAGACGCGGCCCTCGCCCTTGGCGTTGACCTTCGCTTTCGTCAGGTAGTAGAGCCCGAGGACGAGATCCTGGGTGGGGACGGTGATGGGCTGACCGGAGGCCGGCGAGAGGATGTTATGCGAGGCCAGCATGAGGACCGAGGCTTCGATCTGCGCTTCGGGGCTCAGCGGGATGTGCACGGCCATCTGGTCGCCGTCGAAGTCTGCGTTGAAGGCGGTGCAGACGAGCGGATGGATCTTGATCGCCTTGCCTTCGACGAGCACCGGCTCAAACGCCTGGATGCCGAGGCGGTGGAGGGTCGGGGCGCGGTTGAGCAGGACTGGATGATCCTTGATGACTTCTTCGAGGATGTCCCAGACGATGGGCTCCTGCATCTCGACCATCTCTTTGGCCTGCTTGATGGTGGTGCAGTGGCCGGTCTGTTCAAGACGGTGATAGATGAAGGGCTTGAAGAGCTCGAGCGCCATCTTCTTGGGAAGACCGCACTGGTGCAGCTTCAGCTCGGGACCGACGACGATGACCGAACGGCCGGAGTAGTCGACGCGCTTGCCGAGGAGGTTCTGACGGAAGCGGCCCTGCTTGCCCTTGAGGGTGTCCGAGAGCGACTTGAGCGGACGGTTGTTCGCGCCGCGCAGGACGCGGCCACGGCGGCCGTTGTCAAAGAGTGCGTCGACGGCTTCCTGCAGCATGCGCTTTTCATTGCGGACGATCACCTCTGGCGCATGAAGGTCCATGAGCTTCTTCAGGCGATTGTTCCGGTTGATCACGCGGCGGTACAGGTCGTTGAGGTCTGACGTGGCGAAGCGGCCGCCATCGAGCGGGACGAGCGGACGGAGTTCGGGCGGGATCACGGGGATCACGTCGAGGATCATCCACTGCGGCAGGTTGTCGGACTTGCGGAAGGCCTCGACGATCTTGAGGCGCTTGGAGTACTTGAGCTTCTTCTGGAGCGAAGTCTCGGTCTTCATGCGTTCGCGGAGTTCGATGGCGAGCTCTTCGATCTCAACGCGCTTCAGGAGCTCCTTGATCGCTTCGGCGCCCATCATGGCCTTGAAGCCGGAGGGGCGGTATTGCTGATCGAGCTCGCGGAAGCGGGTCTCGTCCTTAATGACCTCGCGCTCCTTGACGGGCGCGTCGCCTGGATCGACGACGACGTAGGACTCGAAGTAGAGGACCGCTTCGAGCTCACGCAGGGAGATATCGAGCAGGTGGCCGATGCGCGACGGCAGGCCCTTGAAGAACCAGACGTGCGAGCAGGGCGAGGCGAGCTCGATGTGACCAAGGCGCTCGCGGCGGACCTTGCTCAGGGTCACTTCGACGCCGCACTTGTCGCAGATGACGCCGCGGTGCTTCATGCGCTTGTACTTGCCGCACAGGCACTCCCAGTCGGTGATGGGTCCGAAGATGCGGGCGCAGAAGAGGCCGTCGCGTTCGGGCTTGAAGGTACGGTAGTTGATGGTTTCAGGCTTCGTCACTTCGCCATGCGACCAGCTGCGGATCTTTTCCGGGCTGGCGAGCTGGATCTTGATGGCGTCGAAGTCGGCGATGGGGCCGGTCAGTTCAAAGGGGCTGGAGCGAAACATATGTGCGTCTCCGTTGCAGCGCGTTGCTGCGGTTCACTACTGTTGACTGCTCAAGCGATGGAGTGGAACTTGAAGTCTCACCGCCTGCTTCTATTCTGTGCCGGCTTACCGTGTGGCCGGCTTCCCTGAACACTGAGCGATTTGCCTTGCTCAGGGAAGCCGCGCCATGGGGCCGGCGGGATGTTGCACGTTGCGGTTAGTCGGCAGCAGCGATCGAAGGAAGGGGAACCTTCTTCTGGTCGGCCTGCTTGATGAGTTCGACGTCGAGGCACAGCGACTGCAGCTCGCGGATGAGTACGTTGAACGACTCGGGCACGCCCGGTTCGATCGCGGCTTCACCCTTGACGATGGCCTCGTAGATCTTGGTACGGCCGAAGACATCGTCCGACTTGGCGGTGAGGAGCTCCTGCAGGATGTAAGCCGCGCCGTAGGCTTCGAGCGCCCAGACTTCCATCTCACCGAAGCGCTGTCCGCCGAACTGGGCTTTTCCGCCGAGGGGCTGCTGCGTGATCAACGAGTACGGTCCGATCGAACGTGCGTGAATCTTGTCGTCCACAAGGTGCGACAGCTTCAGCATGTAGATGTAACCGACCGTTGCAGGCTGCTCGAACTGGTCGCCGAGCATGCCGTCGAAGAGCGGCGTCTTGCCCGAGCTCGGGAGGCCTGCCGACTTCAGCAGAGCCTTGATCTCGGTTTCGCGTGCGCCGTCGAAGACTGCCGTGCCGAACCAGATGCCGCGCTTCATTCCGGCGGCGACGCGCATGGTCTGCTCGTCGTCGAGATCAAGAAGCTGGTTGAGAGCAGCCGTGCCGGCGAAGCGTGCCTTGAAGAGCTCGCGCACTTCGTTGGCCGATTCCATCTGCGCGGCAAGCTCGGCGATCTGCGCGCCCAGAGTGTGAGCGGCCCAGCCGAGATGCGTTTCGAGGATCTGACCGACGTTCATACGCGAAGGCACGCCGAGCGGATTCAGCACGATCTCGACCGGGGTTCCATCGGGCAGGTACGGCATGTCCTCTTCGGGCAGAATGCGCGCGATGACACCCTTGTTGCCGTGCCGTCCCGCCATCTTGTCGCCGACGCTCAGCTTGCGCTTCATCGCGATGTAGACCTTTACCATCTTGATGACGCCCGGGCTCAGCTCGTCGCCCTTCTGCATTTTGCCGATCTTCTCGTTGGTGATCTTGCGCAGCACATCGATCTGCCGCGACGTCATCTCCTCGATCTCTTCGATCTGCTCATTCACGCGCGGATCCTTGTCCGCGTAGCGAATGCGCTTGAGGTTACGCGTCGAGATCAGCTCGATCATGTCGCGATCGAGGATCTCGCCCTTGTTCAACAGCTTCTTGTTGGTGCGCTCGTCATGCAGGTCGGCAAGCACTTCCTTCTTGCCCAGAATCGCTTCAAGACGCTTCAGGCGCTCGTCGGTGAGAATACGGATCTCGTCGGCGAGGTTGCGCTCCAGCTTCTCGACCATCTCCTGCTCGATCTGCTTGGCACGCTCGTCCTTCTCCTGGCCCTTGCGGGAGAAGATGCGGACGTCCACGACAGTGCCTTCGATACCCGGAGGGCACGTCAGCGAAGCATCGCGAACATCGCCGGCCTTTTCACCGAAGATGGCACGCAACAGCTTCTCTTCAGGGGTAAGCTGCGTCTCGCCTTTCGGCGTCACCTTACCGACGAGGATGTCATTGTGACCGATCTTCGCGCCGATGCGGATGATTCCCGACTCGTCGAGGTCACGCAGTGCGTGCTCCGACACGTTCGGGATATCACGCGTGATCTCTTCCGGTCCAAGCTTCGTGTCGCGCGCTTCGATCTCGAATTCCTCGATGTGAATCGAGGTGTAGTAGTCCTCGCGGACCAGCTTTTCCGAGATGAGGATCGCGTCCTCGAAGTTGTAACCGCGCCAAGGCATGAAGGCCACCAGCACGTTGCGCCCGAGACCAAGCTCGCCCTGCTCCGTGCACGGACCGTCCGCGATTACCTGACCCTTGAGAACACGGTCGCCCTTGCGAACGATCGGCTTCTGATTGATGCAGGTGTTCTGGTTCGAGCGCTTGAACTTGGTGAGTTGATAGATGTCCGAACCAACTTCGCGCGAGAGCTGTGTCGGGTGATGTTCGCCTTCCACACGCACGATGATGCGCTCAGAGTCGACCGAATCGATGATGCCGTTGCGCTTGGCAAGGATGACGGCGCCCGAGTCGCGGGCGGTGACACCTTCCATGCCGGTGCCGACGAACGGCGCCTCGGCTACGAGCAGCGGAACCGATTGACGCTGCATGTTGGCGCCCATCAGGGCGCGGTTCGCGTCGTCATGCTCGAGGAACGGAACCAATGACGCCGCCACGGAAACCAGCTGCTTCGGGGAGACGTCGACGTAGTCCACTTCGGACTTGTTGACGAGGACGAAGTTACCCTGGCGACGAGCATCGACGATGTCCTGCACGATGTTCAGCTTGGCATCGAGTTCGATGTTGGCCTGCGCGATGGTGTGGCGATCCTCTTCCCATGCGGAGAGATAGAAGCTGAACGGCTCGAGATCCATGGTGCGCTTGCCCGCTGCCTTGAGCTCCGCGTTCATCTTGACGGCATCCTCGGTGACGAGGTGATCGCCCTGGCGAAGACCGCTCTCGCCGGCGTTGGTGACGGCGACGAAGTCGAGCGCCTGGCCATCCTTCACGCGGCGGTACGGGCTCTCGATGAAGCCATACTCATTAATGCGCGCGAAGCAGGAGAGTGACGAGATGAGACCGATGTTCGGGCCTTCCGGCGTCTCGATCGGGCAGATGCGGCCGTAGTGGGTCGGGTGCACGTCGCGGACTTCAAAGCCTGCACGCTCACGCGACAAACCACCGGGTCCGAGGGCGGAAAGGCGACGCTTGTGCGTGATCTCCGACAAGGGGTTGGTCTGGTCCATGAACTGCGAGAGCTGCGATGAACCGAAGAACTCGCGGATGGCGGCCATGACCGGCTTGGCGTTGATGAGGTCGTGCGGCATCGCCGTCGACATCTCCTGGTAGACCGACATCTTCTCCTTGATCGCGCGCTCCATGCGCACGAGGCCGATGCGGAACTGATTCTCCATCAGTTCGCCGACTGCGCGCACGCGGCGGTTGCCAAGATGATCGATGTCATCCACCACGCCGATATTCTTGCGCAGTTTGAGCAGGTAGCGGATGGTGCCGTAGAAGTCCTCAGGCGTGAGGGTGCGCTTGTCGAGGCCCTCGGGCGACTGGTCTTCGTAGAGCTTGATGTTGAACTTCAGACGGCCGACGCGCGAAAAGTCGTACTTGCGCGGATCGAAGAACATGCCTTCGAAGAGCGCGGTGGCGGTGTCGAGCGTCGGCGGGTCGCCCGGACGCAGCTTGCGGTAGATCTCGATGAGAGCTTCCTCAGGCTTGCGGACAGAGTCGCGGCGGAGAGTGTTGGTGATGATGTTGCCGACGTCGTCCTTCTCCGGGAAGAAGACCTCGAAGGTCGTCACGCCGGACTGGATGATCTTGTGCAGCTTGTCAGCCGTGAGCTCCTGGTTGGCTTCGTAGAGCAGCTCGCCGGTCGCCATGTCGACGACGTCAGAAGCAGTCATCGCGCCGTCGAACTCGCTGGTCTCGACTTCAACGGACTCAATCTTGTTCGCGCGCAGGGCCTTCATCACACTCGGGCCGATCTTCTTGCCGGCCGCGCCGATGTCGCCATCCTTGTGCGCGACAGCAGCCGCAGGGCGGGTGCCGAGCAGGTTCGTCACCTTACCATCTTCCTGCACCTTCCAGCTGAGCTTGCCGTCGGCCACGTTGATGGTGTCGACGGTGTAGAAGGTCTTGAGGATCTCCTCGTCCGTGCGCAGGCCGAGCGCGCGCAGGAAGATGGTGCCGAGAAACTTGCGCTTGCGATCAATGCGGACGTAGAGAGTGTTCTTCTGGTCGTACTCGAACTCGACCCACGAACCGCGGTAGGGGATGATCTTGCCGAGGAAGTAGGTGCGGTTGTTGGCCGTCTCGAAGAAGACGCCGGGCGAACGGTGCAGCTGCGACACGATGACGCGCTCGGTGCCGTTGACGATGAAGGTGCCGTTCTGCGACATCAGGGGAATGTCGCCGAAGAAGACTTCCTGCTCCTTCATATCGCGCAGGCTCTTGACGCCCGTCTCAGGGTCCTTGTCGTAGATCTTGAGGCGGATGGTCACCTTGAGCGGTGCAGAGTAGGTCATGCCGCGCTCTTCGCATTCCGCCTGGTCGTACTTCAGCTGCAGGCCCACCGGGTCTCCGCACTTGGTGCAGAAATCCGGCGTGTTCTTGTTGTAGGTACCGCAGAAGTTACAGAGGACGTCTCCCGGGTGGAAGGGGTCGGTGATGACCATGTGACCGCAGCTGGTGCAGGCGGTGCGCAAGTGGTTGAGGCCCTTGAGGTAGCCGCACTTGCACTCCCAGTTGCCGATGGAGAAATCGACAAACTCGAGTTCGGAGACGTTGCGGAAGTCCGTGATGGGGAAGACAGACGTGAAGACAGACTGGAGTCCGTTGTCCTCGCGCTCCTGGGGCAGTTTGTCCATCTGCAGAAAGCGCTCGTAGCTGCGGCGCTGCACTTCAATCAGGTTGGGGATCTGGATGGCGGTTGGAATCTTCGAGAAGTCGAGACGGCTGCGGATCGCGCGCATTTCGCTGGTCGGATTGTTCTGTTCGGACATGCTCTCTCCTGAGAACTAACTTGCTGCTTCGAGGCGGAAGAACCCTGGCTTGCGCCGGCCCTTCCCGTGTGGTGCTGTGCGCCTGTCCTGGTTCGGACTTCAGGCCAGCTCACCCTCGCCTGCGGGCTGCCCTGTGCGCATTCCTTCCCGGCTCATCGAGCTGAACCGGCGCTGCTGTCTGTGTTGTCGGTGTTGCCGTATGCGGCACCAGAGATCTCGAGGCATTTTGAGATCGCGCTGTGCCCTGCCCTGCTGCGGTCCGGATCTACGCAAAAACTCCGGAGGTGTTACTAAACTTTGAGCTTTCGCCGCTCGGTTGAAGATTCTGTAAAAACCGTATGGCCTGGCAGATGGTGCGCTTGTTTTCTGCCGATAAAACGCCAAGAAACTGAATCTGCCCGCAATGTGACACGCGGCAAAGGTCCTGCTGTAACCCCTATGCGGAAACGACAAACGCGCCCGCAGGGAACAGAAGTCCCGGGAGCGCAATCATAGAAACTCGCACTGCATTCAACTTGTTTGTAAAAATGCTCGCCACCCTCCAGAGCTCGCCGTGCCCCGAAGATCGCTGCCGTCTGCCTGTTTCACACTACCAGTCCGCCGCTTGACCGTTAGTATGGCCGGCCTCATAACCTGCATTCTGCAGGATAGCCCGGAAAAACTTGCCTTCAACTGAGTCTGATTCCTCGAAAAACCCCGCCTCGGGTCCTGAATCACTGGGGTAGCAAGCTGCACACGCATGGGCAGAAGCAATATCCCCAAGAGTGAGGATACCGCGTTCTGCCCTTCCGTGCAACTGCAGTAAGGTTACTTGATTTCGACAGTCGCGATGCCGTCGAACTTCTTCGCGATGGCAGCCGCATCTTCCTTCGAAACGTTCTCCTTCAACGGCTTCGGTGCGCCATCGACCAGGTCCTTGGCTTCCTTCAAGCCGAGAGCGGTGACTTCGCGAACAGCCTTGATGGTTGAGATCTTGTTGGCGCCGGCATCCTTGAGGATGACGGTGAACTCGGTCTTCTCTTCCACCGGTGCTGCCGCAGCTCCGCCGCCGCCGGCTGCCGGGGCCGCAACGGCCGCTGCTGCCGAGACGCCAAGGCGCTCTTCAAGCTTCTTTACCAGTGCCGAAGCCTCGAGCAGGCTCAGGCTAACGATTGCATCTTCCAACTGCTGAATGTCCGCCATGTTATTTCTCCAATTCGCATCTAAAGTCGTGAATCATTTGCGTCTCCGGGACCATGCTGCCATCTCGGCTGCCCACACCCTTCCAGGTTTCCGTTGCGCCCAGACAAGCGCACCCGGGGAGGGCGGAACAAAACTTGTTTAGCCTTCCGCCGGCTCGGTGTTCGCGGCCTCACCAGCCTGAGAAGCCGTGCCGTTCTCGGGCTGAGCCGTCTCCGCGACCGCGTCCGCTTCAGACGCCGGGTGGGCGGCAATTGCCTCCTCCGGGGTCGGAGCCTCTTCGGCATGCGCCGCAGCCACTTCGGATTCGGCAGCAGGAGCAAACTCCGCAGCAGGAGCAGCTTCGGAAGCAGGAGCAGACGTTTCAACAGCAGCAGGGGCGGCCGCAGCCGGCGCCGATTCAGCAGCAGGTCCCGCGAACTTGCCCTTCTCCACACCCTGGTTGATGACGACTGCGAGATCGCGGCCAGTCGCATTGATGACCGTGGCCAGGCGCTGCGCCGGCGACTGGATCAGGAACAGGAGCTTCGAGAAGAGCTCTTCCTTGCCCGGCATGGTTGCGAGCTCGGTGATCTCGGCGACGTTCAGGATCTTGCCGTCAACGATCGCCAGCTTGAAGCTGAACTCCGAATTGTCCTTCACCCAGGTGGAAAGCGCCTTGGCGAGCTGGACCGGGTCGCCCGAGGTGTACGCAACGGCGGAGACACCCTTGAGACCCTGCAGTGCCTGCTCGACCGCCGAACCTTCGCTGGCCTTGGCCGCCAGCTTGTTCTTCACCACGTGGTAGCTCGCGCCCGCGGCACGAACCGTCTTGCGGAGATCGAAGTCCTTCGACGCCGTCAGACCCGCGAACGTTCCGATGATGGCCGAAGTCGAGGTCGAAAACTCCTGAGTCAGAGTCTTGACCTTCTCCGCCTTTGTTGCCCTGCTGATCGCCATAACAAACCTAACCTTTAGCTGCCGTCGTCAGTACCGGCTGTCTACCTTGAGTTCGAAAAACGGGAACTAGGCCTTGCCGGCCAGGTCCGAAACCGAGCTGTCGAGCTGCACACCGGGGCCCATCGAAGAGGAGATCGTAATCCCCTTGACGTATTTGCCCTTGGCTGCCGAAGGCTTCGCCTTCATCACGCTCGTGATCACGGTCATCGCATTATCAATCAGCTTCTGCGGCTCGAATGAGAGCTTGCCGACCGGAACGTGGACCAGCGCGGTCTTGTCCGTGCGGAACTCGACCTTACCAGCCTTGATCTCCTTGATCGCAGCGGCAACATCGGTGGTCACGGTACCGGTCTTCGGGTTCGGCATCAGACCCTTGGGACCCAGAACCTTGCCCAGGCGACCGACCGAACGCATCATGTCGGGGGTCGCGATCAGCGCGTCGAAGGCCGTCCAGCCTTCTTTCTGAATCCGTTCGACGAGCTCTTCGCCGCCGAAGAATTCAGCACCGGCAGCCTCGGCATCCTTGATCTTGTCGCCGGACGCGATCACAGCCACGATCTTCGACTTGCCTAGGCCGTGCGGCAGCACAACCGTGCCGCGAACCATCTGGTCTGCGTGACGCGGGTCGACGCCGAGACGCAGCGTGATGTCCACGGTCTCGTCAAACTTCGCGTACTTCGCCTTCTGCAGCAGCGGTACCGCGTCGATGAGAGTGTACGGACGCGGCTCAACCATCGCGCGCGCCTTCGCCAAATTCTTTGAAATCTTCTGTGCCATGTTTTTTCCTTATCTACCACCCTCGATGCCCTGTTCCGCATCAGCGTGGTCCGACCAGCACTCAACGGGAAGTTGAGGCAACCTTACGAGTATGGCGCAGATTTCTCCTGGAGTCAAGGCTTTCTGCGCCGGCCGGCAGCCCGCCTCAAGTCCACCAGCAAGTCTGTACGGGTTGAAATACATGCAAATCTCCGCCGTCTTCGCGGAGCTTCGTGCCACCGGCTTTGCCGACTCGACGGATTGTTCTACACGGCGAATATCGATCCAAGCTGGTATTTCGGTCCGAAACCTTCTACGCCGGCAGTCGCGTCGGTCAGCAGCTCATTCACCTCAAGCACTCGTACAGGATCCACGAGACGCCCTTGGGGGAACGCGTGAGGTTACCCTCAAAGACGACCAGGGCGCTCGCTCTACTCCGGCGAGCGGGTGGAGAGCGAGCCCAAACGCGGCCCGCCAACCAGTCCAGTCAAGAATTTCCTTGCGTTTGCGGCGGTTTCTGAGAAACATGGTGAGCACACCACCCATTCTCCCGTTCCGAAGCGAGGCTCCGACGACCATGGCGACGCTCGTAGCACCGCAGATTGGACTGAAACGCTCTGAAGACGTCTTCTTCACGACCGTAGCCTGGATCATGCTCGCAATCGTGGTCCTCGGCTTCGCGCCCAGCTACTTCCTCAAGGGCGCCGTGCTCGCTCATCTTCCGAGCCTTCTTGTCCACCTGCACGGGGCGGTGTTCACCTCGTGGATCATCCTCTTCGCCGTCCAGTCGAGCCTCATCTCGGTGCGGAAGGTTCGGCTTCACCGCAAGCTTGGCGTGCTCGGCGCGGTCATCGCCGGACTGATGGTCCTCCTCGGCGTGCTCGCCACCTTCGGCACCCTCCACCGCGGTGCCAAGCTGCCGCCCTTCTTGACGCCCGCGTCGTTTCTCATCAGCAACACGATCGGCATCGCTTACTTTGGCTGTTTCGTCGCCTTCGCCATCTGGAAACGCAACGACCGCATTCTGCATAAGCGCACGATGTTCGTCGCGAACGCCATGCTGCTGCCGCCCGCGCTGTTCCGCATGACAATCTACCCCTTCATGGAGCACCACCTGTATCTGATCGGTTTCATCCCGCTCGGCTTCATCGCGGCTCTGCTGGTGTTTGACCTGGCGCACTGGAGGCGTCCCTTTGCCTTCCACTGGAAGCCCATCGTCACGACCCTCGTGCTGGGCTTTCTCTACTGGGTCATCGGTCCGATCTCTGATGGCGTCACCGCCTCCCAGCCCGCGCTGCACCTCACTTACCGGGCCCAGCACCACTAAAGCCGGTGCCTGGAAGCCAGTTCCCCCTTGCCCGCATCCAATCAGGAGTTGGGGAGGCAAGCATATGGCAGCAAGCGAGACAGCAATCCTGGCCGGCGGGTGTTTCTGGGGAGTTCAGGAACTCCTGCGCGATTACACCGGCGTACTCTCAACCCGTGTCGGCTACACCGGCGGCGAGGTCGCAAACGCCACCTATCGCAACCACGGCAATCATGCCGAGGCGGTCGAAATCGTCTTCGATCCAGCCGCGATCAGCTTCCGCAAGATCCTCGAATTTTTCTTCCAGATCCATGACCCGACCACCCCGAACCGCCAGGGCAACGACGTCGGCCCCAGCTACCGGTCTGCGATCTACTACACTAGCGAAGAGCAGAAGCGCGTCGCAACTGAAACCATCGCCGATGTGAACGCCTCTGGTCTGTGGCCCGGTAAGGTTGTGACCGAACTGGCTCCTGCAGGCCCGTTCTGGCAGGCAGAACCCGAACACCAGGACTACCTCCAGCGCATCCCGCACGGGTACACCTGCCACTGGGTCCGCAAAGACTGGAAGCTTCCCGCCCACGCGGCCACCGTCTAGCGTTCCGCAAACATCAATGCCCGCCACCGTTGGCGGGCATTCTTGTTTCCGTCAGCGCCTACTGCGGCATCAACTCCTGCAGCCGCTTCGGCTCTTCACCCAGCCAGTCCACGTTGGTCGCCGTGCCGTCGAAGATCGACGACGTCTTGAACGGTTCAAACTCCCCGCGCGACGCCGCTTTCTTCGTCTTCTCCAGCAGCGCCTTCAGTTCCGCATCCCCGAACGAAGGCAACGTGCGTACAGCCTCGAACGCCTGGTCAAGAATCTCCATACTATCCATCCCCGCGATCACCACTGAGGTTGGCTGGCTCAACGCATAGTGAAGGCACTCGATCGGCGTCGCCGTCTTCGACTTCAGGATGATGCCGTTGCCCATCGACTTCATTCCCAGCACACCGATCCCTTCCTTCACCAGCTCCGGTACGACGAGCTTCGAGAACGAACGATAGTGCGCATCCATCACGTTGATCGGCATCTGCGCCGTGTCGAAGTGGAAGCCATTCTCCCTTGCCACCTCGAGCATGTGCAGATGGATCTGTGGGTCCTTGTGCCCAGTGAAGCCGATATACCGGATCTTGCCCGCCTTTTGCGCCTCGAGCATCGCCACCTGCGCGCCCTCCTCGTCGAAGATGCGGTGCGGATCCTCAAATCGCAGAATCTCGTGATGCTGCACCAGGTCGATGCAGTCCGTCTGCATCCGCAGCAGGCTCTGCTCAATCTGGCTCGCCGCCTCCTTCTTCGAGCGGCCGTCGATCTTCGTCATCAGGAACACCTTCTGGCGATGCCCGTCCCGCAGCGCCTTGCCCATGCGCAACTCGCTCAGTCCGCTGTTGTAGTCCCAAGAGTTGTCCATGAAGTTGATGCCGCGATCGATCGCCGCATGCATGATCCGGATACCCAGCTCTTCGCTCACGGTCGGCAGCCCGATGTGCCACCCACCCAGTCCGATCGCCGAAACCTTCTCGCCCGTCCGGCCCAGCGTCCGGTACTGCATCTCGCCTGCGCTCATGCTGTCCTCCTCATCCGTTTGTTGGCTTGGATGCAGAGTTGGCTGGCGCCGTCACGTCCCACACCGCATCGACGATGCCGCCGCGAAAGTCCGTGATGGTCCATGTCCAGCGCCCGGCCGCCGGATCAGCCTGCGTGCACGCGACGCGGTTGGACGGCAGCCGCTGCTCGCCAATCTGGTGCTCGGCTGTGTTTGCCGGGTCGATGTAAACCTCTGGCACCCGGTTCACCGTCCACCCCTTCGCGATATAGGCTGACAAGTCGACCGTGAACACGTACTGCGAACAGCGCGCCTTCCCCTCAAAGTGAAAATGCACGTCGCGATTGCCCGCAGTAAACCCGCCCCACACCTTGACGTCGTAGCAATAGGTTCGACCCGCAAGCGGGCGGAAATCGTAGATCACATCATTCTCGCCCTTGTTCCAGCGTCCCTTCATATCGCCGGGAGCTTCGTTTACCGGCATCGGCGTGCCCAGCTTTCGTCCCACCTCGTCGAAGCTCGCCTCGAGAAAGCCATCTCTGCCGGTCAGGTAATTGAAACGGAACAAGTCCACCGAAACGTTCCTCGGGGAAAACTTCACCGTCCGCGTGATGTGAGCCACGTTGTCTGCCACCTTGTTCGTCGTTACCGCGCCACGCCGCGCGATGTAGTTTGGATCGTCCATCGGACGCACCGCGATCAACGTCTCGTACCGCTCGACCTCGGTTTGATCCCTCTCGCGGATTCGTCGGGCCATGCTCGAGATCCCGGCAACAATTCACTTGACGGCGCAGCGTACGGGGTCTAGCTTGCCAATAGCGAACAAAAAGCGAAATAGCCGATGTCCCTCTTTCCGATCCTCCAACCCGCTCCTACTGGCCTGGCCCGCATGGCCGCCGAAGCCACCCACGTTGCGGACGGCCATAACATCGAGTTTCGCGCCATGGAGGTCCGCTCCATTCTCAACAAGACCACCTCGAAGCGCCGGCTCTCGCTCGCCTACGGCATCAACCCATACCGCGGCTGCGAGTTTGCCTGCCGCTACTGCTACGCCCGCTACACGCACGAATTCCTCGGCGCCGCCGCCCCGCCGCCCGGCAGTCCCGACTACAAGAACCCCGCGCTCTTCGAGCGACTGATCTTCCTCAAGGAGAACACCCCGTGGCTGCTCGAGCAGGAACTCCGCCACCACGACCCCGCTGACGAAATTGCCGTCGGCACCGCCACCGATCCCTACCAGCCCATCGAACGCACCGCCCGCATCACCCGCTCGTTGCTCGAGGTCTTCGCCCGCCATTCCGGCATGCGCATCGGCCTGGTCACTAAGTCCAAACTGATCGAGCGCGACATCGATCTGTTCACCGAGATCGCCCGACGCAACACCCTCGTCCTGCACCTGACGATCACCACGCCGGACGCCGCTCTCGCCCGCATTCTCGAGCCCCGGGCCCCGCGCCCGGATCTCCGCTTCGCCGCCGTGCGCAGGCTGCGCGAAGCTGGGCTGACCGCCGGCATCCTCTGTTCGCCGCTGCTCCCGGGCATCACCGACACTCCGGAGGCGCTGGACCAGATGGCTTCGCGCGCTGCCTCGGCCCGCGCCAGCTTCTTCGCCGCCGAGCCGCTCTTCCTCAAGTCGTGCTCCCGTCCTACCTTCCTGAGCTTCGTTCGGGAGCACTATCCTCACCTGCTCGCGGACTACGAACAACGTTTCGCCACGGAAGCCTTCGCCGCGCCGGCCTACCGCGACCGACTTCGAACCCTGGTGCAAACGGCATGCCGCACCCACGGCCTTGCACCAAGATCAACCGACGCCCTGCTCACCCGCGACACCGGCAAACCGCAGCGCAAACCGCCTGTCCAGGCCGGAATCCCCCGCCAGCAAACCCTCTTCGCCTGACGCGCAGCGTCCCGGCATAGGCAGCAGCCGTCCACCCAGCGTCAGGGCGCACTTGCCGTTGCCCTTAAACAAGAAAGGCGGAGCCGAAGCCCCACCTTTCCGTCTTACACGATCCAACTACCCAACAATCTCGATACCCATCGAGCGAGCCGTCCCGCGAATGCTCTTCGCGGCCGCTTCGACTGTCGCCGAATTCATGTCCGGCATCTTCTGCGTCGCGATCTCGATAATCTGCTTCTCCGTAACCTTGCCCTTCTTCTCCTTGTTCGGAGTGCCCGAGCCCTTCTCGATGCCGGCAGCCTTCTTCAGCAGCACCGGAGCCGGCGGCGTCTTCGTGATGAACGAGAACGTGCGGTCGCCGTACACGGTGATGACGACCGGGATCGTCAGGCCAGCCATCGAAGGCTCCTTCGTCCGCTCGTTGAACTGCTTGCAGAACTCCATGATGTTGACCTGCGCCTGACCGAGCGCGGGGCCGATCGGCGGTGCGGGCGTGGCCTTTGCGGCCATCACCTGGAGCTTTACGTATCCAGTAATTTTCTTCGGTGCCATAGTTCCATCCTCTTCAAGCTTCTAGCGGAGACAGAGTCTCTCGCGGAATTTTCCCTGCAACTGCTTCGGGTTCCGCTCTGAGAAGCCCCGGCATCGTGCATGCGAGCCAGGCAGCGCAGTTCCCACCATCCAAAGCCGACTACTCCATCTTGTCGACCTTCGAAAACTCAATTTCAACCGGCGTCGGACGCCCGAAGATTGAAACCATCACCTTCAGGGTCTGCTTCTCCTCGTTCACATCGTCCACCGCACCATTGAAGTTCGCGAACGGGCCTTCGTTGATCCGCACCTGCTCGCCCTTGTCGAACTTGACCTTCATCGCGGGCTTGTCCTTCGTGACATCCGCACGATTCAACATCCCGGCCACTTCCTGCTCGCTTAGCGCCACAGGAGAATCGCCCGTTCCCAGAAAGCCCGTCACCCGCGGCGTGTTCTTGATCACATGCCACAGATCATTATCGAGGTCCATCTCGACAAACACATACCCGGGCAAGAACACGCGGTCGATCGTCACCTTCTTGCCGTTGCGCAACTCGGTCGTCGGCTCGAGGGGAATCTCGATCCGGCCAATCTTGTTCTCAAGCGCATACGCGCGAATACGGCTCTCAAGCGATTCCTTCACCTTGCGTTCGAAACCCGAGTACGCGTGAATGATGTACCACTTGAAGTTCTCGTTCGCAGGCGGCGCAAGATGCTCGCCGTCGCCCTCAACAGCAACATCGCCACCGGTATCGGCCGACGCAAGCTGCACGTCCGGATTCAATTCGTCTAACGCCATCGTCTAAGCCTTCTTTTCACGCGCCTCAACCAGCCGCGCGGTAACCAATTCGTTGCGTATGCTACTTCGCCAGGTGCCGGAAGATCAGGTCCATCAGGTGCTGCACCACGTAGTCCACAATGCCGAAATACAGCGCGAAGATGAACACCGTCACCAGCACTACGATGGTCGTCGACTGCACCTCGGCGCGCGACGGGGACACCACCTTCTTCATCTCCGAACGAACGTCCTTCAGGAAGTCGCCGAGCCGCGCCGGCGCACTCTTTAACTGCTGCATCCCGGTATTCGGCTGATCCACCACTGCCATCGTCTTGGCCATCGCACTGCCTCTACTTCATCTGCTGAGATGTACTGCGTACCGCCGTCACACGCTTCGCCATTCCAAGCGGCACATGCAACAAAACTGGCGGGGGAGCTCGGATTCGAACCGAGAAGTTCGGTTTTGGAGACCGACAGTTTAACCGTTGAGCTTACTCCCCCGAACTCGGGGAGGGCTCCGCTCCGGGTCTGAGCCCCGAGCCCTGAGCCCTGTTCCCTCTTACTTGGTCTCTTTGTGATCCGTGTGCTTGCGGCACGTATTGCAGAACTTCGAGAACTCCAGGCGACCCGTCGTCGTCTTCTTGTTCTTCGTCGTCGAATAGTTGCGGTTCTTGCACTCGGGGCACTGAAGCGTAATGATCTCGCGCATTAGGTAAATCCTCTCCGGTATGGCCAGCCACCTCGGCTGGCAAGCAACGTGTCCCGTACCGCCGACACGCCGCGACGCAGGGCATTGGGTCCCTGCTACCCACTTCCTGAATTGTAAAGCTGGAGACGCACGGTCAGGCCACGCTCGTCCTCAACCATTATCCACGAAAACCGACGAATTTGAAAGCCGCACCGGCGCCCTCACCTCCGGAAAGCAGAAAAAGCGGCAGGCCGAAGCCCACCGCCTTATCCATGCCAGGACCCTGGTCCCTGCTCCTACTTGATGATCTCCGAGATCGTTCCGGCGCCGACCGTCCGGCCGCCCTCACGAATTGCGAAGCGCAGACCTTTTTCCATCGCAACCGGCGTATGCAGCGTGATCTCGAGCTGGATGTTATCGCCCGGCATGCACATCTCGGTGCCCGCCGGCAGCTTCGCCGATCCAGTCACGTCCGTGGTCCGGAAGTAGAACTGGGGACGGTAGCCGTTGAAGAACGGAGTGTGACGTCCGCCCTCTTCCTTGCTCAGGACATAAACCTCGCCCTTGAACTCGGTGTGCGGCTTGATCGAACCCGGCTTCGCGAGAACCATCCCGCGCTGAACCGCTTCCTTCGCGATTCCGCGCAGAAGCAAGCCTGCGTTGTCGCCCGCAAGACCTTCATCCAGCTGCTTCTTGAACATCTCAACGCCGGTGCAGACCGTCGCCTGCGTATCGCCGAACCCGACGATCTCGCACGCTTCGCCAACCTTCACCTTGCCGCGCTCGATACGACCCGTGACAACAGTTCCACGACCCGAGATCGAGAAGATATCTTCGATCGGCATCAGGAACGGCAGTTCGATCGCACGCGTCGGCTGCGGAATGAACTTGTCGACAGCCTCCATCAGCTCGTCGATCTTCGCCTCCCACTGCGCTTCGCCGTTCAGACCGCCAAGCGCCGAACCACGGATGATCGGGGTGTCGTCGCCAGGATAGTCATACTTCGAAAGCAGCTCGCGCACTTCCATCTCGACCAGCTCGATCAGCTCTTCGTCTTCGACCGCATCGCACTTGTTCAGGAACACGACGATGAACGGCACGCCAACCTGACGCGCAAGCAGAACGTGCTCTTTGGTCTGGGGCATCGGACCGTCGGTCGCCGCAACCACCAGGATCGCACCGTCCATCTGGGCCGCACCGGTGATCATGTTCTTGATGTAATCGGCGTGGCCCGGGCAGTCAACGTGCGCGTAGTGGCGGTTCGCCGTCTCGTACTCCACGTGCGAGGTCGAGATCGTGATACCGCGCTCGCGCTCTTCAGGAGCATTGTCGATCGTATCGAACGAACGGAACTTGTTCGAAGGATTGTGCTTCGACAACACCTTCGTGATCGCAGCCGTCAACGTCGTTTTGCCGTGGTCGATGTGCCCGATCGTCCCGATGTTCACGTGCGGTTTCGACCGGTCAAACTTTTCCTTACCCATCTCGCTTCTCCTGGTGTTCTAGTGCCAATCTAGAAAATTTGGTTGGAGCCGGGCTATCCGTCCGGCATGTCGCACTTACCCGCCAACAACTCCAGGCGGAGAAATTTTAAGAGGTCTCAGTAGTACGCGTACAGCTTGAAGAACTTCTGCCGTAGCTCCGGCGCAACACGCTCCAGGCTCGCAAGATAGAACTCACGAATCTGGCCCTGGTCGCCGTTCCCCAGCTGCCCGTACTCAGAGGTCGTCGACTTGCCCAGCAAACCCTTCGCCAGGACATCTTCGAAGTGACGAATGCGCAGCCCTTTGCGCTCCAGCGACTTCAGAAACTCAGCTACCCGGCTTGAAGAAAACGCCGACTCAATCGCCGTGCGAACCGCTTGAAACAAGGTTGGATTCACGATTTCAAGGACAGGCTGATCAAAGTTCCCAATCGGTGTGCTCGTACTGCTCACTCATCAACTCCTGCCGAGCCCAACGGCCCGAAAACCTGATTTGGAGCGGGAGACGGGAATCGGACCCGCGACCAACAGCTTGGAAGGCTGTGACTCTACCACTGAGTTACTCCCGCCCGTCCTGCAACGACAAAACTGATGGAGCTGGCGGAGAGGATTGAACTCTCGACCTCTCCCTTACCAAGGGAGTGCTCTGCCACTGAGCTACGCCAGCACAACTCCAAAAACATTACATCGGCACAACTCTTCTATCCTACCGCGAACGCAGCCTTCCCAGCACCACGCGGAACCCAAAAAAAGCCAGCAGCACGAACGTCAACGTTCGATACTTCCCCGGCTCCATCGTGAACCATGCCGACACCGACAGGCATCCCAGCAGGACCAGCGCCACAACCATCCGTCCCGTTCCGGCGGGGCTCATATCCATACAAAGCCACTCCTGAATCGGGACGCATGTTCCGCCAAACAAAGCACGTCCGGAAGGTGAATGGTGCACAGGGGAGGATTCGAACCTCCGTAACTCGAAGAGTGGCAGATTTACAGTCTGCTGCCATTAACCGCTCGGCCACCTGTGCACTTCTTGCCCACCCAAAACCCTCCACCCAAGCACCCGCACCAACCGCTCAATTCAGCAACCAATCTGAGGGTGATGTGGCACGCTCAAGCCACTGTGCGCGAAACGCGGAGGGACCAGGGAGCACAACCAGAACCTTACAACCAACCGCTGCCGAAGCCTACGGACACAACCGGCGCTCCGACTTGAAACTGGAGCTGACGAAGGGATTTGAACCCCCGACCCTCTGATTACAAATCAGATGCTCTACCAGCTGAGCTACGCCAGCCCAAACAGCAGTCTGCCTCAACTTTACCATAGCCCGCCGACCCACGAAACCCGCCAGCAACAAAGACAACCGCGCCCTGACGTCGGACCAGCGCCACTTCGTGGAGCGGGAGCATCTTGTGCAAGGGATTACCCCTGCAACGAGAAGTCCACGCAGAATTCCCACCCCACGAAGTGATCGCCGCCCGCGAGCAGGCGCTTTTGCCCTTAGTTCTGAGCCGTCTTCGTGCCGCCGCCCTCTGCGGTCACGTGCCAGACGCTGCGGCTGCCGTCGTCGGTGACGAACAGGCTTCCATCCTTGCCGATCGTCACCCCCACCGGCCGACCCCATACCTGGCCATCCGCCGTCACAAAGCCCGTCAGAAAGTCCTCATATCCACCCTCGGCGACGCCGTTATGCATCGGGATGTGAATGACCTCGTACCCTGCCCGGTGCGCGCGATTCCACGACCCATGCTCCGCTGCAAACGCATCCCCGGCAAACTTCGACGGGAAGGCTCCTGTCCCCTTCGGCACAAACACCATCTCGAGCGACGCCATATGCGGTTGCACCAGCACGTCCGGCGTCGACACCTTGCTGCTCAGGTCGACACGCTTGCAATCCTTCGCCTCGTCCGCCGTCAGCACCGCCGCCTGGTGGTTCGGACCCGTGCCGTTTGCACAGGGCTGCGGCAGCCGCGGATCCAGCTTGCCGCCCATGTAGTACCACGGCCAGCCAAAGAAGCTGTCTTCCTTCACCGACGTCACGTAATCCGGCACCAGGTAGTTGCCCAGGTTATCCCGCTCGTTGGTCGAGCACCACAACGACCCTGTCGTCGGATTGATCGCCTCCCCCACGCAGTTCCGCAACCCCGACGCATACACCTTCTCGAACTTGCCGCTCGGCGCAAACTCAAGCACATCCGCCCGGTGATACTCGGAAGGATGCGTGTCCGCATCATCCACATTCGAAGCCGATCCCACCGACAACAGGAAGTGCTTCTCGTCCGGCGTAAACACGATGTCCCGCGTCATATGCCCGCCGCCCCGCAGCTGCGCATAACCCGGCAGGTCCGGCACCAGCGTCTCGCCCGCGCCCGTCGCCTTCAAATCACCCGCGTGATACGGAAACCGCACCACGGTATACGTGTTCGCCACGTACACATACTTCGGATCCTTCGCCGGATAAAACGCAATCCCGAACGGATGCGGCAGCCCCGTCGCAAACCGCTCGATCTGCGCCGCCTTCCCATCCGGCCCGACCCCGCGCATCACAAAGACGATGCCTGCCTCGGTATCTGACAGGAAGATATCTCCGTTCGGCGCCGTGCGCATCAGCCTCGGCTGCGCAAATGTCCCCGACTTCGCCGCGTGAATCTCCTTCGTATTCTCCGCACGCGTCATGGGCGCCGCATCGCCGCCCGCATACAGCGTCACCTTGTAGCCCGCCGGAGCCTTCGGCCACGCATCGTTCGGCCGCGGCACAAGCGACGGCCCGTTATCGACAGCCTGGTCCGGCGCCGGCGCCGGCAGGTCCGCCACCGTCACCTTATGCTTCGTGCCCGGCTGCTGCTGCGTGTAATCGGCAAACGGAGCCTGCTGCGCAAGCAGCGGCATCGCGGAGGCGGAGAGAGCGGCGATCGCAAGTACTGAGATTTTCATAGTTTTCCTGGAAGTAGCGTTCAATCGCTTTAGACAACTCATCCAACTGCATCTGTTGCTTCAAGACGCGCGAAACCGGCAGATCGTTCCGCAAACAGCTTACCGCTTGCAAAACATTGATACGATCAACCGCCCCGCGCCCTCCGCCTCAAGGCTGCCCCGCCGTCACCTGCCGCAGAACCTCCACCGGCACCGTCGCCGAAAGCGTCGCGCGATCCTTCCGCGGCTCAATCACAATCGAATCCAGCACCCCCCGTATGCCCGGGTCCTTCTCGAACGACCGCACCAGGCTCAACAGGTTGTTCAACCCCTGCGCCGTCTGGTCCGCATCCGCCTGCGACACCGTCAGCTCATCCACCCGCAGCTCGAGCGCCGTCCGATACCGCACGCTCGCCACAAATGTACTATCCGCCGCCAGCGGCAGCTGCAAGCCCGCCACCGCGAGCCTTCCATCCTCCGCAAACGGCAGCGCCAGGTGCCCGATTCCCCACGCCAACGACAACGCCGGCACATTCCCATACAGATCCGTCACCACCGACGCCGCCCCGCCAAACCACCCCCCCGCCCCGCTCCGGTCCAGGATCGAATGCATCTGCTCCGGAGTCGGCGCATTCGAAACCGCGACCCGGTCCTCGCTCAACACCGCCACCCGCAGCGTCCGCCCGTCCGAAGGCAGGCTGTACACCGTGTGCGCCGCGTACACCTCTTCAGACGACGCCGACGACGCCAGCCACCGCGTCAGCCGCCCCTTGTCGAACCGCCCGCGGAACACCTCGGAATACGCCACCCGCCCGTTCGGCCCGTTCGCATCGCTCATCCGCGTCAACGCAAACGCCGCCTCGTCCAGATCCCGTTCCGGCCGAATCCCCGTCGCGTCGATGAACTGCTGATACGCCGGCGCAGCCACCACCGGCTTCCTGTCAAAATGCGTCGCCGCCCGCACCGGTGCGACGTTCAGATACACGACCGCATCACACTCCGGCAGCAGCCGCACAATCCGCGGAGGCCCACTCCAGCGCAGATACGCCCCCACCCCCACCACACAGATCAGTAATCCGACACCCACCCAACCAAAACGCCTCAGCATCCCCAAAGTCTATCGCCCAGCCACGCGAAGCCTGCAAGCCTGCGCCGTCGCGCCCGCCCGGCGCCAGGCCCACCCGTCCTACTCGCTGATCGCAAACGTATAAATCTTCCCGCCGTTCGTCACATTGCCCGTCCCCGGCGGCAGAATCCCGTACTCCGCTCCGGGCATCTCGCGCCCGACCGTAAACGTATACGTGTGCGGCGCAATCTTCCTCGGCTTGAACTCCACCTCGTCCCGCTGCGCGCCGCCCGTCGAATGAATGATCCCGCCCGTCAGCGTGCGAAACTCCCGGTTCTTCGAGTTCAGCCGAAACCGCAGCAGGTCGTACTCCGAAGCCTCCACCCCGTCCGGCGTATAGATCAGAAACTCGATCGGCCGCGGCAGCAGCAGCTTCGACTCGCGCCCGTTCACCACGCCGTTATGATCCACCTTGATGATCCCGTCCGACAGCGTGTTCTTGATAAATCCGCCCGACTTGATATGCACCATCTCGGACTCCATCGGCTGCCACCGCCCCGACCCATCCTTGTAGTACACCCCGATCTCGTTCACCGGTGAAATCTCCACCGGCTCCACCACCACCGCCGCCCGCGTAATCTGGTGCCGCGCCTTCCCCGCCATCGCCGCCAGCACCGCATCCGAGATGCCCGCCTGCTTCAGCGCGATCAACGCATCCGGCCCCGTCTCATACTGTCCCGGCTGCCCCGCAATCGTCTGCTCGATCAACGCATCGGCCAGCCCCGCCCCATGCATCCGCAGGACAGTATCGTTCGTCATCACCGCCCCGGCCTTCGCCGCCGCAGGATTCCCCGGCGTCTGCGGCCCCTCGATCATGCCCGGTGCCTCCGTCGTATGCTGCGGCGTCTGCGCCGCGGACCTATGCCCACCCACCGAGAACCAGGCCGCCAAACCCAACACCGCAACGATCAAGCGCATAGCACCTTGGACGCTACACCCTCCCCCACCGTTTCGCCCACCAAAAACAAAAACGCCCTCCTCGCGGGCACCGAGTACTGCGTACGCCGCACGCCTTCGGTCTGCCCTCGCACGCGCAGCCGTCACCTCACGAAGTGGCGCTCCTCCGGCGTCACAACGCCTTCGCCCGTCGCGGGACGAGCCGCGCATCCCTGTCACCGACGCCCCGACACCCGCGTCGCCACGCTCCCGCCTTTGCCTTGGGATAGGTCCGGAGCTTCAGCCCGGACGACATCCGCTTACTCCGAGCACCCCATCCCAAGCAGTCGCCCTGGAGCGTGACCGCGAGGCCATTGGCGAAGGACCCCGCCTCGAAAACCTTATGGCTGCCGAAAATCGACTTTGCGGGAATGTCTTAGTTAGTTCCGAGAACGGCGTTTATCGGGACTAACCCAGACGTTCAATAAGTGCATCAGCCTGGTATCGCCAATTGAGAGCACAGGCGGGTTACTTCCCATATGCCGACTTCGCGTTACTCATCTCTGAAGTGACAGAGAACAGACTGGAGCCGCAACTAGCGCGAGGCAGTCTTGCCTCTTCTAGATGGCTTCGATTTTCTAGTTGTCCCTTCGATGAACGTTCGATTCGAGGACGAGAGATCCCGCGCCTCCTGGAACGCTCTGACGATATGTTCACCTAAGTCGATCGAACCGTCGTTGAACCAAGCCGCTACGCCATGTCCGAGGGTGGCCATTCCCATCTGTGCCGTCAGGTTCGCCTGTGGCGCGGTCAGGCCGCGCTCGCACAACGCCGAAGCTACAGCGGTGGTCAACAATCTGGTCTTGGCCATCGCGCGTTCCTGCAGTGATGGACTCATGGCTATGACACGTTGACGAGGCTCAGTGAACGGCCGGTTTTGAATGAAGATGTGTTTCACGGAGTCGTACGCATGAAACAGGGTGTCCCACGGGCCAAGCACTGCAGGAGCGTCACGTATTGCCGTCTTCAGCGCTTCGATGAATACAGTGTCGCCGTCGAATAGGACCTCTCGCTTGTCTGGAAAGTGACGAAAAAACGTTCGCTCGGTCACGCCCGCCTTCGCGGCGATCTCAGCCGCTGTTGTCTCCTCATATCCGCGCTCGCGGAATAGCTCCAACGCCGCCCACTGAAGACGCTTCCGTACTTCCGCTCCGTTTCGGGGCATGGATCTCCGCCTTATTGTCAGTTACTGACGATACGTGTAGTATTTGGCAATGGCTGACTTTTTGTCAGCCACTGACATTCTAGCTCACGGTCGAGATTGTATGACTGTCGTCCCCTCGTTGAACCGCAATTCACTCGGCGAGCCACACCCAACGGAGAACTCTATGACCGATTGCAAGCCGACTACGATGAAGGCACTCTATTTCAAAACTACTGGCAAGCCTCTCGACGTGCTTCATCTAGACGACGTCGCTATCCCCAACCCTGGTGCCGGGCAAGTCCGTGTGCGGGTTCACGCGTGTGCTCTCAACCCGGCGGATTGGGCAGTTTGTGAAGGCTTTCTGCCCGTGCCTCCGCCGCGAGGAATCGGGTTTGATGTTGCCGGGACCGTGGACGCACTTGGCGAAGGGGTGACCAACGTCTCCCTCGGCGATCGTGTCTTCGGTGTTCCTGATTACATCGGTCAGCCAACTGCCGGTGCAGCCGAGTATGCCATCCTCAAGGTTTTTCTACCCATTCCCGCGGGACTGGAGATCACTGAGGCTGCCGCACTGCCGATGGCGGTTGAGACAGCGGCTCGCTGTATCGATCTCCTCCCACTGACCGCGGGCCAGACACTCATGGTCAATGGTGGCGGCACCATGACAGGATTCGCCGCCGTTCAAATCGCTTTGCTGCGCGGTGCCCACGTCATTGCTTCCGCAGGCGATACGTTTGCCGATCGTCTGCGTGCACTCGGAGCAAAGGTCACGCCCTACGGCCAAGGAATGGTGGAGCGCGTTCGCGAACTTGCAGGGGGAGCGCCTGACTTTGCGTTACATACGGCTCAGGTCAAGGGCACCCTACCCGATCTAGTCATAATCGTGGATGGCGATCCCAAACGTGTCTTCAGCTTTGCCGATCGGGACGAAGAAGGTATCGGCGTCCGCACCGCGTGGAAGGAGCAGGGCTCTCATGGGCCACGGTACGACGTACTTGGGCACTATGCCCAACTTGCCGCTGAAAGTCGCTTTTCGATTCCCATCGCTCGAACCTTTGCCTTGGAAGATTGGCGTGAGGCGGCAGAGATAAGCATGAGCAAGAAGGCGCATGGAAAGCTTGTGCTCTTACCTGGAGCTTTCGGCGCCGCAAACGTATAAGACACGTGGGACGGCGGCCGCCGGACGTTGCTTGGGCACCGCCAATACAACTTGGCGACAGCGTTGGTAACGAGAAAAGCTCATCTCGTCAGTTGTGATCTCGATGAGTGCCTTATCGCCGAGTCACTCATTGACGCCGGATTGGTAACGATAGGTCTGCATATCCTTACCAAAGCGCTCATGCCCGCAAAACGGCGTTACCGGCAACAACGCCAAAGCAGACCCCGTAACCTGAACCACCCGCACAACCACTTCCGGGGCCGGCCACCCTTCGCCCCATTCACCTGCACAGCCGACCGATTTGCCTCCGTCCTCGCCGCCCCGCCCTCCCTGGCCTGTTCCGCCATGTATCGACGATTCCCAGAAGCCCCTTCGATCAGCGCCGGCACCTACAGATCGTTAGCGCACCCAGGAAGCCGATCCCCGTCCCCCGGCCCGGCGGTCTGTACCTCTGCATCTGCCAAGGCGCTCCTTCATCACCCCCCGAAAGCGCTATTGTCGTAGGCGGCGAACGCTTCAAAGAGTACTGGGCTTCGCGTAGCAACGCGAAGCCCAGTACCCCATAAAGTGGCGCCCGTGCGGCGTCAGGACGCGTTTGTCTTTCAGTCCCTAGCGAGCCGTTGCAGCGACGATCGTCGACGCAATCAACCCCGTCGCCACCGCTGCCATCACGTAGTTCCCGTCCACCGATCTCCACTCATAGCCGCGCGGCGGAGCATTCAGGTGATACGTCCGGTAGTCGATCCGCTGGCCACGATTCCAGTCTTCCGGCCGCATCCGGTAGCCCTTCCTCCACTCATCATGTCGCACGTACCCGTCGTGGCGGTCATCGTGGTGGTCATCGTGATGATCCGGATGATCATCGTGGTGGTCCTGCGCAAACGCCGCGGGCCCCATCATGGAGGCGGAAAGAGCCGCCACTGCAAACAGTTTCAGAGTCGATTTCACCTTGCACCTCAAGCCGAAAAGCATCCGGCCCAAGGTTGACGAATGATAAAGCCCGGGAGACGCGCGGGAGAAAGCAAAACAAGAACAAACAACAACGCCCTGATCGCGGGCAGCGGTCTACCCCACGAAGTGGCGCCCGTCCGGCGTCAGGACGCGGTTGTTTGTTCCTAGTTCAACTTCTGCAACCTTGCCACGAGCTTCTCGGCCAGGGGCTCGCCGCTCTCGGTCCACAACAGCCGGCTGGAGATGCCGCACTCTTTCTGCACCAGCAGCACGAACGCAAGCAGCATCTCGATATTTTCCTTGATCTTCTTCGCCGCCTCGGCGCGCTCGTCCTCGTCGTCCCAGGCGGCGTCTTCGTCAAACACCCACGACGTGTCCAGGCCGAAGTCCACGCGGATCTGCCCGTTCTGCTCAAACGTCGCATCGTCGAACTCGGGCCCGAACCCGAGAAACTTCACCGTCGTCGGCACCTTCTTCCAAAGCCCGTCGAGCCCGCCTTCCCCTGCTTCGAACTGCCACAACTGCCACTTCATCTCGAACTCGTAAGCAGAATCCTCATGCAGCAACTCCGTCGCCTCGGCAACGGCATACTCAATCTTCGAGGCCTCGGTATCCTCGGTCTCCGCCGCCCGCGTGTCGAGCACGTACACCCGCTGATACACCGCCGGCTCCGAGAAGCTCACCGGATACGCCGCAGCAGCCGACACGCGCGGCAAACCACTCACCCGCGCAAACTGGCGAAGCACGCCGATGAGCGCCGCCGGCAAGCCGGCAAAGCGAAAATTCGGAAACCACAAACTCAAATAAAGCTGATCAGACATAGCCTCAAGTTTAGCCGCAAAAGCAGGTGCGTCCTAACGCCGGAAAGGCGCCGCCGCCCGCGATTAGGGCGCACCTGCTTTTGTCTCTAGACTGAGAGCGATGCAGGAAAAGAATCTAGCTCCGGGCTTGTATCTCGTCGCCACGCCTATTGGCAACCTCGAGGACATCACGCTGCGCGCGCTGCGCGTCCTCAAGCAGGCCGACAGGATAGCGTGCGAAGACACGCGGCAGACGCAGAAGCTGCTGAACCACTTCGATCTGCACACCCCGACTGTCAGCTACCACCTCTTCAATGAAGGCGAACGCGCCGCGGAGCTGGTCGCTGAGTTGAAGGCAGGCGCAAAGATCGCCATCGTCTCGGACGCCGGCACGCCAGGCATTGCGGACCCCGGCTCACAGCTGGTCAAGGCGGCGATTGCTGCAGGCGTACCCGTGTTCGCGATTCCCGGCGCCAACGCGGCGGTGTCTGCGCTGATCGCGAGCGGTCTTGGGACGGAGACGTTTACGTTTCACGGCTTCCTGGCTTCGAAAGCCGGACAGCGCCGAACCGAGCTTGAAGCCCTCAGCCGTGGGCCTCAGACACACGTGTTTTATGAGACGCCGCATCGCATTCTCGAGGCGCTGAGCGACCTGGAAGCGCTGTTTGGGTCTGGTCAGCACGTAGTGGTGGCGCGGGAGCTGACGAAGCTGCATGAAGAGTTTTTGCGTGGGTCTGTAGGGGAGGTTCGAGCGACGCTGGGGGCGCGGGCGCAGGTGCGCGGGGAGATCGTGCTGTTGTTCACGCTGCCTGAATCGGAGCAGACGCCGCAGACTGCGAGCATCCAGGCAGCGGTGCAGGCTCTGGTTCAGCAGGAGGGAATTCCCGAAAAGGACGCGCTGAAGCGGGTGGCGCGCGAGCGGAATATCTCGAAGTCGGATGCTTATCGCGAGCTGCAGCGCGAGCAGTCGCGACGGCGTTAACGAGGGGTACCCCCCCTCCCCCTAGGGTATTTTGGTCAAAAATAGCATTCTAAACGACTTAACCCCAAGCAAACCCCCCTCAAAAGGGGGGGTTCGAGGGGGCTTAGCGCGGTGGGCTTATCAGGGCCCGCACTTTTTTCGAGGGGTCTTTGATGCGGGGTGGGGACTACCCGGCGAAGGCCGGGTAGTCGGTGTAGCCCTCGGGGCCGTGGGTGTAAAACGTCGGGATGTCGGGCTCGGTCAATGGAGCTCCTTTCCCGAAACGAGTTGGCAGATCGGGGTTCGAGATGAACAGTTTTCCGAACGCCACCGCGTCGGCCTCCCCGGCTTCGATGACGTGCTCGGCCTGCGCCTGGCTGTACTTCTCATTGGCGATATAGACGCCGCCGAAGGCTTTCTTGAGGTCGGGCCCGAGGCGATCGTCACCGAAGTACTCGCGTGCCATCAGGAAGGCCAGGCCTTTTTTGCCGAGCTCGCGGGCGACGTATGTGAAGATCTCGCGCGGGTTGGCATCGCTCATGCCCATGACGTCGCCGCGCGGAGCGAGGTGCATGCCGACGCGGTTGGCACCGAAGACGGAGGAGGCGGCGTCGGCAACGTCGAGGTAGAGGCGTGCGCGGTTCTCGACGGAGCCGCCGTACGCGTCGTCGCGCTCATTTGAGCCCGAGTGCAGGAACTGGTCGAGCAGGTAGCCGTTGGCACCGTGAATCTCGACGCCGTCGAATCCGGCCTGCTGGGCGTTCTTCGCGCCTTGATGGAACTCCTCGATGACGTGCTGAATCTCGTCGAGCGTGAGGGCGCGCGGCACTTCGAAGTCTTTCTTGGGGCGGATGAGCGTGACGGTTCCGGGGGCGGCGATCGCGCTTGCCGAGACGGGCTGTCTGCCGTCGAGAAACGAGGGATCACTGACGCGGCCGACGTGCCAGATCTGCGCGAAGATGCGTCCGCCGGCCTGGTGCACGGCGGCGGTGACAGGCTTCCACAGCTCGGTCTGTGCTTCGGACCAGATGCCCGGGACCTGCGCGTAGCCGACGCCCATGGGCGAGACCGGGGTGCCTTCGGAGATGATGAGGCCGGCGCCGGCGCGCTGCCTGTAGTACTCCGCCATGACCGGCGTGGGCAGATGATCGACCGTCCCACGCAGGCGCGTCAGTGGCGCCATGATCACACGATTCGGCAGCTCCAACGCTCCAACCTTCAACGGCTTCAGCAAGACACTCGACACGTCAATCCTCCATAACTCTTGTGCTCATAAGATGCGAGGCTGCGGGGAAAGTCGCAGAGAACAGGCAACGGCAACCGCGCCCTGACGCCGGACGGGCGCCACTTCGTGGGGTAAACCGCTGCGCGCGATCACGGACTGTTGCAGCGGGAAGGATGTCGGCTTGCGCGCAGCGGTTCACCCCACGAAGTGGTCGCCGCCCGCGATCAGGGCGCGGTTGCCGTTGCCTGTTTCTCTTTGCCTAACCCGCGGTCACGATCTCCGAGAAGTCGGCGATGCCATTGAAGGATTGAAGTACCTGTTCGAGGAGCGCGAGGCGATTGCCGCGGATTTCGGCATCGGGGTCCATCACCATGACCCCGTCGAAGAAGGCGTCGACCTGCGGGCGGAGCGTAGCGGTTGATTCGAGGGCGCGGGTGTAGTCTCCGGATGCGCGCTGGGCAGCGACGGAGGCGGAGAGCTCGGTGGTCCTGGCTGCGAGCGCTTTCTCGGATGGGTCGGTGAGCAGAGCGGGGTCGACTGCGCCCGAGGCGGTGAAGCCCTTTTCTTCGGCCTGGGCGAGGATGTTTTTCATGCGTTTGAAGGCAGCTGAGACGGCGGCAAAGTCTTCGCTGCCGCGAACGGCGGTGACCGCTTCGGCGCGGGCTGCTGCATCGCGGATGTCGTCGGAGCCGATGGCGAGCACGGCCTTGACGACATCGTAGGTCTGGCCCCTGGCCTCGCGCAGATAGAACTCGACGCGCTCGGTGAAGAAGGCCTTCATCTTCGCGGCGACTTCGGGACTGGCCTCGGTGGCGGTGAGGATGTCGGCGAGGGTGAGGGGCAGCGCGGCTTCAGCAATGATTTTGACGATGCCGTTGGCGGCGCGGCGGAGGGCGAAGGGGTCTTTGGAGCCGGTGGGTTCCATGCCGAGCGAGAACATGCCGGCGATGGTGTCGGCCTTGTCGGCGATGGCGAGGACCTGGCCTTCCATGGTGCGGGGGATGCGGTCTTCCATCGAGGTGGGCCGGTAGTGGTCGTAGATGGCGTCTGCGGCGGCGGGTGCGATGCCCTGGGCGCGGGCGTAGAGGCCGCCGACTTCGCCCTGCAGTTCGGTGAACTCCTTGACGAGTTCGGTGGTGAGGTCGGTTTTGGCGAGGCGGGCGGCGGTAGCGAGGGCTGGTGCGTCGATGGCGAGGTCGCGGCTGGTGATGATGGCTGCGAGCCTTGCGGCTACTTCGGCGACGCGGCCGGACTTCTTCGCATAGCTGCCGAGGTCTTTCTGGAAGGTGACGTTTTCGAGCAGGGGGATGCGGTCTTCGAGCGAGGTGCGCTGGTCGAACTGCCAGAAGAAGCGGGCGTCGTTGAAGCGGGCGCGGAGGACGCGTTCGTTGCCGTGGCGGATGATGGCTTCGCCTGCGGGGCCGGCGACGGTGTTGAGGACGGCGAGGAAGTGGGGGAGGAGTTTGTTCTTTGGAACCTGGGTCTCAGGAGCGAGACCTGGGGCGTTTAGTTTGTGGGTTGAGTCGGAGGATTCGATGGCGAAGTAGTTTTGGTGGTCGCGCATGACGGTGACGAGGACTTCTTCGGGGAGGGCGAGGTATTCGGGTTCGAAGGCGCCGGCGAGGACGGAGGGCCACTCGGTCATGTGGGTCATCTTGTCGACGAGGGGATGGTCTTCGCGCCAGAAGCTGTTGGGGATGGTTTTGCAGACGCGGTCGAGGGCTTTGCGGATGGTGTGGCGGCGGAGTTCGACGTCGGCCATGACGTAGGCGCTTTTCAGCTGCTCGAGGTAGGTGGCGGGCGAGGGGATGAGGATGGGCGTGGCGCCGTGGAGAACGCGGTGGCCGTAGGTGGCGCGGGCGGCGGTGTAGCCGGCGAAGGAGATGGGAACGACGGTGTCGTCGAGCAGGGCGACGAGCCAGCGGACGGGGCGGACGAAGCGCTCGGGCTTGCCGGGGCGCCAGGCCATGTTTTTGGCCCAGTAGATGCCGGCGAGTTCCCTGGGCATGCCTTCGGTGAGGACCTCAGCGGCGGACCTGCCGGGTTTGGTGGAGGTGGCGGCGATGTATTCGCCTTTGGGGGTCTCGACGATTTTGAGGGCGGAGACGTCGACGCCGGTTTTTTTGGCGAAGGCGATGGCGGCTGGGCCGGGCTGGCCGTCTTTGTAGGCGATTTTGAGGGCGGGGCCGAGGAGTTCCTCGGAGAGGTCCTGCTGGCGGCCGGCCAGGCCGTGGATGAGGACGGCGAGGCGGCGCGGGGTGGAGTAGGCCTCGGCGTTGGCGCCGGCGGGGAGCAGGCGTTCGCGTTCGAGCAGCGCGAGGGTGCGCTTGAGCAGCTCTGCCTGTGCGCCGGCGAGCATGCGGGCGGGTACTTCTTCCAAGCCAATTTCAAATAAAAAATCTGACATCAGGGCTTCCTTATTTCGGTAATCGACAACAGCAGATTTCTTCGTTTCGCTGCGGAATGACAAAAGATGGGCGTTGCTGAACAGCTGATAGGTCTGAGCTGAGAGCGCTGAGCGGAGAGCCGAGGCGAAGGCAGTCCGGGATCAGTTTGTGGTTATTCGCGGATAGTTGCTGGTTGGTAAGTCATCGCTGGAAGTTGAGGCAAAGGCGGCTGCTGAGCAGCTGATGGTTGATCGCTCCTAGCGGACAGCTTGAGCGGTTTGCTGGCGGGCGTAGATTTTGGCGACGCCGACGATGAGGGTGCGGATGCGGGCCATGACGCCGACGCGTTCGGTGACGGAGATGGCGCCGCGGGCGTCGAGCAGGTTGAAGAGCTGCGAGCATTTGAGGGCGAGCTCGTAGGCGCCGAGGACGGGAAAGCGCTTGAGGGTGAGGGGGTCGAGTTTTTCGAGGTTGTCGGCCTGCTTGAGGAGGCCGAGGCATTCGGCTTCGTAGAGCTCGAGGTGCTTCCAGAGGGAGGGGACGTCGGCGTAGTCGAAGCCGTAGGCGGAGAATTGTTCTTCTTCGGGGAGGCGGATATCGCCGTAGGTGGTTGCCTTGCTGGGCGTCTCTCCGGATACGGGGGGTTCGATGGCCCAGACGATGTCGTAGATGGAGTCGACGTCCTGGAGGAAGGCGGCGAGTCGTTCGAGGCCGTAGGTGATTTCGCCGCAGATGGGGTCGAGCTCGAGACCGCCGCACTGCTGGAAGTAGGTGAACTGGGTGACCTCGAGGCCATCGAGCATGACCTGCCAGCCGACGCCCCAGGCGCCGCCGACGGGCCACTCCCAGTTATCTTCTTCGAACTTGATGTCGTGCTCGCGGAGGTCGATGCCGATGGCGTTGAGGGACTCGAGGTAGAGCTCCTGAATATTGACCGGTGGGGGTTTGAGGACGACTTGAAACTGCGTGTGGCGGAAGAGGCGGTTGGGGTTTTCGCCGTAGCGGCCGTCGGCGGGACGGCGCGAGGGCTGCGCGTAGGCGATGCGCACGGGCTTTGGGCCGAGGACGCGGAGGAAGGTATCGGGCGACATGGTGCCGGCGCCGACTTCGACATCGTAGGGCTGCTGGAGGACGCAGCCGCGTTCGGCCCAGAAGGTCTGGAGGCGGAAGAGCATCTCCTGGAAGGTGAGGGCTTTGGGCTTGGTGGGAGTCGCGGCGGGACTTGCGGGCATGCTGCGATTCTACCCGGTCAGTGGGGGGGGATTTGGCGGCGCGGGGGCGTCTTTCGGGCTGGGCGCGGCGGGCGCGGCGCGGACCGGCGTCACCTGCTCGCCAGCCGGGAGCGTCAGCGGATTCGCGCGGATGGTGGGGTCGGCGAGCGGAACGGTGATGCCTGCGGAGCGGATGTAGGCATCGGCGCTGATTATGGTGACTTCGACGCTGTGGTTGCCTGCGGCGACGCGGTCGTCCCGGGGGAACTCGACGATGTAGCGTTCGCGCACCATTTGAATGACGTGCTGCAGGCGCTTGTCGAGGTTTTTGCGATTGGCGGAGAGGGTGAGCCCGCCGCTGAGTTCGGCGATGAAGTTGAACGGGTCTTCGAAGCCGTTGGCGTTGCGCAGGTGAGCGCGGCGGAAGAGGTCCTGGTCTTCGGTGTTGAAGTTGCGGCCGGTGAGCGTGACCGGCGCAGTGACGATGCCGAAGACAGTGGTGGAGGTAGCCTGGGTGACTTCCTGGACTTTCTGCCAGGTGGTTTTACTGCCGGTGTCGCGGCCGTCGGAGAGAACGATGAGCACGCGGCGTCCCTTGCGCTGCCAGAGCTGCGCGGTGAGGTGTGCCATGGCATCCCACAGTGGGAGAGCGGGTCTGCAGCGATCCGGGGTGGGGTGCGCGATGCGGTCTCGGTACGGCTGCATGACGGCGGCGGCTGCCGCGCGCAGGGAGGCGGGGTCGGCGGGAATTTCGTGAGTTTCCACCAAACCGCACGCCATGACGCTGAGGGTGACGTGGTCCTGGGGGAGCAGGCTGGGCGCAAGGGAGACGATGGCGTCTTCGACTTTGGGCAGCAGGTCGAAGCGCGGCTTGGTGGTATCGATGAGAATGGCGAGCGAGAGGGGGTCGTCGGCTTCGCGCCGGACGTGGGTGGGTTTGAAGGGCTGTCCGCCGTCGATGCTCAGGCGAAATCTGGCTTCAGTGATGGGCTTCATCTCTTCGCGCAGCGGGGTGAGCACAAGCACCGGCATTTGCGCGAGATTGGTGTAGACATGCAGTGTGGCGATCGGTTCGGAGGCCTGTTCCGGAGCAGGCGCGGCAACGGTACTCTGGGCTGAGGACACAGCCGTCAGGAGAAGAGCGACGCCGCACGCCCGCCGGAGTCGAGTGCGGGCGCGAAGTCTTGATTCTGGGCAAAGCATGGCGACAGTATGCCAGACGCGGGATTTGTCGAGGAAGGGGCGCATCAGGCGCGGGTGAGGGCGCGGGCGCTGGCGAGGCGGTGTTCGAGGTGGCGCTCGAGGGTTTCGATGGCGAAGCGGCGGAGTTCGGCGGCGCGGGTCTTCGGCCAGTCCTCGGCGGCGAGAAGTGAGACTGTTCCGCGGAACATGCGGGCGGCTTCGAGGACGCTTTCGGGCGAGAGCGCGAGGCTGCCGGGGCGGCGGTCGTCGGCGCAGGTGACGCCGTCGGCGGTGGCGGAGTAGAAGACGGGCCTGCCGCGCAGGTCCTGGTGGCAGACGATGCAGGCGGTCAGCTCGGGCATCCAGCCCATGAGGCGGTTCATCCACAGGCAAAAGTAGGTGATGGGCATGGTGATGCGGCCGATGTGGAGCTCTGCCAGCACGGCGATGGCGAGGCGGAAGACGGCGTCCTCGATGGCGCCTTCGGGGAGTTCGTCGAGGACCTCGGCGATGAACTGGATGGCGGCGACGCGGGGGTAGTCCACGGCGGTGGTCATGGGGGAGGTGATGATTTCGAAGGCGTCGAGGCGGACGAGCTCTTGCTTCGGGCGCTCGGCCCAGGTGGCGCGGACGTGGGTCATGGGTTCAAGCGCACCGCCGAAGCGGCGGCGCGAACGCATGGCGTGGCGGGCGATGCCCTTGATGCGGCCGTGCTCGCGGGTGAAGAGGCTGACGAGGAGGTCAGCCTCGTGAAAGGGCCAAGTGCGCAGGACGATGGCTTCCCCGGTGTAGACGGTAACGCGGCCCTCAGCCATGCGGGGTGTCCTGGCGGGGGTTCATCGGCCGAACTGCCGGAGGTGGTGGTCGGTGTGGAGATAGCCCCAGCGCATCCAGTCGGACGGGCGCATGACGCCGAAGATGGGGTGGCGCTGGTGGTTGTCGCGCAGGGCGACGAAGCGCCGGTGGGCCGCGAGCAGTTCGGCGCGGTCGGCTTCAAAGGTCGCCGGGGACACGGTGCGACGGCTCATGTCGATCTCGGGCAGCGTGGGCACACCGGGACGCCACTGGAGCGGGACGCGCAGCGCAAGAAAGCGGAGGACGGGGCCGGGGATCGGCCACGGCATGGGCTGCACGGGCAGCTCGCCGAGCGCGATGCGGTAGGCCTCGCGGAGGTGGCAGACGGCCTCGCCTGCGGACATGCGGCCGAAGCGGCGCTGGTCATTCGGCGTCAACGCGAGCAGACGCTGGTCGATTTCATGTGCGTCGGCGGCGTTGGCGAGGGTTTTCATGAGGAGGACCGGAGGAGTGGGTGCAATGCAAGAGACGCAGCCCCGGAAGGCTGCGTCTCTTGCGGAAAGCGGGGGGTTACGCTAGCGGCCGAAGTGGGTCGCGTTTTTATCCTGGAAGGCGGCCCACTTTTCGGGCAGGTCGTCGCCGGCGTAGATGGCCGAGACCGGGCAGACGGGGACGCAGGCGCCGCAGTCAATGCATTCGACCGGGTCGATGAAGAGCTGGTCGGCGTCCGAGTAGCCGTTCTCGTCCTTCTTGGGGTGAATACAATCCACCGGGCAGGCATCCACACATGCCGAATCCTTGGTCCCGATGCACGGTTCCGCAATTACATACGCCATCTCAAATCTCCCTTATCCTGTGCCGTTACGCAGTGTTCCTGAACTTTGATCTCGATTCTACCAGCAGAGGCGCGGGTGTTGGCGAGTCACTTCGCGGCATCGCGGCGGGCACGGAAGTCGGCCGGACTCGGCAGCGGCTCGATCCCGCGTCCTGTGAAGAGGTCGGAAAACAGCCCGATAACTTCGTCGAGAATGAGGCCATTGGTGGCCAGGCACTCGCGCGAATCGAGGCGGAATTTGCTGCCGTCAAAACGGGTCATGGTGCCGCCCGACTCTTCGACCATGAGCGAGCCGGCGGAGGTGTCCCAGGGGTTGAGCTTGAACTCCCAGAAGCCGTCGAGGCGGCCGCAGGCGACATAGGCAAGATCGAGCGCGGCCGAGCCAGCGCGGCGCACGCCGTGCGAACGCAGGGTCATCTGCTGGTAGAAGTGGATGTTCGGGTTCTCATGACGCTTCTGCGAGGGGAAGCCGGTCGCGGTGAGCGACTCCTGCAGCGATTTCGTTTTGGACGCATGGACGCGCCTGTTGTTGAGCCAGGTGCCCTGCCCGCGTTCCGCTTCGAAGATTTCGTTGCGCAGCGGGTCGTAGATGACGCCGGCGACCATTTCGCCATCCTGATCGGCGGCCAGACCGGGTGGCCGGTGCTCGCAGCCGAGCACGACGCAGAAGGCCGGGAAGCCATGGGCGAAGTTGGTCGTGCCGTCGAGCGGGTCGACGTACCAGCGATACTCGGCAGCAAGGCGCTCGCGCGTGCCCTCTTCGCCGTAGATGCCGTGATTGGGGAAAGCGGCAGCGAGGCGCTGCTTGATGAGCGCTTCACTCGAACGGTCGGCCTCGGTGACGAGATCGACGTCACCCTTGTACTCCATGGTCACGCCGCGCTCGTAAAAGTCACGCAGCAGGGCGCCCGCCTCGCGGGCAATCCCGGACGCTACCGGAACAAATCTGAAATCGGGCACTCTTCCTCGCAATCAGTAAGACAAAGGCGACGGCAAGTACGCCCTGATCGCGGGCGGCGACCACTTCGTGGGGTGGGAGCTTCGCGCGGAACGTTTTGCGGCGGGGCCAGATATCGCACGCGAAGCTTCCACCCCCACGAAGTGGCGCCCGTCCGGCGTTAGGACGCAGTTGCGGTTGTCTTTGCCTTGCTCACTTACTGGCATAGTATCCCGAGCGGTAGCGGAGGGTCACGGTGCCGGCGCTGCCGGGGTCGGTGTCTTCGATTTTGAGGGCGCGGTAGCCGTCGGCGCGGCTGTGCGGAGTTTTCTCGGGGGCGTAGTAGCCGAGGACGTATTGGGTGCGGAGGTCGTCCGAGACCTTGTCGAAGGCGGGGCCGAGGTCCTTCGCGTCTTCGACGTAGAAGTATTTGCCGCCGGTGTCGTCGGCCATCTGGATGAGGGCGTGTTCGCCGCCGGTGTTGCGCCCGGCGTCGGCGTAGATGGGGATGACGATGAGCGAGTAGACCATGACGCCAGCGCGCTGCGCCTGCTCGAGCGCCTGGGTGTAGCGCACGCCGTGGACGGTGTCGCCGCCATCGGTAATGAGCAGCAGGACGCGGCGCCGGCCGTTGGCTGCGCTGGTTTCGCCGAGGCGCTGCGACGCGAGGTAGATGGCGTCGTAGACGGCTGTGGCGTCGCCGCGTTCGAACTGGCTGAGGCCGGCTTCAATTTTTTTCTTATCGTTGGTGAACGGAACGAATTCGCGGACCTCGTCGGCGAAGCCCATCAGGTCGAGTTCGTCCTGATCGCGAAGGAGGGTGCGGACGAATTTGCGTGCGGCCTGCATTTCGAGGCGTTCGTTGCGCAGCACGCTCTCGCTGCCATCGACGGCGAGGACGATGGAGAGCGGGGTCGACGCCTGCTTGTCGAAGAAGGCGATCTTCTGCTCCTTTCCATCTTCGAGGATGCGGAAGTCTTTCTGTGCGAGGCCACCAACGGGCGAGCCGGAGGCGTCAACGGCATTGACTGCCACTGTGACGAGGCGGGATTCGAGCTTGAGGGTTGCGACCTGATCGGGCGCCGTGCGGCGCTCGATGGGCGCCTGGGCGTGGCAGAGCGGGGCAACGGCAAGCAGTGCGAGAAGGAGGCGGAATCGGAGACGAATCACAGCAGACAGTATGACGGGGTGAGAAGGCGAAGGTTGCCCTGCGGGAAAAGCAACGGCAAAAGCGTCCCGACGCCGGACGGGGGTCAGGACGTGGGGTGGAAGGCTTCGCGTCGCAAGTGCATACGGTTTGCAGTGATGCAGCACGCGAACCTTCCACCCCTCCGGGGCTTGCCGACCGCGATCAGGAGGCCTTTGTCGTTGTCTCTCGCCCCAGGGCGACTGTAGCGGGGAAGGGTTCGCCGTCGGCCCAGACTGCGCCGTCGGTGAAGGTCTCTTTCTTCCAGATGGGGACCTGCTGCTTGAGCGTGTCGATGAGCCAGCGGCAGGCGTCGAACGCGGCGCCGCGATGGGCGGAGGCGACGACGATGAGGACGCTGGTTTCGCCGACTTGGAGGCGGCCGAGGCGGTGGAGCAGGGCTACGTCGCGGATGGGAAACCGCTGCAGGGCCTCATTGGCGAGAGACTCCATCTGGGTGAGGGCCATCTCGCGGTAGGCCTCGTAGTCGAGGTAGAGGGTTTGACGCCCGCGGGTGTTGTTGCGGACGATGCCGTCGAAGAGGCAGACGGCGCCGTCCGAACCGGCCTTGATCTGGTCGAGGACTTCGGCGGTCGGCAGGACGGTGTCGAGGATCTCAATGCGCACGGGAGCCACCACTGACCGGGGGGAGCAGGGCTACTTCGTCGCCGTCGGCGAGCGGGGTATGCGGCCTGGCGTAGACCTGGTTGACGGCGACGGCGATCGACTTCCAGAGCCCGGCGTGCTGGGCTTCCCTGCCCTGCAACAGGACGAGCAGGTCCGAGACGGCGGCGCCTTCTGGCAGTTCCACCGACTCGCGCTCGCGGCCGAGACGCTCTTTCAGGATGGCGAAGCTCAGGACTTCAACGGTCACAGGTCCATCCTAACAAGCCGGCGCACAGGCTATTGCTTCGCCTCGTCGAGCAGCTTGCGGCCCTTGGCGGCGAGTTTCTTTTCGGCGGCTTCGGTCTTCGGCACGGGCTCACCCCAGGCAGCGGCCTGCAGCGCCTGGCGGGTCGGCTTGCCATCCTTGACGACTGGCCCGGGCGGCGTGGTGAAGTGGCGGGTGAGGAAGGAGCCCTTGCGGCGCTTCTTCTCGGGCGTGTCGGCGGCGCCTTTGACGCCGGGCTTGAGGTGCCCGCCGGTCTGCTCGTTGTAGAACTTGCGGCCGGCGGCGGTGAGTCCGCCCTCGGGGTCCTGGCCCTCTTTGGGCAGGCTGCCGGCGCGCTTGCTGGGCGGCTTCGCGGCGGTCTTCCTGGCCGAAGTCTTCTTTGCGGCTGTCTTGCTTGGTGATTTCTTCGCTGGGGCTTTTTTGGTTGCCATCGGGTCGCACCTCAGGCGGGTAGGAAGCAGGGCGAAGCGGGTTGGTTGGTTCAGCGGGAGATGGGTGCAAAAAAAAGGCAGCGCAACCTCGGTTGCGCTGCCTAGCTTCCATTCGATTCATCGCTTCCCAAGGAATTTTCCCGGGGAGGTCCTCCAGACAGTACAGCAGGGCAGGTCCGCGCGCACCTACAAAGATGCGCTGAGTACCTCTTCTCGTACTTCCTGGTCGATCTCGGCCTCGACGCGATTCTTGGGCAGGGCGACGGCGAGGACATCTTCGATGCGGCGTGCGTAGTGGATGGCGATGCCCTCGGTCTGGTCGGGCGTGAGGTCTTCGTCGACCTGCTGCTTGCAGTCGATGGGCATGATGACGGTGCGGACGCCGGCACGCTTGGCGGCGAGGAACTTCTCCTTGATGCCGCCGACCGGGAGCACATCGCCCGAGAGGGTGATTTCGCCGGTCATCGCGGTGAGCGGGTGGACGGGCGTGTTGGTGAGGAGGCTGACAAGCGCGGTGGCCATGGTGACGCCTGCGCTGGGTCCGTCTTTGGGGATGGCGCCTGCAGGGACGTGAATGTGAAGGTCGACCTCCTTGGTGAAGTCCTCGTCGAGACCGAGTGAGACGGCGTTCGAGCGGACCCAGGTGAGCGCTGCCTGCATAGACTCCTTCATGACGTCCCCGATCTGGCCGGTGATGTTGAAGCTGCCTTTGCCCTTCATCTTGTTCGCCTCGATGAAGAGGATATCGCCGCCTGCGGGGGTCCAGGCGAGGCCGACGACGACGCCGGGACGGCGGGTGCGTTCGGCGATCTCGGTGTCGACGCGGACCTTGATGCCTCCGAGGAACTCGTGGATGATTTCTTCGTTGATGGTGAGCGGCTCGGTGCGGCCTTCGGCGATCTTGCGCGCGAGCTTGCGGACGACGGTACCGATCTGCTGCTCGAGTTTGCGAACGCCGGCCTCGCGGGTGTAGTGACGCGCGACGAGGGCGATGGCTTCCCTGGGGAAGGCGATCATCTCAGGGGGTACGCCGTTCTCCTTGATCTGGCGGGGAACGAGGTATTTCGAGGCGATGGCAACCTTCTCCTCCTCGGTGTAGCCGGTAAGCTCGATGATCTCCATGCGGTCGAGCAGCGGGCCGGGGATGGTGTCGAGCTGGTTTGCGGTGCAGATAAAGAGAACCTTCGAGAGGTCGAACGGCTGGTCGAGATAGTTATCGCGGAAGGTGTTGTTCTGTTCCGGGTCAAGGGTTTCGAGCAGTGCGCTGGCGGGGTCTCCGCGGAAGTCGCGGCCGAGCTTGTCGATCTCGTCGAGCATGAAGACGGGGTCCTTGACTTCGACTCTCTTGAGGTGCTGGATGATCTGGCCGGGGAGTGCGCCGATGTAGGTGCGGCGGTGCCCGCGGATCTCGGCTTCATCGTGCATGCCGCCGAGCGAGATGCGCGAGAACTTGCGATCGAGGGCGCGGGCGATCGAGCGGCCGAGCGAGGTTTTGCCGACGCCGGGAGGTCCGACGAAGCAGAGGATCGGGCCTTTCATGTCAGGCTTCAGGCGGCGTACGGAGAGGTAATCGAGGATGCGGTCCTTGACCTTTTTGAGGCCATAGTGATCCTCGTCGAGGCACTCTTTGGCCTTTAGAATGTCGACCTCGCCGGAGCTGGTCTTAGCCCACGGCAGGACGGCGAGCCACTCGACGTAGTTGCGGGTGAGCGAGTAGTCGGCGGCCGCGGGATTCATGCGGCTCAGGCGGGCAAGTTCCTTGAGGGCATCCTTCTGGACGTCCTCCGGCATGCCAGCGGTCTCGATCTTCTCTTTGAGTTCGGCGATGTCCTTCTGGGTGTCATCGAGGTCGCCGAGCTCCTTCTGAATAGCCTTGAGCTGCTCGCGAAGGTAGTAATCGCGCTGCGACTGCTGGACGGAGTCCTGGACCTCGGTCTGGATCTTGGTGCGCAGCTGCTGGACTTCGAGCTCCTTGGCGAGGTGCTTGTTGATGCGCTCGATGCGGGCGGTGACATCGGGGGTTTCGAGCAGTTCCTGCTTGTCGATGGTGGTGAGGAAGGGGAGGCTCGAAGCGATAAAGTCGGCGAGGCGGCCGGGTTCGTCGATGTTGATGGCGATGGTCTGGAGGTCGTCCGAGAGGGTCGGGGAAGAGGTAACGATGGTCTGGAACTGGCCGACGACGTTCCGCTGCATGGCCTCCATCTCCGGGGTCCTTGCGGGTTCGATCTCGTCGATGACCTCGTAGTCGGCGGTGAGGAAAGGCTGCACCTGAGTGAACTCTCCAAGGCGCACGCGCTCATTGCCTTCGGTAAACACAAAGAGGCTCTGGTTCGGCATTTTGACGACTTTATGAACCGTGGCGCGGGTGCCGACAGCGTGGAGGTCGGTGCCTTCGGGCGCATCGAGCCGTGCGTCGCGCTGGGCGACGACGAGAATGGTCTTTTCTTCGCCGAGCGACTGGATGAGTTGGATGGAGCTTTCGCGGCCGACGGTCAGAGGAAGCACGGCGTGGGGGAAGAGGACAGTGTCCCGTACTGGGAGAACTGGAACCGCGCCTCGCCCAGCCTCGACTTTGCCGAGGACCTCGCCAGATTTTGATCCGCTGGGCTTGATGACGCTTACGAAATCGTTAGACATGTTGAGTGTACCTCTATCAGATTATCCACTATAAGATGCATCAATGCTGGGGAAAGACTCACCTACGGTTCTATCGTCGATTCTGCGGGAAACTGGAGGAGAGTCGCGGAGAAGTCGGCGTACGCCCCCACCCTACTCCCATCCCGGGGGCAGTTCCAGCGAGGGCGTTCGCACGGATTTGAGTTGTTCGCTTCAATCGGGGAGGGTGGCGGGAGGAGCGGTCAAGCGGGGAGAGGCGAGGCGAGGTAGCGGCCGAGTTCACGGACCATCTCGCAGACCGGCTGAAGCCGGGTGAGGGCGGCGTCGAGGGCGGCGGGATCGGGAAAGCGGACGTCGGTGAAAAAGACGTATTCCCAGGGAGCGCCGGCGATGGGGCGGGATTCAATCTTGGTGAGGTTGAGGCCGGCGTCGCGGAGGGCTTCGAGTGCGGCGATGAGCGAACCAGGCTTGTGCTGAACGCTGAAGGCGAGGCTGGCTTTGGTGGCGCTCGGGTGAGTGATGGCGGTTGCGGTGGGGACGAGGACGTAGAAGCGGGTGTAGTTGTCGGGGTGGTCTTCTATGCCTGTAACGAGGATGTCTGCGCCGTACTGGCGGGCGGCGAGGGCGGGTGCGATGCCGGCACTGTCGCGGAGTCCACCGGCGATGATCTCTTTCACGCTTCCTGCGGTGTCGTAGGAGGGCACGACCTCGAGTTCGGGATGGGCGCGCAGCCAGCGGCGGCACTGCGAGAGGGCGACGGGGTGGGACTTGACCCGTTTCAGTTGGGCAAGCGTGACGCCGGGGGCGGCGATGACGTTGTGGCTGATGTGCAGGGTCGTCTCCCCGGTGATGGTGACGGGGTAGTCGAGCAGGAGATCGTAGTGTTCGAAGACGCTGCCGTGGAGGCTGTTTTCGATGGGGAGGACGGCGAGGTCGACCGTGCCCTGAGCGAGGCGCTCAAAGACCTCTGCAGAGACCGAGCAGGGGACAATTTCGCCCGACTTTCCGGCGAGCACACGGAGCGCAGCCATGTGGCTGTTGGAACCGAGTTCGCCCTGGATGGCGACGCGAACCGGGGCGTCAACTCCTGCTGCCGATTTCAAGCACAAACCTCGCTTTCTAAATTCATGAGGACAACCTGAATGTTACAGACGGCAACCTAACACATGGAAGGGCTTGGCCCGCAACATCAGTGTTCTGGCCGAAGTGAAAAGCTGGGCACCACAGGGAGACTCACATGCTTTGGACCATCACCGTTGTGCTCGTCATTCTTTGGCTGATCGGCTTTATCGGCTTCCCCACGTTGGGTTCATGGATTCACATCCTGCTGGTGCTGGCTTTGATTGTCCTGGTGTTCAACCTGCTCTCGGGACGCAGGGCTCTCTAGGATCGCGTCGACAGCGGCAAATGTAATTGCGTGGGTCACACGCTTCATTCAACAGTAACGAGAACTTGCAGTCATCTACAGAGGAGACTCACCATGAACGAAAGCAAGGCATCCGGGACATTCGACGAACTGAAGGGCAAAGTGAAGCAAGGCCTGGGCGAGACATTCAACGATCAGTCCATGGCGAACGAGGGCGCGGCCGAGCAGGTCAAGGGTCACGCGGAACAGGCGTGGGGTTCCGTGAAGGATACCGCAAGCGATTTGAAGACCAGCCGCACAGCAACCGACGAAGAGGTGCATGCCGAGAACACCGGCCACAGCTTCCGGGACAGCATCACCAATGCCGCCGAGCATGCGAAGGACAGCATCGAGCGTGGGCTCGATCATTTGAAGCACAAGGCGAATGAGTAGTAGCGGCTTTTGAGCTGCAAGAAGGCCCGCTCTCACGGAGCGGGCCTTTTTGCGTACGACGCGATGCGGCCTAGCCCCGGAGGTAGAGGGCTCCAGCGACGAAGAGGAAGAAGACGACGGAGATGATGCCGTTGAGCAGGAAGAAGGCGGCGTTCATGCGGCGCAGGTCGTCAGGCGCGATGATGCTGTGTTCATACACGATAAGAGCCGCGACGACGGCCGTTCCCACGTAGCCGACGGGGCCGAGGACGAAGAGATGGTCGAGCCAGAGGGCAAGCAGCAGCATGAGGCCGTGCATGATCCGGGCGATGCGGAAGGCGCCTTCGAGGCCGAAGGCGGCGGGGATGCTATTGAGGCCAACCCGGCGATCATGCTCGAAGTCCTGGCAGGCGTACAGGACGTCGAAGCCGCCGACCCAGAGCATGACGAGCGTGGTCAGTACCAGCATGCGGGGGTCGTAGGTTCCGCGGATGGCGATCCAAGCCGCTGACGGGGCGATGCCGAGGGCGAGTCCGAGAACGAGATGCGACCATCGAGTGAAGCGCTTCATGTAGCTGTAGCCGAGGACGATGGCGAGAGCGAAGGGAGCGAGTTCGAGGGTGAGGCGATTAAGCATCGCGGATGCGAGGATGAAGATTGCCGCGGAGATAAGGACGAAGGCGGCGACGAAGCCTGAACCGAGTTGTCCGGCGGGGATGGCGCGCATCGCAGTGCGGGGGTTGTCTGCGTCGAAGCGCGCGTCGACCAGACGATTGAAGGCCATTGCGGCTGAACGCGCGGAGACCATGCAGACGACGATCCAGAGGAGCTTGAGGGGAGAAGGCCAGCCGTTGGCGGCGAGCAGGGCTCCTGAAAGCGCGAACGGCAACGCGAAGATCGAGTGTTCCCACTTGATCATCTCGAGCGTTGCCGTGGTGCTTTTCAGGAGACTTGCCATCTCCTTATTCTAGGCTGATTATTTGTCGCCGGTCTGACCCGGGTATTGCAGGTCGTTGGTGACCTTGAAGACGCCCCCGACCCCATTGGCACGCAGCGCTGCCTGGTCAGAGTCGCCCTTGCTATCCACCGCGCCGACCAGGGTGACGTTGCCATTGATCACGATGATGCGGATGGGCTTGGCGGGATTGATCCCGTACTTGGTGAAGGTGGGGTAGCCATAGATGGCGCGCTGGACGTCGCGGCGGATGCGATCATCGTTGGGCGAGGTGGGTGCGACCTGGATCTTGTCGTCGATGCCCTTGACGCCGGGGTAATTCGAAACCAGACCGAGCGCAGAGTCTTTGTCGGGTGGACCGTAGACAACGCCGCCAAGGCGAACGACGCCGTCGTGCACCTGCACCGTGATGGCATTGAAGACCGTGGTGCCGTAGCCGACGCGGTCAGTTGCAAGTTTGTTTCCGAGTTTTTGCGCGAGCTCCTGATCGCTAACAGTGGGGCCGGCGACCTGGATCTGATTGTCGACGCGGGTGATGCCCTTGACCTTCTGTGCCTTCTTTTCGGCTTCCTGCTTGTCGCTGTAGACGGTGACTGTTCCGGAGAGCGTGGCGACGCCGTCCTGCGCCGTGGCTTTCACGTCGCGATAACGCTTGTTGTTCAGAGCCTTGGTGAGGTCAGCCTGAAGCTGTCCGCCGCCTGCATCCTGGGTGTGGGTGCTTATGGCATGTGCCGGTGACATCGCGGTGAAGCTGGCCAGCATGAGAGTTGCAAGTACGGACTTGGCTAAGTACATAGAATCCTCCGGAGTTCAGGCCCACGATGTTCGACGCTGCGCCGGGCGCAAAGGGTACGAGGCATTTGCAGAAAGTGGCGCTTAGAATGTGCCCATGGACCTTACTGCTGTTCAATCCGCTTTGCGCGACGCCGGGCACGACGGCTGGCTGTTTTACGACCATCATCATCGCGACCCGCTGGCTTATCGCATCCTTGGGCTCGATGAGAATGCCCATGTAACGCGGCGATGGTTCTACTTTGTGCCTGCGAGTGGCGAGCCAAGGAAGCTGGTGCACCGGATCGAAGGGGGGCGGCTGGATGCCCTGCCCGGGAGCAGGACGGAATACTCGTCATGGCAGGAGTTGGAGGGGGCGCTCGGGGCGCTGCTGACAGGTGCGACGACGATTGCCATGCAATACAGTCCGCGGAACGCGATCATGTACGTGGGGTTGGTGGATGCGGGGACGATCGAAGTACTGCGCGAACTGGGCAAAATTGTTGTGTCGTCGGCAGACCTGGTTTCGCAGTTCGAGGCGGTGTTGACCGATGCGCAGGTTGCGTCGCATTTCGAAGCGCAGAGGCGGCTGGACACGATTCTTGCGGAGGGCTTCGAGCAGATCGGCGCGCTCGCGAGGACGGACGGGACCGACGAGTTTTCGATGGTGCAGGCGCTGAAGGCGGCGATCGAAGGCGCAGGAATGGTGACGGAGCATGGGCCGAATGTATCGTGCGGACCGAACTCAGCCGATTCGCACTATGAGCCGACGCTGGTGAGTTCGCGGCCGATACGCACAGGGGATTTTGTACTGATCGACATCTGGGCGAAGCTTGCGAATGATCCCAAGGCAATCTGGTACGACATTACCTGGACCGGCGTGGTGGGGCGTGAGCCTTCGGAGCGCGAGCAACTGGTCTTCACGACTGTTCGTGACGCGCGGAATGCTGCGGTAAAGACAGTGGAGGAGGCATTCACGGCGGGGCGCGTGCTGGCGGGGTGGGAGCCGGATGAGGCGGCGCGGACGGTGATTCGCGATGCGGGGTTTGCGGACTTTTTCACCCATCGGACGGGGCACAATATCGCGACCGAACTCCATGGATCGGGGGCGCATCTCGATAACCTGGAGACCCATGATGAACGGATCATCCTACCGAAGACTTGCTTTTCGGTTGAGCCGGGCCTGTATTTTCCGGGTGAGTTCGGAATACGGTCGGAGGTGAACATGATCACGTATCCGGGCAAGGCAATGGTCACGGGGCGCGTGCAGACCGAGTTGCTGCACATCTGAAACTGCTATCATCGAGACCGATGGCTACTCCTGTAATCGCCGATTCCCAGGCGCCCACAACCTCCGGTTCGTCGACCATGGCGACGATGTGCCTGGTCGCGGGCTGGCTTGTTCCCGGCGCCGGACACTTCCTGTTGCGCAAGCCCATTCGGGGCGCGCTGCTGTTTCTATCCGTGGTCGCAATGTTCTTTATCGGTGTCGGTCTGGACGGCAAGGTGTACCAGCCGAACACCGGAAACCTGCTCGATATGCTTGGCTTTATCGGACAGATTGGAGCGGGTGTGCTGTATGCTCTGGCGCGGATGCTGGACTGGGGCCACGCGAGCGTTCAGGTAGCGCTGCAGGATTACGGGACCAAGTTCATCGAGGTGGCCGGGCTTCTGAATATTGTTGCGGCGGTCGATGCCCACTCCCTTGCGAGCGGGAGGAAGGCGTCATGACGTTGACCCACTTTTCTGCGGTGGTGCTGTTTTCCCTCTTCACTTCGATTGTTTTCGGGATCACGCAGAGAGCTGAACCGCGCCTGATGGTGCGCTTCGGGGCATTCTGTTTTGTGAGCTTTGTCGGTGGGACGATCGCGGCGAGCTGGATCATGTACTTCATCAAACACTAGCTTCCGGGAAGCGAAAAGCCCGTCTTCCACGAGGAGGACGGGCTCTTTCTTCTTGAGCGATCTGGTGAGAGCTAGTAGCGGAGAGTCAGGACGAGCTTAGACCTCTGCGTTCGGATCGCCGGCTTCGCCCGGGTTCTGCTCTTCGAGCTGCTTCTGGAGCTCTTCGCGCTTCTTCTCGCGAACTTCGGCGCGCTTGGCGGCTTTTTCGTTCAATTCCTGCTCGGCTCCGAGGAGTTCGATGACGGCCATCTCGGCGGCGTCGCCCTTGCGGGTGTAGGTGCGGACGATGCGCAGGTAGCCGCCGGGACGAGTGGAGTACCGCGGGGCCACAGTCGCGAAGAGGCGGGTGACCGACTCATCCGTCATGAGGTAGGCGAGGGCCTGGCGGCGCGAGTGGACGTCGCCCTTCTTGCCGAGGGTGATCATCTTTTCGACGATTGGGCGAGAGGCCTTGCATTTCGTAATGGTGGTTTCGACGCGATCGTTGAGGATGATGGAGGTGACGAGGTTGCGCAGCATGGCGCGACGGTGGGAGGTGTTGCGGCCTAGCTTGAAGCCGCCATTACGATGACGCATGGTGATGATCTCCTTCGACTCCCGCTTCTGCGGGCGTCGGACTTCCGTGGTGCGTGCTCCGCAGAGCGGGTGGAACCGGGGCTGCAAGCCTTGCGGCCTTCAGCCCCGTGGTCGTTAGAAGTTCTCGGGCTCGTTGGCGAGTTCGAGGTCTTCGTCCTCGTCCTCGTCTTCGTCGTCGTCATCGAAGCTGCCGTAGCTGGCGGCCAGGGTGGCGGCGGGAAGGACCGAGGTCGGACCAGGCTGGGGATTGCCGTTCTCGTCGATCTTCATGCCGAGCGAGAGACCCATCTGAGCAAGGATTTCCTTAATCTCATTCAGGCTCTTGCGGCCGAAGTTCTTGGTCTTGAGCATTTCGGCTTCGGTCTTCTGGATGAGCTCGCCGATGGTGGCAATGTTGGCGTTCTTCAGGCAGTTATAGCTGCGGACCGAGAGTTCGAGCTCTTCAACGGAGCGATTGAGGTTTTCATTGCGGATCGCGGGACCGTCGATGCCGCTATCGTGGCCGGCTTCCATCTCTTCTTCAAAGTTGATGAAGATGGTCATGTGATCTTTGAGGAGCTTGGCCGAGAGGCCGAGCGCATCTGCGGGAAGCACGGTGCCGTTGGTCCAGATCTCGACCGTGAGTTTGTCGTAGTCGGTGATCTGACCGAGACGGGCTGCTTCGACGAGGTAATTGACCTTGCGAACGGGCGAATGGACGGAGTCGACAGGGATGAAGCCGAGGCCGAGGTCGCCGTCAAAGTTCTTGTCGGCAGAGATGTAGCCGCGACCGCGCTTGAGGCGCATCTCCATATCAATCTTGCCGCCTTCGGAGATGGTGCAGATGTAGACGTTGGGATCAAGGATCTCAACATCGCCATCGGCGTCGATCATGCCGGAGGTGACAATGCCGGCAACGTCCGACCGGAGGTAAAGAGCCTTGGGGCCATCGCCGTTGAGCTTGAACGGGATCTGCTTCAGGTTGAGGATGATATCGGTCGCATCTTCGACGACGCCGGTGATGGACTGAAACTCGTGCAGCACGCCTTCGATGCGGACCGCGGTAACGGCCGCGCCTTCGATCGACGAGAGCAGGGTGCGACGAAGGGCATTGCCGATGGTGGTACCGAAACCGCGCTCAAAAGGCTGTGCGCTGAACTTGCCGTACTTGGCGGTCAGGGTTTCGGTATCGACGGCGAGACGCTTGGGCTTTTGAAAACCTCTCCAAAGCATATGTTTCTCCTTTTCCTACGCCTCCGCGATGCATTTTGCGGAGGGTGGATCGTTCGGTTGGTGAAGCACGGACTGGGGACTGGGGTCCGGGTCCAGGTCTTTGCGTGCCAGACCCGTGACCCTCGTCCCCGGCCTTTTCTTACTTCGAGTAGAGTTCGACGATCAGCTGCTCGTTGACCGGCAGCTGGACATCCTCACGCTTGGGCAGGGAGACGATCTTGCCCTTGAGTTCGTCGCGGTTGATGTCGATCCAGGTGACGGCCTGGAGGCCGCCGGCGAACTGCTTGGCGGTCTCGAGGATGCCGAGAGCCTTCGAGCCTTCGCGCACTGCAATCTCGTCACCGACCTTGCACTGGAAGGACGGGATGTTGACCTTGCGGCCATTGACCGAGACGTGGCCATGGCGAACGATCTGGCGTGCCTGGCGGCGGCTGGTGGCGAGACCCATGCGGTAGCAGACGTTGTCGAGACGGGTCTCAAGCTGCTGCAGGAGCAGGTCGCCGGTGACGCCGGTCTTGTTCGACGCCTTCTGGTAGTAGGCGCGGAACTGGGTCTCAAGCGTGAAGTAGATGCGCTTGGCCTTCTGCTTCTCGCGGAGTTGCAGACCGTAACCGACAACCTTCTTCACCTTGCGCGACTGGCCGTGCTGGCCTGGGGGGAAGTTCCGCTTTTCAACGGGGCACTTCTCGGTGAAGCACTTGGGTCCTTTGAGGAAGAGCTTGACGCCGTCGCGGCGGCACATGCGGCAGACGGGTCCTGTGTAACGTGCCATTTCTTATCTCCTGATTCGGGTGTCGATCGCTTTACACGCACATGGCGCTTCGTCGCGATCCAGACTGCTGTTGTACGTTCTCCGTTGCACGTCTCCGTTGCCTGAACGAGCGACGGAGATGTGCAACGGAGAACGCGTGATCAGACGCGGCGGCGCTTAGGCGGGCGGCAGCCGTTGTGCGGCATCGGCGTAACGTCGCGGATAGAACGGACATCGATGCCGGCGGTTGCAAGAGCGCGGATGGCCGACTCACGGCCGGAGCCGGGACCGGAGACGCGAACATCGACCGAGCGGAGACCATGCTCACGAGCGCCGTTGGCGGCGCCAACCGCGGCCTGCTGTGCGGCGAACGGCGTGCCCTTGCGGGAGCCGCGGAAGCCGAGCGAACCGGAGGACTTCCAGCTGATCGTATTGCCGGTCTGGTCGGTGATGGTGACGATGGTGTTGTTGAACGAGGCCTGGATGAAAACGAGACCGTAGGGAACGTTCTTCCGCTCGCGCTTCTTGAACTTCTTGTTCTTGCCGGCTGCTGCCTTGCCGGACTTCTGCTGATTCTGTGTCTTCGCCATTTATTTCGTCGCTTTCTTCTTGCCGGCTACAGTGCCCTTGCGCGGACCCTTGCGGGTGCGTGCGTTGGTGTGGGTGCGCTGACCGCGGACGGGAAGCGAACGGCGGTGGCGGAGGCCACGGTAGGACTGGATCTCGATGAGGCGCTTGATGTTGAGCGAGATTTCCTTGCGGAGGTCGCCCTCAATCTGGCCCTGTTTTTCGATGATCTGACGAATAGTGTTGAGCTGATCTTCGTCGAGCGTACCAACCTTGACGATGGGATCGATGTCGGCTTCGGTGAGAATCTTCGCGGCGCGCGAATCCCCGATGCCGTAGATGTAGGTGAGACCGATGCGTACCTGCTTGTTATTCGGTACGTCGACTCCGGCAATACGTGCCATAGTGATTCCTTTTCGGGTGAAGCTACCGAGCTATGTCGGCGAGCGGGCGATGGGTTTGCGGAAGGGTCCACCAGGTTCAACGCAAGCCTTGACTTCGGCTAACTCGCCTGATGGTTCCGGGTGTACGTGACGGGAACGTCGCGGCGAAAAGCCTAGCCCTGACGCTGTTTGTGCTTGGCGTTTTCGCAGATGACGCGAACGACGCCACGGCGATGGATCACCTTGCACTTGTCACAGATTTTCTTTACAGACGCACGAACCTTCATGGGTAATTCCCTTCTGAATCAGTGGCCGTTTGCGATCGCTCGCACAGCGCCACAGCTTGTTGCTCAGGACTGCCGAAGAACGGCGTAGCCCAAGCGAAACCTGAGTAGTGGGTGGAGTAGCCTTGCCCGAAACCGCTGCTATTTGTAGCGGTACACGATGCGGCCGCGGTTGAGGTCATAGGGGCTGAGCTCGATCGCAACCCGGTCGCCGGGGAGGATGCGGATGAAGTTCTTGCGCATGCGCCCGGACACATGGGCGAGGGCCTGGTGCTTGTTCTCAAGCTCCACCTTGAACATGGCATTCGGCAGTGTCTCGACAACGACTGCCATCACTTCAATTGCATCTTCCTTCGACAAACGAATCTCCTTGTAGTGGTGCCGGCGGGACGCCGTCCTGCGGGTGAGTCGCGTCGGCACGTGCCGCGCGATGCACCATTGTCAATACTACCCTAAGCTGACCGAATTTGCGAAGCAAATGGCAATTGATGTGCTAGCGGGTGAGAACGAGCGGGCCATCCCGGGTGATGGCGACAGTATGTTCGAAGTGCGCGCTGTAGCTCCCGTCGACCGTTACGGCGGTCCAGCCATCCCTGAGAACCTTCACTTCCGGGCCGCCGGCGTTGATCATCGGCTCAATCGCAAGCACCATTCCGGCTTTCAGACGGGGACCCTTGCCGCGAGCGCCGAAGTTCGGCACCTGCGGATCCTCGTGCATCGCCTTGCCGATGCCATGCCCAACAAACTCGCGGACGACGCCAAAACCTTCCGCCTCGCACATCTCCTGCACAGCGGCCGAGATGTCAAAGAGGCGCCCTCCGACGACAGCCTGCTGAATCGCTGCCTCGAGCGACGCCTTGGTGACGTCAAGCAGGCGCTTCGTCTTGGCGGTCGGCGTCCCAATGGCGTAGGTGACCGCCGCGTCCGAGTAAAATCCGTCGACAATCACGCCGCAATCGATCGAGAGAATGTCGCCATCCTTAAGGATTGTTTTTTCATTCGGCATGCCGTGGACAACCTGGTCGTTCAGCGAGGTGCAGAGTGCTGCGGGAAATCCGTGGTAGCCCTTGAAGGCGGCCTTGGCGCCGAACGAATCGATCTTGATATTTGCCGCATTCTCAAGGTCCTGAGTCGAGGCGCCGGCGACTACCAGCGGCCGGATGGCCTCGTGGACCTGCCGCAGGATCTGCCCGGACCGGTGCATTTTTTCGATCTCCTGGGGCGTTTTGATCATGATGGCCATGAGCTAATCCTGTATCCCGGTGCGGAATTTTCTAAGTGCTGCACGGATCGCGCTCGTCACGTCGATGACGTCCCGAAACCCATCCACCTCGCTGAAACGTCCCTGGGCACGATAGTGCGGGATTACCGGAGCAGTCTCCTCGTCGAAGACTTTCATACGGCTTTCGAAGACCTCGTCGGTGTCGTCCTTGCGTTGCTCGAGCGACTCGCCATCGATGTCACAGTAGCCCGGGACCTGCGGCGGCTGCGTGTACACGTTGTAGATGTGGCCCTGGGGACAAAGACGGCGACCGGTGATGCGCTTGAGCAGATCCTGGCGATCCACCAACAGGGACACGACGACGACGGGGTCATTGGCTCGACTATTCATCAGATGCTCGTCCAGCCATTTTGCCTGGGCAAGCGTCCTGGGGAACCCGTCCAAGATGTACCCACTATCGCAGTCAGACTGGGCGAGACGACTGGAGACCATCTGATTGACCAGGTCGTCGGGGACCAGTTGCCCTTGCTGCATGAGCTCGTCCGCAAGCAGGCCCAGCGGAGTGTGGTCGCGGCGGTGTTGGCGAAGAAGGTCGCCGGTTGAGATCTGCGGGATGCCGAACTCGGCCATCAGGAGTTTGGCCTGAGTTCCTTTGCCGACCCCCGGAGGTCCGATCAAGAGCACCGGCCCGGGCGGAAAGTAGCGCTCCGCCTGAGCCGCATTGAGGATGTTTGTTTCGGTGTCGGTCAACGTCGCCCTACCAGCTCCGCTTTCCACGAATACGTCCGGACTTCGGCGAGAAGCCGTCGTAGTGGCGCATGATGAGCTGCGATTCGATCTGCTGAACCGTGTCCATGGCAACACCGACCACAATCAGGAGCGAGGTGCCACCAAAGTAGAAGTTGACACCGAGACCGCTGGTGACGAAGGCAGGAAGACGATCGAAGAGCGGCCCGATCAACGGGATGTGATTGAAGTGAATGCCGCTGATCAGCAGCGTCGGGATCAGCATGATGATGATCAGGTAGATGGCGCCGACGAGCGTAATCCGGGTGAGAACATCGTTGATGAAGTCCGACGTGCGGCGTCCCGGGCGGATGCCTGGGATGAAGCCGCCGTACTTCCGCATGTTGTCTGCGATGTCATCCGGACGGAAGACGATCGAAATGTAGAAGTAGGCGAAGAAGATGATGGCGGCGATCACGAGAAGCTCATAAAGCGGCTCACCAGGTGCGATAGCGCGCAGGATCGGTCCGAAGAAGGTGGTGTCGGAAAGCTTCGGCGAGCCAAAGAAGCTCATGCCGGAAAAGAGCAGTGGCGCGGAGAGGATCGACGTTGCGAAGATCACGGGCATGACACCGCCGGAGTTGACCTTGAGCGGCAGATGGGTCGACTGGCCGCCCATCATTTTCCGGCCGACGATGCGCTTGGCATACTGCACCGGGATGCGGCGTTCGGAGCGCTCGACGAAGATGATGAACGCGACGACGGCAATCATCATGGCAAGCAGGATCAGGATCGCGATAGGGGTGAAGGCGCCCCACGCGCTCGTAGTGGCCTTTTCATAGAGGTCGGCGACGCCCTTCGGCAGGCCGACGACGATGCCGGTGAAGATGAGCAGCGACATACCGTTCCCGATGCCGCGTTCGGTGATCTGTTCCCCCAGCCACATAATGAAGGCGGTCCCGGCAGTCAGGGTGAGCACGCACATGGGGATGAAGCCCCACTTGGAGATGGTGACCATCGAGGATCCGGTGGACGTGTTGGTGAGGGTCAAAGCGATAGCGGTTGACTGCACGATGCCGAGGAGGACCGTGACGTACCGAGTCCACTGCGTGATCTTGCGGCGGCCCATCTCGCCTTCCTTCTGCAGCTTGGCGAGAGGCTCGTAGATGACCGTCAGCAGTTGGAAGATGATCGAGGCTGTGATGTACGGCATAATGCCAAGTGCGAAGACCGTAAGCCGGCGCAGATTACCGCCCGAGAAAAGGTCGACCAGGCCGAGTGCCGAGCCGGAGTTCTGATTGAAGAAGTCGGCAAGCATCTTCGCGTTGATGCCGGGCGTGGGAATGTGAGCGCCCAGGCGATACACAGCGAGCATGCCGAGCGTGAACAGCACACGCTTCCTGAGGTCTTCGATCTTGAAGATGTTTGCTATTTTCTCGAACATCATGGTCCTTCGTCGGCGATCAGCCTATGAAACGGGAATGCGATTATTCTATTGCGTCCGAACACTGAAGTCGAAAAGCCGTAGCCCGTCGGGAGCACTCCCAACCAGACTACGGCTCCGGAATAAGACTAAGCTGCGGCGTCGTTGCTTTCGCCGCCGATTACGACGGCCTTACCACCGGCCTTCTCGATCGCTTCCTTCGCGGTCTTCGAGAACTTGTGCGCGTGAACGGTGATCGCTGCGGTGATCTCACCATTGTTGAGCACCTTGATCAGTGAGTTCTTACGGCGACGGAGGCCAAGTTCAACGATCTTGTCGAGCGTAAACTCCGACTCATTATTGGCAGCATGCAGTTCAGCGAGTCGGTCGAGGCCGACCACGGTGTACTCCACGCGGAAGATGTTGGTAAAACCACGCTTCGGCAGGCGGCGGTGAAGCGGCATCTGGCCGCCTTCGAAGCCGCGCATCAGACTCGAACCAGAACGCGAACCCTGGCCCTTGTGTCCGCGGGTCGAGGTCTTACCCATACCCGAACCCATACCGCGACCGACGCGCTTCTTGTTTTCGTTCGCCTTCTTCGGCGCACGCAGATTGGAAAGATTACGAATTGCCATGATGTCCTCGCTTAGCGCCGAACCCGCTCAGAGGCGGGACGACTCGCATGTGGATGGTGCGTGATGTTTCGTTCTACGGCCCCTTGTGAATTCTCCGTATGTACCCGGAGAACGACCAGTGGATACCGTTATTCGACAACGCGGACGAGGTGAGGAACTTTCTTCACCATGCCCATGATGGACGCGGTATCTTCGCGAACGATGATCTGGTTCAGGCGCGTAAAGCCGAGACCTTTGATGGTCAGCTTCTGCTTCTCCGGCGCGCAGATCATCGAGCGGAAGTACTGCAGCTTGATGGTCGCTTTCTCTGCCATGATTCTTCTCCGTTGGTGCGTGAGGCTTGCTAAAGTCTAAAGCTCGTGGACGCTCTTGCCGCGGCCGGCCGCGACTTCAGCACGATCGCGCAGCTGGATCAGGGCATCAAAGGTCGCCTTGATCACGTTGTGCGGGTTAGCGGTGCCGAGCGACTTCGTCAGCACGTTCTGAATGCCGCACGAGGTCATAACGGCACGGACCGTCTTGCCGGCGATGACTCCGGTTCCCTCAGGAGCCGGCTTCAACATGACTTCACCGGCGCCGAAGTGACCAAGGACCTGGTGCGGGATCGTCGTCTCGGTGAGGTTGATCTTGAAGAGGTTCTTCTTGGCCGCTTCGATACCCTTGCGGATCGCCTGCGGTACCTCCTTTGCCTTGCCCGAACCGTAGCCGACCACGCCTTCTGCCGGGTCGCCGATCACGACGAGAGCCGCGAACGACATGTTCTTACCGCCTTTGACAACCTTCGTCACACGGTTGATCGAGACAACCTCGTCCTTAAGGTTGAGGCGGTTGGCGTCGATTTTCTTGCGCATTGCCATGAGTGTTTTCCTGTAAGTCTTTTTCGAGAAGAGCGTTTATAAAGTCTTCAACACCAGTTAGAAGTCGAGGCCAGCTTCGCGCGCAGCCTCGGCGAGCGCCTTGACGCGCCCGTGATAGAGATATCCGCCCCGGTCGAAAACGACCTTCTTGATCCCCTTCTCCTGCGCTTTTTCCGCGATCGCTTTCCCGACAGCCTTGGCTGCTTCGACATTTCCGCCGTAGATAGCCTCGTCACCCTTCTTGCCCTTTGAGGAAGCAGACACCAGCGTGGTGCCGGTCGCGTCGTCGATGAGCTGGGTGTAGATGTGATTGAGTGAGCGATAGACGTTGAGGCGGGGACGTGCGGCCGTACCCGAAATCTTTTCGCGGATACGGGTGTGGACTCGCTGGCGGATGACATTACGCTGACGTGGGCTAATCATTGTGCTCTTTTTCCTTCCTAATAGCGTGTGCAGAGTGCCGCACACGTTCGGTCTAAATGCGGGAGTAAGGTCGCGGGACTAGAGCTCTCTCAACCTGCTGCATGAGCCCCTGTGTCCTGTTCCCCGAACCCCGTTTACTTGGCTCCGGTCTTTCCGACCTTCTTCTTGAGCTTCTCGCCGGTGTACCGTACGCCCTTGTTCTTGTAGGGATCCGGCTTGCGCAACGAACGCATGTCGGCTGCGACCTGGCCAACCTTTTGCCGGTCGATCCCGGAGACGGTCAGGTGCAACTGCTTCGGATCGATTGCGACCTCGATGCCGGTGGGCAACGGAAACTCGATCGGGTGCGAGTAGCCCAGGGTAAAAACCACCATTTCCTTGCCCTTTAGCTCGGCACGATAACCGATCCCGACGATGTCGAGCTCCTTCGTCCAGCCCGTCGTCACACCCGTCACCGCGTTGAAAACCAGTGCGCGGGCAAGTCCATGGAAACCGGCCTGCGAGTCATTCTCGCGCTCAACCAGCAGATCGTTATCTTTCTTCACCAGCGTGATCCCCTTCGGAATCAGCGCGGTAACTTTGCCCTTGGGGCCTTCGACGAGAACAGTATTGCCTTCGACCGTGTACTTCACCGTCGAGGGCAGGGCAATCGGTTTCTTACCAATCCGTGACATTTGCAATCCTTCGATGGCTTGCGAGTCCTGCCGAAGCGCTTCAGCTTCAACCATTCCACTGCAGCCGGGTAAACTAAAACCTAACGGGAATTACCAGACTTCGCAGAGTAACTCGCCGCCAACGCCTTCGCGCCGAGCCTGACGACCTGTCATCACACCCTTGGGCGTGGTAAGAATGGCGATACCAAGCCCACCCTGGACGCGACGAATCTCGTTCTTGCCCTGATACACACGGCAGCCCGGACGCGAAACGCGCTTCAGATCCTTGATGACCGACTCATTGTTGGTGTTGTACTTCAAGTACACGCGAATGACCTTCATGCCAGCCTCTTCGGTCGGCTTGTAGTTCGCAATGTAGCCTTCTTCTTTCAGGATGCGGGCGATTTCAGCCTTGAGCTTGGAAGCGGGAACGTCAAGCTTCTGATGACGCGAGCGCATCGCATTGCGAATACGTGTCAAAAAGTCTGCTACTGGATCAGTGAGGTTCATGACTCTCCTTCATTCCCCGTTCGCCCGAAGTGTCTCTCCGGGAACCAGCGAAAATGTTTGTTGCGGTACTGCACGTGCGAAAGCGGTTACCAGCTTGACTTCACCACACCCGGGATCTCGCCCTTGAGCGCGAGCGAGCGGAAGCAAAGGCGGCAGACGCCAAACTTGCGGAGGAACGCGCGCGGACGGCCGCAGATCTGGCAGCGGTTGTGCTGGCGGGATTTGAACTTCGGTGTCTTGGCGTCTTTGACGCGCTTTGCGGTAGTTGCCATGTCTCTACGTGTCCTATCTTCTTTGAAACCTTGAAAAGCTTGAGTGGGATCCGCCAGTCGCGTTTAGGCGCCAACCCGGAACGGCATACCGAAGGCCTTCAGCAGCGCACGTGCGCCGTTATCATCCTTCGCCGTCGTCACGATGGTGACGTTCATGCCTTTGAGCTTGTCCACCTTCGCATAATCGATCTCGGCGAAGATGAGCTGATCGCGCAGGCCCAGGGTATAGTTGCCGCGGCCATCGAAGCTCTTCGACGAGACGCCGCGGAAGTCGCGAACGCGCGGAAGTGCAATCGAGATGAGGCGATCGAGGAACTCATACATCGTATCGCCGCGCAGGGTCACCATCGCGCCAATCGGCATGCCCTCACGCACCTTGAACTGCGCGATGGACTTCTTAGCCTTGGTCGTGACGGGCTTCTGGCCGGCGATGGAGGCGAGGTCAGCGACCAGGGGATCCATGATCTTGACATTCTGCGTGGCTTCGCCGAGACCCATGTTGATGACAATCTTCTCAATCTTCGGAATTGCCATGGCGTTGGTGATGCCGAGTTCCTTCGAAATCGACTGCTTGATCTCGGTGTCGTACTTGGTGCGGAAACGTGATGCCATGATGGATAACTTCGCTTTCTCTACGGTGTTCGGAGTACGTACGGCCCGGGAGAGTTCTGCTGCCGGGCACGTTCCGCGTGTACCGTTTCGTAGGGTGAACCGTTTGTCAGTATACCGGTTTTCTCACCGGACTGTTACTAAAATCTACAGAGAGCCGTCGGAGGAGCTTACTTCTTGCTCTTCTTCTCGGGCACCGCGGCGTCATTGGACTTGGCGAAGCGCACTTTATTCTCGCCTTCCATGCGAACCCCCGTGCGGGTCTTGTTGCCCTCGGAATCGACCAGCATCACGTTCGAGAGATGAATCGTCGCTTCCTGCTCCGCGATACCGCCCTTGATGTTGCGCTGCGGATTCGGCTTCACATGCTTCTTCATCATCATCACGCCCTCAACCAGGACGCGATTGCGCTCTGCGAGTACGCGCAGAACACGGCCTTTTTTGCCCTTGTCCTTGCCGGCAATGACGATGACCTGGTCGTTCCGCTTGATCTTGATCTTGTGTTTGGGCTTCTCTTGGATGCGAACTGGCATAATGTTTCCCTTTCCTCGGCGATCGATCGGAGCCGGAACCCGTAAAGCGTGATGTGTTGAGGGTTGTTATCCATTCCTTCCAGGTAGTGATAACAACGAAGGATTAAATGACTTCGGGCGCGAGCGAGACGATCTTAAGAAACTTCTTCTCACGAAGCTCACGGGCGACTGGTCCGAAGACGCGTGTGCCGACCGGCTCCATGCCGTCGTTCACGACTACAGCGGCATTCTGGTCGAAGCGAATATAAGTGCCGTCGCGGCGACGATACTCCTTCCGCGTGCGGACGATGACCGCCTTGACCACTTTGCCCTTTTTGACAGTTCCATCGGGCGAGGCTTCCTTCACGGCGGCCGTGACAACGTCACCGAGGCCGGCCTTCTTGCCGAGTCCGCCGCCGAGCGGCAGGATCACCTGCAGCTTACGGGCGCCGGAGTTATCGGCAACGTCGAGCATGGTACGCATTTGAACTGACATTGAAACTCTCCTGGGCGTTGAGCCCGGGGCCACAGCCCCTCAAACAAATGTCTGGAAATTACTTGGCAGCCGGACTAGCGACGACCGGCTTGGCGGCTGCAGGCTCCGAAAGCGAAGAGCGACGAACGATCTCGTCAAGCGACCAGCGCTTCAGCTTTGAGAGCGGACGCGCCTCGCGGATACGCACCACATCCCCCAGGCGGGCGGAGTTCTGCTCGTCATGCGCGTAGAACTTCTTGTTCGACTTCATGACCCGCTTGTATTTCGGGTGTGCCTTGCGCATCTCGATCTCGACCACGATCGTTTTCTGCATCTTGGTCGAAACCACGACGCCGATCTTTTCATTGCGGCGGCCCTGGGTTTGCTCGGGCTGCGCGGGAGTCGCTTCAACTGCGGGAATGCTCTGGGTGTCTGCCATCGTTATGCCTTCGCTTTCTGCTGAGCCTGCTTACGCTCGGTGCGTGTGCTCTTCGCCGGTGCCACGTTCTTCGCGATCGGGTTGGCAGCCTTGTCGGCGGCCAGGACGCGCTCACGGGCGATCGTCTTGGTACGGGCGATGTCCAGCTTCAGACCGCGAAGCTTCTTGATGCCCTCCTGGTTGCCCAGGCTCTTTTGAAAGCGAAGACGGAAGAGCTCTTCGGCCGACTTGTTCCGCGTCGTCACCAGCTCTTCGTCAGACTGACTGCGAAGCTTTTCGAGTTCCATAACCTTGATCCTTCTTGCCTGAACGGCATTGCAGACTGCTGTTGAGCGTTCACTGTCGCACGTTCCGTACTCGGCTTTGAGGAGTAATGGATAACGTGCAGCGGTAAACGTCTGTTGAACTTACTTTGCTGCGACCGTGACCTTCACATCGTGACGCTGCACGAACGTGGTCTTCAACGGCAGCTTGTGCGCTGCAAGGCGCATCGCTTCTCTCGCGAGTTCCGGAGTAACGCCTTCCATCTCGAACAGGATGCGGCCCGGACGAACGACGCACACCCAGTGATCCGGAGCGCCCTTACCCTTACCCATACGGGTTTCGGCCGGCTTCTTCGTGATCGGTTTATCCGGGAAGATGCGCAGCCAGACCTTGCCACCACGCTTGATAAAGCGCGTCATCGCGATGCGGCTGGCTTCGATCTGACGATCGGTGATGTAACCACATTCCATGACCTTCAAGCCATAGTCGCCGAACGAAATGTCGGAACCGCGCCAGGCCTTACCCTTCATGCGTCCGCGCTGTTGCTTGCGGAACTTGACCTTCTTTGGCATCAACATATGAATCCCCTAAACAAAATCGAATGTCTTCGCTCTAACTCTTACGCCGTAAATGCACCGGAGGTCGCGGGGGTAGACTGGCCCTGGTCCCGACGCTTCTTCTGCTCGTAGATATCGCCGCGGTAGACCCAGGTCTTGACGCCGATGATGCCATAGGTGGTGTGCGCCTCGGCAAAACCGTAGTCGATATCAGCACGCAGCGTGTGCAGCGGCAGGCGACCCTGCAGATACCACTCCGAACGCGCGATCTCATTGCCGTTCAGGCGCCCAGAGACCCGGACCTTGATGCCCTTGCACCCGAAGCGCAGCGCCGAATCGACCGACTTGCGCATGGCGCGGCGGAAGCTGACGCGCTTCTCGAGCTGCAGCGCAATGTTCTCAGCAACCAGCTGAGCATCGAGCTCCGGCTTGTTGACTTCGAGAATATCGATGAACACCTCGCGCGACGTACGCTTCTGGATGTCGGCCTTGAGCTTGTCGATCTCGGCGCCCTTGCGTCCGATGATGATCCCCGGACGCGCGGTGCGAATGATCAGGCGCAGCTTGTTGCCCGGGCGCTCAACCTCGACCGAACTGACGCCGGCGGCCTTCAGCTTCTCTCGCAGCTCAGCCTTCAGCTTTACATCTTCGACGAGGAGCTTGTCATATCCGCGCTCGACGAACCAGCGCGACTTCCACGGCTTGTTGATGCCGAGGCGAAACCCATACGGATGGACTTTCTGTCCCATAGCTTCCCTTTACTCTTATCTCCCCGGCCGGTTGAGCCGGCGGAGCGTTGAAACCAAACTTTAAGTTTACCGGCTTTCACGGCGTTCCGCGAGGCCGAAATTCAGATCTCGAGCCTAGGCCTTGACAGCTTTCTTGGCCGCAGCCTTTTTCGCGGGAGACTTCTTGGCTGCGGTCTTCTTGGCGGCCGGCTTGCCCGCTGCTTTCACCGTCTTCGGGGCATCGCTGTCAGCCGCAGCGACAACCTTGCCCTTCTCGGCCACGGTGACGATGATGTGGCAGAGACGACGCTGGTAGCGGAACGCGCGACCCATCGGAGCGGGGCGGATGCGCTTCATGCGCGGGCCTTCGTTCGCGATCGCGGTGTGCACATAAAGGTTATCGACGTCGACATCCAGGCCCTGCTCATCCGAGACGTACGCAGCGTTGGCAATCGCCGACTGCAGTACCTTCTCGACGACTGGCGCCATGCGCTTGGTGCTGAAATGAATCGTATTGATCGCCTGCTCGACCCGCAGGCCCTTGATCATGTCAAGGACGAGCTTGGCCTTCTGCGGGCTGGTGCGCTGAAACTTTGCTTCAGCGCGAAACTCTCTAATTTTTGCGACTGTCTTCGCCATTGTCTTAACCCTTCAACATTCCTGCGCTTTACTTTGTCATTCCGCAGCGCAGCGGAGGAATCTGCTGTTACTTCCGATCTTCAGCCGCAGACTAACGCGGCTTTGCCGAGCTCTCACCGGACTTCGCCGAGTGACCCTTGAACGTGCGCGTCGCCGAGAACTCGCCCAGCTTGTGCCCGACCATGTTCTCCGTCACGTACACCGGAATAAATTTGCGGCCGTTGTGCACGGCGATCGTGTGGCCGACGAACTCGGGGAAGATAGTCGAACGGCGCGACCAGGTGCGCACCACCTTCTTATCATTGGTCTGGTTCATGACCTCAATCTTGGTCATGAGATGGCCGTCAATAAACGGACCCTTCTTGGTAGATCTCGACATGCTCTTACTCCATACAGCAGGCTGAATACGACGAATCGATTGGCGGCCTTTTCTTCGGGACCCTCCCCTCAGAAGTACCGCCGCAGGACTTGGTGTTGCTTTACATCCCTCTTGCTATAGAAAGCTATTTGCCCTTGTTACGGCGCGACACGATAAACGTATCCGTCCGCTTGTTGTTACGCGTCTTGTAACCACGCGTCGGCTGGCCCCAAGGCGTCACCGGGTGACGTCCGCCCGAGGTCTTACCTTCACCACCGCCGTGCGGATGGTCGACCGGGTTCATCGAGACGCCGCGGTTGGCAGGGCGAATTCCTTTCCAGCGGTTGCGTCCGGCCTTACCAATGGTGATGTTTTCATGGTCCGTGTTGCCAACCTGCCCGATCGTCGCCATGCACTCGACGAGAACCTTGCGGGTCTCGCCCGAGGGAAGCTTGAGGAGGGCGTAGTCGCCTTCTTTGGCGACGAGTCCAACCTGCGCGCCGGCTGAACGGGCCATCTGCGCACCCTTACCGGGGCGAAGCTCGATGTTATGCACGATCGTACCGAGCGGAATGTTCTTCAACGGAAGCGCATTGCCCACCAGGATGTCGGCCTCGGGACCAGACATGATGGACATGCCGACCTTCAGGCCGACCGGCTGGATGATGTAGCGCTTCTCACCATCAGCATAAGCAACCAGCGCGATCCGCGAACTGCGGTTCGGGTCGTACTCGATCGTCTCGACCTTTGCCGGGATCCCGTACTTTTCACGCTTGAAGTCAACCAAACGCAGCTTTTGCTTGTGACCGCCGCCCTGGTGGCGGATCGTCATCTTACCCGAGCTGTTACGTCCGCCGGTACGCGGCTTGACCGTCAACAGGGGCTTGTACGGCTCAGAGGTCGTGATGTCGTCGTTCACCAGCTTCGTCTGGAAGCGCAGCGTCGGCGTTATCGGTCGAAAACTTTTAATCGGCATCGTATTCCCATTCTCCTGGCCGGCGTTACCGTGACCAGATAGGTCTTTCTCTTTGGCTAGCAACGAGACTGAGGCCGTTAGACCCCCGTTCCTGGTTGCTGTTACTAAATGCTGTTCAGATACTCCGGCATCTTCTCGCCCTCTTTCAGACGGACGTACGCCTTCTTCCAGTCGGGCCGATAGCCGGTGAACTTACCGCGCTTCCGTTCCTTGCCTTCGATAATCGCGGTGCGGACACTGGACACCTTGACCTTGAACAGCTTCTCGACAGCCTGCTTGACCTCCGTTTTTGTCGCCTTCTCGGCTACTTCGAAGACCAGCGTATTCTGAGTCTCTTTGACGTTCATCCCCTTCTCGGTGATGACGGGCCGGCGGATTACTGTATAGAGAGTCGGCATTTATGCAACCTCCTTCTCAGCAGCGATGCTCGCAAGCTGACGTTTGCTGACGGACTTCTTCAGCGTCTCCTGGATCGCTTCGAGGGCATCCTTCGAAAAGATGGCGCTCTCATAACGAAGCAGGTCGTAGGGATGAACTTCGCTCGAAAGCACAAGCTCCACGCCGTTCAGGTTGCGGCTGCCAAGGTACAGGCTCTCTTCGAGCTTCTGGCTGGCTTCGACGATCAGCGTTGTCTTGCCGGTGCCGAGCTTCTTCAGGGCCTGTGCGTACAGCTTGGTCTTGCCTTCCGCCTGCGCAAGCGAATCGACGATGATGAACTTGCCGTCATCGATCTTTGCCGCGATGGCCGAGCGCAGCGCGCCCATCAGCTTCTTGCGTGGGAACTGATACTCGTAGCTGCGGGGCTGCGGTCCGTGGACCGTACCACCCGAGCGCCAGAGCGGCGAACGAATCGAACCGATACGTGCGCGGCCCGTACCCTTCTGCTTCCAAAGCTTCTTGCCCGAACCAGAGACATTCTTGCGGGTCTTGGTGGCGGCCGTACCCTGGCGAAGCGCCGCGCGGTAGTGCTTCACGGCCTCCCAGAGTAGTGCATCGTTGATCCCGGCAGCGAAGACTTCGTCGAGGAGTTCGAACTCTCCGACCGTCTCGCCGCTCAGGTTGACTACATTCAGTTTGGACATCGTCATCTCTCTTTGCCCGCGATCGGTGCCGCGGGCCTTCCACTTGTCTGTCCGGCATCAGCCCGGCTGCTGTCTACTGAAATCAACTACTTCTTCTTGGAAGGAGCAGCTTTCTTCGAAGCCTTCAGCGCGTCCTTCGTGGCCGCACCGGCGAATCCACGACGCTCCCGTGGTGGCGCCTTTGCCTTCGAGATCAACACATAGGCTTCGCGATGGCCCGGAACTGCGCCCTCGACCAGGAGAAGATTATCCTCGAGATCGATGCCCCGAATACGAAGGTTGCGCACGGTGATCTGTGCCGCGCCCATGTGACCCGGCATACGCTGCCCCGGGAAGACGCGCGACGGGAACGAAGACGCACCGATCGAGCCCTGCACCTGGAACATGTGACCGTGCGACTTGGGTCCGCCACCAAAGCCGTGGCGACGAATAACACCCGCAAAACCGCGGCCCTTCGAGGTGCCGATAATGTCGACGAAGCGCTCGTTCTCGAAGATATCGACCATGATGCGGTCGCCGGCCTTGATGCCTTCGGCATCGCCGGTGACGGTCTCGATGGCGACTTCCTTGATCAGGCGCACGGGCGGAACGTTCGCCTTCGCGAAGTGGCCGGTCATGGCTTTATTTACCTTGCTCGCTTTGACGAAGTCGACATAGCCGATCTGCGCGGCGTCATAGCCATCCTTCGCCATCGTCTTCAACTGCGTGATCACGCACGGACCAGCCTTCAAAACCGTGACCGGGTGAACATCACCGCGCTCATCAAAGATCTGCGTCATACCGATTTTCTTGCCGAGAATTCCAACGACTGACATATTGTTCCCTTTCCTCATCATGCCTAGGAACGAAGCCTGGGCACTGCCGGTGTTAGTGCTGCGTGAGACGACTGCTTACTTCTGAACCGTCTTGATTTCGACGTCGACGCCGGCCGGGAGGTCAAGCTTCATCAGTGCATCGACCGTCTGCTGCGTCGGCTCAAGGATATCGATCAAACGCTTGTGGGTGCGAATCTCAAACGCTTCACGCGACTTCTTGTCGACGTGGGGCGAACGCAGAACGCAGTACTTGTTCTTCATCGTAGGGAGCGGAATGGGTCCTGCAACCTGCGCTCCGGTACGCTTTGCCGTCTCGACGATCTCGCCGGTCGACTGGTCCAGTACGCGGTAGTCATACGCCTTCAAACGAATCCTGATTCTCTGTCCTGCCATGTTGTTGCTCTCTTCCTGTTACCCAAAGATCGTTTGGAGTAGCCCGCCGGCGATCGACTTCTGGACCAGCCAGCGGCTCTCGTTGTTCTTTATTACGGCTCTTACTTGATGATCTCCGAGATCGTTCCGGCGCCGACCGTCCGGCCGCCCTCACGAATTGCGAAGCGCAGACCCTTTTCCATCGCAACCGGCGTATGCAGCGTGATCTCAAGCTGGATGTTATCGCCAGGCATGCACATCTCCGTGCCCGCCGGCAGCTTCGCCGATCCAGTCACGTCCGTGGTCCGGAAGTAGAACTGGGGACGGTAGCCGTTGAAGAACGGAGTGTGACGTCCGCCCTCTTCCTTGCTCAGGACGTAAACCTCGCCCTTGAACTCGGTGTGCGGCTTGATCGAACCCGGCTTCGCGAGAACCATTCCGCGCTGAACCGCTTCCTTCGCGATACCGCGCAGCAGCAGTCCAGCGTTGTCGCCCGCAAGACCTTCATCCAGCTGCTTCTTGAACATCTCAACGCCGGTGCAGACCGTCGCCTGCGTATCGCCGAACCCGACGATCTCGCATGCTTCGCCAACCTTCACCTTGCCGCGCTCAATACGACCCGTGACAACAGTTCCACGACCCGAGATCGAGAAGATATCCTCGATCGGCATCAGGAACGGCAGCTCGATCGCACGCGTCGGCTGCGGGATGAACTTGTCGACAGCCTCCATCAGCTCGTCGATCTTCGCCTCCCACTGGGCTTCGCCGTTCAGACCGCCGAGCGCCGAACCACGGATGATCGGGGTGTCGTCGCCAGGGTAGTCATACTTCGAAAGCAGCTCTCGCACTTCCATCTCGACCAGCTCGATCAGCTCTTCGTCTTCCACCGCATCGCACTTGTTCAGGAACACGACGATGAACGGCACGCCAACCTGACGCGCGAGCAGAACGTGCTCTTTGGTCTGGGGCATCGGACCATCGGTCGCAGCAACCACCAGGATCGCGCCGTCCATCTGGGCGGCACCGGTGATCATGTTCTTGATGTAGTCCGCGTGGCCCGGGCAGTCAACGTGCGCGTAGTGGCGGTTCGCCGTCTCGTACTCCACGTGCGAGGTCGAGATCGTAATACCGCGCTCGCGCTCTTCCGGGGCGTTGTCGATCGTGTCGAACGAACGGAACTTGTTCGAAGGATTGTGCTTCGACAACACCTTCGTGATCGCTGCCGTCAACGTCGTCTTGCCGTGGTCGATGTGCCCGATCGTCCCGATGTTCACGTGCGGTTTCGACCGGTCAAACTTTTCCTTACCCATGATAAAACTCCTTTGAACTATGTCTTTTCAGTAATTCTGTACTTCGAATCTTGTGACTTACTTCGAATCTTTGCCCGTCTGCTTGGCGATGATCTCTTCCGAAACCGACCGCGGCGCTTCCTCGTACTGCTTGAACTGCATCGAGTAGTTCGCACGGCCCTGGGTCGCACCACGCATGTGCGTGGCATACCCGAACATCGTCGACAGCGGAACGCTCGCACGAATCGCCTGCGTATTGCCGACCATCTCCATGCCTTCAATGCGTCCGCGCCGCGAGTTCAGGTCGCCGATGATCGTGCCCATGTAGTCCTCGGGGACGGTCACTTCGACGGCCATGACAGGCTCGAGCAGCACCGGCTTTGCCTTGCGTGCCGCTTCCTTGAATGCCATCGAACCGGCAATCTTGAAGGCCATCTCGTTCGAGTCAACATCGTGATAGCTGCCGTCATACAACGACACCTTGATGTCGACCATCTCGTACCCTGCCAGCACGCCGCCCTGCATCGCTTCCTGGATGCCCTGGTCGATTGGCTTGATGTACTCCTTCGGCACCGTACCGCCCTTGGTGTCGTTGGTGAACTCGTAGCCCTTGCCCGGCTCGTTCGGCGAGATGCGAATCTTCGCATGTCCGTAGTTACCCGAACCACCGGTCTGCCGAATGTACTTGCCTTCAGCCTCGGCGTTCGCACGGATCGTTTCGCGGTAGTTCACCTGTGGCTTGCCGACGTTCGCTTCTACCTTGTACTCACGCATCATGCGGTCGACGATGATCTCGAGGTGCAATTCACCCATCCCCGCAATGATGGTCTGACCCGAGTCGATATCCGTCCGCACATTGAACGTGGGATCTTCCTGCGCCAGCTTGGCGAGGGCGATGCCCATCTTCTCCTGGTCGGCCTTCGTCTTCGGCTCTACCGCAACCTCGATTACCGGCTTCGGGAAGTCGATCGATTCGAGCACAACAGGGTTCCGGTCGTTGCAGATCGTATCGCCGGTGATGATGTTCTTCAAGCCTACGGCTGCACAGATATCGCCCGCCATAATCTCGGTGATCTCTTCACGCTTGTTGGCATGCATCTTCAGCAGGCGGCCGATGCGCTCCGTCTTGCCGGTGCGCGGATTGAGTACCGAGTCGCCGGTCTTCAGAATGCCCGAATAGATGCGAATGAAGATCAACTGCCCAACGAACGGGTCGGTCATGATCTTGAAGCCGAGGGCCGAAAGCGGCTCGCTATCATCCGCCTTGCGGATGATCTCTACTTCCATGTTGTCGGGATCGTGGCCGATCATCGGAGGAATGTCGAGCGGGCTCGGCAGATAGTCGACCACGGCATCGAGCAGCGTCTGCACACCCTTGTTCTTGAACGACGAACCGCACAGCACCGGGAAGATGTTCATCGCGATCGTTGCCTTGCGAATGCCTTTCTTCAGCTGCTCCTCGGTCGGCTCCTGGCCTTCGAGATACAGGTTCATGATGTCGTCATCGGAGTCGGCAACCGCCTCGATAAGCACGGCGCGAGCCGCCTTCGCGGTCTCGAGCAGGGCCGCCGGGATCTCTTCGACCGAGTACTCCGCGCCCATGGTCTCGTCATGCCACAGGATAGCCTTCATCGTCACCAGATCAACCACGCCCAGGAACTTTGCCTCGGCGCCAATCTGGATGTTGATCGGAATAGCACGCGCGCCCAGGCGGTCGACGATCGTCGACGTCGCATAAACGGCATCCGCACCGGCCTTGTCCATCTTGTTGATGAAGCAGACCCGGGGTACCTTGTACTTGTCCGCCTGCCGCCAGACCGTCTCCGACTGCGGCTGCACACCGGCTACCGCGTCAAAGCAAGCCACCGCGCCGTCGAGCACGCGCAGCGAACGTTCAACTTCAGCAGTGAAATCCACGTGGCCAGGCGTATCGATAATGTTGATCCGCTGGTTCTTCCAGGTGCAGGTCGTTGCGGCCGACGTGATCGTGATGCCGCGCTCCTGCTCCTGCTCCATCCAGTCCATCGTCGCAGTACCCTCGTGCACCTCTCCAATACGGTGCGTAATGCCCGTGTAGAAGAGAATGCGCTCGGTCGTCGTTGTCTTACCGGCGTCGATGTGCGCCATGATTCCGATATTCCGGCAACGATTCAGCGGTATAGTGCGTGCCACAGTCTTATCTCTCACTCTGCAAGGCTGAGCCCTGCGTTAAACCCAATTCGTTTGCTAGGACCTGGGCCCTAGACCCTGCTTCACCCAACTACCAGCGGTAGTGTGCGAATGCCTTGTTGGCTTCTGCCATGCGATGAACGTCTTCCTTCTTCTTCATCGCGGCGCCACGGCCATTGGCTGCATCCAGCAACTCCGCGGTCAACTTCTCGACCATGCCCTTTTCACCACGTGCGCGGCCGTAGGTTACGAGCCAGCGAATGGCGAGCGACGTACGGCGCTCGGGGAGCACTTCGATCGGCACCTGGTAGTTCGCACCGCCCACGCGGCGGCTCTTCACTTCAAGCAATGGCTTGCAGTTCTCGACAGCTTTCTTGAACAGCTTGAGAGCCTCGTCGCCACCCTTCTGCTCGAGGTTCGTCATGGCGGTGTAGAAGATGCCCTGCGCGGTCGACTTCTTGCCGCCCCACATCATGCTGTTCACAAACTTGGTCACCAGGGTCGACTGGTAGATCGGGTCCGGTGCGACTTCACGCTTGGCGATGTAACCTTTTCTCGGCATGCTCTTCTCTTCTTCCTTCAGCTCGGTGACTTCTCACGGGCTGAACCTGTAAAGCCGAGGGTCCAGAATCTAGAAAAGTGCACCTAGAAAACCAAACCGTCGACGACTTTCGCTTGCCAGACCCTGGAAAACCAGGCCCTAGACCCTGCTCTTACTTCGCTGCCTTCGGACGCTTCGCGCCGTACTTCGAGCGGCTCTGCATGCGCTTGGCCACACCGACCGAGTCGAGCGTGCCCCGGACTACGTGATACCGAACGCCCGGCAGATCCTTGACGCGGCCGCCGCGGATCAGCACGATCGAGTGCTCTTGCAGGTTGTGCCCGATGCCCGGGATATACGTGGTCACCTCGATCCCGTTGGTCAGGCGGACGCGGGCTACTTTACGCAGCGCCGAGTTCGGCTTCTTCGGAGTCTGGGTGTAGACGCGGGTGCAGACGCCACGCCGCTGGGGCGAACCCTGCAACGCGGGGCTGGCAGTCTTATAACGTGTGGGCGTGCGGCCCTGCTTGACGAGCTGATGGAACGTAGGCACTAAAGACTCCTTGAAACCAATCGTGAAACAAACCTGTTACGCACACGCTAAGGGTTCAACCTCTGGGCCCTCGCCGCTCAATCTGCCCTAAAGCAGCTCACACGACAAAACGTGAGGACGCTGAAGCGCCTCGCCCGAAATTGTTCCCTGCTGTACGTCTGTACATCCACTCAGACTAAATACAGTCGACGGTGATCGAACTCCCTGCTGTGTCTGCGTGACGCCAACCAGGGGCCGACTCCGTTTCGCTGTTCCCGACCACATAGCCCAATCCTGGAGGAGGGTGTCGCAGTCGTGTTTGCGAAGGGCCGCAGAAACCGCCTCAATCAAGCGAAAGGCCTGCGGTAAAACTCTTGATCCTGCTCATTCAGTGTACTGGAAGCCCCGAGGCCCGGTCGCACAAACCCAAAACCTGTTCAACGGAGGATCGGTGCAACACCAATGCAACCATCTGAAGATACCAAGGAACGCGGCGCAAGTCAACGAGACTGGCGGAGCTTCCCGTAGGAATCGCCGATCAGGCCCAATCCGCCCCCTCACCCATCCCCCACGCCCCCGGAAGCGCCCCGCCCGTCCCGATGTAGTCTTTCCCTATGCGATTTTCTGCCTCCCTCCTCCTCGTCGCCAGCATGCTGCCCGCCGCCGCATCCGCCCAGACCGACGTCCCCTGGACACCCATGCCAAACCCCGACCCCCGCATCGCCCAGGCCATGGCCAGGATGCGCACCGCCCTAACCGGGTACGGCAATGTCGCCATCTCGCCCGACGGCACCCTCATCGCCTTCACCCGCTACGGCAAGGACGGCCAGGTCTTCGGCCTGCTTCCCTACCCCGCCACCGCCTCAGCACAGGAAAAACTCATCACCGTCCCCGGCACCAAGGACTGCTCGAGCTCCGACCCCGTCTGGTCGCCCGACTCGCAGACCCTCGCCTTCACGTCCGATTGCGTCGCCTCCCCCGCCTCCCCCGCCGCCGACAAAAACGAAAAGCAGTCGCAGATCTTCCTCTACTCCCGCGCCAGCGGCGAAGCCCGCCAGCTAACCCACATCAAAGGCCTCTTCGACAGCGTCGCCTTCTCGCCCAGCGGCAGCGCGCTCGCGTTCCTCTTCGTCCAGAACGCCACCCGTTCCGCAGGCGCACTCGACGCGATGAAACCGTGGTCCGGCGTCATCGGCGAAGACGGCGTCGAAGTTCAACGCGTCTACTCCGTCAACGCAAAGACCGGCGAAGGCGACTTCGTCTCACCCGAAGGCCTCCACGTCTTCGAATTTGCCTGGTCGCCCACAACCCCTGCCTTCACCTACATCGCCGCCAATCCGCCCGGTGAAAATAACTGGTGGGTCGCCAAGCTCTACGTGCAACAAAAAGACGCCGCCCCAAAAGTCATCTTTGATCCCGCAACGACAAGCTCCGCCCTGCACGGCCTGCAGATCGCCGTCCCCCGCTTCGCGCCCGACGGCAACCGCATCGCCTTCATCGGCGGCCTCATGTCCGACCAGGGTTCCACCGGCGGCGATGTCTGGGTCGTTCCCACCCACGGTGGCGATCCCGTCGACATCACCCCCAACATCGACGGCACTCCCACCTGGGAGGCCTGGCTCGATAACAAGACCGTCGGCTTCGTCGAAGACCGCGCCGGCCACACCCTCCTCACCGATGCCGACGCCGACAAGCACATGGTCAATCCCGGCAGCTCCGACGACCTCGGCGAAGTCTCGGTCGGCGGCGGCCCCATCAAGGACGCCATCAGCGCCTCGAACAACGGTGTCCTCGCCATGACCATGACCGGCCACAGCCTGGCACCCGAAATCTATGCCGGCGCCCCGAACGCTCTCAAGCCCTTCACCCACGCCAACGACGCCGCCAAGCCCACAGCGCGCACCGAATCCGTCGAATGGACCAGCGACGGCTTCCACGTGCAGGGCTGGCTCAGCTACCCCGTCGACTATGACCCCGCCAGGAAGTATCCGCTGATCGTCCAGGTTCACGGCGGCCCGTCCGCCTCGGCCGGCGCCCGCTACGGCGGCTCGGTCTGGTCACAGCTTGGCTACTTTCAGCTCTCGCCCAACCCGCGCGGCTCCTTCGGTGAAGGCGAAAAGTTCACCGAGGCCAACATCAAGGACTTTGGCTACGGCGACCTCCGCGATATCCTCGCCGGGGTCGATGCCGTCGAGGCCAAAGTCTCCATCGACAAGCAACGCGAAGGCCTTATGGGCTGGAGCTATGGCGGCTTCATGACCATGTTCGGCGTCACCCAGACCACGCGCTTTCGCGCCGCCATCGCCGGTGCCGGCATCTCCGACTGGAAGTCCTACTACGGCGAAAACTCCATCGACCAGTGGATGGTGCCGTTCTTCGGCGCCACCGTCTACGACGACCCCAAGGTCTACGCCAAGTCCTCCGCCATCGAATTCATCAAGAACGTGAAGACTCCCACCCTCGTCGTCGTCGGAGACCGCGACGGTGAATGCCCTGCACCGCAATCGTTCGAGTTCTGGCACGCACTCCGCGCCGAAGGCGTACCCACCCAGCTCGTCGTCTACCCCAACGAAGGCCACGGCTTCCGCAACCCCGCACACCAGAAGGACCTCTACGCCCGCTACGTCGCCTGGTTCGCGAAGTACATGCCCGCTAGCTAGACCCCGCACGGCGGCTCTTCCCCCGAAGAGCCGCCGCGAGGTTTTCCTCGACTAACGCTTCCCGCCGCGGCTCGTCCAACCCGCATTCAGCCCCTCGTCCATTTGCTCTTCCCCCGTGGAGCTTTTAGACTGAGGTTTGGGAAATCCCAATTTTTCCGCATCCAGATTCATCCATCGGTGAACCGTTACGCTTTGAGAGCTTCCACGCCTTGAACCGAACGGGGAGGTTCTAAAGCTCAATGCGTCGGTTCGTCACTCTAGCGGTTCTGATCCTCTTCACCATTCCCTTCGGCGTCTCCCTCTCCGGCTGCTCCAAAGGCACGACCATCTCCTACTGCAACGGCGAAAACAGCGGCGTTCAGGTAGGCCAGACCGTCTCGCTCGATCTCGAGCCCCGCCTCACCGGCATCTCGCTCAACCAGGGCGTCATCGGCAGCATCAGCGCGCCCACCGCCAAGGATTGCAAGGGAAGCTCCGCCAGCACCTCCGGCCTTATCTACGCCTCCACCGACCGCAGCATCGTCGACGTCAACCCCGCCACCGGCTCCGGCGGTCTCTGCGCCGGCACTTGGAACCGCCTCACCGGCGGCGGCATCCCCGACTACACCATCTGCACTCCCAACGGCAGGCAGGGCATCGCCTACATCACCGCCAGCGCCCAGGGCGTCGTCTCAAACCCCATCGCCATCTACGTGCATCCGGTCGTCACCAGCATCATCCTCGGCCCCGCGTCCACCAACTGCGATACTGATCCGGCCAGCAACTGCTTCGCCACCAACGCCAACGTCTGCAGCACCGGCGCGCCCGCCGCCGTCACCAGCTACGACGGCACCAAGTGCCTCTCGCAGGGAGCCAGCGCCCAGCTTGCCGCACGCGTCTACAAGGGCACCGGCGGGCTCACCTCCGCCAACAACATCAGCTGCCTCGTAGGCCCCATCGCCTTCTCCGCGCAGAACTCGGCCGTCGTCACCATCGATGCCAACGGACAGGCCGTCGCCACCCAGCCCGGCTCCTCCATCATTAACGCGGCCATCTCGCAGTCGTCCTCGACCACCGGCTTCTTCTCCACCTGCCCGCCCGCCTCCATCGTGCTTACCGAGGCTGGCTCGACCACGCCCCCCACGGCTCCCATCCCGGTCTCGCAGAACGTCACCAAGGCGCTTGTCGCCAACGTCACCGACGTCAACGGCGCACCCATCACCAACGTCGCCCTGCAGTACGTCTCGACCGATCCGCGGACCATCCCCACCTCGCTGAACGACATCACCCCCACCTTCCCGGGCGCCGCTGCCATCACCGCCGTTTGCCAGCCCGCCACCTGCAATGCCTCCACCTTCGACCTCATCGGCCTCTACGGCAACGGCCTCCCGGTCACCTCGAACCCGGTGCAGATCGTCGCCAGCGGAACCAACAACTCCACCGTCCTCTACGTGGCGTCCACCGATTCGCAGTACATCCTGCCCATCGACTTCACCGTCGCAACCCAGGGTTCCCCCGTCCGCCTGCCCTACGCGCCCAACTCGCTGGTCCTCTCAGAAGACGGCAACACCATCTACATGGGCACCCCGAACGAGATCATGACCTACTCGACCGTCACCAACGCGGTCACCAAGGAAGACAAGACCATCTCCGGCCAGGTCCTCGCCGTCTCGCCTGACAACAGCACTCTCGTCGTCAGCGACCCCGTGCGCAAACTCACCTACCTTTACACCAGCGCAGGCGCGGTCGCGACCGAGTACGGCGGCACCGGCACCCGCGCGCAGTTCTCAAACGACAGCAACTCCGCCTACGTCATCACCGACGACAGCCGCCTGCTCGTCCACAACGCCTTCACCGGCTGGACCTCGGTCAACCTCACCACCACCGCGACCGACCTCGCCCCCACCGTGCCCAATGCCGGCGTCTACCTCGGGGGCAACCCGGTCGACGTCCACACCAACTGCCCCGCCACCACCATCAGTGGGACCGGCCTCTCGCAGACCACCGTCAACAGCTTCTACCCCGAAGTCGGCCCCGTCCCCGGTGTCGTCGCAGACCGCCTCGCCTCGACCAATGACGGTCTCCACGTGATCGCCGCATCGAGCACCGCGCTGACGGACATCGTCACCAACCGCAAGGCCGGCGCCTGCCCCATCACCTTCACCAGCACACCCGGTGCTCCGATCGCGCTCGCCGGTGCCGCCCCCACGCAGATCACCGCCGTGCTGCCCACCTCCGATTCGCTCTTCGCCTTCCTCACCTATACCGGCGCCGGCTCGGTCGTACCGCAATACATCCCCGCCACCGGCATCCTCAGCAACATCGCGCTCCAGACCACCGCCAACGTCGCACCCGTCGCACCCGTCACCGGCGTCGTCAGCTCGGATAACCAGACGCTCTACGTCGGCACCACTGGCGACAATCTGGTCCATCGCCTCACCCGCGGAGCCACCACCTTCTCCGACACCCTGACACCCATCAACCCGCTACTCCCCGCCTTCTCCGGCAGCGGCTTCGCCACCCCCAACCTCCTCGCCCAGCGCCCCCGCAAGGCGACGTCTTAGGGCCAAAGACAACCGCAACGGCAACCGCGTCCTAACGCCGGACAGGCGCCACTTCGTGGGGTGGAAGCGCTGCGCGCGGGCAGAACCCTACGCTTCAGCACAATACTTCATCGCGCGCAGCGGTCCACCCCACGAAGTGGTCGCCGCCCGCGATGAGGGCGTACTTGCAGTTACTGTTGTTCTTGGCTAAGCCAGGCGCGCTTTGAGGAGGTCGCGGGCTACGGCGTCGAGGACGCCGTTGAGGAAGTGGATGGATTCGGGCGCGGCGTAGCGCCGGGCTACTTCGAGGCTTTCGTTGATCACGATGGCTGCGGGCGTCTTCGGGTAGCCGAGCATCTCGGCGATGCCGGCGCGCAGCAGGTTTCGATCGACCACGGGCATGCGTTCGAGCCGCCAGTTCTGCGAATGCTGCTCGATCAGCGCGTCGATCTCGACGTTGCGGCTGGTGGCGATGCGGTAGAGATCCTCGGCGAAGCCGCGTGTCTCGTCGTCCACATCGGTGACCGAAGCCCAGAACAGCTTGCCGACCTGGTCCGGCGATTGTTTGCCCAGGTCGCCCTGGAAGAGCATCTGCATCGTCAATTCGCGCGACTTCCTGCGAGTTCCCATCTAGTTCCCCGTCTCTTGCTTCGCAGCTCGCAGCTTGCGCTGAATCGAAACCATTTCAATCGCCGCACTGGCGGCCTCAAATCCCTTGTTCCCGGCCTTCAGCCCGGCGCGGTCGAGCGCCTGCTCGAGCGTCTCGCAGGTGAGCACGCCGAAGGCATGGGGCACGCCGGTCTCCTGCTGTGACTGCCCGATGCCGCGTGCGACCTCGTTGTAGATGGCCTCGTAGTGCGCGGTCTCGCCGCGCAGCAGGCAGCCGAGAGTAATGACCGCGTCGATCGTCTTCGATTCGGCAAGGGTGCGGGCGGCGTTCGGAATCTCCCACGCGCCGGGTACGCGGACGACCTGGATGTCGGCCTTCGCGGCTCCCGATCGCTTCAGGCAGTCGAGCGCTCCCTGCAGCAGGCGGTCGGTGATGACTGTATTCCAGCGCGTCGTGACGATGGCGAACTTCATGCCGGTGGCCGAGAGGTCGCCTTCGACTGCGGGCACGACGCCGTGGTCGGGATTCTCCGACTGCCAGAAGCCCAGTTCGAGATCCGGGCCGAGCTTCATGCGAAACAGCCGCGAGTTCCAATGCGTGGCTTCGATCTCGCCGAGCTCGGCGGCGGCGCCCCAGGTCTTCACGGCGGTGTACACGTGATCGAGCTGATTCACTTCGATCAGCAGACGTGGGGTTGCCGGCATGCGGCCTGTCACGAGCTCAAGATTTCCCAACGGTGCGAGGAACGCTGCGCCCTGCCCTGCCTCGTCCTTCCAGCCCTTGCCCGCTTCAAAGCCCAGCGCGGCAAACAGCTCGCCCAGCCGCGCGTATTGCTCCGCGCCGGCGACAGGCGCTACGACTGTCATTCCCTTGATCATAGGTTCGATTGTATCGTCAGGAGCTGCATCCAATTGCCGGAGGTCTCCATGCCTGAAACGCTTTCGACCAACATCGTTCTTCCCAGCTACGAGACGTTGCTGCTTGCCATCGATGGGCCGGTTGCGACGGTCACGCTGAATCGCCCGGAGGTGCTGAATGCGCTCAACACGCAGCTCTTCGACGACCTTGAGACCGTCTTCAAGATGCTCGCGGCAGACCCTTCGGTGCGGACCATTCTGCTGACCGGTGCAGGCGAGAAGGCCTTCGCGGCGGGCGCTGACATTGCCGAACTGGCGAAGACCGATGCCGCCCTGGGCGAGCAGAAGTCACTGCGCGGGCAGGATGTGTTCCGGCTGATCGAGAGCTGCGGCAAGCCGGTCATCGCGTGCATCAACGGGTTTGCCCTGGGCGGCGGCTGTGAGCTGGCGCTGGCCTGCACGTTGCGTCTTGCGTCGGATACGGCGAAGCTGGGACAGCCGGAGGTGAAACTGGGCTTGCTGCCGGGGTACGGCGGCACGCAGCGGCTGCCGCGGCTGGTGGGTCCCTCGGCGGCGCTGAAGCTGCTGCTGACGGGCAACATCATTCCTGCCGGCGAGGCGATGCGCATCGGGCTGGTCGACGAGGTGGTGCCGGCGGCGGAGTTGCTGGCGCGCGGGACGGCTCTTGCGCAGCAGATTGCGGGGCAGGCGCCGCTTGCGGTCGCGGCATGCCTCGAGGCGGTGGACCAGGGGCTGGGTTTGCCGCTGGCTGAGGCACTGGCGCTCGAAGCGTCGCTCTTCGGGCGGCTGAGCGACTCGGCGGACAAGCAGGAGGGGGTTGATGCCTTCCTGGGCAAGCGCAAGCCGACGTGGTCGGGACGGTGATTCGGGTGCACGGGTATCCCCCCTCCCCCCCCCTTGTTTGATCCAAGATCTTCATTTCATTGCACTTAGCGCCTGATGACAAAGTAGTAAACATTTCGCGAAGTTGCACCAAAAACGGGCAGGCACTTTTCCCGAGAGATGAGCGCGCGAGGGTGTCGTTTATGCTGGGAGGCGTGCTTACCCGTCTCCTGCCCCTTGCCGTTCTAGCCTCCATGGCGTCCCTTTGTGTCTCGGGTTGTTCCCGTCCTGCATTCCCGATGCCGGGCATGGCGAGCAGTGCTGCAGACCGCGCGCGGCAGGTTGAAGAGATTCGTAGCGAGCTGGACCACATTCCTCCGCCTTTGAAGACGAAGTACCTGGCGGTGAAGAGCCTGACGGCGTGGGAGAACCCTTACCTGACGGTGCAGGGCGAGATGGTGACGCTGCACGTCACGCTGGCGGATGCCAATACGAGCGATCTGGGGACGGGCGGGATGCTGCGGCCGAAGGGTGCGCGGCGGCAGGACCTGAACGTGCGGACGGCCGACCTGCCGGTGGCGATGAATGCGATTCCGCAGGATGCGTGGCCATACGGGCGGGTGGTGGCGGTCGAAGAGGCACACGATGCGCCCCAGAGTGCGCGGGCGGAGCTGCGGCGGAATATGGAAGCGGCGATGAAGACGCTGAGCGATATCGGCGTTGTGGTGTACGAGTGGCAGGAGGGCGGGCCGGCGCTTAAGTAGCGCGGGATGCCGGGTTAGCTGGCGGACGGGGTGGCTTGTCTCTGGGTGCGAGCAGGGGGCTCCTGTCCCGTGGAGGCAGACTTCAAGTCTTGACTCCCGGCTCTGTGGTTCGGTCCAGCCGCTACGGGCGTGTGCCAGAGAGGCAATGGCACGTCCGCGCCATGGGGCGAGCCGGCTTCGCGGATGGCGCGGCGGGTTGCGATAGTATCTGTCACACGTGCACAACCTGGCTCTCATCGTCTTCCTTTTCTTCTTCGCGCTGGTCACGGTCGCGGGTTTCTGGGCGGCGCGGTGGCGGCGTCCGGCTGCGGGAATGGCGTCGCTCGAGGAGTGGGGGCTGGCGGGGCGGTCGTTTGGGACGTGGATCTCGTGGTTCCTGATCGGCGGCGATACGTATACGGCGTACACGGTGATTGCGGTGCCGGCGGCGTTGTATGGGGCGGGGGCGAACGGGTTCTTCGCGCTGCCGTATTCGATCATCGCGTACCCATACATGATGCTGGTGCTGCCGCGGCTCTGGACGGTGTGCCACCGGCATGGGTACATCACGTTTGCGGATTTTGTGCGCGGGCGTTACGGGTCGCGGCCGCTGACGCTGGCGGTGGCGTTCACCGGGATTCTCGCGCTCATGCCGTATATCGCGTTGCAGCTGGTGGGGATCAAGGTAGTGATCGCGGCGTTCGGGATTCATGGCGAGTGGCCGCTGGTTGCGGCATTTGTGATCCTGTCGGCTTATACGTGGTCTTCGGGGCTGCGGGCGCCGGCGGTGATTGCGATTGTGAAGGACGTGATGCTGTATGCCATGGTGCTGGCGGCGATTGTGTGGCTGCCGTTCAAGCTGGGCGGGTATGCGCGGATCTTTGCGCTGGCGGACCAGGCGCTGGCGAAACACAACACTTCGATCTCGCTGGCGCAGGGGCAGTTTCTTGGCTACAGTACGCTGGCGATCGGGTCGGCGATTGCGCTGATGCTTTACCCGCATACGGCGACGGCGGTGTTGAGCGCGAACTCGGCGGCGACGGTGCGGAGGAATGCGGCGATGCTGCCGGCGTACAGCTTTCTGCTGGGGTTGGTGGCGCTGCTGGGGTACGCGGCGCTGGCCGCGGGGGTGGTGACAAAGAACGCGAACGAGGTGGTGCCGCAGCTGTTTCTGCAACAGTTTCCGCAGGCGTTTGCGGGGTTCTGCCTGGCGGCGATTGCGATTGGCGCGCTGGTGCCGGCGGCGATCATGTCGATTGCGGCGTCGAACCTGTTTACGCGGAACATCTGGGGAGAGCTGTCGCGTACGGCGATGACGCCCGCGCAGGAGTCGCGGATGGCGAAGCTGGTGTCTCTGTGCGTGAAGTTCGGGGCTCTGGTGTTTGTGCTGAAGTTGGATACGTCGCTGGCGATCGAGATGCAGCTGCTGGGCGGGATCTGGATTGCACAGCTGTTTCCGGCGGTGATCGTGGGGACGTTTACGCGGTGGCTGCATCCGTATGCGCTGGTGGCGGGGTGGGCGGCGGGAATGGTTGCAGGGACGTGGATGGCTTGGTCGGTGGGGATGAAGAGCATCTTCCCGCTGCCGCATGTGGGTGGAATTTATGCGGCGGTACCGGCACTAATGTTGAACCTGGGCGTGAGCGTGGTGCTGACGGGCGTGCTGAAGCTGACGGCGCTGGCGCCGGGGCGCGATACAACGGACGCGACGGCGTACGTGGGGTAGGACTCGGCGCGGGGCGGATTCGAGGGCGCGCGCAGGACGTATGGGATGCAACGCGCATCACAAGCAGGTGAGGGACTCGAGTCATCATGAAAGAAAATTTGGTTTCTGATTTTATCGACAGGAAGCTCGCGCAGCCTTCGGTTCAGCCGGGGTATGCCCATGCGGGCGATCGGGATCTGGCGAAGGGTTTGATTGCAGGGCTGGCGGGTGGGATTGTTGCGACGGCTGCGAAATCGCTGGCGGAGAGGGTTTATCCGCCGCGAACGCAGGGCGAGCCGGAGCCACCGGATGTGCTGGCGTCGAAGCTTGCAGGCCATGAGTTGAAGGGCAGGTCGAGGACTCTGGCAGCGGAGGGGATTCACTGGGGGTTCGGCGCGGCGACGGGTGCGGCGTACGGAGTGCTGGCGGAGTTTTACCCGGCGGCGACGGCGCGGGAGGGCGCGGACTTCGGGATGACGTTGATGGCGCTGACGCACGAGGGTGCGCTGCCGGCGCTGGGGCTTTCGGCGGAGCCGGCGGACCAGACGAAGCGCGAGAAGTCTTCGGAGATGGTGACGCACGTGGTGTTCGGGCTGGTGGCGGAGACGGTGAGGCGGTTTGTGCGAAGCCGGATCTAGGCGAGGGCGGCGCGGCTTCGGAGCTGTTTTGAGGCTACTTTGGAGCTGGGGGCTTGACCGTATAGGTGACGTAGGCGTCTTTACCGTTGCGATCGACGGTACGGTGGGGCCGGGTTTGCGCGAGGCGCTGGGACGGGCTGAGTCGCGAACGCCCGAAGAGATCGCTGACGTTGCGCACGGCGCTGCGGTGCTGAGGCTCGGCGAGAGGCGATTCGGCGAGATGGATGATGGGCTTTGCGGCGCCTTCGGCGCGCGGGGGCGAGACAGGTCGTGAGAGCGGGTCGCGCACCAGGGCAGAGCCGCTGAGGCGCTGGCCGGAGAGCAGAACCGGGGCGGCCCGGCGGCGCATCGCGGTCAGGCTTTCGCTGGCGGGCGGACTGAAGGCGAGGGGCAGTGGGGACGGTGGCGCGGGGTGGGTGCTGGACGCCCGGGTACCGGATTTTGAGATTGCGGAGCGGTCTGCGCCGGCTGGAGTGATCTCGCTTTGGGGCGCTGCGGGGCGCTGGCTTCCTCTGCGGTTTGTGTCAGCAAGGTTCATTGCGGCGTGATGCATTTCAAGGATGCACTGATGGCTTTTAGAAGCGGCGCGTTCAAGGCCCGGGGGCGGGGGACGGACGGCATGGCTCACCGGAGACGGCGGCTGAGGCTCGAGGCGCTCGCGGGAACGCCGGGGGAGAGGGACGATGTCCGGGATCTGGAAATCTTTCACAGCAACCTCTTGGGGTCAGGGCAATCGCTGTCACGGCAAGTGAAGCAGTTGGTACAGTTTTTGAGAGCCGTTGAGGGAAGCGCGTCGCGTGGGATCAGTGGTCCGGATCCTGGCGGGCTGGCGTGGGTGCCCTGGGTTCCGGTGGAAGTGGCGAAGCTCTGGTGTGCGGAGCGGCTTCTCTACGCCTGAATCGGGCCCGGTAGAACTCAACCACAGCCTAGCAGCGGTTCCGGTGGAATCCGCGACGATCCTTCTACGACCTTTCGGCCATATGCTTTATCTTGCACCTGTTTTGGACAGGCCGAAAGACTTTCTTCGAGCGGGAGAATCTGCGGAGATGCCCGATGTTTCGGCGGATCTGGGAGCCAATCAGGATGATTACGGCCTTTGGCCGATCATCGGCCGTCGGTCGAAGGGGGATGTTGGGGATGCGAAGTTCCTCGGTTTTCAATCTTGACCGTACGAAGCAATCCGAGTCCTGGCGTGCGCGGGCTCCGTATACTCAGTTTTATGCAGCGTTCAGCGCTTCAGGAAGGTTGGGTTACAGCCTAGATGTCGAAGGGGTCGCGTAAAGCAGTTATCGTGGGCGCCGGACCGGGAGGCCTCGCGGCCGCATTGTTGCTGGCGAAGTCCGGGGTGAAGGTCACGATTGTAGAGAAGCGGGCGCAGGTGGGCGGGCGCACGGCGACGGTGGAGCAGGATGGGTTCAAGTTCGACATCGGGCCAACATTTTTTCTCTATCCGCGCGTGCTGAAGGAGATCTTCTCGGTTGCGGGGTATGACCTGAACCAGGAAGTGCCGATGACGCGGCTGGACCCGCAGTACCGGCTGGTGTTTGGCGGCGGTGGCGAGTTGCTGGCGACTCCGAATGTGGAGCGGATGACGAAGGCGATTGCGGCGATTTCGCCGGAGGATGCCGGGCGGTTTCATCACTTCATCACGCACAATCGCAACAAGCTTGAGAAGTTCATGCCTTTCTTGCAGACGCCATTTGAGAGCTGGCGCGACCTGGCGAAGCCGGAGATGATGAAGCTTCTGCCGCTGCTGGCGCCGTGGCGGTCGCTCGATTCCGATCTGCAGGTGCATTTCAAGGACGAACGGATTCGGCTGGGCTTCAGCTTCCAATCGAAGTACCTGGGGATGTCGCCGTTCCGCTGCCCGAGCCTGTTTTCGATCCTGTCGTTTCTCGAGTATGAGCATGGAGTCTTTCATCCGACGGGCGGCTGCGGCGCGGTGACCCGGGCGATGGCGCGCATCGCGCAGGAGATGGGAGTCGAGATCCTGCTCGATGAGCCGGTGGAACAGGTCGTGATCGAGCATGGCAAGGCGACGGGCGTGAAGACGGCGAGCCGGATGCTCGCGGCGGACGCGGTGGTGGTGAACGCGGACTTCGCCGGGGCGATGAAGGCGCTGGTCCCGAACAAACAGCGTCACCGGTGGAGTGACGAACGGCTGGCGAAGAAGAAGTACTCCTGCTCAACGTTCATGATGTATCTCGGTATCGAGGGGCGGTACGACGATGTGTCGCACCATACGATCTACCTGGCGGAAGATTACAAGGAGAATCTGCGCGATATCGAAGAGCGGCACCGGTTGTCCGAGAATCCGTCCTTCTATGTGCAGAATGCCTGCGTGACGGATGAGACGCTGGCACCGCGGGACCATAGCACGCTGTACGTGCTGCTGCCGGTAACGCACGATACGGGTTCAATCGACTGGGCGAAAGAGCGCGGGCGCTACCGGCGGCTGGCGCTTGAGCAGATGGAGAAGATCGGTCTGAAGAATGTGGAGCAGCGCATTCGCACAGAAAAGATCGTGACGCCCGCGGGCTGGGCAGAGGATTTCGGGCTGTACAAGGGCGCGACCTTTTCCATGGCGCACTCGCTGGACCAGATGCTGCATCTGCGGCCGCACAATCGTTTCGACGATGTGCGCCAGATGTACCTGGTGGGGGGTGGAACCCATCCCGGGAGCGGGCTTCCGGTCATCTTCGAGTCTGCCCGCATCACCTCGCGGCTGCTGCTTGAGGACCTTCGCATGGCCCCGGCGTGGGATACGGCGTCTACCAGCAATCCCATGAATGCGCAGCTGGTCGGAGCACCTTCGTAAGATGGAGAGCCGCGCGCCCAAGACGACTGTTCGAGCGGGAGAAGCTCCGAAGGCGACCAGGCCGGGGAAATCGCCCGCAACGGAAGAGTGGAGTGATTTTTTGCTGGCGAAACGCCTGCGGCTGCTGAAGGCGATTCGGCGCACGCTGGCCGCGCATACCAGCGCATTGGCCGATGCGATTCCCGCGGAGCTTGCCCGCAACCGGGCCGACACGCTGGCTGCCGAGGTGCTTCCCCTGCTGGCGGCGTGCAAGTTTCTGGAGCGGCAGGCCACGGCGATTCTGGCTCCAATGCCGCTTGGGCGCGGAGGTCTTCCCTTCTGGCTTGCGGGGGTCGATGCAACGATCGAGCGCGCACCGCTCGGCACGGTGCTGATCATCGCGCCGGCAAACTATCCGCTGTTTCTGCCCGGGGTACAGGCGTTGCAGGCGCTTGCGGCAGGCAACAGCGTCGTGTGGAAGCCGGGACGTGGCGGGCTGCCAGCGGCACAGGCTTTTGCGGATACCTGCGCGCTCGCGGGTCTGCCGCATGGTGCGCTGCGCATTACAGATGAGTCGGTGCGGTCTTCGATCGCCGAGGTGCAGGCGGGGCCGGACAAGATCTTCTTCACGGGGTCCAGCACGACGGGACGTGCACTGCTGCATCTTGCTGCGGGTCTCACGATCCCCGTGGTGGCGGAACTCTCGGGTTGCGACGCGGTGATCGTGTTGCCGGGCGCGGATCCGGCAAGGGTGATCGACGCGCTGTGCTTCGGGATGCGGCTGAACGGCTCGGCGACCTGCATGGCGCCGCGGCGGCTGATCCTGGTGGGCGATGAGCACCTGCCACTGCTCCATCAGTTGCAGATGCGGTTCGCCCAGATGGATGCCATCTTCATTGCAGACGCGCTGCGGCACAAGATTGAAACCTTGCTTGCCGATGCGGTGGAGAAGGGTGGAATCGTGCGCGGGGAGATGCGGGACTTCTCCATGACGCCGCTGCTGGTGCTGCACGGCACGCCGCGGATGGAATTGGCGCACACGGACGTATTTGCGCCGATTCTTACGGTAATCGAGGTTGCGAGCGTCGCGGAGGCACTCGAGGTAGAGCGGAACTGTCCCTTCGGTTTGACGTCTGCCATCTTTGGAGACGAGCGGCAGGCACGCCAGCTAGCGGTCCAACTCAAAGTCGGTACGGTCCTCATCAACGACCTGATTGTTCCCACGGCTGATCCTCGTGTTCCCTTCGGCGGCCGCAAGGCGAGCGGATTCGGCGCAACCCGCGGAGCGGAGGGGCTGCTCGAGATGACGGCTCCGCGTACGATTTCCGCGCGACGAGGCCGCGACCGCCGTCATCTTCAACCGACGTCGGCGGCGCACGAGCAGTTGTTTCGCGGGGTCATTACGCTGTGCCACCGGCGCGGGTGGTTGACCCGTCTCGAGGGCTTGAAAACTATCGTCGCGGCAATCAAACAGATCAAGTAAAGCCCGCAGACGCGGGCTGGAGACGTTCTTATGAAGGTTGGCATTATCGGAAGTGGACTCGCCGGACTCGCCGCTGCCTGTACGCTCGCGGCGCGCGGACATCAGGTGGAGGTGTTTGAGAAGAACCCGTGGCTTGGCGGTAAGGCTGCGCAGTTGAACGAGCAGGGCTTTCGATTCGACATGGGCCCGACGATCCTGATCCAACCCTCGGTGCTGCGGCAGGTGTTCGACGAGGCAAAACGAAACCTTGACGATTACATCCCGATGGTGCGCCTGGACCCGCAGTGGCGATGCTTTTTTGAAGATGGCACACAGCTTGACCTGCGCGATAACGCGCAGGAAATGGCGGCGGAGCTTGAGAAGATCTGGCCTCGCATGGGGGCCGGCTACCTGAAGTTTCTCGAGGAGTCGGAGCAGCTTCATTCAATCTCCGACCGGTTTTTCTTCTGGCGGTCGATCGGCTCCATGCGCGACACGATGGATGTGAAGGGCGCCTTCGACCTGAAGGTGCTGAAGGACGTGATGCGCATGCGGCTTGGTAAGACCGTATCGCAGGTGATCCGTCAGCATATTCCGGACGCGAACACCGCGCAGATGCTCGATCACTTTGTGCAGTACGTGGGCTCCTCGCCCGACGCGTCGCCGGCGATCCTGTGCGCGATCGGGCATATGCAGATGGAAGAAGGGATCTGGTATCCGCTTGGGGGGACGCGTGCGGTGCCCGAGGGTCTTGTGCGGCTCGGCCAAGAGCTTGGTGTGAAGTTCTATCCGTCGACCGATGTGGCACGAATCAACACGACGAATGGCAAGGTAACCGGGCTGTCGACAACGGCGGGGCAGCACTTTGCCTTCGATGCGATTGTGTCGAACGAAGACGCGGTCCGCACGCACCGCGAGTTGCTTGCGGGCACGCCGGCGGCGCGCCACTTCGAGCATCAACGCGGCTACGAGCCTGCGTGCTCCGGAGTCGTGCTGTACCTCGGCCTCAATAAAAAGTACGAGCACCTGGCGCATCACGACTTCGTCTTTTCGCGCGATCCGCACGAGGAGTTTCATGCGATCTACGAGCTTGGAATCCCCGCGCCGGACCCAACGTGCTACCTCGCAGCGACGGCACAGACCGATCCATCGTCCGCACCGGAAGGCGGCGAAGCGCTCTATGTGCTCGTGCACACGCCTTACCTGCGGCCGGGCCAGGACTGGAACGAGATGCTGCCGGGCTATCGGCAGGTCATTCTCGACAAGCTGAAACGCACGGCGGGGTTGCACGATATCGAGGAGCGCATCGTGTTCGAGCATCACCTGACACCGCAGGATATTCATGAGCGTTACCGCGTGTTGAACGGAGCGATCTACGGCATCTCGTCACATGGGGTGTTCAACGGGGCCTTCAAGCCGGCGAACCGGTCGCGCGAGGTGGAGGGTCTTTACCTTGCGGGTGGCGCGGCCCATCCGGGGCCGGGGATGCCGATGGTGATGATGTCGGGCTGGATTGCGGCGGACTCGCTCGACCAGGACGCGGGTGGTGGAGCGCTTAAAACAACGAAGCAGGAAGCCTTCGCACTCGCATAAGATTAGGCTTCACTGCCCATGGACGCGCCGCCCATCTCGAAGTTCGTCCTCTGGTTCTTTCGCGGGATCGCGCGCGGCTACTTTCGTCGACATTTTCGCGCAGTGCGGGTGAGTCATGCGGAGCGCTTCGCCAGCCAAACGGACGGACCGCTGATCGTGTTTGCGAACCACGCGTCGTGGTGGGACCCGATGCTGCCAGTGCTGCTTGCGGACAAGTTGATGCCGCAACGCAGGCACTATGCGCCGATGGATGCGGTGTCGTTGAAGCGTTATGGGATTCTGCGGCGCATCGGCGTCTTCGGCGTTGATCTTGGCAGCGTGCGCGGGGCGGCAAATTTTATGCGGGTTGGTCTCGCCGCGCTGGTGAAGGGCGGCGTGCTCTGGGTGACGCCGCAGGGTCGCTTTGCCGATGTGCGCGAGCGTCCGCTGGTGTTCAAGCCCGGGCTGGCTGCGCTTGCTTCGCGGGTTCCGGGTGGCTGTACGTTGCTTCCGCTGGCGATCGAGTACGTGTTCTGGGACGAGCGCATGCCGGAGGCGCTGTTGCATTTTGGCGAGCCGCTCCGCGTGGAAGGAAGCGATCTGAATCTCGAGTCGCGGCTTTCCGCGGCGTTGCTGGATGCGATGGAAGTGCTGAAGGAGAAATCGATGGCGCGCAACCCGCGGGCGTTCGAGGTCCTGCATCGCGGACGGGCAGGGACTGGCGGCTTTTATTCCCTGGGCCAGCGCCTGACGGCGTGGCGAAGCGGGCGTGCCTATCAACCCGATCATCTGCCGGCGCCGCTCCTGCCTGAAGAGCGTCCATGATTCTGGCGCTGGCGATAATCTGCTTTTTTTGTGCGCTTGTTCCGGCGGTGATGTTCACGGTCAATCTGCGGTATTACGTCGCGCCGCCGGGCTCGTCACCCGCGTCGGATGAAGTGATTTCGGTGCTCATTCCGGCCCGCAATGAGGCCGCTGGAATTGGCGATGCAGTGCGGGCGATTCTTGCGAGCCGCGATGTTGTGATCGAGGTCATCGTGATGGATGACGGCTCAACGGACGGAACAGACCGCGTGGTTCAGCAGCTCGTGGATGAGGACCCCAGGGTGCGGCTCGCGCGGGCTCCAGCGCTCCCTGCGGGTTGGAATGGCAAACAGCACGCCTGCTGGGCGTTGGCTCAGGCTGCGCGCAATCCTGTCCTCTGCTTTGTTGACGCCGATGTGCGGCTTGGGCCGGAGTGCCTGGTACGCATGGCCGGCTTTCTGAGGTCTTCGAACAGCGCACTCGTGAGCGGCTTCCCGCGGCAGATCACCGGCACCTTTCTGGAGTGGTTGCTGCTGCCGTTGATTCACTTCGTGTTGCTTGGTTTCCTGCCAATCGCTCGCATGCGCCACGGCACCGATCCGGCATTTGCAGCCGGGTGCGGGCAGTTCATGATGGCGCGGCGGGATGATTATTTTGCTTGCGAAGGGCATAGCGGTATCAAGCTCACGATGCACGATGGCCTGAGGCTGCCGCGGCTGTTTCGTGAGCATGGATTTCAGACGGACCTTGCCGATATCACGGACTTCGCGACCTGCCGCATGTATCGCAGCGCGGGGCAGGTTTGGAATGGGCTCGCGAAGAACGCCACAGAAGGGATTGCGGCGCCGGCGCGCATTGTGCCGATTTCGATTCTCTTGTTCCTCGGTGAGATCTTTCCTGCTCTGCTGTTCAGCCTTCTGCTCATCTTTGGCCTGCCCACGGCTCTTTGGTTCGAATCTCGCGGCATGGATATTCATGTGAGTCGGCCGCCGGTTCTCTGGCCGCTCGTGAGTCTTGTCATTGCCGCAGCCATTTGTGCATGGCTCCCCCGCATCCTGGCCACGCGACGCTTCAAGCAGGACTGGCGCAGCGCGCTCCTCCATCCGTTCGGAATCACCGTGCTGCTTTGCCTCCAGTGGTATGCCCTGATGCGAAAGCTGGCCGGGTCTCCAATCACCTGGCGCGCCCGCAGTTACGCCGAGCCTTCGGATCAATAGCATCGCTCTGTCTGTCCGCAGCGCGTAGCAGGAAGCTGCGGTTACAGCGAGAGTTGAGAGAGCAAACCAGACCCTACGCGCCAGGCATTTTCAAGCGCCGGCCGGTAGGCTGAATCGGTTGCGACGCGAGTCTCGGCGAGGCTTTGCGCGGCCGTGATCCCGACCCGCGGACGATCATAGTTCGAAACCCCGCGTGCGATGACCACGCGAGCCCACTGCACACGGTCCGCGGCTGCAAGGCCCCGCAAGGACGCGAGCATGCCGGCATCTTCCATTGCCGTGATTGCATAGCGGCCGTGCCCAGCGGTCTGATAGTTGACCCAACGCGCGGCACGCTCGCTCATCAGGCGTCCGTGCCAGAAGGTCGTCGAGGCAAGCTCATCCCCTCGGCAGACTTGAGGCGCGCTGTGCCCAGCCTCAAATACAAGCCTGCGCCGCGAGATCGCGTCCGTGTCAGCAAGCTCGACCAATGAAGCGATCACCATCGCCTCTGCCGCGAGCCGTTCATCAAGCTCGTAAACAATGCCGTCGTTCCCGTTGAAGCGATGGCCTAACGGCTCTTCGTAAGGCTGTGACTTGCCGATCGGCACAAAGCCATCCGCCCACTCCGGGGGAATCTCGCGCGCGTCGATCTCGTGCGTGAGATCACCGTCGACAACGAAACGCGGCAGCACCACCGAAGCGAGCGAGGCGCTCGCGGGGTCAGCCCCGGCGACGCCTGTGATCACGATCAATGCGCTTGTAAGATCGAATCGCTCGTCGAGCCCTAGAGCCATTACGGAAGCCGCGGCCCGCGCAGCACCCACGCCGGTGGAGCAAGCGAGCACGCCACGCTCGCGGTTAAACCATAAGGATCGATAGCCTGCTTCGAGCGCCAGCCGTTCATTGAGCCCTTCGCGGTCAATGAAGTGGCGCAACTCTCCCGGGACCGGGCCGGCGTCCGGTTCGTATGCGGCCAGGATCGCGGCTTTCACTGTTATTGGCATAGGGACGATTGCGGTTACATCCTGACGCCGGGCGGGCGTCGTTCTGTGGAGGATCAGCTAGACGCCCTTTTTCTGCGGCTCCCAGATGAACTTGTGGATCTGCAGCGATAGCCTGGCATCGACGCCGTCTTCCATCATCCACTCCACGAGGGTTCGGGGATCGAGCGTCGCATTTTCGGTTGTGCGCAACGCGCTCGGCGTCTTCGAAAAGGACGGGCTGAGGAGAACGCCGCCCACCTTGCTGCGCAGATGATGTTCTGCCATGAAAGTCCTGGCAAACTCGTAATCCGCCCGGTCGCTGAGGACGAACTTGACCTCATCATTTTGCGTGAGCGTCGCCAGGTTCTCGAGGCGAAAACTGTTTGCCGCAGAGCCCGCCCCGGGGCACTTCACGTCGACGATCTTGTGCACTGCCTTCGGCACAAGGTCGAGCGGGCGTTCGCCCGAGGTCTCCATCATCAACGTGTAGCCGCGAGCCAGGAACTCATCCATCAGAGGAAGCAGTTCCTTTGCCTGCAGCATCGGCTCGCCACCGGTAAATTCAATCAGCCGGCAGGGCGCGAGCGCTTCTACAGCGGCGATCACATCATCCTGTGAGAACGGCTTGCCTCCCGAAAACGTGTACTCGGAATCGCACCACGCACAACGTAAATTGCAGCCGGCAAAGCGTACGAAGATGCACGGCAAGCCGGTGAAAGAAGACTCCCCCTGTACCGATTTGTAGAGTTCGATGAGATACATTGCGATCTTTCACAAAGAAGAACAACTGCGTCCTGACGCCGGACGGGCGTTACTTCGTGGAGGAAATGGGGTTCGCATTGCCAGGCGATGCGCGATGGCTCACAAGCGGCCGCCCGCGATCGTGGCGCGATTGTCCCGTCTTACTCGTAGTAGCGGGCAAAGCTGGTATCGGTTTCGTATAGCGTGCAGTCCTTCACCTTGACGCGGCCGTGGGTCATCTCGTCGAGCTGGGTCGCGGTGTTATCGAAGAAGTATTTAGCAAGATTCTCTGCCGACGGATTGATCTCATCGAACGGCTTCAAATCGTTGATCATCTGGTGGTCGAGGTACTCGACGATCGGGCGCATCACCTGCTTCAGCAGCTTGAAATCGAGCAGCAGCCCGGCCTCGTCGAGCTCGGTCCCGGCAAGGGTCACGAAGACCTTGTAATTGTGGCCGTGCGGATTTTCGCACTTGCCGCGATAGTTGCGCAGGTAGTGGCCGGAAGAAAATCCGGCTTCTACAGTCACTTCATACATCTCGGTCGATCCCCTTCTGGTGCCGCATCCCTCTTATTGTACGGGGATCAGCTCTGCGACCGCCGCCGCCGCTCGAGACGAGCCTCTTCCGCGCGGCGCTCGGCCTGCTCGAACAGGTGCGAAAAGACGCCGCACAGGCTCACGATCAGGGCCAGCACGAAGAAGCCGATGCCCATGGTCCGCCAGAGCGCGATATCGCCCGGCGAGCCTGGCTGCTGGGCAATGTTGGTAAAGGAAAGCCCGACCGCGACCAGTGCGAAGAAGCCCAGCGTGCCGGCGAGGATGTAGAGGTTGCGCGCCATGTTTTCTCCCCCCTAGTTTAGCCGCTGCGTTGTGGTCGCAGTGGGCATGGCGAAAAACGCTTCCACATCCTCAATCGACCCCGTCACCCGGTACGGGGGCAGCGACTCCAGAAAGACTTTTCCATACCGTTGCCGCTGGATCCGGGGGTCAAGCAGCATGAGCACGCCGCGATCTCCAAGCGAACGGATCAGCCGGCCGAATCCCTGCTTTAGCGTGATGACGGCGGCCGGCACCTGAAGATCGAAGAATGGCTTGCCACCTGCAGTCTCGATGGCTTCCATCCGTGCTTTGACGACCGGGTCAGACGGCACGGCAAACGGCAGCCGGTCGATAATGACGCACGACAACTGCTCCCCCTGCACATCGATCCCCTGCCAGAAGCTCGACGTCCCGAACAGCACCGCATTTGGCGTTTCGCGGAACTGCTGCAGCAGCACGTGCCGCGGCGCCGTCCCATGGAGCAGCAGCGGATACGGCAGCTCCTGCAGCATGCGGTCGTGCATCGCGCGCATCTGCGCATAGCTCGTGAAGAGGCAGAATGCGCGGCCTTGGGTGATCTCGAGCACACGCCGCATGCGCTCGCAGGCATGCATCAGGAAGTCCGGCTCGCGCGGGTCGGGCATGTTCGGCGGCAGGTAAAGCAGCGCCTGCTTCGGGTAGTCGAAGTGCGATGGCACGACCAGCTCGCGGGCCATCGCCAGCCCCAGTCGCTTCGTGATGTGGCCGAATCCATTGGCCACGGTCAGCGTCGCTGAGGTGAGGACGATTGACGGGTAAGCATTGAACAGCGACGTCGTCAGCAGGTCCGAGACATCGATCGGAGTCGCCTGCAGCTGCGTGTTGTACGAAGGGGCGCCGCCGCGTGTGAGGTTGCGAACTCCTCCAAGCGCTCGCCGCTCAATCCAGAACACCGTGTTCGGATCGTCCGACTCGAGCAGAAACTTCAGGTGATGGCGAATGTCCGCCGTGCGCTTCACCAGCCCCTTCGTCTCGTCGACGCCCTTCACATGCTCCAGCTCATCCTCCAGCCGTTGCAGCGCGTTCAGGGCTCCCAGGTAGGTGTCGCCATCGGACTCGAGAAACGACTCCCGCTGCATGTGGTCGAACGGCATCCGGCCGATTGGTTGGGATTCAACGGGAAGCGCCGAGAAGAACATACGCGAACGATCTTTCAGGATCGCGCACGCGCTCTCGATTGCAGAGGAGGAAGCCTGCTTCGCCCGCAGCATCATCTCCGTATCCCGCGTCAGTTCGTCCATGCGCGCGTTCGTCAGGCCGATGCCGAAGTAGTTCGACGCGATGTCCTCAAGCTCGTGCGCCTCATCGAAGATGACCGCTCCCGCGGCCGGCAGGATGCCCGCGTCCGGTGCGTCTGCCGCCTGCTGCTTGATGTTCAGATCCGCAAAGAACAGATGGTGGTTCACGATGATCAGGTCCGATTCAAGCGCTTTTCGACGCATCTGCGTGATGAAGCAATCCTCCCAGTCCGGGCAGGTCTGTCCCAGGCAAGCCTCGGTCCGCGCGTCGAGCTTATGCCATAGCGGCGAGTTCTCCGGCAGATGGCTCAGCTCGGCCCGGTCACCGGTGGCGGTCGTCGGCTCCCAGGTCGCGATATGGTGGAACTGCTCGATCTCCTCGAGCCCACTCAGCAGCGGCGAATCGCGCAGCGCGTACAGCTTGTGCTTGCACAGGTAGTTCGCTCGGCCTTTCATATAGCAGACGTTCAACGGCCCCAGCAGGCTTTCGAGAAACGGCACATCCTTGAAGTACAGCTGCTCCTGCAAGTTCTTGGTGCCGGTCGAAAGGATCACCCGCTGCTGCCGCTCGCGCGCAAACCGCAATGCCGGCAGCAGGTAGGCGAGGGTCTTGCCGGTCCCTGTTCCCGCCTCGACGATGAGGTGGCGCTTGTCGTTCAGGGCACTTTCTACGGCAGTCGCCATCTCGTACTGCCCCTTGCGCACCTCGAAGTTCAGCGATGACTTCGACAGAATGCCATCAGCCGAAAAGAACGTGTGCAGCGTCGGCAGCTTCGCGCGCGTGGCGTTCGGGATGGCGGCGGCGGAAGACACTCAACCTTGATGATATATGCGAAGGATTGGCGAAACCGCCTTCCCAATCTGTTGCCAGAAGCGCTACCTTGGAAACGGCATGCCCTCCATCTCGGTCACTCGCCTGCGCATCCGCTCTCTTCGCTTTCTGCCGCAGTTCGGTCTGCGCACGATGCGGTCGATCGCACAGGTCAGAAAGGCTCCCGGCTTCCAGGGTGGCGCGCTCCTGCCCGACCGCGACTGGGCCTTCTGGACGTTGACTGCTTGGGATAGCCACGAAGCCATGAGGCAGTACATGCTCGCCGGCGACCACAAGCAGGCTATGCCTCACCTTTTGAACTGGTGCGATGAAGCCTCCGTCGCCCACTGGGAGCAGGACGCCGAAGCGCTGCCCTCCTGGACGGAAGCCGATCATCGGATGCGCACGATAGGCCGCAACTCGAAGGTCCTGCACCCCAGTCCAAACCATGCCGCCATGACTTACCGCATGCCACGAACGACAGGCGGCGGACCGATTACGAAGGCAAAGGCAAAAGCATCCTGACGCCGGACGAGCGCCACTTTGTCGGGTTTTGGGCTTCGCGTGACCGCACTCGAGACAAGCACCCACGAACTCATCGCCGCGCGTGATGAAGGCACTGTTGCCTTTGTCCTTCCCTATAATGGGTTAAATGGCAGCGAAGAAGGTAGCGAAACGTCTCGGCAAGAAGCACCGGCAGGCCAGCACGCGGCCGCACAAAGGTAAATCGCCGAAGTCCACCGCGACCACAGGCGCTACGCGCATCGGCGCGGTCGACCCCAAAAAGCGCAAGGAACTCGCCACGAAGCGCGCCAAAGAGGCTGAGAAGAAGCTCGTCTCCAAGCGCTCGCCGGAGTTTGAAGCCAAGCGAACCATTACCGGCGACGCCGATGAGAAGCCGGCGCGCCGGCAGCCCGCTGTTGAAGAGTCGCGGGGAAGGACCAGCCCCGGCCGTAATTTTCGCAGCGCCTCGCAGCAGCAGGCCGCGCAGGAGCGCGAGGGGAAAGGGTCCGGGGGGCCTCGCCGCCGCATCACGACAACCAAATCCGACAGCCCCGAAGCCGAGTGGCGCGAAGCCGAGCTTCTTGCTCTCCAGCAATCCGTCACCATGGAGCACGCCGCGTCGCAGGGCCAGCCACTCATCGCCATCTGCGGCAGGCCGAATGTCGGCAAGAGCACGCTCTTCAATCGCCTTACCGGCTCTCGCCGGTCCATCGTGGGCGACGAACCAGGCATCACGCGCGACCGCATCTACGGCGAAATCGAGTGGCAGGGCCGCGAAGCGCGGCTGGTCGACACCGGCGGCGTGGTTCCCGATGACGAGGCGCTCATCCCATCGGAGATCTTCCGCCAGGCGCAGGTCGCGCTCGACGAAGCCGATGCCATCATCATGGTCGTCGACGGACGCACCGAGCTTGCCTCGCCGGACATGGAGCTTGCCCGCCTGCTCATGCGCGGCGGCAAACCCGTCTTCCTCGCGGTCAACAAGATCGATACCGAACATATGCAGACGGCGGCCGAAAACTTTCGCCGCCTAGGCTTCAAGAATGTTTCGATGATCTCGGCCGAACACGGCTCGGGCATCGGCGATCTGCTCGACGAGGTCTACGCTGTGCTTCCCGAACCTCGTGCTGAGGAAGAGCAAGCAGCCCCGACGCCAGAGGAAGACGCCGAGGCGTTTGACGAAGAGTTCGAGCCCGTAGACGGCGAAGAGGCAGCCGCCCCGCGCCGCAAGAATCGTACCCACGGCGAGTACGAATCACGCGAGACCAAGGTCGCCATTATCGGCCGCCCCAACGTCGGCAAATCGACACTGCTCAACGCGCTCACCGATTCCAATCGCGCTATCGTCTCACCCATCGCGGGCACCACGCGCGACGCGGTCGACGAGATCGTCGAACGCAAGGGTCACCTCTTCCGCTTCGTCGATACTGCCGGCATCCGGCGCAAGGGCAAGACCAAGATGATGGCCGAAAAGCTGTCAGTCATCATGGCCCGCAAGCATCTCGAAGCCGCCGATGTAAGCTTGCTCGTTATCGACGCAGAAGAGGGCGTCACCAACATCGACGCCAACATTGGCGGTTACGCGCACGAGAGCGGACGCTCCGTCATCATCGTCATCAACAAATGGGACCTGATGACGACCGGTCGCACCGACGGCAAGCCGCCCGCCGACCAGAAGGTCTACGCACAGCAGGTGCGAGATGCACTCAAGTATCTCGACTACGCTCCACTGCTGTTTATTTCAGCTGCCCCCGGCGACGGCGACAAGCCCCGCGCGATCAACGAGGTCTTTGCCAAGGTAGAACTGGTCGCCCGGGAACGGCGCAAGCGCGTCTCCACCGGGCAGATGAACAAGTTCCTTGAGCAGGTCGACTTTCAGCGAGCCAGTGTCCCGATGAACAAGCGCGTCAAGATTTACTACATGACGCAGGCGCAGGTCGCCCCGCCCACCTTTGTGCTCTTTACTGATCGCGACATCAAGATGCACTTCTCCTTCGAACGCTTCCTCGCCAACCAGATCCGTGAAGCGTTCGGCTTCATCGGCTCGCCGATCTGGTTCAAGATCCGCGCCCGCAACAAGAAAAAAGCTGAAGACTAGGGTCGACCCCGCCCCAGTCGCGGGCGGCGACCACTTCGCCGGGTCTGTGGCTTTGGATAAGCGGCTCGAGGCCGCGTGCGCGTTTTGCTCTCAGGCCACAGCCGGGTTCATGGGCAACGACGGGCCATCGTCATCTTCGGCTTCTTCGCGTTCCGAAGGAAATACCGGTGGCGGCGTAAACGGAGTGCCCGGCCCGGGCTCTAGCAGCCTGGCCAGCAGAGGGTAGCGCCCGCCCAGGAAATAGATCGCATACGCCTGGATAAAGACGAGCCCGGAACCTAATAGGACGATCAGCGCGAAAATTACGGCTGCGACCAGCACCGCACCGAGCACCACCCAGCCCATGACCATCATCACATGCCCGGCCGGGCCGGCATGACGCAGCGTCGCCCACAGGATCGCGCCAATCCCGCCAAGCGGGGCGAGCAGGATCAGAACCGCAACCAGGATCGCCAGGTACGAGCACATCACCCAGGCCATCAGCAGCAGAAGGCGCATCAGGACATAAAGCGCCACCTGCCCGGGCTCGCCGCGAACCAGCAGCACGATCCTCCGAATCGCCTCCCGCAGGGAGGTGTTCTCAAGTGCCAGGGAAGGGATGGCGAAGTCCGTCAGGAGGATGTAACCGCAGCTGAACAGGAGGACCGCGACAAAGATCACCCCAATGAATTCAAGGACAGTCGCGAACAGAAGACCTGCCCCGTGTGCCCCCGCGCCCTTCGGCACCGTGTGGATGAAGTGCAGGATCAACGGGACCATGACGGGTAGCAGACATGCCAACGCCACGACGAAGAACAACAGCTTCAGCCCGATCCACTTCCAGACCAAGCCTCCGTAGCGTCGCCAGATCGGCGCGACGGTCGTATCCCGGCGTGCCACAAGCTCAAACAGTACAAGCTGCAGCCGCGACCCGGCATAGAGCATCACCAGTCCGATCAGCAGGACTACGAACCCGGCAACAATCAGAAAACTGGTAACTGCCGCGGAGAGAGCCGGGCCGCCATGGGGCATTCCCCGCCCCGGCGAACTGAAGCTGCCGGAGCATCCGCCCATCTGCGCGAAGAAAGCTACCGCCGCCACTTTCAGCAGCAGGGTCCATCTGCGCGGGGCTAACAGGAGTTCGCGGGTGTGTTCCCACGTCGGCGAGATTGCATCGATGGCACTGAGCCGCTGCATCCGTTCCCGATCCTCTCCACTGTCGAATGCAAGGCTACATCACGGCAGCGGTCTCGGCGTATGACTCCTTTGTATCGCCTAAGGATAACGGCCGAGAGCCCACGGGCAGCCACTCTCGCCACGCCGCCATCGCGCGCTCGCACTGCACCCGATGGCGCTCTTTCTTGTCCCGCATCGTCTTCCGCAGTTCTTCTTCGAGGGGTGGCAGCAGATCAAATGTGATATTCGCCGGCTGGAATTTCTTCGCGTCCGCATGCGTGATGTAGTGCATGAGCGAGCCGTGCGCACTCGCTCGCGGGGTCACCTGCGGGGTCTCGCCTGCGACAATCGACGCGGCGAAAATCCCCGCCAGCATTCCGGATGCAATCGACTCCGTATACCCCTCGACGCCCGACAGCTGCCCCGCAATCATCAATCCCGGCCGCGCTTTCAGTTGCAGGGTCTCGGTCAGGAGAGACGGCGCATGGATGTACGTGTTGCGATGAATCTGCCCGTACCGCAGGAACGTCGCGCGCTCAAGTCCCGGGATCATGCGCAGGATTCTCGCCTGCTCCCCGTACTTCAGGTGATTCTGAAACCCGACCAGATTGTAGGAATCGGCGCGCAGATTTTCGCAGCGCAACTGAACCGCCGCATAGGGCCAGCGACCGGTCTTCGGGTTGGTCAGGCCTGCCGGCTTCATCGGCCCGAAGCGCAGCGTGTCGCGCCCGCGACGAGCCGTCTCCTCAATCGGCAGGCACCCCTCGAAGTACTGCAGCTTCTCCCATTCTTTCTCTTCCGCCTGCTCGGCGTTCGCCAACGCATCGATAAATGCGTTGTACTCATCCTTGGTGAAGGGGCAGTTGATATAGTCCGCCGTTCCCTTGTCCCATCGCGCAGCGAAGTACACCTTCTCCATGTCGATGGTCGATGCATCGACAATCGGCGAGATGGAATCGTAAAACGCCAGCTGATCCGCACCGGTGATGCCCTGCAGTGATTCGGTCAGCGGTGCCGACGTCAAGGGTCCGCTCGCCAGGATCGTTAGATCGGCTGTGGATTCATCAAGCGTCGTCACCTCTTCACGGTGGATCGTAATGTTCGGATGAGCCTCAAGCCGCGCGGCCACGCGAGCCGAAAAAGCTACCCGATCGACCGCAAGGGCATGACCCGCCGGCACCGAAGTGGCATCGGCATCGGCCAGCAAAAACGATCCTGCCGCACGCATCTCCTGCTTCAACTGCCATGGCGCCGTGTTCTCCGATTCGGACTTCAATGAGTTCGAACAAACCAGCTCCGCGAAGTCCGCAGTCTGGTGCGCCTCGGTCGAACGTACGGGACGCATCTCGAACAGATCGACGCGGCAGCCGCGCGCGGCGGCCTGCAGCGCGGCCTCGGGCCCAGCCAAACCGCCGCCGATAACGCGAATATGCTTCATTGCTTAAGGATAACGGCAAACGCGCCCTCACCGCGCGCGGCGATCACTTCATGGGGTTACGGCCTGAGCGTGGCGACGCGGAGCCCATTACCCCACGAAGTCTCGCCCGCCCGGCGTCAGGACGCGTTTGCCGTTGCCTTCGCCAATTCCAGCAACGCCGCGTCGTCGACGCGCATGATGCTCCACTCGGTCAGCCGCCGGGCACCAATCGCTTCGTAAAAGCCAATCGCCGGCGCATTCCAGTTCAGGACATCCCACTCCAGCCGCGGGCAGCCCTCCTGCACAGCAACCTGCGCCAGGTGCACCAGCAGCGCCTTCCCGATGCCATGCCCGCGCATCGCCGGTGTCACATACAGGTCTTCCAGGCGGATCCCGTGATGTCCCCGCCATGTGCTGTAGCTGGTAAAGAACAGTGCAAGACCCGCAGCTTCGCCCCCATAGTCGGCGATCACGCAGCGAAACCGCGGTTTCGTCGCGCCCCACCCATCGCGCAGCAGGTCCTCTTCGGTGGCGAGTACTGCGTCCGGCTCGCGCTCGTACTCGGCCAGTTCGCGAATGAAGCGCAGGATCAACGGCACATCCGCAGCCGTCGCCGGCCTAATTTTTATCATCGGGCTTCTTGTCGTCGGTCTTCTTGTCGTCGGGCTTCTTGTCGTCATCCGCGGCAGGCGGCAAAGGCTTCTTTCCCTCGGGTTTCGGCTGGGTCGCGAGCCATTTGTCAAAGGGCAGCGTGAAGGCGAACAGCTCGTGCTTCACGCTCTTCGCATCGGTGTAATGAATCATCTTCACGTACAGCTCTGCATGCTGCAACACCGGCTCGTCCAGCGCCCGGGTGTCGTAAAACACGTAGCCGGCACGCGTCGAATGCGGTGGCACAATCGTGGACGCAAAGCCGAAATCCGCGTCGTCACTCAAAATTTTCTTGTCTACCGGCTCCGGATGAGTGGTAACGCCGATGATCGGAATCCGGGTCCCGCGCACATTTTTCATCGCGAACAGCCGCCGGTTCAGGTCCTCGTCGCTCGCCGCCGGCTCCTTGTCCCCTTCGGCCGGGATGAACTGCATCCGCACATCATCCATGTTCAGCGCGTCGTCGCGGTCATTGGTCACAATCACGCGCACCGGCACAAACCCATGCGAAACGTAGGGCAGGCGAAAGAACGCGCACGCCTTGGCATCGATACATGGCTCCGCCGCGATGGTGACCTTTTCGTTGGCGTGGGCGTCGTTTAACACGTACTGCGCCGCAGGATTGACCGGCGGCGCGGGCCTCGGTTTGTCCGACGCGAACGCTGCCCCGCAGAGCCAGCATGTAGCCGCTGCGGAACCCCTGGCGAGTTTTCGGGTTGAGAACATCGATTGCTTGATTATCATCTTCCTTGAATCGGACGGCAAAGCCGCAGAAGGGTGAGCGCTCGTGGGCATGATCGTTTATAGCTTTCTGTTGGCTGTCGCGCTGACAGTAAGCTCACCCTGGTGGCTGTGGCGCATGGCCACCAGCGACCGGTATCGCATGGGGCTGCGCGCGCGGCTCGGCGTCGTACGCAGGAGCCTGCGTGTTGCCGTCCACGGCCGCGAAGTCATCTGGCTCCATGCCGTCTCCATCGGCGAAGTGCTCGCGGCCGAACAGCTGATTTACGAGCTCCAACTGGCGCTGCCCGGCTGGCGCATCGCCGTCTCCACGACCACCACCCCCGCCTTCAAACTCGCCAAACAGCGCCTGCAGGGCTGCCCGGTTTTCTTCATGCCACTCGACTTCGCCTACTCCATGCTGCGCTACCTCAGCGTGCTGAAGCCGAGGCTGGTCGTGCTGATGGAAAGCGAACTGTGGCCCCGCATGCTCACCGAGTGTGAGCGCGCCGGGGTCCCCGTCGTTGTCGTCAATGCGCGCGTCTCCGACCGCTCCTTCCCGCGCTACCTCCGGCTCAAGCGCCTGTGGAAGCCGCTCCTCGCCAAGGTCACAATCTTCCTCGCCCAGGGGGACGAGAGCGCCGAACGCCTCGCGCGCATCGGCGTCGCCGAGAACAAAATTCGCGTCGTCGGCAACCTCAAGTACGACGCACCCGAACCACCCGAGACCACGCTCACCCGAGCCCTCAGCCTCAACCTTCCGCTGGCCGATTTCCTCGTCTGCGGCAGCACCCTCGAGGGCGAAGAGGTCGACATCATCGAAGCCTGGGTGCGCCTCATCGCCACCGGCCACCGCGGTGTGTTGATGATCGCCCCGCGCCATCCGCAGCGGTTCGAACCAGTCGTACGCCTGGTCGGTCGCAACGCGATTCGCGTCAGCGAGTGGATCGAGCACCCGCGCCAGCTTGAAATCGGTGAGATTCTCGTACTCGACAGCGTCGGCAACCTGGCCTCCGTCTTCCGCATGGCCACGGCCGCCTTCATCGGCGGCAGCCTGGTGCCGCGCGGAGGGCACAACCCGCTTGAGGCCGCTCGCTTCGGCGTTCCGGTCGTCATGGGCCCGCACTACGAAAACTTCCGCGAGATCGTCGACGGCATGCGCGCCGCCGACGCCGTCGTCATCGTCGAACAGGGCAACCTCACCCTTGCCTTGCACAGCATTGTGGGCCGCGCCAGCCGTGGGCACGAGATCGGCGAACGCGGCAAGCTGTTCTTCGAATCCCAGACCGGCGCCACCGAACGGGTACGCCTCGCGCTGCTCGACCTGCTGCGGCCGGAGTCCGCGCTTTGAGCATACGGCGCCCGCTGCTGCTGCCCTTCCTTCCGCTCTACAGCCTCGGGCTCGGTCTCAAGAATCTTCTCCATCAGCGAAGCCTTCTCCCCGTCCAGCAGCTTGCGCGCCCGGTCCTCAGCATCGGCAGCCTCTCCGCCGGCGGCGCCGGGAAGACGCCCGTCGTCATCGCTCTCGCCAGACTGCTCGCCGCTCAGGGCGTCGCCGCCGACATCCTCTCCCGCGGCTACGGCCGTACGTCGACCGCAATCGAACAGGTTGAATCCGGCGGCTCTTCCAGCCGCTTCGGTGACGAACCGCTCGAGATCGCCAATGCCCTCACCGCAACCCGAACCCCGGTCTTCGTCGGCGCCAACCGCTTCCTCGCCGGCAGCCTCGCCGAGCGCTCCGGCCCCGCCCGGCTTCACCTGCTTGACGACGGCTTTCAACACCGCCAACTCGCCCGCTCACTTGACCTCGTCCTGTTCACCGCCGAAGACGCAGCCGACTGCCTCATCCCGGCCGGCAACCTCCGCGAGCCGCTCCCGGCCCTCGCCCGCGCCGACGTCATCCTGCTCCGCGAAGAAGAGGCCGCCGCCCTCCGTCCTCTCATCCTGGCGCGCACACAGGCCGAAATCTGGCTCATTCGCCGCACCCTGTCCCTGCCATCCACCCCACCCCTTCGCCCCATCGCATTCTGCGGAGTCGCACGCCCCGCCAACTTCTTTGCCATGCTTTCAACCGCCGGCTGCCACCCCGCCGAGACGATCGCATTCCCCGATCACCACGCCTATACCGAAGCCGACATCGCCCGCCTGCTCGCGACCGCTCAGACCAGCAAAGCCGACGGCTTCATCACCACCGCCAAGGATGCCGTCAAACTCACCGCCGCCTGGACCAGCCGCCTCGAGCAACTCGGCAAGCTCTCCGTCGCCTCTCTCGAAGTCACGCTGCTCGATCCGAAAGCTGTCCTCGAACGCCTCCGCGGGGTGCTGCAGGATGCCTGACCCGCGCATTCTCATCGTCCGCATCGGCGCAATGGGCGACATACTTCACGCCTTGCCCGCCGTCACCGGCCTCCGCGCCGCCCTTCCCGGCGCGCACATCGCCTGGGCCGTCGAGCCCCGCTGGCTCCCGCTACTAGAAGCCCCCGGCGGCGCTCGCCCACTCATCGACCACGTCCACCTCGTCAACACCCGCGCCTGGAAACAACACCCCGCCTCGCTCGCCACGCTCCGCGACATCGCCCAGCTGCGGCGAAGCCTCCGCTCCGAACACTACGACCTTGCCGTCGACCTGCAAGGCTCCATCCGCTCCGCCGTCATCGGCAGCATGGCCGGCGCCGCCAGCTTCCTCGGTGCCGATGCCGCTCGCGAGCGCCCTGCGCGCCTGCTTTACCGCACCCGCGTCTCGACAACCGCGCCGAACGTCATCGACCAGGCCGCCGAAATCCTGACAGCCGCCACCAACCGCCCCAGCCGCCCAGCCGCCATCACTCTCCCAACCGACGCCGCCGCGGATTCCTGGGCCGCCCGGTTCTCTCCCGGCTTCGTTCTCATCGCGCCGACCGCCGGCTGGGGAGCCAAAGAGTGGAGCGCCGCGAACTACGCCACTCTCGCTCGCGCCCTCACGCAACGCGGCCTCAACGTCCTGATCAACGCGACACCCGGCGCTCCAAACCCCGTCGCGAACACAATCGCCGAAGCATCCGGCGCCCGCATCGTCCCCTCCACCCTCCCGCAGATGATCGCCCTCACCCGCCGCGCCGCTCTCGTGCTCGGCGGAGACACCGGTCCCGTGCACCTCGGCGCCGCGCTCGGCCGCCCCACCGTCGCGCTCTTCGGCCCCACCGACCCTGCGCGCACCGGCCCTGCCTTCCCGCACGCCCGGTTCACGATTCTCCGTCACCCCGCCAGCCGCACCGACCATACCCGGCACGCCGCCACCGAAGCCGGCCTCGCACAGGTTAGGGTAGAAGAGGTGCTGAACGCTGTTCTTGAAATGCTCGTGCCCGAAGGAGACTCAACCATTGGCTGAACGAACCACCTGGCAACGCATCGCAAAGCGCATTCGCGTGCCCATGGGCTTCGTTGTCGCAATGGTCTTCCTCTGGCTCGCGCGTCCCTCTGCCCTTACCCTGGCGATTAGCCTCCTGCTCGTCGCGCCCGGTCTCTGGCTTCGCGCGTACGCCGCCGGATACGTCCGCAAGAACGCCGAACTCACCACCACCGGCCCCTACGGCTACACCCGCAACCCGCTCTACCTCGGCTCCATGGGAATCGCCTTCGGCTTCGGCGTCGCAGCCGGCAACTGGCTCCTCGTCATCCTGCTCGTCGTGCTTTTTCTCGCCATCTACCTGCCTGTCATCCAGGGCGAAGAAGAATATCTCCGCGCCAACTTTCCTGGCTTCGACACATACACGAGAAGCGTTCCCCGCCTGCTGCCGCGCCTCACCCCTGCCCCCCGCATCGGCCAAGGCGGAGCCTTCTCGCGGACCCTCTACCTCCACCACCGCGAGTACAATGCTTTGATGGGGTCGGGTGCCATCTATCTTGCGCTCATCCTCAAATGCATCCTGCAGAACCGTGGCGTCTTGACCGGCCTGGCCCGTCACTAGCCTGCTCGTACCAGCTCAAAACCACGTCCCGGTGACCCGACTTGCCTAGATCACGACCGTTGTCTCTCGTCTCTGTCCTCACGCTCGTCCTGGCCGCCGTCCCTCCCGCCTTCAGCCAGATCCTCGGCCTCGGCAAGCCCGCTCCGCCCGTCACCATTCCCAGCCTTGAGCCGCCCCAGCCCAGCTATCCCTACCCCAAAACCGAAACCCTCACCTTCTCCGTCGACTGGCGCGTCTTCACCGCCGGCACCGCCGTCTTTCACCTCGAGCAAGCCGGCGACCTGATGAAAGTCACCGCCACCGCGGACACCGTGGGGAACATCAACATGGTCTTCCCGGTCATCGACAAGTTCCAGTCCGGCTTCGACATGAAGACCGGCTGTTCCACCGGCTTCTCAAAGCAGATTCAGGAGGGCCGCCGCAAGGTCACCAGCGACCTCACCTTCGACTCGAAAGCCGGCAAGCAGCACGAGATCGCCAAGAACCTCGTCAAGGGCACGTCCAAAGAGCAGACCGCCTCCATCCCCGCCTGCGTGCAGGATTCGCTCTCCGCCATCTTCTACGTCGCCACCCGCCCGCTCACCGTTGGGCAGCAGGTCCGCTTTCCGCTCGCCGACTCGATGCGCACAGTGACCGTCGCCATGAAAGTCGAAGGCAAGGAGGAGATCAAGACCCCCGCCGGCACCTTTCAGACCATCCGCGTGCAACCGACCGCTGACGAAGGCATCGTAAAGAACCGGGGCAACATCCGCATCTGGTACACCGACGACGCACGCCACATCCCCGTTCAGATCCGCGCCAGCTCTTCTGGGGCACGATCACCTTCCACCTGCAGACCTACGAAACGAAGTAGCCGATCTCGTCAACGAACAACGGACAACGCAAGGATCTGAAAATGCCCAACGAACTCCCAGCTGTTGACCCTCACGAGCACGACGAAGACATGATCTCCGTAGCCGGCTTCCGTGACCCCACCGAGGCCCAGTTCGCCAAGGGCATGCTCGAGGCCGCCGGCATCGAAACCATTCTCCAGGGCGAGAACGCCAACGCCCTCTACCCCGGCGCCCTGCGCGTCCGCCTGCAGGTCCGCGCCGCCGATGAAACCGCCGCCCGCGCCCTGCTCACCGACTCCGAGATCACCGAGAACGATGTCTAGCACCGCGCCAATCCCGCGCCCGCGCGCCGTCCTCTGCCTCTCCGGCGGCATGGACTCCTGCGTCTGCGCCGCGCTCGCCGCGCGCGATCACGATGTCTACGCCCTGCACTTCAGCTATGGCCAGCGCACCGAGCGCCGCGAACTCCAGGCCGCTCAGCGCATCGCCGCCCTCACCGGCGCCAAAGACTCTCTGCACCTCACCATCGACCTCTTCCGCCGCATCGGAGGCTCCGCCCTCACCGACGCCTCGATCGCCGTGCCCCATGCCGCCGCAGACGAAAGCCGGATCGGCACCGAAATCCCCGTCACTTACGTCCCCTTCCGCAACGCCCACTTCCTCTCCGCCGCCGTCAGCTGGGCTGAAGTGCTGGGCGCGGAAAAGGTCCTCATCGGCGCCGTCGAGCAGGACAGCTCCGGCTACCCGGACTGCCGCCCCGCCTACTACGACGCCTTCAACGCACTCATCCGGCAAGGCACAAAGGAAGGCACCATCCGCGTCGAAACCCCACTCATCGCCCTGCGCAAAAGCGAAATCATCCGGCTCGGAGTTGAACTCGGCGCACCCTTCCATGTAAGTTGGTCATGCTATTCGGGCGAACGCGAAGCCTGCGGAGTCTGTGAAAGCTGTGCACTCCGTCTCCGCGCCTTTCGCGAAGCCGGAGTGATCGACCCGATCGCGTACGCAACACCAGCCCAATGACCCTGCAGGGCAACGCCCTGTAGGGCAGCCATGACAAGGCCGGGCTGTGCAGCTTAGAGTAGGTGAGTGGAAACATCCGCTCGGGAGAGAGACAACGTGAAGATTCGATTCAACGCTACATTTGGCATGGCGAGCCTGGCCGCACCTGCGCTGCTCACCCTCACCCCCGGCGTCTACCTCGCCGCCCAGGCCCCGGCAGCCACCACCGCCGTCATCCACGGCATCGTCAAAGATCCCGGCGGCGTTCCCCTGCGCGGCGGTGAGGTCAAGCTCACCACCGACAAGAGTTCACCCGCCAAGGATCGCAAGTACCAGTACACCTTCCCCATCGGCAACGATGGCACCTTCAAGGGCGACAACATCGCCCCCGGCGACTACGTCGCCTTCGTCTTCCGCGGCGATGTCAGCGCGGACTACCAGACCGCCGTCCTCAAGGGCGGCGACGACAAGACCCTCGACTTCGATATGTCCCGCGAAGAGTACCTGAAGGCGCTCAGCCCCGAGGCCCGCAAGGAACTCGAAGAGGCCAAGAAGAAGAACGCCGGCGCCATGGCTGAGAATGCCAAAATTGCCGACCTCAACAAGACCCTCATCCAGGCCCGTGCCGATTCCAAGGCGGGCAAGGCCGACGACGCCATCAAGGAACTTCAGCCGCTCACGACCGCGAAGCCCGACGAGCCCGTCATCTGGGCCACCCTCGGCGAAGTTCAGCTGGCCTCGGCCGAACAGGCTGTCGCTGCAGCCCGCGCCGCCAAGACGCCCACCAACGATCCCGCCATCCTGCAGAAGTACTCCGATGCCGCGACCTCTTACCAGAAGGCGCTCGATCTCAACCTCGCCCGCCCGAAGCCCAACCCGGACATCACCTACTCGTCCTACCTGAATATGGGTCAGGCGCTGTCGAAATCCGGTAAGACCCCCGAGGCCGCCACGGCCTACGAGAACGCTGCCAAGGCCAACCCAGCGCTCGCCGGTGCAGCCTACTTCAACGAGGCCGCCACGTTCTTCAACGCGCAGAAGCTTCCCGAAGCAGCAGCCGCAGCCGACAAGTCCATCGCTGCAGACCCCAAGCGCGCCGAGAGCTATTACATCAAGGCCGCAGCGCTCATCCCTAACGCCACCATGGACAATACGACCAAGAAGTTCGTGCTGCCCCCCGGCTGCCTCGAGGCCTACCAGCAGTACCTCGAGCTCGACCCCAACGGACGGCATGCCCAGGAAGTGAAGGACCTTCTCACCAACCTCGGGCAGTCGCAGAAGAGCAGCTACAAGGCTCCCAAGAAGTAACGCACCGCAGACTTCGAAGGCCCTGGGCGACCCAAGCCCAGGGCCTTTCTGCTGCCCTCAGGAGATCATTATGGGATCGACCCCTACTCAGGTTCTCGACTTCGAACAGGCCGTCGCCGCAGTCCTCGAACGAGCCCGCGCCGCCTTTGCCGCGCAGTCCCGTGCAACCGAAAGCCTGCCCCTGCTCGCGACCGCCGGCCGCGTCCTCGCAGAGCCGATTCTCGCCGACCGCGATCAACCCGGCTTCGACCGCTCCACCCGCGATGGCTTCGCCATCCCCGCCGCCGGCTGGCGACCCGGCGCAACCCTCACCGTCATCGGACAGGTTCGCGCCGGCGACCTCTGGACGGGCGCCCCGCTCGCCGAAGGCGAAGCCATCGAAATCATGACCGGCGCCACCCTCCCCGCCGGCGCCAACGCCGTCGTCATGGTCGAACACGTAACCCGCGTGGGCAACGCCATCTCACCCGCTGACGACCGCATTCTCGCCCCGGGAGAAAACATCGTCCCGCGCGGCGCCGAAGCGCACCTCGGCCAGACCGTCGTCACCGCCGGCACCCTCATCACCGCCGCCGAGATCGGACTCGCCGCCGCCTGCGGCTACGCTACGTTGCGCGTCCACGCCAGGCCCGCCATCGCCATCATCGCCACCGGCGACGAGCTCGTCGAGCTCGACCAGCAGCCCGCTCCGCAGCAGATCCGCAACTCGAACAGCTACGCGATCGCCGCCATGGTCACGGCCGCCGGCGGCACGCCGCACCGCCTCGCCATCGCACGCGACCTCCGCGACGACGTCCGCGCCCGCATCGCCGAAGCCCGCGCCGCCGACCTGCTCATCCTCTCGGGCGGCGTCTCCATGGGCGAATACGATCTCGTTGAAGAGGTCCTCACCGAATCCGGCGCAGAGTTCTTCTTCACCGGCGTCCGCATGCAGCCCGGACGGCCGGTCGTCTTCGGCCGCCTGCCCGCCACCCCCGCTACGTCGGAAACCTGGTTCTTCGGCCTGCCCGGCAACCCCATCTCCACCCAGGTCACCTTCCTCTGCTTCGCCGAACTCTTCCTGCGCACTCTCGCCGGCGAACGCGTCGACGCGCCGAACTTCGCGCAGGCCACCCTCGCCGAAGCCATCGAGCCCAGGTCCAACCTCACCCGCCTCCTCCCTGCCCGCCTCGACGGCATCTCCGTAAAACTCACCCCGTGGCAGGGCTCCGGCGACCTCGCCGCCAACGCCCGAGCCAACTGCTACGCCGAACTCCTCCCCGGCAGGCCCTACGCCGTCGGCGACGTCATCCGCATCCTGCAACGCTGAAAGTAACCGCAAAAGCGCCCTCATCGCGGGCGGCGACCACTTCGTGGGGTGGAAGCTTCGCGTACCAGTCCATCACACGTCGCCCGAAGCAGCGACGCGAAGCCTCCACCCCACGAAGTGGCACCCGCCCGGCGTGAGGACGCACTTGCCCTTCCATTCAGCTACGCTGGAACCATGTCAAAACTGAGCCACTACGACGATGCCGGCCAGGCGCACATGGTCGATGTCAGTGCCAAGAGGGAAACCCGCCGCGAGGCCACCGCCCGAGCCTTCGTCGAGCTGTCCCCCGAAGTCCTCGGCGCACTGCCCGCCAACCCCAAAGGCAATCCACTCGAGATCGCCCGCTTCGCCGGCATCCAGGCCGCGAAGCAGACCGCAACCCTCATCCCCATGTGCCACCCGCTGGCACTCAGCTTCATCGACGTGCAGGCCATTCTCGGAGAGGGCGGCGTAACCGTCGAGGCAACCGCCGCAACCGTAGCCGGCACCGGCGTAGAGATGGAAGCCATGGTCGCCGCCTCCATCGCTGCCCTCACCATCTACGACATGACGAAGGCCCTCGACAAATCCATCCGCATCCGCGAAGTGGTGCTCCTCCGCAAATCCGGAGGCAAATCCGGTGACTACACCCGAAAAACCGAGCACCAATAAAAAGGCAGGTACCGCATGCGAACCCAGCCCAGATCGGCGTCATCGATATGGGTCGGTGTTACGCTTCTGCCCGAGCCACCGCAAGCGTCACCGCAAATCTCTCCTCGGCATCCAGAAACATCCGTCTCACCGAGAACCCGGCCGACTCCACAAGCTCGTCAATCCGCCCCTTTGAGAACTTGTAACTGTTCTCGGTGTGAATCGTCTCGCCCGCCGCGAACTCGACCGCTGCCCCATCGAGCAGCACGGTCTGCGCATGGATCGCCTCCAGGTGCATCTCCATCCGCGACGCACCGGCATTCCACACAGCCCGGTGCCTCCAGCACTCCAGCCGGAAGTCCGTCCCCACTTCGCGGTTCAGCCGCGTCAGCACGTTCAGGTTGAACGCCGCCGTCACCCCGGCCGCATCGTCATAGGCTTCGACCAGCGACCCCACACTCTTCGAAGCCCCCGGCGCAAGGTCCGTCCCCAGCAGCAAGGCATCTCCCGGCTCGAGCCGCGCCCGCAGATTCACCAGGATCCCGGCAGCCTCCTCCGGCGAAAAGTTCCCGATACTCGACCCGATATACAGCGCCAAAATCTTCGTCCCGGCCGGCCGATCAATCGTCACCGGTTCCGTCACATAGTTCGCCACCTGCGAGCGAACCGTCACTCCCGGCACCTGCGCCTCGAGATTGGCAGCCGCCTCATCAAGCGCCGTAGGACTCACATCGATCGGCTGATACAGCACCCCGTCCTGCCGGCGCGCTGCCGCAGCCAGGATGATCCCGGTCTTCGTCGCCGTCCCCGCGCCCAGCTCCGCGATCGTCACCGGCCCGCCCAGCGCCGCGACAATCTCCTCCGCATGCGCCTCGAACAGCGCCCGCTCGGTCCGCGTCAGGTAGTACTCCGGAAGCTCCGTAATCTGCTCAAACAGGTGCGAGCCGCGCTCGTCGTAGAACAGCCACGGCGGCAGCGTCTTCGGGTTCGCGTTTAGGCCTGCACTGGCAACCACTGCTACCGGGGAAACAACTTCAGCAATCACTGAAACTCCTGAACACAAGCAAACTAACTATCTTTCGCCAGCCTCAACCCGGAGAACTGCCAGCGCGTCGCCGGAGGGAAAAAGTTACGATACGTGGCACGAATATGGCTCCGTGGTGTGACGCACGATCCTCCGCGCAGGATCACCTGCGACGACATAAATTTTCCGTTGTACTCGCCCAGCGCCCCCGGCAGCGGCTTGTAACCGGGATACCCGGAGTACCCCGAAGCCGTCCACTCCCACACATCCCCAAGCATCTGCTGCAGCCCCGCACCCCCGCCGGCAGCACTCGGATGCAAGGCCCCACCCTCCAGCATATTGGCCTCCTCTGCCGCGACCCCTGCGCTCACACACGCATGCTCCCACTCGAACTCCGTCGGCAGCCGGCAACCCTTCCACCGCGCGAACGCGTCCGCCTCAAAGAAGCTCAGGTGACACACCGGTGTCGCCGCAAGCCGTTCGAGAGGCCGGAACCCCTTCAACGTGTAAACCTCCCAGCCACTCGTCCTGCCCTCCTCAAGCGCCGCACGACGCCAATAAAGCGGTGCCTGCCAGCCCGCCGCCCGCATCGTCGACCAGCCCTCCGAAAGCCACAGCTCCGGCCGCGTATAGCCCTCATCGTTGATGAACGCGAGATACTCAGACACCGTCACCAGCCGGTCCGCAAGCAGGTAGGGCGCAAGATAAACCTTGTGCCGGGGCGTCTCGTTATCGAACGCAAACGCCTGCGGGTCGCTCGCATCGGGCGTAATGCCAATCTCCGTCAGCCCACCCTCGAACCGCAGAAACTCCGCATCCCCCACCAGCCCCGAGCCCGCCTCCACCCCGCCCTCCAGGTACGCCGGATGCAGGGGGTTCGTGAACAACGCGTGTTTGATATCGGTCGCAATCAGTTCCAGGTGCTGCTGCTCATGCTCATGCCCAAGCGCCATCCGCCGCAGCACTTCGTCCTCATCTGCACCCGGAGCCCCGCCCAGCAACTGCTCGATCGCCGCATCCACATGCGCCCGGTACGCCATGATCTGGTCCAGCCCCGGCCGCGAAAAACTCGCGCGCAGATTCTTCGCCGGCATCTCGCCCAGCGAAGTGTAGTAGCTGTTGAACAGCCAGTGAAACTCGGGGTGAAACGCCTTGTATCCCGCCGCATACGGCGTCAGCACAAACGTCTCGAAGAACCAGCTCGTATGCGCCAGATGCCACTTCACCGGACTCGCATCCGGCGAAGACTGCACCATCAGGTCCTCCGGCGTCAGCGGCGCGGTGAACGCAAGCGTCGCCGCACGCACCGAGCGAAACCGCGCTAGCAGCGCGCCGGCAGTGTTCGTCTTCGTCTCGACAGCCATCATCGTTAGAGTCCTCTTCCAGTTCCTACGATGGAAAAGTTTGCCACGAAGATGTGCGACATCGCTACTGACAATCCGGCGCGGTCAACACCGCCGTACCCTCAATGCTCGAGCAGCCGCGCCAGCCCGTACGCCGCCGCCGCCGCAGCCCCGCCAATCAAGGTCGTCTGCACCGCACTGCGGATCGCCCCGGTGCCCACCAGCCGCCCCTTGATCGCCCCGAAGATCGCCAGCGCCCCCAGCGTAATCACCACCGACACCACCAGCGCATGACCGCTGTTCAGAATGTAGGGCAGCAGCGGAATCATCCCGCCGCAGATGTAACTCACCGCAATCGTCAGCGCCGACCGGTGCGCTCGGTTCGCCGCCGGCTCTTCCAGACCCAGCTCGAACCGCATCATGAAATCCACAAACGCCTTCGGGTTCCCCTGCAACGACTTCAACACCGGCGTCGCATCCTCCCGCGACACCCCATACTTTTCGAAAATCTCGAAGATCTCCTCGGCCTCATCCTGCGGCCGCGTCACAATCTCTGTCTGCTCGCGCTTCAGCTCGGAGGCATAGTGCTCCACATCGCCGCGCGCCGCCAGGTACCCGCCCAGTCCCATCGCAATCGATCCCGCCGCGATCTCGGCTAGCCCCGCAATCACGACCAGGTGCAGGTTCGAGACAGCACCCGACAAGCCCGCCGCCAGCGCAAACGGCACCGTCAGCCCATCCGACAAGCCGATCACGATGTCCCGCACCGTCTCCGTCGACTCGAAGTGTTGCTCGTGGTGAGGGTTACGGTTCACGTCATGCATCAACCCATCGTAGGACATCCACCGTTCGCTGCGTCAAAAGACCAGGAACGCGGCGCGTCTTTCACGCACAAACGCCGTCTGTACGAGTATCAGAGTGAGGCGTCGCGCAATGAAGAACCCCGTCCGCAAGGCAGCCGTGTCCGCGCTTGCCCTGCTGCTGTCGTCCCCTGTGCTGGCCCAGGTCCCCGGTCAGGACCCCCTGCAGGATGACGCCAGCGCCCCCGCCATGGCCATGGGCTCCGGCCGCATGGTCCGCGGCACCGTCTCCGCCGTCACGTCCGACAAGCTCTCGCTCAAAACCGAATCCGGCGACACCTACACCGTCGCCCTCACGCCCAATACCCGCATCATGAAGGGCCGCGAGACCGCCCGCGCAAACGACGTCCATGTCGGCGATGGCATCGGCGCCATGGGCGAACTCGACCCCTCCAGCAAGACCGTCCACGCCCTCTTCATCTCGCTCGTCGACGCCGAACAGGTCAAAAAGATGCGCGACTCGTTAGGCCGTACTTGGATCGCCGGCAAAATCACCGCCATCGACGACCTCAAGCTTACGATCCTGCGCGGCGACAAAGTCTCCCAGGTCATCGCCGTCGACGAAGGCACCAGCTTCAAACGCGGCGGCCGCGGCATGCGCATGATGATGCAGAACGGCGACGTCTCCGGCCCGCTCGGCGGTGACTTCGGAGGCCAGCGGCGCAACGGTGCAGGCAGCGGCCCACCCCGCCAGGAAGGCGAAAGCATCACCCTCGCCGACATCAAGGTGGGCGATAACGTCGCCGGCCAGGGCGCGCTCAAAAACGGCACCTTCATCCCCACCGAACTCGCCGTTACCGACCCATCCCAGCGCCGTCGCCGCCAGGGCAACCCTGGCGACCCGGCCGCCTCCACGGAGCCAAAGTAAGTGGCCCACGCCCGAACTCCTTTGCTCCACCTTGCCCTCGCCGCGCTTGCCGTAAGCGCCGCCGCGCAAACCGCTGGACAAATGCCCACCCCAGCACCCACCCCGGCAGCAACCCCGGTACCCACCCCGGCACCCGCCGCACCCACGCCCACCACCGGCGGCACCATTCGCGGCACCGTCAAGGCCGGCACCATCCCGCTCCCCGGGGTCGCCATCACGGCAACCAACACCCTCACCGGCAAAAAGTACGCCACCTCCACCGACATCAACGGCACGTACGCCATGACCATCCCGCGCACCGGCCGCTACGTCGTCCGCGCCGAGCTCGCCGCCTTCGCCCCGCTCACCAGCGAGGTCCGCATCACCGCCGAGGCCGCCGACCAGACCGCCGCCTTCACCCTCGAGCTCGCCTCCCGTGCCGCCCAGGCCGAAGCCGCCGCCTCCACCACCGGCAACGCCGCACTCGCCGCAGCCGTCGGCCGCGGTCTGCAGTCGCTCACCACCTCAGGCGCCTCGGACCTCACCGACGCCAGCTCTGGCGGCGCCGCATCAGGCGCCTCGCTCCCCACCCTCGCCGGCCTTGGCGACTCGAGCGGCGGAGACTCCGTCGCCGTCTCCGGCCAGACCGGCTCCACCAATGCCCTCGGCAACATGAGCGAAGACCAGATCCGCCAGCGCATCGAGGACGAAGTCGCCCGCGCCCGCCAGCAGGGCGGCGCCGCCGCCGACCAGATGAACGCCGTCGTCGGCATGCTCGGCACCATCATGGGCGGACCCGGAGGCTTCGGCCCGGGCGGGGGCGGCGGTGGTTTTGGCGGCGGTGGCCGCGGTGGTGGCGGCGGACGCGGAGGCGGTGGCGGCGGCTTCGGCCGCTTCAACCCCACCCAGCCCCACGGCGCCATCTTCTACCAGGGCGGCTTCCCCGCGCTGCAGGCCCAGGCCTCCTCCGCCGCCGCACTCTACGCCCTCTCGACCGGCACGCCCTTCGTCACCGATCAGCCCTCCCTCGGCTCGAACCAGAACCGCTTCGGCGTCAGCTACACCGGCGCCCCCTACCTTCCCGGCCGCACCAAGCCGAGTTCGAAGCAGTTCGTCTTCCTCAATGTCACCGGCAGCAAAAACATCACGCCCGAAGACTTCACCGGCACCGTCCCCACCGCGCTCGAGCGCGCCGGCGACTTCTCCCAATCCGTCCAGCGTCTCAGCGGCGTCCAGACCGCGCCCGTCCTCTACGACCCCTCCACCGGCCAACTCACCCAGCCCGACCCCGGCCAGACCTGCGCCGCACTCACCGCCGGCACCGCCCAAAGCTGCGCGGGCCGCGTCGTCCCCAGCAGCGAGATCACCCCGCAGGCCCTCGCCCTGCTCAACTTCTACCCGCTGCCCAACGTAGCCGGCGTCACCACGAACAACTACCAGACCATCACCACCCAGGGAAACAATTCGTTGCTCGGCTCCGCACGCTACGTCCGCAACTTCGGCGCGCAGCCCATGTTCGGAGGCGGCGGCGGACGCCGCTCCCAGCAGGCCAATGCCCCCAAAACCCTCCGCCAGAATCTCAACTCCAACCTCAGCTTCTCGCACACCGCCTCCGACACCCGCAACATCATCCCCATCCTCGGCGGCAAGACCTCGAGCGACGGGTACAACCTCGGCCTCGGCTATACCGTGGGCTACGGCCGCATCACCAACAACGCCTCGCTCGGCTGGAACCGCTCGCACGCAACGACCGTCAACTACTTCACCAACACCGCCGTCGACCCCGCCACCGCCGCCGGCATCCTCATCCCCTCGAGGACCTCCGCCCTCGCCCAGAGCGGCTTCTACAACGGCGTTCCCAACATCTCGCTTACCAACTTCACCTCGCTCTCCGAGATCACCCCGCGCGATGCCATCAACCAGACCATCTCCTTCGGAGACTTCATCGCCTGGTCCCACGGCAAGCACAACATGCGCTTCGGCACCGACTACCGACGCGTCCACGCCGATCAAATCGGCGGCAACAACGTCGTCGGCACCTTCGCCTTCTCGGGAACCGTCACCAGCTCCGCTGCCAATGCCGCCTCCGGTTCATCCCTCGCCGACTTCCTCATCGGCCAGCCGCAGCAGACCAGGATTCAGGCCGGCCTCGCCAAGACCTACCTTCGCGCCAACGTCTTCGACGCCTACGCCCAGGACGACTTCCGCCTGCTCCCCGGCCTCACCCTCAACTACGGCCTGCGCTACGAGTACTTCTCGCCCTACATCGAAAAGAACAACCGCCTCGTGAACCTTGACCACAACGCCGATTTCACCGTCGTCGATCCCGTCCAGCCCAACGCCTCTGGCACCTTCGACGGCAGGTATCCGCGCTCACTCGTCAACCCCGACCGCACCCTCTTCTCCCCACGCTTCGGCTTCGCCTACCGCCCAAAATTCCTCAAGGAAACCGTCATCCGCGGCGGCTACGGCATCAACTACAACACCGGCCAGTTCGCCACCTTCGCCCAGTCGCTCGCCTTCCAGCCGCCCTTCGCCATCACCCAGAACAACGTCCTCTCAAGCCCTGGCAATCAGACCGGTTGCACCATCACCACGCACGGCGCGCCCACCAACCTGACCCTTGCCAACGGCTTCGGCTGCTCGACAAAAGCAGTGACAAATACCTACGCCGTCGACCGGAACTACCGCCTCGGCCACGTCCAGGTCTACAACCTCGATCTCCAGCGCAGCCTCCCCATGGGCATCGTCGTCAACCTCGGCTACACCGGCTCCAAAGGCGGCAACCTCGACATCGTCACCGCCCCCAACTCCACCCTCGCCTCCGTCACCTCGCCCAACGCCCAGGCCTTCACCTATGAAACCTCGGTCGCCGAATCGCGCCTCAACCAGCTCACCCTCAGCGCCCGCAAGCGCCTGCAAAAAGGCATCGCGCTCCAGATCCTCTACCAGTACGGCCACTCCATCGACAACGCCTCCTCCATCGGTGGAGGCTCCGTCTCCCAGGTCCAGAACAGCCAGCGCCTTGATCTCGAAGAAGGCAACTCTTCCTTCGACCTCCGCCATCAGCTCTCCGGCAACTACGTTCTCGAGCTCCCCTTCGGCCCCAACCGCGCCTTCTTTGCAAGCGGCGGCAAACTTTCGAAAGCCCTCGACGGCTTCAGCATCAGCGGCACCTACAGCTTCACCTCCGGCGCCTACTTCACGCCGCAATATCAGAACACCGCCGCCCAGCTCGCCGCCGGCGGCACCTACACCCTGCGCCCCGACCGCGTCCCCGGCACCTCCATCGCTGGCCCCCAGCGCATCGGCCAGTGGTTCAACCCCGCCGCCTTCACCGCGCCGGCCAACGGCTTCGGCAACGCCTCCCGCTACTCCATCGAAGGCCCCGGCACTCTCTCGTCGAACCTCTCGCTCAGCCGCACCGTCCAGCTCGGCAGCACCCGCTCCTTCGAAGCCCGACTCACCGCCACCAACGCCTTCAACACCGTCCAGTACAGCGGCATCGATACCACCCTCAACTCCGCCACCTTCGGCCAGGTCAACTCCACCGCCGGCCAGCGCACCGTCACCCTGCTCGGCCGCTACCGCTTCTAAAGACGAGTTCTCAGTTCTCAGTTCTCAGGAAAGACGAAGATGACCATGCGACCCGGATTAGCGATGCTCTCCCTCAGTGCCCTCCTGAGCACGCTCCCCGGCGTTCACACCCTCGCGTTCGCACAACAACAAGCCCCGGCCGCCACCCCGCCCAGCCCCCAGCCCTACACCCTCCGCGTCAACACCGACATCGTCCTCACCAACGTCGTCGTGCGCGACAAAAAGACCGGCGCCGTCGTCCGCGACCTCAAGGCCTCAGACTTCACCATCCTCGAAAACAACAAGCCCCAGGCTATCCGCAGCTTCGACTTCCAGACCGTCGACTCCGCCATCCACCTCGCCGAAAACAACACCGTCTCCGGCCACGCCAGCATCGCCGACATCCTCAACGGCGACCAGGCCGCCTCGCCCGAAGCCCTCCGCGGCCATCGCCTCATGGTCTTCTTCTTCGATCTCAGCTCCATGCAGCCCGAGGACATCGACCGCGCCGTCCAGAGCGCGCAGAAATTCGTCAACGAGAAGATGCAGCCCGCAGACCTCGTCTCCCTCGTCTCACTCGACACCGGCCTCTCCATGGACCAGGACTTCACCGCCGACAAGACCGCCCTGCTCCGCGGCCTCGCCAAATACAACGGCACCGAAGGCCAGGGACTCGCCGCCGGGGGAACCACGGGCTCCTCCGCCGGCACCGCCGACGACGCCTCCAGCTTCACCGCCGACGACAGCGAATACGCCGCGCTCAACACCGACCGCGAACTCTACGCCATCCAGCAGATCGCCCGCTCGCTCGAACGCGTCGACAGCAAGAAATCCATGCTCTACTTCTCCGGCGGCCTCACCCGCCAGGGCATCGAAAACCAGGCCAGCATGCGCGCCGCCACCAACGAAGCCGTCAAGGCCAACATGGCCATCTACTCCGTCGACTCCCGCGGCCTCGAAGCCCTGCCCCCCGTCGGCAACGCCGCCACCGGCAGCCTGCGCGGCAACGCCGCCTACACCGGCGCCTCCATGCAATCCAACCTGCAAGGCAACTTCAGCTCGCAGGAGACCCTCGGCACCCTCGCCTCCGATACCGGCGGCAAATTCTTCTCCGATTCCAACGACTTCGCCCCCGCCTTCCAGCAGGTCCAGCACGATACCGAGGCCTATTACATCCTCGGCTTCAAATCCACTAACACCGCCCGCGACGGCAGCTTCCGCCACCTCACCGTCAAGCTCGACCGCAACGACGTCAAGCTCGAATACCGCCCCGGCTACTACGCCCCCGCAGACTTCAAACACTCCAAAACCGAAGACCGCGAAGTCGCCCTCACCGAACAGCTCCGCAGCGACCTCCCCGCCACCGATGTCCCGCTCTACCTCGAAGCCCTCTACTTCCGCATCGATCCCAACCAGTTCTTCGTCCCCGTCAGCTTGATCGTCCCCGGCTCCGCCATCCCCTTCCTCAAAAACGGCGACCGCGACAAGGCCAACCTCGACATCGTGGGCCAGGTCAAGAACGCGCAGGGCATCGTCGTCGGCAACATCCGCGACACCGTCAAGCTCGCCGTCGACGCCGCCCAGCAGGTCAAACAGAAGAACATCCAGTACAGCACCGGCTTCGAACTCGCACCCGGCCGCTATCACCTCAAGTTCGTCGTCCGCGAAAACCAGACCGGCCAGATGGGCAGCTTCGAGACCGACCTCAACGTTCCCGATCTCAAAAAGTCGCCGCTCAAACTCAGCTCCATCGTGCTCGCCTCGCAGCGCGTCCCCAACACCCAGAAGCGCAGCATCAACCCCCTCGTTCGCGACGGCCAGGAGTGGATCCCCAACATCCCCCACGTCTTCCGCCAGGATCAACACCTCTACTTCCTCTACGAGGTCTACGACCCCGCACATCAGAAGACCGCAACCACCCCCGCCGACACTGGCAACAAACTCACCCGGCGCCCCAGCCTCTCCGGCGTCCACGTCCTCACCAGCATCGAGTTCCTCCTCGGCGGCGTCAAAGTCCTCGAAACCAAGCTCGTCGAAGCCACCGCCATCAGCGAACCCGATCGCGGCGCCGTCGGCTTCCAGTTCGACGTCCCGCTCACCGACCTCAAACCCGGCGACTACGTCTGCCAGGTCAACGTGATCGACGACGCCGGCGGCAGCTTTACCTTCCCGAGGCTGGCGCTCAGAGTTGCAACAGCAAAGACAACAGCGCCCTGATCGCGCGCGGCGACCACTTCGTGGGGTGATGGGCTTCGCGTGGTATTCAGCCGCACTCCGCATGAAACAGCACCGCGAAGCCATCACCCCACGAAGTGGCGCCCGTCCGGCGTAAGGACGCATTTGTTCTTGCCGTTGCATTTCGGAACCATCATCAAAACTTCACAGATCCCCCCGTTGACAGTGCTGCATGCCGGGAGCATGATGATGGCCTGTTGACGGTGACCTCTGCCCGCGACAGGAGGTAAGCACCATGCTGCTGCGTCCTGCACTCATCGCCCTCTCCCTCCTCTGCATCGTCTCCCTCTCCTCCGCGCAAGCCCCGCTCGCTTCCACGCCCGAGACCGAACGCGCCCTGCGCCACGCCACGCCCGAGTGGCAGTCCATCGCCGACCACCTGCCCAACCCGAAGACCGCAAGCTCCGCCGACCTGCTGCAGGCGGCAGACATCCTGCGCGCGCGCAAACTGCAGGAGGACGCTGTCGAGTATTACAACTACGCGCTCGATCGCGGCGGCGACCAGGCCCTGATCTGGAACCGCATCGGGGTCACCGAACTCGAGGAAAATCAGCTCGCGTCCGCACGCCTCTGCTTCAAACGCGTGCTCGCCGCCCGCGCCCAGTACGCCGAAGGATGGAACAATCTCGGCGCCACCGAGATGATCGCCGGCAACCACCGCGACGCCGTCCGCTTCTACCAGAAGGCCATCAAGATCGAAAAGAAAAACGCTATCTTCCACGCCAATCTCGGCACCGCCTACTTCACCGGCAAGGACTTCGAAAGTGCGCGCAGGGAATATCAGGCCGCCATCGCACTCGACCCCGAAGTCTTCAATCACGGCGGCTTCGGCGGCACGCAGATCCATGTCCTCAACACCGAAGACCGCGGCCGCTTCGCCTTCGAGATGGCCCGTCTCGCCGCCTCCCAGCATGATGACCAACAGGTCTTCTACTGGCTCGCAAAAGCCGTCGAGTCCGGCTTCGACATCCGCGAAGCCATGGCGCCCATTAAGAGCTTCGACGGCTATCGCAAGGACGAACGCACCCTGGTCATCATCCAGAACGCTCGGACCCTGCGAGCCCGGCAACTCGCAGCCACCGGCCCGCTCCCGGCGCTGCCGCCAGCTCAGTAAAGGCAGAAGCAAGTGCGTCCTGACGCCGGACGGGCGCCACTTCGTGGGGTGATGGGCTTCGCGTCGCCACGCGAAGCCCGTCACCCCACGAAGTGGTCGCCGCCCGCGATCAGGGCGCACTTGCTGTTGCCTCCTTTGCCGCTCCCTGTCAGCTATCAGCTACCAGCTGATAAATCATTGATCCCTATCCACCGCTACTTATAAGGACAATGCCGGCAATCCGAATTACAGCAATATCCCCGCTTCAGGTGATAAGCCGCCGTAAACACCATGTACGGCCCATCGAAATAAAACTCTTCAGGCGCAAGCTCACCCGTCTCGTCCGCTGCCTCGATTTGTTCCGGCTCAGCCATCGCTAGAACAAGCGTAACGCGGCCTCTGCAGCGCGAGGCTCCTGCGGGATCAGTTCGCCTTCATCCGGTGAAGCGGCCGCTATGCCCAAGCCGTCTGAAACCACGACGCCGTTGGTGAAGCGGAGCGATTTGCCCGGCACCGACGCCACCCGCACGCCCGGCACGACGATCCCGGCAAGATTCATCGGGTCGGCGCCGGCCACTGAAATCTCATGCGGCGACTCGCGCTTCTTCGCCTCGCGCAGGCTCTCAACCGCCTCGGGCAGCGCATACTGCTCGCCGTTGAAGCCCGAAACGAACCGCCCGCCGCGAATCTCCCCGCGCGCTTCGAGCCGGCGCAGGATGTTCAGCAGGTCCCGCCACTTCGGCGCATTCGATTCGCGCTCCAGCAGGTCGCGAAACAGCACGCCGTAACGGCACAGCAGCATCTTCGCGGCAGATTCATGCGCCGCATCGGCACGGCGCGCCTCGGCAATCGCAAGCGCCTGCACTTCTTCGCGGGTCGGCTTCGTCAACGGGGCGAACGAAGGCTCAGCCTCGTCGCAGAGTAATGACCAGCGCCCCGCAGTGGTCCTCGCGGCGGCTCGCTTGTTGAGCGAAGCAGGCGCCTGCGCGGCCGCCTTGCGGCGCGGGTCCATCATCCCGCGCAGCTGGTCGAAGCCGTCGGCGGACGCGATGCCGGCAGTCGCCAGCTCCCACAGCGCGTGCTGCGTCTGCGGCCGCGTGAAGCCGAGCAGGCGTTGAATGTCGTTCGAGAAGCATGCTCCGCGCTGCCGCAGCAGCGTGCGCACGGCCAGCGCATCGGGGCTGATCGCCTTGAGCAGCGTGGCCTCGTCCACACAGTGCGCGGCCAGCGCATGCGGCAGCCAGTCGGCCGACTCACGCACGAAGAACGTGATGGGCGCGGCGTTGGTCGGGATCACCCGGCGCGGCGCGCTTCCCTCCCCCACCTGCCACGCCGGATGCGGCGAGACGCGGCCCCAGCCGACGGCGCCCGAAAGACAGAGCGCGTCGAGCCACTGCGGATCGTAATGGGCGATGCGTGCCGGCAGCAGGGTTCGCTCCCACTCGACCGCAGGCGCTTCAAACCCTTCGAGCTTCGAGAGCACCTCGAGCAGCCCTTCCTCACCCGCAAGCTGGGTCTGCGGCGCCAGGTGCTGCCAGCCCAGCAGCCAGCGCATGTAGACCGCCGGCGTCACCGGCTCGACCTGCCGGCGTCGTGTCCCGAGCGTCAGGCGGTGGATGCGCTGCAGGATACGGCGTTCGCACCATTCAATCTCGTGATCGTTGTCTACGGGCGCAGGCCGCTCGAACGCCCCGCGCAGCAACAGCCCTTGCATCTCCATCGCCAGGAAAGCCTTGAAGATGTCGGCAGGTGGGACGTTCAGCGTCAACGCAAGCTCACTGGCGGTCGTGGGGCCAAGAATTTGTAACCAACCCTGAACAGCTTTGAGAACCGCTTCGTCATTCGTAACTGTTTCAGTAGCTTGCTTATTGGTGAGTGCCTGGACAGCCGTGATACGCTCGGCGGCGACCCAGCAGGGTGTGCCGTTCAGGTCGAGCGTCTGTGCCCGATGGTGGCGGGTGAGGCGTTCGTAGAAGAGCGGCCAGCTCGCGGCCTTCTCGGTGTCGATAAAGCGCAGGGGCAGCAGGACGAGCGCCAGCAGCAGGTCGTGCAGCTCGTGCTCGTCGCGCAGGTCGGGCCAGAGTTCGGCGCGGACGGTGTCGATCGCATGCTGGTCTAAACGCGCGGCTTCGCCAGGAGCCGAGGAAGGCAATGTCTTCCCCAGCGTGGTGGCGCGGGCGCGGCGGGCCTCGGCGTCAGCTTCGTCGAGGTACGCGTAGGGCATGGCGTTGATCAGCTCATGCGCGAAGACCGATGGGGTCGGCGTATCGACCGCCAGGCAGAGGATGGCGCCCGACTCGATGCCGCGCAGGATCTCGATCAGGCCTTCGAGGTCCATGGCCTCCTGCAGCACGTCTTTCATCACCTCGCGCACCAGTGGGTGGTCGGGGATCTGGATGTCGCCGACGATGGTCTCAAAACACGCCGCGGCCTGCGGGAAGACGTTCGCCATCAGGTCGTCGGACCGGGTGCGCTGGATCTGCGGGGCGATGCGCTTGCCCTTGGACATTCTCAGCAGTTGCAGGCTGCGGCCGGCGGCCCAGCGCCAGCGGTTCTTGAAGATGGGCGAGGTGATCGAGGCCTGTTCGAGCAACTCTTTCGCGGTGTGCTCGGAGAGGAAGTGGAAGACGTCCGACAGGGGGAACGAGTGCTGCTCGGCAAGCGAGATGTTGATGCCGTTATCGGTGGCCGCGGCCTGCAGCTCGAAGTTGAAGCCGCGGCAGAAGCGTTTACGCAGCGCAAGCCCCCAGGCCTTGTTGACGCGGCCGCCGAAGGGGGTGTGCAGGATGAGCTGCATGCCGCCGCCGTCGTCGAAGAAGCGCTCGGCGATGATGGTTTGTTTGGTCGGGACGGCGCCGAGGACGGCGCGGCCGGCGACGACGTAGGTGATCAGCTGCAGGGCGGCGGAGCGGCAGACGCCGCATTCGGCCTTGAGCCAGGTGAGGGTTTCGAGGATCTGGGCTTGCGGAGTCGACGGCGGTTCGGCCTCTGTCTCAGAGGCGAGAGATGGGGCACCCGGGGGGTGGGGTGGGTTTGGGAAGTGTTGAAGGTGGTGGGGGCCGACTTCGGGGAGGCGGGCGGCGATGGCGGCGCGCAGGTCGGAGACGCCTGTCGAGAGGACGGCGGTGCGCTGCGGGGCTTCGCCCTCCCAGAAGGGAATGGTCGGCGGGGCGCCGTGGGCGTCTTCGACGAGGACGCGGCCGGCGGATTCGATCTTTTGAATGCGCCATGAGTTGTTGCCGAGCAGCACGATGTCGCCGGGGGAGCTGTCGACGGCGAAGTGCTCGTCGAGGGTTGCGATCTGGACGCCTTCGGGCTGGAGGATGACCGAGAAGAGGCTGGTATCGGGGATGGCGCCGCCGTTGGCGATGGCGGTCATGCGGGCGCCGCGGCGGGGGTGGAGATGGCCCTGGACCTGGTCGCGGAGGAGGTAGGCGCCGTAGCGTCCGCGACCGGATTCGATGCCTTCGTGGAGCAGGTGGAGGAGCTCGTCCCAGTGTTCGCGCGTGATGTTGCGGTAGGGGTAGGCGCGGCGCATGACGTTGAAGAGCGTCTCTTCGTGCCAGGGTTCGGAGGCGCAGGTGGCGACGATCTGCTGCATGAGGACGTCGATGGGGGCGTCGGGGATTTCGAGCTGGTCGAGCTCGCCGGCGCGCATCTTCTGGATGAGGGCTGCCTGTTCCATGAGGTCGTCGCGGGTGGTGGCGAAGAAGATGCCCTTGGGGGTGGCGCCGCGCCAGTGCCCGGCGCGGCCGACGCGCTGCATGGCGACGGCGACGGCGCGGGTGGTGTTGATCTGGCAGACGAGGTCGACGTTGCCGATGTCGATGCCGAGTTCGAGCGAGCCGGTGGCGATGAGGATCTTGATTTCGCCGTTCTTGAGCCGCTGTTCGGCGTCGAGGCGGAGGGTGCGGGAGAGCGAGCCGTGGTGCGCGGCGACGTGCTCGAGGCCGAGGCGCTCGGCGAGTTCGAAGCTGATCTTTTCGACGAGCCGGCGGGTGTTGACGAAGACCAGGGTGGAGCGGTGGTGGTCGGTGAGGACGGCGAGCTTATCGAAGATCTCGGACCACATGGCGGTGGTGGCGATGGAGCCGAGTTCGTCGGAGGGGACTTCGATGGCGAGGTCAAGATGGCGGCGCTGGCCGACCTGGACGATGCTGGCAGGTCTTCTTGAAGGGTCGGAGCCGGTGAGGAAGTCGGCTACGAGTTCGATGGGGTTTTGTGTGGCGCTGAGGCCGATGCGTTGGGGGTACGGGGCCTTCGGCAGAGCGGAAGCGGCTTCGCCGCGGCTGTTTATGGCACGCGTGAACGCGTGCCCTTCCGGGTGGGGGGTGGTGGGGTGCGCGTGGGGTTCCGGGTAAGGGGCGGCGGGGAAGGCGTGGGGTTCAGGGTAAGGGGCGGCGGGGTACGCGTGGGGTTCAGGGGTGAAGGCATTGGGGTGCGCGTGGGGTTCCGGGGTGGGGGCGGCGGGGTGCGCGTGCTCTTCTGAGTCAAGGGCGTCAGGGAAGGCGTGCCCTTCTGGGTTGGGGGTGGTGGTGAAGGCGCCGGGGGTGAGGTGATTTTCGCCGCGGACGAGGGCTTCGAGGCGTTCGAGCGAGAGGGCGAGGTGGGCGCCGCGTTTGTCGTCGGCGACGGCGTGGATTTCGTCGAGGATGACGGTGCGGACGCGGCGGAGATTTTCGCGGGACTTGTGCGCGGTGAGCAGGATGTAGAGGGATTCGGGCGTGGTGACGAGGATGTGCGGCGGGTGCTTGAGCATCTGCACGCGGTCTTTGGCAGGGGTGTCCCCGGTGCGGACGCCGGTGCGGATTTCTGTGGAGAGGTAGCCGCGTTCGAGGGCGAGTTTCTGGATCTCGGCGAGGGGGGCGTCGAGATTTTTCTGGATGTCGTTCGAGAGCGCTTTGAGGGGCGAGACGTAGAGGACGTGGGTGACGGGTGCGAGGTTGCCGGCGATGGCGCGGCGAAGGAGTGCGTCGATGGCGACGAGAAAAGCGGAGAGGGTTTTGCCGCTTCCTGTCGGGGCGCTGATGAGGGTATTTTCGCCGGCGAGGATGTGGGGCCAGCCTGCAATCTGGGGCTCGGTGGGGGTGCCGAATTTCTGCACGAACCACTCCTGCACGACGGGGTGGGCCCAGGCGAGGGCGTCGTTGTCGGCGTGGTGGTGCGGGCTTTCGGCGGCCATGGGGAATTGTAGCGTGTTCGCTTGGTGTTCGCCTTGTGGATTGGCGATGGGATGGGGTGCGAGAGGGTGGACGCGGGCTCGTTCGCCGGGCTGCGGAGTGACCGCCGGCAGCGGGCGGCGGTGGCGGCCTGGACGGTGTGGAGATTGGTGGGGAGGTTGGCGGGGGTGGGGGTGGCGTCGTGGGCTTCGCGGAGGAGGTCGGCGAGGGTTTTGTGGTGGTCGGGGTGGTGGGCCGGGTTGTAGGGGGTGGCGGGGGCGATGAGGCCGTAGGCGGGGTCTTCGACGACCTCGTGGAGGGGCGGCGCGGCGTGCGGGGCGGCGGCAGCGGGCTTGGGCAGGTTGGTGGCAGCGACCTGGAGGGCGTAGATGACGAGGGCGGCGCGGCGGGCGTCGAGGGCGCCTGAGGCGAGGTGGTCGATGACGTCGCCGAGGGCGATCTGGATGGCGGCGCGGTCGTCGGGGCGCGGGAAGAGGACAGCTTCGCGGGTCTGGCGGTGGCGGCGGCGGAGCGCGGGGTGAGCAGACTGGTGAAAGAAGCAGAAGTCGCGTGCGCCGAGGGCGAGCGCGGCGTTTTTGCAGCGGCGGCCCTCGGTGAGGATGTGACGGCATTGCATGACGGGTTCGGGTGCGTTCATAAGGGTACCCCCCTCCCCCGGGGGTTTATGTGTCAAAAATAAGAAAAGAAACGGGATAGGCAGGGGTTCGAGCCCCTTGCCTATCCCGGTTCCATGCGAAGGGCCCGCTCGTGGCGGGCCCGTTTTGTTTTGAGCTAGTTCCAGTTTATCAAGTGGGGTGGGGTAACTATGTCAGGTTTTCTTTTGGGTTTAAGTGGTTTGGGATGTTGGGGTTATGAGGAATGTCGTGGGCGTGGGGGCTTGACAGGTTTTCCACAGGGCTTGGTTGGCCCGGGGGGGAAAGGCGGCCTTCGGCAGAGCGGTTGCGCCTTTGGCGCGGCTGTTTTTGGCACGCGTGAACGCGTGCCCTTCCGTTTCGCGGGTCGATGAGGTGGTTTGGGGAGTGATGTGGGCGTTGTGCGGAGTTTGGTTTTTTCAGCTGAGAGCTTTGCGCGGAGAGCTGACAGATTTGGGTGGGTGATTTGGAGGGGTGTGGGGGTGGGGAGGGAGTTTTTTCAGCTCAGAGCTTTGAGCTGAGAGCTGACAGATTCGGGCGGATGCTCTGGAAGGTGGTGCGGGGTTGGGAGGTGGGGTTTTCAGCTGAGAGCTTTGAGCTGAGAGCTGATAGATGGAGACGGGTGCTCTGGAGGGGTGTGGGGTTGGGGAGGGGGTTTTTTCAGCTGTGAGCTTTGAGCTGAGAGCTGACAGATTCGGGTGGGTGATTTGGAGGGGTGTGGGGTTGGGAGGTGGGTTTTTTCAGCTGAGAGCTTTTAGCTGGGAGCTGAGAGACGGAGGCGGGTGCTTCGGGACGCGGGAAGGGCCACCCGGAGGTGGCCCTTTGCGTTTGGGGGTTCTGGTGCGGTGGGGTTATTTGATGGTGACGGTTTCGCTGGCGGAGACGGAGTGGCCGGTGCTGTCGTAGCCGACGATGACGAGGTTGTGGGTGCCGGCTGCGAGTGAGACCGAGGGGGTGATGGCGAAGGACTTCGTCTGGCCGGGGTTGTTGACCAGGGTTTGCGCAACGTTGTCGGAGTAGAGCCGGATGGCGGTGAGATAGCCCGCGGCGGCGGTTGCGCCGGCGCTGAGGGTGAAGGGTGAGCTGGTGGTGGCGCCGCGGGCGGGACTGCAGATCATGGCTCCGGCGGAAGAGGGATAGCAGGGTGTGGCCCCGGCGACGGTGAAGGTTTCTGATGCGGTGATCGACGAGGGACCGTTGCCGCCGGTGAGGTAGGCGACGACGACGAGGTTATGGGTGCCCGGGGCGACGGCTGCGGATTGCGAGACCTGGAAGGACGGGTTGGTGACGTAGTTCGGATTGTTGGCGGTGAAGAGCGCGACGCTATCCACGTAAACGCGGATGGCTGCGACCGTGCCGGACCCGTTGGGAGCGGTGGCGCCGGCGGTGAAGGTGACGGGGCTATGGGCGGTCGTACCCTGTGCCGGGGCGCAGATGGCGACGCCGCTCACCGAGGGCAGGCAGCCTGAGCCATTGGCGGGGGAGACGGTGAAGCTGGTGCGCGTGGTGAAGGCCTGGCCCTTGTTGTTGTAGCTGACGAGCGCCAGGGTGTGGGTGCCGGGGCCGGCGGTGACGTTGGTGGAGACCTGCTGCGAGGCCACCTGGTAGACCGAGGTGTTGTCGAGGTAGAGGCGGTTGAGGGTGAAGCCGGCGACGTTGGACGCGGCGGTGACGGTGACGGGCGAGCCCTCGGTCTGGCCTGCCGGGGGCTGGCAGATGATGTTGGCGTTTGCCTGCGTGGGTGCGTAGCAGGTGGCCGAGGGCTGCTGGATGTTTCTGTAGACGTTGAGGATGTACTGATTCTGGTCGCTGTTGAAGGAGATGGCGGCGAAGTCGTCGAGGCCGTCGGAGTTGAAGTCGCCGACCAGGAGGGCGGGGAGGTCGGCCGCGTCACCGTCACCGTAGTGAAGGAGATCGTTGCCGGAGTAGGTGCCGGCGGGTGACCCATAGAGTACGGAGAAGTAGTTGCCGAAGTCGGTTGAGCCGTGGCCGCTGTCGCCCGAAGCGGCAATCTCGCCGTTGAATGCGGAGACAAGATCGATCACGCCGTCGCGGTTGAAGTCGGCCGCAGCGACTCCGCCGTAGACGTAGGGCGAGACTGTGTCCGAGGTCTGGTAGGAGATGCTGGCGCGGTTGAAGGTGAAGTTGCCGCCACCGCTGTTGAGGCCGGTGATGACGGATGCGCTCGAGGTGGTGAAGAGGAGGTCGGGGCGGCCGTCGTGGTTGAGGTCGGCGCGCGGGCTGTTGCTCTCGGTGTTCTGGAGCTGGTAGTAGGCGCTGCTTTCGGTGAGTTCAGTGAAGGTGAAGTTGCCGGCGGCGTTGCTCCTGCCGAGGAAGACGGTGGAGTTGGTGTCCGTGGGATTGGGGTTGGAGGTGGTCTGGGTGGCGGGGAAGCATTGCGCGTCGGCAACGAGGGAGACGGTGCCGTTGCCGAGGAAGTCGCCGGTGACGGCGTCCGTGAGCGCGCACTGGGTGATGTTGGCGGTGCCCCGGGTGGAGTCGAGGTTGATGTTCTGGGCGAGGGGTCCGGCGGTGAAGTGGCCGGTGCCGTCGCCGAAGTAGACCTGGATGCTGTTGTTGGGCCTGGCGCCGCGGTTGGCGGCGCCGCCGCCGGTCGAGCCGGTGACGATGATGTCGAGCTTTCCGTCGCCGTTGACGTCTCCAAGGCTGATCGAGTTGCAGCCGTTGGTGAGGCTGACCGGGGTGGGCGTGGCGAACTGGCCGGGGCCGATGTTTACGTAGGCGTAGAGATTGCCGGAAGAGCAGCCGACGATGTCGGGTCTGCCGTCCCCGTTGAGGTCGCCGATCTGCGCTGCCTGCAGGGGCACAGAGCCGGACCAGGAGGTTGGCGATCCAAACTGGCCGTAGGCGCCGAGGTTGGGCGCGATGCTGGCGTTGCCGGTGCCGCTGTAGAGGAGCAGGTCGGGATGGCCATCGCCGTTGAAGTCCGCGGAGCGAAGGGCAGTGTTGGGCGTGACGTAGGAGAGGGTGTTCGAGAAGCCGGTCTGGGCCGCGGCGAAGGTGCCGGACAGCAGGAGGGAGGAGAGTACAAGGGCAGGAAAGCGCATCAGAGCCTCGTGGCACGGGGAGTGGTGGAGATCAGGTCCAACCAAAGGGCGTTGGCTGCGACTGAAGTTCTACCAGAAGACGATGGCGGCGTACCACCTTTGGGTGGCACTCTTTTGTAACCTGTTTGGATTTTTCGTAACCGGATGAGTTTTGCGGGAGTCGTCGCCGAGCTTGCGGCGCAGGGCGGAGTGCGGCGCGGGTGAACGTGCCTGGTGACTGATGCGCTTTTAGTGTCTGGTGGATCGCTTAGGGCAGGTGCGTCCTGACGCCGGGCGGGCGCCACTTCGTGGGGTGATTGCTTCGCGTTGCAGCTTCAGGGCGCGGGTGTCGTTTGCTGTTACATATTGCCGGTGCCGATGTCGGCTGCGGCGGCGGCGGGGTTGTCGGCGTCGAGATACTGCTCGATGACGCGGGCGAGTGAGCCCTGGGATTCGAGGATGAAGTCGATGGCGTCGCGGCCGGCGCCGTGGCCTCCGGGGTGCTCGGTGACGAAGTGCGCGGCGGCCTTGACCTGCGGGCGCGCGTTGGCGGTGGCGATGGCGAGGCCGCAGAGGCGCAGGATGGGAAGGTCGACGATGTCGTCGCCGACATAGGCGAGTTCGTCGACGGTGATGCCGGCGCGTTCGACGATGTCGTGCATGGCGGTGAGCTTGTGGTGCTGGCCCTGGTATATGAATTCGAGCTTGAGGTCGCGGGCGCGGATGGCGACGGTCTGCGACTGGCGCTTGGTGATGATGCCGGTGCGGAGGCCGCCGAGGCGCGCGAGCGAGATGCCGAGGCCGTCGTGGGCGGAGAAGCCTTTGACCTCGGCGCCGGTGCCGTCGAGCTTGGGGATGATGGTGATGTCGCCGTTGGTGAGGACACCGTCGACGTCGAAGATCAGGACTTTGATATTGCGGGCGCGGGCGCGGACGTCTTCAATCGGGAGCAGGGGCATGTGGCGATTCTAGCGAAAGGCCACGGCACGTGCGTCCTGACGACGGACGGGCGCCACTTCGTGGGGTGATTGCTTCGCGTCGCCTGGCATGCGTAGCTTCGAGCACACGATGGGGGCGAAACGGCCGTGGCCTTTCGTGGGATTGGGCGCAATCCCCTGCTGGCCGATAGTGGAGGGTGAGGTGGTGCGTGCGGCGTTGGGTCTGGGTTTTGCTGATCGCGGTGGCTGGCGGGTGGGGGGCGCTGCATGCGCGGGCTTCGCGGCGCGTGGCGTTTATGGGGGACTCGCTGACGCAGGGCTGGGGGCTGCCGCGCGAGAACTTCGGGGTTCACGGGCAGACGACGGCGCAGATGCTGGCGCGGTTTGGGCGGCAGGTGCCGGGGCATCGGACGGTGGTGATTTTGGGCGGGACGAACGACACGCTGCTCGGGCTGGGGCAGACGGAGACGCTCGGCAACCTGGGACAGATGGTGGACCTGGCGCGGGCGGAGGGGGTGGAGCCGGTGCTGGGGGAGGTGCCGCCGATCTACCGGGGCGGCGGGGTACTGCTGCCTGCGGTGCGGTCGCTCGATGCAGAAATTGTGAAGCTGGGTGCGGCGAAGGGCGTGAAGGTGGTGGACTATTATTCGGCGCTCGACGGGGAGCAGAAGGCGTATAGCGATGGCGTGCATTTGAAGCGGCGGGGGTACCTGCGGATGGAGTGGGCGCTGGTGCGGGCGGTGTGGGTGTTCTGAACGGGATGGCGCGGGGTGCGGGTGCCGTTTTGGGACTCGGAGGAAATTCGGGCAAATTGTTGTCCTGGCTGGAGTTATTCGCGCCATGCCAGTAACGGGTGAGGTGACTGCACGGAGGTGGGAGAGACGGTGGGTACTAATAGGGGATAGGGTTGAAGGGTCGTCGGCCGCGTGGGCCGGGGGCGAGCGGACCCGGTTTCTGACGGATGGCCGGGCGGCGGAGGATGGGAATGTCGACTGTAGCGATTCTGGTTGGTTTTGCGTTGATGCTCTTTTTGCCGGTGGTGATTGCGGTGATGCGGGTGCGCGAGCAGGACGATGATCTGGATGCGCTGGACGCCGAGATGGGTTACAGCGAAGAGGCGGTCGAGACGCGGGTGATTGCGCGGTTTCACCGGTCGGTGCTGGTCGAGGAGACGGCTCCGGCGGCGCAGGCGGTGGCGCCGGTTGGGTACGACGCTGAGTTTGAAGAGCTGGAATCGGGCGATGTGAGCGATCCGCTGGCGGTTGGCCGGGGACCGCGCGGGGAGAGCACGCGGGTGGAGCGCGCGGAGATGGACGCGCTGCAGGCCCAGGCAGTGGCGGCGCGGGCACGGGCGAACGCCCTGGCGGCGATGGCGCGGGCTGCGCTGGCGCGGGCGGAGGAGGCCGATGTGGAGGCTGAGCTGCTCGAGCGCGAGGCTGCGGTGGCGACCGAGGATGTGCGCCGGGCGGCGTAGCTTTCGATGGCTCGATACGGAGATATTTTCGGGATTGCTCCTCCCGCGTACGACAAGTTTTCCGGGTGCATCCAGCTAGCGGATGCGCCCCTTTTCTTTGCTGGCTATCGGGGCCTCAAAGGAAGCGTTTACGGGGGATTTCGGGGGCCTTTTGAACCAACCGGGGCGGCAGCGGTGGCATCCGACTAAGGATGTGGCCTGGAGAGATTGCACCGAGTTGGGAAGAGGAGCAAGAACGTGCGGTTCGCAGCACCGACCTGGCGCTTCGTCTGCTGGCGCGAACCCAGGAGTTGATTGGAAACGGGGAGTTCTGGCGCGCGGATTCGCTGGCGCTGACGTTTGGCGAAGAGGCCTGCGACCCGTTGTCGGACCGGGCGTTTTATTTCAGCCTGGGCGGGGCAGCGGCGCGGGCACGGTGGGAGATGCGCGAGGAGCTGGCAGATTCCGGGGTGAGCCCGCTCGATGTGAAGCAGGTGATGAACGCGGTGTTCCAGGTGACGCGCGACTACCAGGGCGAGCCGGGGGGCTGGAAGTTTGCGCATGCGGTGCTGGACGGGATGCGGTCTGCGCTGGGCGAGTATCGCGAGACGCAGATGAATGAGCTGGCGGAGGGTGAGCCGCCGGTGGTGGAGAGCCAGGGCAGGCTGGCCGGCTAGCGCCTGCGGGCTTCGGGCTCGGCGAGCTGCTTGATGAGGGTATTGATGGCGTCCTGCAGGTCGAGGATCTGCGAGCGGGGGGCGGAGCGGTGGGCCAGCTGGAAGGCGAGCTTGCGCTTCATGAGCTCCAGCCGCAGCATGGACCACTCTCGTTCTGTGCGCTCTATGAGCATGCGGGCCAGTGTATCTGATGGGGATGGACGGTTGATTTTTTGAACAGCTGATGGGTGTGAGTCGATCGCGGGCAGGCAGCCGGCCGCGTGGGGCTATGCGGGCTGCGTGCGTTGCTCGTTGAGGGCGTCGAAGGCGGCGCGTACTAGGTCGGCGGAGGTGGGTATGGTGCTGGCGCGCGGGGCGATGGGGGCGTTTTCGAGCGCGGTGTGAAGGACGCCTTCGATCATGTGCTGGCCGAGCGCGCGGTAGGCCTCGAACATGGATTCGGTGAAGTTCTGGTTGGCGGTGGAGTCGTGGGGGAAGGCCTTGTCCTGGGCCTTCATGCCGAGGATGTCGGCGGGCTCGTCGGAGGTGAGCGAGCTCTTGAGGTAAAGCAGGGTGCCGGTGTGAGTCTGGCCGGGGTAGCGAATCTCGCCGAGCGCGTAGTGGGCGGAGCGGAAGGCGCTGTCGGATGCGGGGGCGATGGCGTGGTGCGCGCTGATGGTGATCTCGACGCCGAAGTCGCGGCGGCAGTGGTCGATGGCGTTGCCGAGGTCGCCGAAGGCGAAGCCGGGGTCAGCGTCGCCGTCCGAGCAAATGATGAAGCGGACGCGGCGGCGGATGAGTTCGTAGAGGCCGAGATTTTCGAAATGGCCGCCGTCGGAGAGGTAGACGTATTTGCCGCGATCGTCGGCGGCGCCGAAGATTTCGGCGGCGAGGTAGCCGATGGGTGGGGCGTACTGGTTCCAGGTTCCGGGGTTGCGGGGGTTGCCGGACCACCAGCCGAGACGAAGGTTGAAGAGGGCGAGCAGCGCGGCGACGCCGGGCCTGGTGTGGTATCCCATGTTGGGCGAGACGGCGGCTCCGGAGGCGGCCATGGCGGTGCCGAGCAGGGGTGCGCCGCCATCGCCGCCGTAGCCGGGGATGTAGCCGGGGGCGAGGGGGTTGTCGCCGTTGGGACGGGTGGAGCGGTAGCCGTAGAAGTTGAGCGGGTCGCGGGCGCGGGCGTCGCGGTTGTCGTCGCGGTCGCAGACGGGGGACTCAGGGCTTTTGGGAACGCTGAAGCGGTTGACGTAGTCCCAGCCGCAGAAGAGGGCGGAGTAGATGAACGAGGCGCCCTTGCGCTCCTGCCAGGCGAGGTCTTCGCCGGTGGTGAGATTGAGGGTGGTTCCCCAGATGGGGTAAGGGCCCTCGAAGCCATTGGCGGCGGTGAGTTTGGAGAGCAGGATATCGTCGCCTTTGGCGAAGCCGGTGAAGGGGCTGGGGCGGCGCGGGTCTTCGCCGTTGCCTGCGCTCTGCTGCCGGCGGGAGGCGCCGAGGAAGGCGCGGACGAGGCGGTTGCGATAGAAGAGGTGGAGCGAGAACTCGTTGACGTCGAGACGCAAGCCGAGCGTGACGGCGATCGAGGCGGAGAGGAGCGTGAGCAGGCAGTACCACCAGCCGCTGCTAAGGCGGGTGAAGAAGGCTTCCAGGGTGGTGGGCGGGCCGGCCGGGACCTCGAGCGGGTGGCTGGCGCCGGGATTGAGCTGGCAGGCGATGAGAGCGGACTGGGCTTTGGGACCGAGCGACCAGTCGGCCCAGAGGGCGTCGGGATTCTGGCCCGCGGATGACCTGGTGTGGCCGATGGTGTACCAGAGCAGCACGGGCTGGCTGGCTGGCGAGTCAGACCACTCGGCCCAGGGCAGGTAGAGGTTGGTGGCGCAGGGCGATGCGGGCTGCGTGGCGAGCTGCGAGGTAAGGGCGATGCGGGAGACAAGAGCGTGGCTGGCCCAGGAGGTGAGCAGCAGCACGCCGATGAGGAAGACGGGAGGCGCGATGGTGATGGCGCGGTCGGCGAAGGAGGGCGACGGCTGCTGGTTGGGATTGGCGTTCGCGGAGGCGCCGCTGGTCTGGGCGCTGCGCGCGCCGGCCACGCCGCTGACGACGGTGAAGAGCCAGCCGCCGGGCAGCAGGATCGAGAGCAGGGTCTTTTTCCAGGTGGCGTTGTGCAGGCTGGTGAAGAGCAGGTGCATGGCGACCGGGCCGTAGAGCGCGATGGCGAAAAGGCCGGCGCTGAGCAGGGCGATCGCGAGGAAGTAGCCGGCGGCGCGTGCGAGCCACTCACGTTTGCCGTCGGGCAGCGCATTGCCGACGATGCCGACCCAGAGGTAGGACATGAGGCTCATGGCGAGCAGCAGGGCGGGCAGTCCGAGGATGGCGTAGGCGTTGTTGAAGCGCAGGGTGCGGTCGACGATGAGCCAGCGGTAGAGACCCTGATGGAGGAGATAGCCGCAGATGCTGATGGCGATCCAGGCGACCACGTAGGCGGCGTGCTTGGTGCTTTCGTTGCGCTCGATGGAGGTGACGATGTGGTCGGAGCTGCGGGATTCGCGGCCGTAGAAGAGCGTGATGCCGAGGCCGGCGAGGAAGAGCAGGGCCACGCTGATGACGGGCCAGAGGGTTCCGGCAAATTTGAGGAACCAGTAGGGAAAGACCAGCCAGAGCGCGGTGCAGGCGATGACGCCGCAGGTGATGACGAGCGTGGAGGAGTAGCGCCATTCGAGCGGGTCCGGGGTGCCGGGGCGGCGGACGGTGAGGCGGTGCAGGGTCTGCGAGGCGGAGCCGATGCCGAGGCAGTAGGCGGTGACGAAGAGCATGGTGGCGAGGATGAAGGTGAAGCGGTTGAGGAAGAGGTCGCCGAGGGAGTGGGTGAAGTTGAGGAAGGCAGGCAGCTGCAGGACGAGCATGAGTGCGATGGCGAGCGAGGCGAGCATGAGCTGGTTGAGCAGCACGTTGCGCAGGTAAACCGAGACGAGGGCGAGGGTATCTCCACTGAAGAGACCGGCGCGCGGCGCGAGGTAAGAGGTGTAGCGGCGCAGGTAGTGGAGCGGGAAAGGCTCGATGTAGCGGACGTAGACGCCGGGCGCGGGCGGGTCGGGTGGCTTGCCGCTCGAGGTGGCGTAGCCGAGGCGGTTGGAGACGTCGTTGAGGGACTGCTCGCGCTTGACCCATGCGGTGAGCCAGCCGGTGATGTAGCCGCCGCCCGAGATGGCGGAGATGTAGTGAAGCTGGGGGAGCAGGCCGGTGCGGGCGAGCCCCTGCAGGACGCCGAGGCCGATGGCAGCGGACCGGATGCCGCCGCCCGAGATGGCGAGGGCGAAGCGGTCGGGCACGGGCGCGGGGTCGAGCGGCTCGAAGAGGAGGTTGGACTCGGCGCCGCGGAGGTTGCACTGGGCGGTGATTTCGTCGTCTTCGGCGAGCAGGACCTGGGCGAAGTTGTAGGCTCCGGGTTGAAGGTCAGAGAGGTTCAAGGCAAGACTCCCAGGAAGGAAGGTGTGGGCTCGGTGGAGCGGTGGCTGCCTGGTGATGGACGGGGATCAGGTTAGCGCATGGGTCGGGGAAAGAGGCAAAGAATCTACAGGCGGTGCGCGGCGGCTACGGGGTGCGGGGCCGGAAGTCGGCGAAAAAGCGCGAAAAAGCTGGTGGTGTTTGGGCGGGGAGCCAGATAGACTTTGCGGCATCGCTGGTTTGGCGAGGGTGATGGATCCCGGGTTCGACGCGAAAGGTGAGGTACGACATGGCAGGCAAGTTTGTGATCAAGAAGTCATCGGACGGGCAGTTCCGGTTCAACCTGAAGGCGGGCAACGGGGAGACGCTGCTGACGAGCGAGCTGTACAAGGCGAAGGCGTCGGCCTTGAACGGCATCGAATCGGTGAAGAAGAACAGCGTGCTGGACGGGCGGTTTGACCGCAAGGTGGATAAGGCCGGGCATCCCCGGTTCAACCTGAAGGCGGCGAACGGCGAGATCATCGGGGTGAGCGAGAGCTACAGCAGCGAGTCGGCGCGCGATCATGGGATCGAGTCGATCAAGGCGAATGCGCCAGCGGCCGAGACGGTGGACGAGACGGTCCATGCCTGAGAACTGGCGTTACCGGACCGGCGTTACCGGACTGGCGTTACCGGACCGGCGGGGCGTTCGGGAGCCAGTAGGGTTCGCCGGCCGGGATGTAGGCGACGGGCAGCGTGGGGAAGAGCTGTTTGAGCGTGTCGGCGCAGGTCTTCATGCCGGTTTCTTCGGAGGTGTCGTGGCCGAGGAGGATGAGGGCCTTGTGGCGTCCCTGTTGCATGGCATCGCGGACGTATTCGACGGTCTCCCACTCGGAGGCTTCGCCGGCGAGTAGGACTTCGACGTCGTTGCGCTCGAGCTGCTGGACGTGCTTGGCCTCGCCGCCGGCGCCGGGGGCGTAGGCGACGAGCGTGACGGGCAGGTTGGGGTCGCCGATGACGCGGAAGATGCGTGCGCCGAACTGTGCCTGGAGCTGGCGGGCGAGGGCGGCGAGGGTGGTGGGTGGGATCCTGAAGCGGACAGGCTGGTCGGGCTGTCCGCTGTCGGGCTGGCGATAGCGCTGCCAGCCGGCCTTCTCGATCCAACCCTGGACGATGCCGTCGGGGACGCGTTTGTGCCAGCTGTCGTGGAGGCGGAAGAGGACGAGGTGGTGGGCCTGGATGAAGGCGAGTTTCTCGAGGTAGACGGGGTCGTGGGCGAAGAGGGTGGTTTCGTCGCGGTGGTTGTAGAAGGACGGCTCGTGGGTGATGACGAGGTTTTTGTGCTGGGCGACGGCCTGGCGGAGGACGTCCATGGTGGGGGTGAAGGTGGTGACGATGCCGGTGACGGGGGTCTGCGGGTCGCCGGCTTTGAAGGTGTCGACGGTGTCGGGGTCGAGGGTGATGTGCAGGGACTGGATGAGGCGGGTGGTGACCTGGCTGGCGGTGGGGGGCTGCTGGGCGGCGGCGCTGAGGGTGAGCAGGGTGAGGAGCGCGGCGGTGAGTCGGGTCGGGGTCACGGTGGGCTCTCTCCTGGCTGGAATAAAGTGCGGGGTTTGAGGGGTACCCCCCCCCCCGGGTTTTATGGCTAAAAATAAGATTCTATGGGAGTTAAGGTGGGGCTAAGCCTGGGGGTTTCGGGGTCGTAACTTCTTGTCCCCCTTACTTAATTATATGGGTCTGGGGAGGGTGATTGTGTCACGCGGATCGCGGGTGGTGGCGCGGGTTTTGACGGGCCGGGGCTTGACTTGCGGATTTGCTGAGTATTCTCGAGGGGATTTGCGCAGGTTTCTCCGGGGTGGAGAAGGATTTGTTTTCCGGTTTTGGAAAGGCGAGGTTAACGCGTTCGACGGAATGCTGATGCGCGTAACAACTCGCTTCGGGCGATTGTTGTCTAACGAGTGGAAGTGAACGGAGCGTTATGCCCTTGAAGAGGATTTTGAGTTTCGCAGCAGCGAGTGTTGTCCTGATCGGCGTCGCAGGTGCGAGGCCGCCGCAGATTTCGATCAGCGTCGGCGGGCCCGCGCCGGTTTGTCCGTATGGGTATTTCGACTATGCTCCGTACGATTGCTCGCCTTATGGCTACTATGGGCCGGACTGGTTCAATGGCGGTGTCTTCGTCGGGGCGGGTCCGTGGTTTCATGGGCGGCACGGGTTTTACGGGCACGTGGACAACCGCTATGACCCCCGGCAGGGATACCATGGGCCGCTGCCACAGAGGAACGAGCAGGCGTTCAGCCATTTTCACGGGAATGAGGCGCGGGACGGGCAGGGACATATCGGCAATCCCGGGCATGATCCGGGTGGGGAGCATGAGGCGGGGCATATGGGGGGTGGCGGTGCGTTCCACGGGGGTGGAGGGCATCGGTAGGGTTGAACGGTTGTAGAAGGACTGCTCCCCCTCGACAGCGGTGTTGAGGGGGAGTGCTAGAGTTCGTCGCCGGGATCGGGTGGGACGTCGGGTGCGAGGTCCAGAATGGCGCACAGGGATGTGCCGTCTGTGCGCTGGGCGCGGCGGCGGTAGAACTCGGCCCTGAGATCGAGGTCCTGCTTCAGGATGCGGCGAACCTGCTCGTTCGGGATGCGTTCGATCCGGGCGTGGCTTTCGTCGAGCCTCAGATTTTTCGCGTCTTGGTCGCGGAGTAGCCAGTCTTCTTGGTCTTCGAGGAGGGCAAGTGCATAGGCTACGACCTCGGCCGGCTCGCGGAAGTGTCCGCGGGCGAGCTGACGCTCAGTTCGCTTTGCGGTGGCGTCGTCGAGGGTGAGGTTCATGGGGTGAGTATAGCTATCAATTGAGCTTATGCGTTCTTGAGTCGTGTAAGCAAGTTGTTGGCTTGGTGGAGCTGCGCGAAGTTGCACATTCCATTTTGCATTGCGAGACATGGTAAGCCTTAGCTCTCAGTCGTACCAAGTGCTGCCTAAAGATAGGGCAATAGGGAAATTGCATCTACGTGGGTGTCACCCTAACTAGCCCGAAGCCGATCAGTTCCTTCAACAGGTCCGCAGTCCGAGCCTGAATGTCGTTGCTTTCAAACTCTATGTAGCCGATGTTCTGAAAATTAGTTGGAAAATGAATCCCCTTCTCCTTGAAAATAACGATTCGGTCTCCGTAGAGGTATGAAGTCGCTCCCAACTCATATACGACGTTCTCGCTTGGTCTCCAGATGTCAACGCCTGCTTTATCAGTGAATTGCTCGTCTCGAGTAAAGATCAAGATTGCAGATCCGCATTCTTGAAGGGTGTCTCGTACTTTCTGCGAGATTGGGCGCCCTAGATTAGCTTCGTCGACAACGACCTTGTGCGGGATTTGGAATGTTGAGAGAAGCGCTTGAAGCTGCTGCAGAGGGACTTTGTTTTTGCCGTGTGCGACAAAGATAGGCTTATGTCCTCCAGGCGCCGGATCTGTCGAACTAATTCGATCCATTTCAGCTGGGCCGTTGGGATTTAAGCTGGATGTGAGTGGCGGTTTTGCAGTTCCGCCGTCAATTTGAAGAACCTGCTCTAGATCTGAGTTCAAGTCTGGGTCCGAAGACTCAGCATCAAGAAGAACGTGGGCTGAGCCGCCAATCTGGCGAATGATTTTGACAAAGGCGCCATTTTGCTCGATGAGAGAGGCACATTCTGCGGTAAGTTCCGATGGAACATTGTAAGAAGTGTGAAGAACTTTTGGAAGCATCTCACTCGAAGGAACTTTTTTGTTGGCATAATCTCCAAAAAATTGTCCAAAAACTGGCGACATTAGTGCTGCTGCACGTGAGGAAGCTAACCGCTTCCCTGGGTCAGAACCCGAGGAACCGATTCCCTTTTCAGTGAGAATCACGAGAACTGCTCTTTCCGTCCCGTCCGTGAGTCCATATTTAAAAGAAGAACTGAGGATGTCACGGAAATTTGAGCTGCTGGGGGAGAGGCCTAAGGCATCCGCAAGAAGAAGACGGTTCATCGGCTTACCGCCCATCTCGTCTTGAATCTTTTGCGCAACCACAAGAGCTTGTTCCAGATTATGTTTAGGGAAGTTTCGCGTTTTCCTCAGCACTTTTGTAGTTTCAGGGATAACAACCTTCTTGACCGCATTTTTAGCTGACTTTTGCCCCGTTCCACCGTTCGCCATAGATGAAAAGAAGCATTGCACAAATGCTTCAAGTCGTAAAGCAATTCGGAATAGTTGGGGCCCTTTTCTCGTAAGTGCATCAAGTGGGTCCACGCTACATCAGCTTCATCCTGTTCCTCATTTGATGTCGCGCCAGTTGTGGCCTAGGCCTACGTCGGCGACGATGGGGATGGAGAACTGGGCTACGTTTTCCATCTCGTGCTGGACGAGTTGCTGCATCTCTTCGGCTTCTTCGGGGACTACGTCGAAGAGGAGTTCGTCGTGGACCTGGAGGGTCATGCGTGACTTCAGGTTGCGCTGGGTGATCTTGCGGTCGAGGGCGATCATGGCGAGCTTGATGAGGTCTGCGGCGGTGCCCTGGAGCGGGGTGTTGATGGCGGTGCGTTCGGCGAAGCCGCGCATGTTGGGGTTGCGCGACTGGATGTCGGGGATGGGGCGGACGCGGCCGAAGTGGGTGCGGACGGCCTGCTCCTGGCGGACCTGTTCGAGGGTGGTATCGATGAAGCGCTTGATGCCGGCGTAGCGCTGGTAGTAGGTCTCGATGTAGGTTTTGGCGATTTTCTGGTCAATGCCGAGCTGGACGGCGAGGCCGAAGGGGCTGATGCCGTAGACGATGCCGAAGTTGACGGCCTTGGCGCGGGCGCGGGTCTCCTTGTCGAGCTCGGCGATGGGGATGCCGAAGACCTCGGAGGCGGTGAGCGTGTGGATGTCGATGCCGGTGCGGTAGGCGTTGAGGAGCAAAGGGGGTCCTGGGAGTAGTCGGGCCATGAGGCGGAGCTCGATCTGGCTGTAGTCGGCGGACATGAGGAGATTGCCGGGGGCGGCGATGAAGGCGGCGCGGATCTCGCGGCCGATGGCGGTGCGGGTGGGGATATTTTGCAGGTTGGGGTTGGTGGAAGACAGGCGACCGGTGGCGGTGCCGACCTGGTTGAAGGTGGTGTGAATGCGGCCGTTCGAATCGGCGAGTGAGGGGAGCTGATCGAGGTAGGTGGACTTGAGTTTCTGGAGCTGGCGGTGCTCGATGACGAGGGCGGCGATGGGGTGGTTTTCGGCGAGTTCTTCGAGGACGTCCTGGGCGGTGGAGACGACTTTGCCTTTGCCGTACTTCATGGGCTTGGGGAGGTTCATGCGGTTGAAGAGGACGTCGCCGAGCTGCTTGGGGGAGTTGATGTTGAAGGTGTGGCCGGAGTCGGCGTAGATCTTCTGGGCGAGGTTGTCGATTTCGACGGCGAGACGGGAGCTCATGGCATTGAGGACGGCGGGGTCGATGCGGACGCCGGTCTGCTCCATGCGAAGGAGGACGGGGACGAGCGGGAGGTCGATGGTCTGGTAGACGTGGAGCAGGGGGGAGTGGGCGTCGGCGATGCGGGCGGCGGGTTTGGCGAAGAGCATTTCGGGGGTCATGGCGCCGCCGAGGGTGGGCTCGTCTTTGGGGATGATGTGGGCGACGGGGGTGCTTTCGGCGATCTGAGTGGAGAGTGCTGACGCCAGGCGGACGATGGCGGCGGCGGCTTCGGGGAGGCGCTGCGGGTCAGTGGGGTTGAGCCTGGTGGGCTGGTGGAGGAGGGCGCGGCTGGTGGTGCGGGCGGCGATGTCGGGCAGGGTGTGCGAGCCGTGGGTGGGGTTGACGAGGTAGCTGAGGAGCATGACGTCGTCGCGGACGCCGCGCAGGGTGATGCTGTGCGGCTCGAGGGCGCGGAGAACGGCTTTGAGGTCGTGGACGTCTTTGGGGAGGGTGGGGTCTTCGAGGGCGGCTTTGAGGCCGTCGGCGTCGAGGGGTGCCTGGAGGGCGGAGGTGGGAGAGGTGGCGAGGCCGAGGGTGCAGGCGGGGTCTGGCGGGGTCTCAGGTGCGGGACTGGAGGCGGCAGGGTCTGGTGGCGCGGCGAAGAGGGACAGGGTTTGGGCGGGCGGGGGCTCGGGTTCGAGGGCTTCGGGGTCGGGGTCGGCGGCGGTCTCTTCGGCGAGGGCGCGGGCGTCCGCGGAGAGGGCGATGGCGAGGCCGTTGGGGAGTTGGGTTTCGGGGTTGAGGGCGCGGGCGTGGGCGAGGAGGGCGGCGATGTCGGCGGGGCCGGGCTTGAGGTTGAAGGTGATGGGGGTGTTGTCGACGGCGGGGGCGAGGTCTTTGAGGAGGGTGGTGAATTCGAGTTCGGCGAAGAGGTCGCGGCAGGCTGCGTTGTCGACGGGCTGGGTGCGCATGGCGTCGATGGAGAACTCGATGGGGACGCTGGTGTGGATGGTGACGAGTTCTTTTGAGAGGAGGATGTTGTCGCGGTTGTTGAGGAGGGATTCGCGGTAGGTTTTCTTTTTGACCTCTTCGGCGCGGTCGAGGGCGGCTTCGACGGAGCCGTAGGTCTGGATGAGTTCGACGGAGCCTTTGTCGCCGATGCCGGGCGCGCCGGGGATGTTGTCGACGGAGTCGCCGCGCAGGGCCATGACGTCGATGACGCGCGCGGGGGGGACGCCGAGGACTTCTTCGACCTTGGCGGAGTCGAGGATCATGTTGTCCTTGGTGGGGTTGAGGATGGAGACGTTCTCGTTGACGAGCTGCATCATGTCCTTGTCGGGGGAGACGACGTAGACGTGGTGGCCGAGCGCCGAGAGTTTGCAGGAGAGGGTGCCGATGACGTCGTCGGCCTCCATGCCTTCGAAGTAGAGGATGGGGATGCGGAAGGCTTCGAGGGCGCGGCGGATGTAGGGCTGCTGCTGGATGAGGTCGGGTGGCGTTTCGGCGCGGTTGGCCTTGTAGCCGCCGTATTCGATGGTCTCGAAGGCCTGGGTTTTGATGTTGAACTTCTGGACGTCTTTGAGGCGCGAGGCCATCTCGTTGCGGTGGACGGGGGCGCCTACGTCGTAGATCGCGGCGAGGTATTCGGGGGCGAAATCCTTGCGCAGCTTGTTGATCATGTTGACGAAGACATAGGTGGCGGCGGTCGGGATGCCGGTGCGGGTGGACATGGGCCGCTGGCGCTGCATGGCGTGGTAGGCGCGAAAGATGAAGGCCATGGAATCGAGCAGGTAGATGGGCGGTTTGGTGGCAGCCATAGATGTTTGATGTTACTCGGAGGGCTAGAGCAAAAGCGCCCTCGTCGCGGGCGGCGACCACTTCGTGGGGTGGGAGCGCTGCGCGCGTACAGAGTTGTTCAGCGCCGAACGATCTTGGCGCGACAGCGCTTCCACCCCACGAAGTGGCGCCCGTCCGGCGTTAGAACGCACATGCTGTTGTCTTTCAGAGGATCAGCATGCAGTCGCCGTAGCTGAAGAAGCGGTAGCGGTTGGCTACGGCGTGGGCGTAGGCGTGCAGGGCGGTTTCGCGGCCTGTTTTGGCGCCCAGGAAGGCGCTGACGAGCATAAGGAGGGTGGATTGGGGGAGGTGGAAGTTGGTGAGGAGGCCGGAGATGATCTTGAACTCGTGGCCGGGGGAGAGGAAGATGCTGGTTTCGCCGGAGTGCGGCTGCAGGTTGTGGGTTGCGGCACAGTGCTCGAGGGTGCGCGTGGTGGTGGTGCCGGCGGCGATGATGCGGCGGCAGTCGTGGAGGGCCTGGTTGATGGCGGATGCGGTGGCGGCGGGGAGGGTGTAGTGCTCGGTGTGGAGGCGGATGTCGGCGAGGTGCTCGGCGCGGACGGGCTGGAAGGTGCCGAGGCCGACGTGGAGGGTGATCGACTCGACCTGGACGCCCTTGTGGTGGAGCTGGGTGAGGATTTCGGGGGTGAAGTGGAGGCCCGCGGTGGGGGCGGCGGCCGAGCCTGGCTGGGCGGCGTAGACGGTTTGGTAGCGGGTCTTGTCTTCGTTCGAGTCGGGCTCGTCTTTCGGCCGGTGGATGTAGGGGGGGAGCGGCATGTGGCCGATGGCGTCGAGGTGTTCGAGGAAGCGGGGGTCGGGGGTGAAGCGGAGGGTGCGTTCGCCGTAGTCTCCGGCGGCGAGGACTTCGGCTTGGAGGAGTGGGGTGCCGGTGGCGTCGGGAAAGAGGAGGGTTTCGCCGGGCTGGACTTTGCGTCCGGGGCGGACGAGGGCGGACCAGGTGTGGGGGGCGAGTTGCTGGGTGAGGAGGACTTCGACCTGGCCAGAGGGCGTGGGGGAGCCCGCCTGGGTGTGGAGGCCGGCGCGGTGGGCGTAGAGGCGAGCGGGGAGGACGCGCGAGTCGTTGAGGATGAGGAGGTCGCCGGGCCGGAGGTGGTTGGGGAGGTCGGCGAAGAGGCCGTCGGTAAGGGCGCCGGTGGCGCGGTCGACGGCGAGCATGCGGCTTGTGCCGCGGACCGCGGGCGGGGTCTGGGCGATGAGGTCTTCGGGGAGGTCGAAGTGGAAGTCGGCGACGCGCACTGGTTTTAGTTTAGTGCGGTGCCGGGCTTGTGGGCGGGGCGGGGGCGGGTTGAGGAGGGCATGTTTCTTGAGCTGTTAGCTGTTAGCTTTTAGTTTTGGTTTGGGCGGAGGGTGTTTCGGGGGAGGGGTGAGGAAGGATGGATTAACAGTTGTTAGCTGTTAGCTGAGAGCTCTTAGTTTGGTTTGGGCGGGGGAGGGTGTGACTGATCAGTTGTTAGTTTTCAGTTGATAGTTATTAGTTTGTTCTGGGCGGGGGACGGTGTGTTTGATCAGTTGTTAGTGTTTAGTTGAGAGTGATTAGTTTGTTCTGGGCGGGGGACGGTGTGACTGATCAGTTGATAGTTGTTAGTTGAGAGTGATTAGTTTGGGTGTTGGAGGTCATGGCGACGGCCTGGTCGAGGTTCGCTTGAACGGCGGCGGCGAGGTTGGGGGTGTCGGCGGCGACGTGCGGGGGGAAGCTGAGCAGGACCTTCGAGAAGGGTTTGGGGATGAGGAAGTTGTCCCAGGTTTTGAGAGTCCAGGCGTTGAGCGGCAGGGCGTAGAAGGTGCCGACCCAGGGGGCGTGGACAAGCTGGGCGAGCTGGGCGGTGCCGGGTTTGGCGATTTTCGACGGGCCTCGCGGGCCGTCGGCGGTGATGGCGCAGCGGTGGCCGGCTTTGTAGGCTTCGCCCATCTCGCGGAGGCCGGCGGCGCCGCCGCGTGAGCTCGAGCCGCGGATGGCGCGGAAACCGAGAAGCTCGACAGTGCGCGCGATGAGTTCGCCGTCGAAGCTGCGCGAGATGAGGATGGCGATATCCTTGTGGCGGAAGCGGTGGGCGCAGGCGAGCAGCGACTGGTGCCAGAAGGCGAAGACGGTGGGGCCGGGGATGGCGTCGCCGGGGATGTTGGGTGTGGTGCCGGGGGAATAGACGTCTTCGTAGGTGAGGGTCGCGCCGAGGGCTCGGATGAGCCAGCTTGCGAGGTGTGGGACCGTTGCGAGGATGAGGCGCTGCTTGAACGTGAAGGCCACGAGGTCAGTTTAGCGAACGGCAAGGGCAAGTGCGTCCTGATCGCGGACGGCGACCACTTCGTGGGGTGGACCGCTGCGCGCGATTGCACGTTGTTCCGAAGGGAGAACTGCTGCCTGCGCGCAGCGCTTCCACCCCACGAAGTGGCGCCCGTCCGGCGTCAGGACGCACTTGCTGTTGGGTCTAGCTATATCTGAGCCAACGGAGGATTTCCGGGAGGTTGGGTTTTTTGCCGTACATGAGGATGCCGACGCGGTAGATGCGGCTGGCGACCCAGAGGATGGCGAGGATGGTGAGCGCCATGAGGGCGAAGCTGAGGCCGATCTGCCAGGGCGGGACGGTGGTGAGGGAGATGCGGAGGTTCATCAGGAGCGGGCTGCAGAAGGGGATGAGCGAGACGACGGTGGAGAGGGTGGAGTTGGGGGCGGGGCCGATGACGAAGAGCATGAGCATGCAGAAGGCGAGCGGCATGACGAGGAAGAGGTTGAGCTGCTGGAGTTCCTGTTCGGAGTTGGTCATGGCGCCGAGTGCGGCAGCGATGGACGAGTAGAGCAGGAAGCCGAAGAGGAAGTAGGCGATGAAGAAGAAGATCTGCGCGAGCGAGATGGGGATGTGACCGGAGCCGAGGAGGCCTGCGGCGAGGTTGGTGGAGCTGAGGATGAAGGCGGCGAGCATCCAGACGCCGATCTGGGTGAGGCCGACGGCGCCGACGCCGAGGATCTTGCCGGCGAGCATTTCATCCGGGCGAATGGTCGAGAGCAGGACCTCGAAGATGCGGCTGGATTTCTCTTCGATGATCGACCGTGCGGTGTTCATGCCGTAGAGCATGATGACCATGTACATGAGCAGGAAGAGGGTGGTGGCGGCGGCGTAGGCGGCGCGGCTGTCTCCGGTGGCGCTGGTGTCGATGTCGACGGGTGCGAGGAGGCTGTCGACGTCACGCGGATTGAGTCCGGAGCTGGCGAGCCGCTCGCGGGTGAGGACGGACTGGATGGACGAGGTAAGGATGTTGACGGTGGTGGCGTCGCCGGCGGAGCGTGCGACGTAGGTGTAGGCGGGGCGGGCGCCGGGGGTAGAAGCGGGGGTGAGCCAGAGATAGCCGGTGATGCCGTTCTTGTTTTTGAGGTCCTGTTCCAGGGCTTCACGGGTGGCGGGCGTCGGGGGGTAGAGGTCGACGGTCATGCTGGAGTGCTTGCCGTTTTCGAGCTGGTGTTTGAGGTCTGCGGCGAAGCGCTGATCGGTGGAGACGATGGCGACGTGCGAGGCGGACTTGGCCTTCGAGCCGAGGTAGCCGCTGGCGAAGACGAAGCCGCCCATGAGGATGGGAATGAGAATGGTGGCGATGAGGAAGGCGCGGGTGCGGACGCGTTCGAGGTACTCGCGCCGGGCGATGAGGAAGGTGTTGTGGACTGGGTTAGGCATCGACGTTTTCTCCGACCGTCTCAATGAAGATCTCTTCGAGCGTGGGCTCGGTGACTTCGAAGCGGGTAATGGCGGTGCCGTTGGCGATGGCGTGGGCGAGCAGGGACTGGGCGGCCGCGGGATCAGACAGGGTGAGTTCGGCGAGGCCGGCGTAGTTCCTGGATTCGGCGATGGCGGGGTGCGAGAGGAAGCTGGCGTCGCCCGAGAAATGGACGTGGACGCGGTTGGCGGGATAGCGGGATTTGATCTCGCGCATGCTGCCCTCGAGGACGAGGCGGCCTTTATAGATGATGGCGATCTCGTCGCAGAGTTTTTCGACCTGGTCCATGCGGTGGGTGCTGAAGAGGATGGCTTTGCCTTCCTTTTTGAGGTCGAGGAGGGTGTCCATGAGGAGCGTGGCGTTGACAGGGTCGAGGCCGGAGAAGGGCTCGTCCATGATGATGAGATCGGGCTCGTGGAGGAGGGCGGCGATGAACTGGATCTTTTGCTGCATGCCTTTCGAGAGCTCTTCGGTCTTCTTGTCGATGGCCTCGGTGATCTGCATGCGGTCGCACCAGTGGCGGGCGCGCTGCTCGGCGAGGGCGGGCTTGAGGCCGTGGAGCTGGCCGAGGAAGATGAGCTGGTCGAGGACCTTCATCTTCTTGTAGAGGCCGCGTTCTTCGGGGAGGTAGCCGATGCGGGCGAGGGCGTCGCGGTCGAAGGGTTTGTCGAAGAGGCGGACGGTGCCGGAGTCGGGGCGGGTGATGCCGATCATCATGCGAATGGAGGAGGATTTGCCGCTGCCGTTGGGGCCGAGGAGGCCGAACATGGTGCCGGGTTCGATGGTGAGGGAGAGGCCTTCTACGGCGATTTTGGTGTCGTAGGCTTTGCGGATGTTCAGGAGTTCTACGATGGGCATGGAGATAGGGCAAGTTTAGCAGGGGAGCGAGTTATTGACTCGACGCTGATTCGTTTCTAAACGAACCCTAAACCTGTGTTTCAGCTGCGGACCTACGTCACGCGAGAGGCAAGAACCCGTTTACGACATGGCTGGATGGCCTGCGGGATCCCAAGGCCGTTCAGCGGTGGGGCGCAGGCTGAACCGGGTGGCTCTCGGGAACCTGAGAGACCATAAGCTTTGTGGGGGTGGGATCCGGGAGCTGCGACTGGATACCGGGTCCGGGCAACGAATCTACTTTGGCTTGGAAGGCGCGGTGGCGGTGGTGATGCTTTGTGCAGGTGACAAGAGCTCACAAGAAAGGGACCTGAGACCAGCGGCGGAATCCTGGAAGGACTGGAAGGAGCGGGCCAGTGAGAGATAGAAGTTACGATGATGTGATTGCGGATCGGTAGGCAGAGCAAAGAGGTGCTCGAGATGCTGCAGGGTGTGATGGCCGGTGGAGACCTAGCGGAGATGCTTCTGGTTCTACAAGGCGGCCTGAAGCGGTCGGGCTTGGTAGCATCGGAGCGTGGGGCTTGAGCTATCGACGCCGGTGAAGTTTGTGAAGCGGGTGGGCGATCGCGTTGCCGAGGCGCTGGCGAAGCGTGGAGTAGAGACGGTTGAGGACCTGCTGTATCACCTGCCGTTTCGGTATGAGGACCGGCTGAATCCGCGGCCGATTGCGGAGATGCATGCAGGCGAGATGGCTTCGCTGATCGGCGACGTGAGGGGGTCTGCGCTGCTGCGGCTGAAGAGCGGTGCGGCGATGTTCGACCTGACGCTGGGGCTGGCGGCGCCGGGTTTTGAGCTGGCTGGCGGCCTGCCGCGGCCTGGGCAGAGCACGATCAAGTGCGTGTGGTTCAACGGCAGCTACCTGAAGGACAAGTTCAAGCTGGGGCAGAGGGTTGCGGTGTACGGCAAGCTTGAGCCTTCGCGCGGGCAGAGTGCGGGGCGCTTCAAGCTGGTGCAGCCGCAGTTCGAGATCCTGCCGGAGCCCGGGGCGACCGGACCGGATGCGGAGTTTATTCAGCTAGAGATGGGTCGCATCGTGCCGGTGTACGAGAGCCTGGGCGGAACGACGCCGTGGGGGGCGAAGCTGACGTCGAAATGGACGCGGCGGGTGATGTGGAGTGTCTTTGAAGAGCTGACGGAGGCGGGGGTCGAAGCGGAAGAGACGCTGCCGAAGCCGCTGCGCGAACGGCTTGGGCTGCCGGGCCGGATGGAGGCGCTGCGGTCGCTGCACTTCCCTGCTGCTGGGACGCCGGCGGATGAGCTGAGGGGAGCTTCGACACGGGGCCATCGACGACTGATTTTTGAGGAGTTCTGGTATCTCGAGCTGGGGCTCGAGCTGAAGCGGCGGCGCATGCGCGAGCGGGTGGGCACGAAGTTTTCGACCGGGCCGGAGGTCCGTGAGGCGATCAAGCAGGTGTTGCCGTTTCATCCGACGTCGGCGCAGAAGCGGGTGCTGGGCGAGATTGTGGGGGACATGCGCAAGTCGCAGCCGATGCGCCGCCTGCTGCAGGGCGATGTGGGTTCGGGCAAGACGATTGTGGCCATGCAGGCGGCGCTGGTGGCGATCGAGAACGGCTACCAGGCGGCGCTGATGGCGCCGACCGAGATCCTGGCGACGCAGCATTATCTGAGTGCGCGCAAGCTGCTGGCGGAGAAGACTTCGCCGGCGACGGGGAAGCCGTACAGGGTGACGCTGCTGACGGGGTCGCTTGACGAAGAACGGAAGCGTGAGGGGCGGGGGCGCATCGTGCGCGGCGAGACGCAGCTTGCGATCGGGACGCATGCGCTGATTGAGGAGAAGGTGGACTTCAAGAATCTCGGGCTGGTGGTGGTGGACGAGCAGCATCGGTTCGGGGTGCAGCAGCGCTTCAAGCTGATGAAGAAGCCAAATGCTGCGGGCGTGGTTGCGGACCCGGATGTGCTGGTGATGACGGCGACGCCGATTCCGCGGACGCTGGCTTTGACGATTTACGGCGATATGGATGTGAGCGTGATCGACGAGCTGCCGCCGGGGCGGACGCCGATTGTGACGCGGCGGACGAGCGAAGAGAAGCAGGTAGCGGTTTGGGATTTTGTGCGCAAGCAGGCAGGGCTGGGACGGCAGGCATACATTGTTTATCCGGTGATTGAGGGTGCGAAAGAGGAAGAGCCGGAGCTGGATTTTGCCAGGGACGTTGAAGTCGTGGAAGAGCCGGGGAAGAAGGGGAAAAAAGCACCGGGATTGTTTCCGAAAGCGGCGCTGCGGTCGGCGACGCAGATGTATGACGAGCTGCGAAAGGGGCCGCTCGACGGGCTGAAGCTGGGCTTGCTGCACGGGCGCATGAACTCCGATGACAAGGAGGTGGCGATGCGGCGGTTTCAGCGGGGCGAGACGCAGGTGCTGATTGCGACGACGGTGATTGAGGTCGGTGTGGACGTGCCGAATGCGAGCGTCATGGTGATTGAACATGCGGAGCGGTTTGGGCTGGCGCAAATGCATCAGCTACGCGGACGCGTGGGGCGCGGCGCGGCGAAGAGCTACTGCATCCTGATGACGGGTGGCAAGGTGAGCGATGCGGCCGAGGCGCGGCTGGAGGCGATGGTGGCGACGCAGAATGGGTTTGAGCTGGCGGAGCTTGACCTGAAGCAACGGGGGCCGGGGGAGTTCTTCGGGACGCGACAGGCGGGCATGCCGGAGTTTCGCGTGGCAAACCTGGTGCGGGATCGCGAGGTATTGGAGTGGGCGAAGCGGGAGGCGGAGCGGTTTGTGAGCGGGCCTGATCCGTCGCTGAGTGCGGACGAGATTGCCGGGGTGTGGGCTCGGCTAAAGCTGCAGTGGCAGCGGCGGTATGGGCTGGTGGAGGCTTAGCGTCAACGGCAAGTGCGCCCTGACGCCGGGCAGGCGGCAGTGCGTCCGCCGGACGGCTGCGCAGACGGGGAAGCCTGTGGGGCTTCCCCGTCTGCGTTTGCGTCAGCTTGCTTTGGCGTGATTGTGCTGGTTCTGGTCTTCGGTGTTGGCGGATTGCACGAGCATGGGCTGCGTCGGTTGGGTGGTCGGGATGTGCTTCTTCGGGCCACGCTTGCGCGCGACCAGGACGCGAATGCGTTCGAGCAGCTCGGCCGGGCTGGCCGCGCCCTTGGGCAGGAAAGCGTCGGCGTGGATCGCGCGATCGAGTGCGGTGACGGTGCCGCTGACGATGAGGGTCGGCAGCATGGGGTGCATCTGCTTGGCGCGTCGGACGAGTTCGTTGCCGTCCATGCCGGGCATCAGGAGGTCAGAGATGAGCAGGTCGAGCGTGCCCGGGGTGGTGCGTTCGAGGATTTCGAGGGCTTCGGCGGCGGTCTGCGTGTGCAGGACGCGGTAGCCCCGGGTTTCGAGAAGGAAGGTGCGCACGGAGAGGGTTTGTTCATTGTCGTCAACGCAGAGAATCACTTTTTTCGGACGCATTCTGTTTCGTTCTCGCTCTCTGGCCGTGCGCTTTTTCGGAGCGCGCCGGCTGGCTATGGCTGGCGGCGCGGAAGGCTGGTTGGCCGTGATCCGCGTGCGAGCTGGTGCGGGATGTGGGACCGCGGCGTCTTCGCCCGGGAGCGAAGCGGCTGGAGCATCGCCCGGGGGGCTGTTGCCGGGGATGCGGGGGCAGACGAGGATCTCCCGTCTGCGCCGCGGCCCCTGGAAAAGGCCCTTGGTGCAGTGCGCCAGCCGGCTGCGCGATGGAAGCTGCGCAACGAGGCCGCGGTAGTTCAAGAGCAGGTCGGCGGGCCGGAACAGGTTGCCACGCTAGCCCTGAATCCGGTTGGGATTGCACCCGGACGCGGTTCTCCTGCGGCTGCGAATCAGCCGTTTTCGGGAAACCCCTGCGGCCGTTTCAGGAACGGTCGCGAGGGCACCTGCGCGGATGCGGATGCATACCGTCGGGAGCAGCGTACGGGAGGGAGCGACTGGTCTGGCAGCCGGACTACTCTCGAATCAAATTGTTTGAAATAGCAGGCAAAACCGGCAGTTAGTGCTGGAGTGCGCTTGTCAATCCGCGCCCGGATGACTTGCTCATTCCTTGAACGCTTCCCAACCTTACGAAGGGCGAACCAACTTGGCAACCCCGGAACAAAAGGCGAAAACTCACCCAATTGGGTCGCACTCATCCACCGCTTGCCCGAAACCCCGCTTGATTGTTGCGGTTTGATGACAGACCACTGTGGGAAACTCCCGTATCAGGAAAGGGAAACGAGACCGGTTGCAACGGGAATGGTGCGGCCCCCAACGAACACGTTCGTAACGATGCCATCTGTCAAGTCTGCCTGGACGTGGATGCGCGATGGCCGCAGGATTTCAATGCCTTGTTCGAGGGTGATGAGCTTTCCGGAAGGCACGATGCCATGACGAACGAGGTAGGAGATGGCGCATCCGGAGGCAGAGCCGGTGGCGGGATCTTCACCGTTGTAGAACTGCATGCGTGCGTGAAAGTCCGCGCCAGCATTGGGGTTGGCGGGTGCGAAGACGTAGAAGAACTGGGCTTCGGTGGTCGCGAGATAGGCCTGGGCGAGTCCCTGGGTGAGTTCAAGCCGCTCGACCGCGGCTTGGTCCCGTAACGGGACGATGCAGAACGGGAGACCCGTTGAGACGGTCTGGATGGGCAGATCGAGGTTCAGGTCCTCAAACGGGATGCCAGAGGAGCGCGCGACGGCGTGGGGGTCGTGCATGGTGCCGAAGATGGGGTCATGCTGACGCATGGTGCCGTAGATGCCGGGCTGGTGGGGGGTGGGAGGCTCGAAGCGCACGGTAACCGGGCCTCCGGCGAGTTGAAGCGTGACGCGTTCCGCGCCGGCGAGGGTGGGGTGGTTCCAATAGAGCCAGGATGCGGTGCCGAGGGTAGGATGGCCGGCGAAGGGGAGTTCTTCGCGGGTAGTGAAGATGCGGACGTGTACGCCGTGCGATGCTTCGTGGGCGTGGTCCTCGCTGGGGAGAATGAAGGTGGTTTCGGCAAGGTTGGTCTCGCGGGCGAGCGCCTGCATCTCTGCGGTGGAGAGGCCGTGGGCGTTGGTGAAGATGGCGAGCATGTTGCCTTCGAGGGCGCGCTCGGCGAAGACGTCTACCAGGGCGTAGGGAACGTGGCGGGCGGCTGGGGATGTTGACATGGGCACTCCGGAGTGAGAGAGTTTGAGAACCGCAGTGGAGCAAACCTGCTTCATGATGCTAGCCGAGGGCTGGCGCGGTATGAATTTCGCGGAATTTCCGCAGAGGGTTGAATCTCGATGAAGCTTTCGACTCAGAACACGTTTCCCTGCCGCTGCTGTTGCTGTGGCCGCGAATGGGTGCGTGTTTGAGCGAATCGAGGTAAGTCGCTTCGAAGACTCAGGACCCACCCGCTGCCTTCCGGCCGGGTGGGTTTTCTCTTTGCAACGCCGGCACGGCACAAACATCAGAAGAGATGGGCAGCCTAGAGTGGCTGCCGAGGGAAAAGGAAGAATATGTCATTGCGCATCAACGATCTCGCTCCTGACTTCACCGCGGATACGACCCAGGGAACGATTCACTTTCACGATTGGATCGGGGACCAGTGGGCTGTGCTGTTCTCTCACCCGAAGGATTTCACGCCGGTCTGCACGACGGAACTGGGTGCGGTCGCAGGGCTGCAGACGCAGTTTGCCACGCGAAACGCGAAGGTGATCGGGCTGAGTGTCGACCCGGTTTCGAATCACGAAAAGTGGTCGCAGGACATCGAGGACGTGGGCGGGACGAAGGTGGACTTTCCGATGATCGGCGATCCGGAGTTGAAGATCGCGAAGCTGTACGACATGCTGGCAGCGGATGCGGGTGAGACGTCCGAAGGCCGCACGCCGGCGAACAATGCCCCGGTGCGGACCGTATTTGTGATCGGGCCGGACAAGCGTATCAAGCTGACGATGTCGTACCCGATGACGACGGGCCGGAACTTTGACGAGATCATCCGCGTGCTGGATTCGATGCAGCTGACGGCGTCGCACAAGGTGGCGACGCCGGCGAACTGGAAGCAGGGCGGCGATGTGATCATCACGGCGGCTGTCTCAAACGACGAGGCGGACAAGATCTTCCCGGGCTACAAGACGGTGAAGCCGTACCTGCGGACGACAGCGCAGCCGAAGTAACGACGGCTCTTGAAGCACTCTGCTGGGGCCGTACGCCGGAGCGACCAAGACGAGTTCCCTGCTGTGCTGGCGTATGATCGAGGCAGCGTGGCGGGCAGTAGCACCGATGGCGAAGTGGCTAACGCGCTGGTCTGCAAAACCAGTATTCATGGGTTCAAATCCCATTCGGTGCTCCAAATCATGAAGTGGAAGGCGGGCCTCCGGGAGGCCCGCCTTTCCTGTTTCTGCGAGTGGGCTGCCGGTCGATTTTTTGAGAAGACCGGCGATGGACACGGATGGTAGGCTTACGTCCGAATGAGCACACGTTTCGTCTGCCTGGCTGAAATGCTTCTCCCCTTTGTGCTCATCGCTTCGGGTCCGGCGAGTCCTGCTCCGGTGACGAGTCCACAACTCAAGCCGCTCGAGGTGGAGCTTGTGAGGAGCTTCAACTCCGAGACCATGCACGCCGGCGATGAGATTCTGGTTAAGTTGCAGACCGACTGGACGGATGGAGTCTGCGGCCTTCCCGCGGCCTCTCTGCTGCATGGGTCTGTTCTCACGGTGCATGCTGACGCGAGTCGGCGTGACCAGGTCGCGCTCGAGTTCCGGTATGGGTGCAAAGGGGTCGACCCCAAGAAGCTGGTATGGCTTGCTCTGATTGCGCCTGACCCTGCGGCGGCGGATGCGAGTGAGCACCGGGTGATGCGCGAGGGCTTCCATTCGGCAAGCTTTGGGGAAGGCGGGGGACTCGGGAGTTCAGGCAATACGCAGGCTAACCATGTCGACCTCTCCGGGCGGCAGAACGCAACGCTGCCGCTGTCTTTTCCCGACAGCGAAGGTGAGAGCAAGGCAAAGCGTCCCGCCGCAATCAAGACCGGACAGGTGTGGAAGATTCCGCACGTCCGGCTGGAGGTGGGCAGCGGTCCCGAGGGGAGCACGGTGCTCTCGTCGAGTGATCGACACGTGAAGCTGGCGATGGGCAGCGTTCTGGTGCTGTTGCCGGAGTCCGCGGCGTTTGTCGAGGTTCCTGGCTCGAGTCCATCTGCAGGCGCGCCTACCCCGGTGAAGACGCCGACCTTGAAGCTTCCGCCAGAGATAGCACCATGCGTCCAGCCGAACTGCACGGTGTCAGCGGCCACCGCCGGGGGTGACGAGCAGAAGCCGATTGCGCGGATTTCGATTGCGCACCTGGGTTATCGACGGCTCCGCGCAGCCGAGATGAGTACGCTCGAATATGGCGCGGCTCTCGCGTTTCTGGGCGAGGAGGATGTGCTCTTCACCTTCGATCCGCACACACTTGTGCCTCGGGACAAGACCGACTGGCCGGAGAACCGGCCGCACATGATCCGTGCACTGCTGGTCGATGTGAAGTCGGGGCGTGTGGTGCAGACCGCGGAGTGGAGAGTCGCGGACAACCAGCAGTACCTGTGGGTGCTCGACGGGGACCATGTCATCGTCCATGACGGAGCCAGACTACACTGGCTCGGGCGCGGCCTGCGGGAGGAGCGGTCGGTCTCGCTCGACGGACCATTGGCTTACCTGCGGATTGCACCAAACCACAAACATTACGCGGTCGGAGTGCTTCATGAAGTGCTGACGCCTGAGGAGCACCTCAAGCTAGCGACGACCGAGGCAGCAGGCCCGGAGGAGCAGGTGCGCATCCGCGTGTTGAACGAGCACCTGGAGCAGGAAAGCGAAGGCGTTGCCAGTTCGCGCGCCGTGCCACCCATGGTGCTGAATGCCGGCCGCGTGGAACTGCGTAGAGCACGCGGGGACGCCTACTATCTCAGAGAATCCTCCTGGACCGATGGCAAGGAGCGAGATTATGCGCGGATGCACTCTTCGTGTGTCCCCGAGGTAAGGCCGTTGGCGAACAATCTCGTGATGGCAGAGGGCTGTGAGCGGTCGAGCAACGATCACTGGCTGACGGTGTTGCGCGAAGATGGGTCGCCAGTGCTCAAGAGTACCGTCGGCTGGCGGGAGTTCTCTCCGCTGGTCGCAGAGGGCGAAGGTGGCATGTTTGCGCTGGCGACTGCGCAGGCGGGCGGCAGCTACGTGCGTGGAGGCACCTTCCATGGGGCCGATCTCAACCGGGAGATCATCAGAGTGCATCGTGCGGGCGATGGCCGGGAGCTCTTCGTGATGAGTCTGCATCAGCCTCTCCCCGCGAGGCAGCCGCTGGCATTTTCACCCGCCGGCGATCGCCTGGCGATGCTCGACGGTGATGAGATTCTTATCATGGCGACGCGGCCAAAGAGGTAAGCGGCTATTTGAAGAACTCATTCATGTTCGGCGCGTTGGCCGCCGCGGCAGGCGGGGAGGTCAGGCCGAGACCGGTCATGATCAGTCGAAGCAGGCTCTGATGTTGATAGATGGTTGAGGACGCCTGGACGTAGCCGGGTTTGACGGGTGGCCCCCACAGAACCAACGGAACATGGCCGCCGCCGTACGCTGTGTCGGAGGTCGATGCCTCGTCGAAGGCCACGAGCAGCAGGCCGGCTCCGCCGGGTTGAAAGGCCGGCCGCGCGGACAGGGGGCCGACGACCCTAGATTCAAGCCACTGATCGGCCTGATACGGGGATGCGCTGTGGGCATCGTCGATGGCATCCGGGATGACGAAGGAGTAGGTGGGCAGTACTCCATTGGCGGCATCGATGGAGAACTGTGAGAACGGCCAGATGTACTGGTAGGCGGCCGCGGCTGAGCCGGCGGTATCGGAGAGCAGGGCAAAAGGATTATGGCGAAGGAGGTATTGACCGGTGTCGCCACCACGGTAGCCTCGACTGATTCCCTCGGCGTAGATCCTGAAATAAATATGTCGGCTGATCATCTGCCGAGCGATGTTGTCGACGTTCCAGACCTTGGTTGAGGCGTCGTCGTTGGTAAGAATCTGTCCGGTCGTCATCATGAAGTAGTTGCCGATGGAGGGATGGGTGTTCGCGTAGTAGCGGGTCGCGAGGCCGCCCTGGCTGATGAGCCGGTTCAGGTTCGGCCATGCGGCGGTGTTATGGACGACCGATGCGTATCCCGAGTTTTCCTCAAGCACGATGACCATGTGCGAGATGGCTGGCGCCGTCACGCGGGTGCCAAACGCCTCAGGATTGCTTGAGGGCGGAGCAGTACCGGCTTGTGTGCCGCAGGAGCAGGTGACAGCGAGACAAAGCGAACCGGCGATGACGAGGATCATTCGGCGAATCATCCCCGGGGAGAAAATAAACGCGCTGCAAAAACTCATAGTGCACCTCGCGAAGAGAACCGCTCGCGATGCGAGCGAGGATCATAGGCGTTGAGGACGTCGCGGGGGACTGGCTGCGGTTTGCCTTGTCCGGAAAAGTTCTTTCCCGTTTTCGTCCTAGTCTGACTTTTGAGTGTGGTGCAGGCAGGAGCTTCGGCAGGCAAAGCAGCTTGGCAGTTCGGGGCCTTTTGATGTGGCGCCAGATCGGTTCATCGGGACACTCGGCAGGCGCAACCCACGGGAGGGAGGGTGCATGTCGGGTCACGGCCCGACCTCTCACATGCAGTCATGATGACACGAAATCGGACGACGCTGCCAGTCGACGGTTTCTTTTATTTAAAATTGTGACTTGCTTCGAGGACCGGATGCGCGGTCAACGAGAGGCAACGCCGCTTCACACGGCACCCTAAATTTCCTTGTTTCCGGGCAGAAGGAGCATCTGTCGTTTCACAAAGTGCGCCGGATTACCGTTGTAACGCTTGTCAAAGAGATTCACTGCCGTATAACGAAATAGGTGGTAGTACGTGGATGGGGGTGGGCCTGGAATGACGGTAGGTGAGTTGATTGACCGGCTCCAGAGGTTCGACCCTAACACCCGTGTAAGGATCGCATTTCGTGGCGTTGCTGAAGGCGACGTACACCGGGTGCGCCTGATCCCATTGGATTTTGGCGCGTACGTGTACGAGCCGGAGTATGTCCAGATTCACTCCGAAGACTAGAATCGGCAGACTTAAATCGGCAGACTTATAAATCAGATTAGACCGGCGCTGCTTTTCGTGAGGCGGCCCCCCTGCATCGTTCGCGCTTCTCTCGTGGATTTGCGTGGCGCGTTTTCCAGTTCACAAACAAACTATTTGCGCGCATCGGCGATTTACCTGGCGCCACGCTTCAGGGTTTCCAGTTCTTCCAGGGTCTTCGGCCAGTCCTTGCGCAGCAGTTGCGAGAGACTTCGGTCGGCGAGGAGTTTGTCGCCGGTCTGGCAGTGCGGGCAGTAGTTGGTTTCGTTGTCGGCGTAGCGGATGCGCTGCACGGTCTGCCCACAGCGAGAACACTGCTGGCCGAAGCGTCCGTGGACTGCCATGTCGGGGCGGAAGGCAGTGACTTTCTCCGGGAAGGCCTGGGCAGCTTCGGCGAGAAAGCGGTCGCGCCACAGGATCAGCGTACGGGCAGTTGCGTCGAAGAGGCGTTCCCAGTGCTCATCTGTCAGCTTGCCGGTGAGCTGAATGGGGGAGAGCATAGCGGCGTGGAGGATCTCATCCGAGTAGGCATTGCCGATGCCGCTGAGGATTCGCGGGTCGGTGAGCGCGCGTTTGAGGGTGCGGTTTTCGGCCGACAATGCGGCGCGAAAAGCGGGGAGGGTGGCGGCTAAAACGTCGATGCCGCCGGGGTCGATGGCTGCGAGCTGCGCTTCGCCCTGCACGACGTGGAGCGAGGCGCGTCGCTTTGAGCCGGCTTCTGTAATCGTCAATGAACCTGTGTCGAAGTCGAGGGCGGCCAGGCTGCGGCGTTTGATGAGCTTCGCGTTCGGCTCTTTCCAGTGCAGGCGGCCGGCGATCATCAGATGGATGACGAGCCATAAGTCGTCTTCGAGGCCGATTGCGATGCGCTTGCCGACGCGCCGAAGATCGGTGACCGTAAGACCGTCGACGGCGGTGAGCGGAGGCTTCACGGTCCGCAGGAAGAAGATGCTCTCCAGGCGCACGCGGAGCAGCTTCTGGCCAATTATGCGCTGGCGCAGGGCGAAGAGATAAGCCTCGATATCGGGGAGCTCCGGCATACGGTAAGACTCGAAGCCAGCGTATCAGGCTGCTCCGAGGATGATCCAGCCCGCGCGTATCGCGTAGAGCGAGAGTGAGCCTACGATGAGCCAAAGGACGACCCCTTGCAGCATGGGGCGAACGCCGGCGCGACGGACCGTCTGGGGCGAGATACCGGTGCCGATGAGGAAGAGCACGACCGCAAGGCCGACTTTGCCGAGGTGGCTGATGGCTGCGTAGAGCGCGGGTGCGGGCAGGTAGGTGTTGGCGACCGCCGCCAACACGAATAGGAGGATGAACCAGGGGAGTTGAAGTTTCGTGGCTGGCTGATCCGGCGTCGCAGCTGGCCTGGTTCGTTGGACGACGGTGGAAGTGACCAGCGCTACCGGCACGATCCAAAGTGCGCGCGTGAGCTTGACGGTGGTGCCGATCTGCAAGGCCTGCGGGCCGTAGCGGGCGGCCGCGCCGACGACCGAACTGGTGTCGTGGATGGCGAGCGCCGCCCAGAGGCCGAACTGCGGCTGGGTCATGTGCAGCCACCAGCCGATGGCGGGGAAGAGGAGGAGTGCGATCGAGTTGAGCACGAAGACGGTGCCGAGCGACATGGCCATCTCTTCTTCGTCGGGCTGGATGATGGGCGCGATGGCCGCGATGGCGCTGCCTCCGCAGATCGCGGTGCCGAGCGTGATGAGGTAGGACGCCTTCTTCGCGACGCCCATCAGGCGCCCGAGGCCCCAGCCCAGCAGCATTGCGGACGAGATGCTGATCGCGGTGTAGAAGAAGCCGGCGCGACCGGTCGCGAGAACCTCGCGGAGGTTCATGCCGAAGCCGAGCGCGACGACTGCAGCCTGCAGGAGAAACTTTGAAAGCTGGCGGCTTTCGGATGCGAAGGGATGCGCGAAGCTGAAGCCTAGAACGATGCCGAGCAGAAGCGAAAGGGGTGGAGAGAGCAGGCCGGTGGCGACCAACACCAGGCTAAGCAGGAATAAGAGCTTCGGATCGAACTTGAACATGACTGGAGTCTGATCCGCCGCGGGCTCCAGGTCCAAGTCGAAGTTGTGATGGCTCATAGCATCTGCTTATAGGCGACAATCAGGGGCATGGAGAACTTTCGCCTGAGGGTATTTCGCGCGGTTGCCAAACACCTGAGCTTTACCCGCGCGGCCGAAGAAATGTTGCTGACGCAGCCGGCAGTGACGCAGCAGATCAAGGCGCTTGAGGAGGATTACGGGGTGCCGCTGTTCGATCGCAGCGGCGGGCGTATCGCGCTGACCGCGGCCGGGGAGAAGCTACTGCCGTTTGCTGTTCAGCTGAAAGAGATCTCGGACGCAGCTTACGAAGCGGTGACAAGTGCATCGGGCGATCATGCGGGGAAGCTCGCGCTCGGAGCGTCGCAGACGATCGGACAGTACCTGCTGCCGAACCTTGTGGCGGGCTTCCTGAGCGAGAATCCCAAGGTCGCGGTCACCGCGGTGAGCGGCAACAGCGACCAGATGCTTGCAGCGCTGACCGACCATGCGGTTCAGATTGCGCTGATCGAAGGGCCGTCGCAGCGCAAGGACTTACACTTCGAGCCCTTCATGGAGGACCACATGGTGCTGGTCGTGGGGGCGGACCATCCCTGGGCGGAGCGCGAGATCGAGCTACAGCAGCTTAAGGACGCGTCGTTGCTCATGCGAGAGCATGGTTCGGGCTCGAGGCGCGTGGTAGAGAGTGCGCTGGCAAAGGCCGGGCTCAAGAAGAAGGAGCTGAAGACGACGATGGAGCTCGACTCAACCGAGGGCTTGTTGAGCGCAGTGGAGGCCGGGCTGGGCGTGACGTTCGTCTCGCGCTGGGCGGTGCGCAACCAGCTTGCGCTGGGGACGCTGAAGCTGGCGCGGGTGAAGGGTGTAGCGCTGGCACGGATGTTTTCGCTGGCGTGGCCCGCGGGGCCATGGCCCACGGGAAATGCCGGAGCCTTCGTGCGCTATGTGCTCGAACGGTCCGGCGAATCCCTGCCGCGAGCGACGGGGCGCGGGCAACAGGGCGGAGAAGTCAGCCGCGGGAGTAGGCCTGCTCTTCCCAGCGCAGCATCTGGCGGAACTCGCGCAGCTTCGTCTCGCCGTCGATGAGAATGAGCTCGACGCCGGCAATTTCGGCGAAGTCAGCAAGATGCTCGGTGGTGAGCGCCTGGCTGAAGCCGGTATGGTGCGCGCCGCCGGCGTAGATCCATGCAGCGGCTGCGACCTTCAGGCTTGGCTTCGGGTACCAGACGGCGCGGGCAACGGGCAGATGGGGCAGCGGCTGCTCGGGTTGGACGACGTCGATCTCGTTGACGATGAGACGGAAGCGATTGCCCATGTCGACCAGCGATGCCACGACGGCGGGGCCATCGGGTGCGGTGAAGACGAGCCGGACCGGGTCGGCCTTGCCGCCGATGCCGAGCGGATGCACCTCGAGCGACGGCTTGCCGGCAGCGATCGACGGGCAGATCTCGAGCATGTGGGAGCCGAGGATTTTGGGAGTTCCGCTGAAGTCGTAGGTGTAGTCCTCCATGAAGGACGTGCCCCCCTTCAGTCCGGTCGCCATGACCTTCATCGTGCGGACGAGCGCCGCGGTCTTCCAGTCGCCTTCCCCGGCGAAGCCGAAGCCCTTGGCCATCAGGCGTTGCGAGGCGATGCCGGGCAGTTGGTCCAGACCGTACAGATCCTGAAAGGTGTCGGTGAAGGCGCCAAAACCGCCCTCTGTCAGGAAAGCCTCGAGGCCGAGCTCGATGCGTGCGGCAACGGCGATCGAGTCGGCTCGGTCGTGTTCGCTGGCGATCGAATAGTCCTCGCGATACTGCTCAACAAGCTTCGCGACCTCGGCGTCGGAGAACTGATTCATGCGGGCGGCGAGATCGCCGATGCCGTAGCCGTTGACGCTATAGCCGAAGGTCGCTTCGGCGGAAACTTTATCGCCATCGGTGACCGAGACATCGCGCATGTTGTCGCCGAAGCGCGCGACCTTCAGGTGCTGCGATTCGTGCCACCCGGCGGCGGCGCGGGTCCAGGCGGCGATCTCGGAGATCGTCTCGGGATCCTGCCAGAAGCCGACGACGACTTTGCGCGCGAGACCCATGCGTGCGGTGATATGACCGAACTCGCGGTCGCCGTGGGCGGCCTGGTTCAGGTTCATGAAGTCCATATCGATGGTCGCGTAGGGCAGAGCCTTGTTGAACTGCGTATGCAGATGCAGGAAGGGCTTCGAGAGCGACTTGAGCCCGGCGATCCACATCTTGGCCGGCGAGAACGTGTGCATCCAGAGGATGAGGCCAATGCAGGATTCCGCATTGTTGGCCTCGCGGCAAAGTCCTCGGATCTCATCGCCGGTGGTCATGACAGGCTTGAAGACGATCTTGAACGGGATCGTGCCTTCGTGGTCGAGTGAGGCAGCGATCTTCTGCGAGTTGACTGCGACCTGCGCGAGCGCCTCGGCGCCGTAGAGGTGCTGGCTTCCGGTGACAAACCAGACTTCCAGGTCCTTGAAGTTTTTCATGAAGGGTTCCTTCTAAAGTTTGTAGAGCGCTTGGAATGGCAAGGATGACCGTGGTCCGGCAGGTTCGGGTTTGTCTGGGTAAACGCTTTCTTCAACGCCCTACGCTACTAGGCGGCGCGGCGGCTTGTCAATCGGGCGGCCTATCTGTGAGCCTCCGGCGTCGACTTGTAGCCGCTCAACGAGGACGCCTGGGCGAACTCGGCTTTCGCCTTCGCCTCCTGCCCCTGCTGGTGGTACACCTTGCCGAGCAGGAAGTGCAATGCCGCCTTCTTCGGATCGAGCGCGATGGCGCGCTCCAGATGCTGCTGTGCCTCGGGCAGGCGATTGGTTGCGAGGTACAAATGACCCAGCTGTTCGTGGATGCGCGGATCGCCGGGGGCGATCGCAACCGCCTCGGTCAGCAGCCTTTCGGCCTCGGCAGATTCACCTCGCTGCACGAGGATGATGCCGAGGTTGAGCAACGGCTGTTCGCTCGGGTGCGCGCTTCCCTGCTGCCACGCGAGGGCCTGCCGGTAGGCGGCGACGGCGGCGTCCTGCCGGTTCATCCCCTCGTAGGCTAGCCCCAGGTTGTCCTCCGCCTTCACGCTCTGCGGCAGCAGCGCGAGCGAATGTTTGAAGCATGCCACTGCCTCCGGGAAGCGCTGCTGGCTAAAGCGGATGCGGCCCAACCCGTACCAGCCCTCCGGGTCGTTCGGACTCATGCGAATGGAGGCCGCCATCCATTTGTCAGCGCTGGCGAGGTCGTTCAGCAGGACGTAATCCTTGGCGACATTCTCCAGGTCGCGGCTACCGGGTGACTCCAGGGCAGCGGCGCGCGTGTACTCCTCGAGCGAATGTTTTGGGTCCTCGAGACGCAGGTAGGTGTATGCGAGCAGTTTGTGGGCAGCTGCCGGCGCGTCATCAGCATGATCTGTCAGGAGTTGCTGCAGCAGGGTCGCGGCCTGCGCATAATGGCCTTCGACGACCAGCGCTCTGGCTTGAACCAGCGGCGTAGCCGGCGTCTGAGTTGCTTGCCCAAACCCGCAGGTCCCGAACAGGGCAAGCGCGATCATGGTTCGGCTTCGATGCAATAAGACTCGACTCACCCTCAACCTTATGGATGATTCTCCGGCACTTCTGTTGCCGCGGCTTGCGACAGAGCAAATTATAGGTTGGAATTGTCTGCAACGATGAATCACGCTGTGCACGCTCTGGCTGGCCCCAAGACAAGCAACGACAACAGCGCCCCAATCGCGGGCGACGACCACTTCGTGGTGTGGAAGCTTCGCGCGGAAGGGTCACTCGATGGCGAAGGAGATTGCATGCGAAGTTTTCACCCAGGGAAGTGGCTTCCGTCCGGCGTTCGGATGCTTCTGCTGTTGCTCGCCCCGGTTGCCGCGTCGCATGGCCAGTCTGCTCCCGCCGCCAAGGGCACGCCCGGCAGCTTTGTCGATATTTCGGCTGCCAGCCATGTCGACTTCAAGGGGCAGGCTTCGCATACCGCGAAGAAATACCTGCTCGAAACCATGGGCTCGGGCGTGGGAGTGTTCGACTTCGATGGCGATGGGCGTCTTGACCTCTTCTTCGCGAACGGCGCGCCGCTCACTGACCCGACACCAAAGGGCACAATCCCAAAGAAGACCGGACCCGAGTACTGGGATCGCCTGTACCATCAGAAGTCCGACGGAACGTTTGAGGATGTCACCGAAAAAGCCGGCCTGAGTGGGACCGGGTATGACCTTGGCGCCGCAGCTGCTGACTACGACAACGACGGCCACGAAGACCTATACGTCACCGGCTACGGCGGCAACCACCTGTACCACAACAACGGCAACGGGACGTTCACCGATGTGACGGAGAAATCCGGAACCGGAGGCAGCGGCTGGTCAACTTCGGCAACCTGGGTCGATCTCGATAATGACGGTCTGCTCGACCTGATCGTGCTGCGATACGTGAAATGGGACTTCGACGACGTGTGGTGCGGCGAGCATCGCGAGGGCTATCGCGCCTACTGCCATCCGGACGTCTTCGAGGCAATCACGCCGATCGTTTATCACAACGACGGCAATGGGCACTTCACGGACATCACGGCGAAGTCAGGCATCAGCAAGCCGGGCAAGGGCCTCGGCATCTCGATCGCAGACTTCGACCGCGACGGCAAGATGGATATCGCGATTGCCAACGACTCGATGCTTGAGTACCTCTATCGCAACAAGGGCGACGGGACATTCGAAGAGGTCGGACTGCCGGCCGAGATCTCGGTTGACGGCGACGGCCGCACCTATGCCGGCATGGGCATCGACTTCCAGGACTATGACAACGATGGCCTGCCCGACCTCATCATCACCAACCTGGCAAATCAGAAATATGCGCTCTACCGCAACAGCGGCGACAGCAGCTTCTCTTATGACAGCTACATCAGTGGCATCGGCGGCATGACGCTGCTGCATTCAGGCTGGGGCGTGCACTTCCTGGACTACGACAACGATGGCCGGAAGGATCTGCTGTTCGCGCAGGGTCACGATCTCGACACCGTCGAGCTGAACTTTCCTCAGCTTCGCTATAAAGAACCGATGCTGCTGGCGAACAACACCGGCAAGGGGTTTGTAAACGTCTCGGGAATTTCGGGCCCTGTCTTCGAACAGAAGTGGGTGGGCCGCGGACTGGCGATCGGCGATCTCGACAACGACGGCCGCGAAGATGCGGTGGTCACGACGAACGGCGGCCCGGCTTACGTGCTCCGCAACGAGACCAAGACGGACAACCACTGGCTTACATTGAACCTGGTCGGGCACAAGAGCAATCGCGATGGCATTGGCGCAGAGATCAAGCTGACTACGCCTGCCGGCTCGCAATATGTGGTCGTCACGACCGGCGGCAGCTATCTTTCCTCGAGCGACAAGCGCGCGCACTTCGGGCTTGGCGCGGCGAAGAGTGCCGACACGATTGAGATCAAGTGGCCGAGCGGCATCGTGCAGACGCTGACCAAAGTGGTCGGAGACCAGATTCTGAAGGTGGACGAACCGCAGTCCGCGTCCGCCAAACGCTGAAACGGGTCGCGCAGGAGCCAAGGACCGTCGCGGTGAGTTAGAATTCCCGGGACTCAAGTAAACGTTTTCGTCGAGTGATCGCTTGGATCGCCCGGCGCATTCCGTACCCCTTCAGGAGACCTCTTCAATGCCACCTTCCGAATCGCGCAGACCGCAGCTTGTGTCGCGCCTCATTCTGCTCTCCGCCATGCTGCTGCCGGCGGGCTCGGCGCTGCTGGCACAGGCTGCGCCGTCCGCTCAGCTCAAGATCGATCCTTCGAAGATCGTCACGCCCATCAGCCCGACTCTCTACGGCATGATGACCGAAGAGATCAACCATGCCTTCGACGGCGGCCTGTATGCGCAGTTGCTCAGCAATCCCACGCTGCGACCCACCTTCTACGGGCTCGACCACTGGGAGCTGGTGCGACGCGGTACATCTCGTGCGGAGTTGCTGCAAGATAAGACCAGCGGCCCCAGCGAAGCGCTGCCGCACAGTGTGAAGGTTACGGTTGAAAGCGCAGCCAAAGGGAGCGAAGCCGGGCTCAGCAATGGCGGCTACTGGGGTCTTCCTCTGAGGGCGCACACAACCTACAAGGGCTCTTTCTACGCGAAGGTGGAAGACGCTTCCATCGGCCCGGTTACGGCCAGCCTGATCAACGATAAGACCGGCGTGGTGCTTGCCGACGCGCACATCGAGGTGAAGCCCGGGCCCTGGGGCAAGTACGACTTCACCCTGACGACAGGCGCGGTGGCAACCTCGCAAACCAATCACTTCGAGATCTCGGTGGCGCATGCCGGCACCGTCTGGCTGCAGCTTGTGACCCTGATGCCGCCTACCTACAAGAACACACCGAACGGCCTGCGTCCCGACCTGATGGAGAAGATGGCCGGCCTGCATCCGAAGTTTCTTCGACTGCCGGGCGGCAATTACCTCGAAGGCGATCGCCTCGAGGATTGGTACAACTGGAAGAAAACGATTGGCCCGCTGGTCGACCGTCCGGGCCACCAGGCGCCGTGGACCTACTGGTCGACTGACGGTCTCGGCCTGCTTGAATTCCTTGAGTGGTGTGAAGATCTCAAGATCGAGCCCGTGCTCGCGGTGTACGCGGGCTATGCCCTGCAGCACGACTACATCAAGCCCGGCAAGGACCTCGAGCCATTCGTCCAGTCCGCGGTTGACGAGGTCGAGTACCTCACCGGCGATACCAGCACCAAGTGGGGCGCACGTCGCGCGGCCGACGGCCACCCCGCTCCCTTCCCGCTGCACTACATCGAGATCGGCAACGAGGACTGGTTCGACAAGTCGGGAAGCTATGACAAGCGCTTCGAGCAATTCGCCAGAGCGCTCCGCCAGAAGTATCCGCAGTACAAGCTGATCGCAACCGCGCCGACTGAGAAGGCCGCGGCAGATGCGCAGCCCGACGTGCTCGACGACCATTACTACAAACCGCCCGCCGAGATGATGGACTTCGTGCATCACTACGACAAGCAGTCACGCACCACCGGCCCGAAGATCTTCGTCGGCGAGTGGGCCTCGATGGGTGGCATCCCGACACCGAACTTCGGTTCAGCCCTCGGAGACGCGGCGTTCATGACCTCGCTCGAGCGCAACAGCGACCTGATCATCATGGCAAGCTACGCGCCGCTCTTCGTCAACGTGAACCCGGGCGCCATGCAATGGGCGCCGGACTTGATCGGCTACGACGCGCTGACGAGCTACGCCTCCCCGAGCTACTACGCGCAGGCGCTCTTCGCCGGACACCTCGGCGACGGCACGCCGGAGTCGTCGATCACGGGCGAGGGCGACAAGCTCTTCTATTCGGTCTCGGTCGATTCGAAGACGCACATGATGCACCTGAAGCTGGTGAACGCCTCAAGCATCGATGCGCCCATGTCCATTGAGCTCGACGGCAAGGCACACAACGCGACCATGAATGTGCTCCACGCGGGCAGCTTCCAGGCCACTAACTCGCTCACCGACCCCAACGCGATTGTGCCGAAGGTTGCGACCGAGCATATCCCGGCCGGCGCGTGGAAGCATACGGTGCCGGGCTATACGATCCAGGTGATCGACATCCCGCTGCACTAAGCCTCAACGCACATGAAGAAGGCTGAGTGGCACTCGCCGCTCAGCCTTCTTCACTTCCTGTCACTCGTGTTCGCCAACGCGGAAGCTGGCGAAGCTGCCGCTGGTCCCGGCGCTGCCCGCGACGACCAGGCCGACCCGCAGTCCCGAATCCCAAGGCAGCAGGCCCTTCAGCTCAACCGTCTGCCCCGCCGGGAGCCACTCTCCGGTTCCCGTCCGGTAGCTGAAATCAGCTTGTCCCTGCGCCGTTGAGCTCACCCGCAACCACAGGCTGTCGCCCGAGACGCCGTCCTGCTTCCAAAGGCTCTTGCGGCCCTCGCGGCTCGACTGCCACAACTCCAATGTCTGCCCACGCCGCGAGAGGACGATGTCATCGTGTGCGTCGCCGATCAGGCCGAGTCCGGTCTCGGCATCGCCACCAGCCGGCACACTCACCGTCGCCACGTAGGTGCCCGTCGTCAGTGAGCGCGCGACAAAGCTTTGCACGGCTTGCTGCGGCACGGTCAGCGTCAACTTGCCGCCCGCGACAGTTCCCTGCGGCTCGTGGCCAATCGGCCACTTCCACTCCGGGCTCAGCTTGGTCCCGCTGAAGTTGTCGACATAAGGAGGAACCGCGGCTAGCTTGCTGCCGCCGCTGCCCGGTCCGCGTCCACCGTTCACGACGGGCCATCCCTTGGCGTTCCAGGTGATTGAGTCGATCAGCGATTCACGTCCCAGGTAAACCGTGCCCGATGCCGGATACGCGTGGTACACGAACAGGTCTTTGCCACCAGGAGTCTGCACCGCGGACCCGTGTCCCGGGCATCGCCACGCGCCATTCGCCGCAATGATCGGATTCGCCGGGTTCTTCTCCCATGGCCCCAGCAAATGGGCAGCGCGGGCTACGCCTTCAGCGTAGTGGCAACCCACGCCGCAGCACGCATTGCCCGCGTAGAACATGTAGAACCTGCCGTTGTGGCGCATGAGGTAAGGTGCCTCGACCACGCCACCCTCCCACGTCTCCGGCTCATTGATCAATATCTGCGTCTTCTCCCCGGCGAGGTGCGCGAGATCGGGCGCAAGCGGCTGCGCCCACATCTTCGTCAGCTCATGCCGCGAGTTGCCATCTTCCTTCCAGATGAGATACGGCTTGCCCTGCTCATCGCGCATGAAGGCGGGGTCGATCGATCCATCCTCCTGACAAACCAGCGGACCGTGATCTTCATACGGTCCCTCTGGCTCATCGGCGGAAGCCGACGCCACACAGAGCGTTCCCTTCAGGTCGCGGCCCACATAGTAGACCAGCACCTTGCCGCGGTCGTACACGATCTCCGGAGCCCAGAACTCGCTCTTCGCCCACTCAGGCGCGCGCTCGAAGATGGCGCCTGCGGCCGTCCAGTGATGCAGGTCGGTCGACTTGTACAACGAAAACAACGGAGCCCAGTTGCCCGCGGTGCTGGCCGTCCAGTACGTCTTGCCAACGCGGATCACGCTGGGGTCCGGATGATCGCCGGGGAACATCGGGTTGCTAAGTGTGCCGTCGACCTGTGCCGAACCAATGCCAACTGCTGCCAGAATGAACGTCGCGAGGAGAAAGCGCCTGAGCCATGCAAACGGTGTCATCAGGCGTTTCTACCTCATCCGGGTCTCCGCGCGCAAAGCTCAGGCCAGCAGGCCTGCCAGCGCCTGCTTCGAGGCCTGTGCTTCGGCCGCAATCAGCCTCAGTTCCGGCAGCACATCGCCCAGCGCGATTGGCGTGCTCGAGCGCTTCCCGAAGGCGAAGTAAACATCCTTGTACAGCTTGAAGAGACGCTCGTATCGCGCGGCTGCCCCTGGCTCCGGCTCGTAGGTCCGGAATGGCAGGCACATTGCCTCCTGACCCGCTTCAATCGACGGAAAGACCCCCGCCGCGACCAGCGCGAAGATGCCCGAGCCGAGACTCGTCGGCGTGCCATCCGGCACCAGCACCGGCTTGTTGAGCACATCCGCATACACCTGGTTGAGGACGGTATTGTTCTGCGGAATACCTCCGGCGTTGATCACGCGTTCGACCGGCACCCCATGCTCCGCCATCCGTTCGAGGATGATCCGCGTGTGAAACGCCGTCCCCTCAATCGCCGCGAACAACTCGTCCTTCGCCGTGTGAATCAGGTTCCAGCCAAGCGTCATTCCACCCAGCTCCGGATTCACCAGCACGGTGCGATCGCCGTTATCCCAGCTGAGCCGCAGGAGTCCGGTCTGCCCTGGCCGATACTCTTCCAGCCCCTGCGACAGCGCCTTCACATCCGTCCCCGCGCGCTTCGCGATTGCCTCGAAGATATCGCCCGTCGCCGAAAGCCCTGCCTCGATCCCCGTGAACTTCGGGTCGACGCTCCCCGGCACCACACCACACACACCCGGGACCAGCTGCGTCTCGCGCGCCATCGCGATGATGCAGGTGGAGGTGCCCACCACGTTCACCACGTCGCCCTCTTTGCAGCCCGCACCGATCGCATCCCAATGCGCATCGAACGCGCCCACCGGAATCGGAATGCCGGCCGCAAGCCCCATCTGATCCGCCCACTCCGCGCTTAGCGTCCCAGCCACTGCATCGGACTTAAGATATCGGCCGTCGAGCTTCTCGCGAATGCCGTCAAACAGCGGGTCCAACTTTGTGAGAAACTCCTGCGCCGGCAGGCCGCCCCATTTCGGGTTCCACATCCACTTGTGCCCCATCGCGCACACGCTGCGCGGCACCAGCTTCGGGTCGGTGATGCCGATCAGTGTCGCCGCCACCATGTCGCAGTGCTCGAACGCCGAGGCGAACTGCGCGCGCTTCCCCGGATTGTTCCGCAGCCAGTACAGCAGCTTCGCGAAACCCCATTCGTGCGAATACACACCGCCGCACCACTCGATCGCCTCGAGCTTATCGGCATGCGCCAACTCGGTGATCTGTTGCGCTTCCCTGTGCGCTCGGTGGTCGCACCACAGCATGTACTCATCGAGCGGCTGCATCTTTGCGTCGACCATCACCACACTCGACCCCGTTGTATCGAGCGCCAGCGCCACCACATCCCTGCCGTCGACCTTCGTCTGCGCCAGCACATCGCGCGTCGCCTTCGCCAGCGCCGACATCTGGTCGTCATGCGACTGCGTCGCGTAGTCAGGGTCCTCACGCTTGCGGTGCAGCGGGTAGGAAGCAGAGGCAGTCCCAAGTCGTCCGCGTGTGCTGTCAAGCAAGGTCACGCGAACACTGAGCGTTCCAAAATCAACTCCGGCGACGATAGGCATAGCAATTCCTGGTCGAACATTGAGGTGGTTGATTGTTTTCTTGAGGGTACACGGGTGAAGCCAAGAGGTGGCACGAGCAGGGGAAACGCACTGTAAACGTTTTCCTGAAACATTGCAGACAATATCGGCTTCCCCACTGCGCTGTCAACCCGGTTCATTGTTAGGATCACAACATACCCCACACCTAAACCCTCCAAGGGGCCCGCCTGCATGAAACGTACCCCGAAGAACGGCACCGCTCCTAAGATCGACATCCGGGGCGTCGCCGCGCACGCCAAGGTCTCTATCGCCACCGTCTCGCGCACAATCAATCACGTGCCAACGGTCGACCCGGTCCTCGCTGCCCGTGTCTGGAAAGCCGTCGACGAGCTTAATTACTTCCCCAACACCCAGGCCCGCGCCCTCGTCTCGGGCAAGAGCAAGCTGCTCGGCCTCATCATCTCCGAGATCACTAATCCGTTCTTTCCCGAACTCATCCAGGAGTTCGAACAGGTTGCCGTCTCGCGCGGTTACGAAATCCTCATCGGCTCTACGAACTATGAGCCCCGCACGATGGAGCTCTGCGCCCGACGCATGCTCGAACGCAAGGTAGACGGCGTCGCCATCATGACCTTCGGCGTTGAAGAGTTCATCCTCGATCGCTTCACCGACGAAGAGATCCCCGTCGTCTTCATCGACATGGCCTCGAAACAGCCCGACAGCAGTGTCCTTGCGGTCGACTATCGTGCCGGCATTCGCGAGGCGGTCCAGCATCTCGCCGTGCTGGGCCATCGCCGGATTGGCTTCATCTCCGGCCCACTGCGCCTGCGCTCCGCCCTTGGCCGCAAGACAGCCTTCCTCGAATGCATGAGGCAGATCGGCCTCGCCGCGGACCCGCAGTGGATCGTCGAAGGAACCCATACGCTCGACGGCGGGCGCGACGCGATGCAACACATTCTCTCGCTTCCCGTCTGGCCCACCGCCGTTATGTGCTCGAACGACATGACCGCCATCGGCGTACAGCATGCCCTGTTTGAAGCGAACCTCAAGGTGCCCGATGACTTCTCGCTTGTCGGCTTCGACGACATTCATCTCGCCGAGTACACCATTCCGCCACTCACTACGATTCGCATGAGCTGCAACGACCTCGCAAAGGCCGCGGTGGCAAGTCTGCTGACCCAGATGCAGCCCGTGGACCAGCGCCCACCCAGCGCCGGCAAAAGCATCGTTCCCACACGCCTCATCGTGCGCCAGACGACGGGTCTGCCGAAGAACGCGCTCAGCGATCTCGCGCCGGTTATCTCGAAGCTATAGTTATTCGGGCGCGTCGGCAGCCACTGGCTTCGCAGGAGCCGCTGGCTTCGCAGGCACCGCTGCTGGATGCGGCACCGCAGGCGTCTTATCCCGCAGCCTCACCAGGTAAACCGACAGTGCATCAATCTCCTCAGGTTGCAGCGCGTCGGCAAACTCAGGCATCGCATCGCCGCCCTTCAGGATCTGGTTGCGAATCGCGTCCTTCTTCAGACGCCTCCCGACCCCGCTAAGGTCTGGACCTCTCCGTCCCCCAACGCCGCGAATTTCGTGGCACTGCGAGCAGCCCCGTTCCTGAAACGACTTCGCCCCGTCGAGGATAGCCGGCGGCTTCACCGGCGGCGCCGGCGCATCGGGCTCCTGCATCGACGGCCGCGCCGCCACGCTCATCGCGCACGCAAGGACGGCACCACAGCCCACTGCTCCCAACCACAATTTCAATTGCCGCCGCCCGCCCGCTTCGCCGGCTCGGCTTCGCCATGCACGTGCCACGGCACGCTCTCCGCTGCGATCTCATCATGCTTTCGCAGGTACTCGAGCGCGTAGGTGTTCGCCGTCGGGTCATCCTTCTGATCGGCAAACTTCGCCGCTTCGACCGCTGCTTCAGGCTTCATCCCCAGGCGCCGGTACAGGATCGAGAGATTGTAGTGCGCCGAGAGATCATCCGGATCGATCGCCTGAACCCGCTCGTACTCCACCTTGGCCTGCTGGTACTTGTGTTGCTGGTAGTAGCTGAAGCCGAGCTCACGATGCGCATCGCGCGACTCCGGAAAAGCGAGGGCAACCTTCTTCAAGTCCTCAATCGCCGCATCGAGATTGCCTTCATTCCGCTCCACCAGCGCCAGGTAATAAAGCGCCCGTGCATTCTTGGGATCGATCGTCAGTGCCTTCTCGAGATCGATCCGCGACTTGTCATACTTCTCCCACTGGAAGTTCGCCAGCGCGATGTTCGTGTAGGCATCTACATAATCCGGCCGTAGCCGCGCCACCTGCTCGAACGCATGCACGCTGTCGCCATACTGTTGCGCATCGAGCAGCCCGATCCCATAGTTATTCCAGCGCATCCACAGCGGGTTGTCCGCCGCATCCGGCTTGGCCTCAGGGTCATTCGCCCCGATCTTCAACACCCGCGTGCGTGAGGTCATCACGACCAGCGGCTGAATATAGCCCTTACTCAAACCGAAGTTGATGAAATGCTGGTTGAAGCGCCGGTAGTTCACCTGCGCTGTCACCGTCAGTTCGCCCGCAGTCATCGTCTCCGGCACCTTGAACTGATAACGGACGATCTGCGACCGGCCCGACTGGATCGTATTGTTGTACGCCACCACCCGGTTCTGCCACACCTCGTGGAGACCGTTCAGCGTACCTTCCTTATTGATCAGCCGATTCGTGAAGCTGTGCGCCCGCTCGTCGAGCGAGCCGTCCGGCCGCAGAAACCCGCTCTCCATGACCGTCGACCCATCGGCCGCCTTCACCGTGAACTGCACCCACGACTCGTACATGTCGCGCTGCTCCGGCACATGCGAGTGCGCCGCGCCCTTGTTCTGAATCACGACCGAGACCGTCACCGGGTCGCCTGCCTGCAGGGTGAACGGCGTCAGCCCGAGCGGCGCGATCACACCCTGGTCCCGGCCCTTCTCAATCGCGAACAGGTCGACGTTGAACACACCCGCCTGCAAAAATGCCTTCTCCTTGGCAAGCTGCTCATCGTACTTGTAATACGCCGGCAGCAGCGTGTTCGCGCCCAGCCAGCGATGCGACGCAAGCTTGCCTTCCTTGGCGCCGGGATCCGGAAGCGACAGCACATCACGCCCCATGTGGCACGTCTGGCAGGTCGAGACCGCGGGCTTGACATAGAACGGCAGCGGCGACTGCTTGGCGAAAGAAGAGTTCTGCCACTCATCCGACAGGAAGATTGCCCGCTGCCACTTGTAGTCGTTCAGCTGCTGCGGCAGTGCTGCCTTGTGGCACGCACCGCAATAGTCCGTCGTTTTATAAAACGGCTTCATCACCGCCGCGCTATGCCGGTCGAGATGCGCCAGGATCTCCGAATCCGCCACCTTTCCATAGATCGGCTTACCCTCGGCATCCAGCAACGCCGTCGGCTGCGCCAGCACATAGCTCCCCGTGCCGCGCTTGTCTACCGACTGAATCGAATGGCACACCGAACAGGTGATGCCGTCATCATCGGTCGGCCGCTTCTGCGACGCACCCTTCGTGATCGTGCCCGACACCAGCGCGATCGGGTTGTGGCAGCCCTCGCAATGACGTGCATACTCATTGCCCTTCTGCGACATCATCAGGTTGACGTTCTTCTTGTACCAGGGCGTCCGGAACGAGTTCGCATGCGCCGACTGACGCCACTCCTTATGCGACTCCTGGTGGCAGTGCGCGCAGTAGTTCGCGTCAGGAAAACTCTTTGCATCCAGAAACTCGCCCGTGTCGGTCGTCGCGTTCGAAGGCAAAAACGGCTTGTCCTTGCCGAACTTGAAGTCGTAGTGCTCCGCCACTTTCACCGAGAAGGCATGCCGCACTGCGCCCGGATCCTCGCTCGCCTGCGCCGTCTTCTCGGGCAGCCAGTGCGCGGCCGTCGTCGACAGTGCAAGCCCCGCCACGATGCAAAGACCCATGCCGGCCGTACGCCGCACTCCGAATCTCCAGGACTGCTTCACTTCGTCCCCGCCTTCATCGCCTGCATGGGCTTACCCACGCCGCTGCCCTGCACTACCGTGAAAATCTCATCCACTCCCGGCAGCGTCACCTTCTCCACCGCTCCACCCGGCCAATGCACTTCGACATCATCGACCGAAGTTGCCGGTCCAATCCCGAAGTGCACCCGCGGATCGGGGCTCGAGGAGAAGCTGCCGCCGCTGATCACATCCGCGCGCTGCTTGAAACTATTTGCCGTAACGTACACCGTCGCTCCAACGGCGTCGCGCGGACTCTTGGGCCCACCAACCAGCTTCAACTCCACCCAGTGGTTATTATTCTTCTCCACGTTGCGCAACAACGTCGGCGGGGCATCGACGTTGTTGATCACCACATCGATCTTGCCGTCATTGAACAGGTCGCCATACGCCAGCCCGCGCCCCACGCCTAACTTTGCCAGGCCCGAACCCTCGACCGGCGCCACGACCTCGAGCTTGCCCTTGTTGTTATGCATCAGCAGCGGACGCTCCGCCCAGCTCGTGCCCCAGTTCTGCTGGTCGACCGCAGGGTACACATGCCCGTTCGCCTCCATCAGATCGAGCCACCCATCATTGTCGTAGTCGAAGAACGCCGTACCCCAGCCAAGGAACGGCACCGTCGGCTCCGCGATGCCCATCTGGTAGCTGATGTCGGTGAAGTTCGCATCCCCGTCATTGCGGTAGAGCGGCTTGTAGTCATCGGAAAACGTCGTGTTGTACAGGTCGATCCGACCATTGTGCGAGATGTCGCCCGCAGCAATCCCCATCGTCGCCGTCTCACGGCCGCCCTCGTTCAAGGCGTAGCCGGAGGCGAAGCTCGCGTCCTCAAAGCCGCCCTTGCCATCGTTCAAATACAGGTAGTTCGGTGTCGAATCATCCGCCACCAGCAGGTCAACCTTGCCATCGTTGTTCACATCGATAAACAAGGACGCCAGCCCGTAGTAAGCCGACTTGTCGTTCGTCCCGGTCGCGACGCTGACATCGGTAAACGTCCCGTCGCCATTGTTCTTGAACAGGTGGTCGCCTTCGCCCTTCAGCCCGCGCGGCCCGCACATCACCTTTACCCCGCGAAAGCTGCAGAACTGGTAGCTCACGCTGCGCGCACCCTGCGCCGGCGGCTCCTGGATGTCATAGTGCACGTACCCCGGCACGAACAGATCGAGCTTGCCGTCGCCGTCGTAATCCCCCCAGGTCGCACCGGTCGACCAGTTGCCGAGCGCTACGCCTGCCTTCTCCGCCACGTCGGTAAAGGTCCCATTGTGGTTGTTGTGGTACAGCCGGTTCTTGCCGAAGTTAGAAACATAAATGTCCGGCCAGCCATCGTTGTCATAATCCGCGATCGCCACCCCGAAGCCCCAGCGATCGTTCTGCACGCCCGCCTTCGCGCTCACATCGGTAAACGTCCCGTCGTGGTTGTTGTGGAAGAGGGCAGCATGCGGTGGAGTCGCTTTGCCATTCATCGCATCGTAGGTCGATCCGCTCACCAGGTAGATATCCATCCACCCGTCATTGTCGTAGTCGATCAGGCCCACACCCGACCCCACGGTCTCGAGGATGAACGTCTTCTCGGGCGTCCCCATCGTGTGGTGCCACTTCGTCAGCCCCGCAGCCGCCGCGTCATCCTCAAAGATCATCGGCCCGGACTTCACGAATCCACCCGCAGTAATCGGCCGATGCTCGGCATCCAGCACCGCTGCATGCGGCGCGCCGGTGTTGACCCCGCCCACCGCCGCCGGCTGCGCGCCCTCCTGGGGCCGCTGCGCCTGCTGGTCCGTGGTCGACTGCGCACCCGCGGCACAGGCCAGCGAAGCAATCAAACCACAGGCGAAAACTCGATGCGTGCGTAAACGAAGAGTCATAGTTTCTTTCCGGCGGTCGTGCAGGCAGCACACTGCCGACGGACGATTTCACGGTCCGTCCATTCTTACTATCTTGCCTCAACTAGTGTCATCCACCATTCGATGGAGTTGCCATCCCACTCCAAACGCGGAAGCTCGGTCGGCCGAAACTCTGCGGTCGTCTCAAGCTGTCAGCTATCGACGCAAAGCGCTGAGCTGAGAAAAAGGCCATCGCCTCTGGCCCCGAACCTCTACTGTTGATCCCCCGCAAGCGCAGCCGCCGGCCACCCATCCTTCCATTTCACTGTGGAGATATGGAGCGCCGGCCGCCCATTTACCGCGCTGTACGCATGGAAAACGATCAGGTCGCGATCCTTCTGATGCAGCAGCGACTCTCCACCCGGCCCGAGCCACTGCGCATTCGCCGTCAAGACCGGCGAGCCGCCGCCCTCGGTCAACAGCTTGCCATCCTTGTCCACGTAAGGCCCGGTCACCTTAAGCGACCGCCCCACCATCGTCCGATACGTGCTTTTCAGCCCGCGGCAGCAAAGGTCCCAACTCGTAAACAGGTAGTAGTAGTCCCCATGTCGAAACACGAACGGAGCCTCGATCGCCTCCGTATCCGGCGGCAGGTCAGCGCTGCGCGTCCCCGTCGTCTTTGGCGTCCGCGTCGCCAGCGCATAGGTCTTCGTATCGGCGGTTGAGAGCAGCCCCGTCTTCCGGTCGAGCCTGCGCATCTTGATCCCCGACCAGAAGCTCCCGAACGACAGCCACGCATCGCCCTTCGCATCGAGAATCAGGTTCGGGTCAATCGCGTTGAAATCATCCTGCGCGTACGACCGCAGCACCAGCCCCTGATCCTGCCACTTGTACTTCGGATTCGCCGGGTCAAGCGTCTCGTTGGTCGCCAGCGCGATCCCCGAGGTGTTCTTCCCGAACGCCGAAAACGCATAATAGAGGTGATACAGCCCGTCGAAGTACGAGATGTCCGGCGCCCACAGCTCCTCGGTCATCGGGCTCGTCTCCTGGATCCACTTCGGGATCTCGGGAAACACCTCGCCACATCGCCTCCACGCCAGCAAATCATCCGAGCAGCGAATCGGAAACTGCGGCAGATGGACCGTATCGCGCTTCTTCGCCGGCCCGCCACCCGGAGGCGCCGGCGGCGGAGGCACATCGGTCCCGTCCGCCTTCACCGGCAGCGCCGCGCCCGTCGCAAACACGTAGTACTTCCCATGATCCTCAGCAATCGAAGGATCGTGCGTCCCGCCAAACTGTCCGCTCAACACCAGCGCCTGCTGCCCCGCGGCCCCCGCCACCCCCAGCAGCCCAAACATCAGCAGCCCTGACAATTTCATCTGAAAACCCCTATTTTGTCGTTCCGCAACCTCGGGCGTTCGCCTTCCGCAGCGCAGGGAAGGAATCCGCTCTTGCCTCACCGCCTCACCGCCCCCCCGCACCCTACCCCACAACCCCCGCCCCATCCGCAATCTCACACACAAACACCTGCGCCACGACACCCGTTTTCTCCCGGTACTTCTCCTGCAGCGCGGCAGCAAACTCCTCGGCCCGCCCCGCCGTTACCAGGCTCACCGTACAGCCACCAAACCCGCCCCCCGTCAGCCGCGAACCCAGGCACCCGGGCAGCTCCATCGCCAGCTCCACCAGCAGATCGCACTCCACGCAACTCGCCTCGAAGTCATCGCGATAGCTCACGTGCGCCGCACTCATCAGCCGGCCGAACTCCGCCGTATCCCCCGCCCGCAGCGCAGCCACACCCTCCACCACCCGCTGGCTATCCGAGATCACATGCCGCCCGCGCTTGAACGCCTCAACCGACATCCGCCCCCGCGCCGCCTCAAGGTCGGCCAGCGAAGCATCCCGCAGCTCCTTCACCCCGATTGCCGCCGCCGCTTCTTCCACCTGCTGCCGCCGCTCTCCATACTCGCCGCCGCCCACCGAGTGCCGCACCATCGAGTTGCACACCACCAGCCGCAGCGCATCCGGAATCGGCGCCAGCTCCGCCGTCAGCGCACGCGTGTCGATCGCCAGCGCGTTCCCCTCCACCCCGCACGCCGAGATGTACTGGTCCATAATCCCGCACGGCGCGCCCACATACACGTTCTCCGCACGCTGGCACGCCACGGCTACCTGCGGTCCGGGCAGGCTCTCGCCTGCGAGCGCCAGCATCGTCACCGCCGCGGCAACCTCCACCGAAGCCGACGAGCTTAGCCCCGCGCCCTGGGGTACATTGCCGCTCAGCGAAACGTCCGCTCCCCCCACCTTCACGCCACGCTCCCTCAAACTCCACGCCACGCCCGCCAGGTACGCCCCCCAGTGCCCCGCGCCCTCCCCTGTCCGCCATGCCTCCAGGCCAGCCAGCGGCACCTCCACCATCTCGTGATAATCGAGCGACCGCAGCCGCAACACGTCATCCCCGCGCGGCGTCGCCGCCATCAACGTGTTGAAGCTCAGCGCCGCCGGCATGCAGAAGCCGCCGCTGTAATCCGTATGTTCGCCCAGCAGGTTCACCCGGCCCGGCGCCTGGAACATCTTCGGCGTCCCATCGCCCGTCTGCTCTTCGTGATAAGCCCGCAGCCGCTCGATCCGCGGTCCCATGTCCGCCTGGCTCATCCCTGTCCCCCGCCGCTCGCCCGCAGCATCTCCGCAGCCTTCTCCGGCGTGATGTCCCGCTGCGGCATGCCCAGCATTTCAAACCCAACCATAAATTTGCGAATCTCCGCCGACCGCAGCAATGGCGGATAAAAGTGCCCGTGCCACTCCCACTCGGGATACGCGGCCCCGTCCGTCGGCCGCTGGTGAAAGCCCATCGTGTACGGAAAGCTCGTCGAAAACAGCGCGTCATAGGTCGCCGTCAGCCGCTTCAACACGTCGGCCAGCCCCGCCACATGCGCCGGGTCGAAATCCTCAAAGCTTCCCACGCTCCGCTTCGCCAGCACGATCGTCTCGAACGGCCACACCGCCCAGAACGGCACCACCGCCACGAACTCCACGTTTTCGACGACGATCCGCTCCTTCGCCGCCATCTCCTGCTGGAGGTAGTCGCTCAGCAGCTTCGTCCCATGCTCCGCGAGATAAGCCCTCTGCGTCACACCCTCGGCTGCAGGCTCATCCGGCACATGCCCCGTTGCCCAGATCTGCCCGTGCGGATGCGGGTTGCTCGAACCCATCATCGCGCCGCGATTCTCGAACACCGTCACGTAGTTGATCTCGGGAGCGCTCCCCAGCGTTACCGTCTCCTGCCTCCAGGTCTCGATCACCCGCTCGATCCCCTCGACCGTCATCCCGCTCAGCGTCAGGCTGTGGTTCGGGTCGAAGCACACCACCCGGCATCGCCCCACCTCTGCCTGCGCTATCAGCAGCCCGTCCGACACCGGCCCCGGCGCATCCGGATCAGGCGGCAGCAGCGCCGGATAATCATTGTCGAACACATACACGCCGTCATACTTCGGCGTCGTCTCGCCCCCCGCCCGCGGGTTTCCCGGGCACAGGTAGCACGCCGGGTCGTAGCTCAGCTTCTCCGCGAGTACTGGCTTCGAGGTCTGCCCCTGCCACGGTCGCTGCGTCCTCTGCGGCGACACCAGCACCCACTGCCCACGCAGCGGGTTATACCGCCGGTGCGGCCGTACCAACGAGCTCAAACTTGCTTCTGACATCCCCTTGCTCCGTCCTTCAAACTTCAGTAGAAAACCTGTAAACCGTTACCGACCGCAACGTCTCGCCCGGCCGCAGTACAGTCGACGGAAACCCCGGCTGGTTCGGCGCATCCGGAAACCCCTGCGTCTCCAGGCAGAACCCCGTCCGGCGCTCATACCCCCCGGAACCTTCGCGCTTCGGCACCGTCCCGTCCAGGTAATTTCCCGTATAAAACTGCACTCCCGGCTCCGTAGTCTCAACCGTCAGCCGGCGCCCGCTCGCCGGGTCTGTCACCTCGGCCGCCAGCTTCATCACGCCCTTCTCGCCCAGCACAAACGTGTGATCGTACCCGCGTCCCCACTCCAGTTGCACGTCCTCAACCCCGATCCGCTCGCCGATCGTATGCACCGAACGAAAATCAAACGGCGTTCCCGCCACCGGCGCCAGCGGCCCCAGCGGGATCGCCGTCGCATCCGTCGCCACAAAGCTCTCCGCCGGCAGCATCACCTCGTGCCCCAGCACCGTGCCGCAGCCCTCGCCCGCCAGGTTGAAGTACGCATGGTTGGTCAGGTTTACCACCGTCGGCTCATCGGTCGTCGCTTCGTACTCCATCCGCAGCGCCCCATCTTCAAGCGAATACTTAACCGTCGCCTCGAGCGTCCCTGGAAAGCCCATCTCCCCGTCCGGACTTGTCAGCCGAAACACGACCACATCGCCTTCAACTTCAGCCCGCCATACCTTCCCATCAAACCCGTGCGTCCCGCCGTGCAGCGCGTTCGGCGGATTGTTCACCGGCACCTGGTGCCGCACGCCGTCCAGCACAAACGCCCCGCCCGCAATCCGGTTCCCAAACCGCCCGACGATCGCTCCCATATAGGTATTCGCGTCCGCCAGGTAGGGCTCGAGCGCATCGTGTCCCAGCACCACGTCTCCCACCACGCCGTCCCGGTCCGGCATCCTCACCGACACCAGCCGCGCCCCATAGCTCGAAACTCTTGCCTCCACCCATCCGTCCGTAACCGTAAACACTTCAACGTTCGAGCCATCCGGCATCGACCCAAACGCATTCCGCTTCACCTTCCCCGACCCGGACCCTGGCTGCGACATAAGCATCAGCATAGCGCTTCCCTGTAACCGTTTGCAGCCGCCAGAGAAATCATTTTCCGGCCACCCTCCCCTTGCACGCCGGCGACCCGCTCCCCCATCATGTTTCCTGAAAGAACAGGTGCCCATGAACCCTCTGCTCCTCAAGTCCGGCCCCGCCTTCGCCGCACTGCTCCTCACCCTCTTCGCCCCGCTCGCCGCCCACGCCAGGCCTACCCCCGCCCCCGATCATTGGGTCGTCACCTGGGCCACAGGCGTCGGAGCCATGCTAGCCGCTGACCCCCACGCTCCCGCCGGCACCCCCGCCTTCGGCGCCGCCGACACCACCCTCCGCCAGATCATCCACACCTCTCTCGCCGGCTCACTCGTCCGCATCGAGTTCACCAACGCCCTCGGCACCGAGCCCCTCACCATCGGCGCAGCCCACATCGCCCTGCCGGGCGCCGTCCCCGCCGGCGCCACCCCCACCGGCGACCTGTCACTCATCTCCGCCAACGCCCTCACCTTCAACGGCGGCGCCTCCATCACCATCCCCGCCGGCGCCGAAGCCATCTCCGACCCCATCGCCCTCACCCTCCCCGCCGGCGCAGATCTCGTGATCAGCACCTTTCTCCCCGCCCAGCCCGTCACCACCATCACCGGCCACCCCGGCGCCTTCGCCACCAACTTCTCCGTCCCCGGCAACGCCGTCAGCCAGCGCTCGCTTACCTCGCCGAAGACCATGACCTCCTGGTACTTCCTCAAAGCCGTCGACGTCAAAACGCCCGGTGACACCGGCGCCGTCGTGGCCTTCGGCGACAGCATTACCGACGGCGCCGTCAGCACCAACGACGCCAACGACCGCTGGCCCGACGACCTCGCACGCCGCCTGCAGTCCGACAAGAAGACCCGCAACCTCGCCGTCGCCAACGAAGGCATCGGCGGCAACCGCGTCCTGCACGATGGCTACGGACCGTCCGCCCTCGCACGCTTCGACCGCGAAGTTCTCGCGCTTCCCGGCGTCCGCTACGTCATCGTGCTCGAAAGCATCAACGACATCGGCCAGGCCTACAACCCGAAAGAACCGAAAGAGGTCGTTACCGCCCAGGACCTCATCACCGGCCTCGCCCAGCTAGCCGAGCGCGCCCACACCCACGGCATCAAGGCCTTCGCCGCCACGCTCACCCCCTACATGGGTGCCGGCTACTCCTCCCCCCGCGGCGAGGAGGTCCGCCAGGCCGTCAACGCCTGGATCCGTTCCAACAAGGTCTATGACGGCGTCATCGACTTCGAAAAGGCCACCACCAACGGCGCCACCCCGCCCGTCTTCAACCCCGCCTACGACCACGGCGACCACCTGCACCCCAACGACGCCGGCCTCAAAGCCATGGCCGACGCCATCGACCTCAAGCTCTTCTACCCCGAAAAATAAGCCGCATGGCAACTCAGCAAAGACAATGCCGTCAGCTGACAACTGACAACTGACAACTGACAACTGACAACTGACAACTGACAACTGAGAACTGAGAACTGAGAACTAACATCCCCGTCCCTCCTCGGTCCGCCCGAGAAGCAACTCTATCTAATACCCGTTGCTCAGCAAATACTCTTCCGTCACCGTCCACCCCGGCAGCGTGCGCTGCGTCGTCTGCTTCTCCGCATACTTCGCCAGGATGTCCACTTCGATATTCACCGGCGACCCCGGCGCAAGCGTATGCAGCGCCGTCGCTGCATACGTGTGCGGAATAATCGCAATCGACAAGATATCCCCCACGATCTGCGCCACCGTCAGCGAAATCCCGTCCACCGTGATCGACCCCTGGTTCGCCACATACCGGCTGATCGTATCCGGAAGGTGCAGCTTCAACCGCCAGTCCGAGTGCGCCTCGTCTGCCGCATCCACCGGCTCGAGCTCAATCAGCGTCCCCACCCCGTCCACATGCCCCTGCACCACGTGCCCGCCCAGCGGCGAACCCGCCGGCGTCGGCAGCTCCAGATTTACCACCTCGCCCGGCGCCAGGCGCGTCAGCTTCGTGCGTGCCACCGTCTCCGCCGCCAGGTCCGCTGCAAACTGCGTATGCGTGATGTCGAGCGCCGTCAGGCACACGCCCGAGACCGCGATCGAATCGCCCGTCTTCAGCTTCGGCGCAAACACCGGGGCCGAGATCACGATCCGCGTCGGCCCCTCGGGACGCGCAGCCGGCGTAATGGAAACGATGGTGCCTGTGGCTTCGACAAGTCCGGTAAACATGACAAAAGCTTAGCCCATCTCCCCCGAATTCCAGAACCTTCTGTTGCCCCGGGGAGTTGACTGATCAAAGTCCATCGCCCGTCCGCCCGCCCGCCACCCTGTCCTACTTCCTCGCACTCCCCGCGGCCAGAAACCCGCCGCCATGCCGAAACCCATCAAGCAGCGCCGACAGTTCCTCGTTCGACGCCGCATTCCGGATCACCAGGTGTCCCGAATCCACCGCCCCCAACCACCGGTCTGCCCCATCGCCCGCCGCCACCTCCACCGTCCCACCCTTGCTCACCGTAAAGTAAGCCCGCCCCTCTAACCCCGCACCCCGCGCCGCAAACAGCGCCGACAACATATCCCACATCGGTCTCTGGTCCGTCTTTGCCAGCTCCAGCCCATACCGCGTCGGATTCTTCTGGGGCGATGCCGTCGCCGGAGCCCCGGCCAGCACAAACTCCCCGTTCTCAAACCCGTTCAGATACACCGGCGGAAACCCGTGCTGCCGCGTCCACTGCGCAAAGAGCGCGTGATACCCCGCCGCGTCGCACTCGAAGTTCCACTCGATCCCCGCCGGATACCGCCCGCCCATCACCGAAAGCAGCTTCACCTTCTCCCGCACCAGCGCCGCCCCGCCCAGCGGACTCACCCCATCCGCCCCGCTCGCCAGCAGCTGGTTCAGGCACGTCGCAAATCCCGTCGCCACGATCGCCACCGAGTGCGCCGGTGCGCCCGCCAGCGCCCTGCGATACACCGTCACGCAATCCGGATAGCCCGCCCGCGTTCCCGGCGCACCCGCTCCGAACCGCGCCACCAGCTTCTCCGCCCACACGCTCTCGTTGCACCTCTCCTTCGCGCACGTCGCACTCGCCGGCTCCTTCGTCTGGTTCGCCCCGATCGGCATCGCCCCATGCCCAGCCTCCCGCGCAAACACGCTCATCACCGGCGCCGTCAGCGGGTTCGCCGAATCCGCCACCATCGCCAGCAGCCGAATCTCCCCGCGTGCCGCCATTGTATGCAGAATCGGCAGCGTATTCACGCAGTCCACATCCTGCGAGCAGTCATCGTCATAAATCACCGCCTGCTGCGCTCGAGCCCCCACCGTCAGCACCAACAAAACCAAGAGCATTCGCATAGCGGACATCCTAATAGAAGCGCCCGTAGCTATACTGGCGGGCATGCGCGTCCTCGGCTTTCTCGCACTCTGTCTCGCTGCAACCGCCTCCGCCCTCGCCGAAAACCCCGCCGCACCACAAACCTGCACCGCCCTCACCTCCCTCAAGCTCGACCACGCCGCCGTCACCGCCGCCACCCTCATCAGCCACGGCGCCGGCCTCACCCTCGAGCGCCTCAAGCCCGAACGCGCCGCCACCCTCAAAGACTTCTGCCGCGTCCAGATCCTCGACCAGCCCTCGCCCGACTCTCACATCGTCACCGAGGTCTGGCTCCCCGCCACCGCCTGGAACGGCCGCTACGCCGCCACCGGCAACGGCGGCTTCGCCGGCGAGATCTACTTCGAGCAGATGGCCGCCTCGCTCGACCACGGCTACGTCACCTCCGGCACCGACACCGGCCACCCCGGCGTCGAACCCACCTTCGCCCTCGGCCACCCCGAAAAAGTCAAAGACTTTGGCTGGCGCGCCATCCACGACACCGCCCTCCTCTCAAAGCAGGTAGCCCGGGCCTTCTACGGCAAGCCCGTCCAGCACGCCTACTTCACCGCCTGCTCGGACGGCGGCCGTGAAGCCCTCATGGAAGCCCAGCGCTTCCCCGCCGACTTCGACGGCATCCTCGCCGGCGCCCCCGCCTACAACTGGACCGGCCTCCTCGCCGGCGGCGCAGTCAACGAAGCCGCCCTCCACGCCACCCCCGCCAGCTACCTGCCCGCGCGCAAACTCCCCGCCCTCGCCGCCGCCGTCCGCAACGCCTGCGATGCCCAGGACGGCGTGAAGGACGGCATCCTCAACGACCCGCGCGACTGCCGCTTCGACCCCGCCTCCCTCCTCTGCAAATCCGGCGACGCCGACACCTGCCTCCTCCCCGAACAGATCGCCTCCCTCAACACCATCTACGGCGCCAAGCACGACGCCGCCGGCAAACTCGTCTTCCCCGGCATCTCCCGCGGCGCCGAAGACGCCCCCAACGGCCTCGTCCCCTGGGTCGTCGGCGACTCACCCGCCGCGCACACCCTCATCGGCTTCTTCAGCCAGGGCTACTTCAGCGACTTCGTCTACCAGCAGCCCGACTGGTCCACCACGTCCTTCAACCTCGACCGCGACTACGCCAAAGCCCGCGCCACCACCAGCGAGGCTCTCGACGCCACCGACACCAACCTCGCCCCCTTCACTCGCCGCGGCGGCAAGCTCATCCTCTACCACGGCTGGAACGACCCCGCCATCGCCCCGCTCAGCACCATCGCCTACTACGACGCCGTCTCCCGCACCCCCGCCGCCGCCTCCGTCCGCCTCTACCTCGTCCCCGGCATGCTCCACTGCGCAGGCGGCCCCGGCGCCACCTCATTCGGCGTCAGCGAGGACCCCGACCACCCGGACACCGAGGCTCCCCGCGCCGACTCCTCCCACGACATCGTCACCGCTCTCGAGCAGTGGGTCGAAACCGGCAAGGCCCCCGGCTCCCTCATCGCCAAAGGCCACGGCATCACCCGCCCCCTCTGCGCCTACCCCGGAAAAGCCAGATACCGCCAGGGCGACCCCAACGACGCGAAAAGCTTCACCTGCGCCAGGTAACAGCATCCTCCTATCCTTGAAAGAACAGCCGATATACTCCTCGGTATGCGCACGCCCTTCTCGGCCACCCTCCTGCTCCTCGCAGCCGCCACCTGCGCCGCCCAGCAACCAGCCCGGCAGCAGCCCATCTCCGTCACCGTACCCGCCAGCGCCTCTTCGAAGCCCCTCGACGGCCGCGTCCTCTTCCTCCTCTCCACCAACGACGACCCCGAGCCGCGCATGCAGATCGACGACACCCCGCGCTCGCAGATGGTCTTCGGCGTCACCGTCGATAACCTCCAGCCCGGCCAGCCAGTCGCCATCACCGACGCCGCCGACGGCTACCCCGTCCGCCATCTCAGCGACGTGCCCCCCGGCGACTACACCGTCCAGGCCGTCTTCAACCTCTACGAAACCTTCCACCGCGGCGACGGCAAGACCGTCAAACTCGCCCCCGACCGTGGCGAAGGCCAGCACTGGAACCTCGCCCCCGGTAACCTCTACAGCACCCCGCGCAAAATCCACATCGGCCCCGGCGGCAAGCCCGTCGACGTCACGCTCGACCAGGTCATCTCCCCCATCCCACCCGAACCCGACACCCGGTACGTCAAGCACCTCCGCATCCAGAGCGACCTGCTGACGAAATTCTGGGGCCGGCCCATGTTCCTCGCCGCCGTCATCCTGCTCCCCGAAGGCTTCGATACCCACCCCGACGCGCACTACCCGGAGATGGTCTTCGAAGACCATTTTGTTACCGGCTTCGACGACTTCCGCACCACCCCGCCCGACCCCGCGCTCAAACCCGTCTACTCCGAACGCTTCCACCTCGCCGGCTACAACCGCATCCAGCAGCAGCAGGCCTACGACGAGTACAAACGGTGGACCTCACCCGGCTTCCCTCGCGTCATGGTCATCAAGATTCAGCACGCCAACCCCTTCTATGACGACTCCTATGCCGTCAACTCCGCCAACGTCGGCCCCTATGGAGACGCCATCGAAACCGAACTCATGCCCGCCATCGAAAAGCAGTTTCGCGGCATCGGCCAGGGCTGGGCACGCTTCCTCTACGGCGGCTCCACCGGCGGCTGGGAATCGCTCGCCGTCCAGATGTTCTACCCCACCCACTACAACGGCGCCTTCGTCGCATGCCCCGACCCCGTCGACTTTCACGCCTACATGACCACCGACCTCTATAAACAGGACAACATCTTCTACCTCCAGGGCGCCAACAAGCAGGTCGAACAGCCCGCCATGCGCGACTACCTCGGCCACACCCTCATCTCCGTCCGCGACAACGTCGCCTACGAAGCCGCACTCGGCGACCACGGCCGCTCCGGCGAGCAGTTCGACATCTGGCAGGCCGTCTACTCCCCCACCGGCGCCGACGGCTACCCCCAGCCCATCTTCGACAAGCAGACCGGCGCCATCGACCACAAAACCGCCGCCTACTGGCACGACCACTTCGACCTCAACGCCATCCTCGAACGCGACTGGAACAAGCTCGGCCCTCAACTCCAGGGCAAACTCCACCTCTACGTCGGGTCTGACGACACCTACTTCCTCAACGACGCCGTCTACCTCATGGAAGACTTCCTCAAAACCACCGGCACCCCCGGCCACGGCGTCCCCTACGAAGGCGAAGTCCAGTACGGCCCCCGCGCCGAGCACTGCTGGAACGGCGACCCCACGCTCCCCAACGCCTTCTCCCGCCTGCACTACAACACCATGTACCTGCCCAAAATCGTAGAGCGCATCGAAAAAACCGCCCCCAAAAACGCCGACATGACCTGGAAGTACTAACCCACCCGTCAACTAAAAACTATCAACTAACAACTAACAACTATCAACTGATAAACCAGTCTGCCCAACCATCAGCTAACAGCTATTAGCTACTAGCTGATAAACAGCCCACCCCCAAACGAGCCACAAACCGACGCGCCAAGCTACCAGCGAACAGCTCCAGGCTATACAGAAAAAGCGTTTCCAGTCAGCGACGAGCCAAGTCTGTCAGCGACCAGCTACCAGCTCTAAGCTGATCAAACAGCCCACCTCAAACCAGCCACAGACCGAACCTGCCAGCTACCAGCGAACAGCTCCAGGCTGTACAGAAAAATCCTTTCCATCCAGCGACGAGCCAGGTCCGTCAGCTACCAGCTAACAGCGCTGAGCTGATAAAACAGCCCACCTCAAACGAGCCACAGACCGACCCTATCAGCTACCAGCTAACAGCTCTAAGCTGATAAAACAGCCCACCTCAAACGACCAACAGACCGACCCTGCCAGCTGCCAGCGAACAGCTCTAAGCTGCACAGAAATCGCCTCCCCCGGGCAGCAGGCTGGATGTCCCGCCGTCTCTCGTCATGAACTGCTTTCCTCTTCTGTCATTCCGTAGCGCAGCGGAGCAATCGGGCACTCACCATACCCCCATAACCCCCGTCGCGTAGACTGAAAGGAAGCACCTTCAAGGAGAAATCGTGTCACAGCGTACATTCAGCATCGTCAAGCCGGACGCCGTCAAAAAAGGCTTCACCGCCGCCATCCTCGCCGAAATCGAGAAAGCCGGCTTCAAGATCGTCTCCATCAAGCGCATGAGCCTCTCAAAGGCCCAGGCCGAGGGCTTCTACCACGTGCACTCCGCCCGCCCCTTCTTCGGCGAGCTCACCGAATTCATGTCCTCCGGCCCCATCTTCCCCATGGTCCTCGAGAAGGACAACGCCATCGCCGACCTGCGCAAGCTCATGGGCGCCACCGACCCCGCCAAGGCGGACGAGGGAACCATCCGTAAGCTCTTCGCCAGCTCCATCGGTGAAAACGCTATCCACGGCTCCGACGCCGAAGACACCGCTGCCTTCGAAATCGGCTACTTCTTCGCCGGCCTCGAACTCCAGTAAGTCAACGCAACGTGAACTGCGCCCTGACGCCGGGCGCGCGGCAACTCAGTGCGGTAACTCCTTCGCGTACCGACACGCGAAGCAGTCACCCCCCGAAGTGGTCGCCGCCCGCGATCAGGGCGCTTTTGTCGTTGCATCTGCTCCTGTGATCCTTGACAAATCCCCGTCGCAGACGCCCCCGTCTTGTCGAAAAGCCTGCCAAAGAGCCCCTGGCTTAGCCTGGGGTTAAGTCCTTTAGAATGCTATTTTTTACACATTAACCCCCGGGGGAGGGGGTGCTCCCGCAACCCCCTTCAGAAGCGCACATTTTGCCTTCGGGCACAATCCGCCTGTTCACAGTCTGAGTCTTTATTTGCTGTCCAGCCCAAAACAGAAGCGCCCTGCCCGCAGGCGGCTGAAGCCTGCGGGCAGGGCGCTCTTGCGATCCCTTAGTTCTGCGACATGCTGTGCAGAAACTCCGAGTTATTGCGCGTCTTCTCGAGCCTGCTCGTCAGCAGCTCCATCGCTTCCGTCGGCGAAAGCGGATTCAACACCTTCCGCAGAATCCAGATCCGCTGCAGATCGTCCTTCGGAATCAGCAGTTCTTCCTTACGCGTGCCCGACCGCTGAATGTCGATCGCCGGAAAAACCCGCTTATCGACCAGCTTGCGGTCGAGGATCACTTCCATGTTGCCGGTACCCTTGAACTCTTCGAAGATCACTTCGTCCATGCGCGAGCCGGTATCGACGAGCGCGGTGGCGATAATGGTGAGCGAGCCACCCTCTTCGATATTGCGGGCCGCGCCAAAGAAGCGCTTCGGGCGCTGCAGCGCGTTCGAGTCCACACCGCCTGAGAGCACCTTGCCCGACGGCGGCACAATCGTGTTGTAAGCGCGCGCCAGCCGGGTGATCGAATCGAGCAGGATCACGACGTCGCGCTTGTGTTCAACGAGGCGCTTGGCCTTTTCAATGACCATCTCGGCGACCTGGACGTGGCGTGCGGCGGGCTCGTCGAAGGTTGAGGAGATGACCTCGCCGCGGACAGAACGCTGCATGTCGGTGACTTCTTCCGGCCGCTCGTCGATGAGCAGGACGATCAGCACGACTTCGGGGTGGTTGGCGGTGATGCTGTTCGCGATTGACTGCAGCAGCATGGTCTTGCCGGTGCGCGGCGGGGCGACGATGAGGCCGCGCTGGCCCTTGCCCACTGGCGTCAGCAGGTCCATGACGCGACCCGAGATGTGTTCGCGGACGGTCTCCATCTTGATGCGCTCCTGCGCGTACAGCGGCGTCAGGTTGTCGAACAAAATCTTGTTGCGGGTCTCTTCGGGCGACTCGAAGTTGATGGCTTCGATCTTGACCAGGGCGAAGTACTTCTCGCCTTCGTGCGGCGAGCGCACGTTGCCGGAGATGGTGTCGCCGGTCTTGAGGTCGAACTTCCGGATCTGCGAGGGCGAGACGTAGATATCGTCGGGGCCGGGCAGATAGTTGTAGTCGGGCGAGCGCAGGAAGCCGTAGCCGTCGGGCAGGATCTCGAGCACGCCTTCGGCGAAGATGTGGCCTTCTTTTTCGCTTTGAGCCTGGAGGATCTTGAAGATCAGGTCCTGCTTGCGGAGCCCGCTGGTGCCGGCAATGTCGAGGCCGCGCGCGAGTTTGCCCAACTCGGCGATGTTGTGCTCTTTGAGTTCAGAAATCGTCATGGGAGTTTCAATTTTCTCGAAAAGGAATGGGTTCTAAAAGGGGTGGGAGGGCGCAACAGGAAGGGAAAAGCTCGGGCGAGGGCTTGATTCGGAACGGCAGAATGCTGCGGAGGCCGGAGTGGTGCGGACTTTCTGTTGTGCGGGGGTTTGCTACGAGCAACTGTACTACGCGTCAACGCAAAGGGCAAGGTTCAATATGAGGGGAGGTGCAGAGGCAGTGTGGCTCGACTTTAAAGCAGGAACAAGTGGGAGACGATAGGAAAGACGGGGAGGTGGAACTGCCGCGGGCCTAAGCCGCGCGGCGCTCCTGGTGGTCTGCAACGTGAATCTTCTCAACGGTGGGCTCGACGGCGCCGTCCATCGGGATGGTGTCCTTGAAACGATCCAGCACTTCGTTGGTTGTGTCCTGAAGGCGGGTGTTCGGCTTGTGCAGCTTGCGGGTCGCTTTGGCGGCGAGCTGGCAGAGCTGATAGCGGTTGTTGACGTGTGTCAGTGCTCCGAAAATAAGGTCTGAGCGCATAATGAATCTCCTTCTATCTCAACTATTTCTTCGGCATGCCAGAGGCATGCCTTTACTGCGAGAGGTGTTCGCCGTTCACCTCTATGGGCGATCCACCGAATCTCTGGTAACAACCATCGCGCCGGTCTGCCCGCAAACGCACGAGCCTTCGCTCGCCGGGGATCAATCTCTGCAGGGCCCGGTGTGACAGAAGCGCGCTGGGAAGTGAGGCATTCTCAGCATTGGACGATCCGAAAGGCCAGTAAGATGCCTTTCGGGGTAAAAATCTACAAATTTCTGTTAATGGTTTCGAACAGGGGACACCTCCGGCAAGCGGGGATGACCCTGAGATGAAGCTGAAGTTTTCCGGGCAGACTGCTCAAAATCAGTGAAAATCCGGACGACCCTTATGCAAGTTAGACGTTGGAGCAGGTCGCGTCAATACTTATTATTGAAGCCGTCCAGAGGTAACTACGGAAAAAGGTATTTTGGGAATGCGGCCCGAAAGGTTTTGGTTTGTGTGTCTCGTGCCCCATGTTGCCCGCTTACGACCCTCGCCGTGGGCGTCTCGGTGAGTTGCTTTTGATGGTCGGGGTTGTGCTGAAGCTGATGGCTCAGGGGCTCCTTGAGAACCAAGAGGATGAGGCGGAGAAGCAGAAGCAGATTCCTTTGCTTCGCTGCGGAATGGCAGGACAAGGCTGCCGCAGGACAAAGTAATGCCTGTCCTAGGCCCAGTAGCTGCGGTCGAGAGTGCGGTACTGGATCGCTTCGGCGATGTGCTTGACGGCGATGTCGGGGGCCGCTTCGAGGTCGGCGATGGTGCGGGCGACTTTGAGGATGCGGTCGTGGGCGCGGGCGCTGAGGCCCTGCTGCTGCATGGCGCGCTCAAGGATGCGCTCGGCGTCGGTCGAGAGTTCGCAGAAGACGCGAACCTGCTGGGTGGTCATCTGGGCGTTGGCGAAGACCGGCTGCGAGGCGCTCTTGCCGGAGGGGCGGGTGCGGGGGGCATCGGTCGCTGACTGCTGAAAGCGTCGCCGCTGGACGGTGCGGGCCGCGAGGACGCGCTCGCGGATCTCAGCCGAGCCCTCGGCGGCCGAGCCTCCGCGAAGTTCCTTGTACTGGACGGCGGGGACTTCGATGTGAATGTCAATGCGATCGAGCAGGGGCCCGGAGACCTTGGAGACGTAGCGCTGGATCATGGGCGGGGTACAGGTGCAGTCGCGGCTCTTGTCGTTGAAGTAGCCGCAGGGACAGGGGTTCATGGCGGCGGCGAGCATGAAGCGGGCGGGAAAGCTCAGCGACATGGCGGCTCTAGCGATGGTGACGTGGCCGTCTTCGAGTGGCTGGCGGAGGACTTCAAGGACGTTCCGCGGGAATTCGGGCAGTTCGTCGAGGAAGAGCAGGCCGTTGTGCGCGAGCGAGACCTCTCCGGGGCGGGGGACGGCGCCTGTGAATTCCAGAAGAAGTTGCGACAAAACCCTCGTTTAGAGCATAAGGTGGTGAGAATGAAACCTTGCTAGGGATCGAATCAGGTCAAAACAGCACAGAAGATGGTGCGAATGATGAACACATCGCCCTTGTAGTTGTCTGTGTAAAGCGGCCAGAACTATCCAACATTCCAGCTATGAATCCCTAGCGTAACTTCGGGAGGTATATGGAACCAGTGCGAGGCGAACCGCAATACGCACACCTCGAACCCCTTGCTGCTGAGTCGCTAGTGGACTCTGTTGATCAGCTGTCGTACTCCGAATCTGACTGGGTAGCTGCGAAGCGGAGATTTGATGCCATCGAGCCCTTACTCGGCCAGGCACGTATCCCCAGGCTGGAGCTGCGTACCTGGGCAGATGCATGTGGCGTAAGCATTGCGACGATCTATCGATGGCTCAGTAAATACAGAAGAACGCCAACGATCTCGAGCCTGTTAGACGATAAGAGACCTGGAGGTAGGGGACAGAGCAGGATTCAACTGGAACAAGACAAAGTCATCCAAGAAGCTATTCAGACCAGCTACTTGACACCGCAACGACGCCGCGCCGGTACGATCTGCAGGCTCGTGGTAATGCGATGTAAGGAACTTGAGATTACTCCCCCTCATGAAAATACGGTCCGAAATCGCATCGCCGCTATTGCTCCTGAACTGTCATCGAGAAAGCGGCTTGGGGTTGAGAGTGCCCGAAAATTGCGTCCCATAGAAGGGAGCTTCCCTGCTCTTCAGGATCCGTTACAGGTTGTTCAGATCGACCATACCCCCTTGGACATCATCCTTGTGGATGCATTGGATCGAAAGCCGATCGGGCGCCCGTGGATCACAGTTGCCCTCGATGTGTATAGCAGAATGGTCATCGGGTACTACGTTTCCTTCGAACCGCCTGGCTCACTAACGACCGCACTCTGCATCGCTCATGCGATCTCGAGAAAAGATGAGTGGCTGGCAAAGCACAACATCCAGGGGGAATGGCCCTGCTCAGGCATCATGCGCTGCGTCCACGTGGACAACGCCAAAGAGTTCCACAGTCAAGTTCTGACACTTGCATGTTTGGAATACAACATCGACTTGCGGTACCGGCCGCCTGGGCAACCACAATTTGGCGGGAATATCGAGCGCTTCATCGGCACGCTTGCAAGAGCAATTCATGAACTCTCAGGGACTACATTCTCGAACCCACGCCAACGAGAAGGTTACGATTCCGATAAGCACTCTAGCTTCACTCTTGAGGCTCTTCGGCTTTGGATCGCCAAGTACTTGATCGAGGTGTATCACCAGAGTCTCCACTCGGCGTTGAAGACGACTCCCCTTGCGTTCTACAAAGCTGGGCTAAATCGACTTTTACTCTTGGGTGCTCCGCCACGAATGCCAGCTGATTTTCGAAAGCTCGAGCTCGATTTTATGCCCGGTGCACAGCGAGCCGTGCAGCGGTACGGGATTCAAATTGATCGCATTCGCTATTGGCATGACATCTTGAGAGCCTGGGTAAATGCCCCTGATCCGAAAAACAAGGGGAAGAAGCGCCTCTTTTGGGTCAAGAGAGACCCTCGTGATATTAAGTTTGTTTACTTTTACGATCCGGCCCTTAAGGGCTATCACCGCATACCTTGCAGAGATACTTCACTTCCCTCAGTCAGCCTGACGCAATACAAACTTGCCGATGCTATGGTGCGACGTGACGGGCGAAAGCAAGTGAACGAACCCGCTATCGCAAGAGCTATCAAAGAAATGGACGACCTGCATGCCGGTGAAAACCGTAAAACGCGCGCATCACGTAGAGCGACTGAGCGACAAAGAACGACACCGGTCATCCACGAGATGCCTCTGATCGACTCACCTACGCCCACTGTCTCACTGACGCGGATAGACAGCGAACAGGAAGCGAATTTGCCCTCCTCGTTCTTGATCACTCCATATGATGGCTCTGAGGAGGGATGATGAGGCTACGAGAGAAGACTGAGGCCGTACTCGCGCTAGACAATCAAGCCCGCATCTCTTTCATCCAAGGCAAGAAATGGATTAACTATCCTGCTGCCCAGTCTGCGTTAGATATTCTGCATTCTTTGCTCATCCACCCCAAAGTACACAGAATGCCGAATATGTTGCTGGTATCGGAGACAAATAATGGTAAGACGGCCATCATTCGGCATTTTCGTGATCTAGTGACACCCGCCTTTGATCCGAAGGCCGAAGCAACGATCATTCCTGTAATGCTGGTCCAAGCTCCGCCTGTACCCGATGAACGCCGACTTCTATCGCTGATTTTGGACTCCCTCAACGCTCCATACAAGAGAAATGATCGCGCAGATAATCTTGCTCGGGCTCTGAAAGGACTGTGTCCATTGCTGGGCGTCCGTATGCTCATCATCGACGAAATTCATCATTCGCTTGCCGGTGATTCGCGGAGACAGCAAGCTTTTCTGAACGTGATTAAAGCGCTGGGGAATGAGCTTGAGATCCCAATTGTTGCCGCTGGAACACGAGAGGCATTCAACGCACTTCGAACAGATGAGCAACTTGCTAATAGGTTTAAACCTTTTGCTCTCCCCCGTTGGGAATACAACATGGATTATTGGCGCTTCCTTGCAACCTACGAGCAGTTCCTTCCGCTCCGAAAAGAATCTCTCTTGGTCACCGACATCGTATCGCGAAAGATTCTGGGTATGGCGGGCGGGACTATTGGGGAGATCTCAGATCTCATTCGAGCCGCAAGCATTGAGGCAATCACCTCCGGCGACGAGCAAATTACTCCTCAGACGTTGGATCGTCTCTTCTGGGTGCGCTCAGGAGAACGGACCCAAGCACAGATGAGCAAACTGTGAATGGCCAGGTATGCTCCTCGTTCGCCACACTTTGAAGAAAATCCATTGCCGTTTCGGCCGAAGCCACGTGCAGATGAACTGTTCTCATCGTGGCTGTGCCACATAGCCGATGGGTATGGGAGCAAACTTCAAAGTTTCTGTCATCTCCTCTGGCCAGACACCGCAATCTGGAACCGGGATGTCGATCGCTCAGCAAGCGAGGACTTCTTAGGGTCTCTTGCGCGGATGACAGGAACGCCAGAGCACGTGGCGCGTCGTACGCTCTTACGCGAACTGGAAGGAAGGCTATTCCGCAAGTACATACCAAATGGACACACCCGATGGATCATGCCTCTGGGGCTTTATCATCGGACACGGCGGCGTCCCGGACTTCAGTTTTGCTCTCAATGCCTGGCCTCACCTTCAGGCTACTGGCGTCGATCCTGGCGCCTTTCGCTGTGCACCCTATGCGACATCCATCACTGCGCTTTACAAGATCGCTGTCCGCATTGCTCATATCCAGTTCACTTCCATCGAAGAGAAATGGGGACACGCCGCTCTGCGGAGTTCATCCCTCTGTCTGTTTGCACAAAATGCCGGTTAGGTTTGGCAAGCCCGGAAGGTCCACTCCCACCTTCAAGCCGAGCAATCACTTTCCAAGAGGCTCTACTAGGGCGCTTGTCCGTCCATGCAGAGAGCCTGGAATATTTTGAAGTCGTCGCGCATTTGGCTGGCCTTCTCGCAACTCAACGTGTACGGCTGAACCGCTTCCGAAACTTGGTTTCGACTGCGTCAGGTGTTTCTTTACCCGAACCCCGTTCACCGATGGAAAAGATTGCTACCCTGTTCGATTCGATGGATCTTCCGCGACGGAGAGCCCTACTCGCCATGCTCGATTGGCTCCTGGAGGACTGGCCAGAGAGGCTGGTGAGATGCGCGAAAGAAACTTCTGTGAGAGCTTCAGATCTTTCCAGAGACTTCAAAGGTGCACCCGATTGGTACTTGAGAGCCATCGAACCGCTATCAGATGATCGTCGAATGTCACACCCATCAAAACGATAAGGTAGCTTACGAATCAACTGCCCAAAACGCCGACAGCGATCGGCCCGATGCAGCTTCGATAAGCTATTTCCGAGTTAACGGGCCTTCCGGGCCATCATAGGGCTCTATGAGATTCCAATCAGCATCAAGGATGCCCCTGCGTACCAACTCCTCATTGTTCCGTGTGATTTGTGCAACCCCATTCGCGATTACAGCTTCCTGCCGCGATCGGTATTCCGCCGCAACGACGGAGGAAAGGCGAGGGAGACGCACGCATTTGAGCAAATTCTTCTTGACCATATTTCCCCTTCGGCAAGCATTGGAGCACGTTGCGGGCGATCGGCGACTCTACACGGAACACCCAAAGCCCGCATGGAACACGTTTCGTAGTCCAATCGCCCAAGCACCATTTGCTGCCGCGTCTTCGCTAATCGAACCCTTCCGCCCGTGTAATTTCTAGATCGTGCAACAACCCCTCAACCGCTTGTTCCCTTGTCTCCTGGGCAAAAACACCCATCTGAGAGCAGAACCCCTGCCAATCGTTCATCATCGCGAGCGAGAGTTCATGCAGCAGCCGCGCAACGGCTTCTGGATCATCAGGGGAGAACGTGATGGCAACTTCGCCGGGTCTTATCCTAATCGCCTCCGGTAGATCGAGGACTCGGTGTTCGAACACGGAGTGCGACACCTTCCAAGTGGGAGTGGGTAGGCCGCGTTCCAGCAATTGTTCCCGCATCTGCCGCTTCTCAAGCTCGGATCGACTGATTGCTCTTCGAACGCCTTCCACCCGTAGCTTCTCACCGGAGAACTCTTTCGCTACTACATTGAGCCATTCAACCAAATGAATCCGCTGTACGAACCACTCCCCACTCTTGGAGCGTTCAGGATTGAGTTTCTCCATCATCCTGAGAGCCGCCCTCCGTTGGATACGAAAGATCGCTTCCATGTCGCTGCGATTGAGGTTCTCGCAGGTCATCGCCTCAACCGCTCCGATGATGCTGTCAATCCGCTGACCCCATGAAACATTCTGTCTCATAAACCTCCTCGAGGACTCAGCTTAGCCTCGTTTCACCGTCCTTACGCTTATCTTAGTGGCGACACACGCGCGACACGGCACGCCTTTTCTGACATCTGAGAATACGGCATTCTCAGATGTCAAAAACTATTTTGGCGTTTTCGCGAGAATGCGACATAGAGCGCAGCAAGCTGATCTGCAATAGCATCCCGAATCGCCGATTTTGGTACCTTGCTGATCACCAAAGCCCAGAGAAGCTTTTTGCAAGGGCTCCCCTATGCTTCCTGCACAGACCGTCTGTCCGCTTACGTTTGTCATGCTAGGCTCGCTAAGTTTGACCGGCCCGTGTCGCATTAGCAGCCCTATGACCTCAATGTGACGCAATTTTGTGATCCTCGGGGCGTCATGTACGGGTACCCTACGAAACAGTCTAAAACCACTCCAGATATCTCAAAACCAAATGAAATGAGAAGATGGGGTGTGCTGATTCTTCACATTTCGGACCTTCACCTACGAGATGGAGTCGCGGGCTCATCACAAGATCCTGACGCACACCTACGTCAGGCTCTTGTTGCAGACGCAGTCGCTTCTTGTGAGCATATTGGTCAGAAGCCAGATCTTATAGCGATCTCCGGTGACATCGCCTTTGCTGGGACCGAATCAGAGTATCGTTACGCAACCGACTGGCTAAGACAGCTCACGTCTCGCCTTGGAATGCAGCTTTCACAGGTTTTCACCATACCGGGTAATCATGATGTGGTCCGGAGCACCACGAAGCAGGCCTTAGTGCAACTCTTGCATAAGGAAATCCAGCGAACAACAGCGATGACATCTGATGCTGTGATCAGCGGATTTCTTAAGGACGCATCTTCAGGACCTCTGCTTTACAAATCAATAGAGCCCTACAACGAGTTCGCAGCACAATTCTTGTGTTCCCTCTATCCCCCAGACAGAACTTCTTGCGAACGCCGCCTGCCATTCACGAGCGGTTGGACGGTTCGTTTTGTGGGGGTTAACTCCACATTTGTGAGCGGTGAGAATGATCATGAGCGAGACCTCTTTGTCGATATCGCCGCTAAGCAGATTTTAGCGGAGCCAGGGACTGTCAATGTTGTGCTGTGTCATCACCCTTACTCGTGGCTCGCGAATGGCGATGTCTTCGCCGATCACCTCGCAGTTGTGAGCCAGCTCCACCTTTTCGGGCATGTACACACAAATCGAGTGGAACTGAATCGAGATTTTGTAAGGGTTGCCGCGAGTGCGGCCCACCCTGATCGACAAGAACACGGCTGGGAACCAGGTTATAACCTCATCGAACTGAACCTGAGAGGAAGTAAAGAATCTCCAAAGCTCCAAGTTCGCGTTCATGTCCGAGTTTGGCAGGAACGCCCCGCTCAATTTAGAGCGAAACAGGATAAGAATAGGGCGGAAGTGTTCGAACAAGAAATCGCCTTGGATGTTTTCAGCTCGGCTATTGCCGACGCTCAACCTGTTTCCCCAGAACAAGAAACCAGAGACGTAGCAATTGGCATTCCAGCGGAGGATGTTATGGAGAGCCTTCGAAATATCAGCTTGCGCTTTTTTTCGCTAACGGCGAGTCAGCGCTCCTTGCTCGCAGGAAAACTGAACCTCGTAGAGGAATTCGACAAAGATTTGCCAGAATTTGAACGAACGCGAAAGATCTTGCTGCGGGCCAAAGAGCAGGAACTCCTTGGCACACTCACCCGAGAGATGGACCAGGTAACTGATAAGAGGAAGGGCAGATGAGCATAAACCTTGCCGAACTGTATCAAGCTGCAAACATTCCGGTCACAGCCGAGGATTTCACGCTCCGCAAAAATGCGTTCGATGCGGCATCAGCCGATCTGTCAGACAAGCAACTGATTGATTGTTGCCGAATCTACTATGGATGGTGGGGAAACAGTGACGACTTTTCTTGGTTTCTGACCGCTTTCAAGAACGATCCTAGATTCTCTTTTAGCGGCAATCGACGGGAATCGTCGGTTCTTGCAGGAGGTTTCCTACTCAGCGGACTCGAAGCAGGTAACGCCCTAGCAGGTTTGGCACCTATTTCAGCATCTGTTCAGAGAAAGCGAGGCGCCGCTGTAGCTGGAATTGATCTCAGTGTTTTTGAGAACGGACTACGGAATCTTGCGGTCGAAGAGAGTCGTAAGCGTTGGTACGATACCGATTTCAAGCCTTTAGTCAAAACTTCGATCACAAAAGAAAAGATTGCCGAAGACAATACTGCACTAACGATGGCTTCTGTCATCATGACGGGATTTAACGAGAGTCACGCCTCCTCAAAGGCCGCGATTAGCCTCTTGCAAACAACAGTGGAGAAGATGGCCACTGACCTGTCTAGTACTCGCGAACAGCTATCCATTCTATGGTGGCTGACTGGGGGCTGGAGTAGAAAGCTAAAAAGATCTTTTGTAGATGTTGGGAGCCCCCTCGCATTCGTTGTGGCAGGATTTGATCTTGCCGACCTGAGCTACTCAGTGCAGGGCCCTTTTGCGTCGGATGCTCTGCTTGTAAGAGTTCTCAATCCGGTAAAGAAATCAAGGAAACCAATCACTTTAGCGGAGGTGGCAGATTCTCCGAATGAGGGAGACTTCGCCGCATTGGAGCTGTCCGGGGACACTCTTTTATATTCCGACATCTGCCCTCTCAGTGCTTCACTGTTGAAAAGCTCAGAAATCGGAAAAGGCGATTCTTGGCACACCGCTTTCGAGAAAATTGCACATTTGAGTGCAACAGTTGAGCTTTCTCCGCAGCAGCTTGCTGTTCAAGCTATGTACGAACGCCTTCTCTTGGCCACTCTGTGAGGTCTGCATGGCAAACGACTCTGATATTGAACTCCTGGCTGGGGACAACGAAGAGGAACGATCCTCGATCACTTCCTTAAACGATCTTCTTGAGCCGACAAGGGTGTCAATAGCCTCAAGCAACAGCTACGACTTTGAGGATATCGGGCGGTTTCTTGCGAAAACTCTTGCTGTCGTTGTGACTCTGATTGGTGACCGAGACAGCGGGAAAAGCACTTTAATCTGCTCGATCTACGACCGTTTCCTGCACGGCTCTTTCGCAAACCTCAATTCTGCTGGCTCACTCACTATTACGGGTCTTGAGCAGCAGGTTCACTACGAACGTGTGGAGTCGGGACGAGACACCCCGGATACTCAGCACACTTCCCTTGCGGAAGGACTGAAGTATTTTCACTTCAAATTGTGCCCCGAGAACATGAGCGACAAGCCAGCCGAGTTGTTGATTTCAGATCGTGCCGGTGAGCTCTACAAGAACGCGCGCGGCAACCCCGCACTGGAGAGCTCCCTTATAGAACTGCGCGTAGCGGATTATCTTGTAGTGATGGTAGACGGAGCACGGGTTATTAGTCCCACCACTCAAGCCGGTTCTTTTTTTGCAGTTCGACAAACCCTGCAGATGTTGGCGGATCGTCAACCTGCAAATGCGAAGTACCAAGTTCAGATCGTTATTACGAAGATCGATCTTGTCGAAACTGCTCCGGATGCGGAAAACTTGCAGATCAAGTTAGAGGAGTTCCGGACTCGCCTAATTGCGACTTTCGAAACTCGTTTTGCGAGCCTTACCTTTTTCGATGTCGCTGCACGTGCAATGAAGGGCGACTACACGAGAGCATATGGTGTGTCCCGTCTAATTCAGAGTTGGCTTGTAGGACCAAAGCAAAGGCGATCAGCTTCGACAAACTTAAGCAGCGCAGTCACGGAGTTCGATTTGCTTGCCGAACGCCACCTACCCTCCGAGGTTCCCAAATGAATGCCACGCATACGATAATCGGCATGCCTGGAGCGGGCAAGACGACTTACTTAGCAGCGCTATGGCATCTTGTATCCTCCGGCGAGGTTACAACCACTCTAGTGTTGGATAGGTTAGAGGGGGACGTCTCTTACCTTAACGAGATGGTCGAAAGTTGGCAGCGCTGCGAGAAGGTGCGTCGTACAACCACGAGCGAGGATCATCCCATTGTGATCCATCTGAGAGAGCAAGCCTCATTGGAGCAAGTCGTGCTGAATTTCACTGATCTCTCAGGTGAAAAGTTTGAGCAGCAGTTCGCGAGACGTATTTGCGATCCGGAGTATGTCGCGGAGGTAAACGGCGGTGGAGGTCTGCTCCTGTTTGTCAACGCTGATCGAGGACATAAGGCAATCACGATCCATGATGCCGATGGCCTGCTCGATGGTAACGACGATCAGCCGCCAGTCGAGTGGCAGCCTGGATTCGTTTCGGAACAGGCACAGCTAGTAGATCTTCTCCAATGCCTTCAACAACCACCATTCATTCCATTACAACGGAGACTCGCCGTTGTTGTTTCGGCTTGGGATGTAGTCACCAACCGAGCGAAGGCGGACGAGTGGCTTCGCATCGAAATGCCGTTTCTGTACCAATTTCTTATAACGAACCAGGCTCTCTTTCAAAACAAGTTCTTCGGCGTCTCAGCACAAGGGGGAGCCCTTGTGACTGAAGCAGATGGCAAGGTGAAGGACACTGAAGAGCGAACTGAACTACTTCGCCAAACCCCCAGCGAGCGAATTCATTGCGTAGGGCCAGACTTCACGTCGTCTGACATCACTCTTCCGCTGTGCTGGCTTTCAGGGTTGCCTCATGACTGACTTCATAGACCAAGCTGTATTCGGCTACGACGATGGCCACCGTCTGCTGCAAACTTCTTCTCGCCTGAGCAACTACGAGAAGGACTTGCTGCTGCAACTCTCCGACCTCGCGCCGGGCATTTCGAGGCTTCATGACGATGGATATTGGACCGGTATCCCTCTGAGAGAAACCTCCCGTTACGCTCTACTTCGTACCTGGCCCGCACCGGAGATGCCTCGTCCCGGCTGTGTGTGGAGCCACGTTCTATTGATTTCTTTCGAACGGCTGCAATTGCTTACCACAATCGACTGGGCTTCCTCTTTTCGACGCCCTGAATCTACCAACAATTTGAAAAGATACAGCGAGCCCTTAGCAATAAGTCACGCTGGCTTCGCGAAAGCAAGTAGCATTCCTAGGGCAAGGCAACTAATTGCTTGCATATATCGCTCTCAATGTGGCTCCTCGGAACGCTTATCGCAGGCGGACCTAGGCCTACAAGCATTAGCTCTTTGGGGACAACAGTGGCCTGCACTTCAATGTAGCTTTTCGTTCCGAACTGTGGAGAAGACCGGTTCTGGGCGTTCTTGGCTCAACAATTTCGACATGATGGTGACCAATGGACTTCTCCGCCTGCAGCGCGAACAACCTGATGCCCCTTTCACGCTAGAGAAGGAGCAAGAGGAGGCGCTCGCCGATGATTTGCAAGGCCCACCACATTCACTTCTTCGCAAATTTAGAGTGGACTATGGGAAGGACCTGCCTCTTCATCCGACTTGGACTGCCTTCCTGTGCTCTGTACAGTCGAGGTTACGGGCGACGTTTGAGCGGCGAGATCATTCCATATATAAGGAAATCCTAGAAGAAGTTGGTGCTTGCCTTCCAGAACGCGGTGAGGGTTTGCATTTGAAAACATCCTTGTTGAGCTTTGGGTCGCTGAGTCCGTTTCAATTACCCCTTTCATTTGGCATGGTCGCCCTCCGTTTCGCAGCAAGCAACGATCAAAGCCGTGCTTTTCCTGACCTTTCATTGTCCGATGAAGCAGTCAGCTGGCTTTGGGAGAGCAATCCCGCGCCGCTTTTACAAGCCCTCTCGGAAGACAATGGAAGGGGGATGCTGGCGAGAGGATCGGTTCTTGATCAACTCCTCCGTGTTGTTCCGAACGAGGCTCTTATCGAGGGTGCAGCACTTGCTCCGACAGTGAGACGAGATCTAATCTTGCTGCGCCCTCAATTATTAAAATGGAGTGGTTTGCCCTCCATCCCGCCGACCGAACTTGCTGATCTGCTACAGCTTTTCTCAGAAACACAGATTAGGGAGCTCGATGTTATTCGCACCCTGTTCTCGATAAACGATGCGGAGTTTGCTGCATTCCTCTGCAGTAAATTTCCAACGGAAGTTCTATTCGCTGTTTGCATGGAAGGCGCTTACCTCACGCATGCATCCGAGCCGCACCAAGTGATTTTGCGTTTTGTCGGCGAGGTAGCAAGTACATACCTTCATCCTGAGTTCGTGTCGCGGCTCACCACCACTACAGCTCTTCTTGCTTTTGCAGCTATGCTAGGATTTATCAATCGAACGACGATCACAGCCGGTCCCTTAATGTGGGCTGGGCCCCTATTCTCGGCGCAAACGAATAGCCCTCAACACCAGTTGCAAACCCTCCAAGCTTTTGCTTTGGCTTTGGCCTTGGAAGATCCAAGGCCAGGCAGCGAAGCCCTTTTGGAATACAGCTTTGAGGCGATGCATGAAGCGATGAGGGACTCTCGGCTGGATTACCAGGCATCGATCATCGTCGAGGCGATCCTACCAGACGTAAAGTGGTGGCGGCGTTGGGATAACTGTCACCGCCTTCGGGTAGCGGTAATCCGAGCTTATGCGTACGCCGGCCTGAACCCAAGTACATTCTTTCAGCTTGCGAAGGATCAGACTCTCCTTGGGGCGATGTTCCATGAAATCGAGACTAAGGAAAAATATCATGGCCTCCTTAATACCTTGCAACAACTAAGTCGATGACCTCAGCCTAAAGAAATCATCCGAACGTCACAGCCGGTGATGTAAGCTGACGGGCCAGCGATGCTGGAGCTGCGAGGTACAGAAAATCCTAGGCAATTAGCGAGCCGCTACCTTCGGCAGTTCATCCGATCGCATGGTCCATCGGGGCGAGCGGTGCCATGGCCTGCGAAATAACAACATTGTCGAGATTTCTACCTTCAGCATTGGATTATGCAATTCGAGCTCACAGTCCAAGACTCGCAGCCGCATTATTGCGCCACAAATCGCCGTCACGGATGTAACGTCTCAACATGGCCAGAGAGCGGTGGCCTGTCTGCTTCATAATCGTGAGCTCCGTGGCTCCATTAAGAGCGGCCTGAGTGGCCAAGCCCGCGCGCAGACTGTGCCCGGCTAAGGTGGAGCTGTCATAGCCAGCCCGCTCCCCAGCCCGTTTAACGATTAGACCGATGGAGTCCTTGTTCAGGCCATCCTGACTGACTTTGCCGTGTCGTGATACCGGACGAAATAGATGACCTCTGTACAATCCGGCCGCAGAAACCCACTCCCGAAGCGACCTCACCGGACAAGTGTCTGGATGGGCTCCTTGGGGGATAGCGACCTTTCGTCCCTGCCCCTCTTGATCGGTCTTAGAGCGCCGCAAGATAATAACCAATCCGTCATCACCAAAGTTCGCATCCTCAATCGTTAGGCAGGCTATCTCCGATCGTCTGAAACCTCCCGCATAGCCAACGAGCAGCAGCGCTCGATCCCGTACCCCAATCAGATTGGAGGGAAGGTGTTCGACTATCTTCCTGAGATCTTTTGTCAGGAGCGGGGCTTTGCACTTCTGAGCGGTGCCGATGGTCCTTCGGATTCCTTTCAGGGTCTCGCTGACGGCAAGTTGGCGGGTCGTCGCCGGAGTCTCGAAGCCTGAAGACTGATGCGCTTTCGTGATTGAGGTGAGGCGGCGGGTGATGGTTCCGGCAGCGCGGCAGCATGCCAGATCGGTGATGTACAGCGCTACCGTCGTCGGTTCGGCCGGAAGGGCCAAACGTTGATGAGTCTCGCACCACGCCTCAAAGTGTGCCCAGTCGGACCGGTAGGCCCGGAGGGTAGCGGGTGCTTTGGCGGCCCGGACGAAGTCCTCGGCCCGTTGCACAAACGCTGTCATCTCTGCCGCCAGGGGCATCACGACTAGCTCAGACATGATTTGGTTTGCCTCCTGCGTCGGATGACGCTGCAGCCATCTTAACGTCCGTAGGGAAACTTAGGGCAGAATCTCGACATCTGAGAACTCTTTTTTCTCCCGCGTATGCTTTGAGAATGGGACACCAAACATAGGGAGGCAACGACATGATCTGAAGCGGCCCGTGATGATCCAGAAGTGGTCCTACATGGGGTCGATGAGTGCATTTGCGCTTTGTCACCGACTGCATAATATTGATCTTGATATGGCTCCATCCATGAGGATGAACCATAGCCTACCCACGTGGGTGCGCAAGGAGCGACGTTCGTGGAAGTTGAAGAACTTTTGAGAGACGGACCTATGAAATATCTTAACAAACTCATCTCTCTGGCTGACCAGGACGCTTTCCTTGAAGCGGTCAAGCGAGGAACGTTGACTGAGTACTTTCATGGCCTGACCGGTTTTGAGATTCCCTCAAGACGGGACATCGGGCTCGATCGAGACAGCCGTTTTTTTGGAACGAAATTCGAACTCAAGGACAAGATCCTCGTTGTACGCGAGATCAACATTCGCGACAGCAATGAAGTCCGATTATTCAACTGTGTCATCCTAGGGGACCTGCATATTGCCAGCCATGAGTGCCTACGCCTCGTCTACATCGATAACTGCTTGATCTTAGGACAGCTTTCTGTAGCCGGAAATGATGAGGACGGGGAAATCAAGGTGCATATCTGGAACAGCAACTGCACCTTACTGACAATCAATGGTAGCGAAATTAAAGACATAGATGTGGGAGCTTCAAACATCTACGACTGCCATCTGGTAAATGGCCGATGCAATTCACTGCGAATGACATCGAATCGATTTCAATTCTTCAGGCTCGAAGGTTTTGAGGTGGAGCATTGCGATTTTTACCACCGCCAAGTGAATCTAGCCAAGTCATTCCCCGCTGATCCAATTAGCGGTCCGCGGGAATCAGACAGTATCAGCTGGCAGGAACGCAGCAAGGTGCTGCTGGATTTTTCTCTTGGAGCCAACCTCCACTCCCAATCTACCTTTGAGACGATGGCATTCCTCCGCAATCGTACCTTTATCGGTGGTGATCAACTCAGTCTATCGGATCTGCGTTATCGTGCCGCACTGCTCTCGCAGAGTAAAGCTTCCATGGCCTTTGTGAGGTTCACTGGTGCGTTTGAAAGTCCATGGCGCTTTGCGTTGTTCGCAGCGGTGACGCTACTAGGGACGGCCTTGATCTACACGAGCCCATTCTGCGGGTTTGTTCGCAACACCGAGTTGTTCACCCAGAATGGAAGCTACCAGGTTCACAGCGACTTGTGCTGGGGACTTCCTTTTCTCCAAGCACTGTACTTTTCGTGCATTACGTTCACAACTATCGGTTATGGCGATCTTGCTCCGATAGGAATTGCGCGGTTCTTTTCGGCTACGGAGGGGTTAGTAGGAATTGTGATTGCAAGCTCGTTTATCGTGTCACTAGTAAAGCGGTACATTGAAAAATAAGACAACATGCTCTAAATCGATACCGAAAAGTGGGCAGGGATACAGCTATCCTTCCATTGCTCTCACTGTCAACTAGCGCCAAAAGGCCGAGTCGCTCATTCAGTCAACCTCTGGGGCCGAAACTGGCTTGCTTCTGGCCCGATCGACGTATATCGATTTGGCAATCTATAAAGCCCAGCATCTGAGAACATTCGGTTCTCGGAGGTATGACCGCGTCCCCAAGGTCCCTACCTCAGGTACACTCGGGCTACACCGATGCGTCTCTTCGTTGCCGTCACCGATAGCGAGTGGTTTGGCCTCCATGCGTCCAAGTCCCAGGTCGACGAGGTTAACTTCTGGCGTCCCTCCCCCGATGCCAACTTTAAAGCGCTGCAGCCTGGCGAGCTGCTGCTCTTCAAGCTGCATGCCCCGGAAAAATTTATCGCCGGTGGAGGATTCTTTACCAAGTTCCTGCAGCTTCCTGTCAACCTGGCCTGGGATTCGTTTCGCGAGGCGAATGGGGTACGATCGCTGCGCGAGATGCGGGAACGCATCGGCTTCTATCGACGCACGATCATGCTCCCCACTGAGAATCCTACGATTGGCTGCATCATGCTCGCGGAGCCCTTCTTCTGGCCACGCGAGGCGTGGATACCCTCTCCTCCCGACTTCAAACTGAACACCGTGCAAGGCAAGGGTTATGACTCGGAACTGGGCACAGGCAGAGCGCTTCGGGAGGAGGTTAGCCGGAGAATCGAACTCTTCCAGCCTGCGAGCCTCCAACCAGGGACGGCGGCGCTCGCCGCGATCGAGTCAAACGGGTTTGGAAAACCACAGATCACTCTTCCCCGGCTGGGCCAGGGCCTATTCCGCGTCCTGCTGACCGACGCGTACGAACGGCGCTGTGCGATCAGCGGGGAGCGCACCCTCCCGGTTCTCGAGGCGGCGCACATCAAGCCTTATGCTGTCGCTCAGCGGCATGAACTTTCCAATGGCCTCTTGATGCGCAGTGACCTGCATCGGCTGTTTGACGAGGGATACATGACCCTCGATCCGAAGGACAGGCGCGTCCTCGTCAGTTCGCGGATTCGCGAGGAGTTCGACAACGGGAAGGATTATTACAAACTTGAGGGCCAGTTGGTTCGAGAGCCGACGCAGGTCTGGGCGCGTCCCACCCTCGAGAACCTCGAGTTCCACGCATACAACGTCTTTCAGTAGCCCCGGGCTGCCCCGTGCCGACAGTAGACTTATCTCCAGAATCGAGATCACGTGCCATCCCCAACACCCGCCGAGCAGATCAGGTTTCTGACCAACTTGCAGCGTCTACTCGCTGAGGGACTTTTTACGGCCACCTATAAGTACGCGCTGTTGGCGGCTCTGGCCGATCTCTGCGTCGAACATGGAAACGACTCTGGCGATCCCTTTACTCTTTCGTCGTTTGCGATCGCCGAAAAGCTTGTGGAGTACTACTGGCGTCACGCGATGCCCTATGCCGCTGGGCAACAGGCACGTGTCCTACGACAGAGTACGGGGAACCAGGCTCGCATCCTTCGACTTGTAGGCGAAGCTCGCGAAAAACACGGACCTTCCCTCGCGGGAATGATGCGTAGGCCTAAGGACTGGAACGCGCTGGTGTGGAGTGTTGTGCCCACCCTGCGTGAGCAGCCGCTTTGGCGATTGCAGATCGTCGGACCGGAAACTCTCGACTTCCTCTATGGGCGAAGCGAGACCGAAGATATTGAGCTTCGGCCCGGCATCGCCTTCTGTTTCCGCCAGTTCTTTACCCTGGTGCAGGATCTAGTGCGTGCCGCGTGGCTACGCGATGTTCGCAGGCTAAACGGCGAACTCATGGGAGAGACCACCGACCTGCGGGACTTCCTCTTCGGAGCAGAGCGCACAGCGCTGACGGCGGTCAAGCCGATCCTGATGGAGCTTCAAGGCGGGCGCTGCTTCTACTGTGCAGGAGCACTCGTAGAAGTTGCGGCGGAGGTCGACCACTTTATTCCCTGGTCACGGTATCCGGCAGATTTAGTCCACAATCTCGTTCTCGCCGACCGTCGCTGTAACAGTAAGAAGCGAGACCGGATCGCGCATGCGGACCACCTTGACCACTGGACCGAGCGCAATCGGCGTGACGGAGACGGGCTTTCCAAGGCCGTGGCAGGTCGCGTCGTGAGCGATCTGCGGAGTGCAAATAGTGTTGCCTACTGGTCCTATGCACAGACGGAAGACGCAAATGGCCTGACCTGGATGCAAGGCGACACTCTTGGCCCGCTCTCCCCGGCGTGGCGGAACGCCTTTCCCGACTCCGCGAACGAGGACATTGCGGGAAATGCTTCCTCCTAACTTGACCGAGGTGTAGGATGCGCACACGCACCCTAAGCCGTTTGAGGAACACCATGAAGCGTTTTGCTGGACTTTGTTTCATCGCCTTAGTTTCACTTTTCGTACAAGCTCCAGCCACAGCTCAGCAAAGCCAAGCGACGGCTCCCGCCCCAGCACCCGTCATCCTCTATCGCACTCCTCCTGTAACGGTGGCTCGGCCCGCGGCTGCGGCGAGGGTGACATCTACTCCTGCCATCCTCAGCAACGATCATCACTATGTGAACAGTAGTGGGAACGTCGTCCATTCTCCAGCAAAGTCCTCCACCGTACCGCAAGGAGCTTCGGCTCAGTGTCGGGATGGCTCCTACAGCTTCAGCCAGCATCATCAAGGGACATGCTCCCGTCACGGCGGTGTCTCGCAGTGGCTCTAGGCATCGATCCAGATTCCTTGTTCTTCTCGAGGCGTGTTTAAAGGCGCGATAAGAACTTCATCAACCCTTGGTTGTCCCGCCAGCATCCCGTAGCCTAAGCCGGGCTCAACTTGTTGAGATCGCTGCGACGGTTCGCACTCGCTGCTTACTCAAGCCTTCATCAAGCATGTACTGCAGGGTATTGCTCGCGCTCTCTGAGAAGCGGCGCGGCCCTCTGGCGAACGCAGATACTCTCAAAGAAGAAAATCTTTTCATCATCGTTGCTGGCTCCAAGGTGCGTAAAGAACAGGTTCCGAAGATCTGCTAGCATTCGTTTGACTCATCGTTGCAGAGACCGCACGTCATGATGCACGAGGATTGCCAAGATGCGCTACTGGTGGGTCAATCAAAATCAGACATATCGCCAAGAACTCGAGGGCGGGTATCTTTGGTCCCCGAAGCGAAGCGCATCAGGCTCAAAGAACCCCTTCTATGAATTCATGAGGGAGCTGGCTCCTGGGGATCTGGTCTTCTCGTTCGTCGACACCAGAATCCCAGCGATCGGGGTCGTGACTTCCTTTTGTGAGGAGAGCCCGAAACCTGCAGAGTTCGGCCGAATCGGTCTGAATTGGGAGGCGGTTGGTTGGCGCGCGAGCGTTCGGTTCACGCGACTACAACGGGAGATTCGCCCTAAAGACCACATCCATTTACTCCGTACGACGCTTCCCCAGAGATACTCGCCTCTCCAGGATTCCGGCAATGGAAACCAAGGGGTCTATCTTACCCGTGTACCTGAGTTGATGGCACATGCAATCATGGGTATTATCGGCATCCAGGCGGAGGCTATAGCACGGACCGCCATGACAGAGGTCGGGCCGCCCGAGGCTCAGTCCTACAAGTCAGATCTCGAGATCTGGGAACACCACATTGAACAAACAATCGAAAAAGCCCCAGACATCCCTGAGACGGATCGCCAATCGTTGATCATCGCACGAAGAGGTCAAGGCTTATTCAAGCAACGCGTCTCGCAGGTGGAGAGGCGATGCCGCATCACCCACGTTGAGAACCAGGCCCACCTTCGCGCAAGTCATTGCAAGCCTTGGCGCGACTCGAATAACCAAGAACGCTTGGATGGTGAGAACGGGCTCTTGCTTACCCCATCGATCGATCACCTCTTTGATCGGGGCTTCATCAGTTTTGAGCAGTCCGGCCTCCTCATTATCTCTCCTGTAGCCCATTTGCCGTCGCTGGAGCGCATGGGGGTGGCGACGCACGGCCGATTGAATGTTGGCACGTTTACCGAAGGACAGCATCATTTCCTCGAGTACCACAGGAATTCTGTTCTCCTGCGAGCAGCAGTGAGTGGGGCATCTTAGCGTCGACTTTACTGAGTTCGTAAAAAATGGATGGATCAAGCTGCCTCCTCGGACACTTCATGCGGGGCCAAGTGCGCTCGATCTGCATTCGATTGATCGACCAGCCGCTTCAGTTCCTCAAAGATGTCGGCGTGGTTCAGCTGCAGATAGCGAACCACGGCTCGGTTGTCGATCAGACTTTCGATGCACCGGCAGATGACCGTCAAGGAGAGGACGTCGATCCCATATGTCTTGCGAACCTGTGCCAAATCACTGATGAGAGAGTCTGTTGTCTCCTCCAAGAGAGAGCTGGCGTGCGGCTGATCTGCTCGTGTTGACTTCTTGGGCGGCTTTTCCAGCAGTTCGGGCTTGGTGACACCTAGAATGACAGCGGCAAATGGTGAGGTGTAATTCGAAGCGGAAATCATCAGCTCCGCTGCCTCGATTTGACGGAGCGGCTTCATCTTTCTCAAGGATGAAAAAGTGTCATGACTGATGCGCTTGTCTTTCAGCATGTCTACGGCCTCCGGGCAAATTCCATCAAGGAGATTCCTGCGCCTCCGGATTGCTTCTATATCGATACTCAGTCCCACTGCCAATCGCTCTTCGGTGACTCCATTCGCGATCGCCTTCAAAATCATGTAGTGTTCGGCGATCGGAGACATCGCGTTTACTCGCTTGTTGTACGTATAGGACTCGTCGTCCAGCGCCACGATGCAACGGGCGGAGGTGTGTCCTAGCTCCCTCAGGATGTGTAGCCGTAGGTTTCCATTCAGAACTAGGTAGCTTCCATCCTTTTGAGGGAAAACAGCAAGAGGTTCAATCATCCCGATATGCTCCAGCGATGCTTTGATTTGCTTGTATTTACGGCATCCCATCACAATTGCAGTGGTCTCTTTTAGCGCCTTCAGACTTTCAAGAGGGACTTCCAGAACCTCTTGGATAAATGCGATTTTCACCGATTCAGCAGCCATGCTTACCCCTTTGTCTTGTCCAAAAGCTTGTCCGAGAGAAACGTCAGGCCCTCTGCCCGCAGCAACGTTTGAAAGTTCTCATCAGCGAAGAGCTGGGTACAGGCAGCAGCAGCCAACGCGAGTCTTTCTCTCACGATGCTCGCTCTCTTGATCAGGTTTCGCTGTATCTGCGTTTGCTCCCGGTACTCCTTAGCGGCAGCCTGACTGGTGAGCGGGACCTTCGGCTTTCGATTTGGACCTCCAGGTCTTTGCCCCGCTTGACGTTTTTTGATCAGAAGCCGAGCCGCTCTTAACTCCGGCCCTCTCAAATCTCCTGTTGCATATGCCTCTGTGAGTGCCTGTTGCACATCCGCTGAGGTGCCGGTGGCGATCTGAGTAGCGACCGTGATCGGTATTTTGCCACTCTCGACCAAACTAATGAGCTTTGCTTCCCCGTTCTTCAGCAAGACCATAATGGTTGCAACGTACTGGCGACTTAGACCCAGCTTGAGAGCGATTTCCTCAAGGCCGTAACCTCGCTCGAGGAGGCTCCTCGTCTCTTTGAGTAAGCCAAGATCGGAAGGTGCTCTTCGGGCGATGTTTTCTGCGAGACTCATCAGGAACTGCTCTTCTCTGGAAACTTCGACGATCAGGGCCGGAATGTTCACACGCCCGAGTGCCAAGAAAGCTTCAATGCGGCCCTGACCACAGACCAGATCGTAACAAGTGCCATCCGCATCAAGGTCGCGTTTCGAGACAGTGATGGGATTCTTGAGACCCAATGTTGCGATACTCGCGACGATCTGGTCAAAAGTCATCCGACTTCGGACCCTTGGGTTGATAATCCTGATTTCAGCGATCGGAATGGTAGGAACTTCAGAGATCTTCATGCAGCCTCCCAAAGTACGCGCCTATGGCTCAGGGTCATGAAAAAGTCGAGTGTATCGAAGCGGTAAACATCCAAGGCAAACGGGTTCTCGGCGGCAAGCGCCAACTTATGCGAGAGCCGATCCAGGCTAGGCAGAAGGTAGAAGTCCAAGACTTCTACATTTCCTGGTCTTAGACGTGCAGCGATGGTGATATCCGGCAGCTCTGAAGTATCCAGGCGCACTCGCCAGCGGTTTGAGCCTCCTCGCGACTCCTGGCATCGCGCCAATACGAGAGACGCCGTAAATTGCCCATTGATCAGCAACATGCCACGCAGGCGGCTCTCAACCACTGCTCCGTGAGAACGAAGCTGCGACACGATTCCGTCACAAATCTCGCGATGGTGCTCCCGTAAGCGCTGGTTGATCTCGATGTAGCTAAAATCTCGTTCTGGTTTGTAGCCGATCAGACTGTAAGCCCGATGAAGACTCTTGAAGCGGGAGCGAAATGCGCTGCTCGAGGCCATGTTGTCATCCTCATCGATCAGAAAACCCGAGAGGCTTCCCACCCGCTCCCACAGTCGACGCAGTTGGAGTAACATCTCCTCGTCGGGCAGGCGATAATGGCGGGCCTGAATAATCTCCTGGGCTCGGACAAACTGCTCCAGCGGAACAATAGCCTCGAAAGCCGAGTCTCGCCGAATCCATAAATCGGATGGGTTCCTCACCCTCTTCTTCTTCAGTTTGAAGGATTGACGGTTGAACACATTTGAACCGATGTATTTAGGATTCGTCAAAAGCTGGTGAACCGTACCCCTCGTCCAAGGATGTCCTAAATCTGTCATGACACCTCGCGAATTGAGTATTTGGGCAAGCTCTCGTTCTAAATGACCTGAGGTCGTAAACAGCTCATACATCTCTCGAACGATTGAGATCTCGGTGTCCGGGCCGGGAATGAGGATGACTCGATCCGTCTGCAAGCTCTTTTGCTCACCGGGAGCAAGAATCGCCTTCGGCACCCGATCACGATCAACGAGTTGACGCCTCAGGCCAAAGCCTGCTGGTCCCCCCTGCCGATAGCCAAGCTCGATTAGGCGGCATTGCCCCGCGTAAACCTTGACCGAGAGTTCACGACTATACTCCGCCGCCATCGACCGTTTTATGGTCTTGAGAATGCTTGAGGTAAGGCTCCCGTCATTCTCAAACTGCTCTGCACAATAATGGACAATGACGCCCGCGCGTTTGCAGCGGTACTCGTAGAAGACACCCTCATCGCTATCTTGAAATCTCCCCCAACGGCTGACGTCATACACAAGGATTCTTTCGAAGTCCGCCGTGCCGGATTCCACTTCCAGCAAGAGGTCTCGGAGGGCCACCCGTCCGGCTAAGGTAAGCCCGCTTTTCCCGTAATCGACAAAGCGCTTCACGATGGTGAGATCGTGTTTCACGGCATATTTCTCGATCGTGTCAGCCTGGTTCTCTGTCGAATACTGCTGATGTTCCGTCGACATTCGAACATAGGTCGCTGCTCGACCTGCGGAATGCAAAGAAGCTAAAGCCACGATCGGGACCCGTAGTGAGCAGACGCACTCTGCGCTGCTGCGACCTCTCGCTGATGTGAAATAAAGGCCGAGCGTTCGAAACAGGACGGTATCTGTTTCTTTGGCGCCCTCTACAGTACCCGATGTTTATGCAATTAGCCACACCATAGTGTGGATGCCCCCTTCCGACTACTCCCACCATAGAGTGGATGGCAAGTGATATCTGCGTCGGCCTCGGTGAGCGTATTCGCCAACTGCGGAACGAGCGCGGCTGGCGGCAGATTGATCTTGCTGAAGAAGCGGGAGTCCACGAAAACTACGTTTCGGACTTGGAATTTGGACGGAAGGAAATCTGCTTACGTACGCTGCAAAGGATAGCTGTGGCGTTCGAAATCAAGGTAGCGGCACTTCTCAAGGACCTCGACTAAAACATGATTTAGAAATTGGCTAATTAACACCTCAGGGTAGCCACATGAGAAAGGTAAATTGCTCAAATCTGACTGACAGGCAAGGCTTGATGGAGACTGCGCCTGCACATGGTGCCATCCCCAAAAAGGATCTGCTTCCCTATCGTCCAAGATTGCGATCCCGTCAGTCGATATCGAGCTTTCTGGCTAAGCTCGCGATGGGGTACGGGCTATCTATTTCAGAACTTCTTCTGGCGACTGGAATAAGCAAGAACAGAAAGTCCTGGCATCTCGGCGACATGGATCTGCCCGAGGATGACAAGCTCTTAAAAGCACTGTCCTTAGCAGTCGGCCACTCGGTGGTTGAGCTCCGATCCTCAAGCCTTCTGCCGTACAACGCCATTCTTTTGCTCAAGCAGCATGGCAGTCAAACATGTTCGTGGCTACTTAAGTCGACCGAGGATCTAAACGAAAGCCGTGCGCTACCCTCGGTTATCAGCAGTCAATTCTGCCGATTATGCATCCGAACTGGCGAGCCGTATCGCCGGATCGACTGGCGATTCTCTTTTGTCACCGTATGTCCGAGACATCGTGCTTTTTTACTCGACACCTGCCCGGCTTGCGGTAAACGGCAGACTCTTCAATTCGGTCTCAACGAAGGCCCCAGCGACTCGGCGTTCCGATGCCAGCAGTGCGGTCTGGATTTCAAGACATTACGTAAGTCTCCAATTGAAAGAATCCCTGAAAACCTCGTGAAGCGCTTGCTGGTCAACCAACAACTTCTCTTAACCCTTCTTGATCTTGCCCGGACCAACACAAAACAAGTGGTGCAAGAATGTTTCTCCATCTTGGGATCAGTCGTAAGTCTTGTGTGCGATGGTAGAACTCCCAATCCTCAAGCCCGAAGAATTCAAAGGTTTCTAGCCGCCCATCTTGTTCTCCCCCCTCTACGACGTAGGGACGAATTAAGTGAACGTGGCTTCGACTATCTCTCGTCAGATTTGAGAGCTCGCTTCCTCCTGATGGCATCTTCTCTTCTTGATCCGTGGCCGGAGAACTTTAGGGCCTTGTCCGCTGACTTTCCCCTCTTAGAAAAGTGTGTGCCTGCATTCACAACAGGCAATGACATCTGCGTTCTTGGACTAGCGCAGCAGCCGGAGAGCGGGCTCCAAACGCGTCACTTGCTCGGATCCTCACTAGGGCACCGGGTTCTCCAGCAGCTTCTGAGTTCAGGTAGCAATTTGACCCCGGAAAACAGCAACGCTCTACGCTGGATGGAGGAAGGCGGTTTCTCTGAAGTAAGCGAACGGAATTTTAGGCAGAAAGAACTGCTCCACGGTTTGCCGTTGACTGAGCTGAGCACCGACCTCATTCGTCAAACTGATCTAACCTTCCGAGGAGTCCTGTGTAGCCTTCGCGACATAGAACGGAACAATCGGTCTGATAGCGCCCTGGCGCGGGTACTCGGGCAACAGCAAGTCAATAAGGCCGTTTTCAGCGAAGAACTCAATGACAAACCAGAATTGTGAGCGATAACGCGTGATTTATGGATATGTGCGCCCCGCTAGTGGAAACCCTGTAGAAGCGCAAAGAGAAGCCCTTAGCGCCGTCGAGTGTACCAGGGTCTTCGTCGAGGCTCCGTCTTCACTCAAAGAGAGGAGGCCTGCGCTCAAACGATGCTTGAAGTCACTAGAATGTGGCGATACGCTCGTCGTCTTGCGTTTGTTTACTTTAGCCTGGTCGCTCGATGAACTTGTCATCACTCTGGGTGAGTTGTCGGAAAGAGGCGTTTACTTTCGCTCTATTACGGATCGAATCGACACAGGCTGCCTAGAAGGTCGACTGCTCGTCGAGTGTTTCGAGCTGTATGCACAGTTCAAACGAGATCTGACCAGTGAGCTAACTCTGAAAGGCCTCAGTGTGGCTCAAATTGCGGGTCGTTCGGGAGGGCCGAAGCGTAAAACTACCTCGCTCCAAGATACAGAGATGCAATCTATGTGGATGAGCAGACAGTACAGCCTCTCTGATATTGCTGAAAAATATATGGTTTCCAACAGTTCGGTCGTGAGGCGGTTGAGGAAAGGTCAAGGCGACTAAACCTAATCCCAGAATGATTTCGGTAGCAGCGCTGGTGTAACCTGTCGCATCTTCTCTTGTAGTTTCGCACCTACTTTTGTTAAGTCGCATCTACTTTTAGAATTCACAGCGCCGCCGCCGATGAGGCCGGCGTCCGAGATGGTGTGGTGGGGGGAGCGGAAGGGCCGGTGGGTGACGAGGCCTTCGTCGGAATTAAGGACGCCGGCGACGGAGTGGATCTTGGTGGTTTCCAAAGCTTCTTCGAACGAGAGTGGGGACAGGATGGAAGGCAGGCGCTTGGCCAGCATGGTCTTGCCTGAGCCGGGCGGGCCGATCATGAGGATGTTGTGCGCGCCGGCGGCGGCGACTTCGAGGGCGCGCTTGGCGACGGTCTGGCCGCGGACGTCTTTGAAGTCGTGGGGGAAGACCTGCAGTTCTTCGAGGAGGTCGGAGGTGGAGACCTGGAGCGGCATCTGGACGGCGGCGCCGAGGGCAAAGGCATTGAGCAGCTCGCGGACGTCGAGCAGTGATTTGACGGGGTAGACGTGCACGCCGGCGACGACTGCTGCCTCGCGTGCGTTGCCGGCTGGGATGATGAGGTTCTGGATGCCGCGGGCGCGGGCGGCGATGGCGATGGGGAGCATGCCCTGAACGGAGCGGAGGGCGCCATCGAGGCCGAGCTCGCCGACGAGGAGGAAGTTGGCGAGATCCTTGATGTGGAGGCCACCGTAGGCGCCGAGGATGCCGATGGCGATGGGGAGATCGAAGCCGGAGCCTTCCTTCTTGAGGTCGGCGGGGGCGAGGTTGATGGTGATGCGGGTGGGCGGGATATCGAAGCCGCAGTTGCGGATGGCGGAGAGGACGCGGTCGCGGCTTTCGCGGACGGCGGCGTCGGGGAGGCCGACGGTGGCGAAGATCATCTTGTCGTAGGCTGCGCCGGAGTAGTCGATCTCCACATCGATGATGTGGGCGTCGATTCCGTAGACGGCGGCGCTGAAGACCTTGAAGAGCATGGCTAAGCCTGATGGAGCGAAAGAGGCCGGATGGTCGGAGTGTAGCATTCGGCGCTCGTGGCTACCCGGGCGGGACGCTTAACACCGATGAGAGGGATTTACCGATTTGGTGTTGGCGGGTGAGGCGGGCTTAGCTCCTTTCCTGATCGAGTGGTTCGAAGCAGGCTGGATCGAGTTGGGCGGTCTGGAGGCGAGAGGCTCGGCACTGGGAAGAAGCATTGACCGATTTGGTGTTGGCGGGTCTGGCTGGCGTGCTCTTCTCCGGAGCATGGGTCGCGGACCTTCGCGGGGGGGGACCGGGTCGGGGCACCCTACAATGAAGCAGTGCTGCCGGGATGACGGCGGTGCGTACGGGTGGTGGATTGAACACGAGTCTGTTTGAGTTATTCAAGATCGGCATCGGACCCTCGAGCTCGCATACGGTGGGGCCGATGCGTGCGGCGCTGCGATTTGTGACGGAGCTGGCGGGCGCCGAGGTGGTGAGGGTGCGGGTGGAACTTTACGGGTCACTGGCGCAGACGGGGGTGGGTCATGCGACAGATCGGGCGATCCTGCTGGGGCTTGCGGGCGAACGGCCGGATACGGTGGATCCGGCGGCGGTAGAAGGGATCGTTGCGGCGATCCGGGGGACGCATCGGCTGATGCTGGGTGGGCGGGCGATTGGCTTCGACGAGGCGACGGACCTGGTGTTTCGGCGGGACGCGATGTATCCGGAGGGTGCGGAGGCGGCGAGGTCGCACCCGAACGGGATGCGGTTCACGGCGTATGCCGGGGATGGCGGAGCGGTTTGCGAGGCGGTGTTTTATTCGGTAGGCGGCGGGTTTATTTTGTCGGCGGCAGAGCTTGCGCCTGACCCCGAGGAGCGGCAGGTGAGTCCGCGGGCGGTGCCTTATTCCTTTCGGAGTGCGGAGCAGTTGCTCGAGATTGCGGAGGCGGAAGGACTGAGTATCGCCGAGTTGGTTATGGCGAATGAGTGTGCACTGTTTGCGGCGGATGCGCGTGCGGGTAAGCCCGGCATCGTGAGACCGGTGGTGGAGGCAGCAGCGGGGGGGTCGGACGAGCAGCAGGTAAGGGCAAGTATTCTGGCGCTTTGGAAGGCGATGCAGGAGTCGACGGAGCGCGGGTTGCGGACGCAGGGGATTCTGCCGGGTGGGTTGAGTGTGCGGCGACGGGCGCCGCGGCTGTGGGAGAGGATCCAGGCGCTCGATGATTCGGGCAAGCCACGGGATCCGCTGGCGCCGCTCGATTGGGTGTCGCTGTTTGCGATTGCGGTGAATGAAGAGAATGCGGCGGGTGGGCGGGTGGTGACGGCGCCGACGAACGGGGCGGCGGGGGTGATCCCGGCGATTGCGCATTACTACATGCGGTTCATCGAGACGGAGCTTGCAGCGGAAGAGAAAGAGGCGGGCTTGCTGCGGTACTTTTTGACCGCGGCGGCGATCGGAATTCTTTACAAGGAGAATGCGAGCATCTCCGGCGCGGAGGTGGGTTGCCAGGGCGAGGTGGGGGTGGCTTGCTCGATGGCAGCGGGCGGGCTGGTGGCGGCGCTGGGCGGAAGCAATGCGCAGGTGGAGCATGCGGCGGAGATAGCGATGGAGCACAACCTGGGGATGACGTGCGATCCGATTGGAGGGCTGGTGCAGATTCCCTGTATCGAACGCAATGCGATGGGCGCGGTGAAGGCGGTAAATGCGTGCCGGATGGCGATGCATGAGACGGAGGGGCACAAGCTGTCGCTCGACCAGGTGATTGAGACGATGTACCGGACGGGAATGGATATGCAGAGCCGGTATAAGGAGACGAGCCAGGCGGGGCTGGCGCTGAACGTAATTGAGTGTTGAGCGCGAGGTTCAGGCGGGGGTTTGCCAGGCGGTGATGTCGGTGCTGGTTTCGAGCGTGAGGATGTTGTTTTGGCTGTGGCGCGTGAAGAGACCGCGCAGGGCTTGCTGCATGGCGGCGTATCCGGGGTGACCGGGCATGGGGGTGACCGAGAGCGACTGGGTCTGGCCGAGGAACTGTTCGAGGGTGAGGTATTGCGCGCCGGGGATGCGGACGTTGAAGGTGGGGTTTTCGCCGTAGGGCTTAAGGTCGTGGATGGTGTTGAGGTCGCCGCGGACGGCGGAGTAGTCGATGCCGTGCTCGGCGAGGATGGCGTCGAAGTCGCGGCCTTGATCGGACGTCTCACTTGCGCGGCGAGCCGAGACGAGGACGACCCATCTGCCGGGTTTGAGGATGCGCTGAAACTCGGCGAGAGCGCGTGAGCGATCGAACCAGTGGAAGGCGCGGCCTACGGCGATGAGGTCGATCGAGGCATCGGCGAGGGTGGTGGCTTCGGCGGGTGAGGCGATGACATTGAAAGCAGGATAGGTGCTGATGAGGCGGGTGCAGGCGGCGCGCATCTCGGCGTTGGGCTCGATGGCGATAACGGGGTTGCCGGCGGCGAGGAAGAGTTCGGCGAGCATGCCGGTGCCGGCGCCGATGTCGGCTACGTGGTCGGCCGGGGTGAGGTTGCAGCGCTCGCGGAGGACGTCAAGGACGATGGCGGGATAGCGCAGGCGATATTTTTCGTAGTCGTCGACGCGGCCGGTGAAGCGGTCTGCATGTTTCTCCATGACAGCTAGGATGCGGGTCGTTCGACAGCGGGTCGTTCGACAGCGAGTGCGACGGAGTTGCCGCCGCCAAGACAGAGGGCGGCGACGCCTTTGTGAGCGTTGCGGCGGATCATCTCGTGGATGAGCGTGACGAGGATGCGCGCGCCGCTGGCACCGATGGGATGTCCGAGGGCGACGGCGCCGCCGTTGACGTTGACCCGGGCGAGATCGAGGCCGAGCTCTCTGGTGACGCCGAGGGCCTGGACGCTGAAGGCTTCGTTGAGCTCGTAGAGGTCGACATCGTCTTTGGTCCAGCCGGCTTTCGCGAGCACCTTCTGTACGCCGAGGACGGGGGCGAGCATGACCCACTTCGGGGCGACGCCGCTCATGGCCTGGGCCCTGATGGTGACGAGCGGTGCGAGGCCGAGAGCGGCGGCACGGTCTGCCGACATGAGGACGAGGGCGGCAGCGGCATCGTTGACGCCGGGCGCGTTGCCGGCGGTGACGGTGCCATCTTTTTTGAAGGCGGGCTTGAGAGCGGCGAGGGCTTCGAGCGATGCGTCGGCGCGGACGCTCTCGTCGGTGTCGAAAAGGGTGATGCTTCCCTTCCTGCCGGGGACTTCGACTGGAACGATCTCCTGCTTGAAGTTGCCGGCAGCTTGAGCGGCAGATGCGCGGCGATGGGATTCGAGGGCGTAGGCATCCTGCTGGTCGCGGGTGATGGTGTGTTTGTCGGCGACGAGCTCGCCGGTCATGCCCATGTGCTGGTCGTCGCAGGCGCACCAGAGTCCATCCTTGAGCATGGAGTCGATGACCTTCTGATCGCCCATGCGGTAGCCCTGGCGGGCGTTGGGCATGAGGTAGGGGGCGTTCGACATGGACTCCATGCCGCCGGCGACGACGATCTCTGCGTCCCCGAGCAGGATGGCCTGGGCTGCGAGCGCGACAGCCTTGAGGCCGCTGCCGCAGACCATGTTGAGGGTAAGCGCGGCGACGGTGTCGGCGAGTCCGCCGCCGAGTGCGGCCTGGCGCGCGGGATTCTGGCCTAGACCTGCGGGGAGGACGCAGCCCATGATGCACTCTTCAACAAGGCCTGGCTCGATACGGGCACGAGCGACTGCTTCGCGCACGACGATGGCGCCGAGCTTGGTGGCGCTAAGGGGAGCGAGTGCTCCCTGGAATTTTCCGACTGCGGTGCGCACTGCACTTACGATGACGACGTCGCGCATGGCGTGACTAGCTCCCCGGCCCTCGCTCTGCGAAAGCAGGCCGTAGTATACGGTTCGTCACGCACGACTCGACAGCAGTGCGGGTGGCAAGCAAGGCTGCGCGTGTCGGATCGCGTCCACTGTCATGCGGCTACGCGGAGCTTGATGCGCCAGGTGTACGTGCGGCGCCGGCGGCTTTGTATTTCGTCCCTGTAATCCACAAGGCGTTGCAGCAAAGGGGTGTTGCGTTGCTCACTTCCCTGCGTGCGAATCGCTGAGGCCTTGGCTGTATGCGATACGCGGCAGCGTCCCAAAACGTGCGCTGCTGTTGATGATTCACATGCCTGCCGTTCGACTGCATGCGGGAACACTGCAAGAGCCTTGGCTTGTGATCTCGCTCATGCACGGCCGAGGTCATGGCGCGTTGCTTGCGCTTCTGCGACTCGATGCGCAAAGGCGCGATGCCGTTTCGTGAGTGGAGCGAGGCAGCGTGGCTGCTTCGTGGTGCTTCCTGCATGCGGCGCAGCGAACAAGATGTCCGTTCATGCGCAAAGATTTCTGCGCTTCATTCGTTTTTCTCTTGACACTTAATTACAGCGAATCTATACCTTCGTTAGCTGCTTGAAGTGCGTGAGCAGTGCATTGGGAGAATAGGCAAAACGGCAAGTGCAAAGCAGTCCGCTTCGAAGGCAAACGAAGCGCACAAAAACAAGAGAGGGGACGCCGAGAGCGTCCCCTTTCTGCTTTAACGCGAAGCCCGGTTTGAGACCAAGGCGAAGGCCGACTGTTGAGATGAGAGCTATGAGCTGCTGGCTGAGAGTTCGGGCAACGGCAGGTCTCTTGAGCTGAGAGCTTTGAGTAGTCGAGCTGGAAGCGCGCCGCAAAGACAACTGCCGGGAATGGGTGACGGAAGCCCTACTGCCTGGCGAGGGCGGTCGTCTTCGGCGTGGAGAGGTAGCCGGAGATGACATTCTTCGCGATGTTGTTGACGACGATCTCGTAGAGCACGGGATCTTTGCCGGTGTAAAACTGCACGGGCTCATCGAGGCTCTTATCCTTCTTCTCGATGTTGCGGTCGTCGGCGCTGAGCATCATGGTGTATTTCGAGTGCTTGTCGTCGACCTTCTTAGCCTGGAGCTTCACCCCGCCGAGCAGGGTGGGCCTGGCACCCTTCTGCAGGGTGAATTCGAAGTAGTTGCGATCGCCCTTGTGCTTGAGCGACTCGAGCTCATCGTGGGTGCGGGCGATGAGGCCGCTCATGACGCCGGCGTCGCCGATGGTGCGCTGCAGCTGCGCCTTGGTTTCGGCAAGATCAGTCTGGGTGGCGGCGATGCTTTCCTTGGCGCCGCCGACTTCGGTCTTGACGCTGGACACGTCGGTGGCGACGGCGCCGAGCCGGGCGGACGCTGCTTCCTGTGCACGCTCGAGTTTCGAGGTCTGGAGCCGAGTGGCGGCGGCGGCGGCGACCTGGGCCTGCAGCAGGCTTTGCGTTCTGGTTTCGATCTGCTTCTGGGTCAAGCCAACGCTCTGACCGAGGGTCTCACTGGTGGCGCGCATGCGGCTGCCGAGCGCATCCTGCTGCTGCGATAGCTCGACGTCCTTTTGCCGCGTGGCCGCGAGCTGCTTTTCTGCCGCGGCGAGGTGGTTGCTGAGGCCGTAGCACCAGAGGAGTGCACCAAGAGAAAGCACAAGTGCAAGAGCCGTGGTGACGAGCAGGATGGTGGAGGGGATGCGGCTCGCCGGTCCGGAGGTCTGGTCGTTCATGAGTTGAGCCTCCGGGAATTCGATGAAGACGCCACGATTCTTACTGACCAAGCTACGCTATGGAACGAAGCGCGGGGTTAATGAAGTGCGTGACGGATGTGCCGGGATGCCGGCGCAACTAGAATATAGACGTGGATTCAACAGACTATGTCATCGCGGGAGCGGGCATCATCGGGCTTTCGCTTGCGCTTGAACTGGAGCGGCGAGGCGCTTCGGTTGCGGTGCTTGAGGCGCGCAGGGCGCTTGGGCAAACAAGCTTCGCGGCGGCAGGGATGCTGGCGGTGGACGACCCGCTGAATCCTCCGGAGCTGCTTCCGTTATCGCGGTTGAGCGCGTCGCTTTATCCCGAGTACCTCGACCAGATTGCAGAGTTGTCGGGGGAGCGCGTGCCGTTTCAGACATCGGCGACGCTTGAGGCGGGCGGGCCGGAGGGAGCGCTTGCAGAGACCCGGAGTCTGATGCCGCAACTGAATGTCGAGGGGCGGCACTTTCACCTGTTGCATGAGCACTCGGTCGATCCGCGTCAGCTGGCGATTGCGCTGCGTGGCGCGGTGGGGGCGACGAAGGTCCGGTTGTTCGAAGAGTCGCCGCTTGAACGGATAAAGATGACCGCGGACGGGGTCGAGGTGCAGACGCCGGCCGGGACGCATCACGCGGCGAAGGTGATCGACTGCATGGGAAGCTGGTCGCCGGCGCCTGTGGCTCCGCGCAAAGGGCAGATGCTGGCAGTGACGATGCCGGCGGGGCTCGACCTAAGTTGCGTGGTGCGAACGCCAGAAGTCTACCTGGTGCCGCGGACGGTGGGGCCGCATGCGGGGCGCATCCTCATTGGGGCGACGCTTGAGAGTTGCGGGTTCGATGTGACGGTAAAGGCGGGCGCGATTCTTGGGTTGAATGCGCGTGCGGTGGAGCTGCTGCCGGTGCTGGCGGAGGCGAAGTTTGTGGAGTCGTGGGCAGGATTGCGGCCGTCGACGGTGGATGGCTTACCGATTCTCGGCGCACTGCAGAGACAGCCGCGTTATGTGCTGGCGACGGGGCATTATCGGAATGGAATCTTGTTGGCTCCTGCGACGGCGCGGGTAATGGCCGAGGTTCTCGCGGGTGAAAAGACGTCTGTGGAGGTTGAGCGATTCAGCCCGGATCGCTTCTGAGAGGGGCAGTTCCGCTTCGGTTTACGTTGCCCGATAAACGCACGGTATGGTCAGTTATCGTGACAATGGTTTCTCCGCTGCTCTATAACTGATGTACTTTGTGGCGTGCGCGCCACCCGGAGAATGGAACTATGTCGACCGCACTTGCAGCCGCAGGACCCAAGGGTTTAGAGGGTATCGTTGCCACGACTTCTTCGATCTGCTACATCGATGGCGACGCCGGTGTCCTGTCTTACCGCGGGATCGATATTCATGAACTGGCGAGCAAAAGCACCTTTGAAGAGACGACGTACCTGTTGTGGAATGGCAAGCTGCCGACCGCGGCGGAGCTCGAGGACTTCAGCAAGGAACTGGCTCGAGCTCGCACGATGCCTGCGCCGATTCTCGATCTGCTGAAGTCTGTGCCTACCTCGGCAACGCCGATGGAGGTGCTGCGCACGGCGGTGTCGCTGCTGTCGATTTACGATGCGGACGAGAAGGACTCGAGCCACGCATCGAACCTGCGGAAGAGCTTCCGGCTGACGTCGCAGATCAGCATGATTGTCGCGATGTTCGACCGGGTGCGCAAGGGCAAGGCAATTGTGGAGGCGGACGCGGCGCTGACCCACGCAGGAAATTTTCTGTGGATGCTGAATGGCGAGAAGCCTTCCGAGACGGCGACCAAGGCGTTCGATATCGCGTTGATTCTGCACGCGGATCATGAACTGAATGCGAGCACGTTTGCGGCGCGCGTGATTGCGGCGACGCTGTCGGATATGCATTCGGCGATTACGGGGGCGATCGGCGCGCTGAAGGGACCACTACACGGCGGCGCGAACGAGGCGACGATGAAGCTGCTGTTTGCGATCGATGCCGCCGGTGCTGATCCTGTCGAGCATGTGAAGCAGATGTTTGCCACGAAGCAGAAGATCTCGGGCTTCGGGCACCGGGTGTATCACACGGAGGATCCGCGCGCGACGCACCTGCGCCGGATGTCTGAGGAGCTTGGCAAGGCGGCGGGTAATACGAAGTGGTTCGATATGTCGCGGAAGATCGAGCTTTACGTGAAGGAAGCGAAGAAGCTGAACGCGAACGTCGACTTTTATTCGGCAAGCACGTACACAACGCTGGGAATCGACGTTGATCTGTTTACGCCAATCTTTGCGGTATCGCGTATTTCGGGCTGGGCAGCTCATGTGCTTGAGCAGCATGATGACAACCGCTTGATTCGGCCCCGGGCCGAGTACACCGGACCGGCGTACCCTGCGGCTTATGTGGAGATCGGGGCGCGGTAGAGAAGCAGCAGCAGGTGCGCCTTAACGCCGAGGCGGGCGGCGCTTCGCACGGTGCTGGACGCTGCGCGTGGGCGGCGTAGACTTAAGCGATGATGCAGCGCCGGATCTACATGGATGCCAATGCGACCACACCCCTGCTTCCCGAGGTGTTCGAGGCGATGCGTCCGTTTCTGCTGGAGAGCTTTGGCAATGCGAGCTCGATCCATCAGCCCGGGCAATTTGCGCGGGCCGCGGTTGAGCAGGCGCGCGAGTCGGTGGCGCGGCTGATCAGGTGCCGGGCGTCCGAGGTTGTGTTCACGTCGGGCGGGACGGAGAGCGACAACCTGGCTGTGTTCGGTGTGCTCCAGCCGGGAGATCACCTGGTGACGTCTGCGATCGAGCACCATGCCGTGCTGCATGCGGCTGAGGCGGCAGAGAAGCGCGGGGTTGAGGTTAGCTATCTCGGGTGCGATGCTTCCGGGTTGATCTCGCCGGCCTCTCTGCATGAGGCATTACGGCCGAACACGAAGCTGGTCTCGATCATGCTGGCGAACAACGAGACGGGAACGATTCAGCCGGTTCCGGAGCTGGCGCATCTTGCGAAGGAGCATGGCGCGTACTTTCATACGGATGCGGTGCAGGGTGCGGGCAAGCTGGCGATCAATTTGAGCCAGAGCTGTTCGCGCGGCAGCGGCGCGCTGAAGGACGTGGATATGCTTTCGATCTCTGGGCACAAGATGTATGCGCCGCAGGGGACCGGCATCCTTTACGTGAGGCGGCAGGTGCGGTTGCAGCCGCTCTTTTTCGGCGGAAGCCATGAGCGGCAGCGGCGCGCCGGAACGGAAAATGTGGCCGGGATCGTGGCGTTGGGCAAAGCTGCGGAGCTGGCGCAGGCGTGGCTTGCAGATGGCTTGGGCCCGGCGCAGCTTGCTGCCTTGCGGGACCGGTTGGAGCAGGGGTTGCTGGCGGAGATCTCGGACGCGGGCGTGAACGGCGCGCTGACCGAGAGGACACCCAATACGACGAATCTGTACTTCGATCATGTGGAAGCGGAGGCGCTGGTGATCGCGCTCGACTTGAAGGGGCTTGCGGTTTCAGGTGGGTCGGCGTGCCAGTCGGGCGCGACGGAGCCATCGCATGTCCTGACGGCGATGGGGCTTTCGCCGGCACGAGCACGGGCCAGTGTACGGTTTTCGCTGTCCCGGATGACAACTGAAAGTGAAGTGGATGCTGCGTTGAAGATTGTGCCTGAGGCGGTGGCGCGGTTGCGGTCACTGTCGCCGACGTGGAAACAGTCGCTGGCGCTGGCTGCGCGTTAGTCGCGAAGACTAACCGCGGCGTTCGTAATGGAAGCGGAGTTCCTGCTCACTGCGGACGGCGACTCCATCCCTGGTAGCAGGCGCGTAGGACCAACCCTGCACGGTGGCGATCACCGTTTCGTTGATCTGCGTGCTCAGGCCCTGAACGAGCGTGAGCTCGGCGATCTTGCCGGTCTCGTCGATGACGGCGTTGAGGATGACGTCGCCGCCCTGGCCACGGGCGATGGAGGAAAGATCAGCATTCGGGTAGGGGAAGACCCTGGGTTGGGCGATGTTGATATTGCCCTCGCCGGCGCCGCTCTTCGCGGAAGCCCCGGTGCCGGGGTCCGCCTGGGGAGCCGCTGCTGGAGGCGCTTCCGGGGCGACTTTCGCAACAGCCTTCGGCGCAGGCTGTTTGACAGGCGGTGTGGGGGCGGCGGGTGCAGTTGCGGTGCTCGGCGCGACGCGGCCCGGGCTGAAGTAGGTCAGGGTGCGAATGCCCTGGCGGGTGCCGGGGAAGCGATAGGGTGCGATCTTCGGTCCCCAGTGGAAGCTGCCAAGCAGGAGCATTGCGAGCAGGAGGTGAGCGGCAGCGGAGACTACGGTGCCCGGTTGCTTCGACCAGTGGGCGGGTGCGGCCGGTTCAATGGGATTCTTCGGCATGCCGACCTCGCGATTCGTCATTCGCCCTCTGCCCGAGGATAGCGCATCGTCCGCAGGAGGCCCATGGGTTGGACGTGGTCCCCCGTTCAAGGTGATGCGAGTTGCGGAATCGCAGGCGGGATCGAACTCATCCAATGGATGTGAACCTGCCAGCGACAATTCGGCTTTCTGTGCTTGACCAGTCGCCCGTTTCGTCGGGTTCGACCCCCGCGCAGGCGCTCAGGCATTCGATTGAGCTTGCGCAACATGTGGAGTCACTGGGGTATCGGCGGTTCTGGATGTCGGAGCACCATGCGATGGATTTGCTGGCGTGCACGGCGCCGGAGATCATGCTGGCGCGCATCGGCGGCGAGACGTCAACGATCCGGCTCGGGTCGGGTGGCATCATGCTGCCGCACTATACGCCGTTGAAGGTTGCCGAGACGTTTCGGACGCTGCATGCGCTCTATCCGGGACGGATCGACCTGGGAATCGGGCGCGCGCCGGGCGGTGGACCGATCGAGGCGACGGCGCTGCGCCGATATAAAGACGCGCCACCGAATGCGATGCAACGGGATGACTTTCCGGATCAGCTTTCGGAGCTGATTGCGTTTCTGCATCACGGCTACCCTGCGCAGCATCCGTTCTCGCGGATCACTGTCTCGCCCGATTCGCCGGGCGCCCCGGACATCTGGCTGTTGGGGTCGAGCATGTGGAGCTCCGCGGCGGCGGCTGAGTTTGGCCTGCCCTATGCCTTTGCGCACTTCTTCGCGGGGGAAGGGACGCGGCGCGCGATCAGCAACTACCAGGCGGCCTTCCATGCCAATGACGAACTGGGCGCGAATGCGCGGGCACAACCGGAGGCCGTGGCGGCAGTCGGGGTGATCTGCGCCCAGACGAACGCCGAGGCGGAGCGGCTTGCACTGCCGGTCCGACTTCTACAGCAGAGGATTCGAATGAATGATCGCCGGCCGGTTGCCACGCCTGAAGAGGCGACGCTGGAGCTGAAGCAGTTCGAGCCGATTGCGAAGGATGCCGGCGAGTTTCCACGCTACTTTGTGGGGACGCCGGAAAAGGTGCGCGCCGAACTGCTTGAGATGGCGGAGAAGCTGGATATCGGTGAGTTGATCGTCAACACGATCACGCATGATCACGCAGCGCGACTGCGCAGCTACAGCCTGCTGGCCGAGGTGATGACGCCAAAGGCTGATGTGCTGGTAGGTTCTGCGACGGCCGCTTAGCTTGCGGCTCTGAACCTGCGGCGCATGACCCGCGCCAGGCCCATCGCCTGCTTGATGCCGGGGATCATCTCGTACGAGCGGTAGGTGATGCTGCTGCGCGAGGAGCGCTGGGTCGCGAGCACCGGCTGCGCCATCAGGGTCAGGTAATGCGGGTTTGCGGCGCGGAACATAGTAATCGCGCCATCGACCGGCATGGGTCCGCCGACGGGGTCGCCACCGGGGCGGGTGAGGCAGGCTTCGAGATAGTCGACGAGCGGGTCGAGCACCGACTGATGCACGGCATACAGGTGCGCGGTCTGTACGGGTCCCTCGTACGGGATGAGTCCCGGCTGCGTGCCGACTGGCGTGGGGACGATGTGACCGAGGTAGCAGAACGACCAGGAACGTCCGGTGAGGGTGGCGGCAACTTCGCCAATCTTCGCAACGTCCGATGGACTGACCTCGCAGTCGTCTTCCATCACCAGGACGCTCTCGACGCGGCGGTCGCGCGCGTCACGCAGGATGTTGAGGTGGCTGAGGTAACAGCCGCGGGTGCCGAGCGAATCGAAACCACCGAGATCGGTGGGCCGGCTGGCGACATAGAGTTCGACCGAGCCGGGAGCGAAGGGCATGCCCAGGAGGTTGAGCTGTTCGGTGATCTCGCGGAGGCGGTCCTTGCGGTCCGGCAGATTGATCACGCGAGTCAGGCTGAACAGGTCACTCAACTGCGGCATCTTTCAACGCTCCACTCCCCTTAGAGGTACCAGGGGATATTCACGACCACAATGCGCTGATTGCCCTTGAGCAGCAGAAACAGCTTCAATAACTGTACCCGCTGGTTGTGCAGCAGGTTCTCCCACCAATGTCGTACAACAAGTTCAGGCAGGAGCACGGCGACCTTGCGGCCGGGGTTGTCGGCCTCCAGGCGCAGGATGTAGTCCATCAGTGGCGAGATGATGAAGCGGTAGTTCGAGGAGATGGTGACGAGTTCAGGCTCGGCGAGGCCGGCGCCGCGGATCGGTTCCATGACGAGCATGTTCCAGTCTTCCTCGATGCCGTGAGATTCATCCTCGGAGTGAACGTGGACCACCTTGATCTCGTGCGAGATCAGCATGCCGAAGCGCATGGCCTTCTCGGAGATACGGTTCCATCCGGCCATCGGAATGACCACGAGGGGCTGCTCGAGATTTGTGACGTTCATGGGCGTCATATCCGCCATCTCGCGGTGCACGCGGGTATAGTGCCGCTTGACCGAGCGCATGAGCAGGATGAGAACGGGAACGAGAAGCGCCGTGACCCAGGCGCCTGCAAGGAACTTTGAGGCCAGCACGATGAGCGTGGTGATACCCGTCGCAACGGCTCCTACGCCGTTGACGAACATGTGCCATGCGCGGCCCTTATGTTCGCCTTCCTGGTTCTTCCAATGGATGACCATGCCGGCCTGCGAGAGCGTAAAGGCGAGAAAGGCGCCGATGGCGTAGAGCGGGATGAGCTTGTCGGTGCGGCCATCAAAGAGCATAAGGATGAGCGCGGTAAAGCCAGTAAGCGCATAGACGCCGTGCGAGAAGAGCAGGCGGCGGCCGCGCAGGATGAAGACGTGCGGAAGGTAGTCATGGACGGCGATGGCGCGCGCGAGTCGCGGGAAATCGGCGAAGGCGGTGTTGGCGCTGAGCGCTAGCGCGAGGAAGACGCTGCCCATGGTGATGAGGTAGAACCAGCCCTTGCCGAAGACTGCTTTGACCAGCAGGCTGAGCAGGCTCTGATATTGCGGATCGTCGGGCTCCATGGCCATGATGCCGTAGTGCTTGGCGAGCCACGAGGTGCCGTAGAGCAAAACGATGAGGATGGCGATGATGACGGTGAGGGTGTACTGGGCCTTCTTCGCGCGCGGCTCGCCGAAAGCCATCACACCGTTCGAGACGGCTTCAACGCCGGTCATGGCAGCGCAGCCACTCGAAAACGCCTTCATCAGGAGCCAGAGAAAGGCAAAGCCGATGAGGTGACCATGTGCTGGGGTGGGCACAGGCATTTCGGCAAGAGCGATCGGGTGCATGCCGGCGGCGTAAGTCTTGTAGACGCCGACGACGACAAGGGTCAAAAGTGTGCCGATGAAGAGGAAGGTCGGCAGGATGAAGGCTGCGCCGGTGTCCTTCACGCCGCGCAGGTTGACCAGCGCGAGCACTGCGAGGATGAAGAGGCACATCGGTAACGTGTACGGGATCAGCTTCGAATCGACCGAGGTGACCGCGGTGACGCCAGCGGAAATACCGACGGCGGCGGTCAGGATGTAATCGATCATCAAGGCCGCGGCTGCCAACAGGCCGGCTCCTTCACCGAGATTCTCGCTCGCGACCGTGTAGCTGCCGCCGCCGTTGGGATACGCCGCAATGGTCTGGCGATAGCTGAAGAAGACGATGACCAGGAGGCCGAGAATCAAAGTGATGATGGGGAGTAGGTACGAGACGCCGAAAAGTCCGAGCGGGATCAGGTAAATGAGTGCTTGTTCGGGGCCGTAAGCTGCGCTCGTGAGCGCGTCAAGTCCGAAGATCGGAATGCCGGCTGAAACTCCAATGTGCTCTGCTCGTTCATCGCCACTTGCGAGTGGCTTGCCAAAAAGCTTGTCCTGAATCGCCATGTCGTTATAAAGACTACACCTGTCAAGCCAATTGAATTGCGTCGTTTATGAGCTGACATGCATCGCGCAGGGCTGAGCGGCCAGCAGCGGTGGGGAGACAACAATCCCTGGAATCTCGATCGCGCCGTCGCGCACCGTTTCGCAATGACAAATGGGAGCGGCGTCCCGGAGCGCGGGATTTCAAGCAGTGTGCTGATGTCGGCAGGGCTCCGGTCTGCTTCGAGGAGAACCCGATTTCATTTAGGCTGGAGGTATGTCTACTCTCTTCGATATCCCGCTGAAGACTATCTCCGGCGAGCCGACCACGCTCGCACCCTACAAGGGCCATGTGCTTTTGATCGTGAACACCGCATCGAAGTGCGGCCTGACCCCGCAATACGAGGGCCTCGAGAAGCTGTACGGCACCTATAAGCACTGCGGCTTCGATATCCTCGGCTTTCCCGCGAATGACTTCGCCGGGCAGGAGCCGGGCACCAACGAGGAAATTCAGAACTTTTGCACCACCTCATTCAACATCAGCTTTCCGATGTTTGAGAAGGTAGTCGCAACCGGGCCGGAAAAGTCCCCGCTCTATGAGGCGCTGATCGACGCGCAGCCCGTGGCGAAGGTCGCCGACCCGGGATTCAATGACAAGCTGCGCGGTTACGGGCTGACGGTCAACGAAGCTCCTGAGCTGACATGGAACTTCGAGAAGTTCCTGGTCAACCGCAAGGGACAGGTCGTTGCCCGCTTCGCCCCGGATACGCTGCCTGACGATCCGTCGGTCATCCAGGCGATCGAGGCCAACCTGCCGCCGCTCGAAGGCTCCGTGCCGAGTCACCCGCAGGCCTGATTCTGCGCGAAGCGGTCGCGGCTCCCAGGCCGCGGCCATCGCCTGCTCCGCGCACGTCTTGCGAAACTCGCCACGCTCCCCGCACGTATCTCTAACATCTGCAAACACTCCTGCCCTGTGAAAGAGCCCTCTGCCTGATGTCTCTCCCTGTGAAGTTCCTCCTCTGCAGCACGTTGCTTGCTTCGTCCGCGATAGCCCAGAAGACGCCGATCAAGATCACCGCCGATCTTTCTGAAGCCCCACGTAAGCTGTACCACGCGGAGATCGACCTGCCGGTGAAGGCCGGGCCGGCCAGCTTTCTGACGCCGCAGTGGATTCCGGGCGACCACGCACCAAACGGGCCGGCAGCAGAGATCGTCGGCATCGTCTTTACGGCGAATGGCAATACGCTTCCATGGCGGCGTGATGACGTCAATCTTTATGAGTTCCACGTGACCGTCCCTGCGGGCGTGACGAATTTGCACGTCCACCTGGACAGCATCACGCCGAATCGTCTTTCGAAGCACATGGCTTGCCTGGAGTGGGAGCGCCTGATGCTGTACCCGGCACACATTCCAGTGAAGGACATCGCGATTGAGCCGAGTGTGACCGTACCCGCGGGCTGGGGCATCGGGACCGCACTGACCCCGACCGGCACCGGTACACCGCCCGCGACGACGGGTCTGCTTGAGACGGCGCATCAGCCTGCACCGGGTTCGGTGACGACCCATTATGCGCCGACCACGGTGGAGCAGCTTGAAGACTCGCCGGTGATCGCGGGCGAGTACTTCCACGAATTTGCGCTTGCGCCAGACGTTACGCCGAAGCACTTCATCGATGTCGTCTCGGATCAACCAGAGGACTCGAAACTGCGGCCCGAACTGCTGGCCGAACTGAGCAACCTGGTTCACGAGGCAGGCGCCGCATACGCCTCGCACCACTACCACAGCTACCATTTCCTCCTGACGCTTTCCGATGTAGCGGGCGGCGAAGGTCTTGAGCATGGGCAGTCTTCCGACAATGGCGTGGGTGAGAAGGGTTTCTCCGACGTCGCGCATCAGCTGGCCGAGTCGGACCTGCTGTCGCACGAGTTTACCCACTCCTGGAACGGCAAGTATCGCCGTCCGGCAACGCTGTACCAGCTTGATTTCGCGACGCCCCAGCAAGGTCAACTGCTCTGGGTCTATGAGGGCATGACGCAGTACATGGGGAATGTGCTCGCGGCGCGCTCTGGGCTGAAGAACCAGCAGCAGTATCGCGATATGCTGGCGAGCTCTGCGGCGTCGCTCGATGCGGAAAGTGGCCGAGCCTGGCGCTCGACCGAGGATACGGCGATCGCGAGTTCGATCGCCCGGCATCCGACCACCTGGGCCAACTGGGAGCGTGGTCAGGCCTACTACCAGGAAGGGGAGTTGCTCTGGCTCGACGCGGACACCCTGATTCGCGAGAAGACCAACGGGGCAAAATCGCTGACGGACTTCCAGCACATCTTCTTCGGGAAGGGCGGTGATACGGGTCCGTTGATCGTGCCGTACGATCGCGCAGAACTGATCGCCGACCTCAACCAGGTGCTGCCGTATGACTGGGCTTCCTTCCTGCATCAGCGGATCGATCTGCCCAATCCACACGCGGATCTGGACGGAATCAAACGTGGAGGGTACGAACTGGTCTACACGGCAAAGCCGAATGCGGCGGAGCGTACGTTCGCAAGCGTGGGCGGACGGCGTGCGGGCTCGGTCAACGTCTGGTACTCGCTCGGGATGCGGGTAGCGGCCGATGGCACCATCGGCGATGTCCGCTACGATGGCCCGGCCGACCGTGCGCAACTTGCACCCGGCATGAAGATCATGGCGGTCGACAGCCAGGTCTTCTCAGGCGAGGCGCTGAAGGATGCGGTTGATGCGGCGAAGGGGACGACCAAGCCGATTCACCTCATCACGTCGAACGAGAATGAGATCGGTTCGGCTGATCTCGACTACCACGACGGAGAACGGTTCCCTGCCCTCAAGCGCATCGAAGGCGCGCCCGCGTATATGGATGACATCACCAAGCCCTTGAGTCCGCAGACTGTTCTTTCGAAGCCCTCTGAAAAGCAGGACAACGACTAACGGGGGCTGGAGTCAATTGAACGCCCGGACCGGAGCGGTCCGGGCGTTCTGCATTTCTATAGCCCATAATGTCTTACTGGATGAATAAGAGCACGGGCCAGTCCCGAAATATTGGCTTTGAATCGTTTTGAAAGGACCCTGCATTTTCGCCTATAGTTCGCCAAGCTAAACCTCGATTTGCTCCGGGGTTCGTGGGTAGGATCACCCCATGAGAACGCGCCGGAAACTCCTGAACCTGACGTTGACTGCTGTGCTTTCGGGTTTGCTGCAGGGATGTGGTGTCAGCCAGCGAACGATCCCTCTTCCGGCTCCGACGAGGGCGCTCGCGTCCGGCTCTCCAGGGTTGATCTTCCTGGGTGCCTACGATGCTTCGACGAGCTATGGAACGACAGATGTTGTGACCTATAAGGGTTCAGCATATGTGGCGATTGCAACGTGCCGGCAGGTGGCGCCAGCCGGAACTGCGGCGAGCCCGAAGTGCTGGGCGACGCTGGCACAGGGCGGGGCGCCGGGTCCGCAAGGGCCCCAAGGTGTTGCCGGGCCGCCCGGATCAAGAGGCCCGGCCGGCTCTGCAGGCCAGGTGGGAGCAGCAGGCCAGGTGGGAGCAGCAGGCCCGGTGGGAGCGGCAGGCCCGGTGGGAGCAGCAGGCCCGGTGGGAGCAGCAGGCCGGAATGGCGCACCAGGGACAGCGGGAGTTGCAGGAACCCAGGGGGTACGAGGGCTGCCGGGCGCGCCGGGGCTGGCCGGGCCGACAGGCTTGGCCGGACCGGCGGGTTTGACCGGACCAACAGGTTTGGCGGGACCGACAGGGCCGACGGGGCCCGCAGGATTGCGCGGAGTCTCCGGGCCGGCCCAACCACTGCCATTGGCCGGTCAGCGGTTCGCAGTGCAGGGCGATAGCATCTCCGCGCTCTTTCACCAGGCATGGCAGACGGTCGTCGTCGACCGGACCGGAATGACCCTGATCAACCAGGATGCCCGCAGCGGGCGGCGATTCGATACCGCCTTCGAGTGCTGGGGCCATCCCCAGACTGGAGCCACCCCTGGACTCTTCAACTCGACCCTGGCGGCTGGCAGCAGCACCTGCGGGGCGGAGCAGATCGGACTGAGCGACGGGATGACGCTTGCGGCCAGCCTGCAGAGCGTCGACCTGCTGATCCTTGAACTCGGCACCAACGATGTGCACACGGCGCTCGGCAGCCCTGGCGATGCAGTGACCGCCGGCACCTTCTACGGCAACATGAGGTGGGTAACCGAAACTTACCTGTCGGCAAAGCCGTCGCTGCGCATCGTCATGGTGACTGTGCAAAGCAACGCCTCCGCGTCCCGCGACCTGGTGAAGCAGTATGCCGATGCGACCGTGGCCTATGCCGGCAGCATGGGAATCCCGGTGCTCAACATGATGAACCTTGGAGGCGTGAATCTGATATCAGCGCCGGTGCTTGTTCCGGATGGCACTCATCCTGGCAGCTTTGCCTTCAAGACGACCTATGGACCTCTGATCGCCCAGTTCGTTCTTAGCGTGCTTTAGGAGCGTTCCGGCTATCGGTTGACCAGTACAGTTTTACCGCCGCTTACTGCGAGCGTCCGGGCGTGAGCCAGATCAACTCTTCGAGCGTCGGGCCGGTACGTCATCAGGAAGACGCGATGCGGTCCGTTCCACAACCAGCGCAGGGACAAGTCATCTACAAAGATCCCGGGAGCGTCCGGCCAGAAGCTCCCGAACCAGGGTCCATTGACTCGGCCATCCACCAGCAAGACCGGCTGACGCGTGTAGAACAGGAGCGTGGAACCAGAGGTCAGCTCTCCGTCGAGCAAAATCTGATCACCAGGTGATGGCTCCACCTCCTGCTCATGCAGGATCGCAATCGCCAGGGCTTTCGAGCCCATGATTGGGTTGAAGCGGACCAGGCCCTCATGCGCGGCGAGCAGGACAACCGTCATTCCGGCGGCCAGAGAAAGATTCGCGGCAAAGTGAAGACGCCTTCGCCGCAGAAGATAGCTTGCCGGGCCGAGCACCAGCATCCCGATCGCGACCGCCGTCAAGGGGCCCCGAAACAGCCCCATCGCGGCGCACGTCAGGTCGAACAGGTGGCCAAGCGAGAGATTGTAGAGCTCTGGATTTTGCGCCAGCAGCGCGGAAAGGTCAGTGCCGGTAGCAGGGTGAGGGGCAAACGCGGCGTAGTAGGCGCAGGTGACGGCCAGAGCCAGGGCAACGGGCAGCAGAAGCCATTGATGGCAGAGGGTGACGGCAGATGCGGCACGATCGCGTTGGTCGTCCGCTTCAGCGGCTACACCCTCCGCAGCAGCGAGAATCCCGCCGATCATCAGGGCGAGCGCAGGCAGAGCGGGAAGCGAGTAGTACTCCTGGCGACTGGAGATGCTGAAGAAGCCGAGCACAATTCCGGCCCAGAGCGTAAGCGTGAGAGCCGCTTCGCGCGACCGGCCGGTGACCGGGACGAGATGGCCAAGGTCCCTTCTCACGCCGCTGAATGCCGCGGGCAGAAAGCTTGCCCAGGGCATCATCCAGATGAGCGTGTAGACCAGGAAGAGCCAGACCGGGGTGAGCCCGTAGTCGTGGGGAATGCGCCTTCCGAGGAACCGTGCAATGTGCTCGTTATAAAGGTAGAACCAGGCCCAGCCCGCTTTCGCCGGCAGCCCTAGACCCGCAGGCATCGCAATCGCGGGGTTCCTCAAGGCGGCAAGCACATGCCAGGGGAGCGCAAGCGCAGCAAAGGTGAGCGCGGCAAAGCCGAGATTCATCCTGCGCAATGACGCCAGCTGCCTTGTCAGCAGCAGGTACAGCAATACCAGCCCAAGCGGAAAGACCAGGCCGATCAGTCCCTTGGTGAGCAGGTTCAGCGCGAGCACCGCGGCAAATCCAGCACTCGGCCACAGCGCGCTTACCCCGCGCCCAGCCCGGTCGAGCGCCACCAGAAACAGATGGACTCCCAGGGTGATCCACAGCGCGATCATGATGTCTGGAATGAAGAACCGCGTATACAGGTAGGGGCCGACGGCTGTCCCCAGCACGAGCGCCGCGTAAAGTCCGCCGCGTTCGGCGTAGAAACGCCGTCCCAGTGCGTAAACGCTGAGCAGAAGCGCCAGCACGGCGAGCGCGAGCGGCAGGCGTCCAGCCCAGTCATACTCGCCGAACACGCGCATTGAACCCGCAGCCATCCAGTACATCAGGGGCGGCTTATCGAAAAAGCGGATACCGTCGATGTACGGAGTTACGTAATCGTGGCGGTGCAGCATCTCACGCGCGACCTCGAGATAGACGGAATCTACGTCGTCCAGCAATCCAGGGCGAAAGAGCCCGCCGAACTGTAGAACCAGCCACTCCGTCAGGATCAACACGATCGATGTGAGGGGCCCTCGAAAGTGAGAGGGTGTTGCGGGATGGAGTCTTCGTTCGTTCATGAAAACCCTCAGTGCTGATCCAGGACCCGGTCGGTGACCAGGGCTTTTCCGCTCAGTTCCTGCAACACAATCTGCGGCCTGCCGCGCAGCAAAGCGTCGACCGCGTCTCGCTTTTCAAGCGGCACGAACATGACCTTGCGCTCGCCAACGCCCCAGGTTTGCAGCAAGTCGGTGTCGGTCTCGAAGATGTTTGGCGCATCGGTAAAAGTTGATCCAAAGAGCATGGAGGTCGATCGCCCTTCGACCAGTTCCACCGTCTGCCCAAGATAAAACGGAACGGACGAGCCATACGCCTGATCGCCATAGAGGAGCACTTCCGATTGACGCGATATTTGTCCACGCTGCTTCAGGTCGTCGATCCTTGCGGCCATCGCCTCGCTCGATAGCATCGGGCCAAACCGGCCAAGCGCAATGTGTGCCGCGACTAGGAAGAGGCCGGACGTCAGCGCGATGGTTGTGGTTGAGGGCATGTGGCGTCGCTGGGCCCGCAGCATCCAGGCGAGCGCTGGCCCCAGCGCGAAGGCGACTGCCGCCAGTAGCGCCGGCAGGCGGAGCGCCGCGAAGGAATTTGCAGTCAGGTCGAAGAGGTGCGAGGTCGAAAGCGTATAGTCCCCTACCCCGCGGTGGGCCAGCAGTGAGCCGATATCCGGAACGAACGCAAGCTTGCGCGAGGCAATCAGGCCATACGCTAGGGCGAGCGCAATGACGCCTCCGATCACAGCGAACGATGCGTGCGCAAACGTGACCCAGCGGCGCGCCCCGGCATCGGTCGTGAACGTCTGTTCGGCGCGGGTAAGAGTCGCCGCGATCAAAAGCACGATTGGCAGGTAGGCCGGGAACGTGTAGTACTCCTGATTGGTCGAAAGCGAGAAGAAGACGAGCACCAGGCCGGCATAAAGGGAGAGCAGCAGAATCGACTTCTGTTGCGGGTCGATGCGGTGGAACGGCGAAAGGCTGAAGCCCGCCCGCAGTCGCTGCGTTGCGATGAAGATGACCGCATACAGCAGAACGAGCACGATCACGATCGAGGTCCAGCCTGCGTGCGCAACTAACATCCCACCGGCGACAGCTGCGAGCACGAAGAGGACGGCAAGCGGCGGCACAGACCGCGAATTGCGGGTCAGCGTATGAGTCTGGTGGCGGAGCCGGCGCCACGTCGCGGCGATGCCGAGTGGAAGGAACAGCGTCCAGGGAAAGAGCCAGATCAGGTGCGCACTCCAGAACAGCCAGCCGGGCATCTTGTTGTAGTCCCGCGGCAGGCGTCTGCCGAGAAAGCGCAGCACGTGTTCGTTCCAGAAATAGAACCAGAAGAAGCCATGCCCATCCATACCACCGGTGTTCCGCAAGCCCGCAAGGATGTGCCACGGCGCAGCGATCGCCAGGAAGAGCACCGCGCCTGGGATCGGGCGGAGCAGCTTCCATTTGCTCAGTTCGCCTGTCATCAGCAGGTAAAGCAGCGTGGTGCCGAAGAAAAAGACCAGGGCGACAAGGCCCTTGGTCAGCACGGCGAACGCGAGGCTCGCCCACAGGATGTAGGGGTACAGCGGCGCGGCGTTCAGTATCTCTGCCGGACGTTCGCTCGCGTCGTCTGCATGGATAGCCGGGGGAGAGGACACGGGGCCGAGCGTCTTCAGAAATGCGAAAAGCGCGGCGGCCAGGAAGAGCGACAGCCATACCTCGGGAATGAGGACACGCGTGAACAGGAAGACTCCGGCCGAGGTAAGGACCCCCAGCGCGGTGTAGAAGGCGGTTCTCGCGCCAAAGGCCTGGTTCGCCCAGCGATGGCCCAGCAGCATCAGTAGCAGGACCGCGATGGCTTGCGGCAGGTGCGCCGCGAAGGTGTTGAAACCAAATAGTTTGAAGCTGGCCGCGACCAGCCAGTAAGGCAATGGCGCCTTTTCGAGATAGCGGATCCCATCGACCTTGAGCGTGACGAAGTCGCCGGTGGTCGCCATCGCGCGGGCAGCCTGGGCATGAGTAGCATCCGCGTCATCGAGCAGGGGCGGCGTAAACAGCGCACAGAAGAAGACCACGAACCACAAACCCGAGAGAATCAATGCAGCATGGCGCGGCCTTGGGCCGCCCGCGAAGGATGTCGCAAGGATAGAGAAGTGTGGTTTCGTGGTCATCTGGCCGCAACTGCCTCTCCAGAATATCGGACTCTGCCTCTCGCTGGAGACGCATCTCAAACCGGCGCCCGTTGTATCTTGCTTATGGTGGCAGTTTGCTGCGAATCCCTGCGATCAAGCGCGGCTGACCTCGCCAAAACCCGGGCCCAGGTAGCTTCAGCAAAGGACAAGATGCCCACATTTGCAGCAATCGATATCGGGTCCAACTCCTGTCGCCTCAAGATCGCGTCCGTATCCCAGCACAAGCTCAAGACGCTCCACGAAGATCGCGAAGTCTCACGTCTGGGGGAATCCGTCTTTCAAACCGGCGAAATCTCCCCGGAATCGATGGCAAACACCATCAAAGCGCTCAAGCGCTTCCACAAAGCTGTCCAGCTTCACGTCTGCGACAAGGTTCGGGTGGTCGCCACCAGCGCCATGCGCGATGCGCGCAACGCCCAGGCCTTTACCGAGTGGGTCAAGTCGGCTACGGGATGGAAGGTCGAGGTTATCTCGGGGCTCGAAGAGGGCCGGCTGATTCACCTCGGCGTCGTGACCCACGAGCCCGGGGCCAAGGGCCGCTGCCTGCTGATCGACCTCGGCGGCGGCTCGTGCGAGATCACTGTCTCGAACGGCGGGCGCGTGCAGCAGATGGTTTCCTTACCGCTGGGCGCCGTGCGGCTGCAGCAGGAGTTCCTGCAGCACGATCCGCCGCTCAAGGACGACGTCATCCGCCTGCGCCAGTACATTCACCGCGAGCTGGAACGCGGCGAACGCAAGCTGGGAAAACCGCACGTGCCGCTCGTCATCGCAACCTCCGGCACCGCGTCGGCGCTCGCCGAGGCATCGGTGGCGATGTCGTCGAAGCTGAGCACGCGCAAGACTGCGCCAAAGCGATTCGTCCGCATCAAGCCACAACAGGCCAAGACCGCCGACGTTCGCAAGCTCGCGGACAAGCTGGTGAAGATGACCAACGCGCAGCGCGAGGCGGTCCCCGGTATCGGCCCGCGGCGGTCCGAGATCATTATCGGGGGCGCACAGGTCTACGCCAGCCTGCTCGAGCGGCTCAGCCTCCCCGGCTTCCGGTATTCGCCTCTCGGTCTGCGCGACGGCATGCTCGCCCAGATGCTTGGCGAGGTGGACCTGCGCGCCGAGGTCTCGAAGAAGATTGAGACGGAACGCTGGACCGGTGTGCTCGAGGTCTGCAAACGGTACGGGATCGACCAGCGAAAAGCCGAGCCGGTGCGCGCTCACGCGGTGCAGCTGTTCTCTGCGCTGCAGAAGGTGCACGAGTTGCCGAGCGAGTACCTGCTCTGGATCCAGTCCGCAGCGATGATGCAGGAGGTGGGCAAATTCATGAACCACCAGGGCCACCACCGGCACACGCAGTACATCATTTCGAACTCGGAAATCTTCGGTTTCTCGCCGGAGCAGCGACAGATTGTCGCTGCCATCGCGCGATACCTCGGCAAGAGCCGGCCCGACCCGCTCGATCGGCCCTTGCGAGGACTGGCGATCGAAGAGCAGGAGCGGGTGAAACGCGCGGTCGTTCTCCTGAGGCTTGCGGTCGCGCTCAATCAGGACCGCGCCTCCGCGGTCGTCGGCCTCAAAACCAGCGTCTTTCCCAAGCGGATTGTGATCGATATCGCTCCCGGCCGGGGCGGCGCAGCGCTGGAAGACTGGGCGGTGAAAAAGGAAGCGCCCTTCTTCCGGGAGGTCTTCGGGCGCGACCTGGTCGTCGAGGTAGCTTAGGCTCCGCTCCCCCGCGCATGACCGTTGATGAGCTGCGTCGCCGGTTCGCCGGCTGTACGAGGGTGCGGCGAAGTGCTGCGAAGCGTCTTGGCCTTGCCCGGACCGGACTTCCCTTTAGCTTGACCTGCCTTCGCCTTGCTCGCTGAAGACTTCGGCCGCGTGGTGCGATAAAGAGCTTTGACGGTTCGTGGATCGAGAAGGCTCGAGAGCACGACTGGCCCCTTCCCCGTCGTCAGTCGAGCAATCGCGCCCTTGCGCATCCGCACCATGGCGGGCTTCACATCCGGTCCCGCCGGCACAAGCAACGAGCCGAGGAACATCTGGAGGTTCGGGCTGTGGCCTACCAGCAGCAGGTTTTCGCAGCGGTCGAACTGGCGCAGCAGTTTCTGAAAGTCAGCGCCCGTAGCCTCGGGGGCGAGCGCGTTCGAAAGCACGATGCGGGATTCGAAGCCGATCTCGGTAGCGACCAACTGGGCCGTCTGCACGGAGCGCTTCAGCGGGCTTGAAACGACCATGTCGAAATTGACCTTGAGCGCATTCAACACCTGTGCGAGTTGCAGGCAGTGCTGCTTCCCTTCCTGGTCGAGGGGCCTTTTTGCGTCGAGGAGCGGATTCGCGCGGCGGGTTCCCGCGCTGGCGTGGCGAAGCATGTATAAATTCATAGTCCTGTAACAATTCTACCGCGCCCGGATCAGTCAGGGTGTGACCGCGGTATGAGGATGGGAACCTCCTGCAGGTCCTGACGGGTGCGCCTCTCGCGCCACCGCAGCATCTGTCGGCGGATTGCGACGACGATCCATCGCAGGCAGATCACACCCAGGATGACGGCAGACCCGGCCACGATTCCGGCGATCCAGGGGTGGGTCGTCGCGACCCAGACCAGGGCGATCGCGATAGCGTCCTCACCGGAGCTGAGGCCGAAGTTCGTCACCGGCTCCGGGCTTGCCGAGACCAGGGTTCGGGCGGCCGTCTTGCCGCTGTGCGCGATCGTCGCGACGCCGGCGCCCAGCGCAGTCAGCGCCCACTGCATCTCGGGTGGCAGCGCCATCGAGGCGCGGTAGGAGAGCAGCGCCGCCACCGGAATACGAACGAACGTATGCAGTACATTCCACACCAGGTCGAAGTAGGGAACCTTGTCCGCAAAGAATTCGATCACGAAGCAAAGAATGCTGGCCCCGATGATCCAGCGATTTGAGAGAACGTCGAGCCCGGGAGGCAGCGCGACCAAACCGAAGCGGCCAAGCAGGCCCAGCGTGCCGGTCGTCGCATAGACATTAAGGCCGGCAGCGAAGCTGAGCGCGACCAGGAACGGCACGATTTGATTGCCAGCGATATGCATAGGCTACTCGAGTGGACGAGGTGGCAATGACGGGAGGTGAAACTCCGCCGCAGGTTCATCAACCGGCGGTACAGGGGGCTCAGGATCTGGAATCGGATCGGACACCGGTTCGACCGCAGGGGCAGCAACTACCGTTGACGGGTAAGCCGATTCGTAGCGCGGCTCGGACGTTGGGTCAGGATGCAAATGAAGGCGTGCAGGCGGGATCATGGGCCGCTCCGCCTGAGGGTAAACCGTTCCCATGCAGCCCGGCTCGACGCTGCGGCCCGGGTCTAGCACGGGCGACCAAAGGATGGGATTGTCGGCCACAAGCACGCTCTCCGCGGCCCGCTGCCAGTAACGCATCGCAAGATTGATCAGCAGACCGATCTGAACCAGCAGAAAGGCCGGCAACACCCGCGGTTGAGCCAGCGTGTGGAGAGCCACCCGCCCCAGGAGAAAGAGGGCGCCAGCACCGAAGAACGCCAACACCAGGAAGGTCCCAAGAGCCCGAACCCAGTTGCGCCCCAGCGTCTTCGCGGCGGGAATCAAAGCGCGCCGCACACGCCGGTCGGGCTTGCCACTTGGCCGGTACTGCCCGTCCAGCTGGACCGTATAGACCTCGACCAGGTCGAAGTAAAGCCGCAGCGCCGAGGCCACCAAAAGCACGAGGATCAGCATCGGGAGACGATGCCAGTAGGACGAAACCCCGACCGTCTGTTCTTCAACGTGCGACGACCATACATTGCTCAGAGCCAGCAGCGGCCCCAGGACAAGAGCCGATCCAAGCACAGTGAGCAGGGTGATGCGAATGAATCGCCAGAAGAAGCAAAGACCCGCCTGCAGCATGCTTCCCAGCCGCGCCGGTGTCTCTGCCCGGTAGCAGAACAGTGCGCCGGGTACCAGGAGGAAGTACACCAGCAGCCACACCGGCAGGCCGAGAAAGTTGGCCGGCCCGGCCGAAGGGGTATACCGTCCCATGCGGGCGAACACGGATGCCAGTGTCTCCAGATCGAAGGCGCCGTTGAGCCTCTGGGCTGCCATCGAGTGGTCGAGCAACGACGCCGCCTGGGCGTGCAGCCGCAGCGAAAAGACGACGGCAATCGCGAGGTTGAAGGCATAAGCCCACAGGAAGGCGCCCGGTCGCCGAATCATTTGCCAGAAGCCCTGGAAGAATAAGGACCGGCGCGCGACGGGGATCGTGGCAATGGTCATACCAGCCACCCCGCCATCTGCTCCATGACGCCCAGCGCAGAAACCCAGAGGTTCGTGACCTTGCTCGATGCCACGCCATTCCGTTTCTCAACATACGAGTCGTTGAAGTGGTCGACGTCCAGCATCACGGTATGGTCCGGATCAATTTCGGCGGAGACAATCTCGGCATCCTTGACGTATGTGTAGGTCTTCCAGCGGTTGTTGCTCTCCGCGCCCCCGGTCGCTGGTGGCACCCAAAGCTCGCGGACCCTGCTGCCATCGGAGAACCGGACTTCGAGCGTTACGGGCATCACGAAATCACCGATCCGGTGCACCGTCACCTCGCTCCGAATAGGCTTCTTCTGATCTTTCTTCCACCACTGAAGCGGAGCGGAGTTGACGTTCTCAACCGCATAATCCCAGATGCTGGTGCCGAAGACCGCCTGATCGAAGAAGGGCCGCAACGACGAGCTCACGTAAAGATTCGGCAACTCGGGCGCATTCAGGAGGCCGCCAAGCGCGGTCGCGGTCTGGGAAGGACCGGTGCCATCGGGCTTGCCCGCGACCCCGGTCGCCCGTCCTTTGCGGATGGCGACTTCTTCAATCGTGCGCAGAAAATCCTCCGTCGTAGGGTGGGTAAACCGGTAGCGCATGAAGTAAACGTGCATCGCCTCGTCCATCGTGTCCCGTCCGATGATCCCCTCGAGCGTCTTCAACAGCGTGGCGGATTTGCTGTAGGTCACCGCTCCGTACGAAGCTTCATTGACAAACTGCCATGCATGCCGAACCACCGGGTCGTAGTCTGGGTCCGACACGTAGCTCGCATAGTGCGCCCCCGCATCACTGAGGCTGGCAAACGGATAATGAAGGACGCTCGCATCCTTGCCTTCGATCGCCGCCATCACAGTCGCTTCGGTGTAAGAGTTGATGCCTTCATCAAGCCACGCATCCTCGAATTCGTTGGTCGCCACCATGCCGTACCAGTACTGGTGGCCGAACTCGTGCTCCGCCGTAACCTCCGTCTCATAGGTCGGGTCCCATACTTCTGTCCCGCCCGTGAAGAGGGTTGGATACTCCATGCCGTAGATCTCCGAATCCGGCTCCGGATCGATCACGGTCAAAATCTTGTAGGGATACGGGCCGTACCGCTGGTCGAACTGCGCCAGCGACTGCTGCATGATCTTCATGTACCTCGGGCCCGCCTTCGGATGCGCCGCGAGAGCCAGAACGCGAATCTGCACCGGGCCCATCGACGATAGAAACGTATCGGTCGTCACCTGGAAGTGCGGGCTCGCCGCCCAGGCAAAATCCCCGATGTCTTCCCCGTAAAATCCGAGCGTCTTGGTGCCGTCAGCGTTGGTCTGCTCGCCGGTCGGCACGCCGGACGCTCCAATCACATACTCCTTCGGTACGGTCAGCTTGACGTGAAACGTTCCGAAGTCCGAGAAGAATTCGGTCGTCGAGTGATACTGATGGCAGTTCCACTTGCCATGCCAGAAGACCCCCACCTTGGGAAACCACTGGCCCCCCATCAGGAAGTCGCGCTTGTACCCGTTGCGCGCGATGGATTCCGGAAATTGATCGTGAAAGCGCAGATGGAAGGTGATCGACTCGCCCGCTGCGACCGGGTGCGGCAGCGCTACCATCATCACCGTGCGGTCGTTCACATTGCCGTCGTCCGGCGCAATAAAGCGAATCTCTGTGCTGAGATTGCCCATGCCGTCTGCGTCAATGGACGCGATGGAGACGCTCCCGAGTTTCTTCGCAGGGTAGTCGGAAGACCGGTCGCCCCGCACCCCGCCCTGGTAATGCTCCTCCGTCGTAAAGGTGGACTCCGGCTGGAACGCGTTGAGGTAAAGGTGGAATGGAAACTCGCTCAGCGGCTGTCCGGTCAGGTTCTTGTAGGTCAGCGTCTCCGTGGCATCAAGCGACTTCAGCTTCATGTCCACCTTCGCGTCGATCGCGTAATCGACAACCCTCGTTGAAAGCGGCTTGTCAGCCGGGGCATTTGTCGCCAGGCTTGTCTGGCCCCATCCCACACCCACCATCATCAACCCGCACAGCACACCCTTGAGCATGGTGCCGATTTTAGCGTTGATTGCGCGCATCCCCCAAGTAAATGCAAAACGTCACGGCTGCGATGCCGGCCCGGCGTCCAGCATCCACACCTCGGTAAACAGCAAGCCGCACAGACCGCGCTTCTCTTCAAGCATCCGAAAACCTTGCTCCCGCAACGGCCTCCGGTGATCCGGCAGGCGGGTGATCCGCAAGCCCGTCAGCAGCCTGAATGCGAGATAAAGTCCGCTGACCAGCAGACCCGACCGCCATCCGTCGACCCGGAAGTCCGAGACAACCCAAAGTGATTCAGGCTCGAGCGCAATCGCCACACGCCGCACCAGATCGTGCACTTCTCCTTCCGTCAGGCAATCCAGAAAGAAATGCGTCACCACCAGATCGATTGGTGGCTGCGGCAGGAACTCGCGGGCATCCGCCCGCACGATTCTGAGCCTTCCGGCAAACAGTCTGGAACGGTCAGCCAGCAGCCCAAGCATTGTGGCGCTGCTGTCCACCGCAATGACCTGCACCTGCCGGTTGCGCGCGAGCAGTCGCGCCGTAAACCGTCCGTCCCCGTCGCCGAGAACCAGCGCCCGCCGGCATCCATCGAGCCGGCCCGCATCCAGATGCCAGCGGCGCATCCGCGCCAGCGCGGGCCCGAGCGACAGGTATTCCATCCAGCGATAGAGCCGCGCCACGCCATCGAAGTTCGGTGCCGTATCGCCGTGCCGTGCGATCAACGGACGACTGCCCCGAGCACCGGCAGTAAGATCGCCAGGTCCGCGAGGGCGCGCAGCGTCGTCCGGGCAAAGCGTCCGCGCAAAGTGTGGAGCCCAAGCAGGAGGGCGCTCCCTCCCGCGACCGCCCAGTTGCCGGTTGTGCTCGACACCGCCGCCAGGAGCAGCCCGATCCAGACCACCCACCCGGCAGCCCAGCGCGTACTCGCGTGCCCCGTGCCCGGCGGACCGCCCTCATGTTCCCACCCGAAGATAAAGAGCCCGTTGACACTGGCGAGCCCGGCCAGCAGCGCGGCCGGCAGCAGCAACTCGGACCGCAGCGCGGGCCGGCGAACCACAGCAGGGACAAACACGGCTGCCGCAAAGAACAGCCCGACCACAAACTCCTTCGGCAAGGGGCGTCCGCCCGTATGAATCACCACGAACCATCCCGCCAGCAACGTCCCGAGAATCGTGTAGCGTGCCAGCTCCGGCTCTGGCAGCCGCGTCAGCAGGCAGGCCAGGGCGAGGCTGGCAACGGCAATCCCCATCCGAAACAGACCGCGGTTGAGCCAGTGAAAATGGTGCCGCGCTTCAAGCTCCCGAGCACGGCCGGGGTGCCGGTCCCTCCCATCGAGCAACCGGTCCGCGGCGTACAGCACCCACACCGCCATGAACATCGCCAGGAGCTCCCGTGCCGGGAGCGCAATCCCGGCCCGCCGCGCCACATACCAGGTCCACGCCGCCGCCACGGTCGGCGCATCGAGCGACAACAGGTGCCAGCGCTCGAGCAACCTCGAGCGGAAGACACTTTCATCCTGGCGAGACAACGTGACAGAAATTAGTGACACTTCTACCAGCATGCCTCAGACACAGCTGTTGTGAGGTGATACCGTACCGTCATGCTGCGATCTCTGTTCACCAGGCTTCCTGCTTCCGGCATATTCTTCATCGCGGCCACCGCCTTCGCTCAACAAGCCACCGCGCCCGCGAGCCAGGTTGCCAGCACCCACGCACTCCCCCTGTCTGCCCTGCACGCCTACCAGCTTTCGGGCTTCACGACCGACCAGGCGTCAGGCGCACTCAAAGAAGCGCTATCCCGCAGCATCTCGACCTCCGTCGCTTCGACCGGCCATCCCGGCGGCTACTTCGATAACCCGGCGATCAAGATTCTGGTGCCGCCCAAGCTGCAGCCCGTCGAGAAAGGTCTGCGCGCCCTCGGCATGGGTCCCAAGGTGGATGAGTTCGTCAAAAGCATGAACGCCGCCGCCGAAGAAGCCGCACCCGCCGCCAAGGCGATCCTGCTCCAGGCACTCAAATCGATGACCTTTACCGACGCCAAAGGCATCGTCTCTGGCGGCAACCATGCCGGAACCGACTACTTCAAACGCACGACGACCGAAGAGATCCAGGCTGCCTTCCGTCCCATCGTCGAACGTGCCATGGCCCACACCGGCGTCACCAAACAGTTCGACGACATGATGTCCAACGCCCCCACGCTTCCCTTCGCCAGGAAACCCAGCGTCGACATCAACCAGTACGTGCTGGATAAGAGCACCGACGGTCTCTTCAAAGTGATGAGCGACGAAGAAGGCAAAATCCGCACCAACCCGGCAGCCCAGGTGACCCCTCTACTCAAGAGCGTCTTCGGCCACCGCTAGGCGCCAGAACCCGGGAGGACGGCCGCCCTCCCGGTCCACCTAGTCGTGCCGTTCCGCCTTCGCGCCCATCGCCCAGTCCCCGGGGTCAATGTCACTGAAAATCCCGTCCCGTTGAATCAGCGCATCGAGCCGCCCTGCCTGATGCTCGTTCAGGGTGCCGCATTCAACGAAGCTCTGCCAGATACCCTTCAGCTCCAGGAACTGATCGTTATGGGTCAGGAACCGCAGTTCCGCGTAATCCCTCGCCGCCCCCGTCGTAATCAGGAACTGCCAGTCGGACGACTCCAGCAGCAGCACCTCCCGGCACATCTGCTGCACGATCTTCGTCCCCAACTCACTGCCGCGCCACTTGCCTTCCGTGCACACGTCGCGCAGATGCAGCTCGGCCGGGTAAATATGGGTGTACGTCCAGCTCGTCTCCGGATTCAGCCATACCTGGTTGGTTCCCTCCGCGCCCCATGAGCCTTCGTGCATCGCGATCCATCCGCCGCGCGGATACTGCTCCAGGTAGTTCGTGCACGAGGTGAGCTCCACCCCGATCGGGTAATCGTGCAGGATGCGCGCCACCGCCTCGAGCCACAGCGGCCCTTCGAACCACCAGTGCCCAAACAGCTCTGCATCAAACGGCGAACACAGGATCGGCGGCACGTCGTCGCTGAACCCGCTCTTCAGCGCTTCGTGAACCAGGTGGACGAAGTGCGATGCATGAGCCTGCACCTTCGCGGTCGCATCCTGCGGATAGTAGGGCTCCTTATCGGCCATATCAACCTTCGGCCCCGTCACCCGCCAGTAGCGGTGACCGCCCGGCCAGCGCTTCTTGTGGAAGTCCACATAGTTGCCATCCCCGGGGTAGCCGGTATCGCCAGACCAGACCTGCACGCCCGTGCGCGGATCGCGCGGGAACACGGTTGTCGCATACCGCTTGTCGTAGGGACCGTCCACATAATACGGCTGGTAGAGCGCGCGCGCATCGTAGTTCGCCAGCGCCTCGGTAGCGCCTGCCGACGGGGCCTCTCCGCTGCGCAGCTCATACGGCGAAGGCATGTCCATGGCGCTCTCGACCAGGTGCGTATCGACGAAAAAGTAATTCAGATTCGACTCGCTCAGAACCTGCTCGATCCCCACGCGATCGAAACCGCCCGGCGCCGGCGAGCCGTCTGCCATCGGCACCGGATAATTCCAGAAGCCGGCCGGGCGATACCCGCACTCCGGGATCCAGATGCCCTTCGGATGTTCCCCGATGTGTTTCAGGTGCGCCCGAACGCCGGTCCGCACCTGCGCCCGCACGCTCTCATCCGTTCCCAGTAGGGGCATGTACCCATGCGTGGCGCCGCAGGTGATGATCTCGATCAGCCCGGCCTTGTGAAAGCGCACGAAGCCGTTGATGATGCTGCTTCCCAGTGCCTCGAACTCCTCGAGCGCGGTGGAAAAGAAGCGCTGCCAGAAGCGTGCCGTCTCGGCGTAATGAGCCTCACCCGACTGGGCGAAGAACGCCTCATCCTCCCGTGCGGACACGATCTTGCGCGTCAGATACTTGGGAAACTCGGCGATAAAGACCGGGTGCGCCAACTGCTCCATCAGCACCGGCGACAGGTTCAGATTGCAATGCAGCGCGATGCCGTCTTTCTCGAGCCGGCCCAGCATTCTCAGCAGCGGCAGATACGTCTCCGCAGCCGCTTCGTGCAGCCATTCCATTCCGTGGGGCCAGGTGCCGTGGTTGACGACGTATGGCAGATGCGCGTGCAGGGTAAACGTCAGGAAGCCTGCCGGCTTTTTGGTGGCAGTCGTCAGCAAGAAAGCACCTCAGTCGATTCTTATCTCATTGGAAGCGGCGGCGCCGGCCCTGGATGCAGCCTGAGCCGAGTCTACACGCGCCCATCCCGTCGGCTCATGACCGCCCGGCTGGTTGAAACCCGTCAAAACGACGCCGCACTGGAGACATCCATCCTCCAGTGCGACGACGTTCCTTCGATGCTGCGCCCGCTATCTCCGTTGCAGATTCGGGTCGTTGCTGTCGCGGCCGCCGCCATCCGTCCTCACCCGGATCGACACCGGACCGCTCAGCCGAAAGCGCACGATCGTCTCTGACGGGATCTGCACCTGCTCCCCGCGCGTGACCGCATTGACCCCTGCACCGCCCGCGCCGCCCAGGCCCGCTCCGATAGCCGCGCCCTTGCCCCCGCCGAAGATTCCGCCCAGGATCGCGCCGCCCGCCGCCCCGATACCGCTCTTCTCAAGCGTATTCTTGCCCCGCCCCTTGCCCTGGACGGAGTACGGTTCGGTGGCAAGCGAGACCCGGTCTCCCCTCCGTGACAGGCTGCTCAAGGAAACCGTCAGTAGCGAGTTTCCTTTGAAGTGACCCGCCTCGTGAACGCTGTCGACCGAACCTGACACCGGTGTGCCGGCCGGCACCGCGACCAGGCCGTCGACCAGGATATCCGACGCCACCACACCCGAAAACGTCGTCCCCTCCTGCGTTGTCGCCGAATCGAGCGTCTGAGTCATCCGCACGGGAATCGCATCGCCGGATTGAATCGTAACCGTCTTATAGGTCGGCGGCGGCGGCGCTGAGGGCGGCGGCGGAACGTTCATCGCCTGCTGCGGCGGAGCCGTCCGCTCGATTGGCGCAGGGACATTCTGTCGCTGACGCTGTACACGCTCCCGTGCCTCGTCGGCGCGGCGCTGCTCCCGGGTCGTCTCATAGCTCTTTCCGGCAGCCGGCTTCACCGGAACCAGGGGGGCGCTAACCGGCGGTTCTGCGATCGGCGGAGCAGCCACCTGCGGCGCGGCCGTCATCGCCGTTGCCGCGGCAGCCCCCACCACCAGGCCATTCGAAACTTCCTTCACCCCTGGAACGCCCGCGGCGTCCCGAGCCGCAATCGTCCGCTGCGCGTCGTTGGCCACGGCGCCATTCAAGGTCGCGATGCCGTTCTGCACCGTGACCGCGACCTGCTGTCCGGACAGCGCGCTGTCCGCCGCCAGAGTACCTTGGACCGTCGTTGCGAGCACTTCATCCGACACCGGCTTCGCCTTGCATCCCGCAAGCCCGGCCGACAGGCCCAGGCCAAGGGCCCAGATCTTCACTGAATTCTTCATCGATTCGCTCCTCGTGCTGCGATCATTAGACGCTTATTCCTTCCGGAATCAGCACCGGCCCGGGCATTTCTTCGCGCCTGCGTCTCAGCCTATCGCCCCTCTGCACTGCCCGGAAGTCCCGATTATTTCAGGCTCCGAATCAGAAAACCGGGCAGGTCCAGCAACCTGACCCTAAATCCCGGCATCTCCCCTACTACAACGCACTTGCGGCTTTGCGCAGCGCAGGTCAACGGCAGTGTTCGAGTGGGTCAGGTTGAACTGCTTCCGCGCTGACGCAGGCCGTCGCAACCGCAGATTTCCGGATTACAATTTTGCAAACAGGAGAACGCAATGGCTGACAATGATAACGGTAGCGGACTTGGTTGGTTTCTTGCAGGCCTCGGCGTAGGAGCGGTCATCGGCGTCCTTTACGCGCCCAAGGCGGGTAAAGACACGCGGGACGACATCGTCCAGGCGTCGCTCGACGCCAAGGACAAGGCATCCGTGTACGCCCAGCAGGGTATCGACAAAGCGAACGACTACGTTGCGCAAGGCAAGCAGGTTGCCGCGGATTACGCCGACAAGGGTAAGCAGGCTGCCGGCGAGTATGTCGACAAGGGCAAGGAGTATTACGAAAAGGGTCGCTCGCAGTGGACCGAATACGTCGAGAAGGGCAAGAACCTTGTTCAGGACCAGCAGGACAAGGTGCAGTCTGCCATCAACGCCGGCAAAGACGCCTACGCAAACAAGGTTGAAGAGCACGTAAGCTAGCTCGCACGGCTGTCCGACACTTCACTCGCAGCAAAAGAGGCGGACCTGATCGAAGCCGATCGGGTCCGCCTCTTGCCTTGTGAACAGCCCGCAGCCAGCCAATACATCCTTCCCTCGGCAACTCGCGTCCGTTGAAACATAAGCTGTTGCACGGTTGTGCGACGATTTCAGAGAACCACCGGAGAGAACCGACATGTTGATGACGTTAGTGGCCGGGGACTTTGCCTCGAACACCTTTTCCAGCCTTGCTGTCTTCCAGGCACAGGATTCCATCAACAGCGGCAACTCCAAGCTGCTCATGATCTTCATCGGCATCGCTGCTCTCGCCCTGTTGGGTCAGGCCGTCGTCGTGATCCTGGTCGGCATCGGCCTCATGAAGGCTCAGAAAGAAGTGATGACTCACTTTATCGAGCTCAAGGCCAAGGCCATGCCCCTGCTCAGTTCCTCGCACGCCCTCGTGACCGACATCACCCCGCAGGTCAAGGACATCAGCCACAAGGTCAATACCATCACGGCTCATGTCGAGCGTCTCTCGGCCTTCGCGGAACAGAAAGCCCATGAGTTTTCCCCGACTCTCTCCGCTGCAAATGAGACCGTGTTTCATGCCACCGAGACAGTCGCCGAAGCCAATCGCCGCACTCGTGCGCAGGTCAGCCGGGTCGATGGCATGGTGACCTCCGCGCTCAACGCCACCGCCCGCTTCGGCGTCGCCATCGAAAAGGGCATCACCGTCCCCGGACGTGAAGTGGCCGGCATCGTCTCAGGCCTCAAGGTCGGGCTCGAAACCCTGATGAGCGGCGCCCGCGCCTTCGGCTCCGGAGGCCCGGTCGGTCGGCGCGCTCCCTATAACAATGTCAACACGCCCCGTCCGGTCCCGACACCGCTGTATCCGCGCACCAGCAAACCCGACCTCGACCTCTAGTCGAACTGAAACAATAAGCCCCAGCCATCACGGCTGGGGCTTTTTGCTGCAATGTCGATCTTCGCGCCCTTAGTAGATCCACCCTCCGCCCACCACCTCATCCTCCTGGTAGAAGATTGCCGCCTGCCCCGGCGTGATCGCCCGCTGCGGCTCGTCGAAAATCGCCACTGCCGTCCCCGCCTCCTGCCCGCGCGACAGCGTCGCCCACTGCGGCTCGTGCCGGTGCCTGACCTTCGCCATCACGCGCATCGGCGTCTCCACCCCGGCAACCGAGATCCAGTTCAGCCGGTCGACCCGGCACTCCGTCGTCCACAGTTCCGCATCGCCACCCACGGTCACCTGGTGGCTCTCCGGATGAATCTTGAGCACATAGAGCGGGTTCGCCGAGGTCAGGCCAAGCCCCTTGCGCTGTCCCACGGTGAAGTTGTGAATGCCGGTATGCCGCCCCACCACCGCACCCGTCGAAGTCACAAGCTCGCCTTCACTATCCGGCATCGGCTGCTCCTGCTCGTCGAGGTACGCCCGCAGGAACGCCTGGTAGTCGCCCCCCGGGATAAAGCAGATCTCCTGCGAATCCGGCTTGGACGCCACCTCGAGGCCAGCCTCGCCTGCCATCACCCGCACCGCCGGCTTCTGCATCTCGCCCAGAGGAAACAGCGTCTTCGCCAGCTGCTCCTGCGTCAGCCCGAACAGGAAATACGTCTGGTCCTTCGACCGGTCCGCCGGCCGCGACAGGATCCACCGGCCCCGCTTCTCGTCGAAACGATTTCGCGCGTAATGCCCGGTCGCAATCCGGTCCGCGCCAATCTGCTGCGCCGTCAGCAGCAGCTGATCGAACTTCAAATGGTTGTTGCACAGCGTGCACGGAATCGGCGTGCGCCCCGCCAGGTACTCGCTCACGAACGGCTTCACCACATCCGCTTCGAAGCGCTCCTGCTGGTTGACCAGGTAGTACGGAATGCCCAGCCGCTCCGCCACCCGGCGCGCGTCGTACACATCGTCAATCGAGCAGCAGCGGCCCTGCACCGACTCCGGCATTCCCTCATGTCCGGAGAGCCGGCGCTGATTCCAGAGCTGCAGCGTCAATCCCACCAGCTCGTATCCCTGCCCCTGCAGCAGCGCCGCCACCGCCGACGAGTCGACACCGCCGCTCATCGCCACTGCAATCGTCTCTGTCACCGGGGTCTCCACACCCTCTATTTTCGCACTTTCGTGCTTTCCTACAACTTTCGTGTTACTTCCCTGCCCCGCCCCCGCCCCTAACATGCAGGAAGCCCTGTGCGTCATCTCAACCAGTTCACCCCGCCCGCCCCCTCACGTCCCGCATCCGTTACCCTCATGGCGCTGCTGCAATTCGCCAAGGGTTTGACCATGCTCGCGGTTGCGACGCTCACGTTCTTCGCGTCCAGATCCACCCCGTCCGACCTTCCCGATTTTCGCGAACTCGTCTTCTTCGCCTCGCACGGCAAGGAGCCAAAGGGCCTGTTGCTCCTCGTCCTCGGCATCTATGCCATCTACCTCGGGACCGGGCTCTGGCGGCTCAAACGCTGGGCGCGCAACTCGCTGATGGCTACCTCCGGCATCATGCTCGTCTTCTACACCGCCCACTACTACATGGGCATCCCGATCTTCATTATGCCCGCCATCTCGCTCGTCCAACAGCAGACCGTCTACATCCTGCTGCTCTTCGATGGAGCGATCTTCCTGTATCTCAAATTCCACCCAGAAACGTATCTTTCCTTCCCCAAAAAGCGGCGCAAGGAGCGACCCTACGCCGCGCCCATCGCCCCCGCCTGCTGAGCCGTCCCACGGCAGCCGGTCGTGCGATCAAACAGGCTCACACTTCGCCTGATCGCTGTCTTTCCCGGCCCGAATCTTGTAAATTCTGCAGCGAGCGAAGGAACCTGCTTCTCCCCCGCTCCACCGCCAGAACCTACTCCGGAGCCTCCACCCGGCCCCCCGGCTTCAGCTTGTAAACCCTCCCCCGGTAATAAAACTGCTCGCCCCCATAACTCCCCACCCACAGCGCCGTGCCCAGCAAGTCGCGCAGCGGATACACCAGCACATTGCGCCAAAGGTCCGGATCCCCCAGCACTCCCAGAATCGCCCCCGCCTGCAGCCAGCGATTGACCACCATTCCCAAGAGCCATAGAAGTCCGAGCAGCGGCCGCCCGGCAAGCGCACCCCACGCCAGCGCCAGCAACCCGAACGGCATCGCAAACGTCAGCCCGCTGCCCAGGTGGCCCCACGGACGCGACCGCCGCGTGCTCTGCATCCAGCGCAACTGGTTGCGGAACGACAGCCAGAACGGCTGATCCTGCACCATCAGCTTGATCACATGCGTCGCCATCTTCACACCCGCACCCTGCTTCGCCAGGCGGTTGCCCAGCTCAAAATCATCCGCGTAAAACTCGCCCAGCACCCCGAACCCACCCACCGCCTGGAAGCTCGCCTTCGGCAGGACCATCGTCGCACCCAACGCGAACTTCGTCCCCTCAAGCATGTCCGCCACCAGCACGCCCGACGTCATCTCCACGCTCTTCCCTACCGCGTCGAGCGTCGAGGCAAAGCTCGCATCCTTGCCGCCGTACGCCGTGCCTAGGTACACGCACGACGCGATCCCTAGGTGCGGATCCTTCAGGTTCTGCACCATGCGCAGCAGGTAATCCTTCGCCACCCGCACATCCGCGTCGCTCGTCACATAAAACGAATGCTCAGCCACCGAATCCAGCTTCGCCAGCGAGTACACCTTCGCATTGTGAAACTTCGGCATCGGCTCGCCGCACGTCACGAACCGTGCCTTTACCTCCGGATAGCGCGCACCCACGCGCCGGGCCAGCCGAAGCCCTTCATCCGTCTCATGCCGCGCGCAGAACAGCAGCTCGAACTCTCCCGGATAGTCCTGCTCGAAGAACGACTCGAAGTTCTTTTCGATCCCCGGCTCCGTCCCGTGCACCGGCTTCAGCATGCTGACGGCCGGCAAAAAGTCCGCCGGCACCCGCTCATCCGCACGCTTGCGCAAACCGAACCGGACCGCCGCCGCCACCACCATCAGGCAGTAAATCGACGACGTGGCAGACCCCACCGCCGCCACCCAGAACAACAACCGCACCACCACATGCATCGCAGAAAAGCCTCACATCAAGTCTAATCGCCGACGACAAACCCAGATTCAAATGCACCTTGGTCCCCGGCTGCAACCAGTCCGTGGGGTGCAAGCAATGCGTGCTGAGCCGTCGAACGCCCTCTGAAGTTGTGACACAAAGCTCCCACTCCACGAAGTGGCGCCCGCTCGGCCTCAGGGTGCCTTTGCTTTTTTGCTCTTGACCGCTGGGATCACCACGCGCTTGAACGGCACCAGGCCTGCACCGGGATTTTGCTGCTGGTTGATGCGCGTCAGCATCTCTTCCCGCACGTAGTCCACGAACCCCTGCATCTGCCGGTTCATCTCTTCCATCCGCTCGCGCATCTGCAGCACGATCGCAATCCCCGCGATATTCACGCCCAGGTCCCGCGCCAGGTTCAGGATGAACTCAAGCCGCTCCAGGTCCTCGTCGGTGTACAGCCGCGTATTGCCATCGGACCGGCTCGGCCGCAGCAGGCCTTCGCGCTCGTAAAGGCGCAGCGTCTGCGGATGAATCTCGTACATCTCGGCCACCACCGAAATCATGTACCCCCCACGAGATTTTCGCTTGGTCGCCATCGTCTACCCCTTATACCAAAAGCAACGGCAACCGCGCCCTCATCCTGGGCGGCGACCACTTCGCCGGGGGGACCGCTGCGCGCGCGACAACAAAATGTTCCACGTGGAACATTTTCGCAAAGTCGCACGAGCGCTCCGCCTCACGAAGTGGCACCCGTCCGGCACCAGGACGCACTTGCCATTGCTTCTGGCATCTTAGAGGTATGAAGCTCCCGATCGTCGTCTCCGCCCTTGCCGCCGCCGCTGCTGCCGCTTATGCGCTCTCCCCCGGCCAAAAGCGCTACCATCCCGGCCAGGTCGCCATCATCACCGGCGGCTCGCGCGGCCTCGGCCTCGCCCTCGCGCACCGCTTTGGCCAGGCCGGCATGAAGCTCGTCCTCGCCGCACGCGACGCCGACCAGCTCGAACTCGCGCGCGACGGCCTGCTCCGTGCCCGCTCGGTCCAGCATGAAGACGACATTCTCCTCGTCGCCGCCGACGTCTCCGACCAGGCGCAGGCCGCCGGCCTCATCGAAAACACCATCCGCACCTTCGGCCGGCTCGATCTCCTCGTCAACAATGCCGCCATCATCACCGTCGGCCCCATCGAAAATCAGCCGCTCGAACACTTCGAACAGGCCATGCAGACCAACTTCTTCGCGGCCCTTTACTGCATTCACGCCGCGCTCCCTCACCTGCTCACCCCTCCCGGCCAGGCCTACCGCGGCATCGTCAACATCTGCTCCATCGGCGGCAAAATCCCGGTCCCGCACCTGCTCCCCTACGTCGCCGCCAAGTTTGCCCTCACCGGCTTCTCCGAAGGCCTGCACGCCGAGCTCCGCCACAAGGGCGTGCGCGTCACCACCGTCTGCCCCGGCCTCATGCGCACCGGCGGCGAGTCCCACGCGCACTTCACCGGCAATGTCGACAAGGAAAAAGCCTGGTTCGACTTCGGCGCCAGAACCCCCATCCTGTCTGCCTCGGTCGATCATGCCGCCCGCCGCATCTACGCCGCCACCCAGTCCGGCCGCGCCGAGATCACCATCACCCCGCAGGCCTGGCTCGCCGCCCGCATCGTCGGCCTCGCCCCCGAAACCAGCCAGGTGCTCGCCGCCCTCGCCAACGAGTACCTGCTACCCGCCCCTATCTACAGCCCCGGAGCCGCCATCGGCGCCGAAGCCTGAGGCCCGCAACGCGAAGCCCAAAACGGTCCGAAGCTCTCACCGCGCGCGACTAGGGAGCACTTGCCGCTGTCTTACAAACCTGCCCCCCATACTCCCCGCGTTCGGCAAAGAGCCTGAGCGCGGGATCATCCGGAGCAAACCGCCGCAGCACCTCGATCGTCTTCGCAGCCGCACGCTTGTCCCCGATCCGGCATTGAATGAACGCCAGGTTCAGGCCCGCCGCCGTCTGCGCCGGATCCGCCTTCACCGCCCGCTCCAACAGCCCCACCGCCTCTTCGACATGCCCGCCGCGCGCCTCGATCACCGCCAGGTTCCCCAGCGCACTCGACTCGTAGGCGTTGCCCTGCAAAGCTCCTCGATAAGCCGCAACCGCCCCCGCCGTGTCCCCGGACATCTGCTCCAGAAACCCAAGCTCCACCTGCACCTCGACATCCCCATCGGCCTGAACCTTGCGCAGCAGGCCCAGCGCCCTCTCCCCCGCCGCCCGGTCGCCCTTCTTGGCAAACGACGCATACGCGAGACCGGACTCGCGATAACCCGCCGTCACCTTTCCCACCGGCACCAGTTCCACCGGCCCGGTAGCCTTGGCCTGCACCAGCACCGGCCGCGCCTCGACATCATGATCCGTCGACTGCTCATGCGCCACGTCCTTCGGGCTTCGCCGCGGCATATGGCAGCTCGCACAGCTCGGCTGTTCCGCATGATGCCCCACCGCCAAGCCTGCGTGACAGTTCAGGCACTTCGCCCGAAAATACCCTACCCGCTCCGCCTCCGACGGCGCCTCATGCGGATCATGGCAGTTCGTACACGTCAGCCTGTCCCCGCTCGCCCGCTTGCACGCACTCCGCAGCAGCGCCTCCCACTGGCTCACCGCGCGCTCCTGCCCGCCCTCCGCGCTCTTCCGCACAAAATAGACCGCCGACGCCCCCAGATCATCCCCCACCTTGTAGCTCATCGCCGACTTCCCCGCCCGGAACACCGCTGCCTCCCCCTCCAGGTGGCACTGCAGGCAGACGCTATCCCGCGCCGCCGCCTGCATCTTCGCAGGATTCGCCACCGCCGCCTTGCCACCACTCGCAACATGCGCGCTGGCATCCCCATGACAGGCCGCACAGCCAATGCCGCCGCGCTCAAACGGCGCCCCCGCGTAATGGTTTCGCGCATCCGGCAGAGCCGCTTTCACCCCAGTCGTATGACACCGCAGGCAGCTTGACTCCACCATCAAATCGTTCGGCATGGACGTCACCCCGCCGAACCCCGGAGCCATATCCCACCCGTCCTTGCCGCGGTAGAAGTTGATCGGCGCCTCGAACCACCGCCCCTCCACCTGGTACAGATACGTTCGCCCCCGCTTGCCCGACCCCACAAAATACTCGAGCTTCTCCTCCCCTTTCAAAACCGGAGAAGGCCGCCGCTCATACGACATCCACGCCGCCCCGTCCCGCAGAAATACCCGGTAATCCACCCCCGAGGCCGCATGATGAAACCCTTCCGCCGTCATCGCCGGCGTCAGCCCCTCGGCCGCCGGTCCGCTCGCCCGCGCCTTCGCCGTCCGCTCGTAGCGGTCATAAATCTCCTGGTGACACCCCGCGCAGGCCGTATCCTGAGCCGACGCAGCGGCCCCCAAACCCAGCAGCAACAGTCCCGCCAGCCACCGCATCACTGCACGTCTTTGAGCTGTGGCGCAGCCTGTCCCGCCGCCTGGCCTTCAGCCCCGCCCGAAACCTTCGGCTCACTCTGAGCCTGCAGCTTCAACCCCGTCTCGGTCTCGCGCCTGGCATCGTCCACCCGCCCGACCGCCCGGTACGCCTGCCCCAGCAGGTTGTGCGTCATGTAGTTTCCCGGGTCCATTCCCCGCGCCCGCTCCAGGTACAGCGTCGCATTCGCCGGGGCACCCTGCTTCAACAACACCTTGCCCAGAAGCAGGTACGGCCCCGTCGCCGTCGGCTCCAGCAGCAGCGCCCGCTGCAGCGACTGGTTCGCCTTCCCATACTCCCCCGCACGCAGATACGCATCGCCCAGCCGGTCGTACACCGCACCGTTCAAAGGGTTGCGCGCGCGCTCCTGCTCAAACTGCGCCGTCGCCTCCTCCAGGTGATTCCCATACAGCGCCACCTCGCCCAGCAGCAGATGCGCCAAGGGGATCGACGCATCCAGCTCCAGCGCCTTCTTCGCATACTCCTCCGCAATCGGCACGTAGTCCCGCCGCAGCAGCATCCGCGCCGCCAGCAGGTACCCCGCCGCCGACTCCGGCGCGAACCCGTACTGCAGCGCAAACGTCTTTCGCGCATCGTCGTACCGCTTCGTATCCAGGTAGCACAAGGCCAGGACGTACGCCGGATCGACCTTGGTGTTCGGTCCGAACTGCTGCGCCTCGACCAGCAGCGGAATCGCCGCAGCCGGCTTACCCAGCCGGAACAACGTCAGCCCGCGCATCTGGAGCGCTTCCAGATCCTTCGCATCCGCGGCGACCGCCGCAGCAAACGCCGTATCCGCCTCCGCATAGCGGTTCAGTGCGTAATACGCCTGACCCCTCACCCGCGCGATTCCCGGCGTCTTCGCATCGGCCCCCGCCAGCTGCGTCAGCGCCTCATCCGCATGGCCCCGGTCGACCAGCCGCTGGGCGGCCTCAGGCGTCGTCACCTGGCCCCACGCACACCCCGCAAACATCAGCAGCACGAACCAACGCAGCATAGTCCCTCCAAGACAAAATACGCCCTCATCGCGGGCGGCGACCACTTCAAGGAGTTGAAGACGCTGCGCGTGACACGCGTCAGCGTCCTATACCCCACGAAGGGGCGACCATCCGGCGTCAAGACGCACTTGCTTTCGCCGGGACGTACACTGATCCACGATGGTTCGTGCTCTCCTGATCGTCGCTGCGCTCGTGGGTTCCTTATGCGCCCAGCAGCCCTATCCCCCCACCCCCGACCACCCCACCCCCGCCTGGTTCGAAGACGTCGCCGCCCACGCCGGCCTCACCCTCCGCAACACTAACGGCTCCATTGAAAAAAAGCGCTACATCATCGAAGCCACCGGCTCCGGCGTCGCCATCCTCGACTACGACAACGACGGCTTCGAAGACATCTTCCTCGTCAACGGCGCCTCGCTCGACCCCAGCGAAAAGGAAAAGCCCTCGAACCACCTCTTCCGCAACAACCACGACGGCACCTTCACCGACGTTACCGTCAAAGCCAACCTCGTCTCCTCCGGCTGGGGCCAGGGCGCGTGCGTCGGCGACTACGACAACGACGGCTTCGACGATCTCTACGTCACCGCCTACGGCCATAACCGGCTCTTCCACAACGAGGGCAACGGCACCTTCAAGCAGGTCGCCGAACAGACCGGCAGCGCCGGCAACGGCAAGGAATGGGGCACCGGCTGCGCCTTCGTCGACTACGACCGCGATGGCAGACTCGACCTCATGGTCGCCAACTACGTCCACTTCGACCTTGCCTCCACCCCCACCCCCGGCCAGTCCGCCGGCTGCATCTGGAAGGGCGTCCCCGTCATGTGCGGACCGCGCGGCCTCCCCTACGCCCCCAACACCCTGCTGCACAACGACGGCCCCGACAGCAAGGGCGCCTATCACTTCACCGACGTCTCGAAAGCCGCGGGCATCGAGCACACCTCCGCCCACTACTGCTTCTCCGTCACCACGCTTGACTACGACGAAGACGGCTGGCCTGACCTCTACGTCGCCTGCGACTCCACGCCCGCGATCCTCTACCGCAACAATCACAACGGGACGTTTACCGATGTAGGCGCAGACGCCGGGGCGGCCCTCAACGAAGACGGCCGCGAACAGGCCGGCATGGGCTCAACCGCCGCCGACTACGACGGCGACGGCCACATCGACCTCTACAAGACCAACTTCTCCGACGACACCAGCACCCTCTACCGCAACAACGGCGACGGCACCTTCACCGACTACACCTTCCCTGCCGGCCTCGGCATCAATACCGACGCCCTCGGCTGGGGCGCCATGTTCTTTGATCCCGACAACCACGGCTTCCCCGACCTGCTCACCGCCAACGGCCACGTCTACCCGGAGGTCGACTCCGCCCGACTCGGCGCCAACTACCGCGAGCCCCGCCTGCTCTATCGCAACCTGGGCAACGGCAAATTCAAAGACATCACCAAGACCTCCGGCCCGGGACTCACCCAGCCCCGCTCTGCCCGCGGCCTCGCGATCGCCGACCTCTTCAACGACGGCCGGCAGGAAGCCATCGTCAACAATCTCTCCGACACCCCCATGCTCCTGGTCAACCTCGCGAAAAATACCAACCACTGGCTGACCCTGCACCTTATCGGGACGACTTCAAACCGCGACGCGATCGGCGCCCGGATCACCGTCTCCGGCACCCTGGCCGGCAAGCCCCACCTCTGGGTCGACGAAGTCCGCTCCGGCTCAAGCTACAACTCGTCGAGCGACCTGCGCGTCCACTTCGGCCTCGGCCCCGACCCCACGATCAAATCCATCACCATCCGCTGGCCCCACGGCCAGACCGAAACCTTCCCCGCCTCAACGCACCTCGACCAGATCCTGACGATGACGGAAGCAAAGACAAAAGCGCCCTGATCGCGGGCGGCGACCATTTCGTGGGGTGGAAGCTTCGCGAGGCAAGGGGATGTGCTGTGGCACAAGCTCTTCCGCGAAGCTCCTACCCCGCGAAGGAATCTCCGCCGCGATGAGAGCGCTTCTGTTCTTGCCTAGACTGCCTCCAGCATCTCCGCCCGCGGATCCTCAGGATTCAGCTTGGCCAGCTCCCGCAGAATCTCTTTCGACCGCTCATCCTGGACCTTCGGCACGATCACCCTCACCTCGACGATCTGATCTCCGCGCAGCCCTTCGTTCGAAGCCGAAGGCACACCCTTCTCCCGCAGCCGCAGCTTCTGCCCGGTCTGCGTCCCCGGCGGAATCTTCAACTGCGTGCGCCCGCCGCCGTCATGCGTATCGATCGTCGGCACCTCGATCTTCGCCCCCAGCGCCGCCTCCGCCACCGTCACCGGCACCACGATCCCTATGTCGTCTGCCGTCCGCTTGAAGAACGGATGCGGCCCCGCCTTGATGATCAGGTAGAGATCTCCGTTTGCCCCGCCGTTCGTGCCGGCGTTGCCCTTGCCGGCGAGCCGGATTCTCTGCCCATCGCGCGTCCCCGGCTTGATGCGAAAATCCAGTGGCTCGGTCCGCGTCACCACGCCCGCCCCGTCGCAGGTCCCGCACGAGTTCTGCACCTGGCCCGACCCGCCACAGCGCGGGCACTGGATATTGAACTTCATCCGCCCGCCCATCTGCGTCACCTGCCCGGACCCATGGCACTCCGGACACTCAACCGCGCCGCCCGTCGTGCTCTTGCCCTTGCACGTCGGGCACATCTCCTGGCGCTGAATCTCAAGCCGCGTCACCCCGCCGCGCACCGCCGTCCAGAAGTCGATCGCGACTTGATATTCAAGGTCCGTCCCCGGCTGCGGTCCGCGCGAGGCACCCTTCTGCCCGCCATTGAACATGCCCGAAAAAATATCCTTGAACGACCCGCCGAAGCCGCCGCCCTCGCCGCGCGGCGCCGCACCGGACCCGCGTGCGCCCTGCTGGAAGTCCGAGAAATCGAAGCCGCCGAAATCAAACGGCACCTCCTGCGCCCCGCCGCCCGCACGCCCCGCCCCCGCACTCCCGCCGCCTCCGCCGCCATACACCGGCCCGTACCCGCCACGCGCTGCCGCCTCTGCTGCAGCCGAGTCGATCGAGTCCGAATAGAACCCGAACTGGTCGAAGACCTTGCGCTTCTTCTCATCTGACAGCACATCGTTCGCCTCGGAGATCTCTTTGAACTTCTCCTCGGACTTCTTGTCGCCGGGGTTCACATCCGGGTGGTACTTGCGCGCCAGCTTGCGGAACGCCTTGCGAATCTCATCCGGCGTCGCGCCCTTCTTGACGCCGAGCGTGCCGTTAGTAATCCTTCGTCTGTGTCTGTGCCATTGCTCCCTCTCTATGCAGTCTGGGCGGCTCTCAGCGAACCCGTCTTTCGATCGAGCGGCGCAGGCCGAACGCTCTGCTGAATCTTCTTCTCTGCAAGATCCCGCGCACTCTCGAGATCGAAATGGCTCTGCAGATTCATCCAGAACTCCGGCGTCATCCGAAAGTAGCGAGCAAGCCGCAGCGCCGTGTCGGCACTGATGCCGCGACGCTCGTTCACAATCTCGCCCACCCGCGTCGCCGGCACGCCAATCGCCATCGCGAGCGCATTGGCACTCAAACCCATGGGAATCAGGAACTCCTCCCGCAGCATCTCGCCTGGGTGAATCGGCAGCAGGCGAGCTTGGTCGGCTTCATGGTTCGACCTAGTGGTAGTCGACAATTTCGACTTCAAAGGCATTGGGCTCCTCCCATCGAAAGCAGATGCGGTACTGCTGGTTAATGCGAATGCTGTGCTGCCCCTTGCGATCCCCACTCAGCGCCTCAAGCCGGTTGCCCGGTGGAATGGTGAGATCGCTCAGAAGTCTGGCCGCTTTGATGGCCAGCAGCCGGCGGCCGATAATCCGCTCCAAACCTGCATACCGGCGGCTGCGCTTTCCTTCGTGAATCGCTTTGGCATCGCGGTCCGTAAAGGACAGGATCATGTTTCAGCGTATCACGCGCTCCGTTATACGCCTTCCGTTATAGCGCCTGGCACGTCGGACACCAGAACAGGTTTCGTCCCGCCATCGTCTTCATCTCGATCTTCGTCCCGCACACCAGACACGGCCATCCCTTCCGCCGGTAGACGTAGTGCGCCTCTTCGCTCAGCGCCTTCCCCTTGCCGTGCGGCCGATCCTTCGGGCGAGTCGTAACGATCCTGCGATCGACCATCGCCTGCGGCATCAGCTTCTCCGCGTCCTTCCAGATGGCCGTCAGCACCGGCGACGGCACCTCGTTGCCCGGCCGGAACGGACTCACCTTTGCCCGAAACAGCAGCTCCGCGCGAAAGATGTTCCCCAGCCCCGACACAATCGACTGATCCATCAGCAGCGCGCCGATGGCTGTCTTGCGCTTCGCCACGCGTTCGATCATCTTTCCCGGCTTGTCCCGATTCAGCGGGTCCGGGCCGAGTCGGGCGAGCAGCGTCTCCCACTGTGCTTCGGTCCAGATCCTGCAATCGGTCGGCCCGCGCAGCTCAAGCCATTGCGTCTTGTCCCAGATCCGCATGCGCAGAGCCCCGCGCGGCTCAGGCATTGGCTGCCGGCCTTCGGTGAAGTCGCCATAGAGCCCCATGTGCACATGCACGATCCGGCGCGCCTTCACGCCGTCCGCCGCATACGTCCCAAAGTCGTAGCCAAGGTGCTTGCCGACCGCCATCACCTGCACCAGCCTGTGCCCGTCGAGCAGGGCGGCGTCTTTCTCGAACCGGCCCTGCGGTGAATCCACATGAACCTTCTTGCCGGCAAACATCTTCGTATGCAGCTCGGCCCAGCGGTGCGTCTCGTTGCCTTCAGGCATTTCCGGGCCCTTCCTGTTGAACATCGTGCCGGATGCCGCGCACCACCTCTCGCGCCACCACCTTCGCCGCCGCGCGCCGGCTACGACGCGGCCGCCCACCGGATTCGAGCTCATACCGGTAGTGCTCGATAATCCGGTCCGGCGTCCACAGCGCCCAGTGATTCGCGTTCTTCTCGTGCATCCGCTTCAACTGCAGTTCATCCATGCTGCGCATCATGCTTTGCAGATCGTCGTAATGGTCCGCATACATCGACTCGGCGTTTTCAATCAGCGGCTGCATGTCGATGTAGACCGGCTGCGCCCACTCGTAGAACGTATGCCACACGTCGTAAAGCGCCAGGTGGCCCTTCTTCACCAGCAGCGCCAGGTGCTCATAGAAGTCCAGAATCTCGAACGCAGCCACCGGCGGCGCTTCGAGATCCCACGCGCACAGCGCCGTCTCACTCGCCGTCATGTCCAGCCGCGCCGAAGCCAGGCGCCTGCGAGCGGCCACAAAATTTTCTGAAAGGAAAAAGCTGAGCTGCTTTTCGAGATTATCGACCGAACGATACTCGCGTTCGTGCCGGAGCTGAAGCGCCGCGTACCCGATCGCCCCGGCGCTGGTCAGGACCAGCACCGAGGTCGAGATCGCCTGTACTTCATTCCAGTCAATCAGCATTGCTGGCGCTAGTTCCAGACCTGCGAGGCATGGACTGCTTCGATCGAAAAGATCTGGTCCGGCTCCATCTGCTGCATCTTCTCGGCGAAGTGTTTGGCTTCGGCCTGCGTGTCGAACATCATCCGGTTATAGAGCTGCCCTGCGCGCAGTTGATCGCATTTCCATAGAGTTTCGGTCATGGCCTTACCTCCGTGAATTTGGTTCTTCAGCAGCTGGTTCATGGAATCCGCAGTCAGCCAGATCCCTTCCTCGACGACGTCCTCGTTCGATCGGCGTGCTTTGCCTTTCGTCCTGCTCATACTTTGCTTAGACACCCTTCTGCCGCATTGGACGCGCACTCTTTATGAGTGCGCATCACGCGTTGTTCATAGAAGCAAAGAGGGGTGTTCCGGTCGGAACGCCCCTCTTCGCTCGGCCTGCTGCGGGTTCTTCTCGCAACCCTACTACGTCCGGCGGTCCTGCACAGTTCCCGGATGCGGTGGATTGCGTCCGTGCCTACTTCTTGTCAACATCCACGTACTCGGCGTCGATCACACCCTCGTCGTGCTTGGGTGCTTCGGCGTCCGCGGTTCCGGCTGCGGCGGCATCGCCGTCAGTCGGCGCCGTCGCGCCTGCCTTGTACATCGCCTCGGCCAGCTTGTGGCTCGCCGTCTGCAGCTTGTCCTTCGCCGCATTCAGCTCGCTTGCGCTGGGCGAACCCGAAAGCGTGCCCTTGGCCTCGGCCAGCGCGCTTTCCACCTCGCCCTTGTCGCCGGCAGCCACCTTCTCCCCGGCATCCTTCAACATCTTCTCGATGTTGTAGACCAGCGAGTCCAGCCCGTTGCGCGCTTCGACCGCCTCGCGCTGCTCCTTGTCCTCGGCTGCGTGCGCTTCGGCGTCCTTCGCCATCCGCTCAACCTCTTCCTTGCTGAGGCCGGACGAGCTGGTGATGGTGATCTTCTGATCCTTGCCGGTCGCGTTATCCTTCGCCGTCACATTCAGGATCCCGTTCGCATCGATGTCAAACGTGACCTCGATCTGCGGAACTCCGCGCGGTGCGGTCGGGATGCCGGAGAGCTTGAACTTGCCAAGCGTCCGGTTCTGCGCGGCCATCGGGCGCTCGCCCTGGAGCACGTGCACCTCCACTTCGGTCTGGTTATCGGCGGCAGTCGAAAAGGTTTCAGTCTTCTTGGTCGGGATGGTCGTGTTGCGCTGAATCATTCCCGTTGCGACACCGCCCATCGTCTCGATGGAAAGCGTGAGCGGGGTGACATCAAGCAGCAGCAGGTCCTTCACCTCGCCGGCAAGCACGCCGGCCTGGACCGCGGCGCCGATGGCGACGACCTCGTCCGGATTGACGCCCTTGTTCGGCTCCTTGCCGAAGAGTTCCTTCACCAGCTGCTGAATCTTCGGCATGCGGGTCTGGCCGCCCACGAGCACGACCTCGTCGATCTTCGAAGCATCGACGCCGGCATCCTTCAACGCCTGCTTGCAGGGGCCGATCGACTTCTGAAGCAGGTCGTCGACGAGTGACTCGAGCTTGGCGCGCGTGAGCTTGCGGACAAGGTGCTTGGGACCGCTGGCATCGGCCGTGATGAAGGGGAGGTTGATCTCCGTCTCCTGCGCGGTCGAAAGCTCGATCTTGGCGCGCTCGGCGGCATCCTTCAGGCGCTGCAGCGCCATCTCGTTCCCCTTCGAGCCGAGGTCAAGCCCGGTCTCGCTCTTGAACTCGGAGATGAGCCACTCGACGATGCGCTGATCGAGATTGTCGCCGCCCAGGTGCGTGTCGCCGTTGGTCGACTTGACCTCGATAACGCCTTCGCCTACTTCGAGGATCGAAATATCGAAGGTACCGCCGCCGAAGTCGTAGACCGCGATGGTCTCGTCCTTCTTTTTGTCGAGGCCGTAGGCGAGCGCGGCAGCCGTCGGCTCGTTGACGATGCGCTTGACGTCGAGACCGGCGATGCGGCCGGCGTCCTTGGTGGCCTGGCGCTGCGCGTCGTTGAAGTACGCGGGCACAGTGATGACAGCCTCGGTGACGGACTGGCCGAGGTAGTCTTCGGCGGCCTTCTTCAGCTTCTGCAGGATCATCGCGGAGACTTCGGGGGCGGTGTAGTCCTTGCCCTGAGCGTTGATGGCGACGTTATCGCCCTTGGCGACGACCTTGTATGGGACCATCTTCAGCTCGTCGCCGACCTCATTGAGGCGGCGGCCCATGAAGCGCTTGACCGAGAAGATGGTGTTTTCGGGATTCGTAATGGCCTGCCGCTTGGCGACCTGACCGACGAGGCGCTCGCCCGACTTGGTGAATGCGACGATCGACGGCGTGGTGCGGCCGCCTTCTTCGTTGGGGATCACCTTCGGCTCTCCGCCTTCCATGACGGCGACGCAGCTATTGGTGGTTCCGAGGTCGATACCGATAATCTTTGCCATGTGTTTTGGACTACTCCTGTGAGTTCGGGCATCGAGAATCGGCCCGTTGGTGCGCTTGCGACATGTTCAGTTATACGATGTGAGTGACTTGTTGTCAACTTATCTCAACTTGCTGACGAAGCAGCACTTGAACTGAAATGTGCGGGCATAATCCCGCTATTTCGACAGGCGAGGCGCGGCGGATGGCGGACGAACTCGCGCAGGGACGGGGGTACCCACCCCCCCCAGGGGGTTTTTTGGTCAAAAATAGCATTCTAAAGGGTTTAACCCCTGGCTAAGAGGGGGGTCCCGGGAGTTGCACCATTTCCGGGCACGCCCTTTTTCCGGGCATTGCATGGGTTATTGCGGAGGTGTGGCGGGCGGGGTGGTGGGGGGATTGCCGTTTGGATTGTTGGGGTTAGAGGGGTTTGGGTTCGGATTGTTTGGGTCGGGAGTCGGGTTCGCGGGGGCGTTCGGATTGTTCGGGTTGGTGGGATTGGAAGGATTGCTCGAAGAGGGCGACTTCGACCCTGGCGTGTCGAAGATGCTGGACGAGCCGTTCTGCCCGCCGCCCGAACCGAAGGCTCCGCCGGTACCGGTGCCGCTGGTCCCGAAGGCTGAACCGTTGCCGGTGCCTGTTCCCGTGCCGCTGCCGAAGCCGGAGCCGCTGCTCGAACCGGCGAGAGCACCGCCACCGCCGAGGAGGTTGCCCTTGGCGTAGAGCTGCTCAATGCGCGGGTCGTAGAGGAACTCCCAGTCCTGGTAGCTGGTCTTCTCGTTGACCGAGAGAAAGGCGTCCCCGGACTTGGGGATAGCAACGCCGATGATGGGGGCAAGCCCGCCCGAGAAGGCGGAGGCGCTGTCGGTCGAGCTGCCGGGCTGGCCGGGGCTGGGGGTCTGGTTGGCGCTGCCGGCGTTCGTCGTGCCGGTCGTGCTGCCGTTGGGGTTGCCGGTGTTGCCCGTCGACGGCGACGTGCCGCTGGGCGAGGAGGTGCCGGGCGTGCCGGTGGCCGAGCCGCCGGGCGTGCCGGAATCGCCGCCGAAAACTGAGCCGCTGCCGCCCGTCGTCCCCCCGAAGGCTGAGCCGCCGCCGATGCCGGTGCCGGTTCCGCCGGTGCTGCCGCCGAAGGCCGAGCCCCCGGTGCCGCCGGTGTTGCTGCCAAAGGCGGAGCCGCCGCCGGCACCTGCAGGCGTCCCAAAGGTGGAGCCCGAGCTGCCGGATGGGCTGGTCATGCTGGCGGCGTCGCCCAGGCCGCCGCCGATGCCGGGAAGATCTTCGCCAAAGAAGCCCTTGACCTTGGTTTTGTTCTTGCCGAGTTCGATGAGCTTCCAGTCGTCCTTGCCGGTCATGGGGTCGATGTAGTGCTGGCGCAGGAACTTCTGGTTGTTGGAGTTTTCAAGCGCCTTGATCGAGGGCGGGTAGCTCTGGAACTTCTTGTAGTACATGCGGATGCCGCGCACGTACTGGTTCGCGCGGTGCTGGGTTTCAATCTCTTTTTCACGCTTCATCTGCATCGCGACGCGCGGCGCGGCAATCGACAGGGTCAGCAGGACCAGGAACACCATGATGAGCACCGCGATGAGGAGGAAGCCTTCGTCGCCTGGAGAAGCAACGGCCAGTGCGTCCTTCTCCAGGGTGAGTTGAGCAGGACGTTTTTTGTCAGCTGACCGCCGCGGGATTGCCGGCTGACAGCTTGAGGCAAAGGCAGAAGCAGATTCCTGCGGAATGACAAAGGCAGCGGGTGAGGCGACGGCAGCGGCAAAGGCGTTATGACACTGGACGGGTGCTACTTCGTCGGGTGGAAGCTTCGCGGGCCGAGATGACAGGTGGTGGCAAAGGTCTGGGACGCGAAGTCTCCACCCTCCGAAGTGGTCGCCACCCGCAATGAGGGCGCACTTGCGGTTGCTTCTCATGCGTCCAGCCAGCCTGCTCATCAGTTGGCGACCAGCGGGAGGCTTTGCTGGTTGCTGTTGGGGAGATCTTCGACCATGATCGAGTTGGCGGCGATGGAGACGATGCGGTAGCGCCGCTGAACGATGTCGCCGGGCGAGGCGAGGAAGACGTCGTCGCCTGAGAGCAGCAGGGCGCGCTTGACGCCGAAACGGGTGGCGACCCCGAAGAACTTGAGGTTGATGGGCGGCGGCGCGGGCGGTCCCTGGTATCCGGTGGGGATGGGCTGACTGGCGCCGGACGGGCGTGCGGGGAATTTGGTTTTGACCAGGGCGGGCGCGGTGGTGGGCGCGGGGCCGATGCCGAAGATGTTGCGTCCGATGCCGGAGTAGACGAGCGATTCGGCGGCGATCATGGGGCCCATGTGGAGGGTGGGATCGAGCTGGCCGTTGACGGTTGCAACCTTGACGGCGGCGTTGCCGGCAGCGCCCGCGACACCCGGGCGGACCCCGGGGGTGGGCCGGGTGGTGACGACGGGAGCGGGGGCGGGCGGCGGGGTAGAGGGTCCGCCGAAGAACGAGCTGTAGAGGTAATAGCCCGCAAAGAGGGCGAGCACGCCGAGCACACAGGCAGTTATGAGTTTCTTCTTGTCTTCGGTTCCGGCCTTCATCGGCGGCCTCCTGCGAGTGCCTTGGTCTGCGCATCGATGTCGGAGTCGATGGCGCCGGCGGCGGGCGTGCTGGCGCGGTCGGCTTCCTCATCCGAGCTGAGACCGCGGAGGAAGGTGGAGAAGCGCATGCGCAGGTTGACGACGCCGCTCTGCTGGCCGGTGAGGGTGACGCCGTTGATGACGAAGAAGAGTTTGGAGCGCTCGAGGCCGTTCATGAACTCGACAAGCCCCCGGTAGTCGCCGGAGAGGGAGGCGTCCATATCGACCCGGGTGAGCGCGCCGATGGAGACGTCGGTGACGGCCTTTTGCTGGTAGCGCTGATTGGCGAGCCGGACATGGGCCTGGGCGGCGACGGCGCCGACCTTGGTGGCGATCTCGGAGTAGTTGACGGGGAGGCGCTCGGCGTAAAAGGCGTCGGCCTGGCGGTCGGAGGTCTTGAGCTTGGCGTCGATGCCTTCGAGTGGATGGCCGGAGAGCAGGGCGGTCTGGTAGGTGACCTGCTGCTGGGCGAGCGCGTCGGCATCCTGGCTGGAGGCCTGCTGGTAGGAGATGCCGATGCGGATGAGCAGGTAGAGGCAAACCAGCGCGAGCGCGGCGACACCGGCGTAGTGCAGGTTGAGCGGGCTGAGGACCTGCTCGCGGCGCTGGCGGATATTGAAGGTGATGGCCTTGGGCCGGGAGGTGAAGAGGGGGCTCATCGGTCGGCTCCCTTCTCCGCTGCGGGTTTGCTCCGGCTTTCGGCGGCGGTGGTCTGCGGGAGCGACTTGTAGCCGCTGATGATCTCGAACTCGACGGCGGTGGCGAGCGGGTCGCCGCCGGCGGGGGCGCCGGTATTCAGCATCTGGGCACCTGCGGCACCGAGCGCGCGGGCCTTGTCGGCGGTGAGGGCGGATTCGCCCGAGAGGCGCGGGGCGAGGAAGTGCAGGGAGTGTTCGAGGTTGCGCACGAGCTGGATGGAGCGGGAGCGGTCGCCGGTGACGCGGAGGCGGATGGAGATGACGCCATCCTTCGAGATGGCGGGATCGATGCTGGTGACCTGGACGCCGGGAGGCAGGACGCGTTCGAGGTCCATCATGACGCCGGTCCAGCTGAAGCCTTTTTCGGCGAAGAGGGTGTTGAGGAACTGCGAACGCTCGAGGACGCCCTGGTTTTCCGGCCGGCGCATCTTGGCTTCGGCGGCGGCGGTGGAGGCCTGGACGGCGCTGGTTTTGGCTTTGAGCGCGTCCATCCGGGCGGTGGCCTGGTGGGCCTTGCCGGCCATGATGCTGGAGCCGATGCCGAGCGCGACGGCGAGGATGGCGAGCGCGGCCATGAGCAGGCGCAGCCGCGCAAAGAGCGGGCGCAGCTCGATGAAGGGGCGGGAGGCGAGATTGACGGAGACGCGCATCAGCTTCTGAGAGCTCCTCGAACGCCGGCGACCCAGCCGTGCGGGACGCGGGTGGAGACGGCGGCGCCGGCGAGCATGGCGGGTTCGACCATCTCGCGGACGCGCATGGCGGGCTCGCCGAAGCCGGCGTCGTTGAGGATGTGGCTGAGGGACTCGGCGCCGATGGTGCCTGCGGCGAGGACCTCGCCGGGGGCGGCGTGGAGGGTGTCTTCGAAGTAGGCGGCGGCGACGGAGAGCGCCTGGGTGATCTCGCGGGCGGTGGCGGCGTGGCGGCTGGCTTCCCACTCGGGGACGGTGGTGGCGATGGGCGGCAGCATCTGCTCGCGCGGGGTGGCGCCCTGGACCTCGGAGGCGATCTGGTCGTTGAAGCGCTGGGCTTCGAGCGCGGCGGCGGCCTGTGCGTGGGCGGCCTGAATGTGATGGTCATCGAGCACGCCGTAGCCGTTGACGGGCTCCTGCCGGGCCCACTCACCGGCGGAGGTGTGGGCGTCGACGAGGGCGAGCGGCACGGCTTCTTCGGCGGCGGACTCGTTGGCGAGATCGACGGTGCGGTGCAGCAGCAGGATGCCGCCCTGCACGATGGCGGTGGTGACGGACGATTCGCCGGCGTTGACGATGAGGGTGGCGGCGTCAAGCTCGGGCAGGCCGGCGCAGGCGGCGAGGGTGCTGGGGAGCACGGCGCCGGGCTCGAAGCCGGCCTCGCGGACGAGGCTTTCGTATTCGGCGAGGGTTTCTTTGGGGATGGCGACGGCGAGCACGCGGATGAGCGAGCGGGTCTGCGACATGATCTGGTAGCTGATGACGGCGTCGTCGGCGTCGAAGGGCAGGAGCTTTTTGAGGCGGAAGCGGATGATGGGGAGCGCTTCGATGGTCTTGGTGGGAAGCTGTTCGAAGTCGAGCAGGAGCACGCGGACGGCGGCGTCGGGCACGACGAGGGTAGTGCGGCGGTCGGTGCGGCGGTCCGAGAGGGCAACGGCTTCGAGCGCGCGTTTGACGGCGGCGACGGTGTCGCGGCGGCTCGCGGGGCTGTTGGCCGGGGCGTTGGCAGCGGGTTTTGCGGCACTGCCGGGGGCCGGGGCGCCGGGGGCGATCGCGGTCAGGATGGCCTCGGCGTCTTCGGCGCGGGCGGCAACGACGCCTTCGGGCCGGATCTCTACGGCGAGGCGGGGCCGTGTGCCCAGTGTTGTCGGAATGAGACCCATCGCTTCTAGACTACCTTCCGTTCCGCCCGCAGGCGTTTCCAGCTCTTCCAACCTAGGACGATCCAGAAGGCGAGGACAATCACCCAAAAGCCAAGGCTTGCATATCGTAGCGGATGAACGGGCTGTCCGATAGCTTTGAGATCGTGAATGCGGCCGATGCTGGTCGTCATCGACATGACGCCGAGCAGGATCCAGAACACTGCGGCGAGCAGTGACGTCCTTGCACCGATGCGCATCGGGTTATCGGCCAGCCTCGAGGAAGGTGACCTTGTTGATCTCCTTGAGCGTGGTGACGCCGGCGCGGACGCGGTCGAGGGCGGAGTCGCGGAGGAAGGCCATGCCTTTTTCCTTGGCTTTTTTGCGAATTTCCGAGCCCGGCCGCTTGGCGAGAAGCATCTCGCGGATTTCGTCATCGAGCTCGAGCAGCTCGTGGATGGCGGAGCGGCCGCGGTAGCCGGTGCCCGCGCACTCCATGCAGCCGGCGCCTTCCTTGAACTCGACGCCGCGCCATTCGGAGGGGACGAGGCCGTTGTCTTCGAGTTCGGCGTCGGTGTAGTGGACGGTGCGGACGCAGAACTCGCAGACCTGGCGGACGAGGCGCTGGGCCAGGATGCAGTTGAGCGCGGAGACGAAGTTGTAGGGCTCGACGCCCATGTTGAGGAAGCGGCCGAGCACGTCGACGACGTTGTTGGCGTGGACGGTGGTGAAGACGAGGTGGCCGGTGAGGGCGGAGTTGATCGCGATCTGGGCGGTCTCGGCGTCGCGGATCTCACCGACGAGGATTTTGTCCGGGTCGTGGCGCAGGATGGAGCGGAGGCCGCGGGCGAAGGTGAGCCCCTTCTTTTCGTTCACCGGGATCTGGGTGATGCCGCGGATCTGGTATTCGACGGGGTCTTCGATGGTGATGATCTTGTCTTCTTCGCTCTTGATCTCGTTGAGGGCGGCGTAGAGGGTGGTCGTCTTGCCCGAGCCGGTGGGCCCGGTGACGAGCACCATGCCGTACGGCTCCTTGATGTATCGGCGGAAGCGGGTGAGGTCCTTCTCGGCGAAACCGACGACGTCGAGCGACAGCTTGGTGAACTTTTCGCTCATCGACTCTTTGTCGAGCACGCGCAGGACCGCGTTTTCGCCGTGGACGGTCGGCATGATCGAGACGCGGAAGTCGATGAGGCGGCCCTTGTAGCGAACGCGGAAACGGCCGTCCTGCGGCACGCGGCGCTCGGCAATGTCGAGCTCGGACATGACCTTGATGCGCGAAAGGATGGTCTGGTGGTGCTCGCGCGCGATCGGCGCCATCGCCTGCTGCAGTACGCCGTCGATGCGGTACTTGACCAGCAGCGAGTCGTCGAAGGTTTCGAGGTGAATATCCGAGGCGCGGCGTTCGAGCGCGGTGAAGATGGTCGTGTCGACCAGGCGGATGATCGGCGAGATGTCATCGTCCGCGGTAAGCTTCTCAATCGAGATGTTCTCGTCGGCGTTCTCTTCGGACGAGAGCACGTCGAAAGCGAGGCCTTCGCTGGCTTCGTCGAGCACGCGCTGCGACTGCTCGGTCTTCTTGAGCAGGTCGGTAATCTGCGAAAGCGTCGCGACGCGCGTGACCAGGCGCGTTCCAAGCAGCCCCGAGATTTCGTCGAGCACCATGAGCTTCGAGGGGTCGGAGACGGCGATGGCCAGGCGTCCGCCGGCCTGCTCGAGCGGCACGAAGTTGTAGCGGAACATCATATCGACGGGCACGGATTTGAAGAGCTCGTGCTGGATTTTGAAGTTCTTGAGGTCGACAAACTCGGCGTGGTAGCGGCGGGCGAGGGCGCGGGCGCGCTCGGTCTCGTCCATGCCCATGTCGTTTACGGGGATCGGAATTGCGACGGGTGTTGCCATGGCTGTAAGACTCCTCTTGTTGCCAGTCGTCAACGGGTTACCAGATGCATTTCACTTCGCCGGAGTTGCGGATTCGTTCATCCCGGGTGAGAAGGTCTGCCTTGTGGATGATGGCGGTTGCACCGATAAGCTGGTCCGCCGGATCTTTAGCATAGGCCGGCAGAGAGCGGACAGAACGTTCGGCAATGGCGGCAGTCAGCGGCAGAACGTTGCACAGCGATCCTCGGGAGCAAGCTCAAGCGGCACGAGCTTCGCCGATGGCTGCCCGTGCTTGGCCACGATGACCGTCTCCCGCTTCGATTTCACGTCGTCGAGCACACTGAGACACTGCGCCTTGAACTTTCCCGCCGGCATCGTCCTCATGGCACGCCCCTGCAGTGTGGTCACTCTAGCATGGTCACACCGAGCTCAGGATACAACTTCAGGCATACATCGATGGGTTGACCCAGAACCAATCTCCCGGCCCATGTGTGCGATTCGGGAAAGGCCTAACCTGGACCTTGTCAGCAGCGATCTCCGATCCTGCGCAGGCCTCAGAACCGCTTAACTCCTCGCACGCCCCGCCCCCGGGGCGTGTTCTTTTTTCGTTCGCGGGAGAGCTACTGACCGGCCGCAGCGTTGAGGCTGAAGATCGGCAGGTAGAGCGCGATCAGGATGACGACCACGACGACGCCCATCACGATCAGGATCAGCGGTTCGATCAGGCTCATCATCCAGGCGAGGTTGGTTTCGACGTCTTCCTCGAAAAATTCGGCGACGGAGTTGAGCATCTGCGGCAGCGCGCCCGTGCTCTCGCCCACTTCGACCATCTCGATCGCAAGCTCGGGAAAGACCTTCGTCGCAGCCAGCGAGACTGAAAGCCCCTTGCCTTCGCGAACGGTCTCAACCGAGCGGATCACGGCGAGTCCGATCTGCTTGGAATCGATCGCCTTCGCCGCCGTCTCGAGTGACGGCACCAGCGGCAGACCGCCGGTGAGCAGGGTCGAGAGCGTCCGGGCGAAGAGTCCGACCTGGTATTTGACCCACACGCTGCCGACGAAAGGCAGCGAGATCCGGATGCGGTCGACGACATTCGCACCGGCATCGGTCCTGATCCAGCGATAGAGGAGGTAGCCGAGGAGCGCGACCACGAGCAGCGCGTAGATGCCGTAGCTCTGCGCGTCCTTGCCGAGGCCCATCAGGAAGACGGTGAGCCACGGCAGCGTCGTCCCCAGCTGGTCGTACAATTTGCCGAACTGCGGCACAACGAAGGTGATCAGGAAGATGAACATGGCGATCACCATTACCACCAGCACCGCCGGGTAGACCAGCGACGCCTTCAGCTTCTTGCGGAACGACAGCGAGACGCGCTGGAAATCGAGAAAGCGCTGCAGCACCTCTTCGAGATTTCCCGAGCGCTCTCCGGCCAGCAGCGTCGTCGTATAGACCAGCGGGAAGCCGCCCTGCGCCTCGAACGCGGACGAGATCGACTCGCCGGTTTTGACGCGGGTCGCCACGTCTTCGAGCTGGGCGCGGAAGTTGAGCACCTTTTGCCGGCGCGCCAGTAGTTCAAGCGACCCGAGAATCGGCAGACCGGCCTTGACCAGCGTCAGGAACTGCTGGTTGAAGACGAGGAAGGTTTCGAGCTTTACCTTTTTCCTGCGGTTGTCGCCGCCCAGCATTCCCTTGGCCTTGACCGAATAAACGTAGTAGCCGGACTGCGTAAAGCGCGCCTTCAGCTCATCGGCAGTCGCGGCGGAGTGCGTCTGCTCCTGGACCCGGCCCCGTTCATCCGCCAGCTTGACAACAAAATCGGTCATAAGTCTCTAGGTTAGACGGGCGAGACACAATCTCGCACGTTGATCTTCCTTCGACTCTACCCCAACCCAGGGAACCCGGAGGTTGTAAGATTTCGTCGAGTCAAGGCAAGGGGTAAACCATGAGCCAAACCGAAGCAGTCGCCGCCACGCATACCGTGGCCGAGGATTGCGACCTGGTGCTGACCCGGCACCTCGCCGCGACGCCCGAACAGGTGTACCGCGCGTGGACCGAGCCGGAGCTCTTGAAGCAGTGGTTCGCGCCCAGGCCCTGGACCACGCCCACAGTCGAAACCGATGTGCGCGCGGGCGGCGCAAACCTGATCGTCATGCGCGGACCCGACGGCAGCGAATTCCCCAACCGCGGGGTCTATCTCGAAGTGGTGCCGAACCGCAAGCTCGTCTTCACCGACGCCTTCGCGTCCGCGTGGATTCCGGCGGAAAAGCCCTTCATGACCGTCGTCCTGACCTTTGAGCCGGAAGCCGCGGGCACCCGCTACACCGCGCGCGTCCAGCATGCGAGCGTCGCCGACCGCGAGGCGCACGAGAAGATGGGCTTCCACACCGGCTGGCCGATGTGCGCGGAGCAACTGGCCGCAGTGGTCGAGGCTCAGTAAGCCGGGCAACGCACAAGGAGAACGCAATGGCTGTCATGGACAAATACCCGCGCATCACGCCTTTCCTCTGGTTCGACGCGAATGCCGAGGAGGCGGTCAACTTCTACCTGGGCGTTTTCGCCAATTCGCGCATCCTGAACCTGGTGCGCGTGCCCGCTGGTGGTCCGGGACCCGAGGGCGCAGCGATGACCATCGCGTTTGAACTCGACGGGCAGAAATTTACCGCGCTCAACGGCGGCCCGTACTTCAAATTCACCGAAGCCATCTCGTTTGTCGTGCGCTGCGAAGATCAGGCCGAGATCGATTCCTACTGGGAGAAACTCATCGCCGGCGGGGGCGCCGAGGTACAGTGCGGCTGGCTGAAGGACAGATTCGGGCTTTCCTGGCAGGTTGTGCCCGCGAACCTGGGCGAACTGGTCGGCAACCCCAGGGCCATGCAGGCCATGATGAAGATGAAAAAGCTCGTCATAGCCGACCTTGAAGACGCGGCACGCGGCTGATTCGCGGGGGGAGAACAGGCAACAGCAAGTGCGCCCTGATCGCGGGCGGCGACCACTTCGTGGGGTAAACCGCTGCGCGCGATGTCAGATTCTTCGCCTGGGCATACTTCTGGCTTGCGCGCAGCGATTTGCCCCACGAAGTGGCGCCCCTCCGGCGTTAGGACGCGGTTGCTGTTGCCTGTTCTACGCACGAAAAAACACCCGAGCCGAGGCTCGGGTGCTGGATGTTCGGCTTGCTGCTAGACGCTGAAGCTGGAGCCGCATCCGCAGGTGCTCTTGACGGTGGGATTTTCGAATTTGAAGCCGGCGGCCTCGAGCGTTTCGACATAGTCGACCACGCAGCCATTGAGGTACATCGCCGAGGTTGCGTCGACAAAAACCTTGAGGTCGTCGAAACGGAGAACCTTATCCATCATCCCGGCCTGGTTCTCGAACGACATCGAGTACTGGAAGCCGGAGCATCCGCCGCCCACCACGCCGATGCGGAGGCCTGCGGGGATGGGGTCCTGGGTCGCCATGATCTCCCGAACCTTGGCGATCGCCGGGTCGGTCAGTTTGACCGGCGTGGCGGGTGCTGCGGGCGGCGCTTCAACAACCTCGGGAACAACAGATGCAGTCGACATACCTTCTCCTCTTGTACTTTGGACGAATTCTGACCAACTTGGTCCTACATCAGTGTACCGCTGCCTTATGGACGCGGCAAGTCATGTTTCTGATAGATTCCGGCCGGCTTCGGAAAGATGCAGAAGAGCCCGCCGGCGTTCCATGGAGCTGTCAGGACTCCATAAGCTTTGAGCACTCTCTCGAGTTCCTGGCGTTCCATAATAAGGAGATGAAGCCCCTCTACTTCTTCGTCGATATGTTCATCAAGACCTTCGGCATCACCGAGCCGACCGAGAAGGCGCGCAGGCGGGCGGCGTTCTTTATCGTGGGTCTGATCGTGCTGGCGCTGCTGGCGGCGGCTGGGACGGCGCTGGTTCTGCGCGGGATCATGCGCTGAACCAGCAGTTCCCGCTGTCCGGATGTGGGGAAAGATGGAGTATGCTCCCGGGTGGATCGGGAATGGACTCGCGGACACCCGTGAACCCATCCCGTCGATCTCAGGACGATCCGAATTCCTGCACGAGGAGAACGATCATGACCTTCAACCCCATCTTGCTGTTTGTCTGGGCGGCGCTTGCGCTTTGCTTCATCGGTCTGCTGATGTACCGCGGGCAGCTCACGCGGTACGAAGAGGACCAGCTCTTCCTCAACGAAGACCTGAACCGCCACGAGCAGGAGCAGCAGACCCGGATCGTGACACGGGTCAAGAAGATCGAGCCGCTGGTGCGCTTCTTCGGCGTCGCCGCAGGGCTCGTCACCACGGGCGTCGTGGGCATGTATGTGTACGACGCGTGGCTGCACATCCGCTAGGTTCGCAACCAGCTCCCCGTCCCATCTGCGGCGCGCCCCAACGTCAACGCTCGCTGTCCAGGTGAGTCATGGCCTGCTTGTCATAGCGAGTTCCGGCAAACGCATGCGCGGGGATCGCCGACTCGAGCAGTTGCACCTCGTCCGCACTCAGCCTGATCTCGAGCGCCGCCAGCGCTTCCTCCACCTGGCGCACCGTGCGCATGCCCAGCAGCGGCACAACGTCTTCCCCGCGCGTCAGGACCCACGCGATCGCAAGCTGCACCGGCGTCACGCCGCGCTCGCGTGCGAGTCCTGCCAACGCCTCGATCAAGGGTTTGTTCTGCGCATAATTCGCCGCAGCGTAGCGCGGCAGGAACCGCCGGAAGTCAGCCTTCTCTGCCGGCATCGAACCACTGAGCAGCCCGCGCGACAAAACGCCGTACGCTGTCGTCCCGATGCCCAGCTGACGCAGGCCGGGCAGCACCTTATCCTCCATCCCGCGCGTGGCAAGACCATACTCCAGCTGGACGTCTGCGATGGGCGTTACCGCCTGCGCGCGCCGCGCCGTCTCGGCGCTTACCTCCGACAGCGACGCCTGCTTCACGAAGCCCTGCCGGATCATCTCGGCCACCGCGCCAATCGTGTCTTCGATTGGGATATGGTCGTCCAGCCGCGCCGGCCGGTACAGGTCCACCTGCTTCACCCCCAGGCGGACCAGACTGTAAGCCAGGAAGTTCTTCACCGACGCCGGCCGCCCGTCGAAGCCGCTCCACGCGCCGTTCGGTGTGCGCATCGCGCCGAACTTCACGCTCAGCACCAGCTTCTCCCGCGCCCCGGCTCCCAGCTCCCGCAGCGCGCGGCCAATCAGTAGCTCGTTATGGCCCATCCCGTAGAAGTCACCGGTGTCGATCAATGTGACGCCGCCAGCAATCGCCGCGTGGATGGCGCGGATACTTTCGGCATCCTCGGTCGGCCCGTACATGCCCGACATGCCCATGCAGCCCAGGCCAATCGGAAAAACAGACGGGCCGTGCGTGCCCAGGGTACGCGGATTCCAGTCGCTCATACGCTTGATCTTAGGCGTCGCACTCAGCCTGTCCGGGCAGAAGCTGAAGGCCACGCCGTCTGACTTTCATCCGGCGAAAACAGCGCGACCGCACGAACGGCCCGCTGGGGCGACCGCCCGGCAAACGTCAGGTGTAAACTTGCCAGAGCCCGGCAAGACAAGCGAAAGTGGCGAAATTGGCAGACGCACCAGACTTAGGATCTGGCGGAGCAATCCATAGGGGTTCAAGTCCCCTCTTTCGCACCAACGCCTGCAGCGCCCCGCACCAGATCCTGAAATCCTGCATCTGAAACGAGACCATGAGTCAGACCAAGCCTGCCACCCCCGGGCAGCCCGAAGCGGGCACCCAGCCGGAACTCCACCTCAAAGCGACCCCCGACTACCGCGAGTCCTACGCCAACAGCGTCCAGGTCCGCATGTCCGTCTGGGACTTCCAGCTCGTCTTCGGACGCATGCAGCAGGTCGCCGCCAATGAGGTCGACCTCAACAACTTCCAGGGCATCTATCTCAGCCCGCAGCAGGCCAAGGCGTTGTTCAACGTGCTCGGCAGCAACCTCGCGCAGTACGAGCAGACCTTCGGCCAGCTCTCGCTCGAGCCGCTGCCCGCCAACGCCGGCGGTCCCGTCAACTAGCGGCTCTCGAACGCCGGCCGGAGCCAACCGTTGCCTTCCCGATTCTCCCAACGCGCCGCGCCGCCCGACCGGCCGCTCCCGTTGTGGATCCTCTACCCCCTGTTCTTCGTCGGCATCTACCTCTCCCACTGGCCGCTGCTGCGCCTTCCCTACTTCTGGGATGAGGCCGGCTACTACATCCCCGCCGCGCTCGACTTCTTCCGCGACGGCTCGCTGATCCCGCACTCCACCCTTACCAACGCCCATCCCCCGCTGCCCTCGATTCTGCTCGGCGCCTGGTGGCACGTGGCGGGGCTTGCCATCTCCGGCACCCGCACCTTCATCGCGATGATCGCCGCCGCTGCCCTGCTCGGCGTCTTCCGCCTGGCCCGCGTCCTGCTCGGAACCGGCGGCCCCGGCACCCTCATCGCCGCGCTCGCCACCGCACTCACCGCGCTCTACCCCGTCTGGTTCGCGCAAAGCACGCTCGCCCACGCCGACATCTTCGCCGCAGCGTTCACCCTCTGGGGCCTGTCGTTCTACTTCGAAGCCCGCAAACCCCTGCCGACCGCGCTGCTCTTCACCCTCGCCGCCCTGTCGAAAGAAACCGCCATCGTCACCCCCGTCGCGCTCGGCCTCTGGGAGCTCACCAGGCTCCTCACCGAGCCACGCGCAATCTCACGCGAAGCAGGCCGCCTCGCCAGGATCGCCGCCCTCCTGGCCCCCGTCGCGCCGCTCGCCCTCTGGTACGCCTGGCACTACCACGCCACCGGCTTCGTCTTCGGCAATCCCGAGTTTCTCCGCTACAACGCCACCGCGAACCTCACGCCGCTGCGCATCCTGCTCAGCATCTGGCACCGCCTCGTCCACCTCTTCTTCCACATGAACATGTTCGTCCCGGTCGCATGCGCGCTCGCCATGCTGCCCATCGCCCGGCGCATTCAGCTGCGCGCGCTCCCCTATGCCGAGCTCGGCATCATCCTCACCGCCAACATCCTCGCCTTTTCCATCCTTGGCGGCGCGCTGCTTACCCGCTACCTGCTGCCGCTTTACCCGCTGATCCTCATCCTCTGCGCCGCCCTCTGGGTCGAGCGTTACCGTCACTGGGCGTGGCTCGCAGGCGTCTCCGCCATCGCATTCATCCTCGCCCTGACGCTCAACCCGCCCTACAGCTTCGCGCCCGAGGACAACCTCACTTACCGCGACTTCGTCACGCTCCACCAGCGCGCCATCGGCCTCATCGCAAAGCAGTTTCCCGACGCCACCGTCCTCACCGCCTGGCCCGCCACCGCCGAACTCGCACACCCCGAACTCGGCTATACCCGGAAACCCATCGCCAGCGTCGCCCTCGATAACTTCAGCGCCGATCAAATCCAGAAGGCCGCCACCGACCCCGGCGCCTACGACACCGCGCTCATCTTCTCCACCAAGTGGACACCCCCCGGCGGCGCACTCTCGCTCCTGCATGGCAGCGAGCACAACGACACGCGCTACTTCGACTTCCACCGCGACCTGCAACCCGCCGAAGTCGCCGCCGCCCTCCACGGCATCATCGTCTGGCAAGCCCGGTCGCACGGCGAGTGGGTAGCCATCATTCGGTTCGCCCGATCGAACGAGGCAAAGGCAACTGCGCCCTGATCGCGGGCGGCGACCACTTCGTGGGGTAAACCGCTGCGCGCGATGTCAGATTCTTCGCCTGGGCATACTTCTGGCTTGCGCGCAGCGATTTACCCCGCTAAGTGGCGCCCGTCCGGCGTTAGGACGCGGTTGCTGTTGCTTTCGCCTTACCGCCCGAGCAGCCGAGCCATCGTCTCGCCCATCTCTGCCGGCGACTTGACGACGTGGATGCCAGCCGCGGTCATCGCCTTCATCTTCTCTTCGGCCGTGCCTTCGCCGCCCGAGATGATCGCCCCCGCATGGCCCATGCGCCGTCCCGGAGGCGCTGTCTGCCCGGCGATAAATCCAACCACCGGCTTCTTCACGTTATCGGCAATGTAGCGCGCCGCAGCCTCTTCGGCCGACCCGCCAATCTCGCCAATCATGATGATCGCCTCGGTCTCCGGATCCTCGTTCAACAGCTTCAACGCATCGATATGCGTCGTGCCAATGATCGGATCGCCACCAATCCCGATCGCCGTCGATTGCCCGATGCCGCGCGTCGTCAACTGGTACACCGCCTCATACGTCAGCGTGCCCGACTTCGACACGATCCCCACCGAGCCTTCCTTATGAATCCGTCCCGGCATGATGCCCACCTTGGCCTTGCCCGGCGAGATGACCCCCGGGCAGTTCGGCCCGATCAGCCTGGTCCCTCTTTTGCCCTCGGATCCGGAATCCTTTACCACCGCCCAGGTCTTCACCATGTCGAGCGTCGGAATCCCCTCAGTGATGCAGATGACCAGCGGCAGCCCGGCCGCCGTTGCCTCGAGAATGCCGTCCGCAGCAAACGGCGGCGGCACGAAGATCACGCTCACATTCGCGCCCGTTTTGGCGACTGCCTCTTCGACGGTGTTGAAGACAGGAAAGCCGTCGACTGTCGTCCCGCCCTTACCCGGCGTCACGCCGCCAACCACGTTGGTGCCGTAATCCCGGCAACCCTGCGCATGAAACAAACCTTCACGACCAGTAATTCCCTGCACAATGAGGCGCGTATCTTTTCCGACTAAGACTGACATATCGAACCTCTTAGATCTTCGTTTTTAGGAGCTTGCTCAGCTGCTTCGCGGCATTGTCTCGTTCGCTAATTTCATGATCTATGTAGCCCGGGACGTGAAAGGCGTCATAGAAGCGTTTGAGTTGGACGTTTGCGAGGTCTCGATTGAGCTTGTAGCAGGTTCCGATCAGCATGAGCTCTAAATGCGCAATCAACTTCTTGTCGCGTTCGGTTGCTAGCTTTGCTGCGACGGGTATTCCGTTCTTTGCGCGAGCCAACAGGAAGACACTCAACGGACCTTTCACGCTTAGGTCTTCGAATTTGTGGAGTTCTAAGCGTTCCTTCAAGCGCGTCCCAAACGCGCGAGAGGTCTTCCCTACGTAGATGGGTGAGAGAACACCCTTCTCATTCTTCGTCGCAACGATATAGACACCCATACCCGAAGAAAGACCCGGTGGATCATAATCGTCAATCTCCTCGTACAGTGCGTCAATGCCGCCCTTGTCGTGAGATTTTAGCGTGAATGGGCCGTACGTATCGAACATAGCTCTCCTATCCCTTCGCCGCCGCGACCGCGAGGTCCGCGGCATCCTTCATCGTCGTCCCGACCTCGAACTTCAGCCCAGACTGATTCAAAATTGCGCGACCTTCTTCAACGTTGGTTCCCTCCAAACGAAGAACAATAGGCAGTTGCACATTCAGCTTTTTCGCCGCCGCAACAACTGCGGTCGCAAGGACATCAACGCGCAAAATCCCACCAAAAATATTGATGAAAATAGCCTTCACATTCGGGTCACTCAGCAAAATCCCAAACGCATTTTCAATCTGCTCCTGGTTCGCCCCGCCCCCCACATCCAGAAAGTTCGCCGCCTGCCCCCCGGCATACTGAATGATGTCCATCGTCGCCATCGCGAGCCCCGCGCCGTTCACCATGCAGGCAATATTTCCATCCAGCTTGATGTAGTTCAGCCCGAACTTGCTCGCTTCTACCTCGAGCGGGTCCTCCTCCGCCGGGTCGCGCAGCTCCTTCAGATCCTTGTGCCGGAACATCGCGTTGTCGTCGAAGTTGATCTTGCAGTCAAGCGCCAGCAGCTTGTCGTCCTTCGTCGTGATGAACGGATTGATCTCCATCAGCGTCGAGTCGGTCTCGACGAAGGCCTTATACAGCCCCATCATGAACCCGACCGCCGCGTTGATCTGCGTCGTCTTCAGCTCCAGCTTGAACGCCAGCGCCCGCGCCTGGTACGGCTGGAACCCTACCGCCGGATCGATGTATTCCTTGTAGATCAGCTCCGGCGTCGCATGCGCCACATCCTCAATCTCCATGCCGCCCGACTGCGACGCCATGAAGACGATCTTCGCGCTCGCCCGGTCGAGCACCAGCCCCAGGTACAGTTCACGCTCGATGGCCGAACCTTCTTCGACCAGCAGGCGCTGCACCCGCTGCCCGGCCGGCCCCGTCTGGTGCGTAATCAGCTGCATGCCGAGAATCGCCTTCGACGCGGCGGCCGCGTCCTCAAGCGTCTTCACGACCTTCACGCCGCCACCCTTGCCGCGTCCGCCCGCGTGGATCTGCGCCTTCACCACGACGGCCTTGTTGCCCGCCGCAAACAGCGCCTTGGCCGCAGTGTCCGCCTCTTCGAGCGTCGTTGCCATCTCGCCGCTGGGCACCGGCACGTTGTACTTCCGCAGAATTTCCTTCGCCTGGTACTCGTGAATCTTCATGAGGTCAATACTCTCCGTCGCCTCGTCATCGTAGCGAACCGGAGCAACTCTCCGCAATGCGATCACCGGATTGTCACATCGCTAATCGAACGTGCGCAAAGCCGTCACCCCAAGAAGTGGTCCGCCTCTCGAAGCCCGTACGAAGTAGCCCGCGATCGAGGCGCATTTGCCTTTGCGCTTGCCCCTGTATTCTTCAACCTGATGCCCAACCTCATCCAATCGAGCCTGAAGCGCATCCTCGAGCTCCACGAGACGCTTTCCCGGGACGAAGCCCGCCAGCTCCTCGAACAGATCCTGAACATCGACGAATTCGGCTCCGAACTCCGCACCGCTGCGCTGCTCGGAGCACTCGCCGCCCGCGGCGAAACGACGGACGAACTCGCCGGCTTCGTCGACTGCCTGCGCGCCCGCTCGACGCGCCTCCCCCTGACCGAGGCGGAGCAAACTCGCTGTGTCGATACCTGCGGCACCGGCGGCGATCTCTCCGGCACCTTCAACATCTCGACCGCCGCCGGCCTCGTCGCCGCCGCCGCCGGCGCCTGGGTCGCCAAGCATGGCAACCGCGCCGTCACCTCGCGCTGCGGCTCGGCCGACGTGCTCGAAGCCCTCGGCATCCCCGTCGACCTGACGCCGGCCCAGGCCGCGGACTCGCTGCGCCGCCACAACTTCGCCTTCCTCCCCGCACCTGCCCTGCAACCCGCGATGCGCGCCGTCATGCCCATCCGCCGCGCCCTCGGCGTTCGCACCGCCTTCAACATCCTCGGCCCCATGACGAACCCGGCGGGCGCCGCCGCGCAGGTACTCGGCGTCTACGCCGAGCATCTCGTTCCGGTGGTCGCCGAGACGCTCGCCCTCCTCAATACCCGCCACGCCTTCGTAGTGCATGGCAGCGGGCTTGATGAGTTTTCGCTCTCCGGCCCGTCGGTCGTGGCTGAAGTGCGCGGCTCAGACACCCGCTACCTGACCGTCACACCCCTGGATTTCGGCCTCGAGCAGGCGCCGCTTGAAGCACTCGCCGGCGGCAACGCAGAGACCAATGCAGAGATTCTGCGAGGCATCTTCCTCGGCGAGCCCGGCCCCTGCCGCGATGTCGTCGTGATGAACGCGGCGGCGGTCCTGGTAACGGCTGGCCTCGCGAAAGATTTTATTGCGGGCGCCGAGCTTGCCGCGCTTACAATTTCATCCGGCAGGGGAATGGCGCTGGTGGAAGCGCTCTCGACCCCCTAAGCACGGGAGGCAGCAATGGCTCGTATCACCGGGATCGGCGGAGTATTCCTCAAAGCACGTGACCCGAAGGCGCTGACTGCCTGGTACGCCGAACACCTTGGCCTGGCGATGGCAGACTGGGGCGGCGCGCAACTGCTGTGGAGCGACGAGGTGCCGCACGGCACCGGCAGCACCACATGGATGCTCTTCCCCGAATCGACCAAGCACTTCGGCCCCGGCGCGCAAACCTGCATGATCAACTACCGCGTGGATGACCTGAAGGGCCTGCTCGAAAAGCTGGCTGCCGCCGGCGTCTCCATCGACCCGCACCGCGAAGAGGCCGCCTACGGCACCTTCGCCTGGATCACCGATCCCGAAGGCAATCGCGTCGAGTTGTGGCAGCCCATCGCTCCCGCAGAGTAGAAGGCGCATGATGGCCGACAACGTTCAGCAGGCCGTGCCTTCCTTCATGGTCGAGAGCATGGAGGCGTCGCTGCGCTTTTATGTGGACGGCCTGAGCTGTCGCACACGCGCCCGAGGAGTCGGCGTGGGAGGGGACGGGCTTTCCACCTGCCGCCGCAATACCATAGGGGAATGAGTGTGAATCCCCATCCGGGCCGGCTGGAAGTGATCGTCGGCCCCATGTTTTCGGGCAAGTCCGAAGAGCTGATCCGGCGGCTGAAGCGGGCGCAGATTGCGCGGCAGCGGATTGCTGTCTACAAGCCGGATATCGACCTGCGGTATCACCGGACGGCGATCGCGTCGCACTCGGCGCAGACGCACGAGGCGGAGACGATCGCCAATGTCGAGCGGCTGCGCGAGGCGCTCTCGACGCGGCTGACGACGGTCGATGTGATCGGCATCGACGAGGGGCAGTGGCTCGACGCGGGGCTGGTGCCGCTGGCGCTTGAACTCGTTCACCTGGGCAAGCGGGTGTTGATCGCAGGGCTGGATACGACGTTTGCCAATGAGCCGTTCGGACCGATCCCCAACCTGATGGCGGTGGCGGACGAGGTCGCGAAGCTGTCTGCGGTGTGCATGGTGTGCGGCGCGCCGGCGATCCACACGCAGCGGCTGGGGCAGTCGCAGGAGCTTGTGGTGGTGGGCGCGGCGGGGCTTTACGAGGCGCGCTGCCGGGCATGTTTTCGCCCGTGGGCCGATGCCGAAGGCTCCGAACAGCTCGAGTTGCCGGTGGGCGTCTCTGCGGGATAGGTCTTTCTGCGCGGCGGTGGCTCCGGGCAGGCAACGTTTTTTTCGTCTTGTGGCGTCCCATGTCGCCAATAGCACATAGCGAAGAGAGGGGTGCGGCATGGAGATGAGGATGGGGGGGCCGACGACCGATCACGGCGTGATTCGGCACTGGGCGGAGGCGAACCAGGCGTTGCCGGTGGAGGTTTTGCCGTCGCACGTGGATTCGCTGCCGACGGTGCTGCATGTGATGCTGCCGGCGATGGTGAGGGACCGGCCGGATGTGCGGGTGATGACGTGGGAGGAGTTCTTCGTCAAGTTTGATTTGATGGGGCTGACCTTTGTGTATGACGAGGATTCGACGGGGTATAACGAGTTGCTGCAGGTGGAGGAGCGCTCGCCGTACCGCAGCCCGCACGACGTTGTCGGGGTGGACCGGAACAACTGAGGCGGGGACCCCTCCCCCCCCCGGGTGTTTTGTGTCAAAAATAGAATTCTAAAGGACTTAGGTGGGGTTAACCCCCGCAAACCCCTGTGTTTGCCGGTAAAAATAAGATTCTAAAGGGGTAATCGCGCCATAGCCCGGGGACGGGCCGAGTTGGCGCGAAGCTGGTATTCCATCGCGCAAGAGACTCATTCGATTGACGTTGGGGCCCTGCAGCCGCGAGCAATGGGACGTTACGGAACGGATGAAAACTGGTCGTTGAGAGCTGACCATTTCGGGGGCGCATCGGTGGTTGGATCATCAGCTGATCGTTTTCGTGGGTCGTTGTCAGAGCCCCTGAGCGGACGACTTCGTCAGTGTTTCTGGACCATCTCCTGGACGTCTTTGCGGAGGGCGAGGGAGCTGCCGAGCCGGGCGTAGTACATGTGGCCGCCGGGGTACTCGTGGACCTGGATGCGGGTGGGGTCGCCCATGATGGGGATCTGCGAGACGGTGAGGAGCGAGCCCATGAAGGGGCAGGAGAGGTCTGCCCAGCCGTGGGCGATGACGACGCGGAGCTTGGGGTCGGTGGCGACGGCGGTGCGCAGGTCGGTGGCTGAGGCTGAGCCGGCGAAGGCGCCGTTGCGGCCGCCGCGGTCCCAGGCGCTGCCGACCTCATACGACAGGGCGTTGTAGCGGGCGTCGGTCTTCCAGCCCACGGTGCGGGTGACCCAATCGACCATGGCGGTGGTGGTGGGGGCGATGATGGAGAGCAGGATGGGGTCGTTGGTTTCCTGGGTGGGGCTGTAGGGGAAGGGGTCGTAGGCGGTGACGTTGGGGTCGTAGCGGCTGCCGAGTTTGCCGGTTTCGCGGAACTCTTCGCGGAGGAAGGCCTGGGTTTCGAGGCGGCCGCCGGATTGCTTGACGAAGGTGGGGTCGAGGCCGGTGAGCTCGGTGACTTTCTTGACGACGCGCGGGGTGGCGGCGGGGTCGGAGAAGCCGTGCATGAGATCGACCATGTACTCGCCGGTGGTGTAGTCGATGACCTTGGCCATGTTTTCCGGGGTGAGTTTGCCCTGGCGCTCGTAGTAGGCGGCGGTGATGGAGGGGAGGGTGATCATCCAGGGAATGGGCGAGATCTCTTCCGAGCCGGTGCTGGGGGCGAGGGCGGGCGAGACGAGGACGAGGCCATTGATGGCGACGCCGATTTCGGACTGGAGGGTGGCGGTGAGGCGCGGGCCGCGGTAGCCGCCGTAGCTTTCGCCGACGATGTATTTGCGGGACTGGAGGCGGCCATTTTTGACGAGCCAGTCGTAGACGATCTTCGAGAGGTAGTTGATGTCCTGGTCGGGGCCGTAGAAGAGTTTTTTGGCTTCGTCGAGGGGGACGAGGGACTTCGAGAAGCCGGTGCCGATGGGGTCGATGAAGACGAGGTCGGTGAAATCGAGCCAGGTGCCGGGATTGTCCTTGAGGGTCGCGGGGTCTGACGGGCTCTGGCCTTCGGCGCCGAAGTCGACGCGCTTGGGGCCGATGGCGCCGAGGTTGAGGTAGACGCTGGCGGCACCGGGTCCGCCGTTGAAGGCGAAGGTGACGGGGCGGTCGGGACCTTCCATGGTGTAGGAGGTGAAGACGACTTCGCCGGTGGCCTTGCCTTCGTTGTTTTTGGTTGGAAGCGTCCCGATGGTGGCGGTGTATTTGAGGGTCTTGCCGTTCAGGTCCATGGTCTGCGGGACGGATTTGTCCGCGGGGAGATCGTTCGCCATCGGAGATTTTTCGTCCGGCTTGCCGGCGGGTTTTGCGTCGGGCTTCGCTTCCTGGGCAAAGAGGGCGGGGGCGAGGCAGAGGGCGAGCGCAAGGACGCGGGCGGTATGCGAACGGGTCATAAAGGTGAGGATACATTGTGGGCGGGTGCGGGAAAATCTCGGACAAGAGGCGCGGATTGGGCGTCTAATGGCGTCGAAGGCAAATTTCAAGGAGAACCAAACGCATGAGCCGTCTCGCACTCGCTGGTTTAGCAATGCTCGCCATGGCCGTTCCGGCAATGGCTGCCAAGCACGACAAGGACCTGGTGGTTTCGCTGAAGACGAGCGATGGGAAAGATGCCGGTACGGCGACCTTTCGTGAAACGATGGGGCACAAGCTGCACATCAAGCTGGCGCTGAAGAACCTGCCGGAGGGTGAGCACGCGGTGCATATTCACCAGAACCCGGTGTGCGACGCGCCGGACTTCAAGACGGCGGGCGGCCACTTTAACCCGGAGAAGAAGCAGCACGGGGAGAAGAACCCGATGGGCCACCACGCGGGCGACCTGCCGAAGAACATCGCGGTAGGGATGGACGGGACGGCGGATGCGGAGTTTACGGTCGATTACCTTTCGATGAGCATGACGTGCGGGACGCCGTCGGACTGTGCGGTGGCGCACCCGACGGACGGGCCGGGCGCGACGAATAACATCCTGGCGAATGGCGGGACGTCGATCATGGTGCACCAGAAGGCGGACGATATGATGACCGATCCGACGGGCAATGCGGGGAACCGGATTGCGTGCGGGGTGATTTCGGCGGGGATGGCTTCGGCGTCCGCGACGCCTGCGGCGAAGTAGGGTTACAACGGCGTTACAACAAGGGAACTGCTGAGGACGCCCATGCGTATGGAGTGAGCATGGGCGTCTTCTCCATGGCGATTCCGTTTCCGGGCCGGGTCAACCGGCCGATGCCGCTGGCGAAGGGTGGCGGGCTGCCGCCGGTTCCGGGCCAGCCGCGGCTGCCGCAGACGGTGCCTTCATCGACCCCGAAGTCTCCCGAGGCCCGCGTGCAGAGGACTCCCGAACAGCAGGCCGAGCAGGATGCACTGGTAAGCCTGGTGCGGCGCTGCATCGCGGGGGACCAGGCGTCGTGGAATCAGCTGGTTACGGGGCAGTACAAGCGGGTGTATGCGATCTGCTACCGGTTTACCGGCGACCAGACGGAGGCCGAGGACATCACGCAGGATGTGTTCCTGAAGGTGTACCGGAACCTGGCGAGTTTCGATGCGGCGAAGGGCGGGTTCAGCACGTGGCTGACGACGCTGACGCGGAACCTGCTGGTGGATCATTATCGGCGGAACCGGCTGGACCGGGCGAGCGACTCGCTGGACGAGACGCTTTCGGGCGAGGATGACGGCCCGACGATGGCGGAGCGACTGCCAGACAGCCGGCAGAACCAGGAGCAGCGGTTTGCCGGGCTGGAACTGAAGGCGACGATCCAGGCGGCGCTGTTGAAGCTGTCGCCCGAGCTGCGCGAGGCGGTGATCCTGCGGGACCTGGAAGATATGGATTACAAGGAGATTGCGGTCGTTTTGAAGATCCCTGAAGGAACGGTGAAGAGTCGGATCAGCCGCGGGCGGACGGAACTGGCAAGGCTTTTACAACGTATAGAAGGACAGGTGGTTTAGATGGCTAAGACATTCAATTTCGACGACTTCAATGCGCAGAGCGGGGCTGGGCAGGGTGCGGGCAGGGGTCCGGCGCAGCACCCGAACTGCATGGCGTGTGAAGAGTTGTTTACGGACGTGCTGAACGAGGTGGCGAGCGCGTCGGACCTGGTGTTCTTTGATCAGCATGTGGCTGGCTGCGTGTCGTGCATGGAGGCGTTTTCGCAGGCGAAGCGTGGGGCGGCGTGGCTGGACCTGTTGAAGACGTCGCGGCCGGAGCCGTCGGGGGCGCTGATGGAGCGGATTCTGGCCCAGACGACGGGAGCGCCGGCAGTCGAGGCGGCTGCGGCTTCTGCGTTGGTGGGTGCGGTGCCGATGCCGGCGAATGTGCTGCCGTTTGTGGCGCGGCCGCTGGCGGTTTCGCGGTTCACGAGGCTGACGCGGATTGCCATGGAGCCGCGTCTGGCGATGACGGCGGCGATGGCATTCTTCTCGATTGCGCTGACGTTGAACCTGCTGGGGGTGCGGCTGGATCAGCTGCACGCGGAGGACCTGAAGCCGGGGAATTTCAAGCGGACGTTCTACGAGGCGAAGGCTTCGGGGCACCGGTACTACGACAATCTTCGCGTGGTGCGGGTGCTGGAGTCGCGGGTGGATGATCTGCGGCAGAGCTCGGAGGATGATCGCCGAGGGTTTGTGGCGCCGGAACGGAAGGCTGTGCCGGATGCTGTGCCGGAGCGGGAGAAGACGGCCCCGAAGCAGGAGTCGAAGCCGGCTGAGCCGCGCGGGTCGAGCCGGCGGGAGGCTCCGCTGCCTGAGGGACCTGCGGTGTTGAAGAGCGGCGTGATGGATATGCCGGAGCTGCGCATGAAGAAAGATGGAGGTCTGGCATGAACGACATGAATGATGGAGGCCAGGCCCAGGCGGGGCCTGAGGCGAATGCAGCGGCGGGATTCTGCCAGAACTGCGGCCGGCCGCTGACGAACGAGACGATCCGCAAGGTGGGGAGTGCGGTGTATTGCGAGCCGTGCCTGGCGGCGCGGCTGGGCGGTCCGGGAGCGGTGCCGCCGCCGGGTGCGGGGGCGCCGGGCTATGGGGCGCCGGGCTATGGGGCGCCGGGCTATGGAGGTCCGGGGTATGGGGCGGGTGAGTCGTGGGCTTCGTCGTTCAGTGCGGCGCGGCCAAATCCAGGGCTGGCAGCGCTGCTGGGGCTAATTCCGGGCGTGGGCGCGATGTACAACGAGCAATATGCCAAGGGGATTGTGCACCTGGTGGTGTTCGCGGTGCTGGTGTCGTTGACGGATAACGTAAACGGGATCTTTGGGCTGTTTGTGGCGGGCTGGGTGTTTTATATGGCGATCGAGGCACACCATACGGCGCGCGCCCGGAGGGACGGGACGCCGCTGCCGAATCCGTTCGGGTTGAACGATATCGGGGAACGGCTGGGGTTTGGGCGGTCCTGGCCGACGGGGCCGAGCGTGTCGGAGGTTGCGCACGATGCGGCAGCCGCGGCGGCGCAGGGGTTCCAGCAGACGGCGGGAGCAACGCCGCCTTATCCGGGAGCGCCCTACCAGGCTCCGGGTTACCAGGGACCTTATCCGGGAGCGGGGCAGACGGCATCGGCTCCGTGGGGGGCGCCGGTTGAGGGAGCGGGGCAGGTACCTTATACGCAGGTTCCGTATGGGCAGGCGCCCTATGGGCAGCCGGGGCATGCCGAGCAGTTTGCGCAGGCAGGATATGTACCGCCGCCGGGTGCCTACGGCGCGCCGTATACGGCGGTGCCACCGATCGATCCGGCGGTGTTTGTGCCGGCGCCGAGCCGCTTTCCTGCCGGGGCGGTGTGGTTGATCGGGCTGGGAACGTTGTTCCTGCTGACCACGACGGGGCTGTTCAACGGCTTTCCGGGGGAGGCGCTGATCGGGTGCATTCTGCTGGGAGTCGGGGTTTGGGTGTTCCTGCGGCGGATGCTGGAGTCGGGAGTGGGCTTTGCGAACGACGGGACGCCAGGTTATCCCATGCGGGTGCTGCGGGCGCTGCGGTTCGCGGTCTGGCTGGCGGCGCTGGGACTGCTGTTCCTGCTGGATGCGTTTCACATCCTGACGTGGCACCACAGCTGGCCGTTCCTGGTGATCCTGGCGGGAGTGATGGCGCTGGTGCAGAGGGCAGCGGTTCAGGCTTCGGCTGTCACGTATGCTCATCCGGCCGCGGCACCCGTGGCTCCGGCGGCGAATGGCGACTCGAACGATCTGTCGAATCTGACCAAGGGAGGACTCTAAGATGGCTGGCTACCCTCCACCGTACGGGCCGCCTCCCGGCTCTCCTTACCCCTATGACGCGCGGCAGCAGGCGCGGATGGCACGACGCCAGATGCAGGACCAGGTGCGGGCGCAGAAGATGGCGTTCCGGGCGCAGCGTGATTTGTATCGGCAGCAGGCGCGAGCAATGCGGCGCACGTCGATCCTTGGACCGCTGATGATTGTCGCGATCGGCGTGGTGCTGCTGCTGGTGCGGCTGGGCAAGGTGCCGTATTACCGGTTCGCCGAGTGGTACGGGCACTGGTGGCCGCTGCTGTTTGTAGCCGCGGGGCTGGTGCTGGTGCTCGAGTGGGCTTTCGACCATCACAGCACGCAGTCAGGCGTTCCTTTTGTGCGGCGCGGGATTGGCGGCGGAGTGGTGTTTCTGTTGATCCTGCTGGCGCTGGCTGGGGGCGTGATCTCGAACGTGCACAATGGCGAGAGCATCGTGCGTGGGCTGCATATCGATTCGGACGAACTGGGCAAGGCGTTTGGGGAACGGCATGAGTATCAGCAGGAGATCGACCAGTCCTTCCCTGCGGGGACCGTGCTTTCGATCGATAACCCGCACGGGGATGTGACGGTCACCGGCAAGTCTGGCGACGATAAGGTGCACATCGTGGTGAACAAGCAGGTCTACGCGTGGAGCGAGGACGATGCTTCGTCGCGGGCGGATCGGCTGAGCCCGCAGGTGAGCCTCGAGGGCGGAAGCCTTTCGGTTTCGCTGCCAAACCTGGATTCGGCGACGTCAGATCTTTCGGTCACGGTGCCGGACTTCGGTCAGACGACGGTCAACGCGAATCATGGGAATGTAACGGTATCGGATCTGCGCGCGCCGCTGAACATTACCGCGAATCACGGGGATGTGGAGATCGACCGGCTGGCGGGACCGGTGTCGGCGCACGTCAGCAACAACGGATCGAGTTTTTCCGCACACAGCATTCAGGGCGACGTAACGCTGCGGGGTCACGCCGATGATCTGAATGTCACGGATGTGAACGGAAAGGTCTCGCTTGAAGGCGAGTTCTACGGGGATACGCATCTTGAGCACCTGTCGGAGCCGTTCAGCTTCCGCACCGGACGCACGCAGTTTTCGGTCGGGAAGCTGATGGGGATGGTCGACATCAGCAACGATGAGGAGATGACCGGCAGCCAGCTGGTCGGACCGGTGGAGCTGCGGACACGGAGCCGGAACGTCTCGTTCGAGCGGGTGGCGGGGACGGTCAACATCATCAACAGCAACGGGACGGTTGACCTGACGAGTGCGGCGCCGCTGGGAAATGTAACGGTGGAAAACACGAATGGTGCGATCACGCTGACTATCCCCGAGAAGGCCGGATTCAACATCTCCGCGCAAGCGGTGGATGGCGCGATCGAGGGGGAGCTTTCCGTGCCGATCAACAGTACGAACAATGCCGCCTCGATGAATGGCACGGTGGGCGACGGCGCGGCGCGGCTGATTCTGCATACGACGCACTCGGATATTACGATCCATAAGGGCCTGGTGGAGGCGCCTTCCAGCGCCGTGCCCGTGCCGTCCACGGTTGAGACTGCTCCTCCCTTCGTGAAGCCGGTTCCGCCGAAGCGTCGCGCGATCCCCGCGGCTCCTGTCGTTCCTGCAGCTCCGAGCGCGCCTCCGGCTGTGCCGGGTGGTACTTCGATCTAAGCGGTTGTCCCGCAGCTGAAACCGACTGTTCCGAATGCGGGAAGCCAGGATCGGGGTGCCTCCGACTACACTCTCGTGCCATTGACCGGCCTTTGCGAAGCGTGTCTTCTACTGGGAAGACCACTCCGCGAGACAGCCAGCGCACGATGTCCTTCATCATTCTTATCCCGGCGCTTGTCTCGGTGGTGGCCCTTTTCTTCTGGTCGCCGGGGACGGTCTTCCGCAACATTACGCTGCCGGTGGTGCTGCTGTGTCCCAACTACTTTTACTGGAAGGTAGCGCTGCTGCCACCAGTGGACTTTGCAGATGCGGTGTTCTTGCCGCTCGGCATCGGGATTTGCCTGCATTCTCTGCGGCTTTGGCGGCTGACGTGGCTGGATGTGGCGATGGGGCTGTTTGTGCTCTCGAGCTGCGCCAGCGACCGCCTTACCGGGCATAGCACCGCGTCGACCTTCGAACTGTTCGATTCAGTTTGCCGCGGGGTGGTGCCTTATCTGGCTGGCCGCCTGCTGATTGAGCAGGAGGGCAAGCGGGGGGCGACGCTGCGTCGGATCGTCGTACTGATGTTTGCCGGCGTGCTGGTGGCGGTCTACGAGTTTTTCGCAAAGGCGAATCCGTACAAGATGATCTTTCAGCCCTTCTTCAAGGGCGAGGTGTTTGCGCTGGGCACGCAGATTCGCAGCGGGTTTGGACGGCTCTCGGGCCCATTTTCCGATGCCGAGGTTGCCGGCATGATGCTGACATTCGGGATTCTCGCTACGATGTGGCTGGCGCGATACCAGGATTGGGGGCGCCGGTTTCGGGATGCGAACTGGTTCCCGCTCCGTAAATCGACGCTTGTGGCGGGGGCTCTGCTGGGCGGGCTGATGATGACGCAGTCGCGTGGGCCGGAGCTTGGGCTCGTGTTTGGTTTGCCGGTGGCGCTGGTTGGGCGCAGCAAGCGCGTTGTGCGGTCGGCCTTGATTGCAGCGGCAATCCTGCTGGTGGCGGGTGTGATTGGGTCGCTTGCGATCAGCCGTTACTCCGCGACGAAGTCGCCGACGAGCGATGAGCAGCAGACGGCGATCTATCGGGCATTGCTGATCAAGAACTACCTGCCGATGGCGCTGCATGACGGGGCGTTTGGTTATGGGCCTAACTTTCCGCGCATGGGCGAACGGGAGTCGCTGACGGGGGTGCAGGACTCGATTGATAATCAGTATCTTTTTGTCACGCTGACCCAGGGGTACGTTGGGTTCTTCAGCTTTGTGTTCATGTGCCTGGCGACGGTCTATCACCTGGCCTGGGCCGGCATCTATAACCCGGAGAAGAGCGATCGCTCGTTTGCTTTCACGCTGCTGGGAATCTTTGTTGCAGGCCTGGTCACGATCGCGACGGTCTACCTAGGTTTCCAAACGTATGTCTTCTTCTTTCTGATGGTTGGCTGGGCGCAGGCGGTGCGTGTGCCGAAGCGGCGGGAGGCTGCGGTTATGTTTGAGGCGATTTACTCGTAGTGCGTGATCTTCTCCCCTAGCCTTCAGGCGATGCTGGCCTGACGATGAGTTGATGGAAGCAGTCGTACGCTGCCGAACCTCTGCGCCCCGAGCTAGAAACGCGTCGTCCGGAGACAGGCTGTTGCCCTGGTTGCGGGGAAGCGCCGCGCGACTTCCGGCGGAGATGTCTCTGAGGCCAGTCAACTCTTGCCGGCCGGTTCGGTGCTGCAGCCGCCCTGCTCGGACCTCTGGGCGAAGCAGTACGTTTTCATCCGCCCGCCCATAAGGCCTTGTATTGATGAAATTCCGTGCCGGTATTCATGCCAGGCAACGGAAGACGGGTCGGCTCTGGACCTGGTCGAAGCCAATGCGGTTTTACCCATTCTTGGAGGGCGGAAGGATTGTCGAAGGCGGGTACTGGGCGTTTGCACGGCGCAAGTTCCACGACATGTTCGCCGCTACCGTCTTGAGAGACATTGCCGGTCATCCGGCCGACGGCATCGCCGAGTTCTTGCTCTGCAATACTCTGTCGCTCCACCGCTCAGGCACAATGAGCATTCGATAGTGTCAGTCTGGAATAAGCGAACAAATAGCCGACTAAGTCAGAGAACTGTCTGTGTCGAACAGATTGGAAGAACAAACGCGTACATCCAACCTCAGACGGCCCAGAAAAGCCGGCTAATCTGCAGACACGGTTGTAGGGTCCACTCCGTCCGCGGCACGGGCCGGCCTCTACCGATCCGCAGCCCGCAGGCCTTACCTTTGAAAGAGGCAATAAAAAAGCCCACTCCTAAAAGTGGGCTTTCGATATTATGCCGGCGATCACCTAATCTCCCACACACTTACGCGTGCAGTACCATCGGCCCAACGAGGCTTAACTTCCGTGTTCGGGATGGGAACGGGTGTGACCCTCGCGGTAAACTCACCGGCAAAGCGTTGAAGTTTTCGCTCTCGCGATCCTTCACAACTGAATAGATTGGGTGTTTCCCAGACGGTATTGCTTTATTGCGCGTTTACCTTTCGGCAAACCAGATCCAAAAGATATAACTACAAAGCTTGTTATTGAATATCACTTAGAGCAGTGGATTGATTCACTGCGCAGAGTAAATTCTATGGACAAGCCGAACGGGCGATTAGTACTGGTAAGCTACATGCATTACTGCACTTCAACCTCCAGCCTATCAACCAGGTGGTCTTCCTGGGCCCTTCATTTCCCTTTTGGGTTGGGAGATCTCATCTTAGAGCGTGCTTCCCGCTTATATGCATTCAGCGGTTATCACAACCGAACTTCGCTACCCAGCCGTGCCCTTGGCAGGACAACTGGAACACAAGAGGTTCGTCCATCCCGGTCCTCTCGTACTAAGGACAGCCCTCTTCAAATCTCCTACGCCCACAGCAGATAGAGACCGAACTGTCTCGCGACGTTCTGAACCCAGCTCACGTACCACTTTAATAGGCGAACAGCCTAACCCTTGGAACCTTCTACAGCTCCAGGATGTGATGAGCCGACATCGAGGTGCCAAACCGAAGCGTCGATATGAACTCTTGGCTTCGATCAGCCTGTTATCCCCGGCGTACCTTTTATCCGTTGAGCGATGGCCCTTCCATACAGAACCACCGGATCACTAAGGCCTGCTTTCGCATCTGCTCGACTTGTAGGTCTCGCAGTTAACCACACTTATGCCTTTGCACTCGACGGCCGATTTCCAAACGGCCTGAGTGTAGCTTCGCGCGCCTCCGTTACAATTTAGGAGGCGACCGCCCCAGTCAAACTACCCGTCTCACATTGTCCCTCTCCCGGATCACGGGAGCAGGTTAGGATCACAACAACCGCAGGGTGGTATCTCACCGTTGGCTCCACCAAACCCGAAAGTCTGGCTTCAAAGCCTCCCACCTATCCTGCGCAGCAGTTGCCGTAACCCAATGTGAAAGTATAGTAAAGGTGCACGGGGTCTTTTCGTCTAGCTGCGGGTAACCGGCATCTTCACCGGTACTACAAGTTCGCCGAGCAACTCGTTAAGACAGTCGAACGATCGTTACTCCATTCGTGCAGGTCGGAACTTACCCGACAAGGAATTTCGCTACCTTAGGACCGTTATAGTTACGGCCGCCGTTCACCGGGGCTTCAATTCAAAGCTTCGCCTTGCGGCTAACCTCTCCTTTTAACCTTCCGGCACCGGGCAGGAGTCAGCCCCTATACGTCGTTTTTGACTTTGCAGAGACCTGTGTTTTTGTTAAACAGTCGCCGTTCGCGTTTCACTGCGGCCCCCCTAGGCTTGCACCCACGGGGGCGACCCTTCTCCCGAAGTTACGGGTCTAATTTGCCGAGTTCCTTAACAAGCTTTCACTCGAGCGCCTTTGGATATTCTCCTCGTCTACCTGTGTCGGTTTGTGGTACGGTTCCCGATCCCTCTCCTTAGAGGTTTTTCTTGGCACCATGAAATCAGCAGGTTTCAGCCATACGGCTTACTCTTTTACGCCTCACTGTTAAGCCCTCCCGGATTTGCCTAGGAGAACCAGCTTACGCGTATCACACCCCATAGCCATAGGAGGTGCTGCCTATCCTTATGCGTCACCCCATCGTGATAACGAGGTATCGGAAGTTCCGGAATATTAACCGGACATCCATCGTCTACGCCTTTCGGCCTCGACTTAGGGACCGACTAACCCTGAGCGGATTAACCTTCCTCAGGAAACCTTAGACTTTCGGCGTGAAGGGTTCTCACCTTCATTATCGCTACTTATGCCGGCAGGGTCTCTTCTCTAATGTCCACGTATCTTCCCAGTTACGCTTCATCCACGAGAGAATGCTCTCCTACCACGCAACCAATAAAGGTTGCATCCGCAGCTTCGGTATACAGTTTTAGCCCCGTTGTATTGTCGGCACCGGACCCCTTGACCAGTGAGCTATTACGCTTTCTTTAAAGGATGGCTGCTTCTAAGCCAACCTCCTGGCTGTCTGAGGGTTCCGACTTCCTTTCCCACTTAACTGTAATTTTGGGACCTTAGCTGGCGGTCTGGACTGTTTTCCTCTCGACTGTGAAGCTTAGCCCCCACAGTCTGACTGCCGTGCTGGTTGTGATCGGCATTCGAAGTTTGGTTGGATTCAGTAAGCCGGAAAGCCCCCTAGTCCATCCATGTCTCTACCACCGATCCAAATCACACGACGCTAGCCCTAAAGCTATTTCGGAGAGAACGAGCTATCACGGAATTTGATTAGCCTTTCACCCCTACCCTCAGCTCATCCGAGCTTTTTTCAACAAACACCGGTTCGGTCCTCCAATGGGTGTTACCCCATCTTCAACCTGGCCAAGGGTAGATCATCCCGCTTCGCGTCTATTCCTGCCAACTTAACGCCCTATTCAGACTCGCTTTCGCTGCGGCTCGCTCACGCTTAACCTTGCTGACAAGAATAACTAGCCGGCTCATTATGCAATAGGCACGCGGTCAGACATTCCCTTACGGGCATAGTCCTCCCACTGCTTGTAGGCACACGGTTTCAGGTACTTTTCACTCCCCTCAATGGGGTGCTTTTCGCCTTTCCCTCACGGTACTGGTTCACTATCGGTCAGAAACGAGTATTTAGCCTTACGGGATGGTCCCCGTGGATTCAAGCAGGGTTTCTCGTGCCCCGCCTTACTCAGGTACCTGCTTCGAGTCTGGATCACTTTCGCCTACGCGACTGTCACGCTCTTTGGTTCCCCTTTCCAGAGGACTCAGCTAGCGACCAGATTGGTAACTCTACTGTTGCAGGCCCTACAACCCCCGACACACCTTGATGCAACGGGTTTGGGCTGTTCCGAGTTCGCTCGCCACTACTATCGGAATCGAGGTTTCTTTCTTTTCCTGGAGGTACTGAGATGGTTCACTTCCCTCCGTTCGCTTCATCCAACCTATGTATTCAGTTGGTGATAAGCAGGTTTTGCCTGCCTGGGTTTCCCCATTCGGAAATCTCCGGATCAACGCCTGTGTGCGGCTCCCCGAAGCTTATCGCAGCTTGCCACGTCCTTCATCGCCTGTTTCTGCCAAGGCATCCACCGTGCGCCCTTAGTAGCTTGACCATAGAATTTACTCTCGCGCAGCTGAGTAACAACCCCAACCACACTGAAAGCTTCTAGTTCTCTGTGTGTGTAATGCAAGTCCACTTTCGCCGGTACAGTCCGTCTAGACCCTTGCGGGTCAGACCATCTGTACGAATATTCTAAAGACACTCAATAACTGACAGCACACCATTCCGGATACGACCCGAAACAGCTGATTTGCTGCTCAGCCTTGTAGTTATATTTACCCAATCTATTCAGTTGTCAAAAATCGTAGAGCGTCTTGTCTCGCGACAGCGTCTCTGTTCGCGCCCTCAGGCGGCTTGAGCGTTCATGCTCAAGGTTCAACCGCTGCCGACTTGGTGTCATGCAGAGGCTCAACCTTTAGCAGGTTTGCCATTCTATTCCTTTAGAGAGGATGGTGGAGCTGACCGGGATCGAACCGATGACATCCTGCTTGCAAAGCAGGCGCTCTCCCAACTGAGCTACAGCCCCATCGCAATTCAGTATAACTGATTTGCCGGGATAATGGTGGGCCTGGGTAGATTCGAACTACCGACCTCACCCTTATCAGGGGTGCGCTCTAACCAACTGAGCTACAGGCCCGGCTTCCGTCTGAATACTCCCAGCACCGGATCGCTTGCTCTGTCATCAGCCGCATGATTGCCCATGCGGCTGACTTTTGAGCTCTCTCGAAAGGTTTCGAGGACACAGTTGAACATGCAGAGCAGCTACGCCGCTCGGGACCATCGTTGTTGATTCAAGATCCGACTTTCATCGGGATCAATGCGAAAAAAAGAAGGTCTAGTTCAGGCTCATGCAGACTTGCCGAAGCTCATCTGCATGGTTCTCGGCAACATCACTACTAACTCGGCAGGATCGTGAAATCGCTGCTTTCCGCATTCGCGGAGCGTTAGAGTGTGCCGAGGCGTTCTCTTTTAGAAAGGAGGTGATCCAGCCGCAGGTTCTCCTACGGCTACCTTGTTACGACTTCACCCCAATCATGAATTACACCTTGGGCGGCTGCTCCCTTGCGGTTAGCTCACCGACTTCTAGTGCAACCCACTTTCGTGATGTGACGGGCGGTGTGTACAAGGCCCGGGAACGTATTCACCGTGGCATGCTGATCCACGATTACTAGCGATTCCAGCTTCATGGAGTCGAGTTGCAGACTCCAATCCGAACTGAGGCCGGCTTTTTCCGATTAGCTCACCCTCGCGGGGTTGCAGCGGTTTGTACCGGCCATTGTAGCACGTGTGTAGCCCTGGACATAAAGGCCATGAGGACTTGACGTCATCCCCACCTTCCTCCCCGTTATCCGAGGCGGTTTCGTCAGAGTGCTCAACTAAATGGTAGCAACTGAAGATAAGGGTTGCGCTCGTTGCGGGACTTAACCCAACATCTCACGACACGAGCTGACGACAGCCATGCAGCACCTATACACAAGTCCATTGCTGGACGCCGACGTTTCTGCCGGATTCTTGTGCATTTCGAGCCCAGGTAAGGTTCTTCGCGTTGCGTCGAATTAAACCACATGCTCCACCGCTTGTGCGGGCCCCCGTCAATTCCTTTGAGTTTCAGCCTTGCGACCGTACTCCCCAGGCGGATTGCTTATCGCGTTAGCTTCGACACGGCAGGATTGGGTACCTGCCACATCAAGCAATCATCGTTTAGGGCTAGGACTACCAGGGTATCTAATCCTGTTTGCTCCCCTAGCTTTCGTGCTTCAGCGTCAGTTATGGTCCAGTGAGCCGCTTTCGCCACAGGTGTTCCTTCCGATATCTACGCATTTCACCGCTACACCGGAAATTCCACTCACCTCTCCCATACTCAAGCCCGGTAGTTTCTCATGCAGGCTTCGGGTTGAGCCCGAAGATTTCACATAAGACTTGCCAAACCGCCTACGCACCCTTTACGCCCAATAAATCCGAACAACGCTTGCCCCCCTCGTATTACCGCGGCTGCTGGCACGAAGTTAGCCGGGGCTTCTTCTATGGGTACCGTCATTATCTTCCCCATCGAAAGGAGTTTACGTACCAAGATACTTCATCCTCCACGCGGCGTTGCTGCGTCAGGGTTTCCCCCATTGCGCAAAATTCCCCACTGCTGCCTCCCGTAGGAGTCTGGACCGTGTTTCAGTTCCAGTGTGTCCGTGCGCCCTCTCAGGCCGGATACCGATCATCGTCTTGGTGGGCCATTACCCCGCCAACTAACTAATCGGCCGCGAACTCCTCTCCAAGCGCATTGCTGCTTTGACTCGTAAGTGTTATGCGGTATTAGCTAAGATTTCTCTCAGTTATTCCCCACTCGGAGGTAGATTATTCACGTGTTACTCACCCGTGCGCCACTATACTCAGGACCGAAGTCCCTTTCTCGTTCGACTTGCATGTGTTAGGCACGCCGCCAGCGTTGATTCTGAGCCAGGATCAAACTCTCGTTTAATCTTGGTTTGCTTGCCATCCAGCGACAGGGGTCGGGATGGTTATCAAGCCTCCCCGAACTCGAAAGTTCCGGAGAGATATAACTAGTGAGAATGACTAAACCAAATTTCACATCATCTCACGACTGGCATGTTCAACTATGTTGTCAAAGATCCTTACTCATCTCGCCTAAGCGGTGAGTTTTGGATCAAGGACTCGGAAGGGCTTAGCCACAACCGCGTGTCCTCGAACTTGGTAGCGCTCTCGTCTTTTGGTAGTCTGCTGATTGGATATCGCGTTGACCAGGCGTTTGCACAACCTGCTCGCTTCTCACTCAGCGTCTTACGACGTTTGGCACGAACTTTCTAAGAGTATCGAACTTTCAGGTTCGTGTCAACTCGTTTCTTTGTCTGCATCATCCAGGCCAAACTCTGCCCAAACATAACAATCAAGAAACGAGTGAACCTCTTAGTCGCTTCGTGTAGCGCACAACTAAAAACACCATGACGGCAGTAATGCCGCGGAGCACTCAGCTCCTGATTCGGAAGAAGACGCCTAAGCGACTCATCCGCGAACCGAAAGGATCAATTGATCGCTCTTGGCCCGCTTCTATCAACTGCAGTGACTTGGGTTGGATTCAGCCGGCACGTGAGGTGCTCTTACGCTGCTATCAAACGCTTGGACTGCGCTCCGTCGTCCCTCTGGCTCTTGTTTCCTGCCCAGGTGCGAAGCTTGTTACTGGTTGCTCTTGACTGCTTATCCAGATTAGCGCATCTTCCGGTTACTCGCAAGGCTTGCTTGCTAACTCGCTTCCGGCGTCCGCTGCGTTTCTGCGACTTCCTGAGAGTAGCAGCGCGTGAAGATCCGTGCAACCCGCGCGGTGTGAAAAAACGTTCGATTCGGTTGAAAACCTTAGTGCTTCAGCTGCTTCGGTTTCGAAAAGAATGCGTTCGTCCAATAAAGACGCACCTTTTGTGCAGCGATCTGCGCCCGAATGCCAGGCAGAAAAAACTTCATTCCGGACGCGTCAGGTCCTCCCATTGATCCGGATGCTGGTTCCAGCGTGCGAGAAGAGCGTCCCGGTCATCTTCGGGAATCAGCAGGGTTCCGTCCGTCATCGGAATAAGCGGGACCGAGATCCCCTCAACAGGACCAGTCACCCAGCCTAAGCGACCCTTCGCCGGGGTCGCGGTGGAGGGCTCTGCGCGTACTCGCTCCGCGTCTCGTACGGGTACGTAGTCCCCCTGAAAGACGACGATTCCTCGGTTATCCGTGATGCGGCAGAAGCTGACCCCGGTCGATCGTCCCGGGTGGCAGGCGATCCAGACACCCTGATGTTCGTTGTGTTCGAGATCATACCCGGTCGCGATGAAGCGGCTGTCCGCCGGCATATCCTTTGGCAACGCCGGCTGAAGCGCTATGTCCGACCGATAGATGAGGGTTGCGCATACAACGGCGGCACAGCAAAGCAGGATCAGCTTCGTGCTTCCATTCATGGTCGGGTGGCCTCAGCGTCAGTTCTGTTCCCATTCTGGGACAGAAGACCGAGCCATGACCATAAATATTCCGCGCCGACACCAGCGTCTAATAGCCCGGACGCGCGACGACCCCGAGATCCACCATGCCGTTGACGAAGTATTGAACCGCCAGCGCAACCAGCAGCAGCCCCATGATCCGGACAAGGATGCGAACCCCGGTCTCGCCCAGCATAGCGGCGACACGATCCGAATTGCCCAGGACCAGGAAGCAGATGACCGCGGTGATCGCAATCGCCCCGACGATTGCCGCAAGCAGCTTCCAGTCGCCCTGCGCCTGCCCAACCAGCACCATCACGCTCGTGATCGAGCCCGGCCCGGCGAGCATCGGAATGCCGAGCGGGACGATCCCTGCATCTTCTTTCTCGGCGGCGGCCTCGGCCTCGGGCCCGGTCTCCTGCGTGGCGGAGCGCTTGGCACTCAGCATATCCAGCCCGATCAGCAGCAGGATGATGCCGCCGGCAATCTCGAACGCCGGCAGCGTGATGCCGAACATCCGGAAGATGTACTGGCCAACGATCGCGAACAGGGAGAGGACCACGAAAGCAGTAATGCTTGCCTTACGCGCCGTGTTCTTGCGGCGCGTGCTGTCCTCCCCCGCCGTGACGGCCAGAAAGGTAGGAAGCGCTGCGAAAGGATCCACGAGGAAGAAAATCGAACTCAGGGCCAACACGGAAAAGCGAACGTAGGCTAAGTGCTGGAGGCCGGACAAGGAGACCTGGGGCGGAACAAAGGCGTGAACCATGTGAACCATCGAGACGGACAACAGATGCAGGTTTGGCACAAAAGACATAACAGTCTATTGTTTCATGTTTCCCGAAGCAATTGCCCTTTTTGTCGGTCGCCCACGATCTGAAACAGCTGCCGGTCCGACCCCGGCCCGCTATAATCTTGAAAAGGTGAAGGAGTCGCTCGCATGCCTCTGCAGACCACGAAAAACATCTGGCACAACGGAAAGCTCATCCCGTGGGAGAGCGCGAACATCCATATGATGTCGCACGTTGTGCACTACGGCTCCTCGATCTTCGAAGGCATCCGCGCCTATACGCAGGAGTCCGCGGGGACGGCAGGAATCTTCCGCCTGGAAGAGCACATGCAGCGCTTTCAGGATTCCGGCCACATCTACCGCATGCCGCTCGGCTTCAGCGTCCAGGAGATGTGCGATGCGGTGGTCTCGGTCGTCCAAGCGAACGGCGTGGCTCCCTGCTACATCCGCCCGATCGCGTTCCGCGGTTACGGCGAAGCCGGGGTAAACCCGATCAAGTGCCCGGTCGAGGTCTACGTGGCGAACTTCCCGTGGGGCAAATATGTTCCCGGCAATGAAGGCGCCAACGTCTGCATCTCCAGCTGGAACCGTTTTGCGCCGAACACCCTTCCCGCGCTGGCAAAGGCCGGCGGCAACTATCTCAACTCGCAGTTGATTCGCATGGAAGCCGAAGTGAACGGCTACGACGAGGGCATCGCGCTCGATGTCAACGGCCTGCTATCCGAAGGCTCGGGCGAGAATCTCTTCATCGTCCGCGGCGGTGTGCTCTATACCACCCCGCTCGCGAGTTCGGTGCTTAACGGAATTACGCGCAGCTCCATCCTCACCATCGCGAAAGATCTCGGCATTGCGGTCGTCGAACAGCCGATGCCGCGCGAGTTGCTTTACATCTGCGACGAAGCCTTTTTCACGGGTACCGCCGCCGAGGTCACGCACCTGCGTTCGGTCGATCGGTACATCATCGGCGATGGCACGATGGGGCCCGTCACGAAGGCCATCCACGACGAGTTCTTCGGCATCGTCAATGGGTCCCGCCCGGACAAGTATGCCTGGCTCACCCCGGTCAAGGTGAAGGTGGAAGAGCCGGTCGCAGTCTAGCTGAATCAGGTCGGACGCGAGGGCCCTGCCACCGGCAGGGCCCTCAGTCTTGCTGAACAATCGCGGTCGCGCATCCCGTCGCTCGGACGGCGCGCTCGCGTCGAACCCATCCGCCGTCCCCGAAAGCGCCCCAAATCCGACCGCGCCGAGGCAGCGTTCAGCCGTAACTGCGTCACTCGAACACTGAGTTTGATGGCATCGAAGGGGTCTCTCTTGCAAGTCGCCCGAGGACGATAAACTACGCTGGGCTGGATAGGGAGAACGATGACGAATCCAACGTGTCCGAAGTGCAAGGGCACCAACTGCATCCGCGTCAAACGGGACGGTTTCCTCCAGGAATCGGTTTTTCCAAAGCTTGGCCGTTTTCCCTGGGAGTGCACGGGCTGCAGGAATGTCTTTCTTGCAAAGCAGCGTGGAACGAAGAAGAAACGGCGCACCTCGACCGCCCCGGCGGAACGGCCTGAGAGTCGCCTCGATTCACCCCCAAACCCAGCCGAGGCCGGACCCTGCTAAAAACGGCGGCGAAGCAGCTATGCCTTTGGCGACCCCAGGTCGAGCGCCCCAGCCTGCGACTGTTCGGCATGCAGGGGGACGGTCGTGAGGTCGCCCCTCTCATGGTCGCGCACATCCCAGCCCGGCAGGATCTGCGAGCCGGTAATCAGCCTCGCGCTGTCCTGGAACGTGAGGTAGGTCCAGGCCCACTCGCGGAATACAGAGATCCGGTTGCGGAAGCCGATCAGGAAGAAAATGTGCACCGTCAGCCAGACAATCCACGCCGGGAAGCCGCTCCAGTGCCCCTTGAACGGCCATTCGATCTTGGCGACCGCAGCCGCCCGGCCAATCGTCGCCATATCGCCCTTGTCGAAGTAACGGAAGCCCTTCGTCGAGGCTGATTTGCCCGTCAACTGTCCGATTCGCTTTGCGGCGTAAGCGCCCATCTGCAAGGCCGGCTGCGCAACCCCCGGAACCTGTTTGCCGTCCTGTTCCACGTGGGCAAGGTCTCCGCAGATGAACACGTTCTGCAGCCCCGCGGGGTTCAGATACTGATCGACCAGCACGCAGCCCTTCTTGTCGATCGGCGCCTTCAGCAGCTTACCCAGCGGCGAAGCCTGCACCCCCGCCGCCCACAGCGTGCACACCGAGTCGATCCGCTCATCGCCCACCTTGACGAAGCCCGGCTGGATGTCCGTCACATGCGCGCCCGTGCGCAGGTCAACTCCGAGTCCTTCCAACTGCTCCCGCGCCTTTTTCTGCAGATCCGGCGGGTACATCCCCAGGATGTTCGGCGACCCTTCGAGGATCAGCACGCGTGCCGACGATGGGTCGATGTGCCGAAAATCCTGCGTCATGTAGAGCTTGGCAATATCCGAAATAGCCCCCGCAAGTTCCACCCCCGTGGGGCCGCCGCCGACGATCACGAAGTTCAGCGCCGGGTGCTTCCCTGTCTCGAGCATCTCGCGTTCCGCCAACTCAAACGCCAGCAGAATGCGCCGCCGAATCTCGACCGCATCTTCGACCGTCTTCAGTCCCGGAGCAATCGACGCCCATTCGTCCTTGCCGAAGTAGGAATGCGTCGACCCCGTCGCAACAATCAGGTAGTCGTACTCAAGCTCGGTCCCGCTTCGAAGCTTCACCCGGCATTCCGTCGTGTCGATATCGAGCGCCTCATCCATCAGCACTTCAATGTTCTTGTCATTGCGCACGATCGACCGGATCGGCTGCGCGATATCGGCCGGCGAAAGCACGGCCAGCGCCACCTGGTAGAGCAGCGGCTGAAACAGGTTGTAGTTCCTGCGGTCGACAATCGTGACATCCACCGGCAGGTGCGCAAGCCCTTTGGCCGCGTTGATCCCCGCAAACCCTCCGCCAATCACCACCACGCGCTGCCGCGTCGTTCCCGTCGTTCCTGCCTGAATGGCTGCCATGCGTCTGTCTCCGTTCGGTATGCTGTCTCCCTTTGGATGCGCAACCGCCCCCGTTTGATGAAGATGTGCGGTGAAAGACGTCCGAACCCCATGCGATGAAAATAGCCGGCAGACTATGGCAGAGAGCCGACAACCGCCGTGGCAAACCCATGCGTCCCGGCCGAAAGCGCGATCGCCGCGAACGTCATCCGCCCCGCGACGATCATCGGCGCCAGCGACACCAGGCCGTTCCCATCGGACGTCAGCAGCGCCGCATCCCTCGCAAGCACCGGCACCGCCGGGCACCTGCCCAGCACCGGGCACGACGCGTCGAGCGGACTCGCCGCCTGCCCAAGATGCACCGGCGCACCGGCCACACCGTGGCCCTGGCCATCGGTCACGCGAGCCACCAGCGGCTGCAGCGCAACTCCGGCAGCCGCCGTCTGCCGGCCGCCCGAGACGAGCGCCACCTGCCACGATCCGGCCGGCACCCCCTGCGCCTGCACACTGGTGCAGATCGAACCCCACGCACACGCCGACACCGTCGCAGTCGAACCCGCCGCCAGCGGCCCGAACGTCACCTGCAGCGTCGCGATCCCGGCGCCGCTCGTCGCCGACGCCACACCGGAAACGGTCACCCCCGCCCCTCCGGACCACGCAACCGGGACACCCGGCGCAGGCACACTGTTTTGCGTGGCCGTCACGGCAACCGGCAGCGTCACCGTTGCGCCCTCCGCGAGGTAGACGACCGAAGCCCCCGCCGAGAGCTGACGCAGGTTCGTCAGCACCTGGAACGGCGCCGAAAGCACCTGGTCTCCGGTGGGCAGGTGCACCGTCGCGGTGAGCGCGCCGCTGCCCGCCGAAACCCCGCTCGCACTGCTCGACGCATACCCCCGCGCATCGGTGATGAGACTGCACGAAGCACTGCCACACCCGCTGAAGCTCACGGATCCCACCGCCCCCGCGAATCCCACCCCCATCCCTGCGACGGGCGTCACTCCGTCCGGTTGCAGCACCGCGATCGTGAACGGCACCGCCGCCGTCTCGCCCGCAAGCACGCTCGCCGGAGCGCTCACAATCTTCACGACATCAACATTCGACAGCACGTTGAAGGTCGCCGTCGGGGCGGAGGACGCCGTGTTGACGCTCGCCAGCAGCGTCGCCGCACCCGGCGCGGCCAGGGTGAGGCTGCCCGTGGAGGCAAGACCGCTGCCGTTCGTAAGGACCGTGCACGTGGGCGCCGAACACGCCGCCATCTGGACCCCTCCCCCCACCTGCGAGAACGTCACATTCTGCTGCGGGGCCGGGTTCGTTCCGTCAGGCTGCAGCACCTGCACCGTGAAGGGCACCGTCTCCGGCGTACCCATCAAATAGGTGCCGCTCGGCGCCGAGATGACCTTCACCACGTACGCCTTCGGCACCGCTGTGAAGGTTGCCGTGCGCACGATCCCGTCCAGGTTCACCGTCAGCGTATCGACGCCCGCAATCGTCGTCGTCGCCGTGATCGTCAGCTTGCCCTGCGCGTCGGTGTAGAACTTGCAAAGCCCGTAGGCGCAGCCCTTGATGGCCACATTTCCGCTCGTCACCGTCACCCACACATAGCGATTCGCCACCGGCGTCACGCCATCCGCCGCCACCCCGATCAATGAAAAATTCACCGTACCCCCGACCGTCACGCTGGGGGGCGGCGCCGCGGTCACCGTCCACGTCTCCCCGGGTCCGATGGCCGTAAACGACGCCGACGCGCTGATCGTGCCGTACACCACCTCCAGCTTCGTCAGCCCCGGCTTCACCGGCGTTACCGTCTGCGTCACCATGCCGCGCGAGTCGGTCGTCAGTTTGCACGACGGCACTCCGCACCCCATCACCACCGCATCGAGCGGCCCGCCGATCGCGACATAGGTCGACGTCACCGGCTTGCCCTTGCCGTCGAGCACCTGAGCGCTGAACGGCACCGCCGCCACCACTCCCACCGGGAGGTTCCCCGAAGGCGCACTCAGGATCGTCACCGTGGCCGGGGGACTCGCAACGACGCTGATCGTTGTCGAGGCGGTCACCCCACCGTACGCAGCGGTCAGGGCATAGGTGCCCGTCGCGGTCGATGTCACGTTCGATGACGCGTACCCCTGCCCGTCCGTATCGAGGACGCACGTGTTGCTCGCGCACTGCGTGAAAATCGCCCCCGCCGGCGCACTCAGTTGCACCGGCGCCTTGGTGATCGCGGTCCCGTCGGATTGCGTCAGCCGCGCCTGCAGCGTTCCCGCCGTCGCCTGCACGTAGGAAGACGCCGCCGGAACCTGCGTCAACGTCAGCAGGTTCGCGTTCGCCGTCGCCTGAAAGCTCGCCGTCTGGTTAAGGTTGCCATCGGACGCAATCAACATCACCGTGCCCGCCGAAGAAGCGGTCACCGTCACCTGCGCCTGCCCGCTCGCATTGGTCGTCAGCGAACAGGGCGTGGCGTTGCACGAGCCGAAGGTCGCCGATCCCGTCGACCCCGGGTCCACGCTGAACTGCAGAGCCCGGCCCGCAATTCCCTTGCCCTGCGCATCCAGCAGCTGAACCTCGAACACCGGCGTCGCCACCCGTCCCACCAGCACGCTGCCGGTCGGGGCCAGTATCACCGCCAGGCTCGTTGCCTTGCTCTGAGCCGAAAAGGTCACACTCTGCATCGCGGAACCCGCACTCGCCACGAGGCTCACGGCGCCGGCTGCCAGAGGCGTGACGCCCGAAGCGGCCATGCCCTTCGCGTCGGTCATGAGGCTGCAGGTCGCCAGTCCACAGGCTGAAAACGTCGCGTTCGTCGCGGAAAAGACCACTGCCTCCCCGGCCGCAGGCGTCGTCCCGTCGCTGCCAAGCATCTGCACCGCCAGCCCCACCGGCGACGCATCGCCGGCAAACACCGTGCCCGTCGGCGCCGAGACCAGGCTCATCGAATCCACCGCTGTTCCGGCGGGATCGTAGGTGAATGCCCCGGTCATCACCGTGCTTGCGCCCGTCCCCGGGTCGTCCACTTCGAGATCCACCGGAACCGCCGCCATCGCCTGCGCGAGCGCCATCGAAGGCGCCTGGAAGACCAGCGTGTTTGCGTTCCCGCCGATGACTTTCGCAGCCACCCCGTTCACCAGCACCGAGTTGCCGGCGCGGAAGCCCGCACCCGTGATCGTCGCCTGGCCGCCCGCATCGGTCAGCGTCGCCGGGGTCACGGTATCGGCATAGAAGACCCTGGCCTGGAACGGATAGTCGGGCCGCCCGTCGCCGCGCTGATCGGCAATCGCAACCCGCACCGTCCCGCCCGCACCACCCGCGGCAAACGGAGCCGCGCGCAGGTTGGTCGTGCCCAGCACCGCCGACGTGAACGCTCCCGGCGTCAAGCCCAGCGACGGCAGCGAGCCCGCGGCGTCGGTCGGCGCGAACAGGCCGATCACCGGCATCAGCTTGGACGTCGTCGCAAATCCATCCGCGTCCAGCGCCGTCACCTCGACCGTCAGGCTGCGGCCCGCGCGCACCGTCAGGGCGGAATAAGCCACGTGACCGTAGCCGCACACCAGCCCGCTCCACCAGCCGGTCGCCGCCAGCGCCACCGGCGTCGACGCGGTCCCGTCCAGCCCGCTGCCGCACGCTGCCGGCGCATCCCCGATGGCAAAGTTGATCGCCACGTTTTTCGTCGGGCTCACGCCGAACTGTACGAACGGGACCGGCGCACTGCCCGCCGGAGCCACCACGCCCGGCGTATAGGGCCCAGGCTCAGCGCCCCCGCGTACAGCGGATTCACCGCCTCGGTCGAGATCACCTCCGTCTGCCCGCCGTACGGATCGATGATCGGCACATACGGCATCACGAAGGCGCCCTGGCTCGCCGCATTCGTCGTGCCCATGCTCGAGACCGGGTCGCTCGCTGCCGCGGCGAACGGCGAGTTGCCCGCCCGGCGAAAGAACGACCCGCTCACCGCCCCGGTCTCAAGCCAGCCAAGCGGCGTACTGGTGAAGGTGTTCTGCCGCCGCACCAGCACGTTCACCCCGGCCATCCCCTCGCCACTCGGAAACAGGACGCTCCCGCTGATCGTGTTGGCCGTGGTCAGGCTGACCTGCTTCCCCGCTGCCGGCTGGGTCCCGGCCGCGATCGGATAAAGCCCCACCATTCCTGCTATATCGTCCGAACGCAACGTAAACGGCTGCGGCAGGCACTGGTAGCTGTACGGCCCGCACAGGATGTCGATCGGGTGCATGATCGGCCAGTGCTCGCCTCGTCCGAGGTCGGGGTCGGCGAGCCGGTAAAGACATTCTCATTCACCTGCGACCAGGCCAATCCCAGCACCCGGCCGAACGCCCGCTCCAGCTGGTACTGCATCTGCAACTGCTGCTCGGGCGCCGTGCCCGTGCAGCGTCCGTTCACCACGATCACCGCGTGCAGGATGTAGCCCGCAGGGTCGAATGCGTCCACATCCTCGGTCACTGCATTTTGCGGGCAGCCGCTCGGGTCGCTCGCCCCCGCACCCAGCAGCGTGTCGGTCACCGAGCCGTCCGTGTCGTACACCACCGCAACCGGGATCGCCGCCGCGTTCGAGCTCTCCACATCGTTCGGCCACACCATCCCGTCCGTCGACAGGTACACATTCTGCCCGCTCACATGCTCGGCAAGCGCGCCGCCCCTGCCCACCGTGATCGACACCGCGGGAAGGTTCCACACCCCGGCCGCGGCCGCCACCAGCGCGTCCGCGGTCGGATGATCGACCGTCTTGCTCAGGTCGGCGGGATCGGTGAAGTAGAGCAGCGACACCTGCTTCCAGCCGATCGCACGGCCCGCCGCAGCCGTGAAAAACGGCGGTCCCGTCACGTAGCGGGGCCCGCTCGCCGGCAGCCGCCGCACGCCGAAGCCCGGCATCCAGAGCAGGACAATCCACGTCAGCCGGCGCAGGAAGCTTCTAGTCCACAACGTCGCCACCCGGAGCCGTCTGGGAGAGCAGATTCAACACCGCATCAAGCCCTGGCTGGCTGGCCGCGACGCCCGTGTTTCTGGCCTTGACCATCGCCGCCGGAGCCCGCCACGCCGTCTCCTCGTGCGCTTCGGCGCGCCCCCCCGGCGCTATCGCCGGGCTCTGCGTGCCGCGCTCGGCAAGCGCCTCCACCCACCGCAGATCGGCCGTCGGCGCCGCCACTTCGTCGCCCGCCACGTAGGCTGGCGCGGTCGCCGCGCCGTGCAGCAGCGGGGGCTGCCGCGTCGCGGTCAGCCGAATCATCCCTGCCGTCCCACCCACCGGCGCACTCATCCCCGACGGCCCGCGGGCGCTCAGCAACATCAGCAGCTGGCTGCCGATCGGGTAGCGGTCTTCGCCGGCGCCCCACAAGCCGGCCCACTCGCGCAGCACGTAACGGCTCGAGCCGCCGCAGCCGCGCAGCGCACGATCCACCTGGAAGGTCACATCCACATACCCGCCCGGCCGATTCACCTGCACGTCCAGCACGCGGCCGGAAAAGATCACCGCCGCCCGGCTCCCGAGTGAATGCAGAACCGTCGCCGCTGCCGCAGAAACCTGTCCCCCCGCCGTCGCGGGAACAACCGCCGCCTTCGGCCGGGTCTTCTGGGCCGAGCTGCTCGCGGCGAGCGGCAGCGCAAGCAGCAGAAACAGGCAGATCGAACTCCCGAAACACTTAAGCGCCGACTTAAGTATGAGCCTTTTCCCTGCGCAACACTTAAGTCGTGACTTAAGTGTTGCCCGTCTCTGGACGCAAGGCGTTCCCGGAGTCTCGAGCGTCGCCCTCTGCGCAGTCGCCAACGGATCCTCCGGCCAACACTGTCCCATCGACCGGGACGCCGGGGGAGGTCAGTTGGTGTTTCAGAATCAGTCAGCAGTCACGCGGTGAGGTTGGCTAACGCTCCGGGTAGAAATCGAAGAATGCGTCGATGCTCAGGCGCAGCTGCGACTCGATCTGCTCGCGGCTGCCCTCGAGCACGTGCATCGTCACACTGGCGTGATTGCCGTTCTTCAACTCGACCGGCGCGTCCTGAATCGTCGCAATCTCGTCCGCCGGCAACAACCGCATTCCGTACACCATTACCAGATTTGCCATAGCCCCCATTGTTTCACCAGACCAACGGGAAACGTCCAACGCCCCACGGAGTGGTCGCCGTCCGCGAGGAGGACGCCTTTGCACTTGAATCGTTTGTCTTCTCTCCGCATTTACACTAGAGAAGCCCATGGAACCCACCACAGAAACCCGCGACGTCGTCATTCTCGGCTCGGGATGCGCCGGCCTCACTGCCGCCATCTACGCCGGCCGTTCGAATCTCAAGCCCCTCGTCTTTGAGGGTCACGAGCCCGGCGGACAGCTCTCGATCACCACGCTGGTCGAAAACTTCCCCGGCTGGCCCGACGGCATCCAGGGTCCCGAGCTGATCGAAAACATGAAGAAGCAGGCGCAGCGGTTCGGCGCCGAGTTTCGCATGGCGCACCTCACCTCCGCTGACCTCACCTCGCACCCCATCCGGCTCACCGTCGGCTCCGAGGTCATTCACACCCGCACGCTGATCATCGCGTCCGGGGCCTCGGCGCGCTGGCTCAACCTGCCGTCCGAGCAGGCGCTGATCGGCCACGGGGTCAGTTCGTGCGCCACCTGCGACGGCTTCTTCGCCTCCGGCAAGCCGATTGCCGTCATCGGCGGCGGCGACTCCGCCATGGAAGAGGCCCTGTTCCTGACGCGCTTCGCGAGCAAGGTGACGCTGATCAATCGCACCGACAAGTTCCGCGCGTCGCCCATCATGCTTGAGCGCGCGAAGGCGCATCCGTCGATCGAGTTCCGCACGTCCACCATCGTTGAGGAAGTACTGGGCGTCGAAGAGAAGGACGTGAAGGGGCTGCGGCTGAAGAACACCGCCACCGGCGTCGAGGACACGCTGCCTGTTTCTTTCATGTTCCTCGGCATCGGCCATATCCCGAACGCGCAGGCGTTCAAAGGGCACATGGACCTCGACGAAGACGGCTACATCCTGGCCAAGGACGATGTGTACGTTACGCACCACGGCGAGGTGCTCCCGGGCGTCTTCTGCGCGGGCGACATCAAGGACCGCAAGTATCGCCAGGCGATCACGGCCGCCGGCAGCGGCTGCATGGCTGCGCTCGAGGTGGAAAAGTATCTCGAAGAGCACGGCCGCTGAGGCTCGGGGTTCGCACGAAAAGCCTGCAATGACAAGGTCATTCACACGAGGGCGGCTGCATGCCGCCCTCGCCGCTTTTGCGCCTGATCCCGGGTGAGGCTCGGAGTGCGGCGGCAAACAAATCTGCAACTCCGGCTCCGTTCCGTCGTCTATTCTGCAGACCCCAAATCGAAATTCAATCCTGCAGTGTGTATTTCCCGGAGTAATCTTGCGTCTGAACTGGCTCGCCCTCGCCCTCCTCGCACTCCCCGCGGCTTACGGTCAGGGTGTTTCGCAGCATCTCGCGGCCGACTTGCCGAACGCCCCGGTTCCGGCAGCCGCGAGTGCCCGGCAGCCTGCCGAACGCGAGCCCGAGACGACCGAAGTCTCCTCCAGTTCTTCCGCGGTGGACTCCGATCGGCTGGGCAACGTTATGCTCGACTCCGATCGTCTCGACTCCGATCGGCCGGACGCTGATGCGCTCGGGTTTGATCTGGCGGCTCTTCCCGCGCCGGGCTTCAGTCTGTATCCCTCGGGCGGGACGTCGGGGGTCCAGCAGCCCACATCCGGACAGCAGCCGACGCCGGCTCAACCGGAGGGCAGGCGCAAACGTGCTGCCGCGCCGGTCGATGTCGATAAGGATGGCAAGCCGATCCCGTTGAACCAGCAGCAGCCCCAGCGCATCCTCGGCTTCATGCCGAACTTCCGGTCGGTTTCAGGGGGCGCCGTGCCGCATCCTCCGGGCTGGAAGTACAACTTCAAGGTCGCCACCCGCCAGGCGACGGACTACTCGAGCTTCATCTTTCTGGGGCTCACGTCCCTTTCGGCCGAAGGGATCAACTCCCACCCCGCGCTCGGCAAAGGCGTCGGCGGCTTTTATGCGTATACCTGGCGCGGCTTTCTCGACAAGACCGACGGCACGTACCTGCAGGCGTGGCTGCTGCCGTCGCTGCTGCATGAGGACACGCGGTATTACGCGCTCGGGCATGGCAGCGTCCTCACGCGGTCGCTTTACGTGATCAGCCGCCAGGGGGTGACGCGCACCTATGGCGGCCGCCAGACGCCCAACATTGCGGGGCTCGGCGGCAAGGTGTTGACCCAGTACATCTCGCGTTACTACTACCCGGCCGGCTCGACGGACTTCGGCGTGCTTGCCACCAAGTTCGCATATTCCGCCATGCGCGATATCGCGTTCAGCTCCATTCGCGAGTTCTATCCGGATATCGCGGCGCACTACATCCGCGTGCACCGCGAAAAGGTGGCGGCGGCGGCCGATGCTGCGGCCCAGGCAGCGGCGACGCAGAGCGCGAGCCCGGCGCCGGCGCCCAGGCCCTGACCGGGCTCAAGTCCGTGAGTCGCGAAGTTCCGGTACGATCAAGAGGACAACTGACCAAGGAGAGTGCAATGAGTGCAGTGAACCATAGGGAGTCGTGGCTGGAACGCAACTGGTACTGGCTGGTGATCTTCGTCGGCGTGATCTTCGTGTTCTGCATCGACTTTTACGCACCGGTTATCTAGGGCTGCCGGGCCCAGGGAGAACGGAAACGGCTGTCTTGATGAACGATGAGCCGTGCGCTGCGAGTTTTAGCTGAGAGCCTGAGGCGAGGGCGGTGACCAGATGCCTCTGCTTCGCTGCGACATGACAAAAAGGGCGGCTGCCGCAGACGGGAATTGGGCCAGGGTCAGCGGGTGCCCAGATCGCGTTTGCGTGGTTTCAGGGCGCCCACTCCGCAGGCTGGCGGGACGTTCGCCATCTGCTTGGCGAAGACACGGTAGCTCATCGTGCCCGGCTGCAGGGTGGACCAGTAGCTGGTCTTCGAGATCAACGGCTTGCCCTGGGTGATGATCTGGTTCTGCATGATCCGGATGCCGCAGCCGAGATTGTTGGCCGGCTGGAGGATGGTGCGGTTCGGGTCTTTGATGGGCAGGTTGCGGTCGCGCTCGAAATCGAAGTCGCAGCCGTAGTTTTCGGAGTCCTCATACGCCAGCTGCAGGAGGCCTTCCTGCCGGATGGGCCGCTTGGTCACCTTGTCGGTCTTGAGCATGACGGCTTCGGTGTGGCGCACGGTGGTGGTGGGGTCGAGGCCTGCTTCGGCGCCGGCCAGAGCCTGGAAGAGGTAGGCCCAGAAGGCACGTTTATCCGCTTCCGGCTCGGCGGTGAAGTTGGGGCAGTACCCCACGACGGCGCGCGCGGCCTTGCGCGAAAGCATGTCCGGCGGCAGGGCCTTTTCGACGACGACATCCCACTGCGGGTCCCACGTCTTGCCGCCGAGCTCTTCCTTCTTTTCTTCGATAGGCGTGGCGGGCGCGGCCTTGAGTTCCTTGGCCGGCGGGGTGGTGGGCGGGGCTGGCCTGGCCTCGCTCTTCGAGCAGCCGGCGAGTGAACAGGACAAGCTCAAGAGCATCGCAACGGGCAACAGCCCGGATCCCGCCCATGCCATACGTTTCATCGCCGCCCTCGTGCGTTTCATCTTTTCTGTGATGCAACTCCGCGACCCCGGATCGCCAAAATGATCGACGCACGCGCACATCTCTCGTAACCCGAAACGAGTGCCCGGCGAGCGGTGACGTCACGCGCCGGGCGATCCAATAGACTGGGATGGAGGCGCTTCCGCTCATGTCGATTGCAGAAAATCTCGCGCAGGTGCGCGCCCAGGTTGCCGAGGCCTGCCGCCGCGCCGGCCGGCCGGCGGACGATGTCGCCCTGATGGCCGTCTCGAAGGTGCACCCGGTCGAGTGCCTGATCGAGGCGTACGAGGCGGGACAGCGGCTGTTCGGCGAGAACAAGGTGCAGGAGTGGCAGCAGAAGGCTGCGACGGCGGGGTCGCTCGCCGGGCTCGAGATGCACCTGATCGGTCCGCTGCAGTCAAACAAGACGGCGCGCGCGGCGGAGCTGTTTCAGTCCGTGGATACGGTCGATTCGCCGCGGATTGCGCAGCGTTTGAACGACACCGCACGCAGCCTCGGCAGGCGGCTGCCGGTTTATTTTGAGGTGAAGCTTTCGCATGAGGAGTCCAAGCATGGCGTGGCGCCGGGGGACCTGGATGCACTGCTCGAGGCGGTGAAGCCACTTGAGTCGCTGGTGCCGAGCGGGCTGATGACGGTGCCGCCCTGGCCGGACGACCTAGCGCGGGCGGGGGAGCTGGCGCGGCCATATTTTCGCGAGCTGCGGCGGCTGCGCGATGAGCAGGTGGCCCGGTTTCCGACGCTTATTGGGCTTTCGATGGGGATGTCGAACGACTTCGCTGCAGCGATTGAAGAGGGATCGACGTGCGTGCGGGTGGGGACGGCGATCTTTGGGGCACGGGTGGCGGTGGGGCGGTAGGGCGGTGGGGATGAGTTCTCAGTTCTCAGTTCTCAGTGAAATGTGGGAGGTTCGGGGTTAGCGAGTTGATGTGACCTTCGCCGGCCCTGCGCCCATCGCCTTCAGGGTGACGAGATCCGCCTTCACCTGGCGCATGGCGGCATCGTGCTTCTCGACTTCTTTGTTCGAGACGGGAATCCCTGTGGGCTTCACGGTCTGCGCGAAGAAGCCCTGGATGTCGTCGGACAGGCCGGGCGCCAGTTCGCGCGGCGGAGCCTTCGGACTGACCGGCTTTACCAGGCTGCTCAGCAGGTGCGCATAGGCCTCGTCGGCCAGCGGATATTCGCCCGATGCCACCGGCTTGCCCGTGTCCATGTCGAGTTCCGGGAGCCGGGGCGGGGTCGGCGGCGGGTAGGAGGCAGCCACTGCCTGCACCTCGGCCTTGGCGCCGTCGGTCGATCTGGCGGCCTTGTCTTCGGTTCGCTCCGCCGCGCGTTCGGCCTTCTGCGCGGTCTCATCCACCTTGGCTGCTTCGTCCTGACGGGCGGCCCTCTCCTGCGGGTCCTTCGCCTTGGCTGCCTCCTTGTTGAGGCGCGTCGCGTCCTTCGCAATTTTTGCCGCGGCATCCTTCGCCGCCGCAACGTCCTGCGCGTCGGGTGGCGGCACGGGCATCGGCACGGCGTGAATCTGCGCCAGGTAGAAGCGGTACTTGTCGACCGTCGCGTTGACGCTCTTGAGGCACGCGTCCTGCTGCTCGGCGTTCGGCAGGGCGAGCTTCATCGCCTTGAACGGCCCGACCTTCGGCACGCCGTGCATCAGAAAGGCCACGATGCGGCCGCCCGCCGAGACGTGCGCGTGCTCCTTGCCGAACTGCGTCCGGTACTCCGTCTTGTTGAGCCGGTAGATAAACTTCGACTTTTCGGTGCCGGGTGCTGCCTTCTGGATCTCTCCCTGGTAGCTGACGAACGCGATGCGGGTGAACTTCGGAATCATGGTCGAGACCGCGTTGCGGTAGACGCTGATCGCGAGATCCTCATGCGTGATGATGTCCGAGACCTCGAGACCATAGGTCTGGCGGAAGGCGAGTTCGAGCAGCGGCTTCGCCACCTGGAAGCCGATGAAGTCGTGGTAATCCTGCTGCGAGTAGTGGCCCTGCGCGATCTCGACCACGTCGAAGCCGAACTCGGTGCGCAGGTGCGCGGTGGGGTCTTCGGCGTAGGTCACCGTCTGCCCGAAGCGCGACTTGAGTTTAGAGTTCTCCTGCGCCGTGACCTGGTTGATGATGGGGTGGCCGATGGTATCGCCGCAGAAGTGTGCGAGCGCGCCGAGCGCGAAGGCGTACTCGTCCGGCGTCTTCGAGTCGCGGATGAGCGCCTCGACAAACTCGTTGGGGCGCACGTAGTGCAGCAGGTCCGAGAAATACTTCGAGCCGAAGGGGTAGTAGCCGATGTCCTGGATGACGGACCCGCCGTAGGCGTAGGCATGCGCGTGCCGCAGGTCGTCATCGGTCATGGCCGGGTAGCGCGCCTTGAGCAGCGGCACGATCTGGTCCTTCCATGCCATGTCCACGACTTCTTCGTGCGAGAGAACCGAATACCCGTGGGCCTGGCAGCACGCCAGGAGCAAGGGCAGACAGAGAAACAGACTCAGGTAGCGCCGCATTCGTTCTTCCCGCCTCAAAGTAGTGCCATCCGCTTTCGTTGGATGCAGTTACGCGTTGTGCCTGGCCTGCCGCAGGCTGGTCGACCTGCGGATGCGGGCCCATCTGCCCACTGTGCAAGAAGCAAGGTAGCATCACCATCCCACGAAAGGCACCTCGCCGCGGCGCGAAGGAGGTTCTCTCCGGAAGAAACCGGGTTCCCGTCCTCCCGAAACCGGCATCCGGGTCGATTCCAACTTGGTCCGCCTCCGCCTAACCGCTATACTCAGCGTTAAATGGACACAGCCCAGGCGAAGCACTTCGAGCAGATGGCACTGAAGGACTATCTGCTGGATCACGCGTACGACGAGATGTTCGAGCGTGAAGGCGACGCACCGGCCGATCTGCGCGAGCACTACGAGCCGCTGCTGAACCACTTCGGCTCGCTGCCCGACGGCGAACTGCAGCGCCGCAAAGCCGCCGCCGACCTCAGCTTTCTGAATCAGGGCATCACCTTTACCGTCTACGGCCGGGACGAAGGCAAGGAACAGATTTTTCCCTACGACCTGATCCCGCGCATCATCACGGCGGCCGAATGGGAAAAAGTCGAACGCGGCCTGACGCAACGCATCATGGCGCTGAACCTCTTCCTCAAGGACATCTACAACGAGGGCCGCATCCTCGCCGACGGCGTCGTGCCGCGCGAGGTGGTGTACAGCTGCAAGCACTTCCGCCGCCAGATGATCGGGCTGCAGGTGCCGCGCAACGTCTACGTCGCGGTCTGCGGGACCGACCTGATCCGGCTTGAAAACGGCGAATTCGTGGTGCTCGAAGACAATCTTCGCGTGCCCTCGGGCGTGAGCTACATGCTGACCAATCGGCGCGTGATGAAGCGCATCTTCCCGCAGATCTTCCGCAACTACGGGGTCAAGCCGATCGAGCAGTACACGCAGCTGCTGCTGGGGACGCTGCGCTCGCTGGCGCCCGAAGGCCGGCCCGAGCCGAACATCGTGCTGCTGTCGCCGGGCGTCTTCAACTCGGCTTATTTTGAGCACGCCTACCTCGCGCGGCAGATGGGCATCGAGCTCGTCGAAGGCCGCGACCTTGTCACGCACGACAACGTGATCTACATGCGGACGACCTCCGGGCTGCGGCGCGTCGACGTCATCTATCGCCGCGTCGACGACGACTTCATCGACCCGCTCAGCTTCCGCGGCGACTCGATTCTCGGCGTGTCCGGCCTCTTCAATGCGTACCGCGCCGGCAACGTCACGCTGGCGAACGCCTTCGGGACCGGTGTCGCGGACGACAAGGCGCTCTACGCCTATGTCCCCGACATCATCAAGTACTACCTGTCCGAGGAGCCCATCCTCGCCAACGTCGAGACGTTCCTGATGACGCGGCCCAAGGAGCGCGCGCATGTGCTCGCCAATCTCGACAAGATGGTCGTCAAGGCAGTGGGCGAATCGGGCGGGTACGGCATGCTGATCGGGCCGCAATCGACGGCCGCCGAGCGCGCCGAATTTGCCGAAAAGATCGAGGCCGACCCGCGCAACTACATCGCGCAGCCGACGATCTCGTTCTCCCGCGCGCCGTGCCTGATCGGCGACGCGCTGGAGCCGCGGCACGTCGATCTTCGGCCGTACGTGCTCTATGGGGACAAGGTGTCGATCGTCCCCGGCGGGTTGACGCGCGTGGCGTTGAAGCAGGGCTCGCTGGTGGTGAACTCAAGCCAGGGCGGCGGCAGCAAAGACACCTGGGTGCTGAGCCAGTAGGCCAGCCGCGCAGTATTGCCTGCCCGGCGTCTGGGCACGGTTGCCATTGCACATAACCGGGCCCCGAAGGAGCCCGCGTTGATTGAATTTCCAAGGACCACTGCGTACTTCCGCGAACAGGTCCTCGTTAAGCGCCCATACCTCAAGATCGAATGGTGCATGGAGGTGCTTGATCACTTTGTAGATCGTGAGACGCAGGCGGATGGCCGGATACGATTCTGGGGCTTCGTCCCCGAACTTCCCGGCAAGGCATTGCGAGTTGTTACTCTGGAAGACGGGCGGACGCTCCACAACGCCTTTCCCGACAGTGGCTATATCCGGAGGACGCGATGAAGCTGAACTACTACGAAGACACCGACTCGCTTTATATCGATCTTTCCTCGACAGTCAGCGCGGACTCGAAAGAGATAGCGGACGGGTTGGTCATCGACTTCGACGAAGCGGGCAGGATCGTTGGCATCGACATCCAGCATGCCTCCGAACGCATCGACCTCAGTTCCATCGAGAGCACGCACCTTCCCATTGCCAACCGGATCGCCTGAGCCGGGGAGGCGCGGCTTGGCACCTGCGAGATACCTGAGGCGCGGCTTGGCACCTGCGAGATACCTCCGCCGCCGCCACGGCGCACCGCTTTACTCCACCAAGGCGAACCGTTTCGCGCTTTTCGCCTTCTTCCGCAACGCCTCTTCTTCTCGGTTCCTCGCCGCCGCGCTCGTCTCGAGCGAACCCAGCAAGTGCAGCGAGACTTCCGCGATCCCATCGACCGCCGCCGCAAACGCCGCTTCATTCGCCTTCGAAGGCTTATTGAACCCGCTGATCTTGCGCACGAACTGCAGCGACGCGGCGCGCACTTCCTCCGGCATCACCGGCGGATCGAAGTTGAACAAAAGCTTGATATTCCGGCACATAGGCAAACCTCTTGTACGAAATAAATCGCATCACCCTCGTCAGGATAACCAGCCGTGCACGGCGTCGGGAAGCCCTTACCGGGGCAGCAGCCCAACCTCCCGATAACTCTCGATCAGAGCGTCATACAACGCCAGGTCCGCTTTACTGCGCGCCATCAACTGCGCCCCGCTTACTGCCGCGAAGATCGCGCGGGCTCGGCCTTCGCTCTCCTGCGTGCTGACGACTCCGGCTTCCGCCAGATGCTTCGCCAGCCAAGCCACATTCACATCGGCAAACACCTGCACTTCCCGTTTCACCGCCGGCGGCAGGTCGTCCGTCTCCGCCGCCATGAAGCCGCTCAGACACATGCGGTTTTCATTCTCGAGCGCCCAGCGAAACGTCTCCGGATAACGTCGCAGCGCCTCAGCGGAGCCCGCGGACTCGGTCAGCAACCGGTCCAGGGCGGCCGCATGCTGTTCCCAGTAACGCCTGGCGACCGCCTCCGCGAGCGCAGCTTTGCTGGGAAAATGATGGTAGACGCTCGCCGATCGGATCCCCACCACCTCGGCCAGATCGCGGAAGTTCAGCCCGTTGTAGCCATGCGCCTGCGCCGTCAGCGTGGCGGCCACCAGAATCTTCTCCCGCGAATCTGAACTCACCTTTGTCGCTCTCCGTGCGCGCCCCGTCTCATCAGTGCAGAGAAGTCGGCCCGCTCTCAAAAGAATAGTTGAAAATGTTGAATCTACCAAGTGGCCGGTAGTGTCTACTATTGTGTATCCCGACCAAGTGGCCGGTAGGTATTAGAAAGCTTTACGAAGTACGGGCGGTCACCGCTCGTGAAACCCTTACCGGCTCCGGCCAAACCCGCACCCTCAAGGAGACTGTTATGCCCTTTGCACGGATCGACCTCGCTGAAGGAAAGACCGACGCATACCGCGCCACCGTAGCCGATGTCGTCTACAACGGAATTGTCGGCGTATTGAAAGCCCCGGACGGCGACCGCTTCATGGTCATCGGCGAGCATCAGCCGGCTAACTTCGTCTACGATCCGACCTTCCTCGGCATCGCGCGCACACCCGACTTGATCATCATCCAGGTGACCAGCACCGTCGGCAACACGAAGGAACAGAAGGTAGCCTTCTTCCGCCAGGTAGCCGACGATCTCAACCGCCGGCTCGGCATCAGCAAGGGCGACGTCTTCATCAGCCTCGTCTTCGTCGACCGCGAGGACTGGTCCTTCGGCAACGGCGAACCCTGGTAGGCGCGGGCGCCTGATCGGACCCGCCACCTTTCGCGACGCCGACCCCAAACTCTGGACCGATCCGGTAAAGCGCCCGGGGTGCATGGACCGCGCTCTGTTCAAGCGCGGTCCATGCACCCCGGGCGTGCGGGTCGCTCTGGCCTGTGGTCGGGGCCGGTTCAACTACCGGCGGAAGCCATGTCCACGAAATCCGCCGAAGTAGCCGAATCCGATGCCCACTCCTACCGGGTACCCATAGCCGTAGCCGTACGGAGCGAAGCCGCCCCACGGGTAGCCGTAGCCAGCCGGATAGTAGGGGTAGCCCGCGTAGAAGCCTTCGCCGCCGTAGGGTCCGTACGCGAGCGCGGGATTGCCGTCCCCGTCAGGTCCGTCCCCGCGCAGCAGGTCGGCGGTCAGCTCGTAGGGATACGCTTCGACTGACTTGAGGCGGCCAGTGCTCGAAAGCGTAAGTTGCTGCTCTTCCTTGACCTTGGTTCCCTTGCCATCGTTCGGCGTACCGGGCATCGCTTCGGCCTCACCCTTCAGCACGCGGACCGTGTTGGTCTCGGCGTTGAAGGTGTAAACGCCATCCTTCAGCAGGGAGACGCGCCCCGCCGGCAGGTCGACGACGATCTCCGAATGATCCTTCGGGTGGTGGAGCATGATATCGGCGCGCCCGCGCAGCACGCGGAGCTCGGTCCTCGCCTCCGAGGTCGAGACCGTTTGGACACCCTGATCGACATCGCTGCGGACGGAGATTCCTGCCGCCGGCTGAAGGTCAAACAACTGGGGCGCACGATACGCAGGGTAAGAGCCGGGGTTGGCCCGAACAATCGGGGCCGGTTGAGACGTGGACGGCGCAGGCGCGGACTCCGCACGCACGGCGTCCGGAGACTGCGCGTACGCTGCGGAAAGTGACGCCAGGGCAACAAGCATTCCTATCGTTCTTTGCATCGAAAACTCCTGTTCTGCCTGTTCTGATAGACCCGACGTTGGCGAAAAAGTTACGGGGCGCCCTGTGCGTGTGCGGCCTGTTCGTGCGGCCTATGCGTGCGGCCTGCGAAGATCGAGCCCACCGTCATCCCGCACGCCGGCTGCACCCCCGGATGGATGGAGCGCCGTCCCCAGTGCGACGTCGTTGCGCTGTGATTCATCCCCGTCGCTGCCGTCCATGCGCTTCGTCAGCCGGGGCGCGCGGCGGCAGGATCGCAGTTGTCGCGACCGCCCGGGGGCTGGTAGCCTGCCTGCCATGAACAACCTCGCCCCGTTCCTCTGGTTCGACGACAATGCGGAAGCAGCCGCGGAGTTCTACCTCAGTGTCTTTCCGCACGCGCGCAAAGTGGAAGAGGTGCGCTCCAGGGGCGTCGGCCCCTGGCCCGCCGGCGGCATTGCGATCATCACGATCGAGCTTGAGGGCCAGGAGATGGTCTTCATGAATGGCGGCCCCTCGCAGCAGCTGACTCAGGCCTTCTCCTTCTTCGTCCGCTGCGATACGCAGGCGGAGATCGACCGCTACTGGGACAGGCTGCTCGAGGGTGGCAAGCCCCTGGCCTGCGGCTGGCTGACCGACCGCTTCGGCCTCAGCTGGCAGATCGTGCCGCGCAACATCGGCGAACTGATCAGCCATCCGGACGCCATGCAGGCCTTGATGAGCATGATCAAGCTGGATCTGGCGACGCTCGAAGCTGCCGCGCGCCAGGGCTGAAGCCCGGTCGAAACCGCCGACCGTTGTAAACTCAGCCATGCTCTCACGCGTTGCCGACTCTCTCTACTGGATGTCCCGCTATCTCGAGCGTGCCGAGCACACCACCCGCCTGCTCGAAGTCAACCTGAACCTCATGCTCGACGAATCGCCCAACTCCGCCGAGCGCCGCTGGGTGCGCGTGCTGCACGCGCTGAACAATCCCAAAGACGTCACCTGGAAGGGCGACCCGTACGAGCTGGTCCGGCAGCTCACCTTCGACCTCGAATCGCGCTCTTCCATCCTCTCCCTCCTCATCATGGCGCGGGAAAATTCCCGCCACGTCCGCGAGCAGATCTCGACCGAGCAGTGGCACCGTCTCAACTCCATCTACCTCGACGTCACACGGCCGGAGATGCAGCGCTTCCAGCAGCCCAGCCCCGCCGGCTACGAGTCCGAAGCGCCCACCGAGTTCCTGCAGCAGGTGATGGAAGCCGTTCACCAGTTTCAGGGAGTCTCCGACTCCACCATGAGCCACGGCGAAGGCTGGCAGTTTATCCAGGTCGGCCGCTACATCGAGCGCGCCTCTGCCACCGCCTCGCTGCTCGTCGCATATCACGACGACCTCTGGGGCGAGAGCCAGCCCGAGAAGCTCGAGTCGAACGAGTATCTCGACTGGATGGGCCTGCTGCGCTCGGCCACCGCCTTCGAGGCCTACTGCAAGGTCTACACCGCCGACCTCACCCCCGACCGCATCCTCGAGTTCCTCATCCTCGACGAGGAGTTCCCCCACTCGCTGCGCTTCTCGATCGACTCCATGCAGCAGGCGCTCGACGCCATCTCACGCGCCTCGGGCGGCGTCCGCACCGAGACCCTCCAGCGCATCGCCGGCAAGGTGCAGGCCTCGCTCGCCTACAACTCGGTCGACGAGATCTTCGAACGCGGCGTCGTGCCCTACCTCCACCGCATCCAGCACCAGTGCCAGGAGATCCACGACACCATGTACAACCTGTACGTCGACTTCACGATCCAGTCCGCGCTCACCGGAGTCGCCACCTAGCCGCACTGCAAAAACCAGGCCCCGTACGCACGAGGTACGCGCTTGACCAACCCGACCCTTCCAGAGCAGTCCTCGGGTCCCTCCACTCATCACAACCTGCAACTCGCCACCCGGCCCCGGTCGCTTCTGATCGACGTTGTGCGCGGTCTCGCCATCACCCTCGTCGCGCTCGGCCACACCAACCAGGGCGTCGCCCACCGCGGCTGGTGGGGTGCATCGACCGTCGGCACCCGCCTCGGCCTTGCCATTTACGCCTTCCACATGCCCGCGTTCTTCTTCATCACGGGCATCTTCCTGAACGCCAGCCTCGACAAGCGCGGCACACGCCGCTTCCTGCGGGACAAGCTGCGCTCGATCCTCTGGCCGTACCTGCTCTTCTCCTGCCTCACCGCGCTGACCGAGTTGCTGCTCTCGCGCTTCATGACTCAGCAGCCGCCCTCGCTCCACACCTTCCTCGTCGCCGTCGCGACCGGCGGCTATGGCTGGTTCCTCCCAACCATCTTCTGCGCCATCCTGCTCGCCACGCTCAGCCGCGCGGTCCCCGCCCCGCTATTCTTCCTGGCGACCGCCGCCCTCGCCACCTGGTACCCGTTCGCGCCGGTCCCGATCCTCACCGCCGCCCTCAAGCTGCTGCCCTTCCTCGTCCTCGGCATCTGGGTCGGCCGCTCTTACTTACACTTCGAGCAACTCCCCCGCCGTATCGCAGCCCTCGCCGCCGTGGCCCTCGGCCTGCTCATCCTCGCCACCACCCCGCACATCCCCGACCTCCACGCGTCCCTGCTCTACGTCCCGCTCGGAATCCTCGGCACGTTGCTGCTGCTGCTCGTCGCCCGCGTCCTCGCCCGCACCCGCGCTGCCCGCGCCTTCGCATGGATCGGCGAAGCCTCGTTCGGCATCTTCCTGCTCGCCGCCTACCCCCAGGGAGCCACCCGCGAACTCCTCCTCCGCCTGCACCACCTCACCAACCCCTACGCCCAGCTCCTGCTCCCTACCGCCCTCGCCGTCACTCTGCCGGCAGTGCTTTACCACCAGCGCGTCCGCCTCCACATTGCGTGGATGTTCGTCTTCCCCGGGTAGCCCTTCGCCGCAATTCCCGGCCCTTCCGCTCCCCGGCGAATCGTCTCACGGTCTCCGCCGAGGCCACCGGATCGAATGGCCGTCTCCTTCAAAGAAAACCGCATGAAAATGCAACGGGCTCGAGCAATGGCTGCCCGGCAACAAGGACATCATCGGAACCTTCGCTGCCCCCTGCGGCCTCGTCGCCGGACCCCTGCTCACCCTGCTCAGCGATCGTTCGTGGGAGCGCAAGTCCAGCCAGCGCCACGAGACCCGCCCCGTCGAATGGCACGTCCTCCCGATGCCGCCACGGCCCCACCTCCTCTCCGACCTGTCTCGGCACCGTCGCCCTGTTCGCGGCACCTGCCGCCCTCCTCGGGTACGACGTCCTGCTCCGCCACGGAATGAGTAAACTAACCACATCCATCTCGCTGCCACCCTCTTTTGAGTCGTCCGCCCCGCCCCCTTGCACCCAGGAGGAACATGCTCTACTCCATCCGTCACCTCACCAAGTTCCTCTACAAGCACCCGGTCTCGGAATCCATGATGGAGACCCGCATGCACCCGCGCTCGGACGCCAACCAGCGCTGCCTCACCTTCCATCTCTCGGTCTCGCCGCGCTGCCGCGTCTTCTCCTACCGCGATCACCTCGGCAACAACGTGCATCACTTCGATATCCCCGGGCAGCACCGGCAGCTCGTCATCGTCGCCGAATCGCTCGTCGAAGTGCAGCCCGCCATCGAGATCCCCAGCTTCCTCGCACCCGACGCCTGGGCCGATCTCGACGCCATCGTCGCCAACGGCGACTTCTGGGAGTTCCTCTTCCCGTCCGAATTCTGCGCCTCCACGCCGCTGCTCGATCAGCTCGCGCTCGACCTCGACGTTCGCCGCCGCGACGACCCGCTCATGCTCCTGCACGAACTCAACGAGCGCATCTACCGCTACTTCGACTACGTCCCCCGCTCCACCAAGGTCGACTCCCCCATCGATGTCGCGCTCACCTCCCGCAAAGGCGTGTGCCAGGACTTCGCGCACATCATGATCACCCTCATCCGCACGAAGCTGCGCATCCCCTGCCGCTACGTCTCCGGCTACCTCGCGCACCGCGTCACCGACCGCCCCGAAGAAGACGACCGCTCGGCCGCCTCCGCCACCCACGCCTGGATCGAAGTGCTGATGCCCCACTTCGGCTGGGTCGGCTTCGACCCCACCAACTGGCTCGTCGCCGGCGAACGCCACATCCGCACCGCCATCGGACGCGACTACGCCGACGTCCCGCCCACCCACGGCATGTTCCGCGGCCGCGCCACCAGCGAACTTACCGTCGCTGTCCGCGTCACGCCGTCTGAAGGCGCGCTGACCCTCAACCAGGAACTTCCCGTCCCCGAAGACTGGTCCATCCTCGTCGAAAAAGCCCAGGCCCTGCCCGACGGCCCCCCACCCCTCACCCGCCAGCAGCAGATGGCCCAGCAGCAGCAACAGTAAGAACAACCCAACCGCGTCCTCACGCCAGCTGCACGCCACTTCGTGGGGTGCCTGCTTCGCGTACCGCCCACGCGAAGCAGCGACCCCACGCAGTGCTCGCCGCCCGCGATCAGGGCGCACGTGCCCTTGCTCAAAAATTCTTCTTGATTTCCCGACGCGCAGGCGTAGATTGCTCCCATCCCCAAGGAGCAACCCATGGCGATACGCAAGTTGATCCACATGGCGGCATGCACCGCCGCGCTGGCATTGGCGCACCTTGCCGCCTCGGCGCAACAGCCGTCGCCGCGGCCGCCGCCTCCCCCACCGCCCCCTCCCCCCTCACAAAGCATCGACGCCCCGATGCCCGACCTCGGGCATCCGGACCACCCCGAACCCCAGCCCGCCGCCACGCCCGGCCCCGCAGCCGCGCCCGCCGCCCCGGCAGCACCCGCCACGCCAAAAAAGACTCGCCATCGCAAGCACCACACCACGCCGGCCGCCGCACCCAGCCCAGCCCACGAGTAGCCGCAACCACCCGCGTCGGAGACTCTGCCTCATGCCAACACCGGAATCTGGCTTACCCGCCAAGCTTCCCTGGGCGACCCGCATCTCGATGCTCCAGGGCACGCTTACCTGCCTTGCCATCGCCTGCGGCTTCATCTGGTTCATCCTGCAGGGTACCGACAAACCCCTCGTCCAGCTGGAGCAGCACGCCTCCTCCCGGCCCAACGCCGCCAACCCGCAGGAGCGGCTCGTCGTCATCGAGGTCAAAGCCACCAACCTCGGCAAGACGCCCGTCCACCTGCTGCCGGGATTGCTACGCCTGAGCCAGCTGAACCCGGAGATCGGAAAGTCCCTCCTGCGCGAGGTCCCGCTGAGCGACCTGCGTCTCGCCCCCGGCGAATCCGATCAGGCCTTGGTCACGACCCTCTACCTCGCCGCCTCGGTCCAGACCATCGCCCTGCAATCGCAATACTCCATCCCCAAAACCCTCCTCGGCATCGCCATCCCGTGGCAGGCCCACTACGTCTGGCGCAACCAGACCGTCATCGACCTCGCACCGGCTAAACCGTAAGAGCAAACGCCACCGCGTCCTCACGCCGGACGCACGCCACTTCGTCGGATGCCTGCTTCGCTTGCCGTCCACGCGAAGCAGTTACCCCACGCAGTGGTCGCCGCCCGCGATCAGGGCGCACTTGCCATTGCTTCAAACAGTCGGCTCGCCCGAATCCGATTTTTACGGGAACCTCCCGGCCCTCCGCTCCGTAAGCACTCCTGAAGCGCAAATCCTCAGCCTCGGATCAGGACCCTTATGCTCCCCGCACTGCCGCCTCCCTACGCCCAGATCCAGACCGCAACCTGCTCCGGCGTCGCGCTCACCGGCGCCATCCGCGACTCCACCGGCGCCCTCATCCCCGGCGCCACCCTCACCGTCGACACGCTCTCCGCCACCTCCGGCGACGACGGCCGCTACAAACTTCCCTGCATCCCCGCCGGCTCGCGCACCCTGCACGCCCACGCCGAAGGCTTCGCCGACCGCGACCTCCCGTTCCGCTCGCCGCGCGCCTTCGCCCTCGACATCGTGCTCACCCCGGCCCTCTCGACCGAGATCAACGTCGACGCCGGCGCCGACACCCCCGCGCACTCCGTCAACTCCACCGCCCTCAGCCAGACCCTCTCCGGCAAGCAGCTCCAGTCGCTCGCCGACGACCCCGACGACTTGCTCCGCGAGCTCCAGCAGCTCGCCTCCGCCGCCGGCGGCAGACCCTCCAACGTCACCATCGGCGTCGACGGCTTTCAGGGCTCGAGCAAGCTCCCACCCAAATCCTCCATCGCCTACATCGAGGTCAACCCCGACCAGTTCTCCGCCCAGTATCGCGAGCCGCCCTTCGACGGCGCGCGCGTCAACGTCTACACCAAACCCGGTCTCTCCGCCTTCCACGGCGCCCTCTTCCTCACCAACGGCAGCCCGTGGGAGAACGCACGCGACCCCTTCTCCACCAGCAAGGCCGCCATCGGCAAACAGCGCTACAGCTTCGAACTCACCGGACCCATCCGCAAAAAAGGCTCCGACTTCTCGCTCGACCTCGAACACCGCGCCATCGACAACTTCGCCGTCGTCAACGCCATCTCGCTCGACCCCGCCGGCAACCCCTTCGCCCTCACCGCCAACGTCGCCACCCCGCAGGCCCTCTGGGTCGGCAGCGCCCGCGTCGACTGGCAGCTCGGCCTCAAAAATACCTTCATCGCCACCTACAGCGAAAACCTCAACCACCTTCAGAACGTCGGCGTCGGCGGCACTTCGCTCGCCGAAACCGGCTACGCCTCCGACCAGTACGAACACACCCTCCGCTTCTCGAACATCACCACCGCCACCGCGAAGCTGATGCACGAAGCCCGCCTCAGCCTCAAGTGGGACGGCGAAAACGACGCCCCCAACTCCACCGCCGCGCAGGTCCAGGTCGCCGGCGCCTTCTCGGGCGGCGGCTCCGCCCTCGGCCCGCAGCTACTCCACGAGTTCCAGGTCGAGTATGACGACGACGTCATCCTCACCACCAGAAAACACACCCTCAAAGCCGGCAACTACCTCTTCCTCTACGACGAGCACAACCGCCTTACCTCCAACTTCAACGGCGTCTATACCTTTGGCGGCGGCACCGCGCCCGCACTCGACCCGACCAACCAGCCCATCCCCGGCCAGACCCTCACCATCTCCGGCCTCGAGCAGTACCGTCGCGCCCAGCTCGGCCTCGCCGGCGGCGCAGCCACCGCCTTCCAGAACGTCGCCGGCACCCCCGCCGTCGCCTTCACCCAGGTGCAGAACGCCATGTACCTCCAGGACGATTGGAACCCCGGCCACGGCTTCCACGTCGCCGCCGGCGCCCGCTACTTCCTCCAGAGCAACCCCAAACTTCTCAACTCCCTCGTCCCCCGCATCGGCCTCCTCTGGTCCAACAAGAAAGGCACCTGGACCGTCAACAGCCACTTCGGCATGTTCTCCGGACGCCAGGGCCAGGGAGACACCGCCGAGGTCCTCCGCGAAGACGGCGTGCACCGCATCACGAGCACCATCTACAACCCCGTCTACGGCAATCCCTTCGCCAACGCCACCCCCATCCAGACCCTCCGCCGCTACAACCCGCACCTCCAGACCCTCACCTGGGCCGCCGAGGCCATCGGCGGCTCGCACACCTTTCCCAAAGGCTTCAACCTCTCCATCAACCTCATCAACGCGCGCATCTGGAACTTCGACCGCTCGAACAACATCAACGCCCCGCTCGACGGCACCCCCACCGGCCCCCGCGCCGGCACCCCCAACCTCAACATCCTCGAAGTCCAGAACAGCGGGCAGGGCTTCGCCAAGGTCATCTTCGCCGGGCTCGAAGACCACAGCTTCAAACGCGTGCAGTTCTTCCTCGGCGGCGTCGTCATCGATCAGAAAGACGACACCAACGACGACACCTTCTTCACCCCGCAATCCGCCTTTTCAAACGCCGGCGAGTTCGCCCACCGCACCGAACAGGGCACCTACCAGCTCTTCGGCAACGGCACCTTCACCCTGCCCCGGAAATTCCAGTTCTCTGCCGACTTTCACGCCCAGGGCCAGCAGCACTACAACATCACCACCGGCTTCGACAACAACGGCGACGGCAACTTCAACGATCGCCCCCAGTACGCCGCGCCCGGAACCCCCGGCGCTGTCGCGACCAGGTACGGACTCCTCGTCGCCTCCGGCGGCAACGGCGTCTTCGGCCGCAACCGCGGCATCCTCCCCTGGAGCGTCAACCTCGACGCCAACCTGCAGCGCGCCTTCACCCTCACCCGCAACCCCAAGGCCGAGCACCAGCAGACCCTCACCGTCAACCTGCGCTCCTCGAACCTCATCAACCACCTCAACGTCACCTCGGTCGGCGGCGTCCTCGGCTCTCCCCTCTTCGGCGTCCCCTTCGCCGCCGACAGCGGCCGCCGCGTAGAAGCCGGAGCCCGCTACAGCTTCTAGCCCGACCGCCCCTCCTCCCACGCCGCAGCAAAACGAGGGCAAGTTTCTGCCCTCGTCTCACACCCGCGAAAGCCAACCGTTACCCCCTGCTCCCGTCTCCAGCTGTGAGCTAACAGCTACGAGCTCTCAGCTGACAATCAACCTTCCTCCACCGTGACAAGACATACCATCGAGCGGCGCAAGCCACCCCTCGAACGAGCGTCCTACCGATCGAGCGCTGGCGAAAAGCCGGCGCCGTCGAAGATCCGCGACGAAACCAGCGTTTGGGGGAATGATGATGCGTCAATCTGCGGATGGTGGGCCAAAGGTAGACGACCGGGCTTGTCGGCAATGAGCCGTCCTGGCATTCCAACGGAGTCGAGCAAGACGTTGCAGACCCAGCCCCGGGTTAGCCCCTCTCAAAGGGGGGTATCCCGCACACCTCCATCCACCCCGCCTCCCGCCCGGAGCGAACCGATAACCCAAGCAATTGCAACAGCTTACCGGCTCCGGCACAAAACGCACCCACCCCGTTCAATCGGCGAGGTATGGCGAGATTACCCCTTTAGAATCTTATTTTTACCCACAAACACAGGGCTTCAAGGGGTCTAAGAGGGGTTAAGCCCTTTAGAATGCTATTTTTGACTCTAAATACCCGGGGGGGGGGGGGGGGGGGGTACTCAATCAGAGGTTGAGCTTCTTGAAGATCGTCTCCGGGATATGCCGAATGACAAACATAATCGGCTGCCACTGAAACGGCACGTACAGCGTGTCCGAACGCTTCTCCACTGCTTTCACGATCGATGTTGCAACTTGGTTTACATCCGCGAACCTCTCCGACCCCGCCATCGCAGCCGTCATCGCCGTCTTTACCGGACCCGGCTTGATGTTCAGCACCGTGACACCCTCGCGGTCCACCCGGTTTCGCAGCCCGCCCAGAAACGCCGAAAGCCCCGCCTTCGACGAGCCGTACAGGTAATTCGACTTGCGCCCGCGATCCCCCGCCACCGACGAAATCACCGCCAGCACGCCCGACCGGCGCTGCACACAGAAGTTCGCCAGCCACGTCAGCAGCGACACCACCGAAACAAAGTTGGTATGCAGAATCTGCTGCGCCACCGCAAAGTCCTGCTCCCCCTTCGCCTGGTCGCCCAGGATGCCGTGCGCCAGGTACGCCACATCCATTCCGCCCAGCGAGTTGATGGCATGCGCCAGCATCGCCGCGTGTCCCGCCGTGTCGTCGAGGTCGGCGACCGCGGTGTCGACGAACGCCGCGCCGCGGGTGCGCAGGTCGGCTGCGACCACGTTCAGCTTTTCCCCGCTGCGCCCGACCAGGAACAGGCTCGCGCCCTGCGCGGCCCAGATGCGGCACGTCGCCTCGGCGATGCCGGACGTGGCGCCCAGCACCAGGATCTTGCGCGGTACCCCGATCGCGCCGGCGGTCGTGGCAACAACAGGAAAGCTGGCTGCAGTAGAACTCATCAGGCTGGTTGATCTCCGGTGACGCGCTCCCAGAAGCTGGAGGTGATGGCAGGATCGCGGAAGCGGGCAAGCTGCTCCCAGTGCGGGTAGAAGGTCTGGAACTGCGCGGCGGTCATGGCCGCATCCTTCGCCGGGTAGAGACGGCCGCCGTAGTCGCGGGTCATGTCCGCGAGCCGCTCGAACAGCGGGAAGGTGACGTCGGCCTTGATGGGGAAGTCGAGCGCGAGCGTGATGCCCGGCTGCGGGAAGCTGAGCAGGCCCGGCGACGGCACATCGCCGAAGGCTTTGAGCACGGCGAGAAAGCTGGCCAGGCCGGACTTCGCGACCTCGCGCAGGATGGCGATGGTGCCCTCGCGCGCCGACTCCCACGGGATCGCGTACTGAAACTGCAGCAGTCCGGCCTTGCCGTACATCCGGTTCCAGTGCAGCACCTTGTCGAGCGGGTAGAAGAAGGGTTCGTAGTCCTGCTGCGCTTCGACCCGCGGCTTCATCTGCTTGTGAAAGAAGGCCGTGTTGAAGAGCGAAACCGTGGTGTGGTTGAGCGCGAAGCCGGGTGCGTCGAAGGGGAAGCTCAGCTTCGGCTCGGGTGACGGCTTGAGCTCGCCGGGGACCTTCGCATGGTCGCCCATCATGAAGATGCCGCGGGCGAAGTTGGCGCCGGTGGAGGCGCAGTCGATCCAGCTGACGGTGTATTCGACGTCCTGATACTGCTCGGTGAGCGACAGGAACTCATCGACGCCGTGGAACTGGATCCCCTGGTAGTCGATGAGGCGCGAGACGATGGGCTTGAGCCGCAGCTCGGCCCAGGTGATGACGCCGGTGAGACCGAGGCCGCCGACGGTGGCGCCGAACCATTCTTCGTTCTCGGTAGGTGAGCAGACGATGTGGGTGCCGTCCGACCGGACGAGTTCAAGCCGCGTGATGTGGCGGCCGAAGGTGCCGGCGACATGGTGGTTCTTGCCGTGGATGTCATTGGCGATGGCGCCGCCGAGTGTCACGTACTTGGTGCCGGGGGAGACGGGCAGGAAGAAGCCGCGGGGCACGGCAAAGTCGAGGATCTGGGCGAGCGTGACGCCGGCCTCGGCGGTGAGGATGCCGGTGGCGGGATCGAAGCCGAGCAGGCGGTTCATGCCGGTGGTGAGCAGCAGGCTGCCGTCCTTGAGCAGGCAGGAGTCGCCGTAGCTGCGGCCCATGCCGACGGGCAGCACGCCGCTGTGCAGGTGTTCGATGTTGGCGGGAAACTCCTGCTGCCAGTTCATGGGGACGACGCGCGCGTTGTACTTCGGGTAGCGTCCCCAGCTTTCGAACCGGCCGCCGGTTTCCTTGGGTGCGTCTGGCGAGACGCGGGGCTGCTCTGGGGAGGGCGCAGAGTTGGGCGCGGCGGACGTCGGCATGTGCTAAGGATACTTCCTTTGTTTCCGCGGTCCGGAGGGTGAGGATGAAAAAGAGGCACGGTGGTTAACCGTGCCTCCTGAATTGCTGTGTTTCGGGGTGCGTTGGCCGGGTTACATTGGCCGGGTCGCTTTGGCTGGGTCGCTTACGCGGTGACGGCCTTCTGGTTTTTCGCGTGTTCAGCGGCTGCCTTGAGGCGGGCATCCTTCGCGACGACGGCAAGTGCGGCGAAGCCGGCGGCGTCGTTGGCGGCGATGTCGGCAAGGATCTTGCGATCGAGCGTGTTGCCGGCGAGCTTGAGCCCGTTGATGAAGGTGGAGTAGCTCATGCCGTTGGCGAGTGCGCCGGCGCCGATGCGGACGATCCAGAGTGAGCGGAACTGGCGCTTCTTCTGCTTACGGCCGGTGTAGGCGAACTTGAGTCCGCGCTCGACGGCTTCCTGGGCGGCCTGGTAGAGCTTGGATTTGGTGAGGAAGTAGCCGCTTGCGCGCTTGAGGATCTTGCGGCGCCGGTCGGCGCGTTTGGTACTCCGTTTGACACGGGGCATGGGTGTTCTCCTGTTTTGCGTACTGCGTTGGGGCGGCTGGTGGAAAGGGGTTCCACTTCACTCGCTTCGTTCGGGTCCGGATCTCGATGGAGTTCGCAGGCATTGGGGAAAAATGCCGCTCGTCCAGGGGCTTGTTACGCGTTGCAGCCCGTCGTCTTTTGGGGACAGCTCGATCCAGACAGCTTCTTGGTGCTTCGGCCGGGGGGCCTAGGCGTAGGGCAGCATCCGCGAGACGTTGTAGTGATCCGCGTCGGAGATCAAGCCCGCTTTGCCGAGACGGCTCTTGGTCTTGTTGTTCTTCGACGTGAGGATGTGCCGCATCTTGGAGTGGCCGCGCTTGAACTTGCCGGTGCCGGTCTTCTTGAAGCGCTTGGCGGCGCCGGAGTGTGTCTTCAACTTTGGCATGGTGATCCTGAAGTGTTTCTCGTGATTCGGTAGAACCTTCTGAGTATAGCGGAGAGTGGGGTGGATGTGGAGGGTTTTGCGGCATTTCTCCCGATCCGGATCTCTTTTGGGGGATGGTGCGCGCTTTGGTGTCTTCCTGCTCAAGCTTTTCGTAAACCCCTCACAAATCCCGCCGATAACCTCCCCAGTCCGGAACGCTCACCGCGTCCGCACTGAAGATTTGGTTCCGGCGAAACTTTCGCCCCTGAAAAGAGGTTCTGCGTGACGACCTTCGCGATCCCCCAGCCCACTGCCAGCCCTGTCCCGATCGATCCGGCGAGCCTCCGTGCCGGGCTGCCGGCTTTAGCGCTGATTCCACCTGGCGCCGCGGCGGCGGGGACCTTCTATGGAACGTCACCTGGGACGCCAATCGGGACATCGCTCGGGACTTCCGGCACCCCGGCCGCCCTGGCGGCAGGCGGCAGCTATTCTGCAGGGAGCGCGGCTACCGCCGCCCCGGGCTCTGCGACCGGGTCGCTGGCCGACAGCGTCCGTCTTTCGCAACAGGCGCGGGTGCGCCTGTTCAACGCGCAGGGTGAGACGCCGACACAGATTGCGGTGCGCCTGGGCGTGCCGGTGTCGGACGTGGACGGCGACCTTTACATTGCCCCGCCTGCGAGCGCCTCGCCGGGTACCGGCGCGGCGCTTCCCATCACTTCGGCCGGTCCGGTCAGTCCTGCCGCGACTGCCGACGCGGCAGCGGCGCGCCCGGTGCCCGCGCCACCGGCTCTCGTGACTTCGGGGTATGGTTCGGGATCGGTCGCCGCCAGCAGCTTCGGGATCGCCTTCGGAACGGTTTCGGGAACGTACGCGGCCGGCGCCGGCAGTCTCGGGGCGACGTTGCTGGCATTTACGCCCTCCTCCCTGACCCAGAGCTCGAGCATTGGAGGCGGCGTCTACGCCTAACCGGGCTGAACGATCGAGCGCGGGCCCGGCCGCCTCAAGCGCTCGATTTCGCTGCTGAAAACCCTCGCGGGAGCAGGTAGACTAGGCGAAACGCGAGGAATTCCTATGGTTGCGCACGATGTTCTGACGGCTGACGGCAGCATTTCGACCGATGACGGGGCCATACGAACTGCTCACGGGGCTTCGGCAACCAGCCTGAGCCAAGCCAGCCCGACGCAGCCCTACCTGGCGCAGGTGAACCTGACGGCGCTTGAGGACGAGTACGGCGCGCACAACTACCATCCGCTGAATGTGACGGTCAGCCGGGCGAGTGGCTGCTGGGTCTACGATCTCGAGGGCAGGCGTTACCTTGATTTTCTGGCGGCGTATTCGGCTGTGAACCAGGGACATTGTCATCCGGCGATCGTTGCCGCGATGATCGAGCAGTGCCAGAAGGTGGCGTTGACCTCGCGTGCGTTTCGCAACGATCAGCTGCCGCTGCTGCTGCGCGACCTGCATGAGCTGACCGGCTTCGAGATGGCGCTGCCGATGAACTCGGGCGCCGAGGCGGTGGAGACGGCGCTGAAGATGGCGCGCAAGTGGGGCGAGACGGTGAAGGGCGTGGCCGCCGGGCTGGGCGAGATCCTGGTCTGCGGGAACAACTTTCACGGGCGGACGATCTCGATCATCAGCTTTTCGTCGGACGCGCAGACGCGGCACGGCTTCGGGCCGTTTCCGAGCGGGTTCCGGTCGATTCCGTTTGGTGACGCTTCGGCGCTGCGCGAGGCGATCACGCCGCATACGGTCGGGTTCCTGGTGGAGCCGGTGCAGGGCGAGGCGGGGATCATCGTGCCGCCTGCGGGCTACCTGGCGGAGGCGGCTGCGATCTGCCGTGCGAACAACGTGCTGTTGATCTGCGACGAAATCCAGTCGGGGCTGGGGCGGACGGGCAAGTTTTTCGCGTTCGAACACGACGCGATCGTGCCGGACGTGGTGATTATGGGCAAGGCGCTTTCGGGCGGGATGTACCCGGTGTCGGCGGTGCTTGCGTCGCGGGCGGTCATGGGGGTCTTCCACCCGGGCGATCACGGAAGCACGTTTGGCGGCAATCCGCTGGCGTGCGCGGTGGCGCGGGCGGCGCTGAAGGTGATCGTCGACGAGGAACTGCCGGAGCGGTCGGCGGAGCTGGGGGCGTACGCGCTCGAGCGGCTGCAGGCGCTCGCGGCGCGGAGCAGCAGGATCACGGCGGTGCGCGGCAAGGGGTTGTGGATCGGGATCGAGCTGAACACGGCGGCGCGGCCTTTCTGCGAGGCGCTGCAGCAGCGCGGTGTGCTGTGCAAGGAGACGCACGAGACGGTGATCCGGCTGGCGCCTCCGCTGGTGATTTCGCCGGACGACCTGGCGTGGGGGATCGACCAGATCGAGGCGGTTCTGGGTTAGCGGCGGCGGATGGGTTTCTGCCGGGTTTTCGCGCTGTTTTCTGCGGGCTGCGTGGTATACTTTCTACACGGGCAAAGCGGTACAAACTGCTGATTTGACGCGGCTTTTATGATGATTTCGCGTCGCGACAGCAGCATCGAAACGGGAGCGGGATGAAACGCTCCTTCCGCGCCCTACGGAGACAACGAAAAGCGCATGGCATCTACCCCGAATCCGCTTCCTGACGACCTCAAGATTCCCGCAGTTCCGACACCCGACGCGAAGGCGGGCGGCTACTCCGCCGAGAACATTACGGTTCTTGAGGGGCTGGCAGCGGTGCGGCTGCGTCCGGCGATGTATATCGGCTCGACCGGGGAGCAGGGGCTGCACCACCTGGTGTACGAGGTGGTGGACAACTCGGTGGACGAGGCGCTGGGCGGCCATGCGACGCGGATCGATGTGACGATCCATGTCGATAACTCGATCACGGTGACGGATGACGGGCGCGGGATCCCGGTCGATGACAAGGTGATCAACGGCGAGAAGATGCCGGCGGTGCAGGTGGTGCTGACCATGCTGCATGCGGGCGGCAAGTTCGATGCGTCGAACTACAAGGTTTCGGGCGGGCTGCACGGGGTGGGTGTGAGCTGCGTCAATGCGCTGTCCGAGGAGTTCGACGTCGAGATCTGGCGCGACGGGTTTACCTGGGAGCAGGACTATTCGAAGGGTGCTCCGATTTCGACGCTGCGCAAGATGGGGCCGAGCACGCGCAAGGGGACGAAGGTTCACTTCCTGCCGGACAAGAGCATCTTCACGGTTGAGGAGTTCAACTACGACACGCTGGCCAACCGGCTGCGGCAGCTTGCCTTCCTGAACAAGGGCCTTGAAATTACGCTGACCGATGAACGCCAGACGGATGCGAAGACGGGCGAGAGCAAGCGGCAGGAGTTCAAGTATGTCGGCGGCATCGCGGAGTTTATCAAGCACCTGAACAAGGGCAAGGCGGTGCTGCACGAGAAGCCGATTTACATGGAGGCCGAGCGCGATAACGTGGCGATGGAGATTGCGCTGCAGTATAACGACGCGTATGCCGAGACGGTCTTCACGTTTGCCAACAACATCAACACGATCGACGGCGGGACGCACCTGGCGGGCTTCCGCGCGGCGCTAACGCGGACGATCAATGCGGCCGGGCAGTCGCTGGGGCTGTTCAAGGATGTGAAGGAAAACCTGGCCGGCACGGACGTGACCGAGGGCCTGGTGGTTGTGATCTCGGTGAAGTTATCGCAGCCGCAGTTCGAGGGCCAGACCAAGGGCAAGCTGAACTCGAATATCGCCGGGACGGTGCAGGCGTTTGTGAACGAACGGCTGGGCGCGTTCTTCGACACCAACCCGCAGGTGGCCAAGAAGATCATCAACAAGGCGATCGACGCAGCGCGGGCGCGTGAGGCGGCGCGCAAGGCACGCGACCTGACACGGCGCAAGGGCGCGCTTGACGGCGGCGGCCTGCCGGGCAAACTGGCGGACTGCTCCGAGCGGCAGCCGGACCGGTGCGAGCTTTATTTGGTCGAGGGTGAATCGGCCGGCGGGACGGCAAAGCAGGGCCGCGACCGCAAGTTCCAGGCGATTCTGCCGTTGAAGGGAAAGATCCTCAACGTCGAGAAGGCGCGCTACGACAAGATGCTGGGGCACGAAGAAATTCGGGCGATGATTACGGCGCTCGGCTGCGGGATCGGCAAGGACGACTTCGATCCGGCGAAGCTGCGCTACGGCAAGCTGATCCTGATGACCGATGCCGACGTCGACGGGTCGCATATCCGGACGCTGCTGCTGACGTTCTTCTTCCGGCACATGACGGAGCTGATCAAGCGCGGGCACGTGTATATCGCGCAACCGCCGTTGTTCCGCATCAAGAAGGGCAAGTTCGAGCAGTACATCAAGGACGAGCGGCAGTATGTCGAGGTGATGATCAAGCGGGCGTCAGACGGAATGCTGCTGACGTACGGCGAGGGCGGGGCGCAGATTACGGGCGCCGCGCTGACCGAGTATATGTCGCGCCTGAACGACTACCTGACCCTGTTTGAAAAGGTCGGCAAGCGGCTGCGGAACGAGCAGGTGCTGCTGGATTTCGTCGAGTTGTTTTCGCATGAGGGCGCGAGCCCGGCGAAGAAGGAAGACTTCCAGACGCCGGACAAGCTGTTCGACATGCGGGCGAAGCTCGAGGCGATCCGTCGCGAGTACCAGTTCCGCGCGGTGGGCGAGCCGACGCTGGATGAAGAGCACCAGACGTATTCGATCAGCTTCACGGACTCGCAGGGGGCGGAGCGGAAGATCGACTGGGCGCTGGCGAATGCCGCGGAAAGCCGCCAGCTGCTGGGCAAATACTCCCAGATCAAAGACCAGCTGCAGGCTCCGTTCCTGATCTCGTACGCCACGCAGACTCCGGCGCAGGTGACCCAGGCGGCGCTTGACGAGGCCGACGAGGTGGCGCAGGAAGAGGGTGTCAACGAGACGATTGCTGCTGCGCCCGGCACCGTGGCCGAGGCCAAGCCGGCCAAGCGCAACAGCCGTGCGAGCCAGGACCCGGTTGAGAAGAAGACGCCGCGCGAGGTCTTCGACTACGTCATCGAGCAAGGGCGCAAGGAGTACCAGGTCCAGCGCTACAAGGGGCTGGGCGAGATGACCGCGCCGCAGCTTTGGGAGACGACGATGGACCCCGAACGGCGTACGCTGATGCAGGTGAAGCTCGAGGACATTGCGGCGACCGAAGAGATCTTTACGACGCTGATGGGCGAGGACGTCGAGAGCCGGCGGAAGTTTATTGAAGAGAATGCGCTGGACGTGAAGAACCTGGATATCTAGTTCCGGTCAGCCGCCTCGAACAGTAAGCCACCTTCTGCGAAGACCACTGCGAACCTGCTTTTGAACGGGCGTCGCCAGGCCGCGCGAAAGGTGACGCTTGTCACGGCGAACAATCGCAAGTTCTCACGAGGAGAAGAGCTCTCGTGGCAGGGCTCAGCACTCCAGGCTCTGCGATTTCTTTGAAAAGAGATGAACGCTACTGACACACTGCTGTCAGCAGCCCACGCCTAAGCTCCTTCCTAGAGCAAGCCTATTTGCGAAGGAGCGAGACGATGACTGAAACGACTGCAACTCCCCGGGACGCCGCCAACTGGTTCGAAATTGCTACGCTCGATATCGAGCGGGCGACCCGGTTCTACGAGACTCTTCTAAATATGACCCTGACGCCCGTCAGCTTCGGCGAGCCGAAGCGTCTGTTCCCCAGCAGCGAGGCCGGTGTCGGCGGAGCGCTGGTGCAGAACGTGCGGCAACGGCCTTCTCCGGCGGGGACAATGATCTTCCTGAACGTGGACTCGGGAATCGATGCGGCCATGGCGCGCATGGCGGCCATGGGGATGGGCTCGGTCGTCATTCCGCAGACAACGTTGCCCAACGGTTTCGGCGTTTTTGCCTACATCGAGGATAGTGAAGGCAATCACATCGGGCTACATCAGCACTAAACTGAAGCCGGACAAGACACGCCTATGCGCCGCGCCGACCGCCTCTTCCGCATCGTGCAACTGCTCCGCCAGGGGCGGATGATGACGGCCGCGCGCCTGGCAGAAAAACTGCAGGTGTCGACGCGGACGATCTATCGCGATGTGATGGATCTGCAACTGGCAGGGACGCCGATTGAAGGCGAGGCGGGCGTTGGTTACACGCTGCGGCGCGATTATGATCTGCCTCCCCTGACCTTTACCTCCGACGAACTGACGGCGCTGGTGCTCGGCGCGAGGCTGGTGCAGGCGTGGGGCGGCGCGGAGACGGTGGAAGCGGCAAAGCAGGCGCTCAGCCGCATCGAGGCGGTGCTGCCGGTCGCGATGCGGGAGCGCCTGGATGCGATCCAGATGTACGCGCCCGGGTTCCAGATGCGCATGGAGCATCGGCGCCGGCTCGACCTGCTGCATGGCGCATGCCTTTCGCGGAACGCGGTCTTCATCGCCTACACCCGAGAGGATGGCGGGGACAGCACGCGTACGATCCGGCCGCTTGCCCTCTACTTCTGGAGCGGCGTGTGGACGCTGGTGGCGTGGTGCGAGATGCGCGACGACTTTCGCGTTTTTCGCCTGGACCGGATTCGCGAGTCAGTCATACAGCCAGCATTCTTCTCTCAGAAAAAGGGTCAGCGACTTGATGATTTCCTCAAGACGGTGGACCGGTCGGAGGCAGCGAGGGGCGCGCCGCCGGCACATGCGATGCAATAATCCAGAGCATGGATGAACAGGCTTCCTCTCTGAATCGCAGGCATTTTCTTGCCGTTACGACGGCTGCCGGTCTGGGCACGACGCTGTTTCCCGGCACCCTCTTCGCGATGGCTGCGCAGCAATCCGCTCCGGCCGCCGCGGGACCTGCGAAGATTACGGCCGCCATGATCGACGCAGCTGCGACCATCGCCGGGATCACGATCGAAGAGCCGTTGAAGGCAGCCATGATCGACGGCCTGAATGCGCAGCGCGAGGACGTGGAGGCGATCCGCAAGCTGGCGCTCCCGAACAGTGTGCCGCCGGCCTTCGTGTTTGATCCGGTGCCGGGCGACATGGTGCTCGACACCGAGAAGAAGCCGAATCGCATCAGCGCCGCGCCCACGTTCACGCAGGAGCTGCTCGATACGCCGGAGCGGCTTGAGACGCTTGCCTACCTGCCCGCGCGCTCGCTGGCCGAGTTGATTCGCAGCCGCCGCGTGAGCTGTACCAACCTGACGAAGATGTATCTGGGCCGGCTGAAGCGGCTGGACGCGAAGCTGCACTGCGTGATCACGCTGACCGAAGAGCGTGCGCTGAAGCAGGCTGCGGTGCTTGATGCGGAGCTTGAGGCCGCCCATTATCGCGGGCCTCTGCACGGCATTCCGTGGGGCGCGAAGGACCTGCTTGCGGTGAAGGGGTATCCGACCACGTGGGGCGCGGCGGGGTATGAGCATCAGCAGATTGACGAAGATGCCGAGGTGGTGAAGCGGCTTGATGCGGCCGGGGCGATCCTGATTGCGAAGCTGAGCATGGGCGCGCTGGCGCAGGGCGACCTGTGGTTCGGTGGACGCACGCGGAACCCATGGAACCTGAAGCAGGGTTCGAGCGGTTCTTCGGCGGGCAGTGCAAGCGCGACCTCGGCTGGGTGTGTCGGCTTTGCGATTGGCACGGAGACGCTCGGCTCGATCTCGAGCCCGTCTACCCGCTGCGGCGTGACCGGGTTACGGCCGACCTTTGGCTTTGTGCCGCGGACCGGCGCGATGGCGCTCAGCTGGACGATGGACAAGATCGGGCCCATTGCGCGGTCGGTCGAGGACTGCGCGATCGTGCTGTCCGTCATCCACGGACCCGACGGACACGACCTTTCGGTGAAGCCCGCGGCGATGAACTGGGATGCTTTCTATGACTGGAAGAAGCTGCGGGTGGGCTTCATCAAGTCCGCCTTCGACGCGCCGGTGATGCCGGAGCTGAAGGCTCCGACCGCCGGCGGCGATAAGGAGATGGAAGCCTTTCGCAAGCGGCAGGCGCGTGTGAAGGCGAGCCTGGCCCGCGCGCAGTATGACGCAAAGTATGCGGATGCGGCACTCGCGGTGCTGCGCAGCAAGATGGGTGTCAGCCTGATCCCCGTCGAGATGCCGAAGCTGCCATTCGGGTCCATGGTTCCGCCGCTTGAAGCAGAGGGCGCGGCGGCTTTCGATGAGCTGACACGCACCGGGCGCGACAAGCTGCTGACGGGCCAGGAACCTTATGACTGGCCGAATCAGTTCCGCGTGGCGCGCTTCTATTCTGCGGTCGATTACCTCCAGGCGATGCGAGGGCGGACCCTCGCGATCAAGGCGATGGACGAGCTCTTCAAGCAGGTCGATGTAATCGTGACGCCTTCGCAGGGCACGCAGCTGCTGGCGACGAACCTGACCGGGCAGCCGGCGATCATCCTGCCGAATGGCCTGCGCGGGAAGGATGCGCCCGAGGCGCCGAAGATGGACGATGAGGACTTCTACGACGCGGGAGGTCCGGGAACGCCGGTGTCGCTGACCTTTCTCGGCGGCCTCTATTCGGATGGGCGTCTCGCGGCCTTCGCTCGCGCGTATCAGGAAGCGACTGGCTTCCAGGAACTGCATCCGGAGCTTGGCTGATCGTGGCGGAGGTTCTTGTTGAAGCGCATCATCTCGTGAAGCAGTACGGCGCTTCGACCGTGGTCAACGATGTATCGCTGATCATTCGGCGGGGCGAGACGCTGGGTCTCGTGGGGGAATCGGGCTCCGGCAAGAGCACCGTGGCGCGCATGCTGCTGCGCCTGGTCGAGCCTACATCGGGCTCGGTCCATTTTGACGGCGTGGATGTACTCGCTGCCCGTAAGAAAGATTTGCGCGTAATGCGGCGGCGCATGCAGATGGTCTTTCAGGATCCGTTCGCGGCGTTGAACCCTCGCATGAGCATTCGCGAGATTGTCGCCGAGCCGTTTGCGAGTCAGGGCGGGTTCTCGCGCGAACAGGTCGCCGGCCGGCTTGCGGAGTTGATGGGCGAGGTGGGGCTCGAGGTGGACGTGCTGGGCCGCTATCCGCATGAGTTCTCGGGCGGGCAGCGGCAGAGGATCAACATCGCCCGTGCGCTGGCGCTGAAGCCCGAGTTTCTGGCGCTCGATGAGCCGGTGAGCGCGCTCGATGTGTCGGTCGGCGCACAGGTGATCAACCTGCTGCGGACTCTGCAGCAGACGTATGGACTTACTTACCTGTTCATCTCGCACTCGATGCCGCTGGTGCGGTACCTGTGCGATCGCGTCGCGGTGATGGAGCGCGGACGCGTCGTTGAAGTTGGCGCGGTGCTTGATGTCTGCGAGCATCCGAGCGAGCCGTATACCCAGCGGCTGATCGCGGCTACCCCGCAACTGCCGCACCAGGCACGCAGCTACAATCGATAGAGCGTGCAAGAACTCCTGACCTCCCACTGGCGTTATCTCTGGCTCATCGTGGCTTCTATGCTGGCCGGGGCGATCAACGCGATGGCTGGCGGCGGCTCGTTTCTTTCGTTCCCCGCCATGCTTGGGGTCGGCGTGCCGCCTATCGAAGCAAACGCGACCAACACGGTGGCACTCTGGCCTGGGCAGTTGACTTCGCTTGCCAGCCTGCGAGGCGATGTGCGCCGCGACCTTCTGCCTCTGGTCATTGCAACTTCGATCGTCGGCGGTGTACTCGGCGCAGAGATACTGCTGCATACCCGGCAGGTGACGTTCCTGCACCTCATCCCCTGGCTGCTGCTTACGGGGTCGCTCATCTTTGGCGTCTCGACGCCGGTGTCGAAATGGCTGCGGCGGCGTTCGGCCGTGGCTCATGGGGAGCAGCACCAGGAACCGCCGATCAACCAGTTCTTCCTCTTCTTTGCGCTGCTGCCCATCTGTTTCTACGTCGGGTATTTTGGCGCGGGTGGCGGCTTCCTCATCATGACCGTGCTCGCGCTCTTCGGGATGGAAGAGATGCACGAACTGAACGCCATGAAAGTCGTAGCGGCCTGCGCGTCGAATCTCTGTGCGGTGTTCGTTTTCATCGCGAGCCGCCGCATCCTCTGGCACTATTGCCTGATTTCTATGGTTTTTGCGGCGCTGGGCGGATGGGTGGGCGCACACTATGCGAAGCGGATGAACGCCAGCGTGCTGCGCGCGGTCGTAGTGGGCAGCGGGGTTATCATCGCGGCATACTTCTTCTGGAGACAGGCATGATCCTGCTCGACACGACACCCCTCAGCCCGGTTGTCATTCAACGCATCGGCTTTGTTGCGGCCACATGCTCCACCACTGCCTTCGTGCCGCAACTGCTGCGCGTCATCAAGCTGAAGACGGCACGCGACGTCTCTCTCGGGACGTTTCTGCTGTTCTCCTTCGGCGTGCTGCTGTGGACGACTTACGGCTTCCTGGCGCACGATCTGCCGGTGCTCATCTCGAACAGCCTGACACTCGTGCTGTCTGCGAGCATTCTCTTTCTGAAGATCAAATACGACCGCAACGCCATCAAAGAGTTACAGCTATGAGCCATGAAGGAATCCGTATCGTCAGTGAAGAACAGGCTCGACGCGAGACGCGCGCTGAAGAGCGCCTGCCGATCGAAGCCGTGACACCGGCCAAGGTCCGCGTAATGAAGACCGAAGGCACGGGCATGTCGATCGACTGGAAAGACGGCCACACCAGCACCTGGAACTTCGCGTGGCTGCGCAACGCCTGCCCGTGCGCGACGTGCAACGAAGAACGTCAGCATGCCGGTCGCGAACCCGGCGTGGCGAAGCCAAAGGCCGGAGGTCTGCTAGTGATGTACGAGGCACCGCCGCGCCCGCTTGAAGTGACGCCCGTCGGAAAGTATGCGATTCGCTTCAAGTGGAACGACGGCCACGAGAGCGGCATTTACTCTTACGACTACCTTCGGCGCATGTGTCGTTGTGAGGATTGCAGGGCAAACGCGACGGCGTCCTGATCGCAGTGCGTGTGTGGGCGAACACGCTGCGCGACCGGCGCGCAGCGGTTCACCTCACGGAGTCTCGCGGCGTCAGGACGCGCTGGTCTTTGCTTCCTGATAATGCCCGATATGCTCGTAGATCTCATCCGGAAACTTTAGATTTTTATACAGATTGCCCGAGTCCGGATCATCCGGGTTCGGAATGATCGGGAACTCCTGCTGCGCCTGGTACGACAGGATCTTGTCGCGGCGCGGTGGGCTGTAATCCTTGCCCTCGACCTGCGTCAGCATCAACCGTGCCTTCTCTTCCTCGACGTCGCGATCCTTCATCATCCACGCCATCACTTCGTCATGCGGCATGAAATGGCGCGCGACCATCGCGAAGACCAGGCGCCCATAGTGCCCGATATCTTTGCCGGCCTCGAGCGAATCGAGCAGATGCGCCATCATTGAATCCTTGCGCAACTCGTCTTCCCCGCCGGCCACGCTCGCCTCACCCGTCGCACTGCTCGGACTCGGCGGCTGCTTCAAGTCTGTCTCCGCCGCGCTGCCCGGATTCGCGCTGTTCTCCTTTGCGGTGTTCATCTTCGCGCCCTTCTTCAACTTTGCTAGCTCCGCCTCAGCCAACTCGGCGCGCTCGGTCGCATGCCGCAGTGCCTCAGCCTGCTCATCCACAATGACCGGTTGATCCAGCACCACTTCCCGTTCCGCCATTCAACACCTCGCAGCGTTCGCCATTTCTTCGCTGTCCATGAGACGCGATGCGACGGCCTGATGTTGCCTGTCGAAGAGGAGTGAGTCGGGGTCAGCCGAGCAACGTGAAGACGTCTTCGACCGTCGCAGCCACGCGGAGCAGGCTGCGGTTCTTTGGTTTCAGCACGCTCTCAGTCACACAGTGGTCGAGGAAGTCCAGCATTTTGTCGTAGAAGCCCGCGATGTTGAGCAGGATGACGGGTTTGTCGTGAAGCTTCAGGGTCTGCCACGCCAGCACCTCGAACATCTCTTCGAAGGTGCCGTAGCCGCCGGGCAAAATGATGAACGCATCGGATCGCTCGCCCATCAGTGCCTTGCGCGTATGCATGGTGCTGGTGATGTGCAGTTCGGAGAGCCCATCGTGGGCGACCTCGAGGTCGACGAGCACCTCGGGAATCACACCGACGACGTGTCCGCCGGCAGCGAGTGCGCCCTCGGCCACGGCCCGCATCAGCCCGACGCGGGCACCGCCGTAGATCAGGCCTATCCCGCGCGCCGCAAGCTCTTTACCCAGAGCTTCAGCGGCGTTGCGATAGAGTGGGTTGGTTCCGTCAGCAGAGGCGCAGAAGACGGCAACGTTCGAAATCGTGAGGGATGCGGGCATGCTGCTTTCGATTATCTCGCGGGATCGTTACCCACACGTAACCGGTGCCTTCTCCTGTGCGCCCATGCACCCTTGAGGCTTGTTCCTAGTTGAAGTCAACGGACTTCTTATTGGCCTGGTCGTCGAGTTGTGCAATGACCTCGCCGCGGTGGTGCGAGCCGGTCGAGCTGTCGGCATAAACGACCGTGCCGGCTGGCGCCTTGACGGTGAGCGTGCGATTGGGCTGGACGGTGTAGCTGTGGCCCGCAACCTTGACATCCTGGAAGATGCTTGCCGTGTTGCGAAGCGTGAGGGTGACTCGTGCGTCGCCGGCGACAGCATGCGGATGCATGTGCACGAAGTGCGACAGCGGTGAGGCAGCGGCGGAGGCGGACAGAGCGAGGACGGCGAGGGACGTATAGATCATTGGATTTCCCCTTTACTTCAAATGGGTGACGCTAGGTTTTGGAAGATCCTGTCCGCCATGGTTCAGTCAGGCTCTTCGTGAATGGTGTTACGAGAATGAGTTCTCGAGAGTTCCGCAAAAGTTGAAGATTTCTCTCTTCTCTTTTGCATGTTCATCTACCGGACCGTGGTCCTGCACTCTGTAAAAGCATTCCGTCCGCCAAACTCTCAAATGCTGAAACAGCCGTGTTTACAAGGGTTTTGAATGACCCGAAGAAGAATGTGAAGGCTGATCCGTCCGAAAGCGGTATTGAGTGTCCGCCGCTGGACACTCGCGACCGGAGTAACACCTGTCTATCCACTCTTCGCTCTGTGCTCACTCTATTAATCAACCGGGAACACATGGTTACCGGAAGGTTGCAGCTGCGAAAATCTTGTCCGCAGCCTCACTCGTCATCCCGCCTGTCGACCGTCTCTCCGCCTATCACACCGGCCTTCCAATAAACTGTTGATGGAGCATTCACACAGCACATGGCGTCTCATCTACTCGACAACATGAATGAGCAGCAGCAGGAAGGCATCCAGGCCGTCGACGGCCCCGTGCTCCTGCTCGCCGGCGCTGGCTCCGGCAAGACCCGGGTCGTCACGCACCGCATCGCCTACCTCATTGAGGAGCGCGGCGTCTCCGCTGAAAATATCCTGGCCGTGACCTTCACCAACAAGGCCGCCAAGGAGATGGCTGAGCGCGTCGACCGGATCCTTGGGCACTCGTCGCTCGCCAAGCCCACGCTCTCGACCTTTCACAGCTTCTGCGTGCGTGTCCTGCGCCGCGATATTGAGGCGCTCCAGGTCGGCGGCAAGGGCCTCACCCGCAGCTTCGCTATCTACGACGAGACCGATCAGCAGGCCGTCGTCAAGACCGCCCTCAAGCGTCTCGGCATCGACGACAAAAGCCTGAAGCCGCGCGTTGCGCTCGGCCGCATCTCCTGGGCGAAGAACCACATGATCGACCCGCAGGAGTACTTCCTCGCCTCGACCAACCCCATCGAAGAGAAGATCGCGCACATCTTCAAGATCTACAAAGAAGAGTTGATGAAGGCGAACGCGCTGGACTTCGACGATCTCCTGCTCGAGACGGTCCGCCTGCTGAAGACCGCCAAAGAGGTGCGCGAGCGCTACAACCGCCGCTATCGCTACGTCATGATCGACGAGTATCAGGACACCAACAAACCGCAGTACGAACTGATGAAGCTGCTTGCCGGAGACCATAACAACATCTGCGTCGTGGGCGATGAGGATCAGTCCATCTATAGCTGGCGCGGCGCGGATATCAAGAACATCCTCGACTTCGAGAAGGACTTCCCGGGCGCGCGCACCATCCGCCTCGAACAGAACTACCGCTCGACCCAGATGATTCTCGAAGGCGCGTCGGCGGTGGTCGCGCAGAATACCCAGCGCAAGGGCAAGAACCTTTGGACCGCACGCGTGGGCGGCTCGCTGATCGGGCTCTACGAGGCGCCTGACGGTGAAAACGAAGCGCTCTTCATCGCCGACCGCATCAAGCGCTACATCCGCGAAGCCGGTCAGATCGAGACCGACGAGCCCGCACGCTGCGCAGTCCTCTACCGCACCAACTCGCAGTCGCGCCTTGTCGAAGAAGCCCTGCGCCGCTACCAGATCCAGTACCACATGGTCGGCGGCTTCAGCTTCTACGATCGCGCCGAGATCAAGGACATTCTCAGTTACATGAAGCTCGTGCAGAACCCGCACGACTCCATCGCGCTCGGCCGCAGCGTCAACTCGCCGCCGCGCGGAATCGGCAAGACAACCATGGAGACGCTCGAACGCATGGCGCTCACCACCGGGATGAGCACCTGGGATGCAATCGCCAAAGCGATCGAAGATCGCCTGCTGCCGGCCCGCGCGCTGCAGGCGCTCAGCGGCTTCAAGCGGCTGATCGACGATGCCCGCGCCATGCTCGGCCCGGGCTTCGCGGAAAAACTCTCGCACGACCTCGCGCCGAAAGAGGACAGTGAAATCGACGCCTCCTTCGACCCGGAGGCCTTCCCTGTCGAAGCAGACTCACAACAGGAGCCGATCGAAACCGGCGCCGATGAGCCGGCTGATACCTCTTTCGACACGTCTTTCAACTTCGGCTTCGACTTCGGCCCCAGCGAAGAAATCTCGACGATCGCCGCTGAGAACTCGACCGACTCGGACGCCAGCCACCAGATCGACGAGGCGATGTACAACCCCTTCGCGCCCGTGCCGCTCAAGTCCTCCGCGGCATCAGCCACTGAAGCTGCCCGCCGCGCCGTCGCCGCCGAAGAGCGTGCTCTGCCCGCAGGCACCGAGCCCGCGCCCTTCCGCAAGCCCGGCGACGCCGCCACCCTCCCGGAGTTGATCAAGTTCCTCAACGAGCGCTCCGGCTACATTCGCGCCCTTGAAGAAGAAGCCACCCCCGAATCCTTCTCGCGCATCGAGAACCTGAAGGAACTCGCCAACGCCGCGCAGGATGCCTCCTCGCGCGGCGAGAGTCTTGCCGAGTTTCTCGATCACGCAGCTCTCGTCTCGGACGCCGACCAATATTCCGCCGACGCGCGCGTTACGCTGATGACGCTGCACGCCGCCAAGGGTCTCGAGTTCCCGCTCGTCTTCCTCGCCGGCATGGAAGAAGGCCTGTTTCCCCACTCGCGCACCTTCACCGACCCCACCGGCCTCGAAGAAGAACGCCGCCTCTGCTACGTTGGCATGACCCGCGCGATGGACACCCTCGTCATGACGCGCGCCCGCTATCGCCGCCGCTACGGCAACGATATGCCCGAGGCCTCGATCCCCTCACGCTTCCTCGAAGAGGTTCCCGGCCGCCTGGTCGAAGACCTCGGCAGCCCGCCACAGCAGCCGCAGTTCTCGGGCAATCGCTACTCGACCCCGTACCCGCAGCGCGGAGGCGCAGCAAAGCCCGCTTACGAAGAGGGCGAACGCCACTACAGCTACGAGGACGAGTCGCAGGATACCGGCGTTCGCGCCGCCGCACGCGCCGCCGTCGGCGCACCCGCGCGCCAGGTCACTCCGTCCGGCTCGCTCGACAACGTCGCCAGCTTCTTCGCCAGTCGCGGGGGCGCCGGAGCCAAATTCGCCCGGCCCAAACTCGACATCCCCACCCCCACCGGCAAGACCGGCCTCTCCAAAGGAGCACGGGTTCGCCACCCCAAATACGGCGAAGGCGTCGTCTTTCAACGCGAAGGAGATGGGGACGACGCGAAGATTACAGTACAATTTCAACAGCACGGCGTGAAGAAGCTGGTTGAGAAGTTCGCCCAGCTCGAAAAGCTCTAGGGCCCCACCTGTCGGGGAACTTACCACGCGCCCGCACACCTTTCGAAAAGAGAACCTCATCATGGCAAATACCAAGAGCATCACCGATCCCATCGAGCGCAAGAAGATCAAGCGCGCCGCCCGCAAGAAGGCCGCTCCGAAGGCTCCGCGCACCGGCGCCCGTGGCGAAAACAAGGCCAAGATCAAGAAGGCATCACGCGGTCAGTCCAAGCGCTAAGCCCTTAGCGCTCAGGGGAGCGCCACCCGGCGCTCCCCGCACTGCTCCAGAAAATGCAGCAAATAGAAGTCCAGGCACTAGGTAGCGCGCGCATTATGCCGTACGCTATTCCCTATTCCCTTCACGCTATTCCCTGCCTTCAGGAGCGAGCAAGCTGGCCCGACAAATCTTTGCCACCAAGTCCATTGACAAGCTCATCTCCGAATCAGAGCGTCCAGAGAACGCGCTGCGGAAGAGCTTAGGCCCCGTCTCGCTTACCGCCCTCGGCATCGGTGCCGTCATCGGGTCGGGTATCTTCACCGTGATCGGCACCGCCATCGGCGGCAACCCGGCCAAGCTCGCAGATTGGAAGGGTTCGCCCATCCTCGATCTCGCCATCGGCTGGTTTCACCACACCTCGGGCGCCGTCGCAGGACGCCCCGGCGCCGGCCCCGCCCTCGCCCTCTCGCTCTGCCTCGTTGCCATCGTCTGCGCGCTCACCGGCCTCTGCTACGCCGAACTCGCCTCAATGATTCCCATCGCCGGCTCCGCCTATACCTACACCTACGCAACGCTCGGGGAGCTGGTCGCCTGGATCATCGGCTGGGACCTCATCCTCGAATACGCCTTCTCCAACATGAGCGTCTCCGTCGGCTTCGCAGCCCACATCGTCGACCTCCTCGACTGGCTCGGCATCCACGTCAGTCCCAAGTGGCTCTCGCCCGCATACCTGCCGCTCGGCCTGCAGGACCTCGCCGGCAAAGACATCTTCCCCACCGGCTGGCACACCGGCTTCGATATCCCCGCCTTCCTCGTCGTGCTGCTGCTCACCGTCGTCCTCGTCCGCGGCATCCGCGAATCCGCCCGCACCAACAACATCATGGTGCTCGTCAAAATCGCCGCCATCCTGCTCTTCATCTCCTTCGGCATGTCGTTCATCAAGACCTCCAACTACCACCCGTTCTCCCCCAACGGCTGGACCGGCGTGCTCGCCGGCGGGTCCATCATCTTCTTCACCTACATCGGGTTCGACTCCGTCTCAACCGCCTCCGAGGAGTGCAAGAACCCGCGCCGTGACGTTCCCATCGGCATCATCGCCACGCTCATCGTCTGCACCATCCTCTACATCGGCGTGGCCGCCGTGCTCACCGGCATGGTGCCCTGGCAGTCCGTCGCCGGCGACGGCGCGCCCGTCGTCAACGCCCTCAAACGCCTCTCGCTCACCCCCGGCGGAGCTCGCCTCCACTGGGTCCGGCTCGGCGTCCTCATCGGCGCACTCGTCGGCATGATCTCGTCCATCCTCGTCTTTCAGCTCGGCCAGGCCCGCGTCTGGTTCGCCATGTCCCGCGACAAACTCCTTCCCGACATCTTCTCCTCCGTCCACCCCAAATTCCGCACCCCCGCCTTCGCAACCTGGGTCGCCGGCATCCTCGTCGCCGTGCCCGCCGGCCTGTTCGACGTCGGCACCTTCGCCGAAATGTCCAACATCGGCACCCTCTTCGCCTTCGTCCTCGTCTCCATCGGCGTCGTCGTCCTGCGCTACAAAGACCCCAGCCGCCACCGCGGCTTTCGCGTCCCCTTCGGCCCCGTCATCCCCATCCTCTCCACCCTCTTCTGCATCCTGCTCATGGCCGGACTCCCCGCCATCACCTGGGTCCGCTTCTTCGTCTGGCTGATCATCGGCCTTGTCGTCTACACCTTCTACAGCCGCAAACGCAGCGAGTTCTACAAGCCCTGAAGCAAGGGCAAGTGCGCCCTCATCGCGGGCGGCGACCACTTCGTGGGGTGGAAGCTTCGCGTGCCCATGTCTTGCGCCGTGCAGGAGTCCGTCGACGCGAAGCCTCCACCCCACGAAGTGGCGCCCGTCCGGCGTCAGGACGCACTTGCCCTTGCTTTCATTTAGCGGTAGCGCTGCCGCCGGGGGCTATGTAGCATGGCCGCCAGCAATCCTCCCTAACCCGGCCAGGTACCCTAATCCCTTTCAATCGAGAAACCTACCATGGCAAACAAGTGTCTCAACCCCCTGCCCCCAGGCGCCGCTCCGGCCATCACCGACCCCAACCCCCGCGTCCTCACCAGCTTCACCCGGCGCTATAACAGCGCTGTCCAGCAGGCGGTTCGGCCTGCCCCCGCACATCCCACCAACGGAGACTCCGCACTTCCCCACCAGGTCGCCACCTACACCAAGTGCGTCCTGCAGAATGGCAAAGGCATCGTCAATCCCGCGGCCTACACCACCTTCACCTCGGCCATCGCTTCCGGCAACTTTGCCGCCTTCGCCGCCGTCACCCTCGGCGGCTCCCGCACGCTCAACGGGCCGATGGCATCCTATGCCTTCACCGCCTACGGCGCAGATGGGAGTCAGTTCTCGACCGCCATGCCGCCGGCCTTCCCTTCCGCCGCCTACGCCGTCGAGCTCGTCGAACTCTACTGGTGCTCGCTGCTCCGCGACACCGCCTTCACCGAATACGCCACAAGTTCGATCGCACAGGCCGCGGCGGCCGAACTCAGCAAGCCCGCCCTCAGCTCCTATGCCGGGCCGCATGACATCCACGGCAAAGTGACGCCAGACCTGCTCTTCCGCGGCAACTTCCCCGGCGAAGCGGTCGGCCCGTACCTCTCGCAATTCCTGCTCACCCCCACCTCACTCGGAGCTCAGCCGATAAGCCAGCAGTACACCACCTACCTGCCCGGCATCGACTACATGACCGACGAGTTCACCTGGAACGCCGTGCAGAATGGCGCCGTACCCGGCTTCCTCAACCTGAAGGACCCGATTCCGCGCTACCTGCACAACGGCCGCGGGCTCGCTGCCTACACCCACGTCGACGAGCTTTACCAGGCCTACTTCACGGCCTATCTCGCAATGGGAACCCTCAACGTTCCTCCAAACCCGGGCCTGCCCTACGTGGGCGCGAAGACGCAGAACGGCTTCGGCACCTTCGGCGGACCCGACATCGCAGCCACCCTGGCCGCCGTTGCCAAGGTCGCGCTTAACGCCGTCTGGTACCAGAAGTGGGTCATCCATCTGCGCCACCGGCCGGAATCCGGTGCAGGCATCGTCCACTACATCAAGGCGCACGGCATGGCCTACGGCACCACACCCGACCCATTGATCTTCACCTCGAAGGCCCTTGGCGCCAGCTTCGAGCGCTACGGAACCTATCTCCTCTCGCAGCCCTTTCCCGAAGGCTCTCCCGCCCATCCCGCCTACCCCACGGGGCACGGCGCGGTCGGAGGCGCCTGCATCACCATCCTCAAATTCTTCTTCGACGGTGACTTTTTCCTCACCAATCTACGGTTGCCCTCAAACGACGGCCTTATGCTCAATCCGTGGGACCGGCCGGCCGGAGAGCCCGGCTATCTCAGCGTCAATGGGGAACTGGCCAAGCTCGCGCATAACGTCACCTTCGGCCACGGACTCCACGGCGGCATCCACTGGCGCAGCGACAGCGACGAATCGATGCGGCTCGGCGAAACCGTCGCCATCAGCTTCCTCGAAGACCTCGTCTGCACCTACCCTGAACCGTTCTCCATCACCATCACCCTGCTCGATGGCGTGACCAAGCACACCTTCACCAATCCGTAAGACACGGACAACACGCCTCATCGTGAGCGGCGTTCACATCGTGGGGTGGGAAGCTTCGCGTCGCAGACTCATTGACTTTCTACGTGGGTCCAACACGCGAAGCCTCCACCCCACGAAGTGGCGGCCGTCCGGCGTCAGGACGCACTTGCCCTTGCCTCTAAGCCGGAATCAATCTCTCCGCCTTCAGCCGGTCGAACAGGTCGAAGAACGATTGACGGGTGTCCTGGTAGACCTCAAACCCGAGCAGCCGGCTCTTGGTCATATCGTTCACGCATTCAATCGTGCGCCCCAGGTCCCCATCCGTATGCCACCACGACGCCAGCCGATCGAGGTTCGCCTCCCTGAGCCCATACTTCTCCGCCATCGCCGCCCATGCCGCCGGCGCATCCTGCATGCGACCCTCGAGCGGTGAGCCCCCAGCCGGCGGCCCTTCCGGCTTCACGCCAAAGTAAGCCGCAAGCTGCGGCCACAACCAGCGCCAGCGAAACACATCGCCGTTCACCACGTTGAACGCCTGGTCTTTCCCCGCGGGATCAATCGAAGCCCACTCCAGATGCTTCGCCAGCAAACGCGCATCGGTCATATCCGTCAGCGCATTCCACTGCTCCACCGAGCCAGGATAGACGAACGGCGCACCACGCTCCCGGCACAACGTCGCATACACCGCCAGCGTCGAGCCCATGTTCATCGCATTCCCCACCGCGTACCCGACGATCGTATGCGGCCGATGCACACTCCACCCAAAGCCAAGCTTCGCCGACGCGGCAAACAGAACATCCTCCTGCGTGTAATAGAAATTCAGCCCCGGCAGCCGCGGATTGTCCTCGCGAAACGGCGTCTCGGCCGCCGTCTGCCCATACGATTCAAACGGCCCGAGATACTGCTTGGTCCCCGTCACCAGCGCCGCATGCCGTAGGTTCTTCGCCCCCGCCAGACCGGCAAAAACATTCTCGACAATCCCGCCGTTTACCGTCACATTCTCCGCCTCGGTCTCGTGCCGAATCCATGCGCTAAGGAAGACATGCGACACATCCACGCCCTTCAGCACGGACGTCACCGCCTCGCGATCCCGCAGATCCGCCGCCAGCCCCCTCACCCCGTCCACCACCTGCCGCCCACGCGAAAGTCCGAAAACCTCCCAACCATTCGCCAGCAACCGGTGCGCCAGATTCTGCCCCACAATCCCCGTAGACCCCACCACCAACGCCGTCCGCTTCTCCATGGAAACCCTCTCTGGAGTAGATGCAGCAGAGGCAACAACAAGTGCGCCCTCATCGCGGGCGGCGACCACTTCGTGGGGTGGAAGCTTCGCGCGCCAGACTCTTACATATCCGCTCGAGGTTGCGACGCGAAGCCTCCACCCCACGAAGTGGCGCCCGTCCGGCGTCAGGACGCACTTGCCGTTGCTTTTCGCATCTCATGCCCAGGAGATTTCCATGAAGCCTGTTTGGTTGATTACTGGGTGTTCGACCGGGTTCGGTCGTGAGTTGGCAAAGCTTGTGCTGGCCAGGGGGTGGCGTGCGGTCATCACGGCGCGCAAGCTCGAGCAGATTAAGGATCTTGCCGAAGGGCAGGAGAACGCCCTCGCCCTGACGCTTGACGTGACGGACAAAACCCAGGTCGCCGACGCCGTGAAGCAGGCCGAATCGAAGTTCGGTCAGATCGACGTCCTCGTCAACAACGCCGGCTACGGCTACCTCGCCGCCATTGAAGAAGGCGAAGACGAGGCAGTCCGCGCTTTGTTCGAAACCAACTTTTTCGGCCTCGTTGCCCTCACCAAGGCCGTTCTCCCGGGCATGCGCCAGCGCAAATCCGGCACCATCGTCAACATCTCGTCGATCGGCGGACTCGTCAGCTTCGGCGCCACCGGCTACTATCACGCGACCAAGTACGCCGTCGAAGGCCTCTCCGAATCACTCGCCATCGAGACCAGCCCGCTCGGCATCAAGGTCCTCATCGTCGAACCCGGCCCCTTCCGCACCGACTGGTCCGGCCGTTCGATCATCCAGTCGAAGACCGTCATCGCCGACTACGACGCGACCGCCGGCCAGCGGCGCCGCGCCACCGAAGCCAACTCCGGCAAGCAGGTGGGCGACCCCGTCCGCGGCGCCGAGGCCATCATTCAGGCCGTCACCAGCGACAACCCGCCGCTGCGCCTCGTCCTCGGCAAGCCCGCCCTCGGCCTCGCCCACAAGAAACTCGAAGCCGTCAAAGCCGACCTTGACGCCTGGGAATCCACCACCCTCAGCGCCGACTTCCCCGAAGCGTAAAGACAAAAACGCCCTCATCGCCGGCGGCGACCACGTCGTGGGTTGAAAGCTTCCCGTACCAGACTCCGGCATCTCTGCTTGAGGTTGCGACGCGAAGCCTCCACCCCACGAAGTGGCGCCCGTCCGGCGTCAGGACGCACTTGCCGTCGCCATTCCCATTCCGGGACGCCCGCAAAATAAACTGCCGCTTTCTGACATATCGCAAAATGTTCCACGTGGAACATCTGCCGGCGCGCAGCCCTGCCCGCCTGCGCTGAAACGCGCTTGCCCGTATCGTTAGAAGATGCCCAAGAAGCAGCAAGAGATCGACATCCCCACCTGGCTGCGCGGTCTGCCCAAAGCCGAGCTTCACCTGCACCTCGAAGGCACCATCACGCCCGAGACCCTCGTCATCCTCTCCATCCGCCACGACGCCGAGCCCCTCACCATCGAGGCCGCCCGCGCCCTCTACGTCTATGAGGACTTCCAGCACTTCCTCATGACCTTCAAAGCCGTCTCCGAGCGCCTGCAGACCGCCGCCGACTTCGAGTTCATCACCTACGAGATGATCCGCGCGCTCTCCGACCAGGGCGTCGTCCATGCCGAGGTCTATATCTCCTGGGGCATCCTGCTGCGCTTCAAGCCGCACCTCGCCATCCCCGAAGTCATGGACGCCATCGAGCGCGCCCGTATTCAGGCCGAGGCGCGATTTGGCGTGTCGGTTCTCTGGATCATCGACGCCGTCCGCCACTTCGGCGTCGAGGAAGCCGCCACCGTCTTCCGTCTCGCCGCTGACCTCCGCCACACCTACCCCAGCATCATCGGCATCGGCATTGGCGGCGATGAAGCCCGCGGCCCGTCCGCCCAGTTCCGCGCACTCTACGCCGAAGCCAAAGCCGCCGGGCTCCGCCTCACCGCCCACGCCGGCGAATCCACCGGCCCGGTCAATGGTCCTGCTGAGATCTGGGCTGCGTTGAATATCGGCGCCGAACGCATCGGCCACGCGCTCGCCGCGCAGCACGATGCCGACCTCCTCCGCATCCTCGCCGAAAAGCAGGTTCCGCTCGAACTCAACCTCACCTCGAACCTCCGCACCGGCTGCTGCCCGTCCATCGATCAGCACCCCATGCGCGAGTACTTCGAAGGCGGCCTGATGATCACGCTTAACTCCGACGACCCGCCCATGTTCGGCTCGAACCTGTTCGAGGAATACCTCCTCGCCCAGAGCCATTTCGAACTCTCGCTCGAGCAGATGCGGGAGCTGGCCGCGAACTCAATCGAAGCCAGCTTCCTGCCACCTGAACGCAAGCTCAAACTGCTCGCGAAGGTCGAACAATACCAGTAAAGCCCCGCCGCACTAGGGCGTCGTCACCTTCACCGACTCATCCGTCTTGTCCCACTTGATGTGGAACTCCGCCGAATCCTTCTTGATGTCGTCGAAGCTGAGGCTCATCACCTCCTGCGGCGTATCGATCGAGTGATGCTTCATCTCGACCCGCCCCAGGTCCTTCGTCTGGTCGTATTCGGTGCCCCACTGCCCGGTCTGCTTGTTGATGATCAGCATCCACTTGTCCGCGGTCGGCAGTGAGTAGATGGTGTACTTGCCCGCCGGCACCAGCAGGTTGCCGATGTGCAGCGATACCGGCGTGTCGAGCGTCGTAGCCGGGTTCGCGCCCGTCCGCCACACCTGGTTGTAGGGCACCAGTCCGCCGAAGATCTTGCGGTCGCGCATGTGCGGCGTGTTGTAGTGCACCATCAGCGTCTGGCCGCCGAGCGTCACGCTCGCCGTCGCGGGCGGGCTCGGCAGCTTCTTGCCATCCGCCGGCCCACCCATGCCCGACATCTGGGCGTTCATCGAAGTAGCGAGCAGCAGCGTGCAGCCTGCCGCGGAAAGAGTGCGAATCAACATGAAGGTCTCACTTTCGTAAAACAGATAGTTGCAACGACAAAACTAAAAGCGGGTCCATCTGGAAGCTTTGATGCTCGATGCCCCGCCCCGTCCCTGTCAAACCGGCGCTTTGACCCCATCACGGCCGGTGCTACCATAAAGCTGCGCGCCCGTAGCTCAGCTGGATAGAGCGGCAGCCTCCGAAGCTGTAGGTCAGAAGTTCGAATCTTCTCGGGCGCACCATCCTTCCCCCTCCCGCAACGTGAATTTTCATCACCGGCCCCGCCGGAATCTGGCGTCGTTCCCGTCCACAAGCTAACCTCACGGCCCCGGCTGCATCCAAACGCGCAGAGGCACCACAGGAGATCACCATGGCATTTACGAATGACCCCGGATTTGAAGATGACTTCCGCAAGGTAGGTGCGGATGTAACCGCAGGCTTCGAGCCGGCAAATTCGCCCAGCAACCCCACCGAGCACGCCAGCAGCGAAAACGTTGAAGTCGCCGCACAGCCCGATGCCGTGGACGATGACGTTGAAGACGATGAGGATGAGGACGACGACGAGGATGATCTCGAAGATGAGGACATCGACGACGACGAAGAAGAAGGCGATGACGAGCTCGAAGACGAAGAAGACGTCGACGACGAAGACGAGGATGACGAAGAGCTCGAAGACGATGACGAGGAAGAGGATGAGGACGACGACATCGACGAAGAAGACGACGATACTGTGAAGGCCCGCAACACCGCCGCCGCTCGAGCCGTCCGCACTCGCTAACCTCTTCCTGCGTGAAACAAGCGGCCAGTCCCTTGGGACTGGCCGCCTTTCATGCAACTACCCGTTCTGTTCAGCCGGATGAATCGTCCGGTAGCTCGCATTGCCCTTCGACCACACCAGCAGCAGAAGGTCCTTGCCCGGCTGCGACTGCTTCACCTGCCCGACAAAATCGCTCGGCGAGGTAGCTGCCCGGCGATTCACCTCGAGGATGACATCGCCCCGCTGCAACCCGGCGTCTTCTGCAGGGCTAGCAGGCCGCACGTTCTCGACCACCACCCCGTGCAGATCATCCGGAGCCTGCAGCTGCTGCCGTGCATCGTCATTCAGCGCAGCCACCGCGAGCCCCAGCTTGCCGGCCTTCGGAGCCTGGCCCTGCGAGCCGTCCGAATCATCGTTCGACGCAACCTCGCTCTTGCCCTTGTAGGTCCCGACCGTCAGCCCCAGGTTCATCGGCTTGCCGTCGCGCGTCACGCCCAGCTTCAACGTCGCGCCCGGCTGCATCTGCGAGACCGCAACCTGCAACTCGCTGCTGTTGAGGATGTCCCGGCCGTTCAGGTTGTTGATCACGTCGCCCTGCTTGACTCCGCCGCGGCTTGCCGGCGAATCCGGAGACACCTGCGACACGATCGCGCCGTTGGCCTTCTGCAGCTTGAAGAACTCCGCATTCTCGGGCGTCACATCGTTCATGCTGATGCCCAGGTAGCCATGCTCCACCTTGCCATGCTGGATCAGCTGCGCGGTGGTCGACTGAACGATCTGCGAAGGAATGGCGAACCCCGCACCCTGGAACGATCCCGAGCTCGAGATGATCGACGCGTTGATCCCGATCAGCTCGCCGTGTGCGTTGACCAGCGCGCCGCCCGAGTTACCCGGATTGATGGCTGCGTCGGTCTGGATAAAATCGCCCGGCTTGCGCGGATCGTCGCGATACGGGTTTGCCCGGTTGATGGCGCTCACGATGCCGCGCGTCACCGAAAAGCGTAGAGACCCGAATGGGCTGCCAAACGCGAGAACGGTCTGGCCCGGCTCCAGCTTGGTCGAATCGCCCCACGCAATCGCCGGCAGCCCGGTGGCCGCCACCTTGATCACCGCCAGGTCGGTGAGCTTATCCGTGCCGATAATCTTGCCGGTAAAGATGCGCCGGTCGCTCATCGTCACCCGGATCTGCGTCGCGCCTTCGACCACGTGGTTATTGGTGACGATGTAGCCGTCCGGCGAGATGATGACGCCCGACCCAACGCCGTGCTCGATCTGCGGCTGTTGCGGCTGCTGCTGCATCCCGCCGCCCTGGCCGAAGAACTGCGCAAATCCCGGCGGGAGACCCTGCATCTGCGAACTCTCCTCCGGCGCCGCCGCACGGGAGGTGACCTCCACGTTCACCACCGAAGGCTGCACCTTCGAGGTGACGGCTTCCATCGCCTTATCCAGGTCGGTAAGGGCCGAGACCGACCGGTCATCGAGCGGAACGCCCCCACCCAAGCCGGCAGCTCCGCCCGACATCGCGGCCATCACATCGCCATGGCCGGCGAACAGGGCAGCGCCCAGCAGGAAAGCCCCGGTGACGGCGGCAGGAACGACTAGTTTATTAGTTGATGCGGACATGCGTATTCTCCTTGGTTGCTGCGTTTGTAATCCTAAAATCCTGGTCCAGCGTGGGAGGTCGTTTCGTTGACCCCTGGTTATACCGCTGGAACTTGCCTTTCGCCCTTCGGCTCAAACCTTGCACAAAACCCTAAAGCCGAAACAGAATCCACCCCTCCGCCGTCTGCACGGCCGCATAGGTCGCCGGCACATAGCGCACGACCGGAACGTAGATCCGCTGAACCGGCTGGTCATCCGCCACGGCCGACGTGAGCACCACGCGCACCCGAGCCTCCGGCGCCCGCTCGATACCGGTCGTCATCCACTGCGGAGCCGGCCGTTTGACCGCAGCCTTCCGGCGCAACCCGGCCCGGCGTACTGGCTTCAGCGGCGCGGCGGCAGGAGGCAGGATTGCTTTGGCCAGCGTCATCCGCGCCTGGCCTGGCATCACGCCGGTATTCGCAGCTTCCTGGATCTGTGGAGACGCAGCGACGGGCATGAAACTGACCAGCCGCGGACTGCGCGCCAGTGTTACGGAAGCTGCTACCACGCCCATCAGCAGCGCAGCCATCGCCAGCCGCATCTTCGCCGGGCTCAGGACACGCTCCGGCCGCCGCAGGATCCGGTGCACCCGCGCCGCAAGCTCGGACTGCCGGCCCCACGCGCCCAGCGCCAGGGTGAATCCGCGCCGCAGCATTGTGTGCTCCGCCAGCTGCGTGAGGCAGGTGGCATAGGCCTTCCGCGCGCCCGGCCGGGCCAGCGTCTGGGCCAGCACCCGGTCGTCGCAGGCGAGCTCCCGCTCGAGGCACAGGCGGCGCTCGATCCAGAACAGCACCGGGTTGAGCGGAAAGACCACCAGCGCCAGCTTCTGCAGCAGGTTGGTCCAGTCGTCGGAGCGCCGCAGATGCTCGGTCTCATGCAGCAGCACCTGCTCGAGTTCGGCGGGCGCCAGGCTCTCGATCAAGCCCTCGGGCAGCAGCACGCGCGGATTCCAGAACCCCAGCACACTCGGCCGGTCAACATCGGGCGAGGTGCACACCGTGTACGTCCTGGCGCTTCCCGTCAACTCGGCCTGTTGAGCCACCGGCACCGCGCGCCTAATCACCTGCCGCACCTGCGCCACGCTCAGTCCCAGTTGAATCGCGCGAAATACCGATAACCCAGCCCACACGGCCACCAGCGCCAGGCTCCACACCGGCGCGGCATGCAGCTCGTGGGCCGCCGCCGTTGTACCCGCCGGAGCAGGAATGAAGTGCAGCACAAACACAATGGCAAAACTGGAAAGCCATACCGTCGAGCGGACCGCGGCGCTGACCGCCGGCACCAGGCGGAGGCAGAGCCAGACCAGCAGAGCCAGGAGTGCGCCCTGCCAGGTCGCACCGATCAACGCAGCGGCAGCCAGCGCGGCGAAGTGCATCACTCGGCCTCCTGTCGCGCAGCAACCGCGGTATCCGCAGCATCAGGGTCGTCCAGATCGTCCGGCGCGGAGGCGATTGCGAGCTTCAGCCGCTTCAACTCTTCCGGGTCCAGATCGCCGTCGCCGAGCAGCGCGAGGAGCAGCCGTTCCCGCGAATTGCCAAAGAAGCGCTCGAGCACGTGCCGAACCTCGGAGCGGCTGGCATCCGTCTCCTGCACGCACGCGCTGTACAGGAAGGCCCGGCCTTCCTGCCGGTGGGTCACATACCCCTTCGTCTCGAGCACCCGGATGGTGGTTAGCACGGACGTGTATGCCAGCGGCTTGACCTGCTCCACCATGTTCGAGACGGCCGATTCGCCGTGCGTCCAAAGGACGCGCATCAGCCTCAGCTCGGCGGGGGTCAGCGTGATGGAGGGGCGAGGGGGCATCGTGGATCCAGTCTGTCTTACCAGTTCAGACGAACTAACTAGTTCATTAGTTAGCAGCAATCCAAAGAAAAAATCAAGGGCTGCCGTTCTCGCCGGTCTGGCTGGAGACTGCGGTCGCGACGGGGGTGGGACTGCCCTTGTTTTTACTGCCTCTGGTATCGCTTGAGCACGTCGTCGAGCGAGAGGATGCCTTCGATGGCCCCACGGGTGGCGCGGTTCGAGATGGGTACGATCGGCCAACGCCGGAAGTACGGCAGGGCGATCGAAAGCGGCTGGTCGGGGAAGATGAGCGGCGTCCGCTCGGATCCCAGGCGTTCTTCAAGGGGCGTCCCCGCGCCCTCGTCTTCCTGCGACTGGACCTGCGCGAAGATCTCCTGCAGCTCCGACTGCCGCGCGGCATACCAGCCTCCGTCGCGGCACTGCACCAGCATCGCCGGCACACTGGCCGCGCTCTCCTGCTCGCCGAAGGCGGACTTCGCGCTCCACACCGACTGGCCGCCCTGCAGGATGGGGACGTTGACCGGCAGCAGCGCGTCTTCAAAGTGCAGCTCCGACTCTTCGCGCTGCTCCTCCATCGAGGGCAGGTAGAGGCCGTCCTGGTGGGTGAAGAGCTCGAAGATCGGGATGGGCTGGAGGGCGCGCGCCATGAGGTACGCGATGGTGTTGGCCAGGATTACGGGCAGGATGATGGAGTAGTTGCCCGAGACCTCGAGGATCATGAAGACGCTGGTGAGCGGCGCGCGCAGGAAGGCGGCGAAGAGGACGCCCATGCCGACCAGCGCGTAGGAGCCAATGGAGCCGGTGGCGAGGCCGGGAAAGTAGTGCTTTTCAAAGGAGCCGATGGCCGCGCCGAGCATGGCGCCGACGAAGAGCGTGGGGGCGAAGACGCCGCCCGGGCTGCCGCTCGAGAATGAGAGGGTGGTGGCGATGATCTTGAAGGCGGCGAGCAGCAGCAGCACCTTGAAGGCGAACTGGCCGTGCATGGCCTGGTCGATGCCGCCGTAGCCGGCGCCCATAACCTCCGGCAGGCCGAAGTAGCCGATGCAGCCGACGAGGAAGCCGGCAGCGGCGGGCTGCAGCATCTGCGACCACTGCGGCTGGCGGCGGAGCAGGGGACGCAGGAAGCCGAGCGACTTGGCGAAGATCAGCGACGCCACGCCGCCGACGATACCCAGCACGGCGTAGGCCATGAGTTCGCGGGGGTCGCGGAGTGCGATCACGGGTACGCGGAACATGGGCTCGGCGCCCCAGAACCAGCGCGCCACGACGACGGCGGAGACGGCCGAGAGGACGACGCAGCCGAGGACGCCGGCGGTCCACTGGCCGATGACTTCTTCGATGACGAAGAGGATCGCCGAGATGGGCGCGTTGAAGGCGGCGGCGAGGCCGGCGGCGGCGCCGACGGGTGCGAAGATGCGGAGTTTTTCGCGCGAGAGGCCCATGCGCCGGCTGATGAGCGAGGCGGCTCCGGCGCCGATGTGCAGCGAGGGGTCTTCGGGGCCGGTTGAGAAGCCGGCGCCGATCGAGAGCGCGCAGAGCAGGAATTTGCCGACGACGGTGCGCGAGGAGATGTAGCCGTTGTGGATGTAGAGCGCGGCCTTGGTCTGGTTGACGCCCGAGCCGCGCACCGCGGGGAAGACGTAGCGGGTGAGCACGGCGATAAGCAGGCCGGCGAGCACCGGGATGAGGATGAGGCGCGGCTGGTGCGGGGCGGGGGCCGAGCCCTGCAGCAGCACGCTGAGCCACTCGATGGCCATGCGGAAGGAGACGACGAGCAGACCGGCGATGACGCCGATGAAGATGGACAGCAGGAGAAGGATGCGTTCTTCGCGTGCGGCGGAGTTGACCTCGGGAGCCTCGCCGCCGGCGATGGTTGGGCCGGCCTTGTTGGGGAGGGTGCTAGTTGCCATTGGCGCTCTCTTTCTGGGCCGCGGTGGCAAGCCGGAGCAGCAGGGCGTCGTCGCCTGCGGGGGCGCTGCAGGTCTTCGCGGTCTCAAGCTCGGACTGGAAGATGAGCGAGACCCACGCGTCCTGGGTGTCGGGGTTGTCGGCGAGCAGCTTGCGGCTGGGCAGCAGCGCGGCCCACTGGGCGGCGAGGTCTGCCAGGTGCGGCGAGGACGGGGAGATGCAAGTCTGCAGGCGGGTCTGGGCCGCGGTGGAAGCCTCGAGAATATGGCTGACGCGCTGCCGTGCGGGCTGATCGGGGCGGAGGCTGAGTTGCTGGATGCGGCGTGCGCTTTCGGCGAGGTTCATCAGGGCGGCGTGGTCGGACGGGCTGGGGGGACGGGTGTCGAGGGCGCGCCCGGCGAGCTTTTCGGCCTGCACGTAGTCGCCGAGGTTGAAGGCGGATTCGCCGGCGCGGGCGAGCGGGGCGTGCGCGTGGGGTTCGAGCGCGATGGCCTTGCGATAGAAGGAGTAGGCGTCGGGCAGGTAGCCGGCCTGGGCGAGCTTGTCGCCGACCTGCAGGTTAAGGTCGACGTTATTGGGGGCATTGCCGGCGACGGTGAAGAGCTCGTTGCGGGCTTCGGCGTTCTGGTGCTGGGCGATGAGGTAGTCGACGAGTTCGAGCCGCACCTCGCGCCGGCGCACGACGCCGTCACCCTCCCAGCTGCCGAAGACCGCGGCGTGATAGTAGTCGGTGGCCTCGCGGTCCTGGTGCCGGGCCCGGGCGATGCGGGCGAGATGGAGGTTGATGAAGCCGTCTCCGGGACGCGTCTCCCAGAGGTTGAGGAAGTAGTTCTCTGCCTCTTCGGTGCGGCCGGACTGGGCGAGCGCCTGGGCGAGCAGAAGCTGGTAGTCGCGATTGTCCTGGTCGTAGACGAGCGCGGTACGGAGTGCGCCGACCGCCTGCTCAGGCTTGCCTTGCTCGAGCGCGAGTCGTCCGCGGTCGGACCAGCGATGGGCGAGGTCATCGCGATGGGCCTCGAAGGATTTGAACAGGAAGATCGTAAAGCCGAGCAGGGCGAGCGAGACAGCAAAGAGGGTCAGAAAGGCGAGGCCGTCGTGGATGATGAGGCCGCGCCGGGTGGGCGCGACGGTGCTGGCGACGGGTTGCATCGGTGTCAGGACTCCCGGGCTGCTGGAGAGGACGGCCCTCCAGTCAGGATAAACGTTTGGATGCAAGGAGATGCGCCGGGTTCATCGAGGAATGAATACGGGAGCGAAGAACTGTGCACCGATTTGGCCAGGGTGATTCTCTGCATCGTGCCATGGGATCAGGTTGTCTAAGCTCGGTAGGTCGGGAGGGAAGCATGGCGGCAGCGAAGAAAGTAGCGTTTATTACGGGCGGAAACCGCGGTCTGGGCTATCAGACGGCGCTCGACCTGGGTCCGCTGGGGATCGAAGTGGTGATTGGCTCGCGCGATGAGGCGAAGGGCGAAGAGGCTGTAGCGAAGCTGCGGGCGGCTGGAGTGGACGCAAGTTTTCTGAAGTTCGATGTGGCCGATTCGTCCGATTATCAGGCTGCGTTCCGCTATTTCGAGCACAAGTACGGGCGGCTCGACATCCTGATCAACAATGCGGCGTACACGGATGCGTCGTTCGGGCAGGGCGTCATTCCGGGTGTCGCCGATACGACGATGGAGTCGCTGCGCAAGCATTTCGAGATCAACTTCTTCGGGGTGGTGGCGCTGACGCAGAAGCTGCTGCCGTTGATTGTGGCCGCGCCTGCGGGGAGGATCGTGAATCTTTCGAGCAGTCTCGGGTCGTTGACGCTGCATACCGATCCGGCCTCGCCGATTTATCACGTGAAGGCGTTTGCGTACGACACGACGAAGACCGCGCTGAATGCGTTTACCGTGCACCTGGCGGCGGACCTGCGCGGGACGAAGGTGAAGGTGAACGCGGCTGATCCGGGCTGGGTGAAGACGGACATGGGTGGGCCGAACGCGACGCTCGAGATTGGCGAGGGCGGCAAGACCAGTGTGGGTCTTGCCACCCTGCCGGAGGATGGGCCGACGGGTGGGTTCTTCCACATGGGCAAGCCTGTCCCCTGGTAGACAAGCTGGTCGTGGGTCAGGTTCAAGCTGACCCACTCCCGACCAGTTGCTTTAGTTGACTGCGTAGCGATGTACCCCGCTGCCGATGTTCTCCGGGTGTTTGTTCGGGAGGATGACGGTGGCGGTGGTGTTTGCGGGGATGGTGACGGTGAAGGTGTGGTCCTTCCAGTCGGAGACGATGGTGCCGTAGGCCGAGTCGTACTCCGCGTGGAGTTTCGGCAGGGACGGGTCGAAGTGCGGCTCGATGGTGAGGTGGTGGAAGCCGGCGCCGGTCGCGTCGGTATCGATGCCGGCGGCGCGGCGGTAGACCCAGGCCATGACGGAGCCGAAGGCGTAGTGGTTGTAGGAGTTCATGCTGGGGTCGCCGGTGTCGCCGTTCCAGCGCTCCCACCAGGTGGTGGCGCCCTTTTTGACCATGTAGCCCCAGGAGGGATAGGTCTCGGAGAGGAGCAGTTTGAAGGCGACACCGGTCTGGTGGTTGGCGTCGAGGACCGAGAGCAGGAAGGGTGTGCCGAGGAAGCCGGTGGTGAGGTGTTCGTTGTGGGCGGCGAGGTCTTTCACGAGGCGGTCGACCATGTTGGCCTGGAGCTCTTTGGGAGCGATGCCGGTGAAGATGGTGGAGAGGTAGGCGCTCTGCGTGTTGCCTTCGACGGAGCCATCGGGTTTGACGTAGGCGGCGCGGTAGGCGGCGGCGATGTGATCGTAGAGCTGCTGGTACTTGGTGGCATCGTCGGGGCGGTTGAGGGCGGTGGCCATCTCGACCATCTCGCGTGCGATGAGGGCCCAGTAGGCGGTGGCGATGAGGTCCTTGGGGGTGTGCTCGTCGGGTGCGAGCCAGTCGGCGTAATTATTGCCGAGGGCGTTGCGGCGGAGGTAGTCGGGGTTGTTCTTGAGGATGAAGTCGAACCATTTTTCCATGGCGGGCCAGGACTCTTCGAGGATCGATTTATCCCCGAACTGCAGCCAGGTGGCGTAGGGAACGAAGATGCCGGCGTCGCCCCAGCCGGGTGCTCCGGGTGAGTTGCCGATGATGTTGGGGGAGACGTCGGTAAAGGCGCCCGAGGCGAACTGAGCGTCGGTGACATCGTGCATGAACTTGTGGCTGAAGGCGTTGATATCGAAGTTGTAGGTGCCGGTGCGCCAGAAGGCGCCGGCATCGCCCATCCAGCCGAGGCGCTCGTCGCGCTGCGGGCAGTCGGTGGGGATGGAGACGAAGTTGCCGCGCTGTCCCCAGGCGCCGAGTTCGTTCATCTTGTTGAGGATCTCGCTCGAGCTGGTGAGGCGGACGGAGGGTTTGGCGGGAAGGCTGTTGAAGACGAGGCCCTCGATGGTGGAGAGGGTGGGTGGAGCGGGGGGCTGGATCCCAAGCCAGGTGAGCTCGACGTAGCGGAAGCCGTGGAAGGTGAAGGCGGGGGTCCAGGTTTCGGAGCCGTTGCCGGCGAGCGTGTAGAAGTCGGTGGCGTCGGCGTTGCGGAGGTTTTCGGTGTAGATGGCGCCTTCGGGAGTCAGGCGTTCGGCGTAACGGAGGCGGACGGTGGCGCCGCGGGGCCCGTGGATGTGGAGGCGGATGTTGCCGACCATGTTCTGGCCCATGTCGTAAATGAAGGGGTGGGTGGAGGTGGCGGGGTCGAGATGGATGGGGTGGAGGGTGATGGTGGTGTTGATGGGGAGGTCGGGCTGGGCGGTGAGGGCGATGTCGGCGGGGGGTGCGGCGGTGGCGGCCTGAGTCCAGCCGGAGGGTTTGGCGGCGGGGGTGTTCCAGCTGCGCTGCGCGAGGCGTGCGTCGTAGGACTCGCCGGCGTAGATCTCGGAGAAGGTGACGGGGGCGGGGGCGGAGAGCCAGGAGGTGTCGGTGGCGACGGTCTGGTGGGAGCCGTTGGCAAGGGTGATGTCGAGCTGGGCGCGGAGGAGGTTGGGGCCGGGGTAGTTGCGGAATCCGGACCAGGTCATGGGGGAGCTGTACCAGCCGCCGCCGAGCAGGACGCCGAGGGTGTTGCCGCCTTTGGCGAGCAGGGGGGTGACGTCGTAGGTCTGATAGAGGACGCGCTTGTGGAAGTCGGTCCAGCCGGGGGCGAGCAGGGTGTTGGGGCCGATGGGCTTGCCGTTGAGCGAGGCCTGGTAGGCGCCGAGCGCGGTGATGGTGAGGCGGGCGGACTGGATGGTGGCGGGGAGGGTGAAGTCCTTGCGGAGAAGTGAGGCTTCGGTGGCGATGCGGTCGGGGCCGGGCACGGCCTGCTGGCGGTCGGTGCCCATGCTGAAGCCGGCGGTGATGGGACCGGCCTCGGCGGCGGGCTTCCAGGCGGAGGAGGCGCCGGGGCGGGCTTCCCAGTGATCGTTCGAGACGATGCGGGTCTCTTTGCCGTCGGCTGCGGTGAGGCGGATGGAGGCGGCGAGGGCGGCGGCGCCGGTGGTGGCGGGGGCGTCGTCCTTGTGGGCGGTCATGTCGATGAGGATTTCGTTGTCGCCGGGGTGGAGGAGGGCGGCGATGGGTTCGCGGTCGAAGGCACCCCACTCGTCGTGGTGGCCGGTGGCGGTGCCGTTGACGTGTGCGGTGTAGGTGCCGCGGGCGAGGATGTGGAGGGTGGCGGCGGCGGGGATGGCCTCAAGGTGCAGCGTGTAGCGAAACTGCGCGGGTGCGCCTGAGGGGACGTGAGTGGCATCGGCGCCGGGGAGCCAGAGGAAGCGGATGGCGGCGAGTTCTTTTTCGGCGGCGGGGTCGTTGCGGGTGATCCACTCGGCCTTCCAGTCGGCGGGGGTGAGGAGGCCGGTTTCGAAGGAGGCGGTGGGGGAGGGGGTCCGGATGTTTTTGGCGTCCCAGACGAGCACCTTCCAGAGGTAGTGCTGCCGGGATTTGAGGGATGGGCCGGCGTAGGCGATGTTGACGGAGTCCGAGGAGGTGACGTGGCCGGAGTCCCAGAGGTCGGCCTTGCCGGGGACGAGATGGGCGGCGTCGGTGGCGACGAGGATCTGGTAGCCGGACTGCATCCAGTTGGGAGTAGTGGCATCATTGCGCCACGAAAAGGTAGGATGGGCGGAATCGATTCCAATCGGATCGACGAGCGCGTTGGTACGCAGGGCGACGGGCGCGGCGGAGGCCGGTGCGGCGAGGTCGGCTGCAGCGAGGGCGAGGAGGACGAGGAGGCGGAAGACGGGGACGCGGAAGACGGGGACGCGGAAGACGGGGACGCGGAAGACGGGGACGCGTTTCGTGAAGCAGTGCGAGGCTTCGTTTTGCATGGGGGAATCATACCGAGTGAGAGAGCGTTCTGCAGGGCGTGTCTGTTCGTGATTTTCATTTGAATTCTGGCTGGTTCGTTTCACATTTTGCGGGTTTGGTGTGCGGTACGGGGTGGGGTCGATGTTGGAAATTTGTGTCGATTCGCTGGAGTCTGCGTTGGCTGCGGCTGAGGGTGGAGCGGAGCGCGTCGAGGTTTGTACCGGGTTGCGCGAGGGCGGGATGACCCCGAGTCTCGGGTTGATCCGGGCGGTGCGCGCGGCGCTGCAGATCCCGGTGATGGTGATGATTCGGCCGCGGGCGGGCGATTTTGTTTACTCGGACGCGGAGATGGCGATCATGCGCGACGATATTGGTTTGGCCGCGAAGGCGGGTGCGGATGGCGTGGTGGTGGGGTTGCTGACGGTGGGTGGAAGGGTCGATGTTGAACGGACGCGGGCTCTGGTTGAGCTGGCGCGGCCGATGCGGGTGACGTTTCATCGGGCGATCGACCTGGTTGGGGACATGGTGGGAGGGCTCGAGGATGTGATCCGGACCGGAGCTGATGCGGTGCTGACCTCGGGTGGCGAGGCGACGGCGCTTGCGGGTTGTGCGCGGCTGAGCGAGTTGGTGCGCGTGGCTGGTGGGAGGATCGAGGTGATCGTTGGGGGAGGCGTTCGGGCGGAAAATCTGCGGGAGCTGGCGGGCGCGACCGGGGCGACGGCATTTCACTCGGGAGTGCGCCGGGCGGTGCGAGTGATGACGACAGGTGCCGGCCGCGGCGTGGTGTTTGGCGATGCGGGAATGGATGAAGGGCATCACTTCGTGGTGCACCGGGACGATGTGAAGGCGCTGGTTGCGGCGATGATCCCGTCCGGTGCGCGGTAGACGTTGAACGGTGATGGGAAAGGTAAGGGCTGATATGCAGGCAGATCGTCGGACATTTCTGAAGGTGGCTTCGGCCGGGCTGGTCAGTGCGACGGTGTCGTCCGGGGCCGGCCACGCTGCGGTGCGGGGAACTGAGGTGGAGGGCTCGGATGCGCCGCAGGTCTCTTCGCTCGTGGAGTACGTGAACATCATGCAGGGGACGAACTCGACGGGGCTCTTCTCTCGTGGGAACACGTTGCCGATTGCGGCGATGCCGTTCGGCATGGCGCACTGGACGCTCGAGAGTGTCGAGCGGGGGCAGTGGTTCTTCCACCCGGAGGACAGGCGGCTGCTGGGGATCCGTTCGACGCACCAGCTGAGCCCGTGGCTTGGGGATTACGGGCAGGCGACGTTTCTGCCGTTCCAGGGGGAGATCGATGCGGGCGCGTCGAGCCGCGGGGCTTCGTACAGGCCGGAGCGCTCGGTGCTGAAGCCGTACTGCCTGGGGATTCGGCTCGAGCGGTATGCGTGCGACCTTGAACTTGTGCCGACGATGCGCGGCGCGCTGCTGCAGGTGACGTTCGATCAACTGGAAGGAGGCGAGGCTTCGCTGGCAATCGACCTGCCGGGGAAGACTTCGTCGGCGACGTGGGATAAGGCGACGGGGACGGTGACCTGCGTGGCAACGGCGAGTGCAGGTGGGACCCCGGACAACTTCAAGACGTGGTATGTCGTGCGGGTGGGCGAGGATTCTGCATCCGCTGTTACGGGCCTTGAGGTGAAGACAGTCAACGAAGGACAACTGGCGGTTGTTCGCTACAAGGCTACGGCGGGCAAGCCGGTGTTGGTGCGGATCGGGTCTTCGTTTATCTCAGCGGAGCAAGGTGCGCGGAACCTAACGCAGGAGATCGGAACGCAGTCGACGGATGAGCTCAAAGCGAAGGCGAAGGATGCGTGGGAGAAGCACCTGGGGCGCGCCGTGATCGATGGCGGAACGCCGGTGCAGAGGCGGACGTTTTACTCTGCGCTGTACCGGACGCTGCTGTTTCCGCGGACGTTCCACGAGATCGATGCGAACGGAAAGAACATCCATTACAGCGCGTACAACGGCAAGGTCGAACCGGGCGTGATGTATGCCGATCATGGGTATTGGGACGTGTATCGCGCCTGGTATCCGATGATGTCAGTGCTGTTTGAGGACCGGCTGGCGGAGATCCTGCAGGCGTGGGTGAATGCCTCGAAGGAAGGTGGCTGGCTGCCGCAGTTCCCTGCCCCCGGGTACCGCGCATGTATGACGGGAAGCCTGATTGACGCAGTGTTTGGCGATGCGGCGGCGAAGGGTCTGACGGGCTATGACGTGAAGAGTGCGTACGCCGCGTTGAAGAAGCATGCGACGATGCCGGGCGATCCGGACAAGGGCTATGGGCGCCAGGGGATTGAGCAATACCTGAAGCTGGGCTACTGTCCGGCGGACAAGGTGGATCAGTCGGCGGCGGAGACGGTCGATGCGGCGTATGGGGACTTCTGCATCGCGCAGGTGGCAAGGGCGGCGGGTGAGGAGAAGGACGCGGCGATGTTCCTTGAGCGTTCGGAGAACTGGCAGCACCTGTATGACCCGCAGGTGAAGTTTCTGCGCGGCAAGAATGCGGACGGTCAGTGGCTGACGCCGTTTGACCCGGTGCAGTGGGGCAATCCGTATGTGGAGGGCTCGGCCTGGCAGCATCGCTGGGATGTGCCGCACGATCCGCACGCGTTGATTGGGAAGATGGGGGGCAACGCGTACGTGGTCGAGCAGCTTGAGACGATGTGCACGATGCCGGCTTCCTTCAAGGTCGGCGTGTATGGCAAGGAGATTCATGAGATGTCCGAGATGGCGGCGGTGGACTTCGGGCAGTACGCACACAGCAACCAGCCGGTGCACCATGTGCTTTACCTGTTTGCGCAGGCGGGGCGGCCGGACCGCACGCAGTACTGGGTGCGCAGGGTGTTGAACGAACTTTACTCTCCGGATAACTTTGCCGGCGATGAAGACACGGGCGCGATGGCAGCCTGGTATGTGTTGAGCTCGTGCGGGTTTTATCCGTTCTGCCCGGGCAAGGCGGAGTATGTGCTGGGCAGCCCGCTGTTCGACGGGGTGACGCTGACGAGCGAACGGGGGAAGGTGATGCGGATTCGCGCGAAGGGCAACTCGGCGGAGAACGTTTATGTGCAGACCGTGCGAGTGAATGGGCAGGTGCAAGCGGGTGTGAAGCTCTCGCACGAGGTGCTGACGTCGGGGGCGACGATCGAGTTTACGATGGGGGCGAAGCCGAAGGTGGGCTAAGAGCAGGGGCACCTGACAGCCGGACGAGCGCCACTTCGTGGGCGTCGGGCTTCGCGTGGCTAGTGGAGGACCTCTGCGTGTGGCTTCTCCGAGGTGGGCCCGGTGGTGGGGTCGGAGGTGGGCTCGGTGGTGGCGGTGATAGTGATGACATCGGGCTTGCCCGGCACGATGAATTCGAGCGGTGACTGGAAGAAGTCGCGGATGACGTACTTGATGATTGCCAGCTGTTCTTTCCAGGGGATGTCGTAGGCGCGGAGTGCGACTGTCGAGGCGATGGTGAAGCTGACGCCGAGGTTCAGGATGAAGGTCAGGCCGATTCCGGCGATCGCGTAATAAAACCAGTCGTGGCCGAAGGACGTTGTGCCGAAGCGTGCGGCTGCGAGGGCGAGGGTTCCGGTGCTGAGGGTGACGTGCCGGACGTCGAGGGGGATGCCGAAGAAACGGGCGATGACGGGTGAGAAGCCGAGCAAAAAGCCGAGTGAAAGGCTGTTGCTCCAGGCTGCCACGTTGCGCTCGATCCATTCGGCGGTGCGGTTGATGGTACGGGCGCTTACCTTGTGGCCGAGTGGATGCTGGAGGATGGCGTCCGGGATGCGGTGGTAGATGACAAAGTTTTCGCACCAGCCGCCGATGAGGGCGGCGACCCAGAGGATGACACCGGTAAAGGCGGCGAAGATGGCGGTGCCGGAGGTGAAGGGGTGGAGCGTCTGGTAGACGTGCTGGGCGGATTCGACCGGAAGGTAGTGTGTCTGGAACATGCGTGCCCAGAGTGCTTCGAAGGCGACCGCACCGATGCAGACGGTGAGCACATTGCCGAAGGCGGCAGCGAGCTGGGTGCGGCAGATGTCGGCGGCAAACTCGGCGATCTTGCTGTAGCGGGAGTTGCCCGGGTTATCGCGGACGATGCCGGCGAGGGTCGCGGCGGTCATCGAGGGCTGCTTGGTGGCGAGGGCGAAGCCGAAGATCTGCAGCAGGACAAAGCTGACGGCGTAATCCACGCTGATGAAGAGGCCTTCGACGAAGAGCGGAAGGTGGGCTTCGATGACGCGCATCTTGATGGCGGCGGTGAAGACGGTGAGCAGACCACCGCCGGCGGCGGCACGCCACATGGCCGCGTACTCGCTCTGGGTGTGGGCGATGTAGTGTTCGCCGCCGCGGCCGGTGCGTTCGACGGTCTTGCGGGCGAGCAGGTTGAGGTTTTGACGGAAGAGTGACGAGATGCGGGTGTCTTCGTAGCGTGCGCGAATGAGGGCGCTGAGCAGGTTGCGGCCGGCGGCCGGCAGGAGCGCGTGGGCCGGTCCGGGGGCCTGGGCGGCGAGCGCGTCGACCAGGAGCTGCATACGGTCGAGCGTCGCCTCGATGCTGCGGAGGTCGAAGACGAGCGCCGAGCTGACCCCGGCATCTTCCATGTGGAGATGGACCTGGTTCAACTCTTCGCGGCAAAGGAAGACGAGCGCGCGCCACTGGGAGGCTTGTTCGGCTTGCTGCGCGGGTGAGGCGGCATCGACGAGCGCCTGGGTCTGAAAGAGAATGCGGTAGAGCGGGGAGTCATCGATCTGCTGGGATGAGCCTCGCTGCCGGATGGCCTCGGTGGCGCCACGGCCGGCAAGCCGGACGGCGAGCAGGCAGAGTGCCTGGCGAAGATGCCGGTGGACGCTTTGTTCGAGCTGCGGCTGATTGGCCGGCCAAAGGATGCGAAGCATGTGGTCGACGGCGACGCCTTCGTGCCGAACGAAGCGTTCGACCGAACGCTGTGAGGTGAAGATCTCGATGAAGAGGCGTCCGGCGTCGGTTTCGTGCCGGGCGGAGGGGAGCAGGCGCTGGAAGAGACGGCGCAGTGTTTCAGCGGCGAGGGCGTTGTGGCGTGGGAGGCCGGATTCGGCGAAGAGCGAGACGGCATCGAGGCTGGTGAGCATGTGGACCCAGGCACGCTCGAAGGCCTCGCGAAGTTCCTGATCCTGCTCGATAAGGCGGACCCACTGGACGACCCGCGCGGAGCTGGTACGGCGCGCGGGCGAGAGCCAGATGAAGGAGAAGAGCTGCCCGGCGCGACGTGTCTGGAGGCGCAGCGTGTCGGCCGCGATGAAGCGCAGGGTCAGCCGGCGCAGGTCGACCTGGCCTGACGCGGCGATGGGTTGGGCGGCATCCGGGGGCGCCGACCGTTTGGCGAGCGTGCGCAGTGGCCCCATCGTTTAAGCATACTTGGTCAGGCGGTGGCGTCGCCCGGTTCCGTTGCGAGAGGCAGAGGCGGGCGTGAGGTAAGCAGCAGACGGCGGAACGTGCGAGGTTTCCCGGGGTAGGTTCTGCACCGAGGTTTTCGACCTGCCCTCCTCAAGCCCTCTCGAACTGCGCCGATAACAGCGTTACTGCCGCACCGCCCCCCGCACGAAGCCACCTGGATGTGCAGGACGGGACGGAGCGTGAAGCAGACCGCTGAGGCTCAATGGATTTCACCGAAGAGATTCCCGGTTTCCTGATCGAGAGCAGCGAGAACCTCGCGCAGCTGGATCGCGAAATGGTGGAGCTGGAAAAAAATCCGGGCGACGAAGCTCTGATCGCGAGTGTCTTTCGAACGATTCACACGCTGAAGGGAACCTCGGGGTTTTTCGGATTCGATCTGCTGGGCTCGATGACGCACATCGCCGAGAATATTCTTGGCCAGGTCCGTGAGAAACAGCGGGTGATGACCCCGGAGCTGGTTTCGCTGATCCTCAGAACCGTGGATGCAGTGCGGATGGTTCTCGCGAGCGTCGAGGCGACGGGAGTTGAAGGTCCCGACCAGTACGCGGCCCTGCGGCTCGACCTCGAGACTGCATTCCGGGTTGAGGATGCTGCTTCCGATCTGGAACCAGCCGATCTGAAACCAATTGATCTGAAAGCAGCCAAGACGTCTGACAAAGCGCAGCAACAGTTGGTAGTTGGGAGCGAGAAGGGGGAGGAAGCGACTGTCATCGCGACTCCGCCGCCGGCACATGAGTTCACGCCGGCAGTCAACCCCGGCCGGCGCTCGGAGGACAATGCGTCCAACTCGACCATTCGGGTCGACGTGAGCCTGCTGGACAAGCTGATGAACCTGGTGGGTGAGCTGGTGCTTACGCGCAACCAGATCCTCCAGGGGTCCGTCCTGAACACGGCAAGCCATGCGCCGGCGCAGCGGCTCAACCTAATTACGAGCGAGTTGCAGGAAGGTGTGATGCGAACCCGCATGCAGCCCATTTCGAGCCTCTGGAACAAGCTGCCGCGCGTCGTACGCGACCTTGCATCGGAGCTGGGAAAGAAGATCGAATTGCGTATGGAAGGCGCCGAGACGGAGCTCGATAAGACCATCATCGAAGCCATCAAGGATCCGCTGACCCATATCGTGAGGAAATCCTGCGACCACGGCGTCGAAGGGACCGAGACGAGGCTCGCGAAGGGAAAGAATCCGGCGGGCACCATTACCCTGCGCGCCTTCCATGAGGGAGGTCACGTCAATATCGAGATTGCAGACGACGGCGCCGGGATCGATCCGGAAAAGGTTAAGAACAAGGCGGTCCAGAAGGGATTGATCCGGCCCGAGCAGGCCGCGCAGCTGAGCGAATGGGAGGCGTTGCGCCTGATCTTTCTGCCGGGCTTTTCGACCGCCGAGAAGGTGACGGGAATCTCCGGCCGCGGCGTGGGCATGGATGTGGTGAAGACCAACATCGAAAAGATCAGTGGCACGGTTGACATGGCGAATCTTCCCGGCGGCGGGACGATGATCAAGATCAAGATTCCCCTGACGCTTGCGATTATTCCCGGTCTGATTGTGAGTGTGAGGAGCACCGGAACACCGGAAGACTCAGCCGCGCAGCAAGCGGCCAGGACGCAACGGTTCGTTATCCCCCAGGCCAACCTGCTCGAGCTGGTACGGATCGAGGGTGAAAAAGGGCAGACCCAGATTGAAAGCGTCCAGGGGGTTGAAGTGTACCGCCGCCGCGGAGAGTTGTTACCACTCGTCTCCCTGAGCACAGTGCTTGGGCTCAAGACCGAAGCATCCATCGGGAGAGCGCGGAACATCGTCGTCCTGAAGGCGGAGGATACGTCCTTCGGTCTGATCGTTGACGATGTCAACGACACGCAGGAGATCGTGGTGAAGGCTCTGGGAAAGCAGCTCAACTGTCTCACCTGCTACGTGGGAGCCACGATCATGGGCGACGGCAAGATCGCGCTGATCCTGGACGTGGCGGGAATCGCACGGCTGGCAAATCTTCTGGCACACCGGGCGGAGAGAACACTCTCAACCCCGGGAACAGCTTCGACGGCCAATGCGACACGCCAGATGCTGCTCTTCCGGTGCGGTCGTTACAGCCGGCTTGCGCTCGATCTGTCGCTGGTCGCGCGGCTCGAGGAGATTCCACGCATACGGCTTGAGTTTGCGGTTGGAAAACCGGTGGTACGCTACCGGAACGCGATCCTGCCCCTGATCTCGCTGAGCCACCTGCTCGACCCCGGAATGCCATCGAGCGAGATGGATGCGGAGTCACTCCAGGTGATCGTGTTCAGCGATGGCAATCGCTTTGTCGGCCTGGTGGTCGAGGCGATCGTCGACATCATCGAGGACGCGGTCGAGTCCAGACAACCCTCGAGCGCATTCGGGCTGCTCGGTTCGGCGGTCGTGGACGGAAAGGTCACTGACTTTGTCGACCTCGATGCCATCCTCGAAGGCGCGAAGATGCATCCTTCGATCGACTTCTCCTCCGCGCGACCGCAGGGAAAGAACATCCTGCTCGTGCATCCAAACCGGACGGTGCGCGGGGTGCTTCGCAGCTTTCTTGAAATGCATGGCCATCGCGTGACGGACCGCGAGCACTCTGGCGGCGAAATGCTGGCCGGGGTAGAGGTGGTCCCCGAGGTCATCCTTTACGCGGATGAGGATCCGGCAGCTGCTGCCACGGACCATTCTGATCGCGATCTGCTTTCCCAGCTGCAGAAGGATCGGACGCTCGCGGCGGTCCCACGGATTGCATTGACGCGACGCGGCGGCGGCTCGGCCACCCGCTCGCTCCCCCATGCGGATGCATCTCGCGAAGACCGGGCCCGGCTGCTCCAACTGATCGAGTCGGCGGTAATCCATTACGCTGCGCCGACCGAGATGCAAGATGAACTGATCGAGGCGGAGGCGCACTATGCATAGGGCTTCGCACATGAACAGCAACTCGTCCCACGATGTCATCCAGTTTGCGACGTTCCGGGTCGCCGGGATGCTCATGGGAGTCCACCTCTCCGACGTCCAGGAGTTGATGCGCTATCAGGAGATGGCGACGGTGCCGCTTGCGCCTGCCGCAGTCGAAGGGCTGATCAATCTTCGCGGTCAGATCGTAACAGCTTTGAACATCCGGCGCGTTCTTGGCATCGAGGATTCCGCCGACAGCGAGCATCCACGGATGAACATCATTGTCCGCTCGCAGGGCAGCACGGTCAGCCTGCTGGTGGATGAGATCTGTGATGTTCTCGACGTGCCGCAGGCGGCATCGACCCGACCGCCGGAGAATCTTATGACTGCGCAGAGAGCCTTGCTGAGCGCCGTCTATCAACTTGACTCCGGGCTTCTGCTGGCGCTCAACACGGAGCGAGTTATCGCGATCGGAGATCACTGATCGCATCGATTCGATTCGATCGGGCTTGAGCCCGAGCCCGCACCTGTCCTCAAGGCCAAAACCAACAACATCGGAGACTATTATGTCGGCTGCAACTGGAAGGCTGTCGAAGACAGCGAACATCGAAGGCACGAACGGTTCTCATCTCGGCGGAAAAGCCGCTGCGCCGGTCCACGAGATGCGCCCACGGAATGGACACAGCAAAGCGCCTTCAAGTCTGGTGGAAGACAAAGCCGAAGGGCAACCTGGGCGAACGCTGAAGATCGTAGCGGATACGATCGCAGCCTGCGTGATGCTGGTCGACCGCAGCTTTGCCGTTCACTATGCAAATCCGGCGGCGGAGCGAATGCTTGAAAAATACCGGCGCGAATTTTCGAGCGTGTGGCCGGCCCTTGGCAGGGGCGAGCTGCTTGGCGCGACCCTCGACGTTTTCTGCGACGATTCCTCGCGTCAATGGCTGCTCTCTGATCCGCGCAACCTTCCCATCGAAACCGAAATTTCACTGGGAACGTTGCGCTTTTCGCTCCGGATCAGCGCAACCTCGGCCCCGGACGGAGCCTATGATGGCACCTTGCTCGAATGGAACGAGGTGACGGAGCGCGTGCTTCAGGATCGGCTCAGCCTGGACTACAAGAGCCAGATTGCGGCGATCGGAAAGTCGCAGGCTACGATCTCATTCGCGATGGATGGAACGGTGCTCGATGCGAACGAGAACTTCCTGGCTGTGATCGGCTATTCACTGGATGAGATCAAGGGACGTCACCACCGGATGTTCGTCGACTCTGTCTACCAGGCATCGGAAGAATACAAGGAGTTCTGGGCACGACTGAATCGCGGGGAATACCAGGCGGCGGAATATAAGCGCGTTGGCAAGGGAGGCAAAGAGGTTTGGATTCAGGCCTCTTATAACCCGATCTTCAACAGCGCCGGCGAACCGGTAAAGGTGGTCAAGTTCGCCTCGGATGTGAGCGCGCAGGTTGCCATGCGCCAGAGCATGACCAACCTGCTGCTGTCGATCGGAGACGTCTCGGTAACAATTGCGGGGTCGGCAGAGGAGTTGACCAACGTCAGCCAGGAACTCAGTACCCATGCCGATGCTACCTCTCACCAGGCGAACTCCGTCTCCCAGACCAGCACACGGGTTTCGACCAACGTCAATGTCGTCGCAGCGAGTTCCGAAGAGATGATGGTTTCGATCCGGGAGATCTCGAAGAGCGCGTCTGAGGCGGCACGGATTGCGAAGAGCGCGGTCAACATTGCGGAGGCGACGAACCGGACCATCCAGCAACTCGGCACGTCGAGTCTTGAGATCGGCAAGGTGATCAAGGTCATCACGTCGATAGCGCAGCAGACCAACCTGCTTGCGTTGAATGCAACGATTGAGGCGGCACGTGCCGGGGAGGCGGGCCGCGGCTTTGCTGTGGTTGCCAATGAAGTGAAAGAGCTTGCGAAAGAGACAGCACGCGCGACCGAGGAGATCGGCCAGAAGATCGAAGCCATTCAGACGGATACGACGGCTGCCGTTAAAGCGATCGCTGACGTGACGCAGATCATCACGCAGGTGAACGACATCTCGAATGTGATTGCGTCGGCAGTCGAGGAGCAAACGGCGACGACGGCAGAGATCGGGCGCAACGTGACCGAAGCTGCAATCGGAACCAGCGAGATCGCGACCAGCATTGCGGGGGTTGCGCACTCCGCGGAACTGACGACCTCGGGCGCAGCGCAGACGCAGAGTGCGGCACGCTCCCTGAGCCAGATGGCTTCGCAGCTGCAGAAGATGGCCGGCGGCACGAAATAGAGCAGGAGCGCACGATCAACAGGCGATACCAGGGAGACAGCAGAGATGTCGCGCAAAGCACTGGTTCTTGAGGATTCAACCGCAACGCGAAAGGTGCTCGTCAAGATTTTGGCCCAGCTTGATTTCGAGACAACCGAAGCTTGTGACGGCATCGACGGGCTCTCCGCACTCCCGAAGCTCGGTTTGGAACTTGACCTTGTGCTTGCGGACTGGAACATGCCGAGGATGAGCGGTCTGGAGTTTCTTCGGTCCTTTCGTTCGGACGCCCGGTACGCGTCGGTGCCGTTCATCATGGTGACGACCGAGACCGAGCTCAGCAGTATGGTGGACGCGCTGTCTGCGGGTGCGAACGAGTACCTGATGAAGCCGTTCACACCCGAGATGCTTGCCGCCAAACTAAGGATTCTCGGTGTTTCACGTAACTAGTCCCTGAGCAATGTGCCGTCGCGTGGCTGAAAGCGAAGAGGTGGGAACGACCATGCAAGCTCGAATTCGCATACTAGTTGTCGATGATTCAGTGGTGACGCGGAGAATCGTCACGCATCTGCTCAGCGACGACCCTGCTTTCGATGTTGTCGGCTTCGCCTCGAGCGGCGTCCATGCGCTCGCACAGGAGGCACAGCTTCATCCCGATGTGATTACGATGGACATCGAGATGCCGGGCATGGACGGACTCGCGGCGGTTCGGGAACTCCGCGCCCGGGGCTCTAAAGCGATCATCATCATGTGCAGCGGGCTGACGCTGCGCGGCGCTCAATCGACGATTGATGCGCTGATGCTCGGGGCAAATGACTATGTCGCCAAGAGCCCCGCGTCGTCCCCCGAGGCGGGGGAAGCGCTGCGTGTGGAACTGAGTGCAAAGATCAAGCAGTTCTTTCCAGCAGGGGGCAGGCAGGCAGGCGCGGCAACAGACCTTCCACAGGCCATTTCGCGGGCTGTCTCTTCCTGCCCGGCTGCGCGGCCTGCTGCATGCGCGCCGCGGCTGGGCAGGATTGAACCAAGGGACATCCTCTGCGTCGGCGTCTCGACCGGCGGACCAACGGCATTGCTGCGGCTACTTCCCCGGCTGCCACATGACTTTCCACTGCCCGTGGTCATTGTTCAGCACATGCCGCCGGTTTTCACCGGGCAGCTGGCGGCACGCCTGAATACCGAGTGCGCCATCGAGGTGGTTGAGGCCACCGCTGGAACCGCGATCGTCGCCGGACGCGCGGTCGTGGCGCCGGGAGATTTTCACCTGAGACTCAAGCGTTCTGGAACCGACGTGCTCGCGATGCTCGATCAGGGGGCTCGGGAAAACTCCTGCAGGCCAGCGGTTGACGTTCTGTTCCGTTCTGTCGCTGAACTGTACGGCGGGCGGAGTCTGGCCTTGATCCTGACAGGCATGGGACAGGATGGCCTGCGTGGTGCCGAAGAGTTGAAGCGGTGCGGAAGCTACGTGATGGCGCAGGATCGTGAATCGAGCGTGGTGTGGGGGATGCCGGGCGCTGTTGCCGAGGCTGGACTGGCCGACGCCGTGCTTGGCCTGGATGACATCGCAGACGAGCTGGTCCGGCAGGCGGGACGGTCATGAGTGTGACTCACACGAGAAACGCCGAGCCGGCTTCGTCCGTTGCGCTGATCACTCCGGAAAACTATCGGTTTCTGCAGCAGGAGGTCTATCGAGAGTCCGGGATCGTGGTCGATGCGGACAAACATTACCTCCTCGAAGCGCGGCTGACGCCGCTGCTGCGAACGAACTCCCAGCCGACGCTGGACGCTCTTTGCACGAACATGCGCCAGAGGCTCATCCCCGGCCTGACGCAGCAGGTGATGGAGGCGCTCACCACCAACGAGACGCTCTTTTTTCGCGACATGGCTCCGTTTGAGGCGATGCAGCTTCGCCTTCTGCCGGAGTTGCGTGAGACGCTGGGCGCGCAGGGCGACATCAGAATCTGGTCCGCGGCTGCATCGTCTGGGCAGGAGGCGTATAGCATCGCGATGCTCTTGCGAGAGCAGATGGAACAGTCAAGAAAATTTACGATATTGGGAACGGACATCTCGGGACAGATTCTGCAGGTTGCCCGCGAGGCAAAGTACGTGCAATTCGAGGTCAATCGCGGACTGCCAGCTTTGTACCTGGTCAAGTACTTCATTCAGGTGGGCGGCGCCTGGCAGCTCAAAGACGATATCCGCAAGACGGTGACGTTCCGTCAGTTTGACCTGCGGCAGTCCATGAAGTCGCTTGGCAGCTTTCACATCATCTTCTGCCGGAACGTCCTGATCTACTTTGATGTTGAGACGAAGTTGAAGATCCTCGATCAGCTTTGGATGACGCTTGAGCCGGGCGGCTACCTGATCCTGGGCAGCGCTGAGTCCGTACTCCAGCATCACGATCGCTTCGAACGTATCTCTTTCAACGGAACGTCATTGTACCGGAAGCGTTGAGGAGCGCAGTGTCGATCCCGAGTCTATTGCAAACGATGGATGACACACCTTCCGCGACTTCGGCAGATGATGCTTCGCGCGGCTGGATCATGTTTACAAAGGCCACGCCGGGTGCACCGTACGCAGCATTGTCGAAGATGAACGATGCGCTCGCCGACGAGACTGACTGCGCTGGTGCGTAAAGCCAGATGCTGGGGACCGACATTGACGAACTAGCTGAACAGGCACGGAACAACGACATGAAACGCTAAGACATCGCCCATGGCGAGCGATGCCCAGTTTTGATGCACGGAATAACCAAATGTGAAGATCCGCAGTGGTCAGCTTACCTAAAAAGCCTGGCGGTCCGATCCGTGACGAGGTGAACTCCCGAGAACACGTGGGCCACGCGCCCTTTAGATGAGGGGCACTAGCCCATCCATGACGTTCGCCCGGGAGATCTGTCCTACGTGCCGCAGAAGGTATTTTGCACGAGTTCTTGTGGCTCGGCAGGTCGGGCAAACCGTTCCCACTCTACGATTTCTCCGTAAGGCCGACAGACAGACTGGAGGAGTTGCTCAAACGGCTCGAAGTCCTGGTGATTTGTCGCCGCAATCAAGGCCGCTTCGACCAAGTGGTTCCGTGGAATATATAGAGGGTTTGCGCTCCGCATTGCGGCTGCCCTGTCTTCCGTCGCGACCGCTTCCTGCTTCAAGCGGGACGCCCATCGTGCCGCCCAGGACTTAAAGGAGACAACATCAGTAAAGGGATGGCGGGCGGTTTGTCTTGCGGATGGTTGGTCAGAGGCGTCGCATAACCACCTGAAGGTCAGCGTAAAGTCGGCGTGGTCCGCCGCCATTATCTCCTTCAGATCGGCGATCAGGGCGAAATCCTCTTGCTGAGCTTGCTGGAGGCCGAGCTTGCGCCGAAAGCCTGCCGTATAGGCCCCCTCATAGTGTGCCCCAAACGCTGACAAGGCTTCGTAAGCAGATGCCAACCCACTCTCGTCGCTGCCCGCTTCAGCGGTGATCAACGGCAGCAGGGCTTCGGCGAGGCGGGTGAGGTTCCAGTGCATCGCATCCGGCTGGTTGCCATAGGCGTAGCGCCCGCTGCGGTCGATCGCGCTGAAGGTCTTGTTTGGCTCATACGCTTCGAGGAAGGCGCAGGGCCCGTAATCGATGGTTTCCCCGGAGATTGAGGTGTTGTCGGTATTCATCACTCCATGAACAAAGCCCAGAAGCATCCAATGAGCCACCAGAGTCGCTTGCCGATGGATTACTCCATCCAGAAAGGCACGATAGGGCTTGGGCGCAGCAGACGCCTCGGGATAATGTCGTGCGATGGCGTAGTCCGCGAGTACACGGAGCGACTCCAACTCGCCACGAGCGGCGAAGTACTGAAATGTGCCGATGCGCAGGTGACTCGCTGCGACCCTCGTCAAGACAGCACCCGGCAGAATCTGCTCGCGAAACACATCTTCCCCCGTGACAACTGCAGCCAGCGCCCGTGTCGTCGGAACCCCGAGGGCGGCCATCGCTTCGCTCACCAGATATTCACGCAAAACGGGTCCTAGTGCCGCCCGGCCATCACCACGGCGGGAGAACGGAGTAGGTCCCGAACCCTTAAGCTGGATGTCGTATCGCTCTCCGGTATCGGCAAGCACCTCTCCCAGGAGGTGCGCGCGGCCGTCGCCGAGCTGCGGGACAAAGCTTCCAAACTGATGGCCAGCATAGGCCGTTGCAACTGGTTCAGAACCAATTGCCAGTCGATTCCCCGCGAGGATTTGTGTGCCTGCGTCACTCGCAAGCGCCACCGGATCTAAGCCCAACTTCAAGGCGAGAGGAACATTCAATTTGATGATTCGTGGCGCCCGGACGGGCGTTGGCAGAACTCGTGCGAAAAAGTTACGAGGCAAGTGGCAGTAAGTATTCGCAAAGGGAAACTGAATCGGGGCGGCCCCTGGATCCTGACGAATGGGTAAATCGGCATCCTTTAAGTGGTTAGCTTGCATAAACGTTGGATGCCAGGGGCGCTCGTAAGGAGCATTCTCTTGGCGGCTCCGAGGAGATGAGCTCTGCTTCAGCTAATCAGCGAATCGATCCCACGGGCCTGCTGACTAGGCAGCGGTGATGAGGAACCCCACACGGAAGCTCAATCATGCGCCCGGCGGCAATGCTCTCGCTTCGTCAAACACAGCGGCGTGGTGCAAACCAACTCTCCTCGGCGCCCAGAAGCATTTGCAATTCCTGCGCTTTGCAGGGCCGCGCGCATCCCACCTCGCTCTAAAGCGATAGCCTTAGTCGCCAACTTTTGTCTTCGGGTGTTTTGACTTGTTAGCTCTGGGTGGGAGGATGCTGGTCACGAAGACCCAAGCTCGTCACAAGCCATTTCTGACTGCTCTTTCATCGTTCAAATGACCCTTACTTTTATGTTTAGATTCCGGGCGCTGCAACAACTTTGTTCCGTCAGCGCTGTCTATCACGACGAAATGTGTCTCAAGATATGGTTCAACGATATTCCCTGTGAGCCGAGCCGACCCGTGGAACCAATCTCGTGAATTGATTCGGATGCAATGGCGATGCTGCGAGCTTACGCAAGGCCGGGCAACTTCCGGGAGCTGGAAGATGTCATTCAGCGTGCCATCATCATTTCGACCGGCGACACCATCACAGTCGCCGACCTGCCTGCGACGTTCGAGGGCGGCCACATCATCAGCATCGAGGACTATCACGAAGAGGGCTCCTTCGAGGGGCAGCTGCGTAAGGACAGTGAAGCAGGTCGCGGAGAACAACCCAGTTGCCGCTGTGACGTTCCTGAAAGATGCTCACCACAAGGGACATCTCCTGAACGACTACGTCTTCGGTGGCTACCTCATCTGGTCCGATCCCGGAGACCAGGTCTTCATGGATGGACGTGCCGACGTATACGAATGGGCAGGCGTCTTCGCACAGATGGTTCGCTGGGAACCCCTCCAGGAAGATCCAAGCCTGCTGCTTGACCGTTTTGCCATTGAAACGTGCCTGCTGGCGCGGACTTCGCCCATGGTCCAGGTGTTGCGCTTGCTCCAGGGCTGGCACGTCATCTACGAAGACCCGCAAGCGGTCATCTTCCGACGACTCGGACCGGTCCCGTCGCAGCCGCCCGCCCTCCCCGCCCGATAAAATCCCGGGCTATTGCCTAAACCACGAGGCCGGGCATTACTGGGATTGGCCGTTCGCAGCCATACGTATGGCCAGGTTTGATCCGGGTGCGGGAGTTTCGGACAATCCATCCGCCAGCATGCGCGTCAGCCGCACAAGCTGATCGTAGTCAGCGCGAGACCAGTCCTGAAACATCTTCAAGGCGAGCCGTTCACGCGCAGCATCTACCGCTTCGGTGGCCGCTCTTCCCAGGGTCGTCACGGAAGCTTCCCGGCTGCGGCGTTGAGCCGACCTTTCGCGACGCGCCACCAGACCAAGCTGTTCGAGGCGCGCAAGTTGCCGGCTGACCGTTGTGTAGTCGCGCCCGCACCGCGCGGCCACATCCACAACGCCGATCGGGCCGTACTTCCCGATCACCACCAGCAGAGGGAACAAGGCTCTTTCGAGCGTCAGCCCGGCACTCTCCAGATTGGCAGCACCCGCTCGGGGCTATTGAAGAACACGACGATGTCGAGTACCGAGCAATGAAGAGCTGGCAACCTTGCACGAATATGCGCATCATGAGCTTTTCTTATGGACATGCCTCTCCGTCAGCCTTGATGTTCGTCTCACCCGTGTCAGTCGGCACCAGAAGGACGGTGGACGCACAAACTGATGACAGCTCTCGCCGGCAGTCTGACAAAAGCGCATCATCGAGGCACTCGATAAGTTCGTCCAACTGCAATTTTGGATGAAACGGTTCTGCGGCCTGCGGAACTGCCTTCATTCTCCGCGCATCTATGTGTGTAGTACACATAAGTTTCAGGGGAAAACACTTGACCATTACCCAAAGAGTCATTGCCCAGGCGTACTCAGCCTTCAACCAGCGGGACATCGACGCGGCGCTTGCGCTGATGAGCGACAGCGTTAGCTGGCCCAAGGCATCCGAAGGTGGACGTGTCATCGGGAAGGCCGAGATTCGCGCCTACTGGACACGCCAGTGGCACGAATTCGACCCACACGTCGAACCCATCGAGATCATTGATCGCAACGATGGCAAGACTGAGGTACGGGTCCATCAACTGGTAAAGAGTCTCGGCGGCGCCGTACTCTCGGATTCTGAAGTCCGTCACGTTCACATGATCGTGGATGGTTTGATCGAAAGAATGGACCTGAAAGAAAGCGAAACAGACGCTGACGCTGCTGCCCCCTCCACGGCGTTTGCAAAGCGATAACACGCGCAGAAGGAGAACCAGACAACAGCGACGTTATTGAAAGCCGTCCCGGCGTCCAACACAACTCGCAACAACTTCAAGATGCCGCTCCGCCAATCTGGTCAGACCCTTCCGCGGCAAAGATCCTGACAACAGCAGGTCACGCATTCAAACCCTTTGAATGCAACAATCCTGGCTCACACCTCGCTGAACCCGGCTTGACGAATCCTCGCGTATACTCCTCTGACCTCGACGGGATAGTTTGGCGTGTGCGTTAACGCAGCATGCCTCGAGGGTATGAGGAGATCGACCCATGAACGTGCGTTCCACTGCTTCCCTCTGCTTTCTGACAATTGTGTCTGCAATCACGGCGAATGCCCAGGCGGTCCCCGTCGACAAGGCGAATGAGGCCCGGATCGACAAGCTGCTGCAGCAGATGACGCTGGAAGAAAAAATGAACCTGATCCGCGGGGATGTGGAACCGGCGGCGACGAATCAGGGCCAGGCGGGCTACCTGCCGGGCGTACCCAGGCTCGGTGTTCCCTCTTTGCGTTTCGCCGACGGGCCTCCGGGCGTGTTGACGCGAATCCCAGGGCAAGCACAGACGGCGACGATGGGCGTAGCCGCCACCTGGAGCGCAAAGGATGCAGAGGCGAATGGCGTGGCCATTGGGCGGGAGGCGCGATCGTTGGGGATCGACGTTGTGCTGCAACCCTTCATCAATATCGATCGGGACATCACTTTTGCGCGCGGTTACAACACTCTCGGCGAAGATCCCTATCTGAGCGGCGTGTTGGCCGCAGGTGAGGTGAGAGGCGAGCAGGCGCAGGGAGTGATGTCCCAGGCGAAGCACTTTGTGGCCTACGACTCCGATTCCTACAACATCTTCGTGGATCAGCAGGCGCTGCACGAGGTCTACGTGGCGCCGTTCGAGGCGACAATCAGGGCTGGCGTGGCATCGATCATGTGCTCCTACAACAAGGTGAATGGAACATTTGCTTGCGGGAACGCAGATACGCTGAAGACGATCCTGCGAGATGAACTCGGATTCAAGGGGTTCGTGACCTCCGACTGGGGCGGCGTGCATAACGTTCACTTCATCAACCAGGGCCTCACGATGGAGATGCCGGGCGAAGTCGCAGCCGATAGCCCGTTCGCCGGGATGATGCATACCTACTTCAGAACGCGGCCGGAGGATACCGGGGCTCCGACGAAGCCGAACCTCGCGGCGCTGGCGGGGATGCTCGGCGGGACAATTCCCGAGGAGACGAAAGGCGGCGGGATGGATATGAACGCCTTCCCGATGGACTCGGATAACGCGACGATGCGGAGCGCATTGAAAGATGGGTCGATCACCGAGGCTACGGTGACCGCGGCGGCCCGGCTTGTGCTGTATGAGATCGATCGGTTCGGTTATCTCGATGGGAAGCAGAAGCACAACGTGACTGCCCAGGATCTTGAGGGCAACGGAAAGATCATCGAGAAAACCGCCGAAGATGCGGCAGTGCTCCTGAAGAACGAAGGCAGCGTGCTGCCGCTGAAGCAGAATGCGAGCTTCGCGCTGATTGGGCCGACGGCCGGACAGGTGGCGGCGATCGGAACCTTCGGGGAGCGGTCGCCGGGGATTCCGGAGCGGCAGGTTGGTCCGCTCGAAGCGATCAAAAGGTTAGCGCCAGGGGCGAAGGTGACGTTCGCCGTCGCTGACGATATGACCGGCACCACGATCGGCGCGGAAACGTTCAGCCATGACGGAAAGCCGGGCCTCGAACGTGTCGATGCGAAGGGTCTGAAGGGTATCGATCCCACACTCGACTTCACGAAGAAGAACGGGAAGGCCCTGCCCCCGAACAGCGCCATGACCTGGAAGGGTGAGGTCCATGTTGAGAAGGCCGGCGCTTACTGGTTCTACCTGCAACTTCTGGGAACGCGCGGCATTCTGAGCATCGATGGCAAAGAAGTTGGTCGCAGCGGGGCCGTCAAGGGCACGGTGCATGGAGACGTGCAGCACGCGACGCAGGATAATGGTTTGCCAACAACAGATGGCCTCGATAACATTCGGCGGTCGGTGGAGTTAGCGGCAGGCAAGCATGCGATTGAAGTCGTGACCTCAGTGGATACGTCCAGTGCGCCCGTGCAGGTGCGGTTGAACTGGATGACGCCGGAGGCACGGGAGCGCGATCATGCGGCTGCGATTGCGGCTGCGAAGAACGCTGAAACCGCCGTAGTATTCGCATGGACGCGCGACAAGCCGCACTTCGAACTGCCAGGCGATCAGGACAAGCTCATCGAAGAGATCGCTGCCGTCAATCCGAATACGGTGGTGGTCCTGAATACGAGCCAGCCAATTGCCATGCCGTGGATCGACAAGGTGAAGGGTGTCGTCGAGATGTGGTGGCCTGGAGATGAGGGCGGCATGGCGGAAGCCAGAACTCTGCTGGGGCTGAATAACCCGGGCGGCAAGCTCCCAATGACATGGGGGAAGCAACTGACGGACTATGCCGCGAACTCGCCGGCGCACCCGGAGCGGTCTACCAAGGGCGTGGATGGGAAGACGACATTCTCTGAGGGTGTTCTCGTTGGGTATCGCTGGTTCGACGACCAGAACATCGCCCCCCTCTTTCCCTTCGGCTTTGGCCTTTCCTACACGCAATTTGCGATGTCCGGACTAACCGTGAAAGCTGACAGCGATGGCGGTGCGGATGTTTTGGTGCACGTAAAAAACACCGGACAGGTGCGCGGAGATGAGGTGCCGCAGGTATATTTGAACGCGCCCTCGACAAAACCCGCGGGAGCTCAGTTTGCTCCCAGGACGCTCGTTGCGTTCGACCGTGTGTCCCTCGAGCCAGGCGAAGAGCGTGAGGTAACGATGCACGTAGCGCCCCGTGCCTTCCAGTACTGGTCCGTAGAAAAGAAGCAGTGGATTAAACCCAGCGGGCAGAGAACGCTGATGGTCGGAGACTCATCGCGCAACCTAACGCTGAGTAAGATAGTCCCCGAGTAATTCTCATGTTAGGTTGGGGTCTCCTTCGCGAAAGCAGACCTCAACCTCCGGCACGAAAAAGACTAGTCTGCTCTCCGCCATCAGCGCAACGGGATGTCGATGACCTCAATGGTGTTCGCCGGAATGGTATGCGGCCATTCCCCCGCCGTGATCGCCACGTTCGAGACAACAGGACGAATATGCTCGGCGTCAGTGATTGAATTTGTATCGTCCCAGGTGTTCGCGTGAAGGCTGAAAATCTCGGCTGTGCGCTTTCCTGCAAGCCCCCCGATGACGAGCGTCTCAGGCGTGTTATGGGCGTTCACGAGTTTCAGATGGACTTTGCCTGCTTTGGTATCTTTCGTTGCGGAATAGAAGAGCCGGTCGTCCTCGCGGGATAGGCTCGCCGCAATCGTAGTATCGCCAAGATGGCCGGCGAAGAGCGCCTGCGCATAGTAGCTTGGTGAGCCGTAAGCCATCGCGGCGTTGTACCCGATCAGATCGGTTGGCCACTGCATGGCCCCGGGGTTCACGTTGGTGAAGAGCGGCGCGTATGAGGCCATCACGATCAGATCGCTGTTGCGCTCAAGCGAAGTCATCCACGCGGCGTCACCAAGCGCATCCCCGAAGTTGGGAGTGGGTGACCCGGAGCGGGTCGCCCACTCCCCGACAAATATCTTCGGACCCGTGCGGGGAGAGCGATCATAATGATGCACAAGATCCATCATGTCCGAGGGCGATTTGTAATAGTGCTCGTCCGAGACCTCCGGATCCGCAACGCGGGTCGTGTACTCGGAGTTGCCATCGGTGGCAATGAGTTTGTACTGCGGATATTTCTGATGAAGCGCCTGGGCAAACTGAGCATAGCGCGCCGGGTAACTGCCGGATTTGTCGAGGTAATCTTCATTTCCGATCTCGATATAGTGCAAAACGAACGGAACCGGATGCCCGTCCCTGGCGCGAACCGCACCCCATCGAGTCGATGTGTCCCCGGTGACGTACTCGACTTCGTCAAGAGCCGACTCCACAAGCGGCGCGAGCTCTGGGCCTGGAGTGATATGCGTGCCATTGAGCGCATATCCGGCGTTCACCGCGAGCACCGGTTCGATGTGGAGATCTTCGCACCAGGTCAGATAGTCGAGAAGCCCCATCCCGTCACTGGACCAGTAGAACCACGGGCCGTTGTGGCCCGGACGATCTGCTATGGGACCGATCGTTTTCTTCCACTCATACGCGTCCGCGAGGCTATTCCCTTCCAGAAAGTTACCCCCCGGCATGCGCAGAAACGTCGGATGCATTTCGGCCATCATCGTCATGAGGTCGGGTCGCAGGCCATTCGGACGGTTGTGGTAAGTCGGCGGAAACAGGCTGATGAGTTGGAGCCAGATGCTCCCCGGATGCGCGACGGTCACTTCCAGATGGTTGTCACTGGAAGGAACGATCCCTGCGGTCTTGAGCTTGAACGGGTATTGCCCCCAGCCTCCCGGCTTGGGCGTCACCATGGCACTCGCCTGCACGGCGCCGGTCCGGTTGTTGATCAAACTGATCGTCACGGGACCGGGGCTGTCATCGCCGACCCGCGCGTAGAGTGACCCGGTATAAGTCAAATTCGGCTTGAGGGCAAAGCCCCAGTATCCGGGATTGGTGAGACCTGCCTCGTTACCAGGTGAGGCAGACGTGATTGAGAGCTTCATGCTGCTGGACAGGGTTTGAGAAGGCCCAGAACTTGGGTCAAGCGCACGTGTCCCTTGCGAAGATCCTCGTCGAACAAGGTCCCAGGGAGTTGTACCCGACCAGTCGCTATGAAACGCACGATTCTGGACCAACTCGCCGTACAGCCCTCCGTCGATCGAGTGGTTGATCTCCTCGATCATGAGGCCGTAGAGGGTAGGGCTCACGGGATTCAGAGGCTTGTCAGGATCGAGTGTAAGACGGAGTTGCTGGGCGGAAAGGCACGACCCGAACAGTAAAATGGCAAGCGGAAAGGCTCTCAGAGAAGCGGTCGTCCACAAAGCGTACTCCTGACGCCGGAACGTCGCGGCGCAAGAGTAGCGTATACCCAAAGCTTTGCACTGCATACCCGCGCCCCGGTCCCGCAATGTCTGATCTTCGCCGATTCGGCCAGCATGATCGCGACGAGTCGCAGCTTACGATGAGCAGTTGAGCCGCAAGCATTCACACTCAATCCGGGACAACCTTGCCCAACAATCTGTCTTCGCCCAAGATGCCGTCCGGCTAGCGGCGAGCTCACAACCCCGATTTGCGCCCAGAGCAGGCGCCTCCTGCAGAGGCGCTTCCGCTTTTCGTCGTCCGGGTGCCCGAAATGCTTCACCGAACCTGTCGTCAACTCGCCAACCGCGGACGTATACTTGCGCGACGAGAAAGACCCCATGCAGCTGCAGATAAGAACGAAGTAGAGCGAGCGAGCCGCGCAATGAACGACAGGATGCAATTTGCGAAGGTCGCTGACTCACCGGTGCGGTTTGAGCCGGACCCGTCCACCTTTGAAATACTGGCAAATACCGTCCCGCAACTTTGCTTCCTCGCTGATCCGGATGGATCCATCACCTGGTACAACCGTCGCTGGTGCGAGTACACCGGTCTTCGCTCTGAAGAGTTGCTGGGCTGGCAGTGGCAACTCCTCCACGACCCCACTCTGCTTCCCCTGGTCCTCAAGCAATGGCGCGCCTCGATTGAAGAAGAGAAGCTCTTCGACATGGTCATCCTGCTGCGCGGAGCGGACCAGACCTACCGGCACTTTCTCACCCGTTGTATTCCCGTCCGCGGCACGGACAACCGCTTGCTCCGCTGGGTGGGAAGCTGCACGGACATCAGCGAACTCAAGCAGGTTGAGTCGGAGTTGCGCCGGACGAACGCGCATCTTGACCTGGCCATCGAGGTCGCAAGCCTCGGAGAATGGGAGCTTGACCTCGAGCAGTCTTCCGTGACTTGCTCGGATCGCCATGCTGAGATCTTCGGACACCCTGTCAACCGGGATCTGTGGCACTACGAAACCTTCCTCAACCAGGTACTTCCGCGCTACCGGCCCGGGCTCGATTCGAAGGTTCGCCGGGCCGTGCAGGGCGAACCACTGGACCACGAAGTTCGAATCCGCCGGCTGGACGGGACGATCCGCTGGATCTGGGTTCGCGGCCGTAAGGTACCCGAAACACTCAACCAGCCTGCACGTCTCTTCGGCACCGTCGTCGACATCACCGAACGCAAGCAGGCCGTCGCAAAGCTCCGGCGCTCGGAGAAACAACTGCGCGCCCTGACCGCGCGCCTGCAGAGCGCAACCGAGGCAGAACGCCTGCGCATCGCCCAGGAACTGCACGATCAGTTGGGCCAGGCGCTCTCCGGGCTCAAGATGGAGCTCGACTGGATCGTTCGCAAACATGGGGCGGCACGCGAAACCTGGGTCGGCATGGTCGAGGAATCGATGAAAGTCATCGACTCGACAATCTCACTGGTCCGCAACATCGCCACCGATCTTCGGCCTGCGATGCTCGACGTCTTTGGCCTTCCAGCGGCGATCGAGTGGCACATGCAGCAGTTTCAACGGCGCACCGGAATCGACTTCACGCTGACAATGCCCGACCAGCCTCTGGGCCTGTCAGACGATCAGCGCATCGGGTTCTTTCGTATCTTCCAGGAGGCGCTAACCAACATTGCCCGCCACGCAAACGCCCATCACGTCGGGTTGACCCTCGAGCGGCAGCGCAGCGCTACCGTCATGGTGGTCGAAGACGATGGTGTAGGCTTTGACACGAACAGGCTCACCGCAACGGAGTCCCTGGGAGTCCTGGGAATGTCGGAACGCGCCTTGCTCATGCACGCCCAGCTTCACCTTTCGAGCAAACCCGGCAACGGGACAACCTTGACTCTGCGGATGCCCTGCAAAGTGCAAAAGCGAACCCCGGACCGCGACCCTCATGAAGATACTCATCATTGATGATCACGTCATGATTCAGCTGGGACTCCGGCGTATCTTCGCTGAGGCCTTCGATCGGCCCACGATCGGAACCGCACGCAACTCGCAGGAAGCTCTGCACCTGCTCGCAGAAGACCAGTGGGACCTGGTGATCCTCGACGTGGACCTTCCATGTCGCGGCGGCCTGGATCTCCTGAAGCAGATCAAGGCCGAGCGTCCGAGGCTTCCGGTCATCATCTTCAGCATGCACTCGGAGGAGCAGTTTGCAATCCGGGCGTTGAAGGGCGGCGCTTCCGGCTATGTCTCGAAGGATAGCGACTCGGAAAGGCTGGTGGAGGCGGCTCAAAAGGTCCTCCGCGGAGGGCGATACATCACGGCAAGCCTCGCCGAGCAGCTTGCCCGAAACCTTGGCCGTCCTGCATCGGAACTCCCGCACGAGCAGCTATCGGACCGGGAGTTTCAAGTGATGCGCATGATCGCGTCCGGCAAGAACGCTTCCGCCATCGCCGATATTCTCTCCCTGAGTGTCAAGACTGTCAGTACCTACCGCACCCGAATCCTCGGAAAGCTCGGACTTCATTCGACAGCCGACTTGATTCACTACTCGATCGACCATCATCTGGATCAATAGGCTCGGACGATCGTCCACCGAGACGCAATGTAGGACTTCTCCTACACAGCTCGCCGCACAAGTCCTACCTAAAATTCAGGCGTTCCCGTATAGCCGATCTCTGATCGGAAGCAGCACTATCGGTGTGCTCCAAAAGCGCGGTTGATCTCTCACTGTGCCTTGGATGCAAGGGACGCACAACACGTTGGACGGGATGCATAGCTTGAAAGGAAATCTGCACCAAAGCAGATCGAGAACGACTGAGCTTCCCGCCCCTTCTTCAATACTTCAATGCACCGCTCAATGGAGACCTCGATGAAGGCAATAGCACGAGAGCTTAGTAAATCGATTTTTCTATCCGCAGGTCTGCTGGCGATCCCCATGTACGGGCACGCTCAACAGAACTCTCTCATCACAGGAACCGTCACCGATCAGGCCGGAGCCTCGGTCCCCGGAGCCCAGGTCGCAATTCGCGAAACCGGCACCGGCTTTACCTCCACGACCCAAAGCAACGATAGCGGCGTCTTCAGCTTTCCCGGCCTGAACGTCGGCACTTACGACATGACCGTCACGTCCAAGGGCTTCGGCACAACCGTCAAAAAGGGCTTGGTCGTCAACATCTCCCAGACCCTTCGCGCCGATGCCAGCTTGGCTGTCGGCACCGTGAACGAAACGGTGACCGTAGCCGCGAACGCGCTGGCCGTGCAGACGGATTCAAACGTGGTCAGCACCCTGATCGACTCCGAGCAGATCGCCGGTCTCGCTACCGAGAACCGCAACTTCGCTTCACTGGCGGCCCTGGGACTCGGCGTCAGCTCTGCCCTTCCAGACAACAACACGCCCACCTCGGTAGCGTCGAACTTCACCATCAGCGTCAATGGCCTGCGTCAGAGTCACAACATCTGGCTCATCGATGGTGGCGAAGCGGACGACCGCGGCGGCGCCGGCGGCATGAACATCATGCCCTCACAGGACGCGATCGCGCAATTCGAAACGCTCGCAAGCAACTACCCGCCGGACTACGGTATCTCCTCCGGTGCAACCATCAGCCTCGCGCTCAAAAGCGGCACGCAGAAATTCCACGGGCAGCTGTTCGAGTTCAATCGCAACGCCGCCTACGACGCGAACAACTACTTCAATAAACAGACCAACCCCGTGACACCGCGTACCAAGTTGAACTACAACATCTACGGGTTCAACATCGGTGGCCCGCTCTTCATCCCGAAGGTCTACAACGCGAACCGCAACAAAACGTTCTTCTTCTGGAACGAAGAGTGGCGCAAGCTGGTCCAGGGCAGCAGTCCCACGCAGGCAGCTACCCTTCCGACTCAGGACTTTCCGGTTGCCGGCCAGTCCCTTGCCTATGTCGCCCCCTCCTTCGCTCCAACAACCATGCTGGTCGTTCCCAACGTAGGCGATCCGGCCTACAACGCGAAGCTGGCTGCCCTGGGACTCACCCCCGGACAGGCGTTCCCGAACAATACGATTCCCGCAGCCCTCATCGATCCGAACGCCGTCTCTTACTTCGGCACGGGTGTCGTGCCGCTTCCGAATCTTGCAAATGGCTACCGCATCTCGTCGGCCAACCAGCCAATCACGGTGCGCGACGACGTCGTGCGTATCGATCACAGGTTCAACGACAAGTGGCAGATTCTTGGCCACTACCTGCATGACAGCGTCACTCAGGCCTATGCATCCCCGATGCTCGGCTGGTCCGGAGCAAGCTACAACACAATCACCAGTACGCTTTCGAACCCCGCCAACAGCGCAACCATTCGTCTCACCGGTGCCATCACGCCAACGCTGCTGGTTGAAGTGGGGATGAACTACGACGGCAACGTCATCAACATCGTCAACAGCGCAAACTCTCTTGCTCCGTCCGGCTTCGCTGTCAACAAGTACTTTGTCAACGGCTCAAAGAACATCCCCAACATCACGTGGGGTGCTCCTTACAACACGAACGAGAATCCGGGTTCGGCCCCATGGCATAACGCGGCGCAGGATTACGACCCCAAGCTCGATGTCTCCTATACCGCCGGGAAGCACGCCATGAAGTTCGGCCTCGGTTACAACCGATACACCAAGAACCAGCAGCTCTTCGGCGATCCGGGCGGCAACTTCAGCTTCGGTACCAAGTCGGGAGACTCCATGATGGACATGGTGCTCGGACTGGCCAGCAACTACGACCAGGCACAAGCGCTTCCCATCCGTCACTATGTAAACCAGACCGTCTCCGCCTATGTGATGGACAACTGGAAGGTAACGCCGCGCCTCAGCCTGCAGCTTGGCATCCGCTACGACGCCCTGCCACATGCCTGGGAGCGTAATAACGCTCTCTCCAACTTCGATCCAAACCTCTACCTTGCGAGCCAGCAGCCAGTCTTCAAATCCGATGGATCGCTCGACCCGAACGGCCCCGGCTTCCAGACGCCTGCCGGAGCCACTCAACCTTTCTACCTCAACGGAATCTACAACGCAGGCAACAACGGCCATCCAATCGGTCTCGTGACGAACGACTACAAGACCTACCAGCCGCGCGTCGGCTTCTCTGAAGACCTGTTGGGAAATGGCAAGACCATTCTTCGCGGAGGCATTGGTTCGTTCTTTGAACGTCTCCAGGGAAACGACATCTACAACGCCGCAACCAACGAGCCGTACTTCAACGATCCATCCGCTACCAACGTCTATCTGTCCGACCCACACACCAGCTGGGCAAGTGGACAGACCGCTGCGAATCCATTCTTTGCGCAAGGCCTGACGACACTCGCCCGCACCTATCGTGCGCCCGGTGTCGCACAGTACAGCCTCGGCGTACAGCGTGAAGTAGCGCCTTCGGTCATCCTCGTTGTGCAGTATGTAGGAAACCTGGCATGGCACCAGAACATCCAACGCCAGATCAACAACTACTCGCTCGACACGCCTCTCATCGGTTCACTTTATTCACGCGCGAATGCGGGAGATCCCAACAATCACTCCGGTACAAACCCCAACGGCGCCTCGATTCCGAACGCCAACATCCTTCGCACCTACCAGGGTTACACCGGCATCAACCAGCAGGAGAATACGACCAACGGCAACTACAACGGCTTCCAGACCGGACTTCGCGCGCAGAACCGCTGGGGTCTCAGCGGAGAGATCGATTACACGTACTCGCACGAGATCGATCTCACCAGCTACGACCTGAACGGCATCAGCAATCCTTATAACCTGAAATACGACAAGGGTTCTGGCGCACTGGATCGCCGCCAGATCCTCAACATGAACTACATTTACAAGCTGCCGATCTTCAACAAGAGCTCCGGCTTGGTGCACTCGACGCTGGGCGGATGGGAAGTTGCCGGTACGGCAATCTTCGAGACCGGCACGATCATTGCAAACCAGGGTCCCGGCCTTTCGATCAGCTACGATCCGATCGGTCTGGGCGGCGGCTACACCAACCGGCCAAATCTCAGTGGTCGTACGCACTATCTCAAGACACAGAAGCAGTGGTTCGACACAACGCAATTCACCGCACCGACGCCAGCATGGGCAGGTGGTCCAAACCAGGGATTCGGAAACGCAGGTCGTGACTCGATCGTTGGTCCCGGCCGTTCCAACTTCACGACATCCGTGTATAAGACCTTCTCCTTCACCGAACGGGCCAACCTGCAGATTCGTGCAGAATCGTTCAATACCTTCAATCACACGCAGTTCAACGGCGTCAGCAGCAGTCTTGGCAACGGGAACTTTGGTCAGGTCACCAGCACCTGGGATCCGCGTGTTCTGGAATTAGGGGCCAAAGTGAGCTTCTAACGTACTGCCTCCTTGGGGCGCGGCAGCCTGGCTGTCGCGCCCCTTTTTTCTTATCCACTCAATCGTCTTTTCCTCCATACCGTTTGCTTGCAGTAAAGTGAATCGACTCTCCTGGTTCACCGCACGAGGTTCTCTTGGCACGCCTCTCCTTCATCGCACCTCGCATCGCCTCAGTTCTGTTGATCGCCTCGATGGCGGCCACTGGATCTACTCAGCAAGCTCCCCGGGAAGCCGCCATGGCGCTCGAGCGCGCCCGCCAGATCACCGAGGCCCAGCAGGCGTGGGAGACTCTGGCACAAGCTCACCCCTCTGACCCAGAACCACCAGCCCACCTCGGACTCCTGGCGGCCCGCCAGCAACACTTCGAAGAGGCAATCCGCTTCTACGACCGGGCGCTTCAGCTCAATCCGAATCTTCCCGGTCTCGGAATGAACCGCGGCCTTGCCCTCTTCAAAGCAGGCCAGTTCTCACCAGCGATTCAGGCGTTTCAAGTAGAGTTGAAACGCTCTCCTGACGATCAGAGGCTGATGATCCTGCTCGGGATGTCTCACTACGGGATCGGCGATTATCTTGTCGCCATCCCCTACCTCCGGAAGGCCGCTCAGGGCGATGCTTCGAATCTGCCGCTTCGCCTGGCGCTCGCGCATAGCTGTCTCTGGAGCAAGCAATATCCCTGCGTGCTCGCCACAGCGCAGGAGATTCTCGCCATCGACCCCGCCTCATCAGAGGCCGACATGCTCACCGGCGAGACACTCGACGAACAGGGCGAGAGCCTCTCGGCAATCGAACAGTTTCGCGCGGCGGTTCGCGCCAATCCTGCGGAGCCCAACGTTCACTTCGGCCTCGGCTACCTGCTTTGGAAGCAGAGTAAGTTCGAGGAAGCCGAGCAGGAGTTCCGCGCCGAGTTGACCAATGACCCATCCCATCTTCAATCGCGAACTTACCTCGCCGACTGCCTGCTTGTGACCAACCAGCCGGATGCAGCAAAGCCTGAGCTGCTGACGGCGCTCGCCTCAGACCCATCCTCAGCCATGGCACATCGCGATCTCGGAATCCTGTACAACAACGCCGGGCAGAATCAGCAGGCGATCGAAGAGTTCGAGAAGACGATCCAGCTCGACCCCAGGGAGGTCGGTCCCCACCTCCGCCTCGCGAAGCTCTATCGGGCGCAGGGCGACCCGGCACGTTCACGGCAGGAGTCTGAGATCGCTGCCCGCATGACCAGAACCGCAGACGCGGCAAGCGACGCGCTGCTGAGTCACCTGCAGGATGAACACAAAGTTGCGCCGTAATCACTGCCCTTTCAGACGTTCCTTCAAGCTGTGCGCAAGGGCCTCAACCTCCTGCGCCTTCTTGAGCACCGAGAGCGAAAGCGTGTCTCCGTTCGTCTTCGCAACCTCCGCCCTCAGCTCGTCCGCCAGCCTGTGCAGCCGTTCGGCATCGGCCACAAGCGCAGCCTGGCGAGCGCTCGCCGTCGCGACCGCGGCGGAAACCTCGGCCGGAGGCTTGACCGGCGAAGGCGCCGTCTGGCTTTGCGCATAAGCCCCTCCCATCGCACTCAGGCCAATCGCCAGCGCCAGCCACCTCACAAAGCCGCACCCAGCTCGCCGAAAGCTTCGATCAGAAATCTGCATCCTCACCCCTGGCCGCCTCATTGCGCCTTCAGCTTGTCCTTCATCTGCTTGGCGAGCTTCTCAATCTGCTGCGCAGCCATCACGCTCGGTGGGCCCGGCCCGCTCCCATCACTGCTTCGAACGCGCTCTTCCAGCTGACGCGCAAGCAGCGCGATCTCGTCCGAAGTCGACACAAGCTGCTGGTGAAAGAGGCGGCTCCGTTGCAACGCACGCTGTTGCTGGACAGCCGAAACAGGCGGCTGACCAAAGACCAGATGCGGATCAACCTCTCGCGGCGTCGGGTCCGGAAGCGACAGAGGTTGCGTAGGAGGCTTCGTCGACTGCGCCAAAGCCACCACCAGCGGCGCGAACACCACCACCATCAGTTGCGCCTGTATTTTGCAGCACCGAGTTATGCGCCTCATCCTGATACCTCGCAAAGAGGATCCCCGAGCGCTCTATCGAACGGCTTGCCCGGGATAAACCTTGATCCAGTGGTTCCGCATACGGGCCCGGGCTTCACTTCCCGCCGTCTCCGAGACAATCATGTTCGTCGGCTCGACCGGCATGTGACACGTAATGCAGTCGTTGGCGATCCCGTGACCCAGGCTCTTCGCCCGTCCACAACTCTGCCACGTGTGGCACGTCTCACATCGGTTCGAGTAGAAGACTACATCCTGCCGCGCACCATGCGCGTCATGACACGTGGCGCAGCTCATCGAAGGCGAGTTGCGATAGCAGAGGCTCCGCATCAGCAGCCCAACCTGGTTGCCATGAACATCCGGATGATTCTCGACCGCAGCCGTCTCCAGGGGCCGAAAATAGTCCTTCAGCGGATGCCCCGGCCTATAACTGAACGGCGGCGCAAGCGCTTCCCGGCTGATCCCGCTGTGACACACCGCACAGAGCTCAACCTGACTGTCCCGCGTGAAGTGCTTCGGATTCAGAATGCCGCTCCCGCCACCTTGAGACCCCGCCCCCGGCCGCCCCATGAGCCGTACATGCTCAGCGCCCGGACCATGGCAGGTCTCGCATGATATGCCCGTCACAAGCGACTCCGGCACGAACCGATTGCTCCCCGTGTCCGCGGAAAGAGGCTGGATGTACGTCGTATGGCACTCAAGGCATCCCGCCTGCACCGGCCGCCCGAAGTTCGCCGTCCCGTTCTGATAGCCCGGGCTGTTGATCCACCGGCTCCCTTCGCTCCAGAAGCTGATCGGCAACTCGTACAGGCGATCGCCCTGCCAGTAAAGATAGGTCTGCCCCCGCTTGCCTGACCCAGTCACCACGTCCATGCGCTCGCTTCGCGTCTGGGGCTCATTCTGATAACCGGTGGTCGCCGATTCGAAAAACCTCCCACCCTGTTCCGTCATCGTGAACGAAAGTCCCGGTGCGCTTTGATTCGCGGGATCGCTGATCTCAAGACGGTTCTTTCCCGGTTGAAAGCCGCCCTCGCGAAACGCCGCGACAGTCCCTGAACTGGCGAGGCTCGAGGTCCTGTGATGCGCGGACTCGCGGTGCGCCTGGCTGATCTCCTGGTGACACGCCGTGCACGCGCCGTCCCCCGCATAGCCTGGGCGATCCCCCCCCGCCTGCGGTGAGCCATAGGCAGCCGCAGCCCAGGTTGCCGCCCACATCGCAGTCCAGACCTGAAGAACCAGAAACGATCTCGGTTGAAGCGTCGCCCGCCCGCTCCTGCGGGTCGAATTTCCCTGCTCCACCGGCATCGTCGTTTCGTCCCGCTTGCTCATCTTCGCGCTGCTAAGGTCTGCACCCAGGGACGCGTCATCGCGCTTCCGCCGCACGCAGACGAGCCCGCGGAGGCCGTCCCATCCTTTCACAAACCTCTACCAAACAACAGCGGCCTCGCTCGCGAAGATGCCGGCTTTCCAACTTCTAGTTCCCCGGTCCAGCGGCGATGCCACCCCCGCCGCAAAACCCTCACGCCCCAATCCCCGCGCCGCGCGTAACGCACTCCCTCCTCAAGGCCTGAACCACAGGATCGTGCTGCGCTCCACCCACCAGAAACCCACCCCATAAGTTCAGAACGAGTGCGAACCAAAGTTCCGAAGCTATCTTTGGCAGGCCTACATCCACTGCAGTTTTGCACGCGTTCCGTGTATGGGCCCCCAAAAGACCATCCACGACCCGCCCGGCCTGCCGCAAGCGGATCATCGTCGCTCACGTGCCGCCAATGAACCTCAAGGAGAGTACCGTGCATCAACTCGATTCCAACAGCCTCTTGTCTGAAGTGCAGTCGCGGCTGGGCCGCCGTTCGTTCATCCGCAATGCTGGCCTGTTTGGCATCGGGTCCGCAGCGCTGACCTTGGGCGCAAAAGTTGCCGCCGCAGACACCCCGCAACAGCAACAGGAAGAGGCCCAGGAGAAGGACACCGTTGCCGAAATCTTCACCGCCGCGCTGATCGCAGAAGATCTCGCGACCACCTTCTACTACAACGCGCTCACCGGCCCCGTCATCCAGGACCCCAACCTCGCCGGCAAAGGTGGCACTGCCACCCACGTCACCTCCAGCGGAAACTTTGGCAACGTCGCCTACGTTCGCGCCGCGCTCAGCGAAGAGATCGCACACGCAAACCTCTTCCGCAGCCTGCTCGGCATCTCCGCCGCCTCCAAAGATCCGGTGCAGACCTTCTACTTTCCCGCAGGCAGCTTCCAGACTCTCGCTGGCTTTACCGGGCTGCTCGATGCCCTCGAAAACGCGTTCATCGGAGCCTACCTCAACGCCATTCAGGAGCTTGCCGCCAAGGCCGCCCTGCGCCACGCCGGCATCTACACGCCGGACGACAAGAAGTACACCTCGCAGGACCTTGAATATTTCACCAAGGTTGCCGCCTCCATCATGGGCGTCGAAGCCGAGCACCGTGTTCTCGGCCGCGTCATCAGCAACACGAACCCGGCGAATAACGTGTTGTACGAGCAGGAAGATGGTCTGAACGCCGTCTACAACGGCCCCAAATCCGCCGTCGCCGCGCTCACCCCGTTCCTCACGCCTTCAACCGGCGCGGGATACTCTCTCGCCTCGGCGCTTGCGAACCAGGGCTCCGTCTCGCAGCCCGTCGGAGGCCCGCCCGCATCGTTCTAACCATCCCCGCCCCAGCAGCGGAGAAGGCCTCCCACAGGAGGCCTTCTCCGCTGTTCCCGTTCGAATCCAGACCGAAGCCTCCCGCCCTAAGGGGCCGCCCCGTCTTCCCGCTTCCCTGATCCGCTACGGCCACAACGAAGCGTCGAGACCCGTCAGGCCATCGACCCCGCCTGTGGAAAACCTGTCAAGCCCCCGCCCTGAAGCCCCGGCCCGTAAGTACCACAAACCAGGCACCTTCGAACCCAAACCCAACCTGACATAGTTACCCTCTCCTAATTGATAAACTGGAAATAGATCAAAAGAGCAGGGACCCGCGCTCATACGAGGCCCTTCCGCTCACTGGGGGGGGTAGGGGGCTCCAGACCCCACCTAACTCCTTTATTTTGTTATTTTTGATACGAAAACCCCCGGGGGGAGGGGGTACCCCTTGGGAGCACCGGACCCGCACCCCGCTCTCACCGGGAATTCCACGCATACGTCGCCAGCGCACCCGGCGGCAGCACCGCTGCGAGACTCCGTCCGCTCCACTCCACCGCGAAGCTCGCGTTCTCCCCGGCCTCGTTCAGAACCAGCAAAACCACAGACCCATCCTCGTTCTCAAATGCAACCGTCTGAAGCGTGTCGGACGACGATGACCCGATGCGGGTAGCGCCGCGCTTCACAAATTTGCTCGCGTGGGCGAGCCCCCAGTAGTCCCCGGTATACGCGACCGCCGGCGCCGCGCCCTTCAGGTTGATCTCAACCAGCGGGCGGCAGGTGCCGCAGCCGCCATCATGCGGCCCATGCTCCGTATCGAGTGCGATCCCCCAAAGCACGACCGCCTTGGCCCAGTCGCGCGTCGACCCGATCAGCAGTCGCCCCGTCTTGATCAGCGCCGGCTCCTTGTCCCACGTTCCGCCGGAGCACTCCGTCAACCAGATTCCCTTGCCCGGCTGCGCGTCGTGGATCCGGTTCTGCGCAGCGACCTCTCCGCCATAACAGTGCATCGCAGACCCGGCGACAAACGGCGCCGCCTTCGGGTCGGCCATCACGCTGAGCGGATACTCCGGGTGATCCCAGTTATGGTCGTACGCCAGCACCATCGTCTTCAATCCGGCCTTGCGAAGGTCAGGCCCCAGGTAATCCCCGATAAGCCGCGCAGCCTGCGGCGCCTGCATCAGCGTCCCCGGGTAGTTGTGGGTCTCATTCAACGGCTCATTCTGTACCGACAGGAACCTGACGGGCACCCCGGCCCTTTCATAGGCCTCGACCGAACGGGTCAGGTAGGCCGCATAGGATGGCATGGCGTCGTCCCGCAGCGCACCCCCATCCATGGTGTCGTGGGTCTTCATCCACGCAGGCGGACTCCACGGCGTCAGCATCACCGTGATCGCGGGGTTCAGCTTCAGCGCCTGCCGCAACAAAGGAAAGACAGCCTCCTGGTCGTGCGCGGCCGAAAAATGTGCGAGGCCCGGGTCCTGCGTGCCGGCAGGCATGTCATCGAAGCTCGAGTGACTGCGCGACAGGTCGGTTGAGCCGATGGGCTGGCGCAGAAAACTGAGTCCGATTCCCTGAACCGGATCGAACAGCCTGGTCATGACCGCATCTCGCTGCGCCGCCGGAAGCCGGTCGTGCAGCAGCCACGCCGCACCATCGGTCATCGACGCGCCGAAGCCGTCCATCGTCTGAAACCGCGCCTTGTCGTCGACCTGGATCACGACGGCTCCCCGCGCCTGCCCCTGCTCAAAGGTCCGGGGCGTCCCGGCTTCGAGAGTGTGCTTCAGGTCGGCGGTTGTCACGTAGCTTTGCACCGTCTGGGCAGCCAGCGGCAGGCTGAGAAGCACGAGGAGCGTCGGCGTAAACATGCGTTGCATCAATAAGCCTCAGGGGGAAGAGTGGCAGAAAAAGAAGGGCCCGCCGAAGATACAGGGCGGGCCCATTCGAAGAACAGACGTCTAGAAATAAACCTTCGCAGCGAGTTGGATCACCCGCGGCCCGCCCGGGCCCGTGGGTCCGAATGCCGAGGTCGCCTGACCCCAGTTCGAATCCTTGCTGATCGAAAGCGGGGTGTAGGTGCCGCTGCCGGCGTTGTAGGAAGGCAGCGTCACGTTGGCGTTGTAGTCGCGCGCAGCAATGTTCGGATGGTTGAGGATGTTGAAGAACTCACCCCTCAACTGGATATAGCGGCCCTTGCTCTCGGGGCCCAGGTTGAAGTTCTTGAACAGCGACTGATCCCACGTGACCAGGCCGCCCTGCCGCAGGCTGCCCGGCGCGCCAAGAGTTGGAGCACCGATGGTGGGCAGCAGCAGATTCCCCGCCTGGTCGACGCCGACATAGGCAGGAGGCGTCTTGCTGTACTGTGAGCCACCCGTCAGCTGGTTCGCCGGCGAAAAGAGCGAGTTGCGCACGGGTACACCGCTCTGGATGCTCGACAGCCCGGAGAGCTGATAACCGTCCACCGCATAGCTGAGCCAGTGCGCATTCAGCATCTTGCTGAAGTTCGGCAGCGTCCACACGTAGTTGATTGCCGCCACGTGCTTGCGATCGAACCCGGCCACGCCATAGCTGTACTTGCGCGGATTGAAGGGGTCGACGAAGCTCTCGTCCGCCGTCGACGTCGTCATTGCCTTCGACCAGGTATAGAAGCCGCCATAGGTAAGGGTCCGGTTGTAGCGGCGCTGCACCGAAACCTGCAGCGAGTTGTAGTTGGAGGTGCCGTCGAACTTGTAGTACTCCATCTGGCCGTAACCCTTGTAGGGCGAGAGGAAGTTCTGGGCGTACGCGTTCTTGCCGCTGAAGCTGTAACCCGCCGCGGCGTACTCGGGCGGCAGGTTCGCTTCGACCGCCGGCACAACACCGCCGGGGAAGTTTGCCGGGTTTTGCGCGGCAGCCGTGAACGTCGTGCCGTACGGGATCGTATTAAGATCGCGTGCCGTGACCAGGTGACGTCCCACGTTGCCGACATACGCGATATCAAGCGTCGTTCCCTTGACGACCTCGCGTTGCACGCCGAGCGAGTAGCTATACGTCACGGGAACCTGCCCCGACCGGTCCGCCCCGTAGATGCCGCTGAGCACCCCGGCAGCAACCGTGCCCGCGTTCGAGATGTTATCGATCGTGGTGTTCAGGATTGTGGGTGTCTGGACCGCGGCCGGATTGCCGAAGACCGTGTTGAAGACCAGGTTGCCCTGTTCCCGGTCGTGCGAGGTGCCGAAGCCGCCGCGCAGAACGCCCTTGCCGTCGCCGTAGAAGTCCCAAGCGAAGCCGACGCGCGGCTCCGGCATGATGCCCTGGCTGTTCCAGCCGCCCTTGGGCAGCGTGCCGTTTGCGGCATAGGTCATGCCGTCGAGCGGGTCGCCGCTATTTGGAATCACATTGCCGTTGGCGTCGATCTTCACCGCCGTCGACGGGTTGTAGGCCGAGGGCGTGAAGAGCGCAATCTGGTTCTTCGCGTCGTACTGCGGCGGGATGTAGACAAACCGGACGCCGTAGTCGAGCGTGAAGTGCGGCGTAGCCTGCCAGGTATCCTGCACGTAGAACTCGGCCTGGTTGTAGCGGAAGTACCCCGTCGGCCGCGCGCTCGATTGATCGAAGCTCTGGAAGTACCCGAGCAGCGCGCTGGCAAACGGCGAACCCTGGTTCGAGCTCGAAGAGCCGCTGACGCAGCCCGCGGCGCTGGTGGAGCAGGCATTGAAGCTGAACTGCCCGTTGCCGTTGCCGTAACTGATCTGGTCCTTGCGTGCACGCTCATAGAACGCGCCAAACTTCAGCGTGTGGCTGCGCAGGCTCCAGGTGACGTTGTCGTTAGCTGTGATGTTCGTCGTCGCCTGGTGCCAGGGGGTCGAGCCGAAGTACGTGTAGGGGTAGTTCTGCCCGTTGCCCCCGAAGCCGAGATCCGGGATCGACGTATCAGCCGTAACCGGGAACAGCAGCGGCAGGTTGATATTGTTGGCCCCAACCGTGATGTTGCCGTTGACCCCGGCGACGCGCGAGCTGTAGACGCTGGGTCCGATGGTCACTTCGTTGATGATCCTTGGCGAAATGGTGCTGACAAGGTCTACGGAAAGATTCCAGCCGGGTTGATTGTTGGTGCAGCCGCCGGGAATTTGCAGCGTTCCGAGGCACTGCAGGCCAAACGAGCCGACCGGCCCCGTCTGCGTGTCGCGGTTGTTGATGTAACGCGCGAACATCCGCTCACCGGAGGAGATCTGGTAGTCCACGCGGCCAATGTACTCCGCGCGTGGGTGGGTGTAGGAAGTGGGGTCCTGCCGGTTGTAGGTATTGTTGGTGCTGGTCACGTTCGGCAGCGGATACAGGTTCAGGATCTTTTGAATCTGGTCGAAGGTGCCCTGCTCCGCGGCTGTCACTCCGGAGATCTTGTTGCCGGCAAACGGCAGGCCCGTCGCCGGGTTGTAGATCTGCAGCGGGTTGCCGTTGCTGTCGACGCTCTGCGAAAAGTCACCGTTGCGCTCGAGCGCGGTGGGCGTGCGGTACTGGATGATCGCCCCCGGAACAAGCTGGCGGAAGATCTCGGTCGAGGCGAAAAAGAAGATCTTGTCCTTCTTGATCGGGCCGCCGATCGTCGCGCCTGCCGTGTTGTACCGGTAAAGCTGCTTCGCCGTACCATTCGCATCGCTGACCGTGTCGTTGGCATCGAGACCTTCGTTCCGATGGAAGAAGTGAACGTTGCCGTGAAACTCGTTGCTGCCGCCCTTGGACGTCACGACGATGGAGCCGCCGCCGGCTTTGCCGTAGGCTGCCTGGAAGTTCGAGGTCAGGACGTTGACCTCGCCGATCGCGTCGGGGTTGATCGTGACCTGGGTGCCGCCGTTGTTGCCGGAATCGACGTTCGAGGAGCCGTCAACGACGAAGTCATGCTGGTTGGTGCGGGTTCCGTTGATGCTGTAGGTATCGAGGCCGCCGGTGTTCGACGCGCCAAAACTGCCGACGCCCGAGACGCCGGGGACGATGCGCAGGATATCGAGCACATTGCGGCCGTTCAGGGCGATCTGGTCCAGCTGCTTGTTGGTGACCAGGTCCGAGCGTTCGCCGGACTGCGCCTGGATCTGTTGCTGGCCGGTATCGGCGGTGACATTGACCGTCACATTCTCTGCGCCGGCCGAGAGCGACAGGGCGCCGGCATTAAGGTTTGAGGCGGAGTCAAGGACAAGCCCGGTTTTCGTGAGCTTCTGGAATCCGGGCATCGTGACGGTGAGCTCGTAGGTTCCGGCCGGCAGGTTGGGGAGGGCAAAGGTTCCGGTGGAGCCAGAAGTGATTGTTCGCGTCGCACCAATCGAGGCGGCGCTGGCGGTTATGGTAGCGCCCGGGATAATCGCGCCGGTTGTATCCTGAACTGAGCCGAGGATCGTTCCGGAGGTCAGCTGGGCCGAGGCCCTGCTGAAGCTTCCGCTGAGCAATGTGGCGGCTGGCGTTGCCAAGACAGCCGCGAAGGCGATCCGGCCTGCGATGGAACGAGTGCGAGACAGGCTGGGGAGGGGAGGGTGTGGTTCAGATTCGTGATTCAAAGAGGCCTCTCAATGCGTCAAACTACAGCGTCCCGAACCTAGGGGTCTGAACGGTAGATGGTCCCGATGATCGGGCGATTGTTCTCTGATGGTTTTCCGAGGGTTCATAAGCCCATTTATTTGTAAGATTTACGGGGTCAAGGGATGTGGAAGTAGAGCGGCTTACAGCATTTTGCGCGGGCGATTGGCTAGTCGATCCCGAGATAAATGCGCTTGCACGGGATGGCGTCGTCCGGCACGTTGAGCCAAAAGTGATGAGCGTTTTGCTGGTTCTAGCCCTGCGCCAGAGCCATGTCTATTCGAAGGAAGAAATCATCGCCGCAGTCTGGCCCGACACCTTCGTCAGCGACGATGCGCTGACCCGCTGCATCTCGATCCTGCGGCGGATCACCGAAGATAATCCGCATGCGCCGCGTTTTATCCAGACGGTCCCGAAGCGCGGCTATCGTCTGATCGCGCCGATTTCCGAACTGCCCGTTGAAGCCTCGGCCGCGAAGCTCCCGCTGAACTCTTCCCTGCACCTCCAGCCGGGGCAGCCGGGTGAAGCGGGGACGGCTCCGGTGGTTACGGTGCTGGCTCCGGCGAGCCTGGCCGCCAAGGTACCCGGGCTAGCGGCGCCCGGATTAGCGGTGCATAGCCCAGCGGTACCTGGCCCAGCGGTGCTCGGCCCGGTCCTCCTGCATGCTGTGCAGTCCCCGCCATCAGCCGCTTCGAGAATCCCATCGATTCTTTCGAGCAACGGCTGGCGCGCGGTCCTCTTCGCCGTCATGGTTCTGGCAATATCGATGGCGGCGCTTGCGGGTTGGATGTGGCTTGGGGGAGGCCAACATTCAGCCAGGCCCGAAGACTTTCGCACAATCTCCTTCACCTCCGGCGCCGGCAATCAGACCGAGGCTGCCTTCTCGCCGGCAGGAGGCGTCGTGGCGTACGTTCGGACGTCGGACGGTGGCGGGACGCGGCGCATCATGCTGAAGCGGATCGGCACCGAGGAGACGACCGAACTGACCCACGATCTGGACGAACAGTTCAGCCCGGCATGGTCGCCGGACGGGAAGCAACTCGCGTATCTCGCGCGCTCGGCCGCCGGGCTCGGGCTCTTCGTCGCCGACGTCTCCGGCAAGGTGGCTCCGCGCCGGGTCTTCATTCCGCAGCAGCCCAGCCATTGGGAGCAGGGCGCGCTCTCCTGGTCGCCGGACGGCAGGAGCTTGGTCTTTCCCGATCATCCCGGGACGTCGGCGAGTTCCTCAATCTTTCGCCTTGCGCTCGACACGCTGCGGCTTGAGCCGGTGACGACTCCGCCTCCTGGCTGGGAGGGCGATCTCAACCCGGAGTACTCGCCGGATGGAAAGAAGCTGGCCTTCACGCGGGCGAGCGAGACGGCGGTCCGGGATATTTACTGGATTTCGCTGGCCGACGGCGCATTGCACCAGCTGACGCAGGACCGGAAGGACACCAACAGCCTTGCCTGGAGGAACGACAGCCGGAGCATCGTCTTCTCGTCCGACCGCGGCGGCAAGTATTCGCTGTGGGAGATTGGTCTCGACCAGAAAGAACCGCAGCGACTGCCGGTGGGTACCGACGATGCGTTCGGTCCGGCGGTCGGCCCGAAGGCCGGGGAGCTTGCCTACTCCCAGGGGACGGCGCTGTGGAGTATCGACCAGCTCTCCGGGGAGGGCGCCACGGCCACGCTCAAAACGATCACGGCTTCCACCGAGCAGGATTCCGCGCCCTCGCTGTCTCCCGACGGAAAAGCGTTTGTCTTTCAATCGCAGCGCTCCGGCAACCAGGAGATCTGGCTGGCGTCGGCGGACGGCACGAAGCTGCGGCAACTGACCTTCAATAACGGGCCCATCACGGGGAGCCCATCGTGGTCGCATCATGGCAATGAAATCGTCTTCGACTCGCGGGTCGATGGCCACTCGCACATCTTCGCGATCCCGGCCGCCGGCGGGAAGCCGCGGCAGATCACGTTCGGCAGCGTCAACGACATCATCCCGCGCTGGTCGAACGATGACCGGACCATCTACTTCCGGTCGAACCGCGGCGGCCGATGGCAGATCTGGCGGGCGGCAGTCGACGGAGGAGAGCCGCAGCCGGTCTCATCCGGCGACGGGATGGCTCCCGAAGAGAGCGCGGACGGCACATCGCTCTACTACACGCGAGCGGGCGAAGCCGGCCTGTGGCGCGTCGCCGTGAGCGGCGGCGTTGAGACCCAGGTACTCCAGCAGCCGGCAGAGGGATACTGGGGCTACTTCCAGGTGCTTGCGGGCGGCGTTGTTTACCTCGATACGAGCCGTACGCCCGCGACGCTGCGCAAATACGTCCCTGCCACCGGGGGGGACACCCTCTTTGCGACCCTTGAACGCACCCCGCCCGCATTTCAGGGGCTTTCCTCAAGCTCGACCGGGCGGCTGGTGCTGATGACCGGCGAACGGGACGCTGGGCAACATATCACCCTGGTCGAAAGCAAGTGACCGCGCGCCCCCGAGATCAATTCGGTATGGAAAGGCTCACGCACGGACGCAGGGAATCCCCGAGCACAAGACTTATTCATTTGTAGGGGTTGTTGGTGGACCTGATCGGGATCGAACCGATGACCTCTTCCATGCCATGGAAGCGCGCTCCCAGCTGCGCCACAGGCCCACTGCTTCTTATTCTGAGGGATCGCCGCCCCGCCGTCAAACCCCCGATGGCTGCAGCCGGGAACAAGCGCAGCGATCGCGGTGTCTAAATACCCAGACGAGTGACCGGGACCAAGCGCTTTCGGCGCTTCCCGCTCCCGGTCAGCGCGCGGCCGGCATCTGGGTTGCGCATCCTGCCGGGAGCCACTACGCTAGAGGACACCCGATATGCAGGCGGGCACGTGGATGGGCAATCTCGCAGGCGCGATCGGACTACGCACGGAAGACGCCGCGCTGGTCGCTGCCCTGAAGGCCGGCTCCGAAGAAGCCTTCGGCCTGCTCATCGCCCAGTATTCGCAGCCTATCTATACCCTGATTGCGCGCAGCCTGCAGGACCCCGCAGACGCCGCCGACATCACGCAGGAAGTCTTCATCAAAGTCTTCCGTAGCATCCGCAGCTTCCAGGGCGAATCGAGCCTGAGAACGTGGATGTACCGCATCGCGCTGCACGAAGCCTCGAACCAGAGGCGTTGGTGGACGAGACACAAGCGCCAGGAACTCACGATCGACGCGCCGCTTGGCCCGGAAGAAGACGATCAGTGTCTTGGCGCCCTGCTGGCCGACGGCCAGAGTTCCCCACTCGAGTGTGCACAGAACGGCGAGCTGAAGTCGCGGGTCGAGGCATCCCTCCGCCGGCTCCCCGAGGTCTTTCGCACGGTCGTCGTTCTGCGGGAGATGGAAGGATTCTCCTACGAGGAGATCGCCGAGATTGTCCAGGTCCCGACGGGTACGGTGAAGAGCCGCCTCAAGCGCGGCCGCGCAGCGCTCAAAGACATTCTCGTTGCCGACGGCCTGGGGAATCTCCTGTCAGCGAGGGCCCGATGAATCTCGTGAATCCCGAGTGCAGCCGGGCTCGCTCGCGCTTTTCCGGTTACCTTGATGGCGCGATTACGGGACGTGAGATGCAGGGTATCGCCGCGCACCTGGAGCGCTGCCGCGACTGCAAGGACGAGTTTGAATCCTGGCGCGGGATGCAGCAGCTGCTCTCGCAGGCCGGTGCTGCGAAGGCTCCGGCTGACCTCGGCCTGCAGATTCGCGTCGCGATCTCACGGGAGAGCACCCGGCGCGTCAGCCGGCGTCACACATTTGCAACCGGCTGGGATAATCTCGTCCGGCCCATGATGTTGCAGGCTGCTTCTGGCCTGCTCGGAACGCTGCTGCTGGTGGGCGGCATCGCCATGCTGATCGGCGTGGTTGCCGCACCCAATGCCGTGCTCGCGAACGATGAGCCGCTTGGCGCCGTCACCAAGCCGCATTTTCTCTATTCCTCGATCGAGCAACAGCCGGTCCTGACGCCGGACGATGGCACGATCGTCGTCGAAGCGCAGATCAACTCGGAGGGCCGGGTCTACAACTGGAAGATCGTGGACGGAAACCCCGACGGCCGGACCCGGGACCAGCTTCAGGAGCAGTTGATGCTCCAGGTGTACGAGCCCGCGCGCATCTTCGGCGAGCCCACCCGGGGCAAGGTGCTCGTCACCTTCTCGGGCGTCGTGGTGCGCGGCTAGCCCTCCGGCTCAGGTTGTACAAGGTCGCGCCGCTCTCTTATCCTGTGTCGGGAGCGTCGAACGCTGAGACACACCCAGTCAGGTCCTGTTCATGCGGTTTCTCTTTCGTTCCACCCTGCTTTGCCTGGCGTGCGTCGCCTCCGCCGTGGCGCAGTCCTCGCAGCCTTCGCAGTCTAGTTCCTCCAGTTCGTCGCCGGGAAGCCAGGCTGCGGCGCAGGACACCCTGTCGAAAGCGCACCCCGGCGCAGCGCTCTCGGAAGCGGGCGGCGCGGCCATCACGCTTGAAACCAACGAGGCCCTGTTCGACGTAGCGACTGTGCTCAACGCCTGCGGGAACGACGCCGACCTTGCCAACTCGAGCCCCATCCGCGCCGAGGTCCGTTCCGAAGTCGCGGCCATCGTCGCGGTTTCGCCCGAGGCTCGCGCGAGCCAGGACGCGGTTTGCAAGTACATCGAGGATCACCAGCTCAACGACAGGGCCCGCGAACTCGCGCAGTATGTTTCGCTGTCGCTCTACCTCACGCCGCCGCCCCAGCTTGCACCGATCGCCGACCAGACCGAGATGCCGCCGGACGCCCTGCAGGTGGTCAACATCCTGCCGCTGCTGAAAGCCTTCGTCGAAGCGACCGGCCTGCACGCCGTGTGGGTCAAGCATCACGCCGAATACGACGCGCTGACCGCCCAGCTGCATAACCCGGTGACCGACCTGGTGCTCGGCACCAACATCTACCTCAAAATTCCGGTCAGCAGCTACTCGGACCGGCGGCTGCTGATCCTGATCGAGCCGATGCTTCCCCCGAATGCGCCGAACGCACGCATTTACGCCACCGATTACATCGTCGTGACGTCGCCCAATGCGAGCGGCGAGGTGCGCATGGACCAGATCCGCCACCTGTATCTCCACTACACGATCGAGCCGCTGGTGTACGCCCGCGCCAACTCCATGGCGCGGCTGACGCCCCTGCTCAAGCCGGTCGAAGAGGCGCCGCTTGAGTACGTGTATAAGACCGACGTCGTGGCGCTGCTGACGGAATGCCTGATCAAGGCCGTTGAAGCCCGCCGCATGGACACCGGGATCGCCAAACCGCAGAAGCCGGCCGGCACGCGCGCCCGCGTCGACCTCGCCCGCTACGACGAGGAGATGGCCGCCTACGATCGCGACTCCGAGGTGATTCGGCGCAAGCAGGTCGATCTCGACATGCGCCAGGGCTGGACCATGACCGAATACTTCTATAACCAGCTGATCGCCATGGAGCACAACCCCGAAGGGCTGAACGAAACCATGGGCCAGATGGTTTACGGCATGGACGTCGATCGCGAACGCCGCCGCGCGCAGCAGATCCAGTTCCTCCCGGTCGGCTCATCGGACACCGTCAAGCGCGCGCCGCGGGTACCGACGGGCCTGGCGCTGGCGGAAAAGAAGATGCTCGAAGGCGACCTCGATGGCGCGGAGCTGATCGCGGACAAGTCTCTCGCCGACCCAAAGCAGGACCACGCTGCCGCCATGTACGTGAAGGCGCGCATCGAGTTGATGCATCATGACCCCGAAACCTCGAAGACCGATTTTGAAGAGGTGCTGAAGACGGCGCGCGATCCGCACACGACTGCCTGGGCGCACATTTACCTCGGCCGTTTGTACGACATCAAAGAGCCGAGCGAACGCGCGGCCGCGGTTGTCCAGTACAAAGCCGCCCTCTCGGTTCCCGGCGTTCCGCAGGATGCCCGCGCGGCTGCCAGCACCGGACTGAAAACGCCGTTTTCGGTCCCCCGTGTGACCCACACGGACGAAGATCCGGTCGACCCCAGCGGCAAGGCGGAAAAGGAATCCTACAAACCCGAGCAGTGACAATTCACAAAGGGCCCGGAACTCTCCGGTAGATTGGTAAACGGGGATTCCCATGGCGCGGCGCAAAGGCAGTCAGACAGAGGACCAGGACGAACTTGCGGCGCTCGAAGGATTGCTGGGGCACTCGTTCCATCAACCGCACCTGCTCGCCCTTGCCATGACTCATCGCTCGTTCGTGTACGACAAGGGCGCTCCCGCTGAAGGCGAAGACCTCGCCGACCCCTCGCATGACAACGAACAGCTTGAATTCATGGGAGACGCGGCGCTCGGCCTGCTCGTCGCGGAGGCCCTCTGCAACCGCTTCCCCGGCCTGCGTGAAGGCGAACTGACCCGCCTGCGGGCGAATCTCGTCAGCCGCCGTCACCTCGGTGAGGTAGGGACGCGCCTCAACCTCGGCCGCTGGCTTCGGCTCGGGCACACCGCGGAAAAGAATGACGGCCGCAAGAACGCCGCGCTCTTCGCGAACGCCATGGAGGCTCTGATCGCGGCGCTTTACCTCGATGGCGGTCTTGAAGTGGCACGCGCCTTCGTCGAGCGGGAGGTGCTCGCCGGCGTCCTGCCCGGGCTCGAGCGCTCGATCACCGAAGAGACGGCGAGCGGGGGCTTCAGCGGCGCGGTCGGCGATCACAAATCTTCGCTCCAGGAGCTCATGCAGGCCGAGAATATGGGCCGCCCGGAGTACGTGCTGATCAGCGAAAGCGGGCCGGACCATCGCCGCGTCTTCCACGTCGAAGTCCAGCTGAACGGCGAAACCCTCGCCGGCGCCGAAGGCCACACCAAGAAGCAGGCGCAACAGAAAGCGGCGCAGCTTGCCGTGACCCGTCTGCGCGAGCGCGGTTTCGGCGGAGACTCCGCCGCATGACAGACCACGCCGGCCGCGATGCCGGTCCGGAGCGGCTCGGCGCACAGGAGACTCCCGCTGCATCCCCGGCTGAGGTCCGCGCCGCAGCCGAACTCGCGGCAAGGCGCAGCCATCGGCATCAGCCGCTCTCAGTCTTCACCGCCCTGCAATCGCTGCTGTACGTGCTCATCCTCTGCCTGTTTGCCATGACGTTCACGGTCCAGCCCATCCGCATCCCGTCCCCCAGCATGGAGCCCACGCTGCTCGTCGGCGACTTTCTGCTGCTCAACCGGCAGGCCGTCGCAGCGCCCAACCCGTTCTTCATGCCACCCGCCGGCATCGCCCGCGGCGATCTCGTCGTCTTCCACGACCCGGTCGACGATCCCGGAACCCACCTCGTTAAACGCGTCATCGGCCTGCCGGGAGACCGCATCCACCTTCGCCATAACGTCGTCTACCTCAACGAACGCCCGCTGCGCGAGCCCTATGCAGCCTTCCGCACCTCGCCCGCCGACAGCTACCGCGACGACTTCCCGAGTCTCGGCGCGATGGATGCCCGCGTCGAACCCGCCTGGTGGATCAGGCTCCGCGAGCTCGTCCAGGCGGGCGAGATCCAGGTGCCGCCCGGCAACTACTTCGTCCTGGGCGACAACCGCAACGAAAGCGACGACAGCCGCTACTGGGGCTTCGTTCCGGGCAGCTTCATCGTGGGCGACCCGCTGCTCGTGTACTTCTCCTGGCTGCCGCCCGACTCTGACAGTGCGAACCCGGCGGGTCTGACCATTCGCTGGCGCCGGCTCTTCCACGTGGTGCGTTAGGCGCTTCGTCGCGGACATCCCCGTCCCGGCCATTTAGGATGGATGAGTCTGGATTGTTGCGGGAGATTGTGTCGATGGCTGTAGAAAACGGAACCACCCAGGATGTTCTCGCGACCCCAGTCGCTGCTGCGCCGGAAGACGTAAAGGCACGCTCGGAGACGCCGCTTGAAGCGCTCTCCTCCCTGTGCGCCGTGCTCGCCGTGGGGCTTTTCGTCATGACCTTCGTCTTTCAGAACTTCGTCATTCCGTCCGGCTCCATGGAGAAGACGCTGCTGATCGGCGACCACGTCATGGTCGATCGCATCTCCTTCGCGCCGCCCACCCGATGGGCGCCGTTCGTTCACTACCGCGAGCCGCAGCGGGGCGACGTCATCGTCTTCCTCAAGCCCAACCCTGAGACCCCCGACCTGATCCTGGTCAAGCGCCTGATCGGCGTCCCGGGCGACCGCATCCACCTGTCACACGGCGTCGTCTACCTGAACGGCGTCGCCCAGAATCAACCCTACGCCGCCATGCCGCGCGAAAATGGCGACGCCGAGGATGCCTACAACGCAAGCCGCGACGACTTTCCCTCGCAGGGAGCGCCCTACGGCTCGACCGAAGTCTGGTCGCAGGACCTGCAGTCCCATATCCAGAACGGTGACCTGGTCGTCCCGCCGGGGCGCGTCTTCGCCATGGGCGACAACCGCGAACACAGCCTCGACGGCCGCTTCTGGGGTTTCGTCCCACGCGAAAACATTCTCGGCCGCCCCCTCTTCAACTACTGGTCGTTCGAGACGAGCGCCAGTGCCATGGATGAACAGCAGGCAAACGTCGGGTCGCGCGTCGGCTCCTTCTTCTCTACCGCGCTGCACTTCTTCGATAAGACCCGCTGGAGCCGAACGCTGCATCTGATCCGCTAAAGGAAGCCATGCAGGAGTCCACACAGCATACGGTTGACCAGGCCCGCGGCGCAGATCTCGAGACGCTCGAGCCGTTTGGTCTTTATGCCGATGAGGTCGACCCCGAAGATCTTGAGCCGCAACCGCTCTCCCCGCAATCACGCCGGCGCGTGCTCGCCGGCATCGCGGTCGTCGTCACGCTCGGGCTCCTGGCCGTGCTTCCGCCGCTTATCAACGTCAACCGCTACCAGCGGCGCATCGTCACCAGCATCAGCGCCAGCCTCGGCCGCCCGGTCCATTTAGACTCCGTAAGTCTGAATCTGCTCCCGCTGCCCGGTTTCACCCTCACCAATTTCGTCGTCGCCGAGGACCCAACCTTCGGCTCCGAACCCGTCATCCGTGCCAACACGGTCACCGCTACCCTGCGCATGCGCTCGCTGTGGCGGCGGCAGGTCGAGTTCTCCAAAATTTCGCTCGACGATCCCAGCGTCAACCTCGTGCAGCGAGCGGACGGCCGGTGGAACGTCGAAAGCATTCTGCTGCAGGCGTCGCATATGCCGGTCATTCCCACCGAGCAGAAGTCGCCGTCAGGCACCCAGCGCTTCCCTTACATCGAAGCCACCGGAGCGCGCGTCAACCTGAAGCAGGGCCTGGAGAAGAAGCCTTTTTCGCTGCTCGACGCCAAGTTCGCCCTCTGGCTGGCTGAGCCTGAGATGTGGCGGCTCCGGCTCGAAGCTCACCCTACCCGCACCGACAACGCGACCGCCGACACCGGGACTCTCCGGCTCGAAGGCACGCTGGGCAAGGCAGACTCGCTGCAGGATGTCCCCATCGACCTGCGCGCCGAGTGGAATGCCGCCCCGCTGGGGGCCGCCAGCATCCTGCTCTCCGGCCGCGACGCCGGAATACGCGGCGAGATGACCCTGCTTGCCGTGGTCAAAGGCACCGCCGGCACCAACGAGATGGTCTCCCGCCTGCAGTTTCGCCAGCTGCGCCGGGCGGAGTTCGTTCCGTCCCGCATGCTGGACATTGACGCTCACTGCAACGCGCACACCAGCAACCTGTTTCACCAGTTCACCGCCATCCGCTGCGTCTGGCCGCCGGAGGCAGATCAGACCGGACTCGGGTCGCTCGTCGTCACCGGCGATGTGCCCGACCTGCACCACCCGGAATCAGCCGCACTCGAGGCCCGGTTTACCAACGTCCCCGTGACCAGCGCCATCGATCTGCTGCGCGAAGCGAGTCCCCGCGTCTCAGCCGATCTCGAAGGCAGCGGCATCATCACCGGCGCACTCACCTGCTGCGACGGCAAAACGGTCCTGTCGCCGACCGGCGCCTTCACCGTGCAGCACTCTCGGCTGGCCTTCGACGGAAAGCCGCTTCGCCCCGCCGAGGACGACGAGATTCTGGGTGAGATCAACGGACCCAGAATCACGCTCGAGCCGATTGAACTCTATCTTGGCGCTGCGCAGCCAGCCGTCCTCGCGCTGCAGACCGACGACACCGGCTTTCGCATGCACCTGACCGGCTCGGCGCTGCGCTCACGGCTGCTCGCCTTCGGCAACGCCCTGCCGCAGTTCGGTGACGGCCTCGCCGCCGCCCTTCCCGAGCCGCCGAAGCCGGCCACGGCCGCCAAGGGATTGGAGCCCGTCAAGACTCCCGAAGTCCCGATCAAGCTCGACCTGGTTAGTTCCCGCACCTGGAGCGGCGCGCAGACCTGGAGCTCCGCACCCCACGCCGCGCCCGCACACAAGCCGCGTCGGCGCTAGGCGTCAACGGCCGCTGTTGCTGGCTTGAGCTCCCAGTGAAAGAGCGATAAGCCCGCAGAAATCAGGAACAGTCCTGCGCTGGAACCTTAGGGCGCGGGCGTGATCACAATCGGCAGCGTGTGCACCGACTCCCGCAACTCCGGCACCCCGCCGTCGTTCACCTGTACCGTCTTCGGCGTGCCCTGGAATAAGATCCGCGTGGATGCCGACGATCTCCCGGCGATCCGCAGCCGTTCCGTCACGCTCTGGGTGTCCCCGGCGCGCACCGTGACCGGCACCTCGGCGGCCGCGAATCCGTCGTTCCGTACCTCCACCACGACCAGGTACCCACCGCTGACGCCGCCCTTTACCGGCAGCGGACGCGGGTTGATCTGCGTGATGGTCAGGTCCGGCAGCCCGCGGTCGTGATAGACCCAGTCGTTGAAGAACCAGCCAAGATCCTTCCCCGACGTCTTCTCGAGCGACTTTTCAAATGAGTTCTGCTCACGGTTCTGCTTCAGATTCAGCAGCAGCTCCTGCCGATACCCTTTCATCCCCTTGCGAAAGCTTTCTTCCCCGAGAATCTCCCGCAGCTGCCAGAGGATGGCGGCAGACTTGAGCCGCAGCGCGACGTCTGACGATGCGTGCACCAGCGGCTCGCCCGGCAGGTCCGGCCTCTCGCCCAGATCCGGAGAAGCCAGCGCAAGCGTCAGCGCGTTGTGGCTCAACTGCTGCAGCGCAGAGTCCCGTCCCACCGAGCGCTCGGTCCACAGCAGGCTCATGAACTCCGGCACCCCGGCGTCAAGCCACTCCCCGGCCGGCGCCGTGTCGCTGAACCAGGCATGCGTCAGCCCGCGGACCAGCTCCGGCGCGATCGCCTCCGGCCGGGCCGTCCTGCTCAGCTGCGCCGCGATGAATGGCCCATCGGCATACGGAGACCCCGCGTGTTCAAGCAGCAGCAGCGACGTCGAAGGGTCCTCGGCCAGCCAATCTTCGAAGAGTGGCGAAAGCGCCTGGGCCGCCGCCGCATACGGATTCGCCGACTCGGGATCGGTCGAAATCACTGTCAGAAACGCACCGCGACCCTCCGGCTTTTGCGCCGTCAGGAACAGGCTCGGCGTGCGGAAGCCGATGGTTGTCTCCGGAAAATCGGCCGTCGCCACGCCACGCGACTCGTCGATCACCTGGTCGACCGTGTCCGGCACCCGCGCCAGCGGATGCAGCTTCCCGTTGAAGACCACCGCATCCGGAGGATCGCCGCGATACTCGAGCGTCAGCCGCAGGTGTATCGTCGCGGTCTCGTTCGCGAGCTTCTGCCGGCTGACTCCTTCGACCAGCTGGTTGCCTTCACCAAGCAGCACCGTTGGCGCGGCTACCGGGTACCACAGCACCTGGCCGAAGCCGCGCAGCGCCGTCGCCGCGTCGTCGCTGGTGGGCACGATGGCGTCCCAGTCCGTCTCCGCAGCCTTCTCATGCGGCGTGCCAATCAGCTCCAGACGTGCCGTCGATTGCGGCACCTGTCCCGCGTAAAACGCCGAAACGACGACCGTCCCGCCCGCGGAAAGCGGATGGGCCAGCATGAGAACCGCCTCCTGCGCGTACCCGGTGTGATCCGCATCGGTCGTAATTGGCGACTGCGTAAACGCGATCGGCTGCGGCTTCCGGTCGACCGTGGCGAAGGATGACCAGCGGAGGCTGCTCGAGATTTGCAGCGGCAGCCGCTCGAGCGCGTGGCCCGAAGCATTCCGTACCGTCAGCACGGCATGCGCCTCCTCGCGGGCTTCGGACGGCGTCAGGTGCAGGTCGAGGTCGGTCGCCTCGATCACCACCCCGGCGCGCTCCTCGTTCGTTACCGGCACCCGCGGAAAGGCATCGGGCCGATCCGCCTGCACCGCGACCCCGCGATCCGACGAGAAGACAACCTTGCCCTTCTCCGCATCGAGCGGAGCCGCCTGCTGGCCGTGAGCCAGCGACGAAACAATGAGGCCCGCCGCCAGCAACACCGGAGCAGCAGACCTGCTTTTCCACCCAGCAAATAACAAACTCAAGAACCTAATCCCTTTCGCGGCTTCACCGGTTTGGACGGAGCAGGCGCCGCGATGTCAGGCTTCGTCCGCTGCCGCAGCGCCTCGTACATCACCACCGCTCCCGCAACGGAAACATTCAGCGACGACACGCTCCCCGCCATCGGGATCCGCAGCAGGTGATCGCAGGTCTTCTTCACCAGGTCGTGCAGCCCGGCGCCTTCGGTGCCGAGCACCAGGCAGCAGTCGGCGTTGAAGTCGAAGTCCGTATAGTCCGGCGTCCCGCGCTCGTCGAGGCCAATAATCCAGACATTCGCCTTTTTCAGCTGCTCGAGCGCCCGCGTCAGGTTCGTCACGCGTGCGATCGGCACATGCTCGCTCGCCCCCGCGCTCGTCTTCGCGACGACCCCGGTGATCGGCGCCGACCGGCGCTCTGGCAGCAGGACCCCGTCCACCCCCGCCCCATCGGCCGAGCGCAGCAGCGCGCCCAGGTTGTGCGGGTCTTCGACCGAATCAAGCGCCAGGAAGAACCGTTTGCCGAACTTTCCCTTAGCCGCGATCAGGTCTTCGATCGCCAGGAACTTGCGCTCCCGCACCGCCGCCACCACTCCCTGGTGCGCGTCGGTTTTGGCGATCCTGGTCAGCTGGTCCTTGGCTTCGATCGAAACCCGTACCCCCGCCAGCCGGCAAAGCTCCTGGATTCGCGCCGTCCGCTCATCCGTCTGCGACTTCCCGCCCGACCGCTCGCGCGACAGCAGCACGTATTCCAGCCTGCGCCCACCCGCCCGCAAGGCCTCCTCGACCGGATGCAGACCGTAGAGAACTTCCATTCCCCAAGTTTACCGCCTAGAATCAAAGCGTCACGCGGCCAAACTTCGTGCAACTTTCCCCCCGGGAACTCGTCTTCAACGTATGAGCATGGCGCAAACCCTGACGGCCGGAATCCGAAGCACCCTCCGCAGCGCCGTCACGCTCGAGGCAGAACGGCTCGAAGAGCTCCACGCCGAAAATCTGGCCATCGCCCGCGGCCTCAAGCGCAACGACCCTGAGATCCTCGATCGGCTCATCGAAACCTACCAGCATCGCCTGCTCCGCTATCTCCTTTTCTTGACCGGCCGGCGCGAAGTCGCCGAAGACCTATTCCAGGAGACTTGGATGCGCGTGCTGCTGCGCGGCGCACAATATAACGGCAAAGCCCGTTTCGACACCTGGCTCTTCACCATCGCGCGCAACCTTGTCATCGACCTCTCGCGCAAGCGCCAGATGGCCTCGCTCGACGAGATGAGCGAGGGCGGCGACGACGAACGTCCCTTCGAAGTCGCGCTCGACGGCCCCTCCCCTTTCGAGCAGTTTGCGACCCGCGAAGACCGCGCCGAAGTCGCCGAAGTCCTGCTCCAGCTCGAACCGAACTATCGCGAGGTCCTCACGCTTCGCTTCCACGAAGAACTCTCGCTCGAGGAGATCGCCACGATCACCCGCGCGCCGCTGTCCACTGTCAAGTCGCGTCTCTACCGTGGTCTCGCTGCCCTGCGCCCCGAAGTGGAACGCATCCGCCGCACCCACATGCCCGGGGGCGCGACCGCATGATCAACCGGCACGCCCCCCGCCCCACCCTCCCAGCGCACGCGGATGACTTCTCGATCGCTGCCGCTCCCGGTGACCTCGTCAACCGCACCCACCGCGTTGTCCGCGAGCGCGCTGTCTCCATGCAGGAGCAGAAAAGCCGCATCCCGCAGTCTGTGGTTCCCGCTGCTCGTCTCCTTCGGCTTTCTGGCCACGCTGCTTTACGCGCTGTGGAACATGCTTGATGAGTCCGAGTTCTTTCCCGACGGTATCCCCGATGCCAGCCAGCAGATGCTGCTGCTCCTGCTGTGGTGTCTGCCCGTTTCCGCCATCGTGCTCGCCGCCGTCTGGTTCCGCCGCGGCAGCCATAAAACCAGCAGCGGGAGCGCACGATGACCCTTCCCTGGCGTCAGGATCCGGAAGCTCTTCGCGGGCGCGGAACCCCCGCCGTCGCGGACGACCTCGGCATGATTCCGCCGTGGTCGGTTGCTCTCGCCATTACCGCCTTCTGCCTCATCGAGTACCTCGTGCACTTCGTCATGCCGCACCCGCGCGAAGGCATGATGCCCATGCGCGTCATGTTCGGCTACTCCTCCGGTACGCTCGTCGCGAGCTATTTCCTGCTCATGGGCTACGTGAGCCGCGACGTCAAACGCCGTAACATGTCTGCCCCCCTCTGGATGCTGATCGTGATCCTGATGCCCGGCGGCATCGGGGCCGTGGTCTACTTCCTGCTGCGCCAGCCCATGATGTCCCGCTGCCCGCACTGCTCGACTGAACTCGCCTCCAGCTATCACTTCTGCCCGCAGTGCCAGTTCCAGATGGCCCCGGTCTGCGGCCAGTGCTTCCGCGGCGTCGAAATCACCGACGTCTACTGCAAGCAGTGCGGCCACGACCTCGCCGAAGACCAGGTCCCGAACCGTCTCCGGGTCTACCGCGACTAGCAAAGAACAGCTGCCCTAACGCGGACCGGCGCGACTCCGTTGGCCAAGCGCGCGATCTGAGAGTGTTCCTCTTGTAAGAGGATTTGGCCTGCGCGCAGCTTTGCCCGACGAAGTGGTCGCCCAGCGATAATGGCGCCCTTGCTTTTGCTTCTTTGATGTTCACGGCGTATTTGCTGGTCCCTTTGGCTCCTGCACCCGTTCAAAGGCGAGCTTTGGCCCCGGCCCGAAGTCGAACTCCCCCTTGTCGGCTGACCCGAAGCTCATCTGCATCCGGCCTTCGGTCACGAAGAAGCTGCTTCCCGAAGCCGGCACCAGCGCCTCCGCCGGACGCCCCGCGATCGAAAGCTCCAGCCCCTTGGCCGTAGCTGTAATCTCGAACGGAAACGCATCCTTCGCCTGGTACTTGCCGGCAAACTGCAGCAACTCCGCCACCGGCACCTGCGCCGCTGTCCGCTGCGCCGGCTTGTAGTCCGGCCAGCCATACTCCCGCGCCAGGCTCGTCAGCACCTCCTGGTACAGGTCGCCACCGGCATCGCTGTTCGTCATGATCACAACGCCGTCGCCGTTCTCATATCCCATGTAAAAGCAGCGATATCCTTCGTTCCCGCCGCTGTGGCTGAACGATGCGTGTCCCTCGGTCTTGTGAGACTCGACCCCGAGCCCGTAACCGTCCGTCACCGGCGTCAGCATGGTCCGCGTCATCGCTGCCGTGAGCACGTGCTTCCCTTTGCCCGCGGCCGCCTGCTGCATTTCGATCACCCATCTGGCCAAGTCCGAAGGCGTCGTCCAGAGCCCCGCCGCCGCCAGCTCCGGATAGGTATGCGGCCCGCCCGGAACCGGCTTGCCCTGGTCGTCCACCGGCAGCGCCGCCTTGTTCATCAGCGAGGGCAGCAACGGCTGCAGATACCCGCTGTTGCCCATCTTCACGGGGTCCAGCACCAGCGCCTTCAGCACCTCGGGAAACGGCTGCCCGGTCACGTCAATGATCGCCTGCTGCACCACCGTGTATCCGCCGCCCGAGTAGCTGAACTTCGCGCCCGGCTCGGCCTCCACCACGATGGCCGGCGTATTCGCAGGCTTCGCCCCATCGAGCACCTGCGTCAGCGTCGGTACCGGCGCCGTGGTCGCATAGCCCGGGAACCCATGCACCGACGTCCCGCCCGTATGCGACAGCAGCTCGCGCAGCGTCACTGGATGGCCCCTGGTCAAGTCATTCTCCGGCAGCTTCCAGCTCTTCAGCTCCGAGTTGATGGGCGCGTCGAGCGACAGCTTGCCCTGCTCGACCAGCTTCAGGGCTGCCATCGCCGTCAGCGACTTGCTAATCGAAGCCGCCTGGAACAGCGTCTCCGGCGTCACCTGCCCGCCCGTCGCCCGCGCCTGACCGTAGCCCTTCGCCCATTCGAGTCGGCCCTCGTGGATCACCGCAATGCTCACCGCCGGCACATGCAGTCGCACCATCTCGGCCGCCAGGTCCCGCCGCACCGGCGGCTGCCCCACCAACTCAACCGGCGGCGCCAGCCCCGACTCCACCGCGAAGATTCGCGCCTCGAGCTTCGGCAGCTTCTTCGGCCTCGCCAGCTGCTGCGCCGGAGCCGCGGTAGTCAACGCCAGAACGACAAGAGAGATCACGCGGATAGAGGTCATGGAATCGTTATACGCACCTGCCCGCCAGACGTTCCAGTCCCGTCTATTTACACTGGATGGGCATGCCACTCCGCATCGTAATCGCCGACGATGAACCGCTCGCCCGCCAGGAGCTCCAGTACCTGCTTGGCGAAACCGGCGCCGCTGAAGTCGTGGGCATGGGCGGCAACGGCCTCGAAGCCGTCGACCTCATCCGGACCCACAAGCCCGACGTGGTCTTCCTCGACGTGCAGATGCCCGGTCTCGACGGCTTCGGCGTCCTCAAGCGCCTGATCGACAAGAAGATGGCTCTGCCCCAGATCGTCTTCGCCACCGCGTACGACCGCTACGCCGTGCGCGCCTTCGAGGTCAACGCCGTCGACTACCTGCTGAAGCCCTTCGACAAGGCGCGTGTCGCCCAGACCATTGAAAAGGCACGTTCCCGCATGCCCGCAGCAGAGGCGGCCGACCAGAACTCTGCCGCCGAAGCCAAGCTCGATGCGCTGCTCCGGATGGTCGGCGAAGCCACCCAGGCGCCGCGGCCCAATACCGGCAAGATCGTCGTCCGCGCCCACAACCGGCTGCTTCTCGTCGATCAGAAAGAGATCTGCTACGCCTCGATCGAGGAGGGAACGATCACCGTCTCGACCGGCACCGTCGAAGGCCAGTCCAACTGCCGCACCCTGGAAGAACTCCTCGATCAGCTCGACCCCGACGCCTTCTGGCGCGCGCACCGCTCCTTCGTCGTCAACATCCAGCACATCCGCGAAGTCGTGCCCTGGTTCAAATCCAGCTACCAGCTCCGCATGGACGACCCGAAGAAGACTGAAATCCCCGTAAGCCGTACCCAGACGAAGCGCCTCCGGGAGTTGTTCAACCTCTGAGGTGGCGTTGTCCGTTCTCCGTGTTGAGATCGCTGACTGGTCAACCGGCAACGCCTTAGACCCGTCCCGCCTTCTTCTGCGCCAGCACCAGCCCGCGCGGCGTCGGCAGAAAGATACAGCTCACCAGCCCTTCCGCCTCGAGCGAAAACGCCGCATCCCGCACCGTTTTCAGGTGCGAACTCGCATCATGCATCAGGATCAGCCCGGTCGGCCGAATCTGCGGTAGATACCGCTTCACCTCGGCCTCGCGAATCGGCATGTCTGAATCAGAAAACAGGATGTCAATCGTCCCCGGCACGGTCATCTCGAGCGACGACTCGTTCCGCAGTTCGATAAACTCCGCCAGCCCCGAAGCCGCGATCTTCTCCTGCGCCTTGCGAAAGACCACCGGATCGAACTCGCAGGAGATGATCTTGCCAAAGCCGTTCGACTTCATGCCCTCGGCCATCCACAGGGTCGACACGCCAAGAAACGAACCCGTCTCGACAATCAGCTCCGGCTTCAGCGTCGTTACCAGCGCCCGCAGAAACTCGAGCACCTCCACCTCCGCCGTCATCGAGTCGTACATATGCCAGCGCTCCGGATGCGGACACTCCGGCGTCGCCCGGTGATACTCCGGCAGCAGCGCGCCCCCAGCCCGCTCCGCCTGCAGCATCACCTTATGCTCCTGCTTCAACTTCTTCCCGAATAACCCCATGCCATCCAGACTATCGCGAAGGGCATATGCAAAGACAAGTGCGTCCTAACGCCGGACGGGCGCCGCCGCCCGCGATGAGGGCGCACTTGTCTTTGCACGTTCCTAGCGAGGCTTGATCGTATAGGTGACGCCCGTGATGAACTGGACGGAGTTCTTCTTTGAGCCGGCGGGGGCGTTGTTCAGGTAGTCGTCGATGCCCGACAGGCTGAAGCCCAGTCCGCGCCACACCGGGAAGCCAAGCGCTGCGTTGACGTGGGCGGAATACGCGCTGGGATCGTTGAACGCCGGCGAGATGCTGCCGAGTTCGGTGAAGATCAGCTTCCGCGGCAGGTTGCGCAGGTAGGTCTCCTGGATGGTCGTGCCGATCAGGTTGTTCGTCGTGGTTGGGTTGAAGAACTTCTGTTTCTCGTAGTGGATGTCGCCGCGCACATCCAGCTGCTGGATCGGATTCTTGATCAGGTTGACGCCGAGACCGCCGCCGTACTGCTGCTGCAGGTCGAGTGACTGGGCGAAGTTGTGATCGAACGCAACATCCGCCAGCGCAAAAACCCGCTTCGAGATGTACTGATCGCGCTCTGCTGCCGCATGGAAGATGTTTGTCTTGATGGTGTCGAGCCCGGCCTGCGACTGCGTGCCATAGGATTGCGTGTAGCCGAGGCTCGTCACCGAGCGCGGCGGCAGCCAGTCCACCTGCGGCATCGCCCGCACCAGCGCGATCGCGCCGTTAAAAGTGGTCGAATTCTGCGTCGCGCGCACCAGCGAGACGCCGCCGGCCGCCGTCCCGGCCCAGCCCTGCGTCAGGCTCACATGGTTCAGCGCCTTGTTGAAGTCAGCGGTCGGAATCAGCCGGTCCATCTCCGCCACCGGCACCGTTACCGAGGTCGTGGGCGACTTCAGTGTCACCTCTTTGTTCTCCGCCGACACCGCGCCCGACGGGACCGAGGCCAGCGCATTGCGGCGCGTCAGCTTCTGGTTCGACTTCAACAACGCGAACGTCTGATCGGACTGCACAGACTTGATATTGGCCCAGGTCACGGTCACTTCACCGGCCATCAGTGACTTGAAGGTGACGCCCTTGCTGTCAACCTTCTCGACGGTTCCGGTCAGTTGTTCGCCATTGGCGAAGACGATCAGGTCGGACGCCGGTTTTGCCTGGGCGTACGAAATCTGGGCGAGGCTGAGGCTGAGGGCGAGGGTAAGCGCACGGGTACGAATGACGAGCCTCCTGGTTTTCCGAATCGGGAATGCCTTCAGGATAGTGGATACGGCTCAGTCAGCAAAGGAGTTTCGTCGTGCAATCGGCTAGGGGTGGTTTTTCATCCAGCGCTGCGCGAAGAAATCGATCACGATGCTGGTCGCCAGCAGCACGAGCGACGCGGCCGCAGTGCGCACGATCCAGCCCATCTCCATCCTGCCCTTCAGGATGAAGAAGTCGAGCACACCAAACACCAGGACCAGCACGGCAGCCTGCGCGAAGAAGCCCGAGCAGCGGTGCCCGGCAATCGCCAGCAGATCCATGACCGCAGAGGCGGTGGTCTGCGCGTGCAGCTTGCGTCCGGTTCCGGGCACCAGTTGCAACGTGCGGGACGGCGCAGGGACGGGATGGGTGCCGGTGGGGAGAGTGTGGTCTGCCATGTTCGAGCCATAGCGATACTAGTCCGTCCCGGCAGAGTTTGGGAATGAATGAACGATCAATTTTCCATGAACGGGGATTTTTTACCTTGGTTCCCCGGTCGGCGCAGCGGAAAGCGGGAGGAAGGGCGAACCCCTCCCCCGGGGGGTTTATGCGTAAAACCCTCTTTTAAAAGACTTAACCCATGGCTAAAGGAGCATTGCCCCTTGTCGGGCCAGCCACATTTATTCAGCGCTTGGGGTATGTTCGAGGGCTTCGGCGGGAACGCTAGGGATGGGCTTTGAGCCAGTGGTGCGCGCCGAAGTCGGTGACGATGCTCAGGGCGAGCAGCCCGAGCGAGACGGCGAGTGCGCCGGCGATCCAGATGGCGGCGACATGGCCTTTGACGATGAGCAGGTCGAGAATGCCGAAGACGAGGACCAGGACGGCTGCCTCTGCCAGGAAGGATGAGCCTCGGCGGGCGGCGATCAGGAGCAGGTGATGCACATCGGACGGGAGTGTTGCGGAGGGGATTTCGGTACGCGTGCCATTTTCAGCGACGAGGTGAAGGCTGGTTGCAGGTTGTGGGAGATTTCTGGCGGGTGAGACGTTTGCTGGATTTTTGTGGAACATGGGGTTGCCTTTGTGGTGCCTCTCCCGAGGATGGCTGCGCACGTGGCGGGTGTCGAGTGAATTTTGGGTGAATGACGGGGTTGTGTCTGGATCCTGGTTGGTAATAAAGTCCCCACGTCTGAGAAGCGACGCGTGGGGCGTCCGCTCTACTCAACGGTTACTGACTTCGCCAGATTCCTGGGTTGGTCTACGTCGCAGCCGCGGCGGACGGCTATGTGGTACGCGAGGAGTTGGAGGGGGACCACTTCGAGGATGGGAAGCAGCAGCTCATGCGCGGCGGGGATGTGGATGACGTGTTCGACCAGCTGGCCGATGTGCTCGTCGCCTTCGACGGCGATGGCGATGACGCGGCCGGAGCGGGCAGTAACCTCCTGGATGTTCGACAGGGTCTTCTCGTACTTGAGGACAGAGCTGGGATCGTTGGGGTCTTTCGTAGCAATGCAGACGACCGGCAAGGTCTCATCGATGAGGGCGTTGGGGCCGTGCTTCATCTCGCCGGCGGGGTAGCCCTCGGCGTGGATGTAGGAGATCTCCTTGAGCTTGAGCGCGCCCTCGAGCGCGATGGGGTAGTGGATGCCGCGGCCGAGAAAGAGGAAATCTCGTGCGGTCGAGAAGGATTTGGCGAGGTCGCAGCACTGGGCATCGACGGTGCGGAGCAGCTCTTCGAGCTTGCCGGGGATGCGGCTGAGTTCCGTCACGAGGTGCAGCGATTCATCAGGCGTGACGGTGCCGCGCTGTTGAGCGAGGTACAGCGCGAAGACGAACAGCGCGGTGAGCTGCGCGGTGAAGGCCTTGGTGGAGGCGACGCCGATCTCCGGTCCGGCGTTGGTAGTGATGGTGCCTTCGGCCGCGCGGGTGATGGCGGCGCCGACGACGTTGCAGATGGCCAAGGTCTTTGAGCCTTTGCGGATGAGCTCCTGCTGGGCGGCGAGGGTGTCAGCGGTTTCGCCGGACTGGGTGATGAGGAGGCCGAGGTTGGTGGCGTCGGGGATGGGGTCGCGGTAGCGGTATTCGCTGGCGTAATCGACATCGACGGGAAGGCGGGCGAGGCGCTCGATCATGAACTTGCCGGCGAGGCCGCTGTGCCATGACGTACCGCAGGCGGCGATGGTGATGCCGGTGGCGGTGCGGAACTCCTCGGCGGTGATGTGCATGTCGGGCAGGAAGATCTCGCCGGTGGTGAGCGAGACGCGGCCGAGGGTGGTGTCGCGGACGGCGCGCGGCTGCTCATTGATCTCCTTGAGCATGAAGTGCTTGTAGCCGGCTTTTTCGGCCTGGATGGGGTCCCACGCGATGCGCTGGACTTTGAGCGGGAGAGGCTTACCGTTGAAGTCGGTGAGGGCAATGCCGGCGGGCGTGAGGGTGGCGACTTCGCCATCCTGCAGGAAGTGGATGTTGCGCGTGTGGTGGAGAATGCCGGGGACGTCGGAGGCGAGAAAATATTCGCCCTCGCCGATGCCGAGAACGGCGGGCGGCCCCATGCGCGCGGCAACGAGGGTATCGGGCGCGTGGGCGGAGAGGACGCCGATGGCGAAGGCGCCCGTGAGCCGCTTGACGGCGCGGCGAACAGCTTCTTCGAGCGGGATGGCGAGAGTGGCGGGGGTCTGGGCAGAGTCTGCCAGGACCACTTCAGCGTCGTTCGCGTCGACTGTCCGGTCCGGGGTGTGGGGCTGCAGGGCGGCCGTTTCGAGCTCGTCCTGGATGAGGTGCGCGATGATCTCGGTGTCGGTTTCGGATTGGAAGCGATGACCCTTGGCGATGAGCGCCTGCTTCAGATGCAGGTAGTTTTCGACGATGCCGTTGTGCACGACGACGAGGGTTCCGGTGCCGTCGCGGTGCGGGTGCGCGTTCTCCTCGGTCGGCCGGCCGTGGGTGGCCCAGCGCGTGTGACCAATGCCGTACGTGCCGGCGATGGGTGAGGCGGCGATGACGGCTTCAAGGTTCTTGAGCTTGCCGGAGGCGCGGCGGAGGGTGAGCTCACCGGGGGCGTCAGGGTTGCCGCCGACGGCGATCCCGGCAGAGTCGTAGCCGCGATATTCAAGCCGGCGCAGGCCTTCAATGACGACGGGGACGACAGATTTGGGGCCGATGTAACCGACGATTCCGCACATAGGTTTGAGTTTACGACGAGGTCTGGATGAGCGTGCCCGGGGCAAAGGAAAAGCCCATGTCTCGCGGGAGACATGGGCTTTCGGTTGAGAGGGGGTGGGGTCGGGTTAGAAGATGATCTTTCCGCCGAACTGGACGTTGAAGGGTTCGCCCGATCCGATACCGGGGGCTCCGTTGTAGTCGCCGATGGTGTCGTTGAGGACGGCAGTACCGGTTCCGTCGGAGGCGAAGTTGACGCTCGGCGGGGCAAAGTTATTGCGGTTGAAGAGGTTGAAGATCTCAGCCCGGAACTGGACAGTGAGACGCTCTGCGACCTTCGTGTTCTTGAAGACCGAGAAGTCGGTATCGCTGAAGCCGGGTCCGAAGTACTGGTTGCGGCGGAGGTTGCCGAAGGAGCCGGCGGGCGGCAGCGTGAAGTGGCTCAGATCGATCCACGATACGTTGGCCGACTGACCGTTCAAGCCCGTTTTGGCTGGGCTCAGCTGATCGACGCGATCGTTGCCTTCGTTGGTTCCGCTGTTATCCGCGTTGGCCGAGATGTTGAAGGGCTGGCCGCCGTGGAAGTTGAGCAGACCGTTGACCTGCCAGCCGTTCGAGAGAAGCCGGAGGTGCTGCGAACCGGGAACCTCGTAGCTGATAAAGGTGGTGAAGTTGTTGCGGGTGTCGAAGTCCGAGTTGCCGTAGTCACCCTTGAAGTTGGTGCTGTCCTGCGGCAGGGCGCCGCGGTACGCGGAAACCTCGTCGAGGTTGTGCGACCAGGTGTAGACAGCCTGCATGGTGAGGTGGTGGAAGTTGTTGACCTTGAGCTGGGCCTGCAGCGAGTTGTAGTTCGCGGTGCCGATGCTCGAGATCTGGTTGATGTTGCCGTACTGGCTGTACTGGCCGTAGTAGGGGCGGGAGAGCTGGCGGAAGAAGTCAGCCGAGAAGGCAGACGTGCCGGTGTAGACGCCGGGCTTGGCCTGGTTGATGTCCAGCAGGCTGAGCAGGTGGCGGGCCGAGGAACCGACATAGCCAAGCTGCATCAGGACGCTGGGCGAGAAGGTGTGCTCGACGTTCAGGTTGTAGTTCTCGTTATAGGAGGGCCGGAAGTTGGGGGCCACGGAGAACACGCCGCAAGGCGACGTCGCCGAGCATGGGTAGCCCACGGAAGACGGGAAGATCGGCGTACCCTGCACGATGGTGGTGTTCGAACCGCCGACCGCGCTGACACTGTAGACCGGGCTTGCGCCACCCGGGTTTCCTTCCACACCGTTCGGAGCCTGGTTGCCCGGACGGTTATCGAGGAAGGGGTTGAGGTTCGGGGTGTCGGCATAGTAGCCGAAGCCGGCGCGGATGACGGTGCTCGGTTCCGGCGCGTAGCTGAGACCGACGCGCGGGCTGATGTTCTTGTAGTACTTCGGATAGAGCGAATCCACCTCGCTGCCCTGGAACGCAAGGCCATTGGTGGCGGTAAGTTCCGGCCGGAAGGTGGACATATCCTTGCGGTCGTTGTGGAGAGGGCCTTCGTAGTCGTAGCGAACGCCGTAGTTGACGTTGAGCTTCTGCGTCAGCTGCCAGGAGTCGCCCGCATTGAGGAACCAGGTATTGACGAAGACCTGGCGCTCAGGATCACCGATCGTGATGCTGGCGGCCGAGGTCTCACCGAGCAGGAAGTCGGCAAGTGCGCCGGCCTTGCTGGTGGTGCCGATGTTGCTGCCGTCAAAGGTAAACGAGCCGGTTGCGTGACGATGGTAGAACTCGTCAAGCTGCGCCTGGCGGAACTCGCCGCCGAAGCGGAACTGGTGCTTGCCCTTGACCCACGAAAGCTGGTCGGTGAGGTGGCCGGTGATGTCGTTACGGCCTTCAGGCGGGGTGAGGCCAACCGGATCGAAGCCCTTGATGGTGATGTTCGGAGCATTCGGATACGTCGCGCCGGTGATGAAGCCGACACTCTGCACATTCTGGTTGGTCTGGTTGTCGTTGAAGACCTGGTTGAAGTAATTGACGCCGACGAGCACCTGGTTGGTGATGGTCGAGGAGAAGATGTGATTCTCGACCAGCGCGATGTTCTGCACGTGAATCGGAGCCACTTCATAGTAGGCAAGCAGCTGCGATCCGACCGGCGCTACCTGGTTGCCCTGGCCAACGAACCAGTGAGCGCTGAAGCTGTCCTTCTCCGAAAGGTGGTAGTCCACCTTGGCGAGACCGTTCCAGCTGTAGCCGAATTCAGGGTCGCTCGAGTGGAAGTTATTGGTCGTGCCCACGGTGTCCTGGGCCAAAACGTTCTGTCCCCAGAGGGTGTTCAGAACCTTCGTCATCACCGGATTCGGGGTGAGACCCGCCGCGGCAATCAGCGCGTTGGCCTGATTCTGCCAGCCGACCGAGGGCTCGGTCGCCGTGCCGGATTCACCGATAGTGAACCGCTGATGCTCAAAGGTCAGGAAGCCGAAGAGCTTATCCTTGATGAATGGGCCGCCAACCGAGAAGCCGGTGTTGTAGTTGCGCACCTTCTGCTTGGTGTCAGAGAAGGGGCTCTTGGCGCCGAAGAGCTCGTTCCGGTTGAAGTAGTAGACCGTCCCGTGAAGCTGGTTGCCGCCGGCGCGCAGCGTCAGGTTGACCGTGCCGCCCGGGTTACGTCCGCCCTCAGGACCCGCCTGGGTCTGCGCCGAGAACTGGTCCACCGCATCGAGCGGCAGGATGATGCCGGCGATACCGGAGACGCCGCCCTGATTGACCGCCGGAATGTTGTGCCAGAGGTCGTTGTTGTCGACACCGTCGATCTGCCAGTTCATCTGGTTGGCGCGCGTCCCGTTCAGCGAGCCGTAGCCGCCGCCGGAGTAGCCGCCGTAACCCGGCGTCAGCGCAATCATCTGGGTGAAATCGCGGCCGTTGATCGGAATGTTCTCAACCGCCTTCGCGTCGAGCACGGTCGTCTGCGTCACGGTCGTCGTATCGAGCGAGATGGCGGCCGCATTGACTTCGACCGTCTCATTCGAGCTCGAAACCGGGAGCTTGACCGGCAGCGTGTAGATCGTACCCGCCGAGACCGGAAGCTTGTCGATCTTGACCTGGTTGAAACCAGGCGCAGTCACTGCGACCGAGTATGCCCCCAGCGGAAGGTCGTTGAAGAGAAAGTCGCCGCTCGAAGAGCTCACGGAATCGTGCGTGATGCCCGTCGAAGTCTCGGTAACGACGACCTTGGCGCCGGCAACCGCGGCGCCCGTAACGTCGGTGACGCTGCCGTTGATACCGCCGCGGAACGTCTGGGCGGTCATGGGCAATGCGCACGCAATTAGGGCAACGGAGCTTAAAAGCTTAGCTGGTACATGTCTCATGCAGTATGACCTCGAGAATAAAAACAGAGCCGCGACACCGTGGCGAACCCGGTGGGTGGAAGAGAAAGGACTGCCCAGGCGAGGCTTGGGGCCTCACCGCTGTACCGTGTGCCCTGTTCAGAGCGCGCCGGTAAGGCTTTTCAATACAAGGATTGGAGCTACCTTATAGCCGCACACTGGGCAGCGCAAGCAAAATTGTTGCAGCTGCGTGAATGCCTATACGGCGGATAGGCTGCGCAGGCACAGGATTGCATTGAGCCCGCCGAAGGCCAGCGAGTTGCTCAGCGCCAACAGCGGTCCCTCACGAAGCACCGGACGCGCCTCCTGCAGGATGACGTCGAGCGCAATCTGCGGATCGAGCGCCGTCGTGCCGGCCGTGAACGGAAGCTGGCGATGATGCAGCGCAAGCGCCGTCAGCATCGTCTCGATGGCCGACGACGCGCCCAGCGCATGGCCGTGAAAGCCCTTGGTTCCCGAAACCGGGATCGTACGGGCACGTTCGCCAAAGACCTGGTGCAGTGCGGCCGCCTCCACCAGATCGTTCGTCGCAGTCGCCGTCCCGTGCGCGTTGATGTACCCCACCTCTTCGAGCAGCGACTGTGTACTGCCCGGCTGATCAGTGGCATGCAACGTTGCGGCCGCATCCTTAAGAGCCGCCAGCATCGCCTGTCCCGGGCCCTCCGGACGAGGCTGCGTCATGTGATGCGCGTCTGTCGACATGCCGAAGCCAAGGATCTCCGCGTAGATCGGTGCCCCGCGTGCCCGTGCACTCGACAGCGTTTCAAGCGCCAGAATCGCGGACCCTTCGCCCAGCGTCATGCCATCGCGATCACCGGAAAAGGGACGGCAGCTCGTCGGCGAGACTACCCGCATCGAATCCCACGCGCGCAGGAAAGCACGCGTCAGCGGCGCTTCATGCGCACCCGCCAGCGCGGCCGTCACCATGCCGCTGCGGATCATGTGGAAAGCGGTCCCGATGGCATGCGCGCCGGATGCACACGCGGTCGAGATGGTGAACGCGGGGCCGGTAATCTGCAGATCGATCGCCACCTGGCTGGTGCCGTTCGATGCCATGGAACGCGGGATGGTCAACGGATGGACCCGCGCATCGCGGGTGTATACCTTGGCGATCTCAGGCTCTTCGGCCTGCCGCCCATTGGTCGAGCAACCCAGGATGATGGCGATCCTGTCCGGCTCGTGGTGGCTCGTCAGCTGCGACTCGGCCGCCGCCTGCCGTGCGGCCAGCAGCGCCAGATGCGAACAGCGCTCCGCCGTCTGCAGCTGCGCGGAGCTCAGGCTGCTCGTGTCGAGATCGAGAATCTGTGCAGCCTGCCGGAACTTGAGGCTTGCATCGTCCGCGATCAGCGGGCCGATGCCTGTGGTGCCGGACTGGAGAGAGTGCCACGCCGCCTGCGGAGTCTTGCCGATGGCGCTCAGACAGCCCATCCCGGTAATCACGACACGTTGCATGCAGTGCTTTCCTCTTCAGCTTGATGCTACTCGACGGCGGCCTCGGTCAGCTCACGGCAAGGTTACGGTACCAGTCCGCGTATGGCGTGTTCTTCGCGAGATGCCGGTTGAAATCCGGCGCACCGTCCGTCCACCATACCGGACCGCGCTCGCCAAGCGCCTGTTTGGCGCGCTCGACGGCAGCCCGCGCCTCCTGCACTGCGGCAGCATCGTGGCTGCGCAGCGCACTGCCTTTCGCGCGGCGCGCTTGCATCAGCTTGGCGACAAGCTGCACGCGAATTGCTTCCGGGAGTTCAGGATTCGTCGCACGCCACAGCCGCCCGCGAACGGCGAAGTAGCGGCCATCGGGCGTATGCGGTGGCGGCTGCGTTGCTTCGTTGCTGTGCCGATCAGGCAGTGGCCGCCGCACGCAGGCGCTGCACGCCGGCGATCACGTCGCCGACCGTGCGCAGCGAGCCGATCGAAGCGTCGGGGATCTGGATGGCAAACATCTCCTCCACCTCGAACGAGAGGTTGATCTTGTCGAGCGAATCGATCTCGAGCTCATCGAAGGTGGTCGCCGGGTTCACCGCATCCGGCGGCAGCGACTTCGACTTTGCGATGAGCTCAATGATGCGGGCCGACACGTCGTCCGCGGTTGCGGACTCGGCGTTCTGAGAAAGTGATGGGACGAACTGGGCATTTGGCATGGAGAGAGACTGGCTCCGCGTTCAGCAGGTGCGAGATTCAGGAGACTCGGTCGGCAGGATGGCTACCAACGGAGCAGGACGAGTTCAAGACAAAAGGCGGGCCCCATCGCCGCGAGAATCGAATAGGTTCCGGGCTGCCCGGGATGATTCTTGAGCGTGTCTTCGAGCACGCACAGCACCGAAGCCGCCGAGAGATTGCCCACCTCCGAGAGACTCTTCCAGCTGAGGGCAAGCGCCTCGGGTGGCAGGTCGAGCGCCTTCTCCGTGGCCTCAAGAACCTTCGGCCCACCAGAGTGGAAGATCCATGACTGGATATCTGCTAGCGTGAGGTTCTGGCTGGCAAGAAAGCTGTCTACATCGCCGCGCAGGTTCTCAAGCACCACCTTTGGCACATCGGGCGAGAGCACGATGCGGAAGCCCGTATCGCGAATATCCCAGCCCATCACGTGCTCGGTATGACGGTAGAACGTCGACCGTGTAGCCAGGATGCTCGGCGCATGCAGCGGCGGCGTCGGCAGCTTTACCTCATCGCCCACCAGCACCACGGCCGCGCAGCCGTCGCCAAACAAGCCGCAGGAGATCAGGTTCGCCATCGACTGGTCGTCGTCCTGCCACGTCAGCGAGCAAAGCTCGACCGACAGCAGGAGCACGATCTCCTTCGGGTGCCCCGCGAGATAATCCGAAGCACGCGCGATGCCGGCCGCACCCGCGACACACCCCAGCCCGAAGATCGGCGTACGCTTCACGGAGGTGGGAAACGGCATGCGATTGATCAGCCGCGCATCGATCGTCGGTGACGCAATGCCGGTCACACTGGCAAAGAAGATCGCAGAAATATCCGCAGCCGAAATGCCCAGCGGCTCGAGCGCTCGCGTCACGGCCTGCTCGCCGAGCGCAACAGCCGCCGTAATCCACTCGTCGTTGGTCTGCTTGAAACCGACCAGCTCGGGATAACGCTCTATCGGAAGAACGAAATAGCGGGTCTGGACGCCGCAGTTGGCATGAAGCCTGGTCAGGAGCCGGGGTTCGGTGAGTTTGTCTCCCCACCGGGCTACCAGCGTTTCGGCAATCTCGGCTTGGGTGTAGCGGTAAGGAGGAAAGGCGGTTCCGACTGAGGCGATCTGCATGAAATCCTTTAGGTTACGTGGCTTACCCTATTTTAGATGCAGACGTCGAAAACACGTCGGACCCGGCACACGATTGGAGTTTGCCTACGTGAAACGCCGGTGCACCAAATTCAGGCAGGTTTGGCCTGGCAGGCCGTCAGGCCCGCCAGGGGGTTGTAGGGACGCGTTGTGAGGTTCGGTTGATGAAGGGTTTACGGCATATCTCTGTGCTGGTGCCGGCGGTTGCGCTGGTCGTGCTGGTCGTCACGCTCGTGGTCAAGCGCGACGCGCTCGAGCAGCTCGCGTTCCTCAAGCGCGGCAACGGCACCACCGGCATCGTCGATCAGCGCCCGTACGAGACCGCCCGCACCCTCGCCGGCCTCGCCGTCTCCGCCGAAGAACAAAGCTTCGCCCAGGACGCCGAGCGCATCGCCGATCACGAAGTCGACCAGGCCTTTGCCCTCGCGCTGCGCAAGTCCGAGCTCCGCGAACGCCCGCTCACCGCCGACCAGCAGGGCTTGTCAAAGCGCGTCGACGAACTCCGTCAGCTCGTCCGCGACGATCAGGCCAAGGTCGACTCCCTTACCGCCACCGCCAAAACCTCCGGCATCGCCTCCGCCCCAGGCGACGACCTCGACGTCGCCCAGGCGCAGCTCGGCCTCGACAAGGACGAGCTCACCGACTCGCAGGGAGACCTCGCCCGCGCCCTCGGTGACCAGCGCGCCCAGATCCAGCAGGAGCTCTCCGCCCGCGAGCTCGCCATGAAGCGCGCCCAGGACGCCGCGCCGCTCAAGAAGACCGCCGCCGACGCCGCCCGTCAGTACACCACGCTCATTGGCAGGGCGACCACCTGGTTCGCCCAGAGGAGCCGCGCTTCTCTGCTCCAGCAGGCCGAATCCCAGGCCCGCAGCGACGCCGCCAGCATCGCCCAGCAACATGACGAGCTCGAAAAGACCAACCAGGACAACGGCGCCAGCGGCGCCTCCTCCACCGGCAGCGACCGCGTCAAGCTCCTTAAGGAGCTCTCCTCCCGCAAGGTAATGATGAGCATCCTCGACGACCGCGAACAGGCCCTCGGCCAGCTCGCGGACATCTACCAGCGCTGGCAGGCGCAGGTCTGGCTCCAGCACCACATCGTCAGCTACCTCGTGCTCCAATCCTTCGCCGCCGTCGCGCTCATCCTGCTCATCGCCGCGCTCGGCGCCGCCGTCGGCCAGGCCGCCGTGCGCCGCATCTCCTCGGACACCCGCCGTGTCCGCACCCTCGAAACCATCGTCACCCTCGCCGCCGAAGCCTTCGGTCTCCTCCTCATCGCGCTCGTCGTCTTCGGCACCCCCAGCCAGATCCCCACTATCCTCGGCTTCGCCACCGCCGGCGTCACCGTCGTCTTTCAGGACCTCATTCTCGCCTTCTTCGGCTGGTTCTCCCTGATGGGCCGCAACGGCGTGCGCGTCGGAGACTGGGTCGAGATCGACGGCGTCTCCGGTGAAGTCGCCGAAATCTCCCTCTTCCACACTATGCTGCTCGAAACCGGAAACTGGACCACCAAGGGCCACCCCACCGGCCGCCGCAAAAGCTTCTCGAATAGCTTTGCCCTGCGCGGACTCTACTTCAACTTCTCCACCCACGGCCAGTGGATGTGGGACGAGATCACCCTCAATGTCCCTGCCACCGCAAACGCCTACGAACTCATCAACCAGATGCACGCCGCCGTCGATCGCGAAACCGCCGCCGACTCCGACCAGGCCGAAATCGAATGGCGCCGCGTCGCAAAGGACATCGGCCTCAGCCAGTTCGGCGCCAAGCCCACCGTCGAGCTGCGTCCCGCAGCCAGCGGCGTCGACGTTATCGTGCGCTTCGTCACCCGCGCCAACGAGCGCTTCGCCACCCGCAACAAGCTCAACGCAGAGCTGCTCAACCTCATGGAAGGCACCAGCCGTCCCGCGCTGCCGGCCGAAGGCGCCGCCCCCGCCGCAGGTTAGCCGCCGCTACGCCGGCAGGCAGTTCGTAGACTCTTCAACCGCCAGCGCAGCCGCTTCCGCCTCATTGCCGGCCTGCATCGCGGCCGCGTTATGCGGATGCGGATGCTGCTTCAGCACCAGGTCGCGCAGCTTGCCCGCCGCCACCGGCCGGCTGAACAGCCAGCCCTGCGCCACCGCATCGTGCACCGCGGCCCGGAAATAGCGCGCCTGCTCGAGCGTCTCCACGCCCTCAACCACAATGGACAACCCCAGCCCCTTCGCCATCTGCAGAATCTGCGGCACGATCGACTCCCGCACCGAGTTCGTCCCCACCGTCGCTGTAAACGCACGATCGATCTTGATCGAATCCACCTTCAGATCGCTCAGGTACGCCAGGCTCGAATACCCCGTGCCGAAGTCGTCGATATACACCGTGTGCCCGCACTCCCGCAGCGTGGCAATCGTCGCAATCGCCTCCTCGTTGTTCATCGTCGAGCGCTCCGTCAGCTCGATGCCCAGCGCCGACGCCGAAACCCCGGCCCCCTCCAGCGTCTCGCTGAGGAACGGGATGAACGTCGGGTCGGAGAGATCCTGCGACGCAATATTGATGTTGATCTTCAACCGGCGGTCGCTCAGCAGATCGCCCAGCTCGCTCATCGCGGACCGCAGCACAAACCGCGTGATCTCCCGCACAAACAGCTTCTGCTCCGCCAATGCCACAAAAACGTCCGGACTCACCACGTTGCCGCGCTCATCGGTCCAGCGCACCAGCGCCTCCGCCGCATGAATCCTCGACGTCGTCAGGTCGATGATCGGCTGATACACCACCGTCAGCGCATTCCTGCGCAGCGCACGCCGCAGCTGCGCCTCCTGCGAGCGGTGCCGTGCATCGAACAGGATCAGCACCAGCACCAGCGTCGAGCCCAGCGCCGCACCCGCCGTCAGCAGCATCAGGTGCATCGTCGTGCCGCGCGTCAGCATCGCCGCCCGCGTCTCCGACACCAGCACGCAAAGGTTCACATCTTTCGAGCAGATCGGATGGTAATAAACCCCGTGCCGCTCGAACGGCCGGCCGTTCATCACATCCTGCGGCTCAACCGGCAGGCGCTGTCCGAATCCCTGGAATTGACCGCGCCGCAGGCTGTCCGTCGTGTAAACCCCGTAACTCATCGAAGGCTCCCGCAGCACCTCGAAGGCATTCGGGTTGATGACCATGTTGACGTTCAGTCCACGCACCACCACGCCCGCTGCCTGGTTCGCCAGCATCACCGGAATCCACACGTACACCCTCGAAGTCGCCGTCAGCGCCAGGGTCCCCTCGGTTTTGATCGCGCCCGACACAACCCCGATCTCACTCGAACAGTAGAACCGCCCGTCCCGGATGCGGCCGATGTCCTTGATCTCGCTGCTGCGATACACCAGCCCCCGCATGAAGTTGATCTCCTGCGGGGAGCAGAACCCCATGCCATCCTTTGAAACAGCCGACACCACCCCCGCCGTCTGGTCATCAATCTCGGCAGCAGTCTTGTTCAACCTCTGCGCATAACGGCCCAGCTCCGCCTTGCCTGCATCCAGCCGCGCCACCTCACTCACGATCTGCGCCAGCAGCAGCCCCACAATGCAGCCGCACAGCAGGAACGTCAGATTGGCCAACTGATTCAGGTGCTTTTTCATAACGTTCATAACCGCTTGACTCACATCTTTGCTGGCGAAACATTGCGTTTCTCGAACCGAACCCTGCACGCGGAGCGACATCCTCAGCTTCTACGTCGCACCCTCATCACACAACGTCAGCGTCGACATCTCGGACCACGGAAACTTGCTCTCTTCAGCCACGCGGACCTGGTTTCGTCCCTCACGCTTGGCGTCGTAGAGTGCTTTATCGGCTAACTCGAACAAGTCATTCCCGTCCACCGCGAGCGTGATCGAGGTCGACGCGACCCCGATGCTCACCGTCATCTTGCCCGAGGGCGCATTCTCGTTCGGGATCAGCAAATCGACGATGGCCCCCCGCATGCGCTCTGCAATCACCAGCGCCGTCTCGGCCGTATGTGACGGGAGCACCGCGACAAACTCTTCCCCGCCATAGCGCGCCAGCAGCTCGCCCGCGCGGTTCAGGCAGGAAGCCAGGGTCTGCGCCGTCAGCGCAAGGCAGTCATCGCCATGGCGATGGCCGTACCGATCATTCAGCAGCTTGAAGTAGTCGATATCGATCACCAGCAGAGACAGCGGCAGCTTCGACCGGTAAGCCCGCTTCCACTCGAGCGAAAGCACATCCTCAAACCGCCGCCGGTTCGGCACACCCGTCAGCCGGTCCAGGAACGACATCTGCTCCAGTTGCTGATTCGCCAGCACCAGCGCCGCTTCGCTCTCCAGCAGCCTGCGCTCCATCCGCATCGAAAGCGTCTGCGTGATGGAATTCCGCATCCCGTACGTGATCAGCGCAAACGTCACCGCCGCCACACCCACCCGGAAGTGGGTCCGTCCCACGTAAAGCCCCATCACCAGCAGCGCCATCGTGAAGCACACCGGGCTCGCATTGATCACCAGCAGCTCAAGCCACGTTTCTTCCGCTCCGGCTGCTGACTCCTTCTCTTTCGGTGCGATCGAGACCAGTAGCACCAGCACCACGAACGGCAGGTCCCACAGCAGGTCGTAGAAGCTTCCCGTCTGCAAGTCGTAGACCATCGTCAGGTGATTCAGCATTCCCGCCAGCAGCGCATACACGATCAGGAAGGCCGCCAGCGTCCGGTACAGGTGCCGCTCGCCCCCGCGCGGCCTCGCCAGGACCCGCAGCGCGGCCGTCACCACCAGCGCGATATTTTCCACGTTGTATGCATGCGTCATCCGCACCGCAGAGATCGCGTCCCGCGCCGAAGACCCCGGCCCCCCGGGGAAGATCTGCAGATGCACCAGGTAGATCGCAAACGCAACCTGCAACCCGTCGATCCAGATCAGCGCGCGCCCCCCATGACGCTGCCCCACCGACGAGATCGCCAGCAACAGAGGGATTCCGAAAAGAAAGAAGTAAAAATCGGAGGCGATCGCCGTCGGAGCCTGCGTCAGCTTCAGCAATCCCTCGTTGTAAAGGATGATGCCCTGCCCGGCCGACCAGGTCAGGACGCCCAGCGCCGCCAGGATCCACTTCCAGCGCACATCGCCCGAACAAAGCGAACTCCGGCGATAACACGCCGCCGCCGCCACCAGCGTAATCATTTCGAGCAGGATGTTGGAGGTTGCCACCGGGGAGTGAACGAACGCGAGGATGGCCGCGTGACATAAAAACATCGCCGCCACTGCCCTCACGTATCCACGCTGAATCCCCACAGTGGCCCCTCGTACGTCTACTTAAGTCCATACTAAGGAGCACCCACGTCCCACAAAATGGAACTTCAGTGGGAGCGGCCACCTGCTCCGTACGCAGCCAGACCGGCAGCCAGACCGGCTCCAGACGGGCGCCAGACCAGCGCCAGACCCCCCGCGAGCCGGCACTCCCACCCCTACGACGCCGGATCCCGCCCCACGGAACTTGACAAAATCTCCCTGCCCACGACCCCCACAAGCCAAAAATTCCGCTAAAGTCCCGTCCTTTAGCCTGGGGTTAAGTGGCCTGGAATCTTATTTTTGACACATAAACCCCCGGGGGTGGGGGTAGGGCCGGAACCCCCGAAAAACCCGCCTTTTCTTTCTCTCCCTGAAACACCTGTGTCACCCGGCAAAGCTTTATTTTCGCCGCTCCCAATCCGGTAAACCCGCTCCGCCGTCCCCCGCCGCACCGCCTCCGCCTCCTCCTCGGACAGCGGCTCAAGCCACGCCGCAACCACGCCGCGCCAGGTTTTGTAATCTCCCGCAACGTTCAGCACCGGCCAGTCCGACCCCCACATCAGCCGCTCCGGGCCGAACGCTTCGAGCACGACCTCAAAATAAGGCCGCAGCCCGTCCACCGTCCAGCTCGTCCAGTCCGCTTCCGTCACCATGCCCGAGAGCTTGCAGGCAACGTTCGGCCGCTCAGCCAGCCGCCGGATCTCCGTCCGCCACGCCGCAATCTCGCCCGCGGCAATCGGCGGCTTGCCCAGGTGGTCCAGCAAAAACACCTGCTCCGGGTGCCGGTCAACCAGCTCAATCGCAGCCGCCATGAGCGGCGGCAGGATCAGGATGTCGTAGGCCAGCCTGTGCCGCGTCAGGCACGCAATGCCGGCGTTGAAGTCGTCGCGCAGCATGTAGCCGGGGTCCGGCTCCGCCTGCAGGATGTGGCGCACGCCCACCAGCTTGCCCGCCGCTCCAAGCCGTTCTAGGTGTCCTTCGACGCCGGGCTCGGTCAGTGGCACCCAGCCCACGACGCCGCGAATGAAGCTCGACAAGTGCGCCTGCGCGAGCAGCCAATCCGTCTCGGCAAGCGTGGACCGGGCCTGCACCGCGATGCTGCCGGTGATGCCTTCTTCCAGCGCCAGGGCTTCGCATTCATCGAGGGTGAAGTCGCGGGCGATGGCCTCCATGCCAGGGCCGATCCAGTCGTACTCCGCCGGGGTGTAGCGCCAGAGATGATGGTGGGCGTCGAGCCAGTCTTTGCGCATAGGCCTCCCCGATTTTGATAGCAGCGACGTGCACTGGCTGCGACGCCTTAGAATACTCGCACACGTCAGCAGCGCAGCAGCGTGGCTCGAGGAGGGGTATGAGCAAGGAAAATAAACTTCCGCATGAAACGCGGACGGAGGGCGTCAGCCGACGGTCGTTCCTCTCGGGGATTGGCGCGGCAGGGCTCGCGGTGGGTGCGGCTCCGGTGCTGGGCGGAGTCGCCGAGGCAGCCGCACAGACGCCTGAGACGAAGGGCGCCCCGGCGGGCACCATTCCCGTGACGCTGAGCGTGAACGGAACCGAGCACGCGCTGAACCTCGAGCCGCGGGTATCGCTGCTGGACTGCCTGCGCGAAGATCTATCACTGACCGGGACCAAAAAGGGTTGCGACCACGGCCAATGCGGGGCCTGCACGGTGCACGTGAACGGGCGCCGGGTAAACAGCTGCCTGACGTTTGCGGCGATGCACGAGGGCGACGAGATCACGACGATCGAAGGACTCGGACAGCCGGGTAGCCTGCATCCGATGCAGGCGGCGTTTGTGGAGCACGACGGCTACCAGTGCGGCTACTGCACCAGCGGGCAGTTGATGAGTGCGGTGGCGGTAGTGAAAGAGCCATGGGGCAAGGATGATCGCCACGTGAAGGAGGCGATGGCGGGCAACATCTGCCGATGTGGCGCCTACCCGAACATCGTGGCGGCGATCCAGCAGGTTCGCCGGGCGGGAGGCCAGGTATGAATTCGTTCGAATACGCGAATGCCAAGACGGTGCCGCAGGCAGTGCAGCTTGGCTCGGCCGCGAAGACGGTACAGCAGGGCGCCCAGGTGCGCTTCATTGCCGGTGGTACGACGCTGGTCGACCTGATGAAGCTGGGGGTCGAGACGCCGCAGACAGTCGTCAATATCAATCGGCTCGACCTGGGCAAGATCGAGGCGCAGCCGGATGGGTCCTTGAAGATTGGCGCACTGGTGCGCAACTCCGATCTGGCGAATGATGCGACGGTGAAGGAGCACTACGCTGTGCTCTCGGAGGCATTGCTGGCGGGGGCTTCGGGGCAGCTGCGCAACATGGCTTCGACGAGTGGGAACCTGCTGCAGCGGACGCGCTGCCCGTACTTCCGCGACACAGCATTTACCGAGTGCAACAAGCGCACGCCGGGCTCGGGGTGCGGCGCGATCCTGGGACACAACCGAACGAACGCGGTGCTGGGCGGTAGCGAGGCGTGTATCGCGACGCACGCGTCCGATATGGCGGTGGCGATGATGGCGCTGGAGGCGAAGATTCATGTGCAGGGCGCGAAGGGCGAGCGGGTGATTCCCATCGGCGAGTTCTACCGGCTGCCGGGCACGACGCCGCACCTCGAGAATGCGCTCGAGCCCGGGGATCTGATCACGCATGTGACGCTGGCTGCACCACTGGCGGGGGCGAAGTCGCATTATCTGAAGCTGCGGGACCGGGCTTCCTACGAGTTTGCCCTGGCCTCGGCTGCGGTGGTGGTGAAGGTGGATGGGGGCCACATCACGCACGCGCGGGTGGTGCTGGGTGGAGTGGGAACGCGACCCTGGCGCTCGCCTGAAGCGGAAGCAGCGCTGCATGGCAAGCCGGCGAACGAGGCTACGTTTACCCGGGCGGCGATGGCGGCGATGCATGGTGCGAAGGCGCACTCCGAGAACGGCTACAAGATGGAACTGGCGAAGCGATGCGTGGTGCGCGCACTGACAACGGCGACGGCATAGGGAGCGGCGAGATGATCGAAGTGAGCAACGCAGGGCAAGGCGCAGCGCAGGAGCACAAGAGCACGATCGGGACAGCAGTGCCGCGCATTGACGGGCCGCTGAAGACGACGGGGGTCGCGAAGTATTCGAGCGACCACAACCTACCGGGCATGGTGTATGCGATCCCGGTGCAGAGCACGGTGGCGAGCGGCACGATCGTGAGTATCGACAGCACGAAGGCGAAGGCGATGCGCGGCGTGCTGAAGGTGTACACGCGGGAGAACGTGCCGAAGATCTATCGCGCGAACCCGGCGGACAACGAGGCAGTCATCGACGAGCGGCGGCCGGCGTTTGAAGACGACACCATCTACTACGCCGGGCAGTACGTAGCGCTGGTGGTGGCGAAGACGATGGACCAGGCGCGCGATGCGGCGGCGGCGGTCGTAGTGAAGTACAGCGCGGGCAAGGCGAACGTGAGCCGCGACCTGGCGGACGGGTTTGGCGCGGACCTGAAGGAAGAAACCAAGCGCGGCGATGTGGACGCGGCGTTTGCCGCGGCGCCAGTGACTGTGGATGAAACCTACGTGACGCCGATCGAGGTGCACAATCCGATCGAGCTGCACGCGTCTGTCGCGCACTGGGATGGGCAGCGGTATGTGCTGTACGAGACGACGCAGGCGGTGATGAATCATCAGACGGTAATGGCGCAGATGCTGGGCGTGCCGCGCGAGGATGTGGTGATCCACATGAAATTCCTCGGGTCGGGGTTCGGCGGGAAGTTGTGGCCGTGGACGCATGCGCCGCTGGCTGCGGTGGCCTCGCGCGACCTGGGGGTGCCGGTAAAGCTGGTGGTCGATCGGCGGATGATGTTTACGAACGTGGGGCATCGTCCGCAGACGGTGCAGCGGGTGAAGCTGGGGGCGACGCCGGACGGGAAGCTGACCTCGCTTGAACAGATCTACACGTCGGACAGCTCGCTGTTGGACGAGGTGCCGGAGGGTTGTGGCGAAGCGACGCCTTACCTGTACAAGACGGCGAATCTGCGGGTGAAGTCGAGCATGGTGCGGCGCGGGGTGAGCTGCCCGACGGCGATGCGCGGACCGGGCGCGGTACCGGGGCTGTACGCAATGGAATCCGCGATGGATGAGCTTGCGATCAAGCTGAAGATGGACCCGGTGCAACTGCGGATGTTGAACGAGCCGGAGAGGGACGAGAGCAACGGGAAGCCGTTTGCTTCGCGGCATCTGACGGATTGCATGAAGCAGGGTGCGGAGCGCTTTGGATGGAGCAAGCGTACGCCGGAAGTCGGGTCGATGAAGCGCGACGGGCTGGTGCTGGGCTGGGGCATGGCGTGTGCAAGCTGGGTGGCGATGCGGGTGCCGTGCAAGGCGACGGTGCGCCTGAACGATGATGGCTCGGCGACGGTGCTGTGCGCGACGCAGGACATCGGCACGGGGACGTACACGGTGTTTGCGCAGGTGGTGCATGCGAAGCTGGGCGTGCCGCTAGACAAGGTGGACGTGGTGCTGGGCAACAGCTCGCTGCCGTCCGGGCCGATGTCGGGCGGATCGTGGACGACTAGCTCGATTCTGCCGGCGCTTGATTCCGCGATGGAAGCCGTGACGCAGTCACTGCTGGGGGTTGCGGCGAAGGGACGGAACGCGCCGTTCGAAAAGGTGGATGCGAAGGAGTTGGCGTTTACGCATGGCTTCGTGCACCGCAAGGCGGATGCGCCGGAGACGGGTGTGGCGTTTGCGGATTTGTTGAAAAAGACGAATCTGCAGGCAGTTTCGGGTGAAGGCAATTCAGAGGCGTCGCAGGCGGACAAGAACTGGGCGGCACATTCGAATCACTCGTACGGTGCGCAGTTTGTCGAGGTGGAGTGGGACCCGGGGATTGCGCGGCTGCGGGTGAGCAAGGTGGTGTCGGTGATAGACGTGGGTCAGATTATGAATCTGAAGACGGCGCGCAACCAGGTGGAAGGGGCGATCGTGATGGGGATCGGGATGGGGCTGTTTGAAGAGGCTCATTACGACCAGCGCACGGGGCAGATGCTGAACACGAACCTGGCGGACTATATCGTGAGCACTTCGGCGGATTGCCCGGAGATCGATGTGATCTTCACGGATTATCCGGACAAGGTGCAGAACGCGTATGGCGCACGCGGATGCGGGGAGATCGGGCTGGCAGGCGTGGCTCCGGCGATTACGGCGGCGGTCTATCACGCGACCGGGATCCGGGTGCGGGAGCTGCCGGTGAAGATCGAGGAACTGTTGAAGGCGCCCAGCGGGCTTCGGCTGGCTTAGGTCGATCGGCCCGCGGGCTAGCTGTCTTCTTCGGAGAAGGGGACGGGGTCCTGCGGGGCGGTGGAGCGGGCGCCGCCGGTGGCGAAGGTGAAGAAGGCGTTGCCGGCGCGGGTGAGCGTGCTGTCGTGGCGGGAGATGAGGGCGAGGTGGCGGGGGATGTCGAGGCCTTCGACCTCGATGGCCTGGAGCAGACCCTGTTTGACCTCCGCGATGATGTTGATGCGCGGGAGGACGCCGATGCCGAGGCCGGCGAGGATGAGGCGTTTGAGAAGCTCGCTTGAGTCAAGCTCCATGGCGATGCGGGGGGAGAGCTTGTGCTGGGCGAAGAGGAAGTCGAGCGCTTCGCGGCGGCGGCCCTGCTTCGGCACGAGGATGCCATACTTGGCGACCTGGGCGAGGGTGACGTTTTCGACTGTGGCGAGCGGGTGGCCGGTGGGGACGACCATCATGAGCTTGTCCTCGTGAATGGTTTCGAGGTGAAGGCGCGGGTCCTTGATGGGGAGGGAGACGATACCGAATTCAACTTCGCGGTCGAGGACGAGCTCGACGGTTTTGGAGCGCTCGGCGCGGACGATGTTGAGGGCGACGCGAGGGTACTGCTTTTTGAACTTGCTGATAAGGAGCGGCAGGACGTAGAGGGCGGTGGAGTCGTTGGCGCTGACGGTGAGAGTGCCGCGCGGCATGCGTTCGAGGTCTGCGAGGGTAAGGCGGATGTGCTTGAGCTGGGCGAGGGATTGCTCTGCGAACGGTTGGAAGACGCGGCCTGCGGCGGTGAGGGTGACCTTGCCTCCGCCGCGCTCGAGGAGACGATGGCCGACGTGAGTTTCGAGCGCACGGATCTGCGCGGAGATGGAGGGCTGGGTGACGTTGAGTTTTTCTCCAGCCTTCGAGAAGCTTTTCTGACGAGCTACTTCGAGGAACGTGCTGAGCCAGTCAAAATCCATTGCACCATCCAAACGGAGCGTTCTAGACGGGGCGGGTGTGTCGTGAGCGGCCCGAAGCGTCTTTCCTAACGGTAGACGAAATTTCGATGCGCGGCATAGAAGAACAAGGGCCGCGATGCTGATTTATACGAAGCATTGATGAATTCCATCCCGGGCGGGGGCGGCGGGGCGCGTGTGGCGGCAGCATCATCGTGGCTCTCTATACGGTCGATAGGCGCGCGGGCATTTTGTTGATTTCGCCTGAGGTCATCCGCATAATCGATCCACACCGAATTTCCAATCAGTTCACGTGCTTCAAAGGTGGCGGCCAGAGGCTGTCATGTGCGAGGTGCGGTACGCGTCGCCATGGCGTCATCCGCGCGTCAACTCGCGCGGCCAAAAGTGTCTTTGCTGCTTCAGCCATCGATTGCGGGGCGCATGCTGCGGGCAGCCGTCAGCGGACCTTCGACCGACCACCGTAATTCGAGGACTCCCTCTCTGCGGATTGCAGCGATGCGTGAGGAGACTCGATCTGCTCGACAGGCGCGGTTCGTGGCGCCTGTCTCCCACTGAAAGCCGCTTCTATCCGGAGGAAGTTCTGATGAAGACAAGGTTCGCCAAACTCAGCATTCTGTTCCTGCTCGTGCTTCTGCCGGGCTCGCTGTCGCTGCGTGCGCAATCCAATACGACTGCGCTTTCGGGCGTGGTGACCGATGCCACGGGAGCGGTGATCTCAGGAGTCGAGGTGACGCTGGCAAACGCGGCGACGGGCACGACGCAGATGACCCAGTCGAAGAGCAAGGGCGAGTTCAGCTTCGAGCAGCTGGCCCCGGGAACGTATGAAGTGAAGGTGGTGTCGCCGGGCTTTTCTGAGCAGGATCAGAAGATCGAGCTGCTAGTGGCGACGCCGGTGAAGCTGGCGTTCAAGCTGGTGGCGGGAAGCAGCGAGGTGGTGAACGTCGAGACCAACCTGGCGGCGGTGAACACGACTGACGCGACGCTGGGCAAGGCGTTCAACAGTGCGCAAGTGCAGAATCTGCCGTACCTGGCGAACAATGTGACGTACCTGCTTTCGCTGCAGCCCGGGGTGCTTTCGGTGGATAGCGGCGCCCAGACGGGCGGGCTGAATACCGACACGCGCACGGGAATCGTCAACGGCGCGCGGCAGGATCAGAGCAACCTGACGCTCGACGGCGTGGACAACAACGACCAGATCTTCGGCTATGCCTTTAACGGCGCGCTGCGCTCGACGCGCGACTCGGTGGAGGAGTTCCGCGTGACGACCACGAACGCGAATGCGGATGCGGGCCGGTCTTCGGGGGCGCAGGTGTCGCTTGTGACGAAGAGCGGAACGAATAACCTGCACGGAAGTGCGTATGAGTACTACCGCGGGTCGGCGACTGCTTCGAACAACTGGTTTATCAAGCAGGCTCAGTTGAACAGCGGACTGCCGAACGTGCAGCCCAAGGTGCTTGAGCATACGTATGGCGGGTCGCTTGGGCTGCCGATCAAGAAGGACAAGCTGTTTTTCTTCGGAGCGTACGAGGGCTTCAAGCAGGCGAGCGATATTCCTGTGGGTGCGACGGTGCCCTCGGTGTTCGGCGGCGGCGGATTGATCACCGGAAACGTGACCTATGAGGCTTGTCCGACGAGTGCGGCGTGCGCTCACTCGACGACGTTCAAGACGTTGACGCCGGCTGATATTGCCACGCTGGATGGACGTGCGGGCAACTCGAACTGCGCCACGGCCCAATGCTTTGCACCGAGCACGAATGCGGCGGCTATCGCCTACTTCAACCAGTTTCCGGTCTCGAACTCGAACGGCGCTGGAGATGGGGTGAACACGGGCGGCTACAACTTTACCTCGCCCGCGCCGATTCACCAGATTACGAATATTGCGCGGCTGGACTACAACCTGAACTCCAGGCAGACGCTGTTTGTGCGCGGCAATCTGCAGAGCGACAACCAGGCGACAGCCCTGCAGTTCCCCGGTCTGCCGGCGGCTTCGACGGTTTACGGTAACAGCAAGGGGATTGCCGCGGGACATACGTGGACGATCAACGACCGGATGACGAACAATTTCCGCTATGGGCTGGTGCGGATCGGCAACGCGTCGCGTGGTACGGGCAGCCAGCCATTTGTGCAGTTCGGGGCTTTCGACAATCTGACGGCGGCCACGACGACGACGGTATTTGACGTGACGACGAACAACTTCGCGGATGACTTCAGCTATGTGAAGGGTCGGCACACGATCCAGGCTGGCGCCAATCTGTACCTGATTTCGAACGGCCAGTATTTCGATGCGCCGCTGCTACAAAAGGCCAACGTGAGCCCGAACCTGCTGGCGACGGCGGCGATCGCGAACCAGGGCGGCAGCTATGATCCCGGCGCATTCAATTGCGCAAACTGCGCGCCGGTGGCGGGCGAGTTCTCGAACTTTTACAACCAGTCGATTATTGCCAACATCGGCGCGATTGAGACGGCGACCTCGGGGACGGAATTCAAGGTGGACGGAAGTACCCTGACGCCGCTCGGCGCGGGAACGGTGCCGACCCACACGTTCAAGAATGTGGAACAGGAGTATTACGTGCAGGACCAGTGGAAGGCGACGCCGCAACTGACGCTGACTGCGGGTGTGCGCTACGTTTACCTGGGTGTGCCGTATGAGAAGAACGGGCAGCAGATTGCGCCGACGATTCCGCTCGACACCTTCCTGGCCAACCGTGAAACGGCAGCGGATCAGGGCAGCGCTTACGATGCGGACGTATCGTTCCGGGCATCCGGTTCGAAGAACGGGCAGCCAAACTTCTGGACGGCGCAGAAGGGAAATTTTGCGCCGCGCATTGCTTTCGCCTACGCCACGCCGGACAACAAGACTTCGATTCGCGGTGGCTTCGCGCTGTCGTACGATCACTTCGGTTCAGGAGTGATTGATTCTTACCAGTCGAATCCACAGTCGTTGTTGTCGCTTTCGCAGACCAACCTTGCGACCTTCACGGACATCGACTCAAATCCACGTTTTACCGGCTATCACGATGTGCCCATGGTGACAGGCGCAACGAGCCCCCTGGCGCTTCCCTACACGCCGGCGGACAGCGCGTTCACCTTCGACTACAGCATCAACGATAAACAGAAGACGCCGTATGCTGAGACGTTCAACCTGACGATTCAGCATGAGTTGACGCATAACCTGTCGTTCACGGCTTCGTATGTCGGAAGGCTGGGACGTCACCTGCTGGCGAATCTCGACGTGGCGCAGCCGACCAACTTCCGCGATCCCGTGACTGGGCAGAGCTACTTCCAGGCGGCTACGGCTTACGACAAGATGGTCGATGCCGGGGTGGATGCGTCGACGGTGCCGGATACCGGGTACTTCCACAACGTGTTTCCCAACTTTGTCGCGAACGGATACAAGGGCGCGCAAGCGTATTACTCGGTATTCGCGGAGAATCGTGGGAACGAGACGAACGCGCTGTTTTCTGCGGACACGGATTCGACGACATCGGCCGGTGGTCAGAGCTTCCGCTTCTTCTTTCCGCAGACTTCTTCGATCTATGCGCAGTCGACGATCGGCAGCAGCAGCTACCATGCGCTGCAGCTTTCGATGCGGCAGGCGCTGCGATACGGGCTGGAGTACGACGTGAACTATACCTACTCGAAGTCGCAGGACCTGGGGTCGGATCCGGAGCGGAACGGAGTCAGCGGCAGCCCGATCATCAATGCCTTCATGCCGCACCAGCTGTACGGTCTTTCGGATTTTGACGTGCGGCATAACCTCACGGCGAACTATAGCGTTCCCTTCCCGTTCGGCAAAGGTACGCCGTTTCTGAACGGGGGTGGGCTGCTTGATCGGCTAGTGGGTGGGTTCCAGTTGAACGGTGTCGTTCACTACAGCACCGGCTTCCCATTCAGCGCCGTGGCAGGTGGGAACTGGGGCACGAACTTCGCGTTCAACAGCAACATGGTGCAGACCGGAAAGATTCCGACCGGCGGCCATCACTACGATGCGGCGAACCTCGAGATGACGGCGCTGAACGGGATCAGCTCTTCGGACGCGCATAACAACCTGCGATTCGCGTATGTGGGGGAGTCCGGACAGCGCAACAACTTCCGCTCGGACGGGTACCTGTCACTCGACGATGGCTTCTCGAAGGGCTTTCGGATCTTCCGCGAGTACGAACTGAAGCTTTCGGCTGAGGTGTTCAACGTGCTCAACACGAACCGCTTCGCGTCAGTCCAGACGGACGGCACGAGCAGCAACTTTGGCGTGTATCAGAACACGACCTCGTCCGGGACCGGGCCAAGCTCGCTTCTGCTGCAGCCGCGCCAGATGCAGTTCTCAGGCAAGTTCACCTTCTAAGGTAGACTCGCTTCGTATGGCGCTCAACCCTTTGGGCTGGGCGCCATTTTCTTTTCGTGAGCACAGGGGTGAGGGGATATGCGGAAGCTGGGAACGGTGGTGGCTGGAGCAGTGCTGATGGCGTCTGCGGCGGGTGCGGTGGCACAGTTTCCGCAGCCGGATGGTGGGGGGCTTGAACCGGGGACCCTGCCGGAGCGCTGGATGTCGCAGCAGGCGAAGTGCATGGAGATTCCGGAGTGGCAGGTGCAGGAGTACAACCCGGATTTCTACATCCTGCGGCAGTCGCCGTGTACGGATTATGAGAAGCCGTTTGTGTTTCTGTTCTTCGGCGGGGAGAAGGCACTGCTGGTCGATACGGGGTCTCGCAATGGAAACCTGGCGCCGGCACTCGAGCGGACGGTGAAGAACTGGTTGCAGCGCAACGGGCGGACGAGCATTCCGCTGGTGGTGGTCCATACGCATGAGCATGAGGACCACACCTGGGGCGACAAGGGTATTGCGGCGATGAACGATCCTGCGATGCCGGTCACCCTGGTTCCGGCGGAGCTTGAGGCGACGAAGAAGCTGTACGGGATTGCGAAGTGGCCGGAGGAGATCGGGAAGATTGACCTGGGGAACCGGGTGATCGACGTGATCCCGATACCGGGGCACAGCCTGGTGAGCGTGGCGCTGTATGACCGGCGGACGGGGGTGGTGCTTTCGAGCGACAGCCTTTATCCCGGGCGGCTTTATGTGCGGGATTTCGCGGCGTTCCAGGCGAGTACCGAGCGGCTGATCCGGTTCACGGAGGGCAAGCCGGTGGCGCACATGCTGGGCAATCATATCGAGGAGACGAGCACGCCGTTCCTGGATTACCCGGTGGGCACGATGTACCAGCCGCAGGAGCATGAGCTGGCGTTGTCGCGCGGGTCGCTGCTGGAGCTTGAAGATGCGCTGGTCTCGATGCACGGCACGCCGAAGCGGCTGGCGTTGCGGGATTTTTCGGTGTGGCCGGCAGGAACGGGTGGGTCGGATGCCGCGGAGGAAGCGGCGTACAAGAAGCGTGTGCAGGATCAGAAAGCGCACATGTGGGATCACACCAAACCGTAAACCTTGACGGGGTACGTGGCGTCCGGGTGAGAAGGCTGCTAGAACAGATTAAGGGATTCGTCAGGAGAAAGCATGCGTTTTTGGATCGCCGGTCTGGTGAGCTGTGGTGTGGTGGCGCTGGGTCTGGGCGCGTTCGGCGGTCGGCCTGTGCAGGCGGGCGAGGATGCTGCGAAGCCTGAGTACTTCACCACGAAGGTAAAGCCGATCCTCGACGCAAACTGCGGGCGCTGCCACGAGGGGACGTTTCATCGCGGCGGGTTGAACATGGACACGCGCGAGTCGCTGCTGAAGGGCGGGCACTCCGGGCCGGCAATCGTTGCGGGCGATCCGGCGAACTCATTGCTGGTGAAGTTGATTCGCCACGAAGGGCCGAAGGACGACCCGATGGATATGCCGCCGAACAAGCCGAAGCTGGCGGACGCTGATATCGACACGGTGACGGCGTGGATCAAAGCGGGCGCGGTGATGCCGGCGGTTCAGTAGGTTTGCGGGTTAATCCTTGAGGCCGCTGTAGACCCTGGGGGCGCCAAGGCTGCCGGCGGGCGGGAGGTGCCGGATGTAGAGCACCATCTCCCACATCTCGCGGTCCGAGAATTCCCCATGCGAAGGCGGCATGCCCGAGGGCCAGATACCGTTCTTGATGATCCACTTCAGCTGACCGTCGGTGTAGGCCTGGACGTCGGGCGAAGCAAGCGACGGAACGGGTGGCGAGAGCGTCGCAGCGAAGGGAACGCCGGTGTTCTGACCATCGAGCCCATGACAGACCATGCAGTACGAGGTGAAGGCATCTTTGCCCTCGGCGATGTTGTCGTCCGTTACCTTGACCGGGTTAGGGTCTTTTTTGCCGCCGATGGTGACGTGGTGCTTGGCCCAGTACATTGCCCTGGTTTCGAGGGGTTTCGGGGGCGTGGCTTTGCAGCCCGCAAGGGCGAGGCTCGCGAGCAGCAGGGAGAGGGTGCACGTGAGGCGCATCAGGCGATGATGTCGTGGATTACTTTGCCGCTGACGTCGGTGAGGCGGAAGTCGCGGCCGCTCGAGCGGAAGGTCAGCTTGGTGTGGTCGATGCCCATGAGGTAGAGGATGGTCGCGTGGATGTCATGGACGTGGACTGGCTTGTCGATGACCTTCCAGCCGAACTCGTCGGTTTCGCCGTAGGTGATGCCGCCCTTGATGCCGCCGCCGGCGAGCCACATGGAGAAGCCGTGCGGGTTGTGATCGCGGCCGGCGTGGGTGCCTGCGCCGCCGAGTTCGACGACCGGGGTGCGGCCAAACTCGGAGCCGCAGACGATGATGGTTTCGTCAAGTAGGCCGCGGCCCTTGAGGTCCTTGATGAGCGCAGCAAAGGGCTGGTCGGAATCCTTGGCGTTCTTGCGATGCGACTGGATGTCGGCGTGCGCGTCCCACGGGTCGCCCATGGAGTAGTAAACCTGCACCATGCGGACGCCTTTTTCGATGAGGCGGGCGGCGGTGAGGCAGCCACGTGCGGTCGAGCCTTCGCCGTACATCTTGATGACAGCGGGGGTCTCCTTGCGGACGTCGAAGACATCAGGGGCCTCGGTCTGCATCCGATAGGCGGTTTCCATGGAGCCGATGGTGGCCTCAAGTTGCGGGTCGGCGGCGGAGGCGTCGGGGCCGTAGGTCTGCTGAACGGCGAGTGCGTCGAGCTTCTTGACGAGCTCGATCTCCTTACGCTGCTGGGTGATGTCGTATTTTTCGTTGTGGATGTCGGGGATGAGCTTGTAGGGGTCGAAGTCTTTGACCTTGGTGTCGGTGGTGACGTAGGTAGCCTGGTTGACGGCGGGCAGGAAGCCGGAGCTCCAGAGCGGCGGGCCAACAGTGGAGGGGACCTGCGGGCAGAGGACAACGAAGCCGGGGAGATTCTTGTTGGTGGTGCCGAGGCCGTACGTAAGCCAGGCGCCCATGGAGGGGCGGCCGATGATGTTGGCGCCGGTGTTCATCATGATGAGCGCGGGCTCGTGGTTGGGGATCTCGGTAAAGACGGAGCGGACGACGCAGATGTCGTCCGCGCAGGCGCCGACGTTGGGAAAGAGTTCCGAGACCTCGAGACCGCTTTTACCGTAGCGGGAGAATTCGAAGGGGGACTTCATGAGGGTGCCGGTTTTTCGCTCGTGGCCAAGATCGCCGCCGGGCATCGGCTGGCCGTGGTACTTGGTGAGCGCGGGTTTGTTATCGAAGCTGTCGATGTGCGACAGGCCGCCGTTCATGAACAGGAAGATGACGTGCTTGGCCTTGGGCTTGAAGTTCGGGTCGTGCATCATCCACGGGTTATTGGCGGCAGTATCTGCGGCGACCGAGCCGGGCGCTTCTTTATCGAGCGTTTCGGCGTTGGCGAGCGACTCGCCGACCATGCTGGCGAAGCTCATCATGGCGAAGCCGCCACCGATCTTCTTGAGTGCGTCACGACGGGTTGTGGGTTTCGGCTTGAGACAGGACATGCAGGATCTCCTGGTCCAGGGAGCGAATGGGAACCGCTGCCTTTAGTGGATCACGTTCGGATTAGTTGAGGAACTCAAATTCGTTAGAACTGAAAAGGACGCGGCAGTATTCCTTCCACGCGCTAATCGGCTCCTGGTTGACCATGTAGCCAGGCTTGTCGGGCGTTGTTTTCAGGAAGTCGAGACCAGCCTGGAGTTCGGCGGGCGTAGGCTGCCGGCCGTAAACGAGCCGGTAGGCTTCCTTGATACGGGCAGCATCGTCGCCCTTGGGGTAGACGCGCTTCGAGAGAACTTCCGCCTGCTTGTACACAAACGGATCGTTCATGAAGTAGAGCCGCTGGACGGGCACGTTGGTCGAGAAGCGTTGCTCGGCAGTGAAGGTGGGATTGGGAAAGTCAAAGGCCTGGAGGAAGGGATCGATGCGGAAGCGGCTCACCTTGGCGTAGACCGTGCGCTTGTCGTTGTCGATGCCGAACGGGGTGGCCGGGCCGCCGGGCTCTTTCTCGTCGAGATCGCCGGCGACCGAGAGGATGGAGTCGCGAAGCTGTTCCGCGTCGAGGCGTTGCAGCGAGAAGTGGGAGTAGAAGCGGTTCTGCGGATCCTTGACGTGTTCTTCCGGCGTCTCCTTGCTCTGCTGCTGGTAGACGGCGGAGAGCATGATCATCTTCTGCAGCTTCTTGAGCGACATTCCGTTCTTACGGAACTCGACGGCGAGGTAATCGAGCAGTTCAGGATCGGAGGGCTTGTCGCCGATGGCGCCGAAGTTGTCCGGCGTGTTGACGATGCCCGTGCCGAAGTGCCACTTCCAGACGCGATTGACGAAGACCCGGCTGGCGAGCGGGCTGGCGACAATGTCGCTGGCGAGTTCGAGACGTCCGCTGCCCTGGGCGTAGGGCTTCTTGTCGGCTGGGCCCAGCACGGTGAGGAAGGCGCGCGGCACGACCTCTCCATGAGCGTGCGGGTTGCCGCGCAGGTCGAGCGCGATGTCCATGGCCTTTGGCTTGTCGGCCGTGCCGTGAACGAAGGGATAGATGGTGCCGACTTTCTTGACGTTGCTGCCATTTTTCTGGAGCGCTGAGAGGTAGGCCTGCTCGGCCGGGCCGAGGCGGCGCACGAGGTCCCAGCCACGGAAGGCGAAGAGTCCGGGGAGGCCGCGTTCCTCGAAGACACCAGTGCCGAGCTGCCGCAGGAAGAGGTCTTCGTAGAGGTTGGCCTTCTCGGTTGAGAGGACTTTGAGTTCAAGAGTGCAGCCCGGGCAGAACTGATCGTAGGTATCGAATTCGTTCGGCTTGACGTCCTTTTCCCGCTCGGTGGGAACGCCGGCCTTGGCCTTGATCTTCTCGTTCTCTTCCTCGATGGCGGCGTTCTCGATCTCGAGATCGAGGATGCGCTGCTGGAAGGAGTCGCCGAGGAACTTCGCCTGGTCCTCGGTGCCGCCCTGCGCAATCATGGCCTGCCAGTCCTTCAGGTAAGGGTAGAAGAGCGGTTTCTTCTCGAGGAACTTGACCCAGCGATCAAGCAGTTCGGGATCAATGCGGCCCTGGTCGGCGGCTTCATCGACCTTCATCTTGGGCTTGCCGGCGACCCGCCAGGCGGCGACCATGTAGTCAGAGGTCTGAGCGGCGTAGGCGACGGCGAGATGCTTGCCCTCATCCTTCATATACTCCTGCGCAGCCTTATCCTTGTCGTTGGCCTCCTTGAACCTGGCGCGATAGAAGTCAACCTGCGAGGCAGGTACGAAGTTGTACTCCTGGTAAGTGGAGCTCGCAAAGACGCCGCCGAGTGCGTAGTAGTCCTTGGCCAGGATCGGGTCGTACTTGTGGTCGTGGCAACGGGCGCAGGCGACGGTGAGACCGAGGTAGCCGCGGGTGACGGCGTCGATGCGTTCGTTGCGTTCGTCGGCGCGGCCCTGGATGGGCTCGGCCTGGTCCCAGATCCAGGGTGCGCCGCCGAGGAAGCCGGTGCCTTTGAGGTCTTCGGCGGTGGGGTGCGGCGAGAGCAGGTCGCCGGCGAGCTGCATCTTCACAAACTGGTCGTACGGCAGGTCGGCGTTGATCTGCTTGATTACCCAGTCGCGATAGACCCAGGCGCCATCAAGCGGCATGTAGCCGCGGCCGCGCGGGTCAAGGCCACGGATATCGTCATCGCCGTAGCGGGCGACGTCGAGCCAGTGGCGGCCCCAGCGCTCACCATAGTGCGGCGAGGCAAGGAGACGATCGATGAGCTTGGCCCAGGCCCCGGGGGTGGTGTCCTTTTCGAAAGCTTCGATCTCTTCAGGCGTCGGCGGCAGGCCAGTAAGGTCGAGTGCGGCGCGGCGGATGAGGGTGCGTTTATCCGCCATCGGTGCGGGTTTGAGACCCTGCAGCTCGAGCTTGGCAAGGACATAGTGATCGATGTCGGTCTTCGCCCAGCCCTTCAGCGCGGGGTCCTTGATCTCGGGGACGGGCGCTTCCATCAAGGGCAGGAAAGACCAGAACTTCCGCATGTCGTCGGTGATCTGCTTGCCGGCGCGGACAGGTACGGTCGATTGCGGCCATGGCGCGCCCATGCGCACCCACTCGGTGAGCGTGGCGAGCTCTTCTTCTTTCAGCTTGCCACCCTTGGGCGGCATCTTCAGGTCGCCTGTCTGGTGCACGGCCTGGAGCAGCAGGCTCTTTTCCGGGTCGCCGGGGATAATGGCAGGGCCAGTCTCGCCGCCCTTGAGCAGCGCGGCGCGCGAGGTGATGCTGAGACCGCCTGCGGCTTTCTCCTGGTGGCACTGGCCGCAGGAGTTCGCGAAGATGGGGCGGACCTTGTTTTCAAAGTAGTCAGCGCCTGCCGTGCCTTTGGCCTCTGCGGGATTGACTGTCGCGACAACCGGCATGGCGGCTTCGGCGCTATCCCACGTCCCCCCGCGGCGGACCCATTCCTTCAGGTTGGCGATGTCGCCGTCCGAGAGCTTTGCCGACTTCGGCGGCATCTTCAGATCGCCGGTCTGCATGACGGCTTCGATGAGCAGGCTCTTCTCGGGCTTGCCGGGGATCATGACAGGGCCGGAGTCGCCGCCCTTGAGCAAGGCGGCGTGCGAGTCGAGGCGAAGCCCGCCGGCCGCCTCGGTGGTGTGGCATTTGTAGCAACTCTGCGCGAGGACGGGACGAACCTTCTGAGTGAAGAACTGGGTGTCGTCTTCCTGCGAGGAGGTAGACGGGGCGCGGTCGACCTTCGCCTGGGCATGCGCCGCGGCGCCGCCTGCGATCAGGAGCAGGGTGCCGAACGCGATGGGCGAGACAAAGCGTGGGAGGTGCATCACTGGGTGCCTCCTTCAGGCTGGCCGCCGCGCGAACAGCCTTCGATGTGTTCGACGAGATCGAGGAACTTCTGACCGTCGTTACGCAGGCTCATGCCGGAGCCGGGGAGCTTCATATCGAGCGCGATGTGCGACCCGCAGGCGTCATCCTTCGACTTGCGCGCGAGGACGATGACGCGGCTGCCGAGGTAGAGCGCCTCGGCGGTGTTGTGCGTGACGAAGACGACGGTGGGTCGCGTCTCCATCCACACGGTGCGGAGCAGGCGCTGCAGGCTGCCGCGGGTGGCGGGGTCGAGCGCGCTGAAGGCTTCGTCCATGAGCAGAACACGTGATTTCATCATGAGCGCCTGGGCGATGGCGACTCGCTGCTGCATGCCGCCCGAAAGCTGGTGCGGATACTTCTTCGCGTCTGAGGGCTGGAGGCCCATGTGGGTGAGCTGGCGCAGGGCCTCCTCGCGGACCTGGCGGCGAAAGGCACGAAAGCCGGGGAGCAGACGGCCGAGGATGTGAGCCTTTGAGGTCTCGGGGCCCATCACGAGGTTTTCAAGCACGGTGCGGTCCGGGAAGAGCGAGTATCTCTGCGGCACGTAGCCGGAGCGCGCGTCGACACGTTCGACAACGCTGCCGGCGACGGCGATCTGCCCGGAGCTCGGGCGCTCCTGGCCGAGCATCATGCGAAGCAGCGTGCTCTTGCCGCAGCCGGTCTCGCCGAGCAGGACGACGAACTCGCCTTCTTCAATTTCGAGTGAGATCTCTTCGAGCACGGTGCGGCGCGCGTTGCGGCCGATGGGATAGGAGACCGAGACGTTCTCCACGCGGATGCAGCTGGCAGGCGCAGGCACGGCGACAGGCACGGCCGCAACCTGCGTGAGCAGATCGAGCGGGGCGGTGATGCCTGGGGTCGTCATACCTGGAACCCTTTCATGCCTGAAACCACGGATGCAGCCTCTGGTTGATCATGCGCAGCGAAAAGTCGATGAGGAAGAGCAGCAACGCGACCCAGAGAACATAGGGCAGAATGACGTCCATGCCCATGTGCCGGCGCATAATGGCGATGCGATACGCCAGGCCGTCGGACGCGGCGATCATCTCGCCGGCAAAGAGGAAGAGCATCATCGGCTTCAGGTTGAGGCGCAGGCTGTTGATCACCTGCGGCATCACCTGGCGGAAGACCACGCGATAGGCCACGTCGAAGTTGTTGGCGTCGAGCGTGAAGGCTTTGACGATCTGCTCCTGCGGGACCGCCTTCACCATCTGGGTCACGTCGAGGATCATCGTGGGCGCGACGCCGATGACAATAAGCGCGATCTTCGACCACTCGTCGATGCCAAAGACGATGAACAGGATGGGCAGCAGCGAGAGCGCGACGATCTTGTCGAAGAAGAGCACGAAGCGCAGGAAGCCAGCGCCGAACCACGGGAAAAGGCCAATGTGCAGCGCGAGGATCACCGCCGGGATCAGCAGCAGGAGGCTGATGAAGAAGCGCCGGCCGCTCGAGGCCGTGTCCTTCCAGATCATGGAGTGATGCAGACGTTGCCAGGTGGAGGCATTGTCGGGCGCGATGTAGTCGTCTTCCTCGGCGGGCTCGAGCACGGCGGAACGGATGCCGGCGAGGAGCTGGTGCTGGTTGGGGACCACACGATCTTCAGGATTCTCGCGGTGCCGGCTGATCGAGGTCTGCATATAAAGACCGATGCAGACCACGAAGATCAGGCACGACAGCGCCTGCGACAGCAGCCGGTTAGGCCGCGCCTGAATGTCGAAGGGAGAAAGGTTCGCCATAGTGGACTAGAGCTTTCCCTGTTCGGCGGCCTGCATGTACGCCGCATTGAAGCGCAGGCGAACGCGATCTTTCTTGCCCTGGATCGCGCCGTTGGGATAGGTGATCGCGACATCGTCCGCGGACTTGATGCCCTGTCCAAGCAGGCCGTGGGCGAAGCAGAACTGCCGAACCAGGTTCATCTTCTGCTGCAGGTCCGCGCCGGTCGCAAAGTCAACAGCCGACTTGGGCGTGGCAAAGAGACCCGTGGTCTTGAGCTGTTCTTTGTAGGAATCGACCGAGTCGCCAGACGCAGCGGCCGAGTACTTGAGCGCGTTGGCTTGGCCGGATGCCACCTGCTGGATGGTCTCGTACCAGGCGCCGGTGATGGCCTTGGCGAACTTCTGGCCGTCCGGCGTGTTGAGGATCTCCGACCGGACGACGAGCAGGTCGAGAATCTCGCCGGGGATCTTCGACGAATCGAAGATATTCTGCACGCCCTTATCCATCACGATCTGGCTGACCAGCGGCTTCCAGGTCACCACCGCCTGGTTGGCCTTGTTGTTCGAGAAGGCGGCGACGATGTCCGAATCGGAAGTATTGATGAGGTGCAGCTTGCTGAGCTGAGCCTGCTGGCCATTCAGCACCATGCCGCGCTCAAGCAGGTATTCGGAGACGGTCTTCTGCACCAGCATCACGGGCTTCGTAGGCAGGGTGCCAAAGGTGAGGCCATTGCGCACGAGCACGGCGTCGTTGCCATTGCTGTAGTCGCCGACGATGATCGCGGTCGAATCAACCCCGGCGGCGGCCGGCATGTCGAGCGCTTCCATGTTCGTCATGGTGCAGGCGTCAATGTTTTTTGCCACGAAAGAATCAAGCGAGGCCGCGTAGTCGAACCGCTGCACCTTGATGACGACGCCGTACTTGTCTGCCCACTTCTTCAGGATGCCCGACTTCTGCATATAGAAATAAGGATTCCAGCCGGCGTACACCGACCAGCCGACGGTGTAGGTGGGAGCGGCGGCGTGCGCAGCCGTCTGCCCCAGGACTCCGAAAGTGAGTGCGAGAGCGCAACCAATTCGAAAAAGACTGGTCTTGAGGACTGGCATGGTCAAAGCTGGCATCGTCACCTGGTGTTCTTCGTGCTGTCGTGTGGTGTTCTTTTTGCTGGTGTGTGAGGAAACCGCTCGCCCCCAATGCTTCCTCGGAGCGCCCGCTTGCGAAACCTGCGCCTCAAGAACGCGCCAGCGATTACAACTTAGATGGAATGGGGCAAACACCTGAAGTTTAGTACCGTTTGCTGGCTTTTCAACGCTGTATCGAGAGAGGTAATCGGTTCGATAGAGAGATCGTATCGGGCCTACTCGTCGTCGTCATCGCCTTCAGCCGGCGCATCCGGCTTGGCTCCGGCCTTCTTTGGCTTGAACTTCCCGTCCAAAATTTGGTCAAGGGTAGAAAACATCTCCGGCGAGTCCGGGGCGACGTCCGGATCCAGCCGCGCCAGGACCGTTCCCTTCTTATCGATGATGAATTTTGTGTAGTTCCAATGGACCGGACCGCCCGGAGGCGCGGTCTTCCCCTTCGTCATAAAGAGGTAGAACGGTAGCTGATCCTCGCCGCTCACCTTGGCGAGACCCATGACGGGGAAGTCCGTCTTGGCGTCCGCGTAGGCCTTCTGAATCTCCGGCCCGGTACCGGGCTCACCGGCGCCGAAGTCGTTTGAAGGGACGCCAATCACGACGACATCCTTCGTTTTGTAGGTGTCATTCAGCTTGATCAACCCCGCCAACTGCTCGTTATAGGTTGATTTGCGAGCCAGATTTACGATGACCAGGTACTTCCCTTTGAAGCTCGACAGCGGAACGTCCTTGCCGTCGGGTCCGGGCAGGTTGAAGTCGTACGCGGTCTTCTGCGGTTTGTCGTCGCCGGCCTTTGCGGCAGCGACCTCGGGCGCTTTTTTCTTGCCGGCAGGGCTCTTCGCCGGCGGAGGCGCCAGCGTCTTCGCCGGAACGCCGCTCGCGGGAACATCCTGCTGAGCGGGCAGCGAAGGCGCTGCTGCCACAGCCACCACAAGCACGGCCAGGACCCAGACCGGCTGGGAGGATTGCTTGGAGTTTTGTGGCATTGGCGTGATTCTAAGGGACCCCCTGCGGAATGCAATGCTGCATATAAGGCGTCAATGCACACGATAGGGAAAGCCGATGAATAGACTCTGCCTATCGCTGAAATTGAAAGAGTCGATGGACCGGACTCCGGAATACTCCGTGCTCTATGATCGGAGTCTCCGTGAAACCACTTATGATTGCCTCGACCGACGATCGTTCGTCTCTCCGTCCGCTGCCCGTCGCAGGGGCGGCGGCGACCCTCCTTGCACTGTGCGTTCCGGTCTGGAGCCTGGGTCAGGGCGCCGCTCCGCAGGCAGCGAGACCACCCAAACCGGTGCGGCTCGGGGTGCACACACCCGGAACTTCGAAGTCGATGAGTGACGTGAAGAAGCTTGCCGAGTTCCCGATCGCCGGCAGTCCGGACTGGTCTGTGATCACGAAGGATTCGGTCTGGGTCACGAGCGGCGGCAAGACCAACCACGTCGTGCAACTCCTTCCGGCCAGCAACAAGACCGGGCTCAGTGTCGATGTCCCGCTTCCCTGCTCGGGACTCGCCGACGGCTTTGGCTCGGTGTGGACGCCCAGTTGCGGCGATCACGCGGTCCTGCGGATCGATCCGGCGACGGGTAAGGTGATCGCGAAGATCCCGGCCGATCCGGCAAACTCCGAAGGCGGCATTACCGCCGGCGCGGGTTCCATCTGGATCGTCACCAAACCAGCCACGCTGGTTCGCATCGATCCTGCGACAAACGCCGTCATCGGGAAGTACGACCTGCCGCATGGTTCGGAAAATCCTCTCTTCAGCGATGGCTCGATCTGGATTTCATCGTTCGAGCAGGGCAGCCTGCTGAAAGTCGATCCGGCCACGGGTAAGGTGGTCGCCACCATCTCTGTCGGGCCGAAGCCGCGCTTCCTCACAGCCGGCGCAGGTTCAATCTGGACGTTGAACCAGGGCGATGGCAGCATCTCCCGCGTGGATGAAAAGAGCGGCAGGCTGCTGGCGACGATCGCCTGCGGTATCCAGGGTGGGGGCGGCGAAATCACCTTCGGCGAGAGCCACGTCTGGGCGACAATGTTCGACTTCCCGCTGACGGAGATCGATCCAGCCACAAACGGGGTCGTCACACAGTGGGGCGGTCCGGGCGGCGACGGCATCCGCTTCGGCTTCGGCTCCGTCTGGCTTTCGAACGGCGCGATGGGGTCAGTCTGGCGGCTCTCCCCGAATCAGCAATAATAGGGCAGACCATAACCACCAAGCATGACAAGGAAGGCTTCTTGACTTCGACAGACCAGCTCTCTCCGGTTCTCTGGGAGGAGGTTCTCCCCGGCTCGTCCACCTGGTCCCATGTACTCAAGCGCGGCACTGCGCTGCGCATCGTTGCGCTTGAAGACAGGTGCAACGTCGGCGTCATCTTTTTGAATGCCGACAATTTTTCCGAACGCCTGAACCTGCCGGACACGCTGAAGGCGCAGCACATAGCGCGCCTCACCAGGGGCTCAGTGCTGTACTCCGACATGGGCCGCATCCTCGGCTCGATCACCGACGATACGCTCGGCTGGCACGATCCGCTGGGAGGTTGCTCCGACGCCGGGATGGTGCAGAGAAAGTACGGCGAGAGTTCGTACCAGGAGGCACGCAATGGCTGGCATCAGAACGCGCTCGATGGCTTCCTGATCGAGCTTGCCAAGTATGGGCTGAACAGCCGCGACCTGATGATGAACGTCAACTTCTTCTCAAAGGTCGACGTCGCCGAGGACGGCACCATGACCTTCGTCCCGGGACACTCGAAGGCCGGCGACGCCGTGCAGTTGCGCGCCGAGATGAACACGCTTGTCATTCTCAACACCTGCCAGCATCCGATGGACCCCGACTCCACCTATGCGCAGCGTCCCGTGAAGCTGACCCTCAAGCAGGTGGAAGCACCCGGTCTGGACGACTTCTGCCGCAACTCCCGCCCCGAGAATGCGCGCGGCTTCACCATCACCGAACGCTACTTTCTGTAGGCGTCATCCCGCAAGACTGCAAGGAGCAGCATTCCAGTGCCTGAGACCGTTATTCATGAGAGCCCGCTTTTGCCGGCAGAGGCGATCTTCTCCGCAACCGTGGAGGCCGGCGACTCATTCGTTCACGAGGTGCTGGCCGGCCAGGTCATTCGCATCGTCGACCTCAAGGGCAACCAGGCGGTCGATACCCTCTTCTACAACGCGCGAAACTATGCCGACCGCTACAGCGCGCAGGACACGATCCGCGAGCAGAAGAATATCTACCTGACCACGGGTACCAGACTCATCTCGACGGAGCGCAACGTACTGCTGACAATCGTTGCCGACACCTGCGGCCGCCACGACACGCTGGGCGGCGCCTGCTCGACCGAGAGCAACATGGTGCGCTACGCCATCGAGAAGCGCTCGATGCATGCCTGCCGGCAAAGCTTTCTGAAGGGCGCGCTCACCTGGTCGCAGCTGACCGGCCGCGCGTTCGACAAGCGCGACCTGACGGCGAATATCAACTTCTTCATGAACGTCCCGGTGACGCCGGCCGGCGATCTCAACTTCGCCGACGGCGTCTCCGACGCCGGCAAGTACGTCGAACTGCGCGCGGAGATGGACGTTCTGATCGTGATCTCCAACTGCCCGCAGCTCAACAATCCCTGCAATGCGTACGACCCCACGCCCGTGCAGGTTCTCGTCTGGGGTGCATCGCGGGAGACCCATGTTTAAGAAGGTTCTGATTGCCAACCGCGGTGCGATCGCGTGCCGCATCGAGCGCACGCTGAAGCAGATGGGCGTGGGATCGGTGGCCGTCTATTCGACCGCCGACCGGAACTCGCTGCACGTGCTGGAGGCCGATGAGGCGGTGCTGATCGGCGAGGCGCCGGCAGCCCAGAGCTACCTTTCGTTCGACGCGATCTTCGCAGCTGCAGCACAGACAGGCGCAGAGGCGATCCACCCGGGATACGGATTTCTGAGCGAGAACATCGCCTTCGCCGAGGCATGCGCGGCACGTGGCATCACCTTCATCGGCCCGGCCCCCTCACACATCGATGCGTTTGCGCTGAAGCATACAGCGCGGGCTACGGCACATGCCTGCGGCGTTCCGCTGCTGCCCGGCACCGGCTTGTTGACGAGTCTCGAGGACGCGCTGGCCAAGGCCGAAGCGTTGAAGTACCCGGTGATGCTCAAGAGTTCGGGTGGCGGGGGCGGCATCGGCATGCGCGTCTGCCTGTCCGCAGAGCAGCTTGCCGAGGCATATGAATCGGTGCTGCGCCTCAGCCGCGCAAACTTCGGCGACAGCGGCGTGTATCTCGAGAAGTATGTCTCCCGCGCACGTCACCTTGAGGTTCAGATCTTCGGCGACGGTAAGGGCGGTGTGCTCGCGCTCGGGGAGCGCGACTGTTCCGCGCAGCGCCGCCACCAGAAGGTGCTTGAAGAAACACCTGCCCCTGGCCTTACCGAGGCAACCCGCGACAAACTCAAAGCGGCTGCGACGCTACTCGCGAAGGCGGTCCACTACGCATCGGCGGGCACGGTTGAATTCATCTATGACGACGACACCGACGAGTTCTACTTTCTCGAGGTGAACACGCGGCTGCAGGTAGAGCATGGCGTAACGGAGGAGGTCTGCGGCATCGACCTCGTTGCGTGGATGATCCTGCAGGCCGCTGGTGAGATGCCACCGCTCGCGAGCTTCAACATCAAGCCGCAGGGCGCGTCGATCGAAGCACGCGTCTACGCTGAAGACCCCGCCAACAACTTCCAGCCCACACCGGGCAGGCTGACACTGGTCAAGTTCCCGCCGCCCGCCCAGGCGCGAGTCGAGACGTGGATCGAATCCGGCGCGACCATCACTTCGTTCTACGACCCGATGATCGCGAAGATCATCGTGCACGGCAAGGATCGTGCCGAAGCGCTCGCGAAGATGTCCACTGCACTCGACGCGACCTCGATCGACGGGACCGAGACCAACCTCCGCTATCTGCGCGAGGTCCTGAAGACGCCGGAGTTTGTCTCAGGCAGCGTGACGACCTCGTTCCTTGGCACGTTCGCCTTCGCCCGGAATGCCATTGAGGTCCTCGAAGGCGGAACCCAGACGACGATCCAGGATTACCCTGGCCGTGTCGGCTACTGGAACGTTGGCGTCCCGCCCTCGGGTCCCATGGACCACCTCTCGCTGCGGATTGCGAACCGCCTCGTCGGCAATCCCGAAGGCGCAGCGGCCATCGAGTTCGCCACCATGGGCAGCCGGCTCAGGTTCCACGCAGATGCGGTGGTCGCGCTTACGGGCTGCGATATGGGAGCGAAACTTGATGGCAAGCCCATACGCAACTGGGCTGCAATTTCGATCAAGGCCGGCAGCGTGTTGGCGCTCGGCGCCGCATCGAAGGAAGGCATACGCGCCTACCTCGCCGTACAGGGAAGCTTCGATACACAGCCGTATCTCGGCAGCCGCAGCACCTTCGTGCTGGGCGGCTTCGGCGGCCACGCGGGCCGTTCTCTGCGTGCGGGCGACATCCTCCACATCGGTCAGGCCGGGCTCGCGTTGGCCGACCCCGCAATGCTGCCCGTGGAACGCATCCCAACGCTCACCCGCGCCTGGCAGGTCGGCGTCCTCTTCGGACCGCATACCGCCCCGGACTTCTTCACCGAAGACGACATCACGATGCTCTTCTCGACCGCGTGGAAGGTCCACTATCAAAGCGACCGCACGGGTGTTCGACTGGTCGGGCCGAAGCCGGCATGGGCGCGCACCGATGGCGGCGAGGCCGGCCTGCATCCTTCGAACATCCACGACAACGCCTACGCCATCGGCACCATCGACTTCACCGGCGATATGCCGATCCTGCTCGGTCCCGATGGCCCCAGCCTCGGCGGCTTCGTGTGCCCCGCGACCATTGTGCAGGCGGAGATCTGGAAGCTCGGTCAACTCAAAGCCGGCGACACCGTTCACTTCACCCGCGTCACGCTTGCCCAGGCCGAGGTCATGGAGCGCGAGCAGGATGCATTTCTCGAGAACTTCGCTGTGCCTCCGCCATCGCTGCCTGCGACCTCAACACCAGAGCCAGCTGTGCTTCAACGCTTCGACGATCGCACGCCCGCAATGGTCTTTCGCGCCGATGGCGACAAGTACCTCCTCGTGGAATACGGCGAACTTGAGCTCGACCTGAACCTCCGCTTCCGCGTGCACGTGCTCGAGCAGAAGCTGCGTGACAAGCAGCTCCCCGGCATCCTCGACATCACGCCGGGCATTCGTTCCCTGCACATCCACTACGACAGCCGGCAGCTTCCACGGCAGTCGCTGATCGACGCGCTGGACGCCATCGACCGCACCATGCCGGAGCTTGCGGACATCACGGTACCCTCGCGCATCGTCCACCTCCCACTCTCCTGGGACGATCCCCAGGCCAAGCTCGCGCAGCAGAAATACATGCAGGCCGTGCGGCCGGATGCCCCGTGGTGTCCGTCGAACATCGAGTTCATCCGCCGCATCAATGGGCTCGCATCAATCGATGACGTCTATCGCATCGTCCATGCGGCCAGCTACCTGGTGCTTGGACTCGGCGACGTCTACCTCGGCGCGCCCGTGGCCACGCCGGTCGATCCGCGCCACCGCCTCGTCACCACCAAGTACAACCCGGCGCGCACCTGGACCCCTGAGAATGCGGTCGGCATCGGCGGCGCGTATATGTGTGTCTACGGCATGGAGGGTCCGGGCGGCTACCAGCTCGTCGGCCGCACCATCCAGGTCTGGAATACGTGGAAGTCCACGCCCGCCTTCGCCGAAGGCACGCCGTGGTCACTGCGCTTCTTCGATCAGATCCGGTTCTACCCCGTCACCGCCGAAGAATTGCTCGATGCGCGCGAACGCTTTCCGCATGGCGGCTACGAGCTCAAGGTAGAAGAGACGACCTTCAACCTCGCCGACTATCAGGCCTTCCTCGAGTCGATCCGCGAAGAAGCAGCTGCCTTCAAAACTCATCAGAAAGCTTCCTTCGACGCCGAGCGCGAACGCTGGCGAGTCGCCGGTCTGCTCACCGTCGCAGAGGCTCCGGAGACCGTCGAAGAGACCACCGACGCCACCGTCGCCGAAGGCTGTGAGGGCGTCTCCTCACCCCTGACCGCCAGCATCTTTCAGATCGCCGTAACGGTGGGCCAGGCCGTCGCAGAGGGTGAAAAACTGATCGTGCTCGACGCCATGAAGACCGAGATCGTCATCCCATCGCACATCGGTGGCACCGTCGAGGCGATCCACTGCGAGCTCGGCGCCGTTGTCAACGCCGGGCAGCTCCTGCTCTCGATCAGACCTTGCTGAACCTCCAGAAAGTGGTGAGAACGATGGACATCAGTTCGCTCCAAAAGGCATACGCGGCCGGCACCGCGACGCCGGCAACGACGGTCAGCGCCATCTACGATCGCATTCAGGCGGAAGGCACCCACCCGGTCTGGATCACGGTCGTCGCGCGGGAAAACGCGGCCAGACGCGCCGCCGATCTCGACGCGTTGCCGCCAGCAGAGAAGGCCGCGCTGCCGCTCTTCGGCATACCCTTCGCAGTCAAGGACAACATCGATGTAGCCGGCCTGCCCACGACCGCGGGCTGCCCGGACTTCGCCTACACGCCGCCCACGAGCGCCACCGTGGTGCTCAAGCTCGAAGCAGCTGGCGCCATCCTGATCGGCAAGACCAACATGGATCAGTTCGCCACTGGCCTCGTCGGAACGCGCTCACCCTACGGCATCTGCGCCAGCGTCTTCAATCCGAACTTCATCTCCGGCGGCTCGAGCTCAGGCTCAGCCGTCGCGGTCGCAAGCGGCCTCGTCAGCTTCGCGCTCGGCACCGACACCGCGGGCTCGGGGCGCGTGCCCGCCATGTTCAACAATCTCATCGGCCTCAAGCCGACACGCGGCGCGCTCAGTACCTGCGGCGTTGTTCCCGCATGCCGCACGCTCGACTGCGTCTCCATCTTCGCCCAAACCTCGCACGACGCAGCACTCGTCCTTGCCGCTGCACGCGGCTTCGACGCGCACGATTCTTACTCCCGCACGCCTGCGACCGGCGCCGGCGCAGCTCCGTGGGCAGCATCGGCGACCTTCCGCTTCGGCGTGCCTTCAGCCTCCGCCCTTGAGTTCTACGGTGACACCCACAACCCCGCGCTCTTTCAGGAGGCGATCGCAACTCTCGAAAAACTTGGCGGCGAACAGGTCGAGATCGACCTCGCTCCCTTCCTTGACGCTGCGGCACTTCTCTACAAGGGTCCGTGGGTCGCCGAACGCTACGCCGCCATCGAGCCCTTCCTGAAAACCCACGCCGCCAGCCTCGACCCCACCGTTCGCACCATCCTCGAAGGCGCCACCAGCTACTCCGCCGTGGATGCCTTCAGCGCCGCATACAAGCTTCAGGCCCTGCGTGCAAAAACCAGGCCCGCGTGGGATTCGATCGACATCCTGCTCCTCCCGACCGCCCCACGCACCTACACCATCGCCGAGATCACCGAAGCTCCCATCGAGCGCAACAGCCACCTCGGCCACTACACCAACTTCGTCAACCTGCTCGATCTCGCAGCCGTCGCAGTACCCACCGGCTTCCGTCCCGACGGCCTCCCCTTCGGCGTAAGCCTCATCGGCCAGGCCTTTACCGACACGGCCCTGCTCACGCTCGCCGACAAGCTTCACCGCGCGTCCGCGACTTCCCTCGGCGGCAGCTCCAACCAGCTTGACCAGACCCCGGCACTCGCACCAGCCTCTCCTCCGAACGGGTGCCTGCTGATGGCCGTCGTCGGGGCACACCTCTCCGGGCAGCCCTTGAACTGGCAGCTCACACAGCGTAAAGGCCGCCTCGTCAGGGCCTGCAAGACCCACACAAGCTACCGCTTCTACGCGCTGAAGAATACGACCCCGCCTAAACCGGGCCTCGTCCGCGTCCCCGGCTACGAAGGTCCGGGCATCGACGTCGAAGTCTGGGCGCTGCCCGAAGACACCGTCGGCAGCTTCGTCGAAGGCGTCCCGCAGCCCCTGTGCATCGGCACCCTCACCCTCGAAGAGGGTTCTCAGGTCAAGGGCTTCCTCGTCGAACCAGCCGCCGTCACCGACGCCACCGACATCACCCACTTCGGCGGATGGCGCAACTACCTGCAGTCCTTGAAGTAGAGAAAACGGCGGCAGGTAGAACCCTGCCGCCCTGTGTCTAGGCGGTCTCCGCCGGCACTTCCGCCACGGCGAACTCAACCGTCTGCGGTCCCAGGTAAGGATGCACCGCGCGCAGCTTGATCGTACCGCCCGCTTCCTTCGCCTTCACCCAGATCGCTCCCGTCCCGCCGACCAGCGCAAACGGATTGTCGCCGACGATCTCACCCGGCCCCTCGATCTCGAACTTGATCGCATCTTCGGCAAACGGGCGAATGCGTCCAAACTCGTCGTTCACCTGGATCACGACGCGGGTTGCATCGGCGCCGTTGCCCAGCAGTTCCTTGTCGTCCGGCAGCAGCACGAACTGCTGATCCGCGCCCTTGCCCGAATAGCTCTTCGAAATCACCTGCTTGCCGCCGATAAAGCCGTCGATGCGCAGGTCGCCCCAGTCATGAAAGTGGTCGCCCAGCATCGCCGTGAACGGTGCATGCTTCAGGCTGGGAAATTGCTTCTTATCCGGATCAGCCTCCGCGAACAGCTCGAAGCCCTTCCCCTTGTCGATGAAGAACTTCAGATGGTCGCAGTTCGAATTGACCATGCCCGTCGTAAAGCCCGTCGACTCGTCGTTGCGCGCCCAGTGGAACGCCGCCTCGAGCACCACCTCTTCCTCCGGCTCACACATCGACTTGTAAAAGCCCGCCGCTGACTTCGGCGTACGGAACATATCCATCACGCCGTGATAGCAGATGCGATCGCCCGAACCGAAGTTCGCATGCGTGTTGTAGTCGAACGCGCACCACCCGATCCCGCCGGCATACTGCGGGTTCGAAGCCAGCGTGTCGTGCACCCGCGCATGCCGCACCACAAACTCCTGCAATCGCTCCTTATCGTCGATCGTCTTGGTCGGAAACGTGTGCCCCACAAACTCCGTGTTCAAATAGCGCGGATGATTCGGCGCCTTCAACGGCCAGCCGAAGTCGTTCATCGTGAACACATCTTCCAAGAACTCCGACTCCTGGAAGTAGCGGATACCGCCCGTCTGCCGCTGCGTGTCGAGCGCATGCGCCACCTGGTTGGTCCGCACATAAAAGTCGTGGTTGTCCCGCGACTCGTTGATGCGCACGCCCCACAGAATAATCGACGGATGATTCCAGTCGCGCCGCACCATGCGCCGCACATTGTCCACCGCCACATCCTGCCACGCCTTCTCGCCAATATGCTGCCAGCCCGGAATCTCCTCAAGCACCAGCAGGCCAATCTCATCGCACTCATCCAGAAAATGTCGCGACTGCGGATAGTGCGACGTCCGCACAATGTTGCAGCGCAGGTCATGCCGCAGCACCCTGGCATCGCGCCGCTGCACCCGCCCCGGCATCGCCTGGCCTACCCATGGAAACGTCTGGTGGCGATCCAGCCCGTGCAGCTTGATCACCTTGCCATTCAACGAAAACCCCTGCGGCGTAAAGGTCCCTTCCCGGAAGCCGATCCGCCGCATGTCCTCGTCGATCACCTTGCCGTTCTCCATCAGCTGCACATTCACCACGTAGAGATTCGGATGTTCGAGATCCCACAGGTCCACCTTGCCCAGCTTGTCGAGCGTCACCACGTACGACCCGGGCGCCGGCGTCACCGCGGGCAGCGCCCCCATCGCCTGGTCGTCATCCTCTTCGTGATGCTGCGCCGGTGCAGGCTGCTCGATCTTCCGCGTCGCCGACGCCAGCACCTTGCCACCCTTCAGCTCACGTAGTTCGGCATGCAGGCTCAACGCCCCCGCTTTGCTCTCAGGCGCACGATCGAGAAAACACTCCACCTCGACCGTCGGCGTGGCGCCGAGCACATTCTTCGGACGCGCATAAATGTTCTCGAGAAACGTCTGCGGCACAATCCGCAGCGCAACCTCGCGATAGATGCCGCCAAACGTCAGGTAATCGATCTCGTTGCCGAACGGTGGAATATCCTTGCGCTCGGTCGAATCCACATCCACCGAAAGCAGGTTCTTCCCGTCCGCGCTCAGATGCTTGGTCAGCTCGAACGAGAACGGCGTATAGCCGCCGCGATACTCGCCCAGCTTCGTCCCGTTCAGGTAGACCGTCGAAGCCGTCATCACTCCTTCAAAGTCCACAAAGACGCGCTTGCCCTTCGCGTCAGCCGGCACGTTCAACGGCCGCCGGTAAAGCGAGACAAATTCGTACAGCTTGTCTTCAAAGCTGTGCCACGGCAGCTGAATATTGGTATGCGGCACCACAATGCGGGTAAACGAGGAGTCATCAAATTCGACGCCGTGGCCGGCCTCGGACGTCTTCGGGCTGTAGCGCCAGCCGCGGTTGATCGGCAGCACCGTCCGCCCGCCCGGCATCCCCTGCCCCTTCGCAACCTCGGCCACCGCACCCGGCACCACGGCCGTCCCGGCAATCACCGCACCCGTCTTCAAAAACTTCCTGCGATCCATAACACTCCTATCGTTCCCGCAAATCGTGCCTGCGCGAATCCCGCCGACGTCCCGACTCACGCGCTCCCAATGTACGCGGATACATCACGATCATCAAACACCCAACTTTGTTCGACATCGCAACTCCTCACCAGATAAGATCAGCGGCAACGATCCACCGGCCCCGCACGCTTCATCGCACCGGTCGCCTCCGCAAGCTCCATCCCGGCAATCTGACCAGCCCAGCGCGTAAACGTTCTCTGCACGGAGTCCTCCTTGAACCTCGCACGCTTCGCCCTGCCACTGCTCACCGCCATCCCCGCCGCCGCCGTCGCTCAATCCCCAATGCCCCACATCGAAAAGCACGGCGACCGCTTCGCCATGATCGTCGACGGCAAGCCCTACCTCGTGCTCGGCGCGCAGATCAATAACTCGAGCTCTTGGCCCTCCACGCTGCCCAGCGTCTGGCCCGCCCTCGCCGACCTTCACGTCAATACCGTCGAAGCCCCCGTCTATTGGGAGCAGATCGAAGCCACGCAAGGCACCTTCGACTTCTCGAACGTCGATCTCCTCGTCACCCAGGCACGCCAACACAACCTCCACCTCGTCCTGCTTTGGTTCGGCACCTGGAAGAACGGCCAGAACCACTACGTCCCCCAGTGGATCAAGGCCGACCCGAAGAAATACCCGCGCGAAGTCACCGCCTACGGCAAGCTGCTCGACGTCATGAGCCCCCACGGCACCGCCACCCTCGAAGCCGACAAGCACGCCTTCGCCGCCCTCATGCATCACCTCAAGGAAATCGACGGCGACAAGCATACCGTACTCATGATCCAGGTCGAAAACGAGTCCGGCTCCGTCGGCTCGGTGCGTGACTTCTCCCCCGCCGCCAACCAGCTCTTCGCCGGGCAGGCGCCCGCGCCTCTCACGAAAAGCCTGCACCTCCCCTCCGGAACCTGGTCGCAGGCCTTCGGCGCCGAGGCCGACGAACGCTTCGCCGCCTACGCCACCGCAACCTACATCGGCGAAGTCGCCAAGGCCGGCAAAGCCGAGTATCCCCTCCCGATGTACTGCAATGTCTGGGTCACCTACCCCGTCCACGCGCTCGAAAACCGCGACCGCCCCAGCGCCGGGCAGGAATATCCCAGCGGGGGGCCGCAGCAGCAGAACATCAACATCTGGAAGGCCGCCGCGCCCGCCGTCGACATGCTCGCCCCCGACTTCTATTCGGACGACGTCGCCCTCTACAAGTCCGTCATCGCCGCCTACAAGCGCCCCGACAACCCGCTCTTCATCCCCGAAACCGGCATCGCCAAAAACTTCGGACGCTACTTCTACTACGCCCTCGGCCAGGGCGCGCTCGGCTTCTCCCCCTTCGGCATCGACTACACCGAATGGACCCTCAAAAAGCACGAGATCCCCGACTTTCTCGCCGGAGACTACGCCCAGCTCGCCCCCATCGGCCCGCAGATCGCCCAGCTCAACTTCGACGGCAAGCTCCAGACTGCCATTGAAGAAACCGGCGTCGCCCGCCGCACCCTCACCTTCGCCGACATCGACGCCACCGTCTCCTTCGGCTTCCCGCAGAAGGACGGCGAGCCGCCACCCGGCTCATCCGAGCTCCACGGCCGCGCCCTCGTAGCCCAGACCGGCCCCATGGAATTTCTCGTCACCGGCGTCGACGCCGCCGTCACCTTCCGCTTCAACTCCCAGTTCGAGCAGACCCATAACCAGCAGCTTGAAATCCTCACCGCCGAAGAAGGTTCCTACGAAAACGGCGTCTGGAAACCCACCCGCATCTGGAACGGCGATCAGACCGACCGCGGCCTGCAGTTTCACGCCGGCGTCCCGCAGGTGGTCCTCATCCGCCTTCACGCACTTCCACTGTTCGACAAATAACGACAGGCAAATCCCATGACGCGCACGCTCGCCCTCATCGTCGCAGCAACGCTTACCACAGCCTCCCTTCACGCCCAGGCAAAGCCGCAGCAGCCGGTCGGCGCCATGAACGACGTCCTCTACGGCGCCGCCTACTATCACGAGTACATGCCCTACGAGCGCCTCGACAAGGACGTCGCCCTCATGAAGGATGCCGGCATCACCGTCGTTCGCATGGGCGAGTCCACCTGGAGCCTCTGGGAGCCGGAGGACGGGCATTTTGAATACGCCTGGATGGACCGCGTCGTCGATGCCATGACCAAAGCCGGCATCAAGGTCATCATGGGCACACCCACCTACTCCATCCCCACCTGGATGTACCGCGCCCACCCCGAAGTCCTCGCCCGCCCACTCGGCGGCGCGCAAACCTTCTACGGCATGCGCCAGAACATGGACACCGACAACCCCACCTTCCGCTTCTACGCCCAGCGCATCATCCGCAACCTCGTCGAACACTACAGGAACAACCCCAACGTCATCGGCTGGCAGATCGATAACGAGACCTCCTCCTACGGCGCTTCCAACCAGGATGTGTTCACCGGCTTCGTCGACCACCTCAAGCAGAAATTCGGCACCACCGACGCCCTCAACAAGGCCTGGTTCCTCAACTACTGGGGACAGGACGTCAACGGCTGGGAGAACATGCCGCCGCGCGACGGCACCATCAGCACCGGCTACAAGCTCGAATGGACCCGCTGGGAGCAGATGCGCGTCACCAACTATCTCGCCTGGCAGGCCGCCCTCGTCCGCGAATACCGCGGCCCCAACCAGTTCGTCACCCAGGACTACGGCGGCGCCATGAAGCGCGACGTCAACGAAGCCGACATCGCCAAGTCACTCGACATCACCGCCAACAACCCCTACCACGCCACCCAGGACCACTTCGACGGCCAGAATCAGGCCGAGCAGGGCGACTACACCCGCTCGCTCAAGCACGCCAACTACCTCGTCACCGAAACCAACGCCCAGACCACCGACTGGTCCTCCGCCTACCAGTTTCCGCCCTACGACGGGCAGCTTCGCCTCGACGTCTACACCCACCTCTCCAGCGGCGCCAACATGGTCGAATACTGGCACTGGGCCTCCATCCACTCCGGCCAGGAGACCTACTGGAAGGGCGTCCTCTCGCACGACCTCGAACCCAACCGCGCCTACGCCGAGGTCTCGAAGACCGCGCACGAACTGAAGAAGATCGGCCCGCAACTCGTCAACCTGAAGATCAGGAACGATGTCGCCATCCTCTACAGCGTCGATTCCGCCAACGCCCTCGACTTCATGCCCTTCGCGCTCCAGATGGCAGGCCAGTGGAAGCAGGGTCCCGTCCTCGCCGACTACAGCGCACTCGTCCACCAGATGCACCGCGCCCTCTTCAACGCCAACGTCGGAGCCGACTTCATCTTCCCCGCCGACGCCGACTTCTCGCAATACAAGCTCATCGTCATCCCCCCGCTCTACATCGCCGACGACGCACTCCTCACAAAGATCTCGAACTACGTCAAAGGCGGCGGCCACGTCCTCATGAGCTTCAAAAGCGGCTTCGCCAACGAGAACTCCGCCGTCCGCTGGGTTAAAGCGCCAGGCCCGCTCGCCGAGGCCGCTGGCTTCACCTACCAGGAGTTTTCCAACCTCGAAAAACCCCTAGCGCTCAAAGATGACCCCTTCAAGACCGGCGACGACAACAAGGTGATGTATTGGGCCGAGTTCCTAAATCTCGGCCACGCCAAGGCTCTCGCCACCTACGACCACCCCTTCTTCGGCCGCTGGCCCGCCATCACCCGCAACCAGTTCGGCGCCGGCACCCTCACCTACGAGGGCACCTACCTCGACGACAAATTGCAGCAGAAGGTGATGCTCGACGTTCTCGCCGACGCGCACCTGCTCCCCGCCGCGACCCTGCCCACCGGCGTCCACGAAAAAAGCGGCGTCAATGGCATGGGCAAAACCCTGCACTACCTCCTCAACTACACCGGCGACCCGCAGCACTTCGCCTACGCCAACAAGCCCGGCAACGACCTCCTGACCGGCAAACCCTACGCCTCCGGCGCCCCACTCGACCTGGCTCCCTGGGACCTCGCCATCATCGAAGAAAACTGAGCCTCGCCCCCGCGATAGTTAAGCGGCGGCTTAAGTATCAGTGGGAATTGCCCCCGACAGTTAAGTGGCGACTTAACTATTACCGGCGTCGGGGACGGGTTTCCTGCAACTTCCGTTGCGGATCATCGGAGGCTCGAACGACCGTCCATCGGATATAAAGAAGGATGGGAACTGGCGTAAATTGAAGGTGCGATTGGTGCCTCCGCCGGGACTGCCGACGCTGACTGTTCATTTTCGCCAGGGGTACTATGCACCTTCGCAGTAGAGTTTTGATTTGTGGGTTGACGGGTTTGCTGTGGGCTGGTGGGACGGACGTTTTTGGACAGGCAGCACCGGCTGCTGCTGCACCGGCGCAGCAGCCGGAGGGCCGCCGTCCGCTGCCGCTTGATGTTGACCGCGACCCCGCCCCCTCACCCGATCCCGACGCCCCGCCGCCGACGCAGGTGGCAACCCCGGCTGCGCCCGGCGCGGTCGGCAAGGACGCGAGCGGCCGCTACACCCTGACCCAGGAAGCCTATGAAGTGCGGCTGAACGCGTCGGTCGTCGATGCGCAGGGCCGCGCCGTGCAGACGCTGCAGCAGGGCGCCTTCCGCATCTACGAAGACGGTACGCCGCAGGTGGTGACGAGCTTCCGGCATGAGGACCTGCCGGTTTCGATCGGGCTGCTGATCGACAGTTCAGGCTCGATGTACGACAAGCGCGCCGCGGTCGACAAGGCCGCGATCGACCTGGTGCGGCTCTCGAACCCGAAAGATGAGGAGTTTCTCGTCGACTTCAGCTCCGAAGCGTTCATCGACCAGGACTTCACGACCTCGCTCGACAAGCTGCAGCAGGGGCTCGGGTACATCAAGTCGAGCGGTGGCACGGCGGCTTACGATGCGGTCGTTGCGTCGGCGGATTATCTGAGCAAGAACGCCAAGAACTCGAAGCAGGTGCTGGTCGTCGTGACCGACGGCGAAGACAACGCCTCGAGCGCAACGCTCGAGCAGGCTATTCGCCGCATCCAGGATCTCGACGGGCCGACGATTTACTGCGTCGGGCTGCTGTTCGGCGAGGACACCGACAAGCGCGAGTCGCGGCATGCGCGACGCGTGCTCGAACAGATCTCGGAGCAGACGGGCGGCATCGCCTTCTTCCCGAAGTCGCTGAAGGATGTCGATAGCGTCGCCGCTGAAGTCGCCGCGGACATCCGCGCGCAGTACACGATCGCGTATCGATCGAGCAATCCGCCGAGCAATGGCGGCTATCGCCAGATCCACGTCGAAGCCAAGGAGAAGGGCTTCAGCAAGCTCGAAGTCAGAACCAGAACCGGCTACTACCCCAAGACCGGAACAACCCCGGCGCCGCCGGCGACGGTGAAGAAGTAAAGGCAACAACAAGGGCGTCCTAACGCCGGACGGGCGCCACTTCGTGGGGTGAACCGCTGCGCGCGAGCACACACTGTTGCCCGGCAATTCATCTTGCGTTGCGCGCAGCGGTTTACCCCACGAAGTGGTCGCCGCCCGCGATCAGGGCGCTTTTGCAGTTGCTTTTCTTTTCCCCAGGAGGCTGTCATGACGAACGCTGACCTCACCATGATTTTGTTTCTGCTGCTTCTGCTGGTCGGCCTTGCCCAGCTGTTCGGTTACCTGTTCGTCAAGATCCGCCAGCCCAAGGTCGTTGGCGAAATCTTTGCGGGCGTCGTCCTCGGCCCCGCCATCCTGAGCCGCTTCCACTTCGCCGCACCCATCGCCGCCGCGATGAAGCACGACGAGGTGATCCTCAACTTCTTCTACTGGCTTGGCCTCCTGCTGCTCATGTTCCTTTCCGGCACCGAGGCTCGTCAGCTCTTCGGCAAGGAGGAACGCCGCGAAGTCCTCTGGCTGACCCTGGTCGGCACCGGCATTCCCTTCCTGCTCGGACTCGCTCTCGGCGCAAAGTTTATCGTTCCCGCGCTGATGGGCCCCAAGGGCAACATCCTCTCGGTGACGATCATCGTCGCCGTCGGCATCGCCGTCACCTCGGTCCCGGTGATCTCGAAGATCTTCGCCGATCTCAAGATCCTGCACACCCGGTTCGCCCGCCTCGTGCTTGGCGTCGCCGTTCTTGAAGATATCGTCCTGTGGCTTGCTCTCGCCGTCGCCACCGCGGTGACCGCCAACACCCAGCTGAAACCAAAGGAGATGTCGCTCCACCTGCTCAGCACGGTGACCTTCTTCGTGCTCGGCCTGACGATCGTTCCGCGCCTCATCAAGCGCGCCAACAAGTCCCGCTTCAACATCGTCGCGCAGCACTCGCCGGTCGGCTACTCCATTCTGGTGCTGCTCGCCTACTGCGTCGTCGCCGGTTTTCTGGACGTCAGCATGGTCTTCGCGGCCTTCCTAGCGGGCTTCGCCGTCGTCCACAAAAAGCGCAAGATTTTCGACGAGTCGCTCCAATCGATCGGCAAGATGTCCTTCGCCTTCTTCATCCCGGTCTACTTCGCCATCGTCGGCCTCAAGCTGAACCTCACCCGGGGCCTCAACCTCTGGATGATGGCCATCTTCATCCTAGGCAGTTGCGTGATCAAAGTGATTGCGGTGGGCATCGCAGGCCGCTTCGCCGGCTTCCGCGGGCTCGACCTTATCAACCTGGCCATTACGACCAACGCCCGTGGCGGGCCCGGCATCGTGCTCGCCAGCGTCGCGTTCGATGCCGGCATCATCAGCTCGCAGTTCTACACCACGCTGGTCGTCGCCGCGGTACTCACCTCGCAGGTCGCCGGCGCATGGCTCGACTACGTCCTCCGCAAAGGCTGGCCGCTCCTGCGCGGAGACGCCCTCGTCGAAGCTGCCCCGGCTTCGCAGGAAGCTCTTTCGCCGCCCTAGCCGCGTCACCACGGCAAACAGGAAACCCTCTCCGCAACGGAGAGGGTTTCTTTGTAAAAGCCCAGTGCGAGCTACCAGATTCCCTTATCGCTCCCGGTCAGCTTGTGGCCGATCGCAGCCGCGGTCGCCAGCGGCGGCAGCATGGCCAAGCGCGCAGTGCTTCCGAGCTCGCCGCGCGACACCAGCCCGGCAAACTGCTTGCGGTAGAGCCCGGCGGCCTGCGGCATGATCGGCACGCGGATGAAAGGGCCGCCGACAAAGACCACCGAACCCGGGAACTGCGCGCTTTCCTTCACGAACTGCGGCAGCGGCAGCGGCGCCCCGCCATAGGAGACCACGTAATCCGAGACAATCATCAGGTACGTGGCGACGCCCTCCCAGATCCCGGCAGCCTTCGCCGAGGACCGCAGATCTTCAAAATCCACCTGCCCCGAGGTGACGAGGCCAGCCGAATCGATGATGTCGCACAGTCTGAAATAGAAGTGGCGGTACATCCGCTGGAGGGTTGAAATCATCAACCGGTCCGACGCTGCCGGCACCCGGAAGGTCTGCCCGTCGTAGCTCAACGTGCGCGAGCGACCCGGCAACCGCGCCGCCAGGATCAGCTGCTCGCCCGTCTGCCCCAGCCGCTGCGCATGCACCTCGACCGCCTCGGCGAGATCCGGGATCGCAAAATTCCATTTGCCCGCCAGCCGGTCGCCCCAGCTGCGCGGCTCGATCTCGGCGTTGAACCGTGTCTTCATCAGCCCGGCAACCGCCTCGGGCGTCGCATTCGAATAGAGGTCGATGTCCGAGCCGAAATCCGGCCAGTGGTCCAGCGACTTCATCACCGTCACATCGAGCCCGCCCTGGTCGAACGCGTCCACGATCAGCCGCAGCGACCCGATCGCCTTCGCGATGCGACCCCGCTCTTCCGCAACCACCGTCGACGCCCACTCCGCGCGGACCATGTCGCCCGCTGCCGTCATCAGGTCGCGATACGTCTCGAGCCCGCGGACCACGACGTGATTCGAGTGCGCGAGCGCAACCATCGCGTCGAACTGCTCGCGCGTCTGGTTCCGCAGCGTGCTGTGCACGTCCGCCAGGCGGGCGTCGGTTGGCGGCGTGATGACCAGGTATGAAAGCAGCTTCATCGCCCCCTGAGAGGCCGTGGATGTGTTCGGCATAAGTGAAACAGTCTCCTGGTTCTCGTAGTGCGCCGCAAGCGCTTTTACTGCGGCTGTGCTGGATTCGCGGTGGCAGCCGGTGTTGCAGGAGCCGGCGTAGCAGGAGCCGGCGTCGCAGGAGCCGGTGCTGCCGGTGCTGCCTCATCCGGATGCCGGCGCTGCAGCAGCACCGGGGCCTGCCGGCGACGCCTCTCGCTGTAAGCTTCCATCTCTGAATTCACCCCGCGCTGGCTCTCATCGGCAATCGAGGAGAGCTGCCGGCCGTACGCCGACGCATCCGTCGACACGCCAATCCGGCCGCCGGCATCATCCGCCCGCAGCGCCCGCGCATAGTATTCCTTTGCCGTTTCGAGATCGCCGTCCCGCTCCGCCACATAGCCCAGGTTGTTCAAGGTAAACGCGTTCTGCGGGTCGACCGCCGCCGCCTGGACGAAGTCCTTCTTCGCCTCGGTCCAGTCGTTCTGGTTGGTCGCATACACCCCGCGCACGGTCAGCATCGTCGCCTCGATCTGCTCGGGCGTCCGCTTGTCCATGCGCTTCTGCAGATCCTGCGCGCTCTTTGCCGCGAGCGTGCTCACCGGCTTGCCGCGCGAACCCACCTTGGCCGAGATCACCACCGGCGCCTGCGACTTCGTCGCCGCCGCGGCCTGGTAGTCCCTCATCGCCTCCGGCCAGTTCCCCACCGACTCGTTCGCCACGCCCAGGTTGTTCAGGGTAAAGGCATTGTTGGGATCCAGCTTCAGCGCCTGGTTGAAGACCGCGATCGCCTCAAACCCGCGCTCCTTCAAGAGCAGCTGCGTCCCCACCACGTTGATCCGGTTGATCTGCATGGGCACGTTCTTCATTCCGCCCAGCGCCTCGAGCATCGGACGGCCCTTCAGATCCTTCTGGCTGGTCTGGTCGATGATCGCGTTGCATTCCTGCTCGGTCGCCTCGGCGTAGAACTTCTCCGCGCGGTCGACCTGGCCCTGCAGCTCCGACACGTAGCCCAGGTTGTTCAGGGTGAACGGGTCCGCCGGGTCGAACAGGTATGCCTTGTAAAAGAGGCCTTCGGCCTTCTCATACTTGCGCTTGTTGACCGCTTCCACCCCTTCGCGGTTCAGCTTCTGCACCGGCGTCAGCTGGCTCCGGCGCGGAATCGTGATATGCAGGTCCTGCGCAACCATCGCAGGCGCGATCGCGCAAAGCAACAACCCGGCACTGAAATAACCTGCTCGAGACATAGTGAGTCGAAATAACCTTCTTGAATCATCGACAGAATGGACGTGAGGTCCATTCAGTATACTTCCTTGAACCCCGCGGCCATAGATAGTTTTCCGTCCGCGCCGGTGCTCGCCTAGAATGGGTTTGAGGCCTAAATCACTTGTTCCAGAATCCAACACAGTCGCTCCAAGTCATGGCTGTTCTTCTATTCAGTACCCTGGCCGGGGCCCAGACTGCTATCCCACAAACGTCCGCACCGGACGCCGCCCCGCAGGCCGCTCCCCCCGCCGTCAGCTCCGAACTGCCCCGTGCACCCTCCGGAAAGAGCACGGTGATCGGCGGCGAAATCCGCCACGTGGACCCTGTTCGCGACCAGCTGATCCTTAAAATCTTCGGTGGCAAAACGACCAACATCCTCTACGACGAGCGCACCCAGGCGTTCCGCGACGGCAACAAGATCTCCGTCCTGAAGCTCAAGCCGCATGAGCACGCCTCGATCGAGACCACGCTCGACGGCACCAAGGTCTTCGCTTTACGCATTCGCGTCCTCACGGAGCTGCCCGAGGGCGAAAGCCACGGCCAGGTCGCCAGCTACGACCCCGGCACCGAGCAGCTCGTCCTCAACACGACCAGCCTGCAGCACGACGCGCTCCACCTCAAGCTCCCCGCCAACACGCCGATCGACCGCACCGGCCAGCTCGCCAAGGGCTCCCCCCACGGCTCGACCGCCGACCTCGTCCCGGGCGCCGTGCTCAACGTCAAGTTCCGATCCGAGGTTCCGGGCTCCGGCGTCGTCTCGCACATCGATGTCGTCGCCATCCCCGGCGCGACCTTCACCTTCGGCGGCACGCTGCAGCGGCTCGACATGGTCTCTGGCCTCCTGGTGCTCGGCACCGATGAGAAGAGCGGCACCCAGGACATCAGCTTCGACCCCACACAGTTCCCTGCCAGCGACAAGCTGCGCAATGGGGCCACGCTGCGGGTGACCACCCGCTTCGATGGCATCCGGTATGTGGCTACCGAGATCAAGGCGGAATAAATGGCTCCCCGGGACAGGCGTTCCTTCCTCAAGCTGGCCCTCGCTTCAGCCCCCGTGCTCAAGCTGGGCCAACGCGGAGCGTTCGCCCAAACCGGTACCCAGGCCGGTACCCAGGCCGGTACAACTGCGCCGGCAGCGCCGGCCCCGCCGCTCACGCGCAAAGTCCCGAAGCTCGACAAGTTCATCGACCCGCTGCCGCTCCCGCAGCGCCTCGCCCCCACCGGCACCCGCGGCACAACCACCACCTACCGCATCCGCATGACCGAGTTCGAGCGGCGCCTGCACTCGCAGCTGCAGCCCTCGAAACTCTGGGGCTACGAAGGCCAGTACCCCGGTCCGCTGATCGAAGCGTTTCGCGACAGGCCGGTCGAAGTTCTCTGGGAAAACCATCTCCCCACCCGCCACATCCTGCCGATCGACCAGCACCTTCACGGCGCCATGGCTCCCAGCCCGGCCGTCCGCGTCGTCCCCCACCTGCACGGCGCGCGCACCTTTTCCGAAAGCGACGGCATGACCGAGGACTGGTTTCCGCCTGGCCAGTCGGCACTCTACCAGTACCCCAATCAGCAGCGCGCCGCCACGCTCTGGTACCACGATCACGCGATGGGCATCACCCGGCTCAACGTCTACGCCGGCCTTACCGGCTTCTACTTCCTGCGCGACGAGCAGGAGAAAGCCATGAACCTGCCTGCCGGTCCGTACGAGATCCCGCTCCTTCTCCAGGACCGTACCGTCGACGAGCAGGGCCAGATCCTCTACACCCCCACCATGGACGACGGGGTTCCCCTCCCTCCCGGCGTCTGGGGCGCCGAGTTCTTCGGCGACTTTCCCGTCCTCAACGGCGCCATCTACCCCTACCTCAACGTCGAGCCCCGCCGCTACCGGCTGCGCGTCATCAATGGCGCCAACTCGCGTTTCTTCAATCTTTACCTCAACCTCGCCGCCAGCCCCACCGACGTTCCCGCCATCGTGCGCTTCCACCAGATCGGCTCGGACGGCGGCCTGCTTGCGGCGCCCGTCGCCATGGAGCGCCTGCTGCTGGGCCCCGGCGAGCGCGCCGACCTGATCGTCGACTTCTCCGCGCTCGCCGGCAAGACTGCCACCCTGTCGAACAGCGCCGCCGTTCCCTTCCCCGGCTGGGCCATGATGGCTCCCACCCATGCCCCGCTGAACGACCTCATGCAGTTCCGGGTCAGCCTGCCGCTCACCCCCGGCACCCCGGCCTACAGCCTGCCCACGGCCCTCGCCCTGCCCCGCCTCACGGCGGACCAGGCTATCCTCACCCGCGATCTCACGCTCGTCGAACGCATCGCACCCGACGGCAGTTCGCTTGGCGTCCGCATCGACGACAAGGGCTACCACGACCCGGTCACCGAGCGCCCCCGCCTCGGCACGCTCGAGCGCTGGCGCTTCATCAACACCACCGAGGACGCCCATCCCATGCACCTCCACCTGGTCCACTTCCAGGTGCTCGAGCGCCAGGGCTTCAACCTGCCCGCCTTCCTGAACGGCAGACTCGAGTTCGAGGGCGACCCCCGCCCGCCGGCGGCCAACGAGGCCGGCTGGAAAGATACCGCGGTCGTCACTCCGCGCGAAGTTCTCTCGATCCTTGTCCCCTTCGAGGGCTATGCCGGCCGCTACGTCTTCCACTGCCATATGCTCGAGCACGAGGACAACGACATGATGCGGCCCTTTCTCGTCATCCCCGCCGACGCCCCTGCCGAGCCTCCCCCGGCCACAACCGCGCTCGCCAAGCCCTCAGCCCACTAGCCTGGTCCAAGCGGAGTCTAGAGGAAGCAAACCCGGCTTCCGGTGATGTCGAGCCCGGTTTGCGACAAGTTTTGATCCCATTGGTCATTCCGAGGAAATCTGCTTTTGCCTTTGCCTCTTGGCTGATCCAGCTACCGTCCAGCCTGCCAAACGCCCGCGCTCACGCTACGATTCGGCTCCCGCAAGCCGGTACTCAGCCTCTGGGGATACTGCTATCGAACGTCCCGATTCGTCCGGCATCGCTGCACACTCTTTAGTGCACCCTGCAGCCGAGGTCCAAGCCTAACTTGAATGGGATGAAGATCTTGCGCAACAAAGGGGGGAGGGGCACCCCCACTTCCGCAGAGTACGATTTCCCTGGAGCATGAAAAAGGGGCCGCTTGGAGCGGCCCCTGCCCGGTTGGTGCGGTTAGCCTTTAGGGCCCGTAAGCCGTAGGCGTGCAGGTGGCGTTGCTCGGGTCAGAGACCGGCGTTGGCGGTGTCGGCGGAGCGATCCACGGCTTGCCGGTGAAGTCGAAGAAGTCCAGCAGGTTCGGCTGGGCCGCATCGCGCTGCGTCAGGTACTGGTGGTCGCCGATGAAGCGGTCCTCGACGAAGCGGAGAATCGCGGTGTGATCCATCGGAATGTGCGAGACATAGTGCTGCTTGGTGAAGGGCGAGATCACGATGTTCGGCACCCGGAAGCCAAGCTGCGCCGCCATCCCGTTGACTGCCGCGGCATCCGTTGACATCGCGCCCGGTTCGACCGAACCGAGGTCGCAATGCGTGGTCGCCGGACCGCCGCCCGCCGGCAGGCAGGGGACATAGCTGTCCGGGTTCACGGCGATCGACGAGATATCCGGATACAGGCTCGGGTTCGGCGTCGTCCCGACCGCCAGGCTGAAGTTATCGTTGGTGTGGTTCGGCACGGGCGGCACGTGGTCGTAGGGTCCGCCGCCTTCGTCGTACGCCAGGAAGAAGACCGAGTCCTTCCACGACGGGCTGGACATCAGCGAGTTCACCACGTTGGCGACCTGCGCCTGCCCGATCAGGATCGACTTGCCGGAGCCCGGGTGCTCGTCGCTGCGGCTATAGCCGGCCTCGATGAAGGAGTACTGGGGCAGCGTGCCGTTCGCGGCATCCGCGTAGTACTGCGTCAACGGCTGGATGTGGTTCGGATCGACGCAGAAGGAGTTGGTCTTGTCTCCCACGGCGCCTGAGAGGACGGTCGGCGCGACGCAGGCTGCTCCGCCTGACGGAACGTACAGGTAGTGATAGGAATCCTGCAGATAGCCGAAGTTGGTCGCCGGGAACTCCGACGCGCCGGGCGTTGTGCAGTCGTCGCCGGCGATGCAGCCGCCCTGCGTCTCCGTGTAGTAGATCTTCCAGGTGACACCCTTCGCGTCCAGCTTGCTCATCAGGGTCGAGATCATGAGCTGCTGCAGGTGGTCGTCGTTGCCCGGATCGTGGACCAGGCCCTGGATGGTGCCGCCGGTGTAGGTGGCGATGCGGTTCGGGATGCTCTTACTCGAGACCGGCGAGAACCAGCGGTCGGACACTGCGAACTGCGACGCCATGTAGTAGTAGTAGTTCAGGAAGCCCTGGTCGTAGTACCCCATGGCGCGCTGGCCGCTCGGGTCGGTGAAGACGCCTGATCCACAGCCGGTGACCCCGGCGCAGGTGTTGTTGAACCCCTGGGCGGTGTGCACGAAGCCGTCGGTCTTGATCTGGCGGGTGAGGCCGAAGTCGTAACGGTTCACGTCGCCGTAGCTCTCGAGCCAGGAAGACGTCATGTCGTCGACGCAGGTGCTGGTGAACTTGAAGGGCGCGTAATACGTACCCTGGTCGCTCTGGTTCTTGATGGACGTCAGCTTGTCGTCGAGACCGTCGACGGTGTACTTGGTACCGTCGTTGCCGGTGTCGAAGCCGTTGGCTGCGCGGTAGGGGTTCAGCATGCCGAAGTAGTTATCGAAGCTGTGATTCTCCTGCAGCATGAAGATGATGTGGTTGATCGACTGGATCGAACCCTGAGTGGTTGTCACCGTCAGGGTCGCGGTGGAGGTCGTTGGGGTGCTGCTGTTCCCGGGGCCAGTGGCGCTTGCGGTGTAGGTGGTCGTGGCGGCGGGCGAGACGGTCTGATTGCCGCCCGTGGCCGACAGGGTGTAGCTGGTGTTGTCCGAGCCGGTGACGACGACGGAGGTGGCACCCGAGGCGGTCACCGACAGGGTCGCCTTGCTGCCCGGGAGGATCGTGGCCGGGTTCGCGGAGATCGAGACGGTGGCCGGCGCTGCGGCGACCGTGACCGTCACCGAAGCGGTCGGCGAGCTTGTGGCGCCGGTTGCCGTGGCCGTGTAGGTGGTCGTCGCAGTGGGCGAGACGGTGAGGGTGCCGCCGCTGGCCGAGACGGGTGCGCTGCTGCCGTCCGATCCGGTGACGATCACCGAATTCGCCTGGGTGACCGTGATCGTCAGAGTGACCTTGGTGCCGCTGCCGGCGAGGAACGACGGCGGATTGGCCGAGATGGAGACGGTGGTGCCGGTTGCGGCGGTCACGGTGACCATCGTGCCGGCGGTTGCGGCGGTTGTGCCGGTTGCACCCGTGGCGGTCGCGGTGTAGGTGGTGGTCGAGGTCGGGCTGACGCTGTGCGTGCCGCCGCCGCCGGGAAGGGTGAAGCTGCTGCCGTCAGAGCCGGAGACCGTGACGCCGGTCGCGTTGGTGGCGGTGACGGTGAGGGTCGAGCTGCTGCCGGTGGTGATCGACGTCGGCGAGGCGGCGATCATGACCGTCGGCTGGGCGAGCGCGGTGACCGTGACCGTGGTCATCGCAGTGGCGGCGGTTGTGCCGGTCGCGCCGGTGGCGGTCGCGGTGTAGGTGGTGGTCGCGGTGGGGGAGACGCTGTGGGTACCGCCGCTGCCGGGAAGGGTGAAGCTGCTGCCGTCCGAGCCGGAGATAGTGACGCCGGTTGCGTTGGTGGCGGAGACGGTGAGGGTCGAGTTGCCGCCGGTGGTGATCGACGCCGGCGAGGCCGAGATCATGACCGTCGGCTGGGCCACCGCACTGACCGTGACCGTGGTCATCGCAGTGGCGGCGGTTGTGCCCGCGGCGCCGGTTGCGGTGGCGGTGTAGGTGGCGGTCACGCTGGGCGTGACGCTCTGGGTGCCTCCGGTGCTGGAGAGAGAGAAGCTGGTCCCGTCGCTGCCGGTGACCCTGACGCCGGTAGCGTTCGTCGCCGTGACGGTCAAGGTGGAGGTGCCGCCAGGGGTCACCGAAGTGGGTGAGGCGGAGAGGTTGACGGTGGGCTGAGGGATGGGGCTGACGGTGACGGTGGCTGTCGCGGTGGCCGAAGTGGTGCCGGCAGCGCCTGCGGCAGTAGCCGTGTAGGTGGTGGTCGCGCTCGGCGTTACGGGCTGAGAACCGCCGGCGGCGGGCAGCGTGAAGCTGGAGCCGTCGGTGCCGGTCACGATGACGCCTGTGGCGTTGGTTGCCGTGGCGGTCAGCGTGGAGGAACCGCCTGCGTTGATCGTTGCCGGGGCGGCGGTGAGCGTGACAGCCGGAGCGGTTGGGGCGGTCGGCAGCGTGACGGTGACGATGACCTGGTTGGTGGCCGTGCCGCCGGCACCCTTCGCGGTGGCGGTATAAGTCGTTGTGGCGGATGGGGATACGCTTTGCGTGCCGCCGGTGGCGGAGAGCGTGAAGCTGCTGCCATCAGATCCGGCGAGGGTGACGGCGGTCGCGTTGGCGGCGGTGACGGAGAGAGTGGTGGCAGAGCCTTTGACGACCGAGGCGGGAGTGGCGGTGATGTTGACGGTGGGCGCGCCCGGCGCCGCGACGGTGAGAACGGCGGTCGCGGTCACCTTGCCGCCGGGTCCGGAGGCGACGGCCGTGTAGGTAGTGGTGGCGGCGGGGGAGACGGACTGCGTGCCGCCGGTGCCTGTCATGGCATAGCTGCTGCCGTCGCTGCCGGTGACCATGATGGAGGCGGCGGCCGTGGCGCTGACGCTCAGGACCGAGGTGGCTCCGGCGGTGATGGAGTTGGGTCCGGCGGTGATGCTGACCGTCTCGGTACCTTCAACGGCTGCAATGTTTCCGCCGCAACCAGCGAGGAAGAACACGATCGGCAAAATCAGGACGAACGGGGCCCCATGACGTATACGCCGGGAAAGGTGTCGTGCATACATCAGGAACACGGGGAACTCCTTGGACCGATCATGGAACAGTCACCTGCAAATTGCGATGAAGTTCTTTGATTTTTTGAATCTGGTAAAGCTTTCGGCCTGTTTGGTCAGGTGGATCAACATCCTCTAGCCGGCGTGCTCGATCTCAGGGTTGATGGACTTTCGGGGGCCATCGGAGGAGGCCTCTTTCTGGAGATAACCTGCCTGTTTCCAGCCGCTTTCCGAGCCGCGCAGACGCTTGCGCAGACGGGCCACGGTGCCCTTGCCGGCCATCGTACGCTTGAATTTGTGCAGCTCGAACCAGCGCAGGTAGGTGCGCACCACGGTCGACATGGTCATTTGAACCCCGGCTTCGTAGTTATGTTCCGACATCTGCACCTGAAGTTCAGGCGATTGCAGGACCGTCGTAATCTTTTCGGCGAGATCGGGGGAGTCGCCGAACTTGTAGAACATGATGGCCATGTCGTCGTCCGCCGCCATGCAGCGGAAGTCGGCGATATCCGCGCAGACGATGGGCACGCCGTACTCGCAGGCCTGGTGGGCCGGGCCGCTTGAGCCGGTGGAGGAGGTGTAGGGCATGACCAGCAGCGAGCTGGTGCGGAAGAGTTTGGGCACATCCTTCTGCGGAATGTAACCGAGGAAGTCGATGGGCAGATGCGCGGGCTGGGCGTCGCGAATCGATTCCCAGTAGCCGGCGGCCGCGGGGTGATTGCCGCCCGCGACGACGAGGCGGGCGTTCGGCACCTTCTCGAGGATGGAGGGGAAGGCTTCCATGAGCTTCTCGAGCCGCTTGTAGGTGCCCCAGTTACCGAAGGCGAGGATGCGGTGCTCGGGGTTGCCGCGCTTGGTGAAGTCGGGCGGCATGGGGATGGTGGCGAAGGTGCCGTGGGTGCCAACGACGATATTCTGCGCGGAGTACTTGGTGATGAGGGTACGGCGGTAGGCGGAGAGCAGCACGGAGACCGAGTTGGCCTTGAGCAGCGCGCGCGTCGCCATGTCGGTGCCCTTGCGGTAGAGCCGCTCGCGCGGGACGCCGGCGCTGGCGAAGTCGACGTGCTCAACGATGTGGTGGAGGGTGATGTGGGTATAGAAGCCGGCAGCGCGGGTGAGGGCGGGAACGGAGAGGCCGGCGAAGGCGGCGAGCGGATTTTCCGGGGTGCCGAAGCTGGAGAAGACCAGGTTGAACCAGACGACGTCCGGCTGCAGCTGGCGGATGACGTTGAGCAGGCGTACGGGGGTGGCGAGGCTGCCGGTCTTCCAGCAGCGGATGACGGTCACGCCGGGCAGCTTCACGGACTGTTGAGGGTCCACCGTCTTGCCCTGTGCATCGACTGCAAGATTTGTCTCGTCCAGCTCATCCGCAAGCACGATGAGTTCTACGTCTTCGTGGTGCTGGATCTCGCGCGCAATGTGAAATGAGTACTCATTGAGTGGCCCGATGCTCGGAGGGAATGCCGCAACTAGACAAATTTTCATCATGGGTAATATTAGATAATCTTTCGAATGGGATTGATATGGCGATTTGATACTTTTGTTGTATCCTTCTGAGCCGTCCCGATTTAGTTGCCCGGCAACCTGAGAACACACAACGTGACGTGTCTTCTCAGGTAAGGATCGACGGGAGGTTCACGTGCCTGGACTCAAGCCTGCCAGCGATCGAGCAGGCAGGCCATCCCCTAAAAGATCGTGAGACTGACATAGGGCTGGAACTGGGTGCCATGTCCGTTCGTGAAGTTGTAGAAGGTCTCTTCGCGGATGCCGCCGGTAAACTTGATGGGATAGCGCAGCTTCATCTCGCCGGACTTGTCGCTGAAGGAACGCTCGAGCGGGCGCACGTAGGAGACGGCGATGCCGTTCTGGGTGATGTCGTAGACGTGGAATCCGCGGGTGTTCTCGAGGGTGGTCGATGCCTGGAAGGACCACTGCTTGTTGGGTGCGTAGTCGACCGTGGCGGCGGGGCGAATGGCCTGGGCGATGGCGGAGTGGATGGGCGAGAAGGGGACCACGCGCCAGGCGCGCAGGTCTTCGAGGAGGACCTCGGCGCTGAGTTTTTCCGAGAACCGGTGGTCGAGCCCGATGTACGCCGAGGTGTAGAAGTTCTGACTGTTGCCCAGGCTGTTGGAGTTGAAGACCTGCTTGTTGGACCCCCAGCCGGTGATGAGCGCGGTCTTGCTCCAGGGGGCGCCGACGCGGAAGTTGACGGCGCCCGAGACGGCGTGTTCGTGAATGTCCGAATCGGTGAACGGGCCGAACTCGCCGCTGATGTAGCCGTTGACCGAGAGCACGTTGTAGAACGAGCTGGTGGTGAAGTAGGTGAAGCCGCGGAACAGGTTCTGGTTGAGCTGGACAGGCGAGAGCGAGTCGCGCCGCAGTGTGCCCTGCACGCCGCTGTTGAACGTAACGACGCTATTGCCAATGTGGACGGTCGGGTCGAGACCGAAGTTGAGCGAGTAGTCGGTCGTATTACGGTGCACGATCGAGTTGGTCGCCGGGACCGAGATGGTACCGCGCGCGTTGCGAATCTGGAAGAAGCCACCGTTGGTGGGAAGGTGATTGAGGTGGAGATGGAACGCGGTCAGCCAGTTGGTCTCGAGCGAGGACCGGGGCAGGGGCAGCTGGGTGCTGGCGGCTACGGGAATCGGGCCGGCCGGGCTGTCGAGCTTCGAATCGAGCACATAGATCGTGCTGTCTTCGAAGATTGGCTGCACCACGACGTTCGACAGGAGGCTGATCTTGGGGGTGACGCGGAAGCCTTCGTCGGCACCGGCTGAGAGCAGCGACTGCTGCGCGGTCTGGTCCTCGCCGGCATCGCTTGCGGCGCGGGCGAAGGTTGCGAGGGCATCGGTAGAGCGGTGCTCCTGGCGGTAGAGGGAGGCTTCGGCGAGCAGGTACTGGTAGTCGACTTCGCCGTCATCGGTCTGCTTGACGGCGGCAAGCTCGGCGGCGGCGCGACGCGTCTCGCCGATGGCCAGGTAGGTATTCGCCATGGCGATGCGGACGGAGGCGTCGGGCGCACCGGCGGCCTTGGCGCGTTCGAGGTAGGTTTCAGACAGCTGGTATTCGTGCACCTGCTGGAAGATGTTGGCGGCTTCGATGAACTGCGGGCCGCTGATCGCCTGGGTGTCGCCGGCGGCGACTTCCATCTGGGCGAGCGCGACCTGGCGCTGCGCATCTTCAGTGCGATCCTGCTGGGCCATCAGGCGGGCGATGGCAAGGCGGACGCTGACGCGGTTGCTGTTGGGAGCATCGAGCGCCTTACCGAAGCGGTCCATGGCGGCAGCCTGGTCGCCGAGGGTGCTGAACGCCTCGCCGGTGGCGATGTAGATGTCGCTGAGGGTGACCTTATCGGTGACTTTGTTCTTGGCGGGGACGGGCAGCTTCGCGGCGTACTGCTCTGCGAGCGCTACATCCTTCAGGGTTTCTTCGCGCTGGTCGAGGCTTGCGTGGGCGCGCGCCATGAGGGCGTAGATCGAGGCATCCTCAGGCAGGTGCTGCTGGGCGGCCGTCAGTTCAGTGATGGCCTCGTTGAAGCGGCGCTGCGCGAAGAGCACGTTGCCGAGGCCAAGATAGAGCGCACCGTCGTTCGGATCGAACTTGAGCGCGGCGCGATACTCGTCGGCTGATTTTGTGAGACGTCCCAGGCGGCCGTAGGCGGTGGCGCGGATGATGTGAATGAGTTCCCCATCGCCGGCGATGGATTCGGCGACTTCGGTTTCCTTGATGGCGGCGCTGGCATGGTGCAGGTTGAGCTCGGCAAAGGCGAGACCCATGTGGGCTTCGGCGTTTTTGGGGTCGCGCCTGATGGATTCTTCGAAGTCTTTTTCCGCGAGCGCGGGCTCGCCGAGGTCGTTGTACACAAAACCGCGGTTCGTGTAGGCGGTGATGACGTTGGGATCGCGCTTGAGCGCCTCGGTAAAGGAAGCGGCTGCTTCCTCGAGGTCCCCGTTATTCTTGTCCACGTAGCCGCGGAGCAGCGGGATGTCGGCATCCTTCGGGAAGGCGTCCTGATAGGTGTCGGTCAGGGCTTCGAGCTCGTCGTACTGCTCGAGGTGCAGCAGGTCGTAGCCGAGGTAGATGACGATTTCGCGGTCCTTCGGCGCGAGCTTGATGGCCTGCCGGCCAATCTCGGCCGAGCGCTTGGGATCGTTCATGAAGCTGAAGTAGCGCTCTTCTTCTCGAAGGACCTGCGGCACGTTCGCCATGCGGTCGGTGACGCGCTTCTGCCACTCGCCGGCGAGCGGCAGGTTGTGGTCCTCGATCGCGGCGTTCATCCCGCCGGCGACAATGACCGAGTTCTTGGGCGCCAGCTTGTAGGCCTGGGCGTAGTTGTCCTGGGCGATCTTGTACTGTTTGCCGGCCGTGTACAGGTCGCCAAGTGCCAGAAACGGGACGTAGGAATTCGGGTAATCGGTGGCGAGCAGCTTGAAGTAGGTCTCGGCGCTCTTCTCGTCGCCGGCCGAACGCGACGCGTAGCCGAGCGAGGTAAGGGCGAAGCGGCTGCGCGGATCGATGGCAAGAACCTTCTTGAAGACGACGATCGCCTCATCGGTGCGACCCATCTTGACGAGGAGGTCGCCGTCAAGCTGCAGGCTGTTCGGATCCTTGGGCGTCAGGGCGAGCGACTCCGTCATATCGGCCAGCGCGCTGTCCAGTTCGCCGGCGTTCATCTTGATCAGCGCGCGCAGGCGCAGGAACGGCGCGCGGGTGATTCCCTTCTCATCGAGCGGAGCGATCTGCTTCTGCGCGATCGCAAGTTCCTTGTCCGACAGGGCGGGCTCGTCGAGCGCCTTGTAGAGGGCCTCGAGCGTCATGTGAATCTGAATGGCGTAGAGATTGCCTTCAGGCGGCGCGGCCGGGATGTTCGACACGGCCGTGCTGTACTCCTGCGCGGCGAGCTCGACCTGGTCCTCTATCTGGGCAATTTCGCCGCGGATCGCGTGCAGCCGGTAGTAGTGCGGGTCGAGCTTCGCGGCGCGATCGAGGAAAGGCTTCGCCTGGCCGATCGAGCCGATCGAGACCTGGGCCTGTGCGGCGGAGAGTTGCAGATTCAGATCTTTGGGAAGCAGGTTCGCGGCCTGCACGTAGACGCGCGCCGAATCCTCGGGCCGGCCACCGAGGCCATAGGTGAAGGCCAGTTCCGCGAGAACGTCCGGCTTCGGATTCTTGATCTCGAGCAGCGCGTCGATGGCCTTGGGGTAATCGTTGGTCGACCGGTAGAAGCCCGACAGCGAACGGAGGATGTCCGGGTTGCCCGGCGCCTTGCTCTTGGCAAGCTGCAGGTAGCGGCTCGCCAGGTCCATCTGGCTGGTGTGCTGATAGTTGACGGCGAGCAGAAGTTCGGTCTGGGCGGCAGGCTCGATGCGCTCGGCACGGCCGAGCCATTCGATCGCCCCGGTGTAATTCCCGGAACGGGTATACAGTTCGCCAAGAGCTGCGAGGTCGTTGCGACGATTGGGGCTGGCGGCGATGACCTGCCTGAGCAGCTTTTCGGCCTCTTCGTTGCGACCCATCTGCATGTAGGTCTGGGCGAGGCCGGACAGGCCGTCGATCGAACCGCCGAGCTTCAGGCCGTGCTGGTAAGCATCCGCCGAGGGACCATACTTGCCGTCGAGGCGCGCGGCATAGCCGAGCAGAAACCAGAGTTGGGGATCATTGGGAGCACCCTGCGTGGCACGCCGTGCATAGTCGAGGGCAAGCCCATGATTGCCCTGCTGCAGCGCCAGTTGCGCGGCACGAGCAAGACGCGCGTTGCCGATGTTCGAGCCCCAGCCCAGCTGCGGTTCCACGGGCTGAGCGGGAGCACTCTGGCCCGGCTTTCCGGCCTGCTCGTTGGGCTTCGCACCGGGATCAGGACCTACCTGGTAGGTCTGCGCGGAGCCAGAAACAACCCCGACAAGAAGCGTAAGCACACACGGAATGCTGAAGCGATTAAATGAAGCTATCAAGGGTCACCGACACACGACTGCTCAGACTGGATTGATACTAGAGAAAACCCGCCGGCATTGCTGTCTGCCTTAAGTTGTATTGGTAAGAACCTGTTAGGACAGTTTACCGTATGGACTTAGGAGCCTACGCGCAAGGAACGCCTGTCTGTCCTCATCGTCAGAAACCGATAACTCCCCACCGCCAAAGCATATAATATTCGAACCAAGAGGAACCCTTGCAAAAACCTGCGTCCGTTGCCTTGACCCAACGACCAATCCCCATGAGCTTCCTTCTCCTGGCTGCGGTCGCGATTCATCTACCCCTGCTGTTGATGCAGCTGCCTCTTCGCTCGTACGACACCAACTTCCACATCTTTTTCGCCTCCCACTACGTGCACCACTGGTTTCAGCCGTGGAACGTGAAGTGGTTTGCAGGCTTCTCGCAGACGACCTACCCGCCGATGCCGCAGCAGTGGATCGCCCTGCTCTCGTGGGTGCTGGGCCTGAACATGGCATACATGGCGGTGCAGTTCGTCGCCATCCTGTTCATGGTCATCGGGGTCTACCGGTTCGCGTGTCTCTGGGTGAGCCCGCGCGCCGCGTCCTACGCTGCGCTTGCTTCGGTGCTGCTGGGTTCCGAGAGCTTCCTGGTCTACTCCGCGGGGCAGCTCAGCACGACAATGGCTGCGCCGATCTTCCTGAACGCGCTGCCTTACTTCTTTGAGTGGCTCCGCTATGGGAAGTGGCGTGCCCTGCTGAATGCCAGCCTGCTGCTTGCAGCCTGCGCGGGCGCGCACCATGCGACGATCATCTTCGGCTCGGCCATCTTTGCGGCGCCAGTGATTGCCCTTGCCCTGATGGATACGCGCGACGGCGAACGCGCCTCAACGGGCGGCGTGATTACCCGCACGGTGATCGTTACGATCATCGTCGGCGCTGCGATCGCGATCACCATCCTGCCGTACTGGATCGACCTGATTCACTACCCGGTGACGCAGACGCCGATTCCGCACCCCAGCCGCGCGAGCTACATTCTGAGCCCGCAGTGGGGCATGAACTACTTCGTCGTTCCGTACGGTGCGCTGATTCTTGCGCTGCCTTTCATCGTCATTCGCGGGTCCATGGTGACTCGCCTTCGTCCGCTGCTGATCGGCTTCTGGGTCGCCTTCCTGCTGGGCCTTGGCGGTACGACGCCGTTCGCGCAGCTTGCGCTGCGCCGCGCGTTTGAGGTGCTTACCTTTGAGCGCTTCAGCTACTGGGCGACCCTGCTCGCGCTGCCCATCCTGGGGCTCGTCATCAAGGAGACGATCGACCGCTTCAAGATCAAAGGCATTGTCACGGTTGTCGTGCTTGCCGCGGCGAGCTGCGCGCTGGCGGTTTCCTGGTCGACCTTCCACCCTGCGGACGCAGCCAATTTCGACGTGACTCCCATCGCCCAGTGGCTGGACCGCGACGGTCATGACAACTACCGCTACATCACGCTAGGCTTTGGCAACAAGCTTTCGCGGCTTGCCACCATGACCAAAGCCAACAGCGTCGATGGCGAATCGAACTCGTCCCGCATGCTTCCCGAACTGACGCAGTTTGGCGGTGCCGCGCTTACCAGCTCGAAGTACTTCGGCAAGCCGGGTCTCGACTCGCTGAGCGCGATGCTGAACCACGCGGACCGGTACGGCCTGAAGTGGGTCATCGTGCGCGACCACTACTACGATCCGGTGCTTTACTTCGCCGGCTGGCGCCAGCTCGATGCGCTTGAGGACGGCACGATCACGATCTGGGGTAAGGATGGCGTACCGCCCGCGGTGCCAATGAACACGAACCTGATCCCGCCGGCGTGGGAAGGGCTGCTGTGGGGTACGCTGCCGATCGGATTCAGCATTCTTGCGCTTATTGCTGTAACGCTCTCCCGCGGCCGCGACGATGTGCCGTATGTCGAAGATGACGACTTGGCCAACGAGAACCTGGTGCATGGGGAGATGATTCGTGAATAAGGGTGGATTGCTTGCTGCCGGAATTACCGTTGCAACCGTGGGCCTGATTGCGATCGGCACCATCTGGCCGATTCCGACGGCTGCGAAATATGCGGGACTGTCGACGGGAGACGGCTCGAGCTCAACGTCGGTCGCGACGCCGGCGTCGGCGGTCGACGCGCTCGGGACGCAGATGAAGCTGAACGCCTGGGGCAAGGCTTATGCCACACTGGCGAACAAGGCGGAGTTTACGCAGGACGAGTTTCTGCACGACCTGACCGGTGGGCCGCTGAGCCTGCGCACCTACGCGACGCTCGACAGCTTCGATATCAAGCCGTTGCACCAGGCAGGGAACGAGGCTGACGTTCGCATGGATCTGCACTGGTCCTCGGTCGTTGGAACGTTCAACGACACGCGCGATCTGCATGTGGTCAAAGTGGGTGACCACTGGGCCGTAGACTGGCCGCTGGTTCATGAGGTCAGGGTCCCGCCGCAGGTCATTCCCATCAATTATCTCCGCTGGGACGTGATCCGCAGCGGCTCGGCCGACGACTGGGGCGCACAGGATGTCGAGGCGCCGCACGTGCGTATCGTCGACGTGCGCACGCTGAACCGCGCGGACGGCGTCGTGGTGATGGGTGAGTTGCTGAACGAAGATGTGATGCCGTCCTACGTTTCGGTCCGGGCGACGCTGGTCGATAAGAAGGGCGCGAACCTCGATACCGAGGGGCCGCTCGATATGATCACGCACATCCTGCTGCCGAAGCAGGTGACGCCCTTCATCATCAAGTTTCCGGGCATCGATATCTCGCAGGTCGGGTCGCTCAAGATGCAGCCGGACTCGGTGCTGGTCTCCGCGTCGGCTGACCCGGTGGTCGAGATCGAGAATCAGAAGTTCACGCCTCCGCCGAACGCCTCGCTGACCGGGCAGCTTACCAATCAGAGCGGCCACACGGTGAACATCGCTCACGTGCTTGCGACTTTCTACGACAAGAATGGCCAGGTGGTGTGGGTCGGGGGGCAGTACATTGATCGCGCCCTGCTGCCGCAGACGCCGGTTGACTTCACGATCGGCCTGCCGGCTGACCTGGCCAAGCAGGTCGCCAGCCAGCGTACCGTGGTTGCCACCTACACTGCCGGGAGTTCAATGTGAGGCCCGGAATCGTCCCTGTAGCGCTCGGCATTACACTTGCTGCCTCCATTGCTTCGGCCCAGGGCCTGACGCTGCCTTCGACGATTACCGCGGGCGCAGCGTTCTCGATCCCGACCTCGGGCAGCGGGAAAGGTCAGCTTTACATTGTCGGCCCAGCCCAGGCGTTTCATAAAGAGATTCAGCTGGGAGAGCCGGCCGCGATTCCGGCGGGCGCCTTATACAGCGCGGGCCACTACGTTGTCGTGGTCACGGGCGGGTCGAATGATTCGGGCGAGATCGACGTAGTTCCTGCGGACACGGCGACCACGCTCGGCTTTCTAGCCAAGCCCTCGCGCCTGCCTGTCGGCATTCACAACGGCATCAGCGGTGCGATCTACGTCTTCGACGCGTACAAGAACCTGATCCTCAAGCCGCTATCCGGCACGCTCGAACTGAGCAACCCGGGCGGTGCATCGCAGAGCCGCAACGTCACGACGAAGAACGGCCTGGCGTGGGCCGAGATGGATTCCGCGCCACGGGAGAGCATGGCGCGCTTCACGGCTCGCGTGGGGAATGCGACCAGCACCCGCATCATTCAACAGGTGCCGGGCGATCCCTGTTCGCTGTCCATCAGCGCTCACCCGATGGGCAAAAAGCTTGAGGTAGAGACCGCGCCGGTGCGCGACTGCGGCGGCAACCCCATCCCGGACGGCACAATCGTAACCTTCACCGAGGCGTACAACAACACGCTCTCGACAGTCGATGTTCCGCTGAAGCAGGGAGTGGCCAAGATCTCCATGCCGTCGAACGTGGGAGCCAAAATCTCTGCGGCAAGCGGCGTCGTCGCCGGGAATGAAATCCGCTGGGGAGGCCGCTAATGCGTCATTGGCTTGTTGCCTCCGCCCTGTTTGCGCTGCCCCTCAGCTTTGCGTTTGCTCAGGATCCCAGCGTGGTCATCAAGCCCACCAACACCCAGGGCTCACGCACAGTGGAAGCGACGACGGAGAAGTCCGTTGTCCGCGACTACCTGCTGGCCTGGAAGACGATGCATGCGGCGCTCGACCAGAACGATCCCATTGCGCTGACCGCTTACTTCGTCGGCACGGCGAAGGACAAGCTTGCCGATACGATCGAGGTGCAGGCTGCGGCGGGGATTCACACCCGCTACGTGGAACGTGCACACAACCTGCAGATCGTCTTTTACTCTCCGGAAGGGCTGTCGATCCAGATCATCGACGACGTGGAGTATGACGAACAAGTGCTGAGCCAGGATAAGGTGCTGGCGTCGAAGCCGATTCATCGCCGCTACCTGGTCGTCATGTCGCCTTCCGAGGTTCGCTGGCGCGTTCGCATCTTCCAGTCCGAAGCCAGCTAGCTTTCGAGCCGTAAAGCAAAAGGGCACCCCCAAGGGGGTGCCTTTTCTCGGTCCCTGACGAAACGCTAAGGAGTGGCAGGGGCTGCGGCCGGTGCTCCAGCAGCGGTTTCGCAGCCTGGCAGACCATTCTCAACCTCAGACCCCTCTTCGTAGTCATTCCAGGTTTCGATGAGGATGAACGGAATCGTCTGGCCGGCGGGGAAGAACTTTTTCCAGAGATCGAAGCCGTCCTTGTACGTCTGACCGCAGCGGGAGTCGATGTGCCGATTCAGACTCCACGAGGCCTTGTGATCGTCGAAGCGGGGCCACACGCCCGCGATGGTCATGTAATCGGAATACTTCGTCGCCATGTTCAGGTAGAAGTCGTTGAGGTACCGTTCGCCCCAGTGGCTGCCATCGGCGGCCCAACCGTCCGGCCCCGGGTTCACCCAGGGGTAGAAGCCGTCAAACGCCTCGGGATGCGGGCCCGGCAGATTTTCCTGGATCAGCAGCGGCGCGGGGCTCCAGTTATTGACGACCTTTCGCACCTTCGCCCAGTCGGTATGGCCGCCATGGGGAAAAACGAAGATGATCGGCCTTCCCTGGTAAGTCAGGTACGCTTTCGATCCAGGCGCGTTCGGCGCCAGATAGGTATCGTGAAACATCGTAAAGTCGGCGATCACGAGGTCGGTCGCACCCTCGGATGTATCCGTCTCGTCGTACATCATCGCCACGTTGAACTTGTTTTTCGCGGCCTGGGCCTGCATGAGCGCATAGCTTTTGTCTTCAAAGGGCCCGCGGTCGCCGTACCAGTCCACGACGAAGCCCGAGATCCCCATCTCCTTGGCCTTCTTGATCTGCTTCTTTACCACCTCCGGGTCATGCGCGGAATAGCCAACGGAGATATGGTTAGGCATGCCGAACCAGGGCTCGTAGACGGCTAAAACTGCCGGATCTTTGCCGATCGCCTTGTACTTCAGATCAACCGGCTGAGAGGGCCCAGAGCAACCGTGGAACAACACGAACAGGGAAAGAAGGGTAGCGCTTGTGCCGGAAGACATAATAAGATTATCTAACACGGGCATTCCAAAAAAGTTAGGCACAAGAGCACAACTGCATTTTTCTTCCCGGGTTATCTGTAAGCACGTGCCGTATGAGGCAGTACGCTTCCTCCCATTGGTTGTGCCATAACACCCTCTGATCGAAACAAATCACTCCAAAGTGGTAGCTGGGAACAGACAAAGTGGAAAACGGCACTACCGACATCTCGAAGAGCCTGCGGGCTCGTATCATCTCCGGCAGCGTCGTTCTGCTCTCGGGTTCAAGCCTTGCGACCGCGGTCAACCTGGCATACAACATCGCCGTTGCCCGTTTCTTAGGTCCTAAGGGCTTTGGTCACGCCACAGCGGTCTACACCCTGCTTACCATGACCTCCGCGGTCACGCTCTCGTTCCAGATCGCCTCCACCAAGGTGGTTGCACAGCAGGGTTCAGACGAGGCCGGAGACTCGGCCTACCGCAGCCTTCACCGAAACGCGTGGATCTGCGGCGGGGTCGTCGGACTTGCAATCCTCCTGCTCTCTACGGTCATCACGAATTACCTCAATCTTCCCAGCCCTGTTCTCGTCGCACTCCTGGCCGTTGGGGTCGCATTCTATGTTCCGCTGGGCGCCCGCCGCGGCTACATCCAGGGAGCGTTTGGATTCAAAAGGCTCGCGAAAAACCTCATCCTCGAAGGAGTGGTTCGCCTCGTCGGTTCGGTTGCCTTCATTCTTATGGGCTTTGGGGTTACCGGCGTCATCTTCGCCAACTCGCTAGCGATTGCGATTGCCTACTTTGCCATTGCGCCGAAGCTGACCGCAGTCCCGCTCAATCCGGCCGCCGGCCGGAGATCGCTCCGCGAACTCACCCAGGCACTCGTCTTCTATTCGGGCCAGGTACTCATCAACAACTGCGACATCGTGCTCGTGAAGCACTTCTTCCCACCGCAGATGGCGGGGCTTTACGCAGCGATCGCGATGGTGGGGCGGGTTACTTTTGCCTTCTCGACCGCGGTCGTCAACAGCATGTTCCCCATCGTTGCCGGCAGCAGGCAGGAAGAGCGCAAGAATCTCTCGCTCATCGCAACCTCGCTGCTTCTCGTGCTCGCCGTGGGATCTGTGTTCGCCATCAGTCTGCGGCTCACGCCGGCGTGGATCTGGACGCGGTTCTTCGGCCCGAGCTTCGTGCTGCCCGCACCGTACGGCTTCCCTTATCTCCTCGCGCTCTATGCCATCACGACGGTTATCTACTCGCTCAGCGTCGTTGTGATTACGTATGAAATGTCGTACAAGATCGCGAATACGAGTTGGGTACAGCTTGCCTTCAGCGGCATCGTTGCAGTCAGTATCTGCCGTTTTCATTCATCCCTGCTGCAGGTCATTTTGGTTCAGCTGGTGCTGATGATTCTGCTTCTGGTGTCGGTCGCGGTGCCGTTTCTGCTGGACTCCCTGCGCAACGCGCGTGCGGTCCCGATTATCCCGATGCCGGGTATTCGCATTCTCCGCCGTGTGACCGAGGATGAGGCGATTTCCGAGTTCATGAAGAGTGAGTTCGAAAACGCCGCCTACCGCAAATATCAGGACCAGCTGCGTGAAATCGTCTTCTCGCCCAACCTGAATGACCGTATCGAATGCGCCAAGCGCCGGGCGCTGCTGTTCCTCAGGCATCGGGCGCTGTGGAAGGAGCTGCCCGCTGACACCACCTGGTACGAGGTGCAGGTGGAAGAAGCGAACCTCAACCAGATCCGTGTTTTCCCGCGAGCACACTGGCGCAAGCTCGCGCGCGGCAACTTTGAGGTGCCGAAGATCCTCGACGGCATTCGCCACCTCGAGCGAACGAGCCCCGACGCTTTCGTGAAGAAGATCTCGGACATTCGTCGCGGCCTGCAGGCGCAATCGATCTTCGGCTCGGTGCTGCTCATCGGCCTGAACGAGACCGAGTCGCTCACCGTGCTCGATGGCAATCACCGTTTCGTCTCGGCTATTCTGGAAGGCCGCCTCGGGCAGCTTCGCTTCATCTGTGGCATGTCGCCGGGGATGTCCCGCTGCTGCTGGTACAACACCAACTTCACAACGCTTACCCGCTACGGGCGCAACCTGATGACCCATGTCATCCGCCGGCCCGAAGCCGAATTGAAGAGTCTCGTTGAGCAGCCGGAATCGGTATGAAATTTTCCACGGCCCGCATCAAACCAACCAGTTGAACGTAAGACAGCAGTGCTTTTGGAGGTCTGATTCATGTCAATCAAGAAAAGAGCGGTCCGGGTACATCAGGTTCCAGCCCATCTCACAGCAGCCCAGGAGCGCGAATTTCTAAGCGACCTTAGCCTGCACGCGGATACGGAACGCCCGCGCTTCGTTCTCGATTGCTCGCAACTCGATCGCCTCGACCAGCGCACCGCGCACCTCCTGCTCTGCAGTCTTGAAGAAGTCATGAAGCGCAACGGGGACGTCCGTCTTGCCGCCTTCCCTGCCACAGTAGAAGCAGACTTGCAGGCTTCTGGAATTGGGCGCCTCTTTGAATTCTTCGCGACGCCTGAGCTTGCGATTCAGAGCTTCCACCTGCGCGCCACGAGCCTTGCGCCATTTTCTATCCAAAACAGCATCACGCCTGGCAAAGCCGAGCATGCTGCCTGATCGCCCGGCCAAACTTAGATCTCCTGGAAGCCGCCCGGCCGGGGCCGACAGATCATGGAGTACATCAATGAAGTCCCCAACGAACTGGTTCGAACAAAAGGCGGCACTTGGCTTGATCGCCCTCTTGTTCGTGCCATCGATCCAGGCCCAGCAGACCGCCACGCCAACGACCACCACCCAAACACCTTCGAAGCCGTCAAACCAGGCTCCCAGCCAGACACCTGCACCGTCGAAGCCGCAGAATGTCGTTCCGGCTCCTGACCCGACCACGCTGACCAAAGATCCGTTGCCGCAGACCGTCGCGCCCGTGACTGCGCCCGGTGGCGATGCGCAGACACCCGGCAGTCCGGCGCCGCAGGCGCCCGCGGCGCCAGCCCCCGCTCCGATTGGCACTGCTGCCGCCCCGTCCACGACTGCCGAGGGCACTCCCGCCTCGCGGCCGGCGGGCGCCGCGATTGCGCCCGGCAAGCAGCGGCGCATCCGCACCTTCGCCATCAGCCTGGCGATCCTGGCTGCTGCCGGCATCGCGATCGGTGTTGTCGTCGCCGCTTCGGCTGGCAGCCCGGCACGACCCAACTAACCCAATTAGAAGCTCCGGGGCAAACTTTGATCGAAACCTCCCACCAGCCGCGCGCCGTGTTCATCAGTTTTTCGGGGATCGATGGTGCCGGGAAGAGCACCCAGATCCAAAACCTCGTCGATCACCTTACCGACGCCGGACTCACCGTCGCCATCACCACGTTTTGGGATGATGTCGTGGCACTGAAAAATCTCCGCGAGGGCGTGGGCCACAAGGTTTTCAAGGGTGACAAGGGCGTCGGGAGTCCCGAAGCGCCCATTCAGCGCAAGGACAAGAACGTCCGCACTCCGATGATTACCCTTTCGCGCCTGGCGCTCTACTTCCTCGACGCGCTTTCACTGCGCCGTGTCGCTCGAAAGGCTCGCACGTCTGGCGTCGATGTTGTCATCTTCGATCGCTACATGTTCGACGAGCTCGCGAACCTGGATCTTCAGAACCCCTTCATGCGTGCTTACATGCGACTCATCCTGAACGTCATCCCGCGCCCCGAAATCAGCTTCATCCTGGACGCCGATCCGGACAAGGCCTTTGCACGTAAACCTGAATATCCGCTCGAGTTCCTGCACTCCAATCGCAAGGCGTATCTGGACCTGGCCGAGATCCTCGGCGGCATGACCATCGTCCCACCGTCGAGCATTGAAGAAGCCAAAGCTTCCGTGATTGGAACGGTTCGCTCGCGTCAGTTCCCTTCACTCTCCGCCCCAGCCCGTTAATTCGCAGCTTCCCGTCCGATCGGCGGGTAAGCTCTCCGGGAAGATCACTTACTTGAACTAACACCAGTGCTCCGGAGGAACTTACTTCCTCCGGAGCATTCTTTTGTTTGCCGAGCTTCATCGTTGGTTAAACGAAAGACGAGCCAGGCGATTGCCTGGCTCGTCGATTTTATTCACCGCTATCTACCAGTAAGTCACGCTGAGGTTATCGACATACTGCGTGTTCGAGGACATGTACTTATCTCCATCCAGTTGGTAGTTCACGGTCATGCCGTACCAGTTGGAAGGCACTGCGAACGGGGGGACGGTGACGTTCATGTTGTAGGTGACACCGTTCTGCGTAAGCGTCTCATAGACCAGATCATTGTTCGCAGTGCGTGAAGTGGTGAAGGTGACATGGTTCCAGGTGTTGTCCTTCAGATCGCACGGAATGCCGGTATGGATCCAGTGGCCGTTGACATTGTCCCAGTAATCCCAGACCTTGCCGTTCAGGTTGTTGCACTCGGTGCCCCACTCCATGCCGACACCGTTCATGAACAGGTTCACATCGAGCTCAATATCCTGAGTCACACTCATCTTCGTCGGGAAGATGTCGGCGTCGAAGGTCATGTGGTGGACAGTAGGCAGGATCAGGTGCTTCTGATCGAACTGGCCCAGCGTGGATGCCACGCCGATCAGCTTGTTCGACCACAAGACGTCTGCGTAGGGATGCGAACCGCCGATGTCGAACCGTGTGGAGTTACCGCTCAGGGATACCGCCGTCTGGTGCGGGGTCATTGCCCAGCTGATGCCCGAGCAGGGAGCGTTGCAGATGTCGTAGACCGGCGGATACTCGCCCCACTGGTTCCAGTTCCCCACAGCCTGCAGGGCAGACAATTTGGTACCTACGCCAGGCGTCGGGGTGGCAACCGGAGGGGGAGGAGGCGGCACCACAGGCGCGGTCGGGGCGGTCGGAGCAACTACGACGGTGTTCTGTACCGTGACCGTGACCGGCGACACAGTCGATCCACCGCATGCATCCCACTCCTGCACGACCGGCTTCTGGAGGCCGTTCGGCAGCGTGAGCGTCGTGCTCAGGACTGCGCCCGCAGACTTATAGACCAGATGGTTTGCAAGGTAAACTCCCATGGCCGTCACACCGCCAGGGCAGCTCGACGTCGCAGTCGCCGCAAACAAGGTGCTGCTCGGCACGGTGCTGCCTTGCGCCGGCGAGGTCACAGCCACAGATGCCTGGCCATTGACAGTCAGACTCACAGCCTGTGTGGTCGCCCCACCGCAAAAATCCCACTCTTCAATGACGGCACTGTGCTGGCCGGGGTTGAGCGTCAGGTTCTGGTTCAGGCTGGTCCCATTCACAACATACTTCAGGCTGTTATCGACGTAGACGCCCATCGCGGCGACACCCTTGGAACAGCTGGAGGTCGACGCACTGGCTACGAACGACACCGTCGGATTGACCGTTGTTCCATTCGACGGGCTGTGTACCACCACCGTCGCGAAAGCCGGTAATGCTGCGGAAAGGGAGAGCAAAGAAACAAGATAAGAGCGAAGATTCATTGAAGACCTCGAATGAAATAAATTTTGCAATTCGCGCCTGGGAGAAGAAGGTTTGCTTCTTCGTGCGCTGATTCAGTGGGACAGTGAAACTAGAAGTGCGCTCTGACTTTGCTGCTGATGAGCCCGGAAGTTTCCCGAGGACGGATTTAGATCGCGAAGTACATGCTGGTATGAACAAATCTACTTTTCTGACTACTGATTTCTACGGACTTCGATGAGGGCATCGTTACATGGCTCAGGCTGCGTAACTCGTAACTTCCCAGCAAAGGTTGAAATAAAACTCTTGTTCTCAACCATTTCGGTAAACCCGGAATCTATGTCGTGCATACGGAAACTGTTTCCGGAGATTCCTGCCGTTCCACCTGAATCCCTTTGCTCAACAATCCCTTTCGGGCCCTCCCTGCTGTGAGTCAACTTCCTGGTCGAACCTTCAGAAAGGCGGTTGTTTTCCAGCCCTTCCCGTCATTCAGAATTCGGGTAACAAACTTAGGTAATTTTTAGTGGAATACCTTCAGCATCGATATCAAACTAAAGTTGGAGGCTCTATTGCACCTATGGGCAGTCAGGGCTCACCTCCCCTACAACTACACAGATCCATCGGCTGAATCTCAAAAGCGTCCAGCGGAAACCCGCCCGGACACGCCAATCCCCCGACGGCCCCGTCTGAGTCAAAAATCGTCGATCAAGCCCCAAAGGCGGTTGGCGCTGGGCCACGATGAGCGACGTGCTCGGCACAGGGCGCTATCCGCCGTACACTAGGAAGAGGGTTGCGGGGATCATCCGCCCCACTCCTGCTGAACGTCGCTGGGACAGCAGGCCGTTTGAGGATTCCATGACGACGCATCTCGCTTCGGCAAAAATCCAAACACGCTGCGCGTCGCTCGGCATGACGCGGCCCGCCTCCGGGCATACTTGTCTCCTGTGCTGGGCATTGATTTTCCCCTTCGGCCTTTCGGCGCTGGCGCAGCCGGCCCAATCCCCGACCGGCCTGCCGCCCTCGCATCGGCGGAGCATCCAGCCATCACGCTCAGCCGCAGCCTCCGATCCAAAACGCTCCGGTTTGCCGGCGATTACGCTCGCCGATGGTCTGTTGACCGTGCAGGCAAACGGCTCCGAACTCCCAGCGATCCTGCGCGAAGTCGCACGGGTCTCGGGCATGAACATTCAGGGCTCGGTCAACGCTTCCCGGGTTTACGGAACCTATGGACCACGTAATCCGCGCGACGTGCTCAAAGAATTGCTCTCCGGAACAGGCTACAACTTCATGATGTATGGGGTGGGGCGCGAAGGTGCGCCCCGTCAGTTGACCCTGACGCTGCAGGACGGCGCTCCTACGCCCGCCACACCTGCTCCCCAGGCGCCCAATGGCGCGACCGTCGGGTCAAACCCACAGCCACGCGATCCAACGTCACCCGACGACCAGCCCGTGCTCGGTCCAGGCGCCATTGCCAACGTTCCTCCGGAGCCGCCGGAAGACGACGCCGAACGCGCCAAGCAGAATATGGACCGTCTCCGCAAGATCCAACAGATCCAAAACGGTGAGACACCGCACTGAGCTTGGTCCGTGAATGACGTCGCCGCCGGCTCAAGAACTGTTCTCTCATCCTTGCCTGGTCCAACTCTTTCCTTCTGGTCACACGTACAACCAAAATCCAGCATTACTTTTTGGTTACGAACGAGGCATAGCCAGTGGCTCCCTGACTTCGTAGTCTCGGTTCTGTCACCAATTGGTGGCAGTTCTTTGCAACAATGGTTGTAGCTCCACATATTTGTCTTACCTGCCGTCCTTGCAGCAAATCTCTGCCCTGTCTTCAGGAGAATGGTGACGCGCTCAACGCTTGCGCCTTCTTCTCTGGTTGTTTCTTCGGTTCAGCAGCTCTGAGCCCTGCGCGCGGTTCCCGATTCCTTCCCGGGATACGCTCGCCGCCATCGGTCCTCCCCACTTAGGTATCGCCATGAAGCTTCTCCGCCCTCTCTCCGCACTCTGCCTGGCGCTCGCCGCCCCGGCTTTTGCCGCTGTCACGGTCAGCAGCCCGGCTAACAACTCCACCGTCTCGTCCTCGGTGCAGTACACCGCTTCCGCTACTGCCACAAGCTGCGCCAAGGGCGTCGCAGCCATGGGAATCTACGTCAACAATCAGCTGGCCTACAAGGTGAACGGCACCAGCCTGAATACCGCACTCACCTTGAGCGCTGGCACCTACAAGACGGTGGTGCAGGAGTGGGACAACTGTGGCGGCGCCACCAATACGCCAGTCAACATCACGGTCTCCAGTGCGAACCCGGCCCCCCCGCCGCCGCCGCCCACGCCACCCACACCACCCACGCCGCCCACGCAAAACGGTGTCAGCGTGACCACGCCCGCAAACGGCAGCACGGTCGGATCGCCGGTGGCTTTCTCCGCTACCGCCAGCACCACCGCCTGCGCCAAGGGCGTTGCCGCTATGGGCATCTACGTTGGAGGCACTCTGAAGTACCAGGTCAACGGAGCTGCTCTCAACACCTCGCTCGCCTTTCCGAATGGCGCACAATCAGCCACCGTACAGGAATGGGATTACTGCGGCGGCGCTCTCAAGACCGTGACCAGCTTCACCGTTGGCTCGGCCCCGGCCACCACCGTGAGCCTCAACGCCAGCCCCTCCGCCATCACCTCGGGCGGCTCTTCCACGATCGCAGTCTCCGCGACCAACGCCACAGCCGTTACCCTTGCCGGCTCTGATGGCAGCAGCTATACGCTGAGTCCCACCGGCGGCTCGCAGGTCGTCAAGCCTACCGCGACCACGACCTACACGGCCACCGCAACCGGCAGTGCCGGCAACATGACCGCCTCGACCACAGTCACAGTGGGCGCTGCGACCGCGACCGTCACCCTATCGGCCAGTCCCGCGTCCATTACCTCGGGCGGGTCTTCGACTCTGACCGTGACTGCGACCAATGCAACCAGCGTCGTTTTGAGCGGCAGCGACGGCTCCAGCTACACACTCTCCCCAACCGGCGGCTCCCAGGTCGTCAAGCCCACCGCGACCACAACCTACACGGCCACCGCAACCGGCAGCGCCGGCAACATGACCGCCTCGACCACAGTTACAGTGGGCGCTGCGACCGCGACCGTCACCCTATCGGCCAGTCCCGCGTCCATCACCTCGGGCAGTTCTTCGACTCTGACCGTGACTGCCTCCAATGCAACCAGCGTCGTCTTGAGCGGCAGCGACGGCTCCAGCTACACGCTCTCCCCAACCGGCGGCTCCCAAGTTGTCTCCCCCACCGCGACCACCACCTACACTGCAACGGCAGCGGCAGCGAGTGGAAACGTGACAGCAACCGCCACGGTGACTCTCGCATCCTCCGGATCCTCATCCGTCAGCCTGGTCGCCAGCCCCGGGCAGCTCGCCGCTGGCGGCTCGTCCACGATCACTGTGACCGCAGCCAACGCGACCGGCGTCGTTCTCACCGGCAGTGACGGATCGAGCTACACCCTTTCCTCCACCGGCGGCACGCAGACCGTGACCCCGTCGACAACGACCACCTACACTGCAACTGCCACCGGCGGAAGTGCTACCTCCACCGCCTCGAAGACCATCACCGTGACATCGCTGGCTGGTCTCAGCAAGGTTAACCACGTCGTCTTCATGCTGCAGGAAAATCACAGCTTCGATAATTACTTCGGCATGCTCAACCCCTACCGTGTCGCCAACGGCTTCAATGTCGGCCTCGACGGCAACACGTACACCGTCGACGGCATCGACGACAAGCTAACCCGCACCAGCAATTCGAGCGACGAGGGCACGGCCTACGCACCCTTCAAGTTCACCAGCACGTGCGTCGACGATATGACCTCGTCCTGGCTCGAAAGCTATGGCGATGTCAGCCGCTACGATTTCACTCCCAAGCGCGGAATCGTCCTTGACGGTTTCGTCCACACCGCCGAGAACTACGCCAAGACCTGCGCTGCCTCGAACGGCGCCATCTGCTCCGGAACCTTCAGCGACCTCAACGGCAAGCGCGCCATGGGGTACTACGATCAGGGTTTCCTGAACTACTACTACTACATGGCATCGCAGTACGCCGTCTCCGACCGCTGGTTCTCGCCCATCTCGAGCAAGAGCAAGCCGAACCGCATCGCTACCTTCACCGGCGGCACCACGCTCGGGCTCGTCTTTGATCCCGGTCTTGACGACCACCTGCAACAGCTTCAGACGTCCAGCATCTTTCAGCAGCTCGATCAGCAGAAGGTCGGCTGGAAGATCTACTACACCGTCACCCAGGGCTCGTGCACCGATCCCACCGACTGCCCGGGCAATGCAGCCGCCCAGTACCCTGCCACCAACTTCGGCTACATCTCGTACTCCACCCTCTACCTGTACGCAAACCCCAACGGCGCCGCCTGCATGTGGACGACGGTGCCTTCAAGCGCCGTCGGCGACAAGAGCAACTCCTTCTGCATCGACCCCAACCACATCGCCCCGCTGTCGACTTACTACACCGATCTGAAGAACGGCACGCTGCCCGCCTTCGCCTTCATCGAAGCCGGCTACGGCAACAATGACGAACACCCGGGCTCCGGCCAGTCGATCCTGGCAGGGCAGCAGCAGGTCGCGACCGTAGTCAATGCCTTCACCGGCAGCTCCGCCTACAAGGACTCCGTCTTCTTTCTCTCCTACGACGAGGGCGGCGGACCGTACGATCACGTTCCGCCCGTACCCGGCCACTCGAACGACTACACCGACTACACGCTGGGCAACACCTCCGCCAGCGCCATTCCGGATATCTCCACCATCTCGGTCAATCCCGACTCCTACAACCCCTGCGTCCCTTCGACCGGTACCCCGATGCTGCACTGCGACCTGGTCTCGGCCGACCCCGGCGCCCACCCCACCGACGCGGCGAGTATCTCCGGCTTTGCTGCTCAGCTTGGCTTCCGCGTCCCCAACATGATCATCTCGCCCTTCGTGAAGCCGCACTACGTTGGGCACAACCCGATGGACCACACCGCGATTCTCAAGTTCGTCGAAAACCGTTTCATCTCACCAAACGCCTACATCACCGCACGCGACCAGACCCAGCCGACGCTGATGGACTTCTTCGACTTCAACAACGTCCCCTGGGCCACACCTCCCACCCCGCCAACCCCGGTCTCGCCCGCCACCCTCGGCTACGACCCATGCACTCCCACCACCTTCGCTCCCTAACCCGGAGCGACAGCCAGCCCTCCCCAGATGCTCCTCACTTCGGTGAGGAGCATCTGTCTTAACGGGCTGGCGCGCGCTTGACAGTGCCATATCGCGGTTTTACTATCCACCTACTCGGTTTTATTGGAAACGTTTCCACTCGACTTTCTTACTCAGTGCTCATCCAAGGTTCCTACCGGCCCGGCCGGCTAACCTGTCCGCCTGAACCGGGGTAGACAGCCATCCAAGTGAGGTCCCAGTGTCCCCCTTATTGAGGAACCCGTTCTTCGCTGCAGGCGCAGCGTTTGCCTTCGCATCTGCTGTCTACAGCGCGTCCGCCCAGACGATGACTGCGCCCGATATCACCAGGCAGCCGACCCTGTACGTGGTGCCCTATGCTCACCTTGATACACAGTGGCGTTGGGAATTCCCTCAGGTCATCAGCGAATATCTGCTCAAGACGATGCGCGTGAACTTCGACTACATGGACAAGTATCCGCACTACGTCTTCAACTGGTCGGGCTCAAATCGCTACCGCTTGATGAAGGAGTATTACCCTGGCGACTACGAGCGCCTCAAGGGCTACGTGGCCAAGGGCCAGTGGTTCCCGGCCGGTTCCTCGGTCGAAGAGGGCGACGTCAATCTGCCCAGTGCCGAATCCATCTTCCGGCAGGTGTTGTACGGCAACACCTACTTCCGCAAGGAGTTTGGCAAGGCCAGCGCGGAGTACATGCTGCCCGACTGCTTCGGCTTCCCCGCCTCGTTGCCCACCATCCTGGCTGCTTCCGGAGTGAAGGGCTTCTCCACGCAAAAGCTCAGTGCCGCCTGGCAGCCCGCCCCGAAGATCGGCGGCCCCGACTCCCCGGAGCAGACGCCGGAAGGTATTCCCTTCAACGTCGGCGTCTGGACCGGACCCGACGGCGAAACTGTCCTGGCCGCGCTGAATCCTGGCGGCTACGGCAGCGAGATCGACTCAGACCTCAGCAAATCGCCGGTCGCTGTAACCGCTCCGCCCGCGCCCGGGCAGAGACGGCGCGAGCCCGAGACCGATTGGCCTGCTCGCATCAACATAGACGGTAAGGCCACCGGTGTCTTTGCCGACTATCACTACATCGGCACCGGCGATATCGGCGGGGCGACCAACGAAGAATCCGCAAAGTTGCTGGAAGCGACCGTCACTGGGAGTAAAGCCGTCCTCCCGACCGCCCCCATGCGCACCCCGGCAGGCGCAGAGGGTGACGTCGTCACCAGCGGAACTCCGGTCACGATGGGCGACGGTCCTGTCAAAGTCATCTCTGCCACCGCCGACCAGATGTTCCTCGACATCAAGCCGGACATGCAGACGAAGATGCCGACCTACCAGGGAGACCTCGAACTCATCAACCACTCTGCCGGGTCGCTCACCTCGCAGGCCTATCACAAACGCTGGAATCGCAAGAACGAACTCCTCGCGGACGCCGCCGAAAAAGCCTCGGTTGCTGCCGCGTGGATGGGCGGACGACCCTACCCGCAAAAACAGATGAATGACGCGTGGACGCTCGTCATGGGCGGCCAGTTCCACGACACCGGCGCCGGCACCGCCACGCCGCGAGCCTATGAGTTCGCGCAGAATGACGACATCATTGCTTCAAACCAGTTTGCTGACGTGCTGACCAGCGCAACCCAGTCAATCGCCGCGTCGCTCGACACGCAGGTGAAGGGGAAGCCCATCGTCGTCTACAACCCGTTGAACATCGCCCGCGAAGATATCGTCGAAGCCGCGGTCGGCTCTGACAGCGCGACGGGCGTCGAGGTCTTCGGCCCTGACGGCAAGCAGGTGCCCGCCCAGATGGAGCACGGACGGGTGCTCTTCCTCGCCAGTGTGCCTTCAGTCGGCTATGCCGTCTACGACGTTCGTGAGGGAAGGAAGTCAGAAGCTTCGAAAGAATTGAAGGTCACTGACTCCACTCTGGAGAACGCGCGGTACAAGGTCACGTTGAACGCAGCAGGGGACGTCAGCAGCATCTTCGATAAGTCGATCAGCAAGGAGTTGCTCTCGAGCCCGATGCGCCTTGCAATCAATAACGATGCTCCGAAGCAGTGGCCGGCCTGGAACATGGACTTCGACCAGGAGCAGGCGCCCCCCCGCGCTTACATCGGAGGCACCGCAAAGGCCCGCATCGTGGAGAACGGCCCCGCCCGCATCGCGTTAGAGGTGACCCGCGAAGGCGAAGGTTCGAAGTTCACCCAGACCGTACGGCTCTCTGCCGGAGACGCCGGCAACCGCGTCGAATTCGGCGAATCCATCGACTGGCGCTCGCTCTCGGCCAATGTCAAGGCAGTCTTCCCGCTCGCCTCCGCCAACAAGGTGGCGACTTATAACTGGGAGGTCGGCACCATCCAGCGCCCCGTCGCCTTCGACCGCCAGTTCGAGGTTGCCTCGCATCACTGGATCGATCAGACCGATGAATCCGGCAGCTTCGGCGCCACCATCCTCACCGACGTCAAGAACGGTTCGGACAAGCGCGACGAAAACACCATCCGCCTGACCCTGTTGCGCTCGCCGGGCGGCGCGTCCGAGATGAAGGGCGCTTACACCGACGAGCTCAACCAGGACTGGGGCCATCACGAAATTCTCTTCGGGCTCGCAGGCCACGCCGGCGACTGGCGGAAGGGCCAAACTGACTGGCAGGCCTATCGTCTCAGCACGCCGATGATCGCCTTCAACACGGAAAAGCACGCGGGCACGCTCGGTCACACCTTCTCCCTGCTCACGATCGATCGCCCCGACGTCCGTGTGCTCGCATTGAAGAAATCAGAGCTTAGCGATGAAGTGATCCTGCGGCTCGTCGAACTCGACGGCAAACCGCTCGACAAGGTCACCGTCAAGTTCGCCGGCCCCGTGCAAGCAGCGCGCGAGGTTAATGGTCAGGAGCTCCCGCTTGGCGCGGCGACCGTTGCCGACGGCGTGCTCGAGACGTCGTTCAAGCCCTACCAACCCCGCTCCTTTGCGATCAAACTTGGCGCACCTGTCGTGCGTGCAGCAGGCATTACCTCCCAGCCCGTATCTCTCCCCTACGATCTCGCAGTCGCAAGTAATGACGACACGAAGTCAGTGGGCGGCTTCGACCAGCAGGGGGATGCTCTGCCGGCCGAGATGCTCCCCGCCGAGCTGAAAATCGACGGCGTAGGTCTGGCTCTGGCCCCCGCTGCCACGGGCAAGCCCAATGCCGTGACGGCCAAAGGGCAGTCGATTGCCCTGCCCGACGGCAAGTTCAACAAGGTTTATGTTCTGGCTGCTTCCGCAGACGGCGATCAGCACGCGACCTTCAAGGCGGGAAGCACTCCCATCAACCTGACGGTCGAAAATTGGGGCGGTTTTGTCGGCCAATGGGACACGCGCCTTTGGAAGCCGCGCCCGGACTCGGTCACCGAGGGCGGCCGTCGCGGCGAGCCAAAGCGCCAGGTCGCGCTGCGGAAGGACTTTGCCATCTCCGCACACCACCAGGACTGGGACCTGAAAAACTCTGGTTCCCCCGACTGGTCTCCACGCTACCCGGAGGACTACGTGGGCCTCCGTCCCGGCTATGTCAAGCCGGCAACACTCGGCTGGTACGTCTCCCACCATCACAACGCGGCGGGCCTGAACGAGCCCTACCAGTACAGCTACCTCTTTGTGTACGCGTTGGATCTTCCTGCCGGGGCGAAGACCGTCACGCTGCCGGATAACCCGGCAATCCGCATCATGGGGATGTCAGTCGCGGCAGAAGAGCCAGCGGTGAGTCCGGCGCAGCCACTCTTCGACACCCTCGGCAAGTCGGCACAAAGCCAGCAGTTCGAGGCAGCTAGCGGAGGTCCTGCCAAATAGATCGAGGCAAACCTAACCTTACGCACCGCCCGCTCCCCGGACGCTCCCCGCTCGGAGGGCTCCAAAAATTACCGTCCAGGACTCCAGTCCTGACGCGAATGCGAAAATAATTCTAAGTTTTTTCACCCTGAAGCAACTTCTTTCCAACCAGTCCCATCTACCTCTCCATTGATAACAGCGAAATGCGAATGAAACTGACCCCTTCGGGGGTCCTTTTTTTTGCGTCCGCTTCTGCTCTGCGGCGAAGTTTCTGCTCCGCCCTGATAACAGGCGCCGACCAGCGGAACCAAAGAGCCTGCCCCTGCGTAAGCCTCCGAAGTCCCCATTCGAGGTTTCAGGCATGCGCGATGTGCAGGTCGCAATTCGTCAGTTCGTCAAAGCTCCCGCATTTGCCATTACGGTCATTCTGACCATCGCGCTCGGCATCGGCGCCAATACCGCCATCTTTACGCTCGTCCATTCGATTCTCCTGAAGTCGCTCCCGGTCGCTGACCCCAAAGCTCTCTTCCGTGTGGGCGACCTCGACGACTGCTGCGTCAACGGCGGCTTCCAGAACGAAAACGGGGATTTCGATCTTTTCTCCGACGACGCCTATCGCACCTTCCGCCGTTCCAATCCCGAATTTGAAGAGCTCGCCGCGATGCAGTCCGGTGGCAACATGATGAGCGTCCGCCGCGGCTCCGAACAGTCGCGCCCGGAACGTACTGAATACGTCTCCGGCAATTACTTCAAGACCTTCGGCATCAACGCCTTCCTCGGTCGCGTCCTCAGCGACACCGACGACCTTCCCGGGGCAGCGCCCGTCGCCGTCCTCAGCTACCAGACCTGGCAATCCGACTTCGCTGGCGATCCGCACATTCTCGGCGCCAGCTTCTACATGCAGAGCCGGCCCGTCACCATCATCGGCATCGCCCCACCCCGCTTCTTTGGCGACCGCATCCGCAGCAACCCTCCCGGCATCTGGGTTCCGCTCGCCAGCGAACCCGTCCTCGAAGGCAATAACTCGATCCTCAAGGTGCAGGATAGCGGCTGGCTCTACCTCGTCGGACGCGTCAAACCCGGCACGAGCGTTCCGGTCCTGCAGCAGAAGATGTCAGCCCAGCTTCGCGACTGGATGGGAACCGTGCCCGGGTTTAGCCGGAACGGAGCGGAGGTCCTGATCCCGCGGCAGCACGTCGTCATCGTGCCCGGCGGCGCCGGTATTCAAAACCTTCAGCGGCAAACGGGCAAAGGGCTCTACCTGCTGATGGCATTGTCCGGCCTGGTCCTGCTCGTTGCCTGCGCCAACGTGGCCAACCTCCTGCTCGCGCGCATCGCGACCCGAAAGTCCGAGATCTCGGTCCGCATGGCGCTCGGCGCCGCCCGCAGCCGGCTGCTCCAGCAGATGCTGACCGAGAGCATCCTGCTCGCTCTTGCCGGAGGCGTGGCCGGCCTGGCGGTGGCATACGCCGCGAGCCGCATGATCCTCCGTCTCGCCTTCCCAGATTCTCCAGACCTCCCCATCGCCGCGACACCCTCGCTCCCGATCCTCGGCTTCGCCTTCCTGCTTTCGCTCGCCACCGGCGTCATCTTCGGCATCGTTCCCGCCTGGATCACCTCCCGCTCGAATCCCGCCGACTCCATGCGCGGCGCCAATCGCTCCACCCGCGACCGCGCCTCGCTGCCCCAGCGTTCGCTCATCATCTTCCAGGCCGCGCTGTCGCTCGTCCTGCTGGTCGGGGCCGGACTGCTGACCCGCAGCCTGCGCAACCTCGAGCACCAGGACTTCGGCATCAAGACCGACAACCGTTTCGTCGTGCATCTCGATCCCGCCGGCGCCGGCTACAAGACTGAGACCTTGCAGCCGCTCTACCACCAGCTCGAGGACGAGATGCAGGCCATTCCCGGTGTTGAAAGCGTCGGCCTCGCCCTCTACAGCACGCTCGAAGGCAACAACTGGGGAGAGTCCATCTTCGTCGAGGGCCGCCCCGCGCCCGCCCCCAACAGCAACAACGGCTCCTCCTGGGACCGCATCAGCCCGCACTTCTTCGCAACCGTCGGCCAGCCCGTGCTCCGCGGCCGCGGCTTCACCGCCGATGACTCCGCCACCTCGGTCAAGGTCGCCGTCGTCAACCAGGCCTTCGTGAAGAAGTTCTTCCCCAAGGAAGACCCCATCGGCCGCCACTTCGGCGTCTTCGAGCAAAAGTACTCCGGCAGCTTCGAGATCGTCGGCATCGTCGCCGACGCCAAGTATCAGCAGCCCCGTGACGAGTGGCGCCCGATGTACTTCCGTCCGCTCACCCAGCAGCTCACCGGTCTCAGTTCGCCCAACGAGCTGATGGCCGAGGGCCGCTCCATGTTCGCCAACTCCATCACGCTGCACTTCAAACAGCCGCCCCAGAATGTCGACGCCCTCGTCCGCCGCACGCTCACACGCATCAACCCGAACCTCACCGTCATCGACCTGCACTCGCTCGACTACCAGGTCGCCGGCAACCTCTCGCAGGAAAAGCTGATCGCCCGCCTGACCATGCTCTTCGGCGCCCTCGCCCTGGTTCTCGCCTCGATCGGCCTCTACGGCATTACGTCCTACCAGGTCGCACGGCGCACCAGCGAGATCGGCCTCCGCATGGCGCTCGGCGCAGACCGCCGCAATGTCATCGGCCTCGTGCTGCGCAGCGCCCTCAGCCAGGCCGGACTCGGTCTGCTGCTCGGGGTTCCCGCCGCCATCCTCGCCGCCCGGCTCATGTCGGATCAGCTCTACGGCGTGCGCATCTACGATCCCACGACCCTGCTCACTGCGATCGCGGTTCTAACCCTCGCCGCAGTGTTGGCCGGATTCATCCCAGCCCGGCGAGCCTCGCGCATTGAGCCCATGCTCGCGCTCCGCACCGAGTAGCCTTTCACCAACGGCCTACTTTGTAGCCTTCACCAGCGCTTCCAGCGAGTCGAGAAAGTGGAAGCGCACGATCGCCGACGGCTGTTTCGCCGCCTCGATCGCCGCCAGGCTCGAAGACTTCCACCCCGTGGGCGCTGCCTTTTCGTCGCTCAGATATCCAACCGCCTGCAGCCCGATCTGCGACAAACCCTGTAGTTGAACGAGCCTTGGCTCGATGAGTCCAAGCCGCGGGGACTGTCCCGCCTGCCGCATCGCCTCGGGCAGCGCCTCGCTCACGCCGGAGAAAAACCCGGTCAGCTCCAGTCGCGAAACCACGCCCCGCCGGCCGTCTGGCGCCGCAGCCAGAAACTCCCGCGTTGCCACCGCCAGCCGGTGCCGCACCGGCGGATCAGGCCGAAGCGCATCGACGAAATTCGTCAGCGGCGTCAACTGGGACGTATGCTGCTCGTCGTACCGATCGCTGAAGCTCACCGGCTCCATCGCGTGCGCGACCGTCCGCAGCGCATCGATCTGCTGCGTTCCCGCCAGGTCGCGCAGGCGCGTGTCCCCGCTCGTAAGGTGCCGTACCCCCAGCGTCTGCAGCTCGAGCGAAACCACCTCCAGCCGCCGATACATGTCATCCGTGTCGCGAACACTCTGCCTCGACCAGAACCGTTCCGCGATCGCGGCACTTCGCGGCCACACACGCGAATCCAGCGTGCGCTCATCCAGTTGCTCGGCCCACATGCAGACCTCGCCACCCAGGATCAGCTTCTGCTGCGCCGCCGTCAGCTTCGTATCCGCCGGCACGGGATCAGCCAGGTAATGCACCTCCGCCGGCTTCATCCCGTCCAGGTAGTAGGGTGCGGAGAGCACGCCCTGGTAGCCCTGAACGGCGGCCGCCGCAAGCGAAGCCTCTCCGCGCCACGACTGGATCACCACATCCTTCGGCAGCGCCGGGTTGAAGATCTCATCCCAGCCCACCATCCGCCGGTCCAGCTTGGTCAGAATCGCCAGCACGCGCTGGTTGAAGTAGGCCTGCAACGCATCGTTATCCTTCAGCGTGTGGCTCTTCATGAAGGCAAGAATCTTCGGATTCGTCTTCCAGTCCGGCGCCGGCGTCTCGTCGCCGCCAATGTGCACATAGCTGTCCGGAAAGATCGTCGTCATCTCCCGCAGAAAACTGGCGATGAACGCGTATGTCTCTTCGCGCGTAGGATCGATGGCCGAGTCCGAAATCCCGAACTCCCGCCGGATGCCCGTCGGCGTCGTCCCGCTCGAAAACTCGGGATAAGCAAACAGCCAGGCCGCCGAGTGCCCCGGCATCTCAAACTCCGGCACCACCCGGATCCCGCGGTCGCGCGCATAGCGCACCAGTTCCCTGGCCTCATCCTGGCTGTAAAACTTCCCGTCCGACCCCTCGCCGGTCAGCTTCGGATAGACCTTGCTTTCAATTCGAAACCCCTGATCGTCGATCAGGTGCCAGTGAAAGACATTCAGCTTCACCGCCGCCATCGCGTCGATATTGCGCTTCAGCACCTCGATCGGCTCGAAATGCCGAGCGCAGTCGATCATCAAGCCGCGCCAGCGAAACCGCGGCGCATCGTCGATCGTCACCGCCGGAATGCTATCGCTCTCAGGACCGGTCTGCACCAGCTGAAAGAGCGTCTCGAGCCCGTGCAGCGCGCCCGTCACCGTCGCCGCCTCCAGCTTCACCGAGGCCGCCGTCACGACCAGCCGGTAAGACTCATCCTCCTCCAGTCCCTGCACCGGCATATCGTCCGTCCGGACCGCAACCGCGATCGTCCCCGCCCCGGCGTCATGGCCGATCGCCCCCGGCAGCATCAGGCCAGACTTGTCCTCAAGCCTCTGCCGCATCCTCGCAATCGCCCGCTCCAATCGCGGCGAGCCCTTTCCCGTCACCGAGAAAGTCGTTGCTTTCGTGATCGCAAACCGCCCGTCAGTCTGCTGAACCGTTGCCGGCTGCGGCATCAGCGCCAGGCTGCTTACCGTGGTCCCCTGCGCCCGCGCCGACGAAATGCAGGAGGTTGCCGCCGCCAATCCCGCCAACGCAACCGTCCCCACCATCACCCCTCTGCTCAGTTGATACAGGCCTGCATGGCCACCCCTGCCCATCCTCATCGTTGAAGACCCATCCCCAAGCTTTCGATTTAGCATCCTGTTGCGTCAGGGAAGTATAGCCTCCAGTTCACGCGCTCCAGAACGGCTCATCCCAATGGACGCCATTGCACCGGTTTTTTTCCTCCCGCTCCGCCCCAAGTCCAGCCGCCACGCCAAGGGCCAGCGAAGTTCCGCTTCGAACCCGTATGAGGACTCGCCCGCCAGGGCAATGCTGGCTCGAACGAGAAGGCCGCTCCGAAGAGCGGCCTTTACCCGTGGCTTCTACAAATCCTTAGTTGAAAATGCCTCCGACGGTGGCGTCACTCGTCGACAAATTGATCGTGCACGTGTTCGGCCCCGCTTGCGTGACAATGCCGATGTCCGTGCAGTTTGAAGACCACCCGCCGAAGTTGACTCCAGTCTGAGCCGGCGCCGTCAGAACGACCTTCGTTCCCAGCGGATAGGTCGCCGTGCAGACCGACTTGCCGGCTCCGGCGCCCGGGCCGCAGTTCAGCACGGCCGCAGTGCCCGTCGCGGATGGAGCCGTCACCAGCCAGTTTCCACCGGCTTGCGGGGTGTTCGGGTTGACTCCCTCGTTGTAGACCGTGAGTGTCGAAAGGAGTTGCGGGACGTTCTGATAGCAGGAGCCGGGCATCGTCGCCGTCGGCAGGATCAACGGGCAGCCCACCCCTGCCGTGGCCACAGCCAGGGAGCCACTGCTATCCGTCGCCTCCGCTGTGATCGTCGCGCCCACATCCCCGACACTCGCACTGTAGGCACTCACGACGCCGCCATTCTGCGTCCCGGTCCCCGCCACACTGTTGCTATAGTTCGTGACCGGAAACTTGTTCGGTTCGGAGGTAAGCCAGGTAACGGAGTTGGTCAGGTCCCGAATCGTTGGCGAGGTCGAGAAGGTTCCAATCGCAAGGAACTGACCGCTCTCGGGCAAGCTGCGAAAGACGATCCCGCTCGGAATGATGGTCAGCGAAAGAATATTTCCTCCACTCCCCCCCGTACCTCCGCTTCCACTGGTCACCGTGAGGATGGCGCTCGCCGACGTGGGGCCGTTGAATGCCATCGAGCTGGCTGTGATCGTCGCGCTCCCGACACTGATCGCGGTCGCCAGACCCGAAGAACTGACCGTCGCCACGGATGGGCTGGCGGAAGCCCAGCTGACGCCACTCGTAAGGTTCTGCGTCGAAGAGTGGCTCCCGTTGCCAAACGTCCCGGTCGCGTTCAGTTGAACAGTCTGGCCCACAGCCAGAGACTGGGCCGGCGGGGAGACGCTGATGGCATCGAGCCCGGAGTTGGCGCAACCGCCGACTACGACAAGAAGGCAGGAAATCGAAAGACCCAAAACACGACGAGCGAACATTAAACTCTCCTGGCGCCGCGATCATCCGGCGAGCCACTCATCGCCAGGCACTACACCTGCCGGCTGAATCGACCCCCCGCGGACCCGCATCTCGATTTAGGCGGCAAGGAACCCTCCCCATGTCCGCGCGACGGATCGTGCAATCAAACAGCCATCCCCTGAAAGGGTTCTTTCGATTGAAACGAAGCAAATTCTGTTGATCGAAAGACCTTGGCGTCGTCGCATGTATACGGGCTCGCAGCCGGAGACATCTCGTGTTTACAGCGAGAGCCAAATGCCAAACCTTCCGCCATCGACAGCCTATGACCCGGCCGAGCACCAGCCTTGCTCGATCTCAGTGCGCCCCCATAACGAAACGCGCGGCAATGCGGGCCTTTTCTAGGCTTGGCTCTTCCTCGCCTCCCGAGATATTCATCATCATGACGGGCATCTGCTGGAAAGATGGATGGCACCTCCCTCAAGATCTCAAGATGAGCCGAGCCCCCAGTTCTCCCTGACGCGTCATCCTTCCCGAAAAAACGAGGCAAACAAGAACCCCCTCTGAAACCGGCAGCCACACACTCTTCTCAAAGTTTGAAGGGAGGTATCTCAGAATCGTGACGTCATCGCTTGCTCACGAGCTTTCCACGCCGCGATAATGGGGGCGCGCCAGGCCCGCAAACCTATGCACCGCTTTCAAGTCACCGTCCTGCTCACCGCTGCCTGTCTTGCATGGCCGTCGGCCCGCGCCCAATCTCCGCTCATCACCGAGTCTCTTTCCGTCCTCGATCTCAACCGCACGAAGGTCGGCTCGCCCATCCTGCTCAAGCTCGCGGCCCCTTGGTCCGATGCAGGCTGCACCTTGAAGACCGGCAGCATCATCGAAGGTCGCGTCGAAGCCCTCACGCCTCACACCAGATCACAAGCCGACTCGTCCCTCGAAGCGACTTTCGAGTCGTCCGAATGCAGCGAACAGCGCGGTCAGCCGTTCTTCTTCAAGTTAGCCGCCCTCATCGCACCCGCTCCTTCTGACAACGGTCTCGCCGAAGCCACTCCCCTCGCCGACGTCCCCGGTCTCGCCATCGGCGGCGGCAGTGGCAGCAATAGTCTCCGCAGCGCGCAAACGGCCTCATCCCTTACCACCTACTCCACCGCAAGACCCGCCGCCCTTCCCGCCAAAGTAACCGCCGGCCAGGTCATCGGCCTGTCGAAGATCCGGCTTACCCTCGGTCCCGGTCAACCCACAACCATCACCGCCCTCCACAAAAACCTGCGCCTGGAAGCCGCCACGCGCTTTGTTTTGATCGCCCACCCCCTCTCCAGGCCCGGCGCGGAGACGGTCGAAGTCGCCCGATCCCCCGCCAGCCACACCCCATCAAAGCCCGCGCCACCGGAGCCACCCGACGAAATGGAAGCCTGCGGTGCCGCCTGCGCCGTCGTCGCTGGCACCCCCACAGCTGTAACAGACGCCTCCCAACCCGCCGCAACCATTCCTCTCGCGCATATGGGTTACGCGCCCAAGCTGGCCCGCGAGGTCGCGGGCTTCGACTACGAAACCAACGTCCTCTGGCTCGATTCCACCCATCTCCTCTGCACCTTCGACCCCCACCAGCTCCGCACTCGCGCCGTCTCGGCCGGGTCTTTCCGCACCATCCAGGCCGTTTTCATCAACGCCACGACACACACGGTCGACCGCACCCTGCGCTGGCGCGTCGAGGGTGAAGGACGCTATATCTGGCAGCTCGCCAACGGCCAGGTTCTTGTCCAGATGGGCCGCGAGCTTCGGGTCCTGGACGTCAACCTCAAACCCCTGCATAGCCTTCCGTTAGACCGTTCCATAGCCTGGGTCGTGTCCTCTCCTGATGCGCAGCACATTGTCGTTGCCCTCACGGAAGAGCGCCACACCACCCACGTGCACGAGGACCTCGTCAACACCCTGGGCCGCGAGCCCGACGAAGATCTATCCGTCATGGTTCTCGACGCCGCTCTCAAGCCGCTCTTTTCCACCCAGCGCAGCGCCACCCAGTCCATCCCGGTCTTGTCCGATGGAGGCGAGCTCCGGTTGAAAAATCTGGGCCGCGAGCGCTGGAAGATCGAGCAGTACGGCTGGGATCAGAAGCTCACAGAAGTAAGCTCCGCCAAATCCACCTGCCGCCCGTCCCTGGTCCCCTCTGCCGCCAACCTCGTCTTCGCCGTGGGGTGCATGCCCAGCGGTGGCCGCTGGTACCGCATGCTGCGGCCCGACGGTCGCCCCCTCCTCAAAGGCGAATCACCCTCAAACGAGTTAGGGCTCTCTGTGGACTTCGACGCACCCGGACTCTTCGCCATCCGCACCGTATCCACCGAGCGCTCCATGAGCATCGGCCAGCCCTTTCACCGATCCGACCTCAGCCGCGAGGTGATCTCCATCTACCGTTCACGCGACGGCTCCAGCGTAACCAGCATCGCGTCCAGAGACCTGACTCTCTCCCAACTTACCTACGCCCTCTCCCCCGATGGTCTGCAGGTCGCCACCGTGGGCAAGGACTCCATCCACTTTTTCAGGATCCCCCCGCCGACCAACCGAGCCACCCCCTGAACTCACTGACCAGGCACCTGGGCAGGCAGAGCCATCCCGGACGAAGTCGTCCTGAACGTCAATCCGCGCGCCGGAGGGCGGCTGGGGTCACGCAGATTTCGATTCATTGGGTTGTCGCGACGAGCGAATTTGACATCGGCGGAAAGTCTTCGTTGCGCTCGTGTCCGGACTTCCTGAGCGACGAAGAGACGGTCGAACTAGTGAATTCGTCGTGTGCCGAAGTCGGCTGCGAAGAGTGACAAAGCCGGTGGTCTGCAGCAGTGCCGAGACGATCAAAAAGGAGCGCTAAACGTGTCGATTCATATCTGAAACGTCTGAATCGAGGCTCGAAATTGGCTGAGCCTGATGGCGCATGTTGAGGAAAGGGATGGAGCCGATGAGCGGAGTTGAACCGCTGACCTACTGATTACGAATCAGTTGCTCTACCAACTGAGCTACATCGGCGCACCGTTTTCATTCTAACGTCACTCCGGCTTTCCGGCAAAAATACGGACCGGACTTGACCTCGAAACAGCGAAGAGGCCGCCCGGCAACAGGGCGGCCTCTTCATTTGGGAGAATAGCTCTAACGGAGGCAAAGCCATCAGAACTTTCTGGCGAAATCTTATGAGGGCACTTCCCTAGTGTCAAGGTGAAAACGCGACACATGCAACTTGCCTGTTTAGAACAAGTTGCCGCTGGTCAGCGGGCACGCCGCCAGGAAATCATATTCGCCATTTATTCGCAACATCAGGTCGAAATTTAACCCCAAAACCACTAAGAATGAATAGTTTAGCCGCTGAAATGCACTAAGTATGGAGCAAACCTAACTCGAGCCGCCCTCACCCGCATCCCCCGCCTTCAACTCGGCAGGCCGTCCACGCAGATCGATCCTTAGAAATTCCGGCTCGCTGTACGCGGGCTTTCCATGCAGGACCCGCCATCCCGCCCTTGCCCCGCCGAAGAAGACTCCCATCACCAGCGCGGCCAAAATTCCTACGCCGGTAAAGACTGCAATCTGCTGCAGCAGCGTCGCCGTCTTGCGCACCTCGGCGTGAAACTCGAGCGGCATCGGCTTGTCGAAGCTGATCTCCTGATTCAGGTGCAGCGATCCGATCAGCGCCTGCGCCTGCTCCGCCGTAAAGCCTCCCGACGTCATCCCGACCAGCGGCCCGATACGCCGCAGCTTGACCGTCCCCAAGCTCGCCGCTCCCTCGCGCTGAATGCGCTGGTTGACCGCCGCCTCGATCGCCCGCCCGCGGTCGCCTGCAATCTGTGGCGTCGGATACAAGAGCAGCGTCAGCGTTCCCCGACCTGCCCTGCCGCCGTAGTTCGCCGTGGCGATCTCCGCGCTCTTATCCCAGCCCAGCATCTCCGGCGGCAGCACCCCACCCTCATGCTGGTAGCCCACCGGCCCCAGTGCATAGCGCAGATCCGCTGTCTCCTGTCCCGGTTTCGGCATCAGCGTGGGCAGCAGCGGTGACAGGCCACGACGCCCGCCAACCTTCGGCAAACCGATCTCGATGCCTGCGAGTAACGTCTTCAGCGCCTCGCCATGCTCGGTGGTTTTCGCCCGGACCACGCTCACGCCGTTGAACAGCACCAACTCGCCGCCCGGCAGCGCCATCGCTGACACATTCCGCGAGTCGCCCACCGCTGGCCGTCCGCCCTGGCGGAAGTATGTGTACGCCGCAAATGCCCCTGTCGCGTCGCCAAACTGATAGGCGCGTACCCAGCCGGTTGCCGCTCCACCAGACGTTGCCTTGATGGCGCGTGTCTCAACCGCCTTCAGCCCGTCTTCCTCGAGGATCGCCGCAAGCTCCGGCTTATCCGCAGGCACACTCGCCGCGGCATCGTCTGCGACCAGGCGATCGTTGGTCGGCAGCAGCGGCGACGGGGGCTCAATCAGCGTAGTTGGCGGCGTAGTTGGCGGCGTGGTTGGCGGCACAGTCTGGCACGCGCCTGATCCGGCAAGAACCCCGGCGAAGATTACCCATCCCCATGCAAACTGCTTCATCGTCAGGCCCATCACGATGAGACTACCATCGCGCTCCCTGGGTTATCAGACACCGCCAACCCCGTTGTAGTTCCACAAAGCGCGCAGCGCCCGCACCCCGCCCGGTGCCCACCACCCGGCGCCAGGGCAGCTTTGCGGTCGCGCCTTATTGCCCCCGTGACGCCCGCACCACCGGCGCCGCCGTCGACCTCGACCCCGCCAGCCCGCTCTCATACTTCGCCACCCCGGCATACAGGCTCTCGGCCACGCGCTCCCGATACTCGGGCTCGCGCAGCTGCGAAGCGTCCTTCGGATTCGTCACGAACGAGATCTCGGCAAGGATCGACGGCATGTTTGCTCCGATCAGGACCACGAACGGGGCCTTCTTCACCCCGCGATCCTTCAGCCCGTCGTTACCGCGCGTCAGACCCGCATACAGCGAACCCTCAACATCGGTCGCAAACTCCCGCGACTCCGCGATCTTGTCCTTCAACGTGATCTTCTTCACCAGGTCGCTCAGTTGGTGGATTGACTGGCCACTCACCGCATTCTCGCGCGCCGCCACATCGAGCGCCGAAGCATCCGACGTGAAGTTCAGATAGTACGTCTCGACGCCGCGCGCGGACTCGTCCGCCGAGCTGTTTGCGTGCACCGAGAGGAACAGGTCCGCCTGTGCCTTGTTCGCGATCGCCGTCCTCGTCTCGAGCGGGATAAATGTATCGTCCGAGCGCGTATAGATGATCTCCGCGCCGAGCCGCTCATGCAGCAGCTTGCCAAGTCGCAGCGCGACATCCAGCACCACATCCTTCTCTTCGATCCCGTCCACGCCCAACGTGCCCGAGTCGTGCCCGCCATGACCCGCATCAATCACGATCCGCCCGATCTTCAGCCCCAGCGCCCGGATCATGCTCGTCTCGCCATCCGCCGTCTTGTCGGCGGCCTTCGCCGGGGCGGCCGGGTCCCCGACGACGGACGCATCGGGATTCTTCGAACCCTTCTTCCGCCGGGCAAGCGTTCCCAGGTTCACCGGGACCGTCGCCGCAATCGGCTTCGACGTCGGCGCACTCGTCGCCACCACGCGCCCCGGCGCGTCGCTCACCGCGGCCACCTCGGTCGCCGCCGCGGGAGCCTTCACCGCCACCGTGTTCGGGACCGGCCGCGCGGGCGTCCCGCCTGCCACTTCGGCAGAGGGGGGCCGTCTCAGGTCTGCGGCATGAGGAGCACCCCCCATGGTTCGCCCCTCGGCAACCCCGCTCGCCGTCTGCCGCGATCCCGCTCCCCCATCGGTCGGCGCCATTGCCGGCAGGCCGGAGTTGTTCGCCGCCGCGCTTGCCCGTGCAGGATCCGAGGTTGCCACCTGCTGCGGCGTGTCGAGGGGAGCCTTCGCCCCGGCAACCGCCTCCGGTTTGCCGCCATGAATATCAATGATCAGCCGGTAAGGGTTTGGCAGCAGGAACGCCGAGTACTCCGTCACGTCGTTCACATCGAGCACCACCCGCGTCACATCGCCGCTCGCCTGCGCCGCCCGAATCTTCTTCAGGAACCCGTCATCGGTTACCGTAAAGCTCTTGCCCACCAGCTCGCTGCCCAGCTTCGCGCCGTGCAGGTCGAAGTAGATGCGATCCGGATTCGGCACCCGACCCGCCTCGAACGTCACCTCGTCCCCCAGGTCGATCGCCACCCTCGTATAGCTCGCCGTCGACCAGTGGCGAATCCCCGTCACCTGGGCAAGCCGCCCACTCCGCACCGGCTGCGACGCCGACAGCCGCCGAGCCTCGACCGGGGTCCCCAGCACCTCGGGCGCGGCCGACGCCGCCTCGACCGATGGCACCCTCACCGGCTTGTTCTGCTGGTTTTCATTCCGCAGCGCAGCGGAGGGATCCGCTTTCGCTTTCCCCTTCACCCCCTCCACCGCCCGCGCATTCGCCTCATTCAACGCCAGCCCCGGCAACGGCGCGGCATCCACCCCGCGCGCAGCGTTCACAGGACGCCCACCAACGCGCCTCATCTCCGCCAGCGCCAGCTTCGCCTCGCCCCCGGCGCGGCTCTTTGGCGCTTCCTTCACCAGCGCCGCATACTTCTCGCGCGCGACCGCAGGCTCCTGCAGATCCTGCTCTTCAATTCGCCCCTCGGCCAGCAGCGCCGGTGCCCCCAGACTGCTCGCCGGATACTGCTCCCGTAAAAACTCGTATTGCCCGATCGCATTGCGCAGGCTCGCCGGATCGGTCAACTCCCTGCCCTGCTCCGCCAGCAGTTCTGCCACCGCGTTCACTGCTGCCGGCGCATGCACGTCGCTCGGATCGTCGTGGTACACCGCCCGGTATGCCTCGAGCACCTTCAGAAACGACGCTCGCGTATGCGACCCGGCCGGCTCACCCTCAAAGTCGGCGCGCGCTTTCTCCGCCCGTTCCCACGGAGTCAGCGCAGGCACGTGTTTCGGCTTCTTCGCCGCCTGCCCGTACGCCAGGCCGGCACCGCAAAGACCGCAAACCAGCACAAGCCGCATTGAACGCAGCAACCCCATCACACCCCAAGTTTAAGTTCCCCGCGCGGGGAACGCCGGCGAAAGTCACCCCCGCACCAACGGCGGCAACAACGAATGCGTCCTCATCGCGGACGGCGTCAGGACCCACTTGCCGTTGCCTATCCCAGCATCGCGCCGACCACCTCAGCCGCTTTGGCCAGCGCGCCATCCAGCCCGCTCACCTCGCTGCCGCCGGCCTCCGCCAGGTCGGGCCGCCCGCCGCCCTTGCCCCCCACGAAACCCGCCAGTGTCCCAACGATCTTGCCCGCCTGCACCTTCCCTGTCAGATCCCGGGTCACGCCCACAATCAGCGAAACCTTCCCGTCATTGCCGGCTCCCAGCACCACCACGCCCGACCCCAGCTTACCCCGCAGCTGATCAACCAGCTCCCGCATCTGCGCCTTATCGACCCCGTCGACGCGCTTCGCCAGCACCTTCACGCCCTTGACGTCCTGCGCCTCATCGGTCGCGCCCGCAACCGAAGCCGCCGCCGCCTTCAGCCGCAGCCCGTCGAGCTCACGCCGCAGCTTCTTGATCTCCTCTTCATCCGAGGCCAGCCTGGCACGCAGCGCCGCCTCTCCGCCCGGCACCACCTTGGCAATCTCGAAGCCGCGCCGAAACTCCTCGAGCGCCCCGGTCCCCGAGATCGCCTCGACCCGGCGGACTCCACTGGCCACTGAACTTTCAGCCACCACCTTGATCAGCCCGATCTCCCCCGTCGCCCCGATATGCGTGCCGCCGCAGAGCTCCGTCGAAAACTCCCCGATCTTCACCACCCGTACCTTATCGCCATACTTCTCGCCGAACAGCGCCATCGCGCCCAGCTCGTTCACCGCCACGTCAATCGGCACATCGACCATCGTCTGCACCGGCGTGTTCTTCAGCACCTGCGAGTTTACGATCGTCTCCACCTCGCGCAGCTCCGGCTCGGCCACCCCTGCAAAGTGCGAAAAATCGAACCGCAGCCGCGACTGGTTCACCAGCGAACCCGCCTGCTTCACATGCTTGCCCAGCACCTCGCGCAGCGCCGCATGCAGCAGGTGCGTGCCGGTGTGGTTGCGCATCGTCGCATTGCGCACGTCGCCGTTGACGACCGTATCGACCTCCGCCCCTACGGCAATCGCCGTCTTCACCAGCACCCGGTGTGCGAACACTCCCTGCACCGGCTTGGTGCACCCACGCACCTCGGCCAGGACGGTCTGGTGATCGCCCGCATAGAGCCAGCCCACATCGCCTACCTGCCCGCCCGAGTCCGCATAGAAGCTTGTCGCATCGAGGACGACCTCGCCCTCATCGCCGGCTGCAAGCGTCTGCACCCCAACCCCATCCTTCACCAGCGCGAGCACCTTTGCCCCATCCACCCGCAGCGCCGTGTACCCCTCAAACTCGGTCTTCGCCAGCTCGCGAAACACCGGGCTGGCCGACTTCTGCGAGCCGCCCTTCCACGATGCACGGGCGCGCTCCTGCTCTTCTTCCTTGGCCTTCTCGAAGCCGGCCATATCGAACTCAAGCCCCGCATCCCGGGCCGCATCGACCATGAAATCGAGCGGCATGCCAAACGTCTCGTATAACCGAAACGCCGCCGTCCCATTGCGCAGCGTCTCTTCATTCATCTGCTTCAGGCCGAGCTCCAGCGTCCGCGCGAACTGCTCCTCCTCCGCGAGCACCACCTTGCTCACCCGCTCGCTCGTCTCCACCAGTTCCGGGTAAGCCACCTTCATCTCGCTCACCACCGACGCCACCATCTCGTACATGAACGGCTGTTCCTGCCCCAGCAAACGTCCATGCCGAATGCCCCGCCGCAGAATCTTGCGCAGCACATACCCACGCCCGTCATTCGCCGGCTGCACCCCATCCGAGATCAAAAACACAGCCGCCCGCGCATGATCCGCTATGATCCGCAGCGACGCCGCACCCTTCTCATCACTCCCCGCCAGTTGCTTCAGGCTGTCAGCTGTCAGCTCCGAGCTCTCTGCGGATAAACCAGGCCGCGTCCCGGTCAACTCCACAGCCTTCGCAATCAACGGCAAAAACAGATCCGTCTGGTAATTCGACATCACCCCCTGCAGCACGCAAGCCACCCGCTCGAGCCCCATGCCGGTGTCGATCGAAGGCTTCGGCAGCGGCGCGAGCACCCCATCGCTCGAGCGATCGAACTGCATGAACACCAGGTTCCAGATCTCCATGTACCGCTGCTCATCCTGCCCGAACGGCACATCCGCACCCGTCTCGCTGGCCTCAACGCCCAGGTCGTAATACACCTCGGAGCAAGGCCCGCAAGGCCCCGTATCCCCCATCGCCCAGAAGTTATCCTTGGCCCCCAGCTCAAAAATCCGCTCCGCCGGCACACCCACATCGAGCCAGAGCTGGTACGCCTCGGCATCCCGCGCCACCTTGTCGTCGCCCTCGAAAATCGTCACATACAGCTTCGCCGGATCGATCCCGAACCACTGCGGAGACGTCAGCAGCTCCCACGCGTACGCAATCGCATCTTTCTTGAAGTAATCGCCGAAGGAAAAGTTCCCCAGCATCTCGAAGAACGTATGGTGCCGCCGCGTGAAGCCCACATTTTCAAGATCGTTATGCTTGCCGCCCGCCCGCACGCACTTCTGCGACGACGTCGCCCGCGCATAGTCCCGCTTCTCCGCGCCCAGGAACACATCCTTGAACTGGTTCATGCCCGCGTTGGTAAACAGCAGGGTCGGATCATTGGCCGGCACCAGCGAAGACGAGTGCACCCGCCGATGCGCCTTGGTCTCAAAAAAACGCAGAAAATCTTCGCGAATCTGACTACCCGAACGGTATTCCATAGGGGTCAAGTCTACTAGAAGCAACCGCGTCCTAACGCCGGACGGGCGCCACTTCGTGGGGTATAGGACGCTGCGCGTGACCTCGCGCCAGCGCCTACACCCCTCGAAGTGGTCGCCGCCCGCGACTAGGGCGCCTTTGCTTCTAAGTAACTCCCGGCCGCCATGTAATCCCCTCGAGCCGCAGCGTGGGATCATGCGTGGCTTCGAGCCCGGCGAACTCAGCCTGGTGCCGCACCATTTCCAAGCAGCACACCAGCGCGTCGAAGGCGTCCTCACTCCCCTGCGCCTTGGCAACGACGCCCCGCGACAGCCGCCCATACAGCTCCGGCTCGTCGTTGCCGCGACGCTTCAGATACGCCGTCCGCGCCTCCGCATTCGCCTTCTTCACCGGCCCCGTCAGGAGCCGCGTATACATCTCGACCAGCAGCGGATGCTTGCCAAGCGCCGCATCTTCAAACGGCCATACCCGGTAGCCGCCCTCCCACAACTTCAGCAGCCACGGCATCGCCCGCAGCGACCCCGTCCCCACGCTGCCGCTGCCGCCAATCTGAAACGGCGACTTCGGCTGAATCCCCTTCATCAACGCTGCCCGCACCGGGTCCCCACCCTCGAGTGCCTGGTCAATCTTGTTCTCGCAATCCGTCCGCCGCATCATCGTGCGGTATCCCTCGCCGCAAAATTGCGCCGGCCGCTTGTGCGGTCGACCCCAGAAACGAATGTCGCGCTCAACCTCTTCGCAGGTTGTCCCCAGCCAACGCTCGCCATGCCCCGCGGTCACATGCCGCCAGAAATCGAACACCGTCCTGCATCCGTGCTCCGCCAGAAACCAGGCCGGATAGCTGAAGCAGCAGTCCATCGACACCACCATCCGCGGCGTCTCGCGCGCCATCGCAAGCAGCCACTCCGTCAGCTCTTCCCGCGTCCGGCCGTCTTCAAGAATCACTTTCCCGCACGCCACCCGCCCCGTCGTATGCCGCGTCCACACCCCGGCCCAGATCTTCTTCTTCTGCCCCGGCCCCTTATCACCCGACCAGTCCACCGTCACCAGCCGCTCCAGCTCGAAAGACCCCATCGCACTATTATCCGCGCGTGGAACTTCCCTAACGGCCTTGCGTATCTTCAAGGCAGGAGCGATTTCATGATCAAGCTCATCCTCTTCTGCTTTCTGCTGCTCACCTGCTGGCCCCTCGCCATCCTTGCACTCATCCTCTATCCGTTCATCTGGCTCATCCTTCTCCCCTTCCGCCTCGTAGGCATCGTGGTGGGCGGAGTCTTCGAAGCCATCGCCGCCCTCTTCACTCTCCCGGCACGCGTCCTGCGCAGCATCTAGGGAAACAGGCAACCGCAAAAGCGCCCTAATCGCGGGCGGCGACCACTTCGTGGGGTGGAAGCTTCGCGTGGAATCCGGTCGCACTCCGCCTGAAGTAGCGACGCGAAGCCTCCACCCCACGGAGTGGCGCCCGTCCGGCGTCAGGACGCCTTTGCCGTTGCTTTCGTTTCTAGAACTCCGGCAGGTCGCCGTACTGGTCGGAGTCGGTGGGCGATTCGGGCACGGGGACTTTCCATTGCTTGAAGAGTTTAAAGATGGCGGTGGAGCTGTACCCGGCGCGCATCAGCCGGTTCATGACGCGAACGGTCCGCTTCTGATGGTCGGCGCCGGAGGGTTGCGGAATGCGCTTGCGCTCGCAGTACTGTCGCGCCAGTTCCACTTCGTCGGTTTCGCCGTAGGCGGCTTCGAGCGTGGTGGCGGCGAGTTCTTTGTCCACACCCTTGACGGCGAGATCCTGCGCGACGCGTCGTCGTCCGAAACCCTGATTCTCCTTGCGCAGGCGCGTATAGTCCTGCGCAAAGCGCGTGTCGGAAAGATACTTCAGCTCGATCAGCCGCTCGACCACCTTATCCATATCGGCCTCGCCGACGGCGCCTTCGTGCGCGCGCGTCTTCATCAGCCGCTTCAGGTCGCGCACCGTGCGCATCCGCCGCGAGAGTGCGCTGACGGCATACTCGAACAACCCCGCCTCGCCCACCGGCTCACGCTTCTTCGGCCTTTGAAACGCCATCGCCACTCCCTGGAGCCAAGGGCTGACACCGATAAAACGATGTTGCCGATCAAGAAGATCATGAACGAAAGACGGAAGAACCACAAAGACCTGAGATGTGTGCATACCTAGATTCGGAGATCCGCCCTGATCCGTCCTGATCCCCGTAATCGTTCTGATCGCTCTTTCGCTTCTTCTGCTTGCGGTGTAAGTCTACTCCGGAGCGCGAAAGGAGACACCGTCTGGAAGGATCGCATCAGAAGCTACATGAGCAATCTCTACACTCTTCAAGATCCGACAAAGCAGTATCCAACACCAAAGTTCCCGCACCAGCCGCAGTCCGTTCCCGGCCTTGATTCCGAGATGAGCCCCAAAGCTGACCACGGCGAGACGAGCTACACCGGCAGCGGCCGCCTGCCCGGCCGCAAGGCCCTCGTCACCGGCGGCGACTCCGGCATTGGCCGCGCCACCGCCATCGCCTTCGCTCGCGAAGGCGCCGACGTTGTCATCAACTACCTCCCTGAAGAAGAAAAGGACGCCAAAGAAGTTGTCGCGTTGATCGAAAAGGCAGGCCGCAAAGCGTTCGCCATTCCCGGCGACCTCAGCGACGAACTCTTCTGCAAGGAACTCATCGCGCAAGCCCACAAGCAACTGGGCGGCCTCGACATTCTCGCCTGCGTCGCCGGCAAGCAGCACGCCGTCGACAAGATCAAGGACGTCACCACCGAGCAGCTTGAAGCCACCTACCGGGTCAACGTCTTCGCACTCTTCTGGCTGTGCAAGGCGGCGCTGCCGTTGATGCCGAAGGGCGGCAGCATCATCACCACGGCCTCCATCCAGGCCACACACCCGAGCCCCAGCCTGCTGGACTATGCGCCTACCAAGGCCGCAATCCTGGCGTTTACGCGAGCGCTGGCGCGGCAGGTCGCCGAAGACGGCATCCGCGTGAACTGCGTAGCGCCCGGCCCGGTGTGGACGCCGCTCCAGACAAGCGGGGGCCAGCCGGACAAGAAGATTCCCGATTTCGGCTCAGAGACGCCGATGAAGCGGCCTGGGCAGCCGGTCGAGATGTCGCCGCTTTATGTGCTGCTGGCATCTCAGGAATCGAGCTATGTGACGGGCGAGGTGTATGGAGCCACGGGCGGTCTCGAAGTTGGCTAAGATATTGTAGATAAAGCACTTCCATGTGAGCCGGTGCGGGAGGGGGAGGGCTCCCCCTCCCCCGGGGGTTTTCGTGTCAAAAATAGCATTCTAAAGGACTTAACCCTGGGTAAACTCCCGCCTTTTGCTGAAGGGATCTGGATGCTCCCGCGCGCTGTAATCTGGCACAGCTTCCGCTTGCACTCTCATTCAATCGGGGTCCCTGCAGCGCGATAGATTGCCTCCATCGCGAGGAAGTCGGCGAGGCCTTCCTCGCCCGGCGTTCGCGGTTCCCGCCGCTGGCGAATGCAGTCGGCGAAGTGCTCGGCTTCGAGGCGGAAGTGGAAGGTGTCGTCGTCTGGGCTGGTGGAGTCGGCGAGGATCTTTGGCGACCAGCTTTTGAGATGGACACCGGTGTAGCTGAAGGCGGGGGCGATCTCGATGGTGCCTTTTTCACCGTTGATGCGGAAGAAGCCGTCGACCTGGGCGCCGTAGCTGGAGGTCATGGAAGCGGAGATGCCGGAGGGGAATTTGGTGGTGAAGCTGAGGGTCTCTTCCATCTCCTTGAAGCGGCCGCTGGTGGTGTCGCGGGTGGCGGCGACGGCGGTGAACGATTCTGGCTCCTCGCGGGAGAAGAAGCGTGCGGCGTTGAGGGGGTAGATGCCGACATCGAGCAGCGAGCCTCCGCCGGCGAACTGGCGGGTGAGCCGCCACTGGTCCGGATGGGCGTTGAAGCCGAAGGCACCTTCGAAGCTGACGATCTGGCCGAGGGCGCCGGACTGCACGACTTTTTCGGTGGCAAGGTAGGTGGGGTCGTAGTGGCAGCGGTAGGCGATCATGAGCCTGACGTCTGCTTTCCTGCAGGCGTCGATCATCTGCCGGCACTCCGCGGAGGAGATGGCCATAGGCTTTTCGCAGAGGACATGTTTGCCCGCGGCGGCGGCGCGCAGGGTGTATTCGGCGTGCATGCTGTTGGGCAGGCCGATGTAGACGGCGTCGACGGCGGGATTGTCGCGGATGCGGTCGAAGGTCTCGTAGGAGTAGACGGAGGACTCGGGGACGTTGAAGCGGCGGGCCCATTCCTTGCCTTTTTCCGGGTGGCCGGTGACGAGCGCGGTGATCTTCGCGGACTGCGACTTGGCACAGCCACGCGAGAAGATTCCGGAGATGGTGCCCAAGCCAACCGCCGCGTACCCAACAGGCTTGACTACCGGAGCCGCCGGCAGCCGAGCCGCCGCCAAAGCCAACAACGAAGAACGAGCAAAATCACGACGATTCATAGGGGCCTCGGGAAATATTGAAATGCAAGAGCAAAAGCGCCCTCATCGCGGGCGGCGACCACTCCGTGGGGTGCGCTTCGCGTGGTATCTGGTTGCACTCCGCTTAGAGCAGCGACGCGAAGCCTCCACCCCACGGAGTGGCGACCGTTCGGAGTAAGGACGGACTTGCCGTTGCTTTTCGATGCGCCCCCTACTGCACATGGATCGTGGTGGTTTGCTCGCTGGTCGCGGAGGATTGGGCGGCTGTGAGGCTGACGGGTTCGGATTCGACTTCGAACTTTGCGGTTTTCTCGTTCCACCAGGCGAGGTCGGCGGCTTTGAGCGGAAGAGTAATGGTTCTGGTTTCGCCGGGTTTGAGGGTGAGGCGCTCGAAGCCTTTGAGTTCCTGCTTCGGGCGTTCGACTTTGGATTTAAGGTGCCTGATGTAGAGCTGGGGGACGGCGTCCCCGGCGCGGTCGCCGGTGTTGGTGACATCGAGCGAGACGGTCAGGGCGCCATCTTTGGCGAGGGTGGGGGAGCTGGTCTTGAGGTTCGAGAGCTTGAAGGTGGTGTAGCTGAGGCCGTATCCGAAGGGATAGAGAGGGTCGCCTTTGAAGTACTGGTAGGTGCGGCCATGGCGGATGTTGTAGTCCATCATCGGCGGCAGCTGGTCTTCTGATTTTGGCCAGGTAACGACAAGGTGGCCGCCGGGGTTACTGTCGCCGAAGAGGGTGCGGGCGATGGCGGTACCTTCATCCTGCGAGCTGTGCGCCATGTGGAGGATGGCGGGGATGTGAGCCTGGGACCAGTTAATGGCGTAGGGAAAGCTGGAGACGAGGACGACGATGGTTTTGGGGTTGACGGCGTAGACCTGCTTGACGAGTTGTTCCTGATCGAGGGTGATGCGTTCGCGGTCGCGACCTTCGCGTCCATCGCTGGGGACGGTGCAGGGCAGCGTACCGCCGCCGTCGAGGGTGTTGTGCCAGTCGTGAGCCATGTCGGGTCCGCAGGTGGGGTCGTTGCCGATGACGACGATGGCGACGTCGGACTTCTTTGCGGCGTCGAGGGCAGCCTGGCCGGTCTCTTCGGCAGCGTAATGGACCTGGACGCCGGGGCCGAGTTCGGCCTTGATGCCGGCGAGCGGGGTGACGAGGTAGGGGGCTGTGCCGCCGTACCAGTCCCAGTGGACGGAGTCGGCGAGGGGGCCGATGACGGCGATGGATTTGAGGGTGGACTTGTCGAGCGGGAGGAGCTTGTTCTCGTTCTTCAGCAGGACGACTGATTCGAGAGCCATCTTGAGCGACACGGCTTTGTCTTTGTCGGAGAGCCAGGGTTCGGGGCTGTCCTGAATGTGAGCGAAGCGGCCGGTGTCGGGTGGGTCGAGCAGACCCAGCTTGAGCGAGATGACAAACTTCTTGCGGAGGAGCGCGTCGATCTCAGGCTCGGTGATGGAACCGTCTTTGAGAGCAGCTTTGGTCTCGTCGAGGTAGGTATCGAGGAACTGGTTGATGCCGGCTTTGAGGCAGGCGACGACGGCTTCCTGCTGGGTCTTGAAGACCTTGTGGTCGGTGACGAGGAGCTTGACGGCGCCGCCGTCACTTGAGAGAACGTCGACACCCCACTTGTCTTCGACGATGGACTTGAGGATGGGGTTGATGGCCATGGGGGTGCCGTTCCAACTGTTGTAAGAGGCCATGACCCCCTTGGCGCCCCCATCGAGGAAGCCCATGCGGAAGGGGACGGAGTAGTACTCCCAAAACAGACGCTGGTCGAAATCGGAGGAGGAGCTGGTGCGGTGGTTTTCGTTGCTGTTGGCGAGGAAGTGTTTCAGCAGGGCGGCGGAGAGCCAGTGGTCGGGGTCGTCGCCTTGCAGACCCTTCACGAACGATGTCACCATCGTCCCGTTGAAGTAGGGGTCTTCGCCGTAGACCTCTTCGCTGCGTCCCCATCGGGGGTCGCGGGCGAGGTCGGCCTGGGGGCCCCAGAGCATGAGAATCTGGCGGTCGTATTTGGGGGTCTGGGTGATGTAGCGGGCCTCGTAGCCTTCGACACCGGCAGCGTCGCGCACAAGCGCGGGGTCCCAGGTTTCGCCCATGCCCGGGGGCTGTGGGAACTGCGTGGTGGGGATGGGCGCGCGATCGGCTTTGCCGCCGCCGCGCTGGACGACGCCGTGGATGCCTTCGGAGGAGCCGAAGCTTGTGACGCCGAGACGAGGGATCGCCGTCTTTGTGCCGAGGCAATCGATCTTCTCGTCGAGCGTCATCAGCGAGAGGAGATTGTCGATGCGTTTTGCCGCAGGCAGGGCGGTATCGCGGAAGGGCTGCTGGGCAATTGCGGGGGCGGGGACAGACGAGAGGGCCAGGAGTACGAGCGCGGGGCTGAGGAGGTATTTCATCGGAGACGGCGTGCTCCCTTGATTGAATCGATTTAGTACGGGATGACACGGGAAATCTACAGGCTGTGAGGGACGGGTGGCAAGTGGCAGTGGAGAGAGCGCACGGACCGCAGGTGGCGAGCCTTCAGAGTCAAGAACTTCAGCGGCGCCCGGCGGCTTGCGGGGGAGCGATTCCCTTTCGTTCGTCTACCGTGTAGATCGCATCGGGCGCGGGCGGCGAAAGTGTTTGCCGAAGCCCATCGGGCCAGACGACTTCCAGGGAAGTGATGGCGACAGCGTCGCCGAGGCCGAAGAAGACACGGGGATCGTTCGAGGAGGCGAAGCTGCCGCCGCTCAGGACGTCGCCGCGCTGGCGTATGCCGTTGGCGGTGAGGAAGACCTTCGCGCCGACCGCATCTTTCGGCGACTTGGGACCGCCTGTGAGGCGGAACTCGATCCAGTGGTGCGAGGTCGCAAACACGTTACGCAGCAGAGTCGGCGGACCTTCCTGGTTGTTGACGATGACGTCGATGTTTCCATCGTTGAAGAGGTCGCCGAACGCCGCTCCGCGTGCCGTCGTGACAGCGGCGAGGCCGCTGCCGCGTACCGCTTCGACCATGCTGAAGTGAGTCCCGTCGAGATTGTGCAGCAGCACAGGCCGCTCGCTGAAGCTGGTGCCCCACGGATTCTGGTCCGCCTGGGGATAGACGTGTCCGCTGACGAAGAGCAGGTCTTTGCGGCCGTCGCGGTCGTAGTCGAGGAAGCCTGCTCCCCAGCTGAGGAAAGGCGTGGTGGGTTTGGCGATTCCGGCGGCGGCGCTTACATCGGTAAAGCTGAGCTCGCGATCGTTGCGATAGAGAACTTTGTAGTCGTCCGAAAAATCCGTACTGAAAATACCGAGGCGGCCGGAGTTCGAGTAATCGCCCACAGCGATGCCCATGGTGGCGGTCTCATGGCCTTCCCCATTTACGGCATAGCCAGATTCGAAGCTGCGATCCTCGAAGGTTCCGTCTCTTCGATTGCGGTACAGGTAATTAGGCGTCGAATCATTTCCGACAAGGAGATCCGGGTGGCCATCGTCATCCAAATCGACAAACAGGGAGACCAGGCCGTAGTAACCCGGCTTATCCGATACGCCAGCTCTTACACTTACGTCGGTAAAGGTTCCGTCGCCATTATTTCGGAAGAGATGATCGGGCGCACCGACTAAGCCACGCGGGCCGCAGAAGGTCGTCACTCCGTGAAACTGGCAGGTATTCGAAACGACTTTATCTGAGCCCGGGGCCGGTGGGCGGGAGAAATCGTAGGCCGTGTAGCCGGGGACGAAGAGGTCGAGCAGGCCGTCGCCATCGAAGTCGCCGAAGGTGGCGCCGGTCGACCAGGCATTGACGGTAACGCCGGCCTTCTCCGCGACGTCGCTGAAGGTCCCGTCGTGGTTGTTGTGGTACAGACGATTCTTTCCGAGGTTGGTGACGTAGAGATCGGGCCAGCCATCATTGTCGTAGTCGGCGGCAACGGCGCCGATCCCCCAGCGATCGTTGGTGACACCAGCCTTCGCGGTCACGTCGGTGAAGGTTCCATCGTGATTGTTATGGAACAATGCCGCGTGGGAAGGCGGACTGGTTCCTGCAAGCGCCGTGTAGGTAAGACCGTTGACGAGATAGATGTCCATCCAGCCATCGTTGTCGTAATCCAAGAGCGCGACACCGCTGCCGAGGGATTCGGCGATGAATGCTTTGCGATCGTCGCCCACGTGATGGGACCAGACTGAAAGACCGGCAGACTTAGTAGCATCTTCAAAGATGATTGGGCCGTGATCGACGAAACCGCTGGAAGTCATGGGTGGGGCCAGGTCTGGGATTGGTTTGCTGTAAGTCTGCGCCAGGCTGACGGGCAAGTAGATCCATACGAGCGTGAGGCTGACAAGACTAGCGAGCCGCATTTTTGATCTGGATGACATCGCCGGCTCGCGCGGCGGTTGCTTCGCTCGCCTCCCGCTGCAGACGCCCGTAGGTTTCTAACTCAAGGCGAGCTTTGTCGGAATCTCCAAGTGACTTATAAGCCTTCGAAAGCAGGAAGTGAATGCTTGGCTCTTTCGGGCTTTCCTTCGCGGCTGGTAAGAGATCTTCGGTGGCGGCTTGCGGCTTGTCCAGTTTCAGCAGGACGCTGGCGCGATCGACCCGGGCCTGCATCAGGGTTGGACACTGAGCCACGGCCGCGTTGAGATGAGCCAGCGTATCGGCTGGTGGATGATCCGCCGCGATCATCGTGTTGCCGACCTTCCACTCCGTCATACAGTTCCGCGGATCGTTGCGCAGATCGGCCTCGAACTCACTGAGCGCCGACTCCCACTTACCCTCGACCCAGAAGGTATTGCCGAGCCGGTAATGGGTGCCCGGCTGGTTCGGCGCGAGCTGCACGGCACGATTGTATTCAGCGAGAGCGCCGTCGTAGTTCTTCATGCTCTCGTCGATCTCGCCGGCGACCTCATGGGCAGTGACAGAGTCCGGATCGATCATCGGAATCCTGGCGAGTGCTTTCTCCGACAACTGCAGATAGGTCTTACCCAGCAGGTAGAGTGCTGCCTGGTCCTTGGGGTTGCGAACGACATAACCTTGTAACTGCTGGGCAGCGGCTTCGAAATCTCCCAGGTTGAGCAGAGCCTGCGCGAGACTCATTTGCAGCGTGCTATCAGCAGGGAGCGCTGCCGTTGCCACGCGAAGACGCGCGACGGCTTCCTGGTTCTTCCCGAGCTTCAGGTAACTCATGCCCGCTACGCCGGAAGCGGAGGCCATTCTTGGATCGAGAGTAAGTCCGTGGTCGAGAGTGCGCACGGCAGCTTCGTAATCGCCGATGTCGAAGTAGAGTGCGCCGAGGTTGTTATAGGCGGGCGCGAGATGCGGAGCTAGTTTCAGGATGGCTTCGTACTTTGCGATTGCGGCCGTGGAGTCGCCGGCGTGGCGAGCCGCATTTGCCTCGGCATAGAGTGCCTCCACATGGGGTGTTACTTCACGGGACGCCTGTCCCGACACGGGGAGTATCGCTGCAGCGAGAACGAGCAACACGGCCATCCCGCGTGCCAGATGACGGACTCGTGATTGTCTTCGTGCCATCATGCTGATCCAGTATAGAGCGGTGCGGCGCGGGTAAAACGTCGAAAACCAGCTGCCCGTGGGCAGCTGGTTTTCCAGAATGAAGCAGGTTAGAACTCGATTCGACCTTCCAGCTGACCTCGTCGATTTCCGTTGTTCTGGCCCTTCGAGATTGCCTGGCCAAAGTTTGCATCGCTGATGTTGTTGTCCGGGCCGTTGAACTGCGTCCTGTTGAAGGCGTTGAACAAATCGAACTTCAGCGTGCCGGAGAAGCGTTCACCGAAGAAGAACTTCTTGTGGATATCGAAGTCTTCATTGGCAATTGCAGGGCTCCGAAGCTCGGAGTAGTTGCGAACCGAGTTGCCGAGTGTGTAGGCGGGTGTGGCGGCGAAGGCTGCAGGGTTGAAGATCTGAGCGGTAGGCCGTTTGCCGAGGAAGAAATCTCGCTCCCGCTGATAGGTGGCGGTTGAGAGCCCGACGGAAGAAACGCGATCAGGACGATTGCCCTGATTGGGCAGTCCGGGAACGTTGCTGCCTGCTCCGAACGGGTTTCCCTGTTCGTAGTCGACGATGACGCCGATCTGCCAGCCTCCGACAACCTGACCGACGGGACCCTTGTTATTGAGGTACTTCTTACCGGGCCCGATTGGCAGATCATAGACGCCGCTGCCCTTGAAGGTATTTGGCGAGTCTGCGCTCGAGATGGTGTATTCGACCTTCTGGTTGTACTTGTTGAGAGCGCCATTCGAGAAGCTCGAGAATCCGCTGCTGGCATTGTCGTAGCTGCGCGAGAGGGTGTAACCCAGCAGGAAGGAGAGACCGTTGGTGTAACGTTTCTCGGCTTCTACCTGGAGACCCTGGTAGTAGGACGTTCCCGATGCTTCGAAATTATTGAAGATGTTGGAGTATTGAGGGAACGGCGCGAGCGATTGAGCGACTGTCGCGGAGCCACCGAAGTCCGTTACGAAGTTATCGTAGGGAGACTTGTAGCCCTTAGCCTGGGCACTGCCGTCCTGGAACGACAGACCGAGATCCGATTGAAGAGCCAGGTACTTCGGATCGATCTGGTTGGGCCGGTTGAGTTGGCTTGGCAGATGGATGACGCGATTACCAACCCATGCAACGGTGAGGAAGGTATCTGCCGGCAGCTGACGCTGCAGGTTGACGCTCCATTGCTGAGAGTAGGGCGCGTAGCCATCGTTACGGCTGAAGGCGTTGATCTGGGTGCCGACACCGAGCGAGGGATTCAGGGTGGAGGGTTGAGGGTTTGGCAGCGGATTGTTATCCCACTCGCCGTACGCCGATTTATTGGTGCCGGTGCTGTTGCGAGTGAACGAGCCGACCAGGAGGTTGCCGTAATTGACGGCCACCTTGCTGGTGCCGTACTCATACGCGCCGCCGTTGAGGAAGGCGATGCTGAATCCACCCTGAACGACGGTCTTCGGGTTGACCTGATAAGCCATACCAATGCGCGGGCCAAAGTGCGTGAAGTGCGTATCTGCCCGCGTGTAGCCGGAGCATCCAGTGCAGGTGCCGAACTGCGTTGCTGCGCCTGGGAGATTGCCCGCGTGCGGATTAGGTGCGGTGGGATCGAGGAAGACGATGAGGTTGTTGTTTTCGGTGAAGGGCACCATGATGTCCCAGCGCAGGCCGAGGTTGACCGTCAGCTTGGGAGTGATCTTGATGTCATCCTGCACGTAGGGCGAGAGCGACACGTTGCGCAGACGAAGTTCCTGTGAGTTTGAACGATTCGCAGAGTCGGGGATGCCCAGCAGGAAGCTCGCGAAGCCACTTCCATAGGTTCCGAAGTTGGGATCGGTAGAGACGGCGCCGGTGATCGGATCGACGATGGGAGGAGTGGAGGTCGTTCTCTGGCTGAAGTTGAAGTGTCCTCCAGCGGTCTGCTCTTCGTTGTCATCCTGGTAGGTGCGCCGGAATTCGCCACCGAAGTTGAAGGTGTGGCGACCGTGTGTCCAGAGCCAGTTGTTGACGGCAGTGATGCCGAGTTTGCGGTTGACGGAGCCGGTGTTCGCACCACCGGTTCCCCACTGGGTGGGCGCATGCTGGCCATCGAAGGTGATGTTCGGAGGAACGATGCTTCCGACCACGAGCGGTGTGCTGTACTTCAGCTGGTTGAACTGGTTATTGATCTCGCCGAACCAGCCGAGGCCGGCCGTTGTGACGAGGTTCGAGGTAACCGCATTTGAATAGTTGAGCAGGTAGCCGCTGCCGATGTTCGGGAAGTAGCGAAGGCTGCTGAGCGGGTTGGGAGCGAGGACGAACGGCGCATTATCGAAGCCGTTGCTGGTGTAGGTGTTGTGCCACTGGCTGTAGTGGATGTTCTGCTTCTTGGTCAGAGTGTGATCGATCACGAAGCCGTAGACGTGCTGGATGCTGGGCGTGGGAAAGGGAACGAAGTTCTTGTTCTGATCCAGTCCACCGTTGCTGCCCGGGATATCGGGGTTGGGCAGGAACTGCAGCAAAGCCGACGACGCCGGGCTGATGCGGTTCGCACAGATCACATTCTTCACGCCGTTGCAGACAAACTGCTGGCCGGTTTGAGGATCGAAGATGGGGATGAGCTTGCCCGTGCCATCGACATAGTCGGTGAAGTTACCAGTTTTCTGGCCGGCTGTCGGAACGGTCGATGTGCTCGTGTTTTCGCTGACCAGCTTGAACCACTCCTGGGAGTAGTGGAAGAACGTTTTATCCCGGGCGTCGTAGAGATGTGGAATGCTGAGCGGGCCAGCGACGGTAAAGCCATAGTTGTTCTGCTTGTCGGTTGGCGGGAGGCCGTTGCCACCCCACACCGGGCCCTGGAAGAAGCCGGGTGAATCGAACGCGGTGTTCTTGAGAATCTCGAAGAGGTCTCCGTGATAGCGATTGGTGCCAGAGGCCATCTGATACGTGAGCACACCCTGGCCGAGGCCGAACATGGCCGAGAACGTTGTGCGTTCGACGCGGAACTCGGAGACGAGCTCAAACGGAGGGTTGAGATTGGTCGTATAGCCTTCTGTCTCTGGTTGAGGGAAGGCGATGCCGTTGTACAGGATCTCCTGTTCGAAGTCGACACCGCCGCTGATGCGGTGGGAGAACGTGCTGCCGGTGGTGCCGGGGGCAAGGAACTGCAGTTGATCAATCTGGCGGCCGCGTCCTGAGACTTCATTCGGCAGCGCGTTGATCACGACAGGTTCGATCGTCGTGCCGAGTTGGGGCTGCGTAGTGTTGAGGGCGATGGAGTTGGCCGTGACTTCGACCGTATCGGATGCGCCGCCCGTGGTGAGCACGAAGTCAACGGTTGCAGTGGTACTCACGTCGACGTTGACGTTGTTCTGCACGCTCTTGCGAAAGCCTGCGGATTCGACGGTTACGTTGTACCGTTCCGGCAGCAGGCCGATGATGGAGTAGGTTCCGGCGGAGCTGGTGACGCGCGTTGCCGTGACGCCGGTGCCGATGCTTTTGATAGTGACGGTCGCGCCAGAAACGACGAGTCCACCTGGATCCGTTACGGTTCCGGTGATACCTGCGCTGGCCTGCGCGAAGAGTCTGGGCGCACCTGAAGTGGCCAGGACCAAGAGCAGCGAACTGCTCCCGCAAAGTGACAGGGTCAGGGCGCTCCTGGACATCGAACTCAGAAGATAACTCCGTAATTTCATCGTGCTCCTCTCAAAGTGCGCAGCGATACCTCTGCCGTGCGCGGCGTCTCGTCGCGCCGATGACGGCAGTTGTTTTCGAACAGGTCGACTACGGCAAGTCCGCTTGAAGGGTCAAAAAGACGGGCTTGCTGGAATCGATTCCATTCACAACGGGAAAACAGGTCGTTTGAGGTACCGCAGGACTCTAACCGTTTGATTTCAGGCTGTCAACGGATATCTCAAAACATATTTCCCGCCTGCGCCGCGGCAAAACAGGGTACGGTTATTGCTCGCTATGCGGTCACAAGAAAGAAGGGTGTTCGCATGAAGAGAGACCGGCATTCGACACTGTCCGACGTCGCAAGGCTTGCTGGTGTCGGGAACGCTACCGCGTCCCGCGTACTGAATGGAAGTCCGAACGTAAGTGATGGCGCCTCTGCCCGGGTGCGGCAGGCCATCAAAGACCTGGCATTCGTCCCGAACGCCGCCGCCCGCGTGCTTAAAGGCGACAAGAGCCGAACGATTGGATTGATCGTGCCGAGCATCGCAGACCCGTTTTTTGCCAATTGCGCGGAGACGATTCAGAAGGTCGCGCGCAGCTTCGGCTCGCTCCTCATCGTGATCGTCACCAACAACGACCGGACCCTCGAGCGCGAAAGCATCACCGCGCTTTCACGACGCACTGATGGACTGCTGATTGCGCCTTCGAATTCATCGGATGCCACCCTGATCGAACTGCTCGACAGCCTTGCGATACCCATCGTGACGTTCGATCGGCCGCTGTCCGGCAGTAAATATCCCGCGATCGTCACCGACAACTGCCGCTGCGCAAAACTCGCGACCTGTCACCTGCTGCAACATGGGTACGGGGACATCCTGTGCCTCGGCGATACGTCCGCGTTCTACACCATGGAAGAGCGCGTCCGCGGATACCGTGAGGCCCTCGCCGAGTCCGCGCACCCCATCCGCATCGAGTCCGCGCAGCAGGACGGCAGCGTGGCAGCGATCACCGCGATGCTGACGGAATGGCAGAAGAACGGCACCCTCCCGAGGGCAATCTTCTGCCTTAAGAACAAGCTCACCGTGCACACGTATCACGCCCTGCAGAATATGCACGTGAAGATCCCGGAGCAGGTCGCTCTGATCGGTTACGACGACTTCCCGCTCGCCGCTTCGCTGAAGCCCTCGATCACGGTCGTGCAACAACCCGTGGAAGAGATGAGTGAGCGGGCGGCGCAAATTCTCTTCCAGAAGATGAGTCGCGAGACGATGATCTCCACCCGCATCGCGGAGGTCCAATCCATTCGGTCACGCAGCCGGCTCATTCTCAGGGCATCCTGCGGCTGCATGGAACCACTGGATTGACTCCGGGGCGGCACGCCCCTGCTGAACTTAACGCGTAGCAGGAAACGAGGGCGGCGCCAGGCCGGGCTCCCTGACCGGAGACGCCGAGAGGGCGAAGTTCACCGTGCTCGCCGTGCGCAGTTCATCCCACTGGATCCACCAGTCGCCGACCGGCTTGCCATCGACCGTGACATGCTGCACGTAGAGCTTCTCCGGCGCGCCCGGAGCGAGGATGCGTACGGTGTGCTCGCCCAGCTTCAGCGTTGCGTTGGGAAAGACCGGGCTGTTCAGCGTAAGGCCGGCGACTCCCGGGATCTCGGGGAACATGCCAAGCTGCGCGAACACTACCCACGACGAAGTCGCTCCGAGATCGTCATTTCCGGGCTCGCCATCCGGCGCCGCGGTAAACAGGTCGGTCAGCGTCTTGCGAACGACCTCCTGCGTCTTCCACGGCTCACCCGACCAGTTGTAGATCCACGGGTTGCCGAAGCTCGGCTCGTTCGCAATGTAGAAGTAAGGCCCGTGGTTGATGACCGATCCGCCATACTGACTGAAATATGCATCGAGACGCGGGTTCACCTTGCCCGGGCCACCGATCGCATCGATGACGCCCCTCAGATCGAACGGCACCATCCACGTGTACTGCGCGGAGTTTCCCTCGACGAAGTCATCGTAGTTCTCCGGCTTGAACCCTGCGACGAAATTGCCCGATTCATCCCGTGCTCGAATATAGCCAAGCTCGGGATCGAAGAGCTTATGCCACTGTGATGCGCGATTGAGAAACCTCTTTGCTGCCGCTGAATCACCAAGCATCTTCGCGAGCGAGGCGACGGCAAAGTCCGCGCTCTCGTCTTCAAGTGTCACTGACGCCGACCCCGGATACGCTGCCGTAGCCGGCACATAGCCCCTCGAAAGATACTCCGCAAGGCCCGGCCGCTCGGCATACAGACGGGTATGCACCGATGGATCATCGGCACCATGAATCATGAGGCGCAGCGCGGCTTTTGCATCGAAGTCATGTCCACCGAAGGCATAGATGCTCGCGAGGACGGGCGCTGCCGGGTCGCCGACCATGCAGCTGCTTTCGTCGTTCGCCAGCGGCCAGATGGGCAGGCCGCCTCCCTGTTCGGCGTCGTTCACCATGGACTGCGCGATGTCGCTGCCTACCTTCGGCAGCAGCATCGTGATCAGTTGCACCTGGCTGCGGTAGATATCCCATCCGGAAAAGTTGGCGTACTAAATCCTGCTGCCCGCGCGATGTACCTTCTGATCGAAGCCCATGTACTCGCCATTGGCATCGCTGAAGACATTCGGCTCGACGAACGAGTGATACAGCGCCGTATAGAAAACCTTCCGCTGCTCCGTGGTTCCGCCCTTCACCAGCGCATGTCCCAGCGCTTCGGTCCACGCATCCCGGGCCTGTTTGCGTACGGTCTCAAGATCCCAGCCCGGGATCTCCTGCGCGAGGTTTGCGTCCGCGTTGGCCGCACTGACGAACGACACGCCCACCTTGAGTCGAACCACCGTTGTCCTGGGTGCAAAGCTGAGATAGCCGCCTGCTCGCGGCCCGGATGCGCTATGCGACTGCTTGTCGTAGTGCATTTCGTCAAAGGTGCCGAAGCTCTCGGGCGCCTCCTCTGTTCTCAGGGAGAAATACATCTTGTAGCGATTCTGCAGACCACAGAAGTAGCCGCTGTTCACCGAGCCGCTGACGTGCGAGCCGTCGATCGTCACCTGCGCATCATCGACATGGGTGAGGTTGCGGCTAAGGTCGAGCAGCAGCGTGCGCTGCTCTGTGCCAGCCGGGTAGTGGATCACTCCGAGTCCCGAGCGGACGGCTGCGGCGAGTTCAACCTGGATGCCGGAATCGAGCTTCACCGAGTAGAAGCCGGGTTGGGCGATCTCATCGGCATGGTTGAAGCCGGCCCGGTACGGCAACGGCATGACAGGGGGCGGCGAGGCCGGCAGCCCAAGCATGGGGAAGATGGGCACGTCGCCATAAGCTCCACATCCAGGTCCGCTCAGGTGCATCAGGCTGAAGCCGCGCGTCACCGGAGCCTCATAGCGGTACATCCCACCGGCCGCGGGATCCGGACTCCACGAGAGCATGCCGAACGGGCGCGTCGCTCCCGGCACGGTGTTGCCGTTGTCCTGCTGACTCGTGGTCTGCGTCCCGATTCGCGGGTCCACCAGGCTGACCGGATCTTCCTGGGGAAAGGCGGACGTTGCCGCGAGGAGGAGGAGTGCCATAGCCAGTGCCAATTTCATGCCTGCTCCCGGGTTCGGTTCGCGGTTCTGTATGGGCCGGCGAAAGGCCTTCGCGTTGAACAAGCAAAGCATAACTCAGTCATAAGGAAGCCGCCTCCCGTCGGACTACGTCCTCATCGTTCTCATTCAGACGGATCGATGGGCGCTGCGGCAGGCTGAAGCTGTTCTTTCACTCACGTTCTGCGCTGTGACGCCGAATCTTGTTCTTAGAGGCTGTTAGGAACTTATAAGAGCGGTGTTAATGAGTTTGTTTGTCATGAGGATCGCGAAGGCGATGTAGTGGAAGCCTTTGAGGCTGGTTTCGAGCCGTTCGTAGTCTCGTGCGAGTCTTCGGAAGCGAGCGGCCCAGGCGAAGCTTCTTTCCACGACCCAGCGACGCGGCAGCAGCACGAAGCCTCGTTTGGCCATGGGGTGTTTGACCACCTCGAGCCGGATACCATGTTCTTCGGCGGCCTCGGCGGCGTTCGGTCCGGTGTAGCCCTGGTCGACATAGGCCAGTTCCACCATTGAGCCGGTGACCTCTTGCACTTCGGCGGCGAGCGCGCCAACCTGCTCGCGATCGCCTCGATCGGCAGCCGTGACCTTCAGTGCCAGCAGGTGGCCCAGCGTATCGACGGCGATGTGGACCTTAGATCCCTTGCGCCGTTTGGCTCCGTCGTAGCCCGCGCGAGCACCGCTTTCCGGCGTCGACTGTAGGGTGCGGCTGTCGATGCAGACAGCCGTGGGCTGGCCTCTGCGCCCCGCCCACTCTCGGACGATCGACTGCACATCAGCCACCAGAACCTCGAACACGCCCGCATCCAGCCATCGCCGCATCTGCTGGTACACCGCCCACCACGGGCCGTACTCATGAGGCAGATAACGCCACTGCCCACCCGTCCGAGCCGCATAACGAACACCGTTGAAGACCCGGCGCAGATCATGCCTGCGCTGCAGGCTATCCTCCCGGCACAGCAACAGATACGGCAATACGAACTGCCACTCTTCATCCGTCACATCCGACGGATACCCCAGCCCCAGCTTCCCTGACATCCCTCTATGCTCGGCAAATAACTCAACCCAGCAAAGACTCTAGCTCGGTACAAAGTCCCTAACAGCCTCTAGCGCTGTCGCCGGCAGTCACTTCGAAAGCTGACCCGGAAATCATGCGGGCCGCCGCCGAGGCAAGGAAGACCACGGTCGGAGCAACATCGTCGGGATCGATCCACGGCACTCTCAGCGGGGAAGCCTTCGCCAGACCCTCGCTCGCTGACTTTTCATCTTCGGCGAGATCTCCCGTCGGCTCTTTCCCACTGACCTGCAACGCCTGCGCGTAGCGCTCTTCGTGCCGGGTAAGCGGTGTATCGATGAGTCCGGGTACGACCGCGTTGACCGTGACGCCGTGGGGCCCAAGCTCGAGCGCCGCAGACTTCATGAGTCCGATAAGACCCCACTTCGATGCCGAATATGCGGCGCCGTTGAGCGTGCCATGCTGGCCTTGCGTCGAGGTCGTTATGATGATTCTGCCGGAGCGACGCTTAACCATCGAAGGACCGAAGGCGCGGATAACATTCGCCGTGCCGGTCAGATTGGTATCGATCGTGATGTTCCAGTCCTCATCCTCGAGCTCCATCAAAGGATGAAACTGCTGGATGCCGGCGTTGGCAACAACGATGTCGACCCTTCCGAACTTTTCGAGGACCGCCGGAACAGCTTTCCGCAGCGCCAGCATATCTCTCTGGTCGACGATCACGGCGTACCATCCCACCTGCCTTTGCTCCACCAGGCGACCCGTCTCATCGAGGTCGGCGGGCGTTGCCGGCGTGACCCCGGAACGGGGGTCGACCTCGGCGCAGATATCGATGCCGGCCACATCGGCCCCGGCGGCGGCAAGCGCGACAGCGACCGCGCGACCGATACCGCGCGCCGCACCGGTCACTACGGCCACCTTGCCTTTGAGGGCGGTTGGACTGAAGACAGGCTGTACCTTCTGCGTTAGGTCACCGTCGGAAGCATTTTGCATGACGTGTTGCCCTCCCTGGGCTTGCCGCGTTCGTCGCATGGCAAAGCTCTCAGGCTGGTAGATGCAGGCTTGAACCCCGGCGAATGCCCGCAGCCGACGGGCGCAAGCGGGTGTGGGCACATGGGATGGTCAAGGGGATGGGGCAAGCATGCAACAGACGCCGCTTGAGGCTAGGGGAGAGTGGCGGAGGGAGAGGGATTCGAACCCCCGTTACCTTGCGGTAAAGCGGTTTTCAAGACCGCCTGTTTCAACCACTCACACATCCCTCCGCGGGGTGGGCCGGCGGCAACTTCGCTCTCTAGACTAGCAGCAAACGCCGTTCTCCTCCCTGAGGAATCGGGCTTCACGAGCAGGCGACCGTTGGACGAAGCGCTTGGACTGTGGCTCTTTCGGGGGGCGGGTGGAACCACGTTTGGTACACGATATCCACCTGTTTCTTCGCTTTAGGCCAGTGCGGGGCTTGATTGCCGAGGAGTCGCGCAGCATACTCCGAGAAGAGCCTCGCCTGCCCTGGGCGGAGCCGAAACGAGAGTAGCCCAGTCGCATCGAGATACCCCCGTGACCCGATACACGCGTCAAGACGTTCTCCGCATCCTGCACCTGAAGACCGCCCAACTGCTGGCCTGGGAACGGGAGGGTCTGATCGAGACCCTGGGTGAGGGAGTTCTCTATTCGTTCGAGCATCTCTCCCGCCTGCGGGCGCTGCGGGAGATGCGGCACCGGCGTATCTCGGCGCGGAGCATTCGCCGCCAGGTGGACGCGATGCAGAAGGTCTCCGGACTGCGCAATGCGCTGGGCGAAGCCAGTGCGATACGGCGCGGCGACCGGCTGGTCTTCCGCCATGCGGGCGCGCTGGTCGATCCTCTGACGCAGCAGTTGGCGTTTGATTTTGCTACGAGCGGCGGGCGCGCATTACAGGTGGCCGGGGCGCCGGTCCCGGCTTTGGCGGTGCAGGAGCTCTTTGCACAGGCGGTCCAGCTTGAGGAGAGCCCAGCCACGCTTGAGCAGGCGGCTTCACTCTATGAGCTGATCCTGGCGCAGAAGGCTGATCATGCGCCGGCTTGTATCAACCTCGGGACAATCTTCTATAACCAGCGCGACTTCGTGATGGCGGAGGCGCTGTACCGGCGGGCGACGCTGGCTGACCCGGAATATGCGCTTGCCTTCTTCGACCTGGGCAACGTGCTGGACGAAATGCAGAGGCTCGAGGACGCGATCGAAGCGTACTCGCAGGCGATTGCGCTGGTGCCGCAATATGCCGATGCGCACTACAACCTGGCGCTCGCGTTTGAGCGGCAGGGCGAGCGGCGGCGGGCGCTGCGGCACTGGATGGCGTATGCGCGGCTGGACCCGGTGGGGCCGTGGGCGATGCATGCGAAGGGCCAGGCGAGGAAGATCCTGGCGCTCGAGAAGCTGCGGATTGTGAGCCGGGACGGGTTCCGCGTGTCGGCGTAAGGGGGTACCCCCCCCCCACCCCCGTCAGTATTGCGCAAGATCTTCATCCCATTGCACTTAGGTCTGGACCTCCATTTGCTGCACCATTGCTGGGGCACCCGCTTTTTCTTGAGGATGCCATGCTTGTGCGTGGCATGGAAGCGGCGGTCTTACTGCTGATTACACTCGGATTGTGGCTAAGATTGAGAGCGTTCGCGAGCCTGAGATACGGTATCGCGCGGATGGCCGGACGCCGGTTGGACCGTCGCTGCTGCGGCGGGCGTTGCGCGGCGATGGCTTCCGGGGCAATGCAGCAACCTTCCTGAAAGAGAACGCCGAGACATACGGCGACCTGATCTTCTTCACCGCGCTGGGGCGGCGAGTGCTGCAGTTCAACCATCCCACGCTGATCGAAGAGATGCTGGTACGGGATGCGGCGCATCACCATCGCAACCTGGTGATGCAGAAGTCGAAGGCGGTGCTGGGCGAGGGCCTGCTGACGAGCGAGGAGCCGCTGCACATGAGGCAGCGGCGGCTAGCGCAGCCGGCGTTCCACCGGCAGAGGATCGCGGCGTACGGCGAGGTGATCTCGCGGTACACGCTGGCGATGACAGAGACCTGGACCTCGGGCAGCCGCTTCGACGTGCGCCAGGAGATGCTGCTGCTGGCTCTGCGCATTGTGGCGGAGACGCTGTTTGACACGAAGTTCGACCGCGAGGTGCAGATGATTGCGGCGGCGGTCGATTCGTTCCAGGGGTTTCTGCCGCTGTCGTTCCTGCCGTTTTCGGACGTGATCCAGCGCCTGCCGATTCCGGCGATGACGCGCATTCGTCGGGGACGCGAGCAGATGGACGACTTGATCTACCGGATGATCGCGGAGCGAAGAGCAAATCCTGGGGACCGCGGCGACCTGCTTTCGATGCTGCTGGGATCAGTCGATGTGGATGGTGGTGTGATGTCGGACGCGCAGGTGCGGGACGAGTGCCTGACGATCCTGCTGGCGGGGCACGAGACAACGGCCAACGCGCTGAGTTTTGCGGTGTGGCTGCTGGCGGGAGATGCGGAGAAGCAGGAGCGGCTGGCGGCGGAGTGTGCGGCGGTGCTCGGGGGCCGCGCGCCCACGGCTGCGGACTATCCGCGGCTGGGCGCGGCGGAGCGCGTTTTCGCCGAGGCGTTGCGGCTTTATCCGCCGGTGTGGGTGACGGCGCGAACGGCGGCGGAGCGGTATGCGTATCGCGGGCTGATGGTGGAGAAGGGCACCGTGCTGGTGGCGCCGCAGTTTGCGGTGCAGCGGGACGCGCGATTCTGGAACGATCCGGAGGCGTTCGATCCGGACCGCTTTACGTCGGAGGGGAAGGCCTCGCGGCCGAAGTTTGCGTACTTCCCGTTCGGCGCGGGCAGCCGGCAGTGTATCGGCGAGGGATTGGCGTGGATGGAGGGTGCGCTCTCGCTGGCGGCGATGTGCCAGCAGTGGCGATTTGAACGTGGACCGGGCGAGATCGGGCTGGATCCTTCGGTTTCGCTGCGGCCGAAGGGGCCGGTGATGGTGACGGTGGTCCGGCGGTAGAGCACGCGGAATCCGGGGACACTCCCGTGATTCTCACCCTTGGGTGGGATGGTGAGTCTCTGGGGCGGCTGAGACACCGGGCATTGTTTCAGCACCCTTGACGCGTATCAGTGCGGGGTGCACTGGCTGGTGACTCACCAGCAGCGCGATGGTCCATGGTTTGCCCGCACACGCGCGATGGCCTTCCAGCCGGCTTTCGACTCGGAGTTCCCGCATGGGACGGACCAGTGGATCTCGGCCGCGGGAACGAACTGGGCAGCGATAGCGCGGGCGTTGACGGTACCGGTCCGGCCGCGGAGCGAGATCGCTCTGGCGGGTGGGACACGCTGAAACTCCTCGTACACGGGGCGGAGACAAACGTCTGAACCCTCATTCATAATGATGGACGTTGGCATGGGGAGTGTGCGTGTGAGTGGTCTGAATGCGGCGATGCCGCGCGCGTTGACGCAGTTGAGCGAAGACGAACGAATGTTTCAGCAGTCAGTGCGGCAGTTTGCGGCGGACCGCATGACGCCGCTGGTGCGGCAGATGGACGAATCGCAGCAGTTCGACGCAGGGCTGCTGAAGCAGTTGTTCGAGCTTGGGCTGATGGGCATAGAAGTTGCCGAGGAGTACGGCGGCGCGGGCGGCACGTTCTTCGAGGCGATCCTCGCGGTGGAGGCGCTTTCGGCGGTGGACCCAAGCGTGGGCGTGCTGGTCGATGTGCAGAACACCCTGTGCATCAACGCGCTGAATCGCTGGGCGACGGCGGAGCAGAAGCAGATGTGGCTGACGAAGCTGGCGAAGGATACGGTCGGGGCGTACTGCCTGAGCGAGGCGTCGTCGGGCTCGGATGCCTTTGCACTGCAGACGCGGGCGACGAAGCGCGGCGAGGACTGGGTCTTGAACGGGCAGAAATTATGGATCACGAATGCGAAAGAGGCCGGGGTGTACCTGGTCTTTGCGACGATCGATCCGGCTCTTGGCTATAAGGGGATTACCGCTTTCCTGGTGGAGAAAGGCGCGACCGGCTTCAGCCTGGGCAAGAAGGAAGACAAGCTGGGGATTCGCGCCTCGAGCACATGTGAGCTGATCTTTGCTGACTGCGTTGTGCCAGCGGCGAACGTATTGGGCGATGTCGGGAAGGGCTACAAGATCGCCATTGAGACGCTGAACGAAGGGCGCATCGGAATTGGTGCGCAGATGCTGGGACTGGCGCAGGGCGCGTGGGGTCACGCGGCGAAGTGGGCGAAGGAGCGCAAGCAGTTCGGCAAGTCGCTGGTCGAGTTTCAGGCGATGCAGTTTCAGCTGGCGGAGATGATCACGGAGATCGAGATGGCGCGGCTCGCGGTTTACAACGCGGCGCGGCTGAAGGATAACGGCAGCGATTTCCTAAAGGAGGCGGCGATGTGCAAGTACGTAGCCTCGCAGGTTGCGGAAAAGTGCGCGAGCCTGGCGATCGAGGTGTATGGCGGCAGCGGCTTCGTGAAGGATTACCCGGTTGAGAAGCTGTATCGCGATGCGAAGATCGGCAAGATCTACGAGGGGACTTCGTTCATGCAGCTGGCTACGATCGCAAAGTTGACCTTAGGGGTGCGTTAGGCGGGGGCGCGGATTCCGTTAGACTGATTACTGGGATTGAATGACTGAATCGCGCAAATCGAGTGGTGCACCGCTTCCTTTTCTTGGCCTGGCATGTGCGGTCGGCGTGTCGTCGATCTACTTCAACCAGCCGCTGCTTTCGGAGATGGCGCACACCTACGGCGTGACCTCGGGGCGGGTCGGGCTGGTGGCGGTGGCGACGCAGGTGGGTTATGCGTGCGGGATGCTTTGCTTCGTGCCTCTAGGCGATGTCTTCGAGCGTCGTGCGCTTATGATGAAGCTGTACGCGGCCGTGACCGCGGCGCTGCTGCTGACGGCGATCGCGCCGACGCTTTGGACGCTGGTGCTGGCGAGCGCGCTGGTGGGGCTGTTCGCTTCAGTGACGCACATCGTGCTGCCGATCGCGCCCGACCTGGTGCCGGATCGCGAGCGCGGGCGAGCGATCGGCATCGTGATGACCGGGCTGCTGCTGGGTGTGTTGCTGGCGCGAACCTTCTCGGGATGGGTGAGCCATATCCACGGGTGGCGCTGGGTGTTTGTGGCGGCGGCTGCGATCAACCTCGCGTTCGTGCCGCTGTTGCATGCGAAGATGCCGGTGCTGCCGCCGAAGGCCGAGCTGCGTTATGCGGACGCGATGCGCTCGCTGTGGGTACTCGTGAAGACGGAGCCGATGCTGCGCGAGGCGTCTCTGCTGGGCGGGCTGATGTTTGCCGCGTTCAGCTGCTTCTGGACGACGCTCGCCTTCCTGCTCGACTCGCACTATGGGCTAGGCGCGGGCGTGGCGGGAACGTTTGGTGTGGTGGGAGCCGCGGGGACATTGGCCGCGTCGTTTGCGGGCAAGATGTCGGACAAGCATGGACCGCGTTACGTGGTCGGGCTTGGGGTGTCGGCGCTGGCGCTGGCATTTGTGCTCACGTGGGCAGCGGTGGCGATCCATGCCGGGGTGTGGGTCCACGTGGCGGCGCTGGTGGTGGGTGTTGTGGTTCTCGACGTAGGGGCGCAGATGTTGCAGATTGCGAACCAGACGCGGATGTTCGGGCTTGTGCCGAGCGCGCGCAGCCGCTTGAACACGGTGTACATGGTGACGTACTTTACGGGTGGCGCGGTGGGTTCGTGGCTCTCGAGCATTGCGTGGGCGCACTGGGGCTGGAATGGCGTGTCGGCGCTGGCGCTCGGGCTCATCGCCCTCGCCGGGCTGCGCCATGCGACCGGGTTGAAGGATGCGAAGACGACGCATGCCGGGGCTTACGCGGAGGTCTAGGCGCGTAGGCTGATGGGCGATCGCGCTTGTCTTCGCAGGCCGCCGCTGAGGCACCTCAGCGAAGCTCGCTCCCACAACGACTCTCCTTCATCTCGCGGACTAGATCGTGCATTCCCAGACGATCACACGGCTGCGTGTCTCCAGTGACGGCCGTCACATCGCACGTGAGCAAAGCAGTCTTAGATAAGGCATGGGCCGATCGTCCCTCTTGCCGGAGCGGACTGCAGCCTCAGAGGCAGACACGGAGGAAACGCCATGCCAATTAGCCAGGAAAGAGTTTTACTCGCGCTCGACACCATTATGCTTGCCTCTGACTTCTCGCCTTCATCGGAGCGTGCCGCGGCCTTCGCAAAGGCGCTCGCAAGACGCTTTGGCTCGACGATCGAGATCGCGCACGTGCTGGATCCGTCGAGTGTTGACAGCTATGAGGAGGCGATCATGCCGGAGATGCTCGACGAGCGCCGCCAGTTCGATGCCGAACGACTGGAGCGGATGAAGGAGAGTTTTGTGGCGGGATCATTTTCGACGCGGACCGTGCTGCTCGAATCGCATCAGGTGGTCGCAGCCTTGCTGAAGGCGGCAAAAAGGGACAACGTGGATTTGATCGTCGCAGGCACGGATTCGAAAACAGGGATGAAGCGCATGTTGCTTGGCTCAACGGCCGAGGCGATACTGCGTCATGCAGAATGCCCGGTGCTCACGGTAGGACCGAACGCCGAGTTGCCGCTGGACGGCCCGCTTTCGTTCAAGAAAGTTTTGTTCGCCACGGATTTTTCCGAGGCGGCGTCGCGTGCCGCCATGTTTGCCCTGGCGTTCGCGGAGGAGGGTGGGGCGCGGCTCTGCTTCTGTCATGTCCTCGGCGCCTATCCGGGGTCTCAGCGCGAGGCTCCGATCATCGACGAGATGTTCAAGACGGCGCTCGCAAGCATGATCCCGGAGAATAGCTACGAGTGGTGCAGCCCCGATTGCACGCTTGAGCATGGCCAGGCTGTCCAGGGGATTTTGAGTGCGGCGCGGCGCCTGGGGGCTGACCTGATCGTTCTGGGCCCACGTAAGGGATCCTTCGTAGTGGGACATCTCGATCATGGCCTGACTCCCGACCTGCTGGCGGCGGCAACATGCCCCGTGCTCACCGTGTGCTAACTGGCGGGAGCACCGTTCTCACCGCATTCCCTTCGAACCAGGAAAAGGTGTCTTCATGAAAGCTGCGCTGCGTCCTAAAGTTGTCTCTCCGAACCGGATCGTCTTTGCGACGGATTTCTCTCCCATGTCTCGCGCTGCCTTTCTGTTGGCAAAGCAGCTAAGCCATAAGCTTGCGGCGCATTTGCTCATCGTGAATGTGTTCGAGTATGCCAATGTCGTACCGCCCGAGGGTGGCGGTGACTTGCTCGAGATCGAGAGCTTTTATCACGATGCTGAAAGGTCGCTCGATGCGCTCCTCACGGAAGCACGTGAAGATGGCTTGAATGTCGCGGGCGCACTGCTTGGCGGGATCGCGAACGATGCGATCCTCAAATGCGTGGAGGAGGATTTCACGGATCTCGTCGTCCTGGCGACAGGTGCGGCTCACGGATTCGAGCGACTTGTCTTCGGGTCTACTGCAGAGGCGGTCATCCGCAAAGCGCGATGCGCGGTCGTCACGGTAGGCCCGCGCGCGGTAGAGCGACTGTCCCGTTCGCTGACCGCGAGGGTATCGTCCTGTTCGCAACAGACTTCCATACCTCGACTCTCGACTCGTTGCACCAGGCGGCTTTTTTTGCGGCGTTGACCGGCAGCCCTCTGCACTGTCTGCACGTTCTGCCGCGCGACCTTCAATCGCAATCAGCAAAGAGCGTCATCCCAACGATGATCACCGAGGCACTTGCCCGCATAGCAAAAGGGGCGCTTTTGGGCATGCCGGCCCCAGTCTGCACCGTCGCCTATGGTGTCGAGGTTTCGACGGCGATTGCCAACTATGCGCGTGAACACAGGGCGAAGCTGATCGTGCTCGGCGTGAAGCGGGCGGCGATGGCGGTTTCTCACATGCCGGCTCAGGTTGCTTATCGTCTGATCGCCGAAGCGCCTTGCCCGGTACTGACGGTGGCCTACCCGCTGCCTGCGGAAAACACGGAGGGGCTTCTGACCGCGCAGCCATGCAGGGTTGATGCCGGCGTACCAATGTGCTGACCGCCAACAACAAACACCTGTGACCGGCGTCACAGTCATTGCCAGTGGGACGCACCAGAATGAAGACGAGGAAAACTTCATGAAGGCTTATACGCAATACTGGACGTTCTCTGCCATCCGCGGACTTCTGACCCTGCTCGCCGGCATCGCGATCGTCGCTATCCCGGCGGCCGCTTCATCCATGCTCTCCATTCCAACCATGGCCACGCTCGCAATCGACGCCCTTGCGGCCTACTGCCTGCTGGACGCAGGGGCCGCCATCCTGCTCGGCATCCTGCTTCCGGCGCGTGCGACTCATCGCCGTGCGTTGTTTGTCCAGCCCCTGGTGTCGATCGCCTGCGGCCTGACGCTTTTCGCAGTTGCCTGGGGTTCGCTCGGCATGGGTTGGGCTGCCATCCTCGTCGCCATCCAGGCCGGTGGAGCAGCGCTGGCAGAGTTCTCCGTGGCCCGCGACACGCACCGTGACTACGGCTGCCTCTCCTGCTACACGAGTCCGCTTGTGCTGGGCGTGCTTGCGCTGATGCTGCCGTTCTCAAACGGACTCAGCCCCGAGGGTATGGCGCTGGCCTTCGGGTCCTTTGTCGGTCTTTACGGCATCAGCGAACTGTTTCTGGGCGGCCGGATGCTGTTCCTCGAGTACCGGGTCGATCATCCCGCGGTCGCCGTCTCGCAGGACTGGAAGCTGACCATGGGCGCGGCACAGCCGGCCAGCGTTGCAGGACCAATCGAGCAACCGGCGGCATTGACGCAGAGGTGCTGTGACGAATGCCCTGCAGACTCGATATGCCACGGCGAGTCGCTCGAGGCCAAATTGACCTGCCTGGCCAATGGCTATCAGCCAGCCATCGTCATCGGGACTCGCAGTGCCAGCCTGGTCCGCTCCGGCTACAGTTCGGCGGCCTGACTCGGCCCGACTCATCGATTGAGGCTGACCGGGCTTGCAGGGGGCTGTAGAGTGAGGACAGCAGTTGCGATCAGCTCTGTCGAGGTCTGTATGCCCCCATCGCACCGCACGAAAACCGGAGATCATGGGTGTCTTGATTGCGAACATCGTTCGCTGCGCATGTTCTGCAATCTCGGCGCCGAGTCCCTTGCCGTCTACTCCGCCATCGGTCAGCAAAGGATCGTCAGCCGGGGCGCCGCGCTCTTCCGGGAGGGCGATCCAGGGGATGCGGTTTATGTCGTCTGCACCGGCCAGGTGAAGCTCTACTGCTCCTCGAAAGACGGGAAGACGCTTATCCTGAAGATCGCCATGCCGGGCGACGTGCTCGGGTTGGGCGCCGTTATATCGGGAGCGGCCTACGAGGTAACGGCAGAGTCAGTGCACATGACGGAAGTCAAATGCATCCCGCGCGCCGCGTTCCTGGCTTTCTTGAAGACTTTCGGTGAGGGCAGTCTGAACGCCGCAAAGGTGCTTTCAGAAGACTACAAGGCAGCCTTCTTCGACGCGCGGCGCCTCGCGCTTTCGGGATCCGCGGCGGGTAAGCTCGCCAACGTGTTGCTGGACTGGGGCAAGAACTCAGCTGCCTGCGAGAGCGACGGGATGACGTTCACGATGGCCCTGACGCACGAGGAGCTTGCGAACTTCGTTGGCAGCTCGCGAGAGACCATCACCCGCACGATGACCCGTTTTAGTAAGGAAAAACTCATCCAGATGCGGGGTTCGTCCATGATCATCCTGGACCCGCAAAAGCTGCAGACATTTACCCAATAAATGGCAGCCGATTTGACCCGAGCCGGAAGGTGCACTCCGCCCGATGCTGGACCCATCAGAAATGGTAGGCGAGGCAGGGATCGAACCTGCAACCCCGAGCTTAGAAGGCTCGTGCTCTATCCAATTGAGCTACTCGCCCGCGTGGGCTGCGTTCATTGTAACGGCACCAACCTGGCGCACCATCCTCTGGGACATCTGTCGCCAGCCGGTCAGCTCGTCGCAAAGTCCTTGCCGCGCAGCACGGTAACGATTGCCTCGAGTGCGCGCGACCAGTTCTCGTATGCATGCGGCGCGTCGGTGCCGAGCGCCTTCACATAGAGGCTGACGGCGAAACCTTCCTGTGGCCCGGTGAGATCGACCAGTGCCGGCCGCAGGACACATTCGAGCACGGCGTACGGTTGATCGAGTGCCTCGGCCACGCGCGCCAGGCGCGTGAGACGCTGCTCCTGCTGGTGAAACGAGACGAAGAGCGACCGCTCCCGCCAGAGCAGGTCGATGTAGCTCAGGAAGCCGCTGGGCGCTTCGTCCGGGGTCATGTCAAGGTCTAGTCGGAGCGCCTCAAGCTCTTCCGCATCGGCAATCCATGCGTCGCACTTGGCGGTGAAGACCGGGGAGCGTGAGGCGTTAAGCGCGCGCAGACTCTGCAGCAGGGGCGGATGCTGCTCGGCTTCGGGGATGTGGTCGAGGTCGTAGGGGTTCTCGCGCAGGTCGATGAAGTCGCCCATGCCTGGGTCGCCGGTATAGGGAACGACGAGAACAGGATCGTCGGCTGCGCACTCGGCGGACCACTCAGCAAGCATCCTGCGATTATCTCAGGAAGAGGCCGTCTGCTCGACCGCGGGCGCGGCATGGCGCCGGGCCTCAAGCTGGTATGCAAGAAAGTCGAGCAGGGTCGTCTCCGCCCAGTAGCCGTCATCGTCTTCGGCTGGGACGGGTTTTGCAAGAAACGCGCAGTGGCCGCCATGGCGGGTTTCGATGAGGGTGATGCTGGGGTTCGCGCGGATGTCGGCACGACTCTGGTGCGTGAGCCTGACGAACGGGTCGTCGAGCGCATGCAGGATCAGCGTGGGCACGGCGATAGTCTTGAGCACACGCGCGGCGGCCGCACGATTGTAATAATCGGGTGCTCCGCTGAAGCCGTTGTAGAACGCCGTGATGCGATCGTCGAAGTCGATCAGCGAGCCGAGGCCCACGGCGCGCGCGGGATCGTAGATGCCGGGAAACAGCTTCGCTTTCTGCAGGTAGCGCCTGGTCAACGCGCGCAGAAAGCGCCGTTCGTAGATGCGATTGAGGGTCTCGTGCAGCGCGTCCGCCGAGGGACCGAGATCGAGTGCGGGCGAGACAGTCGTGACCGCGAGCAGGCGAGGCTCGGAGGAACCGAGTTCACCGGCAAGCTTCAGCACCAGGTTGCCGCCCATCGAGTAGCCGGCGAGCGCGAAGCGATCGAGTCCGATGCGGTCGGCCAGCGTGCGCAGCACCGCGCCCACATCGCCCGAGAGTCCCGAGTGGTAGAGCGTCGGCGAAAGCGCCTCGGTGCCGCCGCAGTTGCGCATGTTCATGCGAACGACATTGAAGCCGGCGCGAAACATCTTGTTCGCGTTGCCTACAACATATTGCGAATTGGACGACCCCTCGAGCCCATGCAGCACGATCACCGTGAGACGGTCTCGGCGCACCTCAGCCGGCTGCCAGTGGCAGTGACAAAGCACCTGGCTCGACATGCGCGATTGGGTCGCCGGCTCGACCTCGACCAGCTCTTCCGTCGCCGGCGGCAAGGTGTCAGCGCGGCTGAGGAAGTTGCCGACGATGGTTTGCACGTGTCCATTCGCCAGCCACGGACGCGGCACGAAGGGGGTGGCGCCGAAGGGCTTCATGACTTGCCAATCTCACGCGCGACGGCCTTGCGAAAGGCGACGGCGTTGAGTGCGCCGATCGGCTCCTCTTCATGCTTGAAGTAGACGTACACCTCGCGCTCCTGCGCGAGCGCGCCTACGCGTGCGGCGAGCGCCTTGAGCTGGCGCGGCTTGTAGCCGCCGGTCTGGCGCAGGCGATAAGCCGAGAAGCCGCCAGCCGTATGCCACTGGGGCGACACGAAGTCTTCCGTCTCGGCAATGCAGAGCGCCGCGCCGTAACGGGTCAGCAGAGCCGAAGTCTCCGGCGTAAACCAGCTTGTGTTGCGGAACTCGAAGGCGATGCGCAAGGGTCGCAGTGCGGGCAGCGCCAGGAAGGTTTTGAGCCGGTCGAGATTTACCTTGAAGTTGGGCGGAAGCTGGAACAGGATCAACCCGAACTTGCCCGCGTCCACTACTGGCTGCACGCAGGCGAGGAAGTCCGCAAGGTGCTGTTCACATTCCAGGAGCCGGCTGAAATGCGTGATGCGCTGAGGCGCTTTGAAGGAGAAGCGGAAGCCTTCCGGAACCTGGGCCAGCCAGCCCGCGACCTGCTCGGGCGTTGGCAGCTTGGTGAAGGTATAGTTCACTTCGACCGAATTCAGCTTCGTCGCGTAGAAGTTCAGGAACTTCTTCGACGACACGCCGGCCGGGTAGAAATCCGGCTTCCAGGTGGTGTAGGCCCAGCCCGAAGTACCGGCAAAAAGACGGTCCGCTTCGCGCGAAGGCAGGCGTGCGGAAGTCGCTGATGGTTTGCGGGGCACGGGCCTCTGATGTGTAAGGGGGGAAATTGGGGCGGCTAGTGGGTTTCGAACCCACGACATCCGCTGCCACAGAGCGGCGTTCTGCCACTGAACTATAGCCGCCGTATTACGGTCAGTATAACGCACCGGGCCCGCGGAATGCATCTAGAAGAGAGGTGGACCTGTCAGTCCAGCTCACTTACCGTCCGGGGCGGTTCAAAAACGATGGCGATTACGGCGAAACCCGAGATTCTCAGCCCGCGCTTCAAACGCGGCCAGCCTGCGTTCTCAAACGAAAACCTCGATCTCCTGTCGCACCTGCTCGACGACTTCATCCACGTCCCGGGTACGCCAATCCGCTTCGGTCTGGACGGGATTGTCGGCTTCATCCCTGGCATCGGCGACATCGTCGGCGGCCTCGCCTCGACCATTATCATCGTCGCCGCGTGGGCCCGCGGTGTCCCGAAAGTCACGGTCGCACGCATGGTCGCGAATGTCGCTGTGGAGACTGCGGTCGGCACCGTACCATTCCTCGGCAATCTCTTCGACATCGGCTGGCGCGCCAACCGGCGCAACTACAAGCTGCTGGCGGAATCGCTCGACATGCCGCAGAAGCACACCGCCAGCAACTGGCTCTTCATCGCCGGGGTTTGCCTGGTACTGATCATCCTGATGCTGATCCCGATGCTCCTCGCCGGCTGGTTGCTGCTCCACCTCGAACGCTGGTTGGGCCATAGCGGCTTCTAACCAGCAAACCAGAACGAGCAAACACAACAGCGCCCTGATCGCGGGCAGCAACCACTTCGTGCTGTAGGAGCTTCGCGTGATCTCCAGCCGTGTTCTACCGGAGGTTACGACCGGAAGCCTCCACCCGGCGCAGTGGCGCCCCTCCGGCGTCAGGACGCATTTATCGTTGCTTGTTCCTGTCTGCGGTATCCTAAAGGCAGTGTCGGGGCGTAGCGCAGTCTGGTAGCGCATCTGGTTTGGGACCAGAGGGTCGGGGGTTCGAATCCCTCCGCCCCGACCATTGAAAGCAATCGGTCAGACCGCTCCTGCAGGCGAAACAAATTCTCCAAGGAAGCGTCGGTTCGACCATGGGACACAGCTCTTCCATCCTCATCCTGGCGGCCATCTGCTGTTCCTGCGCGGCCACCTGCCGGGGACAGTCAGCGGGAGCGGACACCCCGCAACCTGCGTCCGCGGAGCCAACTCATGCGGCGGAATACCCCCTGCGCCTGCATATACTGGCGATCGACGATACCCATCGCACAGTCCGGATGCAGCCGAACTGGTCGAGCGGCACGTTGCCCGATCCATCGGCTGACGGAGCCAGTGCGTCTTCGAGCGCGGGTTCGCTGTCGCTCGGCGGCGGTGACGACGATTTCTCGGGCGCCGGACGAGCCGACCTGGTCACGCCGCCCAATGGCACGGCTGGTGCGACCTTTACCTACGAGGGCTGCAACCGGGTGCGCGTCGCGCCGGGCTTCCAGGGTCTGGAAGCCCGATGGATCAAGGCTGACACGAAGCTCGAAGTGATCCTTCCGACGGAGGCCGTCACCGACGGCCCGGTGCCGACACAACACTGTACGCTGAGGCTGGTGACCCAGCCGTTTGTCTACCTGCGGATGCGCAACGGTGCCATCGTGCGCGTCACGCAGGAGGCTTACAACAAGAAGCCGTCACTGCGCGTGTTCCTCAGCGGCGGGTCCGAGACGCTGAAACGCCGGCAGCCAAAGCTCCCCATGCCAGCCAGCCCAGCAATCGGCCCGTCCTAGCAGCCCCTTTCCAGAGGTCCCGTCCTACGAGCCAGGACAGCCGCGTTAGGCAGCTGTCCTGGCCCGTAGGTGTCACGCGTCCACGCGCTTGATGAGCCGGAAATCTTCCTGTTCCTCTGGCGTCGGATGATCCCAGCCGCCCGGAGGCGTCAGCTTCTCATCCACCTCTTTCGGGCCCCACGTGTGCGGCTCATACGGATAGACCGGCGTCGTCGCGTTCAGCATCGGATCGACGATCCGCCACGCCTCTTCGACATAGTCCTGCCGCGCAAACAGCGTCGCGTCCCCGGCAATCGCATCCGACAGCACGCGCTCATATGCCTCCATCTCGCCGGGACGGGAGTGACGGCTGGCGATCATCTCGACCGCCTCCTGCCTGCCGTTTTCATCAGGAGACGACACCACGACGGCCATTGCAATGGTCATCTCCGGGCTGATGCGGAAGCGCACATAGGTTCCCGGAAGCTCGTGGCGCGAGGTCCCATTGGCTGGCGGCTTGCGGAAGCGCGCGATCACTTCGGTGCAGGTGATGGGCAGGTTCTTGCCGGCGCGGATGTAGAACGGCACGCCATCCCAGCGCCAGTTCTTCACCTCAAGCCTTAGCGCGGCATAGGTCTCGACGGTCGAGCCCTTGGCGACGCCGGGTTCGTCCTGGTAGCCGCCGAACTGGCCGCGCACCACATCCTTCGGGTCGATCGACGGGATAGCCTTGAGGACCTTCACCTTCTCATCGCGCATGGATTCGCTGTCGTTGCGTGCCGGACACTCCATGGCGAGATTGCACATCAGCTGAAAGATGTGGTTCTGGATCACGTCGCGAATCGCACCGGTCTGGTCGTAGAAGGCGCCGCGGCCCTGGATGCCGAAGTCCTCAGCCATGGTGATCTGGACGCTCTCGATATGCTCGCGGTTCCACACCGGCTCAAGGAATGTATTTGAGAAGCGGAACGACACCATGTTGTGCACGGGGCCCTTCGCCAGGTAGTGATCGATGCGGAAGATCGCCGTTTCCGGAAACGCCGAGAGAAGGATCCGGTCCAACTCCTGGGCACTCGCGAGATCGTGCCCGAACGGCTTTTCGACGATCATCCGCGCATTTTTTGCGCTGCCCGACTGCACCAGTTGTTCAACAACCTTGCTGAACAGAAACGGCGGAATCGCCAGGTAGTGCGCGGGACACTGCGCGTCGCCCAGCTCCTTCCGGACCGCGGCAAACGTCTCCGGATCGGAATAGTCGCCGTCGACATAACGCAGCAGCCCGCTCAACTTCTCCCATGCCGCTTCATCCAGCCCGCCGTGCTTTTCAAGCGAATCCTTGGCCCGGGCCTTCAGCTGGGCAAGGTTCCATCCGGCCTTCGCGACACCGATGACGGGAACCGTCAGGGTGCCGCGTTTGACCATGGACTGCAGGGACGGAAAGATCTTCTTGTAGGCAAGATCGCCTGTGGCCCCAAAGAAGACAAGTGCATCCGAGTGGTTCTGACTCATTTGCTCTCCATTCAACAGGGGACCCTATTCCTTGGGCTTTTCGAGGTGGCCGCCAAAGGCGAAACGCATCGCCGAAAGCACCTTGTTCGAGTACTCGGCCTCACCGCGCGACGCGAACCGCGAATAGAGCGAAGCGGTCAGCACGGGGGTCGGCACGCCTTCATCAATGCCCGCCTTGATCGTCCAGCGGCCTTCGCCCGAATCCGAAACCCGCCCGCCGTACTTCGCAAGTTCAGGATCCTGTGCCAGCGCGCCGGCCGTCAGGTCCAGCAGCCATGAGGCAATTACGCTGCCGCGACGCCACACTTCGGTGATGTTCGGCAGGTCCATGTCGTACAGGTAGTGCTCCGGGTCGCGCAGCGGCGTCGTCTCGGCGTCAATCTCATTCGTATGCTTGCCGATATTCGCAGCCTTGAGCACGCCAAGACCCTCGGCATAAGCAGCCATCATGCCGTACTCGATGCCGTTATGCACCATCTTCACGAAGTGGCCCGCGCCGCTCAAACCGCAGTGCAGGTAGCCTTCTTCAGCCGTCGAGCCCAGCTTCTCGCGCCCCTTGGTCTTCGGAATATCGCCGATTCCGGGAGCAATGGTCTTGAAGATCGGATCAAGCCGCTCGACCGCCGCATCCGGTCCGCCGATCATCATGCAGTACCCGCGCTCCAGTCCCCACACGCCGCCGCTCGTACCGACGTCCACGTAGTGGATGCCCTTCGGGGTCAGTTCCTTGGTGCGCGCAATGTCGTCAATGTAATAGGAGTTGCCGCCGTCGATCAGAATATCGTCCGCCTCGAGATGCGGCACCAGTTTCTGAATGGTCGACTCGACATAGCCTGCCGGGATCATCAGCCAGATCGCACGCGGCTTCTGGAGCTTCGAGACGAAGTCCTCGAGTGAGTTTGAACCGGTAATGTGATCGACCTGCGCAAGCTCGTCGATGGTCTTCTGGGACGTATCCCAGACCACAGCCTCGTGACCATTCGCCGCGAGACGCTTTACCATGTTCGCGCCCATCCGCCCTAAACCAATCATGCCAAGCTGCATACGTGCTCCTTGTGGCGAGGGATTCCCTCGCGTCTCTGTTCTTGAGGCCTTTTGAAACTGTAACCGATGCCGCTCTTCAAATGGATGAAAGCCGGATCATCCAAAGCCAAAGGCAATTCGCCGGCCCACAACAACCCAACGCCACGCTTTTCCATCTACCTCAGTATGAAGATTTTTCTGTACGCCATGCTTGCCTTGATCCTCGCTGCACCGTTTGCGACGCCTGCGAACGCCCAGATCGTCATCGTCGATCATGGTCACCGCCACCACCGGCACTATCATCACCGCCATTACCGTCATCACTACCACCGCTAGCAGACCGGCACTTCCGCTCTTTGGGTGAGCGGCGGCTTGTGAGAAGATGCGCAGATGACGCTCCTCCGCCAGCTCACCCGTTCGTCCGTGCTCCGCTGTGCCCTGCCCGTCTCGCTCGCCTGCACCCTGATTCAGGGCGCCGCTCCGGCGCAGACCGCGCCCTCCTCGCTGGCCATCACGTACCAGGCGGCCGCGGATAAGCTCATCTCCGCCTCGCTTGCCGATCGGGAAGGTTACGCGAACCTCACCTATCTCTGCGACCACATCGGCAAGCGCATCTCCGGCTCCGAGCCGCTGATGCGCGCCATCGCGTGGAGCGCCGACCTGATGAAGCAGGAGGGCCTGGTCAACGTCCACACCCAGCCCGCCACCGTGCCGCACTGGGTCCGCGGCAGGGAGTCCGGCGAGATCCTCGCGCCCGTCGCCAAGCCGCTGCACCTGCTCGGCCTCGGCATGAGCGTCGCCACCCCGCCCGCCGGCCTCACTGCCGAGGTCGCCGTCGTGCCCGACTTCGACGCGCTCAAGAAGCTGGGGCGCCCGGGCGTTGAAGGCAAGATTGTCGTCTTCAACGCGCCCTACACCGGCTACGGCCGCACCGTCATGTACCGCATCGCCGGCGCCTCGCAGGCCGCGTCGCTCGGAGCAGTTGGCGTGCTCGTTCGCTCCATCACTCCGCTCGCCGTACAGCTGCCGCACACCGGCACCCTGCAGTACGATCCCAGTCAGACGAAGATCCCCGCCGCCGCCATCTCCATCGAAGACGCCGAGATGCTCGCGCGCCTCCAATCCGAAGGCAAACCGGTCAAGGTCCACTTCCAGATGGAGGCGCACCTCGAAGCCCCCGTCGTCGCCGCCAACGTCATCGGCGAGATCGTCGGCTCCGAGCACCCCGAGCAGGTCGTCGTCCTCGGCGGCCACATCGATTCCTGGGACGTAGGCCAGGGCGCGCAGGATGACGGCTCCGGCATCATGGGCACGCTCGCCGCCGTCAACGTCATCAGGAAGTCCGGCCTGAAGCCAAAGCGCACCATCCGCGTTGTCTTCTGGGTCAATGAAGAAAACGGGGGCGCCGGCGGAGAAGCCTACGCCGCTGCGCTCTCCCCCGCGGAGCTCAAAAACCACGTCGCCGCCATCGAAATGGACGGTGGCGCCGAGACCCCGGTCGGCTACGGATACGGCTCAGCCGGCGGCGGCGGAGGCTTCCGCCGAGGCACCCCGGGCCGCCCCGCTCCCGCCGATGTGAAGCTCTCGCCGGCCGAAGAACACTCGCTCGCCAACCTCCAGGACATCGCCTCGTTGCTCGCACCCGTCGGCGCTACCAAGGTCAAGCCCGGCGGCGGCGGCTCCGATATTTCGCCGCTCATGGCCGCCGGCGTCCCGGGTCTCGGTGAGGAGACTACCGCCGCCCACTACTTCGACTGGCACCACACAGAAGCCGACACCCTCGACAAGGTCGACCCCGTCGAGTTCCGAAAAAATGTCGCATCTCTCGCCGTCATGACCTACGTCCTTGCCGATATGCCGGAAGTTTTGGCCGGACACAAAGGTGCTGGAGAGGAATAACTTTCGTAACTTTTCCGCATCTCACCACCATGCTCAATGGAGTCTGGTGGCGTGACGGAGTGATCTACCAGGTCTACCCGCGATCGTTCCAGGACTCTGGAGCGGACGGGGTCGGCGACCTGCGCGGTATCCTCTCCCGGCTCGACTACCTCGTCGAACTCGGTGTCGACGCCGTCTGGATCTCGCCCTTTTACCCCTCGCCGATGGCCGACTTCGGCTACGACGTCGCCGATTACACTAGCGTCGATCCCCTCTTCGGCACATTGGCCGACTTCGACGCGCTCATCGCCGGCGCCCACGAGCGCGGGCTCAAACTCATCCTCGACTTTGTCCCGAACCACACGTCGGACCAGCACCCGTGGTTTCTCGCCTCACGCAGTGCACGCTCGAACCCCAAACGCGACTGGTACCTGTGGCGCGACCCCGCCCCCGGCGGCGGACCGCCCAACAACTGGCTCTCGAACTTCGGCGGCCCCGGTTGGACCTTCGACTCACCCACCGGCCAGTACTATTACCACTCCTTCCTGCCGCAGCAGCCGGACCTCAACTGGCGCAACCCCGCCGTCCGCGAAGCCATGTTCGCCGCCATGCGCTTCTGGCTGGATAAAGGAGTCGACGGCTTCCGCATGGATGTCCTCTGGCTGCTCATCAAGGACGACCAGTTCCGCTCGAACCCTCCCAATCCCGCTTTCGACGGCGGCTCGTCCTTCTGGGCAGTGCTGCCGAAATACACCGCCGACCAGCCCGAGACCCACAAGATCGTCCAGGAGATGCGTGCGCTGCTCGATCAGTACAGCGAGCGCGTCCTCATTGGTGAGATTTACCTCCCGATCAAGGAGCTCGTCGCCTACTACGGCCCCGACATCCCGCTCCTCGAAACGCCCGAAGTGCCCGCGCTCACCGGCGCCCAGATGCCCTTCAACTTTCACCTCATCCAGAGCGCATGGCAGGCCGACGTCATCGCCGAACTGATCCGCGACTACGAAGCCGCACTCCCGCCCGGCGCGTGGCCCAACTGGGTGCTCGGCAACCACGACCAGAAACGGCTTGCCTCCCGCGTCGGCGCGGCCCAGGCCCGCGTCGCCGCGGTTTTGCTGCTAACCCTCCGCGGCACCCCTACGCTCTACTACGGCGACGAGCTCGCCATGCCGGACGCCCGCATCTTCCCCGCCGACGTGCGCGACCCAGCCGAGTTGAGCCAGCCGCGGCTCGGCTTCGGCCGCGATCCCGAACGCTCGCCCATGCTGTGGACCAACCGCGAAAACGCCGGCTTTACCGCCCCGGGCGCGCATACGTGGCTCCCACTCGTCTGGGACTGGCCGCAATTCACCGTCGAATCTCAACTCGCCGACGCTCACTCCGCGCTCTGCCTCTATCGAACCCTGCTCGCGATGCGCCGGCGCTGCCCCGCCCTGGTCGCCGGCACCGTCTCCCAGGTGCGTGCGCACGACGGCGTCCTCAGCTACCTGCGCTCCGCCGGCGGCGAACAGCTCGAAATCCACCTCAACTTCACCAACGATGAAAGATTCATCGACTGCTCCAGAGGCCACCTCCTCCTCAGCTCCTACCTCGACGTCACGGATACCGAACTAGCCTGGGACCTGCGCCTGCGGCCTAACGAAGCCGTCGTCCTGCAGTTGAGCCTCGAAGAACAGTCAACTGCAACCGCGCGCTGATCGCGGGCCGCGAGCACTGCGGGTGGCGGAAGCTTCGCGTGCCGAGCCATTGCACAATGCATGAAGCTGCGACGCGAAGCCTCCACCCCACGAAGTGGCGCCCGTCCGCCGTTAGGACGCACCTGCCGTTGCCGGTGCTCAGGCCGACCGCCGAATCCGCTCCTTATTCGCGCGCACCAGCTTCAGGAAGTCGCGGACGACGGGGCCTTCGTTCTGCGGGTTCCAGGCGACGGACAGGCCCACATGCGTCGTCTCCGGCCGCAGTTCCAGGAACACCAGCCCCGGCGTCCGCAGATGGCGCACCCCGGCCGGCACCAGCGCCACACCCTCGCCCGAATCCACCAGCGTCAGAATCCCCGACCACGACTCCGACGTCGTCACGATGTTCGGCGAAAACCCCTGCGACGCGCACAGCCCGAGGATCCGGTCGAACAGCACCGGCGTCGGCTGCCGCTGCACCAGCACAAACCGCTCGCCGGCCAGCGCCTTCAGATCCACCGGCCCCTTCGCCAGCGGATGATCGCGCGGCAGCACCGCCACCACCGGGTCGTTGTAGAGCAGCTCGTCCTTCAGCATCGTGTCGTATGGCGGCTCGAGCGGCCGCGTAAACCCCACATCGATGCGCCCGTTTACCAGCGCCGGCATCTGCTCATGCGCCGCCATGTCGATCAGGCTCAGCTTCACCTGCGGATGCAGCTTGCGATATTCGCGAATGATCGACGCGAAGAACCCACCCGCACCCCAGATGAAGAACCCGATCGACAGCGTGCCTTCCTGCCCGATCATCGAGCGCCGGGTCAACTCGACCGCGCGATCCGCCTGGGTCAGCGTCTTCTTCGCCTCCTCGACGAAGATCTTGCCCTGCGCCGTCAGCCGCGTGCTCCGCTGGCCCCGGTCGAGCAGCGGCCCGCCCAGTTCATGTTCCAAATCGGCAATCTGCTCGCTGATCGCGGACTGCGAAACATGCAGCTGCTTGCTGGCCTCGCGAAATGTTCCGAATTCCGCAACAGCACAGAGGTATCGTAGATGTCGTAGCTCCATCGTTGCGTATCTCCCCGGTTTCATTGTCGCGCGATCGGTATTTCCGTTCAAACTGACCGGAAATACATGTGAAACCAAACGTCCCCTGGACCTGTCCTATCACTACGGCTGAAAAGGTCCGCATCCTAACCGTTGCGCGTTGACCGCACCGCAAGCGAGGAACCTGCACTATGTGGATCGTCAAACTGGCACTCAACCGCCCCTACACCTTCATCGTGCTGGCCATCCTGATCCTGATCGCCGCCCCCGTCGTGATTACCCGCACCCCGACCGACATCTTTCCCAACATCAATATTCCTGTCGTCTCCATCGCCTGGCAGTACACGGGCCTTCAGCCCGAAGAGCTTGAAGGCCGCCTCACCACACCGTACGAAAAGGCCCTCACCACCCTCGTCGACAACATCCAGCACGTCGAATCCACCACCTACCGCGGCCAGGCCATCATCAAGGTTTACCTGCAGCCCGGCGCCTCGCTCGATACCGCCAACGCCCAGGTCTCCGCCGCCTCCGAGTTCGAACTCCGCCAGCTGCCTCCCGGCGTCCTCCCCCCGCAGATCATCAACTTCTCCGCCTCCTCAGTGCCGATTCTCCAGCTCGCCCTCTCCGGCGATAACCTCACCGAGCAGCAGCTCAACGACTACGGTCTCAACTTCATCCGGCCGCAGCTGGTCACCATCCAGGGAGCGGTCGTACCCAACGTCTACGGCGGCAAGCAGCGCACGGTAATGGTCAACCTCGACCCCCGCCTGCTGCAGGCCAAGGGCCTCGCCCCCAGTGACGTCATCAACGCCATGGCCGCGCAGAATGTAGTCCAGCCCGGCGGTACCGCCAAGATCGGCGTCAACGAGTACGACATCCTCGTCAACTCCTCGCCCGAGACCATTCAGGGCCTCGCCAACCTGCCCATCAAGCAGGTCGGCAGCACCATCATCTACCTGCGCGACGTAGCCACCGTCGCAGACGGCAGCATCCCGCAGACCAACATCGTCCGCTCAAACGGCGCACGCGGCGTGCTCATCACCATCCTCAAATCAGGCAGCGCCTCCACCCTCACGGTCGTCCAGGGCATTCGCGATCTGCTCCCGCGCATCAAGTCCACCCTGCCCCCCGCACTCAGGATCACCCCGCTCGCCGACCAGGCCATCTTCGTCCGCGCCTCGGTCCAGGGCGTCATCCGCGAAGCCGTCATCGCCGCCGCGCTCACCGGCCTCATGATCCTGCTCTTCCTCGGCAGCTGGCGCGCGACCCTCATCATCGCCGTCTCGATCCCGCTGTCGATTCTTACGTCCATCATCATCCTCGGGCTCATCGGCGAAACCATCAACATCATGACGCTCGGCGGGCTCGCCCTCGCCGTCGGCATCCTGGTCGACGACGCCACCGTCACCATCGAAAACATCGAACGCTACCTCGAAGAAGGTGCCGAGCTCCACGAGGGCATCCTCGAGGGCGCCGCGCAGATCGCCGTCCCCGCCCTCGTCTCCACCCTCTGCATCTGCATCGTCTTCCTGCCGATGTTCTTCCTCTCGGGCGTCTCGCGCTATCTGTTCGTTCCGCTCGCCGAAGCCGTCGTCTTCGCCATGCTCGCCTCCTACGCACTCTCCCGCACGCTGGTCCCGACGCTTGCGATGTACCTGCTCAAGAAGCACGATCACCATGCCGTCCCCTCGCGCAACATCTTCTCCCGCTTCCAGCGCGGCTTCGAGCGCCAGTTCGAAAAGGTGCGCAGCGCCTACGCCAACCTGCTCGGCGGCCTCGTCGCCGCACGCCGCATGTTCGTTCCCGTCTTCCTGCTCCTCTGCCTCGCCGTCTTCCTGCTCGTGCCCTTCCTCGGCCAGAACTTCTTCCCGTCGAGCGATACCGGCTCCTTCCTGCTGCACATGCGCACCCCCGACGGCATGCGCATCGAAGAAACCGCCAAGCTCGCCGACGAAGTGGAATCCCGCATCCGCAAGATCGTCCCGCCGGCGGAGATGGATAACATCCTCGACAACATCGGGCTCCCTTACTCGACGCTCAACACCCAGCACGCCACCTCCGGCCTCTACGGCTCGGGCGACGCCGACATCCTCGTCTCGCTCGGGGAAAAGCATCACCCCACCGATAAGTACGTCGCCGAGCTCCGCAAGCAGCTGCCCAACGCCTTCCCCGGCACCATCTTCTACTTCCTGCCGTCCGACATCGTCACCCAGATCCTCAACTTCGGCCTGCCCGCCCCCATCGACGTCCAGTTCGACGGCGCCAACATCGAGGGCAACCGCAAGGTCGCGAACGAAGTCCTCGCCGAGCTCAAGACCATCCCCGGCCTCGTCGACCTGCGCATCCAGCAGCCCGACGACTATCCCGCGCTGAAAATCGATGTCGACCGCACCAAGGCTCAGCAGGGCGGCTATAACTTCAAGGACATCGGCGGCTCGCTCGTCAACATCCTCAGCGGCAGCACGCAGCTCAACCCGATGTTCTACCTGAATCCGAAGAACGGTGTCGTCTACCCGATCCAGATCCAGGCCCCGCAGTACACCATCCAGTCGATGAGCGACCTCAACAACATTCCCATCAGCTCCGCAACCGCGACCAAGCCCGAGATTCTTACCGACATCGCCAGCATCACCCGCACTAACGAGATGCCGGTCATCAATCACTACAACATCCGCCGCACGCTCGATATTTACGGCAACGTCCAGAACCGCGACCTCGGCTCCGTCAGCCGCGCCATCAACAAGGTCGTCAAGCGGCACGAGAAGGACCTGCCCCGCGGTAACTTCGTCAAGGTCCGCGGCCAGGTCGAAACCATGAACAGCTCCTACATCGGTCTGATCGGCGGGCTCGCCTTCGCCATCGTGCTCGTCTACCTGCTCATCGTGGTCAACTTCCAGTCCTGGCTCGATCCCTTCATCATCATCACCGCCCTCCCCGCCGCACTCGCCGGAATTGTCCTGTTCCTCTTCACCACCGGCACCACGCTCTCCGTCCCCGCGCTCATGGGCGCCATCATGTGCATGGGCGTTGCTACTGCGAACTCCATCCTCGTCGTCTCCTTCGCCAGCTCGCAGCTTGTCCTCCACGGCGATCCCATCAAGGCCGCACTCGAGGCCGGCGCCACCCGCTTCCGCCCGGTCATGATGACCGCCCTCGCCATGATCATCGGCATGATCCCCATGGCGCTCGGCCTCGGCGAAGGCGGCGAACAGAACGCGCCGCTCGGCCGCGCGGTCATCGGCGGACTCTGCGCCGCTACCGTCGCTACCCTCGTCTTCGTGCCGTCGGTCTTCGCCTGGCTGCACAGCTTTGAGAAGCGTCAAGCCGCCCAGCCGCAGCATGCGCCGCAGCACCCGGTCGCCGCCGGCGCCTAGTTCAACCAGTTCAGAACGCTTTGGAGAATGCAAAATGGCTCACCTGGAAACCCAACCCGAAAAGACGAAGACGGACTTCGCAGGCATCAATCCCAACGCCCCGGAGTACGACGCCGAGAGCACCCAGCGGCTTGACCATGACCGCCTTGCCCAGGCCTCTGGCACCAGCGCCGCCGAGCACAGTCTCGGCCGCGGCTTCTGGATCGGCCTCATCGTCGCCGCTATTGTGGTTGCGCTGATCGTCATCTTCGGCATCTTCAAACGCTCCGCCGCCGACAAGACCCTCGCTACCGAAAACAAGGCCGACTCCGTCGCCGAGGTGCATGTCGTCTACCCCACCGGCGGAAACTCCGGCGGTTCGCTCGTGCTCCCCGGCAACACCCAGGCCTACGTCGATACGCCCATCTACTCGCGCACTAACGGCTACCTGAAGAAGTGGTACTTCGACATCGGCGCCCACGTCCGCAAAGGCCAGCTCATGGCTACCATTGAGACCCCCGAGGTTGACCAGCAGCTGCAGGTTGCCGAGGCCGATCTCAAGGCCTCCCAGGCCAACCTCAACCTTGCCAACATCACCAGCGCCCGCTACCAGAACCTGCTGAAATCGAACTCCGTTTCGAAGCAGGAGACCGACCAGGCCGTCGGCGACGCCGAAGCCCGCAGCGCCGCCGTTGAAGCCAGCATGGCCGCCGTCCGCCGTCTCGAGCAGCTCAAGTCCTTCGAGCTCATCTACGCCCCCTACGACGGCATCGTCACCGCCCGCAACACCGACATCGGCAACCTCATCACCGGCGGTTCCACCAGTACCGGCGCGCGCCCGCTCTTCCAGCTCGCCTCCCCCGATACCCTCCGCGTCTTCGTCTCGGTGCCCGAGGTCTACTCCACCTTCGTCCGCAACGGCGGAACGGCCACCCTCACCGCAGACGAGTACCCCGGCCAGGATTTCATGGGCATCATCGCCCGCAACGCCAGCGCCATCGACCAGGCCTCACGCACCCTCAACGTCGAGGTCGACGTCCCCAACAAGGCCGGCAAGCTGCTCCCCGGCGCCTACGTCACCGTCCACTTCAAGGTCCCGTCCACCGGCACCAACCTCACCATCCCGTCGAACACCCTGCTCTTCCGCGCGCAGGGCATGCAGGTCGGCGTCGTCCGCGATAACAAGGTCAAGCTCGTCCCGGTCAAGATCGCCGCAGACCACGGTGCCAACGTCGAAGTCGCCTCCGGCCTCACCCAGAACGACGCCGTCATCGTCAACCCCTCCGACTCCATGACCGACGGCCAGCAGGTCACGGTCAAGGGAGGCAAGTAATGGCACGCGCAGCGTCCAGAACCCCACGCAGCGTTCGCCGCCCGCGGATAGGGCGCACCGGCTTCTGCTTCAGCCTGTCGCTCCTCCTCACCGGCTGCATGGTAGGCCCCAAATACCAGAAGCCCCTGCAGCCCGCCTTCACCGCACCCGCCACCACGGTCGACAAGAGCGAGCTGCCCTACAAGGAAAACGACCCCAACTGGCACCCCGCCACGCCGTCCGACGCCACCCTGCGCGGCGACTGGTGGACCATCTTTCAGAACAGCGAGCTGAACCTGCTTGAAGTCAAAGCCGGCATCCAGAACCAGTCGCTCAAGACCTACCAGGCCCGCTACGAAGAGGCCCAGGCGCAGATCGGCATCAACCGCTCGCGCCTCTTCCCGACCATCGGCACCCAGGCCCTCGCCCAGGGCGTCCGCTACTCGCAGGGCCGGCCCTACTTCAGCGGATCCAACTCCGGCGCTGGCGTAGCCGATGTCCAGCTCCCGCTCACCGCCTCCTGGGAGCTTGACTTCTGGGGCCGCATCCGCCGCGAGGTCAACATTGCCCGCGAAGAAACGCAGGCCACCGCCGCCGACCGCGCCACCGCCGAACTCCTCGTCCAGACCCAACTCGCCGTCGACTACTTCGAACTGCGCGCGGACGACGCCCAGGCCAAGCTCCTCGACGACACCGTCAAGGACTATCAGGAAGCTCTCCGCATCACCACCAACCGCTTCAACGGCGGCGTCTCGAACGAATCGGACGTCTTCCAGGCCAAAACCCAGCTGCAGGCCGCCCTCGTTGCGCTCGAGGACATCAAGGTGCAACGTGCGCAGAACGAACACGCCATCGCCGTCCTCATCGGCCAGCCGCCCAACAGCTTCTCGCTCCATAACGCTCCGCTTCAGGGCGTGCCCCCCGGCATCCCCGCCGGCCTGCCCTCGCAGCTGCTCGAACGCCGCCCCGATATCGCCGCCGCCGAGCGCCGCACCGCAGAGGCCAACCAGCAGATCGGCATCGCCCGCGCCGCCTACTTCCCCACCGTCGGCCTATCCGCCGCCGCCGGCTTCGAGTCCGGCTCGGTCGCCAACATCTTCAACGCCTCAAACTTCGTCTACGCCCTCGGCCCCACCGTCAACTACAACATCTTCGACTTCGGCCTGCGCAGCAGCGTCTCCGCCCAGGCCCGCGCCGCCTTCGAGCAGGACTCCGCCCAGTACCGGCAGACTGTCCTCGAAGCCTTCCAGCAGGTCGAAGACAACCTCGCCGCCCTGCGCGTCCTCGAGCAGGAAGCTCAACAGCAGCACGAAGCCACCGTCGCCGCCCAGGGCGCACAGAAGATCTTCGACAACCGCTACGTCGGCGGCCTCGACACCTACCTGCAGGTCGTCACCGCGCAGAACGCCGCGCTCGGCAACGAACGGAACGACATCGACATCCAGCGCCGCCGCATGGACGCCTCCGTCCTGCTCATCAAGGCTCTCGGCGGAGGCTGGTCCACCGCCAACCTCCCGAAATACTAGCCCCCGCCTGTACCCCCTTCATCGCAGTCCATCGCGATGAAGGGGGTACAGACCACCTCGCAGCCGTCGCCTGACAGCTCGCAGCTAAGCATCCCCACCCTCTGCTAGCATGGGCTTCCCCATGGACACCCTCCGCCGCGACCTCCTCAAACTCTCCCCGCTCGCCCTCGCCGCCCTCACCCCGGCCCTCGCGCCCTCCTCCGCTTCCGCCCAGTCTGCCGCCCGAACACCCCTCTTCTTCGACGTCCGCACCTACGGCGCCACCGGCTCCGGCAAAACCCTCGACACCCCCGCCATCCATGCCGCCATCGCAGCCGCCGTGGCCGCCGGCGGTGGCACCGTGCTCTTCCCCGCCGGCACCTTCCTCACCTTCTCCATCCGCCTCCAGAGCCACGTCGACCTCTACCTCTCGCAAGGCTGCGTCCTCCTCGCCGCCGACTCCCCCAGACCCGGCGAAACCACCGGCCACATGGGCGGCACCTACGACCCCGCCGAGCCCAACACCGCGTGGGACGCCTACCAGGACTACGGACACAACCACTGGCATAACTCGCTCCTCTGGGGCGAGGATCTCCACGACCTCGCCATCACCGGCCCCGGCCTCATCCATGGCGCGGGCCTAAGCCGCGGCTACAAAGCCCCCGAGGGCTTCCAGTCCTTCGTCGCCGAACAAGCCGGCGTCGGCAACAAGGCCATCGCCCTCAAAAACTGCCGCAACGTCACCTTCCGCGACTTCTCCATCCTCAAAGGCGGCCACTTCGGCCTGCTCCTCACCGGCGTCGACAACCTCACTATCGACAATCTCACCATCGACACCGACCGCGACGGCATGGACCTCGACTGCTGCCGCAACGCGCGCGTCACCAACTGCACCATCAACTCGCCGTGGGACGACGGCATCTGCCCCAAATCCAGCTTCGCCCTCGGCCACGCGCGCCCCACCGAAAACCTCACCATCAGCAACTGCTACGTCACCGGCGGCTACGAACTCGGCTCCGTCCTCGATGGCACCTGGCGTAAATTCACCGACCCGAAGAAAGCCCCGCGCACCGGCCAGATCAAGTGCGGCACCGAGTCCAACGGCGGCTTCCTCAACATCACCATCACCAACTGCGTGCTCGAAGACTGCTTCGGCATCGCGCTCGAATCCGTCGACGGCGCCCGCTGCGAAGACATCACCATCTCGAACATCACCATGCGCGGCATCAACCGCGGCCCTCTGTTCCTGCGCCTCGGTGCCCGCCTCCGCGGCCCCAGAGACTCCACCCGGGTCGGCACCATGAAGCGCATCCTCGTCTCGAACATCACCGCCAGCGGCACCCTGCCCACCTACGCCAACATCCTCGGCGGCATCCCCGGCCACGATCTCGAAGACATCAAGATCGCCAACTTCTACATGGAGCACCTCGGCGGCGCGCTCGCCTCGCAGGCCGCCCTCACCCCCGGCGAGGAACTCGCCCACTACCCCGAGCAGCACATGTTCGGCCCCATGCCCACCCAGGGCTTCTTCCTCCGGCACATCCGCAACCTCGAAATGAGCCACGTCGAAATCGCCGCAACCACCCCCGACGCCCGGCCCTCCTTCTACCTCGATCACGTCACCCGCGCCGACTTCCTCGCCGTCACCGCACCCGGCCCCGCAGCCTTCGCGCTCCGCGAGGTGCGCGACCTTCGCATCCTCTTCAGCCGCGCCGCCAAGGACGTCTCACTCACCGGCCCATTGAACCAGACCCTTTAGCCCCGCGTATCAGAACCTGTTGTGCGGAAACCAACTCCGTGTAAACATCGGACGACTGCTCAACCCTGTCCATTGCACCAGGAGCTCCCCTTCATGCTTTATCAGATCTCACGCAACGGTCAGATGTACGGGCCCTACACCCTCGAAGACCTGCGGCGCTACCTCGCCAGCGGCAACGTGCTCCCCACCGACCTGGCCAAAAACGAGACCATGACCGAATGGCTCCCGGTCTCACAGATCCTTGCCAACCCCGGCGCCACCGCCGCCTCCGTACCCGCGCCCGCCGCCGCACCCGCCGCATCCGGGCAGCAGGCCGCCACCCCCGCATCCGAGTGGACCCCCGCCCCCAACCCCGGCCCCTTTGCCGGCGGCCCCACCTATCCCGCGCCCGTCTACGCCACGATCCTCACCGACGGCACCTATCCCGAGCCCCCCAACCTCCACTGGGCCTTGGTCCTGCTCTTCTCGCTGCTCACCTGCTCGCTCTTCATGTTCGTCTGGAACCTGATCATCGCGTCCTGGCTCAAGCGCGTTCAGCCCAACGCCACCTCGCTCTTCTACTACATCGGCGCCGCGGCCCTGGTCGTGGTTCAGCTGGTCGTCGGCGTGCCGTACAGCATGCACCATGCCGTCTCACCGGGCCTGCATATGCATACCGGCAACTCGCTCAGCAGCCTGCTCGGCATTGCCGCCTGGGTCGTTCGCCTCATCGCCCGCTTCAGCCAGCGCGCCTCGCTTGAAGAACACTTCAACGGCCCCGAACCCATCGGCCTCCGGCTCTCCGGCATCATGACCTTCTTCTTCGGCGGGCTTTACTTCCAGTACCACCTCAACCGCATCTCGCAGATGAAGATCGCCGCCCGCTATGGCGCTATCCGTCCCTACTAGCCGCCTCCTGGCGCCGGCACTCGCAGCCGCAGGAGCCGCCCTGCTGCTCCGCTTTCCACCTGCGCTATACCCCTTCTACCCGCGCTGCCCCATTCACCAGTTCACCGGCCTGCTCTGCCCCGGCTGCGGCGCCACCCGCGCTCTCGCCGCCGTGCTCTACGGCAACTGGACCGAAGCGCTCCACCAGAACGCCCTCATCCTGCTACTGCTGCCGGTCGCTCTTTACTACCTGCTCCGCGCAGAACTCCCCGATTTCAGCGGGCCCCGCCCGCGCATCCTGTGGCTCACGATCGCCCTGGTCAGCACAGCCTTCACCATCACCCGCAATCTCCCCTGACCCGGCAAACTATCAGCTATCGACTCACAACTATCAGCTGATCAATCACACCCGGCATCAATTCTCAGCCATCAGGCAAAAGATCCGGGCTGAATAGAAAAACCCGTTCACTTGGTCCCGGCAAACTATCAGCTATCGACTAACAGCTATCAGCTGATGAATAACACCCGGCATCCATTCTCAGCCATCAGGCAATAGATCCGGGCTGAATAGAAAAACCCGTTCACTTGGTCCCGGCAAACTATCAGCTATCGACTAACAGCTATCAGCTGATAAATAACACCCGGCATCCAGCTCTCAGCCATCAGCCAAACGCTCTCAACGGTACAGCAAGCGCCCTCCTCCAACCGCTGTAGCCCCCCGGACGCAGAAAAGCCCCGGCCGAAGCCAGGGCTCTCCGCAATTGCTACTCCAGAAACTAGCTGTTGATTGCAATCGGCTCGTTGACCGTCGCGGGAGGCACGCCAGCCTTGGCATCGCCGGCGCCCGGCTTGCGGATGTCGATGCCACCCTTGAAGAACGCGCCATCCTCGATCGAAATACGCGCCGCGATCACATCGCCCGTGAGCGAACCTTCGCTGCGGATGTCAACCCGGTCCGATGCCTGGCAGTTGCCACGCACTTTGCCCAGCACCACAATCTCGCGCGCGAGAATGTTCGCCGCCACCTGGCCGTTGCGGCCCACCGTCACGCGATTGCCCGGCAGGTTGATCGCACCCTCGACCTTACCGTCGATGAAGAGCGATTCGGAACCCGAGAGTTCGCCCTTGATGATCAGCGACTTTCCGATCGTGGCCTGTTCGCCCGTACCCGCTGCCGCTGCGGCCGCAGGCGTCGCCGCGGGACGTGCAGAGGCCGAGTTCTCAAAGTTGCTGACGGGAGGCGTTGCCGCACGCTGCGGCTCGGGGGTCTGAGGTGTCGACGATCCGGTCTGATTCGGTTTCCACATAGATCTCTAATTCCTTCCTTGTACTACTTGAATAGGTCCGCTGGTTCCTCGAAGGATGCGCAAGGGAACCTGGCGCGGCCGGTATGGCGACCAAGACCGCTAATGCAACGATACTACTCCGGCTGGGGATTGCGTTTGCCGTCAATTTTGTGTAACGGACCTAATCTTGCACAGCAAATCCTGTGCAGGTATCTGAAAAGTTACCCCAAAATCGCTCCCAACCCTTGACCTCCCGCCGCATCCGCCCCTTGAGCCCGGCAGACGGCGCTCGCGAACCCGTCGAGGACAACCCCGCCGGCCCAGCTAACCGCCGGCGCGACCCGTTGCGGGAAGCGAATTTGAGCTTCAATCCAGATTCACCCGCAGCCCCACAGCCCGTCGCGCTATCGTCCGATCATGCGCCTGCTGCTCCCCGTGCTCTTCGCCGCTCACGTCGCCGCGGCTCAAACCTCCCCGCCAAAATTCGCCAAACCCCCCAGGCTCCACGCCGTGGTCCTCGGCGGCATGCGCAAGGTCTCCTACACCCCGCCCGACACCACCCCCGACGAAAAAAATGAGGACACCACGACCCTCAAAGTCCGCCCGCTCATCGTCGACGAACGCCAGCGCGAGTGGACCACCGGCGAACTCCACGAGGTCACCGAGCGCAGCTTCGCCATCCGCCGCGCCCTCCACGTCAACGACGCCCTGCCCGAAGACCGCGAACCCCGCTGGGTCTGGCAGCCCGGGCCATGGCTGCTGGTCGACCGCGTCACCGGCCACATCACGCCGCTGCACCTGCCGGACTTCGACCCGGCCGTCTCGACCATCGCCTGGTACCGCGACTACGCCGCCTACTGCGGCATCGCGGCCACCGCCAGGGGCGGCCTCGTCGCCATCGTCGCGCAGCTTGGCGCGCGCAAGCCGGTCGCGCAGAAGCTGCTTGCCCCCTGGCCGCAGCCGAACCATTTCATCCCGGTCTGCCAGCCCGCGCTCTGGCAGCGCGCGCCCATCCGCGTCACCCTCAAGCCCACAGGCGGCGAGCCGACAACGTTCAACATCGTAGGCACCACCGCGCTGGTCGAAGAGGGCGACGCCGAAGACTAGCCACGCTGCCACCACGGCGAAGCTCTCCAAAACCACGAATTGGTCGCCGCCGGCGGCCAGGGCGCACTTGCCGTTGTCTTAGGCCACAAAAGAGGAGGCCATGAGGCCTCCTCTTTGCTTACCGCCGATCCCAGTCACGGTGATCGCGGTCGTGATCACCGCCCCGGTACTCGTGCTCGCGGTACTCATGCTCGCGGTACTCATGCTCGCGGCGCTCTTCGAATTCGTGACGGTCCCAGTCACGGCGGCCGTCGAACCCGTACGCGTACGGCGCCGGCGCGGCGTAGTAGCCGGCGTTATAGGTTTCGACATAGGGCTGCTGGTAGACCGGCACGCGGGCTACGTATCCCGGCCGTCCGAGCTGGATGCCGAACGCCACCTGCGCATTCGCCTTCTGCGGAGCTGCCATGAACGCGGCGCCGGCGACCAGGCCGGCCAGTGCTGCCTTGGTGAAGAGTGCTTTGACGTTGCTGCTCTTGATGATCTTCATGACATCCTCCTTGTGAATCTCGTGGTGCCTGTCCTGCATTCAGGTAAACCCCCGTTGCCGCGCAATCGACGTGCGCAACCTTTCACGGCAGCCGTGTTGCCGATCCGTAACCTCTGAAACAGGCCAGTCAGGTTACAAAACTGCTGTAACCGGATCAAGCCGCCAGATGACCCTCAGTCCGGTTACAAAAGCGACAGCAGGACCGCCCTCATCGGGAACGGCAGCCGTTCGTGGAGTGATAGGCGCCCGTCCGGCGTCAGGACGCTTTTGTCGTTTTGCATCGGCAGCTGCGCGTGATACATCTGAAGGACATGCACTCAGTTCTCAGCATTCGCAGGACGCGCCGTGCGACCCTCTCCGGGTCCCTCCGCTGTTGTTGTCCCTGCCTGGCATAGCACCGGCGCACCGCCACCACCCCGCTCCATTTTGGTTCGATCGCACGCCTGAACCGCCCCTGAACCGGCGCGTTCTGTCGAACCGGTATCCGCCTCAGTTCATCCCCAGGAGTTCTGCATGTCTACCCCTGTTCCCGCTGAAAAGAAGAAGTTTTCTCTCTCGCCCGATGTCTGGGCGGTCGTGCTCTCGCTTGCGCTTGCGCTGCTCGTGCGTGTCGGCATCCTCAAAACCGTCGCCTGGTAAGGCCGCTTCCCGAAGGAGATCCGCACCATGGCTACAAGCTCAACCACGCTGCCGCTCGAGCGCAAAGCCGACCGGCAGGAAGCCAACAAACATGGCTTGCTCGGGCTGATTCCCGGCATCCTGCTGCTCGCCGTCGTCGGCTACGCCGGCAAGTTCATCGAGCAGTCGATCGCACGCTACGGCAAGGCGCACCACCAGATCCTGCCCAATATCGAATACGTGCTGTGGGCGATCGTGATCGGCATGGTGATCGCGAACACCGTCGGGCTGCCGCGCATCTTCCGCGCCGGCGTGGCGACCTACGAGTTCTGGCTGAAGGCCGGCATCATCCTGCTCGGCGCGCGGTTCATCCTGGGCGATGTGCTCCACCTGAGCGGGATTTCCTTCGTGCTGATCTTCATCGAGCTCGCGCTGGCGCTGACGTTCATGACGTACCTGGGCCGCGGCTTCAACCTGCCGCCGAAGCTCATCACCCTGCTGGCGGTGGGGTCGAGCGTCTGCGGCGTCTCCGCCATCATCGCCACGCAGGGCGCGATTGATGCCGATGAAGAGGACTCTTCGGTCGCGATCGCGGCGATCCTGGCGCTCGGGGCAATCTCGCTGGTGTTCTTCCCGGTCGTCGGGCACGCGCTGCATATGACCGACCATGCGTACGGCCTGTGGACCGGGCTCGCGGTCGACAACACCGCCGAGGCCACGGCCGCCGGCGCCCTCTACTCGGACGCGGCCGGCAAGTATGCGGTGCTCGCCAAGACCTGCCGCAACGCGTGCATCGGCTTCGTCGTGCTGGGCTACGCGCTTTACTGGTCGCGCAAGGGGCAGGCCGCCGAGATCGCCAACAAGGGCGCGTTTCTCTGGAAGAAGTTTCCCAAGTTTGTGCTCGGATTCCTGTTCATCTCGTTCGTGGCGACGCTCGGCACGCTTGACCCGAAGGTGTTCCCGCATCTTGCCGGGCTGATCCCGTTCGGGTTTACCCGTCCGCAGATTGGCGCGCTCGGGAACCTGTCACGCTGGGCGTTTCTGCTGACGTTCGCCGGCGTGGGACTGCGCACCAACTTCAAGGACCTGATGAAGCTCGGGATTAAACCATTCCTGGTAGGAGCCATCGGCGAAATCGCCATAGCCGGCATCACCCTGGTCCTCGTCCTCGGCGCGGATCACCTGTACCACTTGTAGAACGGGCAAGTGCAAATACGTCCTAACGCCGGACGGGCGCCACTTCGTGGGGTGGAGGCTTCGCGTTGCGACTTCAGGCGGAGTGCGACCGGATTCCACGCGAAGCTTCCACCCCACGAAGTGGTCGCCGCCCGCGATGAGGGCGCATTTGCGGTTGTTTGTTTTACGGCAGTTCGGCGTGGGCGAAGGGGGTGGCTTTGGCGTCTTTGGGGCTGACGGCGGGGGTGAGGCCATCGAGGGGCCAGGAGATGGCGAGGGTGGGATCGTTCCAGAGGATGGAGCGTTCGCCTGCGGGGTGGTAGACGTCGGTGGTTTTGTAGAGGACTTCGGCGGATTCTGACAGGACGAGGAAGCCGTGGGCGAAGCCTTCGGGGATCCAGAGCAGGTTGAGTTCGCCTTCGGCGGTGAGCGGGGTGAGGTGGAACCCGGCGTGTTTGCCGAAGGTGGGGGAGTCGCGGCGGAGGTCGACGGCGACGTCCCAGATGTGGCCGGAGAGGACGCGCACGAGTTTTCCCTGCGGCTTCCCGAGTTGATAATGCAGTCCGCGCAGGACACCCCGCGAACTTTTCGACTGATTATCCTGCACGAATTGCCCCGGCAATCCGATAGACGCAAAAGTCGTCCCATTAAAAACCTCAGCGAACCAACCTCGGTCATCGCCGAAACGTTTGGGTTGAATCAGCTTTACGTCACACAGCGGAGTTTCGAAAACCAGCATCGAACGATTTTAGTCGACGAGGAAGGCGTGTCGCCGGCCATGAGGAAAGAGTTGATTCGAGCGTAGACCGAAGCCGGTGCGGGACGTCTTTCCGGTGTGTATGCAAACTTGGGACGTATCGTCAATCACCGGTAAGTCTGTTTGTCGGCCTTTGCCGGAAACAGGTAACATTACCTCATCAGCAGTACACAGAGCCCGGGCTGAAGATGCAAGACATTGATTTGATGGACGTTACAGTCGCCTTCAAGGAATAGATCTACCCACTTCCCTGGTTTCCGCTAGTACGTGAGTTATCTGTTTCGAGGCTTCTTAATGGAAAATGATGCAAAGTCGGACGAACTGAGTTTTACGAGTTCGACGTTGGGTTCGCAGAGTTACAGCATTTCGGATACATCGGTGTGGCCTGTCGCGCGCCCGGTGCGACATGTTGAGCGGACGCCAGCGGACCTTTTTCGTTACCGGGTGTTGAAGCGCCTGCTCGACCTGCTGGTCGTGGCGCTGCTGACGCCGTTCCTGCTGCCGGTGCTGCTGGTGATTGCGGCTCTGGTGCGGTACAACTCCCCGGGTCCGATTTTCTTTTCGCATCGGCGGATCTGCCATCACGGCGCGTTTTTTTCGATGTGGAAGTTCCGCACGATGTGCGTGGACTCCGCCGAGGTGCTGCAGCAGTATCTGGCAGAGCATCCGGAGGCGCGGGCGGAATGGTACAAGAATCACAAGCTGCAGCACGATCCGCGGGTGACGCCGATCGGGCGGTTTCTGCGGCGCTACAGCCTGGATGAGCTGCCGCAGTTGTGGAATGTGATCACGGGCAGCATGAGCCTGGTGGGTCCGCGTCCGATTGTGGCGGCAGAGGTAGAACGCTACGGCAACTGTTTCAACTGCTATACCTGCGTGAAGCCGGGCGTAACCGGCCTGTGGCAGGTTTCGGGACGCAGCACGCTTTCCTACGATGCGCGGGTGAAGCTCGATTGCCATTATGCCTCGCGCTGGACGCTGAGCAAGGATCTGCGCATCCTGCTGGTGACCGTGCGGTCGCTGGTGAACCAGGAAGGCGCATACTAGCGGGTGTGCGGGTAGCGGTTGTTCACCACTGGTTTGTGACGCGGGGCGGCGGAGAGCGCGTCGCGGCGTGCATCGCTTCGTTGTTCCCCGAGGCGGAGATTTTTACCCTGATGACCCGGCCGGAGGGGCTTCCGGCGAGCCTGGCGGGGCGCCGGGTGCACACCTCTTATCTGCAGCAGATTCCATTCGGGACGGGTCGTCACCGGCACCTGATGCCGTTGTATGCGTCGGCGACACGCGGGCTTGATCTACGCGGGTTCGACCTGATCCTCTCCTCGGACAGCGGCCCGGTGAAGGGGGTGCAGGTGGATGCGGGGGCGACGCACATCTGCTATTGCCACTCGCCGATGCGGTACCTGCATGACGGCTACGAGGCGTACCGCGCGCAGATGAGCCCGCTGGTGCGCGCGCTGTTTTCGGCGACGGCAGGGAGTCTGCGGCGGTCGGACCTGGCTGCGGCGGAGCGGGTGAGCTACTTTATCGCCAATTCGCGATATGTGGCGGCGCGGATTGAGCGGGCGTATGGGCGGACGAGCGAGGTGATTCACCCGCCGATCGACCTGGCGCTGGCGCGGACGGCTGCGACCCCCGGCGACTACTACCTGTGTGCGGGGCGGCTGGTGGGGTACAAACGGACGGAGTTGATGGTGGAGGCGTGTGCGCGGCTGGGAAGGGCGCTGCATCTTGCCGGCGCGGGGCCGGAGGAGGCGAAGCTGCGCGGGCTGGCCGGGCCGGGGACGAAATTTCTGGGTGAACTGAGCGATGACGGGTTGTGGGAGCAGTATGCGGGGTGCCGGGCGCTGCTGTTTGCTGCGGACGAGGATTTCGGGATGGTTCCGCTCGAGGCGCAGGCTTGCGGTCGGCCGGTGATTGCGTACGGTGCGGGGGGATCGCTCGAGACGGTGAGGGGCGAAGGGCCGGGGGCGACGGGGATCTATTTTGCGGAGCAGACGGTGGAGGCGGTGATGGAGGCGATCCTGCGATTTGAGGCGATCGAGGGGAGCTTTCAGCCGGGGCGCGCGCAGGCGTGGGCCGCGGGGTTTTCGACGCCGGTGTTTCTGGAGCGGATGCGGGACTTCGTGCTGGAGCGGGTGCCGGCGGCGGCTGCGGCGATGTCGTCTGCGGCGGGGCACAGGGGTGGCGCCTGATGGAGAATATGCGGCAGCTGCTGCGGAGCTCGCTGGGCCGGAGCCTGGGGACGATGCCGGCGTTCGACCGGCTGGCGGCGGCGTGGCCGGTGGCGTGCGGGCCGGCGCTGGCGCGGAAGGGGATTCCGTCGCGGTATGAGGACGGGGTGCTGACGGTGCGGGTTCCGGACGCGGCGTGGCTGGAGCAGCTGGAGGGGATGCGTCCGGTGCTCGAACGGGAGCTGGGGCGCATCGCCGAGGTCAAGCTGGGCGGGATACACTTTGAATCAGGGAATCTGAGGAGATACGCGGGATGAGTGGAGTAAGCCTGGAGGAGGTTCGGCGGGTGGCCGAGCTGGCCAACCTGGAGCTGACGGCGGAGGAGGAGCCGCGGATGCAGCGCGACCTCAACGCGATTCTGGAGCACGTGGCGCAGCTGGGCGAGCTGGATACGGCGAATGTGGAGCCGATGGCGCAGGTGGGCGACCTGCTGGGGACGGCGTCCGGGCTGGCGGGCGAGTCGCTGCGGGCGGACCGGATGCGGCCGTCGCTGGACCGCGCGGCGGTGATGGGGTCGGCGCCGGAGACGGATGGGCGGTTTTTCAAGGTGCCGAAGGTGATTGAACGGTGAGTGTTTCCGAAATGAGTTCCACGTTACGTTCGAAGATGATTTCTCTGGCGGCGGCGCGCGAGGCGGCGAAGGCCGGGTCTGCGACGGCGCTGGCGGAGCAGCAGTACCGGCTGATCGCGGACCTGGATGGGCACGAGGGGCTGGGGATCAACAGCTTCCTGGCGCTGAGCCGGGAGCGCGCGCTGGCGCAGGCGGCGAAGGTGGAGGCGGCGCTTGCGAAGGGCGATGATCCGGGGCCGCTGGCCGGGGTGCCGGTGGCGGTGAAGGATGTGTTCGCGATGCGCGGGGCGCCGGCGACGGCGGGGTCGAAGATCCTGGCGGGCTGGCAGCCGCCGTACGATGCGACGGCGGTGACGAAGCTCGAGGCGGCGGGCGCGGTGATCCTGGGCAAGCTGAACTGCGATGAGTTTGCGATGGGCAGCTCGAACGAGAACTCGGCGTATGGGGCGGTGCGGAATCCACACGCGCTCGACCGGGTGCCGGGCGGGTCGAGCGGCGGGTCTGCGGCGGCGGTGGCGGCGGGCTTTGCGGCGACGACGCTGGGCACGGATACGGGCGGATCGATTCGGCAGCCGGCGGCGTTCTGCGGCGTGGTGGGGGTGCTGCCGACGTATGGGCGGGTGAGCCGGTACGGGTTGATTGCGTTTGCGTCGTCACTGGACCGGGTGGGGCCGTTTACGGCGAATGTGACGGATGCGGCGACGATGCTGGGCGTGCTGGCGGGCAAGGATGCGCTGGATGCGACGAGTGCGGACCGGGCTGTCGATGATTATGCCGGGGCGCTGAAGCTGCCGGTGGCGGGTTTGAGGATCGGGGTGCCGGAGGAGTATTTCGGCGAGGGGCTGGACGAGGAGATTCGCGCGGCGGTGGAGCAGGCGATCGACGGGCTGCGCGCGAGCGGATGCGAGATTGTGACGATCAGCCTGGCGCACACGCGGTATGCGATTCCGACGTATTACGTGCTGGCGACGGCGGAGGCTTCGTCGAATCTGTCGCGGATGGACGGGGTGCGGTTCGGGCCGCGGGCAAAGGAGGCGAATACGCTTTCGGCGATGTTCAGGAAGACGCGCGAAGAGGGTTTTGGGCCTGAGGTGAAGCGGCGCATCCTGCTGGGGACGTACGCGCTGAGCGCGGGGTATTACGACGCGTACTATCGCAAGGCGCAGCAGGTGCGGACGCTGGTGGCGCGGGATTTCCTGGACGCATTTGTGCGATGCGATGCGATTGTCGGGCCGATGACGCCGACGCCGCCGTTCAAGCTGGGCGAGAAGACGGACGATCCCGTCGCGATGTACCTGGCGGACATTTATTCGGTGGCGGCGAGCCTGGCGGGGATCTGCGGGATGAGTGTGCCGTGCGGCGAGACGAAGTCCGGGCTGCCGATTGGGGTGCAGATCATGGCGAAGCATTTCGACGAGGCCACGATGCTGCGGGTTGGGCTGGCGATTGAACAGAATCAGGCAGCGCAGTAGCTGCCTATAAAAGACAGGAACGGGTAAAAACAAGCACATGGTGGAAGAGTCGATGGCAAACGGGCAGGATGAGCAGAATGGTCTGGCGCAGCAGGGTTCGGGGCTGCAGGGTTCGGGGCCGCAGGTGAATGGCGCGGCCGAGGTTCCGGCGGACATGGTGCGGGCGTTCGACCAGGAGGGTCGCGAGGTGATGGTGCCGCGCGAGGAGTGGCGGACGATGGTCATTCCCGGCATGCTGAAAGAGGCGTGGGACGACGCGGACCGGCTTTATATCGTGATCATCAATAGCCTGAACGAGGGGTTTGTGGCCGAGGTGGCGGAGGCTGCCGAGCACTTGCATGCGATCGACACGATCCCGGGGCGCGGCGCGTGCATGTGGGCGATCGTGCTGATGGGAACGGGCCGGGCGGACGAGGCGGAGGCGCTGCTGAAGGGCTTCGCGGCGAAGCATGGCGAGGATGCTTCGGTGCTGGTGAACCTGGCGAAGATCTACTCCGATCGCGGCGAGATGGAGCTGGCGCAGGCGACGCTTTGGCATGCGGTCGAGGTGGAGCCGAACCACGATAACGGGCTGGGCTGGTATACGACGATGGCGCAGGAGCGCGGCGGCGACCAGGAGGCACGGGCGGTGCTCGAGAAGATCCGTGCGCTCGACGGGAGCTGGCGGGCGCAGCTTTGGCTGGCGCGTGGCGAGTTGAATGCGCAGAACCTGGGCCGGGCGAGAGAGCTGTATCGCGAGGCGATCGAGCGCGCGCCGAAGCCGCTGCCGCCGGACTTCCTGATGCAGATGACGGGCGACCTGGGGGCGAAGGGCGCGCTGGTCGACCTGATCGAGCTGAGCGCACCGCATTTTGTGCCGGAATATCACGGGATGCCGGTGGGAAACAACCTGATCAAGGCGCTGGTGGATACCGGGAACCTGGAGCCGGCGACGCAGGTGAAGGCGGCGCTCGAGGCGCAGAATCGGCCGGACTGGAAAGAAGCGCTGGGCTTCTGGGACGCGGAGATTGGCCGGCGGCGGGTGGCGGCGGCGCCGGATGCGCAGCAGCTGCAGGTAGGGATGCTGCGGGTGGACGGGCCGATCTGGCTTCCGGCTGGCTCGCCGGCGCGGCAGGCGTTCGCGCCCAAGCGTGCGGATGCGCCGAAGGTGACGTTCCTGGGCGGCAGCGCCGAGGCGCCGGAGCTGGCGGAGGGCGAAGCGCCGAACCCGCAGATCGGCGATGCGCTGGGCCGGATGACGCGGTCGCTGCCGTTGTTCTTCGCGGAGCAGACCGAGATGCGCACGGCGGCGGCGGGACGGGCGATGGTGCCGTGGGCGGTGGCGCCGGTGAATGGCTTTGTCGTCAGCGGGCAGCGCTGGCCGGACGAGGCGGCGCTGCAGGCGGTACAGAATCCGGACAATGCCAGCGATTACGTGGTGTCGGTGCATGTGGATGCCGAGGTGGAGCCGTGGACGGCGCTGCTGGCGTTTGTACGGACGTCCGATGGGTCGCGCATCGGGGAGCTGGAGCGGGAGTTCGACCCGGCGAACCCGGCGCAGGGCCTGGCGGAGCTGGCGGATGAGGTGGTCGAGCTGCTGAGCGCACTGGGCCCGGCGACGCCGTCCCCGGCGTACGAGGTTCCGGGACCGGAGCAGTTTGGCGAGTACCTGATTCGACTGGAGCAGCTGCTGGCGGTACGCTGTGCGTCGATGGAGAATGTGCCGGCGCAGTTCCTGAACGGCGAGACGGAGATTCTCGAGGGCGATCTTGCCTTGTGCTATGCCGAACCTGCGAATGTGCCGGCGCGGCTGCTGCTGCTGGCGACGCATGAGGCGCTCGGGAAGCTGAAGCCGGAGGCGGCGCAGGCGATGACGGGGAAGATCGAACGGCTCTCGGGGGAGCATCCGCTGACGATCTGATTGCTGCGGCTGCTGGCGAGGGCTGGCATTTGGATAGCTGTCAACGCAAAGCTGACGGCTGGTTTTTTGGTTGAGAGTCAAAGGTAACGGCGATAAGCCCTAGCCGCGGGCGGCGTCCACTTCGTGGGGTGATGGCTTCGCGTGGCGGAGCCATTGTTCGGCTTCGGCAAGGGTCTGGATGGGCAGGGCTTTGCCGGGGCAGGCGGTTTCGGTGCCGGCCAGCAGGAAGGCCTGGCGCAGGCCGGCGGCGTTGGCGGCGGCAATGTCGGTGCAGCGGTCGCCAATGAGGATCGAGGCCGGGAGGTCGAGGGCGAGATCGCGGGCGGCGCGCAGGATCATCCCGGGTGAGGGCTTGCGGTCTTCGTGCTCGCGGCGAAACGCGCCGGTGCCGTGTTCGGGGTGGTAGGGGCAGTGATAGACGGCGTCGAGGGTGATGCCGCGGGCGACAAATTCTCCGGTCATCCAGCGCATGAGCGCGTCGAACTGCGCGGTGGTGTAGAGGCCGCGGGCGATACCGGACTGGTTGGTTACGATGACGAGGCGGTAGCCGAGGGTCTGCGCGGTGCGGCAGAGGGGGAAGATGCCGTCGACGAAGCGTACGTCTTCGGGGCGGTAGAGGTAGCCGACTTCGTGGTTGACGACGCCGTCGCGGTCGAGAAAGAGGGCGGGCTGGGGCACGAGTTCAGCCTACCAGCCGGCCGGGATCAGGCGGCGCTGGTGACTCCGGAGGCGATGCTGGTGAAAAGGCTGACCAGTTTCGTCGAGACGTTCCTCAGGGTGGCGATGGTGCCGAGAGCGAGCAGGGCGGCGACCAGGGCGTACTCGATCAGGTCCTGTCCCGATTCGTCGCGCAGAAACCCGAAAACTGCGGGCGAGAGGGTGGCGGGAAGGTATGGATGGATGGTCACGACGTGGGTCCCCTTAGGATGGCGGCTACTGAGACCATCATCGGCAACTCGTTGATCCACATCAATGACCCATCGGGGGGAGGAAGGATGCGACGGGGAGGGTCATGGGCCCAGAAACGGCGATGTTCCATCCGGACCGTTCCAGTCGAAGGTGGTTTCGCGGTCGCGGGCGCGCCAGTGCTCGGGGGCGGTGGTGGTGAGCCAGTCTTCGGGACGGGCGTCGAGTCCGCCGGCGGCGGCGATGGCGAAGGCCTGGCGGATGGCGTCGCGTTGCTCGGCACCGCGAGCGGGCGGGCCGGGCGAGATCATGGTCGAGACACCGGAGAGGGCCAGGATTTGGAGCCACTGGCGGTTGAGTTCCCAGGGAATGGCGTCGGTGATACCGGCGAGATCGGGGTCAATGGTGAAGAAGGTGCGGTTCTGCGGGATGCGGAAGGCGAGGGTGTTGATGCCCATACGGCGGGTGCGCTCCCACTGGCGGCCGCTGGTGTCGTCACCGGTACGTTGAATTTCGAAGAGGCCCTGGGTGAGGTGGCCGAAGGTGTTGCAGCCGTTGAGGACGACCTGGTCGCCGGCGGTGGAGCGGATGAGCGCGTAGAGGCTTGAGAGAACTTCGGCGTTGGTGCGGGTGCGGTCGGCGAAGGACCAGCCGGGAAAGGTGGGCTGCGGGCCCATCTCAAAGCCCCACTGGCCGAGCAGATCGTAGGTGGAGAAATCGTGCTTGATCATCTCGTACTGCCAGCCGGTGACCTGGCGGACCTTGTCGGCGATGAGTTCGCGGGCCTCGGGGAGGGTGGGGTCGAAGGCGAGTTCGGTGCGCTGCTGGCGGCGGTCGCCGAAGCGGGCGGCGGGGAGAAGCAGGCCGGGTGAGGTTTTGGCCGGGGCTTCGAGTGGGCGGATCCAGATACCGGGGCGTGCGCCGGCCTGGCGGATGCCGGCGGCGAGGGCGGCCATGTCCGGCCAGGCTTTGGTGCCTGCCTCCCAGCCGCCATCGATGACAGAGAAGGGCCGGACGGCGCCGGTGGGGGCGAGGCTGACCATGAAGGCGGTGTCGTTGAGGATGCTCTCGGCGGTGCTGGCGCCGTAGGCATAGTTCCAGTCGTTTGCGCCGTAGATGGGGCCGCAGGCGCGCGCGGGGCGGGAGCAGAGGGCCTGGCAGAGGGCGGTGACGGCGGCGACGGGATGCGTGGCAGGATTGGTGCCGGTGTCGCCGCGATGGGCGACGATGGTGGCCATCTGGAGCCTGCGGCCGCCGAGCAGGACGCCTTCGCCGCCGTTGGTGGTATTGAGCCAGAGCGAGACGCCCTGCTGATCGACCTGCCAGAAGCAGAGCGCGCGGGCGCCGGTGCGGACGCCGTAGCCGTGGGTCGTGGTGCCGTCGTGGGTGGCAAAGTACCAGGGCAGGACGCGTTCGGGAACGACGTTGCGCCAGCCGAGGTCGCCGTAGCTGCGCTCCCATGCATCGCCGAGGACGAGCAGGTCGCGCGGGACGCGGAGATTCCAGCGCAGGTGAATCAGGGCGATGGGCTGCGACGGCGCCGTGAGGGTGAGGGTGAGTTCGCTGGCGGTGGGCTTGGTTTCGACCGAGATGCCGGCAGCCTGCCAGGCGTCGCCGTTGCGGGCGAGATCGATGGAACCCGCGGGGAAGGTGTGGGCGAAGCCGGTGAAGGCGGTGACGAGGTCCGGGTAGCGGAGGAGGTCGAACCAGGAACCGGCAGCGCTGCTGCCGCCGGAGCGGCCAGGGTGCTGGGCGAGCAGGGGGGTGGCGGCGGCGGTGAGGGCGGCCTGGCCCAGGAAGGAGCGTCGAGTCGATCGGGACTGGGGCAACGGGAGAGGTCCTCCGAACCGGGGAGCCGGCGCTTCAGGCTTGCAGGATGGGCATCAGCAGACGGCTTGCGGGCATGGTGCCCGGCGGGGTAACGATACGCGGTGGAAGGAGGATTCCGGAAGCGCGGTCGCTGAGCATCTGCAAGACTTCGGCGAAGGCCATGGCGGGCGTGACCTGGGTCATGCAGTCATTGGACGGGCAGGGGGCGAAGCTGTGGCCGTCGAGGCAGGGGCGGCAGGCGAAGCCCTCCCCGCCCCAGAGGGCGACGACGCCGGGACGGCGGGGGAGGAAGCTGCCGGGGTCGGTGGGTCCGAAGAGGGCGATGATGCCACAGGTGGAGAGGCCGCCGAGGTGGAGTGGGCCGGTGTCGTGGGTGACGAAGATGTCGGTGGTGTCGAGCAGGGCGATGGTCTCGACCAGGCGGATGGTAGCAATGGCGTCGGTGACGGGGAGGCCGGCGAAGTGCGGGTAGGCCCATTTGTCGTCGGGTCCGCCGACGAGGATGATCTCGACACCGGGGATCTGTTCGACCAGCAGGCTGGCAAGCGCGACGTAATTCTCAATGGGCCAGCGGCGGAGGACGGCCTCGGCGAGCATATTGCGGGCGCCGGCGGGGGCCATGACGATGCGGGTGCGGCCGGAGGGCGGGATGAGGCTGGGCGGGAGGACGTCGGGGTGGATGGGCTCGAGCGAGGTGGGCAGGACGCCGTCGGGCCGGGACAGCAGGATGCGGGCAAATTCGTCGGTGTGGCGACGGCCGGGCAGCAGGCGGAAGTTGCGGTCGGTGCGCGAGAGGTGGATCCTGCGGGCGCCGCGCAGCGGAAGGGTGAGGATGCGGTAGCGGGCATCGTAGTAGAGGGTGGCGATGAGCGCGTAGGGTTCGCGGCCGGCGGTGGCGCGAAGCAGGTCGCGCCAGAGGTTGAAGGTGGCGCGGAGGCGTTCGGGAAGCGAACCGGTGAGCAGGGCGCGGTCGTCGACCGGGATCGGGTTGATCCAGGGATAGAGCCTGAGGATGGGGAGGACGGTGGCGCCGCAGGCCCAGTCGACCTGGTGACCCTGGAGGTGGAGTTGGTAGGCGGCGGGGATGGTCATGACGACGTCGCCGATTGCGCCGAATTTGAGGAGGAGAACGCGAGACATGCTTCACCAGAGTATAGAAACGCTGGTGGCGGGACTAGCCGTGGTCAGGCGGGCAGGGTCAGGCGGGCGGGCCGGGGGGTTGCGAGGAGATGAAGTCGCGAACACCGAGGAGGACGGCGCGGGCGGCGGGGCCATCGAACGTGAGCACTCGTTTGCCCAGGCGCAGCGCAAGGAAGGCCGCGTAGGAGAGTGGAGGAAGGGGCGAGTGGCGCTTGAGGAACAGGAGCCCGGCCGTGGTGACGAGGCGCACGGTGCGCGGACTGCGCGGGTGCGAGGTGCCGCCCTCGCGGTGCAGGATGGCGGTATCGCTCGCAACGGCAAGCTGCCAGCCGGCTGCGTGGGCACGCAGACCGAAGTCCGCGTCCTCGTAGTACATGAATGCGCCTTCGTAAAGGCCTTCGAGCTGATCGAAGAGGGGGCGCCGGATGAGGACGCTGGCGAAGGTGAGATAGCTGCCGGGTCCGAAGGTGGTGGGTGCGTGGAAGTGGGTGTTGTAGGCGGTCCAGCGGCTGACCCGGCCGCCTCCCCAGGCCTGCACCTGGGCGGGGGCGTGCATGTAGCGGAGTACGGAGCCGATTAGGCCAAGGCGTGTGTTCGACTGGGCGAGTTCGACCATCTTGCAGAGCGTCCCGGGGGGGACGACGGTGTCGTTGTTGAGCAACCAGAGGAAAGCGGCGGCCTGAGCCAGCGGGTGACGGGCGCCGAGATTGCAGGCCGCGGGGAAGCCGGCGTTGCGGCTGTTGGCGATAAAGGTGGCCCAGGGAAACTCGTCCCGCAGCAGATCGAGCGAGCCGTCGGTCGAGGCGTTGTCGACGACGATGACGTTGAGGTACGGGTAATCCTCGTGGGCGAGCGAGGCGAGGCAGAGCCGCGTGTCGCCGGCGTTGTTCCAATGGACGAGAATGCAGGCGACGGCGGGGGGTAGGGGACTTTCCCGGGGGGACGCGGGCTGGTTCATCGTGGGCATCAGGGCGTGGGCGCGATTTCGCTGAGGACGTCGCGGAGGGCCTGCTGCCAGGGGGGCATCTCGTAGCCGAAGGTCTCGTGGAGTTTGCTGCAGTCGAGCCGGCTGTTGGGCGGGCGCCGGGCGGGGGTGGGATAGGCGGAAGTCGGGATGGGTTGCAGCTTGGTGAAGACCTCAGTGGGATACGCAACGCGGCGCTGGCGGAGGGCGGCCTCGGCGAAGTCGAACCAGGTGGTCTCGCCGCGGCTGGCGGCGTGGTATATGCCTTCAACGGCGCGGGCGGATGCGGCGTCCGGCGCCTGAGCCAGGATCGCGGCGGCGAGGCGGGCGAGATCGCGCGACCAGGTGGGTGCGCCGTACTGGTCGGCGACGATGGACATGGGATGACCGCCGGCGGCCTTTTCGCGGGCGACGCGAAGCACGGTAAGCAGGAAGTTGCGGCCTGTCGCGCCGTAGACCCAGGAGGTGCGCAGGATGACGTGGGCCGCGCCTGAGGCAGCGAGGGCCTGCTCGCCGGCGAGCTTGGTGGCGCCGTAGACGCCGAGCGGGCTGGTGGGGTCGGATTCGACCCAGGGTCTGGTGCCGCTGCCGTCGAACACGTAGTCCGTGGAGTAGTGGAGGACGGCGGCGCCGCAGCGGGCGGCTTCTTCGCCGAGGACGCCGGGGGCGACGGCGTTGATGGCATGAGCGAGCGCGGGCTCGGATTCGGCTTTATCGACGGCGGTGTAGGCGGCCGGGTTGACGATCCAGCCGGGGTTGAGGCGGCGGACCACCTCGCGGATGGAGTCGGGCCGGGCAAGGTCGAGCTGGTCGCGGCCAGGTGAGTGGACTTCGCCGAGCGGGCCCAGGAGGCGGAGCAGTTCGCCGCCGACCTGGCCGGTCGAGCCCGTGACAAGGATAGGGCGGCGAGGCTCGCGTGCGCTTTCGGATAGGCTCATGCTGGACGGACTCATGCTAATAGACGGTTTCCTCAAGCAGCCGCAGCAGGTACTGGCCATAAGTGCTCTTGCCCAGGTTCGATGCGAGCACGCGGAGCTGTACGGCGTCGATGTAGCCGAGGCGATAGGCGATCTCTTCCGGGCAGGAGACCTTGAGGCCCTGGCGGGATTCGAGGGTGTGGATGAAGTTCGAGGCTTCAAGCAGCGAGTCGTGGGTGCCGGTGTCGAGCCATGCGATGCCGCGTCCGAGGACCTCGGTGCGTAGTTGGCCGCGCTCGAGGTACCAGCGGTTGACGTCGGTGATCTCAAGCTCGCCGCGGGGCGAGGGCTTGAGGCCGGCGGCGACCTCGATGACCTGCGGATCGTAGAAGTAGATACCGGTGACGGCGTAGCGCGATTTCGGCTTGAGCGGTTTTTCTTCGAGCGAAACGGCCTTGCGGTCGGCGTCGAACTCGACCACGCCGTACCGCTCGGGATCGTGCACCGGGTAGGCGAAGACGGTGGCTCCGGAGGTTGGCCCGGACGCGACGCGGGCGGCAGCTTCGCGCAGGGTGCGCGCGAAGTCGTGGCCGTAGAAGATGTTGTCGCCGAGCACGAGGCAGCAGCCTTCGCCGGCGAGGAAGTCCTTGCCGATGACGAACGCCTGGGCGAGGCCGTCGGGCGAGGGCTGGACGGCGTAGGTGAGGCTGAGCCCCCAGGCGGAGCCGTCGCCGAGCAGGTTCTCGAAGCGTGGCGTGTCCTGCGGGGTGGAGATGACGAGGATGTCGCGGCAGCCGGCAAGCATCAGCGCCGAGAGCGGGTAGTAGATCATCGGCTTGTCGTACACCGGCAGCAGCTGCTTCGAGATGGCCTGGGTGACGGGGTGGAGGCGGCTGCCGGAGCCGCCGGCGAGGATGATGCCTTTCATCGGCTTCCCTCCCCTGCCGCGATCTCGCTGCGCGAGGCGTAGTTCTGGTCCATCCACTGTTTGTAGTGGCCGCTGGTGACGTCTTCGACCCAGGCGGAGTTGTCGAGGTACCACTGAACGGTCTTGCGCAGGCCGGTCTCGAAGGATTCGGCCGGGTGCCACTTGATTTCGGCTTCGATCTTGCGGGCGTCGATGGCGTAGCGCCGGTCGTGGCCCGGGCGGTCGGTGACGAAGGTCATGAGGTTTTTGTGCGGGACGTGCGGGGAGCCGGGGCGAAGCTCGTCGAGCAGGGCGCAGATGGTGGTGACGACTTCGAGGTTCGTCCGCTGGTTGTTGCCTCCGACGTTATAGGTTTCACCAGGCTTGCCGGCGATCAGGACCTCGCGGATGGCGGAGCAGTGGTCGCCGACGTAGAGCCAGTCGCGGACCTGCTGGCCGTCGCCGTAGATGGGCAGCGGCTTGCCGTTGAGCGCGTTGTTGAGCACGAGCGGGATGAGCTTCTCCGGGAACTGGTAGGGGCCGTAGTTGTTCGAGCAGTTGGTGACCAGGGTCGGCAGCTTGTACGTGTGGTGCCAGGCGCGGACGAGGTGGTCGGACGAGGCCTTGGACGCGGCATACGGGCTGTTCGGCGAGTAGGGCGTGTCCTCGTGGAAGGCGGGGTCGGTGGGCGAGAGCGTGCCGTAGACCTCGTCGGTCGAGACGTGCAGGAAGCGGAAAGCGGCCTGGGCTCCGGGGTCCAGGGTCTTCGCGTAAAGGAGCGCGGCCTGCAGCAGCGAGAAGGTACCGTCGATGTTCGTCTTGAGGAAGGCTTCCGGGCCGGAGATCGAGCGGTCGACGTGCGACTCGGCAGCGAAGTGCAGGATGGCCGAGGGCTGGTGTTCGGCGAAGAGGCTGGCGACCAGGGCGCCGTCGAGAATGTCGCCGTGGACGAAGGTGTAGTCCGGCCGGTGGGCGACCGAGGCCAGGTTTGCGGGATTGCCGGCGTAGGTGAGCTTGTCGAGGTTCACCAGCGGGCGCGTCTCGCCGGCGGCGTCGGCGGCTGCGAACCAGTCCAGGACGAAGTTCGAACCGATGAAGCCGGCGCCGCCGGTAACGATGATGGGTTGCACGTGTTTCAACGGGATCCTCGGAGTGGAGTTTGGTCGAAGGCGAAGACGTCTCTGGCCGCGACGGCAGGGAGTGTCGGTGGCCCTTCCAGGTCCGGGGCAGGAATCCGGATGGAGGCGCGCGCCGGAGGCCAGCCTTCGAGGAAGATCATATAAGCGAACCAGTAGAAAACCATGACCGGGATGAGATTGATGGCTCCGTCGACGGCCGCGAGAAACATATAGAGCATGATACCTTTCAGGGCGGCGCGGCGCGCCGGGTCCTCGAGGCAGGAGGGGTTGAGGAGGACGAGAACGAGGGGAAAGCCGAAGATGAGAACGACGGAGAGCAAGCCGAGAATCCCGTATTGCGAGAGCACCGAGGCGTAAACGATCTCTGCGATGGCGATGACGGGAAGACCCGGGAGCCAGGTGGGGCTGGCGACGGCCATGGCAATCGTTTCCGAGCGCCCGCCGAGCTTGCTGTCGAACAGGAAGGCGACGTTCTGCGAGATGAGCGCGAGGCCGACCAGTACGAGGCCGATCGTGGCGACAAGAATGAGGCCGATTTTGACCGCAGGCCCGAAGACGACGCGGGGGAACGTGCGGACCGACTGGAGCACGACCCTGCCGAGCGAGAAGACCTCGATGAGAATGAGCCCGGCCCAGACGGTGCGCGAAAGCGTGAGCACGAGGGCGAGTTTCATGAGATTGCGCTTCCAGGTCTTCGGCTCGAAGAGATCGAAGAGCGGCAGCAGGATGAGGGTCGCGACGCCGTAGACATTGCCGTTGTTGTAGGTGGAGATGAGCTTGAGGAAGAAGCCGCGATCGATGTTTTTCGAAGTTTCGAGGGTGCCGTAGTCGTCGGCGTTGACGGTGAGCAGGGGAATCTCGATAAAGTGGCCGGTGAGCGGGTGCCAGACAAAGAGGAAGATGCCGAAGACGGCAGCGGCGAACATGGCGCGACGCAGATTGCGCTCGAGGGTCCGGCCGTCGAGGAAGGACAGGAAATCCGCGTAGAGGAGGAGGAAGATGGGCGGCAGAATGCAGAGCGTGACGAAGGTGCTGAAGGCAAAGCTCGCGAGTTCTGTGCCGTTGACCTTGAGGCTGTAGAAAAAGAGCAGCGTGAAGGGGATGACCGAGGCGGTAGCGGCAAGGTTCGACGGCCGAAACCTGAGGGGCATGGAAAGCAGGCGCACCACGAGGAGGCCGGGAATGCTGAGCACGATGCCGAGATAGCCCCAGGTAAGCGGCAGGCCGCCAATCTTGATGCCTCCCTTGGGGAAGAGGACGAGGAAGGTGATGAGAAACCAGGCGACGGCTTCGGCAAGCCGGTGTCTGGGCGGGCTGACTGACGGCGCGTTCACGACACCTACCGGTGAGACCGGAAGCTGGCGTGAAGGGTGGACCAGTGCGACGAGTTTGCGGGGTCGGCGCGGATGCGGCGCACGAAGAGGACCACCACCACAAGCAACACGCCGAGGAGCGAGCTGACGAAGACATTTCCGATCAGCAGCAGCAGCCGGGGCGGCCATGCCTTGTGTTCCGGGACGACGCCGCGGTCGACCACGTCAAAGGTCGCTTCACCGAAGTTGGCGTCGAGGCGGGCTACCTGATACTGGGTCGTGAGCGCCTTCAGCAGGGCTTCGTGATACTGGACATCGCGGTACTTGTTAGCGAAGTCGAGGTTGAGACCGGGCATGCTGCGGACCGACGGGTCGTTGGCATCCTGATTCTTGCCGGACGCTTCCATCTGGCGGACCTGCTGCTCGAGCGAGGCAATCTCGGCGCGCAGTTGCAGAACCTGGGGATTCTGTTCGGATGCGCCAAGAAGCATGCTTGAGAGCTGAACCTTGAGAGCGGTCACCTGGGCGCGGGTCTGCGCGAGCTGGTTCAGACCGATCTGGGTCTGCGCAATGGGTTCGATGACGCCGGTCTGGATCTGGATCTTCTTGAGCGCATCCTCCGAGTTGGCGAGCGCGGTCTCCTCCTTGGCGAGTTCCGCCTGGAAGAAGCGGCTGCGGACGTCGGCGCTGTGGGCCGCGGTCGTATCCTGGAAGCGTTCGAGTGCGTCGAGATAGGCATTGGCAATCTGCATCGCGACCTGGCCGCTCTGATCGCGCACCTTGATGTTGATCAGGGTGTCGGTGCCGACTTTGAAAACGCTGCGGTCGGCGAGGATCTTGCGGGCGAGTTCACGGCTGCGGACCTTGTAAACATCCTCGAGATGAACGCTGTCGATCACTGCATCCTCGACGGACCGGCTGGCGAGCAGGCCGAGGTACATGTCACTGTTGCTGGAGTGACCGCCGAGGAGTGCGGCGACGCCGCTGACGCCGGTTTTGCTCTGCGGCAGAATCGAAGCTTTTGCCTCGAAGAGCGGGGTGATGGAGTAGATGATGCCGACGCCGAGAAGGAAGACGATGGCGGTTGCGATCAGCCAAAGTCTCCACTCGACCAGCAGACGCACGGCGAGTTCGATGAGATCGACACGGTCATCGAGGCGGTTATCGAGGCGGCCATCGACCGAAGCCGGGCTCAGGAGATTATCTTCGTAACTCGTCATGGTGCTTTTCAACGGCTTGTCTCGAGAGGGTCTCTGGCTGGTTGCGGTTATTTGAGGACGTTGATGGCGGCGGCGCCGAGGCCGATGCCGCCGATGACTTGTGAGATGTCGACGAGGTTGCGCAGGATGGCGGTGTGGCTGATCTGCGGTGGCACGATGATGGTATCCCCCGGGAAGATGGAGGCTTTCTCCACGTTGCCGTACTGCCGGCTGAAGACCGAACCGTCGGCCCGGAGGACGAAGGTATGCCTCTTGTCGGCGTTGCGGTCGGGGCCGCCGGCCTCTTTCAGATAGTCCCGCTCTTTCCGTCCATGAGTGTAGACGAAGGCGTTGGCGCTGTAGACCTGGCCTTCGACGCTAACCGTATCGGGAACGCGCGGGACGACAAAGCGGTCGCCATCTTCGAGCGGCAGGTCGGGGACGGAGTCGATTCCCTGGCTGTCCGGCTTGACCTCGAGCACGATGCGCCCGATGGGCTGAACGCGGCGCAGACGGGCGACGACCTGGTTGGCCTGGAGCGCCGAGGCCTGGGCTGCGGCAGTGTCGAGGGCAGAGACGGCCTGCGCATTGTCGGCGGCGGCGCGGGTGTTGATGAGGTTCTCGAGGTTGTCGGCGTACTCGCTGAGCCGCTGCTGCTGGACGCGGCGGGTGGACTGCCGGGTGAACTCCGAGCCGTAGAGGTAGGCGGACGGGGTGAAGCCGCCGGCACGCTGGAGCAGCTGGCGCAGCGTCTCGCCGCGCTGAACACTGTAGATGCCAGACGCGACGAATTCGCCCTCGAGGCGGACGAAGCGGGTCTGCTGCACGGTGGGGACGCGGATATCGGCGGTGGAGAAGAAGGTGACGATGTCGCCGGACTTCAGCTCGAGGTTCTGGCTCTGGTCGTGGTCGAGGAAAAGCTTTCCGGGATTGAAGGACAGCAACGAGGTGGTGAGCGTGTGCTCGTCGAGGCGCTCGATGACGGCATAGCTCCAGTCGATGTCGGGCGCGGAGAGGACGACGTCGTTGACGGCGGGGAAGAGTCCGTTCGAGTTGGTGAGGGCGGAGCCGAGCGAGCTGCCGCCGCTGGTGGAGTTCGAGTTCACCGCACCGCGCACGCCGCTGTCGTAGGTCTGCGCCTGACGGACGCCGCCCTGGCTGCTGTTCGCAGCGGCGGCTGCGGCTACCTGGTCTGCGACGGAGTTGGGGTCGGAGCTGGCGGTCGATGAGTCTGCCGGCGGCGTGGCCGGGGAGGAGCTGGGCGGAGCGCTTGTGCCCTGGCTGCCGCTGGCGCGATTCGCGTCGGTGGAACGCTGCATGTCGCTGGCCGAGCTGCGCCCGGCCTGGGTGTTGGGGGTGTACTCAAGCGGGGTGATCCCGAGACCGTTGCGGCGGCGGTAGTAGTCGCGGGTGATGAGCTGATCCTTGTCGGGGATGAGGTCAGCGACCCGCATGCCGGGCTTCCAGACATAGCGCCCCGGCATAGCGACGTTGCCGCGCAGCGTGACGCCGTTGCGGTACTTGCCTTGGATCTCGCCGATCTCCAGGATGTCACCGTTCTCGAGGACTGGGTTGTAGCGTTCGAGGTCGACGTCGGCGAGAGCGCGGTTGGTTTTTTCGGCGATCCGTTCGATGCGGACCTGGCCGCCGAGCGCGACGGCGGTCTCTCCTCCGGCAAACTCGATTGCCTGGCGGACGGTGGTGCCGGGCTTGAACTCGAAGATGCCGGGGTTGTTCACGCTGCCGGAGAGCGCGACCTGGGGGCCGACGGGCGGGATGAAGATGACGTCCGAGGACTGAAGGGCAATGTCCTTGGACTTGTCGCCGTGCAATAGGACGTCGTAAAGGTCGAAGTGGGTGACGGTCTGGCCGTCGCGCTGGACCTGGATGTCGCGCAGCGTGCCCTGCGGGAGCGGGCCGCCGGAGGCGAAGAGTGCGTTGAGCAGGGTGGAGAGCGAGCCGAGGGTGTAGCTGCCCGGCCGCCGGGCGTTGCCGACGACGAAGACCTGGATGGAGCGCAGCTGGCCGAGGCTGACGGAGACCTGGAAGTTGCGGTAGGAGCGGCTCAGCTGGCCTTTGAGGAAATCCTGCAGCTGGGAGTACTTGACGCCCGCAACATGGATGGTGCCGACCTCCGGGAAGGCAATGTTGCCAGTGCGGTCGACGATGAGCCGTTGCAGCGCATTGCGCTGGCCGAAGAGCTGGATGCGCAACTCGTCGCCGGGGCCGATGGCGTAGTCCGGGGACACCGGGACATTGTTGACCGGGGCAAAGGTGCTCGGCGCATGGCGAAAGAGGTTCGCGCCGTAGATGGGCAGGCGCTGGCCGGTGGATTCGAAGGTAAGCCTCTGGAACTCAGACGGCGGGTCGGGCGGGAGCTGGGCGTTGAGGGTGGTCTGGTTCTGTTTGTCGGCGTCGAGCGCGGACAGATTCTGGCCGTAGTAGGTGTTGAAGTTGTTGTCGGTGCTGGGGGTAAGAACTTTTTGGGCGCTGGGGTCCGTCGACGAGGGCGTGCTCACGCCGGCTCCGGCGCCGGCCCCGCTGGGGGTGGCCTCGGTGCTTTGGGGGCGCTGCTGCAGCGGAAAGCCGAGATTCAGCTGATCCTGCACGGGGTCGGTGCTCGACGACTGCGCGCGAGCGAAGCCTCCGGCGAAGGCGGTCATGAAGACAATGGCGAGGGCCGCGTTCCGGCGAGCTCTTGAGACGCCTGGTCGGGAGCGAGAGACTTTTGCAGCATTCACGTCTGTTGCGATCCTGTCTTGCCGGCTGGCCCCGGGGGAGCGAGAGGCAGGTCCATCTGTCTGCGCTTTCGGTGACAAGGAGCAGACCCCTGTAGTTTACAGAAGTTTGCCGGCGCTGCACCCGGACCGGGCAACTCCCGGTGAGCGCGAAAGCCTCTCAGGGACCAGGCCCGGTTGGACGTGCAGTCCGGGACTGCGGTCTGAAGCTGGGATCCGGAACCGGATGCAGCGGTCGCAGAGAAGGAGCACCATGGCAGGCGTTGGCGAAGAGCGTAAGGAAGAACAGCAGCATCCCGAAGGTGCACCGGCAACGTCGACTCCGGCGGGGAGCGGGGCAGGGCCGGTCAAGGTTGACTCGAAGCATGCGACCGAGGCTTCGGGATCGAAGGGCGATAATCCCTCGACCGCGGGACCCGGTCCCACAGCGGTCACCAGCAAAACGCCGGAGAACAGCCAAGGGCACCTCAATCCGTCGGCGCCTGAGGACGCGAACACCACGCCAGGAAGCACCGACACGAAGTAAGTTTTCATGAGATTTTCGCGTGTTGACCACCTCGATTCCCCATTCGTGTGATTGCGACATCCGCCCTGAATTCATGTACTTGTCATGCGCACGTCATGCTCCCGGCCTATGATCGGAACGTTGCATGGCGCCCAAGAAGTTGCGCACACGATGAGCGTGACTCGACAGGGATCCGGCAATGGAGGTGTCCGATGGACGGTAGCGGTTTCAAAAACTTTGGCGACTTGTTGGTAGTGGCAATGGCACGAAACAGTCTGGAACTGACCCTTGCAGCCTGCTGGGCGAGTGCGGCGGTCGCGTTCTGGCAGTATGCCCCGGTGCTCTTCCGGTAGACGCTGGCATTTGCCGGTCGAGACGCTGGCATTTGCCGACCGAGTTGACGGCTTTGTCTTCGCTTTGGCGACGGCTGGAAGTTTCCGGTCGATTTGGCGCCGGGAGCACCCCGCCCGGCAATGCGGGCATCGCAGAGTACATGCCAGATAAAACTCTCGCGCGCGCGAACCATCCCGAACCTCGCGGGCAGAAGTGCAACCCTGCACTCTTCTTTGCCATCGTGGGGTTGATTGTCGTCGCGCTGGCGGCCTTCCTGATGCTTCGTCCGGGACACGATCCCGACCCGAAGCGCTCCCCGATGTCTCCCGCAATACCACCCGCGACGGCTTCGCGCGCTTCCTGATCACCTCCGGCATCGGCCTCCTTGGTTGCATCTCGCCGACCAGGCGCGGGGCCGATTGGCGAAGAGGTAGATTCAGAGCCCTTGATGAGTTAGCCTTGGCGAAAGCGCGGCAAGCCTCGCGGCAAGTGTGCGGCGCTGCGGCCGGGCCAAAGGGCCTATAGCTCAATTGGTTAGAGCAGCGAACTCATAATTCGTTGGTTCCAGGTTCAAGTCCTGGTGGGCCCACCATCTTCGATTGCCGGAAAGGCTGTCCATGAGCAAGCTGACCTCGCAGGAAGTCGTCGAGATTACGCGGTCCACCAATTACGGAACCTGGCGTTTTCAGAAGAGCTGGAATCCGCTGCATATCGTCGATGCGAAGGATTGCACGATCACCGATGGCGCGGGCAAGGAGTATCTGGACTTCAGCTCGCAGCTGATGTGCTCGAACCTGGGCCACAAAAATCCTGCGGTCATTGCGTCGATCGCTGCGCAGGCGGAGCAGCTGGCGTACGTGATGCCGGGCTATGCGACGGATGCGCGGGCGGAGTTGTCGAAGCTGCTGCTTGAGATTCTGCCGCCGACCCTGAACAAATTCTTCTTCACGACTTCAGGCACCGATGCGAACGAGGCTGCATTCAAGATTGCGCGCATGTACACGGGCAAGACAAAGATTATTGCGCGCTATCGCAGCTATCACGGGTCCACTAGTGGAAGCATCGCGGCGACGGGCGACCCGCGGCGCTGGGCAATGGAGCCGGTTGGCGGCAAGCAGCAAGGCACGATCTTTGCGCCGGAGTGCAACTGCTACCGGTGCCCGATCAAGCACACCTATCCAGGTTGCGGCATTGCATGCGCGGATTATCTCGAGCACATGATCCGCAACGAGAGTGACATTGCGGCGGTCCTGGTCGAGCCAATTGTCGGGACCAATGGCGTGATTGTGCCGCCGGATGAGTACATGCCGAAGCTTCGGAAGATCTGCGATGAGACGGGCGTGCTCTTGATCGCCGATGAAGTGATGTCGGGCTGGGGACGCAGCGGCAAGTGGTTCGCGATGGAGCATTGGGGCGTGACGCCGGACATCCTGACGACGGCGAAGGGAATCACCAGCGCGTACGTGCCGCTGGGACTTTGCGCGACGAGCGAGAAGATCGGCGCGTTTTTCCAGGATCATTACTTTGCGCACGGCCACACCTACGAGGCACATCCGATGACCCTGGCGCCTGCCGTGGCGACGATTGCCGAGATGCGCCGGCTTGGCCTGGTGCAGAAGTCAGCTGATTGGGCGCCGTATGTGCGGGATCAACTTGAGGCTTTGAAGCGGAAGCATCCTTGCGTGGGCGATGTTCGCGGCAAGGGGCTGTTCTGGGCGGTCGAGATTGTGAAGAACCGGCAGACGAAAGAGCCGTTCAACAACTATTCCGACAAGATCTCCGGCAAGCCGCTGGTGGTCGATCAGATCGCGGGCAAGTGCATGGCGGACGGGGTGATCATTCAGGCATGGGTGTCGCACTTTGTCATTGCGCCGCCGTTGATCGTGACAAAGGAAGAGTTGGATCGCGGGATCGCTACGCTCGACAAGCATCTTGCCATTGCGGATGCGCTGGTCGAGGCGGATGCAGTGCCGGAGTTTGCGATGGCCTCCGCTTCGAGCGCGACCAGCGACAGCTAGGCCTGCCACACCCACGCGCCCCAGGGAGAATTCGACTGGGACGCGTAGGCGCGGGTCGGCCTAGAGGGCGTCGACAATCTCCGCGGTACTGCGGACGTTGCCCATGCGCGGAAAGAGGTTTTTGATGGCGAAGTGATGCCACTCCGCGCTGATGCTGCTCATCGCGTCTTCGGCGAAGATGAGGGCATAGCCCGCGTCGAACGCGGCGCGCGCGGTGGATTCGACGCCAAGATTGGTGGCGATGCCCGCAAGGATGATGGTTTGGATACCCCGGCGGTCGAGGGCCTGCTCGAGGTTCGTGCCGTAGAAGGTTCCCCACTGCCGCTTGGTGACGAGGATATCGTCAGGCTGTATGCCAGCTTCGGGGACGATGTCCGAAGCGCTGGCCGGCGGGGGCTGGGCAGGCTTCGGCGTGGGAGAGTCCGCCGGCAAACTCAGGGTTTCATGCAGCAGAACGTGGACATAGACCACGGTGCCGCCGGCGGAGCGCACCGCTTCTGCCAGCCTGCGGCTGTTGGCGACGACATCCGCAGCCTTGTGGGGTGCGAGATCGCGTGAGACGATGCCATGTTCCAGGTCGATGAGGACCAGCGCGGTGTGCTTCGGGACAATCTCAAGGGACATGCTTCCTCCGGGGAGTGCTGGCGGATTGGATGCGAGCATCTTGTCCGGTGACGCAGGGGCGCGTAGTCTCGAAGCGTGTTTAAGGGGACGACTATGAACCGCATGAAGATTGCATTTGCTGCTGCCGGGCTGACCCTGGCGACCGCTGCCTTCGGGCAGGCTCCCGCAGCGCCAACCGGTCCGGCTGCCGAAGTGGCTGCCGCCTACAACCGTCTGAAGCCGAACATTCTGAAGGCTGCCGACAAAATGCCGGCCGACAGCTACAGCTACAAGCCGACGCCGGAGATCCGGACCTTTGCGCGGGTGGTAAACCACGTGACCGAGGCGCAGTTCCATACCTGCGGCGCGCTGCTCGGGACGACCTTTCCGGATTCGTCCGTGCCGCCTGAGACGGCCGACAAGGCGGCCGTCATCACCGCGCTGAAGGCGTCGTTCGATGCGTGCGACAAGGCGTTCGCGGGCCTGAATGATGGCGCGTTAAGCGAATCGGTCAGCATGGGGCCTGTGAAGCGCTCGCGGAATACCGTGGCATGGGGCACGGTTTCGCACGACAACGAGCAGTACGCAACGCTGGCACTTTATCTTCGGTTGAAGGGTCTCGTTCCTCCGACGTCGGAGAAGTAGCCAACCCTAGTATTCGAGAATGTGGAATGACGGGTAGGTCAGGTTCCCGCCCTGCTTCAGGTAGTACATGAAGAGACGCTTGGAGCCTGGCTTCGCCGCCGTGGTGACGGTGGCGGCGACGATGACGCCGGTGCCGAAGGTACCGCTGCCGTCGACGCGCGAGATATCGACGTGGTGGGTGGCGATGGGGCCGCCTGCCGGGCTCTCGGTGGTCCAGTCGGTGGTGAAGCGGTCAAGCGGGTAGTCCTTGTACTTGTCGGGGTGCTGCTGCCAGTCGTCGTCGTTGTTGTAGATGCCGAAGGCTTTCTTGTAATCCTTGGCTTCGAGCGCGGAGTAGAAGAGGTTGACCCTGTGCTCGGCCGGAAGATTGGTGAAGAGCCATCCGTGCCCAAGCAGGAAGCCGGCCAGCGTCAACACAACGAGAAGCGCGATGACGACGCCTGAACCGACGAGCGCAGCCTTCTTGAGTTTTTCCTTGCGTTCGTCGTAGACGGGGGCGTTGAGCAGCGTCATTTTGGGAACCTCACCTCTCTGTTAGACACCATACGCGGCTACTTCGTTCCTTTCGGGTGTGGCGAACCGCGAGAAGGCACCGCGGACGAGTTCACACTCGACCTTTCCATCGACCAGATAGATGGAAAGGACGTCGAAGCGAATGGGCGCGGAGGCGATCGATTTCGGCAGGGTTCGGCGATACGCACTCGCCATCCTGCGGAGCATGGTGCGTTTGGCATCGTCGATCGAAGACGAGGCGGGTGTCATGTCGCGGGCGGTGCGGGTCTTGACCTCGATGAAGCAGAGGAAGTCCGTGTCCCAGGCTCGTTCCCAGGCGATAAGGTCAAGGTCGCCGCGGAGCTCCGGGGTGCGCCAGCGGCGTTCGACGACGGCGTAGCCCTGGCGCCGCAGGTAGAAGAGCGCTTCGAACTCGCCGCGCTCGCCGGTAAGCAGGTGCGGGGCGTGTTTGTGGCGCGGGCGGATGGTTTGCGCGAGGTTGCCCAGGCCGGTCAGGGCTTGATGCTGCAGGTGGAGCCACGCGATTTCGAGCCTGGCGGGCATGTGACTGCGATGATATGCCTTTATCGGGTCACCCCTGCGCTCCGGGCTTCGAGTCCGGGCTTTAAATGCCGTCTGCGTTGCCTCGGGTGGCTTCGTCTGAGATACTTGATCGTGCACACCACGCACAACCCAAACAATCCATTCAAGAGGTCGCGGACATGTCTGCAAAGTACATCTTCGTAACGGGCGGCGTCGTGTCTTCGCTTGGTAAAGGGCTCGCCGCGGCCTCGATCGGCTGCCTGCTCGAGGCGCGCGGGATCAAGGTCAACCTGATGAAGTTTGACCCGTACCTGAACGTCGACCCGGGAACCATGAGCCCGTTCCAGCATGGCGAAGTCTTCGTGACCGATGATGGCGCGGAGACCGATCTCGACCTCGGTCATTACGAACGGTTCACGCACGCGAAGCTGACGCGCGACAACAACCTGACGACGGGGCGGATCTACGAGCAGATCATCACCAAGGAGCGGCGCGGCGACTATCTCGGCAAGACGGTGCAGGTAATTCCGCACGTCACCAACGAGATCAAGAACGCCATGCGCAAGGTAGCGCAGGATTGCGAGGTGGCGATCGTCGAGATCGGCGGGACGGTCGGCGATATCGAGTCGCTTCCCTTCCTCGAGGCGATCCGCCAGATGCGGCAGGAACTTGGCCGCGAGAATACCGTCTTCGCGCACATGACGCTGGTGCCCTGGATTGCCGCGGCGCAGGAGTTGAAGACCAAGCCCACGCAGCACTCGGTCAAGGAGATGCTGTCGATCGGCATTCAGCCGGACATCCTGCTGTGCCGGTCGGACCGCGCGGTGCCGCGCGAGATGCGGTCGAAGATTGCGGCATTCTGCAACGTCGAGGACAAGGCCGTGATCATCGCGCGCGATGTCCCTTCGATTTATGAGGTGCCGCTGAATCTCGCGGAGCAGGGCGTCGATTCCCTTGCGCTGAAGTACCTGCATCTCGAGAACAAGGAAGCCGACCTGAGCAAGTGGCAGGACATCGTCTTCCGCGCCTACAACCCGAAGGACGAGGTTGCGATCGCGATCGTGGGCAAGTATGTGGAGTACGAGGACAGCTACAAATCGTTGAAAGAAGCGCTGGTGCATGGCGCGCTGGCGCACAACCTGAAGCTGCAGGTGACGTGGATCGAGGCCGAGGGGCTTGAATCGCACAACTATAAAGAGCAGCTTGCTGGTTTTGACGGAATCCTGGTTCCCGGCGGATTTGGCAAACGCGGAATCGAGGGCATGCTGAACGCGATCCGTTACGCGCGCGAGAACAAGGTCCCCTACTTCGGCATCTGCCTTGGCATGCAGACGGCGTGCATTGAGTACGCGCGCAATGTCTGCGGGCTTGCCCAGGCGAATTCGGGCGAGTTTGATCCTGCAACGCCGCACCGGATCATCTTTAAGCTGCGCGAGTTGACGGGCGTCGAAGAGATGGGCGGCACGATGCGGCTGGGTGCGTGGGCGTGCGTGCTCGAGCCGGGTTCGCTGGCGGAAAAGGCGTACGGAACGACTGAGATCTCCGAGCGTCACCGGCACCGGTACGAGTTCAATCGCGAGTACGAGGCCGTGCTGGTCGGTGCGGGATTGAAGCTGACGGGAACGACACCCGATGCAACCTATGTCGAAATCGTCGAGATTCCCGACCACCCGTTCTTCCTTGGCTGCCAGTTCCACCCGGAGTTCAAGTCGAAGCCGCTCGAGCCGCATCCGCTGTTCCGCGATTTCGTGGGCGCTTCGTATAAGAATCGCGGCGCCCGCGCCCACACCCTCGTGCATGAGGGATTGACGCCGCATGAGGCTGTACCGGCGGCGAAGGCCTAACCAAAATCTCTAGCTGCGGGCCGAATGTTGGTTCGCTGCTTGATTTTTATGGCGGGCGAGCCCGCATATACCCCCCAGGGCTCAAGATCCCGGGTGGCAACGGAGGCGAGGCCAAGCACCGCGCCTTCGCCGACGTTGACGCCGGGGACCACGGAGGCGCGGGCGCAGATCCAGCAGTAGGCGCCAAAGCGCATTGGGCGGGCCAGCAGCGGGAAGCGCGCGTCGTTGAAGTTGTGTGTGGCGCCGCAGAGGTAGGCCTGTTGCGAGACGATGGCGTGGGATTCAAAGTACATTGGCGCCGGGTTGTAGAATTCCGCGCCGTCGCCGGCCGTGACCTGGTCCTCACAGGTCAGGTTCCACGGCGCCCAGATCTTCGATCCCGGGTAGAAGTGGCAGTTCGGCCCAAGGGTGGCGCCAAATGCTCGCAGCACAAAGGCGCGCCAGGCGTGCATCGGCCTCGGAGACGTTCGGTAGAAGAGCAGCCAGCAGGCATTCCACAGCAGGCGCCGCAGGCGATTCGACAGCGGGAACGCGGGCCGGAGGTAAGGGTCCGCAGCCGCGTGTGATGCGATTGCATCGGCTGCGCTGATGTCGATTTCTCTCTCCACGATCACACCTCGAAAACGTGCCTGCGCTTCGCCAGTGTGACCTGCGGGGTATGCCGAATCAAATAAAAGCGGCGTGCGGGGGCCCCCCGGCATTCCGGGCTGTTCACTTTCAGGAATTGCTCCCCTCTGGGCTGCAGGCCGGCACCGGCTTTATTCTTGGAAGATGCTGTTTGCATTTCGCTCTCCCCTCCTGCTCGGCGCTTCGCTCTTGCTGCTTGCGCCGCTTGCTTCGGCGATCGAAGTACGTATGACTGCGCCTGCGCTCGAACGGACGCTTGAGCACCAGGTCTTCAACCAGGCCGGACCGGACGGCAAGCTCGATCGGCACTACCTGCGGGGCAGCAAGAAGACGGGCTGCGCGATCTATTCGGACGATCCGCGAGTGGTGTTTCGCGATGACCGGGTGGTTGTGACCGTGAAGACACATTTCAAGCTCGGCTTCGGCAGGTCCTGCTTCGGCCTTGGAACCACGGCGGAGTCTGAAGTCTCGTTCATCCCGGAAGCCGAGGGCGAAGTGGTCGGCTTTCGCGACGCGCGCATCGAGCACATCACGAAAAACAAGGAACTCGATCTGCTGCTGGAACCCTTCCTCGCGCACAAGCTGCCGCAGGAGATGAAGATCAACGCGGCCGACCTGATGCGGACGCTGCTGGTGAAGTCTCCAGACTCCACGGGGTACAACCTGACGCTGACGCGGCTAAAGCTGCATTCGATGCTGGTCGAAGGGCAGGACCTGGTGGTGGACCTGGACGCGAATATCCGGGTCCAGTAGCGTTCCATCCCTGTGATCGGCGCCCCCGGCACGAAAAGATGATTTGTCGAGCTTTCAGCGGCCTTATAGACTCAAGCCACTCATGAAGCATTTCTCCTGGTGTACTCTGCCTGCCTGCCTTTTCGCCCTGGCCCTTGCCCATCCTGCGAGCTATGCGCAGGCCCCGGAGGCGAATGCGATCCGAACCGTCGCCTACGCGAACAGCTATCCTGCGGGTTCCCCACCGAGTGAAACTTCGTGGAGCCCGGACAGCAAGCTGTTTGCGTTCGAAGCCAGCGACTCGAGGTACGGGCAGCCCGGAGACATCGTGCAACTGGATGCAGCGACCGGACGCGCGAGCGTGCTGATCTCCGCAGCAAAGCTCAACCAGCTGGACCCGGGCGAGATGAACGAGAAAGACCGCGACCACCGTAACCGTTACGACATGCCTTCGCTCCTGTGGGCGAGCGATTCGAAGCATGTTCTGCTCGACCGGGCCGGCCGGTTATGGCTCTACGACATCGCGGCCGGGACGGGCAGGCTTGTGGTCGATACCGGCTCCGCGTCGGGGGACGATCCGAAGTTCTCGCCGGACGGTCAATCCGTCTCTTACCTGCACAACCACAATCTCTACGTTCACCCGGTTGCGAGCGACGGCAGAGAAACGGCGCTGACGACGGATACCGCTCCCACGCTGCTGAACGGCGAGGTGGACTGGGTCTACCTCGAGGAGCTCGATGTCCGCAGCAACTACTTCTGGTCGCCGGATTCTGCTGCGATCGCGTACCTGCAGATGGACGAGGCGAAGGTGCCGGAGTACCCGATCACGGATTTCATTCCGACCCATGCTGTGATCGACTCGCAGCGGTATCCGCAGCCTGGTGACCCGAATCCTGCAGTTCGGGTGGGTGTGGTCCCGGCGGCGGGCGGACCCACCCGCTTCATCAACCTTCCGTTCAGCCCGAACAACGATTACATCCCGCGCCTGGGATGGGTCGATGCCCATACGGTCTTCGTCGAAGTGTTGAAGCGTGACCAGAAGACGCGCACGCTCTACTTCGCCGACGTGCGGACAGGCGAGACACGCGCGATGTATACCGACCCCGACGACAAGTACCTGAATTTCGACTACGACGTGACCATGCTGCCCCGGGGCCGGTTCGTCGCGAGCAGTTGGAGGGATGGGTTTACCCACCTGTATCTGTATCAGTTCGACGAGAAGAAGCCGCTCGCCCGCGCGGCGACGCTGGTTCGCAGGCTGACCGAGGGAGAGTTCGATGTTGCGAAGATCTCCGGGTTTGACGAGGCGTCCGACAGCCTCTATTACGTGTCCAACCAGGGCGATCCACTCGATACCAACCTTTGGCGGGTGAAGCTCGAAAAGGGAGCGCCGGTGAAGATCACGATGGAAGCCGGGTCGCACGATCCGATGCTTTCTCCGGACGGGCATCACTTCGCCGATCTCTCGAGCGACCTTCACACCGAGCCCGTGGCGCGGCTCTGCGTGACCGGAAGCGCCACCCGCTGCGATCCCTTCTGGACATCGAACCCGGTGCCCGCGGCCACAGGGGTAACTTCGAGCTTCGTCGACTTCGTGGCGGCAGACGGGAAAACGAAGCTTCGGGCCACCTTATTCATGCCGTCCGATAAGACCGCTGCCGGGTCGGTGCCGGTGATTCTGAACCCGTACGGTGGCCCGCTGCCGGGAACCGCGATCAGCAATAGCTGGGGGTCGCCGATCTTCAACGAGCTACTGGCGCAGCATGGGTTTGCGGTGTTGAACATCGACAGCCGCGGCGGTGGCGGACATGGCCGAGCATTCCAGCAGGCGGCCTATCAGACCTTCGGCGCGGTGCAGTTTGCCGACCAGATGGCGGCGCTCGACCAGGCGCTGGCGCGCTACCCGCAGTTTGACGCGAAGCGCGTGGGCTGGTGGGGCTGGAGCTGGGGCGGGACGTTTACGCTGTACGCGATGACGCATTCCGACCGCATCAGGGCGGGGGTTGCGGTCGCGCCGGTGACGGACTTCCGCAACTACGACAGCATCTATACCGAGCGCTACCTGGGCCTGCCCGCGGAGGATGAGGCAGGGTACAACGCAGCTTCGGTCAAGCGCTCTGCCGCCAGCCTGAAGGGCCGGCTGCTCCTCGCGCAGGGCACGGGGGACGACAACGTCCACATGGCGAACATCATCCAGTTCATCAACCCGCTGATCGAGGCCGGGATCCCGTACGATCTGCAGCTTTTCCCGCGCAAGACCCACTCCATCGCCGGAAAGACCTCGCGCGACCAGTTGTACAACCGGATCCTGGGGCAATTTGAAACCTATCTTAAGTAGATTCAGCGGCAACGTCTTTCGCAGCGCATCTAACCTGCCATGACGACGCAGCACAGCTCCGGTCCGCGATCCGGTTTCTCCTTCTTCGCCTTTCTGGTGGCGCTCGTGCTGGGCGCGGTGCTGCTTGGGTTCTTTTTGAATCGAGCCCAGAGCGGAATCCCGGGAAGACTGGCGACCCTGATCACCGGCCGCTCGGAGCGCTTTGAGGTGACGGTGCCGGTCGTGGTCGAGCGCATCCAGGGGCTCAACCGGCTCGAGACGGTGGTCTATTCACTCGACACGATTGTTGAGAACAACAAGACAAGCCCGGTCTTCCCCGACATTCTGGCCGGCGACAAAATCCTGCTGGTAGTGCACGGGCAGTCGGTGGCGGGGATCGACCTGTCGAAGCTGAAACGGGAGGACGTCCGGATCGACGGCGCGCACGGACGTTCGATTCACATCAACCTGCCGCCCTCTGAAATCTTCTCGACGTCGATCGATAATCTAAAAACGAAGGTCTACGCCCGGACGACCGGTGTGCTGGTTCCGGCGGACCAGAATCTGGAGTCGGACGCACGCGCGAAAGCTCAGCAGCAACTGCAGGCGGCGGCTCTCTCGGACGGAATCCTCGACGCTGCCCGGAAGAATGCGAGGGCGTCTATCGCCCTGCTGCTGACAACTCTCGGGTTCGAACGGGTCGACGTCACCTAGGCTCAGCGTTATCCGGGAAAGGTTCAGCTTTATCCGGGCACGAAATCGGCGGCCCAATTGAGGAAGGATCGGTGACCTTCACGCATCGCTTCCGTCCGTTCCACAAAAGCACCATTGCCAAGTGAGGTTGCCCGTGCGATATCATCCAACCAACATGCTGTCCCTTCTCACATCCCGTCTTTCCGGTCAGAAGCTCGAAGATATGCCCGCTGTGCTTGCAATGACTGCGAACGAAGCCATCTCTGGCGTGATCTCGGACGCGCTTGAGAGCGGTCTCCCCGAATTTGAAGACTCCCGGCTCTTTCGGACGATCGGTTGGATCACGGCTGGCCTGGGCGCCGTCGCGCTCGGCTTGTTCGTCGGTCGCGAGCTTCGCCAGCGGTACAAGTTCAACCGCCGCACGCCGTACGACTTCTACGCTCATTCCGGTGACGAGATGCAGGATATGGAGTTCGGCGTCGGCATCTAGCGGCGACGCTCAACATCACGACCGCGCTCACCCGCGAAGAGCTGCTGGCCTGGGTCGAGGCTACCTCCCACCAATGGCGGAAGCAGCTTGAGGCGCACATCCCGCGGGAAGACCGCATGGCTTTTGTCACGCGCAGCATGAGGACGCTTCGAGCGAGCCGGCGCACCATTGTCGTGCATGCGCTGATGCATTCGATCCGGCACTCTGCTCAGCTGGCAACCCTGACGCGGCAGCACAGGGTGCCCCCGGCGGCGGCGATGGATTGCCTCTTCATGGGCGCGAAGCCGGCTCGGTAGCAGGGCGCCCTTTCGGTCACGCGGCCCCGCTTCGACGACGCTGTGCCGGCTCATTTACCATCAAAGCCGATGGCGTCCAGCGTGAAACCCGCATTTCTGTTCCCCGGTCAGGGCTCCCAGGCGGTCGGGATGGGGCTTGAGCTCTACGAGAATTTCCCGGCGGCGAAGGCTGTCTTCAAGGAAGCCGACGAGGCGCTCGGCTTTCACCTGTCGCACCTCATCTTTGAGGGCCCGGCCGAGACGCTGCAACTCACGGAACATACCCAGCCCGCGATTCTCACGGTTTCGGTGGCAGCCCTTCGCGTCCTGAGCGACCTGCTGGGCCCGCAGCTCGTGCCGAAGTTCGCCGCGGGTCATTCGCTCGGCGAGTATTCTGCCCAGGTCGCCGCGGGTTCGATCGGATTCGCCGATGCGGTTCGTACTGTGCGCTCGCGCGGACGGTTTATGCAGCAGGCGGTGCCGCCTGGCGAGGGCGCGATGGCGGCGATCCTCGGGCTGACCGAACCGCAGGTGAACGATTGCTGCGCGCAGGCAGCGGATGAATTTTCAGCGCCGCCGCCGGTCGATACGACCCCGTCCGAGTCAGGCGCGCCGCGGGCACAGGCGGCCCGGTCGATCGTTTCACCGGCCAACCTGAATTCGCCGGGCCAGGTCGTAATCTCTGGATCGACCAGGGCGGTCGAGCGAGCCGCCGAGCTTTGCAAGGCGGCCGGAGCGAAGAAGACGGTGATGTTGAAGGTGTCCGCCCCCTTCCATTGCGCGCTGATGGAGCCGGCGCAGAACGAACTCGCCAGCGTTCTCGAAGGAATCCGCTTCGAAGAGCCAAAGTTTCCCGTCGTCTGCAATGTGGACGCGCGTGCCGTTACGCGGAGCGCGGACGTCCGCGATTGCCTCGTCCGGCAGGTGACGGGCCCTGTCCGCTGGGTGGAATGCGTCGAACTGATGGTGCAGCAGGGCGTGACGCACTTCGTCGAGATCGGGCCGGGAAAGGTGCTGACCGGGCTGACACGGCAGATCCTGGGGCGTGGCGTCGAGTCGCCCAGGAGCCTCAACGTCGAAGATAAGGCGTCGCTCGAAGCGACCGTCGCAGCACTGCACAATCACGAGCCGGGAGAGACCGCATGAGCGCACCACAGGTAGGCGACGTCGTCGAGAACTTCACCACGCAGGACCAGGACGGCAACGCCGTATCGCTCAAAGACTTTTCCGCGACGCCCGTCGTGCTCTTTTTCTACCCGCGCGCGGACACGCCGGGCTGCACGACCGAGGCCTGCAGCTTCCGGGATGTGATCGACGACCTGAAAGCGGCCGGCGCCACGGTGCTGGGCATCTCGCGCGACACGGTGAAGGCACAGAAGAAGTTTGCCCTCAAGTTTTCGCTTAAGTATCCTCTGCTGGCCGACGCCGATGAGAAGATCTGCGACTACTTCGAAGTGATTCAGCCGAAGAACATGTACGGCAAGCTGGTGAAGGGTGTGCAGCGCAACACCTACCTGATCGGCGCGGCTGACAGCGACGGGAAGCAGCACCTGCTCCATATCTGGACCAAGGTAAAGCCCGAGGGACACGCCGAGGAAGTGCTCGCGTACCTGAAGGCCAACGTACAGTAGCCGATGGCAGAAGGAGCAACTTTTGCGGCAGCGGCTTCGCTGGGGGCCGCGGCCGCGGCAAGCCTGGCCCTGTATGCCGGCCTTTCAGACGCCTCACAACTGTTCGGCGAAGTGCTGGTGGCGCCGCCGCTGCCTCACCAGGTCGCCCTGACCTTCGATGACGGGCCAAATCCCCTGCACACCCCGCGGCTGCTTGCGGTGCTGGCGAAACGGAAGGTGCGCGCGACCTTCTTCATGATCGGCGATTATGTCATTCGCGAACCGGCGCTGGTGCGCGAAGTCGCCGCGCAGGGCCACCGGATCGGCAATCACACCATGACTCATCCCTGGCTGCCGCGTCACCCGGACGGGTTCATCCGCGAACAGATTCTCCGCTGCAGCGCGGCCCTCGAGGCGGCCCTGGGTTCACCGGTAGGCCTGTTTCGTCCGCCTCACGGAGCGCGTCGGCCGGCTGTTCTGCGGATGGCGCGCAATCTCGGGCTGACGACCGTGCAGTGGAACCTGATCGTCGGCGACTGGAAGGATCGACCAGCCGACGAGCTTGCGCGGAGGATGGAGCGAGGCATCGCGGGCAACCAGCGCCGGCAGCGCGGTACAACGATCGTCCTGCATGACGGAAGTCAAAGGACTCCGTCTGCCAACCGGCAATCGACGATCGATGCAGTGGAGATTCTGCTGGATCGTCTGCCGCCGGCGACCGAGTTTGTTGTCCCGCCAGACTGGGATTCGAGCCGGACTCCCGCGCTGGTCGCGCTACCATAAGGCATCCCATGGCCCCCGAGTTGACCCAGCCCGCTTCCGCCGCTGCGCCCGCACCGTTAACGATGGGCGCCGTCCTGCGAATCCCGACGATGCGCAGGCTCTGGTATGCGCAGATCGTTTCGAACTTTGGCGATTTTCTGGCCCTGTTCGCGGTGATCAGCGTCCTCACCTACCGTTTGAATGGAACACCGCAGCAGGTAAACGGCCTGCAGATCGCTTACCTGCTGCCGATTGCCGTGCTCAGCATTCTTGCCGGTGTGTTTGTCGATCGCTGGCCGCTCAAATCAACGCTCGTCCTCAGCGACTTTACCCGTGCCGGGCTGGTGCTGCTGCTGGTCTTCGCGCATAGCCTGTGGCAGTTCTACGTGGTGCTGGCGGCGATCTCGGTCGTCTCGAGCTTCTTCGGACCGGCGCAGGGCGTGGCTTTGCGCACCGCTGTTCCTGTGCATGGACTGCGCTCTGCGAACACCCTGATGCAGCAGGTGATGTTTGGCCTCAGGATCATCGGCCCCGCCGCATCGGCTTTGCTGGTCTCGGCGTTCGGACCAAAAGTCTGCTACTACGCCGACGCGGCGAGCTTTGTTGCGTCCGGTTCGCTCATCGCCTCGCTCGCCATCAGTCGTGAGGCGAAGACTCCAGTGCCTGCGGAGTCGCCGGTCGTCGAAACCCGGTCCGGCTTCACGTCCATCCTGCCGGATATGCGGCAGGGGATTGCCTTCATCCTCGGCCATGCGGCACTCCTCTTCGTCATGCTCGCCTTCGCCGCGGGGATGTTTGTCCTGGGATGTTTTGGCCCTTTGATCGCCGTGTATGTGCGCGATTCGCTGCACGCCTCCACACGGACCTTCGGCACGGCGTCCGCGATGATCGGGGTGGGGATGATCCTTGGCGCGCAGCTGGTCAACACGGTCGGGAAAGCGCTGAGAAACTCCACACTCGTGCTGAGCGGACTGGGCGGCATTGCAGTCGGACTGGTGCTGCTGACCGGCCTTACGTTCATCTGGTCGACGATCCTGGCGAACCTCGTCATTGGCATCGCGGTGGCCGCGATCGTCGTGCCGGCGACCGCCATGATGCAGACGGAAACGCCTCCCGAACTCATGGGGCGCGTCGGTTCAGCGGTGATGAGTCTCATCTTTACCGCGCAGATCCTCGGGCTTGCGCTCTCGGGCACGCTTGCGAACCGGATCGGGGTGCGGCACGTTTTCGCGGTCTGCGCAGTGGCCCTGGTGCTGCTCATCGCCGTCGGCAAGCTCTTCATGGAACCGAAGCATGAGGCGCAGCCGCTGCAGGCGGCATAGCGGTTCGAGACGGTCCCGGCAGAACCGTTACGATGAGCCATGACCAACGCCTTCCCACCCCTGCCTTGCAGGGTCACGCGCCGCGGCTTCGTTCGGACCGGCATCGGCCTCTCGGCCGCAGCATGGTCGAGCCGCCTGCTGCCGCAGTCATCGCGTGGCGTGCTGCGCATCCTGCCGGGGAGCCCGCTCAGCCGCATTCCGGACGACTTTCTCGGTCTCGGCTATGAGATGTCCTCCGCCGCACGGCCTGGCTTGCTGAGTGCTGCGAACCGGCCCTACGTGCAGCTGGTCCGCAGTCTTGGACCGAGCGGGGTGCTGCGGCTCGGCGGTATCGTGGCGGACTTCACCAGCTACCAGGCCGAAGGGAACGCGATCGCCGAGCCAAAGAACACCGTCGTCACCCGCGCGAGCCTTGAGCAGCTGCGCGGGTTCCTCGATGCGACGGGGTGGCGCGCGATCTGGAGTGTCAACTTCGGGCGTGATTCGCTCGCATTGGCGATCGCGGAGGCGAGGGACGTGGCCCGGATTCTGGGCCCCAAACTGCTTGCGATCGAGCTTGGCAACGAGGTCGAGAACTATAGCCGGGGGGCGCATCCGCTGCGGCAGCCGCCATACCGTTTCGAGGACTTCCTCGCGGAGTACATCCGTTGGCGCAGGGCTATGCTGGCTGCCGTCCCCGGGCTGCGGTTCGCCGCGCCGGATACGGCCGCGTCGGTCGAATGGGTGGAGCGCATGGCCGCCCAGGCGCACGGGGAGGTGCAACTGCTGACCACGCACTATTACCGTGGAGATCAAAAGCTCGGGACGGAGGATCAGCTGACGCATCCGGATGCCGCGCTTCAGGACAAGCTTTCGCGGCTGCACAAGGCCTCCTCCGAGAGCGGCATTCCCTGGCGCATGTGCGAGACCAACTCATTCTTCGGGGGCGGCCGGCCCGGCGTCAGCGATACCATGGCAGGCACGCTTTGGACGCTCGACTACCTGCTCCTGCTCGCGCAGAACGGGTGTTCCGGCGTAAACCTCGAGACCGGCGTGAATCAGCTCGGCTTCATCAGCAGCTACTCGCCGATTCAGGATGATGGACAGGGACAGAACACCGCGGGCGCCCCCTACTACGGGATGCTGGCCTTCGCGCTGGCGACGGAAGACGCGCGGTCAGTCGTGGCCTGCAGCCTCACCGGCTGCGACCCTGCGGTGACGGCTTACGCGCTTGGCGAGGGCGCGCGGCTGCGACGGGTCGTGATCATCAACAAGTCGGCGGGCGCTGCCGTCATTTCACTCGTGCCCTTGCCTCTCCGCGACCCGCACCTGCTGCGCCTCGCGGCGCCTGCGCTGTCGAGCCGTACCGGCATCACGCTGGGTGGCAGGTCGGTCGCCGGCGACGGTCATTACAGCGATTTGCGCTGGGAGCGAGCCGCGGATTCCACGATCACGGTCCCCGCGGCAAGTGCAGTCATCGTGCGGTCGGCCTGACTAGTCAGCGACCCGCCAGGGAGAGGTATTGGACCAGCCTCTGAGCTCCTGCTTTGCCCAGGCGACCCCTTTGTCCGCGTGGCACGAAGTGCACGGGTTCGGGATTCCCGAGCGCTCCGTCTCACCCGGCGTGATGAACCGGAAGGTATGCGCGCTCACGAAATTTTCCTTAATCGTCTGCTCGATCTTCGGCATGTGACAGGCGACACACTGGCTGCCGGCGCTGGTCTCGGCGTGGTGGGTATGATCGCTGACCGATCCCTTGAGGCCGGCGGGGTTGTTCGCCGTGTGGCAGGTAAGGCACAGCTTGTTCGAGGCGGCGCGCAGGTTGGAGGGCGAATCCTCATGCACCTGATGGCAGTCGAAACAGCGGATCTCCCGGTGGTACATGTTGCTCTGGGCGAAGTCGTTGCCCTGCATCCGGTTCTTGTGAGCGGTGAGATCGGGAAACTGGTAGAAGTTGGTGACACCATACTTCAACTCCTCAAGCTTCCAGGTGTCGGCCAGGCGATCCCCTGGCCTGTAGCTGGTCGGCCAGTCATAATACTTGCCGTCGATCGGGCCGCCGGCGGGGCGCCCCTGGCTGTGACATTGCATGCAGGTGTCGTTGCCGCGGACAGAGTCCAGGCTCTCGGGATTGACGATATTCGCCTTTGTCGGATGAGCGGCGTGCAGGCTTCCGGGCCCGTGGCATTTTTCGCAGCCGACGTTCCACTCCGTCACCTGCTTCGTCTTCACGTCGTAGTTGACCGAATGACAGCCGTCGCAGGTCGGACCGGTCGGCCGGTCCATGTTGGTCGGGCCGTAGAACGGGAGCCACCAGTCGGTGCCGGCTTCCGCGTGGTACGGCAGCCACCGCCGCTTCTCGATATCCCACTGCGCGGGGAGTGGATAGAAGTCGTCTCCGCGCCTGGTAAAGTAGCGCTGCTTCCAGCGGCTGCCGTAGACGAAGGCAACTTCGCCCAGGCCGAAGGTCCGGAGCGGGTCCGCCTTGAGAAAGTCGCCCAGTACCGCCTCCGGATGCGTTTTGGGATCGCGTACGACATTCGCCATGCGCGTCTGCTTCCAGCCCGCGTAGGTGGCCGCATGGCAGCGTTCGCAGGCTTGTAACCCGACAAAGTGCGCCGAAGATTGCTGCGCCGCGAGCATGCCCGAGAGCAACAGCAGCAACCATCCGCAGACCAGCCTTGCAGCATTCAGCCCTTGCACGCAGCACCTCAGTCGCGATCGCCGAATCGACTGAGGATCAGCTTACACACGCACGTGCTACAGGGCGTCACTTGTCGATGAACACGCGGCGCCTACGGCCTGGCGTCCTGCGCATAGGACGGAGCGTGCGGCGTCAGGTGGCGAAGGACGAACTCCTGCATGATGTCGTTCAGTGCGTCGCCTGCGATGTTGAGGAAGCCTTCCTCGATCGTCAGCGCCGCGCCGTGCCGATCCTCCTCCGGGTAGTAGAGGTTGGTGACGGCGCCGGCGGAAAGATCGCCCAGGATACTCGCGTAGGCGGGCTGCCACTTCCCGTTGTCTCCACGGCTGATGACCGGTCGCGAGATCGCATACAGCACGCGGGACCTGATGCTGCCGGTGCCCTTGTAGAAGTAGCGCGGATCCTGATGGAAGAGGATAGGGTAAACCGCGCCACCCAGCATGGTGCCTGTTACCAGATCGCCCATGGCGGCGCCGAAGCGCTTGCTGTAGCCGGAAACTCCCTGGCCGTAGCCTTCAAACGTGTCCTGCGCCTGCTCCACCCCCGCCACCCCGGCTGCGACGATGATATTGCCCGGGTCGGACGCATTCTTCCAGGCGAGGCTGAGCTTCTGTTTCGGGGTAAGCGGCGCGGCCTTCCAGTCATAGCTCACGAAGAAGTTCGGCAGAAAGCCGGCCAGCCGTTGATGCTCTTCGACCTTCAACTCCGCCGAGGCGAGTTCTTCCCGCGTGGCCAGAACGGTGACATCCGCGCTGATGCCGGCGACCGTCAACTGCAGGGCCACCACTTCAAATAATTCACCCGGCTTCAACAGACCGCCCGACGTGGCAGAGGTCATCCCGTGCGCGCTCGCCGTCACCTTGAAGCGCCCGACCGGCACAGCGCTGAAGGCGTAACGCCCATCGGCATCCGTCTTCGTCCGCCGGGTGTCGTTGGCGCCATCGCGGGTGAGTACGACGTCCGCCTCGCCCAGAACGCTGCCCTGCCCGTCGATGACAGAGCCTTTCACCGCCCCGGTCGCAGAAGGTGCGGGCTTGGCGTTGCCCTGTTGAGCGGAGCTCTGCACAAAGCTCGGAGCGTCGATGTCAAGGTAAGCCTCGGAAGCCTGGGCCTGCGCAACCAGACTTCCGCAGCCGAGCATGGACCACAAGAGCAGTCGAACCCAGCCGAAGATGCCTGCCCCTGCGAGACTCGCTGTTCGCCCTCCGGTCCCCTGGAACCCACCGCTTCTCACCAACGTTCCCGTGAGCCCGCCCTGCCGATCACACCCAACCATGTCTGGTTGGACGCCTGCACAGGACGTCAGGTCTCGGCTGCGCGCTAAATTCAAATCCCGATTCAAGCCCGAATTGCCTTGCGAGCGGCAGACAGCATCAGCTCGACCTCGGCCTCCCCATGGGCCGCACCGAGGAAAGCCGCCTCATACTGCGATGGCGGCAGCCAGACGCCCGCCTCCATCATGGCGTGGTGGAAGCGCCCAAAACGGACCGTGTCGCTGGTCGCCGCGGTCGCAAAGTCGGTGACCGGCTGGCCGGTAAAGAACCACGTCCACATCGAACCGACGCGGTTGGTCGTCATCTCGATGCCGGCCTCGCGACCGAGCGCGGCGACGCCCTCGGCCATGGCGCGGGTAATCTCCTCGAGCCGCGGGTAGACCTCTCCCTGCCGGGCGATCAGCTCGCCAAGGGTCGCAATGCCGGCGGCCATGGCGAGAGGATTCCCACTCAACGTCCCGGCCTGGTAGACCGGACCGAGCGGCGCCAGGAACTCCATCACATCGGCACGTCCGCCGAACGCGCCGCAAGGCAGGCCGCCGCCCAGGATCTTGCCCAGCGTCGTCAGGTCCGGGTCGATGCCGTAGATCTGCGAGGCTCCCCCCAGGGACAACCGGAATCCGGTCATGACCTCGTCAAGGATCAGAAGCGCCCCATGTTCGCGGGTCATGCTGCGCAGACCGGCAAGGTAGCCCGGGGCAGGGATAATCGTGCCCGCATTGCCGACCACCGGCTCGACGATGATGCTTGCGATCTGGTCTGGGTAGGCATCGAACGCGGCCTGCACCGCGGCGAGGTCGTTGTAGGGAAGCGCAAGGGTGTGCATCGCTGTCTCTTCCGGCACGCCCGCCGAACCCGGGATGCCGAGCGTCACAATGCCTGACCCCGCCTTGACCAGGAGCGCGTCCGCATGACCGTGATAGCAACCCTCAAACTTGATGATGAACTTGCGGCCGGTGAAGCCGCGCGCCAGCCGGATCGCGGACATGCAGGCTTCGGTGCCGGAGCTGACAAACCGAAGGCGCTCGACCGCCGGAAAGCACTGCATCACAAGCTCTGCCAGGTCCCCTTCGCCGGCATGCGACGCTCCGAAACTCGCGCCCCGCGCAGCCGCCTGCCGAATGGCTTCGACGACCGGAGGGAAGGCGTGCCCGAGAATCATCGGCCCCCACGATCCGAAGCAGTCGAGATAGCGATTGCCATCGGCATCCCACAGGTAGGCGCCCTCGGCGCGGGCGACAAATGGCGGATCTCCGCCGACTGCCCGGAATGCCCGTACCGGCGAATCCACACCGCCCGGCAGTAAACCCGCCGCCCTCACCTGCAATGCTCTCGACTTCTCCATCACCCGCATTCCTTCAGTGTAGCTGGGCGGGTCGGCGCGTTCTGTTCAACCGGACGTTCACATGAGGTGGAAAATCTGCCTGCTAGACTTAAGTTCCCTGCAACCAATCATTGACCAAATCCAGGAGCCGCGACTTGCCGGAAGAGACTGCATCGAACAAACCCGCAAAGGTGTCGAGGACACCGGTCTCCTACGCCGATGCAGGCGTTGACATCACCGCCGGCGATCGTGCCAAGCAGCGCATCAAGATGCTTGCGCGCAAAACGTTCAACAAGCATGTCCTGTCTGAAATCGGCGGCTTCGGCGGGCTGTTTGCGCTCGACCTCGAAAAGTTTCCGAATCCCGTCCTCGTCTCCTCCGCGGATGGCGTCGGCACCAAGCTCAAGGTCGCGTTCGAGCTGGGTATTCATCACACCGTGGGCGCCGACCTCGTGAATCACTGCGTCAACGACATCGCCGTCCAGGGCGCGACGCCGCTCTTCTTTCTCGACTACCTCGCCACGGGCAAGCTGGCGGAAGACTCGGACACCGTCGAAACGGTGGTTCGCGGCATCTCGGACGCGTGCCGCGCCAACGGCTGCGCCCTGATCGGCGGCGAAACCGCGCAGATGCCGGGCTTTTACGCCGACGGCGAATACGACCTGGCCGGCACGATCATCGGCGCCGTCAACCGGTCGAACATCTTCACCGGCGCCTCCATCGAGCCCGGCGACGTCCTGCTCGGCCTGCCCTCGAACGGCCTGCACACCAACGGCTATTCTCTCGCCCGCAAACTGCTGTTCGAGACCGCGGGCTACGGCGCGGAACACTACGTGAACGAGCTGAAGGACAAGACCGGCGCAGCCCTCATGCGCACGCATCGGAGCTACCTGGGCGTGATCCGGAAGCTGATCGCCAGCGGCCCCGCGACTGCCGAGAACCCCGAAGGCCTGGTCCGCGGCATGGCCCACATCACCGGCGGAGGCATCACTGAAAATCTCCCGCGCATTCTGCCAAAGGGTCTGGACGCGGTGGTCGATCTCGCAAGCTGGCAGGTCCCGCCGCTGTTCACCCACCTGCAGGAACTGGGAAACGTGGAGCAGGACGAGATGTTCCGCACCTTCAACATGGGCATCGGCCTCATCGCCGTCCTTCCTGCCGAGCAGGTGAAGAAGGTAAAGGCCATTCTAAACCGTGCCAACGAGCGCCACTGCATCATCGGGCGCATTGTGACGCGCGGATCCCGCAAAGTGGTCTACAACTAGCGCCTTTCGCACAAGCGGCCTTTGAACCGAGTCCGCGTCCGAGACTCTTTGTTGCCTATGACGACAGAAGACCAACTCATCGCGCTCGAGCGGTCGCTCCACTCACCAGCCATCCGCTCGAATCCTGACGCAGCCGGCGCGCTGCTTGCGGAAGACTTCCTTGAATTCGGAGCGTCTGGCCGCGCCTTCACCAGGGCCGGGATTCTCGCCGCACTCGCCGCAGAAGCCCCGTCCCCCATCGCCAGCACAGACTTCGACTGCCGCCTGCTGTCACCCGGTCTCGCACTGCTCACGTACGTCTCCACCTCCGCCGGAAGAAGGGCACGCCGCAGCTCGTTATGGCGGTGCGAGGACGGGCAATGGCACTGTGTCTTCCACCAGGGAACGCCGATTCCAGCCGCTGTCCCCTAAACCAGCTCGACGTGGGCTACTGCCTTGGCCAGCCGCGCCTGTCCTGCGAGCCGGCGCTTCTTGTCCTGCCGCGAACGCGCATCGACGCGGGCATAAATGTGTTCGAGCCGGCTCACCCGGTAAGCTGAGTAGCCCAGCATGCTCTCGCCGGGCTTGCCGTGCCCTGGCAGCAGCACGACGTCCCCAGGCTTCGGCAGGCTGTGCAGCGATTCGAGCAGCACCAGGTTCACCATCGTTCCGTCTTCGAGGACGTACTCAAGGCAATCCCGGCTGAAGTTGCGCTGCTCGCGCGCCTCCCTGTTCTCTTTCCGCGCGCGCCACACCTGGTAATACGTGCCGACAGTCGTAGGGAAACCGATCATGAAACCAAGCAGGCTGGTGTAGGGGGACAGGGCTGAAATCGGAAACATCGCAGAGACCTCATGTCGCAGACTTGTAGGGGGCGCGACGATTCTATCGCGTGCCGTCGCTTTCCCCCGATGCGATACAACGGTAGAGGGCAACTTCGATGAAACGACTAGGTATCCTGCTCTCCGGCCGCGGCTCAAACTTCCTCGCCATCCACCGGGCGATCGCCGACGGACGCTTGCCCCGCGCAGAAATCGTCCTCGTGCTCTCAAACAAAGCGGATGCCCCGGGACTTGAAGCTGCGCGAGCGCTGGGCATTGCAGCCGCGAACATCCCGATCGGCGGACGAACCCCCGTCGAACGGGACCAGGAGTTCATCGCCCGCCTGCAGGACGCCAGGGTCGATCTCGTGTGCCTGGCCGGCTACATGCGCATCGTCTCGCCGTCATTTGTCGACGCGTTTCCCGACCGCATTCTCAACGTGCATCCCGCGCTGCTGCCAGCTTTCCCGGGCCTCGACGCGCAGGCGCAGGCGCTCGCATTCGGCGCCAAGATCGCCGGGTGCACGGTGCACTTCGTCGACGAACACGTCGATCACGGCGTCATCATTCTGCAGCGAGCAGTGGCTGTCCTCGACGACGACACCGCCGAAACGCTCTCGGCGCGCATCCTGGGCGAAGAACACCAGGCCTACCCGGAAGCGATCGCCATGGTCCTGTCCGGCGACTACGAACACCGGGGCCGCCGTTACGTAAAGCGGCCCTGACCCGCGAAAGCTGCCGCATCCCGCAAGCCCGGCACTTTCGCCGTTAGAACTGCGCAGGCGCCGGGAAGCGGTAGATCAGCAGTCCAAGCGCAAACAGCAGCAGCACATACTGCACCATCGTTTTGGTGCTCGGCCGATCCGGGTACCCGCCGGCATACAGCCGCCATCCCATGCCGAGCGCGATGAACAGAAACGTCCACTCCTGCAGCAGGCCGAAAAAGATCAGGGCAGTCGCAAACACCAGCCAGCGCTGCGTCTTGTCGAGCGCATACGTCGCCTGCGCGCCGTCCAGTCCAAGCACCGGGATCAGGTTCAGCACATTGAGCCACCCGGACACATGAGCCAGCGCCGAGAACAACGGGTCGCCCGTCACCAGCGCGATTCCCCCGCAGGCCAGCGCAAAGAGCAGTCCAAAGAACGGGCCGGCCAGCGCAATGCCCGAAAGCGTGTCCAGCGAGGTACCCAGCGAGTACCACTTCACATAAGCGCCCAGCCCCGGCAGAAAGACCGGCAGGTCCACCTTCAGGCCACGCCGCCGGGCCGCCACGTAGTGCCCCATCTCGTGCACCAGGATCGACGCCGTGAATCCCAGGCCAAACTTCCATCCGAACAGCGCCCAATAGATGGCGAAGAAGCCGACCAGGCTGAGCAGAAACTTCAGCTTGAAGAGCAGGAACAGGAAGCTCTTCGCCTTGGCGAGGAAGAACACCACCGGCGCCAAGGGCCCCAGGCGCTTGGTCCACTTGGCCTTGCTGTCTTCGGTCGCCCGCAGGCGCGCGTTCATCGCCTCCATACGGTCGGCGACAGCCTTCGCCTGCGTCGTGCCCTCGGGGAGCCAGTCAAGCGCCGTCCGCCAGGTTTCGCGGGCCGCCACCCAGTTCTTTTCGTTCTCGGCTGCAGTGGCGCGAAGCGCGATGTCGCGCAGGTGACCGGCGTACACGATCGTGTGACACTCCGGGCAGGCAAGGGTCCCCGGCTGCAGGTAATGGCTGCACTGCGGACAGTTGTAAACAGGTTGCGGTGCTGCGGGTTCCTGCGGTGCTGCGTCGGCGACGGTTTCAACCATGATCTCTACCAGATTAGCCCTCGGGCCGCACCGATTCCTAGCGGACGCCCATGAAACCCATCCGCGGGCCACCGGCCTGGCCAAAACCCGGCGTTCCCGCCGCCATCTGCCACGCGGTTCGAAGGCCGTAGAAGAGGATCAGGAGCCCAAGCAAACCATAGATCGGATTGCTCCCAAGGCGGAGGAACGGTCCGAGAAGCGCTACCCGCAACAGGAAGGCCGGGGCGACCTGCGAGAGGCTGATGCCCTGCTTGCTGACGGCGTAAAGAATGTCCAGCAGCCGCCCACAGGACGCAGAAAGATAGGTCAGCATGACCGCTGCAACCTGGTAGCGGCGCCCGCCGAAGCCCTGCGTCGCCGTCATCATGGAACGCGCCACCACCCAGCCAATCGCGATGGTGACGATGCTGACCATGAAGCCCGTCATGCCGACCAGCGCATAGCCCGCCGCGCCCAGAGCGGCGGCAAGTGCCCCGTACACCAGCGCCAGCGGAAATGCGGCGAAGTGCGCCCGGGGCGACCCCGGCACGTATCCCGTTTCGCCGTCGACCACCACTGGCTTCACATACTCTGCCCGTTCAAAATCCATCGCGCACCTGTCTTTCCTTCAGGATGATTCACCCGGATCGCGGTTGTCCTTCGCATCGCTGAGCGTGACGCGGAAGTTCATCTTCCTCTGCCCGCGGAAGACGGTAACGCTGATGACATCTCCCGCCTTGTGCCCATTCAGCACCGCGCCAACGTCCTCGGTACTCTGAATCTCCTGGTTGTCCATCGCGACGATCAGATCGCCGCCCACGATCACCGGCATGTTGCCCTGGTAAAGGCGCTGCGTTCCCCCGTGAAGGCCGGCCTTCTCTGCCGCGCCCCCGGGCAGCACCCGCTCGACCAGCACGCCAAAATCCGCCGGCAGCCCGATCTGTTCGGCGATGTCCGATCCGATCGGCAGCATCACCATGTCGAGCGACGGTCGCCGCACCCGGCCATACTTCGCGAAGTCGTCGAGCACCGCCTTCGCCGTATTGATCGGGATCGCGAACCCGATGCCCGCCGACTGGTCCGAGCCATTGGACGCGATCAAGGTCGTAATGCCGATCACTTCGCCGCGCGAGTTCAGGAGCGGTCCACCCGAGTTGCCCGGGTTGACCGCCGCGTCCGTCTGGATCGCATCTTCGATCGAACGGCCCTCGCCCACACCGATCGACCGGATCGCCGAGATGATACCGCGCGTCATCGTACCGCTCAGGCCGAACGGGTTGCCGATCGCATACACCCGCTGTCCGACCACCAGGCCGCCACTCTCCGCCAGGGTTGCCGGCACCAGGTTCGGGGCAGTGATGCGCAGCAGCGCCAGGTCGTGCTGCTTGTCGATCCCGACCACGCTCGCCTTGTACTTGTGTTTATCCGAAAGCGTGACCTCGACGCGCTGCGCATTGTCGATCACGTGATTATTCGTCAGGACATGGCCTTCCTTGTCCAGCACAAACCCCGAACCCTGCCCCTGCTGTGGGACCGCACGATTGAAAAAGTCGTACGCCATGGCGGTCGAGGTGATATTCACGACAGACGGAAGAGCCTTGCGATAGACGGCAATATTCTGCTGTTCCTCGGTGTCGAAGGCGGGCGCCGCGGCAGCCTCTTTCAGTTCGAACGCACCCAGCGGTCCGGTGTACGAGGCCATGTGAGTGTGGTCATTGGGCTCAATGCTGCTGTGCAGCCACGGCATGGCATGGCCGGTCGTTCCGCCACGCGTGGTGACGTAGTAGAACCCGGACAGCAGCAGCACCACCAGCAACACGGGACGCAATTTCATCGAAAACCCCACTCCAGTCCAATCAAGTCAAACCCGATCCATCAGCAATTGTAGCGACCAGCCCGCCGCCCCGGCTTCACTCGCCGAGATTCTTCAACCCGCGTTCGAGCACCGTGTTCATAACGCGCAGGTCTGCCTCCGGGATTCCACCCCATAGCTCGGCTTCAAGTTTTGCCAGCACTTCTTCCGCATAGGCGAGCAACTGCTCACCCAACGGAGTCAACCGCGCCGTGACAAGACGATCGTTTTCCGCGTCCTTGCCGCGCACCACCCAACCGTGCTGCACAGCCCGCACCATCATCGCCTGCGCGCTCTGCGGCGTGACGTAGCAGGCCCGCGCCATCTGCGCGCCAGAGCTTCCCGGATGCTCTTTTACCTCCTTGAGAAAGCGCAGCTGCGCCGTGGTCACTTTCTGTGGTCGCAGCGCATCATCAAGCCGGCCCTTCAACCCCACCATCAGGCGCCGGATGAGCGTCTTCGAGCGCCGCATCTCCACGGTCCTGCGCGACGCTCCCGTTCGTCTTTCTGAATCCATATCAGCTAACTGATATCCTATCAGCTAACTGATAATGAACGACACCAGCCCACACGAAGCCGAATGGCGTCCCCGGCACAACCCGTGGGCGATCGCCCTTACCGTCACGCTCGCCACCTTCATGGAGGTCCTCGACACATCCATCGCGAACGTCGCCCTGCCGCACATCGCGGGTTCGCTCGGCGCCTCGCAGGAGGAGGCAACGTGGGTTCTGACCAGCTACCTCGTCAGTTCCGCGGTCATCCTCCCTATCTCCGGATGGATCTCGAACCGCATCGGCCGCAAGCGGTTCTACATGACCTGCGTGGCCATCTTTACCGTGTGCTCGCTGCTTTGCGGGATCGCGCCTTCGCTTCCCATCCTCATCCTTGCACGCATCCTGCAGGGCGCGGGAGGCGGAGGTCTCGCACCATCGGAACAGGCGATCCTTGCCGACACGTTCTCGGTCGAAAAGCGCGGGCAGGCCTTCGCGCTGTACGGCATGGCCGTGGTGGTTGCACCCGCGATCGGCCCGACCCTTGGCGGATGGATTACGGACAACTACAACTGGCACTGGATCTTCTTCATCAACCTGCCGATCGGCCTCATCTCGCTCTGGCTATCGAACCGCATGGTCGAAGATCCACCGGTGATGAAACAGCGCATGGCGGTCAAAGCCCCGATCGACTTTACCGGCCTCGCGCTCGTAGCCGGCGGCGTCGGCTGCCTGGAGTTCTTCCTGGACAAGGGTCAGGAAAAGGACTGGTTCGGCTCGCCCGAGATCCGGACCGTCGCGATACTCGCTGGCGTGCTGCTCCTTGCGTTCGTCCTTTGGGAATGGCGGCATCCCGACCCCATCGTCGATCTCAGGCTGCTCAAGAATCGCAACTTCGGCACGGCAGTCTTCCTGCAGTTTGTCCTGGGCATGGTGCTCTTCGGCTCGACGGTCCTCATCCCGCAGTACCTGCAGGTGCTGCTTGGCTACACGGCTGAACGTGCCGGCATGGTGCTCTCGCCGGGGGGGCTGATCCTCATCGTCATGATGGCCGTGGCCGGACGTCTGCTCGGCAAGTTCGATCCGCGCCTGATGGTCGCGCTGGGCTATATCGCCGTCGCCGCCGGCCTTTACAACCTCACCCGGCTTTCCCTCGACAGCTCCTTCGGCACCGTCACGCTCTGGCGCATGCTCCAGGTCATCGGCCTGCCGTTTGTGTTCATCCCGATCTCGACCCTGAACTACGTGGGTGTGCCGCGCTCAAAATCCAACCAGATCTCCAGCCTCTCGAACTTTGCCAGGAACCTGGGCGGCTCGATGGGCACGGCGTTGCTGACTACCTTCCTTGCCCGCACCGCGCAGACGCACCAGCAGCAACTGGCGGCTAACGTCGTCCCGGGCTCGGCGCAGTACACGCTCTACCTGTCTGCGGTTGCCAACGCGCTTCGCCAGGGAGGCATGAGCGCCGCGCAATCCGCACAGATGGCCGTAGGCTTTGCTTATCAGCAGATGCTGCGCCAGGCCAGCATGCTCGCGTATAAAAATGCCTTTGCGGTCCTGGCGATCACCATCCTGTGCCTCACGCCGCTGCCATTCCTGATGCGGCTGCCGACACAGGCCGCGAAGCCTGCGCCGGAGGAGTTAGCGGCTCATTGAGGCGAACGGCTCCTGGCGCGACGAATGGGAGAAGTGCCGGAGTCGATCAGGTAAGTTCCGGGTCAGGTGCTTGGATTTCAGTCTTCGTTCCACGCGTCCCACGCCAACACTTAAGTTTTCACTTAACTGTTAGCTCCTCTTCGATGCAATAGTTAAGCCGTCACTTAAGTGTTTCCGCTCTAGAAGAGAGCCTCATAGGACCCGCGCGTCAGGTCTCCTTGCGGAACCGGTTTGCCTTTTGAAACTCGTCCCGCAGTTCCGGAGTCTTCAGGTTCTCTCTCAGGTGGCTTAGCCTCTGCTCCATGGCGAACAGGGTTGCCGCGACCATCGATGCGTTGGTCTGGGCCACATCGCGCCACATGGAGAAGGGACTCGCTCCGAGGCGCGTCATCTCGCGCAGCGCACGTCCGCCGATGGCACGAAACTCGTCGGCAAGCTCTGGCTCCTGCTGAAATTCATCTTCAAACATCGCCGCCATGGCGGTGGCAACGAACTGCGGCAGATGACTCACCCAGGCGCAGATCCGGTCGTGCCGCGCCGCGTCGAGATCCATCGTGCGGCAGCCAAACTTCGCCACCCATGCGCGCCACTCCACCTCGAGCTCAGTCTCTGCTGCATCGAGCGGCGTAAACAGCCACATCGCGCCCTGAAAGAGGGCAGCCTCGCCAAGCGCCGCGCCGCCCAGCTCTTTACCCGCCATGGGGTGGCCCGGCAGAAAACGAGCACGTCCCACGCCGGTGAAGCTGAGCCGGGCGATCTCGCAGATCGCAAGCTTGGTGCTGCCGGTATCGGTCACAAGCGTCTGCGGCCCAAGCACCGGGGCCAGCAGATCGATCCAGTGCATGATCGCCATCACCGGCACCGCGAGGATGACAAGATCGGCCGTCTTCGCCACTGCGACTGCACGCTGTTCCGGGGCGACCGCGCGATCGATGGCGCCGATGTGCCTGGCGGCGGCACTCTCCTCCCCGTTGGCGTCCACGCCGATGATCGTGCCGGTAAAGCCAGCTGCCCGCAGCGCCAGGCCGATCGAAGTCCCGATCAGTCCTGTTCCGACGATGACGACGCGCTCCATCATGGAAGCCTACGCGACCGTTCTGCCCACGACCGGCGCCAGCAGGCGAAGTTGCGCGATCAACTTCTCCAGCTGATCCGGGTAAAGGCTCTGCGCACCATCCGACATCGCCTTGTCCGGGTTCGGGTGCATCTCCATCAGCAGCCCGTCCGCGCCCGCAGCCACACTTGCCAGCGCCATTGGCGGAACGAGGTCGCGTTTGCCCACGCCGTGCGAAGGATCGCCAAAGACCGGCAGATGGGTCAGCTTCTTGAGCACCGGGATTGCCGAGATATCCATCGTATTGCGCGTGTACGTCTCGAAGGTGCGGATACCGCGTTCGCACAACATCAGGTCGTAGTTGCCACCGCTGAGGATGTACTCCGCCGAGAGCAGCACCTCTTCGATGGTCGCTGCGATCCCACGCTTGAGCAGCACCGGCTTCCGCACGTGGCCAAGTTCGCGCAGCAGGTTGAAGTTCTGCATATTCCGCGCGCCGACCTGGAAGGTATCGATGTACGGCAGCATCAGTTCAATCTGTGAAATCTCCATGACCTCGGTGATGACAAGCAGACCCGTCTCGTCGGCGACCTCGCGCAGCAGCTTGAGTCCTTCGAGCCCCATGCCCTGGAAGCTGTAGGGGGAGCTGCGCGGCTTGAACGCACCGCCGCGAAGGAACTGGGCGCCTGCCGCCTTCACCTGCTTCGCGCTGAGCAGGATCTGTTCCCTGCTCTCGACCGAGCACGGCCCCGCCATCATGATCACCTGGTTGCCGCCGACGATCACGCCGTTGGCGTACTGGATCGTGGTGCCTTCGGGCCGGAAGCTGCGGCCGGCAAGCTTGTATTGCGAGGAGATCCGGTACGCCTCGTGCACGCCGGGCAGCACGCTGAACTCCGTCACCTCGAAGTGGCCTGGCGATCCAACGCCTGCCAGGATGGTCTGATTGGCGCCGGTTGTCCGGTGCACGTTGAACCCCAGTTCGACCATCCGCTCGATCACGAGCTGGATGTGTTCTTCCTTTGCATGGTCCTGCATCGCAACGATCATCGTGTGTCTTCTTTCCTGTCTCTCTTGGCTTTTAGATATCTCTGCGTTGCAGCGTGCGCATCACGTCCATCAATCGCTCGTAGACGTGCAGGAGCTCGGTGTCATCGAGAGGACCGGGATTGATGGACTTCACATGGGCGAACACATCCTGCTCCCGCTTCGGCTCGTAGACCGGAAGCGACACATCCCGCTTCAGCGAGCCGATTGCCTTGGCCGCCTCTGCCCGTTTGCTGATGAGCTGGACAATCTGTTTATCCAGTTCATCGATCTTTTTGCGCCAGTCTTCAATCTCCATCGAAACTCCTCGTACGTTTTGATTTTTCCTAGCCCTGCTGGAGCCCTGCAATGAACCTGCCGACCGCGCGGGGCGCGTCAGCCGCCGGGGTTTTCTCGATCAGCGATACCAGCGCGCTGCCGATGATGGCAGCGTCCGCGAACTCCCCCACCGCCTTCACATGGGCGGCGTTCGAAATACCAAAGCCTACGGCAATGGGCAGCTGCGTGAAGTGCCGCAGGCGCGCGACCAACTGCGGGGCATCGCTTGCGACCGAATCCTGCGTGCCCGTGATGCCGACGCGCGAGATCGCGTACACGAAGCCCTTTGAGGCCTCACCGATCGCTTTCAAGCGCTTATCCGGACTCGTCGGGGCAGCCAGGAAGACGGGCGCCAGATCGTTTGCCCGCATCTCCGCAAGATACTCGCCAGCCTCTTCGACGATCATATCGGTCAACAGAACACCGTCTGCGCCAGCTTCCTTCGCAGCCGCGCAAAATGCCTTCAACCCCATCCGCACGACGGGGTTGAGATAGCTGAAGAGCACGAGCCCGCACTGAGGTCGCGCGGTACGCAGTTCCTTCGCCAGCGCCAGCACATCGGTCAACCGGGTGCCGCGGGCAACCGCACGTTCGCTCGCCCGCTGAATGACCGGCCCATCCGCAAGGGGATCGCTGAACGGCACACCGAGCTCGATGACATCGGCGCCGTTGTCGATCGCCGCGAGGGCGATGTCGCGGGTCGTCGCGAGGTCTGGATCGCCGGCGGTGAGATACGCCACGATCCCGGGCTTCTTCGTGAAAGCGATCGGCACTAGTGGTCTCCCTCTGGCCCCGAGTTGTTGAGGTTCTCAGCCGGCGCTCCGCCCAGATGGAGTTCGCGGGCGAGGATCCCCATATCCTTGTCTCCGCGTCCGGAAAGGTTCACCATGATGATTTCGTTCTTTGCCATCGTGGGTGCCAGCCGCATCGCCTCGGCGACCGCATGAGCGCTTTCGAGTGCCGGCAGAATCCCTTCGGTCCGCGATAACGCAACCGTCGCCTGCAGCGCGTCGGCATCGGAGCACGAGACGTAAGTCGCCCGCCCGGTATCGTGCAGGTTCGCATGTTCGGGCCCGACGCTCGCGTAATCCAGGCCCGCGCTCACCGAGTGAGTTCCGCTCACCTGTCCCGCGTCGTCCTGTAAAACGTAGCTGTACGTGCCCTGCAGCACACCCGGAATGCCGCCGCCACTTTTCTGGAATCGTGCCGCATGCTCGCCCAGCGCGCTTCCCCGACCACCGGCCTCAACGCCGATCAGCCGCACGCCGGCATCCGGCAGAAACTCGTAGAACGCCCCGATCGCATTCGAGCCGCCGCCGACGCACGCGACGATGGCATCGGGCAGCTTGCCGACTTCTTCGAGGAACTGCCTGCGTGCCTCGATCGAGATCACGCGATGAAAGTTCCTCACCATCGTCGGATAAGGATGAGCGCCGAGTGCCGAGCCCAGGATGTAATACGTCGTCCGGACATTCGTGACCCAGTCGCGCATCGCCTCGTTGATCGCGTCTTTCAGCGTCGCGGAGCCGGCGCCCACGCCGCGCACCTCCGCCCCCAGCAGCCGCATGCGGTAGACGTTCAGCTCCTGCCGCCGCATATCCTCTTCGCCCATGTAGATGACGCAGTCGAGGCCGAGCAGCGCACACACGGTTGCGGTGGCGACCCCGTGCTGACCCGCGCCGGTCTCGGCGATGATCCTCTGTTTGCCCATCCGCTTCGCCAGCAAACCTTGGCCAAGCGCATTGTTGATCTTGTGCGCGCCGGTGTGCAGCAGGTCTTCGCGCTTCAGGTAGATCTTCGCGCCACCCAGCTGCTCCGTCATCCGCTTCGCGAAGTAGAGCGGCGTCGGGCGCCCGCAGTAGTGGTGCAGCAGCCCATCGAGTTCCACGTGGAACATCGGGTCCGCATCCGCGGCTTCGTAGGCCTGCTCGAGTTCTTCGAGCGCTGCCATCAGCGTCTCCGGCACATAGCGTCCGCCGTACGCACCGAAGCGCCCCTTCACCGTTGACTGAACCTCTGCCGGACTCACCATCGTCGCCATCGAAATCCTCCGCATTGCCAAAGACAAAAGCCGCTCCCAAGTAGGGTAGCGGCTCTTCTGGTCTCGTTCGATCTCTCAGTCCTGCGTGTTGCGAAACTTTATCTGAAAGGTCTACTTCGCCGAAGCCGCTATGGAGCGCGTAAAGCGCCAGTAGCGGAAGGTAAACGACGGGCTGAAGCAGCTCTTCATCTCTCAAAACAATGTACCACGCGAAGCGTCGGGAACCCCACGGGCTGGTCGCCGCCCGCGATCAGGGTGCGCTCGCCATCGTCTCCGACGGCTTATCCACCTGACTCTGATACACCTCCTCCACGCGCGCGACGGTGTCGATCTCGCTGAGTGGTTTGTCCGTCCGGATGCGCAGAATCCTGGGGAAGCGCAGGGCAAAGCCGCTGGCATGCCGATCGCTGCGCATGATGTTGTTGAATGCGACCTCGAAGATGACCAGCGGCTCAACCGTCCTGAAATGTCCGAAGTCCTCGAGCGTGTGGGCCTTCATCCACTCTGTCAGCTCGGCGATTTCAACGTCCGTCACGCCGCTGTAAGCCTTGCCGACGTTCTTCAGTTCGCCGGTCTCATCCCGCACCGCGAAGGTGTAGTCGCTCAGATAGCCGGCCTTGCGTCCGTGTCCCCACTCCACGCCGGTGACGACCACATCGAGCGTCGCAAGCTCACGCTTGAGCTTGACCCACGCAAGACCACGCCGCCCCGGCTGATAGGCCGAGCCCGCGGCTTTGAGCATCACGCCCTCGTTCGCGCGCGCCCTGGCGTCCGCATAGGCCCGGTCAATCTCTTCCGCGCTCGCTACCAGGCGCGCGTCCGAGATCATCAGGCGCGGCACGCGCGGATCTTCGGGAGCTTCTTCTTCGAAGATGGAAGCCTGCAGCGCCTGCGACCGCAGCGCCAGCGGGGACTGCGCTCCTTCGACAAGCCGCTCGACTTCCACCTCCAGCTGGTTGCGTCGCTCACGCAGCGGAAGTGCGAGCAACAGGTCGCCGCCAGCGAACATGAGGTCGAACGCCATGAAGACGACCGGCACCTGCAGTCGCATCTCGTTGCCGACGCGCTTGCGCCCGATGCGCTGGCCCAGCACCGCAAACGGCAGCGCCTGCCCGGCCGCATAATCCCAGCCCAGGATCTCTCCGTCGAAGATCAGGCCCGCGCCGTCTGCTGTCGTGACGTTGGCGAACGCCTCGACCAGTTCAGGAAAGCTCTCGGTGATGTCCTCGCGATTGCGCGAATAGATCGCCACGCGCCCGGGCTCCTCAGCCGCCCCGCAATGCACCTGCGCCCGCATTCCATCGAACTTGTCCTCGAGAAATGCCTGGACCCCGGCACCCGGATCTGCCGGCGTCGGCTCGAGCATCGCCGCCTCCACATCAGCCTCGAGCACCTCCTGCATGACCTCCGCAGACTGCTTTCGCCGGCTCTTCGGCTTCTTCTCCGGCATGACCCGCGCAGGCCTGGCAGTGAAGCGCTCCACCGCCTCCTCCGGCGTCTCGACCGGGCTTGCCAGCATGAAGCCCAGGGGGTGAAACAGGCGCATCCTCGCCTCAGCCAGGGTTCCGGCAAAGGCACGCACCGCCGCATCCCCGAGGTCGGCCTCAAGCATCACCGCGTGGCGGACGGCCGCGACATCGGCCGAAGCCGCCACGCCGATCGCCTCCTCCACCAGGCTCTGCTTCACCCCGATCCGCATATCGCCCAGCATCAGCTTGACCAGGTACTTGGCCTCGAGCGGCGTCGCCCCCTGGAGCAATCCCTCCACCAGCGCTGCACGGATCGCGGTCGTCTTCGCGACGGCCATGCCCGCGAAGGCATCGCTCAGGTCGAAGAGCGTCAGCTGCCCGGTGCCAGCGTGGCCCTTCGCCACAAACATCTCGAAGGCTGCGGACCCCATGTCGCCATGACGCCGATAGGCCACGCTCAACTCGGCATCGCTCCCTCCGCTCACCGCCAGCAGCGCCTTCGAAAGCAGCGCGCCGCCGGCGTTGAGCTTGCGCGGATCGGATTCTGCAAAAGGAAGCCCTGCCAGGTAAAGGCAGAACAGCCCTACGTCGTCGGCGGCCTCAGCCTGCACCGCGCTGATCGTCTTTGCGATGGCAGCGCGTTTCTGCAGCCGGCTCGCTGTCCCCGCCATCTGCTCTGCCAGCGCCGCCACCGTGCCAAACCGTGCCATCCTGAAGCCTCTCTCCACAAAGATGCCTTTCGCACCTTCGGCGACCGGAGTAACATCAAATCAGTTGCGATGACAGAAATCTATGCAAATTCGGTGACCCTGTCCCGCGTGACGCCAGCCCGTCACGATTTTGCCTAGCTGCGCCCACCGTCCCGCTTTGCCATCGAACCGGCCGCGCTAACTTCGCCCCGCACCCCAATTCATATTTCCTGCCCTTAGGAGCACTCCATGTTTGACCGCCTCGCCCAGATGGAAGCGCGCTACGACTCGCTCTCGCGCGACATGTCCGACCCTGATCTGGTCAACGACCAGAAGAAGTTCCAGGCCATCGCCAAGGAACACCGCACCATGGAACCTATCGTGGAAAAGTATCGGCAATACCGGAAGATTGCCGACGGCGTCGCCGAAGCCAAAGCCATGCTGACCGATCCCGACCTCAAGGAGATGGCCGAGGAAGAGCTCGCGTCGCTTGAGCCGAAGCTCGATCCCATCGGCGAGGAACTGAAGATCATGCTGCTCCCGACCGATCCCAACGACGAGAAGAATATCGTCATCGAACTCCGTGCCGGCACCGGCGGCGACGAGGCCGCGCTGTTCGTGGCCGAGATGTTCCGCGTCTACCTCAGACTCGCCGAACAACATCGCTGGAAGGTGCAGGTGCTCTCTGAAACCTACTCCGGCATCGGCAACGGGCTCAAGGAAGTCACCGCTATCTTCGAAGGCGACAAGGTCTACTCGCAGATGAAGTATGAGTCCGGCGTACACCGCGTGCAGCGCGTCCCGGCGACCGAGACCCAGGGCCGTGTGCACACGTCCGCAATCACGGTGGCGGTGCTGCCCGAGGCGGAAGAGGTCGATATCAAGATCGAAGCCAAGGATCTCCGCGTGGACACCTTCTGCTCCTCCGGTCCGGGCGGTCAGTCCGTCAACACCACCTACTCGGCCATCCGCATCACGCACCTGCCCACCAGCACGGTCGTCAGCTGCCAGGACGAAAAGTCGCAGATCAAGAACCGCGAAAAGGCGATGCGCGTCCTGCGGTCCCGTCTCTACGAGGTCGCTGAGGAAGCTCGTCACCAGGCCGAGGCGAAGATCCGCAAAGACCAGGTCGGCTCGGGCGATCGTTCGGAGAAGATCCGCACCTACAACTTCCCGCAGAACCGCCTCACCGATCACCGCATCGGCTATACCAACCACAACCTGAACATGGTGATGGAAGGTCAGCTGCAGCCGACGATCGACGCGCTGATCGAGCACGATATTGCCGAAAAGATGAAGGGCGAGCCGGTAGCTGCCTAAAAGCGCCCTGCGCTGGCGGCCGGCCCATCCGGCAGGACAAGCCCTTCATGATCACAACCCGCGAAGCCCTGACCCGCGCTACCGACCAACTTTCCGCCCACCCGGACCTGCGGCCCACGGCTCTCCCCGATGCCGCGCTCCTGCTGATGCACACCCTCCGCATCGAGCGCGCGACCCTGATCGCTCACCCCGAACGCGCCCTCGACCGCGAACAGCAAGCGGCCTATCAGCGTCTCCTCGAGCGCCGCCTTCGCTTCGAACCCATTCAGTACATCGTCGGAGAGACCGAGTTCTACGGTCTCAAACTGCGCGTTACGCCAGCCGTCCTCATTCCGCGGCCCGAGACCGAACTCCTCGTCGAAGCCATCGCCGCCCGTCTCCCTGGAGAAAGGCCCTTGCGGATCGTCGACGTTGGCACGGGTTCCGGCGCCATCGCAATCGCTCTCGCATCCCTGCTCCCACTCGCGATGGTGACGGCGATTGATCTCTCTCCGGCTGCCCTGGCAGTGGCCGGCGAGAACGCTCGAAACCTGGGTCTGGACGACCACATCCGCTTTGTGGAGGGTGATCTGCTCGACGGGCTTCGAGACGAAGCTGAACCGTATGACACGATCCTTTCGAACCCGCCCTACATTCCGCAAACGGATGCGCCGACGCTGCACCCGCAGGTTCGTGACCACGAACCGCCACAAGCGCTCTTCGCCGGCGCCGACGGACTTGACATTTACCGGCGCCTCATCCCGCAGGCCTGGTCGCGTTTGAAGCCGAAAGGTCTGCTGGCTCTCGAGATCGGGTACGGCCAGCAGGCCGCGATCAGCGACTTGCTCACCTCCTGGGCCGACGTCGAATTTCTCAACGACCTGCAGCAGATTCCACGTGTCGTCCTCGCAACACGCCCCTAAGTTTCGCGCTCCCGCTCACGTACTTCGCATCCGGCGTATTGATCGCATCGGACGTCAGCCCGCGCCTTCCCCGTAAACTCACCGGGGCAATCCTGAAAGGCCGCTCAGAGACCCGCATACCAGTCATAGCCAAGCTTGGTCCAGTAGTCGTCGGGCTTGTCGTCGGTGTACGCGATCAGCCCGATCCGCTTGATCTGTTTGTAGCCATACTTGATCGGCATATGCAGCCGTATCGGCGCCCCATGCGCAGGCTCGATCGGCCTGCCGGACATCTCCGTCACCAAAAGGCTCTGTGGATGCAGACAGTCCTCGAGATTGAAGCCACAGTAATAATCGCCGTTCGGTGTCTCCATGTACACGTACTTCGGCAGCTTGCCCTGTTCGTTGCGCGCCGGGGGATACGCCGCGATGAAGTCGCGAAGCGGTACGCCGCCCCAGTGCACGATCTGGCTCCAGCCCTCGATGCATTTGAACTGCGTCACTAGATCCTGTTTCGTAAACCTGCGCAGGTCTTCCAGTTTCAGCAGCAGGCCAGGCGTGCCCGGGTCCAGCGTGGAGTCGCTCTCCCCGGCCTCTTCCTGCCCGCGCGGCTGCTTGCCGCCATCTTCTGCTTTCATCTCGGCGAGCGCGGCAGCAAACTGCGGCAGCATCGTGGAGCTATCTCCCGCAGGCGTCGCCTTCGGTGCTTCCTTGGTGTCGTGCCCGCTGTATGCAGCCTCTTCGGTCTTGTATCTGTAATTCCACGCGGTGACATCATCCGCGTAGTGCGGGAAGCGCTTTGCATCTTCAACGCCGACCACCTGCAGCCGGTAGCTGTCCATCAACAGGTCCTGCTTCAAGCCATAGTTTCCATTGATACGAAGGTCTTCGGCCTTCGACACGGGATACGTCGGCGACTCCCCATGCAGTCTGAACACCCCACGCGCAAGCTCGGCGTTAACATCGAACGCCTTGCGCAGCGGACTCGGCTGCATCTCGACACCAGGCGCACGCTCGATCCAGCGATAGAACTCGTAACCGCCCAGCGCCGCGATTCCTGCTCCGAGAAAGCTCCGCCGCGTCCGCTTGCGCGAAGCCTGGAGAACCTCTTCATTCGAGCTCAAAACTGCCTCCGTTCCGCCTCAAGCGAAGGCTCGCTCGCGCGCCTTATCTCGTACCCGCTTACCATCGCGCGCAAGTTGTTCCAGCCGGCCAGGATGACCTGCCCAACATGCACCAGGAAGAACCCGCAAAACCCGATCGTCAGCCAGAAGTGCAGCCACCGCGCCATCTCATAGCCGCCCAGCAAGGTTGTTACGAGGTGCAACTGCGTCGGTTTGTAGATTGCCACCCCCGTCACGAGCGACCCGAGGCCCATCAAAATCACCGCGCTGTAAGCGATTCTTTGCGCGCCGTTGTACTTGGTCTGGGCGGGCAGACCCTTGCGCAGGTGCAGGTCAACGAGCGTTACCTGGATCGCCTCGCGCAGTGAAGCACGCGTCGGCACCATGAACTTCCACTCCTTCGACCACAGAAGATAGGCGACGTAGACCAATCCATTGATGGCAAACAGCCACATGAAGAAGAAGTGATAGCCGAGTCCCTTGGTCACCAGGTAGCGCATATCCCAGAAGCGGTTGGTATAAAACCACGCCGGAAAGAAGCGGAACAGCGTTACCGGCCCTACGCCAAGCCGATAGACTTCGTGCGCGTGATGGTACGCATTGTCGGAGTCGTTCCAATAGATCAGCAGGCCGCTCCACATCATCGTGAACAGCACCGGGAAATTGATCCAGTGCATCCATCGAATCGCCAGGGGGTGCTTCCGCTCGAGCACGAGGTCGCCCGCCTGCTCGGCTGCCTCGGTCTCTACCCTCGCGTCGGCGGAGAGAGCAGCCGGCGCAGCTATCGCCGGCTCGATCATTGCCTCCTCGCTGGGGATCGCGAGGGGCGGGATCGCGAGCAGCGGCACACCTTCGCCGACGGCATGAAGCGCCACTTCCTCCGCCGAGACGCTCGCGGGCTCGGCAGGTATCTCCTCGTTTTCGGCTGGCATTTTTGTTAGATCGTCATCCGGCATTAGTTTTCGCTCCGCCCCATCCTGCCTGATGGGTAGACGTAAGACAAGAGCAATCCACGAACGCAAATGTTTCCGCGAGCGCGAAAAATACGCTATCGCAGCTGGACCGTCACCAGCGCTCCGTCTTCATCGACAAATTCGACCAGTCTGCTCGTCATCGTGACGCCTTCGAACGGCGCCCGATTGCCCCGCGTACCCGGCGCGATCGGGGCCGCAGAAGCCTGGTCTCGATCCGTCATGCAGCCCAGAAACTGCAGGCACCGCAGCGGCACCGACGGCGCACCTACCACCTTGTTCCACTGCTGCACCAGGTACAGCCGCTTCTTTCCCGCACTGCCGTCCTCGAGTAACACGTCGTTCGAGTAGTTGATCATCGCGCGAGCGCCTTCGACCTTCAGACCGTCCCGGCTGATGGTCGCGATCGGATCCCAGAGGAAGACCCTCTGCCTGTTCAGCAGTAGGAACACGACCACCGCCAGCACGATCAGGGCAAGGATTTTTTTCACTTCTTCTCCTCGTGATATTCCTGCTCCGTATTGATGCCCCACAACACGCTCTTATCCACTCCGCCCGCGCACAGCCCATCCACCACCGTCATCGCCGTCAGCATCGAGTGGTCCTGGTTGTTGTACTTATGCATTCCGTTTCGTCCGACTAGGTACAGGTTCTCAAATGAGTCGGTAAATTCCCGTAACTCCTGGAACCGGTCATAGGTCCCAAAGTAAGCCGGATAGGTCTTGGGCACACGCACCACGTGACTATCAGACACGGCGTCTGCATCGATAATTCCGATCTTCGCAACCTCGGTAATCGCGAAGCGCTTCAACGCCTCGTCTTCCATCTTCCACAACTCATCCGTGTCATAGCAGAAGTATTCAAGCCCGATCCAAACCTTACCCGGCTCGCTCACCAGGTAAGGGCTCCAGTTATTGAAGATCTGTAGCCGCCCCAACAAGACATCCGGCTCCTGGACATAGATCCATGTATCTTTCAACAGCCCGCCATCTGCCTCGTGAACCTTCAACCGGTCGCAGAGCAGACCTACCGTAATGAAGTCGCGGTACTCGAGTCCCTCGCTCACCTCGCGAACATTCTCCGGCACCGGGGCATCGATCGCCCTCACCAAGTCACGCATCGGCATGGTCGAAAAGAAATACTCTCCATCGAAACTCTGCGTCGTGCCGGCAGAGTGAGTCGCCTCTACCCCAACCACCGTCTTACCCGAGCACTCGACCCTGGTGACGCTCAGGCCCATGTGAATCTCTCCACCCAGCCTGACAATCTCCTCCGCCACATGCTCCCACAGTTGCCCCGGCCCGAACTTCGGATACATAAAGCGCTCGATGAGACTCGTATCCGTGCCCTTCTGCGCCACGTCTCCACTGATCTTGCCGCCTGACAAAAACGTCTTGCGAACAAAGTGCTTTACCGCCGTCGTCAGGCTCAGCCCCTTGATTCGCTGCGCACCCCACTCCGCCGAAATCTGTTCGCACGGAGTTCCCCACACCTTCTCGGTATAACTCTTGAAGAACGTGAGATACAGCTCCCGGCCAAACCGGTTGATCAGGAAATCTTCAAGGCTCTTCTCCGGCGAAATCTGCTTCACCCGCGAGAACAGGTAACTCACGCCAACCCGCACCGTCCGCAGCATCCCAAGATTGGTAAGCGTCGTACCGGTCAGCTTGATTGGATAATCGAAGAACTTCCGCAGGTAATAAATCCGGCTCTTCCGCGGACGGATCAGCATCACCAGGTCCGGGTCAGGCACCCCATCCGGGCACACCTCAACCACCGTCTCCGTGTGCCCGTGCTCACCCGCGATCGGCGTCCCATCCGCCTCGGTCTCTTCCGTTTCGGTGTCGATCTCGATCAGCGCCCGCGCGTTCTTCGGCCCCATCCCGCGCAGCGGCGGTTCTTCTTCAAGCCGCGCCGGCACCATCACTCGCTTCTTGCCCTGGTACGCAAGCTCTACCGGACCGTCCTCACCCGAAGTCAGATCCGGCGGCATCAGGTCCATCCACCACTGCATCACCCGGTCGGACTTCGAAAAGAATCGGTGGCCGCCGATATCCATGCGATTGCCCTTGTACCGGATCGTCCGCGAGATGCCGCCAATCTCCTGGGACGCCTCGAGAATCACCGGCTTGATCCCGGTGCGCCGTAACAGTTCAAGGCCTGCCGTAAGCCCTGCCGGCCCCGCCCCGATGATGATCGCCCGCTTACTCAACCCACTCTCCCAAATCCTGACGTTGTTCGTCCGCATCCAGCTAAGCTGATGTTCTGTAAAGGATGACGGCGCAAGCGCCATACAAGCTATCATGCGATGAATCAATCCACACCGTACCGACGGGCGATCACTTGATCACAAACGGGTCCCTGCCTCGACAACATTCCGACCTGGCCCTCGAAGAGACTCCTCCTGCTCTCCGGACGTGGACCGGGCCGATGCGTCCGCTCCTAGAGTATCTTTTCTTCTCGCAGCGCCCCACACCGGCATCTTCCTCCTCGCTCTGCTTGCCGCCGTCTGGATAGCACTCGAAACGCCAACCCTCGAAGCTCCTTCTCGATGGCTCACCGGAGCTTTCACGCTCTGTGCTTTCTGGGTCCTCTGCCTTCAAATCGGCTGGAGCTTCCACTGCATCGCCGCAGAGTCCCAATCTCCCTACGACCCGGGACGTCAGGCCTGTCAAACGATCCGGTCGGACTACGCTGGCAAGCGGATCGCAGGCTTTGGCTTCGAAAGCGTCTCCACCCAGGCGTGGGCTCCTCGCAGCCTCTTCTTCAACCAACCAGACGCGTTCTGGCACTGGAGCGCTACGATCTCCGCTGATAACAGGCGTTCAGAGGTACTCCGCCAGCACCCGGATGTCGTCGTCATCGCCGATACGATCTCCGGGAAGGAGTCCTTCTATAACCAGTGGGCGACGTGGTCGCCCGCAAACGAGCATTTCTATCTGCCCCTGATCCAGTTCTGGGAGCGCAACGGCTATTCAGAAACCCATCGTTTCTGCGGCGACCGTTTCATGCGCCTCGGCGTTACCAACAGCTTATGCGAGGTCATCCTCGAACCCCGGCCCGTCCAGTCCCCCAATGATCCCGCACAAGAAAGCAGACGGCCTTGAAGCTCTCACCGAGAGTCCCCGAGACCGCCCGCCCGTATACCCCGCGCCCGGCTGCCCATTACCGGTCGGCAACCGTGAAGACCAGCCCATCCTGCCCCGCATCCACCACCACCCGGTCCCCGTGCAGCACTGTTCCGTCCAGGATCTTCACCGCCAGCTTGTCCTGCACCATGCGCTGAATCGCCCGCTTCAATGGCCTGGCCCCGTATGCCCGGTCGTACCCAGCCTTGAAGATCGCCTGCCGCGCCGCATCGGTCAGGTCAAGCGTGATCTTGCGATCCACCAGCAGCTTTTCCAGATCCTTCAGCCGCAGGTCGACGATATGCGTCAGCTGGCTCTCTTCGAGCGGATGGAAGACCACGATGTCGTCCACACGATTCAGAAACTCCGGACGAAACTCCTTCCGCAGTGACTCCATCACGCGCACCTTCGCATCCTCGAACCCATCCTTGCCGGAAGCCCAGGCCGAGGTCAGCGCCTGCGCCCCAACATTCGACGTCATGATCAGCACCGTGTTCTTGAAGTCGACCGTGCGTCCCTTCGAATCCGTCAACCGTCCATCGTCGAGCACCTGCAGCAGCACGTTGAACACATCCGGATGGGCCTTTTCGATCTCGTCAAACAGCACGACAGAGTAAGGACGGCGCCGTACCGCCTCGGTCAGTTGGCCACCCTCGTCGTACCCCACATACCCCGGAGGCGCGCCAATCAGCCGCGACACCGCGTGCTTCTCCATGTACTCCGACATATCGATCCGCACCATCGCCGCTTCGTCATCGAACAGGAACTCCGCCAGCGCGCGCGCCGTCTCCGTCTTGCCCACGCCCGTCGGCCCCAGGAAGATAAAGCTGCCGATCGGCCGCTTCGGATCACTCAACCCCGCGCGCGACCGCCGAATCGCATTCGCCACGACCTCGAGCGCCTCATCCTGTCCCACCACCCGCTCGCGCAGACGATCCTCCATCTGCACCAGCTTCTGTACCTCGCCCTCCAGCATCTTCGAGACAGGAATTCCCGTCCACCGCGAAACAATCCTCGCAATGTCCTCCTCATCCACCTCTTCCTTCAACATCCGCGAAGGCCGCTTCTTCTGAACGCCGGGCTCGGAATTGGCCGCGCCGTCCGCGGAAGCCAGCGTGTCCGCCGCCTCGGTCAACCCCTTCAACTCCGCCTCAGCCTTCGGAATCTCGCCATACTGCAGCTCCGCCGCCCGCTGCAGGTTGCCCTTGCGCGTCTCCTCCCCGGCTTCGAACCGCAGTCGTTCCAGCGTCTCTTTCAACGAAGCGATCTTCGTAATCGCCCCGCGCTCGGTCTGCCAGCGCGCCCGCAGCGCGCTTGCCGTCTCCTGCACCTCGGCAAGCTCGCGTTCCACGTGCTCCATGCGCTCCCGCGATGTCGCATCCGTCTCCCGCTTGAGCGCCGCCCGCTCAATCTCGAGCGACGTCGCCCGCCGCTCCAGGTCGTCGATTTCGACCGGCACGCTGCCGATCTGGATCGCCAGCGCCGCCGCCGCCTCATCCACCAGGTCGATCGCCTTGTCCGGCAAAAACCGGTCCGAGATATACCGGTGCGACAGCGTCGCCGCCGCCACAATCGCCGAATCCTTGATGCGGATCTTGTGGTGCGCCTCGTACCGCTCCTTCAGCCCGCGCAGAATGGCAACCGTGTCTTCGACGTTCGGCTCCCCCACATACACAATCTGAAAGCGCCGTTCGAGCGCCGCATCCTTCTCGATATATTTGCGATATTCATTGAGCGTCGTCGCCCCAATGGCACGCAGCCCGCCCCGCGCCAGCGCCGGCTTCAGCATGTTGCTCGCGTCCATCGCCCCCTCGCTCGCACCCGCTCCAACCAGCGTATGCAGCTCGTCGATAAAGAGAATCACCTCTCCATTCGACTCCTCGATCTCCTTCAATACCGCCTTCAGCCGCTCCTCAAACTCCCCGCGAAACTTCGCGCCGGCGATCATCGACGCCAGGTCCAGCGCCACCACGCGCTTGTCCTTCAAGCTCTCCGGCACATCGCCCGAAACCACCCGCCGGGCTAACCCTTCAACAATGGCGGTTTTCCCAACCCCTGGCTCGCCGATCAACACCGGGTTGTTCTTCGTCCGGCGGCTCAGCACCTGCACCACCCGCCGAATCTCCTCGTCCCGCCCGATCACCGGGTCCAGCTTCCCGCGCCGCGCCAGCTCCGTCAGGTCCTTCGCATACTTCTCGAGCGCCTGGAACTTCCCTTCCGGCGTTTGGTCCGTCACCCGGCTCGACCCGCGAACCGCCGACAGCGCCTTCAAAATGGCGTCGTGGGTCGCGCCAAAGGCCTTCAGCGCCCCCTGCACCGCGCCATTCTTCTCCTCCGCCAGCGCCAGCAGCAGGTGCTCGGTCGAAACGTACTCGTCCTTGAAGTTGTCCGCCTCCTTGAACGCCTGCTCCAGCACCTTGTTCAGCCCGGCCGACAACCCCGGCTGACCGCCGCCCTGCACCTTCGGCAGCTTTTGAATCTCCGCGTTCACCCCGGCCAGCATCTGCTCCACCGGCACGCCTACCTTTTCAAGCACCGGCAGCACCACGCCCTCGCGGTCCTCGAGCAGCGCCGCCATCAAATGCACCGGCAGCACCTCCGGATTGCCGTACCCCGCAGCCTCCCCCGCCGCAGCCTGCACCGCCTGCTGCGACTTCACCGTCAACTTATCCCAACGAATTGCCATATCGAATCCCTACCCTCAAGGCGAACCATGCCCACACCGGGCAAAGCCAGCCCGGCCGTGATCCGGCCACCGTGCTCTCATCGTTTTAGACGCTTCCCGGAAGACAAAAGTATCACAAAACCTGATAGCAACTCACTCATATCTGGAACATGCATCCAACGTACCATGAACCCACTCCTCCTAGCCGCCCTCCTCGCCGCCGCCGCTGCCCCCGCAGTCGACACCACCTTCGTCGGCAAAGTCTCGCAAGGCGGTGCCTACGAGGTCGCCGCCAGCCAGTACGCCGAACTCCACGCCCAGTCGCAGGACGTCAAGGACCTCGCCTTCGCCGAAGTCCACGACCACACCCTCGTCGGCAACAAGCTCAAGAAAATCTCCGCCGCCGCCGGCATCTCCATCGCCCCCACCCTCAACGGCGAGTTCCAGCAGCGCCTCGCCAAGCTCAAATCCGCCCCGAAGGACCAGTTCGACGCCGCCTACCTCGACGACATGAAGTCCATCCACGACAAGGACCAGAAGCTCTTCGCCCAGGAAGCCAACGACGGCACCGGCGACTTCAAGCCCTTCGCCGCCGAAACCGACAGGATCGTCAAACGCCACATCGGCGCACTCAACGCGTTCTAAGCTGCCTTCGCCTGCCGTGTGGGCGTCCCCGTCGTCAGCACCACGACGCTCACCAGCACGCACATCGTGCCCATCAACGTGCGGATGCTCAGCACCTCCGCTGCAAAAAAATGCCCCAGCAGCACCGCCACGACCGGGTTCACATAGGCATACGTCCCCACCTTCGTCGGCGATTCATGATGGATCAGCCACACGTACGCCGTAAATCCGACGATCGACCCCATCACGATCAGGTAGACCAGCGCCACCCACGCCCCGCGCGAAACCGCCGCCGGATGAAACCGCCCGAACTCCCCCGCCCCGCCTGAAACCAGCAACAGCAGCGTGCCGCCCACCAGCATCTGCATCCCGCTGCTCATCCCCTTCGACGCCGGCAGCGGCAGCTTCCGCGTCAGCACCGTCGCCAGCGACCAGCACACCGCCGCCACAATCAGCAGCGACGCTCCCGCCCGGTCAACCGCGGGCCCACCCATCTCGAGCGAGTGGCCCATCAGAACCCCCACCCCGCCTATCCCGATTGCCAGCGCCACCGCCAGCCGCACCGTCAGCCGCCGCGTCCCCAGCAGCCAGATCTCCGCCACCGCCGTAAACGCCGGAACCGTCGCCAGCATCACGGCGGCCACGCCCGAGGGCACCCGCTGCTCCGCCCAGAACAATAACCCGTAATCCATGACAAAGATCAGCAGGGCCAATACGCCCACCGATCCCCACTCGCGGCCCCGCGGCAAACGCTCCCCGCGCACCGCAACCCAGCCCGCCAGCAGCCCCCCAGCCGTCATAAAGCGCATCGCCGCAAACAGAAACGGCGGCAGTTCCCGCACCCCCACCCGGATCGCCAGAAACGTCGACCCCCAGACCAGGTAAATGATCGCAAATGCCCCCAGCGTCTTCCACGCAGCAGGCCGGTTCTCAGAGGGCATGTCTACTTCTAACATCTGCCGAGACAACGGCAAATGCGCCCTCATCGCGGGCAGCGACCGGCGGCAGGGCCATCTCGCAATGCTCAGAACAATTGAAAGTTGACCTCGACATTCATGGCAACCGCTACCGGCTTCCCCCGTCGCATGGCCGGTGAAAAGCGGTACGCCGAGACCGCCTTCACTGCCTCGCGGTCGAAGTCAGGCCTAAGCGATCGAGCCACGTGGACCTGATGCGGCATTCCCTCGGAATCGACCGTCAGCGCCACGACACAGGTTCCGTTGAACGTGTCACCTTTCTTGCGGTCATACTTCGGAAACTCCGGCTCCGGGGCAAACCGGAGCTTCGGCGCGGTAACGTCCTTGCCAATCGTATACACCTGCGCGGCCCCCTGCCCGGCGCGGCTCCCAGCGTCATCCACGCCGAGCCGGACCGCCGCCGCAGCACCGCCGACCGCCACGAAAGACAGACAAACGCAGGCAGCCAAGACCAACCCGTAGCGTACCGCAGTCGGCACAACAACCTTCTTCGCGCGTAAGGTCATAATTCTCTTCTCCAGGATGTTGGCATCGAAGATTCCGATGGCGTGTGAGGGGATAGCCCGCGGTCCGGCAGCGATCAGACCCGCAAGCCGCAGCAGCGACTGAATATACGGGCGCGACCCGCCCACAACCGCAACCGCCTTCGCGTCGCAAACGATCTCTCTTGTCTGCGCCACCTGATCCTTGATCAACCGGGTCACAGGATGGAATGCGATCAGAAGCCCGATCCATTCGTAGACAAGGTTTTTCAGGAAGTCGTGTCGCTCGAGGTGCGCCGCCTCATGGGCCACCGCAGCGCGAAAATCATCAAGCGAAGTGCGTTTTGAAAAGTGGGATGGCAACAACAGAATCGGGCCTCCAAGGTACAAAGCCGCAGGCCCTTCCGCATCGGACGATGTGAGGATCAGCCCACCCGCAAGCCCAAAGCGCTGCCGGGTTGCGTCCCACACTGCGGCTTCTTCTCCATTGAGCTCCGCCCGGCGGGCCCGCTTGATCAGAAGAAAGGTATCCCGCAATGAAATAACAAGGCGGGCCAGGGCAAAAACAAAGATGCCAACGTAGAGCAAGCACACCGCATGCAAAAGCAACCCAGGAAGCATCAGAGCCCGAGGTGCGTGCATCGCCGCTACTTCCCCAGCAAGTACGCGGGAGCTCGCAAGGCGGCCAGCCGAAGAGTCCAAGACCGTCCAGCGCCAGGCGGTGGTCCCTTGACACGCAGGCAGAATCACCGACCCGAACAGTACGACGACCCACATCCGATGCTGAGCCAGAGCCCCCAGACGACCCAGCAGCCGGCACGCGATCCATCCCGCGCCCGCCAGCAGGGGCACCTGCCAAAACGCGTTCACCACGTATTCAGCCAAGGTCGCTTCGAAGTTACTCATCCTCACCCTCCTCCGCGGCAAACTGCCGGCTCAACTCCGCAATTCTCCCTGCATCCACCTGCTTGCTCTTCACCAGGCTCATCACGAGGTCCTCCGAAGATCCGCTAAATAGACGTTCCGCCAGTTCTCTCACTGCCTGCTTCAAGACGCTTTCCTTCGAGATCAGCGCCTCATATTCATAAGCGCGACCCACCAGCGAACGGCGCACCTTACCCTTGCGTTCCAAAGTGTTCAGCACGGTCTGAACAGTCGTATAGGCAAGCTCGTTCGAAGCCGAAAGACTCGTTTGAACGGCCTGCACGCTGCTCAACCCATCCATCCAAAGAACCTGCATCAATTGCAGCTCCAGATTCGTGAGAGCCGACGACCCTTTTTTCCTGCCGATCAATGCTGCACCTCCTATGTAAATAGGAGGCTAAGATAGAGGGCACGGCCGTGTCAACTATAAAAATAGGACATCACTTGCGCCTAACCTTGTGCACTTAGGCGACGCCACCTGGCACCACGACAACACCCATCGCGGACGTCGTATCCGATAATCGAAAAGCCGATGGCGAATATCCCCTCCAACTTCGAGTTGCATCCAAGCCGGGCCGCCGAGATCGCCTCCGCAACCCTGCTCGCCCTTACCGGCGGCATCCTCGACGCGGTCGTCTACCTCAACCACGGGCATGTCTTCGCCAACGCCGTCACCGGCAACGTGATCTTCCTCGGCGTCTCGCTCATCGCACAGGATTGGCCGCAGGTCGTGCGCCACACGATGCCCATCGTCGCCTTCATGCTCGGCGTCGTCGCCGCCCGCCTGCTGCAGCGCCTGCCCAACCGGCATGGCGCGCTGCTTGTTCTTGGCCTGGAAATCACTGCGCTCTTCACCGTCGGCCTGCTCACCCGCAGCATCCCGCAGATCGTCTTCGTCGCCATCATCGCCTTCGTCTCGGCCTTCCAGGTCACCACCTTCCGCCGCGTCGGACGCTTCACCTACAACTCCACCTTCGTCACCGGCAACCTGCGCGAAGTCGCCGATGGCTGGGTCGATCGCTACCTGCTCCCCGACCCTGGGCAGCGCGCCGAGGGCAGCGCCAAGGCCATCAAACTCGCCGCCATCTGCATTGCTTTTCTCCTCGGAGCCATAGCCGGCGCCTGGGCCGCCCCGCGCTTCCCCATCCACGCCATCCTTTTCGCCGAACCACCCCTCCTCATCGCACTCGGGCTGACCTTGCGAAAGACAACCGCAACTGCGTCCTAACGCCGGACGGGCGCCACTTCGTGGGGTGGGAGCGCTTGCGCGCCAAGATCGTTCAACGCTGAACAAGTCTGTACGCGCGCAGCGCTCCCACCCCACGAAGTGGTCGCCGCCCGCGATGAGGGCGCACTTGCCGTTGCCTTTACACTGCTAGACTGACCCCTGATGTTTGAAGAGCTGGATCTGCGGAATGCGCTGGCCGAGGCGGGTGGGGGTGCGGAGCGTCGCGCGCGCGAGCAGCGGGCCGGCAAGCTCTCCGCGCGCGAACGCATCGACCTCCTGCTCGACGAAGGAACCTTCGAAGAATCGGGCAAGCTGGTGCTCTCGCGTTCGGGCGAAACGCGTATCCCGGGCGACGGCTTCCTCACCGGCCACGGCCGCATCCATGGCCGCATCGTCTTCGTCTTCGCGCAGGATTTCACCGTCTTCGGCGGCTCGCTCTCCGAAGCCAACGCCGCCAAGATCGTCGCCATCATGGACATGGCGATGAAGGTCGGCGCACCCGTCATCGGCCTCAACGACTCGGGTGGCGCCCGCATCCAGGAAGGTGTCGTCTCGCTCGCCGGCTACACCGACATCTTCCTGCGCAACACGCTCGCAAGCGGCGTCATTCCGCAGATCTCGGCCATCCTCGGCCCCTGCGCCGGCGGCGCCGTCTACTCGCCCGCCATCACCGACTTCACGCTCATGACCGAGCACACCAGCTACATGTTCGTCACCGGTCCCGACGTCATCAAGACCGTCACCCACGAGGACGTGACGATGGCGCGGCTCGGCGGTGCGGCCACGCATAACGAGATCTCGGGCGTCGCGCACTTCATGGCGGCGGATGACGCCCAGACCCTCGCCACCATCCGCGAGCTGCTGACGTTTCTGCCGTCGAACAACCTCGATCTCGCACCACGCGCGGCGTCGACCGACGACCCCGCCCGCGCCGACGCAGCGCTCGACACCATCATCCCCGCCGAATCCAATCAGCCCTACGACATGCTCGACGTCATCACGAAGGTCGTCGACGATGCGTACCTTCTCGAAGTCCATCAGCACTTCGCGAAGAACATCCTCGTCGGCTTCGCCCGCATGGATGGCCGCCCCGTCGGCATCGTCGCCAACCAGCCGGCGTTCCTCGCCGGCGTGCTCGATATCGATGCCAGCGTCAAAGCCGCACGCTTCGTGCGCTTCTGCGATGCGTTCAACATCCCGCTCATCACCTTTGAAGACGTCCCCGGCTTCATGCCCGGCGTCCAGCAGGAGCACGGCGGCATCATCCGCCACGGCGCCAAGCTGCTCTACGCCTTCGCCGAGGCAACCGTCCCCAAGCTGACCGTTATCACCCGCAAGGCTTACGGCGGCGCGTACTGCGTGATGAGTTCGAAGCACCTGCGCACCGATCTTAATCTCGCCTGGCCCACCGCCGAGATCGCCGTGATGGGTCCCGAGGGCGCGGTCAACATCGTCTTCAAGCGCGAGTTCGAGCAGGCGCTCCGCACCGCCGAGGCCGTCTGGCCGCAGGGCAAAGCCTTCACCGAGGACGAGAAGGCCGCCATCCTCGCCGACCTGCGCAAGGAGAAGGTGGACGAGTTTCGCGAGCGCTTTGCCAACCCCTACGTGGCCGCCGAGCGCGGCTACATCGACGCCGTCTGCCGCCCATCGGAGACGCGCCGCCGGCTCAACCAGGCGCTCGACATGCTGGCGACCAAGCGCGAAAAGAACCCCGCGAAGAAGCACGGGAACATCCCGCTGTGAGGGCCGTGCTGATCGCCATGGCGCTGCTCTCCGGGCCCGGCAGCCCGGCTCTTGCATCCGCGCAAAATCCCGCACAAACCGCGGCTGCGGTGCCTGAAGACAAGGCCGTCACCGCACTGGCGCTGAAGCTCTACGCGCAGATGCGCTTCGGAAAGATGGACCCTGCGCTCCTGACGCCGGAGATGCAGGCAGAGTTCACCCCGCAGACGCTCGCTGATGAGAAGCTGATCTTCGACCAGCTTGGCGTGCCGGTGAAGATCGAGTACCTGTCGGGAGAACGGCATACCAAAGGCACGCTTTACGAGTACCGCGTCGTCTTTCAGGCGGCGCAGCTTCGGGTGAAGCTGTTTGTGCACAAAGACGGGAAATTCGCGGGCTACGGCATCACCATGGGATAAGCCCGGGCGCCCCGTCTACGCAGACTCGCCGGGCGGGTTCGGCCCGCGCGTTGGCCCCGGAGGCGGAGGGAGCCGAACCGACTTCCCGGTGCGCGCAGACTCGTAAATCGCATCCGTGATGCGCTGATCCTGCAAGCCTTCTTCGCCCCCCGTATGCGGCTCGAGATTCTGTTGAACGCAGAGCGCGAAGTGATCCATCTCCGCGGCAAACTGGTCTTTCTCCTCGATCGCCGGCTCGTGCGCAATCTCCATCTTCAGCTCCGGGTTGTAGAGCGAGTACTTCATCTTGATGCCGTGATACGCGAACGCCGGGTTCAACTCGGCGAACGCTTCCGTGCCTTCGATGCGGAGGAACTGGCTCTTATGTGCGTTGTATGCGGAGTTGAAGGCCGCCGTGAAACCCGAAGGAAACCTCAGCAGCACCTGGCAGCTCGCCTCGATTTCAGCGAAGCGCGGGTCGTCCTTCGGCTGGGTCAGCGTGGCAAACACTTCACTGGGCTCTTCGTTCGACAGGAAGCGCGCCGCATTCAGGCAGTACACGCCCACATCCGGCATGCAGCCTCCGCCGGCGAGCGCCTTCTTCAGCCGCCACTGCGTCGGGTCGCCCTGGTTCTGCGAGTTGGTCGCGATAAACTGCTTCAGCGTGCCGAACCTGCCGCTGCGAATCATCTTCACCAGCGCAAGGTCGTTGGGCTCGTACTGACTGCGGTACGCAATCATCAGCTTCACATGTGCGGTCTTGCAGGCGGCAATCATGCGCTCGCACTCGGCCACCGAGTTGGCCATCGGCTTCTCACAGAGAATGTGTTTACCGGCCCTGGCCCCGCGGATCGTGAACTCCTCGTGCATGCCGTTGGGCAGCACGATGTAGATCACCTTGACTTCCGGGTTCTGCGCCAGCTGGTCATACGTCTTGTAGTCGTAGATCGACGTTTCCTTGATGCCATACTGCGCCGCGATCTTCTTTGCTTTCTCGCGGTCGCCACTCACCAGCGCGACCGGCTTGCAGTACTTGCTCTTGCCCATCGCCGGAAGAATCTCACCCAGTGCCAGGCGCCCGAGGCCGACCACGGCGAAGCCCGTACGCTGGTCCGTTGGCTCGACCGGACCGGGGACCTTCTCAGGCTGCTCGGTCTTCGCGTGGATCTGCGAAAGCTGCACGTCATCCTGTTCGAGCGGCTTCTGGCCCTGCTGCGCGTTGGCGAGTTCGAGCGGGAGCCCTGCAGAAGCGACAAGCGTGGAAGCGCTGCGAAGGAAGCCGCGGCGGGTAGTGGCGGGGACATTCATGCCGGTGGGATGCGGAGGGTCCAGGGCGGGTTTTGTTTGGGGGGGTGCTCCGTTCTCCGTCCGACGGGGAGATCGAACCCATCCGCTTTCGCCTGGTAACTCTAAGCTGATTGTGGGCCTATGTCCGTTCAAGCTCTCGCATCAGGCGCAAGGCTCCTCCTGAAGAACGGCCCAACAGAGAACAGAGAACAGAGAACAGAGAACAGAGAACAGAGAACAGAGAACAGAGAACAGAGAACAGAGAACAGAGAACAGAGAACAGAGAACAGAGAACTGAGAACTGAGAACTGAGAACTGAGAACTGAGAACTGAGAACTGAGAACTGAGAACTGAGAACTGAGAACTGAGAACTGAGAACTGAGAACTGAGAACTGAGAACTGAGAACTGAGAACTGAGAACTGAGAACTGAGAACTGAGAACTGAGAACTGACAACTGACAACTGACAACTGAGAACTGAGAACTGAGAACTGAGAACTGAGAACTGAGAACTGAGAACTGAGAACTGAGAACTGAGAACTGAGAACTGAGAACTGAGAACTGAGAACTGAGAACTGAGAACAGAGAACTGAGAACTGAGAACTGAGAACTGAGAACTGAGAACTGAGAACTGAGAACTGAGAACTGAGAACCGAGAACCGAGAACCGAGAACCCGAGAACTGAGAACCGAGAACCGAGAACCGAGAACCGAGAACCGAGAACCGAGAACCGACAACTGAGAACTGACAACCGACAACCACGATAATAAAACCCATGAACCCAACAATCGCAGCGTTTTACCGGTTCGTGGCGATCGAAGACCCGCCCGCACTGCGCGCAGAACTCGAGGCGTCCTTTACCGAGGACGAACTGCGCGGCACGCTGCTGATCGCGCACGAAGGCATCAACGGCACGCTCGCCGGCGCAACCGAGGTCATCGACCGGCTGCTCACGCTGCTGCAGACGCGCACCGGGCTCGAACGTTCGGTGGTCAAGTTTTCAACCGCACAGCAGATGCCCTTCGGACGGCTGAAGTTCAAGGTCAAGCAGGAGATCCTCGCCTTCCGCAGGGCCGTCGTCGACCCCACCAGGGCCGGGACCTACGTCGCACCGCGCGACTGGAACGCTCTCATCGCCCAACCCGATGTCCTGGTGCTCGATACCCGCAACACCTACGAGACAGCGGTCGGAACATTCCGCGGCGCGGTCGATCCAGGCATCGAGACGTTCTCCGAGTTTGCCACCTACGCCCGCGAGCAGCTCGACCCAGCGAAGCACCGCAAGGTCGCCATGTTCTGCACCGGCGGCATCCGCTGCGAGAAGGCCTCAGCCTTCCTGCTGCAGGAAGGCTTTGCCGAGGTCTACCACCTCGAGGGCGGCATCCTGCGCTACATGGAGGAGATTCCGGTCGAGCAAAGCGCCTGGTCCGGCGAGTGTTTTGTCTTCGACCGGCGCCGCGGCGTAGGGCATCAGGACGTCGGGCCGGAGGCCGGCGACCCCGATGCAAACGCGGAGGAAGTCGGGGAGTAAGGCAGATTCCGCAACAAAGGTCCGCAACCTGAACGCTGTCGCCGGGTCTGCATGGAAGACGCGTAACCGGCGCGATCGCAGAAGCCGGGCGCTCCGACCGTACGAAAGGAAGTCCCATGAATCCAATGAAGAAGTGGACTGCTGTCCTTGCGCTCACGCTGCCGTTTGCGTTGGCGGGTTGTTCGCACCCGCGCCCTGTTGCCTACTATCCGCCACCGCCGCCACCGGGGCCCAGCCAGGTGGCGCAGATGGGATTCCATGACGGCTTCGAGGCCGCACGCCACGACGTCAGCACCGGCCGCCCGCCCTCGTTCGACCATCACCCGCGCTTCCGTAACCCGCCCGTCCCGCCTCCGGCCTTCGCAGAGTACCGCCAGACCTTCCGCCAGGGCTACGAGCAATATCTCCACCCCGCCGGCCCCGTGGCGCCTGCCTACTAAGTCCACCTCGCAGCAAACGCTCCCGGAGCATTACTATTCTCCAGTCCCGGCAAGCTGCCGGATCAGGAGATCGAACCCATGCCGCCTGTCAGCCCGTGCCTTCGTCTCGAGCGCGCCTTCGTGCTTGCCTGCATGCTTCTGCCGGGAGCGCTCGGGGCGCAGGCGCCAGGCGCCCTCGACGGCTTCTACGATCTGCGCCTGCCCAACCCCGACGGCAGCTTCCGCCACACCTACTTCGAACTGCACAGCGACGGCAGCAACATCACCGGCAAGCTCTTCGGCAGAAACGTCGGCGGCCAGCCGCTCGCCGGGACCATCACCGCCGGCAAGCTGCACTTCGCCACCATCCCCCCGCCGCTCAAAGCCGGTTCGCCCGCCGCCATCGGCTCCACCGTCACGCCCATCGTCTACGACGGCACCTTTGCCAATGGCAGGCTGACCCTCGAATTCCACCGCTACAACGGCGGTTCCGTCACCGGCGACGCCATTCCCACCTCGCGCGACGTCGCCGTGCCCCCCGCCCCGCTGCCCCTCCCCGCGCCCCGGGACCTGCCCGACAACGGCCTCGTCCGCACCCCGCCCATGGGCTGGAACAGCTGGAACAAGTTCGCCGGCAGGATCACCGACGCCGACGTGCGCAGCATGGCCGACGCCATGGTCGCCACCGGCATGAAAGCCGCCGGCTACCAGTACATCAACATCGACGACACCTGGGAGGCAGAGGACCGCGCCCCCGACGGCACCATCCTCACCAACAAAAAGTTCCCCGACATGAAAGCCCTCGCAGACTATGTCCACGCCAGGGGCCTCAAGATCGGCATCTACTCCTCGCCCGGGCCGCGCACCTGCGCCGCCTACCTCGGCAGCTTCGGCCACGAGGCACAGGACGCGAACACCTACGCAGCCTGGGGCATCGACTACCTCAAGTACGACCTCTGCGGTGCCCGCGCCGTCTACGAATCCACCTACGACAACGAACGCGGACTCTACCAGAAGATGGGCGAAGCGCTCGCCGCCACCGGCCGCCCCATCGTCTACAGCCTCTGCCAGTACGGCGACGACGACGTCTGGAAGTGGGGCACGAAGGTCGGCGGCAACCTCTGGCGCACCACCGGCGACATCCGCGACACCTGGGACTCCATGGACAAGATCGGCTTCGGCCAGGTCGCGATCTCGAGCTACACCCGCCCCGGCCACTGGAACGACCCCGACATGCTCGAGGTCGGCAACGGCGGCATGACCGCCGACGAATACCGCACCCACATGAGCCTCTGGGCCATGCTCGCCGCCCCGCTCATCGCCGGCAACGACCTCCGCACCATGACGCCCGAGACCGCCTCGATCCTGCTCAACAAGGACGTCATCGCCATCGACCAGGACCGGGCCGCCAAACCCACGCAGACCCTCACCACCAGCGGCAAAATGGAGACCCTCTGGCGCCCGCTGGCAGACGGGTCAATCACCGTCGGCATCTTCAACCGCGGCGATTCCCCCACCCCGGCCGCCCTGCCATGGAGCACCCTCCCCGGCGGTTTCGGCTCGAAAAAGCCGCAGGTTCAGGATCTTTGGAAGCACCAGGCCGTCGCCACCACCGGAACGGCCTACACCGCCACCATCCCCGCACACGGCGTCGCCCTGCTGAGGATCACAGCCGCACGCTAAGCGCTCTGGCGACGGCTTACTTGTCGATCGTCAGCGTGAAGTTGAAACCCGGCCGGCTGTCGAACGAACTGATCGTCCGGCTCTTGCTCCGCTTGTCGTCCACCTGCGCCCAGATCTCGTAATCCGTGCTCTGCGCCAGCTGCACAAACCGATACACGCCGCCGTCGCCCGAAATCGCCGAGCGCACCGACTGGCTGTGGTCGTCCTTCAGATAAACCACCGCGCCCTTGATCGGCTCGCCGGCCTTCGATTCCACCTTGCCCTCCACCGTGCGGACAGCCGGGCCGCGCTGCGCCCGCGCAGTCACGGCCGCGCCCCCGGTGACAATCGTGGACGCCCCGAGAAGTGCAAGCGCGAGTGTCAGCGTGGCGCCAAAATGGCGAGTGGTTGTGCTGCGGGTGCGGGGGCCGATAAGCGGGTTCATCATGAACTCCAGTATACGTTCCAACGACTTAGACCCGGATCAAGGGCAGGAGTTGCTGGCGGCGGCGGCTGGACATCGGGGCCGGTTGCGGTGCGCGCCCCGAACGAACTCCCGCTCAGGCGTCTTCGTCATCCTCGTCGCTCTCACGCGAGAGGTCCTCGTCGTCATACCCTTCGGCATCCACCGGGGTCAGTTCGAGCGGGTCCACCGTCACGACCTCGAGTTCCGTACCGCACTCATCGCAGGTGACGGTATCGCCCTCCTCGACCTCATCCTCGTCGATGTCCAACGGGTTATCGCACTCGGGGCAAATCTTCGCCATGGTTCAGAACCTCCACTTTCAGATCAAACTCGGGCCATTGGATGGCGGAAGCCGGGGAACAGTTTCGCACCGGATCGCATGTTGTTGTGGCTTCTACCTATATACAGCCCGAGGTCCCGGTTGACCAAGTCCCCGAACGCGGGATCGCGCACGATCGCGCCGCCCCTGACGCGGCATGCGCCCGAATTGGACACCGCCCGAGCGGGTATGATCGCGTCACACGGTGTAAAGACCCTCCCCCAGAAGGATGACGATGAGACGACAGGTTCAGTTTGCAGCTACGGTGTTGCTGGTCGGATTCTCAGTGCACGCGAACGCGCAGAGCGCGACGCAGCTTGTGCCCGCGCCGGCGGACCCCGCCATCGCGCAGGCCATCGCGCAGATCGCGCCCGGCCAGATTCATGCCGACATCGAAAAGCTGGTGTCGTTCAAGAACCGCTCGACGCTCTCGTCGATGGACACGGACCTGCCACCGGGGACCGGGGTGAACGCGGCGGCGGACTGGATCTTCGCCGAGTTCACGAAGATCTCGGACGCCTGCGGCAAATGCCTCGAGGTCAAGCGCGACGACTACGTCGAGCCCGGAACCCCGAAGACCCGCATCCTTAAGGACACCCGGCTGCAGAATATCTACGCCGTCCTGAAGGGCACAGACCCGGCCCAGGCGAATCGCCGCGTGCTCGTCACCGGCCACTATGACTCCAGAAACTCCGACAACTTCAACACCCACGATCCCGCACCGGGCGCAAACGACGATGCGTCAGGAGTCGCCGTCTCGCTCGAATCGGCCCGCGTCCTGACAAAATTGAAGTTTCCATCCACCATCGTCTTCGTCGCGGTAGCGGGCGAGGAGCAGGGGCTCAATGGCAGCCGGCACCTCGCAAAACTCGCCAAAGCCGAGGGCTGGGACCTCCAGGAAGTGCTCAACGACGACATCGTCGGCGGCGATACCACCCCCGGCCAGACCGGCCAGGACAAGACCGCCGTCCGCATCTTCTCAGAGGGCGTCCCCTCGCCCACCACCCTGGACCAGTTGAAGCTCATCCAGACCCTCGGCGCAGAGTCCGACTCGCCCTCGCGGGAAGAAGCCCGTGCCGTCGCCGAGATCGCCGCCAGCTACTTCGTCCCCACCACCGAGCGTCCGCCAGACCCCGGCCCCGGTCACGCCCGCAGCAACGCCATGCGCCGCGTCCCCGCCTTCCACCCCGTCCTTATCTTCCGGCGCGACCGCTTCCTCCGCGGCGGCGATCACTCCAGCTTCAACGCCGAAGGCTTCTCCGCCATCCGCATCACCGAGTGGCAGGAGAACTTCGATCACCAGCATCAGACCCCGCGTACCGAAACGGGAACCCTGCAGGACGGCACGACCGGCCCGGTCAAGTACGGCGACTTCATCGAATACGTCGACCCCGCCTACGTCGCCAACGTCGCCCGCATGAACGCCGCCGCGCTCGCCATCTTCGCCACCGCACCCGGCCAGCCGCAGGACGTCAGGATTCTCACGAAGGCCCTCGACAACAACACCGAACTCACCTGGAAAGCACCCGCAGGCGCACCCGCAGGCACCGTCTACGAAATCGTCTGGCGCAACGCCGACGCACCCACCTGGACCATGATGCAAGCCAACGGCGCCGCAACCTCCGCCAAACTCGCCATCTCAAAAGACAACGTCGTCTTCGGCGTCCGCTCAGCCGACCCACAAGGCCACCGCAGTCCCGCAGTCCTGCCGCTGCCGGCCCGTTAGAACACAAGCAGGTGCACCCTCATCGCGGGCGGGCGACCACTTCGGAGTTCGGAAGCTTCGCATACCAGGCCATCGCACCACCGCCTCAATCTGCGAGGCGAAGCCTCCACCCCACGCAGTGGCCCGCCCGTCCAGCGTCAGGACGCACGGGCCGTTGCCTTACCGGACTATGATGGAAGCACGATGGCTCGGAGTGGACCTACTACGCTAGCGCTGCCGCCCTTTGCCGGGGCGACGCGTCGTCTGATCCTGATTACGCTGGGCGTCTTCTTTGCGGCGGCGGTGCTCGAACTGGTGCTGCCGCGAGGAATCTACGCGCAGCTCTACGCGCACCTCATCCTCTCCCCGGCCGACGTCGTGCACGGGCAGATCTGGCAGTTGCTCACCTATGCCTTCCTGCCGATCGGCATCCTGGGCACCGTCTTCGCCATGCTCACCCTGTGGTTCGTCGGGTCGATGCTCGAAGACGTACGCGGCTCGCGCTGGCTGGTCGAGCTCTACCTCACCTCCGCGGTCGGCGGGGCGGTCCTCGCAACGCTCATCGCCTACACCCGGCTCTTCCGGCTCGACCCCGCCTACTTCCTCGGCGTCGGACCCTACGCCGCCCTCTACGGCCTGCTGGTCGCGACCGCCATGCTCATGGGCGACCAGGAATTCCTGCTGATGTTCCTGGTGCGCATCAAGGTCAAATACCTCGTCGCCATCTACATCCTCATCGACCTCGCCACGCTGCTCAAACAGGCCAACGCCTTTGAGGCCCTGCTGCATCTCTCGGGCGCGGTCTGCGGCTTCCTCTTCGTCCGCTTTGCCAGCCGCAAGGGCTGGAGCCAGGGCATCACCGAGCGCTACTTCGGCCTGCGCAACGAGTACTACCGCTCCAAACGCCGGCGCGCCGCACGCAAGTTCGAGGTCTACATGAAGGGCCAGAACCGCGAAGTCCACTTCGACAAAGACGGCCGCTACGTCGACCCCGACAAAGACCCCACCGACAAACGCTGGATGAACTGAAAGCAAGAACAACCGCAAGTGCGTCCTAACACCGGACGGGCGCCACTTCGTGGGGTGGAAGCTTCGCGTGCAAGACCATTGCACCCAAAAGAGACCCGGAACGCGAAGCTCCCACCCCACGAAGTGGTCGCCGCCCGCGATAAGGGCGCTTTTGCTGCTGCTTCTGCATCCAATCTCCCATGCAAATGCGACGGTTGGGAACGACGAATATTGAGGTGGCGCCGCTGATGTTGGGTGGCAATGTGTTTGGCTGGACGATTGACCGCGAGACCAGCTTCCAGGTGCTCGACGCGTTCGTCGATCACGGGTTCAACTTCATCGATACGGCCGATGTGTACTCGGCGTGGAAGCCCGGCAACGAAGGCGGCGGCCAGTCGGAGACGATCCTGGGCGAGTGGTTCAAGCGCTCGGGCAAACGCGACAAAGTGGTTCTCGCGACCAAGGTCGGCATGGACCTGGGCGGGGGCAAAAAGGGTCTCGCGCGCAAGTACATTCTCGAAGCGGCGGAGGCCTCGCTGCAGCGCGTGCAAACCGACCACATCGACCTGTACCAGTCGCACAAGGATGACGAAACGGTGCCGCTCGAGGAGACGCTCGAGGCCTACCGAGCGCTGATCGAGCAGGGCAAGGTCCGGATCATCGGGGCTTCGAACTACACCGGCGCGCGCCTCGCTGAAGCCGACAAGGTCGCCAAGATGCACAGCCTTCCCTGCTACCAGACGCTGCAGCCGGAGTACAACCTCTACGAACGCCAGGGGTTCGAACAGGACCTGCAGCCGGTTGCAGAATCGCTGCAGCTGGGCGTAGTCCCGTACTTTTCCCTGGCCAGCGGCTTCCTGACCGGGAAGTACAAGACGAAGGCGGATGCTGCCGGCAAGAATCGCGGGACCCGTGTGGAGAAATACTTCGACGACCGCGGCATGAAGATTCTGAAGGCGCTCGACGAAGTGGCGGCGGAGACGGGTGCGAAGCAGGCATCGATCGCACTGGCGTGGCTGCTGGCACAGCCGACCATCCTGGCGCCCATCGCCTCGGCGACCAGCGTCGAGCAGCTGGAAGCGCTGGTGGCGGCACCCGACCTGAAGCTGAGTGAGGAGCAGTTGAAAAAGCTTACCGAGGCTTCGGCGTATTAGGTTCGTGGCCTCTCGGCCGGAGGGCACCCTCCGGCCGGAGTCGACCATAGGAGTGTCTCAAAATAGTTAAGTGAGCACTTAACTATGCCGTCAAACACCCTTCCACAGTTAAGTGAGCACTTAAGTATCGAGCGTTTCGATATAACGATTCGCCATCAGTCTCGCGCCAGCGGACTTAGCGTCGACCGTACCGCAGACCTCCCAGGGGCGGGTGATAGGTGACGGCAATCGTGAAGACCTTCGCGTAGACCGAACCGGAGGTCGTGACGGGGCTCGAGTATTTCTCGAACTGAAAGTCGCCCTTGACGCCCAGCGTCGAGGTGAGCAGATAGTTGACACCGCCGCCGGGCGAGAGGACGCCCGAAGCCGTCTGCGCATACAGGATGGTACCCACGGGGTTCGGGTAGGGCGGGTTGAAGTCGATCTCGCCGCGGCCGAAGAGCACGTCGCCGTAGGGCTGGAGCCGGCCAAGGTGCTTCGAGATGGAAGGCCCGACCAGGAAGTTCTTCTGCCCGTCAATCCTGCCGCTGTTGATGGGGTAGGTGCCGCGGATTTCGGCTGTGGGGAAGAGGCCGAAATAGGGGCGCAACGTGAGATCGACACCGGCGGTGAGCGAGAGGTTGCGCCCGGAGGTGGCGCCCGGGAAGTTCGAAATTCCGGTATAAACGCCGGAAAAGCCGCCGAAAGCCGACAGCCCGATGGTGGCGCTGGCGGTGGGAGCAGCCTGCCCGAAGGCCGCACCGGCGGCGCAGCAGAGCGCAAGCAACGAGGCAGGGATCGCGAGACGTCTGGGCGAGCGGATGCGGATGTGCTTCAAACAAACTCCTGAAATGCGATTTCGCAGGCCTGCCGTCTCCGGAAGCTTACTCCTGTAAGACGCTTCCTTTGGCACATCGGCAACACGGGGAAAAACTTAAAGCCGCAGGTTGTTGATGAGACGACGATCGGGGCTGTGCCTCCCCTGGACGCGTCATCCTGCTGAGGCCAAGGCACTTAGCTGCGGGTAACGACCCGCAGGCTGAGATCGCGAAGCTGCACGTCCGAGACGGGCGTCGGCGCGTCCACCATGAGGTCAATCGCCTTGGCGGTTTTCGGGAACGCGATCACTTCGCGCAGGCTCGACGCGCCGGCGAGGATCATGACGATGCGGTCGAGGCCGAGCGCGATGCCGCCGTGCGGCGGCGTGCCGTACTCGAGCGCGTCGAGAAAGAAGCCGAAGCGGGCCTTCTGCTCGGCTTCGTCCATGCCGAGCGAACGGAAGATCTCGGCCTGCACGTCCTTGCGGTGGATACGGATGGAGCCCGAGCCGAGCTCGGTGCCGTTGAGCACAATGTCATACGCGAGCGCGCGGACGGCGCCCTTGTCGCTGGTGAGCCGGCCGGCCTTGATGTCGTCCTCGTGCGGCGAGGTGAAGGGGTGGTGCGCGGCCTGCCAGACCTTCGCCTCCTCGTCCCACTCGTACATGGGGAAGTCGGTGACCCAGCAGAACTTGTAGTCGGCGGCGGTGCCGGTCTGCTCGAAGAGTCTGTGCTTGTCGGCGTATTTTTTGGCGAGTTCGAGGCGCAGGCCACCGACCTTTTTGTAGATCCACTGAGGATCGTGGTTCCACTTCTCGGGGGTGCCGAGTTTGGGAGTGATGACGACGACGAGGTCGGCTTCGGCGGGCTGCAGGGCCGCTTCGATCGAGGCGGCGAGAGGGGCGAAGGCCTCGTTGGTCTTGAGCCGGGCGACGTCGAGAAAGTCGAGGCCGCAGTCGCCGAAGAACTTGCGGATTTCGTCGACGAGCGAACGCTTCTGCGTGCCGGACATTGTGCCCGCGGCGGGAATGACGAAGCCGAGTACGGGCAGCACCTGCTCGATCTTGAGCGACTCGCGCAGCTCGGGCGTGAGGATCGCGGTGAGATCGATCATCGCGGGCAGACGCATGTCGGGCTTGTCGATGCCGTAGTTGCGGATGGCCTCGTCGTAGGTCATGTGGACGAAGGGCGGCGCGAGCGCGATGCCGGCGGCCTGGAAGGCAGCCGTGAGGAAGCCTTCGACTGTTTTGAAGATGAGATCCTGCTGCGGAAAGGTCATCTCGAGGTCGATCTGGGTGAACTCCGGCTGGCGGTCGGCGCGCAGATCTTCGTCACGGAAGCAGCGCGCGATCTGGAAGTACTTGTCGAAGCCCGAGACCATGAGGATCTGCTTGAAGATCTGCGGCGACTGCGGCAGCGCGTAGAACTCGCCGCCATGCACGCGGCTGGGGACGAGGTAGTCGCGTGCGCCTTCGGGTGTCGACCGCGTCATGAAGGGCGTTTCGATCTCGAGGAAGCCGGCGTCCGAAAGGTAGTTGCGGATGGCGCGGGCAACCTCGTGACGGAGCTTGAAGTTCTTCTGCATCTCGACGCGGCGCAGGTCGAGGTAGCGGTATTTCAGCCGCACCTCTTCGTTCGCGATGGCGTCTTCGGCGGGCGAAAACGGCGGCGTCTTCGCGTCGTTCAGCAGCAGCAGTTCGGTGGCGGCGACTTCGATCTCGCCGGTCGCCATGTTGGGGTTTTCAAGGCCAGCGTCGCGGCGTCGCACCGTGCCGGTCGCGGCGACGACGTACTCCGGCCGCGCGGCTTCTGCCTTCGCATGAGCTTCGGGCGCAAGCTCTTTATCGAGCACAACCTGGATGAGTCCGGAGCGGTCGCGGACGTCGAGGAAGATGAGGTTGCCGTGGTCGCGGCGGCGGTTGACCCAGCCCATGACGACGACCATGTTGCCAGCGTTCGCGGCGCGCAATTCGCCACACATGTGGGTGCGCTGAAGAGTACCTAAAAAGTCGAGAGTCACAATGAGATCTATTGTACGGAGTCAGGCGCCTCGCGGATGAGGTGAATCACGCAGCCAACTTCGAGCTTCGCCCAGACCTGGTCCGCGGTATAGACGTCGGCGTGCAGTTCAAGCCCGAGAGCGAGACAGGCGCGATCGCCGAGCGAAAGACCCTGGCCGCGCGTGGAGGCGCGCAGGGCGGAGACGATGCGGGCCTGCGATGCGGTAAAGGGTTCGATGCGGTCCAGAAGGGCGAGCAGCGACTCAGTTGCCGGCAGTTGCGTCAAGCCGAGATCCGCCAGTTTGCTGAGGACCTCCGCGTAGTTGACTGCGCTGATGACCGCTCCCTCGACGACCTGCCAGGTTGCATTGTCGAAGCGCTCGGACTTCAGCAGGGCGAGCAGGACGGACGCGTCGAGGACGACCTGAGGCACAGGCGGGTCAGTCCCCGTCTGCTTCCGAGCGCCGTTCGCTCAGAAGCTCCGCGAGGGGATCGCGTTCGCGGAGGTTCACCGATGCCAGCTCAGAACGGGCGGCTTTGAGGAGTTCAAGGACTTCGCCCTGACTCGTTTTCCGGCGGGGGCTATGGCCTTTTGCCGCTTCGAGCGCGGCGCGCAGGACGAAGCTGCTCACCGAGCGATGCTCGCGCTCCGCCGCTTCGGCGATGAGGCGCCGTTCTTCCTCGGACGCACGCACCCCGAGCATCCTGCGAGGCGTGGTGTTCGCGCGGGAGAGAGTGGATAGAGCCATGCTCACAGTTTGCCTACAAATTGTTAGCAAATCAACATGGACGTGTCAGCGAAACAACGTTGACGAGATCGCCGGTGGGCCAGTTCGCATCGTAGCTGGCGATGAGGGCGGAAGGCGCAAAAGCACGGCAGGCGGAAGGGACTCCGAGTGATCCGGCGGAGAGTGCGAAGGCGGCGGGGCTGCGGTATGTGACGGACGCGAAGCCGGGCATTCAGCGGCGGCCGTACCGGGGGACGTTTCGCTATATCGGGGTGGATGGCAAGCCGGTGCGCGACAGGGACACGGTGAAGCGGATCCGGTCGCTGGTGATTCCGCCGGCGTGGGTGGATGTGTGGATCTGCCCGGCGGCGAACGGGCACCTGCAGGCGACGGGGCGGGATGCCCGCGGGCGCAAGCAGAGCCGGTACCATCCGCACTGGCGCGAGGCGCGCGACGAGACCAAGTACGAGCACATGATCGAGTTTGGCGACGCGCTGCCGGGGATTCGCAAGCGGGTGGATCATGACCTGAAGCTGGCCGGGCTGCCGCGGGACAAGGTGCTGGCGACAGTGATCCGGCTGATGGAGACGACGTCGATCCGGGTGGGCAATGAAGAGTACGCACGGGAGAACAAGTCGTACGGCCTGACGACGATGCGCAACCGGCATGTCGGCGTGCACGGGGCGAAGATCACGTTTGATTTCGCGGGCAAGAGCGGCGTGCACCATACGATCGACGTGGAGAACAGGCGGCTGGCGAAGATCGTGCAGACGTGCCTGGACCTGCCGGGGTATGAGTTGTTCCAGTTTGTGGATGAGCAGGGCGACCGGCACTCGATCGATTCGAGCGATGTGAACGGGTACCTGCAGGAGATCACGGGGCAGCACTTTACGGCGAAGGACTTCCGGACGTGGGCGGGCACGGTGCTGGCGGCGATGCTGCTGCGAGAGTTCGAGCCGTACGAATCGCAGACACAGGCGAAGAAGAACGTGATCCAGGCGATCAAGACGGTGGCGGAGCGGCTGGGCAATACGCCGAGCGTCTGCAGGAAGTGCTACATCCATCCGGCGGTGCTGGAGCATTACTTTTCGGGCGCGATGCTCGAGGCGGTGGAGACGGAGGTGGCGGCGCAGGTGGATCGGCAGTTGAAAGACCTGCGGGCAGAGGAGTTTGCGCTGCTGACTTTGCTGGCGAAGAAGGTGAAGGGTCGGCGTCCGGCGGCTGCCTAGCCCTGTTTTGGGGCTGTCCGCGGTTGCGGGGAGATGTTAGTGTTTTTTGAAATGAAGACACTGACGCCAAGCCGTCGTCTGGCTACTGTGCTGGCCTCCTGTGCTGCGATCACCGCGACCATGCCGGTGCTGCTCGCCAACCACCTGCAGGGTCGCGGCCACGACTTCCTGTTCGGCGCCGGGCTGGGAGCCTCGCTGGCTCTGTCGATTGGCGCGGCGGTGCTGCTGCGCCGGAACCTGACGGCGTGCCCCTGATCTGAAGTGCCGAGCTAAAGTGCCTGATCTAATGCGCCTGATCTACAGCGCCAGGTCGCCGGCGCGGATGGGGAGCGTGCGGACGCGGGTGCCGGTGGCATGGAGGACCGCGTTGGCGATAGCGGCGTTGACGCCGGTGACGCCGAGTTCGCCGACACCCTTGATGCCGAGCGGGTTGACGAGGTGGTCGACCTCATCGAGCATCACGGTCTGGATGTCGCCGATATCGGCACAGACCGGCACGTGGTATTCGGCGAAGTCCTGGTTGACGTAACGCGCGGTGCGGCGGTCGAGCTCGGTGGCCTCGTGCAGCGCGGAGGAGATGCCCCAGACCTGGCCGCCGTTGAGCTGGGCCCAGGCGGTGCGGCGATTCATGATGCGGCCCGCGGCAAAGACGCCGACCATGCGCGGGACGCGGATCTGCGAGGTGGCGCGGTCGATGCGGACCTCGACAAAGTGGGCGCCGAAGGCAAACTGCATGCGGTCTTTCAGGTTCGAGCCGCCCATGATGATGGGCTTGCCTTTGCGCACAAGCATGTTGCCGAGGACGGGCGGTACGCCGTGCGGGGTATTGCTTGCTTTTTCGACCAGCGGGCGGCGGCGGCCGGCGCGACGGATGGCGGCGGGCAGGGGTTCGGCAAGTTCGCCCGAGACCGCCTGCCCGTCGAGGAGCCGGACGGACTCGTTGACGACGCCGGCGAGCGGTGAGTTTTTCGAGTCGATGGCGGCGCGCGCGATGCGGTGGCGCAGGCTTTCGCAGGCCACGGCGACGACGGAGCAGACGGTGGCGGTGGAGTTCGAGCCGGCGGAGAGCGGCGCGGCTGGAAGGTCGGAGTCGCCGATGACGACTTCGACCGAGGCGAGCGGCAGGCCGAGCAGGTCGGCCGCGGTCTGGGTGATGACGGTGCGGATGCCGGTGCCGATTTCGTGCGAGCCGACTTCGACGCGGGCGTGCAGGTCTTCGGTGAGGGTGACGGTGCACTGGGCGGGGCCCACCTACGTCGGGTAGAAGGCGGTCGCGTAGCCCCAGCCGATGAGGTCGTTTCCGGCGGCGTGCGAGCGGGGCTCAGGTTTGCGCTTTGACCAGCCGAAGAGCTCGGCGCCGTGATCGATGCAGGGCATGAGCGAGCGGCTGGTGTAGGGCTTGCCGGTGACGGTTTCGATGGAGGTTTCGTTGCGCCGACGGAGTTCGATGGGGTCGATGTTGAGCTGGCAGGCGAGCTCGTCCATGGCGGATTCCATGGCGAACAGGTAGGGAGTTTCGGGCGGGGCGCGCATGAAGCCGGGCGCCTGGCGGTCAGCCGAAATGTTGTGGACCTTGGTGCGGACGTTGGGGCACGCGTAGAGGCGCGCGGTCGAGTCGGAGCCGGCGACGGCGAAGGCTTCGTCGCGGCAGGTGAGCTCCCAGGACTCGTGGTCGAGCGCGGTGAGGCGGCCTTCCTGATCTGCGCCGAGGCGTACGTGGTGCTTGGTTTCGGCGCGGAAGGTGCGCAGCGTGAACCCCTGCTGGCGGGTGGCGACATGCTTGACCGGGCGGCCGAGGCGTTTGGCCGCGAGCGCGATGAGGGCGGAGTTGCTGCCCATCTCGCCGCGCGAGCCGAAGGCGCCGCCGATGTAGGGCGAGAGGACACGGACGCGGGACGGCTTGATGCCGAGCGCCTCGGCGAGCCCATGCTGGAAGCCGCGAACGTTCTGGCAGGACTCGTAGACCGTCAGCTGTTCGCCGTCGTCGCTCCACGCGGCGGTGCACTGGAAGAGCTCCATCGGGTTGTGGTGCTGGGCGGGGGTGCGGTAGCAGGCGTCGACGGTCGCAACCGCCTGCGCGAAGCCCTGCTCGAGATGGCCGGCGGAGAGCTCGGTTTCGCCGAGGGCCTTGGCCTTCACCTCGGTGGCGCCGGGGCTGTCGAGTGTGACGGTGGCGGGATTGGCCTCGAAGTGGAAGTCGATGAGGTCCGCTGCCTGCTGTGCGATCTCTTCGGCGTCGGCGATGACGACGGCGATGATCTCGCCGGCGAAGTGGATGTCGGCTGAGCGCAGCGGCGTGGTGGGATGCGACATATAGCCGCCGGAGACGAGGGTCTTGCCGGCCTTGAGGGCGCGGCCGACATTCCTGTAGGTGAGAATCTCGCAGACCCCGGGCACGGCGCGGGCGGCGGTTTCGTCGATCTTCGTGATGCGGCCGAGCGCAATGGGCGAGGTGACGAGTACGGCGTGGGCGGCGCCGGGTGCGGGCTGGTCGGCGCCATAGCGGGCCTGGCCGGTGACCTTCAGGAAGCCGTCGACGCGCGGGGCGCCACTGCCGATCAGGCCGTTGGGGTGAATCTGCTGCATCGAAGGAGCCTCCCTGCGCGTTCTGAGCTTCGGATGCGGGATGGTCTCTGCGGAGTGGCTTTTGCGCGGGGCAAGGATTATGCGGAGAAATGAAAAGGGCCGCCCGGTTCGGCGGCCCTTCGTGACACGGTTGTATGAAGTTACTTGGGCAGTTCGCTGAGGCGCTTGGCCAGCAGCTGTTCGAGGTCTTCGAGCGCCTTCGAGAAGCCTTCGATGCCCTCCTTCAGCTTGTCGTGCGCCATGCGGTCTTCGGCGTGCATCTTCTCGAAGGTGGCCTGGTCCATGGGTATCTTCTCGATGTCGAGCGCCTTCGAGTTCTCGGGGTCGAGCTTGCGCGGCAGGTCGGCGGAGGTGGTGTCGAGCTCTTCGAGCAGCTTGGGTGCGATGGTCAGCAGGTCGCAGCCGGCGAGCTCGGTGATTTCGCCGATGTTGCGGAAGCTGGCGCCCATGACGACCGTCTTGTAGCCGAACTTCTTGTAGTAGTTGTAGATGGTCGTGACCGACTTCACGCCGGGGTCTTCGGCGCCGGTGTAGTCCTTGCCCGTGTCCTTCTTGTACCAGTCGAGAATGCGGCCGACGAAGGGCGAGATGAGCGTCACCCTGGCCTCGGCGCAGGCGATCGCCTGGTGCAGGCCGAAGAGCAGCGTCAGGTTGCAGTGGATGCCTTCCTTCTCGAGCGTCTCGGCGGCCTTGATGCCCTCCCACGTGGACGCGATCTTGACCAGCACGCGGTCGCGCGAGATGCCGGCCTTGTCGTACTGCGAGATGATGTCGCGCGCCTGCTCGAGCGTCTTTTCGCTGTCGTAGGAGAGGCGTGCGTCAACCTCTGTCGAGACGCGGCCCGGGACGATGTCGAGGATCTTGCGGCCGAAGGCGACGGCGAGTGTCTTGAAGGCGTAGGCGGCGACATCCTTGTCGGAGGCCGAATCGCCGGCTTCCTTGCGCGCGGTCTTCAGAACGTCATCGACAATCTGCTGGTACTCGGGCATCTGGGCGGCGGCAGCGATGAGCGACGGGTTGGTCGTCGAATCCTGCGGCTTGAACTTCTTGATCGAGTTGATGTCGCCTGAGTCGGCGACGACGGTGGTCATCTGGCGGAGTTGCTCTAACAACGTAGGCATGGCTGATTGCTCCTGGTCTTCAGTTTACCAAGGTGTGATGCGCACCGGGGTGAATGGGAGGGGGTGAGCCGGGCCGGCGGTTGTACAGTCAGGGGATGGCAGCAGGGGCGGTGGTGGGTCGCGGTCGGCGGATGATGTTCGCAGCGCTGGCGATGCTCTTCACACTGCTGGTGCTGGCAGACGTCGAAGCGGTCAAGGATTTCCGGCAGGATCCGGGATTGCACTGGGGAAATGGCGGCGAGATCCAAATAACCGGCTTCATCCTGCTGGTCGGTGTCCCGGTGTGTGCCACGACGCTCGTCCTGCTGGTGATGCCGATGCTCTGGCTGTGGCGGGAGGAATCGCGGCGCAGGCATCCGTTTGTAGTGCTCCTTGCCGTGCTGGCGTGGCCGCTGCTGCTCAACCTATGTGTGCAAAGGCAAGGGCCACGCGTCTTTCTCGCGGCAGTCCGGTGGGACCCGGGCTTTTTCCTGGCCCAGGATGGGCTTGCGCTCCTCGCCTACTGCGGCTACAAGGCGTTGCTGTCCTGGCAGCAACGTCGTCTGGACCGTCGGCCTGCGATTGCGGGCTAGCGCAGGTCGTCCGAGCGCAACGGCGCGGTGGGGGCGGATTCGTTGCCGCGAACGTCTACGGCCGTGACACGGTACGAGTAGGCGTGCCCGGAGACCGCCGTGAGATCGCGATAGCCGGGTCCGCTGGCGGGAGCCTGGTTCAGCCGGACGAAGTGTTCGGAGGCTGCGTCGGCGCGATAGACGTTGTAGCCGGTTACGTCCTGCTCCGGCGCGGGGTCCCAGGAGAGATCGATGGACGGCGTGGCGCCGGGCGCGGAGGCGATGGCCGCCAGCCCGGTTGGCGGGGCGGCCGGAATGGTGTCATGGAAGGCGATCGTCAGCGGCGGCGACGGGAGCCCGCGAATCTCGAACGATTGCAGGGCGGGCTTCAGGTCGTGCGGCTTTGCGGCTTTCTTCGCGGTTGCCGCGGCCTGGGCCGAGGGGACTAGCAGTTGTACGCTGCGGACGCGCTGCGCCGTATAGGTCGGCACGTCGCCATCGCGGAGGGTGCGATCGATCAGGCCGCCGGGATCTTCCTGGCTTTGGGCGCTGGTCTCCGGGCGCAACACGACGTCTGCTCCGGATGCTGCTTCTCGCCCCCCGGCAAGCTTCCCGGCAGTCGGCTTCGCCGCCGTCTTGCCTGCCGCGCCGGGCAGCGTTCGATGCAGTTCGACGACCGAGCCGGGGGCCTTCCGGGCCTGCCAGGTGAGCAGGAGACCGTTGCGCCGGGGCGACGCCGCGAGTGCGCCGGCCGCCGGCGGCGCAGCCCCCGACGCGGCATAGACCGGAGCGGACGGGCCGGCGGACCGGTTGTGATCGTTCAGGAGGTCCACCTGGTAGGCGAGGAGGATGGGGCTCCCGGTAAGCAGGCTGGGGGGCAGGGGGATTACCGCTTCGCTGGCGCCGGGTTGCACCGGCATACGCAGAACGGGCTGGCAGGCCGGACCGCCGGTGGATGGCAGAGCGGCGCGGCAGACCTGCGCAGTGATCACTCCGCGATAGGTTCCGCCATCCGTGGTTTCGGCTGGGGTCTCCCAGTGCAGGGTCACGGTATCGCCGGTCCGATCCGCGGCCAGGTGCGTTGCCGGCCGGGGCAACCGGAGCGATGGAGCTTTGGGCGCGCCGGTATTGGCGCAACCCGCCAGCGCGAGAAGCAGAAGTCCGCACGCGAGGGGGGGGAGGGCGCCCGCCGCCCTGGGCACGGCGTGGTCCGGGCAGGCTCGCGTAGATTTTTTTTGCGGATCGCCCATCCATCTCAGGCTAGCACTCGTACCCTTAGTGCCCTCCCCGGACAGCTCATTTGCGGCCCCTGACGCACGCGAAAAAGAAATTGATTCTGTGAAGAAACTTTTCATGGGACTGCAACATCTATTCACACTATGAAACTGACTCCTGACCAGACCAAGCCGCATTTTGCCGCCCCTGAGATCGCCAACGCTCTGACCGCACTCGTCGACCCTTCCGATTCGACCCATGTGACGGTCGATGGGGAGGCTGCCGAATCCTTCATCGCGGAAAAGCGCATCGGCGAGCGGATCAAGTACCTTCGGCTGAAGAAGTCGATGGGGCTGGTCGAACTTGGTCGGCATACGGGACTCTCCGCCAGCTTCCTGTCTCAGCTTGAGACCGGCCGCGTGGTGCCGACGCTGCGGAATCTCGCGCGCATCGCGATGGTGTTCTCAAAGGACCTCAGCTACTTCTTCGATCCGGAACCGCAGACCCTGTTCCGTGTGCACCGTCAAAAGGACCGCGTGCGTCTGCCGCAGACCGGCGTCCCTGACCCGGGCTATTTCTTCGAAAGCCTCGGCTACCTGGTCCCGGACCGCCAGCTTGATCCTTACCTCGCGGAGTTTCTACCGAAAAAGGAGGGTCGTGAGGGCAAGACGCACCAGCACCAGGGTGCGGAGTTCCTGTACCTGCTGACCGGCCAGCTCGACGTCACGCACGGAGACGTCACGCACCACGTCGAAGCCGGCGATGCCATCTACTTCGACGCCACCACGGTGCATGGCTACGCCTGCGCGGGTGATGTGCCGGCGACTGCCCTGATCGTCACCCTGCAGCAGCCGGTTTCGGTGCAGCAGGCGAGCCGCAGCAACGGCTTCACTGCTTCCCGCGCCCGTGCCACCCTGGCTGCCGGGTTGCAGAATCGTAATCTTTCCGACTCCGCGGGCTTGAAAAAGCAGTAGCCGCGACGATCAGCCCTCCCGCTCGAAACATCCGCCGGTCGATTCCGGCGGATGTTTTGCGTGTGGCCCCTCCCTTGTCCGCTCCTCCCAGCCGCCGGCCCCGTCCGGCAGGCTGTCTATACTGCTCGCATGGGCGACCCGTTGAATCCTGAAGGCATCCGCGTCGCGGGCATCCGCATGATCGCCGTCCGCGGCGGCAGGTACAAGGTGTGGACCAAGAAGATGGGCTCCGGGCCCCTGAAGGTGTTGCTGCTGCACGGTGGCCCGGGCTTCACGCACCAGTATCTCGAGGCGATGGAGTCGTTCCTGCCGGAGGCCGGCATCGAGATGTACTACTACGATCAACTGGGCTGCGGCAACTCCGACAAACCCGCCGACCTCTCGCTATGGACCCGCGACCAGTACCGCGAAGAGGTGGAAGAGGTGCGGCTCGCGCTCGGGCTCGACGACTTCGTTCTGTACGGCCAGAGCTGGGGCGGCATGCTCGCGATCGAATACGCGCTGAAGTATCAGCAGCACCTGCGCGGCCTCGTCATCTCGAACATGACTGCCGGCATCCAGGCCTATCTCGGCCGGCTCGATTACCTGAAAGGCCTGCTCTCGGAGCAGTCGCGCGCAGACCTCGAGCGCCTCGAAGCGGCCGAGGATTACGACAACCCGCGCTACCAGCAGCTGATGATGGACGAGCTTTACCCGCAGTGCATCTGCCGCACCGTCCCCTGGCCCGAGCCCGTGACCCGCGCGTTTCGCGACGCGAATCTCGATATCTACAACGAGATGCAGGGCAAGAGCGAGTTCGTCGTGACCGGCAACTTCAAGGACTGGGAGCGCTGGGACGACCTGCACAGGATCGCGGTCCCCACGCTGACCATCGGCGCGGCGCACGACACCATGGACCCGGCGGACCTTGAGAAGATGGCGACGCTCTTCGGCAACGGGCGCTACCTGCACTGCCCGCACGGCAGCCACCTGGCCATGTGGGACGACCAGGCCGTTTACTTTGAGGGGCTGCTGGCGTTTCTGAGGGACTTAGGAACACAGGCGTCCTGATCGACGACGACCCCTGCGCGGGATGATGGGTTCCGCTGGCTAATGGATGGGCTTCGCTTGCTAGTGGATGGGCTTCGCTGGCTAGTGGTCGTAGGCGTCGCGGTCCACCTGCTCAGGCGTGTGCGACGTCGGCCGCTTCCACAGGTGGCGGAAGAGGGCATCTGCCTCCCGCGCCTCGGGATCCTGCTCCGTGTACACGCGGTGGCCCTGCCCGAGCGCCTCAGCCGCCGCGTACAGCAGGTGCAGGCGCGGCGGGATCGGCACCGCCGCCGCGCCGAAGTAGCGAAATTCATGCGACGTGAGCACCCGGCCGTTCCGGTAGTACGGGTAGGCGCCGAGGTCCTTCAGCAGATTGGCTTCACTCCGATGCAGGTTGCTGCGGCCGTTGTGGGCGGCGCGCCCGTTCTGCTGGTGGAACTCGTAGATGCAGTCGGGACGCCCGCTAAACGGACTGGCCACCGCGAAATAATCCTGCGCCTCGATCCCCTCTTCGACGATGGCCGCGTAGATGACCGCGCACAGCGGGTAGCCGTCGCGGTTCGCCAGCGAGTGGCTCGTGATGCCGAGAATCCGGTCGCCGGGCTGTGCAGTACGGCGGATCGCCGGCTTGCAGATGGCGAGCGTCAGCAGAGGCGCTTCATCTTCCGCCGGCGGAATGGCACACGGCGCGCCGCCGCGATCCGACGTGAGTTTGTAAAGGTAGGTGCGGCGCTTGGCGTCGGGCTTCGGGGAGGTCACTTCCCCAAGGATATCGCCGGACCCGAATGGACCGGCGTCGCCACCGGCTTGCCCTTTTCATTCAGCGAAAGCCGTGCCGCGGGGGTGTGATGGTCGTGGGTAAACAACACGAGCCATTGCTCCGGAATGGCGCTGGCAAGAAAGCGCTTGCGCTCGGCGATGCAGGTCAACGGATCGAGGTCGTACCCCATGCACCAGGTCGGGTCGATGTGATGGGCGGTGGGGATGAGGTCGCCGATGTAACAGGCATGCTGCCCGGCGGACTCGATGTGCACGCCCAGCATGGTTGCGGTGTGGCCGGGAAACATCTCCACCCGGATGCCCGGCACGATCTGACTCGCAAAACTGCCTCGGCGGCCCTCGAGCAGTTTCATCTGCCCGCTCGCAATCAGCGGCTCATAGTTGGGCGCGCGGTAGCTCACGCCATCCCGCTCCAGCTGCAGGCGGCCATGGGCCACCTCACCCTGGTGCGCGAAATACTGGGCGTTCGGAAAGGTTGGCGTCACGCTGCCGTCCGGTTGCAGCGTCGTGTTCCAGCCGCAGTGGTCGAAGTGCAGGTGCGTGTTGATGACGTGGGTCACCTCTTCCGGACGCACCCCGGCGGCGGCGAGCGACGCGGGAAGCCGGGCCTGGTTCTGATGGATCGCATGCATCTTTTCGGACTGCTTGGTGCCGATGCCCGTCTCGATCAGCACCGTGGCGGACCCGGTGCGGACGACCGTGGTGTTCAACCCGAGAAGAATGCGGTTTTCGCTGTCGGCCGGGGTGCGCCTTTGCCACAGGGTTTTGGGCACCACACCGAACATGGCCCCGCCGTCGAGCAGGTAGGTACCGTCCGAGCACAGGATGATTTCGAAATCGCCGAGAGCGTGTCGTCCGCGGACCAGGTCCGCGTCTGCAGGAAGAGAAGCCGGGTGCGCCGGGAGTTCAGCCATCCGATCAGCATAATCCGGCCCAGACGTACCGGGCCGGAGATGCCGTGTTTGCAGCCGCTAAGCCTCGACCGTATCCGTGATCGCCAGACGGTGGTCCTGCGCTCTCGACTCCGCGCCGGCCGCGACCAGCATGGTGGAGGCGAAGACCGGTTCCCCGACTGCGTGGATGGTATCGACGTTCGCCTCGTTCGTGCCGATCGACGCAAGGTCAGCGGCGGTCGCCACGGAAGACAGCGGCGACGCGGCGGCCATCGAGGCTGCGGCCCGCACGGCCGCGGTCAGCGAAAGACTCGCCCCATGGCTGTTGGTCGAGGCTTCGGTGAGCGCGTTCGCGGTCTCGGCGCTCGTCGCATGGTGCATGGCTGCTGAACCCAACTCAGGCTCCTGCACGGCGGCGGCAACGGCCTTGGCGCGAATCTGGAAGCACTGTCGGCACAGTACGGGGCGGCCCTGGGTTGGCTTGAATGGGACTGTGGTCTGAACGCCGCACTCGCTGCATTCTGTGCGGGTTTCAGTACGCGAAAGACCTGCGGCGGCGGGCCCGGTGCCGTTCGCCACTGCGGAGAGACCGGAACGCCGGCTCTTGCAGGGCTTGCAGCGCTTCGGGTCGTTCTTGAACTGCTTGTCGAAGAAGAACAACTGTTCCCCGGCAGTGAAGATGAATTCACTATGGCAGTCCGCGCAGTTCAGGATGCGATCAACAAATTGGGGTTCCATAATCACTTCTCCCTGGATCGGAAAAAGGATGATCACTCTGAGGCCGGGGGAGAACGGGTCCTGAGGAGCGGTCAAGCTTTGTCATACGCTTGCTTTCGTTCGGGCCCAAACTACTCAAGACTGACCGGGCATGCCGGTGCTGGAACCTCGGTGGAGTGCTCGAGGCAGTGCAGTTCAACCTACGGGACGAGGACCGGGAAATTCACTTCCCGGCCCACGCAGACGAGACCTCTTTGGGGGAACAGTTGGAGCGATCAGCCGATGAGCGATCTGCCGACTCCCGATCTGTCGACTCCTGAGGCCAGTCGACTAGTCCTGTTCCTTGCGTACCTTCTTGCGATTGCGCTTGCGAGCGAGCGCTTCTTTGACACGCTTCTTCTCGCCGGGTTTCAAATAGAAGGAATGACGCTTGACCTCTTTGATGATGTCCTCGGTCTGCACCTTGCGCTTGAAGCGGCGCAGGGCATTTTCAAGCGGTTCACCTTCCTGTACACGAATCTCTGCCACGGGGGAAAACACCTCTCAATCGGGCCTTGATGGCTCAATTGCAAGGATACGCCAGTTTTCCCACATTCAACATAAAATCGAGGGGATCGCCATGCCTCAAGCCCGAAACGGGAACCCCGGCTACGACACCGTCAAACCCTTTAGAAAGCTCGCTGCGAGGCCATCCCGATGATCCGCTCCTACCTGGGAATCCTCCCTCAGATTCCAGCCAGCGCGTATGTCGACCCCAGTGCCCAGGTGCTGGGCGATGTGGTGCTGGGCGAGCGCGCCAGCGTGTGGATGAACGCGGTCGTCCGCGGAGATGTGAACGCGATTCGCATCGGCGCCGGCTCCAACGTGCAGGACTGCGCCGTGCTGCACGGCATGCGCCATGTTTATCCCGTCCACGTCGGAGAGATGGTCACGATCGGCCACAACGCAACGGTGCACGGCTGTACGCTCGAGGATGAGGTGCTGGTCGGCATCGGGGCGACCATCCTGAACGACGCCAGGATCGGGACCGGTTCGATCATCGCCGCCGGCGCCGTCATCCCGGAGCACACCATCATTCCGCCCCGCAGCCTGGTTGCCGGTGTACCGGGTCGGGTCAAACGTCAGCTGGGCGACGCAGATCATGCGCTGATTTTGCAATACGCAAGAAACTACCTGGATTACGTTGAAATCTACCTGCGGGAAGCGGGCCGCTAAGCCGGCTTCCCGCAGGAGACTCATGCTATTTCGGCTGGGCCTTTTCCTGCTCGTCCCGGGCCTTGTTCTGCTGGGTGAGCGCGTTGGCCTGGTCCTTTTGCGCCTTGGCATTGGCCTTGGCGGCGTTCTCCTCATGCTTCTGCTGCTTGCGCTGCGCCTTCAGTTCGGATTTGCTCATGGCGGGCGCCGGCGTCGTCTGGGTGGGCTGCGGGCTGCCCGGATTGGCGCTCTGCGGCAGGTTCTGAGGCTGCTGCGCGACGGCGGCAAGGGTGAAGGCGAGGGCGGCGAAAGCGATCAGGGAGGGCTGCTTCATTCGGTGGGTCACGTCGTTCTCCTTGGGCTTGAGATGCCCGGGATCGTGCCGATGATGCAGGGCCTGGCCGGTTAGCGGCCGAGACGTCAGGGCCATTCGTTGGCGGCCAGGCGGTTGGCGGCCAGTCGCTTGGCAGCCAGCCCGGCAGGCTACCAGCTAAGTTGCATGGACGCGCCGGCGCGAGGGCGATAGGGTTCAGATTCAGCTTCCCGGCTCCGGCTCGCCGCCGGACCCGAATCCCGCCCCGAGGAGTCCCTCCATGTCTCAATCGCAGATCTTCGCTGTATTGCTCGGGTTGGTGGCCGCTCCGTGCCTGGCGGCTCGCCTGGTGTGCATCGCACGCGATCGGCGCGTGCTGGCGGTGGCTCGGCAGACAACCCGCCGGTAGTTCGCCCTGCTCTTGCTGGGGTCTCGCTTTCGGTAGACTGAAGGTCTATGTCGATTGTGAAGGCCATCCGTGGGACGCGTGACCTGTTGCCCCCTGAAACCGAGCTTTGGAACCGCGTGGAAGCGACTGCGCGCGCAGTGTTTGCGCGCTACGGGTTTGGCGAGATTCGCACACCGGTCTTCGAGGCGACCGAGCTGTTTGTGCGCGGCGTAGGCGAGGAAACCGACGTCGTCTCTAAGGAGATGTACACGTGGGAGGATCGTGCGCGTGCGGCAAGCGAAAAGGCCCAGCAGCTGACCCTTCGGCCCGAGAACACCGCCGGCGTGGTGCGGGCTTACATCGAGCACAAGCTGGGCGAGACGGGGCTGCTGCAGAAGCTGTTCTACATCGGCCCGCAGTTCCGGCGGGAGCGCCCGCAGCGGGGGCGCTACCGGCAGTTCTGGCAGATCGGCTGCGAGGTGATTGGCCCTCCGTCGAGCGGGGCAGAGAGCCCGGTGCGCGACGCCGAGGTGCTCGAGATGCTGGCCTCGCTGCTCGACGAGTTGGGCGTGCAGGGCTGGAAGCTGGAGCTGAACTCCGTCGGCTCGTCGACCGACCGGCCGCGCTACGTGGCGGCGCTGAAGGCGGCGCTCGAGCCGGTCAAGGACCGCATGGGCGAAGACAATCGTCGGCGCGCGGAGACGAATCCGCTGCGGGTGCTGGACTCGAAGGATCCGAACGACCAGGAGATCATCAACGGGCTGCCCAAGATCGCGGACTATCTTGACGAGGCGTCGACGGCGCACTTCGCGGAGGTACGCGCCGCGCTCGACGCCTGTGGAGTGGCCTATACGGTCAATCCGCGGCTGGTGCGGGGGCTGGACTATTACACGCGGACGACGTTCGAGTTCACGGTGCCGGATGGGTCGGGGCTGGGGACGCAGAATGCGCTGCTGGGCGGCGGCCGCTACGACGGGCTGAGCGAGATGCTGGGCGGGCCGCGCGCGCCGGGGATCGGCTTCGCGATCGGCGAGGACCGGCTGATCCTGACACTGCAGGCGCAGGCAGGCGAGGCTGCGATGAAGAAGCTGGACGCTTACATTGCGCCGCTGGGGGTCGAGCGGAATGCGGCGGCGCTGGCGCTGGCGCGCGAGTTGCGGCGGGCGGGGCTTTCGGTCGAGGTGGGGGACGGCAGCTTTCGGTTGAAGAAGAGCTTTGAGGCGGCGGACAAGGTGGCTCGCCACGTCGTGCTGCTGGGCGAGGATGAGGTCGCGAGCGGGCGGGTCAAGGTGAAGAGTTTTGCGACGGGCGAGCAGACGGAGGCGGCCCGGGACGAGCTTCGCGAGCGGCTGAAGGGGTAGGTTTTTGCCGGGGACGAGGGGTAAAACAAGGCTACCCTCCCCCCGGGGGTTTATGGGTCAAAAATAGCATTCTAAAAGAGTTAAGCCGGGGTACCCCATGGGGGTACCCCGGCCGGTTTGCGGGCTGCGCGGGAGCGGGCTAGCGTGCGCCGTAGTGCCGCGCGAAGGTGTCGCGGGGCATGCCGTCGCGGAGGGCGCGGGCGCGGACGGCGATGGCTTCCTTTTCGCTGAGGGCGCCGCCGAGCGAGACGAGGTAGGGCGAGCGGCCGCTGGGCGCGAAGACCTCGGGGCCGAGGCTCGAGTGCCGCTGGCGGATGGACTGGACCTTCCCGAAGGCCTGGGCCTCGTGGTTGTAGGTGTAGGCGATGACGTGCCAGCCGGCCTGGGTTTCGGAGGTGGCGACGGGGGCGTGGTCTCCGGACTCGGCGACTGGGGCTGCGGAAGCGGGGGCTACCCGGGCGATGGGGGCCGGGGCAGGCGTGACGGCCGGGGCAGCAGGGGCGGTGGAGACGACGGGAGCCGGCGCGGCGGTTGTGGTGGTCGAGGGCTTGCCGCTGAGGACCTTCCAGCCGATGAGCGCGAGGAGGATGAGGACGGCAGCGGCGGCGATCCAGATGGTTTTATTCGGTGCGGCGGGGGCCAGGTCGCCGGTTTCGTCACGGCGGACGTTGAGCGGGGCGCTGGCCGCGGCGCGGGCGGAGGGGGGGACGAGGGGCGGCCGCGCGGCGGTTGCTCCGGTGACCGTTGCGGTGGCGGCCGGAGTGCGCGCGGCAGTCTCCGTGGATACGGCCGAGCCGACGGCTGCGACCGATCCTGCGGTTGCCGGGGCCGGGCCGTTGGCGGCGCGGGATCCGGGGTGGGAGGCGGGCTGGGTTCCTGCCTGCGAGAGCACGCCGGGTGGCACGAGCGGCTTGACGACGGGCGGGTTCAGGGCGGTGTCGATCTCGGCGAGCCCCCAGCTTCCGTCGATGCCTTTGGGGATGACTTTGTCGAACGGTGCGGGCAGCTTGAATGCCGGGTTGATGCTGGTGTCGAGGGTGAGCGCCTGCAGCAGCAGGGTGGAGTACATGGCGACGTCGGCGCGTTTGAGCTCGTCGCAGCCTTCAGGGGTCATGAACTCGGAGTCGGGGTGACACTCGCGGACGCAGTCGCTGCGCAGCTTGACGACCTCGCCGACGGCCATGACGTTCGAGGGCTCGATGAAGCCGTGGATGAGACTGGCCTTGTGCAGGGCTTTCAGGGCGTCGAGCAGGCTGAGGGCCACCTCGCGGGTTTCGACCGGGGTGAGCGGGCGCTCGCGCAGGATCTCGGCGAGGCTGCCGTCGCTGGGCTCCATGAGCGCGTAGGCGAGGGGGGTGCTTTCAAACCTGGTCTGGCCGTACTTGCGGATGGTGATGAGGTGTTCCTGGTTGAGCTCGGCGACCTGGCGCCAGCGCTCGATCATCTCGGCCTCATCGTTCAGCGACTCGGTGAGGCGGATGACGGCGGGCACGCCGGTTCCGTTCGAGGTCGCGAAGAAGGCGCTGCGGCCTTCGGGGCGGATGAGCTGGCCGAGCGGATAGGCGTCGGCGATGGTTTTGCCTTCGTAATCACTCCAGAGATGCATATCGTTATCCGATCTGGTTCGAGGACCTGTTGCTGGGACTTCTTGGTGTGATGCGTACCCGTGGGGCCGAGGCGACGGCGTCGGCCGCGTCGCTTCCCGGTAAGAATATGGGGAATCCCGAACATTTCTGCCCGGTACCACCGTGGTTCCCCAGAGTGTTGCCCGTCTAGCTGCGGGCTCCGGCTGTGTCGTCGATCGGCGCGTTGCTACGGTGATTGCGAGCGCGCGTGGATCAAAGGTAACTTCGCCGCTATCAGCTTAACCTAAACGATCCGCATGTACACAGAGCAAGTGGCGGGCCTAACCCGGCAGGCCACCCAGCCTGCTGCGAGGCTAAAGGATGTAGCGGCTCAAATCCTGATTTTTGACGATGCCGGCGACCTGCTGGCGAACATAGTCGGCATCGACGACGATGACTTTTTCGTATTCCGGCTCGCCTGCACCGGCCTTGCGCCGTTCGATAACCGGCAGCGGCGCGGAAGAGGTCGCCTGTGCTGCGGCCGCATCGCCCCCGAGCGAGGCGGAGGCGCGAATCTCGCCGACGATGCCTTCGCGCGAGGCTTCGGAGCGGTTGACCTTGACGACATCGGGGGCCTGGAAGCTGATCTCGTCGAGCACGCGTTCCATGATGGTGTGCAGGCGGCGGGCGCCGATGTTTTCGGTTGTCTCGTTGACCTTGAAGGCAAACTCGGCCATCTCCGCGAGAGCCTCGGGGGTGAACTCGAGACGGAGGCCTTCGGTCTCGAGCAGGGCGGTGGACTGTTTCACCAGCGAGGACTTGGGCTCCGTCAGGATGCGGACGAAGTCGCCGACAGTGAGCGACTGCAGCTCGACGCGGATGGGGAAGCGGCCCTGCAGCTCGGGGATGAGGTCGGACGGCTTCGAGACGTGGAAGGCGCCGGCGGCGATGAAGAGGATGTGGTCGGTCGAGACCATGCCGTACTTGGTGGAGACGGTGGTGCCTTCGACGATGGGCAGGATGTCGCGCTGGACGCCTTCGCGGGAGACGTCGGGGCCGTGGCCGCCTTCGCGCCCGGCGATCTTGTCGATTTCGTCGAGGAAGACGATGCCGGAATCTTCGACGCGTTCGACGGCAAGCTTGGTGACCTGGTCCATGTCGATGAGGCGGCCTTCTTCCTCCTGGACGAGGTAGTCGAAGGCCTCGGCAACCTTCATCTTGCGTTTGCGGGTGCGCTGGCCGAAGAGGCCGGGGAGGACGTCCTTGAGCGAGATGTCGCTGTCGTCGGGACCGTTGGAGCCGGGCGCGGCGACAAACTCGAAGCTGGGCTGGTTGCGGTCGCGCACGTCGATCTCGACCGTGCGGTCGTCGAGCTTGCCCTCGCGGAACTGCTGCCGGAGCTTTTCGCGGGTGCGCTCGTGGCTGGTCTGGTCCTTGGGTTTTTCGGGGTCGGCGGCGTCGCCGGGCGCTTCGGCGGCGATGTAGCCGGGGGCGGTCGAGTCCATGGACGCCGGCAGCTGGATGACGTTGGTGCCGGGGACCTCGGTAGCGTTGGCGGCGTTGCTGGCGGTGGTGGCAGCGGGGGTAGGGGGCAGCAGAAGGTCGAGCAGGCGGTCTTCGGCGCTGAGTTCGGCCTTCTCTTCGACGTCCTCGAGCTTCTCGTCGCGGACGAGGTCGATGGCGATTTCGACAAGGTCGCGGACGATGGATTCGACGTCGCGTCCAACGTAGCCGACCTCGGTGAATTTGGACGCTTCGACCTTGAGGAAGGGGGAGTTGGTGAGCTTGGCCAGGCGCCGGGCGATCTCGGTTTTGCCGACGCCGGTCGGGCCGATCATGATGATGTTCTTTGGCATGATGTCGTCGGCGAGGTCGGGCGGGAGTTTCTGCCGGCGCATGCGATTGCGCAGGGCGATGGCGACGGCGCGCTTGGCGGCGTGCTGGCCGACGACGTATTTGTCGAGCTCCGCAACGATCTCGCGCGGGGTGAGTTCGTCGAGTGCGAGCGCCTGGTCTTCGGCGGCTCCGGGTAGAAATATTGCCATGCTTGGTCTCTTCCTTGCTGCGTGTCGTCCTTACTGCTTTGTCGGCTCGGCGACGAGTTCTTCGATGGTGATCTGGTCGTTGGTGTAGATGCAAATCTCGCCGGCGATCTTCATGGATTTTTCGGCGATCTCGCGGGCGTTGAAATCGGTGTTTTCCATGAGCGCCTTGGCCGCGGCCTGGGCGTAGCTGCCGCCGGAGCCGATGGTCATGATGCCGCCCCCGCCGGGGAAGGGGTCGGGCTCGATGACGTCGCCGGTGCCCGAGAGCATGAGGGTCTGGAAGGGGTCGGCGACGATGAGCAGGGCTTCGAGCTGGCGGAGCATCTTGTCGGTGCGCCAGTCCTTGGCGAGCTCGACGGCGGCGCGGCCGAGGTTGCCGGCGTATTGCTCGAGCTTGCTTTCGAAGCGGCCGAAGAGCGAGAAGGCGTCGGCGGTGGAGCCGGCGAACCCGGCAAGGACCTTGTCGTCGTAGAGGCGGCGGATTTTTTTCGCGGAGCCCTTCATGACGGTGGCGCCGAGCGAGACCTGGCCGTCGGCGGCCATGACGACGCGGTCGCCGCGGCGGACGCAGATGACGGTCGTGGAGCGGATGCGGCGGCCTTCGCCGAGGTCGAGCGGGTGTCCGCCGGGGAGGGGCGGCGGCGCGATTTTCGAAGCAATTTCCCGTGAATTTGGCACTCCTCAGTATAACGCTCGGTTCCACCGGGAGCTTTGCGCGGGCAAGATCGTCTATCCTCAGGCGAGACGCACTTCATGCATCCGACTGTCCTCTTCCTCCGTCATCACCCGCAGAGCATCGCCGCCATTACCTCGGGGACGTGTGCGCTGGTTTCGCTGACGGCGTACATGATGCTGCGCAAGAAGGTATCGCCCGAGGAGCGCGAGGCACTGCGGCGGGGACGGCTGGCGGAGACCGGGCGGATTATCGACGGGACGCTGATCGACACGGCGCCGCATGTGAACGGGTATGACAGCGGGGCGGAGCCGCCGCAGGCGCTGATCTACCGGTATCGCGTGGCGGGCGTGACGTATGAGTGCGGGCAGGATATCTCTACCCTGAGCTCGCAGCTGCCGGACCTCGGGCTTTCGGCGAGCGTGTTCGGGATGCCGGTACAGGTGCGCTACGACCGGGAGAATCCGGCGGACTCGATCATCCTGGCGGAGACCTGGAACGGGCTTTGGAATCAGGCGGTTGCAGCGCCGGAACCGGGCCGGGCGGCGGGCGGCATACACTAGAAGCATGCACATGGTGGCATCCAACAACGGAACCATGCAGCGGATCCTGAAGATCTCGCTGGCGGCGACGGTTGTGTATGTGGCCGCGACCCTGGTCTTCGGATTGCGCGCGCACTCGCTGGCGCTGATCTCGGAGGCGGGGCATAACGCGTCGGATTCGCTGGCCATCATCTTGTCGTTCGTGGCGGTGTATTTTCAGTCGCGCCCGGCGACGGACCGGAAGACGTTTGGATATCAGCGTGCAGGCGTGCTTGCGGCGTTCGTGAACGCGGTGACGCTGATGGTGCTGGCGGCATGGATTGCGATCTCGGCGATCGGGCGGCTGTACCACCCGGTGACGGTGGTGCCGCAGATGATGATGGTCGTGGCGGCGGCGGGCGTGGTGATGAACGGCGCGATCGCCGGGCTGCTGTGGAAGTTTTCGGGCGATGTGAATATCCGCTCGGTGTTTATTCACATGCTCGGCGACACCCTGTCGACGGCGGCGGTGATTGCGGGCGGCGCGGGCATCCTGCTGACGCATATGCAGTGGATCGACCCGGTGCTGTCGCTGATCATTGCCGGAATGATTTTGTGGTCCTCATGGGGGATTGTGCGCGAGACGCTGAACATCCTGCTCGAAGGCACGCCGCAGACGCTGTCGCTCGGGGAGATTCGGGCATCCATGCAGGCCGTCGTGGGGGTGGCCGATGTGCACGATCTGCACGTCTGGAGCCTGGGGTCGAACTCGCATGCGCTGGCGAGCCATGTGTGCGTCGCGCCGCTGGCGGACCGCGAGATGAGCGTTTCAGACTGCGCGGGGATCCTGACCGAGATCCAGCAAACGCTGCGGCATCACTTCAAGATTGCGCATACGACGATTCAGTTCGAGACCAAGGGATGCGAGACGACCCATGGCTGCTCGGCGCCGCCGGAGCTTGAAGAGGCAGGGGCGCATGCGCATCACCACCATGGGCACTCGCACTCGCATTAGCCTTTGAGAATTCTGTCGATCCCTTGATGAGTGGATCTGCTGAGAGTGAAGACACGGCCGGCCTTGCGGCCGGCCGTCGCGTTAGACGAGCTGGGCGTCGAGGGTAATTTCGGCGGCTTTCAGCAGGCGCGAGATGGGGCAGCCTTCCTTGGCTTTTCTGGCAAGCTCTTCGAACTTGTCCTTATCGGCGTTGGGAACGCGCGCCTTTGTCACGAGCTTGATCTTCGTGATGGTCGGGCCGTCGTCGGTGTGCTCCATCGTTACGATCGCGGTGGTCTGAAGCTCGTCCGGCACCATGTTGGCAGAGGTAAGCTGCATGCTGAGCGCCATGGTGAAGCAGCCGGCGTGCGCCGCCGCGATGAGCTCTTCGGGATTGGTGCCGACGCCGTTTTCAAAGCGTGTGCTGAAGCTGTACTGCGCGTTGCTCAGGGTGTTGCTCTGGGTGGAGATGGTGCCGTTGCCTTCTTTGAGACTGCCGTGCCATACGGCACTTGCGCTGCGATCCATGTGAACTCTCCTCTGCACGTTAGACGGCAAGCCGTCGCGATAAGTCAGATGCAGGAACAGGCAACCGCAATCGCGTCCCGGCAGCAGGCGGAGTGCGACTGGCTACCACGCGAAGCTTCCACCCCACGGAGTGGTCGCCGCCCGCGATCAGGGCGTCTTGGCGTTTGCCTGTTCCTTATTTCTCACTGGCTTTGCGTGCGGCTTCGAATTCGTCACCGTGGTTCCACTCGATGGAGGACTTCGCGTTGAGAGCCATCCAGCCGACTTCCATGCCGAAGCGGGCGAGTTTGGCGTTGCCGCGGAAGTCCATGTCCGGCGTGTAGTTGTCGGAGAAGTTGTGGTAACGATGCTCGTTAAAGTCCTTGTGCTGCGCTTCGCCCCAGGCGCGATCGTGCCCTTCGTAGAGGGTGCCGCTCTCGACGGAAAAGGCAGGGATGCCGACGCGGCTCAGCGAGAAGTGATCCGAACGGTAGTAGCTGCCGGCCTCGGGGCGCGGGTCGGGAACGATGGTGAGCGAGAAAGCCTTTGCCGCAGCCTGGACCTGGGGGTAGAAGCTGGTGCGCTGTGCCCCGTTGACGTTCACTTCCTCGGGCGTGCCGATGGGCAGAATCTCGTCGTAGTTGAGGTCGAGGGCGATTTTGCCGGCGGGCACCGGCGGATGCTGGCCGAGGTACTCGGAGCCGAGCAGCCCCTGCTCCTCGGCGGTGACGGAGGCGAAGAGGATCGGGTGCGGCGGCTTCAACCCAAGCTGGTTGACGCCCTGCGCCCACGCGCGCGCCATCTCGAGCAGGATGCCGCAGCCGGTGCCGTTGTCGGCGGCGCCGTTGTAGACGTTGTCGCCCTTCATGCCGGGGACGTAGCCGAGATGGTCGTAGTGGGCGCTGTAAAGAACGGCCTGGCTGGGGTTGGGGTCAGAGCCGGGGATCATGCCGACGACGTTGGCGCTGTCGAACGGGCGGATGGTGCTGGCGACGTGGGCCTTCAGTTTGACGTTGAGTGGGACGGCTTTAAAGCCGCGCTGGCCCGCGGCGGTCATCTCCTTGTCGAGATCGAGGCCGCTGGCGGCGAACAGCTTGCGGGCGACTTCAAGCTGGATCCAGCTGGCGGCCTTGAGCTTCGGGTTCGCGTCTTCGGCGAGGTAGGTCTTCTCGCTGGTGTTGGAGTTTTTGACGACGCCCCAGCCGTAGCTGGCGTAGTCGGTGCGGTGGATGATGAGCGCGCCGACCGCGCCCATCTTTGCGGCGTGCTCGAACTTGTAGGTCCAGCGGCCGTAGTAGGTAAGGGCTTTGCCGCCGAAGAATTTCGGATCGTCCGAAGGCGGGTCGCCGACGATGCAGACGATCACCTTGCCCTTGACGTCGACGCCGGCGTAGTCGTCCCACTGGTACTCGGGCGCGGTGGCGCCGAAGCCGACGAAGACGATCGGGGCGTCGATGTCGGCCGCTGCTTCATGCTGCTGGTTCGAGACGGTGTAGTCGTCGCCGTAGGCGAGCTGGATGGGACTGCCGCCCTGGAGCGGGATGAATTCGAGCGAAGTTTCGGCGGGTATGGCTTTGACGCCGACCATCTTGATCTGCTGCAGGTAGGTGCCGTTGTCGCCGGCAGGCTTGAGGCCATCAAGCGCGAACTGCGTAGCGATGTACTGGGCGGCGATCTCGGCTCCGCGAAGGCCAGGCCCGCGGCCTTCGAGCAGGTCGTCGGCGAGGAAGCGGACGTGGGCGCGGATCTTTTCGGCGTCGATCGACTTCTCGGCAGCCTTGAGAGCGGCTGCCTGCGGCAGGTCCTGGGCAACGGCGAGGGCGGCTGTGCCCGCGATTGAACTCAACAGCAGTGACCGCATTGCGGTGGACGACAAGGTCAAAGGAGTACTCCTGCGACGGACTCGCACCGGAGGGTGCGGTAAGCCGAGTATAAGCACTTGCGCCTATTGATCCGGATGATGCCGTATGCGGTGGGCCTCGGGCGATTCCGGCCCGGCGGCTGACCAGAGGTCGACGCGGCGAAGCACTTTGCGCGCGAGCCCGGTGAGCGGCAGATCGTGCAGCAGGTTGGCGTTGTACCAGTCGAGCGCCTCTGTCGACGCGGGGATGGCATCCCGCAGCCTGCGTCCGCGCGAGCCCGCGCTTTCCATGTAGACCCCGACGTAGTAGTTGGTATTGGTGATGGCGTGGCGCAGGTTGAGCAGAGGTTCGCGGCCTTCGACCGCATCGAGCGGCAGCGGCGGAAGCTCGAGCATGCCGGGCATCAGGCTCGCCTGATCATTGCGCCGTTCGAGCAGCACCTCGGTCACGGTTCCCTGCTTGCGCGTGGCCAGCAGGAAGGCGACGGGGCGGCTGGTCTGGCGTCCGCGCGGCGCGGTGACATGCTCGCCGCGCGTGCTGCAAAGGCTGTGGGCGGGGCAGTGCAGGCAGAGCGGCGCACGGGGCAGGCAGATGGTCGCGCCGAGCTCCATCATCGCCTGGTTGTGATCGCCGGGGGCGTTGGCTTCGTGGGCGCCGCGCCGCGCGGGCACGAGCAGGGCGGCCTGGTCGCGAACGAACTTCTTGCCGGCGGCGGTGACGTCTTCGGGGCGCCCGCACAGGCGCAGCAGCACGCGCTCCACGTTGCCATCGACCACGGCGATGCTTTCGCCGAAGGCGATGCTGGCGATGGCGGCGCAGGTATATTCGCCGACGCCGGGCAGCGTGCGCAAGCCGGCCGATGTGGCCGGGATCCGGCCATCGAGCTCAGCCGCCACAAACTGCGCGGCGCGGTGCAGCATGCGCGCCCGCCGGTAGTAGCCGAGGCCCGACCAGGCGGCGAGGACTTCGGCTTCGGGTGCGCGCGCGAGGGCAGCAAGATCGGGAAAGCGCTGCAGGAAGCGGTCGTAGTGCTCGAGCACGGCGGCGACGCGCGTCTGCTGCAGCATGACCTCGGAGACCCAGGTTCGGTAGGGATCGGAGATGCCGCGCCACGGCAGCTCGCGGGCATAGCTGCGATACCACTGCATCAGCTTCCTGCGGAATGAGAGCACCTGGGCCTGCGAGAAGCCATCCCCAACGACCTGCGTCATGGGCTCATTCTACGGAGAAACCCCTAACGCTGGCAGACCGGGCAGAAGTGCGTGCTGCGGCCGCCGATGACGATCTTCCGGATGGGCGTCTGGCACACAAGACAGGGCTGCCCGGTACGCAGGTAGACGCGGTGCTCCAGCTGGAAGAAGCCGCGCACCCCGTCGGCATCGACGTAGTCGGAGACGGACGAGCCGCCGAGTTCGATGGCGTGTTTGAGCACAACACGCAGAGCCTCGCGCAGGCGCAGCAGCTCCTTGCGGGTGAGCCGCGCGGCCTGGCGTTTTGGCCGGATGCCAGCGCGGAAGAGGCTCTCGTCCGCATAGATATTGCCGACGCCATGCAGCAGCGACTGGTTGAGCAGTGCGGCCTTGATAGGGGTCCTGCGGTGTTGGAAGAGGGCGACGAAGTCGTCTTCGCCGATCAGCAGCGGCTCGGCCCCGGGGCCGCCGTAGGCCTCGGCCGTGCGAACCGAGAGCCGCCCAAAGCGGCGGGCATCGACGAAGCGCAGTTCGCTGCCGCCGCTGAGCGCGAGCACGGCGTGGGTGTGCGGCGGCAGGGCAACCTCCGGCGCCGAGACCAGCAGGCGGCCGGTCATGCCGAGGTGGATGAGAAACTCTGCCGGGGTGCCGTCTGCCCGCGCAACCGAGACGACCACCGTCTTGCCCACGCGGCGGACGCGCTCGACCCGGGCGAGGTGGAGGACTTCAGCAATCTCGGCTTCGGGGCTCTTGAAGGTCTGCGGCTTGCCGCTGGTCCAGACCGATTCAACGCGCTGGCCGTGGATTCGTTCGTGAACACCGTTCGCTACGGTTTCGACTTCGGGAAGCTCCGGCATCTCTCCAGTCTAACGAGTGAGCGGGGCGCAGCCGAGTGAACGGGCGCATCCGAGTGAACAGGGCGTAGCCGAGTGAACGGGCGCAGCGGCTGATGGCGCACCAGCCGCTGCCCTCCTCTACGGGTGCGACTTCGCCTGAGCCTCGTCAAGCCGCTTCATCGCCGCCTCAACCTGCTTCGCGGCTTCGGCGATCTGTCTCTGCATCTGCGGCGGGATCGCGCGCTGGGCGGCGTCGGTCATCTGCTTCTGGAACTCGGGCGAGTTCAACCGCGCCATCTCGCGGTCGATGGATTCGCGGCTCGACTTCATCTGGGCCTGCAGCCGCTGCTGGAACTCGGGCGTGTTGAACTTGCCCATCTCGGCTTTGAACTCGGGGCTGTTAACCTCCGCCATCGCCTTCGCCATCTCGGCCTGCGCCCGGGCCATGTCGGCGGCGTGCTCGGCAAGGTCCTTCTTCATGCGCTCCATCTGTGCCTTGAATTCAGCGCCATCGAATTCAGCGCTATTGAATTCAGCGCTACTGAACTGCGTATTTCCCTGCTTCTGCAGGTCGCTCTGCGTTCGCGCAAGTGCGCGCCGGGCCTGGTCGAGCGCGCGCCGCGTCTCGGTTTCGATCTGGCGCTTCTGTGCGGCGCTCAGCGCGACTCCGTGCTCGCGGCTGCATGCACTGGCGTGGACCTGAGAGGTTGTCTCCGGCAGCGCCGGGGCAACAGGCGCTACAGGCGCGATGGGCGCGACGGGAGCAACGGGCGCGACAGGCGCGACAGGCACTACAGGCTGGGCGCTGATCGAGGGCATCGGCGGCAGTGTTCCCATCGCTGGCGGCTGCGGCACTGCGGGTGGCACCGCTTCCTGCGCGATGCCGCCAGGAGCAGCCTCTGCCTGCGTTTGCTCCGCCAGCACGGGTGCGAGGTGGAAGGATGCCACCGCTCCCACAACCAGACCCATTGCGGCGACACTGCCCATCCGCCTCAGCCACATCTCCCGCACACCCATTCCCTGCTTCACTTCGGTAAGTTTCATCACGCGTTCCTCCAGTTTGCTGCTGCGAAAAAGTCCCATACCCTGCGCCACAAAACGATCTCCCCCGGCGCCGAGCATACGGGCTGCCAGCCCCAGCAGGCAGCGCGCGTAGACCACCTCCGACCGCATCGCACGCGCGGCGATCTGGTCGCACACCATCTCCCGCGTGCGCGAGATGCGCTGGCTGATGCCGTGGATGACCGGATGCCACGCCAGCGGCAGCGAAACCACCTGGCAGCACGCATGAACGAAGCAGTCGCGCCGCGCCACGTGCGCCAGCTCGTGGCTGATGGCCGCGCGCTGCTCCGCCTGCGAGCAACGCCAGAAGTCGAACGGCAACATCAGCACCGGGCTCAGCGCACCCAGCACCACCGGGCTTGTCACCTCGGACGACCAGCGCACCGTCGGCAGCGAGACGCCGAGCCCCGCGGCCAGTTCCTTCCAGCACGCCATCTCCGCGGCTTCGACGGCATACGCGGTCGACTTGAGGCGCATGCGGTGCGCGCTGAGCCAGGAGAAGACGAGGCGCAGCATCGCCAGCGACACCAGGCTGGCATAGGTCCAGGCGACGATGCGGACGGTCCTTGCCGAGAGTTCGAAGGTTCGGAGGTAAGCGTGGACCTTTGCCGTCGTCAGGCGAGGCTCCGCCGGCACAACCGGGGCGGTTGCTTGCCCCGGGGCGCGCGTGTCTGTCCGTACTGCGTCCGGCGCAGGCAGCGAGCGGCTGGGGATGAAGCGCGTACGCGCCGGCGAAACGCGAGCCGGGCGGGGAGCCGGGGCGATCCCCCGCAGGGGCAACAGGGTGCAGACGAGCAGCACAGCCAGCCACACGCGGTGTTCGCCCAGCGGCCCGAGGCGGGTCAGCTTCAGCAGCGACCAGGCGGCAAGCGCGACCAGCGGCACCTGCCACACCGCGTTGACGAGATACTCCACCAGCACCCGGTCGATCATGGCTGCTCCTCCTCGCCCGGCTGGCCGCGTTCCGCCTCGGCAAGCCGCCGGGCCACGCGCTCAAGCTCTTCCGCGGTAATCTGCCGCGTATCCACCATCGCCATCAGCATGGCCTCGGGCGATCCGCCGAACATCCGCCGCACCAGATCATGCAGAGCCCCGCCGCTGGCACGCTCGCGACTGACCGACGCGCTGTAGCGAAAGGCTCGCCCATCCTGCTGGCGGACGACCTTCTTCTTTCTCAGCAGCACGTTCAACATGGTCTGCACCGTGGTGTAGGCAAGCTTGGCGCGCAGCTTCGGCACCACATCGGCAACCGTGCAGTCGCCCTCCTGCCACAGCACCTGCATGATCTCGAGTTCGAGCGGGGTGAGCGCTTCGCTCTTCTTCGTGGTTGGCATTTCCCGTAACTCCTAACTACTTAGGACATATTCGCGCACCCGCCCGCTACTGTCAACTAAATCTTTAGGAGCTTATCGGGGAGGTTGCGTGCCGGATACCCTCCCGCAACAAAGTCGCAGGAGCCTGGCCCAGCGCGGCTCAAGCCGGATCTTCCTCATGCATGATCGAACACAGCACTTGCTCTCATCTTCGAAAATCGAGCGATCCCCTTGCGAACGACAGCAGCGCCGCGGCTTCACGGACTGGACAGCCTGCGCGCGCTGGCGATCCTTGCCGTGATGCTCTTCCACCTGCAATCGGAGCTTCCCGAAAGGCTCGAGGCTCTCGGGCATTTCAGCTGGATGGGCGTCGATCTGTTCTTTGTCCTGAGCGGCTACCTGATCGGCGGCCAGCTCCTGCGAACCCATCCGCAAGGTCGTGCCGCGGGGCTTTGGCACTTCTATCAGCGACGCCTGTTCCGCATCCTTCCCGCCTACCTCGTGGTGCTTGCGCTCTACCTCTGGGTGCCGGCCTGGCGGGAACGTCCTGGCCTGTCCCCAGCCTGGCAGTTCCTCAGCTTTACGGAAAACCTCTTTGTCGACTACGGGAAGAACCAGGCGTTCTCGCACGCCTGGTCGCTGTGCATCGAAGAGCAGTTCTACCTGCTGCTTCCGCTGCTCCTGATGTTGCTGCGAAGAAGCAGCCTGCGGCGCGTGACCGTCCTGCTGCTGGTGGCGGTCGGCATCGGAGTCGCGAGCCGGACGTACGTGTTCTTCCACATCCTCAGACCGCTCGGGCCGGACGATGCTGGCCTCGCGTACATCGAGCACCTCTACTACCCGACGTGGACGCGCATGGATGGCCTGGTCGCCGGCGTGGCGCTCGCACTGCTGGAGCGGTTCCGGCACGCCTGGTGGCAGACGCTCCTGCACCATTGCCACGCCTGCCTGCTCGGAGGCATGGCACTCTTCGCGGGGTCGCTGTGGCTTTTCAACGATCGCTTTACCTCGCAGACGGGCGCGGCGATGTGGGGCACGCTGATCGGTTTTCCCCTGCTCGCCCTGGCATTCGCCCTGTTGACCGTCTCTGCGATCAGCCCGGATGGCCTCATCGCCCGCGTGCCCTTGCCCGGAACCCGGGCCCTGGCGACCCTGGCCTTCACCCTCTACCTGACGCATAAAGAGATGGCCCACCTCGCCCGCGTTTGGTGCCCGCGCTGGGCCCGGCAGCGCGACCTGCGAACCATGGCGATCGATGCCGGCGCGTGTCTTGCCGGGGCGGCACTGCTCCATCTTGCGGTGGAACGGCCATTCCTGCGGCTGCGGGAGCGGCTCAGCTCACGCCCTGCGACGGTCACCGAGGCTTTGCGTCTCGACCCCGCGCTCTAGCCCGCGGGCTACTCGTCCGGAGTCACTGCCTGCCCGGGACCATCCGCCCAGTAGCTGCTGCGCGCCGCCACCTTCAGGTTGGGACGATCCTTCAGGTAAAGCGAGACGGCATGGACGCCGGGGTGCGGATTCGCAGGGTGGAAGCTCAACACATAGCGGTTCGGGATGTGATTCGTCAGACTTTGCAGGCCTTTTTCAAGATTCTTCTCATTACTGAAGGAGTAGTACTCCCCGCCGGTCAGGTGCGCGACCGTCTCCGGCACATTCCGCTTCAGCTGATTGGCCAGTGCGATCGCGGCCATCTTGGCCAGCCGCAGCGGAGGCAGCAATTCGCTGGCGCAGTCGTAGGCCTGGGTTCCGCGACTCTTCTGGCGGGATTTGTCTTCGTCCGGATCGCGTCCCATGCAGCCGTGCTCGGGCCCCGGCTCAGTGCTGCTGAAGCCAGCCGCCTCGTGCTTTTCATCCGCCTTCGTCGAGGAAAAGGAAAAACCATAGATCGCCGTATTCGTGTCACTGACCTTCTTCAGCGCCTCCGTGATGCTGGTATGGCTGCCGTGGTCGATCGTCTCGGTAAACGAGATGACGGCGCGCCGGTACCGCGGGGGCTGTTTGCGCAGCAGGTCCACCGAGTAGCCGAGCCCATCGAGGATCGCCGCCTTGCCGTCCCCCGGACCGATGCCGCGAATCGCCTGGTCAACGACCTCCATCTTCCCGGTGAAGGGCTGCACCAGCGCAGGCTCGCTATCGAAACCCACCACCGCGATCGTGTGTTCCACGTTGCCGACCAGATTTTCGATCATCGCGCCGAGCCGCGTATAGCTGTCGACGTGATCTGCCCCCGAACCACCCGCCTCAATCAGCACAACCAGCGCGATCGGCTGGCGGTCGGTGTCGTCCTCAAGCCGCAGCTTCTGCGGGATGCCATCGTCCGTCAGGGTAAAGTCATCGGCGGTGAGCGTAAAGACCGGCTCGCCGTTCTTGGTACTCACCAGCGCCGGCACCATCACCAGGCTGGTACTGGTGCGCAGGGTAGTGGTGTCCGATGACTGCTCCGCAGGCTGCTGGTCCGCAGGCGGCTGCACCGCAGGTACTGGCGGCGCCTGTTGCGCACTCGCACCCAGCACACAGGTGAACAGCAGCATGAGCCCGATTTTCATGGTGGAACCCTTGTCCGCAAACACTAGGCCAGTATAGAAGTTTGCCCGGGCTCCTCTGCGCGCAAGGTGAAGGACGAAGCCGCCTGCTCAACGGCTGAACGCGTTCAGGGCACCTTGAGGGAACAACCATCTTCGCCCTGAAAACCGAAGCGCCTCGGGGGTAGAAGCCCCGAAGCGATCTTGTTAAGGAGGTACCTCCCAGCGACCACTGCGAGTCAGATAGGGGAAGCTTTGGATGGAAGCGCCGGTAGAAGGCATTCTCTCCCCTGCTCTTCAACGCTTTCCGGATGCTGCAACTTCTGAGCGTCTAACATTCGCAATCGCTCCCGGGAGAGTTCAGCCAACCGGGACACTCCGATGTCCCTGCTCCCCCCCATAAGATGTCAATGCCAATCCCCTGCCTCAGCACACCAAAGTACCGGACTGGCACCGCGGCGCAAGCACCCGGTATAAAATGGGCCATGGGCGTCAAGGGTCTTCGCGACTTCAGGCGCACTCCCACCGAAGCCGTTCCGGAGCACCCATCCCTGTGAGCATTCAGCAGCGCCAGTCCGCCGTCATCCTCGGTGCCCAGTGGGGCGACGAAGGCAAGGGCAAGATCGTCGACGTCCTCTCCGAAAAGTTCGATGTCGTCGCCCGCTACGCCGGCGGCCACAATGCCGGTCACACGGTCATCATCCACGGCAAGAAGTTCGTTCTGCAGCTCATTCCCTGCGGCGTCCTGCGCCCGGACTGCAAGGGGGTCATCGGCAATGGTGTCGTGCTGGACCCCGCCGCCTTCCTCAGCGAGGTCAAAAAGCTTCGTGAGGCCGGCCTGCCGGTCGATTCGCAGCTCTTCGTCTCGGATCGAGCCCAGGTCATCCTCCCCTACCACCGGATGATCGAACTCGCGGCCGAAACCGCCCCGGGCCGCACCCCGATCGGCACCACCCGCCGCGGCATCGGCCCCGCGTATGAGGACAAGATTCATCGCAACGGTCTGCGCGTCGTCGACCTGCTGAACAACTCGCTGCTGCGCACCCACATCCAGAACGCCTGCCACGAAAAGAACACCATCGCCCACGCGCTCTTCGGCACCGAGCCACTCGACCCCCGCGCCATGTACGAGGAGTACGCCCGCCTCGCCGAGCAGGTCGCGCCCTTCGTCACCGACACCGCCGTCCTCTTGAACGACGCCATCGCCAACGGCCAGAAGGTGATGTTCGAAGGCGCCCAGGGCGCCCTGCTCGATATCGACCACGGCACCTATCCCTTCGTGACCAGCAGCAGTTCAACCGCCGGCGGCGCAGTCACCGGCACCGGCGTCGGACCCACCAGGATCGGCACCGTCATCGGCGTGACCAAGGCCTACGTCACCCGCGTCGGCGAAGGCCCGTTCCCAACCGAGATCGACGGCCATTCGGCAGAGCTGCTGCGCGCCCGCGGCCAGGAATACGGCGCCGTCACCGGCCGCCCGCGGCGCTGCGGCTGGCTCGATATCCCGCTGCTCCGCTACTCGAACATGATCAACGGAACCGAATGGCTCGTGGTCACCAAGATGGACGTCATGGACGAATGCGCCGAGATCCCGGTCTGCACCCACTACGAGATCGACGGAAAGATCACCGACCATGTTCCCGCCGACGTCCGCACCTTCAAGGCCATCAAGCCGATCTACACCACGCTGAAAGGCTGGAACTCCTCAACCGAAGGCATCACCGAGTTCGACAAGCTGCCCCCGCTCGCCCAGGACTACATGCACTTCATTGAGCAGGAGACCGGAGCGAAGATCGGCATGATCTCGACCGGACCCGATCGCACACAGACGATGACGCTGCCCGCATTTGAAGCTACACTCACAGCTTAGTTCGACTCGCCCATCCGGCATCAAGGGAACACCATGCTCAGCTTCATCGTGCGTATGCGCTTCGAGGAAAATGACCTCGAAGCGATCAAGGAAAATCTGCTGGCCCTGACTGCGGGCTCCCGGCAGGAGCCCGGCTGCGTCAGCTATATCTGCCACGTCGTCACGGACTCCCCGACAACGGTGCTGATCTACGAGCAGTATCGCGACGATGCCGCTCTCGAAGCGCACCGGCGGACGCCGCACTTCATGCAGCATGCCATCGGCGGACTCTATCAGCGGATGAAAGAACGAGAGATCGAGAACCTGACTGCTGTGGGTTGAACGCAGGCAGCACACGCTCTTCCATCATTGCTTTGACTCCATGGGTGTAGCGGCTTACTATCCCCGGTAAGTCTATGTCGGGCATTTACTCTTCATTACGGATTGCTTTGTTTGCGGTACTTCTCCTTGTCGGGCTGCTGCATCCGTGCCACGCCACGGCGATGGTCCATCACACGCAGAAGACCAAACAGCAGGTTGAAGAGCTCGAGCAGCAATGGCGCGCCGCGAGCCTCGCCGGCGATCTGGCCACGCTCGACCGGATGTTGTCCGACGATTATGTCGGCATCTCCTGGACCGGCGAAGTCAGCACCAAGGCGATGCAGCTGGAGCACATGCGCACGCATTCCTTCATGCTGACCCGGCTCGATCTGAAAGAGAGAAAGATCAAGATGGTCGGCAACGTCGCAATCGTCACCGCGCTGGCTTCGGTCGAAGGGGTGAACGGAGGAGCGGCGATGAAAGGCCTGTTTCGCTACACGCGCATCTATCAGAAGCTTCCGAACGGCGCCTGGAAGATCACGAACTTCGAGGTGACCCGACTCTCCGACGGCCCCAGGCCACCGCGACCTCCGGCCTGACAAATTCTCCATGGAAACAAAGAACCCGCCAGGTTGGCGGGTTTCCGTTGTTTGCGCTCCAGGCAGAAAGGTGAAAGGTGCGGTTCAGGCAATCTTGTAGGAAAGCCGCAGTGCCGCGGGGGACAGCGAACCACCGACATTGAGCGCCAGCAGGCGGCGCTGCAACGATCGTGTCGTTCCGGTGATTTTTGCGTCTTCCGACTCCTGCGGCAGGCGCGCGAACCGGCTCTTCGAAAGAGCTGCCGCCCGTGCCGAACCCGCCGAGATCATCGTCGGCCGGTGGATTCTCGTCGTGAGACTCTGGGCAAACCGGGAGCTTTCCACCGGTCTGCGCAGCGAAGAAGGAGTGCCATCGTGAATATTGGACATGTGGAATCTCCAGACGTTCCCAATTCAGTGCAATGACCTGACGTAACCATACGCTGATTACCTCAAGTTGTTGCCCACTTATCTGAGATGCGCAAACCATCTGTAATGGCTACTTCGATTCATCCCCTGGAATGGCCTGCAATAGAGGCGCTCTCAGGCGCTCCCAGGTGACGTCCAGCGTCTCCGGCAGAACCCGCGTCTCGCTGGTTACCGTCATGAAGTTGGTATCGCCGAACCACCTCGGCAGCATATGTACATGCAGATGCTGCGCCACGCCCGCGCCCGCGGCTTCGCCGAGATTCAGGCCGAGATTCACTCCATCCGGACGATAAACCTGGCGCAACACGCTTTCCACCGCCTGGGCGGCCTGCATCACTTCGCCCGCCTCAGCCGGCTCAAGCTTCGCCAGCGACTCGGTGTGACGGTACGGCACAATCAGTACGTGGCCGCTTGAATACGGAAAGCGGTTCAGGCACAGGTAGCAATGGCGCAGTTGAACCAGTACCAGCGCGGCCTGCTCCGCGCCGGCGATGCCCTCGTCGATCCCCCAGCGCGTGGAGCGGATCAGGTTGCAGAAGACACAGCCCTGGTCCTCACCCGGCCATGCCTCGAGCTCGGCCGGGACGCCTTTGCGTTTCTCCGGCGTCGCGCCCGTAATGTAGCTGTACCGCCAGGGAGTCCACAACCGGTCCATAGGGCCAGTATAGGTGGGCGCCTGTTGAATCTGCCCGGCCGGCGCCGGCATCAAATTGACAGAGCATTCAAAAATCCAGAGTGCACGAGGATTGACGACCCGTTTGGGGGTTGCTATTCTTTTGACTGAGTCACTGCGTGTGGGATCCAGCAGCAGCCGCTCCGTTACACTCTGCCAATTCGTCCTTTCCTGTGTGCGATGCCTGCCCGGGGACTCAGTTGTTCGGCTCGATGACTCTTTCAGTAGAGTCCTCCACTCCGAAGTCTCCAGCCTCCAGGCGCACCCGCAGGAATCGGGACGCGAGGACGTAGAGGTTTTTGGATCCCGGAGTCCGCGAACAATATGGTAGACGACCATAATTCTGAAGTAATCGAGAGCCCAACCCTGAATACCGAAATCGAAACCCTTGCGCCTGAAGCGACTGAGGAGCATGCCTCCCCGTCACACGACACCACGTCGACCGAATCCACCTCAACCCCGCACGAGACCGTCTCCGGCACGTCGCAGCTGACGCCTTCCGAGAACCCGGCCTCCGGCGACATTGCCCCTTCTCTCTCTGCCTCCACGGAAGAGCCCGAGCAGGACTACGACGACTCTGATTTCGCCGCCGCCCTCGCCAGCTTTGATCGCGAACAGGCAGTCGAAACCGCAGCCGCGCAGAACCTGACCACAGAAGAGGTCATCGTCACCGGGACCGTCGTCAAGATCACCGACAAGCACGTCGTGGTCGACATCGGTCTCAAAAGCGAGGGTCTGCTGCCGCTCGATCAGGTCCTGAACCTCGACGGCACACCGAAGTTCGCCCCCGGCGACACGGTCGAGGTTGTGGTCGAGCGCGAGGAAGCGCACGGCGGCGGCTACATCGTCTCGCACGAGAAAGCCCTGCGCCACAAGGTGTGGGACGTTCTCGAAGAGGCTGCCAACACCAAGACTCCGGTCAAGGGCATGGTCGTCTCGCGCGTCAAGGGCGGCCTCACCGTCGACATCGGCATTAAGGCGTTCCTGCCCGGCTCGCAGATCGAAGTCCGTCCCGTCCGCAACCTCGACGGCTACGTCGGTACCGAGATCGAAGTCCGCGTCATCAAGCTCAACAAGAAGCGCGGCAACGTCGTCATCTCCCGCAAGGAACTGCTCGAGGAAGACCAGAACGCCAAGAAGGCCGTGACCCTCGCGACCCTCGAAGAAGGTTCGGTCCTCACCGGCACCGTCAAGAACCTCACCGACTACGGCGCATTCGTCGACCTCGGCGGTCTTGATGGACTGCTGCACATCACCGATATGAGCTGGGGCCGCCTCACCCACCCCCGCGACCTCGTCAACGTAGGCGACGAGATCCAGGTGAAGGTGCTCAAGTTCGACAAGGACAAGCAGCGCGTTTCGCTCGGCTTCAAGCAGCTGACGCCTGACCCCTGGCTCGACGCGACCGAGCGCTATCCCATCGGCGCTCAGGTGCGCGGCCGCGTCCTGTCGGTCACCGACTACGGCGCGTTCGTCGAGCTCGAGCAGGGCATCGAAGGCCTCGTGCACGTCTCCGAGATGACCTGGTCCAAGCGCATGAAGCACCCGTCGAAGATGGTCAAGCCGGGCGACGAAGTCGATACGATCATCCTCTCGGTCAACCCGAACGATCGCCGTATCTCGCTTGGAATGAAGCAGTTACAGGACAATCCCTGGGAGGCGCTCGAGGACAAGTACCCGACCGGTGCCATCATCGAGGGTCGCGTCCGCAACCTCACCGACTTCGGTGCCTTCATCGAGATCGAGGACGGCATCGACGGTCTCGTCCACGTCTCGAACCTGAGCTGGACCAAGCGCATCAAGCATCCCTCGGAAGTGCTGAAGAAGGGTGAGAAGGTTCGCGCCATCGTGCTCGGCGTCGAGCCCGAAAACCGCCGCCTCTCGCTCGGCGTCAAGCAGCTTCAGCCGGATGTCTGGGATACGTTCTTCGCCCAGCACCGCATCGGCGACGTCATCAAGGGCAAGGTCCTGCGCACCGCGCAGTTCGGCGCCTTCGTTGAAATCGCTGAGGGCGTCGAAGGCCTCTGCCATGTTTCCGAAGCAGTAGACGACCACGGCAAGCCGGTCGAACTCACAGTCGGCGACGAGCATGAGTTCAAGATCGTCAAGATGAACCAGGAAGAGAAGAAGGTCGGCCTGTCGATCCGCGCAGTCGGAGAAGAGGCCAGCCGCGCCGAAGTCGAGTCCTACAAGGAACGCGAGCAGGGCTCGAGCAACAGCGGCGGCGGCAACAAGGGCAAGGGCGGAAACAAGCCCGGCAGCTCTTCTTCCTCCTCTTCCTCGACCACGCTTGGCGACCTGCTCAACTGGAAGCGCGCCGAACGCGAAGACGCTGAATCGAACGACTAAGCTGCACCACCGCTGCAAGCAGAAAGGCCGCCCAACCGGGCGGCCTTTCTGCTTGCGAATGTTCCACGTGGAACAATTTGCAATACGTCAATTCTGCGGACTTTATTCTTCGGGTTCCCAAAACGGGAATGCGTGGCCCTGGGGCTGGGGGCTGGGGGCTGGGCTACCTCCCGCCCGCGCCGGCGCCCCGTCCCAGCGGATTAGCGGCTTCGGCGCCGCCCAGTCCTTCATACGCCGCCCGCAGCAGATCTCCCTCCCGCGTGTCCTCCCCAAGCTCCCAGATCATCACGCCGCCGAGACGCTGCTCCCGCACGTAGTCCGCTTTGTAGCGTACCGAGACCGGGTCGTCATAGGTCCAGAAGACGTCGCCATCGAAGAGCCAGGGTGCCTGCGATGCTTCGTCCCGGTAGAGCTTCGAGGCCGAGGTCATGCCGGAGATCTCGCGGTACGGATGGTCCCCGCGCATGCCGTCGCCTTCCTGGAACAGTCCATTCTGCTGGTCCTCGACGTTCCGCCAGCCGTAGCCATAGAACGGCACGCCCAGCAGGAGCTTGCTCGCCGGGATGCCTGCCGCGACGAACGCCTCGATGGCGCGCTGGCCCGTACCGCCGGGCTGGCCGTCGGCGAGGCGCAAGGGCGCGTGAAAGCCCGTCCGTGCGCTCCACGGCCCGCTCATGTCGTAGGTCATCAAGCCGACCTGGTCGACCAGTTCCCCCAGCCTGGTCAGGTCGATGCCGCCGGCCATCGCCGGATTCGGCCCGACGGCGATCGTCAAGAGCTTGCCCTTGCCGATGCCGTCCATCTGCCGGCGAAACTCCGCCAGCAGGGCGATGAAGTCGTCCCGATGCTCGACGCCGGGGTACTCCCAGTCCACATCGATGCCGTCGAACAGCGGTCCGGCATCGACTCCATCGCGCACCTGACCGGCCAGGAAAAGCTTCACGCAGGACGTAACAAAGGCCGTCCGGTTCTCTGGCAGCGCATCGAACGCGAAGTCCGAGGCCCTGCCCTCGAGCGAGATGACGAGCTTCAACCGGGGATACATGCGCTTGAGCTTCCGCACCTGGTTGAACCCGCCGCGCAACGGCTGCGCCGGGGCATCGGCCACGCCATCCACGCTCTGTGCCGCGGTATAGACCAGGTCGAGATCGGCGTGTGGGTCCGCAACCGAGCAATGGCCGCCCGTCACAAATGCCTGCGCGTAGTTCACCTGCGAGAGCATCGCGGCCCCATTGCCGGCGACGAGGTCGCGCATGAGGTATTGCGGCTCGTTATAAAGACCCCACTGCGGGAAGTAGCCGACCAGCAGGGGGCGGTCACCCTCGGGGCTCCGCGACACAGCCTGCGCCGGCAGGGTGAGCGGTACCCAGACAATCAGCAACAAGGCAAGCATCAGGCGGGTGCGAGAACGCGGCATTCAGGTCAGTTCCTCAACCAATGAGACGAGACTGCGCCACCGATGACTCTCGATTCACTGAATCCTGTTGATCTAGTCGGAAACGCTGACCTCAGCCGGGAGCTTGGGCTCGAAGGCGTGCAGTTGCTCCCGCAGACGCGGGGCTTCGCTCGGGTCGACCGCATACCAGCTGACCGTGCGCCCGCCCAGCTGCTGCTTTTCCGGCACCGTCCAGCGGCGAACCCGGACCCAGGACCCGGGCAGCGGCGGCCCGGTCAACACGGAGTGCAGCTGCGGATGCTCCACAAACCAGGAGTCATACGCCACGGCAACCTTGATCCCGCGACGCTGGCCCAGCTGCTCGAGGAAGCCGGTTGTGTAGGTGCCGCTACGTTTCGCGTCGAATACCGACGTCGTCGCGAGTCCGGCCAGGTCCACGCAGTGCAGGTCGGCCATGTCGTTGATGGCGCCGATATCGTTCGCCGCCACCGTACTTCCTGCGTAGGCGTGGCTGAGAAAGCGCGCCATTTGCCACTGCTGCAGGTAGATGGCGCGCGAGTACTCCGGCAGCAGCGTGAAGGCGAGCCCACTGCGCAGCAAAAGCACTGCCACTCCGAGGTAGAACGGCGTCATCGCACCCGTCACGGCACGGCTGCCGTATTGCGAAAGCACGGGCCAGACCATCGCCACGACGATCAACGAAGCGCCAACCAGATACGTTTCATAGCGAAACGCCCAGCCCACGTCTGCCGCAACCAGGTGCAGGAAGCATGATCCCGCAAGCAGGCCCGTCAGGTTCGCCTGCTCGCGATCCCTCCTCCACAGCACCACCGTGACCACCGTGAGGGCAACGGCCAGCAGCACCAGGTGTGGCGCGCGAACCGTATGATCCTTGAGGCCGGCGACCAGCGCGCCGACCCGCCCCACCCCGGGGGCGCTCGCGAGCCGAATCCCCTTGATGGACACCGAGTTGGGCAGCCAGTAGCCGCCGTGCCGAATGGAAAAGAGGCCGTACAGCGCGACGGGCACCCACGCCGAGACCGCGACCACGGTCGCCCGCAGCTTCTGCCCGTCCACGAGCAGCAGCACTGTCGCCACGCCAGCCATCAGCACGCCTTCAAAGCGGGCACCCGCCATCAGCGCGGTCAGCAGGCCGATCCGCCAAAGCGACACTTCCGCCCGCTTGAACCATCGGAGAAAAAGCAGCACCAGGAGCAGGTGCAGCGTGTGCTCCATGCCGAGCGTGCCAATCGCAAACAGCGGCGACAGCAGGACAAATGCCGCCAGTGCAACGCCCCGCAGCAGCCGGGAGACGCCGAGCAGCATCCGGTTTGCCACCACGATGCATGCGATCGCGAACCCGCTTGAAAGGACCAGCGGCGCATACTGGCTCACGCCCACCAGCCGGTTCGCCGCGGTCAGGATCAGAATGTACAGCGGCGAAGAGGTGGAAGAACTGAACTCAAACGGACTGACGCCCCACACGCCATGGAGCGCGAAGTTTTTCGCCACTGCCATGTTGATGTAGACATCGTCGAGCGTGTAGATGAAGTGACCGTGCGCCCGTACCCAGCCACGCGCCACAATCCAAAGCGCCGATGCAAGATAGAGCGCGATCGCCCCGGCGAGAGGCAGGTCGATGGCTCGCCCGGCTCCCGTGGAACGCTCCGCTTCCCGCGTCGATCGGACTTCCAAAGGTACCGCCATCGTCCAGGATCATAGCCCGCGCAGGCCCGATGGCACATAGCACTTCCCGGGGTTCGGAAGAACGGACGAGCTACGCCGTATGCTGCTGCGCCGAGGGCCGGTGGGCCATGCGCGCCGCGAGCACCGGCAGGCCGAACAGCACGCTCGCCACCAGTCCGGTCGAGATCATGTCGTTGCGGTAGAACGGAACCGCCGCGACATAGCAGCTTACCAATCCGGCGAGGCTTTTGGCGTACAGACCGCCGCCCAACCAGACGAAGAAGTTGCTGAGCACAAAGAAAGAAGTCGCAGAGGCGAGCACACCCGCAACGACCCGGACCGGCGTCACACGCTGCAGCAGCTGGTGGCCAAGCAGGCACACGCCCGCATACCACGCCCATGTGACGAGATATGCCGTGATGTGGAATGGGTAGTGATAGGCGTGCACGGTGAGCATGTAATCCGTGATCATCAACGCGATGACGGCAATCGCCGACTGCCAGCGCGGACGCCGCGCCCCGAAGAACAGCAGGCTGCCGCCGACCGCGGTAAAGTTCCACGCGGAAAGGTGCATGACGGGGGGCAGCAGACGGCTCAGCAGAGCGACCAGGAGGACAAGATAAGAGATCATAAGTGCGGGGAACCTCAAGAAGCCGGCGGCGACAACACGCAGCCTCTATTGTCAGAGTTCACGGGGCGGAGGTCAACCGCCAGTTGTGCGCGGGGCAATGTTTTCGACCGTACGCAACATGGCCCGGCCTAAAAAGAAAATGGCCCGGCATGAGCCGGGCCGTTTCCAACTTCTGAAAGCGTCAGTCGCCCTGCGCAACCTTGGGGGTGATGATGCCGATGTTGTCGACGCCGGCCTGGTGGCCCATGTCGATGACCTCGGCCACGTTGCCGTAGTAGAGATCCGGATCACCCTTGACGAACATTGTTTTATCCTGGCGTACGGCGAAGATCGCCGTCAGCTTCGGCTCGATGTCGGCCTTGGCGAACGAGTCCGTGTTGATCAGGTAGCTGGGCGCGGCGCCACTTTTGCCGGCCACAACCGACACGACCACGGTCTTCGCGTTCGGATCAGCATTCTTGTCCTTGGGCGGCTGAGGAACCAGCGCGTCCAGACCCTTCGGAGTTACCGGCACGATCACCATGAAGATGATCAGCAGCACCAGCAGCACGTCGATCAGCGGGGTTACGTTGATCTCGGATACCGCGGTATTTGTTCCGCCTCCACCACCCATTCCCATAAGAAATCTCCTTGTACCTGGTCCTGCAAGTTCTTGTGTTTACTGATCTTTCTTTTCGGTGAGCAGTCCGATGGTGCTCACACCGGCGGAACGAACTCCGTCAACCGCATCCATGAACTTGCCATAGAGGGCGCGGTTGTCGCCGCGGAGGAAGACTTCCTTGTCGGTCTTGTTCTCGAGCTTGGCCGAAACCTTCGCGCCGAGATCCTCGGGCTGCACCTGGTCGGCGCCGAGGAAGATCTTGCCGTCGCGGGTCACCGCGATGGTCACAGCGTCTTCCTTGTTGGCGTTGTCCATCACGACGGCCGCCGTCGCGATTGGCAGATCGACGTTTACCTTGTTATTGAGCATCGGTGTGATGACCATGAAGATGATCAGCAGCACCAGCATCACGTCCACCATCGGCGTGACGTTGATGTTCGAGTTTACTTTCTTGCCTTCGTCCCGCTTCGCAATCGCCATGTTTCCACTACTCCGTTGGTCCCTCTAAGCTGCGCAGGCTCTGCTTTCCGGCTGCTCTTCCGCTGGCGGCGGCCCCGGCTGGGGCCGCCGCACGTCGCGGAGAATGCCGGACCGTCTTAGCGGTGGCTCTGCTTGATGAAGTAGTCGACGAGTTCCGACGAGCTGTTGTCCATCTCGACGTCGAACGCTTCCACCTTGTTGGTGAAGTAGTTGAACGTCATGACGGCGGGGATGGCGACGACGAGACCGAATGCGGTGGTGACTAGGGCTTCCGAGATACCGCCGGCGACTGCGCCGATACCCGAGGTCTTCTGGGTGGCGATCTGCTGGAAGGCGTTCAGAATTCCGATGACCGTGCCGAGCAGGCCGATGAACGGCGCCGTCGAACCGATGGTGGCGAGACCGCCGAGACCACGCTTCAGCTTGGAGTGAACGATCGCTTCCGAGCGCTCGAGCGCGCGCTTGGAGGACTCGATCTGCTCGTCGGTGATCGCGCCGCCCGAACCGAAGCTGCGGAACTCCTGCAGGCCGCTCGTGACGACTTCCGCCAGGTGCGACTTCTTGGTGCGGTCGGCGACCTTGATCGCTTCGTCCAGATTGCCATTCTTCAACGCACCGGCGACCTTGGGAGCGAACTCACGCGACTGCTTGCGGGCAGCAGAGAAGTAGAGGGCGCGGTCGATCATCACAGCCAGCGACCAGATGGACATGATGAAGAGCAGGATGACGATGCCCTTCGGGATCCAGCTCATGTGGCCCCACATGTCCATCAGGGAGAACGACGTGGTCTGCTCCTGGAACATGGCGAGCGCGGAAAAGGCATGGCTGGAAGCTACGTTTGCAATGTGGGCGAGAATCACTGGAATCTTTCCTCCGGGGCTGCGTTAGGTAAATCTGGATGAAGGTCTTGGAATTTGCCGGGCCGTTGTGTGCAAAGAAGCCCGGCAAATCCGATACAAGAAGGCTTTGAAGAAATTCGTCAGGTCCGAAGCGTACCGCTTACATGCCGCCGCCGAACGAGAAGTTTACCGTAACCGTCGTGTCCACCTCGGTGGGCTCGCCGTTCAGAAGATAAGGCTTGTACTTCCAGTTCTGCACCGCGTCAACGGCTGCCTGCGTGAGCATCGCGTTGCCGCTGATGACGGTGAGCTTCTGAATTGCGCCGGACTTCGAAATGATGGCGTGCAGCACAACCGCACCCTGCACGTGAGCCTGCTTGGCGATCGGAGGATAGGTCGGAGTCGTCTTCACCAGGATGTTACCGGCAATGACACCGCCCGAGATGCGTGCCGGACCCTTGGGCTTGTCAACCGGCTTCACCACGACGGGGGCCGGCCCAGCGCCACCGAGCATGCCGCCGATCATGCCGCCCGCCGAGCCACCCGACATACCCGACATGCCGACAACACCGGCTGTCTGCGGGGGAGGAGGCGCCTCTTCCTTCGACAGGTCAATCTTTTTCGGAATCTTGGGGACGGTCATCGCGTCATTCACTTCGACCGCCTTGATGACCTTCACCACCGCAGCCGGGGGCGGCGGGGGAGGCGGAGGCGGGGGAGGCGGAGGCGCCGTCAACATGGCCGTCATCGCCGTCGCGGGCAGAGCCAGCGGGTTGATGAGCGGGATGATGATCATCGTGATGATGATGCAGATGTTGAAGACCAGCGTGCCCCAGACCCAGTACTTCGAGTTGGTCTTCAACCTACCGCCGGAATCGACTAGGGAATCTTCAAACATGATGGCAGCCTCGAAGGCGAATTTTCTGTAGCGTCGGCAAATTCCAGGGGGAACAACAAAGGAGCCCTGAGCACCAAAACAGAGTGCCGGTCAATATCTGAGAACCCGGCGAAGTTGTTTTTGTGGAGCTACAACCTTAGACACCGGGGTTGCACTCTTTGTTCCCACTTTGAGTCGCTTGCCCGAATGATATCCCGAGAAAGTGCTATTGCTTTATCCACAAAACTTCCACAGTTGACGCAGCCTCTCGCATGCGCTGCGCCACCGTGTGCCGAATACTACGCCCTCGCGCGGCCCGCGGGCAACGTTGCCGCGGCCTTGCCCTGCTTCGCACGCCAGTCCTGCCACGCCACCAGCATCGGCGCCGCCACGGCAATCGACGAATAAGTGCCGATCAAAATACCTACTACCAGCGCGAACGAGAAGCCATGCAGCACCTCACCGCCGAACAGGAACAGCGACATGACGGTCAAAAAGGTGAGCCCCGACGACAGCACGGTCCGGCTCAGCGTCTGGTTGATGCTGCGGTTTACCACGTCCGACAGCGTCTCCCTTCGGCTGTTCGCCAGGTTCTCGCGAATGCGGTCGAAGACGACCACCGTATCGTTCATCGAGTAGCCGATCAGAGTCAGGATTGCCGCGATCACGGTCAACGTAATCTCCTGGTTCGTCAACGAGAACGCACCGATCGTGATCAGCGTGTCGTGAAACACCGCCACCACCGCCGCCACGCCGTAGATCAGTTCGAAGCGGAACCAGAGGTACGCGAGCATCCCCACCAGCGAGTAGATGGTCGCGTAGACCGCCTGCCGCTGCAGCTGCGCGCCGGCCGTCGGACCCACGATATCCACCTGCAGCACTTCGAACGACGAGTCCTTGTAGTTCGCCGTCAGCGCGCTTTCCACGGCCGCCCGCCCCGCATCGTGCGCCGCATCGGTTGCCGTCGCCTCCGGCAGCGCGATCACTTCCTGGTTCGAAACCTGTCCCGCATTCCCGCTGATCTTCTGGATGCGGAAGTCCTTCACGCCGGCCTTGTCGAGCGCCGCCCGCAGGTGATCCTCATTTGCCGGCGCGGAGAAGGCCACCGTAATGTGCGTGCCGCCTTTGAAGTCCACGCCCAGCGGCAGGTGGTGCCAGAACAGCAGGCTGAAGATGCCCGCGACCGAAAAAATCAGAGAGAAGCCCAGGAAATACCACTTCTTCCCAAGCCAGTCGACGTTTGGTTGACGAAACAGTTCCATGCTTTTTGCCTAATCCCTCAGCAGCGCATCACGCTGCAAAAACCCGAAAATCTAGATCGAAAGCGCCGCTGTCTTCGGGCGATCCTTCAAATGCCAGTCGAAGATCATGCGCGACACGAACACCGCCGTCACCAGGTTCGCAAACAACCCGACCATCAGCGTCACCGCGAAACCCTTCACCGGCCCGGTCCCGAACATCAGCAGGATTACCGCCGAAACGATCGTCGTCACGTGTGTGTCGACAATCGTGATCCACGCGTGCGCGAAGCCTTCCTTCACCGCCGCCGGCGCCGTCTTGCCGTTACGCAGCTCCTCGCGGATGCGCTCGAAGATCAGCACGTTCGAATCCACGCCCATCCCGATCGTCAGGATTACACCCGCAATGCCCGGCAGCGTCAGCACCGCATGGCTGTACCCCATAAAGCCCAGCAGGATGACCAGGTTCAGCACCAGCGCCAGGTCCGCGTTGATGCCCGAACCCTTGTAGTAGATGAGCATGAAGACCATCACGGCCGCCATGCCGAGCACCGCCGCCGTCACGCCCTGGCGGATGCTCGCCGCACCCAGGGACGGCCCAACTGTCCGGGTTTCCGTGTAGGAGATGGAAGCGGGCAGCGCGCCTGTGCGCAGCAGCAGCGAAAGATCGTCCGCCTGCTGCTTGGTGAAGCCGCCCGTGATCTCGCCCTGGTCGCGAATGGCCGACTGAATGCCTGCGACCTCGCGCACCTTGTTCTCGAGCACGATCGCCATCGACCCCGGCGTTGCTCCCGTCGCCGAATGTGCTTCGGTGTATTTGTAGAAGCGGTCGCCGGCCTCGGTCGTCAGCGTAAACCGGATGTTCGGCCGCCCATTGATATCGGTCGAGGGCTGCGCATCGCGGAAGTCCGTGCCTTCCACCTCGCTCGCCCGCTTCAGCAGGTAGACCCGCTCCGGCGCATCCGCCTGGCCCGACCCGCGCACCAGGTAATCGTCGGTCGGCAGCGTGCCGCCTGGCTGGCCGGCCAGCGCCTGCTGCTCATTGTCATAGCCCGACGGCGACCCGTCCACTGCATGAATTTCGAGCTTCGCCGTCGACTGGATCACACTCTCTACCCGCGCCGGATCGGGCACGCCCGGCAGCTCCACCAGGATCTGGTTATCGCCCAGGCCATACTTCTGAATCACCGGCTCCGCCACGCCCAGCTTGTCGATGCGGTCGCGAATCGTCTCAATCGACGTATCCAGCGTCCGCGTCTCCAGGTCCTTGATCGCCGAAGCCTTCATCGCCACCTTGAGTGTGCCGTCCGGCTGGCCCGTCACGTCATAGGTCGAATAATCGTTGCCCGAAAGCAGCGAACGCACGGTCGAGCTTTGCGCCGGGGTCACGCCCGAGATCGTAATCACCTCGGGATGTGCCTGCAGGTCGAGCTTTGCCACGCTCGCACCCGCCACGCCCGCACCCTGCAGCGCCGTCTGGATCCGCTGGACGTCCCGGTCCGTCGTCGACCCGATCGCCTCAGCCACGTGCACCGCAAGCACCAGGTGCGTGCCGCCCTGCAGGTCCAGCCCCAGGCGAATGTTATTCGCGACCGCCTGCCTCAGCGTATCGCCAAAGCCTTTACCGGTGCTGTGCGGAATTCCGATGATGCCGTAGATGAAAAACAGCAGGACGGCGACAATGACTGCCAGCTTCGTGGCGAGATTCTTACCCATGATTGTTTTTCCCGGGGAGCCGTCGCGCCGGCATTCGCCAGCCGATACAGGGCCCACTGCTCGGGACTCTTCCTTAGCTTGTTCTAGAAACTTGAACTTGTTCGACTAACTTGGTCTACGGTCGAAATCGTTACGCTTCAGTCTACCGTTTTCGCCCGAAAATACCACTCCCCGGCGCGTCAAAACGCCGGGAAGCCTCGGGTTCGAGCAGATCTTCGCCTCGGTGAGCCTCAGGCCTCTTCGGTCGTCACTGCCGAAATCGCACTCTTCACGAACTCCAGCTTCACGTTATCCGGCTGCACCCGCACCACCACCACATCATCCTTTACCTGCAGCACCGTGCCGCGCAGCCCGCCGGTCGTCGTCACCTTGTCGCCGGATTTGAGTGCCGCCAGCATCTGGCCCCACGCCTTCTGCTTCTTCTGATTCGGCGCGATCATCAGGAAATACATCGCTGCAATAAAGATCACCGGCAGCGCAAGCTGCCCGATCGAACCAAGGTTGCCGAACCCGCCAAGGCTCTGGAGATACATCGCTGAAACGTTCACTGCTGCCACACCATTCAGGCGGCATCGATCCGGAGCGACAACCGGCGCCCCGCAACAACACCACCAACCTAAGTTCGCGGCCACAGGCTCACGGAGGCACCCGCGCGGGGCACCGTCAGCTGTCAAGCATCGCGTACCCCCTGGACCATGTCAACTGCATCACGTCAGCGGTCCTCAACCGGGAACCGCTGAGCCGCGAGTGCAGTACCCCTTCTGCGAAAAGGCAACGCTCCCCCCCCCCGCGTAAATCAAACGGTGAGAGACGAGAGAGGAGACAACTATGGCTGGCGCACCGCGCATTCTCCAGGCAGAGCAGATCGACCACGGTGTCATGATTACCTTTGAGGGAGGACGCGCCGCCCTTTTTAGCTCGGCGTTTCTCTACGCCCACATCGCAGACGCAGAAGAAGTCGCCGACGAATACGCACAATCCTCCGACCACGACCCCACCAAACCCTGATCCAGAACGGGCACTTCTTTAGAAGCCCCATCCCTCCGCCCGCTGCAGCGGGCCCCGGAGGCCCGACCTCGATAGCAAAAATCGGTGACATCGGCTTGATCGATGTTATGACGTCAGCTCTTCGTCTCGGAGCGCACTCCCGCCTAGAGTTCGAACTGGCCCGCCAGCAGATCAAGCGCCCGCTCGTGGTGGAACGGCTCGACGCTCAGCAGCCACGTGCCCGACTCCTGCTGCAGCCTGGCTGGAATCCCCGCATCTGCCAGCACCTTCAACATCTCACCAGCCTCGTTCTCCGAGTCGAACTGACCTACCATCCCGTCGCCCTCCGCCAGGTCGCCACCTTCCACCTCGCCCTCGGGAAACAGGCCCATCTGCGCACGCAGCACCTGTCGGCCCTGCTCCACCGCCGCAGCGTTCACCCACACCTCGTAGCGCGTGGCCGAACCCGTGACCGCATCGCCCGCCAGTTCCTCGATGGCCGGCGCAATCCCCGCCGCCGCCAATGCCTGGCACGCCCGCGACAGTTCAAGTCCGTCGTAGAGCGTCACCAGCGCCGTCATGCCCGCACGTGTCTCGCCCGAAGGCTCAAGCGCCTGCTCCACCGCCGGCCCCGCCCCCGGAAAGAACCCCGGGACTCCAACGCCGAATCCATCCCCGCGGTTGTGCGCCGTCACGCTCACCGGCTCGTGTCCGCTCAGCACATCCTCCGAGACCGTCACGCCGGGCAGCCGCAATCCGCGGCCCTGGGCCTCGGCCGTCAACGCAGCAAGCGCCACCGGCGTCAGATTCCCGGCATCCCGCGCCAATCCCATCAGTTGTTCATCCCCAAACCCCGCATACAGAGTCCCCAACCGCTGCTCTTCCGTCACGTAGCTCTCCCTGGAACATGATTCGCTCCAGTTAGATGCGCGGAGGCAACAGCACGTGCGCGCAAACGCGGGCAGCGATCACTCCGTGGGGCGGAAGCCGCGTACGGTAGCCCGGCGCACACCGGCTGCAACAGCGACGTGGAGTCGGCAAAGCCGAAGTGGCGCGCGTCCGGCGTCAGGAGGCGGTTGCTGCTGCTTTTCCGAGTTCTGCCCGGACCCGGATCATCGTGTCCAGGTAGAAGTTGAGGTTGTGGACCGAGAGCAGGGTCGCGGCGAGGGCTTCGCCTGAGGCGAACAGGTGCCGCAGGTAGGCCCGCGTGTAACGCCGGCAGACGCTGCACGGACACGTTGGGTCGATGGGCCCCTGGTCCTCGGCAAACTCCTGCTTCTTGATGTTCATCCGCACCGGCACGCCGTCCACCCGGACGAAGACGAGACCGTGCCGCCCGGCGCGCGTCGGCAGCACGCAGTCCATCATGTCGACCCCCATGCGGGCGTACTCTTCGATCTCGTCCGGGTAGCCGACGCCCATGACGTAACGCGTCTTGTCCTTCGGCAGCCACTCGAGCGTGCGCTCGATCATGTCGCGGGTCACGTCGCGCGGTTCGCCGACGGCCAGCCCGCCGATGGCGTAACCCGGCAGGTCCATCGCGACCAGCCGCTCGGCCGACTCGCGCCGCAGATCGGCGTACATGCCGCCCTGCACGATGCCAAAGAGCCGCTGCGTCTGCCCCTGCCGGTCGGCAAACCACGGGACCTGTTCCTTGTGCTGATCAAAGTAGGAGACGGACCGCTCCGCCCAGGCATGCGTCAGCCCCAGCGACTCCTTCGTGCGCTCGTAGCTCGCCGGATGCTCGACACACTCGTCGAAGGCCATCAGCACGTCGGCGCCCAGCGCGATCTGCACCTCCATCGAGTGCTCGGGCGAAAAGAAGTGCTTGCTCCCGTCGTGATGCGACCGGAATTCGACGCCGTCCGGGGTGATCTTGCGGAGCTTCGACAGCGAGAAGACCTGGAAGCCGCCCGAATCGGTCAGCATCGGCCGGTCCCAGCTCATGAATGTGTGCACCCCGCCCAGCCGCCGAATCAGCGCGTGCCCCGGCCGAAGGTACAGGTGATACGTATTCGCCAGGATGATCTGCGCGCCGGCGCCGTTCTCCCCCATCGTCTCGAGCGTCTCCTGCGGGACTGCTTTGACCGTGGCGGCCGTTCCCACCGGCATGAACACCGGCGTCTCCACGACCCCGTGCGGCAGCAGCAGCCGCCCGCGCCTTCCGCCCCCCGCGCTGGTCGCGAGCACTTCAAACCCTGAACTCATGGTTCCAGCTTAGAGCAGCCGCACAAAAGCGACGGCAGGTGCGCCCTGACCGCGGGCGGCGACCAGTTCGTGGGCTGGAGGCTTCGCGTCGCTCCTTCAATCGGAGTGCAACGGCACGCGGAGCGCAACTGCGTAGCACGCGAAGCTTTCGGCCTACGATGTGGCGGCCATCCGGCGTCAGGACGCGGTTGGGTTTGTCTTGCGGACGACTGCGCCGAGCGTGCCGCCCTGGAGCAGGATGGAGAAGACGACGACGAGGTAGGTGGTGGCGAGGATCCAGTGCTGGCCGGCGGCGACGGGAACGCTGAGCGCGAGGGCGATGGAGAGTCCGCCGCGCAGGCCGCCCCAGCTCAACACCAGCACCGAGCTCGTCAGCTTTGGCCGCAGCAGGCGCACGAAGAACAGCACGATGAAGACGCTGGCCAGCCGCGCCAGCGTCACCATGACGATGGCTGCGCCGCCGGCTGCGAAGCGTGTGCGCGTGAAGGAGATGGCCAGCACTTCGAAGCCGAGCAGCACGAAGAGGACCGCGTTCTGCACCTCGTCGACCAGCTTCCAGAAGCCGTCGAGCGCTTCGTGCGAGATCTCGCGGTGCGCGTGTTGGGAGTTGAACTGGCGCAGCGCAAGCCCCGCCGCGACGGCCTCGAGCGGCGCCGAGACAGAGAGCTTGACAGCGAGTGCGTAGCCGCCAAGCGCGAGTGCGAGGGTGGTGAGAATTTCGACCTGGTAGCGATCGACGCGGCGCATCATTTCGCTGGCGATCCAGGCGAGCGCGATGCCGAGCAGCAGCCCGCCGCCCGAGGCGAGCAGCAGGTGGCCCGCGATGCCGAGCAGCGTAGGGGTTTTGCCCTCGGCCGCGCTGAGCACGGCGAGGAAGAGCACGGCGCCCACGCCGTCGTTGAAGAGCGATTCGCCCGCGAGCTGGGCTTCGATCTGCTTGCTGACGCCGACGCGCTGCAGCATTTCGAGCACCGCGATGGGGTCGGTGGGGGAGATCAGCGCGCCGAAGAGCAGGCACTCGATCCAGGTGGCGTGCAGGCCGATCAGCGGGAGCGCGTAGAAGCTCATGGCAGCGACGGCGGCGGTCGAGAGCAGCGTGGCGAAGACGGCGAGCAGGCCGACCGGCAGCTTTTCGCAGCGCAGCACTTCGAGGTCGAGCAGGAAGGACCCGGCGAAGAGCAGCAGGCCGAGGCCGCCGTTGAGGATGAGGCCGCGCAGGTCAATCTGCCCGGCGACGCCGACGGCCCATTGATGGAGCGCGGGATCGATGCCGGCAAAGACGATGAGCGAGACCGAGGCGACGACGGTGATGCCCATCGAGCCGATGGTCTGGGGGACTTTGAGCACGCGCTCGCTGAGCCAGCCGAAGAGAGCTGCCGCGGTGAAGAGGACGCTGAGCAGTCCAAGCGTGGTCATAAGTTCAGTCTAAGGGGCGATTCTGCGGTGCGGGGTCAGTGTTTTGCGTCGCTTGGCTATCTTGTTGATTACAAACAGATTGCTGGTCAAGCGGGTTAGGACGAAGGGTGACCCCTCCCCCCGGGGGTTCTATGGTCAAAAATAGCATTCTAAAGCACTTAGGTAGGGTCTGGGAGTCACTCTGTTTCGCGTGCTGCCAAGGCTACTGCTCGAGCATGCGGACGGCTTCAGGGACGGTGAGGTTGTCGTCGATGCGGTGGAAGGCGGTGTGCTTTGCGTCCTGCTGGCGGGCGATGGTTTTGAGCAGGAGGGCCTTGCCGCGGATGTCGGTGTGGAGGGTCTGAGTTTTCCAGTCGGCGTCTTCGAGGTGGCCGCGGGTGGTAGCGAAGTTGCTGCCGGCCTTGATGCTGGCGAGGCCGAAGGTGAGGCTGAGGTCCTGCGGCATGTGGCCCTCGATGCCGTGCAGGCGGATGGCCTTCTGGTCGATGAGGACGTCGCCGTCCATGGCGTGAAGGACTTTTTCTTCCGTTGACTGGGGGGAGTAGCCGGGGTTGGGGTGGAAGGCGATGCGGAGGGAGTCGCCATCAGGCTGGGGCGGGTCGAAGAGGAAGGCTTTGGGGAGGAGTTGGAGCATCTGCTTGGCGTGCTGCTCGTCGTCGACGCGGGCGGCTTCGGAGCGTTTGAAGGCTTCGGGATCGGCGGCTTCGGCTTGAATGCGGGCGCGCTCGTGGGCGAGGCGTTCGCCGGTGAGCGGCTGTCCGTCCTCGATGGTGAGGTAGCGGAGCTTGCCCCAGTTGGTTTCGGCGACGCGTTCGACCCAGAGGTGGCCGCCGGTGCGATCGGAGCGTTCTTCGGAGGTGTAGAGGTAGTGGCCGCGGTGCTGGCTGGCCAGGTCCTCGTGCTCGAGGAGGGTGGCGATGAGGGACTTGGCGTCCTGGCCGTGCGCGGAGAGGGCGGGGGCGAGGGCGGGGGCAAGGAGGCAGCCGGCGATCAGGAGGGAAGCTTGTACGCGGTTCATCTGCATTTGCTTGAATTTGATGCAGGAAGAGGGGTTTGCGCGGCCGATGGACGGTGCCGGCGGGGCAACAGCGTGGCAAAACAAGTAAAATGGGAGGGACTTCGACGATGAAAGAAGAGCTGCCCACGATGACCGCTGCACCCAACGCCGCACTGCTTCCCCGCCTCTCCGCCCTTGCCGCGACGCACGGCGTCCAGATTGTTTCCTCTGAACCGGCTACCAGCTTTGCGGGAGCGCCGACGACCCGGTTCCAGCTTGGGCTGGGGGATGCGCCGGGGACGGTAATGCAGCTGGAGTTGTCGGATGATTTCGATGTCGATCGTAAGGAGTTCGCGGAGCAGCTCAACATCTTCCTGGCGGATGCGGCGAAGCGGCTCAAGACGCCGCGGCCGGATGCGCTGCTGACGCTGGGCGGGATTCCGCTGAGCTATTCGTCGTTTGCGTGGCCATTTCACGAATCGACGGCCGGGGCGGATACGTCGCTGGTGCACGGGCAGGTGAAGCTTGAGGACGGTCAGGGCAGCCCGCTGCATGCGAAGATTGCGGCGGCGATGACGACGACGTTCCGCGAGGTGGTGCGGGCGCCGGAGCAGCCGTTTTCGGAGTCGTTCATTTTGAACGCGGTGCGCAAGACGTTCGACCAGGGGCAGCTGGAGCTGGTGAAATCCGGCAACCGGCAGCCGGTTCCGGTGACGACGCGGTACTACAGCGCGAAGCAGAACAAGTTCATCTTCAACGACACGACGGAGCCTGAGCGGAAGCAGTTCCTGGCGGCGAAGACGTACTGGCTTTCGGGCGTACTGGGCGGCGGCGGGCTGGTGTGGCTGACCGATCCGCGGGATGCGCAGTACCTGAATACGACGGTGCCGGAGCTGAAGGCGAAGGCTGCGACGCTGGCGCAGGAGGGGCTGGTACAGCTTTCGCCCGATGGCGAGTTTGCGACGGCGACGGCGGCGCTGATGGGCAGGGCGGAGGAGTTCGAGGCGCAGCTGGCGGAGGCGCTGGCGTTCATCAAGCCGACGTTCAATGAAGAGATGCGCGGCGGGCATACGAATATGTAGCGTGCAGACAGAAAGGCCCCGCCATCCTTGCGGATGGCGGGGCTTTTTGCTGCCGGCAATCCGGCCTATCCGGCCGGGCCCGGGCGAAGGATGCTATTTGGGAAGGACGATGAGATTGGCAGCGTTGGCGACGGGGTAGGGGGAGCCCGAGGCCTGGGTGGCGCCTGAGCTGGTGACGTTGAAGACGAAGAGCTGGTTGGTGGGGCCGGCGAGGGCGTAGAGGTGCTGGTTGTTATCCCAGAACATCTGCGAGATGAAGATGCCTGGCAGGATGACGTTGGGCGTGAGGACGGTGAGCGGTTTGCTGCCATGCATCAGGAAGAGCTGCATCCCCGATGCGCCTGCGGAGGCAAGGTAGACGCCCTTTGGCGACATGGCGAGGTTATAGCCCTCGACCTTGGCGCTGGGCATATTGGCGGCGGTGCTGGTCGTGGTCAGCTTGCCGGTGCTATCCGCGGTGTAGACGGCGAGCTTGTAGCCGAGAGTGTGGGTGCCGTCGCTTGAGATCTGCGGGAGGCTGATGACAACGTCGTTGTAGGGGTCGGTGGCCTGGGCATAGGTGCAGTAGAACGAGTTTGCGGGCGCTGCGGGGGTGGAGCCGACCCGGCCGATGATGCTGAGCGCGCCGTCGCTGGGGCGACGCATGTAGCCGACGATGTAGGGGCTGTTCTGGAAGCAGGACACCCCGTAGGCGAACTCATTGTTGCCGGTGAAGGTGAGTGCGGAGGCGCCGGCGCTTGGGCCGGCGATGGCGCCGGGGGTGACCTTGCCGGTGGTCTGGTTGATGGTGAGGGCCTGGGGAGCGACGTTGTCCGAATCGTAGAGATCCGCGTAGAGGGTGGCGCCGGAGTGATCGAGGAAGGCGAAGACGGGCTGACCGCCGTTGCCCTGGATGCCGTTGTCGATCGTGGCGGAGTCGACGAGCTTGAGCGAGCCGGTGGTGGCGATGCTGTAGCTGTTGACGGTGTAGGGGCCGTTGTTGGGATCGTAGGCGGTGCCAAAGAGCCACTTGCCATTGAGCGCGATGCTGTTGACGGTGGAGGCGAGGGGCGAGCCGGAAACGGGGGTGAGCTTACCGGCGGAGGAGGCGGCAAAACCGTAGATGTGGCCGGAGGCGCCGGTGCTTGCGGGGTTGGTCGCTACGTAGACGTAGGCGACGGGAGCGGGTGCGGTCTGGGCGGAGGCGGCCGAGACGAGGAGTGCAGAGAGCCCAAGAGCGGAGAAACGCATGATCCAATACCTCAGAGATAGCTTCGTTTATGGTGCTTCCATCAGGATGAGGGGTGAGCAGTGGGTGGTGGTGCGGAGATGGAATAATCTTTGGTCACCTTACCGGCGGGGTAAGGGGGTGACCGGAGGGAGGTGGGGGCGCGGGCGGGTCCCGGCTTAGAGTTCGGTGAGCGAGGCCAGGGGGAGGGACGGCCGGCAGGGGGTGGGGAGGTCGTAGCTGATCTTGCGCTTGATGTCGGGGGTGAGGGTGACGGTCTTCTGCTGGCGGTCGCGGACGTAGTCGACGGTGATGGGCCGGCCCTTGGCTTCGCGGATAACCTTGGCCCAGTGGCCCATGGTTTCCATCGGCTTGAGGTTGGCGCGGACGATGACGTCGCCGGCTTTGAGGCCGGCCATGGCGGCGGGGCTGTTGTCGGCGACGCTCGAGATGAGCAGGCCGGTGCCGGTGGGGACGCCGAAGAACTGGGCGAGCTGGGGCCGCATGATCTCGAGCATGGCGCCGGTATAGGTGGGGCTGGTGAGCAGGGTGCCGAGGAAGCTTTTGCTGTAGCGGGAGCCGGGGGCGGCGGGGGCGGGCGCGGGGGCGGCGAAGGCGGTTTCGCCGGGGGTGGGCAGGGCGGAGTCGGGCGCCTGCGGGCCGGGCAGGTTGATGCCGGTGCCGACGTGCTGGGCCCAGGCCTGGCGCTCGACGACCTCGCGGTCGGCCATGGGGGCGGAGGTGGTGATGACCTGGCCCTCGCGGTTGATGGTCATCACGACCATGCGGCCGGGAGGGCAGTCGTGCATCATGCGGCGGAGCTGGTCGGCGGTGTCGATGAGGATGCCGTTCATCTGGAGAACGACGTCGTGGACGCGGAGGTCCATCTTGCCGGCGGGCGCGTCGTGGTCGACCTGGGTGATCTCGGCGCCGTGGATGTCCTTGAGGCGGAGGGTGGTGACCTGGTCGTCACCGACGGCGCGGACGTCGATGCCGAGGTAGCTGACGGGGGCGGCTCCGCGGGCCATCTGGCGCTGCTCGGGCAGGCGAGCGTGCGCCAGGCCGGAGGGCTCTGCAGCCTGAGCTGCCGGGCCGAGGACCAGGGCCGCCATCACCGCAAGACTGAAGCCACGCATGCTGCTCATTGCACCTGCACCTTTTGGCGAGAACACTTTATTGGATGGAGGCCGACCCGAGCAAAGCCTGGGTGCTGACGGTGCGGATGTAGGGGTTGTCGTCGGTGGTGGAGACGGTGCGCATGACCTGGCGGACGCTGGTATCGGACGACACGGGGGCAAGCAGGGCGATGGCCTCGGTGCGGACCTGGGCGCTGCGGTCGGTGAGCAGGGCGAGCAGCACGGCGTCGCGAACCTTGTCATCCTGCGCGACGTAGGGCTCGAGGCCCTCGAGAGCTTTGAGGCGGACGCCGGGGTTCTTGTCGGTCTTGAGGCTGGTCAGCAGCGAGGAGCGTGTGCCGCTGCCGTCGGACTCGTTGCGGCAGGCGTGGCCTACCCTGCATTCGCCGGCGAGCAGCGAAACGGAGTCGACGCGGACGCCGTTGGTAGCGGCGGCGCGGGTGCCCATGATGAGCAGCTGGCGGATCTGGGGGTCGTCGAGCGAGCCCTGGGCCATCTCGGGGACGACGCGGTCGTAGCTGACCTGGACGAGATCGCCGGGGAGCTGGGTGATGCCGGAGATGGTGGAGATGCCGCCGCCGATCTGGTTAGTGAGAATGATGGGCGGCTGCTTGGCGGGCGCGTGCGCGACCTGGTAGCGGTAGGTGAAGTTGCCGGCGAGGAAGCCGGTGCCGATGAGCAGGGTGGCGAGGGCCGGGGCGCCCTGGATGTGACCGAGCCAGGCCATCGCGCTCGCCTGCAGGCGGCTGAGCAGGCCCTGGGCGGGCATGGCATCGAGGGCTTCATCGAGCCGCATGCGGCTCTGCGCGAGCAGGTTGGGGTCGGGGTCGGCGAGCGGGTAGAGGGCGGTGAGTTCGTCCATCTTCCGCAGGGTTTCAAACTCCTGCAGACACTCTTCGCAGGTCGTCAGATGCTGCTCGAGCCCGATCGCGTCTCGATCCGGCAGTTCGCCGTACACCGCGAGAATGATGCTGTCGCGTGCTCCTTCACAGTTCATGGTGTCGCCTCTTACCAGCCTCAAAAATTTGTTTCGGGTCGTGCGCTCCCAGGTCTTTTGCCCGGTGAGTGGTGCGGAACACAGCGTGTGGTGCGGTTAGGGAAGTCTCTTAGAGTCCGCGGAGCTCGGCAAGGTTGAGCCGAAGCTTGCGAGTGGCGCGGAAGAGAGTGTTCTTCGCGGTCTCTTCCGTGGTGCTGAGCATCTCGCCGATGGTGCGCAGCTTGAGCCCCTGGTAGTGCTTGAGCTCGAAGACCGTCCGCTCGCGCGGGGTGAGCTTGTCGAGCGCCTGGGCGATGCGCTCGCCCATCACTTTCCGGTCGAGTTCGCGGCCCGGATTGGCCATGGCGCGGTCGTCGGTGACGTTCGCCATCAGGTCCATCTCGTCCCCGCCCGCGTCGAGAACCGTGGCTGGATCTTCACGGCGCGACTTGCGCCGGCGCAGCTGGTCGAGGCAGAGGTTGGTCACAATGCGGTAGAGCCAGGTGTAGAACGAGCATTCGAAGCGGAAGTTGGCGAGGTGCCGGTAGGCCTTGATGAAGGCTTCCTGATGGACGTCCTGCGCGTCCTGCTCGTTGGCGAGCATGTGCAGGGCGAGGCGCAGAACGCTTTGGTCATAACGGCGGACGAGTGCGTCGAACGCGCTTCGGTCGCCTTTCTGCGCTTCGCGGATCAACTCGTCGTCTTCGACCCGCTGCTGCGCGCGCGCGTCGATCTGCGCCTGCGTCAACTTGGCCCCGCGTCCACCCGTTTGTACCGCTGCTTTTGCCACAGGCGACGATTCTACGCCGATGCGAGCGGTGAAACCAGGCCTGCGCAACGCCGCCATGACTGGCGACAACTCACCTTCCACGCCCAATGTGTACGTCTCAGCGCCCATGCAGTTCCGACTCCGGAGTCAGAAATCAACTTCTAACGGATAGACACGGGTTTGGGGAAAAGGTTAGCTGGGGTGGGTGGGTGGGGTGGGTGGGGCGTTGTCAGTTCTCAGTTCTCAGTTCTTAGTTCTCAGTATCAGTATCAGTTGTCGGGGGTGGGGGTGGGGTTTTTGCACCCGTGGGACTACTAGACTTGGGGGATGGCTACTGAATGGATTCACGCGCACTGCGATGGCGGGTCGCGCGGCAACCCGGGGCCCTCGGGCTACGGGGCGATTGTGACGGATGCGCAGGGGCGCACGCTGGCCGAGCTGTCGGAGTTTCTGGGGACCCGCACGAATAACTACGCGGAGTACAGCGGGCTGCTGGCGGTGCTGGCGTGGGCGCTGAAGAACGGGCACGGGCGGGTAAAGCTGGTGTCTGATTCCGAGCTGATGGTGAAGCAGATCCAGGGCAAGTACAAGGTGAACTCGCCAGATCTGAAGCCGCTATGGCAGGAGGCGCGGGACCGGATTGCGAAGCTCGAGGGCTTCGAGATCTCGCACGCGCTGCGGCACAAAAATAAAGAAGCGGACGCCCTAGCGAACCAGGCAATGGATCGCGGGATGGGGCGCGGGGGAGGGTCTGCCGGGGTGGATACGAAAGTGGAGTCGCTGCCGCTGCGGCCTCGGCCAGCGTCGGCTGCAGCTCCGGCCAAGCCGGCCGCGGCGCCGCAGCCGCAGATGCTGCGCGGGTTTACCCGGGGCGGCGCGATTCACCTGCTGGGCGGGGCGTCGCTGCCGGACGGCGTGTTCGTGAAGGTGATTCGGGAGTGAGCGAAGGGCAACGGCAAGTGCGCCCTGATCGCGGGCGGCGGCCACTTCGTGGGGTGGGAGCGCTGCGCGCGGGGAGGGTGCTAAAGATTGAACGATCTTCGCGCGCCAGCGCTTTCACCCCACGAAGTGGCGCCCGTCCGGCGTCAGGACGTACTTGCTTTTGCTTGTCGTTTACTGACCCAGTTCCGCTTTGAGAATTTCGCTGACCATCTTGCCGTCGGCGCGGAGGCCGCTGGCGAGGATGCGCTGCTGCACGACGCGCATGGCGGGGCCGATGTCCTTCGGGCCGGGTCTGACGCCATCGGCGTCCTTGGTGAGGTGGGAGATGGCGCCGAGAATGACGGTACGAACTTCCTCTTCGCTGGCGGCCTGCGGCAGGTAGGCCTCGATCATTGCGATCTCGAGCCTTTCCTTTTCGGCAAGCTCGGGCCGGTCGCCCTTGGTGAAGGATTCGACGGATTCGCGGCGCTGCTTGATGAGCGTGGTCAGGATCTGGGTTTCTTCCGGACCGGTGAGGGCGGTGCGCTTGTCGATCTCCTTGCTTTTGATGGCGGATTTGACCATGCGGAGGGTGGTGAGGCGGTGCTCGTCCTTCGCCTTCATGGCGATGATGATGTCTTTGCCGATTCGTTCGGAGATGGTGCCTGTGTCGCTCATCTGTATGCCTCAGGTGCAATTTTAGAAGCAAGTGCGCCCCGACGCCGGGCGGACGCCACTTCGTGGGGAGTTGGACGCTGTGGGTTAGTACAATCGACAGCATGATTCGGAAAACACGTCTGTTTACGCCTGGTCCTACGCCCCTGCTGCCGGCTGCGCAATTCGCCATGGCCGCGGCCGATATTCACCATCGCACGGCCGAGTTTCGCGCGCTGTATTCGCGGGTGCTGGTTCAGCTGAAAGAGTTCGTCGGGACGAAGACGGGCGATGTGATCATCCTGTCGTCTTCGGGGACGGGCGCCATGGAGGCCGCGGTCTCGAACCTGACGTCGCCGGGCGACCGGGTGCTGGTGCTGACGGCCGGCAAGTTCGGCGAGCGCTGGACGGCGCTGTCGAAGGCGTTCGGCTGCGCGGTGGATGTGGTGGAAGCGCCCTACGGTCATACGTTTTCGATCGACGAGGTGAAGGCAGGTTTGAAGCTTGAGACGCGGGCGGTCTTCATGCAGGCGACCGAGACTTCGACCGGCGTGCGGCATTGCGTGCCGGCGGTGGCGAAGCTGTTGAAGGATATGGACTCCGAGGCGCTGCTGGTGGTCGATGCCATCACCGGGCTGGGGACGACGCACCTCGATATGGATGAGTTGGGGATCGATGTGTTGATTGGCGGGTCGCAGAAGGCGGTGATGATTCCGCCTGGCCTGTCGTACCTTGCGGTGGGGCCGAAGGCGTGGGACCGGATGGAAGCGACCTACAATCCGCGGTATTACTTTGACCTGCGCAAGGAGAAGAAGAACGCGAAGAATGGCGAGTCGGCCTACACGCCGGCGGTGGCGTTGATTGCGGCGCTGGGCGCGGCGCTCGACTGGATTGCTGCGCAGGCGGGCACGGCGGAGAACCCGGCGGGCAGCGTCACCGAGGGGCGGAAGAAGCTGGTCGACAACGCCGAGACGATCGCGGCGATGACGCGGGCGGCGATGCTGGCGCTTGGCTGCACGCTGTTCGCGCCGGGGGCTCCGGCGGCGGCGGCGACGGCGGTGTTGCCGCCGGCGGGGGTCGACTCCGGGCTGTTTGTGAAGGAGTTGAAGTCGCGCTTCGGGGCGATCATCACCAACGGCCAGGGTGAGATGAAGGGGCAGATCTTTCGCATCGCGCATCTTGGCTTTTTCGATTACATGGATACGATCGCGCTGATCGGGGCGCTTGAACAGGTGATCGTGAAGTCGGTTCCGCAGGCGGTGTACGGCGGGCGGCCAGTACAGTTTGGCGACGGGCTGATTGCGGCGCAAAAGGTCTATGCGGAGGCTACGCATCCTTCGGCTGCGGCACGCGGCTGTCTGTGCGGTCGCGAGGATGCGCAGTGCTCGCTGCACCATGCCGGGGCGAAGGCCTGACTACAGAACCAGCTGGCTGAATAAACGTGCGAGGATCCCGTCCACATCGGCGCAGATGCCGGTGTGGACGGGCGACGTTTGGAGCATGGTGCTGCGCGGCGCGGTGAGCCAGTGGAACCGTTCGCTCTGTGATGATTTTGCGATGGGTCCGGCGGTTTCGTCGCCCTGGCAGATGCGGACGACGGCATCGGCGTGCTGGCGGATGAGCTTGAGGTCAAGCTGCGGTGAGAGCGCGAGCAGGCGCGGCTCATCGAGATGGACGCGGGCTTCGAGATAGCGGCGCTCGCGGCAGAAGACAAGGACGCCGACGTTGAGGAACTCCTGCCGTTCGACGCGCGGCACGATGCGCAGCACGGCGTAATCAAACGAGGCGCTGGTGTGCACGGATCGCCTCCTGTTCGAAGTCTGTGGAGTGCTCGAGCCGGCGCAGCAGGTGCGCGGCGTAGGCTTCGCGACGTTCGCCAGCGGTTGCTTCTTCGCTTTCAAGCCACGCGCCGGGGATCCAGCCGAGGATCTCGCTGAGGCGTGCGGGCGTCAGGATAGTGCGGGCGCGGGTACCGGCGGCGGCGATCTCCGAGGCCCAGCGCAGCAGCACGTGGTGCTGCGACTCGGGCCAGGGCGAGCAGGCTTTTTCGGCTGCGGTGGGCCAGTTGTGGTGGAAGTAGAGAGCTGCACCGTGATCGATGAAGTAGAGGTTGTGGTGCCAGACGAGCAGGTTGGCGTTGCGCGCGGTGCGGTCGACATTCTGCACGAAGGCGTCGAACCAGACGGCCATTGAAGCGATTTCGGCCGAGGCGCGCTCGCCGGCCGCGGCGTCGAAGGTGATGGAGCCGGGCAGGTAGTCGAGTGCGAGGTTGAGGCCGTGGCTGGCTTTGAGCAGATGCCGGATTTCGGCGTCGGGCTCGTTGCGGCCGAGGACGGGATCGACCTCGACAAACACAAGCTCGGGGACGGCGAGGCCGAGGGCGCGGGCGATCTCGCCGGCGACGAGTTCGGCGACCAGCGCGAGCGGGCCCTGTCCGGCGCCGCGGAACTTGAGGACGTACATGCCCTGGTCGTCGGCCTCGACGATCGCGGGCAGCGACCCGCCCTCGCGGAGCGCGAGCACGTAGCGCGTGGCATGGACGGTGCGGAGCACAGGATTCAGTCTATCGGGAAGGCGGCTGCTAGTCTGGAGTTCGCTGGCCTGCCATGAAGACGACCCTTTCTCTGCTGCTGCTTTTGCTCGCGAACGAATGCCTTGCTGCGCCCACTTATACCTACCGGGTGGTGGCGAAGTATCCGCACGCGACGGCGAGTTATACCGAGGGGTTTTTCTTCCTGAATGGGCTGTTCTACGAGGGGACGGGGATCTCCGGTCACTCGCAGTTGCTGGCGATCGAGCCGGCGAGCGGCAGGGTGGTGCAGCATGCCGATCTGGACGCGAAGTACTTTGGCGAGGGGATCGTCGATGCGGGGCCGAACATTCTTGAGTGGACATGGCAGACGCATACCGGCTTCGTGATCGACCGGTTCAGCTTTCGCACGCTGCGGGAGTTTCACTACACCGGCGAGGGTTGGGGGATGACGCGGGTCGGCAAGCAGATCGTGAGCAGCGATGGGACGTCGACGCTGCGGTTTCGCAACGCGGATACGTTTGCCGAGGTGCGGCACGTGGTGGTGAAGGACGGCGCAAAGGAAGTCGATCAGCTGAACGACCTGGAGTATGTGAAGGGTGAGATCTACGCGAACGTCTGGCATACGGACCGGATCGCGCGCATCTCGCCGAAGACGGGCAAGGTGCTGGGTTGGATCGACCTGAGCGGCCTCGAGCCGGAGTCGTCGCGGTCGAACCCGGAGGCAGTGCTGAACGGTATCGCGTATGACGCGAAGGGTGACCGGCTGTTCGTGACCGGCAAGCAGTGGCCAGCGGTGTTCGAGATCAAGGTTCTGCCGCCTGCAAGGTAGCCCGGGCTGCTAACCTGTTGGCCAGGGATTTCGATCATGAAACGCTCCGTCAAAGTCTCCGCGCCTCTGCTCGCTTCGGTCGCCGTGGCCGTGCTGGGAACAGGCTGCCGCCAGGCCGAACCGAAGCGCTGCGTCGATGAAAACAACCATGTGGTCGACCAGAGCTTCTGCGGGGGACAGCCGGGGAGTGGCAGCGGCACGAACGCCGTGAACGGGCGCTACGCACCCGGATTTTATCCGTATCACTACTACTACGGGGGACTCGGCGGCTATGCGCTGGGCGCGCTTGCGAGCGGCGGCTCGAATAGTCCGGTCGCGGGCCACAGTTATTCGACCAGCACCTCGCGCGGCGGTTTTGGCTCGAGCTTCGGCGGCGGCGGCGAAGGCGGCGGGCATGGCGGCGGGGGCGGCGAGTAGGTTTTCTTCAACCGGCATCAGCACAGGATCAGGAGCACCATGCAACGCATCAGCCTTACTCCGCGCAGCAACTGGCAATCGAAAGTCGAGCAACACGGGCTGACGTTTCATTCGCCCGCGGCCATGGCGCCGCAGACATACTGGGATGAGTCCGCGGCGTATCAGTTCACGGCGGCGGAGATCGATGCGCTCGAGGCCGCGGGCAACGAGTTGCAGACCATGTGCCTGGCCGCGGCGCAGCACGTGATCGACAAGCAGCGGTATGCGGAGCTGGCGATTCCGCCGGCTGCGATCCCGATGATCGAATGGGCGTGGAACCAGGAGCCGCCGGCGATCTACGGGCGGTTCGATATCTCGTGGGCGGGTGCGCAGTCGGGCCAGCCACCGAAGCTGCTTGAATACAACGCGGATACGCCGACCTCGCTGATCGAAACGTCGGTGATCCAGTGGGAGTGGATGGAAGACCTGGGCACGAACCTGCCGGGGACGAGTGTCTTCAAAAAGCCCGACCAGTTCAATTCGATCCACGACCGGCTGATTGCCAAGTGGAAGGATGTCGCCGACTACCTGACCCAGCCGGTGTATTTTGCGGCGCTCGAGTTTCCCGATCCCGAGCCTGCGCTTGCAAAAGAGGCGGCGGAGGACCTGTTGACCGTGACCTACCTGCGCGACACGGCGGAGCAGGCGGGTGTGCAGACACGGCAACTGGCGCTGCAGGATGTTGGCTGGAACCCGGACCGGCTCTGCTTTGTTGATCTGGAGGAGAACCAGATCTCGTCGATTTTCAAGCTGTACCCGTGGGAGGCGATGCTGGCCGAGGAGTTTGGGCCGCATGCGCTTGAGACGTACCACGCGATGGTCTGGATCGAGCCGATCTGGAAGCTGCTGCTTTCGAACAAGGGCATCCTGCCGATCCTGTGGCAGCTTTATCCGAACCACCCACTGCTGCTGCCGGCTTACTTTGAAAATCATGGCGACCGCGGCGACCTGACCAGCTACGCGCGCAAGCCGCTGCACTCGCGCGAGGGGGCGAACATCTCGCTGGTGCAGCCGAATGTGCAGACGGTCGAAACCGGGGGACCCTATGGCGATGGACCGTTTATCCGCCAGGCGCTGGCTCCCGAGGCGTCGTTTGGTGGCCGCTTCCCCGTGCTGGGGGTCTGGATGGTGGACCAGGATTGCAGCGGGCTCGGCATTCGCGAGAGTGCGGGACCCATTACGGACAATCTGAGCAGCTTCGTACCGCATTACTTCGTGTGAGGCACGCGAAGCCCACCCACGAAGTGGTCGCCGTTCGCGATGAGGTTTGGACAGGCGTCCAACCTGACGAGCCCGACCGGGCACAAGCCCCCGAACCCGTTGCCGGGTGCCGGGGGCTTCTGGGGAAGGCAGACTGGCCAGGGTAGCAGGTGAAGTTACTCGACCGAAGAGGGCTTCGTATCGACTTCGATCCGCACGCCGGTGATGATGCCCTGAATGTGCTGCAGCACGGTGCCCTTCTCGTCGTATTGGTCGAGGGTGAAGACGCCCTTGTAGTGGCTGCGGTCGGACAGAGTTACTTCTTCCTTGATATTGGCCGGCCCGACAAGATAGCTGCCGCTGGGGTCCCAGGAGATGGCGAAGTGGTTGAGTTTGTAGGTGTCGCGTCCAACCTGCTTCCAGACACCCTGGCAGAAGTTGCTTGACTTCGGGGGCTGGTGCCCGGAGTTGAGCAGCTCCGTGCCGTCGCTGTGCCAGGTGGAATAGCCATAGTCCACCTCGGCACCGTCGGGGATCCCTGAGGAGCCTTTGGAGATGAACTTGACGTGCCAGAGGCCGACGATCGGGGCGACGTCGTCCCGATCGTATGCGGCCTGGAGAAGGCGAGGCTGCGCGGATTGCAGGCTGCCGTGCAAGGCGGCCGGTTTGCTGTAGCCACCGCACTGTGCGACGGCGCCGGACACGGCGGCCAGCGAGAGCATGAGCGTGCCGAGCGAGAGTGCGTAGGTTCTGGTGATGGAACGCATAGGGTGATCTCCTTTTATGTGCCGGGCTTCCGGCTGTCCCGAACCTTCGCCTGTCCCGCCGGCGGAAGCAATGAAGGCTGGGTAAAGCGCGAGGTGAAGAAGAGGTGAAGCGCTAAGCCGTTGAAAACAGGGTGTTGGCTCTCCTGTCGAGACCCCCGGGCTATACTGCAGCCGCAGAGGGAACCCAACCTGGTGAGCGCTCCGGCATACATATTCGGCGAGTATCGACTGGACCCGTCGCGTTTCAGCCTGCTGCGGAGCGGCCGGGCGCTCAAGCTCGAACGCAAACCGATGGAACTGCTGATCCTGCTGGCGGGCAGCGGGGGACGGCTGGTGACGCGAGAGGAGATTGCCGGACAGCTGTGGGAGCGCGAGGTCTTTGTCGACACCGAGCACGGGATCAACACGGCGATTCGGAAGATCCGGCTGGTGTTGCGCGAAGACCCGGAGGAGCCGCGCTTTCTGCAGACCGTGACGGGCAAGGGGTACCGCTTCATCGCATCGGTAACGCCCGTCGTCGAAGAACAGCCGGCGCCGGCAATGGGCGCAGAAGGTGAGGAGCCGGCGGGCACGGCTCATCCTTTACCGGTGCTGGCCGATGTTTCGAATGCGTTCGCGCGGGAGGGCATGTCCTCCCGGGCGAGCGCGCCGCCAGCGGATGCGCTTCCTGATCGAGAAGAGCCGGGCGAGATGAAGAGTGCTATCGGTTCAGGCGCCCCGCTTCAGCGGAAGTACCCGATAGGGCGGACGAGTTTTGTGGTGGCAACGCTGGGGCTGTGTGCTTTGGCCGCGGTGGTAGGCCGCCCGTACCTGCAGGCGGGCATACCGGTGGAGAGGATTCACAGCGTGGCGGTGCTGCCGCTCGACAATTTTTCTCACGATGCGGGCCAGGACTACCTGGCTGATGGTCTTACCGATGAGTTGATCACCCAGCTTGCCAAGCACTCGACCCTGCGCGTTGTTTCGCGGACCTCGGTGATGCAGTTCAAGGGAAGTCACCCTTCCATGGCCGACGTGGCTCGCCGGCTTGGGGTCGATGCGATCCTCGAAGGCTCGATGGCGCGGACGGGGCCCAACGTTCACTTCAACCTGCAGTTGATCGAGGCCGCGACCGACGCGCATGTCTGGGCGGAGACCTACGATCGCAGCGCGGACGACCTGGTTGCGCTGCCGAGGGAGGCGGCAGTTGCAATCTCCGAAAGCCTTCACAGCGCGGCCGCTCACACCACCCCCGATCGCCCGGTGCTGCCGGCGGCGCATGATGCCTACCTGCGCGGACGCGATCTCTGGTTCAACGGTCCGGACGAAGAGGCGCTGCTTTACTTCCGCAAAGCAACTGAGCTGCAGCCTGACTACGCCCTCGGCTGGAGCGGGCTGTCGATTTATTACGGGGCGGGTGCGGTAACGGGGCGGCTGGCTCCGGCTGACTCGCTCGAGCCGGAGCTGTCGACCGCGCTGAAGGCGGTGCAGCTCGATGACCTGTCGGCCGAGGCTCACCTCGCGCTGGGTTCGTCGTATTTCATCGCCCGGGCGGATGCGGTAAAGGCCGATGCGGAGCTTCTGCGTGCGATCGAGTTGAATCCGAAGTTCGCGGAGGCGCATCACTTTCGCGCCAAAATGCTGGCTGCGCTGAATCGTCATGACGAGGCAATCCGCGAGCAGTCGATCGCAACCGAGCTGGATCCATTTGCACGACCCTGGGCGCTGGAGCTGGCGTATCTCGACGCACGCCGGTGGGATCTTGCCCTGCATGAAGCACAACTTCGTCTCGAACAGACGCCGTACGACCCAACCCTGTTGGGACTGCTTCAGATCACCTATCACTGGCTGGGGCGGGATCGTGAGGCCGCAGAGGCGGCCGCGCAGCAGGCCCTTCTCAAGAAGGGCGGGGCTGCCAGGGCCGCGGAGATTCGGGCAGACTTCGCACGCGCGGGCTATGCGGGCATCGTAGAAGGAGTCCTGGCGCGCGACCTGGAGCACGGCAGGGTGCATTATGTCTCGCCTTTCTTCCTTGCGAGCAGCTACGCGTTGCTTGGTCGAAAGCAGGAGGCCCTCTCGAGCCTCGAGAAGGCGTACGGCGAGCATTCGCCGCCGCTGCTCTGGATGCAGTGCTACCCGGAGTTCGATTCGTTACGTGACAATCCGCGTTACCAGGCGATCGTGAAGGGAATGAACCTTCCGCTCATCGCACCCTGAGCCCGACTGTTCGCGGCACTTGAGCAAAGAGAGCGGCGGCAACAAGAAGGGGACGGGCAAGATGCCCGTCCCCTTCCCTGCTTCCACTTGTTTGGCGCGCCCGCTGGCTACCAGTAGGTGACCGCGAGGTTGTCGAGGTAAGTGACGTTGGTGGCCATCTTGTTGTTGCCGTCGAGCTGGTAGTTGACGGTCATGCCGTACCAGCTGGAAGGGACTGCATAAGGAGCCACGGTGATGTTCCAGGTATAGGTGACGCCGTTCACGGTGATCGTTTTGTACACGACGTCATTGTTCGACAGGCGCTGCGCCACGAAGGTTACGTGGTTCCACTGGCCTTCCTTGAGGGTGCAAGGCACGCTGGTGTGATTCCAGTGGCGGGTGCCGACGTTCCAGATATCCCACACGTTGCCATTCAGGTGGTTGCACTCAGTGCCCCACTCGAGGCCGATGGAGTTGAAGTAGAGGTTGACGTCGAGCTCGATATCCTGCGTGGCGGACAGGTTGGATACGAAGATATCGCCATCAAACTGCATGTTGTAGACGTTGGGAATAATCTTGTGGGCGTTGTCCGGCTGGCCGAGGGTTGAGAGCTGGCCGATGAGCTTGTTCGACCAGAGAACATCGGCATACGGAGTGGTGCCGCCGATGGTGAACTTCGTCGCATTGCCGCTGAGCGAAAGAGCGCTGTAGTGCTGGATCATCGTCCACCAGATGCCTTTGCAGGAGGTGCAGATGTCGTAGACGGGCGGCTCTTCGCCCCACTGGTTCCAGCCGCCGACTCCCTGCAGGTTCGAGAGCTTGGTGCGGCCGGCGGGGGTTGCGGTGCTGCCGACGGTGAAAGAGACCGGGGTGGTGAGGCTGCCACCGCAGTTGTCCCACTCCTGAATGACAGCCGATTGCGTGCCGCTGCCGAGCGAAAGGGTGGTGTTTAAGGAATTGCCGGCAACCTTGTATTTCAGCGCTCCGCCAACGTAAACGCCGACCGCGGCAACGCCGCTTCCGCAGGCTGTGCTGGCCGTCGCGATAAACGGAGTGGGCGAGGCAACCGTGCTGCCGTTGGCGGGCGAGGTCACATGAACACCGGCCGAGGAGGCGCTGGCGGTGAAGTTGACAGTGGCCGTGGTGGCGCCGCCGCAGTTATCCCACTCCTGAATGACGGCCCTGTGCGCGCCTGCCGAAACCGAGATGGCGGTGTTGATGCTGGTAGCGCTCACCTGGTACTTGAGGCTGTCATCGACATAAACGCCCATCGCAGAGACACCCTTTGAGCAGGTGCTTGTGGTGGCGGAAGCATTGAAATTCACGCTTGAGCCAGTATTGACGGCATTTGCCGGGCTGTTGACAACAACGGTTGCGAATGCGGGCGACGCGAGCGCGGTAACAAGCATCAGACGTACAGAAGAACGAAGATTCATGGGATGTGCCTCTCGGGGAAGTAAGCTAAGGCGAAGGCAGCACGAAGACTCTGAACGGTCTTCCGAAGCTGCGGGTTGTCGTGATTCAGTGGAGTATTCGACTTCGAACCCGGCATTTCCCGAGGCTTGGCGATTGAGATGAGCGGAGCGTCTCTCCGCATATGCTTGCGTCGAAGTAGAGGTGGACAGCTCTACTGGAACGAAAGGATATGGCTCTCTCTGACTGTGTGCCGTGCTGCATAATCTGCAACCGGACACAGACGCCAAAACCACACGTTGCGCCGGACCTTGAGTCAAACTGAAGGCAGAAGCTGGTGATTTCTAAGAGGATCATTACATAAACATTTGCCACGAAAAGCTCAAATTTCCCCAAGAAATCTAAATAAAAAGGCCTTCAAGGCATCCTTTTCCGCAACTCGGAAATTAGTACATTCTTTGGGCAAAATGTTCGGCAGAACCTGGGCAAAATTACCTTGGCGCCTTCGGCCACAGAGGTTGATCTACACCTGTTTTGTGCGATTACCGAACTAATAACATTCCTGGTTACCCACCACCCTTCCATGGGCGTACCGTGCGGGGGCAGCCCGTGAATTGAGCGGCCCGGCGAAGCAATTCCATGTCCTTCCATGGCTTGCAAATGCACGACCGCCCTCCGGCTTCTCTACAATGGGAAGGTCTGCGGCCCGGCACTCGCTGCGCCCGCTTGCCGTCGGATGAAACCGACATCGACTCACATCTGGTAACTTCGCGCACATCAACCGGGAGGGTAAGGCCTCCACGAGGTTCGTCTTGAAGATCGTTCTTGCTGAAAAGGTATCTCCCGCAACTCTCGCGATTCTCAACCAGGAACCAGGCTGGACCTGCATCACGGCGGACAAGATCAAGTCTCTGCCGGACGAGTTGAAGGATGCAGATGCACTCATCGTGCGGTCTGCGGTGCAGGCGGATGCGACGCTCCTGGAGCATGCCCCGAAGCTGCGCGTGATTGGACGCGCCGGGGTGGGGGTCGACAACATCGACACAGCGGCGGCGACGCACCGCGGCATCGTGGTGATGAACACGCCGGGCGCCAACGCGGTAGCAGTGGCGGAGTTGACTCTCGGGCTCATGATCGCCATGGCGCGATCGATTCCGAAGGCAAACACCTCCATGCATGCGGGCGTGTGGGACAAGAAATCCCTGCAGGGCTCGGAGTTGCGCGGTAAGACGCTCGGCATTGTGGGGTTGGGGCGCATCGGGCTTGAAGTCGCACGGCGCGCGGCCGCCTTCGGAATGGATCTGATCGCTTACGATCCGTTCCTCGCGCCGGTCATCGCACGCGAGAACGGTGTCACGCTTACTTCGCTCGACCAGGTGTTCCATTCAGCGGACTACCTGACGCTGCACGTGGGCCTGACATCGCAGACCGAGGGCATGATCAACGCGCATTCGATTGCGATCATGAAGCCGGGTGTGCGCATCGTGAACTGCGCACGCGGCGAACTGATCGTCGACGCGGCGCTGGCCGAGGGGTTGACGTCCGGCAAGGTCGCCGGTGCGGCGCTCGATGTGTTCCACAAGGAGCCGCTGAAGGACTCGGTGTACTTCGATCTGCCCGGTGTCCTGCTGTCGCCGCACATCGCGGGCGCGACCGACGAGGCGCAGGAAGCAATCGGCATTCAGCTCGCCAGGCAGGTGCGCGATTACCTGAAGCTCGGGGTGGTGCAGAACGCGGTGAATCTGCCCTCGCTGACGCACGAGGAGTATCTCGAAGTGGCGCCCTACATTGAGATGGCCGGGCGCCTGGGACAGTTCCTGTCGCACGCTGCGCAGGGGCACCTCGAAACGCTTGCCCTTACCTATAGCGGCCGCATCGCGCAGGGCAAGACGGATCTGATCCGGAACGCTGCGATTGCCGGGTTGTTCGACGGCGCCGATGCGGTGAACCGCATCAACGCGGCTTCGGTGGCCGCTGAGCGCGGGATCCGGCTGCAGGAGGACAAGAAGGAGTTTGTCGCGGGCGGCTCGGGCTCGGTGCTGAAACTGACGCTGCATAGCTCCGACGGCGAGACGACCGCCTCCGCGACCGTGCTGCACGGCACATCGCCGCGTCTGCTGACCTATGACGGTATCGACATCGAAGCGCCGCTGCAGGGAACGCTGGTGGCGATTCGCAACCACGACGTACCCGGCGTGGTCGGGCGGATCGGGACGATCCTCGGCGAGCACGGCCTGAACATTGCGAACTTTGCCCTGGGCCGGAGCACACGCTCGGGCCGCGTGCCGCAGGGGCAGGCGCTGGCCATCATCCAGGTCGACGTCCCGGCAACCCAGTCCGTTGCGCCGGCCATCGAGGCGTTGAAGCAGGTGGAAGCCATCGCAAGCGTACGCCTGATCGACCTGGGCAAGGCCTGAACGGCGAATCGATGAAGCGTCCCGCGTCACGCGAGCCTCGCTCGCACGTTGCGGGACGTTTCTCGATCAGCCCTTGCTGCGGTCGGTGAAACGGAAGAAGAGCGACTGCTCGGCCACCGGCGCGGCGGCCGCATTGAGCGTGGCCATCTGGGTGTGCGACAGCGGCGTGAACTCACGCGCGATGTGAACGTTCTCTTCAAGCTGGGTGATATTGTCACAGCCGATGATCACCGTGCTGACCGGGTGAGTCAGAGTGAAGTGCATGGCGTCGCGCATGGTCATCACGCCCGTTCGCTTCGCAATGGCGGAGCCCTCCCATGAGTGGCGCTGCGCATCGATCGGCGGCGGCGTCCAGGTATTGAGCAGACGCCCGCGCGACGGCACCTTCATCCCGATGATGCCCATCTGCTTTTCGACGACGAGCGGCAAAAGCTGTTCCGTGAAGCTGTGAATGTGCGAGTCGGCAGCATTGAGCGACATCAGGATGCAGTCGAAGTTGTGCCGGTTGCAGGCGTCGATGAGCGCCTCCGGACGGTAGTGGCCGGTGACGCCGAGGTAACGGACGACCTTCTGGTCCTGCATCTGGGTGAGCGCCTCAAGCGCGCCGCCCTTGGCGAAGATGGCGTCAACATCCTCCGGCAGGCCGACATCGTGCAACTGCCAGAGATCCACATGGTCGGTGTTCAGCAGCTTCAGCGACTTTTCGATCATGCGCAGCGAACCCTCGCGCGTGCGCTCCTTCGTCTTGGTCGCAAGGAAGGCTTCGTTGCGGCGCTTCTGCATGACCTGGCCGACGTATTGCTCGCTCCAACGGTCGGGGCCGCCATAGATGGACGACGTGTCGATGTAGTTGACACCGAGGTCGAGCGCTCGCTCGATGATCGGCACGGCAATCTCGAAGTTCGCTGGCTTTTCGAGCGCCGCCTGCCCGCCGAGCGAGAAGATGCCGACCTTGTAGCCGGTCCGTCCCAGGTTGCGCGTGGGCATGGCGGCAGGCGTGCGCGGGTTGGCTGGCAGCGCCGGCAATACCTGGTCGCCGGCGTGAGCGGGGGCGGCAGCCGAAGCAAGCAGGCCGGCGGCAGCTACGCCCCCCGTCTTGAGAAAGGTACGACGATCGCTTTGCCGGGATGGCTTGTTCATGCGGAAGTCTCCTCGTGGTTCAGGCAGGCCATGCCGGGGATTCTAATCCCTTCGCGCAACATCTGGCATGCATCCGCTAGACTGGGTACAGGAAACGATCATGCCGCTCTACGAATACGAATGCCTCGCCTGCCGGAAGCACACTGAAAAAATTCAGAAGTTTTCCGATCCTGAGATCACGACCTGCCCGCATTGCGGAGGAACGCTGAAGCGTGTCATCTCCGCGCCGGCGTTCGCGCTGAAGGGCGGCGGCTGGTACGCAGATGGCTATGGCTCGGCCAAACCTGCCGCGAAAGGCGGGAGCGAGGCATCCGGCTCCGCGGCTGCAGGCGATTCTTCCTCGCCGACTGCCGCAGCCCCTGCCGCTTCGGCCACCGCGGCTGCTCCGGCAGCGGCGCCGGCGCCCGCAAGCTCCCCATCGTCCGACAAGAAGTAATTTTGCCCTAGTCCTTCGCAGTCGTCTTCGCAGCAGCCTTCTTCGCAGCAGCCTTCTTCGCAGCAGCCTTCTTCGCAGCAGCCTTTTTGGCTGGTGCCTTCCTGGCAGCTTTCTTCGGCGGCGGCGGTACTTTCTTGCCTTCGGCGCGAGCCTCCGAGAGCGCGATGGCGATGGCCTGCTTTGGATTCGTCACCTTCTGGCCGCTGCCGCTTTTCAATTTTCCGGCCTTCATCGCCTTCATCTCGGTTTCAACGTTCGCCGAGGCCGCCGGACTGTACTTGCGCGTGCTGGTCTTCTTCGTTGCCATGGATTGCCTCCGCATGTAAGAGCCGGAGGATCGCACGAGAGTTGCACCTGCGACAGGCGAAACGCCAAAGCTCGCACGCCGCCTCGATGAGGCCGTGCTAGAAGTTGAAGAACTCTTCGCGCAGCGCGTCTTCGTATGCGGATTTGGTCTGCTTCGCTTTATCGCGCGCATCTTCTTCGGCGGAGTCAGCGGCTTCCCACTGGTCGATCTGCGCTTCACTGTGGTTGCTTGAAGCCAGGGCTTCTTCCTTGCGGATCGCGCTGACCCACTCGTCCACGGCGGTTTTGTAGTCGCCTTGCAGCTTGTCGAGCGTCGATGTGTCCACAGCCATGATTTAAATCCTCCGAGCAGCGAGCATAGGGCGTCGATGTGAATGGAACGTTTACAAGCGGGCAGTAGCCCCTGCTTCGAACCCGGGAGATTCGTGAACGACTCCAGCCGCCGATCGTCTATGCTCGGAGTCAACCCCGCCTGAACTCGTTCCCGCTTGAAAAAAGGAGCTGCCCACGATGGAGCAAACGATCGTCGAACCCGTCGCTATCTCCATGACCAGCTCAGGCCTGCGCGCAAATGCCCTTTCGCCGAACGAGACTCTTGCGCAGTCCATCTCGACGATCGCCCCGATGACGACGCCGGCGATCACGATCCCGCTCGTGTTCGCGCTCGCAGGCAATGGGGCGTGGCTCGCGTACCTCTTCGCGACCGCGGCAATCTTGCTGATCGCGTTCTGCATCAGCCGCTTTGCCCGGATCAGTTCCTCGTCCGGCTCGCTCTACAGTTACGCCACGTCTTCGCTCCCGCCCCTAGCTTCGGGCATCGCAGGCTGGGCGTTGTTGCTGGCGTACATGGCGACCGGAGCTTCGGTCGCCGGCGGCTTCATCAACTATGCCAACATGCTCCTGCTGCAGGTCACCGGGCACGAGGCCAGCCGGGTGCTGTGGGCCGTTGTGTTCGTCGGCGCCACCACCTGGATCGCCTATCGTGACGTGCAGGTTTCAGCACGGCTGATGCTGTGGCTGGAGGTCATCTCGGTCGCGGCGATCGTGGTCATCCTGGCCCTGCTGGTCTGGCGAACCGGCCTGCACCTCGACCACGCGCAGCTCGGCCTGCGGGGCGTGAAGCCCTCGGGCGTCCGTCTCGGCGTGGTGCTGGCCATCTTCAGCTTCGTCGGCTTCGAAAGCGCTACGGCGATGGGCGCAGAGGCGCAGAATCCCCTCGTGACCATCCCGCGTGCCGTCGTTCAGAGCGCGCTCTTCTCCGGCATCTTCTTCGTCGTCTGCGTCTACCTCGAGACACTCGGCATGGCGCAGGCGCATCAGGATCTCGGCACCTCCACCGCCCCGTTTCACGTGCTGGCGCAGTTGGTCGGAGCCACCCCGTTCGGTACCGTGATCGATCTCGGCGCGCTGGTCAGCATGTTCGCCTGCACGCTCGGCTGCATCACCGCGGCGGCGCGCGTTCTGCTCCGCATGGCTTCAAACGGCATCGCCCCGGCTGCCCTTGCCCGCACCCATGCGAAGAACGCCACGCCTCATCGTGCGGTGGTGTTGACGGGTGTTCTCACCATGCTGCCCGTGGCGACGCTCGCCGCGCGCGGAGCCTCAGGCATGGACATCTACGGCTGGCTCGGCTCGCTCGCGGTCTACGGCTTCCTCACCACCTACGGCCTCGCCGTGGTCGCGCTCCCCTTCTATCTGAAACGTGTCGCCGCGCTGACGACGGGGACGACGATCCTTGCCGTGTCCGCCGTGGTCGCGATCCTGCTCGCGCTCGCCGGCACGCTGATCCCGGTCCCCGACCCGCCCTATAGCTGGATGCCGTATGCCTATCTGGTGTACCTGCTGCTCGGCTGCGGCTGGCAGACCTGGGCGACGCACAGGCCGGCTCCCGCTGCCTGAAGGCTCTCACTCCGGATGTTGGAGAGCGCTGCCATCGGGACGAACCCGGACTTCTCCCTTGTGGCCGTTCTCTAACCTGGCCGCTTCAAACGCAACCAACTGGAGGAAGTATCAGGCTTCGCTAAAGCGGCGACGGATCAGTCGACACCGATATCTTCATTCCAGATTGCGGGGTGCGCGGCGATAAACCCGGCTAGCAGATCGCGGCAGACCGTGGAGTCGAGGTCGATCACGGTCACGCCGTTTTCCCGCAGCCAGTCGAGCCCTCCCGCGAAGGTCCGGCTCTCGCCGACGATCAGCGTCCTTATGCCGAATTGGCGAACCAGCCCGGAGCAGTACCAGCACGGCGCGAGCGTCGTCACCATGGTGACCTCACGATAGCTTCGCTGGCGGCCGGCGCGGCGGAATGCATCCGTTTCGCCGTGGATCGACGGGTCGTCCTGCTGCACGCGGCGGTTGCGGCCCGCGCTCAGCAGCAGCCCCGCGGAGTCGAACATCGCAGCGCCGATCGGGATGCCGCCCTCGGCGAGGCCAGCGCGGGCCTGCTCGATCGCGACCTCGAGCATCGCCTGGTGGGTCGCGAGGTCCATCATTCGCCCGCCTGACGGGCCTCGCGCGCGCGACGCCGGCGAATCTGCCAGACCAGCGCGATCACCAGCACCGCACCGAAGGCGTAGAAGATGTTGCGCTGCCGCCGTCGATCCCCTACGCGCTCAAGCGTGCCGTCGGTCCACGCTTTGTGGACCGCGATCAGGTCGTCGCCAAGCCCGGGAATCGAAATCGTCGCCAGCTCCGCATCCGATGAGCCCACCGGCAGCGAGCCGAAGATGCGCTCGACCTGCGGCGGTTTGCCGTCGCGGTCCTTGGGCAGCCGCCTGATAAGCGCGTTGACTTCTTCGTCCTCGGGATTCGTGAAGAAGCGCGCATCGGCCGTGTTGGGAAACAGCGTCGCCTTGCCTGTCATCTTCAGCTCGATCGCAGCCACGCTGTCCTGGCAGACGCCAAATCCGTAATAGCCGCCGAACGGAACCTTCGGATGCGCGGCATGCAGACGTGCATACGCCTGGATGAAGGCGCCGGTGAGCCGCGTCACCTCGACCGCATCGTTGCCGCGATACTCGTGCGCATGGCGATTCATCACCCACGCCTGGTCGAGCTGGTCCATGGTGCGGAACTCGGCCTTGCCGTCGATGCCGTAGTAATAGGCAACGGCCGCCTCAAGCTTCGGCGTACCTCCGCCCGGATCATTCGAGCTGATGAACCACTCGTACTCCGCATGCGACACCGGGACGAGCAGCGGCCGCGGCGGCGCGCCATTGGGCGAAGGCACCACGATCTGCGAGTTCACCCAGAACGGCATCAGGATGTCCTGGCTGCCGGCCGAAGTCTGCCAGTGCAGGTGCCCGAAGTTGGCAAAGTAGCGCGAATCCGCAACCGAGACCGTGTGCCCTCCTGCGATGAGCGAGGCGATCAGATCCTGCGGCGTGCTGATTGCTGCACCGCCGAGCACCGCATGAAAGGGCGGGACGGACGGCAGGCCGTTCAGGCTCAGGCGGTTCAGCGTGTCGGCAAGCCGTGTGCTCGCCGCATGCAGAGGCGCGAGCTCGGGCTTCGGACCATCGCCGCGCGTCACACCGGCTCCGAGCGTCGCAACAAAGTCGCTCTCGACAAAGGGCTTCCCTGTCGCCGGCTGGTCCAGCTCCACCGCACCCGGTTGGTCCAGCGCAAAGTCGCCAAGATCCAGAAAGGCCGCCATCGTCCTGCGCGACTCCGCCCCGGCGATCGCAGGCGCGCCGCCCGGCGTCGACATCTCCTCAACCTTTTCGTCCCTGCCGGCGACATGGGCGACGACCCGGACCGTCGGGTTGATGGCCGCCATCGTCCAGCCCGGAAAGTGGTCGAGCCCCTCCCAGTCCTTGCCCAGGATGAGCTCACGCATGTGGTGCACAAGCTCCGGCGTCAGCAGCGCGGCGCCCGCCTTGTGGGTCGCCCCTTCCACCTGCGCAAGGAACGCCTCGGTAAACCCCGGCTGCGCGGAGAGCTGCTGCATCATCGTCGACAGCTTGACCGTATTCGGTGGCATCCTGTCCGGTGACGTCGCGTTCGGTGGCGGACTTCCTGCCTGCATGGCGTACCCCGTCGTCGCAGTGAGAAGCGCTGCCAGAAGGCTCTTGCGAAGGTGCCCCATGCGCGTATTAGACCCTAAACCCGTGCCGGATGTAAGCCGCAGAACCGGTTCCTTCTGCCTCATGGCTTGAAGCTGGTTGCCTGCTTTGTGCGATCGTTGGTCACGGTGAAGCTGCCGTCCTTGTGCGCCACCAGCTCAATCCCGTACCCATGGTCGGGATTTGCGCTGGTACCGACCAGGTTCGCGATGTTCTCAGCCCTGGTGTTCTTGTTTGCGCTCTCCACCGAGTAGTGAAGCTGGTAAAGCGCCTCGAGCCCCGGGCTCGACTGGATAACCTCGAGCGGTCCTGGCGAACCGCCTTTCTTCTCCCCGTTATCCATGATGGCGACCCGCGGCGCAATCCCGTGCACCAGCGCCGGGCTCGAGCTCTGGCTCCAGCCATGATGCGAGACGACGAGGACATCCACATGGCCCAGCTTGTTCGTGGGACACATCAGCTCGAGTTCCTTGTCCGCGGTCAGGTCGCCGAGGTCGAGCAGCTTCAGTTCGCCAAAATTGATCTCGATGCCCAAAGACCGCACATTCTCTGTCGTGTCCGCCGGGCGTGGCGGCGAGATCCTGCAGGCGTCGTTCGGCTGGCCGGCGCCGGGCAGCGGGCTCGCAATCAGCTTCCCATCCGCGCTGATGACGGTGGCGGTGATGCCCTTGATCGGCAGCACGTCGCCGGGCTTTGCGATGATGCGCTTCGACTTGCCCGTCGCGAGCACCTTCTGATACTCCGCGAAGTTGTGCTCGACCGCCCCGTGGTCCAGCTCACGGTTGACGCCGTGATCGATAAACGTCCCAACGGGAATCTGCGCGACAAGCTGCGGCACGCCGCCCACATGATCATCATGGAAGTGCGTGATCAGTACGTAATCGAGCTTCGTGAGGCCAGCCGCCCTCGCCGCTGCGACGATGCGGTTTGCGTCGCGATTGTTATTGTCCGCCCAGCCCGTATCGATCAGCAGCGATTCGCCCGCAGGCGTCACGAAGAGCGTCGCCTGCCCGCCCTCGACATCGATGAACGAGACCCGGAGCGTGTCTTGCTCCTGTGCGCGGGAAAAGGTGGCAATGCTCAGCAAAAGCAGCATGGCAAACGGCTTGATCTTCATCGGGGCCTCACTTCGTATTGGAGTTTGGGACAGTCGCGCGCGTAGCCCCGGTCGAGATACCGCCATCGACCAGCAGCGTCTGTCCGGTGACGTACCTGCTGGATTCAGACGCAAGAAACACTACCGCCCCGTCGAGATCATGCGGCGCACCCGGCCGCTTCAGCGGGATGCGGTCGGTCAGGTAGTCCACCCACTCCTGGTTCTGGTAAAGCACGCGATTCTGCGCCGTCTCGAACCACCCCGGCGCAAGGCAGTTCACCGTGATGCCGAACCTGCCCCACTCGTCAGCGAGGCTCATCGTCAGCTGCCGAATCCCGCCCCGGCTCGCCGTGTAAGGCGCAAGCCCCGCCGAACCAGAAACGCTCGTCACCGACCCGATGTTGATGATGCGCCCATAGCCGTGCGGGATCATCTGCTGGGCCATCTGCTGCGCCACAAAAAAGCTTCCGCGCAGGTTCGTCTCGAGGATCAGGTTGTAGTCCTCCCACGTCACGTCCATTGCGGGCTTGCGCACGTTGCAGCCCGCGTTATTCACCAGGATCTGCACCTGCCCGATCTTCGCAACGGCCTTGGCCATCGCCAGAATGCTGCCATGATCCCGCACGTCGAGCTCAACCGGATAGGCTTTCCGCCCGAGCCCCTCGATCTCCGCAACAAACGGCTCCAGGTCCGCCTTGCGCCGGCTGGTCACGATCAGGTCCGCCCCGGACTTCGCCAGGGCCCGCCCAAAGTACTGTCCGAGGCCCCGGCTTGCACCCGTGATCAGCGCGACCTGCCCGGTCAGGTCGAAGAGTTCATTCATGCGGCCGAGGCCCTGCGCCTGGGGTCGAGCACGACCTTCATCAGGTTTGGCTCACGTGCATGCAGCCGCTCGAACCACGCCGGGCCCTCGGCCAGCGGTGCCACTGCCGTAATCAGCGAAGCCACCTTGATCTTGCCCTCCGCAATCAGGTCCATCGCCTCAGGGTACTCGCCCGCCGAGGCACACGAGCCCTGCAGCCGAATCTGCCGCGACACCACCTTCTGCAACGGGATGCTCACCTGCGGCGAGAGATTCCCCACCAGCGTCACCGTCCCGCCCTTCCGCACACAGTCGATCGCCGTCCCGATCGTCTCCTCGCGCCCCACCGCTTCGAGCACCACATCCACCCCGCGGCCGCCGGTCCGCTTCAAAATTGCCGCCGTAAGATCAGCGCCCGTCGCAAGAAAAGTGTCTTCCGCCCCAAGCTCCTCTGCAAGATTCAGCCGCGTCCGGTCGATATCCGACACAAACACCCGCGCCGCGGCAAACCCCGCAGCGCGCGCCGCCTGCAGCAGCAAAAGCCCGATCATCCCTGCCCCGATTACCAGCACCGTCTCTTCGCCGGTCATCTCGGAAACGGCGATCCCATGCAGCGCCACCGAAACCGCCTCAAGCATCGCCGCCTCGGAAAACGACAACCCTTCCGGCAGCTGATACGCCACCCGCGCCGGCACCGTCAGGAACTCCGCAAACGCCCCCGCCCGGCGGTACTCGCCACACGAAACGCCGATCACCTGCCGGTCGTTGCACAGGTTCACCTTGCCCTCGATGCAGAAATCGCACACGCCGCAGAACACTGTCGAATCGAACGTGACCCGGTCGCCGGGCGCGAAGCCGATCACATCTGCCCCCGCCTCGACCACGGTCCCCGCGGCCTCGTGGCCCATCACGATCGGCGGAATCCGCCGCCCCGTCGACCCGTCATAACCATGCACGTCGCTGCCGCAGATCCCGCACGCCGCGACCTCGATCAGCAGCTCATCGGCCCCGGGCTTCGGTCCGGGAACGTCGGCAACTTCGAGCTTGTTGTACTCGGAGAGCAGCAAAGCTTTCATGGCAAACCTCACGGTCCGTGCTTCGGCGCAGAGCAGGCCCGGTCAACGTCCGTGAGCTTACACGACGCCACCTACGATGGGGAATGGGCTAATGCCAGGAAACCGTCGCCGCCGCCGTGAGCTCGAACTCGACCGTCGCCACCCCATTCGCATCCGGCTTCACCTCCGCCGCCGCCCCGTTCACCGTAACCCCGGCAGGGGTCACGAAGCGCCACCGCACAATCACATGCGTCTTGCCCGCAGACTCCGCAGCCGGCGTGATCTGCAGCGTATTGCCCGACCGCACGATCGTTCGCCCTTCAAAATCCGTATAGCCGGTGTCATGCGCAGCCGCCGGCCCAAGGATCTCGTAGACCCGGCGCTCATCAAGCGCATGCACCTGCTGGTTTCCCGATTCAGCACTCGTCACCAGCGTCATGACATCCTCGGGAATCTTCGGCAGCACCGTCCCCCGCCGCGCGTACACCGGGATCGTATCCTTTGGCGCCTTCGCAATCACCGTCTGCGGTCCCGAGACAGGCTCCCCCGTAAACAGATTCAGCCACTCCCCTGCCGGCAGGTACACCACCCGGCTGGTGTTCTCGTCGATCACCGGCGCCACCAGCAGATCATCTCCGAACAGGTACTCGTCCTTGATCTCCCGCGCGCGCGGATCGTCCTGGTAGTCGAGCACCAGCGCCCGCAGAATCGGCTGCCCGGTGTTCGCCGCCTGCATCGCCGCACCGTAGCGATACGGGAAGAGCGACATATGCAGCACCGCAAACTTCCTGTAGATGTCGAGCGCCTCGGTCCCGCCGCCGCCCGCGAACGTCCACGGCGTCAGGTTCGCCTGCGAGTGAATCTCCATCACCGGCGAGAACGCCGCGAACTCCGTCCACCGCTCGATCAGCAGAGGGTTCGGCGTGTCCGGCTGCTTCTCGTACCCGCCCAGGTCCGCCGACCACAACGGCATCCCCGAAAGCCCCGCCGAGAGCCCCGCCGTCACCACCGACGGCAGCCCGTTCGCCTGCGAGAAACTCGCCGCATTATCCCCGCCCCACAGAAAGCCGATCCCGTTCGCCCCCGTCGTCACCGACCGCGCAAACACCGCGCCATTGCCCTTCAGGTCCTGCTGGATCAACTCCTCCACCGCGTTGTTGAACAGCGTCCCATAGCGGTTGCGCATCAGCCGCGCATCCGTCCCATCGGCAAACTTGAAGTCCGCCCCCACGAAGCTGCCTTCGCCATCGTCATTCTTGAAGCCATCCGCTCCCGCCTGGATCGCCAGCCGCACCTGGTCCTGCCACCACGCCTTCGCCTTCGGGTTGGTGAAGTCGATCAGCGAACCCTCGCCCTTCCACCAGTGGCCCACGTAGGGTTTGCCTGCCAGCGTCTTCACGAAGAAGCCACGCTCCTCCGCCACCGCATAGTTGGGACTCGTCGCCTCGATCTTGTCCGCGAACCCCGGCTCAACCGGCGTGTCGTTCTTGCTGTTGATCCACGGCGTATGCCACAGCACCAGCTTGTACCCCGCCTCATGCAGGTGCTTCACCATCGCCGGCGCATCGGTAAACTGCTTTGGGTTGAATACGTACGAATTGTAAGCCGTCGCCCACGGTGAATCGAGCACGATCACCGACGCCGGCAGCCCCAGCTCCCGCGTGTGGTCGACATCCTCCATCACCTGCGCCTGGCTCTCGTGGAAATCGCGCGAATGCCACGGCGCGAACGCCCAGTACGGAGGCACCGTCACCGGTCCCGCCAGCCGCGCAAACGACGCCAGGATATTCGGAAAGCGCCCCGCATCCGCCTTCGCCACGCCCTCCGGCTGCCCGGTAAACAGCACCAGCCGCAGCCGGTTCGTCGCCGCATCCACCGTCACCATCTCCTTGTCGGACGCGTTGAAGTCGAACGTCGCATCGCCCGTGGTGTCGAACCAAAGCCCGTACCCCGTCGTCGAAAGATAAAACGGAATCGGCTTGTACGTCCCTGAGCCCTTCACCCCCGCATTGTCGAGCGACAAATTGTGCACCACCGTATGCGCATGGTCGAGCGTGTCGAAGTGCTCGCCCATGCCGAAATACGAAGCCGCATCGGACACATAAAATCGCCAGTACCCGACGTCATAAGCCACCGACGTCAGCTCATACACGCCGGGCGAAAGCAGCCGCAGGTGCAGCTTGTCGGTATCCACCGGGTCGCCGTTGAAGTCGAAATCGCGCAGCACCAGCGGCTTGCCCGAAGGCAGCGTCAGCACCACCGCCTGGTGGTCGCGTCGCACGAAACCCTCAACCGGCGGCTCCGGGTGCGGCGTCGTGTGAATCCCGCCCGGAACCACGTCCGTCTGGGCCGGTGTTTCCTGCGCGCGGGCCGCCGCGCCGGAGCCTGCCGCCAGCAGCGCGGCGGCGATCAAGAGACGAACGTACATGCAAAACCTCGTAACGCCTCTACTCTACCCGCCACCCCCTTGTGGGAAGGGGGGATTTATACTGGAATCACCATGGCTGACGTGCTGACAACTGCCCCCGAGGGCCGAAAGATGACCCCCAGGCGGCGTTGGAAGAGCATCACCCGCAAAGTCCGGGAACTCGCCTCGATCGGCTCCGCCCTAATCGACACCGGCCACCCCTACATGGCGCACATCGTCCCCATGCGCCGCTGCAACCTGGCCTGCACCTACTGCAACGAGTACGACGACTTCAGCCCGCCCGTCCCCATCGAAGAGATGGAACGGCGTATCGACGAGCTCGGCCGCCTCGGCACCGCCGTCATCACCATCTCGGGCGGCGAACCCCTGCTCCACCCCGACATCGACCGCGTCATCGCCCGCATCCGCAAAACCGGCGCCATCGCCGGCATGATCACCAACGGCTACCTGCTCATGCCCGACCGCATCGAGCGCCTCAACCGGGCCGGCCTCGACCACCTGCAGATCTCGATCGACAACGTCATGCCCGACGCCGTCTCGAAGAAGTCCCTCAAGGTCCTCGACGCCAAACTCAAAATGCTCGCGCAGCATGCCGACTTCCACGTCAATATCAACTCCGTCGTCGGCGGCGGCACACCCCCGGAAGACGCCTACAAGGTCTCCACCCGCGCCCTCGAACTCGGCTTCTCCTCCACCATCGGCATCATTCACGACGGCTCCGGCCAACTAAAGCCGCTCGGCGCCGAAGAGCGCAGCGTCTGGGACAAGGTCCGCAAACTCACCCGCCGCAGCTACTCCCGCTTCAACCACTTCCAGGAAGCCATCGCCAACGGCAAGCCCAACGACTGGCGCTGCCGGGCCGGCGCACGCTACCTCTACGTCTGCGAAAACGGTCTTGTCCACTACTGCTCGCAGCAGCGCGGCTACCCCGGCATACCGGTCGCCGAATACAAACGTGCCGACGTCAAGCGAGAGTTCCTCACCGAGAAAAGCTGCGCCCCCAACTGCACTATCTCCTGCGTCCACCAGGTGAGCTACATCGACCACTGGCGCGCCCCGCAGAAGCACAACGTCGACCCGCCGGCCCAGAAACACGGCACCCCGGACCTCGTCCAGATCCAGTAATCCGGCAGTGGGTCATGATCGGCCCGGCGCAGTTGATCCAGACCTAAGTGGAATGGTTTGAAGATCTTGCGCAGGAATGACGGGGGGCCACCCCCGCCATGATTCCAGCACAAGAGCAACTGCGCCGTGCGTCCGGGCGGACCGCATGGCGTCCACCAAAGCGCCCCGCTCGCTGGCCGCTCCGCTAGCCCAGCAGCCCGAGCAGCCCCGCCTCGTCCAGCACCGCGACGCCGAGGGAGGTGGCCTTCTCGAGCTTGCTGCCCGCCTCCTCCCCCGCCACCACATAACTCGTCTTCTTCGAAACCGTACCCGACACCCGCCCGCCCGCGGCCTCGATCTTCTCCTTCGCCTGCTCGCGCGTCAGCGTCGGCAGCGTCCCGGTCAGGACAAACGTCATCCCCTCCAGCTGCGTCGTCGTCACGCGCTTCTCCGCTGTCATCACCACCCCGTAGCCCTCGAGCTGCCCGACCAGCACCCGGTTCTTCTCCACCGCGAAGAACGCGTGGATCGCCTCCGCGACCTTCGGTCCCACCTCGTTCACCCGCGTCAGCTCTTCCTCGGTCGCGTCCATCAGACCCGAGATGTTGCCGAAGTGCGCCGCCAGCAGCCCCGCCGTCCGCTCCCCCACAAAACGGATTCCCAGGCCGAGCAGTACCCGCGCCAGCCCCGCCTGTTTCGACCGTTCAATCTCGTCGAGCAGCCCCTGCGCCGTCTTGTCGCCTACCCGTTCGAGGCCCACCAGCTGCACCTTCGTCAGCTTGTACAGGTCGGCGAGCGAGCACACCAGCGGCTCCCGCACCTCCTGCGGCGTGCCGTCGTCTGCGACCACCTCGTCGAGCGTCTGCCCCAGCAGCTGCGCCACCATCGCATCGCCAAGTCCTTCAATGTTCATCACGCCCCGCGCCCCGAAGTGCACCAGTTCCTCCCGCAGTCGCGCCGGGCAGCTCGCGTTCACGCAGCGGAAGTCGACCTCGCCCGGCTCCTTTACCAGCGGCGTCCCGCACACCGGGCAATTCGCCGGAAAGACGATCTCCGTCGCGTCCGCGGCCGTCGCGACGACGCCCGTGATCTTGGGAATCACGTCGCCACCGCGCTCGACCGAAACTGTGTCGCCGATACGCACGCCCAGCCGGACGATCTCATCCGGATTGTGCAGCGTGGCGCGCTTGACGGTGGTGCCGCCGATGTACACCGGCGCCAGGTCCGCGACCGGCGTCACCTTGCCCGTCCGTCCCACCTGAAAGATCACCCCGTTCAGCCGCGTCGTCCCGGCCCGCGCCGCGAACTTGTACGCGATCGCCCAGCGCGGAGCCTTGCCGGTAAAGCCAAGCCGCCGCTGCTGCGTGGCACTGTCCACCTTGACGACGATCCCGTCGATCTCGTACCCGAGCGTGTCCCGCAGCGGCTCGCACTGCTCGATGAACGCCCACACGGCCTCCACAGATTCAACCGTCGCAACCTGCGGGTTGACGCGCATGCCGGCCTTGCCCAACGCGGCAAGAGCCTGTGACTGCGACTTCAACAGCATCTCGCCGCCTTCGCTCTCGAGCAGGAAGTAGGCATAGAAGTCGAGCCTGCGCTGCGCCACGATATTCGGCTCGAGCGTGCGAATCGTCCCGGCGGCGGCGTTGCGCGGGTTGGCCGCGGGCGACTGCCCGGCGGCCTCGCGCTCCGCATTCATCTTGCGGAAGGCGGCCTGCGGCATCACGCACTCGCCGCGGACCTCAAAGCCCTGCGGCAGGCCGGCAGCCTTCAGCTTCTCGGCAGAGATCGTCAGCGGGATCGACCGGATGGTGCGCACGTTCGAGGTCACATCCTCGCCGGTCGCGCCGTCGCCGCGGGTGAGCCCGCGAGCCATCCGCGCCGCGCCATGAGCAGCCGGAAGGTAGTGCAGCGCGAGCGAAAGTCCGTCGAGCTTCAGCTCGCACGTATAACTGACTTTCTCGGTCGAGGGCAGCCCGGCGCGGACGCGGGCATCCCACGCCCGTAGCTCCTCCTCGTTGTAGGCGTTGTCGAGCGACAGCATCTGCCGCGAATGCGCCACTTTCTGGAAGCCATCGGCGGGCTTGCCGCCGACCCGCTGCGCTGGCGAGTCGGGCGTGACAAGCTCCGGGTGCGCCGCCTCGAGCGCCTTCAGGCGGTTCATCCGCTCGTCATACTGGGCGTCCGTCAGTTCCGGCGCGTCCATCACGTAGTACAGGTGTTCGTGGTGCCGCAGGTCCTCGCGCAGCTGCTCAATCTGCGCATTAACCTGCGCTTCGGACGTCGATCCCTTCGCCATGCCACCCAGTATAGGAGGGTTCAGCCCGGCCTTCACTCTTACAGGGTCTTGAGGCTCGGAGCAATCCAGGTGCGCCCCGCGTCCATCGAGGCGACGACGTCGAAATCATAAAACTCGGCGAAGATGCCGCGCCGCGGCTCAAACTCCGCGACGGCGCGACGCGCAAACGCCACACGCTCGATGGGCCTCCACTGCTCGAGCGTCCGGGCTAGCAGCTTGATCCAGAAGACCGTAACGGTTTCGTGATAACCGGCGGTCGCCGTGTTCTGGCCACCCACCGCAAGGTTGTAGGCTGCCACCCTCTCGCGCATGCGGTTGGCCGCCGCCTCTTCCCCGAGATCATGCACGTAACAGGCGCCGGTCAGCAGGTGGGCGCCATGCGTCCAGCGCTCCCTAGGCAGGGTGCGCGCCTCAAACGCTGCGATGAAATCGTCGATCTCGTCGCGGGTATCCGGCAACTCACACATGGGTTGTCTCTCTTCGCTTATCGTAGCGGTATGGAACCCGTGACACACATGCTGACCGGCGCGGTCCTGGCCCGGACCGGCTTTCATCGTCGCGCAGCGTACGCGACCATCGCCATGACCATCGCCGCCGAGCTTCCCGATGCCGATATGCTCTGGAGCTTCAGCGGCCCGTTGAAGGGCTTCATGCATCATCGCGGCATCACCCACAGCTTTGTCGGCGTGCCGGTTGAAGCGGCGTTCCTCACCGCCGCCTGCTGGGGAGTGTACCGGCTCCGCAACCGCAGGGCGGTGGACCCGGCAGCCGTCCAACCCGCGGCCGTTCCAAAAGACGAGGCCCCTCCGAACTGGGGCCTTTTGTTTGCCGGAACGCTGCTCGCGCTACTGAGCCACATCCTGTTGGACTGGACGAACAACTACGGCGTCCGTCCGTTCTTCCCGTTCAACCCGCACTGGTATGCCGGGTCGTTTGTCTTCATCTTCGAGCCGGTGCTGTTCCTCATCCTGCTCGCCGCGCTCGTCCTGCCACCGCTGTTCGCGCTTATCAACGCGGAGGTCGGGGTCCGCCGGCATAACTTCGTCAGTACCGGCTGGGCTTACACCGCGCTCGCCCTGGTGGCCTTCCTGTACGGCTTCCGTTACGACCAGCGCGAGGTGGCGCTGCGCGACGCGGCAGCGAATATGCCGGGAACCCTGCGTGCCTTTGCGAGCCCGCACCCGATCAATCCCTGGAAGTGGAGCACGATCGCCGAAACGTCCGACGCCTATCACCTCTCGACGATCAACTCGCGCACCGGCTTCGCGCTGCCCCCGGTGCCCGCCGACACGCTCTACAAATCCCCGACGACGCTTGCCCTGCTGGCGGCCAAGCGCAGCGCCCTGGGCAAGGTTTATCTTGACTGGTCATCCTATCCGCTCTTCATGGAAGCGCAGGCGGCGGGCGATGCCGGGCACCCGCTCACCGAGGTCACGTTCATGGATGTGCGCTTCATGTACGACTCGGTGCTGCGCGATGGACGGACGAACCCGCCGCTCTCAGGCAGCGTCCTGCTGGATATGCAGGCGCCCGAAGGCCAGCGCGTGGTCGAGACGAGGCTGGACGGGAAGACGCAGCAGTAAGGCTATCGCGCGTCCGCGTTCAGAGCGCGTCGCCCGGCCCCACCACGAGGATCTCTTCCTCAACCGGCAGGCTGACTCCGCGCCGCCGGTCGAAGACCTTACGGACCACGTACATGGCGAGTGCGCCGACGATGACGCCGATGAGCCCGAGGGCCAGGTTGGCGTGCCGGTGGAAGACGCGCAGGACAGTCGAGAGGATCGCCGGGCCGTAGATGATGACCAGGATCGACTCGACCGTGAAGCGGACGAACTTGCCCGTGGCGATGGCGAGGAAGTAGGAGAGCGGGCGCATCTCGAAGACACCCGCCGCGAGCTCAAACAGCTTCACCGGCATGGGCGGCGGGCACATGGCGGGCAGCATGATGGCGAGAAACTCCTGCTTTTCAAAGCGGTCGCGCAGCCGTTCGTAGCGCTCGCGGTTGATGCGCTTCAGCAGGAAGAGCTCTCCTCCCGCGCGGCCGATGTAGTACGGCAGCATGCTTCCCAGGGCCGAACCGACCGCGGCCATCACGCAGTAGAGCACCGCTTTTTTATGGTCGGCGACGCCATAGCTGACGATGAGCGGATCAAGAAACGGCAGCGGGATTGCGGCTGAATCCACCAGCGACAGCAGCAGGATGCCCCAGACGCCGAACGGCTTGAGCACCAGCAGGATCCAGATCTTTGCCTTGCCGAGCCAGCCCGCAATCTTTCTCCACGGAATACCGAAGAACAGGGTCGCGATCACGCCGAGGTTCCGCCGGTCGCGGGTTGCGGGTGGTCGGTGTCGCCGGCCAGCAGGCGCAGCGCGTGGGGCAGCAGCCCGAGGATCGCCTTGAGCGAGGTCTCCGCGCCGGCCGGGCTGCCGGGCAGGTTGATGATCAGGGTCGGGCCCAGGCAGCCGCAGACCGCGCGGCTCAAGGGGGCCATCGGCGTTTCGAGCAGGCCGACGGCGCGCATGCGCTCGCTCAGGCCTTCGACGAGGCGGTCGCACACCAGGCGCGTCGCCTCCGGGGTGACGTCGCGCACGGCGAGCCCGGTGCCTCCGGTAGTGACGATCAGGTCGGCGTCCGCGGCGTAATGGCGCAGGGCGTGGGCAATCTCCCCGACCTCATCGGGAAAGATCGCGGCCGCGGCAACCGGGATGCCCGCCTCCGCGAGCAGGCTGGCCACGATCGGGCCGGAGAGGTCCGTCCGCGTGCCGGAGGCGCAGCGATCGCTGATGGTCAGGACGACGGCGCTCATATCTTCGGAAAAACCCTGCATACGCTTTCAGTCTAAACGCCTGGGTGACCGCCGGGGAGCGGTCCGTGCCTCGCGGATGCCAATTGCGCCATGAATCAACTACACTTGGGGAGCGCCAAAAACTTATCCCGCCCGCCGAGCGTCTGACGCTTAGAGCCCACGACGCATCCCGAAAATGCCCTTTCTCGAGACTCCACCCAACCCGACCGGTTCGCCATCGAGCAATTCCGAAAAGCCGCCACCGGTCAAACTCACGACCCGCCGCTTCGGCGAGCTTGAAGAGCACGAGCTGATTCATCTGCTCGACTCGATCGACGATGAGATCTCGCGTGCGCGCTTCCGCGAGTCCATCTACGTCTCAATCATCCTGTGCATTGCCCTGGCGTGGTTCGCGCTGTACGGGCCTCGTTTCCTCTTTCACGAAGGCCGCATCGTGAACCCGAAGGACAACGTTGCGGAGCACAAGGAGCTGAAGTTCCTCGACCTGCCGAAGAGCCTGGTGAAGCCGCCGCCAAAGGCGACCAAGAAGATCAGCGATCAGGACCGCGTCGCACAAACGGCGCATCCGGTTCCGGAGGCAAAGCCGCAGCCGCGCGCCGGCGCGCCCGCCCCGGCAGCGGCGCCGTTGCCCCCGGCACCGAAGCCCCAGCCTGCGCCGCAGCAACCCGCGCCGCAACAGCAGCAGGCACAGCAGCCTCCGCCGCCCAAGGTACAGCCCCAGCAGAATCCCGCGATCCCCGAAGCGCCGCGGCCCACGCAGCAGGCCCAGGCGAAGCCGAACTTCGGCGCGCCGACCAGCCCCGGACAGAGCAACCGCGATGCCGCCTCGGCAGCCGCACGGGCCGGGGGCGGCGGCGAGTACGGCTCGAGCGCTCCTTCTGCGCGCAACGGCGCGAACAGCGATGCGGAGGTGCTTTCAGACACGCTGGGCGTGGACTTCGGCCCCTACATCAAGCGGCTGCTGCGGATTCTGCGCGCGTCGTGGTACCCGCTGATCCCGGAGGAGTGCTCCCCGCCGCTGAATAAGGAAGGATCGACGCTGATCCGGTTTACGATCAACTCGAACGGCACCGTGAGCGCGATGCATCTCGACGCCAGCACACACGACACGGCGATCGACCGCGCGGCATGGGGCTCGATCACCGGCGTAGGCCAGTTCCCGCCGCTGCCGAAGGAGTTCAACGGGCCGAACCTCGAGTTGAGAATCCACTTCATCATCTCGCACCACCAGGGCAGCGAAGAGTAGACCGGGCCCCGCGAGGGCGGTCCTGATGCGCAGGGTACAACGACCGAAGATCGATAAGCGCGACGGCGAGCATGCGGCCGCATGGCGGCGCGAGCGGCGCAGCCAGCTTCGCGGGCTGCTGGTCCTCTCGGCGCTGGTGCTGCTCTGGGTGCTGTGGCACGCGGATCGCAGGGCCATCTTCCACGCCGGCTGGTGGCGCATCTGAATCGCCGGGCCGGCCGGCGACGTTGTATTTTGGCTAGAAGCAATGCGCCCTCTTATCGCACTCTTCGGGGCCACCGCCTCCGGTAAAACCGCTCTCTCGATCGCCCTCGCCCAACGATTCGGCGGCGAGATTCTCTCCTGTGACTCGGTCGCGGTGTATCGCTTCATGGAGGTCGGCACCGCGAAGCCTTCGCCGGCGGAACGGCGCCTGGTGCCGCATCACCTGCTCGACCTGTACGACCCCAACGAGGCCTGCACCGCGGGCGATTACGCACGGCACGCGCGCCGCGTCCTCGACGGGATGACCGCCCTGCCGATTCTCGCCGGGGGCACCGGACTCTACGCGCGCGCGCTGCTCGATGGCCTGTTCCCGGCGCCGCCGCAGGACGTTTCCCTGCGCAGCCTGCTGCGCCGTCGCGCGGAGGTGCGAGGCGCCGGAGCGCTGCACCGGACACTCGCCCGCCTCGACCCGAAGGCCGCAACGCTCATCCACACGAACGATGTCTCGAAGGTAATTCGTGCCGTTGAAGTCTCGCTGGCGATGCGCAAGCCGCTCACCACGCAGTGGGAGGCAGGACGGGACGGCCTCGAGGGCTTTCGCGTTCTGCGCCTGATGCTCGCGCCGGCACGCAGCGAGCTGTACGAGCGCATCAACCGGCGCGCCGCCGCCATGTTCGCCAATGGGCTGGTCGAAGAGACGGAGAGCCTGATCGCGCGATTCGGCTCGGACTGCCGCCCGTTTTCGTCGCTCGGCTATGCCGAAGCCGCGGCCTTGCTGCGCGGCGAACTGACACGCGACGCCGCAATCGAGCAGGCGCAGCAGGGACATCGCAACTACGCCAAGCGCCAGGCGACCTGGTTTCGCCGCGAAGGCGAACTGCACCCCACGCATGTACTGGCCGGCACCGGTGACTCCGAAGCGATCCAGAGCGAGGCGTTCGCACTGGCCGCGCAGCATCTGGCCGGGTGAGCCGCGCGAAAAAAGGAGTGACCTTGTCCACAAGGTCACTCCATGTTGCGTGAATCACTTGCCTTTGATCGTTACAGCTTCCCTACTGTGGCGGAGCCACAGCAAGGTCATCCGCCAGCCGGAAGTTCATCACCGACTCAGACGGAATTTCAATATCGCGATTGCCCGTGAGGCCGCCGATCGCAGTGCCCGCACCCGCGCCTGCCAGGCCACCAACGAGCAGGCCCACTCCGCCCGTCGCCACGCCACCCACCAGCATGCCCAGGCCCGTGCCTCCACCGATGAAAGCCGCGGACCGCTTCCCCTTACCCTTCTTCGTGCGCACGTTGTCCCGCGTGTCCAGGTCGTACTTCTGCCCGTTCAGGTCCATCGACGTCAACCGCAACTCAAGGATCGAACGCCCCTTGAAGTGGCCGCGCCGATGCGACGCGTCGATCACCCCGCGCACCGGCGTGCCGTGGGGAATCGCCACCAGGCTCTGGCCGTCAGGGATCACATCGCGCACCACCTCACCGCTGAATGCGTCCCCAGCGCGGCTCGTCTTGACGCTGATATGCTGGTTGACGCGGATCGCGAGGGTTGTGCCACGCGGAACCTCAAGGCTCGCCGGCGCCATCGCTGTCACGGTTGGCCCGTTCGATGCAGTTGGCGCAGGGCTTGCCGTCGCTGGCAGGTTCCCGTTCGGATCAGTGGATGTGGGCTGATTGGCGGCTGCGCTTACGGGTGCACTGGCCGGAGCGGTCGCGACTGGAGCCGCAGGGGATGCCGCGGAAGAAGCACTCCGTGTCGTGCGCATCGTCGTAATCTGTTCGACACTCTGGCCCGGCGCAGGGGGATGCACGACCGACGTTACGAAGGTCCCATCCTTGTCGGTGTACGTTACCTGCTGCGGGATTCCGGTAGCGGCTGCCTGGCGTTTCGCCTGGTCGAGCGCTGCTTCATTCGCGCGATCGCTCGCGCTGCGACAGCCGGTGACTGCCAGCACAATTCCAAGAGCAGAAATCCTAAAAACCCTACAGGTGTTCATGGTTACCTTCTCGCCCTGCGGCGATCGACTTGCTCTCCCCGCCGCGAAGGCTGAGAGGCGTCTGGGCGATAGGATGCCGAAAGTCTAACGGGAGCCACGTCGTGATGCAAAAAGGTCTAAACTTTTACTATGTCGACTGCTGCTACGTCCCGCCCGCAACTCGCCCACCTCACCGCCCGGCTCGACGAATTGAAGCAGCTCGGAACCTTCTTCAAACTGCGTGAACTCGACGATAGTCAGGGCCCGGTCTGCACCTACGACGGACGCAGGGTTATCAACCTCGCCAGCAATAATTACCTCGGACTATGCAACCACCCGAAGCTCGAAGAGGCCGCCATCCAGGCCATCCGGGATCATGGCGTAGGCTCAGGCGCCGTCCGCACCATCGCCGGCACCATGAAGATCCACATGGAGCTCGAGCGCAAGATCGCTCGCTTCAAAAACGTCGAAGCCTGCGTCGTCTTCCAGTCCGGCTTCACGGCCAACGCCGGAACCGTCGGCTCAATCCTCGGCAAGGAAGACTTCATCCTGTCCGACGAGCTCAACCACGCCAGCATCATCGATGGCGCCAGGCTCTCACGTGCCAAGATCAAGGTCTTCCGCCACAAAGACGTCGCCCACTGCGAAGAGCTGTTGAAAGAGATCGAGAACGAGCCCGGCAAGAAGCTCATCATCACCGACGGCGTCTTTTCGATGGACGGCGACATCGGCCCGGTCGGCGAGCTTGCGGCACTCGCAGAAAAGTACGGCGCCATCATGATGGTCGACGACGCCCACGCCTCCGGTGTGCTCGGCCGCAACGGTCGCGGCTCGGTCGATCACTTCAAGGTTCACGGCCAGGTCGACGTGCAGGTCGGCACGCTCTCGAAGGCCATCGGCGCGCTCGGCGGCTACGTCTGCGGCTCGCAGGATCTCATCGACTTTCTCTACCACCGCGCGCGGCCCTTCCTCTTCTCCACGTCGCACCCGCCCTCGGTGGCCGCCACCTGCATTGCCGCGTTCGACATCCTCGAGAACGAACCCGAGCGCATTCAACGCCTCTGGGATAACACCGCCTACTTCAAGCAGCAGCTTGCAGCGAGCGGCTTCGACATCGGCGGCAAGTCGACCCCGGCGAGCGAGACGCCCATCATCCCCATCATCCTCGGCGACGGGCGCCAGACGATGGAGTTCTCGCGCGAGCTCTTTGCCCAGGGCCTGATGGCAACTGGCATCGCGTTCCCCACCGTGCCACAGGGCAAGGCACGCGTCCGCATCATCATGACCAGCGAACACACCCGCGAACAGCAGGACCAGGCGCTCGACACGCTGGTCACGACGGCGAAGAAGATGGCGATTCTCTAGCCGCGAGCAACGCCGGCGGCCAGCATCTCGACGAGCTTGCCCACCGTCTTCCAGTTTCGCGCCGTGCTCACCGTCTTCAGCTTCGTATCGAAGTAGACGTTCGAGAGCTTCGTCCGGGCCATCCCGTTCGGCAGATGCAGGTAGACCTCGCGATTCTTGACTGCGAACGAATCGCCCGGGGAACGCTCCGCGTCAAGCGCCTTGACTGCTGCCTTGTCAGGCAGGTCCGCGAGAAAGTAGCAATGCAGCGTCTCCGCTGGCGCCCCGGCTTTCGCGAAGGGATTCGCCTCATACGCCGCCGTGAGTTCCGCCGCTGACCGCAGGACGATCCGCCCCGGATAGCCGTAAACCCGCGCAATTTCGACCGTCACCGCAGCCACGACCACCTCCGGCTCAGTCGCCTCGAAGATCACATTGCCGCTCTGAATATAGGTGCGCACCTCGAGCGCACCCGCACCCGCGAATAGCGCTGCGAGCTCCTTCATCGGCAGCTTGCAGTTGCCCCCGACGTTGATCCCCCGCAACAGCGCCAGGTACGTCATCGCGGCCGCCCGATCAGGTTCACGCGCATCGGCTGATTCTTGGCATTGATGCGAAAGCCATCGTATAAAAGCGGCCGCAGAATCTCGACCGGCCGACCGTACCAGCTCGCCCATGAGAGCGGCGTATCGCCGAACGCATCACGCACATCGACCCGCGCACCCGCCTTCAGAAGCAGTTCAAGCGTAACCGCCCCGCCAAAAGCGGCCGCACGATGCAACGCGGTCTCGCCCTTGGTTCGGCAGTCGCGCATGAAGGCCTGGGTCTCGAACCCCGTCGCCGTGGCCAGATTCGGGTCCGCTCCGTAAGCCAGCAGCACATCCACCACCCGGTCGTGGAGCTGCCGGTCTCCCTGCGAAACGGCAGCGTGCAAGGGCGTTTCGAGCGACCCCGCCTCCGCTTCGTTTACCTGCGCGCCGCGCTCCAGCAGAAACTGGCAGAGCTGCCAATGACCATGGAAGGCCGCCGTACTCAATTCAAGATTGGGCCCAAGCCCGGCGAGCGGCGCACCGCGCCCCAGTAAATAACGGATCGCACTGACGTCGCCGTAGTAGGCGCAGGTGCGGATCAGCGGATTGCCCTCATCGACCGCGTCCGCAGCCATGCCGCCTGCCACCAGATCGAAGATCACATCGGTACGCCCGTCGCGAAATGCCAGGAGCAGTTCTTGCTGTCTCGTCTCGTCCACGGCACCCCCCCCCTCAGCTGCGATACACAACCCTTCCACCCACCACCGTCGCCTTCACGAGACCCGGCAGCGTCCACCTGTCGAATGGCGTGTTCCCGGACTTTGACACCGACTCCGCCGCGCGAAAAACCCGCTGCCCGGCGGGGTCGAAGACCACCACATCGCCCCATGCCCCCACCGCCAGCGACCCCGCCTTCGCCAGCTTCAGCAGTCGCGACGGCGCCGTACTCATCAGCGAGATCACCTGCGACAGCCCCATCCCATGTTCGGCGTGCAGTACCTTCAACGCCAGGCCCAGCGCAGTTTCGAGCCCGGTGATCCCGTTTGAAGCGCGCTCGAACTCAACCTCTTTCTCATAACGCGCATGCGGCGCATGGTCGGTGGCAATGCAGTCGATCGTCCCGTCCAGCAGCCCCGCGATCACCGCCTGCCGGTCCACCTCCGCACGCAGGGGCGGATTCATCTTCGCATTCGTGTCGAAGTCCCCGACGGCTTCATCGGTCAACGTGAAGTGGTGCGGCGCGGCCTCGCACGTCACGTGCAGCCCTTCCGCCTTGGCAGCGCGCACCGCGGCGACTGCCTCCACGGTCGACACATGCTGCACATGCAGATGGGCGCGCAGCTTCTGCTCGTGCAGGATCCTGCGCACCAGCCCGATATCACGCCGCACGATCGTCGCCTCCGCCTCGTTCGGGTAGCCGCGCAGCCCCAGCCTGAACGCCATCGGCCCCGCGTTCATGATCGCCCCGTGCGACAGCCGCGGGTCCTCGGCATGCTGGCTGACCGGCACCCCAAGCCGCGCCGCACGCACCAGCGCAGGGTGCATGATTCCCTCACCGAGGATCGGCTTGCCATCATCGGTGAAGCCCAGCGCTCCAGCGCCCACAAGCGCCTCAAAATCGCTCAGGGTCTTGCCCTGGCTGCCCAGCGTCGCCGCCGGCATCGCAAACACCCGGACCGCCGAGCCGCGCTCGGGCGCCAGCATCCAGCGCAGACTCTCCACCGAATCATTCACCGGCAGCGTATTCGGCATCGCGACGACCGTGGTAAAGCCGCCCGCCGCCGCGGCCGCAGTCCCGCTCGCGATCGTCTCTTTATAGGTCTGTCCCGGCTCCCGCAGATGCACATGAACATCAACCAGCCCGGGCGCGACCACGCAGCCCGCCGCACCGATCGTCTCGGCAACCTCCACCTCGCCGAACGTCCCCGGAGCCTCCACCCCCGCAACCATCCCATCGCGCACCAACACATCGCGAAGCTCGTCCAGCCCGCTCGCAGGATCGACCACCCGGCCACCCGAAATCAATATGCTGCTCATCCTGTTACCTTCTCCGTATCAAGCAACTGCCGCTGTTACATCATGCACGCAGCGCGCGCGCCAGCAGGGCCGTTCGGATCGCCAGCCCATGCCGCACCTGGTCCTCGATCGCCGACTGCGGCCCGTCCGCTACCTCACCCTGGATCTCGAGCCCACGAATCATCGGCCCCGGATGCATGACCAGCGCACCCGGCGCCAGCCGCATCAGACGCTCTTCCGTCAGCTGGTATCGCGCAATGTAATCGGCCAGGTTTACCTCGAGCCCGGCCAGCCGCTCCCGCTGAATCCGCAGCATCATCACCACCTGCGATTGTCCGAGCGCCGCCTCGAAATCACGCTCGATCTCAACCCCGCCCAGTGACTTCGCCTCTTCGGGCAGCAGCTCCACCGGCCCGCACAGCAGCACCCGCGCGCCCAGCCGCGGCAGCAGCATCGCATTCGACCGCGCCACGCGGCTATGCCGAATGTCGCCCGTAATCGTCACCGTCACGCCCGCAAGCAGGCTGCCATCCACCGGCCGATCCGCAATCCCCAGGCGCAGCAGCATCGTCCGCAGATCGAGCAGCGCCTGCGACGGATGCTGATGCATCCCGTCCCCCGCATTCAGCACCGGCAGCCCGGTCACCCGCTCGAGCAGGCTCGGCGCACCGCTCGCCGGATGCCGCAGCACGATGCACTCCGCGCCCAGCGCCCGCAGCGTCAGCCCCGTGTCCTTCAGGCTCTCGCCCTTTTCGATGCTGCTCGATTTATCCGAAACCAGCGTCGTCGTTGCGCCCAGCGACTTCGCCGCCAGCTCAAACGACGTCCGCGTTCGCGTGCTCGATTCGTAAAACAGCAGCGCAATCCGCCGCCCCGCCAGCAGCCGCGCCTTCTCGGCCGGCGCCAGCTCCGTCAGTTGCAGGGTCAGATCAAGAATCTTCGCGACTTCCTCAATCGCAAGCCAATCCACCGTGATCAGCGAGCCCGGCAACGCCATCGCGTCAGCCCTGCGCTTCCAGCTCGACCAGCAGCACCTGCTCATCGCCGTCAATCTCGCGCAGCTTCACCTCGATGATCTCGCGCGAAGACGTCGGCACTGACCGCCCCGTATACGTCGCCTGGATCGGCAGCTCGCGATGCCCGCGGTCGATCAGCACCAGCAGCTGCACACTCTTCGGCCGCCCGTGGTCAAACAGCGCATCGAGCGCCGCGCGGATCGTCCGCCCCGTATAAAGCACGTCGTCCATCAGCACAATATCGCGCCCGTTCACATCGAACCCGATCGCGCCCTTGTTTACCGTCGGACGCGGTCCATCGGTCGAAAGATCATCGCGGTAAAAACTGATGTCGAGCACGCCCGTGTCGATCGTACGCTTCTCGATCTTGCCGATCATCACCGCCAGCCGCTCCGCCAGCGGCACCCCGCGGCGCTTGATGCCGATCAGCCCGATATTCTCCGCGCCGTCGTTCTTCTCCACAATCTCGTGCGCCAGCCGCACCAGCGTGCGTTCAATCTCCGAGGCCGAAAGCAGCCTGCCCTTGACTCGCAATTTCGGGGTTGCCACGGTTGCCGTTTCGCTCATGCGTCTGCCGCCCTTCCGAAGCTGATCATAGCAGCGTAAACGCCCCCCGCCGGAGCCCCCGCCCAACCCCCCGGCCCGACCCTGCCCAACCTTACGACCGCACCCGCCGCCGCATCTGCAACATCCCGGTAAACGCCCCGCACGCCGTCGTCAGGCTCAGCACAAATCCCGCCAGCGTCGTCAGGTAAAACAGCCCGAGCCCCGCCCGCACCTCGGCCGAGCCAAGAAACCGCAGCACCATCTTCTGCGCATCCGCGCCCTGCTCCTGCGCCGCCAGCCGCTCCATCATCTGCGCCTGCAACAGCGCAAACTGCTGGGCCATTTCGCCATCGAACGCCGCCAGCCCATGCAGTCCAAAGCGCTCGATTACCCCGGTCAGCGCAAGCCCCGCACCCATGCAGGCGATCATCAGCAGGCCGGTCAGCAGCCCGATCCGCACCCCCACCCCCGCATTGATCCGCGCCAGCGGCCGCCGCGCACGGTAGAACGCCAGCACCACCCCGGCGCCGCCCACCACGCACAACGTATTAAGAAACGACAGCCCCGGAACCCGCAACGCCGCCAGCGCCAGGCAGGCCGTCAGGATCGCGACCGGTGCCGCCCCGCTGAAGGCAACTCCCCACTCGACCAGCGGCGGAACCGGCGGGGGCACCGCCCCGGTCGTGCTCCCCGCAACCTCGGGCGCCACGTCGCGCCGCATGTACTCCGGCAGCAGGATCTGCGGCGCGCCGCAGCGCGGGCAGAAAAGTACGTCATCCTCATCGCTCGTTGAGCTTCCCCCACCAGCATGTCCGGGGAGTTCCGCATGGCAGCGATGGCAAAACCTGGGCATCCCTCCATTGTAGCCATCCGGCCCCGCCGCCAGCGATTCAGCCCTTACTGCCGCGACTCGTCATCCTCGATCCCAAGATGTCCCGGCAGGTCCAGCATCACCAGGCCGATCTTGGTCCCCGAGCCTTCCGGACTCAGCGAAACGATGTGCTGATGCTGCTTCGAACCCGCGCGCAGTTCACCGTCCCGCGTCTTCTCATCATCATCGTCCACGTTCACCTTGCCATGATGCTCGTCGCTGCAGGTCAGCCCATCCTGGGTCACGGTCGGCGAGCCCACAGGGCGGTGATCCCTGCAATACAGCACCACCCCGTACCGCGCCAGGTCCTTGCGATAGAAGGCCAGCACCTTCTCGGCGGCGTCGGGCGTGTAGTAGCTCACGGCCTTCACCCCCAGGTGAAAGCTGCCGAAACTCATGTTGATATCCGCCGCGTTCGAATCCTCTTCGTTCTCGCCGTTGCTCTTCTTCTTCAACTTTTTCTCAAGCACCGCGCCCGGGTAAACCGCCACTCCCACGTTCGCCTGCACGGCGGTATCGTTCGTCTTCACCGACATGCCGCCAAACGGCGTCGAGATCTTCACGTCATCGTTGTTGGTGCCGTCGTGGTGATGCGTATTCACCTCGCACCCGCTCAGCAGCGTCGCCGCCAGCGCGACCGATCCCAGCAAAACAGCGCACTCGCTTCGGTTTCTCATCGGAACTCCCTCTCGCCTGTATGGAACGTCTTGCCGCGGGCTGCATCCGGATCACGCGCCCGCACGGGCTCGTCAGTCCCAACATACGCCGGCGTTTCCCGTTTGGTTCCCGCAAAATTATTACTCGTCTCACCACACCTTTTCTCAAAGCACTGAGGTTAGCCCACAATGTATCTGTCTGGACGTGACCCGCCGGCCGCTTCTCCACCAGCGGGCGCACGCACCAGAGGACGGAGTTCTCCCATGCGCAGCTCGCTCATTGCCCCCACCCGGGTCGCCACCTTCGCGCTGTTCTGCGCTGTATCGTGCGCCGTTCCCTGCGCCGTTCTAAACGCTCAGCAGGATCAATACCCTGGCCAGGATCAGGACCCGCCCAGCCGCGTCGCCCGCATCGCCTACACCCAGGGAAATATCTCGCTCGAGCCCGCCAGCGTCGACGCCTTCTCCGCCGCCGAGCTCAACTATCCGCTCACCGCCGGCGACCGCCTCTACGTCGATAACAGCAGCCTGTCGGAGCTCCAGACCGGCGGCCTCGCCATCCGCATGGGCAACGGCGCCGACCTCACCATCACCTCGCTTACCGACTCCGTCGCCCAGTTCGGCCTCGCCCAGGGCAGCATCCGCGTCCACACCCGCGACCTCTACGCCGGCGATAACCAGCAGGCCGTCGTCGAAATCGATACGCCCAACGGCAGCATCCTCGTCCAGCAGCCCGGCGACCTGCGCGTCGATTCCTACCCGCAGGACGACACCACCGTCGTCACCATCAGCTCCGGCGCCGCCGAGGTCACCGCCCAGGGCTTCGACCAGTCGCTCGGCGCCGGCCAGTCCATCCGCCTCTCAGGCTCGAACCCTGTCTACGCCGAGCGTCTCGGCCTGTTCCCGCCCGACAACCTCGACCGCTTCGCCGCCGACCGCGAGCGCCGCCGCGAGCAGTCCGCCTCCTACCGCGATCAGTACGTCGACCCCGACATGATCGGCGCCGCCGACCTCGACCAGTACGGCGACTGGCAGCCTTCGAACGACTACGGCCCCGTCTGGTATCCACGCAGCGTCGCCGGCAGCTGGACCCCCTACTCCGTCGGCCACTGGGCGTGGGTCGCCCCCTGGGGCTGGACCTGGGTGGACGCCGAGCCGTGGGGCTTCGCGCCCTTCCACTACGGCCGCTGGAACAACTTCGGCGGACGCTGGGGCTGGATCCCCGGACCGCCGCCCTCCGCCTTTACCCAGGCCGGCTACCGCGAACGCCCGCCCCGCCCCGTCTACTCGCCCGCCCTCGTCGCCTTCATCGGCGGCCCCAGCTTCTCCATCTCGCTCGGCTTCGGCGGCGGCTCAGGCGCGGGCGTCACCGCGTGGTTCCCGCTCGGGCCCCGCGAGGTCTACCGGCCCTGGTACAACACCACGCCCGCCTACAACAACCGCGTCAACGTGACCAATATCTACAACCGCAACGTCACCGAGATCCACAACACCTACATCAACCGCACCACCAACATCTACAACGTGACCAACGTCACGAATGTGAACTACGTCAACCGCCAGCAGGCCACCGTCGCTGTCCAGCAGCGCGACTTCGCCGCCGGCCGTACCGTTGCCCAGTCGCAGCCCATCCGGCTCGACGACCGCGCGCGCCAGCAGCTTGCCGCAGCCCCCGTGCTGACGCATCCCCTGGTCACGCCCGCCCGTTCGATCGCCGCTCCGCAGGCGCCGGCCCGCGCCGTGCCCCCGCTCACCGTCCGCCCCATCGTCCAGACGCGCCAGGGCTTCGAACGCGCCGGCTCGCCGCCCAGCAGCACCCCGCTGCGTCCGCCGACCCCCGCGCAGCCCCAGCCCGCCCGCAGCCCAAACGCACCCAGCCAGCCCACAGTCATCCCGGTCAATCGCGGAAACTTCCCCCAGCAGCGGCCGGAGCAGGTCGTCGCCCCGGGAGCGACCGCAGCCCAGCCCGCTCGTCCCGCCCAGGTGGTTCCCGGCAATACCGGCCCCGCCTCCTACGGAGCCCAGCGCCCCAATACTCCGGCCGGCCCCGCGCAGGCCGTCCCGGGCAACACCGGCCCGGCAAGCTACGGCGCGCGCCGTCCTGACACCCCGCTCGCGCCCGCCGCGCCCGCCGCCGCATCCTCCGGCTTCCGCGTTCAGCAGCAGCAACCCGCGGCGCCGGCGCCCGCCACCATGCACCCGCTATCGCCTGCCGTCGCGCCCGCGCAGCTTCGCCCGGCCCCGCGGCCCGTCGATCAGCAGCGTCCGCTCGTCAACGTCGCCGCGCCCCAGCCGGTGGCGCCCTCGTTCGAGCAGCAGCGCCACGCCATCCAGCAGACCGACCCAGGCCGGCCGCTTGCCCCGCAGCAGATGAACAACCTGCGCAACAACCGCCCCGCCGGACCCGGCCAGCAGGAGACGCCGCACCCTGCCCCGGTCGCCCGTCCAAACCCGCCCGCCCCCGTCAGGGACGCGAAGGACAACAAGCCGAAGTAGCGTGCTGTAACCTCTCACGGGCGCCAGTCAGGTTACAAATCCTGTGTAACCTGACTGGGCCGCCAAATCCGGGTCTGGCAGGTTACAGAAGCAGCCGAGGGCTACGGCGCCCTCGTCGCGGGCGGCGACCCCTTCGTAGGCGTGACTGCGTCGCGGGTCAGCCTGAACAATTCAGGCCGGTTATCCGGGGAGGAACCTCGCAAAATTCCCTTGCGCCGCCCCGCGAAACCAACCCTATACTTGCGTCATGGCGCAGCACGAGCCAATCCGCAAGCGCACCGGCGGCACTCTCCCGCCTGCGCCCGCGCGTGAAATCCCCGATAAACTCTACTTCCGCATCGGCGAAGTCGCCAAACTCTGCGACGTGCCCGCCTACGTCCTGCGCTTCTGGGAGGGCGAGTTCCCCCAGCTGAAGCCCAACAAGGGCGGCACCGGGCAGCGGCTCTTCCGCCGCCGCGACGTCGAAATGGCGCTGCGCATCAAGACGTTGCTCTACGACGAGGGCTACACGATCCCCGGTGCGCGCGCGGCTTTCAAGGCCGAGCTGCGCTCGAACAAGGACCCGCAGCTCGGCATCAACGGCATCGCGGAGCAGGTGGACCCCAAGCATCTCGTCGCGCTGCGCAAAGAGCTGCAGGACATTTACAACCTGCTCTCGAAGCCCGCGGCGCCGCGTTCGACCGTGCAGTCGATTCGCCGCAGCCCCGCGCCGAAGCTCGAGCGGCGCAAGGAGCCGGTGCCATTCCAGAAGCCGCAGCTGATCCCGAGGTTGACGGGCGACCTGCTTGAAGGGCTCTTCGACGACCCGACCTTCGATCGTGATTAGCCTCGCGCAGCCATGGCTCGCAGCGCTTGTCCTGCTTGCAGGAGCAGCCTGGCTGCCCGCGCAGAATGCGGTCGACCTCAAGCCAAGTCCGCAGCAGACCGGGTGGCAGGACCTCGAGTTCGGCGTCATTCTGCACTTCAGCACCAACACTTTTCTCGACCGCGAGTGGGGCGACGGCACGGCCAGCCCTTCGACTTTCAACCCCACGCACTTCGATCCCGACCAGTGGATGAAGGCGATCAAGGCGTCGGGTGCAAAGTACGTGGTGCTGGTGGCGAAGCACCACGACGGCTTCGTGCTTTGGCCCACCGAGCAGACCGACTACAGCGTGAAGAAGAGCCCGTGGAAGGGCGGCAAGGGCGACGTCGTCGGCGACGTGGCGAAGGCGGCGCGCGCCAACGGCCTGCGCTTCGGCGTCTACCTTTCGCCGTGGGACCGGCACGACCCGCGCTACGCGGACGCGGCGGCTTACGACAAGTACTACAACGCCGAGCTTGAAGAGCTGGCCTCGCACTACGGCGACCTGGTCGAGTTCTGGCTGGATGGCGCGGGCTCGGGCGGCCACGTCTACAACTTCCCGAAGATCATCGAGACGCTGCGGACGTACCAGCCCAACACGATCGTCTTCGCCGATGCGGGTCTGTTCGAGTACGGCGACGCGCGCTGGGCCGGGGATGAATCGGGCAAGATCGAATATCAGAACTGGAACGTGCTGGACCGGCATGGCGTGCTGCGCTGGCGGCCGGTGGAGGTGGACACGCCGCTGCGCAGGCTGCACTGGTTCTGGCACCCCAACGACGAGGCGTCGCTGAAGACGATTCCCGAGCTGCTGGAGAGCTATGAAAACTCGGTGGGCCACGGCGGACAGTGGATGCTGGGCGTGGCGCCGGACAACCGCGGGCTGCTGCCGGACTCGGACGCGGCGCGGCTGCGCGAGCTGGGCGAGGCAATTCACAAGCGCTTCGGCACCAGCCTGCTGAGCGCCACCGATGCGACCGATGGCAACATCGCACGCGCCCTCGACAACGACCCGGACACGTTCTGGTCTGCGCCCGAGGGCTCGCACGAGGCGACGCTCGAAGTGCTGCTGCGGAAGCCGATCACCTTCAACGCGGCGTCGACGATGGAGTGGCTGGTCGAAGGCCAGCAGGTGCAGCACTACCGGATCGAGGCCGAGGTGAACGGCGCGTGGAAGACGGTCGCGGCAAGCGATGCGATCGGGCATAAAAAGATCGACCGCTTCGAGCCGGTGACGGCGCAGCGGGTTCGCCTGAACATCACGTCAAGCGCGGGCACAGCGCGCATCCGCGAGTTCGGCCTGTTCCAGGTTGAACCGCTGCAGTAAGCCCCGGGCAGCTTCTGCACTGGCCTATCGTCGGCTCCGCCTGTTACCGTGGCGGAGTCCCACGCATAAGGCCCCCGTTATGAACAAGTTCAACCATCGTTTCGAGCGTTCGACCCTGGCCGCTTTTCTCTGTCTGAGCGGCCTCGGCACGCTCGCGGCCCAGCAGCCGGCCGCGCCGTGGAACGGCACGCTGCGCGACGCGAAGGGCGAGCCGGTGGCGAGTGCCGTCATCGAGGCCGTCGATCCCGCTGACCCTGCGACTCACTACACGGTCGAGACCGGCGCGGACGGCCGCTTCCGCTTTCCCGCGATCAAGCCCGCACCGTACACGCTCACGATCACGGGTGCGGGGCGTTCCACGCATGCGGCGCAGCCTGTCGTCGTGTCGGCGCAGCCGCAGGCGGTGATTTTGACGCTGGGCGCAACGGGCGGTGTCAGCGTCACGCTCGACGACCCGCAGACGACGCGGAACTCCGGCGGGGAGCAGCTTTCAAGCGCTTCCGTGAGCGAGATTCCGTTGAACAAGCGCGACTTCAGCGCGCTGCTGCTGCTGGCGGCGGGGACGGGCACCGATACCAACGGCACGAACTTCACGCCGCAGTTTGCGATCAACGGGCAGCGCGGGGTGGAGGCGACGTTCGCGATGGATGGCGCCGAGACGAGCGAGCCGGAGATGGGCGGGTCGACCTTTTCGAACTTCAACGTGGATGCGATTGAAACGATCGATTCGACCTCGGGCTGGATGTCGGCGGAGATCGGCCACGGGGCTTCGGGCTTCACCAACATCACGACGCGATCCGGCAATAACAAGCTGCACGGGTCGTTCTTCGAGTTTCTGCGCAACTCGTCGCTGGACGCACGCAATTACTTCGACCACGCGTCGCCGGTGAGCCCGGGGAGAATCCCGCCGTTCCGCCGCAACGAATTCGGGCTGACGAACGGCGGCCCGGTGAGCATTCCGTACCTGTACAGCGGGCGCGACCGGACGTTTTACTTCCTGGAGTTGCAGGCGCTGCGGCAGGTGCTGGGCACGACGCAGGTGTTCCCGGTGCCGACTGCGGACGAACGCGCAGGCATCGATGCGACGGCGTTTCCGGGCGATCCGCTGGTGATCCCGGTGGACCCGGCGGTGGCGAAGGTGCTGGCGCGCTACCCGCTGCCGAATTATGCCGCGGGCGCATACGGTGCGCATACCTATGCGGCTTCGGCGAAGATCCTGACGACGAGCGATCAGTTTTCCTTGCGGCTGGATCACCAGCAGGGCACGAAAAATCACTTCTTCGGGCGCGTCTCGTTCGACAACCTGATCGGTCCGACGACCAACCCGGACCAGACGGCGATCGACCGCTCGTTCAGCGTGGAGTATCGCGACCACCAGCGCAACGTCACGTTCGACTACACGCGAACGGCGTCGCCGCGCCTGGTGCTGGATACGCAGTTCGACATTACGCGCACGACGCCGGTGCTGCAGGCGTTGAATCATACCGACCCCGCGGTCAAGTTCAACGATGGCCTGTACGAATCGTTCAACTCCGCGGGCGGGTCGGTGGCCGCGGCGTATAACAACTTCTTCAGCCTGCGCGAGGTGGTGACGTTCACCACCGGGCGGCACGTGATCAAGGGCGGCGCGGAGGTTCGGCTGAACCGCGACACCAGCTTTTTCGGTGGCAGTCCGAACGGCGAATACGACTTCGGCGGGGGTACGGCGTACTCGCCTGCGGAGCTGCGTTCGCAGTCGGGGGCGCATGTGATCCATCGGGGCGATGCGCTGCCGGATACGCTTTCGAGCTTCCTGACGGGCAGCCCGTTTGTGTATTCGATCGCGGTGGCTCCGCCGTTCGTCTCGGGCGGTGAGCACATTGGTCCGGCGGCGACGAGCCGCAGCGCGTGGGGTGCGTTTCTCGAGGATTCGTGGAAGGCGACGGATCGGCTGACCGTGAATGCGGGGCTGCGCTATGAGCACTACACGCCGATTGAAGAACGGGCGCACCGGACGTCGAGCCTGCGGCCGGCAGACAACGACCTGGGACAGGTGTTCGTGGTGAATCCGCAGCCGGGGTATGAGAGCGGCGACCTGGAGTGGGGGCCGCGGGTGGGCTTCGACCTGAAGGCGGCGAGCCACCTGCTGGTGCACGCCGGGGGCTCGCTGATGACGGTGCCGCCCAATATCTGGCAGGACAACATGCTGACGGGCGGGTCACCGTTTGTCATCTATCCGCGGCTGACTTCGACCAGCGCGGTGCCGGTGGTGTACGGGCAGCAGATCACTTCGGCGGAGCTGCCGCGGGCGTATACGCCGGCGGGTGCGGACATCTTTCCGGGCAACAAAACCAAGGCTGTCCCGGCAAACACGGTGTTCGATGTAGACCGGTACGAGCGGGACCTGGCGGCGCTTTCGCCGAGCGACCAGATTAATCCGCTGAATGTTGCGGGGATCGAGAAGAGCTTCGGCAATGCGTACCTGGGGACGTGGACGCTGGGGCTCGAGCGGCCGATTGCGGTGTACGGCGCGAACCTGACGGCGGACCTCGGGTACATCGGGACGGCGGCGATGCGGCTGCCGCGCGGCTACTTCCCGAACGCGTATCCCGGCGCGAGTCCCGCGTTCGCCAGGCACACGCGCTTCGACGCCAACGGCAATGTGACCGGCGGGTTTGGGACGGAGCAGATTACGGGCGCGCACTCGCACTCGACGTACCACGCGATGCAGGCGTCGCTGAGCGGGACGACGGGGCATGGCGGGCCGGGGCTGCAGGCGAGTTATACGTGGTCGAAGTCGCTGGACGATACGAGCTCGGTGGCGGGGTCGATCAGCAATGGGGCGACGGGTGCGGTGACGGCGACTTCGCCGCAGGATCCGTTCGATACCAAGCCGGAGAAGGGCCCGTCGAGCTTCGATACGACGCATGTGTTTTCGCTGTCGCTGGCGCAGGACTTCCACCTGGAGCAGGTACGCACGCTGAACGCGGTGCCGCTGAAGCTGCGCTCGGGCTGGCAGCTGATCAGCGTCTCGACGATCACGAGCGGGGCGCCGTTCACGATCTATTCGGGCGTGCAGCAGACGGGGGTCGGGGCGGCTTCGGCGGATCGTCCGGACCAGGTGGGCAGGCCGGACCTTTCGACGGCGCGGGCGAAGCGGGAGGACTACTTCGGGCTGGGGGATAACAATGCTTCGTTCTTCCATGTGCCGATCGGGATCGCGGGCGGGACGGGCCCGAACTCGGGGCGGTTCGGGACGCTGGGGCGCAATACGTTTCGCGGGCCGGCTTACTACGACTTCGACGCGTCGTTCATCAAGGACACGCCGCTGGGGCATCGCGGGCGGGGCGAGCTGGCGGTGCTGCAGTTCCGGGCGGAGCTGTTCAACATCTTCAATGTCGTCAACATGGGGCTGCCGGCGAACACGCTGGCGGGGTCGGGATTCGGGGTGATCAGCCGGACGGCGGGGACGTCGCGGCAGGTGCAATTCTCGCTGAAAGTCCTGTACTAGCGACGAAAGAATGATCAAACCCGACGTTGCTAGTAGGATAGACAGCTAGGCGTTTTGAAATCGCCCGGCGTGAGGTCAAATGTCTGAAAGTGTAGAAGCCCGTGTACTCCGGGTGATTGAGACGGCTCGTCAGAAGCCGGCTGGCTCCATCAGTCCCGACAGTACGTTCGAGGAACTGGAGATCGACTCGCTGGACCGGCTGAACCTGCTGTTCGATCTCGAAGGGGAGTTCGACATTCAGATAGACGATGAGCAGGCCAAGACCGTCACCAGCCTGCGCCAGATGATCGATGGCATTCAGCAGCTTGTGGATGCGAAGCAGCAGACTTCGCCGGCGACCTAGCCATGCAGCGCGTCTGCGTGACCGGGGTTGGCGTTGTGAGCGCACTCGGGCTGGGACAGGCTTCCTTCTGGAACGGCCTTACGTCCGGCACCTCCGGCATCCGGCCGCTCGACTCGCCGCTGAGCGAACAGATTCGCTTTCCCAATGTCGCCGCTGTCCCGGGCTATGTGCCTGAAGATCACTTTCAAAAGACCGAGCTTGCGTTTCTTGACCGGTTTGCGCAGTTCGCCATGCTGGCTGCGGACGAAGCCGTGCTGCAGTCGGGCATCGCGTGGACTGAGGAGATGCGCGAAGATGCGGCCGTGGTGACCGGGTCGTCGGTCGGCGGACGCGGAGCCGAAGAGCAGGGCTACTGGGAGCTGTTTCACCACAAGCGGACACGGGTGCATCCGCTGACCATCGCGCTCAGCATGGCGAATGCGGGGGCCAGTCACATTTCGATGAAGTACGGGTTGCGCGGGGCGGCTTACACGGTTTCGACGGCATGCGCTTCGGCTGCGCACGCGATCGGGCAGGCGTTCTGGATGGTGCGTTCGGGCGCGGCGCCGGTTGCGATTGCCGGGGGGCACGAGGCGCCGCTGTTTCTCGGCTCGCTGAAGGCGTGGGAGGCGATGCGCGTCATCAGCAAGGACACATGCCGTCCGTTTTCGGCGGACCGCTCGGGGCTTGTGCTCGGCGAGGGCGGGGCGATAATGGTGCTCGAGCCGCTTGAGGCTGCGCTTGCCCGGGGGGCGACGCCGCTGGCGGAGATTGTCGGGTTCGGCATGTCGTCGGACGCGACGCACCTGACGCTGCCATCCGCTGCGGGGGCTGCCTCGGCGATGAAGCGGGCGATTCGCGATTCAGGGCTGGCGCTTGAGCAGTTCGGGTACATCAACGCGCATGGCACGGCGACCCAGGCGAATGACCGGACGGAGACGTCGGCGATCCGGCAGGTGTTTGGGGCGCTGGCCGACAGGCTGCCGATCAGCTCGACCAAGTCGATGCATGGTCATGCGCTGGGGGCTGCGGGGGCGCTTGAGGCGGTGGCCTCGGTGCTGGCGCTGCGGGACGGGATTCTGCCGCCTACGGCGAATTACACGACGCCTGATCCGGAGTGTTCGCTTGACGTGATTCCGAATGAGGCGCGCCGGGCGGAGGTCGAGGCGTGTCTTTCGAACTCGTTTGCGTTCGGCGGGTTGAACGCGGTGCTGGCGTTCAAGGCGATTCGCTGATTTGTGCGGCCGGGGACTGAGGCCTGTTTTCGATTGGCTGATCGCTGCGAGCTACGGGGTGGCAGCTTGTGGGCAAAGCATGGTCCGTCGCTTCGCTGCGGAATCCGGAGGCGTGCCGCCGCTTTAGAGGCTGCGGACCCAGGCGGCGGACCGGGCAAGCCCTTCCTCGAGCGATACTCCAGGTGCGAAGCCAAAGTCGGTGCGGGCCCTGGTTGCGGGAAACTCCTGGCTTTGGCCGAGGAGGTAGGTGGAATGCCGCGTGAGCAAGGGGCGGCCGCCGAGGCGCAGTGTCCGGTGGATTGTTTCAAAGACGCCCGCCAGCCGCAGGGCGTTGGCGAACGAGAGGTCGATCCACGGCATCGGGAGTTTCAGTTCGGCGGCGAAGATCTGCAGGTACTCGCGCCAGGTTGCGCCGGTGCCATCCGACAGGTTGTAGGCCTGGCCGAGGGTTCGCTCACTGGCCGCCGCGGCGAGCATTGCGTCGACGACGTTATCGACGTAGATGAAGCCGCCCGGCGCGGCACCGCCGTCTATGGTGGCCATGACCCGCTGACGCAGCAGGGTGGCGACCTCGAGGGTGAAATCCTTGCCGCGGGGGCCGTAGATCGTTGCGGGGCGCACCACCGTCACCGGCAGCCCGCGCGCGTATGCGTCCCATACGAGCTGCTCGCCGCGGCCCTTGGTCTGGTTATAGGGCAGCCTGGCGTCCACGATGGGCGAGTCTTCCGCGCAGGGAACCCGGGGGTAGCCGTAGACATCGGTCGTGCTGACGTGAACGAACCGCTCGAGGCCGGGTATCTGTTCTGCGGCGGCGAGCAGGTTGGCTGTACCGGTTACGTTGGCGTCAACATAGGTCTGGAGCGGGGCCCAATCGGTCGAGCAGGCGGCGCAGTGGTAGATGGTCGAAACCCCGCGCATCGCGTCCGCGAGCAGTTCTACCGACGACAGGTCGCCGGAGACTACGCGGATCGGCAAATGTTCCACGTGGAACAGTTGCGAACGCGCTCGCAATAAGACGACGACGTCTTCGCCGCGCTCCGCTAGCATCTGCACCAGCCTGCCGCCGAGAAAGCCGCTCGCCCCGGTGACGAAGACCGCCAACGCTAGCCCTCGGACATCTTGCGAAAGGCGTCGAGCACGAAGTCGAGATGCTCCATGGTGTGCGCGGCGGTGACGCAGAGGCGGAGCCGAGCCTGTCCCTGCGAGACGGCCGGAAACATGACGGGCGCGGCAATGATGCCGAAATCGCGGAGCCGACGGGCAAAGATCGCGGTTTTGGCTTCGTCCTTCAGGATGACAGGGATGACGGCGGTCTCGGACAAGCCGGTGTCGTAGCCCAGCTTCTGGAGGCCGGCGCGCAGGTAGTTGCCGTTTGAACGCAGGCGCGAGACCCGCTGCGGCTCTTCGAGCAGGATCTCGATGCCCTTGCTGATGGCAGCGACCGCCGAGGCCGTCATGGCCGCGGAGAAGATGTAGGGGGACGAGGCGTGCTGCAGGAAGATCGCGACTTCCTGCGAGACGGCGATGAAGCCGCCGTTGGCGGGGATCGACTTGGCGAGCGAGCCGGTCCAGATGTCGACCTCGCTGGTGGGGATGCCGAAGTGCTCGTCGGTGCCGCGGCCCGATGCGCCGAGGACGCCGGTCGCGTGTGCTTCGTCGATGAGCAGGAAGCAGCCGAATTCCTTTTTGAGCGCGATGAGTTCTGGCAGGCAGCAGATGTCGCCGTCCATCGAAAAGACGCCGTCCGAGATGATGACGGTCCGGTTGGCGGTGTTGGGCTTCTGAAGTTCTTCGCGAACGGAGTTGGGGTCGTTGTGGCGGAAGCGCTGGACCTGAACGCCGGTCATGCGGCAGGCGTCGTGCAGGCTGCGGTGGCAGAGCTCGTCGATGATGACGCGGTCTGCGGGGCCGAAGAGGCCGTAGATGGCGCCGAGGTTGGCGAGGTAGCCGGAGCTGAAGGTGAGCGCGTCGCCGGTACCCTTGAGCGCGGCGAGGTCGGCTTCCATGCGCCGGTGGATGTCGAGGCTGCCGGTCAAGAGGCGGGCGCCGCTGGTGCTGGTTCCGTAGTGCCGGACGGCGTCGACGGCGGCGTTGTCGATGCGGGGGTCGCCGATGAGGCCGAGGTAGTCGTAGGACGACATCATGAGCATGGGGTGGCCGTCGGCGACGACGTTTGGCCCGGCTTTGGCCTCGAGCGGCATGTGGTAGGGGTAGGCATCGACCGAGCAGGCGAGGGCCGTATTCTCAAAAATACGGCGCGCGCGCGCATCCAGCAGGTCGGATTTGCGGAAGTTCCAGGCGCGGCCCTGGGTGAAGTAGTCCCCGAACATGCCTCCGTGCGAGGAGGGAAAAGCCCTTGTCAGGTCAGTGGTTTCGTCATTCAAAGTCAGCGTCGGCTCCATAATACGTAATGCTATTACCTTGAACACCTTTTGTATGCAAGAAGTAGCGGTGGCTTTAACCCAATAGAAACACTCCGGGGGCGTCCGCACCGAGGCGAGCACGGCCTGTGACCCTTTCGTCCTGGCGCTGCCCCGATCGGGCAATGGCCCCGGACGGCGAGGGGCTCGAGGATGGAAGTACTGGCAAAACGGCCATAGGAAACGAGGGTCCCATGATGTTTGAACTCGTCATTGCATCCATCTTCATCATCATGCTGGTCGACCCCCGCGTCACAACCGCACGCACGGCGCCGGCTGATGAATCCTCTCCGCTGCAACCCTGACGGGCGAGTCGCTAACCCGCGGCCCCCGTTGCCAGGATCTTTCCTGATCTCTCCGCGATAAACTAGGCACGTCAGTCCATCGCCAACGTGTCCGAACGCCTCCAGCTTAAACTTCCGCTACCCGAAGAACAGTCGCTGCAGGACGCCGTGCCCCCGGTGCCTCCGGTTGGCGAAGGCGCTGTGGCGCCCGGGCCAGGCGCGCCCGCACCAGGCGCGCGCGGCCCCGGCATCTTTTCGCTCGGGCGGCAGCACAGCACGTCCTCCGCGACCATCCTGCTGATGATCTCGTCGGTGGGGTCCGGGCTGCTGGGCCTGGTGCGGACCAAGTACATTGCGCATGCTTTCGGCGCCGGGTCGGCGACCGATGCCTATAACGCAGCGTTCCAGCTGCCGGATATGTTGAGCTATTTTCTGGTCGGGGGCGTCGCTTCGATCACGCTGGTCTCGATGCTGAGCCGCTTCCGCGAGGCCGGGGATGACGATGGCGGGGACCGGGCGCTTTCGGCGGTGCTGGTCGCGATGACAGCGGTGCTGACGGCGGTGGTTGTGCTGGCCGAGATCTTCGCGCCGCTGTATACGGCCGTGGTGTTCGACAAGCTGGACCCAGCGACGGCCGCGCTGTGCACGCACCTGACGCGCATCCTGCTGCCGGCGCAGCTGTTCTTTTTTGCCGGCGGGGTGCTGGGCTCGCGGCTCCTGGTGCGCAAGATCTTTCTGTTCCAGGCGATGACGCCGATTCTTTATAACCTCTTTATTATCCTGGGCGGCGTGGTGCTGACGGGTGCGATCGGGATCGACTCGCTGGCGTGGGGCGTGGTCGCCGGAGCGTTCACCGGGGCGTTCGCGATCAACCTGTGGGGAGCCGTGCGGGGCGGCCTGCGGCTGACGCCGGCGCTCGACTTCCGCCATCCGGCGTTCCTCGAGTGGCTGCGGCTATCGCTGCCGCTGATGCTTGGGGTGTCGCTGGCGATGGCGGACAAGTGGATCCTGAGCCATTACGCCGCGGCCGACAAGGGCGGCATTACGCTGCTGAACAATGCGAAGACGCTGTTCAATGCGCCGTTGAGCGTGATTGGCATGGCGGCGGGGGCGGCGTCGCTGCCGTTTTTTTCGTCGCTGTTCACGCAGGGACACCTGGTCGACTTCAACAGCGCGGTGAGCCGGTCGATTTCGCGGCTGATTGCGGTTTCGATGCTGGTGAGCGCGTGGCTGATGGCGTTGGCCGACCCGATCGTCGGGCTGCTGCGGGGCGGGCGGTTCTCGGCGCGGGATGCGCAGCTGACGGCGCTTTATCTGGCGATCTTCGCGGTCTCGCTGGCGCTGTGGAGCGCCCAGGGCATCTACGCGCGGGCCTTCTATGCGGCGCGCAATACGATTACGCCGGCGGTCTCGGGGACGGTGGTGACCGTGCTGTCGATTCCCATCTATGCGCTGCTGTTCCACCTGAATGGCGTGCCGGGACTCGCAATTGCCTCGGATATCGGCATCCTCGCGCACACCGTGGCGCTCGCCGCGCTGCTGCACCGGGCGCGCCTGGTGTCGTTTGCCAGTCTTGATTTCGATGAACTGGCGCGGGCGCTGCTTGCGGCTGTGCTGGGCTACGCGGCCGCGGCAATCGTGACGCCGCTGGTGGCCTTTCCGGCGGGCCATTCGGGCGACCTGCTGGCGATTGCATTGGGGACGGTGCTGTGGGGAGCCGGGGCGGCGCTCACGCTGCACTTCACCGGCTCCCGATTGCTGACTCAGTTGGCCAGGCGGCGCTGACCGGTGGCGGCCGGCGCTACTCCTTGGCGTCCTCGTATTCTTCGTTCCACGCGCCCTGGATCGCCTCGAGGATCGGCTCGGTCGACTTCATCGGATCGCCGATAAAGCCTGGCAGGCTCAACACATAGGCGTGCAGGTCGGTAAAGCGCACGCTGTACGGCTCGAGCTCCGGGTACTTCTCCTGCAGTTGAATGCCGATCTCTTCAATGTTGTTCCAGTCCATCTCCGCTGCCATCCATGCACCTCAAAGTTTTCTCACTTCGACCAGCGTCGAGTAGAAGGTCGCCCCGCCGCCGATGTCCGTCAATCTCTCAGATGTCAGCGCGTTCACATTCGCACCACGTCCTGACGAATCTCCGTTCACTTTGTTCCAGTCGAGCCGGGCGGCGACGACTCCGCGCCCCACCTTGCCGCTGAGCTTGACGCGCAGCGCGATGCGCCCGCGCTTGTTGAAGACCTCGACCTGGTCGCCCGGCGCGACGCCCCGCGCGGCGGCGTCCTCGCCATGCATCTCGAGCACGCCCGCTGTCGCCGACTCCATCTTCTGGTGCGCCGCGTGGTTGGCGAAGGTGGAATTCATGTAGTTGTCGGCCTTGCGCGGCAGGAATTCGAGCGGGTAGTCGGCGCTCCGCTGGCGCGACTCGGCATTCGCGTGAAACTCCGGCACCGGCAGCAGTTCTCCCTTGCCGCTCGCGGTGCGAAACCACGCGGCGGTCGAAAACGGAAGGGCGACTCCATCCGCGTTGACCGGCAGGGCGAGGGGCACATGGCCTTCGCGCTCCATGCGTTCACGCGTGATGCCGTCCATCCAGGGCGAAGGCGAATCGAGTGCCTGGTCGATCAGTTCCTCTTCGCGATCGTCGAAGCAGGTCTCTTCGAAGCCCATCCTGCGGGCGAGCTCGCCGAACAGCCGCACATTGTTGCGCACCTCGCCCAGCGGCTCGATGGCGCGCAGACTCATTTGTGCGTAGCGGTGCCCGTAGGCGCCCTGCATATCCGTGGTTTCGAGGAAGGTCGGCGCGGGCAGCACGATGTCGGCGTAGTCGGCGGTATCGGTGAAGAACTGGTCGTGGACGACAGTGAAGAGGTCGGCACGACGCATGCCGGCGAGGACAGCAGTCTGGTTCGGCGCCACCGCCCCGGGGTTCGAGTTGTAGACGAACAAGGCCTTCACCGGCGGATCGTTTCTCTCGGTCAGCGCCGCGCCCAGTTCCGTCATGTTGATCACCCGCGAAGGTCGGCCCAGCGGGCTTTTCAGCATGAGCTCCGGCATCTCGAGCCTGGCATGGTTGAAGGCGAACGCGCCGCTCATCGAGAGCAGCACCCCGCCGCCGCGCTGCTTCCACGAGCCGGTGATGAGCGGCAGCATCATCACCGCGCGGGCCGACGTGCCGCCATTCTCACTGCGCTGCACGCCGTAGTTCAGCCGGATGGCCGCCGGCCTGCGCTCGCCGCGCCCGGCACGCGCGTAGTCCTCCGCCAGCCGCACGATGACCTCGGCGGCGATGCCGGTTACGGCCGCGACCTGCTCCGGAGCGTGACAGGCCCTGAGCGCATGCGTCCGCAACTCATCCGCCCCGTGGGTGCACTCGGCCAGGTAGGCCTTGTCCTCGAGCGCCTGCGTGAAGATGACGTGCATCATGCCGAGCGCCAGCAACCCGTCGGTGCCGGGGTTGATCTGCAGGTGCTCGTCGGCGAGCGCGGCGGTCCGCGTGCGGTAGGGGTCGATGACGATGAGCCGTGCGCCGGCGCGGCGGGCCTCTTCGATGAACGGCCAGAGGTGGATGTTGTTGCCGTGAATGTTGGCGCCCCAGGCGATGATCAACCCGGCGTGCGCAAAGTCTGCCGGCTCCGGCCCGAGCTTCACGCCGTACACGCGCTTCAGTGCCTCGCCGCCGGCGGCTGCGCAGATGGTCCGGTCCAGCTGCGATGCGCCGAGCCGGTGAAAGAATCGGCGATCCATCGACGAGTACCCGAGCTGCGCGACGGTGCCGGCGTAGCTGTAGGGCAGCACGCTCTCCGGCCCGAACTCGGCTGCGACGCGCTTGAGATTGGCGGCGATGGTCTCGAGCGCCTCGTCCCACGAGATGCGCTCAAACGCGGCAGGCTCCTGCCCGCGCACGAGCGGCCCCTTGGCCACGCCGGGCCGCCGCCGCATCGGGCAGAGCAGGCGGTCCGGCGCGTAGACCCGGTCGAGATACTTCGCCACCTTGCCGCACAAAAACCCGCGCGTCACCGGGTGCGCCGGGTCACCCTGCACCTTGGTCGCGCGCTCGATTCCGTCGGCCGCGGTCTGCACCGTCACCAGCACACTACAGCTGTCCGGGCAATCGAGCGAGCAGGTGGCGTGTACGGTCCGGGTGGTCTCCATACCGTACATTCTAGGCCCTGTTGCCGCCGGTTATACGGGGCAATGTATGCTGCTCTCACAACGCCAGCGCATGCCTAACCAACCGACTCCAGCCCGGCTCGAAGCCTTTTCCGACGGTGTGCTCGCCGTCATCATCACCATCATGGTGCTTGAGTTCAAGGTGCCCCGCGAGGACGGCCTCGCCGGCTTCCTGACCGTGCTGCCCATCTTCGCCGTCTACCTCTTGTCCTTCATCTTCGTCGGCATCTACTGGATCAATCACCACCACCTGATCGACCGGCTCAAGCGGGTCGACTCGCTCATACTCTGGGCCAATTTGAGCTTTCTGTTCACTCTCTCGCTGCTTCCGTTCTTCACCAGCTACCTGGTTGAAAAGGGCATTCGTGCGTTTCCTGTCGCGCTGTACGCCGGGTCGCTGCTGCTTGATGGCTTCACCTTTACTTTGCTTACGTGGTCGATCCTGCGCCATTTCCGGCATAGCGGCGGCATCTACGAAGGTGCCGAGACCGACGAGCAGCTGAGAGAGAACCGCAAAGGGACGATCAGTCTTGCCATGTACCTGATCGCGATTCCCGCGGCCTACTGGCACCCTGCCTTTGCGCTCGCCATCGTCTGTTTGATTACGCTGGTCTGGATCGTCCCGACGTTCGGGGTGAAGCCGCCACCTCACGACGGCCGGCAGCGCCCCGTCCGGTAAAACCGCTCGTGTAGTCTGCACGTACACGTGGCACAGCTTATGGTGACGCACATGATCCTCCGCACCCTCCGCCCCGTCCTGCTTGCCTCGATTCTCTGCGTCCCCCTTGCCCTTTCATCGGCACTGCTGCCTGCGAATGCCGTCGCCCAGGCAAAGCCCGACCAGCTGCACACCTTCACCCGCGACGAGCTCGACGTGATCAAGGTGCTCACCCGGCAGGAGAGCGCCTGGAACCGCGGAGACCTCGACAACTTCGCCACCGGCTACAAGAACTCGCCGGAGACGCTCTTTGTCGGACGCTCGATCAGCCGTGGCTACGACCAGATGCTAAACGAGTACAAGCACAACTACCCCAGCCGCGATGCCATGGGCACGCTCTCCTTCACCGATCTCGAGCCGCACCTGCTGGATGAGAAGTTCGCCGTCGTCCTCGGGCACTACAAGCTCGAACGCAACAAGAAATCCGGTGGCAACGCCGAAGGCATCTTCTCGCTGGTTCTCGAAAAGACCGAGGACGGCTGGAAGATTATCGTGGACCATACGACGGGGTAGAACACGCAACGGCAAGTGCGCCCTGATCGCGGGCGGCGACCACTTCGTGGGGTGGAAGCGCTGCGCGCGGAGGTCGCGCTCGCGGTCCACCCCCACTTCGTGGCGTCTGGACGCACTTGCCGTTGTTTTTTGCCCTACACTCGTCGCATGCGTTCGTTGATTTCTGCAGTCTTCCTGCTGGCCTCCGGGGCCTTCGCGCAGACTCCGGTGCCGGCAAACTTCTGCGCCGAGGCCGGGATGCTTGTCGCTGCGTCGAGCGCGCACTGGGGTGTGTCGGTGACGACGCTCGATGGCACGACACGTTGCGCGATCAGCGCCAACCAGCTTTTCCGGCCGGCCAGCAACAACAAGCTTTTTACAATTGCTGCGGCGCTCGACGTGCTGGGAGCAGAGAAAACCTTCGAGACCCGTGTCGGCGGCGAGTTGAACCTGGCTACGGGGAAGACGGACCTATACCTGATCGGCGGGGGCGACGCCAACCTCGATTCCGGCGACCTGCCTTATGCGCCTCCGGTCAAAGGCGACAAACCGCCCCCGCCGCCGTTCGTATTTCACGATCTCGATGACCTTGCGACGAAGCTTGCCGCCACGGGCCTGAAGACGTTGACGGGCGACCTTATCGGCGACGACCGGGCCTTCCCGGACGAGCCGTACGCGTCGTCGTGGGAGCTTGAGGACATTCTCGGCATCGACGGCGTGCCAGTCTCGGCCCTCACCATCGCGGACAACCAGCTGAAGCTCACGATTACCCCCGGAGCCTGGACGGCCACGCGGGGTTCGCCGGCGACCGTCGCCATCGAAGACCACGGCGTGCCTTACTACACCGTGGTCAACGACATCCAGACCACGCAGGGGAGCGACGGCCCGACCCACATCCGGATCGAACGGCTCCCTGGTTCGCGCACTCTCCGCGTCTTCGGCAGCATCGGCGAGCACAGCCAGCCGGACCACGAGGAGATCGCTATCGACGACCCTGCCGAGTACGCTGCGATGGCATTTCGCCAGGTGCTTGCCGCGCATGGCATCACCGTTCAGGGCAAGACGATGGTTCGCCATCAACCGGCAACCGAAGGTGCGGGCTTTCTTACGCAGCTGATGGAACCTGACAGCGCCGAGAGCTTCTTCTACCCCCGTCCCGGCCCCTCGGGTTTCGGCTCATCCTGCGGAGGCTCTATCTCACCGGGGATCCTCGCCACGCATACCTCTGCACCGCTCGCCGAGGACGCCACCTACACGGCGAAGGTCAGCCAGAACCTCCATGCCGAGCTGCTCCTGCGCGCGCTCGGCAGCAAGATGCCCTGCTACACCGGCTCGCTGGCTGCGGGCGCACGCATGGTTCGCGCCTTCGCGCTGCACGCGGGGGTCTCCGCGGACGACTTCGTGTTCTACGACGGCTCCGGGCTCAGCAGCCACGATCTCGTCGCCCCCCGGGCAATCACGCAGCTGCTCGTCTTCGCCCTGAAGCAGCCGTGGGGTGCGACCTTCCGCGCCACGTTGCCCATCGGCGGGACGGACGGGTCGCTGGCGAATCGCTTCACCGGCGCGTTGAAAGGCAAGGTCTTCGCCAAGACCGGCAGCCTTGGCGAGTCGCGCGCGCTCGCGGGCTACCTCACGACGGCCTCCGGTTCGACGCTCGCCTTTTCTGTGATGGTCGACAATCATCGGCCGGATTCGCATGAGGACCGCCTGCTGATGGACAAACTGGTGGAGCTGATTGCTGCTTCGAACTGAAGGCGTCCTGACGCCGGATGGGCGGTTTTTTGCACGGGGCTGGATGGCTCCGCCGTGGTCGTGCTTTCCGTGCTCTGCGAGAATAGAAGGGATGACTCGTCTTGGCCTTCTTGCTCTTGCGGCCGCGGCCCTCACCGGCTGCCGCTCCCTGCCGCCGCCCATGCCGCTCGACCAGCTGAACCCGCAGCAGGCCCGCGGCCACGCGGTCTACGAAGCCCGCTGCGCCGTGTGCCACTACGATCGCAAATCGGGCGTGCTGCACGGCCCGTCGCTGCTCGGCGTATTCAAAAAGCCCGCACTGCCTTCTGGCGCCGCCGCGACCGACGAGCGCGTCTCGGCCACGATCCTGCACGGCCGCAACACCATGCCGGCGCTCGGCAACGTGCTCGACTCGGGCGACCTCGACGACGTGCTCGCCTACCTGCACACCTTATGAGCGAACCCCTCGCACAAGCCGAACCCCGCAGGTCCGCGGTCCAGCCGCACGAGAAGGGCAAGATGCTGCCCGGCGTCGCGGGTATCGCCATCTTCCTGCTCATCCTGACGCTGCTCAACGTCTTCGCCGCGTTGAGAAACACGTTCGGCGCGGGTGGCAACCGGACCGCGATTCTCGCGCTCTGCACGCTGCTCGTGGCCGGCATCTTCGGGCTGCTCCGGATGCGCCGCTGGGGACACGCGATCGTCCTTGCGGGCACGCTGCTGCTCTCTGCCAGCTATTTTTACCTGTTCAGCCGGCTGCGCGAGCTTCCATTCATCCTGCAGGGGTTCTTCATGCTGCTGTTCTTCCTCTACCTCGTCCGGCCCGAGGTGCGGGACCGGATGGTCTGAGCCGGTTGGCCGACCGCCTGGCATGTTGACCGTTGACCGTTGACGGCAAAGCATACAATTAACCCCGTATGGCTCCTGTCTCGGAACTCGTCCAGATCGATCTCGGCCCGCGTGTTCCCGTGCGGAAGCCCGAGTGGCTCAAGGCGCGCGCGCCCGGCGGTGAGACCTTTCACGCGCTCAAGAAGATGGCGCGCGACCTCAACCTGCACACGGTCTGCGAATCCGCCCACTGCCCCAACATCGGCGAATGCTGGAACCAGAAGGCCGCGACGTTCATGATGCTCGGCAACCTGTGCACCCGGCGCTGCGGCTTCTGCGCGGTGCCCAAGGGGAAGCCGGAGCCGATCGACCACGATGAACCCCGGCGTGTGGCCTATGCCGTCGCGCAACTGGGCCTTGCCCATGCTGTCGTCACCAGCGTGAACCGCGACGACGACAACCTGGGAGCGGCCGCCGCCTTTGTGGCCGTGATCGAGCAGATCCGCCTGCAATCGCCGGGCACCCGCATCGAGGTTTTGACCCCCGACTTCCAGGGCAACGCTGCCGCTCTGCAGCTCGTCGTCGACGCCCGCCCCGAGATTCTTAACCACAACATCGAGACGGTCCCACGCCTGTACCGCGTGGCCAAATCCGGCGGGCGCTATACCCGCTCGCTCCGCTTCCTCGAGCAGATCAAAGAGATGAATCCCGCGCAGGTCTCGAAGACCGGCATTATCGTCGGCATGGGCGAGGAGATGCATGAACTGCTGCAGGTCTTCCGCGACCTCGCCGATCGCAGGGTCGATATCCTTACCATCGGGCAATACCTGCGGCCGTCGAAAGACCACCTGGTGATGAGCCGCTTCTACACCCCCGAGGAGTTTGCCTTCCTCAAGCACGAGGCGCTCGCGATGGGCTTCCGGCATGTGGAGTCCGGGCCGCTGGTGCGCTCGAGCTACCATGCGCAGGAGCAGGCGGACGCGACGGGGCTCGCTTAGGAATCGCTTAGGCAAGTGCGCCCTGATCGCGGGCGGCGACCACTTCGTGGGGTGGGAGCGCTTCGCGGATGGGATTGTGCCACATGAAGTATCAGCCGCTACCCGGCTAGCTGTTCTCGACTCGTAGCCGGATATCGTCGTAGGCCAGTTCGATCAGCCGGGCGAGGGCTCTCCCGTCGATTGGGACCTCTGCACGCAGCTTCATGTGGCGCATGAATTTGCCCGTTCCCTGCAGCAGCCGCGTCGGGTCGGCGAGCGCGTCTCCGTGGAAGAAACCCACGTTGACGTGCGCGGTCAAGACGCTCACGTAGCCGAACGGCGCGTCACCCAGGCAGGCGACCGCGCAGCCGTCGTGCAGCAACTCGCGCACCTCGTCGCCCGAGCGCCGCATCACCCCGAACCACTCCCTCGCCAACGCGCCGAGCGCACCTTCGTGCGCGCCGATCCAGCGATCGATGGCGGGATCGCGCTGGACGGCTCCGTCAAACCGCAGCAGAGGCTGCTTCACCGGGCTTCCCCCTCTGACTCCCCGCGAAGATCGTAGAAGACGCGGAGGATATTGCCGTCGAGATCCTTTGCGGCAAACTCCCGCAGCTTCCAGGGCTTGTCCGCGGGCTCGGAGAGCAGCGTTGCCTTGGCACCCTTCCACTCGGAGTACCGCGCGTCCACTTCGTCCCGGGTGTTCTGGTGGATCCACAGCAGCACGGGGCCGTGGTTGCCGTAGTCTTCGCGGAACTCTCGGTTGGTGAGAAACAGCCGGCAGCTTCCGCGCGAGATGCTGGCGATGCCGCCCTCCTCGTCACCCCAGTCGAAGATGAAGCCAAGCCGCTGGACATAGTAGGCTGCGGCTTCGTGGATGTGGGCTACCGGAACTTCTGGAACGGCGGCGGGAAACGTCATGCTGACCTCGACGGGCTGCTCTCGGCGCGACACCAACATTTTGCGCCAGGTTTGGCAGCGGAACAATCCGGAAAGACCTTCATCCTGGTCTCCGGGGGGGGTTGGAACGGCCCTAATCCGGAAGCGGCCCGACGAAGATCGAGCCATGCTTTGCGCTGATTGCTCCAAGCTTTGCGAAGTCGGGCTGCGACGGGACGGGCAGTTCGCGGGTGGTCGCAGGTTCGCCCATCTCGCGGACGAACGCGCCGAAGGTACTCGTCGGCGGCGAAACGATCAACATCGTCGCGGGCGCGTCTCGGCCGACGCGAAAGCCATGCGGCAACGTGCCCGGAAGGAAGACGAAGCCTCCCGCGCCCAAGACCGTCTTCGTCCCCTCCGAGAAGAATGCGACCTCGCCTTCGAGGACGTAGAAGCCTTCTCCATACGCTGCGTGCGTGTGATACGGCGTGGCAAAGCCGGCCGGTGCGACCTGGTGGTAGATCGAGAAGGAGCCGTCCGTCGAAGCGGGGTTCGCCACGAGCGTGACCAGCGTGTTGAGGAACCAGAAGGAGGGCGCGGCAGTATCGGGAACGGGTAGGGACATCGAGCTTTTTCACCTCGAAACGCTGTCTTTGCAACCGACCATATACCGGCCCGGCTGTTCACGCCATACTCTTTCGGAGCCGGCCTTCGCGTCTCTGGCCGACCGCCTCGGGCTTCCTGCAGACAACAACTTACAATCGAGTTATGGCGATTCCCAGCGAGGTGCGGCGCGTGCAGGCCGCCATCGATAACAACAACCACAAGGAACTGGAGTGGTCGCTGTGGTACGCGCGCATGCGGCAGTCAGTGCCCTCGGCGCGTCCGGCGGATGTGAAGTACTGGGGCGCGGTCGAGCAGCAGGTGGACACGATCCTGAACCCGCCGCCGCCGCCGAAGTCCTATCCGACGCGGAAGAAAAAGAAGGAAGCCCGCGGCCTGGGGCTCGGACCGCTGCCCGGCGAAGCGGCCGCGCCCGGGGAGACAGCCGCACCGGCCGACGCGGAGCCGCCAGCGGACACGTTCTAGTTGAGCGCCGTAGCCTGGCTGGGCGGTGCATACCGTGACTCGCCCATCGCTGCCGGGACATTCGGCGCGAGGGGACTAACCGCATGCCCGCGTGCGCTGGGACGACGTGCCCGGTGGAGCGCCTCGATGCAGTTCCCATCGAGCGCGGCCTGCTCCTTGCGCAGGATCGCCATCGCCTCGTCGTGCGGGATGCCCATGCGATAAGGACGATCTTCCGTCAGCGCGCGGTAGAAGTCCGCGACCGCGATGATGCGTGCCTCGAGACAAAGCGCATCGTCCTTCAGCTTCTGCGGGTAACCCGTGCCGTCCAGCCGCTCGTGGTGCGCGCCGGCGATCTCCGCCATCTCGGTGAAGGGCTTGATGCGTCCGAGAATTTCGCGGGTGAGCCGCGGATGTTCAACGACCACCGCCCACTCCTCGGCGGTCAACTTGCCGCGCTTGTCGAGGATGGTATTCGGCACACCGAGCTTGCCGAGATCGTGCAGCAGGGCGGCACGGCGCACCAGCTGGCAGCGCATGGGCGACAGTTCGAGTGCCACGGCGGTATCGTGCGCAACCTCGGCGACGCCCATCGAATGCCGATAGGTGAACGGACTCTTCGCGTCGACGACATCGGCAAACGCTTCGCAGATGCGGTCGATTTCGTCAGCGAGCATGCCGTCTTCCGCATTCGGCTGGAGTGCGATCGCGAGTTGCCGCGTCGCTTCGCTGTCGTCGGTCATCAGGCAATCCGGCCACAGCTTGCCCTGGGATTCGAGCCGCAGCACGGCCTGCACGAGCGCCGGGTCGAACCACGTACCGCTGCGCTGCTTCAGCACCGCCGTCGCTTCGGCCGGCGAACACTCGCAGGCGAAGACATCCAGGTGCTGCGCCACGGAGAGAATCCGCGCCAGCAGGGGGATGCCGGGTCCCTTCAACATCTCCGGATAGCCGGAGCCGTCCCAGTGCTCGTCGAGCGCATGGATGGCTCGAGCGGTCTCGGCGGAGAGCCCGAGCTTGCGTGCGATCTCCGCCCCGCGCTCGCAGCGCAACGCGATCATTTCGCGATTGTTGCGATGCTGGGTCAGGCCGATCTGCAGCACGCGCCCCACGCGCTTCCACACCGGGGACCCCGGCAGTACTTCACGCCACAGCATCTGCAGCCCGCGCAGCGACGGGCGATGCGGCATGGTCCAGTCCTCGAGCTTCGCGCCATTCTTGACCGTGCGGTCGTCGCCGCCGACGATCTGGCACATGCGCGCGGCGTTATTGCTGCAGCCCGCGTCTTTGAGCAGCAGCGCATAGTAGAGCGACCCGAGCATCTCCGCGGGCAGCCCGAACTCCGCCGCGATGCGCATGCCGAGAATGCAGCTGCGGATGGCGTGGCCCGGCACCGCGCCCTCGGTCAGGTCGATCGCAAACGAAAGCGCCGAGATAATCTCTGCGAACGAAAGCATCTCCGCGGAGTCTGCCGTGCCCGCCGCTTCGCGCAAAAGACTTTCAGAATGTTGCATAGTGACTGACTTCAATCCTGGGTTCATTGGGCCTGTCGGACCCTGCACTTGAATTTCGCGCTCGGTCGAATACTAGTTGCTGGTTGCTCCGATTCAACATCAAATATCGCTTTGTGCCGCTAGAGTTGTAGGCGGCGTGTCTGAAGTGTCACCGTTACCGATGGGCACCCGCAGAGTCTAGAATCGACTCCAATGTCACCCACCTCCTTGACATCGCAGCTCCATCTCAGCGATCTGGCGCCGCACACCGTGCAGTCCGAGATCCGCGCCATGACCGTCGCCTGCCAGAATATGGACGGCATCAACCTCGCCCAGGGCGTCTGTGATACCGACCCGCCGGAGGTTGTGACCGAGGGCGCAACCCGCGCCATTCGCGACGGTCACAACATCTACACGCGGCTCGACGGCATTGGCCGGCTGCGCACGGCGATCGCCGGGCAGCTCTCGCGCACGCATCATCTCGTGGTCGATCCCGAGCGCGAGATTCTGATTACCTCTGGCGCCACCGGAGCCTTCCAGGCAGCACTTTCGGCACTCCTCAACCCCGGCGACGAGGTGCTGGTCTTCGAACCCTTCTATGGCTACCACGGAGGAATGCTGCGCGGAGTCCGCGCCGTGCCGGTGCCGGTCGCGATGACGGTGCCGCCAGCGTCCGAGTCGGAGTGGACGCTCGACCCCGCGGCGGTGCGTGCCGCCATCACCCCGCGCACTCGCGCCATGATCCTCAACACGCCTTCGAACCCTGCCGGCAAGGTCTTCATGCGCAGTGAGCTTGAGGCCCTGGCAGCGCTCGCGGAAGAGTTCAACCTGTTCATCCTGACGGACGAGATCTACGAGCACTTCGTCTATGAGGGAAAGCGGCACGTCTCGCCGGCGACCTTGCCCGGGATGCGCGAGCGGACGATCCTCATCGGCGGCTTTTCGAAGACCTTCTCCGTGACCGGCTGGCGCGTGGGATACCTGGTTGCCGACGCGAAATGGATTCCGTCGATCGGCTACTTTCACGACCTGCTCTATATCTGCGCGCCGTCGGCCTTCCAGCATGCGTGCGCCGATGGTGTTGAACAGCTTCCGCACAGCTTCTACACGGGCTTAGCCACAGACCATCTCGCCAAGCGCACGCTGCTGCTGGATGCGCTTCGCAGCGCGGGGTTGACACCGCATGTCCCCGACGGCGCGTACTACATTCTGGCCAGCACCGGGCCGCTCGAAGGCGCCAACGCCGCCGCCAAAGCGCGCGACCTGCTGGCGCGCACCGGGGTGGCTTCGGTGGCAGGCTCGGCCTTCTTCAGACCGGGCTCGACGGCGGGCGAGAACCTGTTGCGCTTCTGCTTTGCCAAGAAAGACGCCGACCTGCACGAGGCGTGCCGGCGCCTGGCAACGCTTTAGGGCTTCGACGTCAGACGTCCAAGACGGGGCGAACCATTGGCTGCCCGGCATCCGGGCAGCTTTTGCTTTTAGAATGAAGAGCGGCGCACCAGCGCCAGAGGACAGGCAATCATGGCTTCAGCAATGGCGAGCATCGTCGCTCTCAAGGACGTACATCAGCAGCTCAAGGACCGCATGGAGAAGACGGTCTCGGACTTTCGTGCGAACCTTCTCTCCGCCCGCACCGGCCGCGCCAGCGTGCACATGCTCGACCAGGTGAAGGTCGACTACTACGGTACCGACACGCCCGTCGCGCAGGTCGCGCAGGTGACCACACCCGAGGCGCAGCTGATCCTGGTGCAGCCGTGGGAGGTGGCTCTTGTCCCGGCTATCGAAAAGGCCATCCGCACCTCCGGCCAGGGCTTCAACCCGATGCACGACGGCCGCATCATCCGCGTGCCCATCCCGCCGATGACCGAGGAGCGCCGCAAGGAAGCCGTCAAGAACCTGTCCGGCGTGCTCGAAGGACACAAGACCAGCATGCGCAACATCCGCCGCGACGGCAACGAGCTCATCAAGAAGGCCGCGAAGGACAAGTTGATCTCGGCGGACGACGAAAAGCGCGCGACCGACGAGGTGCAGCAGCTGACAGACGGCGAGATCAAGCGGCTGGACGACCTGTACAAAGCCAAGGAAAAAGAACTTCTCACCATCTGAGGCCGGGCCACCGCGAAGCGTCCGATAACGCACGAAGCACCGCCCGTCCGGCGTCAGGACGCACTTGCCTCTCCGCCCACAATTCGACTGGCAACTGCGCACCCGGACTCTCCGGCTGGGCGAGCGCACGCTGCTGATGGGCATCGTCAACATCACCCCGGACAGCTTCTCCGATGGCGGCCGCTTCTTCGCAGAGGCGGCGGCCGTCGACCAGGCCCTGCGCCTGCTCGATGAGGGTGCCGGGCTGCTCGACCTGGGAGCCGAGTCAACGCGCCCGAACGCCGCACCCATCACGTCGGACGAGGAGCAGGCGCGTCTGCTGCCTGTGCTCGAGGCGCTCCTGAAGGCCCGCCCCGCGGCCATCGTGTCGATCGACACCTACCACGCGGCGACGGCGCGGGCTGCGCTCGCGGCCGGCGCCGAGATCATCAACGACGTCTCCGGCCTGCTGTGGGACCCGGGCATGGCCGCTGTCCTCGGCGACGCGAGGCCGGGTGCGGTGCTGATGCACACGCGCGGGACTCCGCAGGAGTGGGCGCAGCTGCCCCCGCTCAGCTCCGCGGAGGTCCTGCCACTGGTCCGCGACGGTCTGGCGCACAGCCTGGCGTTGGCGGTGGAAGCTGGCCTGCCACGCGCGCATGTCGTGCTCGACCCGGGCTTCGGATTCGGCAAGATCGGCCCGGCCAACTTCGCGCTGCTCGCAGGCTTTGCCGAGCTCCAGCAGCTGAACCTTCCCCTGCTGGCGGGGCTCTCACGCAAGCGCTTCCTTACCGCGCACCTGAACTCCCCCACGGCCGGCGACCGGGAGGCAACGACCAGCGCCGCCAACGTGGCGGCGATCCTCGGGGGAGCCCACCTGATCCGCGTCCACGACGTCGCCGCCGCACGCATCGCGGCAGCAACCGCCGACGCGGTGCTGCGGGGCTAGCCGCGGTCAGGCGTTGCGCAACGCAATCATCGGATTGATGCGCGAGGCTCGACGAGCGGGTAGCCAACCGGCCAGCAACGCGACGACGGCGAGCAGGATCACGATCACACCAAAGGTGAGCAGGTCGGTGGGCGCGGTGCCAAACAGCAGCGACGTGATCAGGCTTGAGACGCCGAAGGATACGACGGCGCCGACTGCGATCCCCACCAGCGCCAGCCGCAGCGTCTGACGGACGATGGCAAACTGCACCGTTCGGCAGGTCGCACCCAGCGCCATGCGAATCCCGATCTCCTGCGTACGCTGCGTCACCGAGTAAGAGATGACTCCATAGATGCCGAGCGACGCAAGCAGCAGGCCAAGTCCGGCGAAGAGGCCGACGAGATAGACGAAGAAGCGCCGCGGCGACGAGGCGTGATCCACCAGCAGCTGGATCGGCTTGAGATCGGCAGCGGGTTGACCGGGATTCAGCTGGCGCAGGGTGCCGAGCACCGTCGGCTGCAGCGTTCCGGCCGGAACCCTCGATCGCGTCACAAGCTGCAGATCGTTTGCACCAAACTGAGGCGCCGCGATCGACAGGTACATCTGCCAGCCAGCCGGCGATTCCGCGCTGGTCTCCCGCACATCTGCGACGACGCCGATCACCCGGGCATCGCGGCCGCCGACGACCGCGATACGATCGATGGGATCCTCGCCGGACCAGAGCGCGCGGGCGACCGTCTCGTTGATGATGACGGCGCCCATCTTGGGATCGACGTCGGTCCAGGCAAGGTCGCGGCCCTTCACCAGGCGCATGCCGATGGCATCCAGGTAGCCGGGTGAGACGACCGAGACAAAGGTGCCCTGCAGTTCGCCGTCCCGGTAAGACTTGCCCTCGGCACGGATCCCCCACGAACGATTGCGGCTCATCGGCAGCGAGTCGGTGATCGCAACCGTCTCCATGCCCGGGATGGCTCCAACACGGTGCAGCACCTCGCGCATGGTGGCAATGTAGCGAAGGTTGTCGGGATCAGGATTCGGATCGCTGTAATCGAGCGCGATGGACGCCGCGCGGTCGGGCGCGAAGCCCAGGTCGACCTCCATCACGCGCAGAAAACTGCGCAGCAGAAGCCCGGCACCGACCAGCAGCACGCATGCAAGCGCAATCTCTGATACGACGAGCGCGGCGCGAAGCCGGTCGGATTTGCGGCCCCCGGCGCTGCCCTGCCCGGAGTCCTTGAGGATCTCCTGGATATTGGAGCGCGAGACTCGCAGGCCCGGCAGCGTGCCGAAGCAGACCGCCGCACCGAGAGCCAGCAGCAGCGTCCACGCCTGCGCCGCCCGGTCGATGCGGACGCTTGAGAGCAGCGGCAGCGCGATCGAACCCTGGTGCGCCAGCAAGGAGATGGCAGTGAAGGCAAAGACAATGCCGAGCAAGGCTCCGGCACCCGACAGCACCAGCGATTCGGTCAGCAGCTGGCGCAGGATGCGGCTGCGTGCGGCGCCGAGCGCACTCCGCATCGCAAACTCCTTCGAGCGTGCGGCGGCACGGGCCAGCAGCAGGTTCGAAAGGTTGACGCAGACGATCAGCAGGATCAGACCGACCGCAGCCCAGAGCACGATCAACGACCGGTGAAGGCTCCCCGCGATGAAGTCCTTCAGATCGTACAGGGTGCCGGTGTAGTCTCCCTTGTTGCCATGCTTGACGCTGAAATCGAGGCGCGGAAAGAGCAGGTCCGCTTCGGCCTGGGCCTGGGCGATCGTGATCCCAGGCTTGAGCCGGCCCGTCAGCGAGATCATGTTGCCGTTCTCGCGCGCCTGGTCGTAGAGGTACGGCGTAAAAATATCCATCTTCGTGCCGGGCGAATAGAGAGAGCCAAAATCGAAACTCTCCGGCAGGATCCCCACCACCGTATTCGGCTTGTCGCCGAAGGAGATCGCTTTGCCGATGATGTGACGGTCGCCCTTCATCTGGCGCTTCCAGAAGGCATAGCTGAGGATCACAACCGGCGCTGCAGTCGGTTTCGATTCTTCGGCGGTGAAGCTGAGCCGGCCCATCAGCGGCTGCACGCCCAGGGTGGTAAAAAAGTTATCCATGACGTCAATCTGGGAGACCGGCTGGGGAACCCCGCCGCCGGTAAGCTTCCAGTTGCCGGGTGCCGTGAACGCGTCGTAGCCGGTCACCTGCGCGAGCGTGCGGGTCTGCTGCTGGTACTCCTGCACCGAGTCGGTGGAGTAGGTCGCGCACGAGTTGCCGCACTTTGACTCCTTCGGCGCGATGCGCACCAACTGTTCGGCGTGCGGCAGCGGCAGCGGACGCAGAAGGATCGTATTCACCACCGAGAAGACGACGACATTCGCGCCGATGCCAATCGCCAGGATCAGCACCGCCACCACCGCAAAGGCGCGGTCGCGGCGCAGCGTGCGCAGCGCAAAGCGCAGGTCCTGCAGCAGGATATCGGCCCACGGCAGCCCGCGCGTGGCGCGATGCGACTCCTTCGCCCGCTGCAGGTTGCCAAAACGCAGCATCGCCTTCCGGCGCGCCTCCAGCGGACTCATGCCGTGTGCAATGTTCTCCTCGGTCGCAAGCTCAAGATGATGCGCCATCTCCGCTTCAAGCTCTGCGTCCTGCGCGGGCTTTTGAAAGAAGGCCGTGATCCTTGCCAGCAGGTAGCTCATCGGCTCGCCTCCTGCTGCGGCGCCAGCGCCAGCACACGCGACACAACCCGCGAGAGCCTTCGCCAGTACTCCGTGTCGGCTGCGAGCTGCGTACGTCCCGCTGCCGTGATCCTGTAGAACTTCGCCTTGCGGTTGTTGTCCGAGATGCCCCACTCGGCATCGATCCAGGTACGCTGCTGCAGGCGGATCAGCGCCGCATAGATCGTTCCCTGGTTCAACAACACCTCGTCTCCCGACACCTGCTCGATGCGCCGCGCGATTCCGTAGCCATGCTGAGCCCCGATTGCGGCGAGCGTCTGGAGGACCATGAGGTCGAGGGTTCCCTGCAATAGATCGATGCGTTCTGACATGTCCGGCCTCTCCTGTGCGATAGCAACATGAGTATGCCACATCTCCTGTGGCATGACCACGGGAAAGATAATCGTGGGCTGCTGGTCGGCCGGGGTCGAACGGAGGCTCGCGTCCGTTCCTGCGGGAGCACAACGATGGCCGGTGCGTCCGGCGCACCTCCTAACGCCGAACAGGCAATTTTCCCTTGGCCTGTTCTGCTATCCTGTGGCGAAGGAAAACCGAAAGATGATCCTTCTGCTCATCGTGCTTCAAATGGTCGCTCTGTTGGGAGTGGTGGCGCTCTTCTTCCTGCGCAAACCGCCCGTGGCCGATCCACGCCACGCCCAGCTTCCCGACCAGATCACCCGGCTCGACTCGCGTTCCGAGGCGCTCGAACGCCATCTGCGCGAAGGCCTGACGCAGATCCGTGCCGAGTCCGCCGGCGAAGCCGAAGCCTCGCGCAAGGCCGCCGCCGAAGCCGCGGCCGCGCTGCGGACGGAGGTGCTGCACACCGTGCAGAGTCTCGGCGCAACCCTGAACACCGGCCTCGGCACCTTCCGCTCCGACAATCAAACCGGCGCCGAGACACTGCGCGCGGCAGTTCACCAGACGCTCGAAAAGCTCGACCAGCGCTTCGTTGCCTTCTCCTCCGAAGCCGTTCGCCACCAGGCCGACGCAAAGGATGCCCTCCACCTCCGCCTCACCGATCTCGGCAACTCCAACGCCAGCCAGCAGGAGAAGCTGCGAAACACCATGCAGGAGAGGCTCGACGCGCTTTCGCACACCAATGAACAAAAACTCGAACAGATGCGCGCCACGGTCGACGAAAAGCTGCACGCCACCCTGCACTCGCGGCTCACCGAATCCTTCGGGCAGGTCACCGACCAGCTCAACAAGGTCCACTCCGGTCTCGGCGAGATGTCAAAGCTCTCCGCCGGCGTCGACGACCTGTCGCGCATCTTCACCAACGTCAAATCACGCGGTGGCTTCGCCGAAGTACAGCTCGGCATGCTGCTCGAGCAGATGCTCGCGCCCTCGCAGTTTGTGCGCAATGTGCGGGTCCGCCCCAACACCCTCGAAGCCGTCGAATTCGCCGTGCGCTTCCCCGGCGCCAGCGGCGAAACCCTGCTGCCAATCGACGCCAAGTTCCCCCGCGAAGACTGGGAGCGGCTCGAAAACGCCTACGCGTCCAACGATCCGGAACAGCTCGCCGCCGCCGGCAAGGCCTTCGAGAACGCCATCCGCACCGAGGGCAAACGCATCTGCGAGAAGTACATCAACCCTCCCGCCACCACGCCGCACGCCATCATGTTCCTGCCCACCGAAGGCCTCTACGCCGAGGTCATGCGTCGCGACGCCCTGCAGGCGGAGGTCCAGTCGAAGTGCCAGGTCACCATCGCCGGCCCGTCGACGCTGTCGGCGATTCTCACCAGTTTTCAGATGGGTTTCCACATGCTCGCGCTCCAGGAAAAGGGCGACGAGGTCTGGAAGGTGCTCGAGTCGGCCAAGACCGAATTCGGCAAGTTCGGCAAGCTCATGGAGAAGGTCGAAGGCGACGTCGGCAAGATCCAGAAGACGCTCGGCGAGGTCGGGGTCCGCACCCGCGCCATCAACCGCACACTCCGCGAAGTCTCCGACACCAGCACCACCGCGCCGCTCGAATTCGAAGATATCGCCGCGCCTATCCTCCATCTCGCAGCGTCGGGCGACGAATAGCAAGCCCTGCTTACCCCGAAAAAGAGTGCACCCTGAACCCCACCTAAGTGGTTTGGTTATTTATTTTTGACACAATAACCCCCGGGGGGAGGGGGGAGCCCTATTTTCCGTCCAGACGCATCTTCCCCGCCGCATCATTCAACTCGGCCTGCGTCTTGAAAAAGTGCTTCCCCGTATTCGAATGCGGAAAGTATCGCACGATAATCTCACGGTCGTTCACCGAGTCGTCGATTCCATTTTTGAGCGGGTAGCCCAGCGCCCTGACCAGCGCGAGCGAGCCTTCAGCGCCGCTCTCGTTGCCGGAATCCGCGACGACCGCATAGGCAAGCTTGCCGGTGCGGCAGCTGTAGACAGTGGCAAAATCGCCCATCTCGACCCCGGCCTCCCGCGCGACCTTCCCCTGCACGACGTAGTTCATCTTCGTCGCATCGACGTACCGCCGCGGGTCTTCCATGCGCTTGTTGCTCTCGTCGGCGAAGTCTGTCTGCGAAACGTAGTAGCCGGGAAATGGATCGCCCTTGCGCTGCACCGTCGGCGGCCCCCCGTCGTAGTCGGTCATGTAGCCGACCACTTTGCCCGCGTCGGTCGTGCCCTTGGGGGCCATAGCGTGCTTGAGGACGTCGAGCGTCTTCTTGCCCTTGGGGCCATAGGCATTGGGCGCGCCGTCCACGTCGACATCCATCTTCACCCGCACCTCGACCGCCTTGCGGCCGTGGACGGTCAGCGCGTGGCCGCGCGCATCGATCACCGGGCAGGGCGGCAGCCCTGCTACTTGCCTGGGTGTATCGGGGTCACCGTCCTGGGTACGGTCCGGGGCGCGGCCGGGGTGCCGCTCGCTGGCCTGCGCGTTCACGGTGAGCAGGCAGATTGCCATCCAAAACCTCGTTGCACTTCGCACAAAACCCTCGCTCTCTTCCGCTTACTGGACGAAGCTGGGCGCTGGTTTGTCACCGGAATTCTGGGAAGAACGCACATCCTGCGCGACTTGCTGGGACTCGCCGGGGCGTCTACTTGGTTTACACTCACCAAGGCGCTCGTTTTCCTCGCGGGCAGCACGGTATCTCATCCAAAGATTGATTCAAGACGTACCTACAGGAGATGGAACATGGCAGCAGTAGACGAGAAGGTCAAGCAAATCATTGTCGAGCAGCTTCAGGTGGATGAAGCCGAAGTGACGCCGGGCGCGAGCTTCCAGGAAGATCTCGGCGCGGACTCGCTCGACGTGGTTGAACTGGTCATGCAGTTCGAAGAGGCCTTCGATATCCAGATTCCCGATGAAGACGCGGAGAAGATCAAGACCGTCAAGGACGCTGTCGACTACATCGAGAAGAACCAGAAAGGCAAGTAAGCCGGAATGCCAGAAGAAGCAAAGCAGCGGCGGGAACAACAGCCGGACTATCGTCGTGTCGTGGTGACGGGGATTGGTCTTGTTTGTGGTGTCGGCAAGACGGTGCCGGAGGTGTGGTCGGCGCTGCTCGCGGGCAAGAGCGGCATGGCCGAGATCAAGAGCTTCGATCTCACGGGGCATCCCGTGCGGTTCGCAGCCGAGGTCAAGGATTTCGATCCGCTGCTGTTTGTCGAGAAAAAGGAATCGCGCAAGATGGGGCGGTTCATCCACTTCGCGCTGGCGGCCTCGGCCGAGGCGATGGCGCACTCGGGCCTGGTCATCGACGAGAGCAACCGCGACCGCTTCGGTGTGCATATCGGCTCGGGCATCGGCGGCTTCGATGTGATCGAGCGCGAGCACTCTGCGATGCTGGCGGGCGGTCCGCGCAAGATTTCGCCGTTCTTCATCCCGGGTTCGATCGTCAACCTCGCGGCGGGACACGTTTCAATCAAGTTCAATGCACGCGGGCCGAATGAGGCGACGGCGACCGCCTGTACGTCGTCGGCTCACAGCATCGGCGATGCCTTCCGCATCATTCAGCGCGGCGATGCCGACGCCATGATCGCGGGCGGGACTGAAGCGGCCATCACGCCGATGGGTGTTGGCGGCTTTGCGGCCATGAAGGCACTCTCCACCCGCAACGACGACCCGGAGCACGCATGCCGGCCGTGGGACAAGGATCGCGATGGCTTCGTCGTCGGCGAAGGCGCGGGCATCCTGATTCTTGAGGCGCTCGAGTTTGCTCAGGCGCGCGGCGCCAAGATTCTCGGCGAAGTGATCGGCTACGGCATGTCGGCGGACGCATTCCACATGACGGGCATGGCTCCTGAAGGCGAGGGCTGCTTCCGCGCCATGACGGCGGCGCTCAAGGTTGCCGGCATCTCGCCGGACAAGATCGACTACGTCAACGCGCACGCGACGTCGACTCCGCTGGGCGACGCACTCGAGTCCAAAGCGATCGAGAACGTGTTTGGACAGCGCGCGCTTGACCACGAGTTGCTGGTGAGTTCTACCAAATCGATGACCGGCCACCTGCTGGGTGGCGCGGGCGGACTCGAGGCGGGCATCACGCTGATGGCGATGCTCGAGCAGACCGCCCCGCCGACGATGAATATCGTTGAACTGGATCCGCAGTGCCGGCTGAACTACGTTCCGAACGAACCGAAGAAGGCAAAAATCGACTACGCCCTGTCGAACTCCTTCGGCTTCGGCGGCACCAACGGCTCGCTCGTCTTCAAACGCTGGACGGAGTAGGGTCTCACCCAGCAGGACAAGCAACTGCAAGTTCGCCCTGATCGCGGGCGGCGACCACTTCGTGGGGTGGGAGCGCTCGCGCGCGTAGCGGTCGTACGAGCCACCGATCATGCACGCGAAGCTCCCGCTCCACGAAGGGCAGCCGTTCCGGCGCTGGGACGGACTGGCGGGCTTCTGTTTTAGCTGAAGAGTGCCCCGACCACCTGGAGAATGACGCCGAGCAGCCAGAGGATGCCGACGATGACGGCGGACTGCATGATGGTCTTCTTCGAGATGATGGCCATGCCGATGACCGTGAGGACATCGGTCCAGATCTTGACGACGTCGAAGACGCCGAGCAGGGCTTTGAGCCAGGGCTCGGCATCGGGCAGGTAGTAGCCGGGGTTGGTGCCGACCGGGTTCTTGTAGTCATACGCGTCCGCGTTGCCGCCGAGGTAAAGCGTGAGAATGGTCAGCACCGTCATGACGAGGTAGGGCAGCGCGGCGTACATGCACACGGCGAAGACCTGGCCGAAGGTTGTCTTGGCGCCAAGTCCAAAGTTGAACGACGCCCACAGGATGAGCGCGTAGATGCCGAGGAAGACCACGATGAAGACAGCGCTGCCGTAGGTCGAGTACTTCGTGATAGTGGTGCTGATCTTGAGGGTCTGTGCCTTCTGTTCCGGGGAGCTGTTGGCCATACGTTCTTCGGCCTTGGGGCTCATGCGGAGCTGGTTTTCGTAAACGCGTTCGAAGCCGACCTGTTTGTCGACCACGACGGCGGTAACGAGGGTCGAGAGGACGAGCAGCAGGAACGGCAGCCACCAGGCAGAGCTGCGCAGGATATCCTGAAAGGTTTTTGAGGGGGCAACGAAGGTGTCGACTACACGTTCTACCTGGCTGAGTCCTGCGACTGGTTCAGCAATCTCGCTCGTCATTGGAAGCTGTCTCCCTTGGGGTATCGCGAGAATTGTAGCCGGAGGCGGCGGGGATCGGAGGGAAAATCCTCATGGGTCTGATCAAGGCAACAGTAACGGTCAAGGCAACAGCATGTTTCTGGAGCTGACAGCGGTTAGCCTGTCGCTGCGCGCGAGGAACAGCCGCAACGGCAACAGCAGGACTCCTGGGCTGAGGGCTGCTCGCTTGCCGCTGAGAGTTTCCTTTATGCAACGACGAGCAGAATGTGGCCCGCGGTGACAGTGTCGCCGGGGGAGACGGAGAGGCGCTGGACGGTCCCGGCGCGGGGGGCTTTGAGTTCGTTCTGCATCTTCATCGCTTCGATGACGAGGCAGGGCTGGCCGGCTTCGACCTTGTCGCCCAATGCGACGAGGACGCGGAGGATGCGGCCGGGCATGGGGGCTTTGAGTGGCTTCGCTCCGGTGTCGGACGCTGCCGGGGCCCTGCCCCTGAGGCTGCGCGGGTCGTCGAGGGCAAAGGGGATGCGTTCGCCGTCGATGACGAGCACGTCGCCATCTGGCGTGCGGTCAAGCAGCGCGGTGTAACTGCGGATGGTGCCGTCGGGTAGCGTGTGCAGGAGCGAGAGGGTGCCGGGCTGCGGCTGCCCGAGGTGGACGAGGACGGGGGCTCCGTCGACGACAGCGGGGGCGCCGGGGGCGCCGGGCAACTCGACCTTCAGGGTGCGGCCCCGGAGTTGGATGGTGACGGCCGGCATCAGCGCAATGCCTCGAGACGCGCGGTGCGGGCCCAGGTGCTCTCCGTCTGGCCACCGGCGGTGGGAGCCGAAGCGGCGGTCTTCGAGGCCGTCAGGAGAAAGGCTGCGGCGATTGCGGCGATCTCCGGCGGGACCTGGACGGACCGCGGCGGGGGCGGGTCCGAAAGCAGCCGTTCGAGGTAGCCGGTGTCGATGCGTGCATGGCGGAAGTCGTCGTCCGCGAGGATGCGGCGGAAGAGGTCGAGGTTGGTCCTGATGCCGAGCAGGACGTACTGGTCGAGGGCGGCGAGCATGCGGTCGATGGCGGCGTCGCGAGTCGCGCCATAAGCGATGAGCTTCGAGAGCATCGGGTCGTAGTCGAGCGGAACGTCCATGCCTTCGTAGAGGGCGGCGTCTTCGCGAATGCCGGGCCCTTGCGGCTGAACCAGCCGCGTGATGCGGCCGGGCGAAGGCATGAAGTGGTTGTCGGGGTCTTCGGCATAGAGGCGGCACTCGATGGCGTGGCCGCGCAGCGTGATGTCCTGCTGGGTGAGCGGCAGGGGGCGGCCTTCGGCGACCAGGATCTGCAGGCGGACGAGGTCGAGGCCGGTAACGAGCTCGGTGACGGGGTGTTCGACCTGGAGACGGGTGTTCATCTCGAGGAAGTAAAAGGCTTCGCCGGGGGTACCGGCGTTGTCGGATTTTTGCTCGACCAGAAACTCGACGGTGCCGGCATTCGTGTAGCCGGCGGCAAGCGCGAGGCGGACGGCGGCCTCGCCCATCCGTTGGCGGAGAGCGGGGGAGACGACGGCGGAGGGAGCTTCCTCGATAACCTTCTGGTGTCGTCGCTGGACGGAGCACTCCCGTTCGCCGAGGAAGAGGCAGGTGCCGTGATGGTCGGCGAGCAGCTGGATTTCGATGTGCCGTGGGCGCTCGATGAGCTTCTCGAGGTACACCTCACCGGATCCGAAGGCGCGCTCGGCCTCGGACGAAGCGGCGGCGAAGGCGGAGGCGAGTTCGGCCTCGGAGGTGACGGCGCGCATGCCTTTGCCGCCTCCGCCGGCTGCGGCCTTGAGCATGACCGGGTAGCCGATGGAGGCGGCGACGCTGATGGCCTCTGCGACGTCGCGGAGACCGGTGACGGAGCCGGGAACGCGCGGCATGTGGGCGCGGTCGGCGGCCTGGCGGGCGAGGGTCTTCGAGCCGAGAGCGCGCATGGCGGCGCCGGACGGGCCGATGAAGAGGATGCCGGCGGCGGTGCAGGCGTCGGCGAAGTCGGCGTTCTCCGACAGGAAGCCGTAGCCGGGGTGGATGGCGTCGGCACGCGCGGTGCGGGCGGCGGCGAGGATGAGGTCGCCGCGGAGGTAGCTTTCGGTGGCGGGCGCGGGGCCGAGGCGGTAGGCTTCGTCGGCGGCGGTGACGTGGGGTGCGTTGCGGTCGGCGTCGGAGTACACGGCGATGGGGACGATTCCGAGTTCGCGGCAGGCGCGGAGGATGCGGAGGGCGATTTCGCCACGGTTGGCGATCAGGATGCGGCGGATAGTCCGGGGCTGGGAAGCGGGTTCAGGCGGCACCGCATGATTGTAGCCGGGCAAGTGCGGGGCGAGGCAGTGGCAAAACAAAAGGCCTCCGCATGGGAGGCCTTTCGTTGACTGCGGAGCACAACGTTACTGGGTGACGCCGTGCGACTTCTCTTCCTTGATGCGTTCAACTTCTTTGCGGGCGGCCATGGATTTCTGCGCGTACATGTCGGCGTCGGAAAGGTCCTGCTTGACGGCCGGGGCGTTGCCGCATTCGAGGTCGGCCTTGCGGCGGCTGATGAGCGACAGGTAGGTGTAGGCCTGGTCGTCGTTAGGGTTCAACTCGGCGGCCTTCTTCAGGTACGAGATGCCTTCAGAGACGATTGGCTCATTGAGTGCGACGAGCTTGGCGCAGCCGGCTTTGGAGAGCTTGGTATTGCCGTCGCCCTTGTCGGTGAGGCCCTCGGCGGCGAGGACGGTCACGGCATTTTTGTAGGCAGCGTAGAAGTCAGCGCCGCCGATGGACTCGTTCGCCTCGGCATCGGACGGATCCTGCGCGATGACCTTTTTCTCGTACATCTTGGCTTCTTCGACATGGCCGGTATTGCGCTTCAGGGTGGCGATCTGCTTCAACGCGTTGATGTTGTTTGGATCGCGCTGGAGTACGTCCTGGAAGCCGTCGAGTGCAGCCTGGGCGAACTTCTTGTTTTCCGCGGTATCGAGGTTCGGCACCACCTGGGAGCTGTACGTCGTCGCCAGGTAGATGCGTGCATTCATGTAATCCGGATCGATGTTCACAGCGTTCTGGAAGTGGTTGGTGGCAGACTCGAGACGCGCGTTCTTGAAGTCGGCGACACCTTTGTTGATCTGGTCGTTGGCGCGGAGTCGTTTGCACCCGGTGGCAGACAAACAAAGCAGAGCCATCAGTCCGGCTGTGACCGGCACACGTGCATTCAATTTCATGGGGCGTATTTCTCCTTGGAGGAAAGCGCGTCTGGCTGCCAGATGATCATACCGAATGCATCCGCTCTGCCGTCGCTAGATTGTAACGGGTGAGAGGCGGGTTGCATAGGGAGTGGCTGTTGCACTCAGGAATCTGAGTCGTCAAGCCGACGACGGGGCCTTGATCATACTGCGCGGTGAGGCACGTTACAGGGCCTAGAGGGCTGGCCCTTGCAGCGGTAAAAATAGCATAAAAACGGTTCCGCTTGCTCCCGCCCGTTGACTGCTGCGAACCCGCAGGTGTCCATGATGCCGGGCGATAATCTCACTCGAAATCCAGAGGCCGAGGCCGGTACCGGCCGCGCCCTTGGTCGTGAAGAACGGCTTGTAAATCTGCTGCATGGTCTTTGGACTGATGCCGTTGCCGGTGTCGGCCACAGTGATCATGACGCCCCTGCCGCCGTCGCGCCAGTCGTGCGCGTCGCGCGTGCGAATAATCAGCCGGCCGCCCTTGCCATGCATCGCTTCAATGGCGTTCCGCACCAGATTGTTCAGCACCTGGCGAATCTCGCTTTCGAGACAAACAATGGACTCATGCGAGCGGTCGCGACGCTCGATGGTGACGTGCGAGTTATCGGCACGGCTCTCGTAGAGATCGAGCACGCTGTCGAGCAGGTCGCCGCACAGGATCGCCTGCGGGCGGGTCGACTGGCGGTAGAAGCGCAGCGACTGTGACGTGATGAGCGCGACGCGCTGGAGCTCCTTATCCGCTTGCGCAAGGTAGTGCTTGATCTCGTCGAGCCGCTCGCTGTGCTGCGCGAGGTAGAGCAGGTTGGTGATCGACTCGAGCGGGTTATTGATCTCGTGGGCGATCGAAGACGCGAGCCGTCCAACTGCCGCGAGCTTCTCGCTTTCGCGCAGGGCTGCTTCAAACTCGACGCGTGCGGTCACGTCGGTCTGGATGCCGACGAAGTGGGTCAGTTCCCCGTCGCGATTGCGGATGGGCGAGAGCGACAGTTCGTTCCAGAAGGACGTCCCGTCCTTGCGGAAGTTCTTGATGATCGCGGTGACCTCGCGGCGGTCGCGGATGGCCTCGCGGATGAGCACGACCGCAGGCTGGTCGTGCTCCGCCCCCTGCAGGAATCGGCAGTTGCGGCCCTGCACCTCTTCAAGCGAGTAGCCGGTCATCACCTCGAACGCGGGGTTGACATACACCAGCGGGAGGTCCGGGGTGGAGGCGTTCGCCACCGAGATACCGCTGGTCACCGAGCGGAAGATCCTGCGGTTCAGGTGCAGTTCTTCGAGCGCCGACTGGTAACGGCGGGCGAAGGCTCGATGCGCATACAGAATGAGCGAGAGCTGAGCGGCGAGCGGTCCGGGCTGCATCGGCAACCGTAGCACGCCGTCGTAGGGCGGGTCGGGGTCAGTGGCGGCTTCAGGTTCTCCCTCCGCCGCTGCCCTGGTGTAGCTGACGGCGATGAGGCCGGGGTTCATGCCCTCGGCCTGGTCCTCGCGCAGGCTCAGGCCGTTGCGCAACTGACGGATCAGCGCCTCGTCGGCGATGATCAGTTCGAACCGTGAGAGCGCGATGGCGTCGAGCGCAGCCGGGTCGAGAGTCTCCGGTTCAAGCTCCAGATGCACCGATGCGCTTTCGACCAGGCGGCGGCTGATGGGATCGGCGATGAGGATGCCGACGTCTCCGGTCAGCAGCAGCGCCGACGTAGGCTCGACATCGGCCTGGAGCCGTTCCTGGTAATCCGCAGCAAGCTTAAACTTCATTCCGGGCCCGTTCTCCTGCTAGAAAGACGCAAAACGCCAGCTTGCGGATGCTTGCGGACATCCTTTGTCGCCTGAGCCACAAAACGCGACCAGGGCCACCCGGATTCCCGGTGGCCCTGGTCGATGATGGATACCAATCGTGCGTGTTGACGCAGGGTTAGTCGCCCGAGACGGTCTCTTCAATCGAGTTGACGACCTCGACGTTCGAGGCCGGAGCCTCGACCTTCGGAGCCGGCGAAATGCCGCCGAGCCCGCCGATCGCGCCGAGCGGAACGAACCCGCCCTCGGGTGCCTTTTCGCCCAGCACTTCCTTGCGATAGAGCGCCGACATCTTGGCGTTCTCGGCGTCCTGCTTCATCTTGGCGTCGCGTGCCCGGATCTTCTCTTCGCGCGAGTTCTTGGCGATACCGCTCTTGTCGAACGTATCGTTGGCAGCCGCGTTGACGTGCTCCTCGTTGACGACGAGATCGTAGGACGATTCCTTCTCGAGTCCGACCTTCTTACCGCCGGCAAAGATCTCGTGACGGCCGTGCTCCTCGTACCACTTGGTGAGGGTCGACGTCATGTGCATCTTCTCGATGATGTTGCGCCAGCCGACGCCGGTGTTATAGGCGCAGAAGCTGATCTCGCCTTCCTGCGTGGCGTACGGGATGATGCACTGTTCCGTGCGGCGGAAGTCGTAGTTGAACAGATCCTGGAACCACATGCCGGCGATAAAGAGGAAGTTCCAGCGGTCGCCGCGGCGCTTCTCAATGTCTTCCATGGTGCGGTCTGCGCCGACCTTGCCGTAGCTGCGGCCGGTGGCGCCGAAGCTCTTGTCGAACTTGGTGAGCAGATCCTTGATCTTGAAGTGGGTCGGCGCATTCTGCGGGGTGTAGTTGCGCATGAGCGCAAGCGAAGCACCCAGGATGGTAAGCGTCTTACCGCGGGCTGCGTCGTTGACGCGGGCGATGTCCTTGGCGAGACGATCGGCGTTGATGAAGGCAGTCACCGGGGCGGCTTCCTTCGTCTCCTTGTCAATCATCAGCGCCATCGAAATGCCGCAGTTCGGGTGGCAGCCGCAGGAGAGCTGGCCCCAGTCGCGATCAGGTCCGTGGACGAGGTCGGCCCAGTCGGAGAAGGTGGACATGAACGAGATGGGGAACCAGTCGCGCGTCGGCTCGCCAAGACCGGTCTGGTTCTTGACGTCGTGCGCGAGGTGCGAAAGGGTGTAGCGCTGCGCCATGCGGCGCTCGTCGGACACATCCTCATCGCGGCCGGTGAAGCTGACCGGCTGGAACGAAAGGAAGTTGATCTTCTTCGGGTTCTCGAGCGCGAACTCGATGATGCGGCCAACCTGCTCGTTGTTGATGCCGTTGATGATGCAGGTGACGGGAACGATGTCGACGCCAGCCTCGTGCAGATTGTGGATGGCCTGAAGCTTCACGTCGAACGCATTGCCGACCTTGCGGTGCGAGTTGGCCGCGTTGCCGATGCCGTCGAACTGCAGGTAGGCATAACGAAGACCCGCTTCGGCAGCAGCCTTTGAGAACTCCTTGGACTTTGGCAAACTCGATGCCGTTGGTCGCGGCCTGCACGGAGGTGTAACCCACCTTGCGAGCATAGGCGACGGCATCGAGGAAGTAGGGGCTCAGGGTCGGCTCGCCGCCCGAGAACTGCACCGACATCTGGCGGCGCGGCTTGATGGTCACCGCGTTGTCGAGCATGGTCTTGATCTCGTCCCACGTCAGTTCGTGCACGAAACCAACCTGGTTCGCGTCCATGAAGCAGGGATCGCACATCATGTTGCAGCGATTGGTCAGGTCGATCGTCAGCACCGAGCCGCGGCCGTGCGTAACGGTGGACGTCCCATGATTGTGCAGCTTCTCGTCATTGTGGGCGCGGATATCGCGGCCCGGGAAGACCTCTTCAAGATGCTTGAAGAAGGCGGTATCGATCGACATGACGTCTTCGAAGTGACCATGGATCGGGCAGTCCTTCACCATCAGGATCTGGCCATCGCGCTCGATGATCTGCGCCTTGATCTCGCCGACCTTCTCGTTCAGCAGGATCTCATGCGGCAGCTTGCCATCGATGATCTGCTGGCGGATGGCGGGCACGCACTTGGGGCAGAGGGAGTCGGTGGTGCGGGGCCAGCCGAGGGGCGGCTTTTCTTTCTGGTAGCTCTTGAGAAGCGGCTTGTCGCTCCACTTGGGCGTAAAGCTCTCGTTCGGGCTAATGCTGTTGAGCCGGCTGAAGACTTCCCAGCCGAGCTTTGCTACCTGAACCAGACCTCGTTCGACCAATTTCGCGGGCTTTTTTGCCATGGGTGTGTCTCTCCTGAGAACCATACTGCGGGAATTTCGTTCGCGCGCAAGGCGCAGCGGACCAGTTTCTACTTCGTTCTATCCTCGGCCATTGGCGCGGACATTGAAAGTTCGATGCCAGGTACCCATGATCGATTCGTGCAATTCTTCCGTTCGAACCATCCGAGGTGCCCGTGCTGATGCCGCGAGCATATCCAGATGACCCACCATTAACGCTAGTTCGATTTGTGGACAACGGGAACTTGCTTCCAGCGAACGGCGCGTTTCGAACATTGAACGGTAAGAGAAGATGCCTTGGACGGCCAAGCGGTAACCGGAAGGAAGGGTGGTGACCCGTCTCGGGGGCACATTCAGCCTCCATCGCGCTTTATTCGTCTACCTTTTTCTTGAAGTGGATGAGGTTCGCCGCGTTGCCGAAGAACTCGTCGATGAAATACCCGAGCGCCGAGCCGCCAATAGATCCACCAAAGGTCGCGAGCACTTCCTTGGCGTCCTGGTTGTTGGGCGGATAGTACGTCTTGGCCAGCACCGACCCAGCCAGGTTGCCGCCGAGGAGCGACAGGTTGACCGTCGTTTTGCCGCTGTCGGTTCGCGTCACCAGGGTGCGCGTCACCGAGTAGACCGTGCGCTTCACCAGGCTGTGCCCCGGCCCGAGGACATAGTACCGGGGATCCTCATGCAGCACCGGCGCGAGGATCGACGTCGAAAAGATGTCTTCGGAAGTCGCGCGGGCAGCGGCCGCCCCAAAGCGCTGCGCGAAGCCCTTTCCCGTCTGCCCGTAGTTCGGGCTGCCATCGAAGGCCTGTTCGTACACCGCGGAGCTCAGCCAGCCGACCGCGGCGAACGGCGAAACCGAACCCCGGACTCCCATCCAGAACTTGTCCTTCTGCGACAGGCGCGGTGCGGTCTCGTTGACCTCGATCGTGTCGTCATAAGGACCGGCCACCTTGGTCGTTACCGGATGTTTCTGAAATGCACCGGCAGCAGGAATGACCGAAGAGCTATAGCCCGCAGGCACCGGTGCGTCCGGCAGCGCCTCTGGCGAAAACGCTGCAAGATAGTTCGCAGCGGGGGTGGCAGCCCGATCAGACTGGGCAAACGTTGTGGCTGGGAACGCGATCGCGGCAAAAAGTGAGGTGGCAATGAGAGAGAGGCTACCTGTACTTGAAGTGCCTGTGAGCTTCGGCAAGATGTGTCCTTTTCGTGCTGGATTCCAGGGAGACCGCCTGGCCACGGGTAGTGTTCAGGAAGAGTTTTCGCCCGGCGGAGCGGAGAGACCGGCACAGGTTCTTGTGCAGAGGCCTTTCACAGATTGTTGCCCGTACTCATGGGACGCCCAGCCAATCCGCTAAGTTGTACCGTCCGGGGGTTTGCGGCGGGACACCCGCAATTCGGTTTACCACTTCGGCACCGTGTCGACCGTCCAATGCACAGGCGGCCGGCGCACTCCCCATACTGGATGCTGGCCCTCGTCTCGACGGTTCAATGTTCGCGGCGAAATGCTGAAGGAGCAGACCATGCCTACCGAAACGACTCGGCCACCCGAAGGAACGCGGACGCCCTTTGAAGAAAAAGTTCGCAACGCCGCAACGCAGGTGGAGGATGATCTGCGCCGAGTCGTCGGTTACATCAACGACGAAGTGATGCCCGACGTCCGCAAGAACGGCTCGCAGGCTCTGCGCTTCGCCGCGGGAGAGTTACGCAAGCTCGCCGAGCGTATGGACGATGCGAACCGCACCGCGCCGCCACCACCGCCTCCGGGCAAGGGATGAACGTCCGCCTCAGACGCTCGATTCGCCACGCGCTGCTAGGCGCCGCCTTCCTTCTTACCGGCTGCCATCACGGATCGAAGGTCGCGAAGACGTCTTCCTCTCCGGCCTACGGCGCACCCGAGCTTGCCGGCGAGAGAGCGCCCGCACCGGTGGAGCGCCGGTCGCCGCCTGCTCGCGATAATATCCAGCCCACGGTTCAGGGAGTCGTTCCTTCAGGAAGACCATCTTCGTCCGAGGTTGGCCTCGCCAGCTGGTACGGGCCGCCCTATCACAATCACAAGGCAGCCGACGGCAGCATCTTCGACCAGAATGCGTTGACCGTCGCGCATCGCACGCTGCCGCTCGGCACCATCGTCAAGGTGACCAACGAAGTCACCGGGGAAAGCGTCGTCGCGCGCGTCACCGATCGGGGTCCCTTCGTGCAGGGCCGCGTACTCGATCTCTCACTCGCCGCAGCCAAGGCGATCAGCGTCTACCGCGTCGGCGTGGCGAAGGTGAAGGTCGACGCGTGGGTCCAACCTGAGGCCGATCCCGAAGGCCGCTGGTGCGTGCAGATCGGCGTCTTCCTCGACGCCAACGACGCCGTGCAGTTGAAGAACGACCTTGCGCGGCGCTACCAGGCGGCGAAGGTGATCGAGTTCGCCGGGCCCACCGGCCACTGGGTCCGCATCAACCCGGTGCAGTCCGACAGGCTGACCGCAAGCCACATCGCCGACTCGATCCACATCCCCGACGCCGACCCTTACCTCGTCCGCCTGAATTAGGGATCAGGGTCTAGGCCCTAGGCTCTAGCTAACCAGAGCCCAGACCTTGCCAGTCCATGCTTCCTCGTCCCTATGGCCTAGCTTGGCGGAGCGTAATACGGCAGCTTCTGCTGCTCCTCCGTCGCCCGCTTCACCCCGATATCCCCGAACAATAAACTCGGCGCGATCGTTGTCTGTGGCAGGGCGCCGAGCGCACTCTGCACATACGGATCATCCCCGGCAGCAAGAATCTCGCTGCGCAGGCTGCGGTTGTCCAGCTCATCGAACACCGCGCCGCGCACCAGCTGGCGCGTGCCGTCAGGATGGATCTTGTAGAGCATGCGAGGTGTCAGCTCGCCGCCCAGCGTCTCGACCTCATACACATCGCGTCCTTGCTCCTTCGCCATACCAACCAGCCGCGCATGGAGTTCCGCGGCCTTCACCGGCGATGTCGGCTCGAACAGCATCACGCTCGCATGCGCATGCGCCGCCTGTCCAGGGGCCGCGCGGCCGTGGCCGTTCGAGCTGCCGAAGTCGCGGATGGGCGTGCGCGAGGTCAGGTAGTTCACCAGCTTGCCATGCTCGACGACGTCCACCGCCTGCGCCGGCACGCCTTCGTCGTCCACTTCGTAGCTTCCCAGCAGGTCCTTGCCGTCGAAGGTCTTGCGCCGCGGATCGTCTGTCACGTTGAAGAACTCGGGCAGCACACGCGACTTGTAGCTCGACTGGTAGGCGCCCGTGGTGCGCGCCGTCGTACCCATGTCGGGCCGGTCCGCTTCGACGTTCGGCACGAAGAGCCGCGTCAGCATATCCGACGCCGCATCGCCCGCGAACAGCACCGGCCCGTGAAAATCTTCGGCATCCGCGACTGGCGCATTGCGAAGATCCTCAAACGTCCGCACGTTCGTGACGGCACGCTGGTGAAAGGCGGTGGCGGATTCAAGCTCCGAAGCCTTCACCGCGGTGGACCCATTGTCGCGGCTCAGGCGCATACCGTCATCAGCCTGTCCGCCCACGCTGGTGCTGGCGTTGTACCCACCCGTGCCGTAGCGCAGCACGCTCCCCTCGCTGTTCACCAGGAAGCGATTGATCACCACGCCGCGCACGTTGGCCGAGCTGTACTGCACATGCGCTCCCGCCTCCTTGAGCGCCGGATCGGCCAGAAATACGCCGCTCGCATCGACGATCCGTCTGCGCCACTCCGGCTCATCAAGCTGCAGATGCACGATCGGCTCAAGATGCACCGTCGGCTTCACCTCCGCGAAATCCTTCTCGGTCGGCGGCTTCTCAAATCGCTTCAGCGCCGCCTGCTTCGCCGCGTAGGCCCGCAGCGCCGTCTTGTATGCCTGGTCTGTGGTCGTCCACAGCGCGTAGCGGATCGCCTCGGGATTCGTCTCCTCCGGCGCCAGCTCCACCACGCCATCGCCGCGGCTCGAGCTCGAGTCCGAGCCGTAGTCGCCGATCCGCACCGTCACCCGCACCACCCGCTGATCGTTGCGGTCTTCCCGCGTCAGCGCGCCATAGTTGGCCAGCGCCTCGTATGTATGAAAGTCATCCAGCCTGTACTCAATAAAGTACGGCTTCTGCATCCCCGGCAGGAGCAGCAGCTCACGCTCGCGGTCGAGCTCCTGCTGCATCGCCTTCAGGATCGGATCCGCATCCGCCGCCTTCACCGCCTCCGCACTGAAGACCGATTGAGCATGCGCCGGCGCAGTCAACGCGAGCGCGAGAAGACCAGCGTATGCCTTCACTGTGCACCGCCGGTCTTGCCTGCCGCGTTCTCAGAGGGCGGCGGCACAATGGGCGGACGCGCCGTTCCCTGCGCCTGGCGCTGCGTTTCGATCTTCGAAAGCAGCATCGCCGGCGCCACGGCACTGACCGGAATGCTGCCGCTCTCCGCCCCGCAGATGCCGTTGAACACATCCGGTTTATCACTCGTCGCGACAATATCCTTCAGCGCCGTCTGCGGTGTCCCCACAATCGAAACCCCACGCACCAGCTCATCCGGACGCCCATCGACGAACACCCGGTACACCACCAGCGGCACCACCGAGAATGCCTGCGGACTCCGCCGATTCGTCACGGCGAAGCCCGAGGAGATGTCCTCGAAGTAGAGCCCGTACGCCTTGCCCTGCTTCTTCGCCTCGTCCTTCAGCATCGTGCGCAGCTCCGCATCACTCACCGTCTTCGATGAAAACACGATCAAATTTCCCTGGCGCCCCGTCGGCATGTGCCCCGACTCCGCCCGCCCGTGCCCGTTGCTGTTGGCGAAGCTCGCAATCGGCAGCCGCGACATCAGGAACGTCTCGAGCACGCCATCTTTCACCAGGTCCACACGCCGCGCCGCCTGCCCCTCATCGTCGTACACGTAGTGCCCGCTCAGCGCGATTCCGCCAAAATTTTTCAGCGTCGGATCGTCCGACACACTCATGAACGTCGGCATAATCGGCTTGTTCAGCAGCTTGGTGAACGTCTGCCCTTCCTCATCGCCCTTCTGCCGCTGCCCTTCGAGCCGGTGCCCCAGCACCTCGTGGAAGAACACCGCGCTCGCCCGCCCGCTCAGAATCGCCGGCCCGTCGAACGGCTCGGTCACCGGCGCCGTCCGCAGCGCCTCAAGATTCTTCGCCATCGCCAGCGTCTTCGTCACCAGCGTCTTCTCATCCGGCAGCCGCCCCAGCTGGTCGGATTCAAACGTCTCCACCCGGTACAGGTCCATGCCGTCCGCCGCACGCGTCCGCCCCACAATCACCAGGCGCGCCACATGGCTCGGCGTCTCTACCTTCGCACCCTCACTCGAAACAAAATAGTCCGTCTCGTTCGAGGCCTGCAGGCTCACATTGTTATAAAAGATATCCGGAAACTGCTTGAACAGCCCCGACAACTCACGCAGCCGCGCCTGCCACTCTGCCTTGTCGTGCAGCAGCGGCGCCTCGGGCGAAAACTTCGGGTCTACCGGCACAATCGCATCCACCGGCTTTTCCAACGAAAAGTCCGCCGACGAGTCCTCTTCCTTCGCCCGCACCTGCTGCTCCGTCTTCACCTGCAGCAGGCTGTCGAGCGCCCGCCCATACCCGCGATTGGTCGCAAACCAGAGGCTCCGCTCAAGCGCCGTCTTGTCGTCCGTCAACGGCAGCGCCATCGTCGTCAGGCCCGAGTTGCGATGCGCCCCGTGCGTGTTGTCCTCGGCAATCGACCCCAGCCGCACCTGCACATCCGCCGTCCGCCGATGGTTGTTGCTGTCATCGGTCAGCGCGCCAAACTGCGCCGACATCGAAAGACTCTCCGCATCCGCCACCGCATAGCTGATGAAGTAAGGCTTCGGTTGAGGCTGCGCCGCGTTCTTCGCAGCCACCGGCGCGCCTTGATCCCCACCAGTCCCGAGCGAGCCCATCGCCCGCGTCAGCTCCGCCTGCATCACATCCATCAGGACGGTATCCGCGCCCTTTACCGGAGCGCTACCATCTTCTGAAGCCAGCGCCGCAGAACCCACCACCAGCGCCGGTACCGCTACCGCACCCCACCACCAACCACGTTTCAATCCACTCACCGTAACGACCTGCCTGACGTGCAATCTTGTGGCGAGTCTATAAGAAGACGCACCCTCCGGTTTAGACGGAGCATCCTCCACACCGGCGCCACCCGCTCCCGCCGCCACTTTCATCGCATCGATTGCGCCCGCAACGCGCGTCGTGCACACTGATTCCCATGCGCTTACGCAAACTCCTTCTCCTGCTTCTGCTCTTGTTGCCGTTCGCGCACGCCGCGCATGCCGCGACGACGCCCACCGAGGCCGCCGCCATCGCCGCCGCCCACAACGACCACACCGCCTACACCCTCACCCCGGACAAGCTCGTCAAAGCCCGGCATCTCTCAACCTATCGCACCGTCTCGCACTTCGGCGGCGCACTTTGGGGCATCGTCTCACTCTGGCTCATCCTGCAGCTCGGCATCGCCGCGCGCATCCGCAACGTCGCCGTCAACCTCACCAAGAATCGCTGGGGCCAAGGCTTTATCTTCTTTTTCGAGTTCATGGTGCTCTCCACCCTGCTCAGCCTGCCGCTCGACCTCTACGGCCAACACGTCTCGGTCGCCTACGGCCTCAGCGTGCAGCACTGGGGCAGCTGGTTCGGCGATCAGCTCAAAGGCTTCCTCCTCACCTACGTCATCGGCGGCCTCGGCGTGATGCTGCTCTTCTCCCTCATCCGCAAGTTTCCCCGGCGCTGGTGGCTCTGGCTCTGGTTCCCCACCATGGCCTTCGTCATCCTTGGCATCTTCATCACGCCCTACGTCATCGACCCGCTCTTCAACAAGTTCGAGCCCCTCACCCAGTCGAATCCGGCCCTCGTCTCGCGGCTCGAACAGGTGGTCGCCCGCGGCAAAGGCATCTCCATCCCGCCTGACCGCATGTTCCTCATGAAGGCCTCGGACAAGGTCACCACGCTGAATGCCTACGTCACCGGCTTCGGCGCGTCCAAGCGCGTCGTCGTCTGGGACACCTCCATCCAGAAGGGCACGCCCGACGAGATCCTGTTCATCTTCGGCCACGAGATGGGTCACTACGTCCTTGGCCACATCGTCCAGGGCATCCTCTTCTTCTTCATCTTCATCCTCGCGTCGTTCTTCCTCGGATTCCATCTCTTCCAGTTCCTGCTCAGCCGCTACGGCAAGCAGTGGCGCGTGCCGGCGCAGGATAACTGGGCCGCCCTCTACGTCCTCATGCTCGTGCTCAGCATCATCTTCTTCCTCGGCGAACCCATCATCAGCACCTTCACCCGCACGCAGGAGCACGCCGCAGATGTCTACGGCGAAGAGGTCATCCACGGCATCGTCGCCGACCCGCAGGCCGCCGGACAGGGCGCTTTCCAGCTGCTCGGCGACAACTCCTTCGTCGACCCCGAACCCAACGCATTCGTCGAGTTCTGGACCGGTTCCCACCCACCCATCTGGTATCGCGCCGCCTTCGCCCGACACTATGCCCCGTTCGCACCCGGCGCCCAACCGAAGTACTTTACGAAGTGAGGAGCATCATGGCGGAGTGTATTTTCTGCAGGATTGCGCAGCACGAGATCCCGGTGAAAGCCGTCTTTGAAGATGATCGCTCCATCGTCTTCGCAGACATGAACCCGCAGGCGCCCACCCACCTGCTGCTCATTCCCAAAGAACATTTCGCCGACGTCACCGAACTCCCGGCGGAGTTGCTCGGCCACCTTTTGCAGGAGGCCGCAGCCCTCGCCAAACGCGAGCTCCCAAACGGCCACCGCATCGTCATCAACACCGGCGACGACGGCGGCCAGACCGTCCATCACCTGCACTTCCACATCCTCGGCGGCCGCCCCATGACCTGGCCCCCCGGCTAGTCAACCGATAAGAGCAGGGAGACCGGCCAATCGCGACTTCGAAACGACTTTGCCTCGCATTTGCGTGCCTGCTGCTGGCAATCATGACCCTTTGGCTCTTTGGCATCGTATCGTCACTGCTCCACCTCGGACTTCGCTGCGGCCTCAGGGAAGCTTGGAGTGATCGGGACATCCTGCCCGTCTACCTGCTCTTCGCCTTTCCCGGTCTGATCATCGCCGCGCCCTTCGTCGTTCTTTTCAAGACTGCGGCCGGCAACAGGTTATGGTGGACCGTCGGAACCGGCGTCGCTATCGGTCCGGCTTTCTGGCTGAGCTGGTTGCTCCTGGCTTCGCATGGTCACCTGAACTGGCGAGGCGATGGCATGGGCGTCATTCTGTCCCTCGTGATCGGAACTCTCACCACCGGCTACTACGTCGCGCTTCTGCGGACTTTCGCCCGGGACGAAGTTGCCGAGGCAAGCCTCTCACTCAGGTCGTAGCGGCAGGACTTGAATCGCAGGCACGAAGTGGCTGCTTCATGAACGGTGCGACCAAAGAAAGAAAGGCGACGGATCACCCCGTCGCCTTTCAGGCTCTTACACGTTAGACCCTTGCCTTACTGGTTATAGTTCGTCTCTTCAACCTCTTCGATCCCGTACCGCCGCAACAAGTTCGGCAGGTTCTGCGAGAATGCCGCGCGTGGCATCACCGTGTCACAGCCCGCCTCCACCGCCTTGGCCTTCAAGTCGCCCTGCAGGTGTGAGAGGAAGCCGATGATCGACGTCGTCTTCTTCAGCTTCGCCTTCAGCTTCGGAATCAGCGTCATCGGCTTGGCGTTTGCATTGTTCAGATCGAATACGATCAGACCCGGCAGGTCCTCGCCTTCACCCGAGGTGAGCGTGGCAATCTGCTCTTTCTCATTCTTGATGAAAGCGACCTTGACGCCCAGCTTGCGCGCCGTCTCCTGGATCTTCGCCGTGAAGAAGAGGTCTTCGATGAAGAAGTAGATCTTGGTCGGCGTCCCTTCGGCAATCGGAATCACCCGCCCCTGCGAGTAGTCGATGGGCTGCGAATCGCTCTGGTAGGAGCGCCCGCGTCCGCCGCCGCCCTGGTGCAGATCGATGGTTGAAACGCCGCCGTCGAACACATTGCCGTTGACTACGCGATAGCTGTGATCCATCGGGCCGACGAACCCGCCGCGTGAACCCCCGCCGCCGTTGCGCTGCTGCTTGCCGCCGCCGCCGCCGAAGCCGCCCTTGCGCTTGAAGCCGCCGACGCTATTACCGGGCTGGTGGGTGTCTGCGCCGCGGAAGCCGCTGCCGTTCGCCTGGAAGCCTTGTTGCGGGCCGCCGGCATTGCCATTCTGGCCGCCGTTCTGGCCGCCCTGCTGCGGGCCGCCGCCGCTTGCACCCTGGCGGTCGCGGTCGCGGAACTTTTTCTTCCAGCGCTTGGTGCCGCCCGGCGCATTCTGTCCCGCGCCGTTGTTGCCGTTCTGCTGGCCATTCTGACCGTTGAAGCTGCGGCCCTGGCCATTGCCCTGGCGGTTGCCCTGCTGGCCATTCTGCTGCGGAGCCGAGACCGGCGCGGCCGATTGCGCGGCGCCCTGAATGCCGGCAACTACCTCGGAATCTGCCCCGCTGGATGGCGACGCCTCGCCTGCCCCGGCCACGGCGTCCGTCGTCTTGCCCTTGCGCTTGCGCCGCCGGCGCCGGCTGCTCTTCGAGACTCCCATGCCATGCGGAACCCGCTGGCCGTTCTCGTCCAGTTCAAATCCGCCACCCGAACCGCTGAATCCGTCGTCGTCCGAGTTGGCCTGTGACACCGGTGCAACCGGTATCTCCGTTACATTCTGTTCTGCACTCATGCTTCTGCTTCCTCTAGCCTGGCGTGCATCAGGCATGCTTCGAACACGCGCACCACGTCAAGCCCGCACCGGATCCTCGAAAAAGCGGTGTCCGGCCCCTCGAATGCAGGGGACGATCCGCGCGACGACCTGGTAAAGGATTGATTTCAAGTTCGTTTGATTGAGTCAGTTTCCCGGCAGGCGACACGCAGGGTGTTGACTTCCGTTGTTGTAACGCCTTGCATCCTTACGTTTCCCTGCCTCTGGCTTGCAGCACAGGCTGAAACCACCTCTGCAGCAAGCTCCACGCAGCATCTCTCTTCACCGGCACGGCGCGAAGCAACCACCTTCAACCACGAAGTCCGCAAGGAAACCGCAATCAGGAAGCCTGCAACCACGACACCGGTAAAGTCCCGGGGGACGTTCGGCAGATTCTGCCTCGGAATCCTTCTTCTTCTTCAAAGCGGCCTGAACCGGGCAGGCTGAGCGAAGACCTTGGATCACGCTGCCAGATCGAGACTGCGTTCGCCTTCAGTGAACATCTCGGCTGATGACCGGCACACATCAAGGGCCAAATGAATGATGTGGGAGACAGCTTGTTTGTTCGAGCCTGCTCACTTTGCGCCTGTCGCGATCGCTCGAATCCACCGCTGCGGCCCTTCCCTGGGCGCAGACACCGCACACTCAACTTACCGAACTGAGCCTACCCCAGATCAAACGGAAAGGCAACCACGGAATTGTGCAGGCGGGAAAGCGGAGGTAGCTCGTAGAGGATCCCGGGCCCGTAAGTGCGGACTCGGGAATCTTGGGAACTCTACTCAATGGCCAGTCACGGCCTCCAAAAACGGAGCAAACACCCATCAGGGTCTCCGGACCTCTGCTCGCCGGCTGGCATCTACATTGGACGCCTGCGGTTCGTACGCAAAGGGTGATGCGCGGACGGCGCGCTCGCGGCATCGCCTGTCCGGTATTTGATAGTGCACTTGGGCTGCCAATTGGAAAACTCGCGGAGTGGCCCGGTTTCAGAGGATGATTCGCAGGGGCTCACCGTATAGGCTCTCTAAATATGAAAGATAGACAAATCTCATATACGCTTTTCTGTAGAGCCGGCAGCTGAAAGTGCTCGCGAAGCGGCCCGGCGCGTTGACCCGCGATGGCTGCCCGCCTATAATTCACCCTGTATTCTGGCAACCTTTCGCCACGAGGAGATGTGCAGCCCGCGAGCCAGCAGGGGTCAGGATGTCTCCGGAGCGGTTGAGCGGTTCGCACGGAGGCCCGAGTGCCCGGTTTGCTGTTTCCGAGTCCAACACTTGGGGCGCGACGCTGATTCGCTCGAAGCAAGATCAGCCGGAGTCTTTAGCGCAGAAGAGAAGGACCTCACCGACGAACGTTGCCAGACGCCGAGCCGAGGTTTGCGCTCCACCCATTCGCAACCATCCCCCCATTTCCGATCAATCTGACTAATCTGAAGGAGCAAGACAATTCGCATGAATCGTAATCTAACTTTCCTGACCGCGCTCGGCGCGGGTCTCGCTTTCGCCCCGCTTGCCATCGCCCAGGCTCCTTCGGCTGCAGCTCCTGCAGCAGCGTCGACCGCGGCTGCCGGCCCGGCCAAGATTGCTCTGGTCAACTTCGAGCAAGTTGTGCTCGCTTCGAACGAAGGACAGACCGTGACCCTCGCGACGCAGAAGAAGTACGCGCCGAAGAAGGACACGATCGAAAAGGAAGCAGCTGACGTCGAGTCGATGAAGAAGAGCCTGCAGTCGGCGCCTGCGACGCTGCCGGATGACGAGCGCGCGAGCCGTCTGCGCGCGATCGACACCAAAGAGAAGCAGCTGAACCGCGACGCCGAGGATGCGCAGACCGCGTACAACGCCGAGTGGCAGGAAGCGCTGGGCAAGGTTGCGCAGAAGATTGCGGCGACGATGAAGACCTACGCGCAGACCAGCGGCTACACGATTCTGCTGGACGTTTCGGCACAGAACTCGAATGTCCTGTGGGCTTTGCCTTCGACGGATATCTCGCAGGCTGTGGTGGATGCGTATAACAAGAGCTCTGGCATTGCGGCACCGCCGCCGTCGGCACCTTCGGCTGGTCGTCCGGCTGGCGCAGCGGCCCGTCCGACGCCCAAGGCAGCTCCCAGCAAGTAGCAATTCGCGGCATAAAACAGAAGGCGGATCGACCCATGAGGATGGGGCGATCCGCCTTTTCTGCTGCGTGTAAGCAGGTGGTTACCAGGGATATTTTCGGTTCGTAGGTGCACTCGAAACAGGGCAGAACGGGGCTTGGAGGCTACCCCCCTCCCCCGGGGGTTTATGTGTCAAAAATAGCATTCCATGAGACTTAGCTGGGTAATCGACTGCATGTTACTTGAGTAACTTTTAGTAGTTACTGAAATGCGGTCGGGCTACTCTTCGCCGACCTTCAGGACGGCCAGGAAAGCCTCCTGCGGGATGTCGACCTTGCCGATGCGCTTCATGCGCTTCTTGCCTTCCTTCTGCTTGTCGAGGAGCTTGCGCTTGCGGCTGATGTCACCGCCGTAGCACTTGGCGATGACGTTCTTGCGGATGGCGGTGACGGTCTCGCGGGCGATGACCTTCGAGCCAATGGCAGCCTGGATGGCGACCTCGAACATCTGGCGCGGGATGAGTTCGCGCATCTTCGAGACGAGGGCGCGGCCGCGGGTCTGGGCGAAGTCCTTGTGGATGATGATCGAGAGGGCGTCGACGGGGTCGCCGCCGATGAGGATATCCATCTTGACCATGGGGGAGATCCAGGAGCCGGCGAGCTGGTAGTCAAGCGAGGCGTAGCCGCGGGAGACGGTTTTGAGCCGGTCGTAGAAGTCGAGGACGATCTCGTTCAACGGCAGCTCGTAGGTGATCATGACGCGGGTGTCGGAGACGTACTCGAGATTCTGCTGGCGGCCGCGTTTTTCTTCGACGAGTTTGAGGATGCCGCCGACGTACTCCTCATTGGTAAGAATCTTCGCGATGATGACCGGCTCTTCGATGGTCTCGATCTCGGTGGGGTCGGGCCAGCGGGAGGGGTTGTCGACTTCGAGTTCGGTGCCGTCTGTCGTCGTGATCTTGTACCGAACGCCGGGTGCGGTGGTGATGAGGTCGAGGTCGTACTCGCGCTCAAGGCGTTCCTGGATGATTTCGAGATGGAGCAGGCCGAGGAAGCCGCAGCGGAAGCCGAAGCCGAGGGCGACGGAGCTTTCGGGTTCGAAGGAGAAGGAGGCGTCGTTGAGGCGTAGCTTTTCGAGTGCGTCGCGGAGCATGGCATGCTCGTGCGAATCGACGGTGTAGAGGCCGGCGAAGACCATGCTCTTGATGTCTTCAAAGCCGGGGAGGGCTTCGGCGCAGGGGCGTTCGACCTCGGTGATGGTGTCGCCGACCTTGGTGTCGGCGACGTTCTTGATGGTGGCCACGAAGAAGCCGACTTCGCCGGCGGAGAGTTCGTCGAGAGGCACGGGCTTGGGGGTCATGACGCCCATGGAGTCGACGTCGAACTGCTTGCCGTTCGACATGACCTTGATCTTCATGCCTTTGCGCAGGCGCCCGTTGATGACGCGTGCGAGCACGATGACGCCGCGGTAGGCGTCGAACCAGGAGTCGAAGATGAGGGCCTGGAGGGGCGCTTCGGGGTCACCTTTCGGAGGCGGGAGCAGGGTGACGACGGCTTCGAGGATGGCGGCTACATTGAGGCCCGTCTTGGCCGAGACGGCGACTGCGTCATCCGCCGGGAGTCCGACGGACTTTTCGATCATCTCTTTCGTGCGCTCGATATCGGCCGAGGGCAGATCGATCTTGTTGATGATGGGGATGATCTCGAGGCCACCGGCGATGGCGAGGTAGGCGTTGGCGAGCGTCTGGGCTTCGACGCCTTGTGAGGCGTCGACGACGAGCAGGGCGCCTTCGCAGCTGGCGAGCGAGCGGGAGACTTCGTAGGAGAAGTCGACGTGGCCGGGGGTGTCGATGAGGTTGAGCTGGTAGGTGTGGCCGTCGTGCGCTTCGTACATCATGCGGACGGTGTGGGCCTTGATGGTGATGCCGCGTTCGCGTTCGAGGTCCATGGCGTCGAGGACCTGGGCCTGCATTTCGCGCTGGGTGAGCGAGCCGGTGAGTTCGAGGAGCCGATCGGAGAGCGTGGATTTGCCATGATCGATGTGCGCGATGATGGCGAAGTTGCGTATGTACTTTGGATCCATGGGGCTATGTCGATGCTACCACCGGGGCGTGAAGGCAAAGACAGGTGCGCCCTGCTCGCGGGAACTTCTTGCCGTTCTCGAAGATCGCCCATTTCGTGGGATGACGGCTTCGCGTGGTGGCTTTCGAGTGATGCGTGCGGGTGGGTGGTTTAAGAACTGATCGTTCTTGATCGATTGCTCATAATCCACGACAACTCGTCAATGACAACGGCGATGGGTTGGGAGGGCGATCTGTCAGCTGATAGTTTTTAGTTGATCGCTGATCGTCAACGACGGAGGGACCTCTTTGTGGGTGCTGACGGTGGCGTGGCGCTATCCGTCTTACAATCGGAGTGGCCGTTGGGACGATCCGGAGAGTTGCCGGGAGCCTGAAGGTGTTCTCCGTAAACGCTGCACCCTTCGACCCTTGATGATCAAACGACCGAGCCGCCGCCCCCCGCATTGGAGTTTTCTGTTTACGCCTTTCCTGCTGCTCGCTTCGTCGAGTGCACAGATCAACGTGCCTGCTCCGAAGACGCAGCCGGCGCCGGTGGCTCCGCAGATTGCGCCGCAGAACCCGAAGGTGCAGCAGCTGATCAACGATGCGGAGGCGAGCTATCAATCGGGGGTGGCGAACTATCGCGGGAATCGGCTGGATGCGGCGCGCCAGGACTTTGACCATGCGGTCGACCTGATGCTGACGAGCGGCATGGAGCTGACGGGCGACTCGCCGCTGGGGGATGAGTTTGAGCGGCTGTTGAACAACATCAACTCGCTTGAGATGGCGGCGTTGAAGCAGGGCAATGGATTTTCGCCGAAGGTGGAGGAGGCTCCGCTCGATACGGCGGAGGACCTGACGTTCGCACCGAACCCGGAGCTGGTGGCGCGGTTGAGCTCGGAGCTGAGCGTGGCATCGGATTTGCCGCTGGTGATCAACGACCAGGTGGCGGGGTATATCGGGGTGTTCTCGACGTCGACCAGCTTCCGGGCGCACATGGCGGCGTCGCTGCAGCGGGTGGGCAAGTATCGCGGGCTGATCCAGAGGGTATTGAAGGAAGAGGGTGTGCCGCAGGATTTAATCTACCTGGCGGTGGCGGAGTCGGGCTTCCAGCCGCAGGCGTTGAATGCGCGCTCGGGTGCGGGCGGCATGTGGCAGTTTATGACGTACACGGGGCCGGAGTATGGGCTGACGCGGAACGGGTACTACGACTATCGCTTCGATCCGGAGAAATCGTCGCGGGCGTATGCGCAGTACATCAAGAAGCTGTACGCGCAGTTCGGTGACTGGTACCTGGCGATGGCGGCCTATGACTGGGGCCCGGGTGCGGTGCAGCGTGCGGTGCAGCGGACGGGGTATGCGGACTTCTGGGAGCTGTACCGGCGGAATGCGATGCCGGCGGAGACGCGAGCGTATGTGCCGAAGATCCTGGCGGCGGTGATCATGGCGAAGAACCCGGAGAAGTATGGGCTGGACAAGCTGGTGCCGAGCCCGCCGGTGATCTACGACACGGTGGCGACGGATTACTCGATCGACCTGAAGCTGGTGGCGGATGTAACGGGGAGCACGGTGCAGGAGCTGGTGGCGTTGAATCCCTCGATGCTGCGGCTGGTGACGCCGACGGATACGAGTTTCGATCTGCATATCCCGCCGGGGACGAAGGAGCTGTATACGGACCGGCTGAAGGATATTCCGGAGGACCGGCGGGCGAGCTGGCGGTTCCACGTGGTGAAGGCGAGCGAGACGCTGGATACGATTGCGAGCGCGCTGCATGCGAAGCCGGCGGAGATTGCCGAGACGAACGGCATTACGGCGCAGGACCCGATGGCGGTGGACGATGAGCTGGTGGTGCCGGTGGCGGCGGTGGCAGCGCCGGGCGTCCCGCACCGGTACAAGGTACGTCGCGGCGATACGCTGGTGACGATTGCGGACAACTACAACGTATCGACCGACGAGCTGCGGCGGTGGAATGCGTTATCGAGTGCGAGTGTGAAGCCGGGCCGGTTGTTGTACGTGGCCGAGCCGATACGACTGGGGCCTTCGACGCGGATGCGGAGTGGCGGCCGAGGCAGGGCGCGGCACAGGGGGGGACGTGCGCGGGGTGGACGTGCGAAGGCTTCTGCGAAGGCTTCTGGCCATGCATCAAGTGCACATGGGAAGGCGAAGGCGCATGCGGCAAAGCGTAAGGGCGCGCGCTAGCGGGAGAGAGATTGGGTGATCGCGGAAGCAAGGCTGCCCGATGAGCTTCGCGCATGAAAAGATTGCTTGCCTTGCGTGGCGCACTGTTCTAGCGTGTTGCTAGAATTCGTGCGCTGTGTGTACCAGGGTGTATGAATTTGGCAAGGCGTCATCCGCGAACACGGCATCAGATGGCTTGGGAGAGACACACCGCATGAAGCACAACGAGCACGCAGAAGAGATTATCGAGATGAAGCAGGAATCGGCGGGCCATGGTGCGGATGGCAAGCAAGGGCGTGGCGGCTTTGACGATGAGGATGACGAAGAGGTCGAGGTCTCGCATGCGAGCGACGAGCTGACGGGGAACAGCGTGGTTGCGGCGGATATCGATCTGGATGAAGACGATGACGAAGAGGCCGAGGACGATCTCGATGAGGACGAAGAAGAGGATGAGGACGAAGAGGACGAGATAGCCGCGGGCGAGGATGAGGGTGAGACGGTACACTCGCGCGCCGATACGCATGCCGAGGACACGGTGGTGCGGGCGAAGGCGGGTTCTCCGGTGTCGCCCTATGATCCTCCGTCGAAGCAGTCGCGGCCGGCGGCGCCGAGTGCGACTGAGCCGGGAGTGGGGGCGGTGCTTTCGAGTTTGAAGGTGGCGGCGAAGAAGGCTCCAGCGAAAAAGGCTGTGGCGAAGAAGGCTCCGGCGAAGAAGGCTGTGGCGAAGAAGGCTCCGGCGAAGAAGGCTGTGGCGAAGAAGGCTCCGGCGAAGAAGGCTGTGGCGAAGAAAGCGGTGGCGGCGAACGTCGTAGCGAAGAAGGCGGCGCCGGCCAGGAAGGTTGTGGCTGCGAAGGCTCCGGCCAAGAAGGTTGCAGCGAAGAAGATTCCGGCGAAGAAGCTGGCTGTGGCGAAGAAGGCTCCCAGCAAGGCGGCGAAGAAGGCCGCGTCCAAGCCCACAAAATCTGCCGCGAAGAAAGCTAGTGCTCTGCGCGGCGGGAAGGTCGCTTCGAAAAAGGCGGCCGGTACCAAGAGCACAACAGGCAGTAAAAAACCCATGAAGAGAGGTACTACCTTGGCAACCAAGAAAGCAGCAGCAAAGAAGACCGTAGCGAAGAAGGCAGTAGCCAAGAAGGCTGTTGCGAAGAAGGCTGTCGCGAAGAAGGTCCCGGCGAAGAAGACTGTCGCCAAGAAGGCAGCCAAGAAGGCCGTAGCCAAGAAGACCCCGGCGAAGAAGGCTTAGTCACGCAGTTCAACCGCACCAGGCAACGTACGACCAAGGCAACGTAGCAAAGGCAAGCAAAAAGGCCCGGTCCTCAGAGATGAGGTTCCGGGCTTTTCTGCGTCTGGAGAGTGGTGCTGCTTTACTTCTTGGCGTCTTCGATGGCGGCGAGGACTTCGTCGCTGTGCTTCTGGATGTCCTTCACTTCCCACACCTTGACGATCTTGCCGTCGGGCGAGATGAGGAAGGTGTCGCGGTGGGCGAACTTCATGACGCCCATGTTAGCGATGGGCACGCCGTAGGCATCGATGACCTTGTGGTCAGGGTCGGCGAGCAGCTTAAAGTTGAGGCCGTCCTTCGAGCAGAAGGTCTTGTGGCTTTCGACCGTGTCGAGCGAGACGCCGAGCACGACAGCGTTGAGCTTGGCGTACTTGGCGGTATCACGTTCGAAGTTATGGGCTTCGATGGTGCAGCCCGAGGTCTGATCCTTGGGGTAAAAGTAGAGGACGACGAACTTGCCCTTGTAGTCGGCGAGCGAGACCGGGGTGTCGGTCTGCGAGGGCAGCGAGAAGTTGGGGGCGGTGGCGCCGGGCTGGAGCGGTGTGGCATCGGCGGCAAATGCATGCGCCTTGGCGCCGATGGAACCGGCCAGCACTACGATGGCCGCGGCGAAGCCGGCGACCAATCCTCTTGAAAGTCCTTTGCGCATCGCATCCTCTTTCGTGAAACTCTAGTGCTTGTACGGGCGGGCGGCCGGTCTGGACGCCTGCACATGGTGGGACGACCCCGATTCTACGCGGAGTGGCAGCGGGGCGGGCGGCAATCTCCTGGAGTCAAGCACGCGCATGCGTAGCGCAAACATTATCGGGGCAGGTCCGAACGGGCTTGCGGCGGCGATCACACTGGCACGCGCAGGCGTCGCGGTGCAGGTTTACGAGCGAAACGATCGGGCGGGCGGGGCATGTTCGACAGCGGAGGTGACGCTGCCCGGGTTTCACCATGACCTTGGTGCGTCGGCGTTTCCGATGGGAGCGGCTTCCCCCTTCTTTCAGTCGCTGCCGCTCGAGCGATTCGGCTTGCGCTGGGTGCAGCCGGAGTTTGCCCTGGCGCATCCGCTCGACGATGGGAGTGCAGTAGCGCTGACGCGATCCATCGCCGAGATGGGTTCGCAGTTGCCGGGCAAAGACTTCGTGGCGTGGAAGCGTTTGTTCGGCGCGGTGGTCGAGGGCTGGGAAGAGCTGGTGCCGGAGATCCTGGGGCCGGTGATTCATGTGCCGCGACATCCGCTGACGCTGGCAAGGTTTGGCCTGCCGGCGCTGCTGCCGGCGACGACCCTGGCGCGGCGAAGATTTGCAGGCGAGCGGGCGAAGGCGCTGTTTGCCGGGTGTGCGGCGCACTCGGTGATGCCGCTCGAGGCGCCATTGAGTGCGGCGGTGGGGATGGTGCTGGGGGCGGCAGGGCATGCGGTCGGCTGGCCGTTTCCGGCCGGTGGCTCGCAGGCGCTGACGAACGCGCTGGTTGCTTATCTTGAGAGCCTGGGTGGGGCGGTTCATACCGGCTGCACGGTGACGCGGCTCGATGAGTTGCCGGCGGCGGATTCGGTTTTCTTCGATACGGGTGCGCGGGCACTGGCGGAGATCGTGGGTGAGCGTTTGAGCACGGGCTACCGCAATTCGCTGCGATCGTTTGTGCCGGGTCCGGGTGCGTTCAAGGTGGATTGGGCGCTCTCGGGGCCGATCCCGTGGCGTGCGGCGGAGTGCCGGGCTGCCGGAACGATTCATATAGGTGGGACGCTTGAAGAGATTGCGCGGGCGGAGGCGGAGGTGTTCGCAGGCGTGTGCGCGGAGCGGCCGTTCGTGCTGCTGGTGCAGCCTTCGGTCGCGGATGCATCGAGGGCTCCGGAGGGGAAGCATACGGCGTGGGGATACTGCCATGTGCCGAATGGATCGCAGGTGGACCGGACGGAAGCGATCGAGACACAGGTGGAGCGATTTGCGCCGGGGTTTCGCGATGTGATCCTGGCGCGGCGGACGCAGTCGACGGCGCAGCTGGAGGCGTGGGATCCGAACCTGGTGGGCGGGGATCTGTCGGGGGGCGCGATGAGTGCGAAGCAGCTCGTGCTGCGACCTTCGATTCGGGAGTACGGGACGAGTGATCCAGCGATTTACTTTTGCAGTGCTTCGACGCCGCCCGGGGGTGGGGTGCACGGGATGTGCGGGTTCCATGCGGCTTCTATGGCGCTGAAGCGGTTGGGCCGGGATTGAGGGAAGGTGATTACCAGCTGCTGATTTTTAGTCGATAGCTGATAGTCAACGGCGGAAGCAGATTCTTTCGCTTCGCTGCGGTATGACGGTGAGGGGATAGAAGATGACTGCTAGCTGGCGGTGATGGAGATGCTGGCGGCGTCGGCGAGGGCGACCATGGCGGGGAGATCGAAGAGGAGGGTGCGGGCGGCTTCGACCGAGAGGCAGGTGGCGCCGGCGTCGCGCATGGCTTCGAGGGTGGCGAGGCCGACGACGGGGACGTCGAAGCGCATGTCCTGATTGGGCTTGGCGACCTTGACGACGGTGAGTGAGCGCGAGAGGGTCGAGTCACCTTCTCCGAGCGAACGGAAGAGTTCGCCGGCGCGGGCGATGGTGGCGTCGGTGCCTTCCATGGCTTCGACCGCGACGCAGGCCTGGGCGGCGATGACGACGGTCTGGCCGAGATCGTAGCCGGCGATGGCGCGGGCGACGGTGAGTCCGTAGGCGATGTCCTGCTGCTCGGCTTCGGTGGGGGCGCGGGCGGTGAGGACGCCGGGCCTGGCGAGCAAAGGTTCGAGGTATGCGGTCGAGGAGATGAGCTCGATGCCTTCGTCGCCGAGAACGCTGGCGATGGCGCCGAGGAGCATGTCGGTGTTGCGCGTACGCAGGCTCATGAGCAGCTTGGCGAGACGCCAGTCGGGGCGGATGCTCGAGAAGATCTGTTTGTGCTTGACCTGGCCGGCCATGACGGCTTTGGTGACGGCTTCGGCTTTGAAGGTGTCGATGAGTTTCGAGAGCTCGCCGAGCGAGAGCCAGTGGACGGTGATGGCGGGGTCGGCGGCGGCGCGGGCGTTGATCTCGGGGTCCGTCTCTTCCTTGATGGCGGCGACGACGACGTCGAGGCCATGGGCGCGGGCAGCTTCGAGCAGCAGGAAGGGGAAGCGGCCGTTACCGGCGATGAGGCCCAGCCTTGCCGGCACGGAGGCAGGTGCCATGTTAGCGGATCACGCCGCGTTCGCTGGCGGTGACGAAGTCGACGAGGTAGCGGACGTGCTCGCCGGCTTCGCCTCGGTCGAGTTTGGCGCGGAGATCTTCGACGGCCTGCGAGACATTTTTCTTTGAGCCGGTGAGAACGCGGTAGGCGGCGCGGAGTTCCTTGAGCTGCTCTGGCGTGAAGCCCTTGCGTTCGAGCCCGACCTTGTTGAGGCCGTAGGCGTGGTTGTCGCGGGCAATGGAGGTGAGCGAGAAGGGCAGGACATCCTGCGTGATGGTGGTGCCGCCGCCGATGTAGGCGAACTTGCCGATGCGGCAGAACTGGTGGACGGGGCAGAGCGCGCCGACGGTGGCGTAGTCCTCGACCGTGACGTGGCCGGCGAGGGTGGCGGCGTTGGCGAGGATGCAGCCGTTGCCGATGTGCGAGTCGTGGCCGATGTGGGTGTAGGCCATGATGAGGCAGTCGCTGCCGACGGTGGTGTGCCCGCCTCCGCCTGCGGTGCCGCGGGAGATGGTGACGTATTCGCGGATGTCGGTCTTGTCGCCGATGGTGAGGCGGGTGGGTTCGTTCCTGTACTTGAGGTCCTGCGGGGCAATGCCGATGCAGGCGAAGGCGAAGATGCGGACGCCCTTGCCGAGGGTGGTGTGGCCGTCGAGGACGACGTGCGAGATGAGTTCGCAGTCTTCGCCAAGAACGATATCCGGGCCGAGCGTGCAGTAGGGACCGATGGTGCAGCTTGTGGGAACGACTGCTCCGTCAGCGACGATCGCGGTGGGGTGGATGCTCAACGCGCGGGCTCCGCCGTTGCGTCCGGCTGTCTCGGCCGGGGCACGACCATGCAGGTGACGATGGCTTCGCAGACGACTTTCTTATCGACGGTGATGATGCCGGCCATTTTGACGGCGCGGGTGCGCCAGTTGATGACTTTGACTTCGATGCGGAGCTGATCGCCAGGAGTGACGGGGCGTTTGAACTTGGCTTCGTCGATGCCGGTAAAGACCATGAGTTTTTCGTCGCGGTCGGGGATCTCGGTGAGCAGCAGCGCGCCGCCGGTCTGCGCGATGGCTTCGACCATGAGAACGCCAGGCATGATGGGATAGCCGGGAAAGTGTCCGATGAAGAAGGGTTCGTTGATGGTGACGTTTTTGAGCGCGACGATGCGCTGGCGCGGCTCCATTTCTACGACGCGGTCGATGAGGAGGAAGGGGTAGCGATGCGGCAGGATCGCCATGATCTCGTTGATGTCCATGGTGGACTTCGGTGCGGGGGCTGCAGGCGCTTCGGTGACGGGTTCGGTGACAAGCTCGCTCATGGCAGCCATCAGTATATCCGGGTCAAGCGAAGCCGATCACCCCACGAAGTGGCGCCCGTCCGGCGCCAAGACTCTGTTGTCTTCACTTCTTTTTCTCGAGTACCTTGTCTTTGTCGAACAGATCAGGCGAGAGCGGATCGTTAAATTTGACCTTGGTGTAGAAGGTCTGGGCGGCCATGTCGCCGTTGCGGTAGCCGGTGATGTTCATGGGGGTGGCAATGCCCTGGTAGAGACGCCAGTCGCCGTATACCTCTTCGTCGACGTCGTAATCCTTGAACTGCTCGTTGCGCCATTGGAAGGAGCGCTGCAGGGGGAAGTGGGTGTCCTGCTCGATCTCGATTTCGACGGCATCGTTGTTGGCGCCGAGGATCGAGACCTTTTCGACGGCGCGGCGGTCGCGTGAGCCGGTGCCGTCGTAGAGGATGACGACGCCGGGCTGCTTGATCCACGTGCGCATGACCTCTTCGAGCGAGTGGGCCTGGCGGCGGTAGAAGTCAGTCACCTGTTTTTCGGGCAGGGTGGTGGTGCCCTTGTAGGTTTTTTCGTAGCCCTGGTTGCCGGTCCACAGGTGGACGAGGTCTCTCTTCATGCCGGGCATGATCATGCCGCGGACGGTGAGGTATTCGACGCGGGTGGCTTCGGGCTGGTAACGCTTGTATTGCTCGAAGCGGACGACGCTGCCGGTGGGCTGGCCGCGGAAGAAGGTGGCGGTCTGGCCGTCGATGACGGACGTCTGCTTGTCGAGCCAGGCCTGGCCGCCGAGGGCGACGAGCATCTCGTCGAGCAGGCGCTTGCCATGCTGCTCCTGGGTTTCGCCGGGACGGGCTTGGGGCTGCGCGCTCTGCATGTCCTGGGCGGTCTGGGCCTGGGCTGCGGGGGAGAGCGCGATGAGCAGCAGCAGGGGAAGGCAATGATGCTTCAAAGGGTTTGACTCCATGACGGTTAGCCGACCAGCACTGCGCCGCCGTTGACGTTGAAGATCTCGCCGGAGATGAAGCCGGCGAGCGGGGTGCAAAGGAAGACGACCGGGCCTGCGATTTCGTCTACGTGGCCGACGCGGCCGAGTGGAATGAGCGCCGTCGCCTTCTTAGACGTCGCGGGATCGCTGAGGGCAGCCATGGACATTTCGGTGGCGACCCAGCCGGGGGCGACGCAGTTGACGTAAATGCCCTGCGGGGCGAGTTCGCTCGAGAGGCTCTTGGTAAGGGAAATGAGCGCGCCCTTGCTGGCGGCGTAGTCGGCGTGGAAGGCCTCACCACGCTGGGCGGCGGTGGAGGCGATGAGAACGATGTGGCCTTTCACGGCGCCCGTTTGCGTGAGCATCTGCGCGGTGCCGGCCTGGACGAGGCCGAAGACGCTGTCGAGGTTGATGGCGAGCGTGCCGCGCCACTGGGTGTCGGTCATGGTGGCGATGGGCTGATCGTGCGCGGGCCAGACACCGTGGTTGACGATGAGGCAGTTCAAACGCCCAAAGGCTGTCATCGCCGCAGCGACGAGGGCGCGACCGTCCTGGGGGGTGCGAAGCTCCTGCTGAATGGCCAGGCAAAGTTCCGGGCCGCCGAGTTCGCGTTCGAGGGCTTCGGCGGTCGCCCGGGCGCTCTGGTAGCTGAAGGCGACGCGGGCGCCTGCCTGGCGGAACATGCGGACGGTGGCTGCGCCGATGCCGCGTGAACCGCCGGTGACGAGGACGACCTGATCCTGCAGCGTGAGCGAGACTCCGTTCATCCCTTCTCTTCCCCCTGATCTATGAGTATGCTCGATTGTCTAAAGCTTGGACTAACAGGAGACGGTGATGGCGAAGACAATTCTGGTTGTACGGATTCTGCTGGGGATCGTGTTTACGTTCTTTGGGCTGAACAATATTCTTCATTTCATTCCTCAGCCCGCGATGCCGGATACGGATGCGGCGCGGTTCGGCATCCTGCTGGTGAACCACGGATACATGTCGTTTGTCGGCGTGCTGATGGTGATTGCCGGGGTTTTGCTGCTGGTAGGGCGGTTCGTGCCGATCGCGCTGGTCATCCTAGGGCCAATCCTGGTGAACATCCTGCTGTTTCACCTGCTGTTTCATCAGCCAGGGATCGCGGTGGGACTTGCGGCGACGGTTCTTGAACTATTTTTGATCTGGGCCTATCGGCTGAGTTTCCGTGGGCTGTTCGATGCTGCGCCTGAGGTTTCCTAGCGGCAAAGGCGGAAGCGTGACGCCGATAAAGAAATCATTGCTTTGGTTTAGGCAAGGCGATGGCCTTCTTCTTTTTGATCGGTCGATCGTTCTTACCGGTGCTCAATTTTTTCCTTGCTTCGGCGATGGCTTTCCTTTGTTCGGGCTTGCTGAGGGCCAGAACTCTTAGGGCTTTATGTGGGAGCCTGGCAAGGGTGAGGCTATGGGCGTGTGTGAGTTCTGACTCCCACCCGGCCATGCGGTGGACGTCCCAACGTTCGATGGCGATCCAGAAGATGCGGGCCAAGTAGGGAGCGGGGCGGACGCCTTCGATCTCGAGCATGTCGTTGTAACGCTCCTGCCCGGCGGGGTAAGAGATGGGGAGCTGGGCCTGATCGAGGTTGAGCATGACGAACATCTTGCCGCCGATGGCCTTGTCGCCGACCCAGAAGACGAGACCGCCGAACTGCTCCGTTTCGACGACGTGGGGCAGAGTGAGCAGGAATGCGCGGATGCGTTCGGCGTTCATGCAAGCACGATACCGCATGACTGCTGACAGACGCTGTCGATATCAGACAGCTACTTCGGACCCTTGATTACGGCGGCCGCTTTCCGGTCGCCTTCTTTTTCGCTCTTCGTCTGCTTCTTCTTCGGCTCGCAGCTTCCTTTCTCGCCGGCGGCTTTGCCGGGCACCGGTTCGAAGCCGGGCCAGCAGTGCTGGGCTGAAGAGGGTTTCTTCGCTGGAGTCTTTTTTGCCGGTGTTTTCTTCGCGGACTTTTTTGCAGCGGATTTTTTTGCAGGGGCCTTCTTCGCGGTGGTCATGTGCAGCTTAGAGGCAGGCGACGGCAGTCGCGGCTAATGAGCTGCAGAAAAAGATTTCAGCGTAGCTTCAAACGGATCGGGCCCCGGGCAGTTGAGCCGTCGACGACGCGGCCGCCCTGCGTGATGACGATGCGTCCGGCATCGACCAGGCGCCGGGCGGCCATGCGGACAGGCTCCATGAGACTCTCCCAGTCGTGGCGGCTGTCCTTGCCGCCGACGAGTTTGGCGGCTTCGGATGGGCAGATGGTCTTGTCGCGGCCACGTTCGGCGAGTAAGTCAAGAATGGCAGCTTCGAGTGCCGCGTCCGTGGCGCCCGGCTTATGTCCGCGGCAGGCGTCCGAGCAATACTTGACGACGTCCCAGTCCTTCTCCCACTTCTTGCGCCAGGCAAAGGCGCGTCCGCAGGTCTTGCAGATCTTCTCCTTCTTCGGGGTTTCGGATTGCGGTTTGCGGAGTTTATCGGGCATAAGTTTTGGATAAAAGGCGCCCCGTGCGAGCGGCGGTTGCTTCGTGACCTTCAAGTGCTTCGCGTGGTCCTCCCGTTCGTCGGGTGGCATAGTTCTGCGGCTCGGGTCTTTATACTGACTATGTGATGCAAACCTTTGCCCCCGTTGAAGATCAACTTGCGCTCATCACCAAGGGCGCCGCTGAAATTATCCCGCTGGAGGATCTGAGGACGCGGCTCGAGGAATCGCGCAAGACGGGACGCCCGCTGCGCATCAAGGCAGGCTTCGACCCGACGGCGCCGGACCTGCACCTGGGGCACACGGTGCTGATGCGGAAGCTGCGGCACTTCCAGCAGCTGGGCCACACAGTCATCTTCTTGATTGGGGATTCGACGGCACTGATCGGCGACCCGACGGGCAAGTCGGCGACGCGTAAGCAGTTGTCTCCCGAGGAGATCGCCCTCAATGCGGAAACGTACAAGTCGCAGGCGTTCAAGATTCTCGATCCTGATAAGACCGAAGTGCGCTTCAACTCCGAGTGGCTGGATAAACTTGGTTACTCCGGCATCATCACTCTTGCTGCGAAGACAACCCTGTCGCAGATCCTCGATCGTCGGGATTTTCTGACACGATTCAATGCGGATGAGGAGATCTCGCTCCATGAGTTGCTGTACCCATTGGCTCAGGGTTACGACTCGGTAGCCCTCAAGGCGGATGTGGAGCTTGGAGGGACGGACCAGAAATTCAACCTTTTGATGGGTCGCGAACTGCAGCGCAAGTCAGATCAGCCGCCGCAGATCGTGCTGATGACGCCCATCATCGAGGGGCTGGACGGCGTGCAGAAGATGTCGAAGTCGCTGGGGAACGCCGTCGGCGTGACGGATTCGCCGTTCGAGATGTTTACCAAGCTGATGACGATTCCGGATGCGCTGATTCCGCGCTATTACGAGCTGCTGACGGATGTCCTTCCTGCTGAAATCGCTTCGATCGAAGCAAAGATGAAGGCGGAGCAGCTGCACCCGATGCAGGCCAAGCGCGACCTGGCGCGTACGATCACCGCGGACTTCCATACCGCGGAACTGGCGGCGCATGCGGAGGAGAATTGGTCGAAGCAGTTTCAGCAGGGCGGGGTGTCGGACGATATCGAAGAGATCGGCATCGCGCAGGCGGAGATTGCGGGGCCCGAGGCGCACACCGTGCAGGATGGCGTGCCGGGCTTTACGATCCGGGTCCCGAAGCTGCTGGTTCATCTTGGGCTGGTGGCCTCGAATGCCGAGGGCACCCGCAAGCTGGCCGAGGGCGCGGTGAAGATCGAGGGCGAAACGCACAAGGATCTCATCTACACGTTGGCGGATCTCCCGGCGACGTTGACGGTTCGTCTGGGCAAAAAGGCCAAGCGGGCTAACCTCACATAAATGCACGACCTGTTCGCTCAAGGTGCGTCCAACCTGATGATGAAACCCGGCCTGCGTGTCCTGTCCTGTTGTGTGGTGGTTGCCCTCGGTTTCGCCCCGGCGTTGTCTGCGCGCGCGCAGGATGCGAAGGCGATCGTGACGGCTGCGGTGCAGACCGAGCTTGCCGCCGACCGCAACGACCACTCGGCCTATATGTATCGCGACCACGACATCACGCCGGACCACGACACGCTCTATTACGCCGTTGAGACGCCCGAGGGCAACCTGCGCAAGAAGCTCGAGGATCGGGGCCGGCCGCTGAGCCCGGACGAGCGCAGGGCGGAAGACGCGCGGTTGCGGGCTCAGATCGCCGATGCTGCAGCGATGGCGAAGGTACGCAAAGATTCCTCGCATGACGACAACCAGGCCGAGGAGATGTTGAAGCTGCTGCCGCAGGCCTACCTCTGGACGATCACGAAAGAGGACGGCAACCTGGTGACGCTGGACTTCAAACCGGACCCCGCGTTCTCCCCTTCCGGCTTTGAGGCGAAGGTGCTCTCGGCGATGGGCGGGCAGATCACCGTCGCGCGCAGGGAGAACCGGATTCGCAGCATCAAGGGCACGCTGCTCGACGACGTCACCTTCTTCCTCGGAATTGGCGGCCGTCTGCGCAAGGGCGGCAGCTTCGAGGTGCAGCGTCGCGAGGTCGCGCCCGGCCACTGGCAGATGACCGAGACCCACGTCCACATCGCCGGGCATGCGCTGTTTTTCAAGACGATCGGAAGCCAGGAAGACGAAGTCCGCACCGATTTCAAACCCTCCCCCGCTCAGACCGTGCAGCAGGCCGGCGAGATTCTGAGCCACATCCAATAGCCACGGCAAATGCAACCATAAGTGGGTCCTAACGCCGGACGGGCTCCACGTCGTGGGGTGGATGCTCGCCCGAAGATTGCACCCTGCCCAGTGTCGCGACGCGAAGCTTCCACCCCACGGAGGGGTCGCCGCCCGCAATTAGGGCGCTTCTGCCGTTGCTCTTACAATCTAGGAGATGGCTCAATCGTCTCCGTACCCGCACAGTGATCGCGAGATTGTTCGTTTGATTGATCGCAGCCCTTCGCACCGGGCGGGTTACAAGCAGTTGATCCGCGAACTGGGGCTGGGCGGTGGGCGCGAGCGGCGCCTGTTGCTGGAGCAGTTGGCGCGGATGACGCTGCGCGGCGATCTGGTAAAGCTGGATACCGGCTTCTGGGGTTTGCCGCATGCGACGCCGGAGGAGACAGCGCGTGCGCCGCGGTATCAGGCTGAGGCGCCGCCGCAACGCGTCACGCGTGACAAGCTGGTGGCGGGCAAGCTCGATCTGCACCGGGATGGGTTTGGGTTTGTGCGGCCGAATGGTTCTACTTCGCGCGAAGATGATTTGTTTATTCCGCCGAACGAGCTGAATGGCGCCATGCAGGGCGACGAGGTGCTGGTGGATGAGGCGCCTGCGGGACGCGACGGGCGGCGGTCGGGGCGGATACTGCGGGTCCTGACACGGCGCAACCCGACCGTGGTGGGGATCTTCCATTACGCGCGACCGCAGGGGCGGCGGGGTGGGGAGTTTGAGCCTTATTCGACGGCGAACTTCAACTATGTAACGCCGCTTGACGAGCGCATGACGCAACCGATCCTGATGCCGGACGGGCCGGATGGACAGGTGGTGCTGCCTGCGGCACAGCCGGAGCATCGCGTGGTGGGCGAAGAGGCGCGGCGGACCGTGGTGCTGGCGGACAAGGTCGATCCCCTGGAGGGGCTGGCGGTCGATATTGAAATCACGGAGTTTCCGACCGTGGCGAAGCCGGCGCGCGGACGGATTCTCGAGGTGCTGGGACATCCGGATGATTTCGGGGTGGACGTCGAGATCGTGATTCGCAAGCATCATCTGCCGTATGCGTTTCCGGCGAACGTGCTGGTGGAGGCGGCGGACTCGGCGGCGCAGACGGTGGATACGGTCTCGGCGGACGAGTTTGCGCTGCGCAAGGATTTTCGCGGCCTGCCGATTGTGACGATCGACGGCGAGACGGCGCGAGACTTCGACGATGCGGTACTGGTCGAGCGGCTGACGAACGGCAACTGGCAGCTGCAGGTGCATATCGCGGATGTGAGCCAGTACGTGACGCCGGGGACGGCGCTCGATCTCGAGGCGCGGCTGCGCGGGACGAGTGTTTACTTTCCGGACCGCGCGGTTCCGATGCTGCCGCCGGCGCTGTCGTCGGGCATGTGCTCGCTGCGGCCGGACGAGGATCGGCTGGTGCTTTCGTGCGTGGCGGAGATCGACCAGCGCGGCGAGGTTGCGGAGTTCGAGTTATGCGAAGGCATCATCCGGAGTGCGCGGCGCATGACGTATACGCAGGTTCAGGCGATCCTCGACGGTGATGCGGAGACGCGTGCGGCGAACATCGAGCTGGTGCCGGCGTTTGAGCAGATGCACGAGCTGGCGCTGCTGCTGAACCGGAAGCGGCATCGGCGGGGGTCGATCGATTTCGATCTGCCGGAGCCGGTGATTTGCTTCGACCCGCAGGGGAATATGGCGGCGATCACGAAGTCCGAACGCGGCTGGTCGAACCGGCTGATTGAAGAATTCATGCTGACGGCGAATGAGTGTGTAGCGCACTGGCTTGAGGCACAGGGGCCGTCGATCTATCGGATCCATGAGCTGCCAGACCCGAAGCGGATCCTGGACTTCGAGGAAACGGCTTCGCAGTATGGCCAGACGCTGGGATTCTCGTCGCTCCCGGTGAAGAAGTTCACCATGAAAAGCGATCCGCGGAGTGCGCGGGCGAAGGCGGACCGATTCGGCGGACGGACGCGGCAGGCGCCGGGTCACGACGTGCCGGAGTCGATCCCGGTGACGCCGCAGATGTACCAGAGGCTGACGGCGAAGATTGCGGGGACGCCGGAGGAGCGGATCCTGTCGTTCCTGATGCTGCGCTCGTTGAAGCAGGCGCGCTACAGCGAAAAGAACGAGGGGCACTTCGCGCTCGCGAGTCCGAGCTACACGCACTTTACGTCACCGATCCGGCGGTATCCGGACCTGATCGTCCACCGGCTGCTGCGGGCGGCGCTGCGGGGTGGGGCGGAGCCGGTGGGTGGGCCGATCCTTTCGACCGACCCGCAGCCGTGGTCGGCGAAGCCGGGCAGGAGCGGGCGGCCTGAGGCGCAGACGACAGGTAGAGAAATGCTGCTGCCGGAGACAGAGTTGGCGGCGATCGCGCTCGAATCGTCGCAGGCGGAGCGGCGTGCGGATGAAGCCGAGCGCGAGCTGATGGAGTGGAAGAAGATCAAATTCATGCAGGACCGGGTCGGCGAAGATTTTCAGGCGACGGTGTTGTCCTGCACCAAGTACGGTTTTTTTGTCGAGCTCGACGATCTGTTTATCGAGGGGCTGGTGCCGATCTCGACGCTGGGGGATTCGCTGCCGTTTGGAGAGCACGATCGCTTCTTTTTCCGCGATACGGACCGGACGATTGTGGGTCAGAGCTCGGGGCGGGTATTCAAGCTGGGGCAGCGGGTGCATGTGCTGCTGGACCGGATCGATCGGCCAGCGCGCCGGCTGCAATTCGCGCTCGTGCCAGCGGCCATGGTTGCGGCGACGCCGCGTGCGCCGCGCAAGGCGAAGGCTCCGAAGAAAGAGCTGAGCCCGAATCGCAGCGGCAAGCCGGCGAAGGCGAAGGGCCGCGTGCGCAACAAGAAAGCGAAGGGGAAGCGGCGCTAGGCGGGCTGCGCAGTACCGTCGATCGCAATGTCGCCCACCTGCCCGTGCGGCAGGAAGAGGGCGAAGATGGTGCCGTGCCAGCGCGGGTCGTCGCTCGAGCGCAGCGTAAGTCGTCCGTGATGGCGTTCGATGATCTCGAGTGAAATCCAAAGGCCGAGGCCGTTGCCGTTCAGATCCTTGGTGGTGAAGAAGGGTTCGAAGATGCGTGCCTGGATAGCCGCCGACATGCCGTGGCCGGTATCGGCCACGGTGATGCGGATGCCCCGGCGGCCGGTGACCGAGTCTGTGACGCGGTGCGAGCGCAGCAGCAATCGTCCGCCGGCGCGCATGGAATCGACCGCGTTCGTTATGAGGTTGCTGATGACCTGGCGGATCTCGTTCTGCAGGCAGAGGATGGCGTCATCCTTCGAAAAGTCGGCGACGACCTCGACCCCGCTGTTGAGCAGACGTCCGCGATAGAGCTTGAGCACCGGGTCAATGAGCTGTGCGGCGGTGACGCGGTCGGGCCGCGAGGTCTGGCGGTGGAAGCGGAGGGTCTGGGTGGCGATCTGGGTGACCCGGGCGATCTCGGCCTGGGCAAGTTCGACGTACTGCTTCACTTCGAGCGGCAGGCTGCGCTCGCCGGCGATGAGGTAGAGCAGATTGGTGACAGCCTCGAGCGGGTTGTTGATCTCGTGCGAGATGGAGGAGGCGAGGCGGCCGACGGCTGCGAGCTTTTCGCTCTGCAGCAGGGCGATCTCCGCCTTTTTCTGTGTAGTGATTTCGAGCGAGGCAGCGGAGATGGCCTGCACGCTGCCGTCGCTCGCGTAGACGGGAAAGTAGTTGACAGTCCAGTAACGGTGTTCCCCGGGGCGGCTGATCAGCTCACCTTCGAGCGGATAGTTGATGACGGGGACGCCGGCGCGGACGCCTTCGAAGAGTTCGCGGAGGCCGGGGATTGGAGCCATCTCCGTCAGGGTTTTGCCAACGATCTGGTCAGGGGGGAGGCCGAAGAATGCCGCCTGCCGGTCGTTGAGGCGAAGGTAGCGAAACTCCTCCGGCTCGAACAGCGCAAGGCCGATGGGGGCGGTGCGGTAGACTGCTTCGATCTCTGCGGCTTGCCGTTCGGCTTCGATACGCTTGCGGTGGAGTTCTTCATCCGCGGCGCGCTGGGCAGTAATGTCGCGAAAGAAGACAATGATGCCCGAGGTGAAGGGAAGGGCTTCGACGGAGATCCAGAAGTTGAGCGGCTCTGAATAGGACGATTCAAACTTACCGGGCAGCCGTTCTTCCATCGCCTGCCGATAGATTCGCTGGTAGGGGGAGTCCGGGTAGACAGTGCCGGGAAACGCCTCGAACAGGACCTCGCCCATGACATCGCCACTGGGTGCGAGCAGTTCCCGTGCGCGCCGGTTCATGAAGCTGAATCGGTATTCTTCGTCGAGCGTGAAGATGGCATCGGTGGTGGCTTCAAAGACCTGCTCGAGCTGAAGGGCGTTTTCGTCACGCTTCAATTCGGCTCGTTTGAGTCGAGAGATGTCGCGGTAGTAGACGGCGATACCGGATGGGATCGGCAGGGTGCGCAGCGCGATCCAGATGTCGAACGGGGCGTAGAAGTGCTCGAACTCGATCGAGATGCGCTCTTCCATCGAGCGGCGGTAGAGAGCTTCGAGGTCCGAACCGATGGTTGCGGGATAGATCTCCCAATGGGTGAGACCGTTCAGGTGGTGCGGCTCGATGCGGCTGATGGAGCGCGCGCTCTCGTTGGCGTAAGTGATGCGCCAGGCGCGATCCATGAAAAGGATCCCTTCGCTGAGGCTCTCGACCACATGGCGAATGTCGGTGTCGAGGGTCGAGGCTATGGCGGCAGACTTGGGGAGAGAAGCCATCGGCCACCATTTTATCCGCCGCAGCGATGGGTTTCGAGGTCCCGTATGACACCCGGAAGTGGTATCAACGCCGGTTCGGCCGGAGATCGATGCGCGCAGCGGGTTCAAAGCAGGCGGCGCCGACATCTCTCGCTATACTGAAGGGGCACAGGAGATTCGATCAATGCCTCACATGGTGTTCTGCAGCAAGTACAAGGCGGAGATGGAAGGTCTGGACGAGCCGCCGTTCGATTCCGACTTCGGCCAGAAGATCTATAAGAGCGTTTCAAAGAAGGCGTGGGGCGAGTGGGTAGAGCGTCAGAAGATGCTGCTGAACGAGTACCGCCTGCAGCCCTGGACCAAAGAGGCGCAGGAGTTCCTGGTTGAGCAGATGAACGGCTTCTTCTTTGGCGAGGGTGAGGGCGGCGCGCTGCCGAAGGAATTCGTCGCACCCAGCCACTAAGGGCGGCGGTGGTGCTGATGTACACTGGTAAGACCCTGCCGCCGCGCGTCCGCGTGGCTGGCGAAACACAGTCGGGACGTGGCTCAGCCTGGTAGAGCGCACCCTTGGGGTGGGTGAGGTCGCTAGTTCGAATCTAGTCGTCCCGACCAATTTCCTTTCGTTCTATCTTGATTGCCTGAAGACGCTGCTGGTGGTCGCAGTAAGTCGCGGCTGCAGATAATCCTAGGCGCCGACCCCCCGCTCGGGTATAGTGAGCACCACTGATACCACAGGACTTTCAGGTTTTTCTTCCGGGTTCTTCCTCGCCGGCGACGTTGCTGCGTCGATCTGCGTTGGTGCTTCCTCTCTGCGCTCTCTCCTTCAATCAAAAGAGGTCTTGTTCATGAGGCAGGCTTCGATGAAGCACTGGTGTTCCTTTCTTGTATCGATTTTCCTTGTGGCCTCCTCGCCGCGAACCTACGCCAGCGCCGGCATAGTCATTCATTCGCCTGCGAACGGCAGTACGATCGCCTCTCCGGCGACCTTCGCGGCGAGTGCGACAAGCGGCACCTGTGCCAAGGGCATCAGCTCGGCAGGAGTCTACGTCGACAATGTGCTGCAGTTTAAGGCGTCCGGCTCGAGCTTTTCGACCAGCCTGACGCTCAGCGCAGGTCTGCGGCACGTAACGTTCAAGGCCTGGGATCTGTGCGGCGCAACCCAGTCTTCCGCCATCCTGGTGACGATCCAGAGTGTGCCTCAGATTACTGTCAGCATGCTGGCGAACCCGGCCCAGATCAACCCGGGCGACTCTTCAAACCTGGCGGTGGTGGCGGCGAATGCGACGCAGGTCACATTAACAGTCTCAGATGCGAGTTCGTATCCGCTTGCCGCAGGCGGTGGCTCGGTTGCGGTGACCCCGGCGGGAACCACGACCTATACGGCGACTGCCACGGGCCCTCTCGGAATCGCAAAGGCGACTGCCACGGTCACGGTCACGGCCAAGCCCAAGGCGGGAGTCGAATCCATTCGGCACGTCTTGTTTATGCTGCAGGAGAACCACACGTTTGATAACTACTTTGGGCAACTGAACCCGTACCGCGCAAAGATGAAATGGGACGTGGGTGCCGATGGGGTCCATTACGCGGTGGATGGGACCGACGACAAGCTTCCGTCAATTGCTAACGTCAATGACGAAGGCTCGGCGTACTCCCCATTTTTGCTGAAGAGTTCATGCATCGACGATATGACGGCAGTCTGGACGTCGAGTTACAGCAGCATCAGCCGGTACGACTTCAGCACCAACCGGAAGATTGCCTCGGATGGTTTTGTGCACACCGCGGAGGGCTTCGCACGGCAGTGTCTCAGTTCCCCAGGGGGCACCTGCGCCGGCGGTTTCACGGATGTGGCCGGCCGGCGTTCGATGGGCTACTACGATGAAAACTTCCTCAACTACTACTACTTTATGGCTTCAGAGTTCGCCTTATCGGATCGCTGGTTCTCCCCGATCGCGAGCAAGACGAAGCCGAATCGCATTGCGACCTTCACCGGGGGCACCACTCAGGGGCTGGTCCTCGATTCCGGCTCCGACGATCACCTGCCTCAGTTGGCGATCAACAATATTTTTCAGGAATTTGACCAGGCGGGTGTGCCGTGGAAGATCTACTACACGATCACCCAGGGCTCCTGCCTTGACCCAGCCGATTGTACGGGTGGCGCGAGCGCGCAGTATCCCGCCTCGGTCATCGGGTACCTCAAGTATTCCTGGCAGTATCTGCATGAACGCGGAAGCGGCACCTGCGCGGCGCCTGCTCAGCCCTCGAGCGTCGTGGGGGATAAGTCCAACTCATTCTGCATTGATCCTCGGCACATTGCTCCGCTGTCGCAGTACTACACGGATGTCGCAAACAATACGCTGCCGAGTTTTGCGTTTATCGAGACGGGCTACGGCACCAACGACGAGCACCCAGGATCGACAAAATCCATGCTGACAGGGCAGCAGCAGGTGGCCAAGGTAGTGAATGCTCTCATGGAGAGTCCGTCCTGGGGCAGCTCCGTGTTCTTCCTCTCCTACGATGAGGGCGGCGGCCACTACGACCATGTGCCTCCGGTGCGTGGGCACTCGAACGATCGGACGGACCCGACGGTCGGAGACGCCAGGGTCGCTGATTTCGCAGACATTGCAACGATTGCCGTGAATCCGGATACCTACGCTCCCTGCCTGCCGGGCGGCGGCTCGCCAACAACGCATTGCGATCTTGCCGCGGGACTCCCCGGCGCTCTGCCCGGAGACGCGGCCGCGACCCAGGGCTTTGCAGCACAGCTTGGGTTCCGTGTGCCGAACCTCGTCATCTCGCCTTTCACGCGGACGCATTACGTCTCGCACGTACCAATGGACCATACTGCCGTCATCAAGTTCGCGGAGAGCCGATTCATCGGACCGAGCGCACACCTGACAGCGCGTGACGCGGCCCAGCCAGACCTGCTCGATTTCTTCGACTTCACGGGATCGCCGTGGATCGCACCCCCGCTGCCGCCCGTTCCGGCCACGGACGCTTCGCTTGGCTACGCAACCTGCACTCCGCAGACTTTTGCTCCGTAAGCGGGATCGGGACGACGACGCAGGGTCTCTTTTCTCCGACCGCTCGGATTGCATCCGATGGTGAGACCGGCGGCTTGGACCAACCCGCCGCTCCGGTTAGAATGACCGGGACTACCTCCCATGACCCGACTCCTTCCCGCGAAACTCCGAACCAACGTTGCGCTGCAGCATTTTTGCGGGGCCGTGCTGTGCGGAGCATTCCTCTGCGGCTCCGCGCCTGTTTTGGCTGCGGGTAAAGGCGATCCGGCGCCCGAGATCGTCAAGACCTCCGCGGGTATGACAGAGGTGGGCACGCTCGATGCCGTGCCGTACCGGATCGATATTCCTGCAAACTGGAATCATTCGCTGGTGGTCTTCTTTCACGGTTACTCCGAAGGACCGTTTACCTACCGGGTAAGCGGGCCGCTGACCGAACAGACGGAGCCGATGTTCAACCGGGGTTACGCGATCGTGCAGTCCGGCTATTCGGCCGCCGGCTGGGCGCTTGCAGAGGCATATCCCGAGACCGAAAACCTGCGGCAGTACTTCCTGCGCAAGTACGGCCAGCAGGCGATCGGCAAGAGCGCGAAGAAGGATGGCACGATCGAGACCTACGTCGCAGGTGGATCGATGGGCGGCGCGCTGGTCGTCGCGGCGCTCGAACTGAATCCGAAGCCGTACACGGGTGGCCTGAACCTGTGCGGCTCCGTGGGCCCGACGGACCTTGCGTTCCAGCGGCGCTTCGCCTGGCGGGCGGCATTCGACTTCTACTTCCCCGGGGTGCTTCCGTCCATAGACCCGGTGCCACTCGACTTCCAGGAGACGCGGGCGCTGCGGAAGAAGGCAGAGGACGCGCTGCATTCGAATCCCGCCGCCGCCGCCGCCATGCGCTCGCTGACGTGGCTGCACACCGACCACGAGGTCGCCGAGAACATGGTTTATTTCACCTACGTCATCGGAGATATCCAGCGGCGCGCGCATGGGAATCCGTTCGACAATCGCAACTTTTTATATTCCGGCAGCGACGGCTCGTCTTCGGCCACGGATAACGCACTGAACGATGGCGTTCGCCGTTACACCGGCGATCCCAGGGCGCGCGAATACATGCTGCGGCATTACACGCCTACGGGCAGGCTCTACAAACCGATGATCGCCCTGCAGACGACCTACGACCCGCGCATCCCGACGCGCACGCTCGAGGTGTACAAGGAGCAGGTGATGATTGCGGGTTTCGAACAGAATCTTGTACAGCAGTTTGTCCATCGCGACGGCCACTGCACGTTTACAGCAGACGAGGTCGGACGGACGTTCGACGAACTGGTTTTGTGGACGCACACGGGCAATCGGCCGATCCCCGGGGCCCTGCCGCCGGCGCGGCCTGGCGCCTCCATCGCGGCGTCCCACTGACGCAATTGGACGAGGCTACGTGAGGGCACGCCAGCCAATATCCCGGCGAAACTGCATGCCCTCGTACGAGATGGCGTCGAGCGCGGCGTAGATTTTGCGGAGCGCGGCGGACAGGTCGTCCCCGGTGGCCGAGACGGCGAGGACACGTCCGCCCGCTGTGACGATTTGATCGCCCAGCCGGGCGGTGCCGGAGTGAAAGACTTCGACTCCGGCTGCAAGGTTGTCGAGACCAGCGATCGGTTTTCCTGACTGGTAGGCGCCAGGGTAGCCCGCGCTTGCCGCAATGACGCATGCGCTTGCCCCGGGCTTGAGTGCCACCGCGAGGCCCGCAACCCGTTGTTCGACCGCAGCCTCGACGATTTCGAGCAACCCGGTCTCGAGCCGCAACAGGATCGCTTCCGTCTCGGGATCGCCGAAGCGTGTGTTGAACTCAAGCACCTTCGGCCCCGAGGGCGTCATCATGATGCCGGTAAAGAGGATGCCCGAGAACGGCATGCCCTCCTTCCTCATGCCGTCGACAACCCGCTGGGCGACGTGCTGCTCGAGCCACTCGGCCATGGCAGGCGTGACCAGGGTGTCGGTGGAATAGGCGCCCATGCCGCCGGTGTTGGGCCCGGTGTCGCCTTCGCCGATGCGCTTATGATCCTGCGCAAACGCGACGGTACGCGCAGTGATGCCGTCGCAGACCGCAAAGTAGGAGATCTCGGGTCCGTCGAGCATCTCCTCGAACACAATGCTTTCGACCGTCGCCCCGAGCAGGCCCCCTTCGAACATGCTGCGGGCAGCATCGATCGCCTCTTCATGGGTTTCGCACAGCACCACACCCTTGCCGGCAGCGAGGCCGTCCGCCTTCACCACGACGCGGCCTGCGAATTGGCCAAGTGCGTCCTCGGCCTCGCTGACCGACCGGCAGACCTGGTAGGCAGCGGTCGGAATCGCGTGCCGCTCCATGAACTGTTTGGCGAAGGCTTTGCTGCTCTCGAGTTGAGCGGCGGCGCGGGTGGGTCCGAAGACCGGAACCTTCAAGGTTCGAAGCGCGTCGACCAGACCGGCGGCAAGCGGAACCTCCGGCCCTACGATGACAAGCGCAGGAGACTCGGCCTGAACGACGGAATTCATCGCATCTATATCTATAACGTCTGCCGGGACGCAGCGCGCGAGTGCGGCGATGCCCCCGTTTCCGGGCGCACATACTAGCTCGGTGACTCGTTCACTTTTTGCCAATGCCCAGAGGAGCGCGTGCTCGCGTCCGCCGCCGCCGATAACCAGAACCTTCATCTCTAAAACCTAGCACCCCGCTTGGTCCGCCGCCGAGATAGCACGAAAGTGGGATGCTACTCTCGTAAAAGATGGACGAGGTGCCCGCAGATCAATCCGTCCCCGCAACGAGCGCCCCCGGTAACGTAGACCCAGCGGGACACTTCGTCAGCCACCCACGCGAATCAAAATTCCAGCGAAACCAGATGTGGACCTACTTCGGTCCGGCATTTGTCGCCTCCGTCGCCTACATCGACCCGGGAAACTTTGCCACCAATATCCTGGGCGGCACTCAGTTTGGCTATAGGCTCCTGTGGGTGTTGCTGTGGTCGAATGCCATGGCGATTCTCATCCAGTACCTTTCAGCCAAACTGGGGATCGTCACCGGACTGACACTCCCGCAGAACTGCCGCAAGCACTTCTCGCGCCGGACGACGATCTCGCTCTGGGTCGCAGCAGAGGTCGCAGCCATCGCGACCGATCTCGCGGAGTTCCTTGGGGCAGCGATCGGATTGGACCTGCTGTTCGGCGCCGCGCTGCAGGCTCACGGGATGAGTCCCAAGATGACGCTGCTACTGGCGGCGCTAATGTCGACGGCTTTGGTCTTCGGAATCCTGGCGCTTGATCTGGCCGGGCACCTCTGGCTCGAGCGAGGAATCATCCTGCTGGTGGGCGTGATCGGCCTTTGCTACGGCTTCGAGGTCTTTCTGGTGCATCCGGACTGGCACCGGGCGCTGATAGCGACGCTGACCCCAAGCCTCGACCGTTCGTCGCCGCAGCACTTCCACGATTCGATCTACGCGGCTGTCGGCATGCTCGGTGCAACCGTCATGCCGCACGTGGTGTATCTCCATTCCGCGCTGGTGCAGCCCCGCCTCAAGGAGCTTACCGGCGCATTGCTGCCGGCGAACGACGCGTTGCACAGCGAGGCAGACCACCTTCGCACCACGGAGCGCAAGCGTCAGTCCATCCTGAGCCGCTTCCTGAGTTTTGAGCTGCTGGATGTGTTTGTGGCCATGAATGGCGCGTGGCTGATCAATTCCGCGATGATTCTGATGGCTGCGACCGCACTCGTTCATGGTCCGAACCTGCAGCCGACGATTGAGGATGCCTACCGGACGCTCGGTCCGCTGTTCGGGCCCTCCGCCGCGATCGTGTTCGCCGTCGCGCTGCTTTGTTCCGGTCTGTCGAGCTCGACGGTGGGGGTGATGGCCGGGCAGGTGATCATCGAGGGATTCCTCGATGTGAAGTTTCCGATCTACCTGAGGCGCCTGATCACGATCGTGCCGGCGATCGTCGTGATCGCTGTGGGGCTTGATCCACTCAAAATCCTGGTGCTTTCGCAAGTCGTTCTGAGCTTTGCGCTTCCGTTTGCCCTGATTCCGCTGCTTTTGCTGACCAGCCGGGAATCGGTGATGGAGACTTTTGCCAGTGCCCGGCGCATGCGTGTCGCGGGGTGGACAATCGTCGCGATCATTTGTGTGCTCAATGCGATTCTGGTCGTACAGATCGCTTTCGCTTAGAAGCCCTTTCTTCTGAACAGGTTGTCTCTTCTAAGGGTGTGCAATGACACGCAACAGTCACACTTGTCTACAACTCTTTTTGGTTACCTCGGTAACAGATCTTGGTTAGTACATGTGCATATCGTTCAATCATTTGGACTTACTGCTGGGCTCTCCTTATGTTTACACCATCAGGACGGTCCAGAACGACCGGACCGCCTACCACTTTAGATGTACCTAAGGGGCCAACACCATGAAGAACATTGTCCGCGCATTCGCTCTTACCCTCGTCGTCACCGGCGCTTTCGCCTCCAGCCACATCAACACGAGCAACGCGAACCCTGTCGTTGGTAAGGTCAGCTTCGTGCCGATCCCGTCCTGCCCGTACAACGATCCGAACGGCTGCAACATGTACGGTCACAACAAATAGACCTACAAGTTGTAGGAAAAAATCGCATTGAACTCCCCCGACTGCGGTACACTCACGCAGTCGGGGGAGTTCCGCGTGACTGTTTTCGGGCTGACTAGACTTTTTGGCACTGTTGAACCTGCTCTGTGTGTGATTGCACTGGTGTGCATAGCCAGCAGAAAGTCACTGGTCACCTACAAATTCCTTTCTGGGTTTATCGCTACGCGCCTGATCACGGATCTGATCATTACTCCCTTAGTTTTAAACGAAGGGATGTTCGGTCTTACTGCGAGACAGTCTTACGACATCATGTTTGTCTCGTACTGGTCGGGCTGGGGCATTGAAGCATGTCTAGCCCTGGGGATCATCATCAGCGTGTATCGACTTGCGATGGCTCCTTTGAAGGGTCTTCAGGGTTTGGGGATGATGATGTTTCAGTGGGCTGCAGCAATCTCAATCGCAGTCGCGTTGACCATTGCCTTCGGACCTCACGTCACCACAGTGGACTTCCTCATCCGCGCAATTACGCAATTACAGCAAACCCAGAGCGTTCTAACCCTCTGCATGTTGCTGTTCGTCTGTCTGGCGATTCACCCCATGGGCCTGTCTTACCGCAGTCGCATCTTCGGCGTCAGTTTAGGCCTCGGCATCATGGCGGCGACTGACCTAATTCAGTCAGCGTGGCTCTCGAACAATACGGCCAGTATGTATTCGCTCAGCTCCATGATCCGTGCGATGGTCAGCGTCTCGACGCTGCTCCTTTGGAGCGGTTATTTTGCGTTCCCCGAACCGAAGCGTCGCATGATTGTGCTCCCGACCACTTCTCCCTTCCTGCGCTGGAACCAGATCTCGCAGGTTCTTGGCGATGAGCCGGGATTCGTGGCGCTCGGCGAAGTCGGCCTGGATATGTTTGCACCGGCCGAGATCGAGGTCATGCGCCGGGCTTCGAACAAAATGAACAATGCCATGAACTTCTAACAGCAAACAATCTTAAACGAGCCAAACGAAAGGCCACCCCCCGGGTGGCCTTTCGTCTGCTCTTCAAAAGCAGCTAGTCGCCTGCGCCGGAGAACGTCCAGCGCCGCACCGGGCCAACGTCTACATGGACAAACTGGGAGACGGGGTAGTACCCCACCCCCCCGCCCTGGAGCGACAGGGCGATATCGCGCAGGTGCCGGGTTCCCACGCCGACGACGCGGATGTCGATCGCCTTCGCCTCCATATGCTGGCTATTGCGCGCGACGCCGGTCACGGCCGACCGGGTGCGCAGGAAATTGTTGCTCCACGGCGTGCGGTAGCCGCAGACGACGTCGATGATTCCGTTGGGACGGCCCAGCCTGCTCATGACCGAGTGCAGGAGGTCGAACTCCCTGGGATCATAGTGGCTTACATCGTTCGTCCGGTGATCGCGCAGGAAGTAATTAAGCTTGTCCATTGCTTCGGGCAGGTAGCGGTCGCCGATGCGGTACACCACATCCAGATCCTCCCCGGTATGCAGGTGATGCAGGTGCAGCGTATAGCGCTGGCCGGATCCGAGGACAGTGGTATCCGTACCGGAAGGTGGAGCGACTGCAGAGGCCGCGTGAAGCGACCCGCAGGCGCCAATGGCCAGAAATGCTGCGACAGACAGCGTCTTCCTGTTGTTTTGAAGCCGATTGATCATCCGTTCTCCGGGGGTCCTGGAAGGTCAGCACAGAAAAGTCGACGCAAATCTATCCGCATCCTTCTCAGCGAAGCGATTCCGATTTCAGAATGGCAATCCGCGCTTTCGATTGCCTATCTCGATTGCCTGTAGCGAGTCTACTAAAATTCCGCAGGACCACCAAGCAACCTTCTAGCCATTCGCATCCCTGGTGGAACTTGATATTGTGAGTCGATGGTCCTCTCCCCTGAAAGCGTCCGCGTGCTCGGCTCCCTGATGGAAAAGGAGATGACGACCCCGGACACTTACCCAATGTCGCTCAACGGCCTGATCGCCGCGGCGAATCAGCGCTCCAGCCGCGACCCGGTGACAGACCTCGACGAGCAGACGGTCCGGAGCGCCCTGGCGGATCTTGAGACCGAATCACTGGTCGTCCAGGCAAGAGACGGCGGCCGCGTCACAAAATGTGAACACCGGATCCGGACGGTCCTGAACCTGCGCCGTGACGAGACAGCGGTGCTGTGCCTGCTGCTGCTCCGCGGACCCCAGACGCCGGGCGAGTTGCGCGGCCGTTCCGAACGGCTCTTTTCCTTCGAGGATCCGGGGCAGGTGCAGGGAACGCTCGAGCGGCTCCACGCCCGGGAGCAGCCGCTGGTTTCCCCACTGTCGCGCGTTCCGGGTGCACGGGAGGTTCGCTGGGCTCATCTGCTTGGCGGTCCGGGGGCGGTGGAGCATGCGACCGTGCGGGAGGCCTCGTCCGGCTCCGACAGGCTCAGGTCCGACATGCTCCGGTCTCCGGAATCCGAAATGCTTTGGGCGACCGTCAGCGCCCTGGCAGCCAGGGTTGAGGCTCTCGAGAAGCGGCTTGACCTGCTCGAAAATCAGCCGGATCAACAAGCGGAGCCCGATGCCCCGTAGCGGGCATGGCGGAGCAGGATAATTGTTGGCAAACTGATAACGTCGTCTGGACCGGTAGATCAAACCCATGGATAACTCCGCGCTCATCCGCCCCAACGCTCCCCGCGAAGATACCTCTCCGTGGGATCGGCCGGCGCAGATGGCGCGCCTCGCGGCGGTGACCGAGTCTCTGCCGGAGGCGGTCATCTGCATCGACCGGAGCTGGCACATGACCTACGCCAACGCCGAGGCGGTTCGGGTTTCGCGCCTCGAGCCCGACAAGTTCTCCGACAAAACCTTCTGGGAGTTCTTTCCGTTCCTGCCCGGCACCGACGCCGAACTCCGCTACCGTCGTGCGATGCAGACCGGCGAGCCGGATCAGTTCGAATACTTCTCCGAGCGGCTTGCCATCTGGGTCGACATGCGCACCCTGCCCACCGACGAGGGAATCGCCCTGGTCTACCGCGATGTGACCGGGCGCAAAGACTTCGAGCGCCGCGAGGCGCAGAACTCCCGCCAGATGCGGCAGCTCTTTGAGGCGATGCCGGATGCGGTCGTCGTCATCGATCACACCTGGCGCTTCATCTTTGCCAACCAGAAGGCGATGGAGCTGACCGGCCGCCCGGACCTGCTCGGGCACAACATCTTCGAGATCTTTCCAGGAAATAAGGAAGAACCCTTTTATTCCACCTACCAGGCGACCATGGAGCATCGGACGCACCGCGAGTTCGAAGCCTGGCATACGGCGCCGCTGAACCTGTGGCTGCGGGTCCTGTCGAAGCCGTACGACGACGGCATCATCGTGTTCTTTTCCGATATCACGGCGCGCAAAAATGCCGAACTGCGCGAACAGCTGACGGCGCGGCGGCTGGCGCAGGCGCTCGAAGTCACCTCCGACGCCGTCGCGACGCTCGATCGCAGCTGGCGCTACACCTACCTGAACGCAAACGCCGAGCGGTTGATCGACCCGGCGAAGCGGCTGATCGGCAAGGTCATCTGGGATGAATTCCCGCTCGCGGTTGGCGGGCCAGCATGGGATCTCTACCACCGGAGCATGAATGAAGGGCTGCCCGGGGAGACCGAGATCTTCTACCCGGCGCCGGTCGACCGCTGGCTTGCGATGACCTCGCAACCCACGCCCGAGGGTATCGTCATCTTCTTTCGCGATATCACCGCGCAGAAGATGCACGACGACACGGTGCGGGCACAGCTGGACTTGCTGACAACCGTGCAGGCAGCTTCGCGGCTGGCGACGTGGGAGTGCGACGTCGAGACAGGTGCCCTGACCTACGGTCCGGGAGCCTTTCCGAACTGCGGCCACCCGCTCACGGAGTTGACCAACTTTACCGATCTCGAGCGGATCATGCAGCCGGGGCATGCGAAGAAGATTCGCGGCCAGGTCCGGCATGCGCTTGAGACCGGTCAGCCGCTGATCGCCGAGTTTGCCGTCACCTCCCCGCAGGGCGAAACCGTGTGGATCGAGGCGCGGGCGCAGATCGCGGGTAACGGGGAGCACTTCCGGGTGCGCGGGATGTCCATCGACGTAACGGATCGTCACCTTAGCCAGGCAGGGCTGATCGAGAGCGAAGCCCGGTACCGTGTGCTGGCCGATCTGAACCCGAACGCCATCTGGATGGGCGATTCTACCGGCCGGCTGACCTACGCCAACGTGAAGCTGCTGAGTTACATCGGCCGCACGCTCGAAGAGTGTCTGACCGATGGCTGGCTCCCTTCGCTCGCGGCCGAGGAGCATGAGCGGGTGACCGCGGCCTGGCGCCACGCCATCACGTCGGGCGAGACCTTCGAGCTCGAAGCACTGATCCGTAAGGCGGACACCGGCGAGCTGCGATTCTGGCACCTGCGCGCCGCCCCGGTGCGCGATCATTCGGGTGCGATCCTGCACTGGCTCGGCGTAGGGCAGGACATTCACGACGCGAAAACCTATACCGCCTCGCTGCAGGCCCAGCAAGCCGAGACCGAACGCCGTCATGCCGAGCTCGAGAGTATCTATGCCACTGCGCCCGTCGGCATGGCGTTGCTCGATCCTGTCCACTTTACGTTCCTGAATTTGAACGATCACGAAGCGCGAATGCTTGGTGCCTCGCGCGAAGACATTCTTGGCCGGCCGCTCACCGAGCTTGCCCCGCCCGACAAGGTTCCCGGCCTGCTCGAGATGATGCGGTCCGTCGCTGCCGGCAATCCGATCCGCAACCACCTGCTGGAAGGTGAACTGACGCCGAAGCCCGGCGAGCAGCGTGCCTGGACGGTAAACTACGCACCCGTCTATAACGCCGACGGAACGGTGCGCGCCATCTCCACCGCGTCGATCGAGATCACCCACCAGAAGCGCGCGGAGGCGGCGCTCATCCAGAGTGAGAAGCTGGCCGCGGTCGGCCGGCTCGCTACCTCTATCTCGCACGAGATCAACAACCCGCTCGAGGCGATCACCAACCTGCTTTATCTCATCGCGCTCGACGACGATCTGCCTGAATCTCTGCGGGTATACGTCGGCATGGCTCAGTCAGAGCTCTCGCGCGTCTCGCAGATCGCAACGCAAACTCTGCGCTTTCACCGCCAGGCCGTTGCACCCACACTGGTCAGCGCGGCAGACCTGGTCGATGCCGTCATCCGCCTGTATACCGGCCGTCTCAGTAACTCAGGCATCCAGGTGGACAAACGCTACACCACCAGCCACCGCATCCTGTGCTTCGAGAACGACATCCGCCAGGTGCTCAACAATCTCATCGCCAACGCCATCGACGCGATGCGCCGCGGCGGCCGCATTACCATTCGCGCCCATGCCACCTCCTACCCGCGGCCCGGCCTGCGCATCACCATAGCCGACAACGGCCACGGTATGGACCAGGAGACCGTGCGCCGCATCTTCGAGCCGTTCTTCACCACCAAGGACCTGAACGGTACGGGCCTCGGGCTCTGGATCTCGAGCGGAATCGTCGACCGGCACGAGGGCAAATTGCTGGTACGTTCCACCACCGACGAGCGTCATCATGGGACAATTTTCACGCTGTATCTGCCGAACGACCGATCGGCTGGCTTCGGCGCCCTGCCCAACCTGCTCCAGCAGGAAAGCTCCCTAGAGCGCCCGTAACGCGCGATCCAGCTTCATCTTTTCGAGATTCATCTCATGCAGCGCAGCGCCATCGTCGCGTCGCACGGCGTCCGCGATCGACACCCTCAACTCTCGCAGTCGACGCTCCAGATGAAGCCGATGCAGCTGCTGGATATGCATCCCCACCTGGTCCGCTAAGCTCTGCGGCACGCCGCGCGTCTGCATCTGGCTCGCCGTCGAGGTATCGATCACCGACCCCAGCACCTCCGCAAGCAGCGCGCGGCTGGCGTGGTCAGGCGCCGCATCAAGCGGGTTCTCAGGCGAAGGCGCGCGCAGCAGTGTGTCGAACAACGGCGCCGCCGCCATCCCTTCGTACCACTCCGGATGCTCCTCGAGCCCGGCCACCGCCGCAGTGCGCGCCTCGTCGGTCTCGGGCAGAACCAGCGCCTGCAGCAGCACGCGCTCCGTCTCGCTGGCCGGCGCTGGCCGATACGATCGCACGCTCTCGAGCCGCTGCGCAGCCGCCTGCTTCAACTCCTGCCGCAGCATCGACGAGTCGATTGCCAGCTTCTGCGCCGCGTCTTCGACAAACTCCGCACGCTGAATCGCATTCGGCATCCGGCGAATGTGCGGCAGCAGGAAGTTCATTGCCTTCACCTTGGCATCGGCGGTGCGCGCGGGAAACATCTGCCGCGCACGATCAATCAGGTAGTCCGAGTGGCGCTTCGCCGTACGCAAAGCCGCCATGTACGCCTGGATTCCCTGCTCGCGCACAAACCGGTCCGGGTCGAGCCCGCCCTCAAGCGAGATCACCTTCACCTCAAATCCCTCTTCGGTCAGCAGCGAGATCGACTTCTCGGCGGCCGTCGCACCCGCCTGGTCGGGGTCGAAGTTGACGACAACGCGCTTGGTGAAGCGGCTCAGCAGACGCACCTGCATCTCGGTAAACGCCGTGCCGGAGGTCGCCAACACATTCTTGACCCCCGCCATGTACACCGAGATGCAATCCATCTGGCCCTCGACCAGCAGCGCAAAATCGAGCGCCCGCATATCGGCCTTTGCCTTGTCGAGATTGAACAGCACGTTGCCCTTGGTATAGAGCGGCGTCTCGGGCGAGTTGAGATACTTCGCGACCGGCCGCCCCTTGTCGTCCACCTCTTCGAGCGCCCGCGCCGTAAACGCGATCGTCTTGCCTTGCTCGTTCGCAATCGGAAACGTAATGCGCTTGCGAAAGCGCGAATACAACGGCCCCAGCGGCGCGCCCTCATCGTTCTTCTCGCTCGAGCTGAACAGTCCGCTCACCCGCATCGCTTCATCCGAAAAATGCACCTTCAGCCGGTCGCGCATGTCGTTGAAGTCGTCAGGCGCGAAGCCGATACGAAATTTCGCGACCGTCTCCGGCGTAATGCCGCGGCCCGTCATGTACTCGCGCGCACGCGCCGCACCCGGCGACTTCAACTGCGCTTCAAAGTACTGCGTCGCCGCCTCGTGCAGATCAATCAGCTGACGCCGTATGCCCGCGTCGCGCGCCTCTTCGGGCGACGAGAACTCACGCTTCGGCAAGGGGATCCCGGCCTTCCCCGCGACCGCGCGCACCGCCTCCGGAAACGTCACAACATCCATCTTCATCACGAAGGTGAAGACGTCGCCCTTCTCATGACAGCCGAAGCAGTAGAAATACCCATGCGTCGCGTTGACCGAGAACGACCCCGTCTTCTCTTTGTGAAACGGGCACAGTCCCGAATAATTCTGCGCGCCGGTCTTGCGCAGCTTCACGTAATCGCCAATGATCTTGACGATATCGACCTGCGACTTTACGGTCTGGGCAAAGTTGTCCGCCATGGGCTTCGCTCCAGTTTAGTGGATCGCGCCCGATGCTATCCTTCCCCCATGACGAGAGCCCTTCTCCCCCTCTGCCTGCTCGCCGCCCTGCCTCTTGGCCTCAACGCGCAACAACCCGACCGAACCGAACAGCTGCTGCAGCGCCTCTCCGACGCGCCCGGGCCTCCCGGTGCCGAAGAGCCCGTACGCGCCATCATGGTCGCCGAGATGAAGCCCTTCGTCACCACGCCCATCACCTACGACGGCATGGGCTCGGTCATCGCGCAGCAGGGCCCCAGGAGCGGCCAGGCCGGCCCGCGCATCATGATCGACGCCCACATGGATGAGCTCGGCGGCATGGTCCGGCGCGTTACGCCCGGCGGCTTCCTCACCATGCAGATGCTCGGCGGCTGGCTCGACCAGGCACTCGTCGACCAGCGCTGGATCATCATCGGCAGCAAGGGCCCGGTGCACGCTGTCACCGGCATCCGCGATATCCACGTCGTCCCTGCCGACGAACGGACCCGCGTCTTCCCGCGCGACCAGATGTTTCTCGACATCGGCGCGAAAACCCCGGCCGAGGCGGCCGCAATGGGCGTCGAGCCCGGCGATCCGGTCGTCCCCGACTCGCCCTTCCTCGCGTTGAACGGAAGCCAGAACTACCTCGGCAAGGCATGGGATGATCGCGTCGGCTGTGCCGTCCTGCTCGAAGCCATGCGCCGCACCGCCGCCATGCCACACCCCAACACGCTCGTCTATGTTGCCACCACGCAGGAGGAGATCGGCCTCCGCGGCGCGCGCACCGCCTCGCAGGTCGTCAAGCCCGACATCGGCATCGCCATCGAGGGCGGCATCACCGGCGACACCGCAGGCGCCCGTCCCGAAGAGACCCAGGGCAAGCTCGGAGCCGGCCCCGGCATCTTCCTCTACGACTCGAGCACCATCCCGAATCGCAAGCTCGTCGCGCTGGTCCGCAAAACCGCCGCCGGGGCCAGCATTCCGCTCCAGACCGACCTGGTACAGGGCTACGGCGACGACTCGGCCGAGATGCAGACAACCAACGGCGGCACCCCAACCGTCAACCTGGTCGTCCCCGTGCGGTACACCCATGCACACAATGGTGTATTGAACCGGAAGGACTTTGACCTCATGGTGGATCTGGTCGTCGATCTGCTGATTCATCTGGACCAGGGCGAAGTCAACGACTTACGCGACTTCACCCCGAAACCCTGATTTTGACAAATCAAGGGGAAACTTACAGGGGAAGCATGGGTTCCTAACGATGCAGGCCCGGCAGTCGAACGACCGGCCAACCTCGGTGCTCTCAACCGGGGAATTACAGGAAAGAGGTTCACATGCTTCCCCTCACGACTCTTCGCAAGCTCGTTCTGACCGCCGCCATCAGCATCGCGGCCCCCCTGGCCGCGCACGCCTCCATCTTCATCTCGGTCGGCTTCGCGCCCCCCGTCCTTCCCGTCTACACGCAGCCCATCTGCCCCAACGACGGCTACATCTGGACCCCCGGCTACTGGGCCTACGCGCCCGCCGGCGGCTACTACTGGGTTCCCGGCGTCTGGGTCGCGCCCCCCACGCCCGGCTTCCTCTGGACCCCCGCCTACTGGGGCTATGAGAATAACGCCTACCTCTTCCACGCCGGATACTGGGGCCCGCACATCGGCTTCTACGGTGGCATCAATTACGGCTTCGGCTATGGCGGCCACGGTTACGACGGCGGCTACTGGAACGGCGGCCACTTCTTCTACAACACCGCCGTCAACCGGGTGAACGGCGTCAACATCCACAACACCTACGTACGCAACGTCACGGTCGGCAACAACGAGTACGCCCACACCAGCTACAACGGCGGACCGCACGGCGTGCCCTACCGCGCAGACGCCCAGGAGGCGCAGGCCATGCACGAGAATCACGTGCAGCCGACCGCCATGCAGCAGCAGCACTTCCAGACTGCGGCCGCGACTCCCGGACAGCGGTTCAGCGCCAACAATGGGCGCCCCGGCGTCACCGCAGCCGCGACCCCCGCGGCCTTCCACCAGCAGGCTCTCGGCGCCCCCGCGCAGCGCGACGGCTTCGGCACGCGCAACGAAGTGAATACCCGACAGGGCAACCAGCAGGCGCGCGTCAACAACGGCGTGCGTTCCGGCCAGATGACGCCCGGCGAGACCCGCAACGTTGAGAACCGCGACGCCAGCATCAACCACCAGGCCAACGTCGACCGCTCGCTCAACGGCGGACGCCTGACCGGCCAGGAGCGGCAGCAGATCAACCAGCGGCAGAACAACGTCAGCCAGTCGATCAACCGCGACAACCACAACGCCAACACGGACGCAGCCGCTGCCGCGCGGCAGGGCCGCGCCGCCGGCGGAGAACAGCGGCAGGCGCAACGCACCGAACACGCCGCCGCGCCGCACCCGCATGAGGATCATCCCAAGCGGTAAGGCAAAAGCAACTGCGCCCTCATCGCGGGCAGCGACCACTCCGTGGGGTCGACCGCTGCACGCGATGAGGCATTTTTCATGACGGCCTCCATGCCCGCTCGCAGCGCTTCCGCCCCACGGAGTGGCACTCGTCCGGCGTTAGGACGCACTTGCGGTTGCTCTCGTAACATAGCCACATGCTTCCCGCGCAACAGGATCGTCTCGCCGTTGTGCTCGTTCGCGCGCGTAACCCCGCGAACATCGGCGCCGTCGCCCGCGCCATGCACGATCTCGGCTTCTCCGCCCTGCGCATCGTCAACGAGTACCCCATCCCCTTCGCCGCCGCAAAGTCCGCCGTCGATGCCTCGAGCGTTCTCGCCGCCGCACAGGAGTCCGCCTCCGTTGCAGAAGCCGTGGCCGACTGCACCCTCGTCTTCGGCACCACCGCCGTCGGCAGCCGTGTGCTCGAACACCCGCTCCACACCCTCGCCTCCGCCGTCGGCCTGATCCAGCAGACACTCGCAGCCAACCCCGACGCGAAGGTCGCGCTGCTCTTCGGCTCGGAGAAGACCGGCCTCTCGAACGACGAACTCAGCCACTGCAACGCGCTGCTCACCATCCCCATGAACACCCGCAACGCCGAGCGCCATCTCTCGATGAACCTTGGCCAGGCCGCGGCCGTCTGCCTCTACGCCATCGCGCAGGCCGAGGTTCTCGCCCCGGCCACCCCGGCCGAACCCCACGCCTCCGCCGCCGAGCTCGAACGCCTCACCGGCCTGCTCACCGAAGTGCTCAACCGTTCCGGCTACGCCCGCCGCCATCCCGCCAACATGGCGGACGCACGCCTCCGCCGCCTGGTCCGCCGCATGGGCAACTCACCCGACGACGTCGCCGTCTGGTCCGGCATTCTCCGCCAGTTTCTCCATGCCGTCGCCCGCGGCCTAGAGGCGGACCCCACCCAGCCCGAACCCTGATCGCTAAGCCACCACTCCGCCGTCAAACGATAAACTATCGGCACCGCAACAACGTCCTGCCTGCATCCACTCCGGAGAACCAACTCATGCCTGTTCTGCGCCCGCTGCTGACCGCTGCACTCCTGCTCTGCCCGCTCGCTGCCCTGTCGCGCGCCACGCTCCTCACCGCGCAGGAACCCGTACGCGAGCCCGCCCGCGTCTACACCGACGCCGACTACAAGCAGGCCGAAAAGTTCATGTCCTACAACGTCACGCCACTGGTCCTGCACACGGTCAGCGGGGCCGCCTGGCTGCCCGACGGCCGCCTGCTCTATCGCGAGTCCGGCCCCAACGGCGCACTGAATTTCATGCTCGCCGACCCGGCCAAAGCCGCGAAGCGCCCCGCCTTCGACCAGCGCAAACTCGCTGCCGCACTCCAGCCCTTCAGCAAGGCGCCGCTCCGGCCCGAGCGCCTCACGATCAGCAACCTCGCCTTCTCGCACGACGACCAGACCGTCGAGCTCACGTTGCTCGACAAGCGATACAGCTGCGACCTCTCCTCTGCCGGTGTCTGCACCGCCCTGGCGCCAGACACCCCGAAGAGCCCCGCCGACGCGCACGATGGCCCCGCCCGCCTCTCCCCCGACGGCACCAAAGCCGCCTTCCTCCGCGACTGGAACCTCTGGCTCCGCGAGCTGCCCTCCGGCAAGGAATTTCAACTCACCACCGACGGCATCAAGGACTTCGGCTACGCCACCGACAACGCCGGCTGGAAGCACTCCGACGCCGCCATCCTCAAATGGTCGCCCGACTCCAAACGCATCGCCACCTTCCAGCAGGACCAGCGCAAGACCGGCCTCATGTACCTCACCAACCTCACCAACGGCCATCCCGAGCTCACCACCCTCAAGTACCCGCTGGTCGGCGACAAGGACGTCACCATGATCGAGCGCGTCATCCTCGACGTCGAAAAGCCCGGCAAGCCGAAGCTCGTCCGCCTCAAGATGCCGCCGGACCAGCACCGCGGCTCCCTCTGCGATGACATCGCCTGCGCCGGCAACGACTGGGAAGACGTCCAGTGGGCCTCCGACTCGCAGTCGCTCGGCTTCCTCTCCACCTCGCGCGATCACAAGCAGGAGTGGATGCGCGTCGCCAACCCGAAAACCGGCGACGTCCGCGAAGTCATGACCGAAAAGGTCGCCAAATTCTTCGAAAGCGGCAACGACAAGGTCAACTGGCACTACCTCGCCGGCTCGAACGAGCTCCTCTGGTTCTCCGAGCGCGACAACTGGGGCCACCTCTACCTCTACGACCTCACCACCGGCAAGCTCAAAAACCAGATCACCCACGGCGACTGGAATGTCACCCAAGTCCTCTCTGTCGACGAAAAAGCCCGCGTCATCTTCTTCCGCGGCGTCGGTCGCGAGCCCGGCAACGACCCCTACTTCTCCATGTACTACCGGGTGAACTTCGACGGCAGCAACCTCGTGCTCCTCACCCCCGAAAAGGCCGAGCACGAGATCTTGCCCTCCCCCGGCGACCGCTTCTTCCTCGACAACTTCTCCACCCCCATCGAGCCGCACATCGCCATCCTGCGCGACGCCAAAGGCGACATCGTCACCGAACTCGCCCGCGAAGACATCACGAAGCTCAAAGCCACCGGCTGGATCCCGCCCGTCCAGATGGAGGTCAAAGCCCGCGACGGTCAGACCGACCTCTACGGCTTCCTCTTCCGCCCCACCAACTTCTCCACCTCGCGCAAATACCCCATCATCAACCACATCTACCCCGGCCCGCAGACCGGCTCCTGCGGCTCGCGCGCCTTCTCCGCCGCCCACGGCGACCTGCAATCGCTCGCCGAACTCGGCTTCATCGTTATCTGTCTCGACGGCATGGGCACCCCTTATCGCTCGAAGTCCTTCCACGAAACCTACTTCGGCGACCTCGGCGACAACACCCTGCCCGACCAGGTCGCCGGCATGAAGCAGCTCGCCGACCGCTACCCCTGGGTCGACCTCGAACGCGCCGGCATCTACGGACACTCCGGCGGGGGCAACGCCACGGCCGCCGCCATGTTCCACTACCCCGACTTCTTCAAAGTCGGCATCGCCGAATCCGGCAACCACGACAACCGCGACTACGAAGACGACTGGGCCGAAAAATGGGCAGGGCTCGAGGTTAAAAACCCCGACGGCACCAGCAACTACGACTCGCAGGCCAACCAGAACTTCGCCAAAAACCTGAAGGGCCGCCTGCTGCTCGCGCACGGCACGATGGACGACAACGTTCCGCCCTCACAGACCATGCTCGTCGTCGACGCGCTCATCAAAGCCAACAAGGACTTCGACCTGCTCCTCTTCCCCGACGCCCACCACGGCTACGGCGAAGCCGCCCAGTACATGACCCGCCGCCGCTGGGACTACTTCGTCGAATACCTCGGCGGCAGCACCCCGCCGCACGAGTACAGGATGCAGGACCGCGCGCAACGCGCCGCCTCGATGGGCGGCCCATCGGACGAACAGTAACGCTCAACCACTCGCAACAATGCCCGGACCACACGGTCCGGGCATTGCCGTCTAACGCCACAAAGAAACTCTACTGAACGATGTTGCCGTCAGCCGCGGTCGCCGGATGATGCCCCGTCCCAGCCGGTCCCTGCGTCACCGACCAGCCATTCGTCGTGTTCGTGAGCGTCGCGCTCGCTGCCACGGGCCCGGAAAGATTCGTCCGCACGCCCGGAAAGCCGTTCTGCGTCTCCGCCGCCGAAGCCCAGCTCGGCGGGCTCGAAATGCCCGCGTGGTAGCTCACCGTCGTCGTCGCCCCGGGCTGGTCATTGGTCGGCGTCGAGCTGTCGATGCTCGAAACCTTCATCGTCCCATAGCAGAAATTACCGTAGCCCGGCTGCGTCTGGTCCGCCGTCCAGGACGACCGGCCCTTGTCCGTCAGATCGTAGTTCGTCACCTGCTTCGAAGCCACGATGAACACCTTCTTCTCCGCCGTCGTCCGCGCCAGCAGGCCCTGGTCGACCAGCGCATCGTAGCCCGAGGTCTTGCTCGTATCCGACGTATCCGCCTGCACCGGGAACTTCTTCGGATCATCCCAGAGGCACGCCGGCCGCGACGAATAATACGTGTTGATCGCGTTCGTGAAATTCAGCTTGTTATCGTCCGTCTTCTTGCAACCAACCAGCGCAAAGCCGACCAGCGCCGCCGCCACACCAACCTGTAAGCCCTTCATTGTCCGCTCCTTGGTTCAACTCACCATCGGATGCGAACCCCTGGCCGCTAGTTATCCTGCAAGCTGAACGCAGCGTCCACAAACCGTGCGACGTACCGGGCTGCGACCCTCGCACCCGCCCCTACAGCCACCCCTTCGCCCGCGCAATCCGCGCCGCATCCACCCGGTTCTCCGCGCCCAGCTTGCTGATCGCCTCCGACAGATAATTTCGCACCGTCCCCTCGCTCAGCCGCAGCTCCCCCGCAATCGCCCCGCTCGACCGCCCATCCCCCGCCAGCCGTAAAATCTGCCGCTCCCGGTCCGTCAGCGGATCGGCCTCCGCATTCCAGGCCTCTGCCGCCAGCGCCGGGTCCACCACCCGCAGCCCCTGGTTCACCCGCCGCACCGCATCCGCCAGCTCCGACGCCGGCCGGTCCTTCAACAGGTATCCGCACGCCCCGGAATCCATCGCCCGCCGCAGGTACCCCGGTCGCGCAAACGTCGTCAGGATCACCGTCCGCACCACCGGCCGGCTGATCTTCAACGCCGCCGCCACCTCCAGCCCCGTCATCAACGGCATCTCGATATCCGTCACCAGCACATCCGGCACAAACGTCTCCGCCGCCCGCAGCGCATCGCGCCCATTCCCCGCCGTCGCCACCACCTCGATATCGCCCTCCAACTCGAGCAATGCCGCCAGCGCCCCCAGCACCATCGCCTGGTCCTCCGCAATCACCACCCGGATCGTCATAGGCCCCCTGGCGAAAAACGAGAGCAGGTGCAAGTAGGCTCTGATCGCGGGCGGCGACCACTTCGCGGGGTGGGAGCGCTGCGCGCGGGCGCGGATTGTGCGAGGTGGAAGGATGTTGCCGCGCGCCAGCGCTCCCGCCCCACGAAGTTGCGCCCGTCCGGCGTTAGGACGCACTTGCTCTTGATCCTCATGCCAGCGCGCTTCCCGGCAGTTCGATGACGAGGCGTGTGCCGTGGCTGGCCGCGGGCTCGATGCGGAACCGGCCGCCCAGCTCTTCCACCCGCGCTCTCATGCCGCGCAGCCCGTTGCCTTCGCGCGTGATCGCCGTCCGGCCGTTGTCCTCCACCTCGAGCTGCGTGAACCCGTCCGCCGCCACCGAAAACCGCATCACGCACTCCGTCGCGTGGGCGTGCCGCACTATGTTCGTGACGGCTTCCCGCACCGCCAGCGACAACGCCGTCTCCTCGCGCGCCTTCAGCACCGGCGGCAGCGTCTCGCAGCGCAGCGCAACTCCCGCGGCATCGAGCGTCATCCGCGCCATATCCACCTCCGCCCGCAGCCCCTTGGCGCGGTAGCCCCCAATTGCCTCGCGCACCTCGCTCAGCGCCGTCCGTGCTGTCTTTTCGACATCGGCAATCTCCGCTGCCGCCCGTGCATCGTCGCGGCCCATCAGCCGGCCGGCAAGCTCCGCCTTCAGCACGATCACGCTCAACGTATGACCCAGCACATCATGCAGATCCCGGGCGATGCGCTCGCGCTCGGCCACCGCCGTCAACGCGGCATTCTCCTCCTGCGCCTGCCGCAGCTTGCACTCGGAGCGCTTCTGCTCGGCGACAAAAAGGTTCGCCAGCCCCACCACCACCACAAAACCCGCCGCAATCGCAAACCCGATCACGTTCTCCCGGTATCCCAGCCGCTCGAGCACCACCCACTCGAGCCCGATCGCCACCGTCTCCGCGAAGATCAGCATCACCGCCGTCTGCATGCGCCGCACCGCGAACGGCACCAGCGCCGCCGCGTAGATCATGAAGCTGGTCGACCCGCTGTTGAAGTGGATCGAGAAGACGCCCATCAGGAAGATCACCAGGACCAGTGGCAAACGCGTCTCCGGTCTCTTCGTCTCCACGTACCAGACATAGATCAGCAGGAAGAACGCAAAGATCCCCAGGCACTCGATCCAGTACGCCGCGCTCTTCCGCATAATCGGATCGATAAAGAAGAAGACCGAGTAAAGCAGCCATACGTAGTTCGCGCCAAAACGCCGCACGCCCTTCAACCCCGAGAAGCTCTCGTGAAACTCTGGTTTCTGTTCTTCGAAAGCCATCGAATCGCCCCTTCGTGCAACTCGCACAGTGTACTCATTTCGTCCGGCAGGTATGCACACTCTTTGGTGCATTGCATGTCGTTGATCCAGACCTAACATCTATCGTTTGAAGATCTTGCGCAACACTGAGGGGGGTGGGGCCTCACGCCTCGATTCCCCACCCGCCGCCCGCGCTACGCGTCCTGCTCTGCCCGGTGAAATACCGCCCAGCTCACTCCCAGCATCAGCAGCGTAAAGCCGCCCAGCCCCGCCCAGTGCACCCCCGTCATGCTGCCCGCCCGCTGGTACCCGAAGATCGTCAGCATCAGTTGCGCCAGGTGAAACGTCGGCATCGAAGGCGCAATCACCTGCAGCCACTTCGGCAGGAACTGGATCGGAATCCAAAGCCCGCCCATGAACGACATCGGCAGGTAGATCAGGTTCACCACGCCCGCCGCCGCAGCCGGAGGCACCGTCAGCGCCACCAGCAGTCCCAGCGCCGCGAACGGCACCGTCCCCACCAGCGCCATGCCCAGCATCGCCGCCACCTCGAAGGCACTCAGCTGCACCCCGGCCAGGGTCACCCCGATCACCATCAGCACGCCCACGATGATCAGCCCGAACGCCTGCGCGGTAATGCACTTGGCCACCAGATAAACCAGCGGCGGCATCGGACTCGCCCGCTTTAGCTCCAGCCAACCCGCGGCCCGCTCCGAGCCAAGCCCTACCCCGATCCCGAACAGCGCCGCACCAATCATGCCGAAGCAGCAATAGCCGCCCAGCATGTACTTCGCCATCGCGACCCCGCCCTCGTGGACACCCTTGTTCCCGACGCCGAACAGCAGGTAGAACATCACCGGAAACCCGATCACCGAAAGCGAGAACGACTTCGTCCGCCACAGTTTCAGGAACTCGTACTTCGTCTCCTTCAAGGAAAGAGCAAGCGTGGCGCCGGCGGTGCGGCCTGCAGGCGTCGAGTATGGTGCAACAGCAAGGGTAGCCATGACAATCCTCCTTGAAACGGAATAGTTACGTTAGCGAGTGAGCGCCAGGAAGGCGTCTTCGAGCGCCGGAGCCACCACCTCAAGCTCCGAAAGATTGGCGTCATACGCGAGCATCTTGCGCAGCACAGACTCTGCATTCCCTGCCGTGACGCACAGGCGGCTGCCCGTCTGCTCCACGTCAATTACCCCGGGCAGCGCCCAGATTTGCGCCGTCGAAAGCGTGCTCACGCAGCGGATCTTTCGCCCAGCCGTGAGACCCTTGATCTCGGCCGGCGTCCCCTCGCTCACCACCTTGCCCTTACTGATGAAGATGATGCGGTTGGCCAGCGCGTCCGCCTCTTCGAGATAGTGCGTCGTCAGCAGCACCGTCTTGCCCCGCGCCGCCAGCGACCGGATCTGCGCCCACAACCCGTGCCGCGCCTCGATATCCAGGCCCACCGTCGGCTCATCCAGAAACACGATCTCCGGATCGCCGCAGATCGCCAGCCCAAACAGCAGCCGCTGCTTCTGCCCGCCGCTCAGCTTCTCAAACAGCCGGTCCTCGATGCCCTCGAGCTGCGCGATCCGCACGATCTCGGCCACGCTCAACGGGTTTGGGTAGTAGCTGCGAAACAGGTCGATATGCTCGCACACCTTCAGCGTCTTCGGCACGCTCGCCACCTGCAGCATCGCGCCGATACGCGTGCGGGTTGAGGTCACACGCGGGTCGCCGCCAAAGATGCGTGCCGTCCCGTGCGTCGGCGTCGAAAGCCCCAGCAGCAGCTTCACGGCAGTCGACTTGCCCGCACCGTTCGGCCCCAGCAGCGCCACAATCTCGCCCGGCCGCAGCGTCAGCGAAAGCCCGTCCAGCGCCTTCACCGGCCCATACTGTTTCGTCACGCCGCTCAACTCGGCGACAACCGCCGTTGCCACCTCGGACACCCTCTCCACCTTGACCGCTTCGAGCACCATGCCATGCCTCCTTCGATTCCGCTGAAACAATCATTGCTTCCGCCGGACCGGAAGCGCAGTGTGGAACGTCAGCAAACTCGCATGACAGATGTCACCCGCACCCGCGCTTTGCCCCGCGCTAACCCACGCACGTGCGATAGCATTCCGCCGTACCCACGTTCCTTTGAAAGGACACGCCCAATGTCGAACCCCTTCGTGCATCTCGAACTCACCACACCCGACACCGCCGCTGCCAAGGCCTTCTACACGGGGCTCTTTGGCTGGGAATTCACCGACAACGATATGGGCGGCGGCATGATTTACTCCATGTTCAAACCGACCGACGGCCCCGGAGGCGGCCTGATGTCGGCTCCCGGCGTGCCCACCGGCTGGCTCGCCTACGTCGGCGTCGACGACATCCAGGCAGCGACCGACCAGGCCGTCTCGCTCGGCGCCACCGTCATCCGCGGCCCCCACGAAGTGCCGGGCAACGGCAGCTTCACCATCCTCACCGACCCCACCGGCGCCACCATCGCGCTCTGGCAGGCCGCGAGCTGATGCTGTAAAACCAGGCTTGTTACATATACTCGACGCCGTACTGCACCGGGATCTGCGTGAACGCAATCCGCGTCGGCGCAGTCTCCCGCGCAGGCAGCATCCCGGCAAAGTGCAGCGTCGTGTGCCCATACTTCAGGTTCAGCTTGTCCATCGTCGCCGAGAGCTGACCCCGGTTGTCCGGGTCGCCGAACAGCGTCTCCTGGTGCTCGCTCTCGGGCGTCAGTTCGCGCAGCGTCACGCCCACAAAGAATGGCCGCTCGTACTCCACACCGCGCGGCCGCTTTGCCCACGTCTTGCGCAGCACGTCCAGTAGGGACAGCGTGTCCTGCGACTCCACAAACCGCGCCTCCATGCCCCACGCCGTGTGCCTGATGCCGCTGGTGTGCTGCTTCGATTCCATGCGCTTCGCCTGCTCGCTCGTGAGCGCGTACTTGATCGTTACCGCCATCTGGCCGGAGTAGAACTTCTCCATCCGCAGCCGCATCGCCGCCTTGTGAATGAGCTTGTGCGCGACTGCCCACGCCCCCTCGTCCGAACGAAACTCCGGCCCCAGCACATGCGAGTGGCCCAGCGACTTCTGAATCTCGCTCGGCACCGGCGCGCCATCGTCGCCGGTCTCGGCGCCGCGCAGCCAGTGATACAGCCGATCGCCCCACACCGAATCCCACAGCGCGTGCATGCCCGGCCGATCGAGCGCCAGCAGATCGTCCATCGTCTTGACGCCCTTGTTGTTCAGCCGCAACTCGGTCCGCGCGCCCACACCCGGCAGGTCGCGCAGCGCAAGATGACGAATCGCCCGCGGCAGCTGCGACGGCAGCAGCCCGATCAATCCGTCCGGCTTCTGCATGTCGCTGGCAATCTTCGCAAGATAACGGTTCGGCGCCATGCCGATCGAACACCGCAGCGTCTCGCCGACATCATCCTTGATCGCCTGCTTCACTTCGAGCGCGATCTTCCGCGCCGCCGGCGGCTCCCGCTCACGCCCCATCAGCTCGCACACCATCTCATCGATCGACGGCGTATGCGCTACCGGACAGCAGCGCTCCACCGCAGCCGAAATCCTGTGCGAGTACTCGGCATAAACCGAGTGCGACCCGTTCACCAAAATGATCTCAGGGCAGAGCCGCTTCGCCTCACCCACCTTGGTCAGCGTGTAAATGCCCAGCGCCTTCGCCTCGTAGCTCGCCGCAATCAGCGCGCCGGTGTCTGCCATCGTGCCGCAGACGCCGAGCGGCTTGCCCCGGTACTCCGGGTGCAGCTGCTGCTCGACCGACGCAAAGAAGCTGTTCAGGTCGATATGCAGAAAGCCAAAGCGATCGGGTTGAGCCGGCGAGTCCACCCCACCATTCTATTCGCCTCGTGTTCGCCACAGAAAGCAATGACAAAACAACAGCAAGTGCGCCCTGATCGCGGGCGGCGACCACTTCGTGGAGTGAACCGCTGCGCGCGTGGCGGAATAATCGCCCATGAAATTTATTTGACGTGCGCGCAGCGGTTCACCCCACGAAGTGGCGCCCGTCCGGCGTTAGGACGCAGTTGCCGTTGTCTCTAACGCCTTCTCCAGCACCACGAATGTCAGATCGTCGCGCGTTGGCGTGCCGAATCGTTCGTCTTTGTAGGGAAAGGAAAGCGACTGGCCGGTCCGGCGATACCCCCGCCGTTCATACCAGGCGATCAGCGTATCGCGCACGTTGATGACCGTCATCTCGATTCGCGTCGCGCCACGCGCAGCCGCCCACGCCTCGGCCGCTTCGAGCAGCGTGCGGCCCATCCCGCTGTTCTGCAGATACGGATCGACGGTCAGCGATCCGAGATACCAGGTCCCCTCTCCCTTCGGCTCGAGCCACACGCAGCCCGCGACTGGCCGCTCCCCCGTGACCAGCAGAAACGACCCCGGCTTGGTCGCGATGTCGTGCCGCAGCGCCGCCTCACTCGTGCGATCGCCTTCGAGATAGCCAACCTCACTCGTCCAGCTACGCCCTTGCCCCTGCGAGCGATAGGAGGCGTTCATCAACGCGGCGACCAGCGCTACTTCCTCATCCACAGCAACCTGCAACGAAAGCGACATGCTCAAAGTCTAGCAACGGCAACGCGAAGCAACGGCAACGCGAAGCCCTCGGTGTGCGCGGCACCGCCCGCCCGGCGTTACGGCGCACTTGCGGCGGCAATCTTCGCTACCAGTCCTTTGACCCCGTCCGCCTGCAACTCTGGCTCGATCGTTCGAGCACTCGAGAGCGCCGCCCGGTAATGCGCAAGCGCCTCCGGCTTCCGGCCGAGCTTCATCAACACATCCCCCAGCGCGCTCTGCGCGTAGACCGACTGTGGCCCAAGCGCGACCGCCGCCTGCGCTTCCTGCAATGCAGTCGCAGGATCGGAAATCCCCCACTCCGCATTGTTGGCGTGCCACAGCGCCGAAGCCAGCGGCACCGAGAACGTTCCATCGTACATGTAGAGCCCATGCTCAATCACAGCCGTCGGCTTCACGCCGCGGAAACTGTCGTACGGGTTCAGAGCACCCTGGCCGAACTCGATCCCCTCGAGGTCGCTGTCCGAGATCAGCACCGTCCCTGAGATCACCGGCGGCACGTTCATCGGCAGGTTCATCCACCACAGGTTGCCGGTCGTCGGCAGCCGCCTGCAGTGGATGTCGTAATCCTCCGGCCGAATGGCCCCGTCCGCGAAGTAAGCGATCCAGCAGTTGGTGATGTGATGCTGATCGAGATAGATCTTTGTCTCCTTCAACTGCTGCGCCCAGTCCGAGTTGGCATCGGACAGATAGCGGTGCACGTTGTCGGGGCCGCCCCACGCCTCGTTGGCGTAAGCCATGTAGCCCGGCGCCACGCGCACCGACGTTGCCACCTGCCACACCAGCAGCACGCCAAGCAGCACGCCCCACCGGCGATTGCGCGCGAACAACCGAGCCGCCGCACCCGCCGCCAGGATGTATAAAAACGCATAGATGGGCAGCAGGTGACGATGCCCGATATTCATCTTCGAGCTGATCGCAACGGCAAGGTACACCGCCACCGGGGCCAGCAGCCACGCAAACTCCGGACGTCTTCCCCATGCCTCGCGGCGCCACGCTAACGGCACCAGGCACAGCAGCACAAGCAGCGGCAGCGTCGACTTGATCACGAACGCAGCCGGGAAATACGTCCAGGTCCCATGACGATATACGTAACCAAAGAAGTAGCTATTGTCGACGTCCTCGGTGATCTTGGTATTCGCCAGCCCCCACAGGTAGGCCTCGGGCAGCAGGCGATGGGCCGCGGCAAATTCGAGCCTGCGCGCGTCGGCGGCCTTCGGCATCGTCGGCAGATACGCCGAGAGCGCCGGGTTGATCTCCTGCCCGTTCGCAGCCGCCTGGTACCGGAAGCCGAAGAAGCCCCACAGGATGACCCACGCCACCACCGACACGGCAACAATCGCCATCGCGCGCTGCCCCAGCACGCGCCAACTCCTCCGCCGCGCCGCTTCAAGCACGGCAAGCAGCACCAGCATCGGCAGCAGAAGCAAGCCGGTGAACTTGGTCACCACGGCCAGGCCCGCAAGCACCGCGGTGCAGCCGAGCCAGCCCCACCGCGCACGTTCGGCCTGCGTGTAGCGATACCACGCGTACGTCGTCGCCAGCATCATCAGGGACATCCCGATATCGGTCGTCACCAGCGCACCGTTCGCGAGGATGTTCGGATCGACCACGAACAAGGCCAGCGCGAACAACGCTGCTGCCGCTCCGAACACATGACGCGCCGCGAAGAACAGCAGCATCGCCAGCAGCAGCGTGAAGCCCATCGCAGCCATCCGCGCGGGAAACAGAACACGATCGCCGCCGTTGCCGAAGACAAACTCCCGCCCGTCGTTGAAAGCCTCGGTCTGGACCGCGCGGCCCTGGTTCGGTGGCACCTTCAGCTCCATCCCAAGCAACGGCAGCGCCGCGGTCAGCTTCACCAGCGGCGGCACCTCCGGGTTGATCCGGTAGTCGTGCAGCTTCCAGACCGTGTAGCCGTCGAAGAGATGATGCGGCTCATCCCACGTCGCCGAGGTCACCCGCGCCACGTGCACCATCTGCCCCGCCATGGCCAGCAGGCAGAACAGCACGAGCGTTATCTCGAGGGCATGCTTGCGCATCGATTCATCCTTCGTGGGCCGGGTCTGGTTGTCCGTTCGCAGGTGTCCGTTCTCCATTGTCCGTTGCGGGTCCTTCGCACCCTTTGCTTCGTCGTTCCCCCAGCGAAGCGCAGGAATCTGCGTCTGTCGTTGCTCCCAGCGGAGAACGAACAACAAACAACCTCCACCCTGACCTCACAATCCATTCAACTCACCCACATCCTCCGCGACCATCAAAGCCTCCGAGTTATTCCGCACATTCCCGACATCCTTGTGCGCCTTCACCGCCTGCATCTGCTCGGCCGGAAACGGCCGTAGCAGCTCCACCGGCGCACGTTTCCCCTCCCCCGCGTCCAGCCACGCGGCATAGTCCTTCGGCTCGAGAATGACCGGCATCCGCGTATGCACCTCGGCCGTCAGCTCATTCGGATCGGTCGTAATCACGGTGAAGGTCTCGAGCATATTTGCCCGGTCCACGGGGTCGCGCCAACGCTCCCACAATCCGGCAAAGGCCATCGGGCCGCCCGAACGCAGCGTGAACGCGTACGGCTGCTTTTCGACAACCGCCTTCTTCCTCAACTTCTTTACCGCCGGCTCGGCACCAAACAGGCCGACCACCTGTGCCGCCTCTACTTCGCCCAGCACCTTCCATTCGTAAAACCCGTCCGCTGGCACCAGGCAGCGCCGCCGTTCGAGCGGCCCGGCGTACATGCGACTGGTCGCCACCGTCTCCGCCTTCGCGTTGATCGTGCTGTACCCGAAGTCTTTGGCTGACTTGGCGAACCGCGGCACCAGCCCCCACCGCATCAGCACCAGCTCCCGTTCGCCGCGCTCCGCGTCCCGCCGAATGACGGGCTGAAACGTCGCCGGCGCCACGTTGTAGTCCCAGTCCGGGAGCACCAGGGCCTCGAGCGCAGCCGAATGTTCCACGTGGAACATTTCCGCCAGCCTCTGCTTGTCAGACCGCCTCAGGTACCGACCGCACATGCAAACCTCGCATCCTAGGGCGAAGAGGAACCGTCACACCCATGTCTACCGAAAATACATCAGGCCTGCGCTACCTCCCCTACACTTCCGATGTTGAGAAGCCGGCCGTCAACGAAGCCGTCCTCTTCGACGAGCTCTCGCGCACCATGCAGCACATCACCCGCTCGATGGCCGCACGCTATCGTCATGCGTACCGCCCGGTCCATGCCAAGTCGCACGGCGTCCTGGTCGGCACGCTCGAGCCGCTGCCCGGCCTGCCGGAACACCTCGCGCAGGGCCTCTTTGCCTCGACTACCGCGCATCCCGTCATCCTGCGCTTCTCCACCAACCCCGGCGACATGCTCGCGGACAACGTCTCGAGCCCGCGCGCCATGGCCGTCAAGGTGCTCAACGCAGAGGGCGAGAAGACGCCGAACCACACCGGCGACACGCAGGACTTTGTCTGCGTCAACGGCGAAGCCTTCTCCGCGCCCGACCCCGCCGGCTTCCTCGAGCAGATCAAGCTCTTCGACAAAACCCTCGACGTCCCCGAGGGCGTGAAGCATGCGGTTTCGTTCGTCGCTCGAGGCGCCAACGCTGCGCTCACGGCGGTCGGCGCACCGTCGGCGACGCTTGCCGGCATTGGCGCACCCGCCACCCACATCCTCGGCGAAACCTTCACCACGGTCGCGCCGCTGCGCTACGGGAATTACATCGCGAAGGTAGCCTTCGCGCCCGGCTCGGAAAGCCTTAGGAAGCTAACGGGCGAGGGCATCGATCTCGACGCCGGCTACAACGCGCTTGAAGAGCTGATCAAGCAGTTCTTCCGCCACGAGACCGCCGTCTGGGACGTCAAGGTCCAGCTTGCCCTCGTCGAAGACCCCGCGCTCGAGGAAAAAGACAAATCCTTCCCGATCGAAAAGGCCGATACCAGGTGGCCGTCCGAAGCAAAGTCGGGCAAGCCCGCCAGCCCCTGGCAGACGGTCGCCACCATCACGGTCAAGCCGCAGGATTCCTACTCCGACGCCCGCCAGCTCTTTGTCGACGAGCAGCTTTCCTTCTCGCCGTGGCATGCGCTTGCCGCGCACCGTGCGCTCGGCGGCATCATGCGCAGCCGCCTGAAGGCCTACGAGGAGGCACGCAAGTACCGCGCGCAGCGCAACGCACGCGAGATCGTCGAGCCTACGAGCATGGAGCAGATTCCGGCATAAAGAAGCAAAGCCCCCGGACCGCGGGCGGCAACCACTTCGTGGGGTACTGGGCTTCGCGGTGTCACGTGAAGCGCATCACGCACGAAGCGGTCGCCATCCGGCGTTACAACGCCTTTGTCGCTGTCTCAGCATCCGCCGCGGTCGCCCGTGCGTCAAAGAGATATGAGCCGCTCGCAGATCGCCGTCATCACCGTTGCCATGGTCGCCGTTCTCTTTGTCGGGTACCGCCGTATGGCCGTCGCCGGTGCCGTCAACGCCGGGCCGATCCCCGCCCCGTTGCAGGATGTCCCGCTCGCCACGGCGCCCGGCGGACACGACACCGCAATCTTCGCCGGCGGCTGCTTCTGGGGTACGCAGTCCGTCTTCCAGCGCGTCAAGGGCGTCACCGCCACTGAAGCCGGCTATGCCGGCGGCGCCGCTTCGACCGCCACCTACGACCAGGTCACCACCGAAACCACCGGCCACGCCGAATCCGTCAAGGTCGTGTACGACCCTGCCGTCATCAGCTACGGAACTTTGCTGCGCATCTTCTTTTCCGTCGCGCACGACCCTACCACGCTCAACCGCCAGGGTCCTGACTCCGGCACAAGCTATCGCTCGGCCATCTTCTACACAACGCCCCGGCAGCACGAACTTGCCGACGCGTACATCCAGCAGCTCGACGCCGCGCACGCCTTCAACCGCAAGATCGTCACCGAAGTCACGCCGCTCAAAGGCTTCTACAAGGCTGAGGATTACCACCAGGACTACGCCACCAAGAACCCGCACAACCCCTACGTCCAGGTGTGCGACGTGCCCAAGACCAAGGCCCTCGCCGCCCAGTTCCCCGAGCTGTTCGTCCCCTACAAGGGTCACTAAGGTAAGCGCCGGACCCTCAGGCCCCCGCGGCTATTCTCCCTGGAATGGCCGCAGCGGCCAGAGGAACGAGATGCCGACCAGCGCAAACACCGGCCCGAGCGCCAGCCCGGTCTGCGAGGCCGCGGCCAGCCCCTGCGCATGCGTCAGCGCGCTGATATCCCGCATCAGGTTCGAACCCATCATCGTCACGCCAAGATAAAGCAGAGGCGCTCCCGCGCAAAAGGCACAGGCCTTCGTGACCAGCGGCAAAAGGGCGAATCCATTCGTCATACGTGCCGCGCTCCCGATCCGGCCACGCGAAGCATAGCAGGGCGGTTACATCAATCACACGTTAATCTGCGGGCTTTTCTCTTAAACGGGACAAGAATTCTTCCCATTTTCGGAAATTTCCCGCGATCTGCACCAGCAACAGGTCAACACAGGCGCCTTTCGGAACCGACGCCGCTCCAGAATCCGGAACGCGCCGCTCCTATGCCGCTCGTCCGGCGCGCCGGTGCGCCCGAAATTTAGCCTGCATCTCGTTCATCAGGCGGGCCACCACGTCCTCGTGCATCACGACGCGGTCTTTGCCGGAGCGCTTCGCGTCGTACATCGCATCGTCCGCCCGCGCCAGCAGGCGCTGCCAGTCCTTCGCCAGCCCGTCGTAAGAAGCAATCCCGATGCTTGCCGTCAACGGCATCGCTCCGGCCTCGAGCCCGCGAAAGGCCGTCCGCAGCTTGTTCCCAAGCTCCCGGACCGCGCCGCCCTCGAGCCCGGGCAGGATCAGCGCGAACTCCTCGCCGCCGATGCGCGCCGCGAGCGATCCCTCGCCGGCCACCGACGCCAGCAGTCCGCCCACCAGGCGCAGCGCTTCGTCTCCCGCCGCGTGGCCCAGGTGGTCGTTGCGCCGCTTGAAGTCGTCCAGGTCGATCACCATGAGCGAAAGCGCGTCGCTCCGGTCGCACGCATGCGAGAACGCGGCCTGCGCCTTCGCCTCGAAGACCCGCCGGTTCGCGAGCCCCGTCAGCGCATCGGTCGCGGCCAGCAGCTCGAGCCGGCGATTGATCTCGGCAAGCTCCTTCTCGCGCATCACGGCGTCGCTCACATCCACCGACATGCCGGCCAGCATCAGCTCGCCCCGCCGATTGCGAAACGGAAATTTGTACGAGCGCCAGTACGTCCTGCCGTCGTGCTGGCCCGGCGATACCTCGCTCAATTCCTGGGGATGCCCGCTTTCGAGCACCGCCCGGTCGTTCTCGCGGAACTGCTCCGCCATCGCCTCCGGCCAGATCTCGTCGTCGAGCTTGCCCAGCCAGTCTTCGGTCGAGACCGCAAAATGGTCGGCCATCTGCCGGTTGTAGAACACCATCGCGCCGCCGGCATCCTTGATGTACGCCGGCAGCGGCGAATGATCCATAAACGCCAGGAACAGGTCGTTGCTCTCTTCAAGCGACTGCGTCAGCCGCAGGTTCAGCTCGCTGCTGCGCTGCAGCTTCAGATTCTGTGCCCGCAGCTCCAGCCGCGTCTGCACCTGGCGCCCGATGATCGCGAGCGACGTACGCTCCGCCTCCGACATCTGCCGCGCCTTGGTATCGATCACACACAATGTGCCGAACGGCGTCCCATCGGGCGGCGTCAGCGGAATCCCCGCATAGAACCGGATCTCCGGTCCCCCGGTCACCAGCGGGATCTGCGCAAACAGCGGGTGCTCTGCCGCATTCTCAATCACATAGACATTCGGCGTCTTGATCGCGTGCGAACAGAAGGCTACCTCGCGCGAGGTCTCCTGCAGATCCGTCCCTACGGACGACGTGATCCACTGCTTCTCCGGGTCGAGCAGCGTGATCAGGCTGATCGGGGTTCCGCACATCTGCGACGCCAGCAACGTCAGTTCCTGAAACTCAGGCTCCCGCAGCACGTTCATCAGATCCAGGCTGTCGAGCGTCTGGGGCGGGGCACAGGCGCCGGCTGGCTCTTCCACTCGGCCAGCAGGCGAGAAAGCAGGAACACGGCGCTCGGGAAGCAGGTGCATGGTTTTCGTCCGCCAGGGGAGTTTCTCAAAGACTCTCCGGTTTTATCGGCATCGCCCGGCCGCAGCCATCCCACGTTCGGTGCACCCCGCTTCAACTCCTTTTTTATGAACAGGTTGCATCCACCGCGGGGTGTGTCTCGTTATTACTCAGTCTGAGTCCGCATCCTCGCCGTCGCCAAATTCGTTCAGCACCGATTCGATCTCCGTATCGAAGCCCTCGAGCATCGCCGCCAGAAACGCCTCGGTATCGAGGTCTGCGTCATTCTCGGCATGGACGGTGACGATATTGCGCGCGAGGTCAGCCAGCATGACTCCCCACGCCGACGGATCCTGCCAGATTCCCGGCCGCAGGGTGATCTGCTGCGCCTGCGCCGCCACCCAAACCCGCAGCAGCTCAAACGATGCGGCATCCTTCGCGGCAGCCTGCGGGATGCCAAGCTGTTTTTCCTGACCCATGTCGTCGCTCCTCTCTCCAGCCTATCGCGCCGGCTCGCAGATTGCGGACCGGTTATCCGGGGGATACCTCGGTTTTCCGACGTGGCGGATGCGCGGCAGAGCCGTATCTTTAAAAGACCGCAGCAGGAAGAAGGCAAGACCCATGGCATCGCTCCCCCGCCTCATCAATCCGGAAGAAGACTCCCGCCCCGCGGCGCTGCACGCCGAACGCACCATTCTCGGCGCCATGCTCGTCGAGCCGCTCGCCATCGTCGACGCCACGATGCTGCTCAAGACTGACGACTTCTCAATCGACTCGCACCGCAAGATCTACGAGGTGATGCTGCACCTGTCCGAGGTCGGCTACGCCGTCGACATCGTCACCGTCTCCGAAGACCTGAAAAAGCGCAAGGAGCTCGACTCCTGCGGCGGCATGCCCTATCTGTACGAGCTCTCGGAAGGCTTGCCTCGCAAGCTTTCGATCGAGTCCTACGTTCGCATCGTTCGCGACAAATCCCTCATGCGCCAGCTCATGACCGTCTGCGATATGGGCATGATGGAGGCCGCCGACCAGTCGCTCGAGGCCATCGAGGTCCTCAACAAGGTCGAACACCGCATGATGGAGATCTCCGAGCACGCCGTCACCGGCGGCTTCTCCGGCATCTCCGACATCGTGCGCGACTCCTTCGGCTCGATCGACAAGCTCTACGAGCAGGGGCGCGAGATCACCGGGCTCGCCACCCACTACCAGGCGTTCGACCGCATGACCTCCGGCCTGCAGGAGTCGGAGCTCATCATCATCGCCGCGCGGCCGTCGATGGGCAAAACCGCGTGGGCGATCAATATCGCGCAAAATGCTGCCGTGAAGGACGGTCGCGTGGTCGCGGTCTTCTCGCTTGAAATGAGCAAGGAATCGCTCCTCCGCCGTATGCTCGCGTCCGAAGCGATGGTCAACTCGCGCAAGATTCAGACCGGCTTCCTGCCTCGTGAGGACAAGGGCAAACTCCTCGCCGGGCTCGAACGCCTCATGGAATCGAAGCTCTTCGTCGACGACACCCCCGGCATCACGCTCGCGGAGATGCGCGCCAAGGCACGGCGCCTCAAGCAGCAGGAGGGGAGCCTGGACCTGATTGTGATCGACTACCTCCAGCTGATGACCGGCTCGGCCGGCGCCAGCCAGAAGAAGTTCGAAAACCGCACGCAGGAGGTCTCCTCGGTCTCGCGCGGCCTCAAGGCCCTCGCCAAGGAACTCAAGGTCCCTGTCGTCGCACTGTCGCAGCTGTCGCGTGGTTCCGAACAGCGCACCGGGGACAAGAAACCGCTGCTCTCGGACCTGCGCGAGTCGGGCTCGATCGAACAGGACGCGGACGTCGTCTGCTTCATCCATCGCGAGGAGTACTACGACCGCGAAAACGAAGACCTGAAGGGCAAGGCCGAGATCATCATCGCCAAGCAGCGCAACGGCCCCACCGGCTCCATCCAGCTCGCCTACCTGGCCGACTACACCCGCTTCGAAAACCTCGACACCGCCCACGACTCGGGCGGCGGCGGCGAGTACTAGAAGCAGAAGCAAATGCGCCCTGATCGCGGGCGGCGACCACTTCGTGGGGTGAAGGGCTTCGCGTTGCTGCGCGAAGACCATCCCCCCACGAAGTGGCGCCTGTCCGGCGTTAGGACGCACTTGCGGTTGGCTCTGACATTTGACCCGGGACCCCCCTTTGGGTACCCCCGGCTAAGTGATTTAGAATGCTATTTTTGACACGAAAACCCCGGGGGGAGGGGTGGGGTCGATTTCACCGCCCCAGCAGCCCTTGCGCAGTCGTCGGAAGCAGCGGAATGGCTCTCGATGTTGCAACACTCCTGGCCGCTCCATAGGGCGGGTAGAGCGGGTCCGTCGCCGCAATCGGCGCCACCGCGACGTCAGCATAGCTCTTGCCGAGCCCGGCATTGATCGAGTCGATGAACTTGTTGGCGACCACGGCGTAGCCGGTATTGGTCGGGTGAATGCCGTCGAGCGAGAAGACGCCGCCAAGAAAGTTCGTCGTCCCGGGAATGCCGTTCTCGACGATGCCGTTGGCAGTCGTCTGCGCGAACAGCGCGTTGATATCGACCAGCGTTGCACCGCTCGCCGATGCGTTGGCCGCGATGACTTTGTTGTAGGCCGTCACCATCGTCTGCACGGTCACGACCTCCGCGGCCGAGAGCACGCCAGCATCGGTGATGGGGCCGGCCTGCTGCTGGCCCAGGATCAGCGGAATCTGGGCCAGGCCGGTCTGGTTGACGAAGTCACCGGCCTTGATCCCCAGCACCGCGCTGAGCACGGCGACCGGGACGCCGGTCTGCGCGCTTGCCTGCGCCAGCACCAGAGCCGCCGGCTGCAGGTACGGCACGGCCGTCACGTCGGGAATGTTTGCAATCACCAGGTGGGCACTGGTGTTGAGCTGGAGGTAGTTGATCAGCTGCTGGTACTGCGTGGTGAACATGTCGAGCGGCGTCATGACAGCGGGCGAGCCGGCAAAGTCCGCATTCAGCGCGTCATTGTTGCCGATCCAGAGAAAGATCGTTGTCGGGTTGGCGGCGGCGGCCTGCTGCGCCTGGCTGCGGATAACGCCGTAGCCGAAGCCCGGGTAGCCAAGCACCAGCTGGTTCAATTGCTCCTGCCCGGCTGCGGGGGTGACCTTTGGCAGCGTGTTCAGGACATCGTTCAGCAGCGCGCCGGGCACGGCGACGTCGGTCGGCTGGACCGTGAAGTCGTCGCGGCCGGTGGTGGCTCCGGGCAACTGGCCGAGTACCAGCGGGCTCAACGACACGAGCGTCAGCTGGTTGGGCGCGCCGGGCGGCGCGATCAGCGGCAGGGCAATCGGGAAGCCAATCTGCTTCGCCACGAGCGCGGCCCAGCCGTGCGGCTGCGCCGTGTCGATCAGCGAGCCGGACTGGTAGCCGGCGGTGAGCGAATCCCCCAGGAAGTAGACCGAGCTGAAGTTTCCGGCGTTCGCCGTCTGCGCTGCGGTGCGGATCGCCTGCGGATTGGACGAGGTGCCGGAGCAGGCAGAGAGCGCGAGGCTGGCGGCGCCGGCGGCGAGGGCGATCAGCAGTGAACGGTGATTCATTTTCATGGCGGAGAGAACCTCGCTTTTGAGGACGCAGGGTTTGTATCACAACGCAAGCCGTCCGAGATATGGCAAAGCAACGGCAAGCGCGTCCTCCTCGCGGGTGGCGACCACTTCGTGGCGTGGACCACTGCGCGCGATGCGGAATCATGACCGGCGGCAGATTTGCGCGCGCTCGGCGTCTCCACCCCTACGAAGTCACGTCCGGCCGGCGTTAGGACGCGGTTGCGGTTGCCGTTACGATAGCCATGGGAGCGGCGCACGAATTGAATAACTGGATCGAGGTCTCGGCGGAGCGGCTGGCGGCGAACTTCCGCGCCATTGAAGCGACCGCGGGGACGACGGTGCTGGCGGTGATCAAGGCCAACGCCTACGGGCATGGCGCGGAAACCTGTGCGCAGATCCTGGTGCGAGCGGGCGCACGATGGCTGGGCGTGACCTGCGCCAGCGAAGGGGCGCGGGTGCGCAACGCGCTGGGCGCAGCCGGGCTGACCGCGGACATCCTGATCATGTCCGGCTTGCTGCCGGATGACGTTCCGCTCCTGCAGCAGCATGGGTTGATTCCCGTGATCTGGACGGCCGAGCACGTGGCGTGGCTGGCCGGACTGCCCGGGACCCGCGTTCACCTTGAGGTCGATACCGGCATGGGCCGGCAGGGCGTGGTGCCGGGCGAGTCGCTCGACGCGCTGCTGGGCTCGATCGCGGCGGCGGATCTGCAGCTGGACGGCATCTTTACCCACTTCTGCAGCTCGGAGGTGGCCGGTTCGCGGGTGACGGCGGCGCAGCAGCAGCGCTTCGCGGCAGCGGTGGCGCAGGTGGCGCGGCGCGGCTGGCAAGCCGCGTGGATTCACGCAGCGAACTCTTCCGCGGTCGATAACCCGAGCCCTGGCGCGGCGTGGCTGGCGGAGTTGGCATCGTCGCTGGGGGCGCGGGTGCTGGTGCGGACGGGGCTGGCGCTCTATGGCTACTGCCTGCCGCTCGAGGCCGGCGACGCTTCCGCGGGTGCGGCAGCGCCGCGGCTTGAGCCGGAACTCCAGCCGGTGATGACGTGGAAGGCGGCGGTGCTGGCGGTGCGCGAACTTGAGCCGAGCGAGACGGTCGGCTACAACGCGACCTTTACAGCGGAGCACCCGATGCGCGTGGCGCTGCTGCCGGTGGGCTACGCCGATGGGCTGCGCCGCGAGCTCTCGTCGAACAACACAAAGCCGGGTGGCTGGGTGATGATCGGCGGCCAGCGCGCGGCGATCCTTGGCCGCATCTCGATGAATTTGACGGTCGTAGACGTAACGGGCATCGGCGGCGTCCGGGCCGGCGATGAGGCGATCCTGCTGGGCGATGGCGTCACCGCCGAGGATCATGCCGCGCTCGCGCGCACGATCGCCTACGAGATTCTGTGCGGGGTCCATCCCTGTTCGTAGCCGGCATCGAGGAATCGGCGCGGCTTCCAGGCGAGGGCCTTTTCTGTACACCCCGAAGCCCGTAGCCGATCAATTGCGGGGCTGTTTCGGGGCCACGCGCTTTCTGTCCAGCCGGAAGCTTTTCGGTGGCGGCTGATCGTTCGGGATTTCTTTGCAGGCTGGACCTTTCCGTCGATCGCTTTTCGTTGCGGGTTGAGAGTTTGGCTGGTGGCTGCCGGGCATTTGCTTCTGCTGGCCTCGCCCCGGTAGCATCGCGGTATGGAAGCTTCTTTGAACTCTGCTGCACGCCGTCCTGAAGATATTGCGCTGGACCTGCTGAAGTTTGTCGCGGCTCACGCCAACGTGGGTTCGAAGTCGTCTGGCTCGACCGGGTTTGCGACGCCCTCGACCGCCAAGGCGGAGGACCAGGTGGACAGCCTGCTGAAGCTGTACGAGCGCTGCCGCGAAGCGGTCGAAGCCCCGATCGAGACGTAGTGGGCGGCGCAGCAGCACGGACCCGCGTCGCCGTCGTCGGGGCGGGCGCCTTTGGGCGCAACCATCTGCGGGTTTACCGCGAGCTCGAGCTTGCCGGCGGCGCGGTGGAGCTGGCGGCGGTGGTGGACGCCGATGCCGCGGTGCGCGAGAGTGCGCGAACCACCTACAACATCCCCGCCTTTGCCAGCACGCAGGAGCTGCTCAACGCCGGGCTGCGGCTGGATGCGGCGAGCGTCTGCGTGCCGACCGTGCACCATGCCGCGGCCGCGTCGCCACTGCTCACCGGCGGGCTGGATGTGCTGATTGAGAAGCCGTTTGCCGCGACGACCGATGAGGCCGACGCGTTGATCGCCCTGGCTGCGCAGCATGACCGGTTAATCCAGGTAGGGCATCTTGAACGGTTCAACCCGGCGGTGGCGGCGGCGCGCGCGCTGCTGAACAAGCCGATGTTCTTCGAGGCGCATCGCCTAAGCATCTTTACGGCACGTTCGCTCGATGTGGACGTGGTGCTCGACCTGATGATCCACGATCTCGACCTTGTGCTGTCGCTGGTCGACTCGCCGGTGGACGAGGTGCGCGCCGTCGGACTGCCGGTGCTGTCGCACACGGTCGACATCGCCAACGTGCGGGTGGCGTTCGCCAACGGCTGTATCGCGAACTTCACCGCGTCGCGCGTTTCGACCGAGCGAGTGCGCAAGCTGCGATTCTTTCAGCCGCATCAGTATCTTTCCCTCGACTTCGCGCGACAGGATCTGCTGCTGATCGACGTGACCGCGACGGCGGGTTTGACGGACTATGAACTCGCCGCGCTGATTGAAAAGCACAGCAAGCCGGAGCTGCCGGGCGAGCCCAAGCATCCGACCGCCGGGCTGAACATGAGCAAGATTCCAGTCGCCGCCGGCGAGCCGCTGCGGCTGGAACTCGAAGCCTTCGTGCACAGCGTCCGCACCCGGTCCACCCCGGTCGTCGACGCGCACGCCGGCCGCCGCGCCCTCGCACTGGCGCTCGAGATCAACGCCACCATCGCCGACCACGCGCGGAAATCCGGGCTGAGCTAGGGACAGATAACCGCAAAAGCGCCCTCATCGCGGGCGGCGACCACTTCGTGGGGTAAACCGCTGCGCGCAGGCCGAAATGTCTCCGCGGGGGACGATCTGCAATCGCGCGCAGCGGTTCACCCCACGAAGTGGCGCCCGTCCGGCGTTAGGACGCACTTGCGGTTGCCTGTTTCCCTACATCTTCTGGATCGGCACGGTGTCCGGGATGGTGAGGGTGAACTGGTCGTCGGCGAGCGGGGGGTTGAGGACGAGCTTGGTGATGCCGATGCGGAGGGTGTATTCGTCGAGTGGTCGTTTGATGAAGACATCCATCGGGTAGTCGACGTCGCCGAACTTTTGATACTTGTCGTAGGTAATGATGGTGACGATGCGGCCTTCGGCGTCGTAGAGATCCTGCTGGTAGGGCAGCAGGGTGGCGCGGCTGATGTGCACGACGCGCACGCGTTCGAGGACGTTGGGGTGGGCCTGGCCGGCGGCGAGGCGCAGCACGGAGAGATCGTAATCCGGCTCCTCGATGGCCTCCTTGTGGCCGCGCAGGGGGGGCAGGATGCGGGAGTCTTCGGTGAGGGTGACGAGTTCGCCGGGCCCGAGCGGCGGGATCTGCAGGGCGTCGCGGATGATGTTGGGCCGGAGATTTTCGAGGCCGTTTTTGGAGGGCGTGGTGATCGTCTCGGGACCGACGATGGCGCGGGCTTTGCCGGCGGCGATGTAGAGCTTGAAGTTTTTTCCGTCGGAGACCATGTCGAGCGCGCGCGAGCCGACGAACGGGAGTTGCATGATGACGTGCAGGTCTTCCGGCTTGCGCAGCAGGATGATGCCGCGGAAGCTGGGGAGTTCCTTGACCTCGCCCTGGTGCGCGCCGCCTTCGGTGGCGGCGATGGTGACGATGAGCTGCAGGCCCTTGACCGCGGCGTAGGACGCGCCCATTTTGGCGAGCAGCTGGTCGAGCGTGGCGCGCTGCACGTTGGGGGCGAGCACAGTTTTGTTGACGGATTTGACGCGGACACCGAGGCAGCCGGCGAGGGGCAGGAGCGCGGCCGTCAGCGACAGGACAGCGGCGAGACGGGGAAGCGACGGCAGGAGAAAGCGGCCGGAGTGCGCCTTGGTCAACGTTTGCAGAGGAAAACCCTTCATGTGAATCGGGACAGCCCGCCTGACGCCCGTGCTGCCGTGCTGCCATTCAGACGGCGGCTGCGGGAGCCGCTTTGGTCGAGCGGAGCAGCGGAAGAACGCGTTCGGTTAATCGTACCCTGTTGGATGTTCCCCGGCTGTTGGACGCTTCGAAAGCTTTGCGCGGCGGCACGTTACCAGATACGCACTGGACGGTAGGCAGGAGGGTCAGGGGGCGGGGTTGGCCTGTTTCTGCGCGAGGCGGTAGGCCTGGACCTGCTGCTCGTGCTGTTTGAGGTCGACCGAGAACTGGCTGTGGCCCTGGGCGTCGGCGACGAAGTACAGATATTTGGTGTCGGCCGGGTGCATGGCGGCCTGGAGCGCGGCGACGCCGGGGTTGGCGATGGGGCCGGGCGGCAGGCCGGAGTGCTTGTAGGTGTTGTAGGGCGAGGCGGACTGGAGATCGGACTGGTAGATGGTGCCGCGCCAGCGGTTGTCGAGTAAAGCCGCGTAGATGACGCTGGGGTCGGTGGCGAGCGGGATGCCGGCGGCGAGGCGGTTGACGAAGACGCCGCCGACGAGCGGGCGTTCGGCGTCGACGCGGACTTCTTTCTCAATAAGCGAGGCGAGGGTGATGGTGCGGGCGGAGTCCGGGGTGAGCGGGATGCCGAGCTGCGTGTCGACCTGGCGGAAGCGCTTGACCATGGCGGCGAGCATCGACTCCGGCGTGGCGTGGCGGCTGAAACGGTAGGTGTCGGGGAAGAGATAGCCGTCGAGCGAACGGGCGTGGGGGTTGAGGTCGGCGATGAGGTGGGTGTCGCGCTGCTCGGCCGCGAGGAATGCCGGTGCGGGGCCGAGGCCGGCGGCCTGCACGGCCTGGGCGATGTCGAAGATGTTGAAGCCCTCGGGGATGACGAGGGTGTGGGTGTACACGTCGCCGCGGGCGATGCGGGCGTAGACGTCGGCGAGCGAGGCGGGATGATCGAAGCGGTACTCGCCGGCGCGGAGGGTGCCGCCGGTGAACCTGCGGTAGAGCTCGAAGGCGAGCGAACTGCGGATCGCGCCACCGCGTTCGAGCCGGGTCGCGATGCCGACGGTCCCGGTGCCGGTGGGGATGTCGACGAACGTTTCGGTCTGCGGGCCGTAGGGGAGGACGAAGTAGAAACCAGCGGCTGCCAGGGCCAGGACGATCAGGAGCAGCAGAAAGCCGACGAACTTCATCTGGCGATTCTAACTGCGAGCGGCGTTCACGGTTCGAGGCGGAAGGCGACGCCGGTGAGTTGCTCGGCGGTCTCCCACAGTCGTTTGGCCACGGCCGTGTCGCGGGCGCGGGCGGGGACTTTTGCGGTAGTGGGAGAGCCCTTGAGCTCCTGAAAGCCATCGGGGCCGTAGTAGCCCCCGGGCAGTGCCTCCGGGGCGACCGCGGCGAAGAGGGTGGGGAGCGCACCGTGGGCGGCATCCTGCGAGAGGAAGGGTTTGAGGACGGTCATGCCGAGCTTCAGGAGGCGGTCGGTGGGGGTGGACTGAAGGTTGGTGACCGCGTAACCGGGGTGCGCGGCAGTGCTGGTGAGCGGGAGGCCGGCGGCGGTGGCGCGGCACTGCAGCTCGAGCGCGAAGATAAGGTCCGCCAGCTTGGCCTGGGCGTAGGCGCCTGCCATGGCGCTATATTTGCGCTCGGACTGGAGGTTGGCGAAGTCGATCTTGCCAAAGTTGGCAGCGCTGCTGGCGACGGTGGTGACGCGCGGCATGGCAGCCTGGAGCAGCGCCGGCAGCAGGTGCGCGGTGAGCGCGAAGGGTCCGAGGAAGTTGGTGCCGAACTGCCGCTCAAGGCCATCGACCGTAAGCTCGCGGGTCGGTACGGCCATCACGCCGGCGTTGTTGATCAGGAGATCGAGCGGCTGCTGCCCGGCACGGTCGGCGAAGGCGCGGACGGAGGCGAGATCGGCGAGGTCCATCACTTCGGCTTGAACGTCGGCGGCAGGGACGAGCCGGCGGATGCGGCTCACGGCGTCCTGCGCCTTGGCTTCCGTGCGGGCGGGCAGCACCACGTGGGCTCCGGCGCGGGCGAGTTCGAGCGCGGTGAAGAAGCCGATGCCGCTGTTGGCTCCGGTGATGATGACGCGTTTGCCGGTCTGCGAGGGAATCTGGGCGGCGGTCCACTTCGTTTGATTGCTCATGCTCATAGTATCCTCGTGATACTGACTCTCCACAAGACGGCACCTCTCTCACAGATACTTACCACGAGGTAACCATGACCGAAGTCTCGGAAGCGATCCTGACAAGCTGTTTGGATGCGGAAGCGCTGTGCGAGAGTCTCTCGCCTGAAGACGAGGCCTTCACGCGCGACCTGATGACGTTGATTGCGGACAAGTGGTCGTTCTGGGTGATGAATGTGCTGGCGGAGGCGGGTCGGCCGCTGCGCTTCACGCGAGTGCTTGAACAGGTGGAGGGCATCAGCCAGAAGTCGCTGACGAAGACGCTGCGCGGGCTTGAACGCGACGGGCTGATCACGCGGCAGATGTTCCTCGAGGTGCCGCCGCGGGTGGAGTACACCATCACGCCGCTGGGCGGGGAGCTGATCGAAAAGGTGCTGCCGTTGTGGATGTGGGTGGCAGGCAGCGTCGGCCGCTTCCAGGCGGCGCGTCGCAGCTTCGACAGCCGGCGCGCGGCGGGGTCGAGCTAGCCAGGCACGTGCTGCGAGAGCGACAGGGTGTTGCCGTCGGGGTCTTTGAACCAGGCGACCTGGTCGCCGCCGGGGGCGGTCCAGATCCCGAGATCCCCCTGCGCGAGGAAACTGAAGCGCTCGAAGACGATGCCTGCGGCCGTGAGGGTGCGGACTTCGTCTTCGATTGCCGCCACCTCCCAGCCGAGCAGGGTGAAGGGCAAGGGCTGGAACGACTGCACCTTGACGATGCGGATCGTATTTTGTCCGGCCTGGACGGTCAGCGCGAAGCCATCATCCTTGAGGAAGGGCAGGCCGAGCGTACCGCAGTAGAACGTCTTCGCACGGGCGAAATCGGTAGTCGGGATCATCCCGAGCAGCTTTGCATCAGAGAGCATGGTCAACACCTCGGGCTGGTTGCATCACGGGGCCGGGATGCGGAGAGAAGGGCCTTGAGCTACCAGCCGGTGCAGCTGCCGAAGAGTTCCCTGAAGCGTGGCGAGCTGCGTTTCGGCTACTTTACCAGTTGCTGCTCCCAGGCTGGTGCGCTCGCCGGCAGGTCGGAGAAGCAGTCCTCGTTGGCAAGCTGATGGCCGGTTTTGAGGTCGACGAGGATGCAACGCAGGACGAAGTGCGGCGGGCCATCCTGGTAGGCGACCTGGGTTCCGTCCGCCCAGAAGAGCCACTTCCAGAGGTAGGATTCGCCGGTGATCCGGCGAATGATCCTGCCGTGGCGGCTGAGCACGAGGGTCCTGGGGTAGACTTCGCCGGGCCGGTCGGGGTACGGCTCGTTGAGGGTCCAGCCTGCAAGCCCGTGGGGTCCCCGGCGATGCGGGGAGACGGTGGCGTGGAGATCGGGAGCGGGGGCCTGCGCGATCGCTGCGGCTGCGCAAACCAGAAGTGCGGCCAGTTGGAACGGTACAGGATGCTTGATCGGCACAGGTCTCCTCATCGTGGGGTCAGCATACGCTGGCCGGGTTGACGGGATCAGCCGTCCGGGATCGCTGGGTGACCGGTTGGGGGTGCGGGCGGCCGGCAAAGCGGTATAATTTTGCTTTTACGCCTGGTCATTGCCCGATCCTTTGCGGTACGGCATCGGCAGCCGTGGGAGCGTGCGTGTGCGCGCTCGACGACGCGGCGAGATTTACCCGAAAAGAGCCTAAACGCCCCATGCCTGAACACATCAAAGCCAAGCTTGCTGAAGAGATCAAAGCGCTTGAATACGAACTGACGACCGAACTGCCGGCCGAGATCAAAAAAGCGGTCGCGCTGGGCGACCTGTCGGAGAACGCCGAGTACCACATGGCGAAGCAACGCCAGGTGTTTGTGAACGCGCGGCTGGGCCAGTTGAAGAAGCGCATGGGCGAGCTCGCGATGGTAAACCTGGCGAACATTCCGCACGACAGGACGGGTTTCGGCTCGCGCATCACGGTCTTCGATTCGACCAAGGATGAAGAGATCGAGTACAAGCTCGTCACCAGCGAAGAGTCGGACGTGTCGCAGGGGTTGATTTCGACGACAAGCCCGATCGGCCGCGCGCTGCTGGGCAAGCAGGTGGGCGACATCGCGACCGTGGTGACGCCGAACGGCAAGCGCGAACTCGAGATTCTGAAGCTGGCGACCATCCACGACGTAGCGGCTGAAGAGCTCGCCAAGAAGGCACAGGCGTAGCGAGAGAATGAGCTGGACGGGGCAATTCGGCAGGGGCAGCGGCTGGCTGCTGCAGAAGATCGTGAACGGGCTGGCGATCAGCAGGATCTCGCCCAATGCGCTGACGTTTATCGGGCTGTTAATCAATATTGTGGCCGCGCTGTTCTTCGGGTTTGCGCGCGGCGATCATGCGATCCGGTACTTCGTCTATGCCGGCCTGACGATCATCGGCGCGGGCATCTTCGACATGGTCGACGGACGCGTGGCACGGCAGACCGGGCAGGTCTCGGTCTTCGGCGCGTTCTTCGATTCGGTGATGGACCGCTACTCCGACGTGGCGATCTTCTTCGGGCTGCTGGTCTTTTACGCACGCGGCAACCGGCTGTTCTACGTCGGTCTGGTCGCATTCGTGATGACGGCGAGCGTCATGGTGAGCTACACCCGCGCACGGGCGGAAGCGCTGATCGGGCAATGCAAAGTCGGCTTCATGGAACGGCCGGAGCGGATTGTGTGCGTGATCCTGGGCGCGCTGTGCAACAAGTGGGGCGTGATGGCGCCGGCGCTATGGGTGCTTGCGTTCTTCTCCACGACCACCGTCATCCACCGCATCCGCTACACCTACCTCGAAACCGAACGCCGCAAGCTCCTGCCAGCGGGCTGATATCCAGGAACAAGCAACCGCAAGTGCGTCCTAACGCCGGACGGGCGCCACTTCGTGGGGTGAACCGCTGCGCGCGATTGCAGATCGTCCCCCCGCGGAGACATTTCGGCCTGCGCGCAGCGGTTTACCCCACGAAGTGGTCGCCGCCCGCGATGAGGGCGCTTTTGCGGTTGTCTGTTCCTAGAAAGTCAGCCGAAGTGCCAGCTGGATCTGGCGTTCGCGGGTGGTGTTGCTGCCGCTGGCGGTTGGGGTGGCGAAGGGTGTGACGTTGAGGCCTTCGGCGGCGATGGTGGCGGCGTCCTGAAAGACGATGGGCGTGACGCCGTTCACCTCCGTCCCGACCAGGAAGGCGCGCTGATTGACGGACGAGAGGCTGCGATGGTTGAAGACGTTGAAGGCGTCTGCCGTGGCTTCGCCGTGGAGGGTGTGGCGAACGGCAAAGCTGCGGCTGAGGTGGAGGTCGGTTTTAATCGTGGGCGGCAGCCGCAGGGTGTTGCGGCCGACGGTGGGCAGGTAGAGCGCGCCACCAGAGCCGTTGAGGCTCAGGTGTCCGCCGGGCAGGCTGGTGCCGCCCGAGAGATCGTAGCTGTACGGGCGGCCGCTGCGCGCGGTCGCGATGGCGGCGAGCGACCAGCCGCTGGCGACGGCGCGGGGGAGAAAATTCGCGGCTGATTCCGGCGGGTGCCAGGTGAGCGTGGCGTGCAGGGCGTGCGGGTAGTTGAGCGAGGAGAGGCCTTTGTCGTAGCCATCGGCGAAGGGGTCGAACTGGCCGTTCGTGCGCGGGGTGGCGGAGGCGCTCTGGCCGAAGTCGATGGCTTTGGACCAGGTGTAGTGGGCCTGCAGGCGGAAGCCGGGGGCGGGCCGGGTGGTGAGCCGCAGGATGAGCCCGTCGTAGTAGGCGTTGGCGTGCGAGACGATGTCGGTGACGGGGCCGAAGCTGGGGGTAAGCCGCGCGGTGTAGCGCGGGACGACGAAGGTTTCGCCATCGCGGACGCCGGGCTGGCCATTGCCGCCCTGCAGCTGGACGAGCGCGAGTCCGGTGGATGGGGCGATGTTGAGGTCGGTCGAACCGGGCAGCTGGCGGTCCGCATTGATGACGAGGCCGACCGAGACGGCGGTGTTGCCGTGCACCTGCCGTTCAAATGCGACGCTGGCCTGCTGGACGACGGGCAGGCGGAAATGGCGGTCGAAGGCGACGGACGAGGTGGTCTGGGCGGCGACGCCGGTGGGCGCGGCGAGAAAGCTGCAGGGATAGCCGAAGCCCTGCGCGGGAACCTGCGGGCAGGCGGTGACGGCCGAGGGCGCGATGCGGATGCGGGTGGTGGCGGCGGGCTGGCCGGTATCGGCGAGGGCCGCCTTGAGGGTGGCGCCGGGCAGGTGTCCGAAGAAGACGCCGTAGCCGAGGCGGACGGTGCCGGCGCCGCGCCCAAGCGGCTCGAACGCGGCAGAGAGGCGGGGGCCGAGGTTGTTGCGGTCTTCGGGGAAGATGGAGGTGGAGGCGAAGGCGCCGAAGAGGGCGTCGAGCGCGGGGTTGGGGCGCTGCGGCAGGGGGAGCAGGGTGTACTCGTAGCGCAGGCCGGCGTGAAGCGTGAGGCGCGGCTCGGGGCGCCAGGAGTCTTCGACGAAGGCGGTCCAGGCGGTTGTGGCGAAGCGGACCTGCTCCTCGCCGAAGCTCTGGGTGTAGCTGCGGAAGCAGAAGAGGTGGTCGGCGGCGGAGATGCTGGGGCAGCCGCCGTTGGGGTAGGCGTTTACGTTGAAGGCGGCGTCGGTGATGAAGTCGACGAGGCCGCCGGCCCGCCCGCGAGTGACGCCTGAGTCGTAATGAAAGGTGCCGGCTGCGTTGGCAAGGGTGGCGACCTGCTCGGCGGCGCGGGTAACGGCGCCGCCAAGCTGCAGCAGGTGATGGCCTTTGAGCAGGCTGAGCGCGACTCCGGCTTCCAGGCGTTGCTCGTTGGGGTAGGCCTGCCGGGAGACGCTGGCCGGGGTACCGAACAGGATGCCGTTGGGGCCGACGTTGACCTCGGGCGCGAAGCCGCCGGGAGCGATGGCGGGCTCCTGCGGGAGCGGAAGCTGGGGAAGTTCGTAGTGGAGGTCGCGGGCGTAGGCGATGTGGAAATCGGCCTGCATCCGGGAGGAGAGCCGCGGGGCGAGACGCAGGAGGACGTGGTCGACGCTGCCGAGCGAGGTGCCGATGCTGGCGCGACCGCGGGCGATGGTAGGCGCTTCGATCAGGCCGGCGGGGGCGTTCCAGCGGGCGCGGTTGTAGGCGAGTGATGCGCCGAGGGCCGGGAGCGGACGCCAGTCGAGGCGGCCGAAGTGGAGGGTCTGGTCGGAGCGGCGGGGGACTTCACCGGTGAGTGACGAGAGGTAATTGAGCTGGGTGTTGATGGCGGCGGAGGAGACGCCGCGGGTAGCGAGCAGTGCGCGCTGGATGGGCGTGAGCGCGTAGAAGTTGGGGTCGACGGGCGAGCTAATGGCGGGGAAGCCTCGACGTGTTTCATCGAAGGCATAGAAGAAGAACAGCCGGCGAAGGCGGGGGAGGGGGCCGCCGAGTGCGAGGGCTGCGGTCTCGCGCAGATCGTGCGGCTTGACGTTCTGGCTGGTGATGACGCCGTCGCGATAGCTGGTGGCGATGGCGAGCGGGTTCCGGGCGGCGAGGGCGCTCGATCGCAGGTCGAAGAGGAGAGCGCCGTGAAGGCGCTCGCCGCCGGCACGGGAGATGGCGGCGTGGAGGCTGCCGGGGCTGCCGGTCTGGGCGCTGTATCCGTTGGTGCCGACGCGGAACTCCTGCACCGCGCCCTGGGCGTAGCCGGAGCTGAGCCCGGCGTGGCGGCCGGCGGCAAAGCCGTGGGTTGGCCCGGTGCCGCGCTCGGCGGAGTCGGGGTCGTCGTCCGGGTCGGTGGAGCCCTCGTTGCCGCTACCGGCAGGGGCCGCGTTGTAGGACTGGCTGGAGTCGGCGCCGTCGAGCGTCGAGGCGTTCTGCGTTGCCTGCAGGCCGCGGCTGCCAAGCAGGCCGTCGGCGTTTTCATCGGGCTCGCCGCCGGGTCCGTCGGGCAGGCCGAGTGCCAGGTCGACCAGGGTATGCCGGTTGGGGCCAAGCAGGGCGGCGATCTCGACCGTTTCACCCGGGGCGACGGTGACGGTTGCCGCCTGCGGATTGCGGATAATGCGGCCGTCGACGCGCAGGGAGTAGCTGCCGGGTGGCAGGCCGGCGAGGGTGAAGGACCCGTCGCGCAGGGCCTCGCCTGAAAATTCGACGCCCGTCTCATCATTGCGCGCGGTGATGCGGGTGTGGAGCAGCCTGCGTTCGGAGTCGTCGGTGACTACGCCGTGGAGGACGCCGGTCGCGGGGCCCTGGGCTGGTGCGGAAAGAATGAGGATCGCGGTGAACAGGAGCGGGCCGCAGGTCCGGAGGTGCAGCCGGCAGGCGATTCGGACGGCCGCAGAGAGCTCGGGGCGGCGCAGCAGGCGCATCGGAACTCCAGGAGGTACCGGGCCGTTCAACAGGAATGTTCGCAGACTACGCGCATCGGGCACGGATTCAGCGCGCTCCCGCAGTTCCGGGCGCGGATCGAGGTTCCATTCCGGGACCCGCCGGGTCGTTCGACGTGATGACGTCGGTTAGACTGGTATTTGCCCATGTTTATTGACGAAGCGCGAATTCGCATCAAGGCCGGCGACGGTGGGAACGGCTGCATGGCGTTCCGGCGGGAGAAGTTCGTTCCGCGCGGCGGCCCATCCGGTGGCGATGGCGGGCACGGCGGCGACATCCTGATGGAGTCCTCGCTGAGCCACAACACGCTGGTGCACTTTCGCTTTAACCCGGAGCACAAATCGGAGCGCGGCGGCCACGGCCTGGGGTCGAACTGCTCGGGCCACTCGGGCGAGCACACGGTGCTGAAGGTGCCGGTCGGGACGGTGCTGTTCGACGATGAAACAGGCGAACAGATTCATGACTTTACGCGTGCCGGCGACCAGATCGTCGTGGCTCGCGGCGGGCGCGGGGGACGCGGCAATCAGCATTTTGCGACCTCCACCCACCAGGCCCCGCGGGAGCACGAGCTTGGCCGCGCCGGCGAGGCGCGCAACTACCGGCTGGAGCTGCGCTTGCTGGCGGATGCAGGGCTGGTCGGCTACCCGAATGTCGGCAAGTCCACGCTGATCTCGCGCATCTCTGCCGCGAAGCCGAAGGTCGCGGACTACGCGTTCACGACGCTCGAGCCAAATCTCGGAGTCGTCTCGGTTGGAGACTGGCCGCACGAAGAGTCGTTCACCATCGCCGACCTGCCGGGGCTGATCGAAGGCGCGCACCTGGGCGCGGGGCTGGGCATCCAGTTTCTGAAGCACATCGAGCGGACCAGCGTCATCGTGCACCTGATCGATGTGTCCGACGGCTCCGGCCGGCCTGACCCGGTCGAAGATTTCAAGGTCATCACGGCGGAGCTCGACAGCTTCGATCCGGCGATCGCGCAGAAGCCGACGATCGTGGTCGCGGCGAAGATCGACGTGGCGAATCCGGACAAGCTCAAGAAGCTGCGGACCTATGCCAAGCGGCGCAAGCTGGGGTTTTACGAGATCTCGGCCGTGACCGGCGAAGGCATCGAGCCGTTGAAGTATGCCATCGCCGGGCTGGTCGGGACGCACCGGCCGCTGACGCTCGAGGAGGCACCGGCGGCGCCGGCAAAGCGCAAGCCGAGATATCCGGCGTTGGCCGCTTCCTCGCGCGGCCGCGCCTGATGACTTTAGGGATGGCATCGAGTCGTACACCCGGCGCCCTGGCAGACAGGGACCATTTCCCGCTACTCTTGACTTAGTTGCATGTTGCAGCCAGCCAGTTCGAAGGACAACCGTTGATCAAGCTACGCTCTCTCGTTATCGCCCTTGTCGTTGCCGCAGCCGCGTCCACCGTGCACGCCCAGGGCGCGTTGTATGTCGCGCCGATCGCATACCGCATCAGCAATTCGACGCTCGACACCAGCCTGTTCTCGTTCCTGGGTCCGACCTCGACCTCGCGCATGTTCTACGGCGTCCTGTTCGGCGGCTATTACGACATTCCGCTGGCGAACAAGAACATCGAGATCAGCGGAGATATGCGGGACTCGATTGTCCATGGCAACAGCGCCGCGTTGAACAGCTTCCTGGTCGGGCTGCGGGTGGCGCCGACGCGCTACGGCAAGCTGCGGCCGTACGTTGAGCCGTTTGTTGGCGCAGGCAGCAGCCGGGCTCCGCACACCGCGATCCGCGTGACGCAGGCGCAGTATGGCGCGCTGGTAGGAGTGGACTATGCCTTCAGCCGCAATGTGGGCTGGCGCGTGGCCGAGGTGGGCTACAGCTCGCTGCGGACGGCCAGCGCAGGCACGATCGGCGGCACGGCAAACATCCCAAGCGCGGGTTTGATCAACTTTTCGTCCGGCCTGACCTTCCGGCTGCCCTAAACGGTTCGAGGAAAGCCTTCATGCGCCTTGCGCTCTTCGGCGGCAGTTTCGACCCGCCGCATCGCGGCCATGTGGCGATTGCACGGGCGGCAGCGGATCGCTTCGCGCTCGACCAGGTGCTGTTTGCGCCGGCAGGACGCCAGCCGCTGAAGCGGAACGGCCACGTGGCCAGCTTTGCCCAGCGGCTGGAGATGACGGCGCTGGCTTGTGCTGCGGACAACCGCTTCGGGGTCTCGACAATCGACGAGCCGAGGGCGGACGGGCGGCCGAATTACACCTCCGATACGCTCCGCGCGCTGGCTGCGGCATACCCGGATGCGGAACGCTACAACCTTGCGGGTGCCGACTCGTTTCAGCACCTGGCCGAGTGGCATGAGGCGGACAAGCTGATCGACCTGGCGGAGTGGATCGTGGTGAGCCGGCCGGGAGTGCCGCTGGCGTTCCCGGAGGGGTTGGCGTTGACCAAGTCCCAGCAGCACAGGATTCACCTGCTGGATTCGGTGCACGAGGAGGTCGCCGCGACCGATCTGCGCAGCCGTCTCGCCGCCGGCGACGCGTGCGGCGACCTGTTGCCCGCGGGGGTTTCGGGGTATATCCAGCGCAATGGCCTGTACCGCGCCTGAAGCGTGCGCGCTGTACGATAGAGAGATGCCCTCGACCGAAAGCTATCAACTGCTGCTTGCCGCAGCCGCGGCCTGCGAAGACAAGAAGGCGGAAGACATCCGCATCCTTGCGCTCGATCCCAGCGAGTCTGGCCTGACCGACTACTTCCTCATCTGCAACGGCACCAACGATCGGCAGAACGTCGCCATCACGGACGAGATCGAGATCCGCCTGAAGCGCGACTTCGGGACCTATCCGAATTCGGTGGAAGGACGGCGCCAGGGCGAGTGGATCCTGATGGATTACGTCGACTTTATCGTGCATGTGTTCTCGGCCGAAAAACGCGCGCACTACGGGCTCGAACGCATGCGCAAGTCGGCAACGACGATCAGCGTGGCGGAGTTGAGCGCGGAGCTGAAAAATCTGATCGCCAGCACACGCAGGAAGACTGCCAAGCCTGAGCCCGTTGAAGCAAAGCCTGCGAAGAAGGTGGCGGCAAAGAAGACCGTTGTGAAGGAAGCCGCTGCGACGAAAATTGTGGCGAAGAAGGCTGTCGCCAAAAAAGCGCCCGCAAAGAAGACCGCCGCCAGGAAGTAGTGCGACGGCGTTGTTCGATTACCCGACGTGAAGCTCATCCTCGCCTCCATCTCGTCTCGCAAGGGTCGCGGCAAGAGCGATGCGGCCGACGCGATCGTGCGCGAGTTCGTGGAGCGGGCTTCGCGCTATGTTCCAACCGAAGCGCTGATCTTTGAGGATGAGACGCGACTGCTCGCCGGCATCGAGCGGCGGCCGGGGACCTCGGCAGCAACGCTGGTGGCGTTCGATTCCCGCGGGGAGCTTGTGACGTCCGAGCAGTTTGCGCACACGCTCGGCCGCCTGCGGGATGGCGGTGCCCAGCGGATCGTTTTTGCGATCGGCCCGGCGGATGGCTGGTCGGCGGCAGCGCTTGCACGGGCCGATCAGGCGGTGTCCTTCGGGCGCATGACCCTGCCGCACGAGCTGGCGCGCGCGGTCATGGCGGAACAGGTCTATCGCGCGCTGACGATCCTCGCAGGACACCCGTACCACTCGGGCCACTAACCCCGAAGCAAAGAAAAGTAGCCCCGAAGGGCTCCTCTCTTTGGTTGCCGTGGGGTTGAGTTAGAAGACGATCTTCGCAGCGAGCTGCAGGGAGCGGGCGTTGTTGGTGAAGATCTTCTCCGGGTGACCGAACGAGCTCTGTCCCACTGTCTGGAAGGAGTAGTTCGCCGTGAAGCCGTTGTTAGAGATGTTGTTGATCGAGACCGGCGTGTACTGAGCGTGGTTCAGGACATTGAAGGCCTGCGCGGCGAACTCGAAGTTGTAATGGTCGAAGAAGGTGATCTTCTTCGAGGCGGTGACGTCGACGTCGTCGACGGGGCGCGTCGGCAGCGTGTTGCGTGAGGAGTTCGGAAGCGTACCGACGCCGGCCTTGATGTAATACGCGGTCGGATCCACGGCCACGTAGCCCACCAGGTTGGCATTGCAGGTCGTCGCGGGCGGCTTGCAGAGACCCGCAAGGGTCGTGCTGTACTGTGCGGTTACCGAGCTCGACAGACCCTTGATGCCGGCCGAGTTGATGATCGGACGATCGATCGCCGCGCCGCTGTCGCCGTTGATGTTGGAGTTCACTCCCGAAAGCGCCGTCGCATACTCGGGCGACTCGTAGGTGTAGATAGGTGCGATCAGCCAGTTGCCAAGCAGGTTCTTCGCGAGGAAGTTGCTGTGCTTGAAGAAGGGCAGATCGTAGATGACTTCAGCGGTGAAGCGGTGCGTGCGGTCCAGTGCCGACCGGCCAAAGTCGCAGCTGATGCACTGCGAGTTCTGCGCGCGGCGCGGCGTCAGCACGGTTGCGAAGACCTCGGCCGTGGCATCATCCATCGTCTTCGACCAGGTGTAGGAGATGTCCATCTGCAGGCCGTTCTGGAAGCGCCGCGTCAGGTTGCTCACGAGGCCGTTGTAGTCGGACTGTGAGAACGGCTGGTACGAGGTGATCTTCGAGGTGAAGCCAGCAGCCTTGTACGCGGGAACAATGTTCGAGAGCGCGTTGATCTTCGCCAGCGTGTTGGCGTTGGGATCGGTGGCAATCTGCGCCGGGCCGGTGAGCGAGGTGGTGAGCTGGTTCTGCGCGTTCACCCTGGGCTGGACGTTGATCTGATCCTGCGTGGCAAGGTGGATGCCGCGGGTGCCGACGTAGCCAATTTCAGCGGTGATGCTCGAACCGATGGTCCGCTGAATGGTGAGGGTGTAGGTCTCCGCGTACGGCAGGATCTGGTCGGGCACGGTCGCCGAGGTGGCTGCGCGCTGCGCGGCTACTGTCGGGAACGTGGCGATACCGGTACCGCCGGAGGGCAGGCCCTTGTTGGCGAGGAAGTTCGGGTCGCCTGCATTCGGCAGGCTGCCGCCACCGCCCACGTCGTTGGTGGAGGAGTACTGCGGCGGGAAGGTCAGCAGGCCGAGGTTATCGAAGAGGACGTCATACGCCATGCCGAAGCCGGCGCGGACCGAGGTCTTCGCATCCGGCGCCCAGTTGATGCCGATGCGCGGGGCAAAGTTGGTGTAGTTGGGCTTGGGCGCATGAAAGTCGATGAGACCCGGAACCGAGGCTGCAGAGTTCAACGCCTGGGCGCGCTCGCCGAAGGGAACCGACGTGAACTCGTAGCGAAGGCCGATGTTGAAGGTAAGGGTGGGGGTGGCGCGCCAGGTATCGTTGCCGTATCCATAGAGCGCCGTCTGGTCGCCGTAGTAGATGACGTTACCGGTCGAACGCTCGCCGAAGCTGGTGGGTGCCAGGTCATGTAGGTACTCGGTCAGCGCATTCCACTGGTAGTCCCCGCGGACGCGCTGGGTGAAGGTCTGCGGAGCGATGTACTTGCGGCCATCGAATCCGAACTTGAAGTTATGCTTGCCGCGCACCCAGCTGATGTTGTCCGTCGCCTGGTAGAGGTTCTGGATGCCGGACTGGGGGGCATTGCCGTCAGGACCGAGGTTCAGACCGTTCTGGTCGTAGAAGGTAAGGTTGGGGAACTGGGCGATACCGGGGAAGCTCTGCGGCCCGACCGGCGTGGCGCCTGCATTGCGGTTGAAGCCGACTCGCAGTTCATTGGTGAGGTTGGGTGTGAAGGTGTGGAACTCGCTGAGCGAGAAGAGGTGCCACTTGGTCGGCAGGCTCAGCCAGAACGCGGGCAGCGTGGCCGCGGTGTCCTGCGAGACCAGCGAGTTATACAGGTAGCGGAAGCGCAGGTTGTCCTTCGGGGTGATCGTGTAGTCGAGGCCCGTGGTGATCGCGTAGAAGTTGCTGAAGCTGGGAGCGACGACGCGGAAGTTGCCGAGCGGAATGTCGGTCTCGGCGCCTGAGCCGTAGATGCCGGTGCTGTTGTTCAGCCCCGTGCCCTGAAAGATGGCGAGGGTCTGGCCGCCGGTCGCCTGGTTGAAGCAGGCGCTGTCGTTCGCGGCATCGATCTGGGAAGACGAAGCCGGGATGTACTGTTCGTACACGCCGAGGTTGTCGGTGCTCAGTCCGTACGCGGGGGCGATCGCCTTCAGCGTGTCCAAGCCGGCCTGGGTGGGCGTGCAGAGGTAGGTGCTGGCACCGGCCGAACCGGTCGTCTGCCGCTCATAGTTGCCGAAGAAGAAGAGCTTGTCGCGGAGGATCGGTCCGCCGATCTGGCCGCCGTAACGGTTGAAGTCGTAGCGCGAGTTCGGCACCTTGCCGCCCTGGACGCCGCTTGCGGCATTCAGGTTGCGGTTGTCGAAGTACTCGTACAGCTTGCCGTGGAAGTGGTTGGTACCGCTCACCACGCCGACGTTGAACTGACCCCCGGAGGAGTGACCGAACTCCGGCGAGAACTGGTTGGTGATGAGGGTAAAGCTGCCGGAGGCGTCGTTCGGGATGTAGACCAGCGGGCCGGTGACGCTCTTGCTGTTGTTGTCGACGCCTTCGATGGTGAAGTTGTTGTTACGCGGACGCTGTCCGCCAACCGAAGGGCCAGTTCCAATGCCGACGCCGCCGCCCGATGCCACACCGGGGCTGAGCAGCGAGGCGTTGAGGACGCCGAAGCCGCCCGAAGTCGTCGGAAGAACCGAAAGCTCTTCCTCGGAGAAGGTCTGGGACAGGTTGGTCGTCGTGGTGTCGAGCACAACGCCGGCATCGGCCGAAACTTCGACGCTGGTAGAAGACGCAGCGCCCAGGGTGACGTTCGCCGTAGCCGTCTTGTTCAGATCGACGGCGACTCCTTTAAGGTTATAGATCTGGAAGCCGTTGGCCGTGACGAGCAGGTCGTAATCCGCAGCCTGCAGGTTGCCCGCATGGAATTCGCCGCTGTTGCCCGTGGTCACCTTGGTCGCGACGCCGGTGGCCTCGCTGGTGATGGTAATGCTCGCGTTCGGGATGACGGCACCGGACGTATCCTTGACCACACCGACAAGGTCGCCACTCGTCGCCTGGCCGAGCGCAGCGCCGGCGGCAAACGTAAGAGAGAAGAGGGGCAGCAACAATCCGTTCAAACGCATCGTAAAGGTCTCCAGAAGACAAGGGTTCTCAAGGGCCGCAGGAATGAAATTCCAGCGGCAGTTTTTGAGTGAGAGAAAGTCTGATATGCCTCGTTGATTGCACGTGGGTAGCCAAACCCTGCAAATACTGCAACTTGCGGGTTTTTCAGTGAATTTGCGGCTTTGATGCAACCTTTTCTAGAGCAAGGCCGTCGGCTGGTTCCGCGAATAAATGACAAACCATAGAACGGCCTCTAACTTATAGAAAATATGGAGCAGTGCAGCGATGCGCGTTACCGCTGGGCGGTTACCGGATGGCCTGTGTCGCAATCACCGCACGGTAACTGCGGAACCGCTCGACTTGCTGACGAAGCGACTGCGCCAGAGCACTTCGCACCTGGCAAAGGGGGAGCGCGGCCCCGAACCGACGCCCTTTCATTACAATGGTCGAGGCAGCGAGGATTCCCCCACCTTATGAGTTGGTTCAAGCGCGAAGATCACCAGATCGTCAATGACTCCACCAAGACCGTCCGCACCGAGGGACTCTGGATCAAGTGCGGGAACTGCGGAACCGCGCTTTTCAAGCCCGATCTCGACGCCAACCTGCAGGTCTGCATGAAGTGCGGCCGGCACTTCCGGTTCGACGCCCGGGCGCGCATCGAAAACCTGCTCGAGCCGGGCTACACGCTGGTCGATCTCGAGCTGCGTTCGACCGATCCGCTCAACTTCACCGATCTCAAGCCTTACAAAAAGAGACTCGCCGAGGCGCAGAAGAAGACCGGGCTCAACGATGCAATCGTCAACGCGACGGGCGAGATCGCGCCGGGCCAGCCGGTCGTGCTGTCCGTCATGGAATATAGCTTTATCGGCGGGTCGATGGGCGCCGTGGTCGGCGAGACCATCGCCCGCGCCGTGGACCGCTCGCTCGAAACTCGCCACCCGCTCATCATCGTCTCCGCCTCGGGCGGCGCACGCATGATGGAGGGCATCGCCTCGTTGATGCAGCTTGCCAAGGTCTCGGCCGGGCTGGCGCGCCTCTCCGCCGAGAAGGTCCCCTACCTCTCGCTGCTCACCGATCCCACCACCGGCGGCGTCACCGCCAGCTTCGCCATGCTCGGCGATCTCAATATCGCGGAGCCCGGCGCGCTGATCGGCTTTGCCGGCCCCCGGGTGATCGAACAGACAATCCGGCAGAAGCTTCCGGAAGGCTTCCAACGCTCCGAATTCCTGCTGCAACACGGCTTTCTCGATGCGATCGTCGAGCGCAAGGACCTCAAAGGCTACCTGACCAACGCTCTTTCCTGGCTGGCCGAGAAGCCTGTAGCGAGCTAGCGTTTGACCGGCAGGGACACGGACAGGCCGGCGCTCATCGCCGGCCCTGCTTTTGTGCTGCCGCCTATCCGGATGAGCTTTCCCGCCATCCGGCATGAGCCTCACAATTCACACGATCTTCAACACACCTCAATCAAGCCGTGTGGGCCGACTCTCTAGTCTCGGTCACATCCCGCAATGAAACCAGACGCCGAGTCTCGTGCCTGCAAGCTTTTCCGCAGCTCGTCCCGGCCACTGGGAGTATCTCGCACGGCCGCGCCTCCCTCCCTTGGGCACAGTCTCTCGCCGGCGGCCGGCGCGCAAACGACTCATCCAGCGGGATGACAGGGCCAGGAACCTATCCGGAGGAAACGTGAAGATCAACACAGTCGCAGCAGCCATCCTTGCCCTCAGCGCAGGCTTAGCCGGGGCGCAAAGCGGCCCCGCCGCCTCGCAGGTCGCGGGCACACCCGACCCCACCCAGAACCCGCAGCAGCCCAAGCTGACCACGACCGATCAGGTCACCGTCACCGCCGAAGGCGAGACCCGCGACGTCCAGACCATTGACCAGAAGCTCCTGCTCGAAGCTACTCCAGGTACCAGCCCCATCTCGATCCTCGGCCACCTGCCGTCCGTTTCGATCACCACCGCCGACCCCTACGGCGCCTACGAGTGGGCCGTGCGCATCTCGGTTCGCGGCTTCAACCAGAACCAGCTCGGCTTCACGCTCGATGACATCCCGCTCGGCGACATGAGCTACGGCAACCTGAACGGGCTGCACATCTCGCGCGCGCTCATCGACGAGAACCTCGGCAGGGCCTCGCTTTCGCAGGGCACGGGCGCGCTCGATACCGCCTCCACCTCGAACCTCGGCGGCGCGGTCCAGTTCTTCTCCACCGATCCTTCCGAGAAGCGCGGCTTCCAGGCCACCCAGTCCTTCGGCAGCTTCTCGGGCTCGCGCACCTTCGCCCGCTACGACACCGGCCTGCTCAAGTCCAACACCAAGATGTTCGTAGACGGCGTCTACCAGACCTCCGACAAGTGGCGCGGCGGCGGCCCCATCAAGCAGAGCTACTTCCAGTTCAACACCAAGCTCGAACAGATCATCGGCTCCAAGGGTGTCTTCACCGCCTACGCCGACTTCTCCAACCGCCAGGAAGTCGACTACCAGGACGAGAACAAGCTCTGGGTCAATGCGTTCGGCTACCACACGGACAACTTCGGCGACTGGGGCACCGCGCTCCAGGCTGCCAACGCCTACAACGCGCAATCGAACCTCGAATCCGGTGGCTCGGCTCCCGTCTTCGCCGGCATCTCCACCATCTTCCCCGGCAATATCCCCAGCATCCAGAAGGGCTACGGCGATCTTTCGAACGATCCCGAAGACGTGGGCTACTACGCCGCCGGCGGCCTGCGCAAAGACTTCCTCGGCTACCTGAAGTACTCGACCGCTCTCACCAGCCACCTCACCTGGAAGTCTTCGGTCTACGGCCATCACAATGCCGGCACCGGCCTCTGGTGGACCCCCTACACCGCCACCTACAGCGTCAACGGAACCGCTGTCTCACCCATCTCCGAGCGCACCTCCGAGTACCGCATCGCACGCGGCGGCGTCCTCTCCTCGCTCTCCTGGGCGACCAGCCGCAACACGCTCGAAGGCGGAGTCTGGTTCGAGAAGGAAAGCTTCGACCTCGCCCGGCGCTTCTACTCCACCTCCCTCAACGACCCCGGCCGCTCCGTCTACGACACCCCGACCTTCCCCTTCTACACGCAGTGGGCCTACAACTTTCCCACCAACCTCTTCCAGATTCACCTCCAGGACGAGTTCCATTTCTCTTCGAAACTCGCCGTCTCCGCCGGCTTCAAGACCAGCGAGACCTACACCACCGGCAACCTCACCGGCTTCAACCTCGGCGTAGACCTCTCCCCGAGCGCAAGCGCGGCGAGCTACGCGCAGGGCAAGCTCACCTCCGGCAAACCCTTCCTCCCGCAGGTCGGCGTCAACTACAAGTTCGGCAAAGGCAACGAGCTCTTCGCCGATGTGGCTGAAAACGTTCGCGCCTTCCAGGCCGGCGGCAACGGCTTCGGCACCTCGCCCTGGGGCACCACGCAGGCCGGCTTCAACGCTCTCACCAAGAACCTCAAGTCGGAGTCCTCTTGGTCCGAAGAAGGCGGCTTTCGTCACACCGACAACCACCTGCAGGCGCAGGCCAGCTTCTTTCACGTCAACTTCTCGAACCGCCTGCTCGCCATCCAGCAGGGACCGGGAATCGCCGGCAATGCCAGCATCCTCTCGAACGTCGGCGGGGTGACCACCAACGGTGTCGACGGTGCCGTCACCTACCGTCTCAACAACGGATGGAGCCTCTACAACGCGCTGACCTACAGCTCGTCCACCTATGACTCGGACTACAACGCCAGCGCCACCACCATCATCCACACCGGCGGCAAGACCGTGGTCGACGCACCGAAGTTCCTCTACAAGAACGAGCTGAACTACAGCAGGAAGGGCTTCGACGCGCACATCGGCTCGGACTTCATGGGCATGCGCTACTTCACCTACACCGACGACAACTCGGTCGGCGGACGCTTCCTCGGCGACTTCGGAACCAGCTACCATGTCGACGAAGTGGGCCCGCTCTCGCAGGTGAAGCTCCAGCTGAACGTGTACAACATCGCAAGCACCAAGTACTGGTCGACCATCGGAACCAACGGCTTCGTCGCCTCGGATCCGACGTCGATCAACAACAACACGCTGCAGACCGGCACCCCGCGCGCCATCACCGGCACGCTTACCGTGAAGTTCTAACGTAGCTCGCAGTCGAAGCAGTGAGGGGGGCGCGGAGAATTTTCTCCGCGCCCCCCTGTTTCGTGCGAAACGCGCAGCGCCAACACCCCACGAAGTGGTCGCCGACCGCGACTAGGGCGTACTTGCCCTTGCCTGGACCTGGAACGCCTTCACGATCGACCCGATCAGCCCCGGGAACCGCTGGTCGATCTCGGCGCACCGCGACAGATTGTGCATCTCCACCCCGCGCCGTTCCCCCCGGATCAGGCCCGCCTCCCGCAGCACCTTGAAGTGCTGCGAAAGCGTCGACCGCGGAATCGCCTGCGCGCCCACCATCAGAAAGCTCGAACAGCTCTGCGTACACGACTGCCCGACAATCTCCGCAAAGATCGCCACCCGCACCGGATCCGCCAGCGCATGCAAAATGCCCTCCACCGTCACATCGCCCACCGAAGGATGAAACAGAGGCCGCATGCCCCCATGGTACGTGATTTCTCCGTTAGTTCATAATTCCCGAACTATTGAATCCTTATCCTGACCCCAAGCCTCTCATCCCCAGCAACAACACGAAAGGATCTCGTCACCATGGGCAAGCTCACAGGAAAGATCGCCGTCATCACCGCCGCCACCTCCGGCATGGCACTCGCCACCGCAAAGCTTTTCGTCGAAGAAGGCGCGTACGTCTTCATCACCGGACGCCGCCAGGACAAGCTCGATGAAGCCGTCAAACTCATCGGCAAAAACGTCACCGCCGTCCAGGGCGATGCCTCGAACCTCGCCGACCTCGACCGCCTCTACGACACGGTCAAGAAGGAAAAGGGTCGCATCGACATCCTCTTCGCAAGCGCCGGCCGCGGCGAATTCGCCAAGATTGGTGAAGTCACCGAACAGCACTTCGACGAGACCTTCGACCTCAACGTTCGCGGCACCCTCTTCACCGTCCAGAAAGCCCTGCCGTTGCTGACCGACGGCGCATCCATCATCCTCAACGGCTCGATCGCCAGCATCAAGGGCACCCCAGCCTTCGGCGTCTACTCCGCCAGCAAGGCCGCCGTCCGCTCCTTCGCCCGCACCTGGCTCGTCGACCTCAAGGAACGCAAGATCCGCATCAACGTTCTGAGCCCCGGACCCATCGACACCGCGATCCTCGAACCACTCGGCGCCGACTTCAAGGCCCAGATGGCCACCATGGTTCCCCGCGGCACCATCGGCCGCTCCGAAGAGATCGCCACCGTCGCCCTCTTCCTCGGCTCCGACGACTCCACCTTCGTCAACGGAATCGAACTCTTCGTCGACGGCGGCATGGCCCAGATCTAAAGGCGAACGCGTCCTCACGCCGGACGCGCGCCGCATCGTGGGGTGGAAGCTTCGCGTGGTATCCAGTTGCACTCCGCTGGATGCTGCGACACGAAGCTTCCCGCTCCACGAAGCGGTCGCCACCCGCGGTCACGGCGCACTGGTCTCGAGTCTTTTCTCGTAGCAGAGAAACCGCAGCCCCGGCCGGAACCCCAGGCTGATCTCGCCCGCCAGGCTGTAACCCAGCTTAGGAAACAGCCTCTGCGTGGCAGCATTCTCGGTATTCGTATCCACCCGCAGCACCCCGATGCCGCGTTCGCGCGCAACGACCTCAGCCTGCGCCATCAGGGCGGCGGCAATGCCCTTCCCACGAAGCTCCGGGTCGACCGCCACCCGGTGCACCACGATCGCCAATTCGGTGATATCCCAACCGGCATCGGCGTACTCGGGGTCCTGGTCCGTCGTGACGGCAGCCACACCACCCAGCCGCCCATCGATCTCAACCACCCACATCTGGCCAAGTTCCACATCGCGCTCGAATACGGCGGCGTTGGGGTACTCCTCATTCCACTGCAGATTGCCGCCTGCCCGCATCCCCGGCACGACGCGGCGCACAAGCTCCATCACCGCCGGAACGTCGCCCGCAACTCCCCGCCGAATCGTCATCGATACCTCAATAAAAGTGGGTGCCCCGGAAACAGGGCACCCAGCTCGCTGGTTTGATCCATACCTCAGTGCAATGGTCTAACAATCCTGCTTAGGAACAGGGGGAGGGGCACTCCCCTCAATGCTGCTCCAACACCGCGTTCGGGTAGATTCCCTTCAACGGCGCGCTGCGCTCCTTGTCATTCTCCGGGTGCGGGAACGGCTTGCGCGGCATCATCTCCTCGCGCTGCGACGTGTTGTAGAGGAAGATCGCCTCGACCACCGCCGCCTGCTCCAGATCGCCCGCGTGCAGCCGATCATAGGTATCCATATCCGAGTGATGCGTGCGCGTCTCGTAGTCCATCTCATCCTGGATGTACTGGAAGCCGGGCAGCCCGACCGCGTCGTAGCTCAGGTGGTCCGTGCCCCCGGTGTTGCGGTAGCTGATCGTCGAAACGCCCAGGTCCGCCAGCGGCGCAATCCACTGCTTGAAGATCGGCCCGATGGCGTAATTCTCCTGCGTGTACATCCCGCGCACCTTGCCCGTGCCGTTATCCAGGTTGTAGTAGGCGTCCAGCGTCTCCCACTCCCTGGTCGTCTTCAGCGGCCCGTGCTGGCGCATAAACGAAGGAATCGCCGGATCGGCCGGCGGATCGTTGAACTCGCCGAAGTGCTGCTTCACATAACCCAGCGAGCCGAACAGCCCCTGCTCCTCACCCGACCACAACGCGATCCGCAGCGTGCGGCGCGGCTCGACCCCCAGCGCTTTCAGGATGCGCATCGCCTCCATCGCCACAATCGAGCCCGCACCGTTATCCGTGGCGCCCGTGCCCGAGATCCATGAATCGAGATGCCCCCCCACCATGACGACCTGGTCCTTCAGCTTCGGGTCGGTGCCGGGAATCTCGGCGACGGTGTTGAAGCCGTGCTCGTGGTCGCCGGTAAACTTCGTCTCGATGTTGACTTCGACCTCGACCGGCACATGAGCCTGCACCATCCGCGCCAGGCGGTTGTAGTGCTCGATCATCATCACCGCGTTCGGGATGGTGACCTTATTCTCCGGCTTCTGCGCCGACTGCGCCAGGTTCGCGCCATTGTCGTCGTAAATGATGCCCGTGCCCCCTCCGTGGCCGCCATCGCGCGAGGGCGTAATAATCGCGACCACCCCTTCACTGGCAAACATCTTCAGCGCGTCCTTGCGCAGCGCGGCAATGCGCCTGCGCTCGGCCAGGAACGTCTCGATCGGCACGCCGTTGATCATCGCCGGGCGTCCACCGCCGCCCGCCTCCATCGTCTCGAGTTCCTTCAACTCCGCATCGGTATAGCGCTTGAACAAAGCCTCCGTGATGTCAGGAGTCGCGCGCGTCGCACCCAGCAGCACGATCTTGCCCTGCAGTTTGCCCTTCAACTCATCGAGCTTGGCCGTCGCGAGGTCGACATACACCACGCTGCCTTTCACCGGCCCAGCCGTTGCCGGCGACCACGGCGCGGCCTGCAGCCACAGCGGTTCCGGGTCGGGCGAAACCATGCGCGCCCAGGTGTTGATCTGCTGCCAGCCCATGCCGAACTCGCCCCAGTCCTCGAGGTGCGCGTTCGACAGGCCGATCGCCGTCAACGTATCGCGCGTCCACGCATTGGCCTTCGCCATGTTCGGCGAACCCGTCAGCCGCGGGCCGATACCCTCGGTGAGCGCCGCACCAAACTCCATCACGTGCGAATGCTTGAACCCCTCTTCGCGGATCTTCGCGTACATCGTCAGGTCAAGATTCTCGGTCGCCGGCTGCGGCCCATAGTACGACGGCACGACAGCCGCGGCGGGCGGCGCCTTCTTCTCTTTTTCAGCAGCGAGCGGCAGCGTGACAGCAACGGCCAGGCCAAGAACGGCGGCGCGACGAACGGTAAAGACCATGCGGGGGAGCACTCCTTGAGATGGAAGAAATGGAGCCGTCAGAATAACAGAGGGGCTCAAAACCAACGGCAAAAGCGCCCTGATCGCGGGCAGCGACCACTTCGTGGGGTGGAAGCTTCGCGTGGTATTCGGTCGCACTCCGCCTGATGTTGCGACGCGAAGCCTCCACCCCACGAAGTGGCGCCCGTCCGGCGTTAGGACGCACTTGCTCCTGCTTCTAAGCCTTGCGCATAACTCGGCGCGTCCAGAGCATGCCCAGGTAGGCGAGCGAGAGGACCATGACGATCAGGCCGAGGGGCAGGCCAATATAGAGGTAGCTCCAGGCGTAATCCACCTTGTGTCCAGCGGCGTTCAAGAACAGGATCGTGACGATCCCGAGGAAGGTCGTAAAGAAGAACGCGGCCATTCCGGAGGCGAGCCCCATCAGCAGGCTGGCGAACCAGCCGAGCTCTCCCATGGGCGCGCCGAAGAGGTAGCCCGCCATCAGGGTTTTTGGGGTTTCTCCGGCGGCAAGGGGCGCTTGGTACGTGGGCGAGGCCATGGCTATAGAATAAACCCTTGATGTCTGAAAGCACTCAAACCGGAACTCGCGTCCTCATCGACGCCTCGGAGGTCGCCTCCACGCTGGCGCCGCGCATGGCGCCGAACGGAATGCGTTTCGCCGCTTACGGCGAGACCGGCGTCGGGGATGCCGATCTTCAGCGCATCGTGCAGGCCGTTCCCGCGACGATCGCACCCGCGCTCGCCGACCGCGTCTTCTACTTTGTGCCGCTCGCGATGCCGGAGCCGGCAGTGCCGCACGCCCGCGATTCTGACGCGGGGCGCACCTTGATCTCGGCCGATGCGCTGCCTGACCTGTTTGAGGAATCGATCTGCCATCGCAACGTGTCCGTGCCGGCGTCCTTCCGCGCGCCGGCTCATGAGGGCGTGTTCATCTCTGCCCGGCTGCTGCGCGATACCTTCGCGCTGGCCTTTGAATACTTCATCAATGTCGGACACGCGTTCGCACAGCATGCCGGCATTCCCGAAGCATTCACCACGCTGGTCTGGAAGCAGGCGCTGGCCGAAGTGCGCGGCGAAACCAGCCAGGATGCGTGGGAAGGTCGCACGGCGTCGCTTGCCCCGCGTACGGCGGCTGAGCCGGACAAGCTCGATGAGAAGGCTCGGCTCGATTACTTTGAAGCGGCATTTGCGGATGCGCTGGCAATCTATCAGCTCTCGCTTGCGGTCGATTTCGACTACGCCGAGCTCCGCGAACGCGAGTATCCACTGCTGGCCCCGGGTGCGCTGGCCGACCGGCTGCGGCTGGTGGCGCAGCTCTTTCCGCCAAACGACGGCTATACATTTTCGATCCGGTATCGGCGGCGGTAGGGAGCGACAGCCACGGCGTCCTGATCGCGAACGGCGGCCACTTCGTGGGGTTCTCGGCCTCGCTACCGGATTGACGACATCGCCGCGCGGAACAGGATCTCGAAGGTCTCCTTTGCTTCCGGGTGCTTCTCGATTGCCGACTCAACGGCCTTCTGTGCGATGGGCCGGGCGTAGCCGAGGTTGACCAGCGCGGAGATGACGTCGTCCGCCATCGCGCCCAGGCTCGTCGGCCGCGCATGCGTGCCGCCGCCGGTGCTGAAGCCCTGCAGATCGTCCAGCTTGTCCTTCAGCTCGAGCACGATGCGTTCCGCCGTCTTCTTGCCGATGCCCGGAATCTTGACCAGCGACGCATGGTCGCCGTCGCGAATCGCCGTCACCAGCCGCTCCGACGCGATGCCGCTGAGCACCGTGATCGCGAGCTTGGGCCCAATGCCCGAAACCGCGATCAGCCGCTCGAACAGCCGCTTCTCATCCATTTCAGCAAAGCCGAAGAGCGCCAGCTGATCCTCCGCCACCTTGGTAAAGATGTGCAGACGCGCTTCCTTGCCCTCGGCGGGCAGGGCCGAAAACGTCGCCACCGAGATGGCGACCTCATAGCCCACGCCGGAGCATTCGATCAGCGCCTGGTTGGGAAGTTTCGCTAACAACGTGCCGCGGAGGGATGCGATCATCCCCCCGATTGTAGCGGGACGGCCGTTTGCTCGAAGTGAGAGAATACCTGCGTGAGCACCAGCGGCCAGCCACGGAAGGTCACGGTCGGCGTCTGCGGCGGCGTCGCGGCCTATCGCGCCGTCGAGCTCGTTCGCGCGCTGCAGACCGCGGGCTTCGACCCGCATGTCGCCATGACGGCCGCCGCCGAGCAGTTTGTCACGCCGCTCACGTTTGCCGCCATCAGCGGGCACAAGGTCATCACCTCGCTTTGGACAGGCGCCGAAGTGCCCGGGGGCGCCTCGTCAATCGAGCACATTGAAGAGGCGCAGACCACCGGCGCGCTCATCCTCGTGCCGGCGACCGCGAGCATGCTCGGCAAGCTGGCCCACGGGATCGCCGACGACTTCCTGACCACGATGTACCTCGCAACCAGCGCGCCTGTCGTGATCGCACCAGCCATGAATGTTGTGATGTGGGAGCATCCGGCAGTCCAGGCAAATGTCGCGACGCTCCGGCGGCGCGGTGCGATCTTCGTCGAGCCGGAGCCCGGCTATCTCGCCTGCGGGATGATCGGTTCGGGACGGCTGGCCGCGCTGCCTGAGATCGTCGCCGCAGTCGAATCGGCGCTCAAGCCCGCGTCGAAGGATCTGGAGCTCGAGACGGTGTTGATTACCGCCGGCGGGACGCGGGAACCGATCGACGGCGTGCGGTTTCTTGGCAACCGCTCGAGCGGCCGCATGGGCTATGCACTCGCCGAGGCTGCGCTCGCACGGGGCGCGCGCGTCCTGCTGATCTCCGCTCCGACCGCGCTCCCTGCGCCCGCGGGAGCCGAATTCGTCCCGGTTTCGACCGCCGCCGAGATGCGCCACGCAGTGCTTGCAGCGCTGCCGCGCGCCACGCTGGTTCTCAAGGCCGCTGCTGTCGCCGACTTCCGGCCCGCGGCGCCCGCGACCGGCAAGCTGCACCGTGCCGACGGACTGACGCTCACGCTCGAGCCCACGGAAGACATCGTCGCCGAGGTAGTCGCGCGGCGCGCTCCGGGCACCCTGGTCATTGCCTTCGCTGCCGAAATTCCCGAGCCCGGCACGTCGGCATTGGTGCGCGGCCGCGACAAGCTGCGGCGCAAGGGCGTCGACGCCATCGTCGTCAACGACGTCTCTCAGGAAGGCATCGGTTTCGACTCGAACGAAAATGCCGGCACGTTCGTTACCGCCGACCGCGAAATCGAACTGCCGCGCATGTCCAAGCTCGCCATCTCCCACCGCATCCTCGACGAAGCCAGCGCGCTGCGCTCACGGGTTAGCCAAAGACAGGCAGCCGCCACCGCGCCCTAGTCACGGTCCGCAACCACCACGTGGGGGTGGAGGCTTCGCGCCGCAGCCATCAAACAGGGTCCCGCCGGTCATCACGTGAGGCTTCCACCCCACAAAGTAGCGTTCGCCCCGCGCCAGCACGCGGTCGCCCTGGTTTGTCTTCCATGGCCTCGCAAGCGTAAACTCGGCTGCGGCGATACCTGCCGTGCCTTCGCGGGATTGCACAGGAGTCTTCCATGAGTGTCTGGAATCCATTGACAGGAACCGCCCCGGCACGCGCCCGGGTCACGGTTCCCTCGCTGCTTGAGCGCAAGCAGTCCGGCCCACGCATCGCCTGCGTCACCGCGTATGACTTCCCCTCGGCCCGGATGGCCGACGCCGCCGGCCTCGACGTGGTGCTGGTCGGTGACTCGCTGGCCATGACGATGCTCGGCCACAACTCCACACTTGCCGTCACGATGGACGAGATGCTGGTCTTCACGCGGGCGGTACGCCGCGGGCTGGTCAGCGCTCTGCTGGTCGCCGACATGCCCTACGGCAGCTACCAGTCCGACGATAGAACCGGCGTTGAAAACGCGATGCGGTTCGTCAAGGAAGCCGGGGCGGAAGCCGTGAAGCTCGAAGGCGCGCGGGTCGATCTTGCCCGCAGGCTGGTCGAGGCGGAGATTCCGGTGATGGGCCATCTTGGCCTGACTCCGCAGGCGGTGAACCGCATGGGCGGCTACAAGGTCCAGGCAAAGACCGATCAGGCCATCGCGCAACTGCACGACGACGCGCACCGCCTTGCCGATGCCGGGTGTTTCTCGATCGTGCTCGAAGGGATCCCGCGCGAAGTGGCGGCGCGCCTTACCGCCGAGCTGCCAATCCCGACGATCGGTATCGGCGCAGGACCGGCGTGCGACGGACAGATCCTGGTCTGGCACGACCTGCTGGGGCTGACCGACCGTCCCGCGGCAAAGTTCGTCCGCCCGTACCTCGATGGGGATTCGCTGATTGGCGGCGCGCTCGAGCAGTACCTGCATGACGTGCAGACCGGCGCTTTCCCGTCCGACGCGGAAAGCTACCACCTGCCGCAGGCCAGCAAGCGTGAGCTTACCGAGGCCGGCGCCTGAACATGCAGGTCCTGAAGACCATCGCAGAGTTCCGGGCGGCACGAGCCCAGTCCGCACGAGGCCAATCCACAAAAGGCCAGTCCGCAAGTCAGCTTGGATTGGTCCCCACAATGGGCGCCCTTCATGCGGGCCATCTGTCGCTGGTCGAACGGGCCCGTGCCGAGAACGAAGTGGTCGCCGCCAGCCTCTTCGTCAACCCGCTGCAATTTGGGCCGAACGAAGATTTCAGCCGCTACCCGCGTCAGCTGGAACAGGATCTCGCCCTCTTTCGCGAAGCCGGCGTTGCGCTCGTCTTCGCCCCCTCGGTGGAAGAGATGTATCCGCAGGGCGCCACCTCGTATGTCGACGTGGGCGCGCTTGGCGAGCGGCTTGACGGCGCCCATCGGCCAGGGCATTTCCGTGGCGTTGCGACCGTGGTTGCCAAGCTGTTCCATATCATTCAGCCCACCCGCGCCTACTTTGGCCAGAAAGACGCGGTCCAGGTCGCGGTCCTGCGGCAGATGGTTCGCGATCTCGACTTCCCGCTCGACCTCGTCGCCTGCGCCATCGTGCGCGACCCGGACGGGCTTGCCCTGAGCTCGCGCAACGCCTACCTCAGCGCGGAAGAACGCCGCCGGGCGCTGGTCCTCTCGCGCGCACTCAAGGCAATGGGTGAGGCCGCAGCTGCGGGCGAAGCCACTCCGGAGCGCCTGCTTCAGCACGGTCTTGCCGTCCTCGCAGAAGAGCCGTCCGTACTGCTCGAGTATCTTGAAGCCGTCGATCCGGCGACACTTCTACCCATACAGCACGCCGGCCCCGGGACCCTGCTCGCCATCGCGGCCCGGGTCGGGACGACACGGCTCATCGACAACCTCATCATCTAAAACGAAGCGCGGTATTGACAATCTCGCTCATGGGCGAAAGACTTCCGACAGGTTCTTGCTGGCGACGACGTGTCTCACGAAAGGTTGCGCAGGTTGATGACCGATGGAACGACAAGCCGCCTGAGCCTCACCCTGGATTCCGCCCTGCCCAGTGTCGAGACGATCGAAGAAAACGCACTGGAGTTTGCCAGGCGCGCCGGGTTCGACGATGACGACGCCGGCAACATCGGCATGGTCGCCCGCGAGGCCGCCGTCAACGCCGTCATCCACGGCAACCAGTACAACCCGGAGCTGCACGTGACCGCGAGCTTCGAGGCCAGCGCCGATACGGTGACGATTCGCGTGGCCGACGAGGGCAAAGGCTTCAATTCGGAGACGATTCCCGACCCGCTCGCAGCTGAAAATCTTCTCCGGACTTCGGGTCGCGGTGTCTTTCTTATGCGCGCCTTCATGGATGAGGTACACTTTCGCCAGCTATCCCCGGGCACAGAGATTACGTTGATCAAGCGGCGTAGTGCATAGTGGGCTGGTAAAACCCACAATTTACAAAGTGAAGCGACAGGGAGACTTATTCGATGAGCATGAAATTCAAGAGCCGTCAGGTGGACGGCGTCACCATTCTCGATCTGAGCGGCCGCATCACTCTCGGCGAGGGCAGCGTCGTCCTGCGTGACGCCGTCCAGGATGCCCTCTCCAAGGGTTCCAAGCAGATCCTGCTCAACCTCGGCAACGTGGACTACATCGACAGCTCCGGCATCGGCGAACTGGTCAGCGCGTTTACCTCGGTGAAGAACAGTGGCGGCGCGCTCAAGCTGCTGAGCCTGACCAAGAAGGTCCACGATCTGCTCCAGATCACCAAGCTCTACACGGTATTCGATGTGTTCGACGACGAAGCCTCGGCCATCGCCTCCTACAAGTCCTAAAAGCTCAAGCCTCAAAAAAGCCGCCGCTCCCAACCAGGAGCGGTGGCTTTCCTACGTAGCCAAGAACGGTCAACCGACAACCGACAACTAACAACCGACAACTGAGAACCGACAACCGACAACCGACAACCGACAACCGACAACCGAGAACCGAGAACCGAGAACCGAGAACCGAGAACTGAGAACCGAGAACTGAGAACTGAGAACTGAGAACTGAGAACTGAGAACTAAAACCACCTACCCGCAGCCACCACACCCCTACGCCAGCAACAAAACCTTCCCCAACCCACCCTTTTCCGCCGCCGCCTGGCCTTCTCCGGCCTCGGCCAGCGGGATCATCCGGTCGATGGGGATCGTCAGACGCTTCGCCAGCACGTCATTCGCCAGCTTCACCATCCGCTCAGGGTCGGGAACGCACTTCACCGGCACTACCTTTACCTTCGGGTGCAGCGCCGCATTGGCCGGCGGTCCAAGCACGCTGGCGAAGATACCGCCCGGCGCGACCTTTCCCATCAGCATCTGCGCCGTCTCGCCGCCGACCGTGTCCGCGACGGCATCGAGCAGGCCGAGCTTCGCCATCGCCGACTCGTCGTCCAGCGCAATACACTCATCGGCACCCAACGACTGGGCCGCCTCCAGCTGCTTCCTGCGCACGCCCGCGATGACGTGCGCGCCCGCATCCTTCGCTGTCCGGATGGCAGAGCGGCCAACTCCGCCGATCGCTCCCGCAACCAGCACGGTCTGGCCGGATTGCACGCCAGTCCCGATCCGGATCAGCTGCTCGCCGGTGAGCGTCACCAACGGCAGCGACGACGCCCGCACCAGGTCCAGCCCCTCCGGCACCTTCGCCGCGTCGCTGGCCTTCACGGTGCAAAGCTGGGCGTAGGTATGGTTTGCCAGCGCGAAGACCTTGTCGCCTGCCTCGAAGCCGGTCACCCCTTCGCCGACTGCGCGGACGATGCCGGAGATGTCGCGGCCAAGAATGCCGGGAAACTCGACCGGAAACATCGCCTGCGCTTCGCCGCTGCGCATCTTCCAGTCGACGGGGTTGATGCTGGCGGCCGACACGTGGATCAGAATCTCTCCGGCACCCGCCACCGGGTCGTCAAAGTCTTCGTATTTCAGTTTTTCCGGACCGCCATACTCATGTAGAACAACAGCCTTCATCGAAAACACCTCAGCCTGCTTCGATGCAGGTATGCGCTAACGCGAGGTCGAGTGCACAAGGTCTGGTGCGCCGGCGAGAATCTGTCGCCATTCCTCGCCCTCTGCCAGGCTCTTCAGCAGCGCAAACCGACGTTTGACGAGCCCCACCACGTGCGGGACGACGATGAACCTGCCCACCAGCCGGCCGGCGAGGCCGTACGGCAGCGTGAAGCGCACCACGTCGTGCATCACGGTTCGCCCGTTGACGAAACTGAAGTGGTGATCATGCTGGAAGTGCTCGAAGTATCCCCGGCCCATCGTGTCCTGAAAGTAGGCGGGCCGCTCATAGCCCGTAATCAGCGTCTCGTGCATCGCCGGGATGCCGAACTTCCACCCACGCCACACAAGCTGGTCGCCGTCCACGATCATGCCGCTGGTCTTACCCTCGGTCGGCTTCAGCTCAATCGTCCGCTGCACCAGCTCGATGCTGGTCGCAAGCAGGAAACACCGGTCGAGCGGTGCCACCACCTCGATGATGTCTTCGACCTGGAACCCCGGGGTTATACCTTCTCCTCGAGCTGCGTGTCCTTGAAGTCGTTCGTGTCGGTCTCGGTCACTTCGATATCGGCCGCCAGGTGCAGCTTCAGAAGCTCAACCGCCTTGTCCGCATCGGCCTGGCTATCCACCCGCACCATAAACAGCGCGCCGCCGTTCTTGTTGCCCTCACTGCCCGTGCCTTCCATCAGGTTGCTCTTGCCGAAGAGCGCATTGACCGTCTTGCCGATCTTCTCTTCGAATCCCGACACGCCTTTTTCAAGATCGGTGCCCACCTCGAGCACCGCATCCTCCGGCGGCTCCTGGCTCACGCGGTTCGACATCACCGTCATCTCGTGGCGGTCAAAGCCCTTCTCGGCCAGCCGGTCCTTCATCGAGTCGGCGATATCCCGCGTGGCAAACGTTGCAAGTACATTCATCGTGAACTCTCCTGGTCAACCAGTCTTCAGCAGTTTGGATGCACGTACCTCGCAAACGGCGCCGCGAACCCTTGATTCCGGGTTCGCGGCGTCGAAGAGAAACACATCGGCTTACTGCAGCTCGACGCCCTTGTCGCTCTGCAGCCGCGCACACCGCGCCAGGAAGTCCTCGAGCGGCACCCCGCCCTCATCGCCCTTGCCCCGCGTCCGCACGCTCACCTGACCGGTGTTCGATTCCTTGTCCCCCAGGATCAGAATGAATGGCACCTTCGCATTCGCAAAGTCGCGGATCTTCGCCTTCATCACGTCATTCCGCTCGTCGAGATCGACCCGCACCCCCGCCGCCTCAAGCTTCGCCTTCACCGCCCGCGCATACTCCAGGTGCTTCTCCGAAATCGGCACCAGCCCCACCTGCACCGGCGCCAGCCAGAACGGAAACGCCCCCGCATAGTGCTCGATCAGCACCCCGAAGAACCGCTCCACCGACCCGAACAGCGCACGATGCACCATCATCGGCCGATGCAACTCGCCGTCCTCGCCCTTGTAGGTCAGTTCGAACCGTTCCGGCAGATTCCAGTCGAATTGCACGGTGGAGAGCTGCCACATGCGCCCCAGCACATCGACCAGCTTGATGTCGATCTTCGGCCCATAGAACGCCGCCTCACCCGGAATCACCTTGTAGGCAATGCCCTTGGCGTCGAGCACCTTCATCAGCGAGCCGGCGGCGAAATCCCAGTCCTGCTTGCTCCCGATAAACTTCGCATCCTCCGGATCCCAGGTCGAAAGCTCCACCTTGAACTCCGCAAAGCCGAACGTCTTCAGCACCGCCTCGGCAAAGTCGATGCAGTCCGCAACCTCCGCCTCAATCTGCGACGGCATGCAGAAAATATGCGCATCGTCCTGCGTAAACCCGCGCACCCGCAGCAAGCCGTGCATCGTGCCCGACCGCTCGTACCGATAGACGTTGCCCAGCTCCGCATACCGCACCGGCAGATCGCGGTAGCTCTTCGGCGTGTTCTTGTAGATCAGAATATGGCCCGGGCAGTTCATCGGCTTCAGCCGGTACTCCGCGTCGTCAAGCTCCATCGGCGGATACATATTCTCGCCGTAGTTCACCTCGTGACCCGAGATCTTCCACAACTCGCGCCGCATAATGTGCGGCGTGAAAACCATATCGTAGCCGCGCCGGATGCACTCATCGCGCATCCAGTCCTCCATCGCCTTGCGGATAAGCCCGCCCTTCGGATGCCAGAAGATCAGCCCCGACCCCGCCACCTCCTGGATCGAAAACAGGTCGAGCTGCTTGCCAAGCACCCGGTGGTCGCGCGCCTTGATCTCTTCCAGCCGCGCGAAGTGCGCCTTCATCTCCTTGTCGTTGAAGAAAGCCGTCCCGTAGATGCGCTGCAGCTGCTGATTCTTCTCATCGCCCAGCCAGTACGCGCCCGCCACCGACGTCACCTTGAACGCCTTCACCCGGCCCGTCGAAGGAACGTGCGGCCCCCGGCAGAAATCCGTAAACCCGCCATTGCGATACAGCGAAATCTGGTCGCCCGGCTGCGTGAAGCGCTCGATGAAATGCACTTTCATGAACTCGCCCTGCTTCTCGTAATCCGCGATCCCCTGCTCGCGCGGCTCAATCTCCCGCGTAAACTTCTCGTCGCGCGCCACCACCTCCGCCATGCGCGCCTCGATCGCGGCAAGATCCGCTTCGGTGAAGGGGTGCTCCCGGTAGACGTCGTAAAAGAAGCCCTGATCGGTGGCCGGCCCGTGGCCCAGCTTCGTCTCAGGAAACAGCTCGAGAATCGCCGTCGCCATCACGTGCGCAGCCGAGTGCCGCACCACCTTCAGCGAGGCCTCGTCCTGTTCCTTCAGCAGCCACAGCGCAACGTCCTCCGTCAACGGCGTCGTCAGGTCGACGATCTTCTCCGCCTGCGGATCGCCCGCGCCGTACATCGCGTCGGTTGACTGGCTGTCATCGGCCGGCGCATCGTCCTGCCCACCCTCGGCCTGGTTGATGTCGAGCCCGGCCAGCGGCCTGATGCGCGCGACCACGACTGCGGCGGCAAGCCGCGGTGAGATCGCGTTCGCAATCTCGAACGGCGTCGTGCCCGGAGCCACTTCGCGAATGCTTCCGTCCGGCAGTTGTACGCGAATTGTTTCCACTCTCTCCAACTCCGCAGTGCTCATCTTCAACCGATCCTTTGCATTCCAGTTTGATCTTTCAGCATAGTGGGTTTCCACTCGCGGTACCAACCGCAGCCAGCCGTGTGTCATCGATCGCATGACCCGTTTGGCGGTCGATGAGTCCCGCAAGAGGCATTGCCGCACGGAACCTTCGAAACCTAGATTCAGGTCAACGGCAACACTGTTTCTCTTGCCACTCTTGCTTTCATGAAAGGTTCACCCATCCCATGCAGGTCCTTTGCAAACTCTCCAACACCGTCAGCGATGTGCGCTGCAAAGTCTGCGGCCAGGGCTTCCTCGTCTACTGGTCGCGTACTTCGCGCTCCGAGCAGGAGATCACCCGCCGCCAGGTCCTCGAAGCGCTCGAACTTCACCATGTGACCTCGGATAGCCAGGACGCCCACCCGCGCGCCGGCTTCAATGTGCCGGATTGGTCCGGCGTGGCACGCTTCTCGGGCGCGGCGATGCTCGGTGGCGCCGAAGACTGGGCAGTCTAAAACCGGAAACGCGAAAACTTGAGGGGCAGCCCGGGAAACGTTCCCGGCTGCCCGCTCCCCCTCCACAACTGTTACTCCCGAAAATTTTGGCGCATCCTTAATACGTCACGGCTATCCTATCGATAGCTGTTTGAACATCAAATTGAGGACTCTCATGCCCAATCTTCTTTCCATCCTGGTCAGCCCGCGCGGCGACTATTCCGTCTCTCGCACGCTCTCCTCCCTGTTCGTTGACGAGTGGAAGAAGAACCACGCAGACGGCAGCGTGGTTGCACGCGACCTCTGCTCCTCCAGGCTCCCCTTCGTCGATGTGCCGTGGATCGGCGGCGCCTACACCCCCGCCGAGCAGCAGTCCCCGGAGATGGCCGCGGCCGTCAAGATAGGCGACGAATACATCGCCGAGCTCGAAGACGCCGACACCATTCTGCTCGCGACCCCGATGTACAACTTCAGCACGCCGGCCATTCTCAAGGCCTACATCGATCACATCGTGCGGATCAACAAGACGTTTTCGCCAAGCTACGAAGGCCTGCTCAAGAACAAGAAGGCAATCGTCATCATCGCTTCGGGCGGCGTCTACACGCCGGGTGCGTTCATGGAAAGTTACAACGCCGAATCGGCTTACCTCAAGCAGATTCTCGGCTTCATCGGCATCACCGACGTCACCTTCGTGCTCGCCGGTGGATCGAACGACGTGTCTCAGGGCAAGGTCACGCAACAGGATCTCGTTGCGAAGTACCAGGCTGAAGTCACGTCGCTCGCCAGCTAACAACTACGGAACATAGGCCTGGCTGGGGTCGCTCTCGACCTCAGCCGGGTCTCGCTTGCCCAGATCCGCGCCAACATGGAGGCCGGTATTCATGCTCACCAGGCACGGCGAAACAACCATAAAAAGATAAGCAAATACCGTCAGCAAGGACATCATTGTGTGTTCTCCAGGTCCCTCGGGACTCTGACCGAAGCTGTGACGCCTCGTGTCTTCCTCTCTCATCGTCCCCACGCCCCGCAGCGCGTGACGTGGGAGCGGCACGGGCGCACCGTCGTACCGTGACTTCTGTCCGCTTAGAATGATTGACATGACGTACCGTGAAGCGCTTGCGCACCTCGCCTCACTCGGCCCCGAGCTGCCGCCTTCGCAGGCGGGTCTGGCCGGAACCGGCAGCGCTCGCCGCAAGTTCGACCTCGCGCACATGCGCCGGCTGTGCACAGAGCTCGGCGATCCGCAGGCGAAGGTGCCCGGCGTACTGATCGCCGGAACGAACGGAAAGGGATCGACCGCAGCCACCCTGGCGTCGATCCTGAACGCGGCCGGTTACCGCTGCGGGCTCTATACCAGCCCTCACCTGGTGCGGGTCAACGAGCGAATCCAGCTCTCGCGGCCAACCGATCCAACCGAATACGGCGCTCTTTCGACACATGGAAGTGACGGCCCGCTTTCGCTCTCACCCATTGCCGATGAAGAGTTTGCAGCAATCTACACATTGGTGGATGAGGCTGCGGAGCGGCTTGTCGAAGTCGGAGAGTTGCCCTGGCTGCCGAGCTTCTTCGAGCGCCTGACCGCGGTCGCCTTTGCTTTCTTTGCCGGGAGCGACCTCGAAAGCGGGGCTCCACGCGCCGAGATCCTGGTGCTTGAAGTAGGCCTCGGCGGGCGGCTCGACGCCACCAACGTGGCGGAGCCCCTGATCTCGGTCATCACAGACATTGCGCTCGATCACCAGGACTATCTCGGCGAAACGCTGACGGAAATCGCCACGGAAAAAGCCGGCATCCTGCGACACGGCGGGACGCTCGTCACGCTGTCACAACATCCTGAAGTCAACCAGGCAATCGGGACAATCGCGACCGGACTTTCGGTCAACGGGATCAACGCCGCCCCGTACCTGCCTCCTTCGGTTCGGAATTCTGACGAGACGCCGTCGTCCGACTGGAAAAGCACACTTCGCAATCGCTACAGCGTCGTTCTCGAGGATGCCGTCGAGCCGGGTGTCCTCGTCGTGGACTCGCCCCTGCCCGGATCGCATCAGCAACGGAACCTCGCGCTCGCAGTCTGCACGGCAATCACATTACGTAACCAGGCAAGTTACAACATCGGCAACGACGCGCTGGCTGCGGGGATCCGTGACACCCACTGGCCAGGCCGACTCGAGTTTGTCGAGCCGAACCTGCTGCTGGACGTCGCGCATAACCCCGCGGGTGCCTGGACGCTGCGCGCGGCGATTGCCGCACTCCCCGTATCGATGCCGCGCACGCTCTTGTTTTCCTGCCTGCGCGATAAGGACCTCGCCGAGATTTCGCGAATCCTGTTCCCGCTGTTTGATTCCGCGGCTGACGGCGATCCTGACCGGCGACACGACCACGTCGTGCTTGCTCCCATCTCGAATGCTCGTGCAGCCCAGGTCGAAGACCTGCTGCAGGCGGCGCATCGCCTCGGGGTACCGGCGCACGCCGCCCCGCATCTCGCCGGAGCGCTGCGGCAGGCCCAGCAAATCACGCCCGCCGATGGGATCATCATCGCAACCGGCTCCGTGTACCTGGTCGGCGAACTCCGTGCCTTGATGCTGGCTCATCCCGAGGCCGTCTCCGCGTGAGTGCCGATCATCCTCTCCCGCCAGGCTCCGAAAACAGGCCCGCGATCCGGTGGCTGACCTATCTCCTGCTGATGCCCCTGATTGCCGTTGCAACAGTATTTTTCGGTTGCATCTCCCTCGTTTGCGGCCTCTGGGACAAATCCGGGCGACAGCAGCACGCGATCGCGCGTATCTGGGCTGAGGTGCTGCTGATCATCAGCCTTTCGCCCGTACAGGTGTTCGGCAAAGAATACCTCTCTGGAAATCAAACGGCCGTCTACGCCTCTAACCACCTGAGCTACTACGACACACCGGTGCTCTTCGCCAAGTTGCCCTTTCAGTTCCGCATTCTGGCCAAGCAATCCTTGTGGAAGGCGCCGTTTATTGGCTGGTATCTCAATCGCTCGGGACAGGTGCCGGTCGATGCCAACTCGAGCCGTTCGGCCGTTGCTGGCTTGCTCCGTGGCGTGAAGACGCTCAAGTCAGGATTGCCGCTGGTCATTTTTCCCGAGGGGGGCCGGGCTGAACACGGACAGCTCACAGCCTTTCAATCTGGAGCTGCCTTCATGGCGATCAAGGCACAAGTCCCGCTTATCCCGCTCGCGCTCATTGGAACGTACGAGTTGCTGCCGATTCATACCTACCACCTGACGCCTCGACCGGTGCGAATTGTTGCAGGTTTGCCGTTTGAAACATTCGGGCTGAGCACACGCGATGCCGAAGCGCTCACCGAAAAGCTGTTCCAGGCAATCTCCAGGCTCTACGAAGAGCACACGATAGCGCTAGACTGAAGAGGTTATGTCGCCACGAATTGCCATTCCTCAGCCGACGAGCGCGGACCTTGAGTACAACCGGCTCAATTGGCCTGCGTTTGCTGAGGCAGTCCTCGCGCACGGGGGCGAACCGGTTGAGGTGCCGCTCGATCTGAATCCCCGAAGGATCGCCGAACTGGCGAACACATGTGCCGCGATCCTGCTGCCGGGCAGCCCAGCCGATGTAAATCCAGCGAAATATGGGCAGATGCGGGATCCCGAGTCAGCACCGGCCGATCTAGCGCGTGAAAATGTGGACGAACTGCTCCTGCAGGACGCGCACAACCTGTTCAAGCCGATTCTCGGCATATGTTTCGGCGCTCAGATGCTGAATGTTTGGCGGGGTGGAACGCTGATCCAGGACCTCACGATCCTCCCGGTCAATCATTCGGCAGCACGCGGCGTCATGATCGCTCACACCGTCAGTGTTCAGTCTGGATCGCTCCTCGAATCCTGCATCGATCCGTCCGAGACAGCATCCGCCGCGCGACTTTCCATCAACTCTTCGCACCACCAGGCGATTGGCATCCCCGGCGACGGATTGATGGTTTCTGCACGCTGTCCGCAGGACGGTGTCATCGAGGCGGTTGAGGGCGCGCAGCACTCCACCGATCGGCATTTTGTCCTCGGACTGCAGTGGCATCCTGAGCGGAGCGTCCAGTCGAGCGGTAGTTCGCGCCTGATCTTCGGCCGACTGGTCGAAGAGGCCCGAAGCTGGGTGCCCCGCGCTGTGACCACATCGGTCGTACGTTAGGCGAATGCCAACTCTTTCCGAAGCTTCGATTGCTGAGCTTCTGACGCCGTTCTACCCCGCGCCGCCTGCCAGGCTGCTGAGCCAGCTATCGGCTTACCTTGACCTTTTGCTGAAGTGGAATGCCCGAACGAACCTCTCGGCTATCCGTGAGCCAGAAGCGATTGTGACGAGGCATTTCGGGGAGTCGCTTTTCCTGGCAAGCCGGCTTCCGTCCGCTCGGACGCTGCTGGATCTCGGTTCCGGGGCAGGATTCCCCGGTTTGCCCTGTGCACTGGTAAGACCCGAGTTGATGGTGACCCTCGCGGAATCTCAGAACAAAAAGGCATCATTTCTTCGCGAGGTTGCCCGAACGCTGGCTGTAGACGTCGAGATATGGGACAAGCGAGCTGAATTGTTACTAAATGACCGAAGATTTGATATTGTCGCGCTGAGAGCCGTGGATAACCCGGAAGCCGCGCGCATGACAGCCCGAGCTCTCTTGGCTCATGGCGGCGTCGTCGCCGAGTTGACCGGGACTGCGGGTTCTGCGGGCACTTCTCTACAAATCCCCGAAAGCGCCAGGAGATTCCTCACTTTCGCAGATTGAGAATGTTCCACTTGGAACATTCGCGCTTAGGTGGAAAGACGAAACTGAATCATTGGCGCTGAGGGCTCGAGCGGCTCAGAATGTTCCACATGGAACATTCTGAGCCTAACTGGCGTGCTCGAGAGTGGAACGTCGATGCGAACAACTTCGTTTGTTCAGCAATCGCTAAATTCAGAATGTTCCACGTGGAACACTTGCGCTGAGACAGGCAGGCGGACCTGCTTTGTTGATACGCGCGCAGTCAAGCGGTGCAGAATGCACCAGTTGAGACGTCTCGCCCACTCGGTAGGGGGACATGTCAGTAAGGCAAAGCCATCTGAAAGTGACAGTAATTGAGACGTCAGAATGTTCCACGTGGAACATTCTGCGCTGAGATGGCAGATGATGCTGGTTATTGCTGAACGAGCGGCTCAGGAATGTTCCACGTGGAACAATGGCGCTGAGATGCTAATGGGGCTGCCTTACCGACACGTGCGCATTCGAGCGGCGTCAATGTTCCACGTGGAACATTGACGCGGAAAAGAGTAGGTAGAGCTGCCTCGTTGATACGTGCGAAGTCAGGCGGCTCAGAATGTTCCACCCGATACGTCTCATCCAATCGGCATAGAGACGTGGCAATTATGAGAAGCAGTCTGCAAATGACACAAATGGAGTTGTCGAAATGTTCCACGTGGAACATTTTGCGATGAAATGGGTGGATCATACTGGTTTATTCGTGACTCGAGCGGCTCAGAATGTTCCACGTGGAACATCCTCTTCCAGTTGGCCTGCTCGCAAGAGGCGGTTGCCAAGCAAATCTGCCTTTCACGTAAATCCGAGAGGTCAGAATGTTCCACGTGGAACATTGGCGCTGAGATGTGCAAATGGAACTGTTTTACGGAGACGAGCACACTCGAGCGGATCAGAATGTTCCACGTGGAACATTTCTCATTCACATCGAATGCTTGAAACTGGGTTTTCACAGGGAGAAGACTACATTTGGCCCCACCCTGAGCGCTTTATTCAGTCTCCGTGTGACATCCTCGCGAGGCTTGTACGCTCGGTCTCGATTGGTCACGTGGAACATTCTGAGCTGAGATGGGCCTAGAAACTGCGCGACCGGTTGATGAAATTCGAAAATACGAGAATGTTCCACGTGGAACATTTCGGAGCTCCCAGGCTTGCGATGTTCCACGTGGAACATTTCAAGTTGCTCCCGGCTAATCTTCCCGGTACGCTTGGCAGAAGCTACATGCAAAGACAATCGAAGACTCCTGCTCCGGAAGAGCAATCGCCAGATCGTTCACAAACCCCCAAAGTTCTCGCGGTGGTCAATCAAAAAGGTGGTGTGGGGAAGACGACTACCACCATCAATCTAGGCGCCGCGCTGGCCCTCGAAGGGCATAACATCCTGCTCATCGACTGCGATCCTCAGGCCAATACAACGGGCGGCCTCGGATTCCGCCGGCAGAAGGATGATGAGCCGCAGAGGCTATCGATCTACGATGTGCTTTTAGGATCGACGACCCTCGACGAAGCCATGCAACTTACATCGATTCCTACACTTAGCCTGGTTCCCGGCAGTAAGAATCTCGTCGGTGCCAGCATCGAGCTCGTGTCCGCTGATCGCCGCGAGTTCAGGCTCCGAGATGCAATCGCCGATCTGACCGAGAAGTTTTCGTTCATTCTGCTCGACTGTCCCCCGTCCCTGGATCTTTTGACTTTGAACGCGCTGGTCGCCGCGCAGGGTCTTCTCGTTCCGCTCCAGGCAGAATACTTCGCCCTCGAAGGTGTTTCTGAACTCATTACGACGCTCGACCGGGTGGCGCAGGCGTTCAACCCTGAACTCGGTCTTGAGGGGGTGCTGCTTACGATGTATGACGATCGGACGAATCTCTCGCAGCAGGTGACGGAGAACCTCAAGGAGTTTTTCGGGGAAAAGCTGTTTACAACGACGATTCCGCGCAATATTCGCGTCGCAGAGGCACCAAGCCATGGGCTGCCGGTCGCTACGTATGACCCGCGCTCCAAGGGTGCCGAAGCTTATCGCGAGCTTGCCAAAGAGGTTCTCAAACGTAACGAGCTTCCATCCGTATCTGCAGAAAGGCGGTCGCTGTGAGTCTCCTTCCGGGTAAGTCCGCTAGTAGCACCGAGAAGCACGATGTAAAGCGCAGGGCGCTTGGCCGAGGGCTTGAAGCCCTGCTGCCTGCCCGCCAACCAAGTGTCGCCCCCGCGGCCAGCGCCGAAAGCGCGGAGGGCACGCCGCTGGAGATTCCGCTCGAGAAGATCGAACGAAATCCTTTCCAGACCCGGACGACCTTTGACGAGCGGAAGCTCGACGAACTCGCGCAGAGCATCTCCGCGACAGGCGTCGTGCAGCCGATCCTGGTGCGCACTCTGCCGGACGGGCGCTTTCAGCTAATCACCGGCGAGCGCCGGCTGCTTGCGTCGAAGATAGCGGGCAAGGCGACGGTTCCAGCGTTTGTGCGATCGGTATCGGACGAGCAGGCGATGGAGATGACGATCGTCGAGAATCTGCAGCGGGCCGACCTCAATCCGATTGAGCAGGCGCGCGCTTACCAGAGACTGTCGGCCGACTTTCACATGACCCAGGAACAGATGGCGATCCGCACGGGAAAAGAGCGGGCATCGGTCACGAACTTTCTGCGTCTGCTGCGGCTCCCGGAGCTGGTCCAGCAACAGGTGGAGTCGGGCGAGCTTAGCTTTGGTCACGCACGAGCGTTGCTCTCTCTGCCGAACGCCCAGGCGATCCTGGCAGTGGCCCAGAAGGTGACGGACCGGGCCATGTCGGTTCGGCAGACCGAGATCTACATCATGGGGATTCTGAATCCTGAACCGAAGGTTGCGAAGCCGCGCAAGGTGATTGACCCGCAGGACCCCAACGTGGTCGAAGCGCAGCAGAGCCTGCAGCGGTCGCTGGGCCTGCGCGTCCGGATCGAAGACAAGCAGGGCAAGGGCCGGGTGATCATCGAATACTCCGGGCTTGAAGACTTCGATACGCTCCTGAATCTCCTGGACCCGAACGCCACGCGGTAGAAGCCAGCTGCACGACCACCACTTGAGGAGCCGACCATGCTGTTTCAGCAACTGTATCGTTCTCTGTTACAAATCGCACTGATCCCCGCCGTGGCAGGCACCGTTGCCGTTAGCCAGGAAACGCCGAAGCCGGCCCGTACGCTGGTACGCGCAGGCACAATCCTGGACGTACACACAGGCAAGGAGATTGCTGCGCAGACAATCATCATTACGGGAGATCGCATCACCGCGATCGCTCCCACCGCGCAGACGGCGGCACAGACGGGCGACAAGGAGATCGACCTGACACGGTCGACCGTTATGCCGGGACTGATCGACGTCCATACCCATCTCACGATGGCTCCCAATTTCGACCCCTATTACGAGCTCAGCATGACGCCGGGTAAGGAAGCAATCATCGGGGTCGAAAATGCCAAGACGACCCTCGAAGCCGGCTTCACGACGGTAAGGAACGTAGGGGCAAACAACTACACCGACGTCGCGCTCCGGGATGAGATCAACCTGGGGCATGTGCCCGGGCCGCACATGCAGGTATCGGGACCGGCGCTCGGCATCACCGGCGGCCACATGGATGAGAATCTGCTGCCGTTCGAGTACCACATCACCGGCCAGGGCGTTGCAGATGGGATCCCGGCGGTGCAGCAGAAGGTTCGGCAAAACATCAAGTACGGAGCGGACCTGATCAAGATTGGAGCGTCCGGCGGCGTGCTTTCGAAGGGGGATGATCCGCAGGCATCGCAGTACACGCTCGAGGAGATGCAGGCGATCGTGGCCGATGCGCACCGGCTGGGGAGGAGGGTCGCGGCGCACGCGCATGGTGCGCAGGCTATCTCGCTCGCGACGCAGGCGGGCGTGGACTCGATCGAACATGGCAGCTACATCAACGATGAGAACATCAAGTTGATGAAGCAACACGGCACCTACCTGGTGCCAACCAGCTATCTCTACGACTGGTATAAGGACCACGGCAACCTTCCGGACCTTTACAAGCAGAAGATGCTCGACACGACGGCTGTTGCCCGCGCGAATCACAAGCGAGCCATCGCCGCCGGGGTGAAGGTAGCGCTTGGGACAGACTCTGCCGTGTACCCGCACGGACTGAACGCGCATGAGCTTGAGATCTACGTGCGGGAGTACGGCATGACTCCGCTGGCTGCGATCCAGACGGCGACCTTGAATGCTGCTGACCTGATGGGATGGACCGATCGAATCGGGTCGCTGGACACGGGCAAATGGGCTGACCTGATCGCCATCGAAGGCGATCCGCTGAAAGACGTGACCCTGCTGCAGCATGTGCCCTTCGTGATGAAATCCGGGGTGGTCTACAAGGATGAAAAACACCCGGCTAACGTGCAGCAGATCAGCGCCATTCAGCAGCCCACGCCGGCGGTTATTGCGGTACCGGCGTTTTGAAAGCGTCGGCGTTTGAGTTTCGCTTTCGCTACCTGATCCACGGCCTCATCTATGCGCTCGGGTTCTGGGCTCCTTGGAATATGCTGCTGCACCTCGATCCTCCGGGCGTCAACGCGCACGTGTGGGGGATCCTTGCGGTGAACCTGACGCAGGCCGGCGTGCAGAGCCTGTTTACTGCGTTCAACGTCCTGCTGACGATCGCGATCGTCTTCGCCCTCGCCGGCGCACTCCTTCGTACATGGGGTGGGGCCTACCTGGGCGAAGGCGTGGTGAGCAGCAGTGCCATGCACACGGCGCAGGGGGCCGGGGACGGCATCCTGAAAGATGGACCGTACCGCTACCTGCGCAATCCGCTCTACCTGGGAACGTTTCTGCACAGCATTGCCGTCGCGCTCCTGATGCCGCGATCGGGCGCGATCTTCACGATTGTCGCTATCGGGCTCTTTCAGTTAAGGCTCATCTACGGGGAAGAAGCCTTTCTCAGCGCGAAGCTCGGGGCAACTTACCAGGCCTATTGCGCGCTCGTGCCGCGGCTGTTCCCGGCGTTGAGGACGAAGGTCCAACGCACCGGAATGGTGCCGCACTGGGGCAGGGCGCTGTTAGGCGAAGTCTACTTCTGGGGCGTGGCGTTGTCGCTCGCGATCGTGGGCTGGCGGTACAACGCGGCGCTGCTGATCCAGTGCGTTGTGGTGTCGTTCGGCGTCTCGCTGGTGGCGAATGCGCTCGTCCCTCGGAAGGTCTGAGGCTGGAGTGCGGACGACGCAGCAAAGCCTCGCCGCGGCGAGGCTTTGCTGGACCACTCTGGAGTGAATCGGGTTACTTCTTGACCGGCGCGATGGTGTCCTTGGCGGTCTTGGCGACGCGGAACTTGACGACGGTCTTGGCCTTGATCTTGATCGTCTCACCCGTCTGCGGGTTGCGACCGAGGCGGGCCTTGCGCTCCGCCTTCACGAGCTTGCCGATGCCAGGAATGGTGAACTCGCCATTCTTCTTGGTCTCTTTGACGGCCGTCTCGGCGAGCAGTTCGAGGAAGCCCGAGGTCTGCTTGTTGGTCAATTCGAGCTTCTCTGCCATCGCGCGAACCAGTGCTGTCTTTGTCATTCCCTTTGCCATTGAGTCTCTCCTTCTTGCGTTTAAATTTTGGTCCGTTTTTCGAAGCCTGAGTTGTTCGCTCAAACTCACGATCCCCCCAGTCGCCGAAAAAGCGAAATCGCCTGTATTCACGCGGGTCTGAGAACTGTACCGCAATCAACCTTCAACTCTTCTCAAGGCTTTGTCAACGGCATTTACAGGCTTTCCACAGTAATTTTAGGGTTTTCTTGGCATTTGTTCCTATTTCGGCTCGTTTACGCCCGATTTTTAGACAAAATCAGCGGGAAACAGGGTCTTGCCTTCCTTTGGCTGGATCGGCTCATTCAACAGATCGACCAGCGGCGACGCGAGGAGAAAGCGCTTCGTGACCTCATGCACCAGGTGAGGACCGAGCGCTACGGTTGCAGGCAAGGAAGCGGCAACACCCCATTGCCGCTGCATGATGAGATCGATCGCCGGGTCATCGGCAGAGAAGCCTTTTGGAGGACGCGTCATCATAGCCCGTTCGATGGGCTCCATGCCAGCGGCGCGCAGCTTCCTGCTCTTGAGGATCGCGCGGTAACCCTCGTGTACCTCAACCAGGTGGCGCCGGATCGCGAGCAGTTGTTCGCGCTCCGGCATGTAACAGCCGGCGGCGATGAGGACCTCGGTCGGACTGATCTGCAGATAGTAGCCGCCGCCTGAGGTCTTCTCCATGCCACGGCGCGCCCACCAGGCGGAGACGTGGGTCTTGTACGGAATCTTTTCCTTGCTGAAGCGCGTGTCGCGGTAGATGCGCATCATGGTCTTGGCGGGGTCGCGGACGAAGTCGGGTGGGAGCGCGTCGTTGATCTCAGCAATCACGGCAAGCATGGGTGCTTTCAGCTGCTGCTCGTAGATCTCTTTGCGTGCGTTGAACCATTCGCGATCGTTATTGCGCTTGATGCCACGGAGGAACTTCAAGCCAGCCTCGGTAAAGTGCGCGCCCATGGCTCCATCGTACTGGAGTGGAGCGGGTGTATCCTTGGCCCAAGCGCGGTGTTTCATGCCACGCAGTAAAGGACGTCGCCATGCAATTCGGCCTTCTCCTCTTCTTTTTCTTCGCGCTGATTGCGCTCGTGCTCATCCTCAAGACCTTGCTGACCGTACGCACTGCGTCGGCGGGGATCGTCGAGCGCTTCGGCAAGTTCAACCGGATTCTGCGGCCGGGGCTGCATGTGCTGCTGCCCTTTGCCGAGCACGCGTTCATTGTCGACCTGCAGGTGCGGCAGGCGCAGTTTTCGGTCGAGACGAAGACGCGGGATAACGTGTTTGTGCAGATCCCGGTGTCGGTGCAGTACCAGGTGCTGGACGACAAAATCTACGAGTCGTTCTACAAGCTGTCGTTCCCGCAGAAGCAGATCGAGTCGTTCGTGTTCAATTCGATCCTGGGGCATGTGCCGAAGCTGACGCTGGATGAGACGTTTGAGCAGCAGTCGGGGATCTCGGTGGCGGTGAAGGTAGAGCTGGACCAGATTATGAGTGGGTTCGGCTTCAACATTCTGACGGCGCTGGTGACGGACATTATCCCCGACGTGAAGGTGAAGGCGGCGATGAACGACATCAACGCGGCGCAGCGTTCGCAGGTGGCGGCGATGGCGCGGGGCGAGGCTGACAAGATTCTGAAGGTGAAGCAGGCTGAGGCCGAAGCCGAGTCGAAGGCGCTGCAGGGCAAGGGCATCGCGGCCGAGCGGCAGGCGATCATCGATGGGTTGAGCGCTTCGATCGAACACTTTCAGCAGGGGGTGCCGGGCGCGACGAGCGAGGATGTGATGGCGCTGGTGCTGCTGACGCAGTATTTCGATACGCTGCGCGACATCGGCACGCGGGGCGGGACGAATACGATCTTTCTGCCGAACAATCCGGGCGCGGCGCACGACTTCCAGACGCAGATTCTTGCGGGGCTGCGCGGAGGGGTTACCAACGACGGCCATTTGAAGGCGACCCCGTCGTTCGACGCTACGCGCATAGCGGAACCACCGCCGCCATACCAGCCGACGCAGCAGTCGTAAGGCGAAAAAACAGGCAACCGCAAGGGCGTCCTGCCGCCGGACGGGCGCCACTCCGCGGGGTGGAGGCTTCGCGTCGCGTCTTCGGGCGGAGTGCGACGGTATCTCATGCGTTTTCGTCTCGAGGAGACTATGTGGGTTGAGGGGGAGACGATCGTCGCGGTGGCGACGCCGCGGGGGCGGGGCGGGATTGGGGTGGTGCGGGTTTCGGGGCCGCGGGCGCGGGCTTGCGTCGAGCCTTTGCTTCAACTGCGAGCCGGGCTGCTGCCGGGACAGGCGCGATTCGGGCATGTCGTCGATGCGCAGGGCTCGGTGCTGGACGAGGTGGTGGTGACGTACTTCGCGGCGCCTCATTCGTATACGTCGGAAGATGTGGTCGAGGTGTCGGCGCACGGGGCGCCGGTGTTGCTGGAGTTTTTGGTGCGTGGGGCGATCGAGCATGGGGCCCGGCTCGCGGAACCGGGGGAGTTTACGCAACGCGCCTACCTATCGGGGCGGATCGACCTGACGCAGGCAGAGGCCGTGAACGATTTGGTTGCGGCGCAGACGTTGCACCAGGCGAGGGTCGCCGCGGCACAGCTTGGCGGGTCGATCTCGCGCAGGGTCGCGCCGTGCAAACAAGAGTTGATCGTGCTCATCGCGGCACTTGAGGCTGGCGTTGACTTTGCCGAAGACGACCTCGACCTGCTGTCCGAAGCAGCCATTGCGGATCGTATCGGCGCACTGATCGGACCACTCGAGGCGCTTGCCAACAGTTTCGGTTCCGGCCGCGTGGTCCGCGAGGGAGTTCGTCTGGCGATCGTGGGCCGGCCGAACGTGGGCAAGTCCTCGCTGTTCAACCGGCTGCTCGACCAGCAGCGAGCCATTGTGACGGCGCAGCCGGGGACGACGCGCGATCCCATCTCGGAGGCGGTGGCGATCGGGGGGATTCCCCTGCTGCTGACGGATACAGCCGGACTCCGCGAGGTGCCGGCCTCGCCGGAGCATGAGGCGGAACGCGAGGGCATTCTTCGCAGCAGGGCGAACCTGGCGGACGCGGAGCTTGTGCTGCATGTCGTCGATGCAACGACCTTGCACGAATCGCAGCTTGCGCCTGAAGATGCCGAGACGCAGCTTGCCTGCGCGGGTCGTTCCTACCTGCTGGTGCTGAATAAATCGGATCTCGCGGACGTTCCGTTCGGGTTCGCCGATGGTCTTGCGACTTCGGCGAAAACGGGAGCGGGGATTGCGGCACTCAAGGAGGCGATCGTTGCGAAGATTGGGGCGCAGCCTGCGGGCGAGTCCGCGATGATCACGAACGTGCGCCAGGCACGTGCGGTCGAAAGCGCCGCACGCTCTTTACAGAAGGCCTTGCTTGCGAGCGGAAACGGCGTGCCGCATGAATTCCTTCTGCTCGACCTGCATGAGGGTCTCGAAGCGCTCGACCAGCTGACCGGAGCCAGCACGCCGGACGATATTCTCAGCGTGATCTTTTCGAGCTTTTGTATCGGGAAATGAAAGCAGAGGCGTCCTGACGCCGGACGGGCGCCACTCCGTGGGGTGGAAGCTTCGTGTGGTCTCCCGTAGCACTTCGCTTCAGGTAGCGACGCGAAGCTTCTGCCGCACGCGATAAGGGCGCACTGGTTTCTATGCCGGATGCAGCACGAGATGTCTCGTAGGGCCTTCGCCTTCGGAGAGGCTGGGCAGTCCCGAGCCGGCCAGGGCCAGGTGCAGCAGGCGGCGCTCGCGGGAGTTCATCGGGCGAAAGTGGAAGGCCTGGCCGCTGCTGCGGACGGAGGCAACCGCTGCCTGGGCCTGCAGTTTCACGGCTCGATCGCGCTGTGCCTTGAAGCCGCCGGCATCGCAGCTGATGCGGTCATGCTCGTCGGGTTCTAGGCGGATCGCCTTGGCCGCAATGTGCTCGAGCGCAAGCAATAATTCCGCGTTCCGTGCGAGCAGCAGAGTCGTGTCGGGCCCGGTGAAGTCGATGACCAGCTCAGGGTCGACGGCACGCTGCGGGTTGAGTTTGTAGGTCAGATGCAAGCCGGACTTTTGAAGCACCAAAGCAAAAAGATCATCAATCGTTACATACTGCTGGGTGGAGATCATCCTGGGATCAACACCTTTCCCGCGGCAAGCCGCGCGATGGATTGAGCAAAGCATAGCATTGCGCGCAAAACAGAAACCAGGCTCAATTGAGCCTGGTCCCGATTCGGAACGATGACCGAGCGCGCTGTATCAGCGCCGCGTGGGCTTGCCCTGGATCACCTTTGGAGCGCTTGCGCCGACGCCGGCTTTGCGTCGCGCGCGCTTCGCGGCAATCTCGCGCATCTCGATGCCGATCGAGGTCCGATTCATCACGGCCTGCGTGAGGATCGAGATGATGTTGCCGATGGACCAGTAGAGCGCCAGGCCCGATGCGTAGTTCCAGGTCATGTAGAAGGAGAAGGCGGGCATCATGAAGGCCATCATCTTCTGCTGCTGCGGGTCGACGCCGGGAGATGGCGTGTAGAACTGCACCAGGAACATCGACACGCCCATGAAGATGGGGAGGATGTGGTAGGGGTCGGCGGCCGAGAGATCGGGCAGCCAGGCCCAGTGCGCGTGCCGCAGTTCGACGACCTTGGGCAGCATGCCGAAGAAGGCAAAGAGCAGCGGCATCTGGATCAGGGTCGGGATACAGCCGCCGAACATGTTGACGCCGTTATCCTTCTGCAACTGCATGATCTCGCCGTTCATGTCGGCGCGCTTCGGGTCGGTGACTTTGAGGTTCTTGTACTTGGCCTTGATGGCATCCATCTGCGGCTGGATGCGCTGCATCTTGAGGCCGCTCTGCATGGTCTTGATGCGCAGCGGCAGGATGACGAGGTTGATGAGGATGGTGAGCCAGATGATGTCCCAGCCCCAGTTGGCGGAGACATGCTTGTTCAGGAAGAGCAGCGCGAGGAAGAGGTACTTGCCGACGAAGCCGAAGAAGCCGAAGTCGAGCAGCGGCTCGAGGGTGAGGGTGCCGTTGGCGGCGTGAACGTTGCGCAGGACGTCGACCTTCTTGGGTCCAACGAAGAGGCGCGTGACGGTGTGGCCGGAGGCATCGCCGAGGGCGGCGCCGAGGATGGGCACCTTGACTTCGTCCTTGGCGGGATCCTTGTGGTTGGGCTTGATGGCTACGCCTGAGCCGAGGCCGTTGTGGCGGTCGGCCTTGGGAACGACGATCTGATCGTGCAGGGTGGCGACGGTAGCGCTGTCGGGCATCTCGGGCAGGAAGATGGCGGCGTAGTACATGTCGGAGACGCCGGCCCAGTCAAAGCCCCCGGAGAGGGTGGCGCCGCCCGAGATATTCTTGGCGGCCTCATGCTTCTCCTTGCCGCCCTGGCTGAAGTCGACCTGGGCGCCGCCATAGGAGAGGGCGTTTTCCTGGTCGCCAAAGCCGCCGGGCCATGAGAGCAGCGCACGAACGGGAGCGCCATTGCGGGTGACGGCGAAGTCTGCCTTGAGGACGTAGCTGTCATCGAAGGTGAAGGTCTTGGTGACGGAATATTCACCCGCGGTGTATTTGAAGTTCAGCGTCGCGGGGGCCGCAAGATTTCCTGTTGCCGATGGAAGATAGAGCGCGCTGGCCAGGTTGGCCGTGAGCGCGGAGTCGTAGGTGTAGAGCGAAAGCGGATAGCCTACCTCGGCGGCGGCCTGGGTGTGGACGAGGTCGAGCGGCTGGCCGTAGCTGTCCTTCTGATTCTTCAGGATCCAGTTGGTCGCCTGCGCGCCTTTGTTCGAGAACGTGATCTTGTAGAGTTCGTTCTCGACCGTGGTGGTCGATTCCGACTGGGCGACGACCGGCACGACTGCCGGCACCTGCACGTTCTGCCCGGCGATATTCTGCGAAACCGTGGGGGTCGCCTGCGGACCCGCAGCCTGATTGGAGGTCTGGGCCGGAGCCTGCGGCGAGGCAGTCTGCGGATTATGCTTTGCACGGTAATACTGCAGGCCAAAGAACACCAGCACCATCGTCAGCATGATGTAAAGCGTGGGACGGCTGTCGGGTGCGCCTGCCTGATTGGGATTCTTGAACTCTGCCACGTGTCCTGTCTTTCTGATCGAAGGAAAAAAGCCTACCCCTGATGATAACTGGCCCTTTGGGACTTCGTGCTGTTCCCAGCCGCTTCGCGAGGGTTCGACGGGGTCTTAAGCGGGCGAATTGCTTCGGTAGAGGTGCGGAGAACGGGCAACAGCCCCTCTACGGCACCTCATCCACCCCGCCCTTTCCCAGCGGGTGGCACTTCGAGATACGTTTGAGCGCCAGCGCGGTTCCGCGGAACCAGCCATGCCGCGCCACGGCAACGTACGCGTACTCCGAACAGGTTGGCAGGAAGATGCACTGCGAGACGCCGGTTGCGTGCAGCACGGGAGACAGGACGCGCTTGTACAGAGCGAAGGCCGCACCCGCGAGCGCCTCCCTCATACCGGGGTGGAGGTCTTGCGCAGGGTCGCCTGGATGGTTCGGAAGATCTGCGCGACCTCCTTTTCGAGAGCCGTCCAGTCGAGTTCGAGCACCGTCTTGCGGGGATGGAGGATCACATCGACCGGGTAGGTCAGGATGCCGGAGTGACGACGGACGGCCTCGCGCATGCGCCGCTTGATGCGGTTGCGGTCAACGGCCTTGCCGAGCACCTTGCCGACGGTGAGGCCGATGCGCGGGCCGGGGGTTTCGCTGCGGCGGTCGGCGGGGCGCAGCGAAAAGAAGTAGCTCATCTGGCGCCCGTGCTGTTTGCGCGTGGCGTTGTAGACACGGCCGTAGTCGGCGTGCCTGCGCAGGCGCAGCAGCGAGTTGGCGGAACCGGTAGCCATGCCGTTATCTTACCCGCGGGCCTGGTTCATTCGGGGATGGATCGGTCGCCGGGCGCCGGCATGAGCAGCCGCAGGGCGTCCGGAATCACGCGCATGCTGACGGGCAGCAAGCCCATGGGCTCGGCGTCGGCTTGCGCATAGACCCCGGTGGTTGCGGAGCAGCGCAGCTCTTCCACCTGGAGCGAACGCAGAAAGGGATTGGGCAGACCCAGGTGGGTGAGGCTGAACCAGGCTGCCAGCGCGAGGTGCCCCGGCGGCCTGAGTACCTCGATCGTGAGGGTGGGCGACTGGAGCCCGGAACGACGGGTCAGCCCACGGAAGACCCCTCCGAGATTGGGCACGCGCGCCGCGATGACGGCGACCGCGTTGGTGTGCTGCCAATCGCCCGAACCTGCCATCCGATGTTCCACGTGGAACATCGGCCAGCTACGGCTGACAAACAGACGGGCAGCGTGCGCGTAGTAGGCGCTGCGGCCGAATCTCGCCTTGGCGCGTGCGGCGCTCGCCCCGGTCAACGCGTGGGCGAGTGCTCCATCCGGGCCGCAGCCTGCCATCACGGCAAACAGCCTGCGCTCGGTGGCTGTCTGCAACTCGCCGAGCGGGATGGAGACCGGCGTATAGGTCAGCAGTTTTCCGAGCGCGCCGACGGGATCAAGCGGCAGGTGCAGGTCGCGGGCGAGGACGTTTGCCGTGCCAAGGGGAAGGACCCCGAGCGCGACATGGGTTCCCGCCACCCCCTGGATGACCTGATGGACTGTTCCGTCGCCGCCGCATGCCAGCACGACTTGCGCGTTGGCCGAAGCCTCGCGGCCCAGCCGTTCGGCCGATCCGGTCTCCGGGGTCGTATAGAAGACGCGCGTCGAACAGCCATGGCGCCTGAGGAGTTCCTGCAACGCAGGCAGCTTTGCCGTCAGCGAGGGCGCCCGGCCGGCAGCGGGGTTCACGATCAGCGCGACAGGTCCTTGAGGGAAGGGCATGCGGTTTGGCCAGCCGGACTCTGGTTGGGTTCAAAGAAAAGCCCACGCACGGGGCGTGGGCTTTTCAAGTTGGAAAGCTCGGCAAGACGAACCCGCAGGCTAGTCGCGGAAGCCGGCGGAGACGGCGATCTTGTGACGGCCCTTGGCGCGACGGCGGCTGAGCACCGCGGCGCCTGCCTTGGTCTTCATGCGGGAAAGAAAGCCGTGCGTCTTGGCGCGGTGGCGGCGATTGGGCTGGAAGGTACGCTTCGGCATTTCAAAACTCCTGGGCTTCCCTGCGCTCGAAGTCGCCGCGGGAGCACTCGCTTGAAGGTGTGTCGGTTGAAACTCTCCGGGCTGCTGCGGGGTACACCCACCGGCATGCTTCAGGAGCTATCGCGACAATTCCAAAGTATACGCGAAGACGGTTGAAAAGCGAAGCCCTAAAGCGTTTTGTGCACGATTTCAACAACGCCTGTAGACTCGAATTTCGGGTTGAGGGAGGCACGATTTGTTCATCCTCAGCGCACAGCCAACGGCTCATGCAAAGCTCCGCATCGAACCCGCAAATGATCCACCGCGAAGGTCTTCACCGGGATTGGTGCAAGTTATGTTTTGTGAGGATTCGCCTTGAAACTCCCCTGCTTTTCCGTGCTACCATCAAACCCGCTCAACAAGTCAGGCCGCAGCCGCTGTCCCGCATCCGACGCCTGTTTTTGTTTGACCAACCCTGGATATTAGCCTCGTATTGCGGCTTCATCACCGGCCTTGATCGGGACCACTTTCAGACTATTGTTCGAGTTCCTCCCCAAGCCCTTAGCGCGGCCTGGCAGGAAGTCTTTGTCTCATTTCGCTCGCATACTTTTTTCCGCGAACGCACGACCGTAAGCCGTACATGGGTCTCGGCGCACAAAGTTTAGAGAAGGAAAGTAAACGCATGTCATTTGTCCCTACGGCCGCCGCCGTGTTGAACCAGTGGATACGCATCCTCGGTGCGCTTGAGAAAAAACTCAACCGCAAGTCGTTCGAGACGTGGTTGAAGCCGACACGCTTCTCCCGGGTCGTGGGCAAAACGCTTTTCGTGCGCATCCCTTCGGCCCAGTTCGAACACATCGGCGACAAGTACGGTCAACTCATCGAAGAGGCGATCGAGAAGCTCGACCTCGATATCGACAGCGTTCAGTTCGAAACCCCGGCGCAGGATCCTGCCGCGCCGCGTGTTCGCGAGGACGGCGGCTTCGCCCCCGTGCCGAGCCACTCCGCCAGTGCGCCGCGCCTAAACGGCACGAAGCCTGCTGCCAGCGCGCCGGTCGCGAGCCGCGAGCAGGCGACCTTCGACTGGCACACGGCGTCGCAGCTGAACCCGCGCTACCAGTTCGATGGCTTCGTTGCCGGCTCCGGCAACCAGTTCGCCCTGGCCGCCGCGCAGGCGGTCGCCGAACGCCCGTCGAAGGCTTACAACCCGCTCTTCCTCTACGGCGGCGTCGGCATGGGCAAGACCCACCTGATGCACGCGATCGGACACGAGGTGAAGCGGCGTTTGCCGCACGCGGCGGTCAGCTATGTTTCCGGGGAGAAGTTCGTCAACGAGCTTATCGATTCCCTGCGCTACAACAAGATGACGAGCTTCCGCGACAAGTTCCGTTCGGTCGATGTGCTGCTTGTCGATGACGTGCAGTTCCTCGCGGGCAAGGAGCGCATGCAGGAAGAGTTCTTTCACACCTTCAATGCCCTGCATGAGGACATGAAGCAGATTGTGCTGGCCTCGGACCGGCCTCCGAAGGAACTGGGCGATCTCGACGACCGCCTTCGCTCGCGCTTTGAGTGGGGTCTCATCGCCGATATTCAGCCGCCCGATCTCGAGACCAAGGTTGCTATCCTGCAGCGGAAGGCCGAGGCGGAGAACGCCACCATCCCGACCGACGTGGCGCTTTTCATCGCGTCCAATGTGCGGACGAACGTGCGTGAGCTTGAAGGTGCGTTGATCCGCGTCATCGCGTGGTGCTCTCACCATGCCGTCGAATGCACCCTCGCCGTCACGCAGCAGTGCCTGAAGCAGTTTATCGACAACCAGGTGCGCAAGATCACGATCGAAGCCATTCAGCGCACGGTGGCTGAACATTTCGGCATGCGCGTTCCCGAATTGAAACAGAAGAACAACTCGCGACAGATCGTTGTCCCGCGACAGATCGCCATGTACCTGGCCAAGCAGATGACCGAGGCAAGTCTTCCCGAAATAGGAAGACAGTTTGGCGGCAAGCACCACACCACCGTCATGCACTCCATCGCCAAGATCGACGAACAGCGGCGGCAGGACAAGGATCTGAACCGCACGGTCAACAAGCTGATGGAGACGCTCAGCTAGGTCAGGCTTCGAAAGCAAGTGTTCTGCGCCCGGATCGCCCCACCGCGATCCGGGCGTTTTTGTTGTCGCTGCCGCCTCAGGCCGACGGCGCAGCGCGGGTGAGGGTGTACGCGTCGCGGAACTGGAACTCGCCCGTGCCATCCGTGGGCCGGGTTTCTTTGCGCCAGGTCAGATGGGTGGCATCGAGCGTCACGGTCAGCCGCACATCGGCGGGCTTGTCGTTGTCCGTCCCCTGGCCGGTCAGCACCAGCGTCCCGCCGCGGCTCTCGGTAAACTCGTCGAAACCTTCGACGGAGTAGGCGGTGGCTGTCCGCTCCCCCTCGCTCGAGATCGTCGCGGACCGCGCCTGCGGGAAGAGCGTGAGCGTGGACGTCTCATGCACCTGCTTCCCGGGACCGTCGTCAAACGTGTAGGCGAAGGTGAGTGCGCGTCCGTCGCTTGAGCTGCGAATCGTCAACCGAGTGGGCAGCTTGACCGGCTGGTCTGTCTTGAAGTCGCGGTACTCGAGTGTGCCGGTCCAGTCGCCGGCAAAGCTGGCGCCGGGACGGGCGAAGTCTCCGGAGCGGATCAGCGCGGCGGGCAGGTAGCTGGCCGGGATCGGGGAGCCGGGACGCTCGGCATCCCAGTAGATCTGCTCGATCCAGTATCGTCTGCCGTCGTTGAGCAGTTGGATGGAGTTGATCCCGCGTGCGAACGGCATCGCATCCGTGGCGGCGTGGCGCGACTCGTAGGTTGAGAAGACGCTGACGAGATTGTTGAACTGCTTTACCTCGTTGTGCACGCCGCGCTCGACAAAGCCGTCGTTCTCCATGCGCGCCGACGAGCGTGCGATGTAGTCGTCGATCGAGAGGAAGACGAGGTCGTTGGGCTTGCCCGGCGTGACCCGCACCGGGACGAGCCGGGCATCGGGTACAAAGAGTGAGCGCATCCGGGTCCAGTCGCGCGGCTGGTGCGCGGGGCCGGAGATGACGTCATATACCGCCGCGACGATGTGGTCGATCGAGTCGACGTCGGCCTGCTTCGCCTGGGGCCAAGCCGGGTGCGAGGCGATGGCGCCGGCGAGCGGTTGAGCCTGCGCCAGTAGAGGCGGGCAGCCCGGTACGAGCGCCAGCGAAGCCGCTGCCAGTAGTAGAAGCCGTCTCATGGTGCCTGCCTTCCGTTGCCGCTGCACAGGTGTTGTCCGCTCGGGGCTAGTCGGTGATGTAAACGCCACGGCGGACCCAGGCACTGGTTTGAAGCTGCTCCAGCATAAACCGAGCTACGTCCGCTCGTGCGACCCGCGACCCATTGCGCGGCAGAGCATTGGCATCCACACGAAGGGTCCCGCGGGCGGCCCCGTTGGTCAGCATCGGCGGCATCACCATGGTCCAGTCCAGGTCGCTTGCCGCGAGTGCGGCGTACTGCGCGCGCTGGGAGGCGACGGGCCATTTGAGGAGCGTTTTATACAGGATGGTTTCGACCAGCCATTTGCGGTAGGTTGGCTGCTTGTCCAGCGCCGAGTCGAGCGCGCCCGAAGAGCCGAGCGCGACGATTCGCTTCACGCCCACCTCATCCATCGCCGAGACGATCAGCGGGACGGCGCGTTCGAGCACGTCTTCCCGTTTGAGCGAACGCGCACCGAGCGCCGAGAGCACGGCATCGGCTCCGGCGAGCGCCGCGACGATTGCCGGACGATTGAAGGCATCGCCCTCGATCACCCTAACCCTTCCGGTGAAGGGAAAGCCTGCGACATTCCGGACCAGCGCGGTGATCGTGTGGCCCTGCGCAAGCGCACCTTCAGTCAACAATCTTCCTGTGCCGCCACTTGCTCCAAAGATAGCCAGATGCATTGTTTCCCACCTTCGAGGACCACTTATTGAAAGCTGGATTGATCCCTGATTATCCTCCCCGGCCGGCGAACTCTGTTCAAAAACCAAACACTTGAAAGCTGTTTGCTTTGATGGGGATGGACGTTTCATCCACGTTTGATGACGGCTCTTCGGTGGACCTCGGGGAGGCCTCCTGTGCAGAAATTGGACAAGCTGCACCGCTCTTTCGACCGGTGAGCCTCTCTTCCGTCTCCTCCGTTTTTCCTCAGCGTGGTTTCCTAAATCTGGACGCGACCGTAACTGTAACCAGGCACGACGGTTAAGCGATCGTTCCACATTTCAAGCGACATCGATGAGTACTACTTTCTTTAGTTCTTCTTTCATGTCTTTTGCTAGAAGCCCCTCGCGCCAAGTCGGGGTGACGGTGCCGTCCGTGCTCTGCGCTGGACCCTTGTCATCGAGAGATGAGACTATCTTTCCCACAGCGAAATGCTTGGCGCAGAAATGCTCGTGAGCCCTAGAATCGAGAGGGTCGGGCCGGGGCGGTCAATGTCCCGCCTAACCGTCCGACTGATTGAAAGTTCCACATGGAGACAACCGTGAGCACACTGACCGAAGATGCGACCCCGACGTCCCCAGCCGTTGTCCCCGCTGGCAACCTCGAAATCACGGTCTCGCGTGCCGAGTTGCTCCGCGAACTGACCGCCGCGCAGTCGGTGGTCGAACGCAAGACGACGATCCCGATCCTTTCGAACTTCCTCTTCGAGGCGACGAGCGACGGCGAGACCGGGCGCCTGACGATCACGGCTACGGATCTCGACCAGAGCCTGCGCACCTCCTGCGCCGCGAAGGTGAAGAAGGCCGGCGCGTGCACGATTCCGGCGCGCAAGCTGTATGACTACATCCGCCTGCTGCCTGAGGGCGACATCTCGATCAAGCTGATGGACAACCACTGGGTGCAAATCCGGGCTGGCCGGTCGAATACCAAGATGGTCGGGATGGCGCGTGCCAACTTTCCGCAGGTGGCCGAGTTCCCCGCCGTCGGCGGCACGAAGATTTCGGTCCCGAGCCTCAAGAATATGGTCTCGAAGACCATCTTCGCCATCTCGAACGAGGAATCGCGCTACACGCTGAACGGCGCCCTGCTCGTCCTCAAGGCCGAGTCGATGGCGATGGTTGCGACCGATGGACACCGGCTAGCGCACGTGGAGAAGCTGAGCGAAGTGCTTGAAGGCATTACGGGCGAGAAGAAGACGCTGATTCCGCGCAAGGCGCTGGCGGAACTTTCCGGGCTGCTCGGCTCGACCGACTCGGAGACGATGGAGTTTGCCGACGATGACTCGACGTTGTTCTTCAAGGTAGGCGGACGGGTGCTGACCAGCCGCAAGCTGACGGGGCAGTTCCCGAACTACGAGGCGGTCCTGCCGCGGGATAACAACAAGTTCGTCATCGTCCGCTCGGAAGACCTGATGGCCTCGATCCAGCGGGTCGCGCAGTTTGCCGATGAGCGCTCGGGCGCGATCAAGATCCGGCTGGAGCAGAACGAGTTGAAGCTGTCGTCGCAGTCGACCGATGCGGGTGAATCGGAAGACACGATCGAGACGCCCTACAACTACGACCCGCTCGTGGTCGGCTTCAATTCGCAGTACCTGATCGACTTCCTGAAGGCTATCGGCAACACCGGCGAGGTGCGCCTGGAGTTCAAGGACGCGCAGTCGGCTGGTCAGATGCGCCCTGAAGACGGCAACGAAGATGTACGCTACCGCTATATCCTGATGCCCATGCGCATCTGAGGGCATGACACCGTTCTCGACCGCTTCGCGGTAAAAAGCAACGGCCTGGAGCGATCTGCTCCGGGCCGTTTTGCGTGGCTGCGGTACCCTTCTCACAGGAGAAGTCAACACCCGTGGTCTGCGTCCCGAAGTTTTTGAGATACCTGTTCTCTGCCTGCCTGCTGCTTGCTGTCGTTCCTGCCCGGCCGCAGGAGATGCCGCGCGCCATCACCGGCAGCTGGCGGATCAGCCGCATCCTGCCGACCCACAATTCTGCATGCTGGGGCAACGAGCAGGCGCGTCCGCTGGTTGGCACCACGCTGCGCTACCGGCAGGGTGCGATGCACTGGAAAGGGGGCGAGGTGGCAATAGCCGAGGCGCTCACCCGGACGCTGAGCAGCAGCAGCTATCTGACCGAGTACAAGGTGGCCCTGACCGAGCTTGGTATTCGCGCGGACACGGTGACCGAGATCGACCTGCAGCATGAGGATGCCGACGTCACCGGTGCTACGACCGAGGTTCCAGGCGATACGATTTTGCTTGCCGGCCCGAACCGCATCCTTATCAGCGCATGCGGCGTGTATTTCGAGGCGCTGCGCAGCGGTGCCAGGTAGGCGCCCATGCCAAGGCTTGTTAAACCGCCTGCTCGACCCGGCGCCGCAGCTCTTCCAGCCACGACTGGTGCTTGCGCTCCATGCGTTCCGGCATGAAGCGCTTGCCCATGCGCGCCAGCCATCCGGTCTGCGTCTCCTGCGTCAGCACGTGCGTGCCGCCACCGTCGGTCGGGGTGAGCACCCACGCGTGGTAGGCGTCGACGCCGATCCCCTGCGCGGTCCAGCTGAGGCGATGCTCCGGCTCAAACTCCAGGACCTTGCACGAGATTCTGCGGCCGAAGTTGTTCCAGCGAAAGCGTGAACGGTCGCGCAGGTCCGGCCCGGCGTGCGAGGTGAAATGAATATGCGCCGCACTGGGATACCAGGCGGGCCAGTCTTCGGCGCGAATCAAGGTGCGCCAGACCTTTTCAACCGGGGCCGCAACCGAAATTTCGTTATGCGCGAGGACTTCCGTCTTCGCGGGGTGATAGCGTTCCGGCCAGTTGATCCGGGGGCGGGTCGGGGTCTCTGTCGGGGACGTCGTCATCCTGCTTGGACGTAGCAGCGAGGGCTTCCGTCGCAAAAGGTTGTAAGAAGCACCGTAACTGCAGCGTACCTGCTGCCGAATTGGCAATGCGCCCCGGGGCGTCGCCGTCGCGCATTGAGTTGAGAGAGAGAAATGCTGGCCCCGGGGTGCGCGCGGCGAAGACGCGATGCCGATACGGAGGACCGTGTTCTACGCACGCCGCGCTGCGTCAAAAAAAAACGGGACGCATAGGGGCTGCCCGCGTGGATGCTCAGCTTCGCGGGCTTGTCACTGTCGAAGCTCCACCAGCGTCGCGCCCTGGCCGCCTTCGCTCTGGCCTGCTTCGGCGAAGGTCGCGACGTGCGGGTGCGACTTCAGGAACTCGCGCAGCGTGCGCCGCAGCACGCCCATGCCGGTGCCGTGGACGATGCGGACGCGCGGCAGCCCGGCGAGGAAGGCGCGATCGATGTAGCGTGCGACTTCGTCTTCAGCCTCTTCGGCGCGGCGTCCGATGACGTTGATCTCCATCGGCGTGTAGTCGAGCGCGTCGTTGGTGCGCACGGTGACGCCGCCGCGCCGTCTCGCGGCTTCGAGCGGCGTCGCAACCCGGATCGTCTCAACGTCCGCGATTTCGGCGCGCGTGATGCGCATCTTCATCTGACCCATCGAGACTTCGAAGCTCTTGTCGTCGATCAGGCGATCTACCCGTGCCTGGCGGCCGAGACTTTTGAGCGTGACCAGGTCGCCGACCTTGATCGGCTTCGGCGCCCCGGGGTCGGGCTTCTTCTGCGCGTTGTCATTTTTGTCCGCGCCTGTGTTGTGTGCGAGGACCGTTGACGAGAACTGCTCGGAAAATTCACGCCGCAGACGCGACATGCGCAGTGCGGAGTCGCGCGCGATCTTCTGTGAGACCGTTTTATCTTCGATCGCCTTGACCGACTCCTTCAGCTGAAACTCGAAGTCCTCGAGCAACTGGTTCAGCTTGCCTTCGAGCTCGCGGGTGCGTTGCTTCTGCTCGGCGCGGCCTTCGGTGTCCAAGCGATGGCGCTCTGTTTCGAGCTCGCCCGCGCGCCGCTTGAGCGAGACACGCTCTGCGGTCGCGCTCGCCAGCTGCTCGTGCAGCTGGTCGAGGAACGCGCCGATGTCGGCCTGCTGCGACGTCATCTGTGCGCGCGCCGCGGTGATGATCTCGCGTTGCATCCCGAGCCGCTCTGCGATGTTGAGACCGGCGGAGGCGCCGGGAACGCCAAGCCGCAGCTCATAGGTGGGCGCGAGCGTTTCCTGGTTGAAGCCGACCGCTGCGTTCAAGACGCCGGCGTGTTGCGCGGCGTACACCTTGAGCGAGGTCAGGTGGGTGGTGATGCAGGTCCACGCGCCGAGTTCGAGGAAGTGCCCGGCGACGGCGACGGCGAGTGCCGCACCTTCTTCCGGGTCGGTGGCGGAGCCGAGTTCGTCGAGCAGCACGAGCGAAGTTGGCCCGGCGTGGCGGCTGATGTGATCCACGTTGACGACGTGGGCGGAGAAGCTCGAGAGGTTGCGTTCGATCGACTGCGCGTCGCCGATGTCGGCGAAGATGGCGCCGAACAGGGGGAACACCGCCTCTTCCGCAGGCACCGGCAAGCCTGCCTGCGCCATCAATGCCAGCAGCCCGGTGGTCTTTAGCGAGACGGTCTTGCCGCCGGTATTCGGTCCGGAGATGATGAGCTGCCGCGCCTCGGCGGTCAGCGCGAGCGAAAGCGGCACGGGCTTTGCGCCTTCGCCCTTCATGCGCAGTTCGAGCAGCGGGTGCCGCGCGGCGCGCAGGCTCATCTCCTTGGCGAAGCTCGGGATCACGCAGTCGAGCTCCAATGCGAAGCGCGCGCGGACGAAGTGCGACTCCACCTCAGCGAGGATGACGGTTCCCAGGGTCAGGGTCGCGGCCTCACCGGCGAGGGCGGCGGTGAGGGCAACGAGGATGCGGTGGATCTCCGACTGTTCTTCGTCCAGCAGGCGGACGAGCTCGTTGTTCTGCTCGATCGTTTCGAGCGGCTCGACAAAGACGGTTTGCCCGGAGGAAGACGACCCGTGGATGACGCCCGGCACCTGGCGCTTGAACTCGGCCTTGATCGGGATGACGAAGCGCTCGCCGCGCACCGTGATGAGGTCATCCTGCGTGCTGCCGTCCTCGCGCAACGCTCGCGCGGCACGGCGGAGGCTCGCCTCGATCGCCCGATGCTGCGACTCCATGGCGCGGCGGATCCTGCGCAGCTCGGGGCTGGCATCGTCCGAGATTGAGCCGTCGGCCTCGATCTTGCCGCGCAGCGTTCGCAGCAGCGGGGCGAGATCGTGCGGCAGCAGGTCGAGCGACATGGCCTGGATCGCGGGGCCGATATTGGCTGCACGCATGCCGTCGCGCGCGGTGAGCAGGTTGCGCCAGGCGGCAACGCGTTCGACTACTTCGAGCAGCGCCAGGATCTCGAGCGCCTCGAGCGCCGAGCCGGCGATGCGTGCCTTGTCGAGCAGGGTCGCAGGGTCAAAGAGCCCGTGGAAATCGAACGAGCCGCCGCCGCCGAGGAACGCCCGCATCTCGGACGTGCGCTGCTGCTGCGCGGTGATCCATTCGATGTCGGTGCAGGGTTCGAGCGCGAGCGTCCAGGCGCGGCCGAGCGGGCTGACCGCCTTGGCTGCAATGTGCTCGCGCAGACGCGGCCATTCCAGGGCGATTTCGCTTGATTCAACCAGCGGGGAGGGTATCTTGGGCAGCAGGGCAGTCACAGGCTCTATGGTAGTCCTGCCCGCGGAACCGCCACGCCGGCGGCTGCGTATCCCTTGACAGGCGGCCTGCAGTCCAGTGCAGCAAGAGGCCGCGGGAGGTATCACCATGGTTTGCTCAGCATGCGGATGTGAACAGTCGGCCGGGGCCCAGTTCTGCCGCCAGTGCGGCTCATCGCTTACCCCGGCGCCTACGAATACCGCGCACCAGGCCTCGCAGCCGCGACCCGGCGCGCCGCCGTTCCAGCCCGCCTACTCGGGCTACGCCACGGCGAAGATGATGGAGCAGCGCCAGCGCGTCCGCCAGCACCAGCAGCCGCTTGGCATTATCTGGATCATGTACGGCGTCTACCGTATTGCGACCGGGCTTATCGGCGCGTTCGTGCTGCATAACCTGGTCAGCCACGGCATGTTCTCGGATGCGCCGCCATTTTTGCCGCATCTGCTCGGCTCGGTCGTCCCGACCATCGTTACGCTGTCGGCGTTCATGGGAGTGGTTTCGATCGTCGCCGGCTACGGCCTGCTGTCGCGCCAGCCGTGGGCGCGCGTGGTGACGCTCGTCCTCAGCGTGCTCGCGTTGATCAAGATCCCCTTCGGGACGGCGCTGGGCATTTACACGCTGTGGGTGCTTGCCCCGGTGCCGGCGAGAGATGAGTGGCAGGCGGTCTCGGTCCAGGCCTGAGTCGTCTCACTGCAGGCCGGAGTCGTTTCACTGCAGGCCGGAGTCGTCTCGCTCCCGCGCTGAAAGGCCGGGTTCACGTACACTTCAGGGGATGAACAGCCCTGTCGTTCGCCTCAACCGGATGCGCCGGACCGAGCCGCTCCGTTCGCTGGTACGCGAGACGCACCTCCGGCCCGCATCGCTCATCTACCCCTTGTTCCTGGTGCCCGGCGAGGGCATCCGCAAGCCTATCGGCTCGATGCCGGGGGTCTTCAACCTGTCGGTCGACGAGGCGTTGAAGGAAGCGGCGGCGTGCGTCGCGCTTGGTATCGGTGGGCTGCTGCTCTTCGGGCTGCCGGCTGAGAAGGATGAATCCGGCACCGGGGCGTGGGCAGACGATGGCATCGTCCAGACGGCGCTGCGCGCGCTGAAGGCGGAACGTTCGCTTGCCTCGCTTGCCCTCACCGCCGATGTCTGCCTGTGCGAGTACACCAGCCACGGGCATTGCGGCCTGGTCGCCCGCGACGGCGAAGGCGTTGACGCGACCTACTCCATCCAGAACGATGCCAGCGTTTCCCTGCTGGCGAAGACGGCGGCTTCGCTCGCGAAAGCCGGCGCAGACATTATCGCGCCCAGCGACATGATGGACGGCCGCATCGAGGCGATCCGCGCCGCGCTCGACGCCGGCGATCATGCGCAGACGCCGGTGATGAGCTATGCGTCGAAGTTCGCCTCGGCCTTCTATGGGCCGTTTCGCGAGGCAGCGGATTCCGCGCCGCAGTTCGGCGACCGGCGCAGCTACCAGATGGACGGAGCCAACCTGCGGGAGGCCATGCGCGAGATTGACCAGGACCTGGTCGAAGGCGCGGACATGATCCTGATGAAGCCCGCGTTGCCGTATCTCGACGTGCTGGCGCAGGCGCGTCAGCGGTTCGATGTGCCGATGGGCGCTTACCAGGTGTCGGGCGAGTACAGCATGCTGCACGCGGCGTTTGAGCGCGGCTGGCTGGATCGCGACCGCGCCACGCTCGAGTCGCTGCTCTCGATCCGGCGCGCGGGCGCGGACTTCATCGTGACTTACTTCGCGAAGGATGCGGCGAAGCTCCTGCAGTAGGGCGGCATGCTTCGGCGCAAACCCCGCCTGGCTACATCGGCGTAAAATGGAGAATGGCACGCGTGGACGTGAATGCCGCGTCGCCCGAGGGACGGAGAAGGCTTTGGCAGACACCATTTTTGATTTAGTCATCGTTGGCGGCGGGCCGGCCGGGTATACGTGTGCGATCCGCGCGGCTCAGTATGGGTTGAAGGTCGCCATCATCGAAAAGACCGACAAGCTGGGCGGCACCTGCCTGCACTGGGGCTGCATTCCGACCAAGTCCATGCTCTTCTCGGCCGAGATCTGGGACCACCTGAAGCATGCCGCGAGCTACGGCATCGACGGCGTGGACGCGCCGAAGCTGAACTGGGACAACCTGTTGAAGCGCAAGAACGACATCACGATCAAGCACACCAAGGGGCTTGATTTCCTGATGAAGAAAAACAAGATCACGGTCGTGCGCGGCCATGGCCGGCTTACCAGTCCCGCGGCCGATGGCGTTCACACCATTGACGTGACCGATGAGGACAAGGGCAAGCCGAAGGACGCGCAGGCCGAGGGCTACACCACCCAGACGAAGACGCAGGTGAAGGCGAAGAAGGTCGTCATCGCGACCGGCTCGGATGCGCGCATGCTGCCGGGCTACAAGGCCGATGACACGATCATGACCAACATGGAGATCCTGACCATTCCCGCGATGCCGAAGTCGCTGGTCGTGATCGGCTCGGGCGCGGTCGGGGTGGAGTTCGCGTCGGTCTTCAAGAGCTTCGGCGCCGAGGTTACGATCATCGAGGCGCTGCCGCGCATCGTGAACGCCGAGGACGAAGAGATCTCCAAGGAGCTGCTGCGCCTGTACAAGAAGCGCGGCATCGAGGTCTTTGTCTCCGCCAAGGTCGAAAAGATTGAAAAGAAGGACGGCGGCGCTGTTATTTCGTTTACGGACTCAGCCGGCAAGGCGCAGACCAAGACAGCGGAGAGGGTGCTGGTCGCCGTGGGCCGCGCGCCGCGGACGTATGACTGCGGCCTGGATAAGGTGAACATCCCGCTTGACCGCGGCTTCATCATGACGAACGAGTGGATGGAGACAACCGAGCCGGGCGTTTACGCTATCGGCGACATTGTCGGCGGGCTGCCGCAGCTGGCCCATGTGGGCGCGATGTCGGGCTGCGTGGTCGCGGCAAAAGTCGCAGGCAAGTATGCCCGCGCGGTGAATCGCCGGCGCATCCCGGGCTGCACCTACTGCGACCCACAGATCGGTTCGGTCGGTTACACCGAGGCGCAGGCGAAGGAAGCAGGCTACGACGTGAAGGTCGGAAAGTTCCCGTTTGTCGGCAACTCGAAGGCGACGATTCTCGACTCGCACGACGGCTTCGTGAAGATCGTCTCGGACAAGAAGTATGGTGAAGTGTTGGGCGTTCACATCATCGGGCCGCATGCTACTGAACTTATCGCCGAGTGCGTCACGGCCATCGAGCTTGAAGCGACGGTGGAGGCGATGATGTTCACCATTCACGCGCACCCGACGCTGTCGGAAAGCCTGCTGGACGGATTTTCGAGTGTCGAAGGAATGGCCGTCAACGTCTAGGCTGAAACCGGTCGGAGTAGCCGCCGTCAGAGCAAACGATCCTCATGTCGAATGGCCTGGTGATGCTGGTGATCCTGCGGAACAAACCGATGAAACCGATCACGATGGGTGCAAGGATGAAGGCTGCCGGTCTGTCTGTCGAAGACTTTCGGAAACTGCGGTAGGTGTTGATCCACCTGCTCTCGCTCGGGCGCATCGCGTACGCCGAGGGTCTCGCGGTCCAGGCCCGGGTCGTGGCCGCGCGCAAGGCCGGCCTTATTGGCGACACCCTGCTGCTGCTCGAACACCCGCCCGTCCTGACCCTCGGCCGCAATGCGAAGCGGGAGAACGTTCTGGCCTCCGATGAGCTGCTCCACGCAAAGGGGGTCGAGCTGCATGAGATCAATCGCGGGGGGGACGTCACTTATCACGGCCCGGGGCAGCTGGTCGGCTACCCCATCGTCGACCTGCGCGGCGAGCTGCCCGGCAAGAAAGGCCCGCATCTTGGGCCGGTTGATTTTGTCCGGCTGCTCGAAGAGGTGCTTATCCGCACGGTCAGTGAATACCAGGTGATGGCTCAGCGCATCCCGGGCCGGACTGGCGTCTGGACGCTCGCCAACGGCAGCGTGCCGGAGAAAAAGATTGCCGCGCTCGGCGTCCATGTCTCGCAGGGTGTCACCTCGCATGGCTTCGCGCTCAACGTCACGACCGACCTGCGTGACTTCGCGTGGATCGTTCCCTGCGGGATTGCCGACCGGGAGGTGACGAGTCTTGAGCTTGAGTCGCCGCTCGATCCTCCGCCGACGCTCGACGACGCGCTCAACGCGACGGCGCGCAACTTCGGCCGCATCTTCGAACGGCAGATGCTCTGGACCGATTCGGTGGACGCGCTGCTTGCGGAGAGCCGGTAACCGCCCAGTGCGGGCCTGCCGGCGGGCAAGGGGCACACCCTAAGTCTTATAATCCAGTGGCGCGTTGTGTGTAGCCCGGCGCGAAGAAGGACGGACCATGCCAACTGAAGTCGTCATGCCCCAGATGGGCGAGAGCATCACCGAAGGCACGCTTACCAAGTGGTTGAAGAAGCCCGGCGATGCGGTAGAGCGCGACGAGCCGCTGTTCGAGATTTCGACCGATAAGGTCGATGCAGAGATCCCGTCACCCGCCGCCGGCACCCTGGGCGAGATCAAGATTGAAGAGGGTGCGACGGTGCAGATCAACACCGTGGTGTGCACGATCAACGAAGCCGGTTCGGCAGCAGCCGCGCCGGCAGCGCCTGCGCCCGTGAGTGCAGCCGCACCGTCCGTGCCCGACCAGAAGTTCGACTCGGCCACCCCGGCCGCCGAAGCCACGGCGGCGCAGGATGAAGCCGTCAATGCGCCTGGTGCTGCCGCGTCCGGCGCGCCTGCGGCGGAGGCTGCAGCGACTCCCGGCACCGAGATCGCCATGCCGCAGATGGGCGAATCGATCACCGAGGGCACCATCACCAAGTGGCTGAAGAATATCGGCGACACGGTTGAGCGGGACGAGCCGATCTTTGAGATCTCGACCGACAAGGTTGACGCCGAGATTCCCTCGCCGGTCTCCGGCAAGCTGACCGAGATCCGCGTGCAGGAAGGCGCCACGGTGACGGTCGGCACTATCGTGGCGGTCATTGGAGGAGGCGCCGCTGCTCCGGCCGCCGCTGCCAAGCCTGCCGCAGCCCCGGCTGCCTCCGCTCCAGCCGCCTCCGCTCCGGCTGCTGCCGCAGCAGCCAGTGCGTCTGTTGGCGAGGCGCCGCGCTCGTCGCCGCTGGTGCGCAAGATTGCTGCCGAGAACAACGTCAATCTGCAGGGCCTTTCGGGTACCGGCGCCTCCGGCCGGATTACGAAGGCGGACATCCTCGGGCATCTCGAGAATCCGCAGGCTGCGAAGTCCTCACAGCCGACGACGCCGGGTGTTGCCGCCGCCGCGGCGGCTCCGCAGCAGAGCCCGGCACAGACCGCTTCCAGCATCGGCGCCGGCTCGGGTTCGGCCGCCATCCAGGCTTCGCTTTCGGCGGTGCAGTCCGCTCCGGCGACGTCTGCTCCGGCTCAGGCCGCGGGCGGTTCGCAGCAGGCCGGCGAGCTCGTGCCGATGACCAAGATGCGCTCGATCATCGCGAAGCGCATGGTCGAATCCAAGCACACCAGCCCGCACGTGCATACGGTGTTCAAGGTCGATATGACCCGCATTGTGCGGCTGCGCGAGAAGGAAAAGAACAAGTACGAGCAGCGCAACGGCGTGAAGCTGACTTACATGCCGTTTATCACGCGGGCCGCGGTGCAGGCGCTCAAGAAGCACCCGGTGGTCAACGCCGCGATCCAGGGCGACGCCATCTTCTATAACCGCGACATCAATATCGGCATCGCGGTCGCGCTCGACTGGGGCCTGATCGTGCCGGTCGTGAAGCAGTGCGAGGAGAAGAATTTCCTCGGGGTCGCGCGCTCGATCGTCGATTTGGCCGAGCGTGCGCGCACCAAGAAGCTGGCGCCGAACGAGGTCTCGGGCGGGACGTTCACGCTGACCAACGCGGGCATCTTCGGCGAGCAGTTCGGGACGCCGATCATCAACCAGCCGCAGGCTGCGATTCTCGGCATCGGCGGCCTGAACAAGGAGGCTCTCGTGCTGACGGATAAGGACGGCCAGGACACGATCGCGATCCGTTCGGTGCAGCGCTTCACGCTGGGCTTCGATCACCGCATTGTGGATGGGGCGGACGCGGGTAAGTTCATGACCGACTTCAAGAACTACCTGCAGGACTGGTCTGAGGACATCGGCTAACCTTTGGGTCCGGACGTCAGCCTAAAACTGAAACGTAAGCGGCGAACTGATCATGGGTTCGCCGCTTATTCGTTGGGAGCATCGATTTCCCGCTTCGTTGTGCGCTTATGCGGAACGCAGGATCATGAGGCAACGTACAACTCCGCCTTGCATTGCGCGTAGAGTGCAGCCGTATCCTCGGCGCTCCGCAAAATGGAGCACTCATGCCGCTTTACCTGCCCGGCGGTACACACCGTGACACCGCCCTTGGGGCACATCTTGAGGCAGGGCACCTTCAGCACCTGCAGCCGCGTGCCATCAACATCTAACTTGCCGCTGCGTTTCAACAGCTTCTTCAGCGAAGAGAGTCCGTCTGGATCATGCCCATCTTTCAACTTGCGCTGGCACTTGCCGCACGCCAGCAGCACCTGGCCCTTAGATGGAAGCTTGTAGCTCCGTAGTTCTCTTCCTGTGGCCTGACTGACTTCCTGCGGATGCTTCTTCGACATCAATGCTTGGATGCATGGCCCCTGAAGGACGTTCCCGGGCGAAAGCCGGGGTCAAGACTGGTTCGGTCGTCATGACCCGATCCATCATCCGGTCTCGAGATCGCCGCGATGGCGTCAGATGAGCCGCCCGACCTTTCCGAAGGCGCTCGGAGTGGCTGCTCGAAGGCGAACCCACCCCTGAAGCCTTATCCGAAGCCAGATTCTACTGTAAGAGGACCGGAACCCTGACTATAGTGGAGGCCAGCGGAGGCGGCAACAAGGCTCAGAATGAGCGCATGGATCAAGCGCTTCCGGAGGCCCGAGGCCGATCCTGCAGGCGGGGCCAAAACATCTGTGTCAGCAGGCGATGCCGGGGAGGAGACGCCAGAAGCCGGGAGACGTGGTCTCAGCGACGAAGTGGCGTCCTACCTGACCCGCCGCTCAAGTCTTCGTGTGGTTCGTCTTACCCCGGAGTTTGAAGCGGACAACGGCCTGTCGAGAAGCGAGGTCGCAAAGCGCCTTCACGTTGATAGCATCCTCGACGGATCGGTTGTTCGCACGGGATCCAGGCAGCATCTCGTGCTTCACCTTGTCGCCACGACGGACGCAAGTACCCTCTGGACGAAGACCTACGAGCGCGGTGTTGATGACATCGTGGCGCTGCCACGCGAAGCAGCGGACGCGCTGGCACAGGTACTGCACTCGGCTCAACTCCCCGTCGCTCCCAGCCGTGCCGTTCTTCCTGCCGCACACGATGCCTATATGCGGGGCAGGAGTCAATGGCTGGCAAACGATTTCGAAGCCGCCTTACCGAACTTCGAGAGGGCTGTTGCGCTGCAGCCCGATTTCTCCCTCGGCTGGACCGGACTTTCGCTCTACTACGGGGGATCAACAATGAGCGGCAACCTGAGGCCTGAAGAATCGATGAAGATTCTGATGAGTACAGCCGAACGGGCGGTCGAGCTTGATGATTCCTCGCCAGAGGCGCACTTCGTCCTCGGATCTGCCTACCTGCTGGTGAACGCCGATGAGGAGCGGGCAGACAAGGAACTGCTGCGATCGATCGCCCTCAACCCCAGGTTTGTGGAGGTACACCACCTCCGCGCCAAGATGCTGGCTGCCTTTGGCAGGCATGATGAAGCGATCCGCGAGCAGCGGACAGCTTATGACCTGAATCCTCTTATGTACTCGTGGGGCCCCGCGCGAGCAGACCTGCTGGCCCGCAGGTTTGACCAGGCACTGGAGGAAGCGCAGACGCAGGTCAAGCTGACTCCCGGTGACGTCTCCGCACAGGCGATGTTATCCTTCGCGCTCTACCGCGTGGGCCGCTACCGCGAGGCAGCCAATGCCCGGGCCGTGATGGCCGCGCTTGCAGGTGGTCCAGCCGAAGGTTCAAAGGTACGAACCGCATTTGTACGTGGAGGCTATCGCGCCATTCAGCAGGCAGATCTCAAAGAACTTCTCGACTATTCGAAGAAACATTACAAATCTCCAGTCAAGATCGCAGAAGCTTACGCAGCGTTAGGTCAACGCAAAGAGGCCCTGGCCAGTCTTGAAGCAGCCTACAAAGAGCGTTCTCCTCTGCTGTTATGGACGCAATGTAGCCCGGAGTTTGACTTCCTGCATGATGACCCGCGGTACCAGGCCGTCGTCAAAGGCATGCATCTCCATCTGACTCAGCATTGAAGCGCGGAACGTGGCCGTAGTGCCGCTTGCACCATAGACCTGGAGCGTTGTCGTAATCTGCAGCCTGGGTAAGCGGCGGCGAGAGAGCAGGCGGCAATCGCTGCTCACGCTAGGCCGCCGCAGTCTGGCAAGGCTGCTGGCCTATCCGAGGCCCATACGGACACAGAAAAACCAGCAGCGCTGCTCTCGCTTCTTGGGCTTTCGATCTCTGCCTTCAACTCACGGTAATGCGGGTCGCAGTCACGGTTCCGATGAACTTGTTCCCCGTGAAGGTGCCGTTGACATCGTATATCCTGAAAACGAAACTCCCTTCATAAGTCATACCGTTTGCAGACAGAGTGTCCTCTTCATCCACGGTAAAGGTCCCATTGGGCGCGCCCTCCGTGGTGAACAGAAAACCAAGATGATGCAGACGAACAGACTTGGGGCTTACCTGCTTCCATACGCCGACACAAACGCTGCCGATCGCCGGGTTGTGCTTGACGTTTTCAAACTCCGTACCATCGCTATGCCATTGCTTGAGAGTGTCGAAGAAGGGCGAACCATTCGACGTATAGAAGGTCCGCCATAGACCGACGATCGTTTTGTGAACCTCGTGATCGTCATCCTCGGGCATCAGGCCGGCCGTTGCCAGGATTGGCAGGTGGCTCGTCGCCGCCTTGATCCCTGCACTTGGACCACACTCAGCTCTCGCGATGGTTGTAGAACCGATGAGTGCAACAGCCACAGCCGTCGCAAGTACCATCTGCCTCATGTAGTTCTTTGACCTACCCACAATTGCGGCGCTAAACAGACTTTGCACTTTGCCGTTTTGCATTTGAATCTCCTTTGATCGCTCGACGTGAGGTTTTCAGAACGCCACCTATCGGCGGCATCCCCGACTCTCAGGCAGCACATCGTCTTCGGCAATGTCCGGAGGGTTAACTTGTTGGTGATTTCAGGTGAAATGCCTCGCGGGTGCGCAGATTCTCGCTGCAAAACTGCTTCGACAAGGTGAGCACGCCAGGGTTTGTGCTCTTCCCGGCGCGCGGCTCAGGATGACAGCGTGATCGGTCGGGCGGTCGACAGCGTATGTGGCAAGTGTCCGTGGCGCGCACTTCCCCCGGACGGAGCTGACCGCTGCATCCTGTTCCTACCTCGGACCGTTGAGCCGATCCGGGCTAGAGCGCGGCCTTGGCCTTGAGCACCAGCTCGACGGCCTCTTCGGAGGTGCGACCGATTGCGCTGAGGTGGCCCATCTTGCGGCCTTTGCGTGGCTTCAGCTTCTCGTAGAGATGGAGCTTGACGCCCGGGACGGCGAGCGCGCGGTCGAAGCAGACCTCTTTTACCTTGCCGCTGGCGTCGAGCCAGAGGTCGCCGAGCAGGTTGGCGATGGCGGCGGGCTGGACGACGTCCACGTCGCCGAGGGGCAGGTCGCAGACGGCGCGGATGGCCTGTTCGAACTGCGAGGTGACGCAGGCGCGTTCGCTTTCGTGGTAACTGTTGTGCGGGCGCGGGGCCATCTCGTTGATGAGCAGATCGCCCGAGGTTGTGACGAAAAATTCTATGGCAAGCAGGCCCTCGAGCGAGAACGTGTCGGCGATTTCGCCGGCGATCTTGCGGGCTGCGGCTTCAAGCTCCGGCGCGATGGGCGCGGGGATCACGCTCCAGTCGAGGATCTGATTCTCGTGATGATTCCAGGCCGCGGGATAAACCTTCACCTCGCCGCGTGGGCTGCGCGCGACCATGACGGAGATCTCGCGTTCGAGCTCGACTGCCTTTTCGACGACGCCGGGACCTTCGCCGAGGGCTTCCCAGGCGCCGCGGACTTCAGGCTCCTCGACCGCGGCCGGGCCAAAGCCGACCTTGCCCTGGCCGCGTCCGTCGTAGCCGCCGGTGGCTGACTTGCAGAAGCATCTGCCGCCAAGTTCCGCGATTGCCGCGCGCGTTTCGTCGAGCGAACGCACGGCGCGGAAGTCGCCTATCGGGAAGCCATGTTTGCGGAGCCAGTTCTTCTGTTCGATGCGGTCCTGGATGACGGCGAGCATGGCGCCGCCGGGACGCACGAGGCAGAAGCCGGCGGCGGACGCCATGGATTCGGGGCCGATCTGTTCGATCTCGAGGGTGACGACGTCGCAGCCGCGGGCAAGCATGGCGGCGCCGCGGGAGTCGTCCCAGCCGGCCTCGATGCAGCCATCGACGACGAAGCGCGCGGGGCAGCCGGGGTCGGGGTCGAGCACCAGGATGCGGTAGCCCATGCCGCGCGCGGCCATGGCCATCATGCGGCCCAGCTGGCCGCCGCCGAAGATGCCGATGGTCGAGCCGGGGAGGAGAGGAGCTGCCATCAGGCTGTCTCCTCGAGGGTTTCGGCGAGCACGGTATCGCGAATCGCATCGCGGCGCGCGGCGAGCTTTGCCTGCAGCGGCTGGTCGGTGGTGGCCAGGATGGCGACCGCCAAAAGCCCGGCATTCGCTGCGCCGGCTGCGCCGATGGCGAGGGTGCCGACCGGGACGCCTTTCGGCATCTGCACAATCGAGAGGAGCGCGTCGAAGCCCTGCAGTGCGGTGGCCGCGACGGGCACGCCGAGTACCGGCACGACCGTCAGGGCGGCGATCATTCCGGGCAGGTGTGCGGCCCCGCCGGCGCCCGCGATGATGACGCGCAGGCCGCGGCCGGCTGCGGACTTTGCGTACTCAAACATCAGGTCGGGTGTGCGATGCGCGCTGACGATTCGTACTTCGTGCGCGATGCCGAACTCCCGCAGGATGGCGACGGCGGCCTGCATGACGGAGTAATCGCTGCGGCTGCCCATGACGACGCCGACCAGGGGTGTTTCGACGGTTCCGTCGGCGGGCGTTTCTGAAATCATAGGGTTTGATTATACGGTTCTTCCCAAGGTGCAAGGGCCCGGGGTTCGGTGTCTCCGCACGCGGGCCGGGGCTGCTCTTTGTTCCGCTGCGGCGCTATAATCCGGCGCAGAGGTATGCCGCCCATGATGCTTCGTCACTCGCTCGCTCTTGCCGTCCTTGCAGCTTGTTGTGCGGGGCCAGCCGTCTGTCAGCAGGCCGTTGCGCCCGGGGCTGTGTCTGCGATTTCAGCAACGCCGCATGCGCGCGATTCGCGGACGCAGACGCTGGCGCTCTCGAGCCATCCTGCGCCGCTGGTCGCTGCGCTTGAACCCCAGGCGGCCGCGCAGGCTGCGCCGCCGAAGCCCAGCTTCATCCTGCTGCCATCGAAGTCTCGCCTGGCTGCACGGCAATCTACCTGCTACACGGTGCGCAGCTATGAGTACGCGGCCACCACGCCGGGTTCGGACCTGACGCACCGGGTGGGGGAGTCTACCTGCGTTGCTCCGGCAGAGCGCACCTTCAAGAGCGCGGGCGGATCACGCTAGAGCCGGGTTCGGTCGGGGGCCTTTTGCAGCTGCACGAAGACTACGAACTGTTGCTTGAAACACCTTCCGAGGAAGAGTATCGAATGCTTCGCGTGGTCGCGGGCATGAGCGCCAAGAGCGCCGAGGCGGCGGCACGCGGGCTGCCGAATACGCTCTTCGCCGTCTGCATCCGCAAGGCGGGTGTCCTGGTCGGGATGGGCCGCGTGACCGGCGATGGCGGGTTGTTCTATCAGATCAATGACATTGCCGTGGACCCGGCGCACCGCGGCATCGGGCTCGGCAAGGTGGTTGTCGGGAGACTGGTTGACTGGATCAACCGCGTGGCGCCGAGCACGGCGTTCGTCAGCCTGATCGCGGACGGCGAAGCGCACCGCCTGTACGCGCAGTACGGTTTCAAGCCGACGGCGCCCGAATCGATCGGCATGGCGTACGAGATCGACTGAGCGGCGAGCGCCGACAGCGGGTTTTCAGATCGAGGTGTGCTCTGCGCGGCTCCAGGCAGATTCGACCGGGTGCTTGAGGCGGTCGCGCGCCTGCGATGCGGGCATGGGCTTGCCGAAGAGCCAGCCCTGTCCGAGGGTGCCGCCGTGCTGCTGCTCGAAGTACTGCGCCTGTTCGGCCGTCTCGATGCCTTCGGCGACGACCGAAAGCTGCAGCTGCAGCGCCATCTGCATCACCTGCGGCAGGATGAATTCGGCGAGCGAGTTGGTGCCGATACTCGCGGTAAAGGCGCGGTCGATCTTGATGGCGTCGACGTCGAGATCGGCCAGGTACGCGAGGCTCGAGTAGCCGGTCCCGAAGTCGTCGAGATAGACGAGGTGCCCCGCGTGCCGCAGCCTGGCGACGGTCTCGATGGCGGCCGGCTGGTTGGTGGCCGAGCGTTCGGTGAGCTCGAGGCCCAGCTGCGGCGCGTCCACGCCGGCCTCGAGCAGCGCTTGGTGCAGAAAAGGAAGGAACGCGGGGTCACTCAGGTCCTGGTCGGTGATGTTGATCGTCAGGCGTACTGCCTTTGCGCGCAGCTCGTCTCCCAGTTCGCGGAGGCAGGTGTGGACGACGAGGCGGGTGATCTCGGTCACGAACAAACGCTCCTCGGCGATGGCGATGAAGACATCCGGCGGCACGATTTCGTTGTCTTCGTTCGTCCAGCGCACCAGGGCTTCGAGTCCGATGACCTCTCCGCTCGAAAGGTTCACGATGGGCTGGTAGACGACGCCGAGTTCACGCCTGCGCACGGCCCGGCGCAGCTGTGCGGCCTGCGAACGGTGGCGCTGGTACAGCAGGAAGAATGCCAGGGCGAGGGTCTCGCCGATCGACGCACCGGCGACCAGGAGCACCCGGTGAAAGGACTCGTTGGCGGCGAGCATGGTGGCCTCCGACTCGGCCACCACGACACAGACGCGGCTTTTGGCCGAACACAGCGGGCGGTAGTGGATGCCGTTTCGCTGGATCGGCAGGGCCGCGATGATTTCCTCGTCCGTGAGCGGCATGCTGGTGCCGAAGCCCTGGATCAGGGTGCGTGTCTGGCTGTCGTAGAGATAGGCCGCGAACGTATCCGTCGCGTCCTTCACGGCGTCGAAGGATCTCTGGTTGAGGACGATGTCGACGTCGCGGACCTGCACGATGAAGCCCTGGTTCCCGGTGCCGAACATCACCGGCTTCCAGCCGTAGATCGTCATGTTGCGGAAGGACCTGGCTGGCGCCGGCATGGCGAACGGCTCCATCGCGCCCACTTCGCTCGAGCAGACGAAGGCGCCGTTGCGGATACGCCCGATGTCCCGGACTTCGAGGCTGTTGTAGACGATGCCGCGCATGAGCCTGATCTCTTCCGGCGAGCAGAGGACCAGGCCGTCGTTCAGCACGGCGTTGACGGTTTCTTCCCCCTCCCGGCTTACCAGCATTGCGTTGCCCATTACGCGCTGGGCGTAGTCTTCGAGGCGGCGCCGCCCCTCCCTCAACCGGTAGGAACGGGCCATCGCCTCGGCCGCGACCAGGCCGATGAGCACGCCAAGGAGAAGGCCTGCCCCGACGACGCGGCTTCGGTAGGTTCGGCCCAGTCCCATGTTTGCTTCCTTACCCCTGTTGGTTTGTGCGTCTCACGACCGCCACCGCGCGCCGGTCGTCCTGTGGGTCGTCCTGTGGGTTGTCGCATCGATCGTAGAACTTTTGATGCAGAGAGGGAGTGATGCAGCGAGGGTGTGAAGCAGCATCGTAGCAGTCCTGCAGGGTGGATTCGGATGCCCCTTTAGCAGCAGCCCGCAACCGCGGTCAGCGCTTCGAGGTGGCCGAAACGACCGGCGCGGGTGCGTTGCCGGTCGGCGCTGCGAATCCCGTTGCGGTGGAGGCCCGGAGTTGCGGATTGTGGCGGGCGGTGGCACGGAAATGGCTGCTTGTGCGGTGCCGGTCACTCTGAAGTCGATAGCATATTCGAGACCGGGCACAGAATTCTATCTGGTGAGGCTGTGGAAACCAGGGCTTTTTGGACTAATCTCTGAGAAAGCGCCACTGCGCTCTCAGGAGTTCCCCCCATGCAGAAATCTCTCCGTTCTTTCGCCATGATTGCAGTGTTGACCTCGGCCCTTGTCCCTTCGCTTCGTGCCGATCAGACCGGATGCAACCCTCACCCGCAGGGTTCGAGCGCGACCGCTTCGAGCTCCTTTGGCACGTACGCCGTCCTGGTTTTGAGCTTCTTTGGGGCATAATTGCGTCAGTGAACTGAACGCATGAACCTTTCCATCCTGGACAACGCATTATGGGCGGCGTCGCTTTTGGGGCACGCCGCCCTTTTGACGATTCTTTTCTGGAAGAGGCGCGTTCGCGAGTTTCCGGTTTTCACCTTCTTTGTCGCGTCTGAAGTCTTTCGGACGGTCTTTCTTTTCCTGACGTTGCGCTTCGGGACGAAACACGGCTACTTCCTGGCGTACTGGATTACCGGGTTTGCCAACTACCTGTTTCAGATTGCGTTGATCGTCGAGATTGCGCGCAACGTCCTCCGGCCGACCGGCCGCTGGGTGCTTGAAGCCGGGAGGACGTTCCTGGTGCTCGGGGCTCTGGGGCTTGCGGTGGCGGCGCTGCTTGCGTTCGAGATGGGCCCGTCGCAGTCGAAGGGGCTCGATCTGTGGGATACGCGCGTGACGGTATTCACCGCGTTGATGACCTGCGGCCTGTTCCTGGCGATGCTGACCTCGGCCAATCGCCTTGGGCTGCGCTGGGGGAGTCAGATTTTTGCCGTCGGACAGGGGCTTTTTCTCTGGTCTTTTATTGCTTTGCTGGGGGATCTCGCGCACACGGCGCTGGGCTGGAACCGTGATTCCGTGGTCCTCGACCATATTCGGATGTTCGGCTATCTAGCCGTGCTCGGCTTCTGGAGCATCGTATTCTGGCAGCCGGAAAAAGAGCGCGCCGACCTGTCACCGGAAATCCGCGCTTATCTTCTTGCAGCCCACGAACAGCTGGAATACGATCTCAACAGCGCGAACCGCCATCCTTCATGAGCTTCGAACTCACGCTTCTACTCGTTGTGTCAGCAGTCGGGGTCTGGTACGTCTCCGCGTCGCGGAAGAAGAACCGCCTCTCTGAAACGTCGTGGGATCAACTGATCCGCGACCTTGAGCGTGTGCCGATGGTCGGCATCACCAAGGTGGCTATCGACTACCTGCAGCCCGGCAAGGGGCAGCTGGCGATCGAGACCGACGAGATGTGGTACCTGGTGGGCGGCGACGAGGGGCTTCGGCGAATGCAGGCGAACGCCGAGATCCTGCTGCAGCTGGCCGCATTTGCCGAACAATGGAATCGCCAGGAGAGCATCATCGTCGGCGAACGCATGCGCCGCGAAGGGTTGATCCTGCGCCGCGCGGTGAACAAGGTCAATCGCGGCCTGGCGTTCGGCTACGGCCGGGCGATGGGGCCGTTTTACGTGCAGGAAGCCGCGAGTGCCTACTACCTGATGCGGCAACGCCTGCTTGCCCTGTATGAGACCAGCCACGTGGGTCGCCTGGGCCGCCTCTCGATGGCACTGAGCGACGAGATGGCCGCTTACGGACCGGCGGCCTAAGCAAAGCGAAGAACAAGAGCAACTGCGTCCTGACGCCGGACGGGCGCCACTCCGTGGGGTGGACCGCTGCGCGCAACGGAGCTTTGTGCCGGAGGTGAGTCTGCCTGCGCGCAGCGCTTCCACCCCACGGAGTGGTCGCCGCCCGCGATCAGGGCGCACTTGCTCTTGCCTTGCGCTTGCCGATGCCTGCCTCGTCAAGCGGCAGCGCTGCCTCGCGAACCAGCAGCAGGTAGCTCAGGGCGCCGAGCAGGGTGACGGCGGCGCAGAGCATGAAGCTGCCTTCGAATCGATGCGTCCGGTCGAGCACCCACCCTGTGAGCAGCGGCGCCGCGGACGCGATGAGGAAGCTGCCGAAGTTCTGCAGCGAGCCGACGGTGGCGACGAGCGGCGGCGGACTGGCGGCCTGCACGAATCCCCAGGCCGAGGTGCCGGCGAAGTGGATGAAGAACAGCGCGCCGCAGAGGCAGGCGACAGCGCCGGCGAGCGAATGAGCACGCACCGCCAGCAGCGTGCAGACGGCCGAGGCAGCCATGCCGAGCATCACCTGCCGGCGATGCACCGTTACGGCCGCGACGCCGTACCGCACGAGCGAATCCGCCAGCAGGCCGCTGAGAAGCATGCCGATGGAGCCGGCCACGAACGGCAGCGCCGCCAGCGTGCCGGTCTGCCGCAGGCTGATCCCGCGAGCGATCTGCAGGTATTGCGGCAGCCACGTGAGGTAGAACCAGGCCGTGTAGTTGATGCCGCCGAACCCCAGCATGAGGCCCCAGACGACCGGCTGACGGATGATCGCGAGCCACTGGCGCCCCAGGTCGCCGAGGGGCAAGGGCGGTTCGGGCTGCGAGATGGTTTCGCCGGTCCGCGCTTCGCTCGCAAAGAGCCACCAGCAGAGCGCCAGCGCAAGCCCGGCGCAACCGATCGCGGCAAACATGGAACGCCAGCCGAAGGCGAGCATCAGCGCGGTCAGCAGTGGCGGGGCGACTCCCTGGCCGAGCGTGGTTGAGATATTGACGGCTGCCATGGCGCGTCCGCGGCGGCGCTCCGGGATGAGCCGGCGAATGATGCGCAGTGACGCCGGGAAGAACGGGGACTCGCCGGCCCCGAGCAGGATGCGGAGTGCGAGGAAGCTGCTGAAGCGGGAGACGAACCCGGACAGAATGGTGGCGGCGGACCAGACGGCGAGACCGGCGCCCAGGATCGACTTTGCGCCCATGCGGTCGAGCAGCGGGCCGATGGGCAGTTGCGCCAGGCCGTAGGCGAGCGAGAACGCCGAGAGCAGGCCGCCCATCGCAGTCGCTGAAAGGTGCAGGTCGTGGCGGATAGAGCCGTTGGCGATCGAGAGTGCGCTGCGGTCGAGGAAGTTGACGATCCCGGCGAGGAAGAGCAGGAGCAGGGTCGCCGCCTGCGGCCAGCCGTTGCCGACGGAGGGCGCGGGCTGCGGTTGCCCAGGCGCGGATTGCTGCATGGTTATGCGCCGCGGGTTGCCGGAGCGGCGGCGCCGGCGTAGGCGATGCGGAGCACCGTGATGTCGTCCTGCTGCCCGAAGCTGCGGGCGGTTGCGGCGATCGACGCGGCCGGGAGCCGGCTGATTGCGCGCGTGCGTTCGTCGCCGAAGACCTTGCCATCCTTGCCGGTGGCGTGGACGACGCCGTCCGAGACAAAGGTCAGGACGTCGCCGGGCTCAAGCTTGAACTGTGTCTCGGCGTGCCCGGCGTCGGGGGTCAGGCCGAGCGGCGCCCCGGCATCGACGACACAGGCTTCGCCGTTCCGGTAGGGCGCCAGCTGCCCTGCACTGGCGAGGATGACGCTGCCATCCTGCGCGAACATGGCCGCGGTGCAGGTGACTGCTTCGCGCACCTTGCCGTAGAGGACCTGGTTGAGATGAGCGAGCAGGGCCGACGGCGAACGCTCGCGATGATCGCGCAGCGCGCCGATGAGGACGCCGACCGTCATTGCGGCGGTGATGCCCTTCCCGCTGACGTTGCCGAGGACGACCAGCAGTGAGCCATCGCTGACGGGTGCGAGGTGGAAGAAGTCGCCGCCCAGCTCCTGCAACGGCAGGTAGGCCGACTCGAGTTGGAAGCCGGGCACAACGGGGAGTCCGGCGGGCGACAGCAGCTGCTGCACGCTCTGCGCGGTCTGCTGATCGCGCTGTGTCTTGTCCTCGAGGCTGCAGGAGCGGGAGAAGCGCCACATGAGGGTGAAGAGGGCCGCGACCAGGAAGATGATCTCGAACAGAACCTCGGCGCGAACCGGAAAGGGCTTGTGAACCAGTGACTCATTCACGTTCACCGCGAGATGGATCCAGCCCAGGCTGCGCACCAGCCCGATGAGAATCTCACCGAGCGACGAGCCGGTCAGCAGCATCGCGGGCAGCAGGAGAATGCGTGCGTCGAAATCTCCCTTGAGCGCACGGCGGATGACCAGGTTCATCACGCAGACCACGGTCACCAGCTGGCAGATGGCGGTAGCCCCCAGCACGACGAGCAGCGGGTGGTTGTGCAGCGCGGCGTAGTCGAGGCCAATCTCTGCCGAGACGAGGGTGTAGACCGCGATGATGATCTGGCAGCCCACGGCAACGTAGAAGAAACGCGTGCGCCGCGTGCGAAAGAGGACAAAGAAGAAGATCAGCTGGGCGATCTGCGCCGCGCAGGAAAACACGCTGAGCGAGAGCAGGTATACGAGCGCGGGAATGCCGAAGGACTGCAGGATGACCTGCAGCAGGCGGCTCATGGCGAGCATTGCGACGAAGACGCCGAACCACAGGTACTCGCGGTCGCTGCGCCGGAACGAGAAGAGCAGCCAGGCGATGAAGGCGGCCAGCACCTCCAGGGCGATCATCACGTACTCCTGGATGAAGACCTGCTGGTCGCTGTCGTGAAGCCCGGTGCTGATGCGGTTGATGGCAGAGGTATCGCCGACATAGAAGCCGCGTTCGGCAAAGCTCTGGTGAACATGGATGGCCCAGACGCGGATGGCGACGTGCAGGGGCCGGCCGGGGGAGGCGTCGGGCAGCGGAAAGACCTTGGCCGGGCAGAAGAACTGGATGGCGCGATGCGGCGGCAGAAAGCCGCAGCCGCCCAGTCTCTGGCCGTCGGCGAAGACCTCGTAGTTGGCCCCCGGCGGCACGCTCAGCGAGTAGGATCGGCCCTGGTCGCTGGGCAGCTCAAGCTGCGCGCGGTACCAGGCGAAGCCGGCATAGTAGCGGTGTCCGCTGGTGGGCAGCGGGCGGGTGGGACTCGCGAGCATCCAGCTGGAGTCGTCGAAGGGGGCGTCTGAGAAATGGGGTTCGGCGGAGTGCTGGGTGACCGGCGTGGGATCGTCGCCGAGGTGCAGGCGCCAGCGTCCGGCGAGCGAGGTCACGGTGTCGCGATTGTGGTCGAGGCTGAAGGTCTGCGCCGGGGCGAACGCGCTCAGCAAGTACAGCAGGATGACGGCGAGCAGAGAAGACGAACGCACGGGCCTGGCCTCGAGGTGCGGGATGGCCCTACTTTACCAGACGGGGCCAGGCCCTGGTTTCCGGGCGGCGCGCGCGGGTCCGGCCGGAGCCGGCGCGGGATCTGCACCCCGCTCCCACGTCTCGCTGAGGGTGATCCAAGAAATGTGGTGAGGGCACGCCGTGGAAGGAGGAGCTTTTGCTGCAGTGCGCGGCTCGGGACCGATTTTATAAAACTGGCTTGACCCTGCCGTGCGGGCTCTCAGCCGTGGCGGCCGTTGAGGAAGGTGAGCGCGAGGTGCAGCAGGGTGAGGCCGGTGCCGAAGGCGGTGGCGATGCCCTTCATGCGCTGCATTGCGCGCTCGGTGGCGACGAGGCGGTGCTCGAGCGCGTGCAGTCTGCCGGGCTGCCCGATGCCCATGATCTGCTCCATCTGCGACTTGAGGACCTGCAGGTCCCCGAGGACCTGAGCTTCGTAATCTGTCATGTGTTCTCCATGGTTGCTTTCGGTTCAAGGTTCGGCTAGTGGCTGACAATGGCGCTTGAAAAGCGCGAGTAGAGCGGTGGCGTCGCACTGTCGTAGGCGCGCAGGTAGAAGGTTTCGGGGGCAACGTCGACGGGGATCGCAAAGCTGCGGACCGGGCTGCGCAGCACGAGATCGCCCGAGGGCGAGCCGGTGGAGGCGGCGCCGAAGCCGCCGTTGCGCCGGCGGACTTCAAAGCCGCCTCCCGTGGGCGGGTCGACCCCGGCATCGACCGTGAGGAAGCCGCCCGATGGCCCGGTCACCGTGACCTGCGGGAGATTGGCGAGCACCGACGGGGGCAGGGTGAGGTCCGGGTTGATCTGCTGTGCGAGGTACGGGACGAGGGCGTCGGCGGGCAGTGTCTCCGAGACGGTGAGGCCGAGGGCTTCGGCCCATTCGTTGGCGAAGCCCAGGTGGTAGGTGAGCGCCTCGGGCGCCGCGCCCTGCGTCGATACGGTGACGGTGCGGATGAGCGCGTTGAGGATGTTGCCGCCCTGGTTGAGCGAGAGCAGATCGCCCGGCCAGAGGTCGGTCGTCGCCGGGTTGATGGCGGTGAACTTTCCGCTGAGCGCGGCGGCTCGGCTGGCGGCGAAGCTGAGGATGGCGATGGCGGCGTTCTCGCAGTCTTCGGAGCTGCGCGCGGGAGGCTGGGTGACGTGGCCGAGCCAGCGTGCGCTGCCGATGGCGCCGCCGGCGGCTTCGGCTGCGAGTGAGACCGGATCGGCGACGCGTGCGACCGAGCGCCGGCGGCCGCGATAGGTGACGGTGATGAGCTCGCCCGCGGCGGGGATGCGCCCGGGAAAGAATGTCACAGTGCCGGTAGCATTTGATGTAACGCCGCAGTCTGCGCCCTGGGCGGCTGTGCCGATGAGCCGGGTGGAGAGGGTGCCGCCGCGCGTCGAGCGGACCCACGCGGTGCCGGTGCGATTGAGGTGCAGGGAGCCGATGGAGCCGAAGAGCTGCAGGCTGTTGACGGCGGCCACGGTGAGGCTGGCGGGCGAGGTGGTGACGGCGCCGTCGTAGAGCACGGTGGCGGGGGTGTTCGAGCTGAGGCCCTGGTCGCGCAGCTCAAAGACGAGTGAGGCGGCGGAGTTGAGAAAGCCTGTGCCGAAGCGATTGACTGCGGGGCTACCCGATGCGTCGCTGAAGGCATAGAAGGTCTGCCGGGCGCGCAGCAGCTCGGGAGCATGCAGGCGGAGGCGCAGGGTGTAGGCATGGCCGCTGACGAGCGTGGCGGTGCTGCCGGTCTCGACGCCGTTGACCAGCGACGTGCACAGCGTGTTGCCGCCGGACTGCCGGAGGTTGAAGCCGGCGAAGCAGTTGGGCTGGGTCGGCGGGCCGTCGTACAGGCCGCCGAGCACACCGGCGCTGAGCCCGGTGAGCAGGACGCTGCCGAGCTCGAGCACAAGCGTTCCGCCGAGCTCGACCGGGTCCCACGCGATGAGCGTCGTCTGGCCGTCGAGGCCGTTGCCGCCCGACAAGCCGAGGCCGCCGTCCGAGAGCGACAGGAACGAGCCGGGATCGGTGACCTGCCACAGCTGGAGGTTGATCGCCGGCTCGTTGAAGGGCTCGGCGAGCAGCACGGTGTGCGCGGCGCTGGGTGCGGTGGGCTCGCCGAGCAGGGGGAAGAGGGCGGTGGTGCCGTCGCCGGTGAAGAGCTCGGTCCAGTAGGTGGAGGGCTCGTCGGCGCCGGTGATGGTGACGTCGTTGGCGAGCTCGCGCAGCTGCGAGGTGGCGAGTGCGGCGAGGGCGAGTGTGCCCTCGCCGGTGGTAAAGGTGTGGGCAACGCTGGCGAGCGGGGTGAGGGTGACGACGCGCGAGAGAGCGCGGTACGCGGCATAGCTCGCGCCAGCGGCGGCGCCTGCGTGGGTTGACCATGCGCCGCCTGCTGCCGACGGCTGCACGCCGGTTGCGCGGGTGACGGGAGTGCCCGAGGTGACGAGGCTGCCGGTGGCGAGAGCAGCGGCGTCGAGCCGCGCGGCGTAGGCGTTGAGCAGGTCGCCGGCGTAGGCCTGGAGGCCGGGTGCGAAGAGCGCGCCGGCGGACTGCTTGTCGAGCAGCCATTCGTCGGATGCGGCGTCGAGGGCGTAGCGGAAGACCGGGCCGGCGCTGGCCTCGCCGGCGTAGACCGGGACCGGCTCAAGCGTGAGGTAGCCGGTGAAGAGGATGGCGCCGGCGTCGGACGTTGCGATGACCCGGGCGCGCCGCGCGGGGATGCGCAGGGTGCTCGCCGCGAGGCAGAGCGAGCCGGTGAGGCGCGCGGGCTGGTTGAGCGCGCGGCGGATGGCGAGGGGCTCGGAGGCGTCGACCGCGGGGCTGTAGTCGAGGGCGCCGAGGCCGTCGAGGTTGTCGAGGGTGAGGATCATGTCAGCGGTCCTCGAGGGTTGCGTTCGAAGAGGCGACAGCGGGTTCCTCCGCGGTGCTGCGGAAGGACAAGGATGCCGCAGAGGATGCCTCGAGCGTTGTTTCGTTTGCAGGCGCCGGGGCAGGGGCCAGTCCGCGCATGGCACGGACTTCGGCGACGGTGAGGACACCGGCGTTGAGCAGCTGCACCTGCATGGCGACTTCTTCCTGCTGGTTGCGGCCTTCGAGCTCGTTGAAGGTGAACTCGAACTCGGGCCAGCCGAGCGCCTTGGCGAACAGATCGCGGGTGATGTGCTCGGCGAGCAGCTTGGCGACGGGCACGATGGCGGCCTGGAAGGCCTCGTCGGCGAGTTCGGAGGCGGTGGAGCGGTTGACGCCGCTGTCGAGGCCGAGCATCATCGGCGGCAGGTCGAAGGCGTTGCCGATCATGCGGATGAGGAACTCCTGCCAGGCGATGCGGAGGTCGGCGTCGGTGCCGCCGGCGAAACGGAGGACCTCGGGCTTCTTCTCGCAGGAGAGCACGGGCACGCGGCCGGTGCCTTCAATCTCGTCCTGCCACCAGCGGATGAGGCGGTCGTGCTGCTCGGGCGTGGCCTCGTCGAGCCAGAGGGCATACTGGACGACGGAGTTCGAGGCGAGGCGGCCGGCGTAGCGCGAGGCCGAGAGCAGCTGGCCGATGGCCTCGAAGGCCACCTCGAGGCGGCCGAGGCCGAAGGGCGTGTAGCTGCGCGGGTTGAGACGCAGGTAGAGCAGCTCGGAGTCGAGCAGGGGCGTGACCGCGTCGGGGCCTACGCGGCCGGTGCGGAAGCCGTAGCGCGGGGTGTCGGGGCTGCCGTCCCAGCGGGCGTCGATCTGGATGGCGGCGCCGTCGATCGCCCAGAGCTCGAAGGGTTTCGACGGGTCGCCCGTGGGCTTCATCTCGACCGCACCGAAGCCGCCCACGAGGGTGTCTTCGAGCACCTGCTCCCACAGGGTGCGGAAGGAGTCCGAGACGTTGGGCTCTTCGAGCGAGCGACGCAGCGCGTTGAGCTTCGCGGCGACGTCGGGGATTGCCGCGGGATCGAAGCCGCGGCGCACGCGCACCTGCCAGTCCATGCTGGCGATGCGGTCTTTGACGACGTTGAGGGCGCGGCGCGCGACCGGCGTCTCGGCGAACCGGCGCAGGTTGGCCGCGGTCGGTTTGGGCAGGGCGCTGGCCGCGCCGGGCGCCTGGTAGGGCGAAAAGACAGCCGGGAGCGGCTGGGTCTTGCGGGCGGGCGCCGCGGCAGCGTCCACCGTCAGCGCCTGCCACGCCGTACGAATCCGTGCAGTAACAGTCAAGAGATGCCTCCATGAAGTTCGGTGTTGAGGAAGAGAAAACAACGGCAAATGCGCCCTCATCGCGGGCGGCGACCACTCCGTGGGGTGGACCGCTGCGCGCGGGGACGGATTGTGCTCGAGGGGTGAATGTCGTGCGCGCGCAGCGCTTCCACCCCACGGAGTGGCGCCCGTCCGGCGTTAGGACGCACTTGCCGTTGCTGTTGCTTGTTCTAAAGCCCGAGTTCGTGGCGGGCGGTTGCGGCTACGCGGGCGAGGTCGTTCAGGGTGACGACGCGGATGAGGCGTTGTTCCATGGTTTCGACGCCGAAGCGGTAGCGGTCTTCGGCTTCGCCGGGTTCCTGGGTGAGGGTGCGCAGCGGCTCGATGACGGCGGTGAGTTCGAGCGGCGCACCATCGACGCGGGCGACGCCTGCGCGCAGCGCGTCGGCGGAGCTGGCGAGGGTGTGCGCCATGTCGAGCGACGCGTCGAGCGAGACGGCCTGGAACATGCGGACGCCGGCGGCTTCGGTGCGGTAGCCGCAGTCGAGGCGCAGCGGGTCGCCGGGCCGGGTGTAGCGGGAGGCAGCGACGCGCTGCGCCATGAGCGTCCAGACGCCGGCGCGTTCGAACTGGGTGCGCAGCGCGGCCTGGATGGCGCTGCGGCCGGTGAGCCTGCGTTCGCGGCGGGTCGCTTTTGGCTGGGGCATGGGCTCGACGTACATCCGCATCAGCTGTTCCATCTCGGTGGCGAGGTTTTCAGCGAGCGCCGCGCGAGGTTGCGTCAGCTGGATGGAGTTGGACAGCGAGTCTTCGATCACCTCGAGCAGGCCGCGGGGCTCCCGCGGCGTGGGGCCGCCAAGCAGACGTGCGCGGAACTCCTGTTCGAGGTCTTCCAGCAGGCCGGTGTCGGCGCCGGCGTCCATGCAGCGGACGCGGGTCCAGTCGCGAGTGAAGCGGATCTGAACCGGAGGGGCAACTGCGTCCTCGCCCGCTGCCTGGCCGGCCTCGCGCAGGAGCACGCCGATGTTGACGAACTCTCCCTTCACTACGTCGGGCACGTAGCGGATGAGCGAGAACTCGCAGGCGACACGGTCGGGCATCGGAGCCTTTCGTTACATGATGAATTTAACGGGTGAAGCGGCTGATCCGAAGCCTGGTGGAATCGTGACGGGGAGTGGCGTGTCCCAATTCGGGAATGGCTCCCGGGTGGAGAGACGGACGGCGGTGATCAGGTCACGCACCCGTCCGCGGCGGAGGAGCAGGTCTTCCACGAGGCGTTCGAGGGTGGAGAGATTGCCGCCGTACCAGGCGGGCGGCACGGCTTCGGCGATGGCCCAGAGGCTTTGGGGCTCAAGCGCCTCGAGGCGCGAGAGCCAGGGTTCGAAGCTGGCCCAGCCGGTGACGCCGGTGTAGACCGTGTTGCGCGGGTAGAGGCCGCGCAGGGCGGCGTCGGGAAAGGTCCACTCGCCTGCGTTGAAGCAGAAGCCCTGGTCGATGAAGGTGGCGCGGTAACGCTGTTCGCGCGGCTTGCGGTCGAAGACGGCCTGCCGTCCGTTGCAGTTGCCGGTCCATTTGTCGAGCGCGAGCATGCCGGCGAATTCGCGGAGGTTTTTGACCTCGGCGAGCGAGGGCTCGGGCAGGTAATCGACCACCTACCCGGGCATCAGGCCGCCGACGAAGGCGCTTCCGAAGTGGAGACCGGCGGTGCAGCGCAGCTTCTGGCCGCGAGCCAGTTCGATCTCGAGATCGGGCGTGTTGTCGGCCAGCCACGAGGTCACTTCGATCACCTCCGCTGCCGGCACGGTGAGGCCGAGGGCTGCGGCGAGCCGGGTGGCGATGAGTTCGTTGGCGAGCACGCGGACGTGCTGCGGGTTGTTCTGAAACTTGACCACCCAGAGCCGGGAGTCGGCGCCGAGCATGAGCTGGCTCTGGGCGCCACCGCGCATGCGACGGATTGCCTGGACGGCGAGCACAGCCATGGTCGTACCTCGGCTTGTTCAGCCTACCCGATGGATCGGGCTTCGGCTCGAAGTTTCCGCGAGCCTCACCTGGCGAATGCGGACGTCCTCTCCCGAAGCGCGTCGCGCTTCACCGGCGAACCTTCGCCAGCGATTCCGCGCGCGCGCTCTGGGCGACGGCCATGGCCATCAGGCAGTCGTCGTGGGCGCCGAAGGTTGCGCCGGTGGCGCCGTTGGCCCGGGTGACGAAGGTGCGGCACTCCTGCAGCAGGCGGCGCGAGGCGAACAGCGCCGGCGTCTCTTCGAGGATGGCGCCGATGCGGCTGACCATGGCGGGCTTGCTGGCCGCGGTGGTGGGCCAGCCGGGGAGCCCGCTCTTCTCGTACAGGTGGTCGTAGTGTTCGGTGGCGTCGAGATAGGCGATGACGGCGGCGCCGTGGTTGTTGCGTTCGACCACGATCTGCGCGTAGTTGTACTCGATGGCGAGTTGCGTGGCGACGCGGGCGAGTTCGATCGGCGGGAGACGCTCGCGCAGTTCGGCGCACTGCAGGCCGGTCCAGCGTTCGATCACCTGGATCGAGGCGAAGTCGCCGTCGCTGCCGCCCTGCGCGGAGTCGACGCCGAGGATGTATTCGAGCCGGGGCAGCGCGGGCAGCCAGACCTGGAGCGCGCCGTTGCGCCGGCTGGCAATGGGCTCAGGCAGGCTGCGCAGGCGCTGCTCAATGGCATCGAGCGAGAAGCAGCAGTCGCCGGAGGCACGGAAGCAGCTCTCCGGATCTTCGGCAAACTCCTGCGCGCGCAGGTTGCGGAAGCTGCGCGTGAGCTGGCGGCGGTACCCGACCTGGGCAGGCGAGAGGCCCTCGCGTTCGACCAGCTGGCGCTCGTCTTCGGAGAAGTTGGTGACCGGGGCCGAGGTGTAGGAAGGCTCGAGCCACCACGGGAAGAAGTGGCGGACCATGCCGGTTTCCTGAGCCATCTGCCACTCGTCGTAAAAGGCGCCGCCGGCGCCGCTGGGGGTGCTTTCGAGGGTGAGCTCCGCGTTGGGTGCGAGCGCGGCGCGCAGCCCGGCGAGGGTCGAGGCGGCGTCGCCCGGCCAGCGGCTCACCTCCGACAGGTGCAGGTTCTGAATGGTGAGGCCGCGGCCGGCGTTTTCTTCGCCCGCGCTCAGCACGCGGAACTCGCTGTCGAGCGCGCCGAAGACCATGCGGCCCGCGGTCGAGCGGGTGCGGGCGAGCGAGCCCTCGCGCCACTCGGCGGGCAGGTTCTCCCACATGCGCTGCACCATACCGAAGATGGCCTCGGCGGCCTCGCGGGTGTGCGCCACCTGTACCGTGAGCACGCCGCGCTGGGTGATGGTCTTGAGGAAGAAGCGCCCGGCGATCCAGGTGGTGATGCCCATCTGCCGCGCCTTGAGGACGATGTTGCGCTGGCCGCGGTGGCGCTCGAAGAGCAGCTGTGCGGCGTTGGGTACGAGCCGCTGGTGTCTGCCGGAGCGGTTGCGCACCGAGAGCACGCGGCCGGCGAGGTGCGAGGCAAGCGGCCTCGCACCTCCTCCGGCTTCTTCGTCGTGCAGCATGCGGCCGAGCTCGAGCAGGTCGTTGAGGCTGTGCTGTGCGGGTCTTCCGGGATCGTTCGCGATTGGCATCTAGAGCTCCCAGTGCCAGCCGGAGCTGGTCTTGGGATTGGCGACGAGGCGCAGGCTGAGGGTGCCGCCGGCGGGTACGGAGACGGCGGTGCTGGACCCGTTGACGGGATGGCTCGAAGCGTCTGCGGTGACCGTGACCGCGTAGGTACTCTGCGGGTTGTTGATGCGGTAGGTGGCGCCGGTGGCTCCGGTGCAGTCGGGCAATGTGATGTTGCCCCCGGCGGTGAGTCCGCTGAGATCGAGGTAGGCATCGGCGCACGTCATGGTAAAGCCGGAGAGGCTTGTGAGCACGTGCGGGTTGGCCTCGTTATAGCCGAAGTAATAGTTGAGTCCGTTCGAGACGGCGGCGGCCATCAGGGTGTTGCCCGCGGTGGTGGGGTGGATGTGATCGGTGGCCTGGAACCAGGTGGTGTTGGTGTTGGCTCCGTCGGCGCCGAGCAAGGGGTTGGCGGCGGTGTCGAGGACGCCGGCGAACCCGGCGGCCCGGGCCTGCTGCAGGATCAGCGCGTCGTAGGTGTCCTTGAGCTGGTCGAGCGTCTGGCTGCCGTAACCGGAGCCGGTGCGCGAGATCATCGGCACGACGAAGGGGATACAGCCGGAGCGGCGCATGAGCGCGGCCCAGGCAGCGGCTGAGTTCCAGACGGCCTGCGGCGAGAGCGGGTTCGGGGTGCTGAGGTCGTTGGTACCGGCCTCGAGGATGGCGACAGCCGGGCCGCCCTGCACGTTGCAGCGCGGTGCGGTGCGGCCGGCCTCGTGCGAGAGGATGGACGCGAGCCGGATGCCGATGATGCCGAGGTTCGAGATGCTGTACGCCGGCTGGTTGGCGAGGGTAAGCAGCGAGGTGTAGGGCGTGGCTCCGTTGGCGCCGGCGGTGATGGAATCGCCGACGGCGTAGAGCTGCGGCACCGGCAGGCTGACCGGCAGCGGGGTGATCGGCACGCCCTTGGCCGCGGCAAGCGCGTAGAAGGCGCTGACGTTCTGCTGCACCTGCGCGGCGGTGTGCTGGGTAGAGCTTGCGCCGAAGCCGTAGAAGATGCCGGGGAAGAAGCCGTTGTTCCAGGGGCCGACTCCCGCAGTGCCGAGGTTGAGGTTGCCCGTGGTCTGCGCGCCGCAGTTGAAGGCCTGCGTGGTGTAGGTCAGCTCCGCGCCGTTGAGGTAGAAGTGGTCGAGATCCGAGCTGCTGGTGCCGCAGACGACCGTGAGGACGGCAAAGCCCGAGAGCGTGCTGGCCGATGACGTGGACAGCCCGTTGGGGTAGAGCGTCGGCGAGTAGGTGAAGTCGGACAGGCCGGAGGCAATGCTGCCCGGCGACTCGAGCACGACGTTGAAGCCGCTGCCGCCGGTGCTGCTCGAAAGGACCGTGGGGAAGACATTGCTGGTCTGGGTCCCGGAGGAGATGGGGCTCACCGCGATCGCGAAGTAGAACGTCTTCTCCGTGTTGAGCGCGGCCGGCAGGGTGACGCGTGCTGCGGGGCCGAAGGCGAGCCCGTTGCCGGTCCAGGTAGGCAGGGTTGAGCCGGCCAGGGTCCCGTTGCTGGTGCCGATGCGATCGCTGACCGTGGTGCCGGACTGGTTGGTGAAGTCGTAGACCGTGTCGAGCGCGGTGAAGGCTGCGCCGCGTGCCGCGCCGATGACACCCAGCGCATTGTTGGCGGCGAAGGCGGAGATGGGCTGGCCGGAGGCGGTGCCGAGCGTGGCGGAGGTCTGGCCGGTCGCGAGCTGCACGGCGCCGAGCGAAGAAGACGTCGCGGCGACCGTTGGGCCTGCAGGTCCGGTTGCTCCGGTGGGACCTGTTGCACCTGTTGCGCCGGCTGCTCCGGCTGGGCCGATCGGGCCAGTCGCCCCTACTGCACCGGCAGTGCCGGTTGCCCCTGCTGCGCCCGCCGGTCCTGTGGCCCCTGCTGGGCCTGCACTCCCGGCCGCACCAGCAGCCCCGGTTGCGCCTGTGGGTCCGGTCGGGCCGGCGGGTCCTGCGGGGCCGGTCGCGCCACCGCCGCCGCCCACTGCCCAGGTGCCGTCTTCGCGGAGGAAGCGGGTGATGCCCGCGGTCGGGCCGGGGTCGGGGACGGCGCCCGCCATGTGACCCGCACCCGAGGCAGTGAACAGCGGAAGGCTCGCGGGCGTGATGCTGCCGGCGAACGAGCCGGTGAGCGCACCGTTGACGTGTGCGGCGTTGAGCGTGGTCACGTTGATGGTGCCGGCGGTAAAGCCTCCGGGGGCGAACTGGTAGGTCGATCCGCGCAGCGACCAGTTCATGGTGCTGGTGGCAGGCGAGTAGTTGAGCCGGTCGACACCGACCGCGGTGTCCAGCTGGAAGAGATCGTAGGCGGAGTTCCAGGTGTTGCAGCCGTGGCTGTTGCAGTGCACTTCAACCGCTGCATCCTCGCCTGCTTCAAGCTCGAGCGCGTGCCGCCACACGCCGGTGACGTTCATACCGACGGATGGCGCGGTATGCGTGCCGCCGTTGCCAAAGTAGCTGGTGATGGGCGTCGCGTTATTGATCTGCCAGCCGTAGATTCCCGGGCCGCTGTTGCCGTTGTAGGTGATGCCGGCATAGTCGCTGCCGGTCGGCCGCGGGGTGTACTGGGTGATGCTTTCGACGTCGGCGTGGACGTTTTCCTGGAAGTAGTGCGGCTGCTCGAGCGCATCGCCCGAAGCCCAGGCCACGTTGTTGGCGGCGAGCATCATCTGGCCGTCGATCGCGTGGGTGGTGGCGTTGTAGACCTGCAGCACCTCCGCCATGGGGTAGAGCGCGTAGCCGCCGTTCACCATCGAAAGTGTGCCGCCGCTGCTGGTGGAGTTGGCGCCGGCGCTCGCGTAGGTGAGCGTGTTGGTGCCGGTGGTGGTGATGAGGAAGCTGCCGTTGTAGCTCGCGTCCGCGACGCCCTGCACATTGAGCGTGAGGCCGTTGACGTCGACCGGCAGGTTGCCCGCGGTGGTGACCGTGACGACGTTGCCGGTGCGCGCGATGGCGGCGACGACGAGATTCAGATTGACATACGCGCTTGAGAGTCCCTGCACCCCGATGATGGCAGTGTTGCCGCCCGCGTAGAGCAGGCTGTTGGCACTGGGCGACGCGATGACTGGGAAGACCTGGCGGATGCCGTTGACGGTGTCGGCGGTCTGCTCGAGGCCGTAGCCGCAGAGGCCTCCGATGGCGATGGTCGCGCCGCTGGCATGCGGGCGATTGAGCGTCAGTTGAAGATGACTCGCGTCGACCACGGTGTAGGCCGCAGTTTCGAAGTTCATGGAGCGTCCATCGCCGACCGCTACATCCGACAGGCAGGCGACGCCGCTGCTTGCGGTAAGCGCCCCGGTGTTGGTGGCGAATCCGGAGGGCGCTCCCGAGGTGACGATAGGTACGCTGACGACGCCGGGGTTGATGGAGTTGGCCTGGGTCGGAATGCTGATGGAAGAGGCGAACAGCGTGCTGACCGGGAAGCTGGTGCCGCTGAAGGTTGCCAGCGGCTGGCGTCCGCCGGTGGGCGAGCCGCCGGCGATGGCGCCTGCGGTGATAACGTTCGCCGCGTTCTTGTCGATCAGGAAGCGGCCGTCGCCCTGGGTGGCGGGCGAGGCGGTCACGGCAATTTGTAACAGTGTGGATCCCATGCTGCAGCCGGTGGAACAGGTGCCCTGGAAGACGCGGCCGTCTTCGGTGATGTTGAGGTCGTACGGATGCGCGCCTTCGTCGGCGTCATCGCGAAAGCCACCGGAGGCTTGCAGCAGCATGCTCCCCATCAGGCAGTCGCCCACCCCGAAGCAGTTCTGCGTCTGCGGCATCAGCACGTGCTGGCCCGGGGTGTTTTCGGTGCCCAGAAGGTTGAGCGCGCTGTACGTGGTCTTGAAGTACGGGACGGTGCCCTGGATGTGCTCGGGAAAGGCGTTCGAGCCACCGGCGAGGCCTTCGTTCGAAAGCTGCAGCGTGGTGGAATAGATAATGCCCGCGTTGGTCGCAGCCTTCACGCTCTGCGCGCTTTGGGTCGAAGCAGTGTCAACACTGAAGCCCGTGTTCTGCCCCGCGTTGAGGGTGTTCAGCGGGTTGAAGAAGCTTTCCCGCCGCGAGCCCCCGCGCTGGTCTTCCACGCTGGTCTGGCTGATGTAATTCTGCGGCGTGACGCGCTCGGTCGCCGGGTAGGTTGGCTCGGCGACGATGGTGCAGCCTGCGGTGCAGTTGGCGCTGGCCGCCGCATTGGCAATGCCGTTGGCTCCGACGCCGGTCTGGAACTGGCTGGCATACTGCACGTTGTTCAACGTGTTGACTTCGAGGCTGGTGCCTGCGGGCTGCGCGACCGTCTGCGTTGCGGGCGGGGCGAGGCTGACCTTCTGGCCGATGCCGCTGCCGAGCGAGGCAATCTGGGTGTCGACGTAACCTTTGTCCGCGGCCTGCAGTAAGGCAACGGGTGCGCCGGGCAGGGTGAGCGCGCCGGTCATCGTGTCTCCGGCCTTGAGGACGTAGGGCGAGCTATCGAGCGGTGCGCCGGCGACAGCGACGGCGATCGCCGTATCAACATAGCTCTTCGAGACGGTCTGCATGGCGACGCTGGTGGGCAGCACCTGGTTGCGAATATTGGTGAGGGTGACCGGGAAGGTGCTTGCGGGAACGACCCAGTACTCGCGCATGGTGCTGCCGTCGTCGAGGTGATACACCACCGTGTAGTAGCCGCCAACCGGATTGGCGCCACTGTTGGCGACGAGTGCGATGTTGAGCGCGCCGCCTGTCCCGAGCGTGACGGAGGTCGAGCCTGCCGCGACGGAGCGGCCAGTGGCTGTTACAAATGCAGGCCAGCTCACGAGCACGGTGCCACCGGCTGCGGTGCCGTCGGCACGGTAGATGGTGTCGGCAATCGCGGTCGTGGGCACCGGGGTGGTGGGTGCGCCTTGACCACTCTCTGCGCCAAGGGCTGCCACTGTCGTCATGCTGAGCGAGCCCAGCGCGAGCACCAGCGCAATGCCGATGTCCACCAGTTTCCAATGTCTTCGCTTACTCATCCAACCTCCTCTGTATGTGCTGCGGGCTATGCGGTGGGGCGCAGGGCTGCCGGGTCCCGTGAACGGGGGGGGAGCCACGCCATCTATCGCGGTTTTGGCACAATGTCTGGATCGAGTGCAAGGCGGCTAAATCGTTCTCAGGGCGCCCGGGAGATAGCTTCTGAAACACACGATCGACTCCCCGTCGTTGGCATCCTTGACGGGCAGGGCACGGAAGTTGCCGGTGAGGCGCTGGCGTGCCAGGGGCTTCGCTGTGAGTGCTTCGGCCTGCTCCGCGGGGCCGGCCGCTGATTGCAGGCGCGGGTAGTGGAAGACGATGCGGTCGCCCTGCTCGCCGTCGAGCACGAAGAGCGCGGACCACTCCTGGAAGAAGCTGCCGCCTTCGCGATCGCAGAAGCCGACAACATGGCTGACCTGCATGCCGGGTGTGGGTGCGCCGGCCAGCAGGGGACCGCCCAGCAGCAGGGTACCTAAGACCGGGTCAGTCGCGATGACGCGCGCGACGTTGAGCGTGATGCGCCGCACGTAGTCGACATCGCTGGCCGCCGCCTTTACGTAACCGCCACTGCTTCCGCTGCCCACGAAGCCGAGCTGCGCAACGTAGTCGACGTCAACGGCAAGGATGTCGCCAGTGGTGAAGCCCGCTGCGGCCGCACCCACCTGAAGCAGGGTTGCAGTGGAGCCGGTCCCCAACGGGATCGCTGCCATTGCGGCGCCGCCGCTGCCGTTGGCCGCGGCACCTGCCTGAGTGCGTAATACGTTCATCTGCTGTACGCCGGCGGTGAGTGCGAGTTGCAGCTTGCCCCAGCTTTCGAATTCAACGGCGACAGTGGCTTCAATCTCGGTACGGACCTGGCCGAGCGGGATGGCGGGTGCGCCGCCCAGCAGAGGCAAAACTTTCGTCGCAGATTTGCGGGTGAAGTTGCTGCACCAGCCGAGGTCGAGCCAGGGCGCGGGCGGGGCGTCCGGAAGCCACATGGCCAGGGTGCCGGGATCCCACGCCGTGACGACGCCGGATACACGGTTGACCGGCGCGAAATAGGCGCGGACACGGCGCGTGACCGGCGCGACGGCGGTCTTCAGTTCACTGGGCATAGCCGAAGACCTCCACGTGTGCGGTGCGTTCCATGCGGCTGCCGCGGGCAACGGTGGGGAGGAAGGCCGCGTCGCTCCAGAAGATGTTCGAGCCTGTCGCGATGCCGGTGGACATGCCGCCGCCGGCGATCTCCGCGACCGCAACTGCGGGTGTGTTCATGGGCGTGACGGCAAGTGCGGCGGCGAGTTCCTCGTCCATCGTGGTGAGGCCGCGGCCGCGATCGAGGCCGGCTGCGGCGGCGGTGCCATCGGAGGCGTAGCGAATCTCACAGGCCAGACTGACCAGCGGCGCCGCGGTCTGCGTATCGATGGCAAGGCCACGCCAGCGCAGGCAGAAGGTCTCAGCGGGGCCGATGCCATCGACCGAGGCTCCGGCAATTTCATTTTCGACGACGAGCACTGCGGGCCGGATCACGCCACGCACCAGGATGGTGCGCGCGGGGTTCGCGGCCGCAATGCGGTCGCGCAGCTGCGTGTAGAACGTATCTTTGGTGGACTGTATGTCGAGCATCTGTCTCTCCAGGTTCGCGGGGAACCATTTTCTGTTCGATCGAAGTCGACGGATAAAACCGCTTTGGTTACAAGATGTCAGGGATCGACCCGCGCAGGCCGAGGCGGTAGAGATAAACAGTGCCGAAGGCCTCGGCGCTGGCGACCCAGCTGATGCTGAGGACGGAGTCGTCGACGAGAACGGCTGCGGCCTGGGAGAAGAGCACCTCGGCGGCCTGGTAGCCCAGCGATCCGACGAGGGCAGCCACCGCGGAGGCCGAGACGAGCAGTTCATACTCGGCTTCGGTGGGAGTCTTCGCGGTCCCGGTCTTCGAGCGCACGCGGCGGAAGGCTACGGGTGCGAGTGGGACATCCTGAAAGACTGGCGTTGCGAGCCCAAGCTGTTCGCCGGAGTCGCCGTTGATTGCCGGCGACGGAATATGTAACAGGACTTGTCTTCCCCCCCGCTGTGCGCAGCAGGGCATCGGTCATGCGAATGGCGGCGCTCATCCGAGCCTCTCTGCACGGTACGGCCGGAGCATCGCGGCGACGCCATCATCGACCAGGCTGGCGCTGAAGTAGCTGACCTGCATGGTGTCGAGGCGGCTGCTCTTGACGTTGAGCGCGGGAATCGCCTGGGCGTTCTTGACAATCTGCGCGCAGGCTGCCTTCACGGAAACAGGAACGGTTACAAATCCTGCGGTGTAGGTCATCTCCACCTCGTTGTAGGCAAGACCCAGCAGGTTTGCGGGCAGGGTGACTTCGCGGGGCCCCGGATAGACGTCAACAGTTGTGACGTCGAGTGCGGACCAGGTACCAGGAAGGCCGAAGGCGGTCGCCACCTGCTGGATGAAGTAGCCGTCGTGAAACGGCGAGATGCCGGTGTCTTCACCGCGGCGCGGGTGGGCGTACCGGACGCGTCCGCTTACCAGTGCATCGGCGGCAAGTGGACCATAGCTGAGGCGGATGGTCTGCGACCCGGCGATGAGTCGGACGCGTTCGGTGTACTGCGTGGGCAGCAGCGAAGGACGACGGCACTCGGCTTCGATGAGGCTGGACGCCATGTTGACGAGGCTGTCCGGCGTGTCCGCATCGAGGCCGTAGGCCGCATACTCCGAAGGCAATAGGTAGGCCAACGTGAGCCTCCTTTCTAAGGCTGGAAACGTCTGCGGCAGTGCGAGGCCCGGCTTGCCTTGTGGGGCAGTGCCGAGCCCCGATGCCTGGTCGGGAGAGAGGGCTTAGCGGTCGACGAGGACCTGAGTGTGGGCGTAGCTTGCGCCCTTCACCACGACGCCGCCAAACTTGACAACGACGTACTGCGAGGCGAGGCTGCCGGGGACGCCGAGCTGGAAGACGCGCGGGTTGGGGTCCGAGAGCCAGTGGTACTCGATGAGGTCTTCGGTGACGATGTAACAGGGCAGCACGGCGCTGCCGGAGCCGGGGGTGCCGGTGTAGGGCAGGGTCCACTCGGGGATGAGCGGCAGATCGCCTGCCTGGGTCGAGAGCGACTTGACGGTGAGCCCGCCTTCGATCGTCTTCGTATTCAGCACAACGTTGAACTCCGCCTTGAGCTCGCGGTCGATGAGATCGAGCAGTACGGGGTTGGCGTAGATGGCGGTCGGGCGCACGCCGAAGGAGGCGCTCGAGACCATCTGCGCGATCGCGGATTTGATGCCGTCGACGATGCTCTGGCTGGTGGAGATGGTGGTCGAGTTGCCACCGGCGGCGATCTGCGCGGCTGCACCGAAGTATTGCGCGGTCGTCGGTGTGGAGAAGCTGGTATCGGTGCCGTTCCAGAGGGCGACATCGTGCACGCGCAGGATGCCGTCGACGGTGTCGGCAAGGTCCTTGGCCTGGAGGTAGGCGAACTGACTCTGCTGCTTGCCGAGCTCGAGATCGAACAGGCCATAGTTGATCTGCGAGACCAGCGCCTTCAACGGCACGCTGCGTTCGACGCGCGTGGGGCTGACGACCGGGGCGACGATGTTGCGCGGATCGACGAAGGTGCTGGCGGCCGAGGCGACCGGGATCGCGGTCTCTTCGAAGTAGCGCGAGGGGTGACCGGTGGCGGGCACCTGCTTGATGCGCTGGCCGAAGGCGCCGCGGCGACGGACGAGATCGAGGATCTCCGTCTGGTAGAGCGGCACTTCAATCGCGCCGGGTCCGAGGAAGTCAGCAGCGGCGTAAATTTCCGTAAACTTTGCGTTCATTCGTATCCCTTTCAAAAGCAGAGAGGGGTGCCGGCCGATGGCCGCACCCCTGGGGTTCGTGTCGAAGCTCGGTGAGCGAGCGTTTGGTCGCGCAGCCGGTCTAGCCGATGAGGCCGATACGCAGCATCTCGGATTTAACGGCGATGCGCTGCTCGAGGCTCAGGCTCTTGAGCGCGGTATCGAGCGCCCCGGCTTCGAGGGTTACGGCTTCTTTCGCGACGAGCGAGACCGGGCCGGCAGCGGTGGCGCCGGGTGCGATGCGGCGTGCCGGCTGCTGCGAAGACGCTGCGGCCTTCAGCGATGCAATCGTCGCTTCGGCTTCGGCGAGGCGCTGCTCAAGCTGCGTCTCGCGATCGCTGACGCGTTCGAGCGAGGCCTGCAACTCGACGCCGGCGATGCGTTCGGCCGCGTCTTCGAGCAGGCCAGCCGCGGCGTTCAGCCGTTCGACGGCGAGCCCCAGGTCATCTTTCACTTCCATTTCCATCTCCATCAATATTTCTCCTTGGGTTGCGCCCGGCCTGCCGGGTCGCTTACTGGGCGGCGCCTGCTGCCGGCTGCACGTTGAGGATGGCGACGACCGCCGAAACGAGCTTCGCAAGGTAGTCCGGCGACGCGGTGATGCCGGCCTTGGTGAGCAGGCTTGCGATGGCGTTGCCGGCGATGAGCAGAACGTCGGCGAGCTTCTGCGGGCCGCTGCCCGAGGGCGCGCCCGAGGCAGCATACTTCTGCTCAATGGCCAGAACCGCATTCTGGATCAACGTGGTTACATCGACCAATGCGGTGATCTCAGGTGCGGCGGCCGGGAAGAGCAGGCCCGCGAGACGCTCGGCGGGCACGGCGTACTTGACTGCAAAGCCCAATCCCTTGGCGAAGTCTTTGCCAATGGTTTCCAACACTCCTATGAACGACATGCACTCTCCTCGAGCTGCTCTTTTGTTGAGAAATGTGAGCAATAAGTTATGTTCAAAATCGTGAACGTTTTCATGTTCAACCCAGTGAACGTTTTGACGCTGACGTTCTCGAGTCGCTTCTAAGACCGCGGTGCCACCGCGCGATGCCCGCGCTGGGTGCCGCGGCGCACGTTGAAGCTGGTTCCGCGATAGGCTGCCTTCTCGCGCAGCAGGATGGCTGCTCCGGTGAAGGTGGCCCGGGTGAGCGTCCACACGACGGCGCGCATATCAGCGACATGCGCGTCGGCAAGCTCATAGCTCATGCCCATGGCGGCGATGCTGGCCGAGCCTGCAAGGGCCGGTTCCATCTCCGGGAAGTCGCGCGCGAAGAGAAAGCCGGCAACCATCAACCGCCGGTCTTCAAGGTGCGCGGCGGTGATGATGCCGCACTTCTGCCGTGCGTCGTGGCCATCCCAGCCGGCCTTGAAGTCGACTGCCATCCCCAGCAGCGACGGCAGCGCCGACTCCGCCGCGGCGCGGGTGAGCACAACGCGATGCCCGCGTGCGCCGCTCGGGGCACGATCGCTGGGTGTATCGACCAGCGTCAGGCAGCCTTCGAAGGGCAGGCGGTTCGGATGGCCGGAGACCTCGGGAAATTCGACCGCCATGGCACGCATGGCCAGCGTCGCGGAACGGCGCCCCGGGCTTGCCCGGCGAGGCTGGTCGATGGCGGGACAGACGGCACCCGCTCTAACGCTTGGATTCATCCAGGGTCTCCTTTCGCCAATCTTCCATGAGCATCTGCTCCAGGCTCTTGCAGTGATGCGGTGGTGTGACCGGGCCGGGTTCCTTGCCGTCGAGATCCGCGATCTGCAGGATCATCTTGAGCGCGGCAAGCTCTCCCTTCACCGCATCGCCGATGAGGCGATTGACGATGGCGGGCAGAGCGTGCGCGAGCCGCTCGCGGGTGTAGCGCTTGCAGGTTTCAGGGCCGGGCGGCGAAACCGGGCCGCCGCATGGTGCGGGGTCCTGCTGCTCCGCGTCCACCGCCAGCTGTTCGTCCGCGGCAGCGGGATCCTCACTCTCGTCATTCATTCGTTTTTGCGCCCCCACGCAGTAGGCAGAAACAGAAACGGGAGCGACGCCGTGTGGCATCGCTCCCGCTCTTTTATTACTTACATTTCCAGAATATCAAACGGCGCAGGGTAACTATGTCAATTATTTTCGTGCTGTAAGTCATTTGCTGAGCATGAGATACGGGAAAACGGTTCAGCAGAACACTTGACAGGTTTTCCACAGGCCGCCCATTCCTAGCAATCTTCGGGCCCGCCGGGTTCTTCAGGGGACAGCATGGCCGGTTGCAAAAGGCCCCGGTCAATCAGGATGGCGGTGAGTTCATCGAGTCCCTCGTTGTAGCGGCGGACGGTCGTGCTGAGGCTGATGCCGAGCATCGCCGCCGCCTCGCCCTGGGAGTAGCCCTGCATGGCGATGCGCCGCATCAGGTGCTGCTTGCCCGGGCTCAGCAGCTTCATGCAGTTTTCAATATCCAGCACAAAGTGCACGACGTCGTCGAACCCAGTGGTTCGCGAGTGCGACACGTTGCCCCGAAAGAGCTCGCGGCCCATGAGCGAGGGAACGCGCGCAGCTTCGAGCGACATGCCCAGGCACCGCTCCAACATGGACTCGGTGTACTTGCGATAAAACGCCAGTTGCGGCGTGGGAACGGACCGCCCGGCAAGGATATCGACGACCACCGGCAGGGCCGCCGGTGGCTTTGCCAGGGCGCCCACCAGGCTGAGACCGTGAGCGCGTTTCGGGTGAGCGGGCTGTGCCGGTTCGGCCGCAGGTTCGAGCATCGCCCACACCCGCGGCAGAATCATCAGGGCTGCACTGCGCAGTGCCACGCTCATCGCGCACCTCCGCTGGTTGCCGTGCGCTCGATGGTCCGGCAGGGCCGGCGCATCCGCCCCGACTGGCGTCCCCGACGTTCGCGTGCTTCCGGCATCTCTGCCAGAACCTGCACGCAACGACGGCAATACACTCCATTGACGGACTGAGCGCGGAGCCAAAGCGCGCCGCACCCTTCGCAGATCTTCAGGCACAAGTTTAAGTTGTTCATCGTGTCTCCGAGGCACAGTTCTCCCCCGGCGAGCCTCGGGCTTTTTTGATGGTGGACGCGGGCTCGCGCAGGCTGCTATACGGTGCCGGCCAGGCGCGCTTCAGGAAGTCTCGACGGCTCCCGATCGCGTGCGCTGCGGCACTGCTTTGTGTTGTGCATGGCGGCCGCGATCTGGGAGTTCGCGGTCTCTTGCCCGTGGGGATGAGGGGCTTTCATCAAGGGTCTTCCGAGGCACGCCTTCCACATGCTCGATCGCCCTGCGAGGTTCCTCTCAAACGGGAAAGTTTTCAGGTTATAGCCCGCTCGAAAGGGCGAGTCAAGCACCATTTATCAAGAGGGCTCGATTCGCGGGAACCCGCGTAAACGCTATGTGTTAGGGCTTAGAGTGGGCTGTTTTCCAGGCGTTTTCCGAAAGATTTCTACACATAAAAGATGTTCGCCTTTTCTTCGTCTCCATTCGTCCCGTTTTGGACATCACGGTAGACTCAAACGATGTTCTCTCGGCTGTACGCGAAATGGATGTTTGCCTGGGAGACCGATCTCACCACGCGCGATACGAACCGCATTGTGCGGCCGCTGGAGTGGGGTCCGGAGTGGCTGGCAGACTTCGCCGGAGCGTCGCCGGCCGAAGCCGGCAGCTTCGCCGGGATGACCGCCCTGAGCGACCGGATCGCGGAGCACTCCGACGAATTTTTCGGGTACGAGCGGCCGTCCGACTTCCGGATCGAGCGGCATCACCCGCAGCTTTACCCCACGAATGTGCGGCCGGAGACGCTCGCGCAAGATGCGGAGTGGAAGCGCAGGGCCGCCGTCGGGGAGCTCGAACCCGTTCCGTTTCTTCGGTTTACGTCGCCGGTGAAGACGCCTTATCCCGAAAACGACACGGTGAATGCGCGCTGGTTCCCTGCCAGCCCGGAACAGGAAGAGAAGTTTCGCAAGGCGGGCAAGCCGCGCCAGGCGATGATCGTGATGCCGCAGTGGAATGCGGATGCGTTCTCGCATAATGCGCTGTGCGAGATCTTCAACCGCTTCGGCATCAGCTGTCTGCGGCTCTCGAAGCCGTACCACGACGCGCGGCGGCCGGCGGAGCTCGAGCGATCGGACTACGCGGTGTCCTCAAACATCGGGCGGACGATTTCGGCATGCCGGCAAGCAGTGGTGGACATCCGGTCGTGCCTGGATTGGCTGGAGACGCAGGGTTACGAGCAGTTCGGCGTGCTTGGTACCAGTTTGGGATCGTGCTACGCATTTATCGCGGCGGCGCATGACGAGCGGCTCAAAGTCTGTGCTTTCAACCACGCTTCCACACAGTTTGGTGACGTCGTATGGACGGGGCAGAGCACGCGGCATGTCCGCGAGGCGTTCGAGCAGGCGGGGCTCACCCAGGAGACGACGCGGCAGCTGTTTCGCGGCATCAGCCCGATGTCCTACATGGAGCGGTTTGCCGCGGCGCCGGAGCGCCGGACGCTCGTCGTGCATGCGAAGTACGACCTGACGTTCCTCGAGGAGTTTTCGCTCGATGTACTGAAGAACTTCAACCATCATGCCGTGGATTACGTGTCGCGCGTGCTGCCGTGCGGGCACTACACCACCGGCGAAACGCCGTACAAGTACATCGACGCGTGGTACCTGGGGAGCTTCATTCACAAGGCCTTCAAGCAGCTGGCGTTCGCGCACCTGCGGCCGGTGGGGTGACGCGGGTCCCGAGGAGGTCAATCGCCCGCAAGGCTGCCCAGTCGATAGACCTGGGACGTTCCTGCGGGAGACGTTCCTGCGGAGACCTCTCGCGGGAGAACAGTCTCGTCAAAAGCGCTTGCCCAGCCTTACCATACGGCGTGCTCACTTTTCTGAAACTCGCTCTCACCGCAGCCGCTGCCGTTGCCCTCGGACCAACCTGCCATGCCCAGGCCCAGACTCCCGCAACCCCAGCCCCCGCAAACCCAGCTGCGAGCAGCCCATCCCACGCGATCACCGTCGTCAACGGGTACTCGAAACGCTGGTGGAAAGAAGCCGTGGTCTACCAGATCTACCCGCGGTCTTTCCAGGACTCGAACGGTGACGGCATCGGCGACCTGAAAGGCATCACCAGCCGGCTCGATTACCTCAAAAATCTCGGCGTCGACGTCATCTGGCTCAGCCCGCACTACGATTCACCCAACGCCGACAATGGCTACGACATCCGCGACTACCGCAAGGTGATGCGCGAGTTCGGCACCATGGCCGACTTCGACCGGATGTTGGCCGGGATCAAGCAGCGGCACATGCGCCTCATCATCGATCTGGTCGTCAACCACACCAGCGACGAGCACAAATGGTTCGAGGAATCGAGGAAATCGCGCACCAACCCCTATCGCGATTACTACATCTGGCGCGACGGCAAGCCTAACCCCAATGCCCCCAACGGCTTCGATCCGCCCAATAACTACGCCTCCTTCTTCAGCGGGTCGGCGTGGCAGTGGGATGCGACAACCCGGCAGTTCTACCTGCATCTCTTCGCCGTCAAGCAGCCCGACCTCAACTGGGAAAATCCCAGGGTCCGCCAGGACGTCTACAGCCTCATGCGCTTCTGGCTCGACAAGGGGGTCGACGGCTTCCGCATGGATGTCATCCCCCTCATCAGCAAGCCCGTCGGCCTGCCCGACCTGACGCCGGGTGAGGACGCGGTCAAGCTCTGGGCCAACGGGCCGCGCCGCGACGAGTTCCTGCAGGAGATGAATCGCGAGGTCCTCTCCCGGTACGACGACATGAGCGTCGGCGAAGCCATCGGCATCGATCTCCCCGGCACCCATGCGCTCGTCGGCGAAGATCGCCACGAACTCAGCGAGATCTTCAACTTCGACGCCACGCGCATCGGCTCCCTCGGCGGCTACAACTACCGCCCGCTCCACCTGCCGGAACTCAAAGCCGTCTACACCGCCCACGCCACCATTCTCGGCAAGCAGGATTGGGACACATCGTTCCTCGGCAATCACGACATGTCCCGCGTCGTCTCCCGGTGGGGTGATACCTCCACCCCGCAGCTGCGCGCCATGTCGGCCAAACTCCTGCAGACCATGGTCCTCACGCTGCGCGGCACCGCTTACCTCTACCAGGGCGACGAGTTGGGCATGACCAACTACCCGTGGACCAGCATCAGCGAGTTCAACGACATCGAGGTACAGAACCGCTTCAAGACCGAAGTAGCCCAGGGCAAGCTCACCGAGCAGCAACTGATCGCCGGAGCCGCGGCGTATGGCAGAGACAACGCCCGCACGCCCATGCAGTGGGATACCTCAAAAAACGCAGGCTTCAGCACCGGCAGCCACACCTGGGAGCCCGTCAATCCCAACTACCTGCAGATCAACGCCGCCGACCAGGTCAAAGATCCGGACTCCATCTACCACTTCAACCAGAAAATGATCGCGCTGCGGCGCAGCGACCCGGCCTTCATCTACGGCGACTACCAGGATCTCGACCCCGCGCAGGAACAGGTCTTCCTCTACACCCGAACCCTCGGCGCTTCGAAGTATCTGGTCGTCCTCAACTTCTCGAGCGCGTCCATCGACTACACCCTGCCCCACGGAATCCAGGCGAAGACGTTGAAGCTCGACAACTATGACAACCACAAGGACGCCCCCGACCCCGCCGGCGCCACCACCCTCCACCTCCGCCCCAGGGAGGCAAGAATCTACAAGCAGTGACCAACCTGGCAGAAGCAGCGAAGTCAGCGAGCCAGACCTCGGTGACCGGGCGCAGGCCAACGCAAGAATCCAACCCGAAGGCCCTTCGGACCGTCCATTGCCGATGAAACCCTCATCGCGACTCCACAGCCTGGAAGCTCGTTTTACAGGCTCGCCTTGACTCGACGGAAGGGCACGGCTTCAGCCGTGCCTCAACAGACCCGCACGCCCATCCTGAACAGGCTCCGCAGCCGTATCGCGGTGCCTTGACGAAGGACGTGTTCTGCCATTCTGCAGTTGACCATCATGGCGTTATGGGGAGTAATGGTCGGAATCAACTTGAAGCAAAATTCAATGAGTGCATTGGCGTGTTCGCGACAGTTGAGATCCCCGAAGCACTGATTATCCCTTCGAGCCTGAGGATCACCTTGCACCACAATGGGAAGCTTTATCGCCAGTTCCGAGTGAAGATACGCTTCTTTTCGCCGATCGCAATTGCAGGTTCCATGCTCCAACGAGCAGTACGAGGCATACGATATGACCGCCGCCAGCATTTTCAGCCGTCCAGCACCCTGCAAAACCGTTTTGGAATGAACCGATTTGATCGGAACATTACAACCCACATCAGAAAGCTTTCGTACCCAGCAGAATGGTGATGTCCGGCTGCTGAATGTACGCGTATTGTTCGTGGCTGCTTTCCGGCAAATGGAGCTGCGCGTTCACACGTTATGATAAAGCGACCGTTGAAAGAGATCGAATGCTGGTCGCTGCTTCTCACAATTCGACGCACGACTGTGCTCCATTCCTACGTTGGGCTGGCAGCAAACGCCGCCTGCTGCCGGTTCTGAAGACCTTCTGGACCCCAAAACATAAACGCTACATCGAGCCGTTCGCTGGTTCAGCCTGCCTCTTTTTCGCGATCAATCCGCCGAAGGCGATCTTGGGCGACCTGAATCCCGAGTTAATCTCGACCTATATCGAAGTCAAGTACCGCATCGCTGCCGTCCTCAAAGAACTGAAAAAGCTGCCGCCGTGGAATAAGGATGAGTACATTCGGCTTCGATCGCTCAATCCCGCCATGCTTACCCCGGTTGTTCGCGCGGCCCGGTTCATCTACCTCAATCGATTCTGCTTTAACGGCATCTATCGAACGAACCTGAAGGGTCAGTTCAATGTGCCGTACAGTGGCGATCGCTGTGGTGATATACCTCAAGATGAAATCTTCGAAAGTTGCGCGAAACGGCTGCGTCGCGCGCGTTTCATAAACAAGGACTTTGAGCAAGTGCTGAAGCACGCCGAAAAGGGCGATCTGGTCTATATGGACCCACCCTACGCTGTGCGCGCTCGCCGCGTGTTCCGTGAATACGACCCCAGCACCTTCACCCATGAGGACATTACGCGGCTTCGTGGCTGGATGGATAGACTGAATGCGGCTGGCGTAAATTTTGTGGTCAGCTACGCCGAGTCTGACGAAGCCGATATTCTCAAAAAGAATTTCTCATATGAAACCGTCGCTGTGCGAAGGAATATTGCGGGGTTTGCCGCTCATCGGGCGATGACGAACGAGCTGCTAATCTCGAATATCTGAAGGCTCTTATGCCAACTCTGAACCCTACCCATCCCGTTGTGCCGGCCGTCGTTCCTGCTGGGCAGCTACGTGTGCTGACGGTAGATGAAATCAAGCCCAGCACTAACAACCCTCGCCTACTGTTCGATCCTCCACAGCTTTTAGAGCTGAAGAGGAATATCGCTGAACATGGCGTGCTTGTACCGATCACTGTTTATCAGCCTAAAGGGCAAAAGCTATTCTCCATTCTTGATGGCGAGCGCCGCTATCGTTGTGTACTTGATCTGACTACAGAAAAGCATGTTGGCAAAGACGGGAAACCGATCAGCATACCGGCCAACATCGTAGAGCCGCCGTCGATGATCGCCGGGATGCTCTATATGTTCTCGATTCACAATTTCCGCGCTGAGTGGGAATTGATGCCAACTGCGCTTAGCCTCAAAATCGTCATGGAAGATTTGGGCGTTACAGACAATACCGCCCTGAACAAGCTAACGGGCCTCAGTGAGCGTCAGATTGAGCGCTGCAAAACCCTGCTGGCCTTCGATGAGCGATTTCAGAAACTGTCATTGGACCCTGACCCGAAGACTCGCATCCCGTCGAACTTTTGGATTGAAGCATTGCCCGTGATCAACCTGGCTGTTGATAAGATCCCTACGATTAAGGCGCTAGGTAAGGATACGGCCACGGACAAGCTGGTTGAAAAATACCGTGACAACAAAATCAAGAGCGTCGTCCATTTCAGAAGGGTCATGGAGAGCTACGACCTGGCGGAAGATAACCCCGCACAGGAAGCCAAGGTGATTCGGAGAGTCGAGCAGTTTTTCCTCAACCCCGCCCTCGAAACGCGTGCGGCTTTTGATGAGTTTGTAGTCGAAAGAAAACGCGTGCAAAGCGCCATTGGCGCTTGCGATAGCTTCATCGCGCAGCTCAGGAAGTTCAAGTTGACATACACAACCGATGACGACGAAAGAAAAAGTCTTCGTGATGCTCTGAAGCAAGTTCGCGACTATTGCAACAGTCTGGAACAAACGCTTATAGGTAGCGATGATCCAGAGGTTCCGCGCTAGAGCATGTGGGAATATCTGCATATCCTGAAGGCCGTAGTGAGATTCCATGACTACAACCCTCAACGGGTGTCCATGGTGTCGGCGTCACGTTGGATGAAGCAATTTACCGATAAGAAGGACCTGAAGCTGGCGTGTTCGCTGCTTGAGAATGTCATTTATTTCTCAGAGCACAACACAAAGAAGATTCTCCTTCAGCAGAACAGTGCCCTTATGGCGGATCTGCAAAAGGTCGGCCTGACCGCGAAGAAGCTGATCTACCTTCAGACAGACGATGCAGGTAGTAGCAGTCCGATGATGTTGGGCATGCTCCGGAATGCTGCTGGCTTAGAACAACTCGGCTGCAAACTTCTAGACGGCCGCGATGCGATGGGGATCAATGATGCAACGCGTAGGCGCGAGCAGGGTGCAATTGTGTACATTGATGATTTTGTGGGCACGGGCGACCAGTTTGAGAGGGCGAGGAATTTTGCACAAGAGAGTGTCGTTGGCACATTCTCCGAGTTCTTGCTGGTGCCAAGTATCTGCGAGGAAGGCTACGCAAAGCTGACTCGAATGGGCGTCACAGTGTATTCCGGCCACATCCATTCGAAGGCAGAACGCCCATTGCATGCAAACTCGCACCTGATGGATGCAGAAGGCCGTGAACGTCTCACCGAACTATCGAGGAAAGTGCGGAAAGGACAACCTCTTGGGTATGAGGGCATGGCGACCATGGTTGTACTCTACCGAAACTCGCCAAACAGCATTCCAGCGATTCTGCGAGGCAGCGACAAGCAGACGCCGTTCTACGGACTTTTCCCTCGTTACAAGGATTTGCCAGTCAAGGGTGCCTGGTAATCCGAAGTGAGTCAAGCCTCACGGATTACATTCGCTTGAGCAATGAGGGGAATGCTTTTCCGATCAGTAAGCGGCTGGTTATTCTCAGTCGATGGAAATCGCCGAAGCACTCATCGACACCGGATTGGTAATGCTAAATCGCCTTCCCGGAAGCAAGGTCCTTGGCGGTTCCCAACTGCCGACAGCAGGCCGATCCACTCGTTCCAGAAAACCGAAGCATTCAGACCACAAGGCGCGTCACCCGCGGCCCACTTCCCCACCCTTGGGGTGGCCGAGCGATCTGCGGGGTGCGGTTCTTTGATCGGGTCGAGCAAGAGCGGGGGCGCGTCCCCCGGGCGACCACCCGCGAGGGTGGTGTGACATAAGATGGTGGCATGTCGATCGACCTAACCGCGACCATGGCCGCCTCCGACCCGGAGATCGCCGCGCAGCTGCAGAACGAAGTGAACCGCCAGCACGAGGGGCTGGAGATGATTGCCTCGGAAAATTTCGTCAGCCGCGCCGTGCTTGAGGCCGCAGGCTCCGTCTTCACCAACAAGTACGCCGAGGGCTACCCGGGCAAGCGCTACTACGGCGGCTGCGAGTACGCCGACGTGGTCGAAAACCTGGCGCGCGACCGCGCAAAAGAGCTCTTCGGCGCCGAGCACGCCAACGTGCAGCCACACGCCGGCTCCCAGGCCAACGCCGCCGCCTATATGACCCTGCTCACCCCCGGCGACACCATCCTCGGCCTCGATCTGGCGCATGGCGGACACCTCACCCACGGGCACAAGCTGAATTTCTCGGGCAAACTCTACAGGATCGCCGGCTACCAGGTGCGTCGCGATACCGAAGTCGTCGACTACGACGAGCTCGAAGCGCAGGCGGTGCGCGAGCAGCCGAAGATGATCATCGGCGGCGGCAGCGCGTATCCGCGGCAGTTTGATTTCGCGCGGATGCGCCAGATCGCCGATAAAGTCGGCGCCTACTTCCTGGTGGATATGGCGCACTTCGCCGGGCTGGTCGCGGGCGGCGCGCATCCTTCCCCGGTGCCGCATGCGCACGTCGTCACGACGACCACGCACAAGACACTGCGCGGTCCCCGGTCGGGCCTCATCCTCTGCCAGCAGCAGTTTGCCGCCGGCATCGACCGCAGCGTGTTTCCCGGGCAGCAGGGCGGCCCGCTGATGCACGTCATCGCGGCCAAGGCGGTGGCGTTCCGCGAAGCGCTCCAGCCGGACTTCAGGCAGTACGCCGCGCAGGTGGTGGCGAACGCCAAGGTGCTCGCGCAGGAGCTCGCCGACAAGGGCTTCCGCATGATCTCGGGCGGCACCGATACGCACGTCATGCTGGTCGACGTATTCGAGAAGGGCATGCTGGGCTCGGAGGCGGAGCACGCGCTCGGCGAGGCGGGCATCACGGTCAACAAGAACGCCATCCCGTACGACAGCAACCCGCCCATGAAGCCGAGCGGCATCCGCATCGGCACGCCCGCGCTCACCACGCGCGGCATGGGCGAGGCCGAGATGAAGTCGGTTGCCGGCTGGATCACCCAGGCGCTCGAGCAGCGCGGCGATCCGGCAGCGCTCGCCAGGATCCGCGCCGAGGTCCTCGCGCTGGCGCAACAATTCCCGCTCTACCAGTTTCTCCGTTCCTAAATGCCAGGAAGCTGCTACGCTTTCACCGACCGATAAAGGGCCCACCTCCGATGGCAATGGCACTGCTTGCATGGATCGTCGCAATTCCCCTGCTCGGGGGCCTCACCGGCCTTCGTTCGATGACCCCGATGGCCGTCCTGTGCTTCTTCGCATGGCGCGGCCACATGGAGATTCACCGTTCCTGGGCCTTCTGGACCGCGAACGGCATCACGGCCGGCGTCTTCGCCGTGCTGGCGATCGGGGAGTACATCGGCGACAAGCTGCCGAACACGCCGAACCGCACCGCGCCCTTCCCCCTCTTCGCACGGGTAATCTTCGGCGGGCTGGTCGGTGCCATCTCGGCCACCGCGCTGCACGGCTCGATCATCGAGGGCACGGTGCTCGGATCGATCTCGGCAATCGCCGGTTCGTTCCTCGGCTTCCACGTCCGGCATATGCTCGTGCACGAGCAGCACATGAACGACCTGCACGTCGCCCTCGCGGAAGACGTGCTCACGATCGGACTTTCCTTCATCGCACTGGGCATTATCACCGGGTAGTAACTCGTGGCGTCCAGTTACTTTTTCGTTCTTTACTCCCGATCCGGGCAGGCATAGCATTTATCTAAGTGGTTGGGCCGGTAAGTCATGGCCGAGGACCCGTGCAGTATCTGCTAAAAATCGTAGTTTCCCTCCTGGTTGCCATGCTCATGTTCGAAGGCATGGTCACCGCATTCCACCTACTCAACCTGCCTAGTAGCTTAGCCGTCTTGGGAGGCGTGTGCCTGCTGCTGGTGACAGCCGCGGGTGGCTTTCTTGCGTTCCGTTATATCTGGAAGAGACTGTATGTCAATGTTCGGTAACTTCAACAACCCCGTCGTCAGCAACAACAATCTCGATTACGACCCGCAGGCCCGGACGATTGCCAGGCTCGTCAAGCTCGGCGCGATCGCCATCGGCACGCTGCTGTTTCTCATCTTCTTCTTCAACTACATTGCCTCCATTACCCGCATCGGCGCTGGCTACGTCGGCGTCGAGGTCGTGCTCAGCGGCTCGCAGCGCGGTGCGTCCGAGATCCCCATCCGCACCGGCTGGGTCTTCTACAGCCCGATTCGCTCGCAGATCATCGAGTTCCCTACCTTCGTGCAGACCGTGAAGTGGACCCGCGACCTGAACGAAGGACGCGCAAGTAACGAGGAGATGAGCTTCAACTCCAAGGAAGGCATGGAAATCTACTCCGACGTCTCACTCAGTTATGCGATCGAGCCACGGCGGGTCCCGGATTTTTACGTGAAATATCGCGTCAGCGATCTCGACACCTTCACGCACGGCATCCTGCGGGATATCGTCCGTAACTCGCTTAACGAAGTAGCGTCGACTTACAACGTGGAGCAGATCTACGGTGAGCAGAAGGCGGAGTTTCTCGGCAAGGTCCAGGCGCTCATCCAGCAGAAGATGGACCCGGTCGGGGTCGGCGTGCAGCAGTTCGGGTTCATCGGCGCGCCGCGCGTCCCGACCGTGATCGCCGAGGCCATCACCAGCAAGGCGCAGGCAATCCAGGCCGCCGAGCAGGCCCGCAACGAGCTCGCCAAGACCCAGGCCGAGGCCGCCAAGACCGTTGCCGCGGCAGAGGGCGAAGCCAAGGCAGCCGTCACCCGCGCCCAGGGCGAGGCCGAGGCAAACCGCATCCGCCAGACCAGCCTCACCCCGCAGCTGCTCGAGCTGCGCAAGATCGAGAACCAGAAGGCACTCATCGATCGCTGGAACGGCGCGCTGCCGACCGTGCAGACCGGCAGCGGCGGCCTGCTCATGGAGCTGCCAAAGATGCAGCAGTAGGCGCAATCGCACACGCCATCGCACAAAGGTCAGCCCCCTTTCCGTTCGGATCGGGGGCTGATGTCTTCTTGCAGACGGCCCGTAAGCCGAATTTTGTTCTAGGCGATCATTCCTCTAGGCGCGCCATTGCTGACGCGCTCCAGCAACCTACCCGCAGGTTTCGACTGCCTGCCGAAAGCAGACTCTCTCCGTCTGGGCGCATCGGGCCGATACGCACCGGCTGCCTGAAGAGGGGCAACCAGACTCCCTGCCTATTTGGTCTTGCTCCGTGTGGGGTTTACCTTGCGACTCAACTTGCGCTGAGCCCGGTGCGCTCTTACCGCACCGTTTCACCCTTACCTTCTGCCACTTGCGCAGCAGAGTCGGCGGTCTGTTTTCTGTTGCACTGGCCGTCCCCGGGTCTTCGCAAACCCGGGTCCCGGACGTTATCCGGCACACTGCCCTGCGGAGTTCGGACTTTCCTCCCCTGCCCAACGCCTTCCTCGCGGAAGACCCGGGCAGCAGCGATCGCCCGGCCGCCTGCACCTTCAGTCTAGCCCATCGGAACCTGCGCTCCGTGGAACTCCAGGCGCTTTCCCCGCGTATTGTGCTTCAAGCCATGCTGCGCCCGGGATACCATGGCGTGTACAGGACCAATCGAACCAGGCAATCGACCAAAAATGGAATTCAAGGAAGCCATCCTGCTTGCGCTGCAGTCTCTCTGGGCGAACAAGCTGCGCACCATCCTCACGCTGCTCGGCGTCGTCATCGGCGTCGCCAGCGTCATCGCGGTCGTCACCCTGGTCAACGGCGCCAACAAGTTCGTCGTGCAAAAGTTCTCGAGCTACGGCGCGGACGTCTTCACCGTGACCCAGATGCCCAGCATCATCACCAACGTCGACGACTTCATCCGCTACCAGAAACGCAAGAACATCCTCTTCGACGACTATCGCTATATCGAAGAGAACTGCAAGCGCTGTGACGGCATGGGCGCCCAGCAGGCAGTCACCGGAAAGCTCGTTCGCGGGACGGCATCCATCACGGACGCCCAGATCCGCGGCTACACCTGGCAGATGCCGTCGCTCCAGAACCTCAACATCACCTCCGGCCGCGACCTCACCGCCAACGACGAAGAGCACGGGTCGCACGTCGCGCTGATCGGCACCGACGTGCAGGAAAACCTCTTCTCCGGCGTCGATCCGATCGGCCAGGAACTGCGCGCGGGCGGCACGCCCTACACCGTCGTCGGCATCGTCGAAAAGCAGGGCAGCACCTTCGGGCAATCGCAGGATAACTTCATCGCGGTGCCGCTCACCGCCTATCAGAAGGACTACGGCACCCAGAAGACCATCACCATCTACGTGAAGGCAGGCGGCGCGGGCGCTCCGCTCGAGGCCGCGGCCGACGAAGTGCGCGTCCTGATGCGGGCGCGGCGGCACGACCTGCCCGGTACCGACAACGACTTTGAGCTCGATACCAACAACACCCTCGTCGGCTTCGCCAGCTCACTCACCAACTCCTTCGGGCTGGTTGCCGGCGCCATCGCGCTCATCTCCCTCATCGTCGGCGGCATCGTCATCATGAACATCATGCTGGTCTCGGTGACCGAACGCACCCGCGAAATCGGTATCCGTAAGGCTCTCGGCGCGCGCCGCCAGGATATCCTCCTCCAGTTCCTTATCGAATCTGCCATGATGTCGCTCGCCGGCGGCATCGTCGGCGTCATCGGCGGCATCGGGGTCGCCGAAGTGATCACGGTGCTTGCCGGCTTCCCGTCCACCGTCGCCATCTGGAGCGTCTTCGCGGGGCTTTTCATGGCGACCTCCACCGGCCTGTTCTTCGGCGTCTACCCGGCACGCAAGGCCGCCGAACTCGATCCGATTGTTGCCTTGCGCGCCGATTGACGCGCACACTCTAGACTCCCCGAAAGGCGGCACACCATGGCGATGGGCAGCTCCAAAGAGACGATCCGCATGGCGCTCGACACCCTGCGCACCAACAAGCTGCGCAGCGGGCTCACCATCCTCGGCATCGTCATCGGCGTCATGACCGTCATCGTCATCTCGTCCGTCGTCAATGGCCTCAACAGCAACGTGTCCGCGCTCGTCGAGTCGCTCGGCTCGAACGTTCTGTTCGTCTTCCGCTTTCCCGTCTTCTCCGGCCGGCCCACCACGGAAATGCTCACCCGCAAACAGCTGACCTATGACGACGCCATGGCCATCCGGCAGCTGCCGCACGTCGTTGCCGTCGCCCCCACGCTCCAGTATGTCGACCGCAGCGGCGGCGCCGGCGGCATCGGCAAGACTGCCATCCAGGGCAACGGACGCAAGATGCAGAACACGCAGCTCGAAGGCGATACCCCCGACGTCCAGAATGTCAGCGAACTCAACCTCGTCGACGGACGGTTCTTCGACGAGGGCGACCAGGAGCGCTCCGGCAACGTCACGGTTCTTGGCTACGACACCGCCGACGAGCTCTTTGGTGTCAACGACGCGGTCGGCAAGGAAGTGGTAGTCGGCGGCATGACCTTCACCGTGGCCGGCGTGCTCGAAAAGAAGAAGCAGGCCTTTGGCGGAGGCAAAAACCCCGAGGACAACAAGGCCTACTTCCCAATTACAACCTTCCACAAGCTGCATCCTGAGCAGCTCGACTACTGGATCACGCTGAAGTACGACGACGACAAGAATCGGCCCATGGTCGAAGACGAGGTCACCGAGCTGCTGCGGCGCCGGCGCAAGGTCGCCAACGAGGCTCAGGATAACTTCGCCATCTTCGGCACCGATTCACTCACCCGCCTCTGGAACTCGGTCACCCAGGGCCTTTTCCTGCTGCTCTTTGCCCTTTCAAGCGTGGCGCTGATGGTCGGCGGGGTCGGCGTGATGAACATCATGCTGGTCTCAGTCACGGAGCGAACCCGCGAGATCGGCATCCGCAAGGCAATCGGCGCGACGCGCATCACCATCCTCGGCCAGTTCACGCTTGAGGCGGTGACTCTCTGTGCCATCGGCGGTGTGGTTGGCGTCGTCGTCGGCAGCGCCATCGCCACCGGACTCAAATACCTGCTGCCGTCGCAGGTCTCGCCTTGGTGGGTGACGCTTGCCTTCGCCAGCGCCTGCGGCATCGGCCTGCTTTTCGGCATTTACCCCGCGTGGAAGGCTGCCAGCCTCAACCCGATCGAGGCCCTGCGCTACGAATAGTTGGCGCCGTCCGCGCGTATCGCATTGACGAAACAGGGCCTTCGGTAAACTGGCTGTATGGAGATTGTCATTGAGACGGTGACAGCGCTGCTGACTGCCGCCGGCCTTGCCTACCTGCTGCTCGCGCTCTGGGGCGCAAAGGACTTTGTTCGCAGCGTGCAGCGGGACCGCCTCGCTCCCCCCTTCACCCCCGGTATCTCCATCCTGAAGCCCCTCAAGGGCGTCGACCCGCGCATGTACGCAGGCCTTGAAAGCCACTGCCGCCAGCTTTACCCCGCGCCGTTCGAGCTCATCTTCGGCGTGCAGTCGCTGTCGGATCCCGCGGTCGCACAGGTAGAACGTCTACAGGAGCAGTTTCCCGCCGTCGCCATCCATCTGATCGAGTGCCCGCAGCGCCTCGGTACCAGCGGCAAGGTCTCGAACCTGGCGCAGATGTTGCCGCACGCGGTTTATGAACACATCGTCATCAACGACAGCGATATCTTTGTCGCCCCCGGCTACCTGCAGGGCGTCGCCCATCCCTTCGGCGACCCGCAGGTCGGCATGGTCACCGCTCCCTACATCGGCCGCACCGGCATCGGCGGGCGCGAGGCGACAGTCTGGGCAAAGCTCGAGGCGCTCGGCATCTCGACCGACTTCCTGCCCGGCGTGCTCACCGCCCGCAAGCTCGAAGGCGGCATCCGCTTCGCCATGGGCTCGACTCTTGCCTTCACGAAGACCGCTCTTGCGAAAGCCGGCGGCCTCGAGCCGCTGGTGGAGTTCCTCGCCGACGACTACGAACTCGGCAAGCGCATCGCGGCCGCCGGGTACAAGGTCAATCTCTGCGGCGAAACGGTCGAAACCACCGTCCCACCCTACACGCTTGCCGCCTTCTGGCATCACCAGATGCGCTGGGCGCGATCGACGCGGGACTCACGCAAACTCGGCTACCTCGGCCTTGGCGTTACCTATGCAGTGCCGTGGGCGCTGATGACCGTGGTCGCGAGCGGTGGCGCATTGTGGAGCTTCACCCTGCTCGTGCTCGCGCTGCTGACCCGCGTCGCGGTTGCGCTCACCATCGGCGTCGGCATTCTGCGCGACGACCAGGTGCTCCGCGACCTCTGGCTGCTGCCCGTCCGCGACTGCTTCGGCCTGCTCTTCTGGGTCTGGAGCTTCGCCGGAGATACGGTCGTCTGGCGGCACGAGGTCTTCCACCTGAAGGAAGGCAAATTGTTCCACGTGGAACATTCGCCTCGCGCCTGAGCGGTCTGCCTACCGTTCCAGCTTCTGGCTCACCGTTCCAGCTTCTGGCTCACCGTTCCAGCTTCTGGCTCACGTCGTCTAGCTTCTCCTGCATCAGGTTCAACCTGCGTGAAAGCGTCTGGATCTCGCTCTCGGCGCGCACATTCACGTCGAAGTCCAGTTCTGACCGCAGCCGGTCCTTCTTGTCCTGCCGGTTCTGGCTCATCATGATGACCGGCGCCTGGATCGCCGCAAGCATGGACAGGAAGAGGTTCAGCAGGATGAACGGGTAGGCATCCCACGCGCGGCCCCCCAGCAGAACGTTGGTGGACGTGTAGCAGACCAGGATCGCGCCGAACAGGATGATGAACGTCCACGACCCGCCGAACGAGGCGACTTTGTCTGCGATCCTCTCGCCCAGCGTCTCCTTCTCTTCGATCAGTGTGTTTGGATTACGCGCCGCGCGGACCCGGATCAGCTGCTGGGTTGAATGGAACTGGCGCGCCATCACCGTCATCATGTCGAGCCCGGCCATCGGCTGCTTCTGCAGCAGCACCGAAATATCGTGGCGATCGACCTCGAGGCACGTCACCGCGTCAACCGCCATGGCTGCCGTCTGGTGCGGGGTCTGGTCGAGCATCGAGGCAAAGCCGAAGAAGTCTCCGTTCGCAGGGCCGTCGAGTTCCACCTCCTGCTGATCCTCATCGATCGTGGTGATGCGGATCTGCCCGGCCAGGAGGATGTAGGCGCGGTCGCCGGTCTCGTTGAGCCGGTAGATGCGCTGGCGCGGCGCGAACTGGCGGATCTCTACCTGCGAGGCGAGCACGGCGAGCTCCTGGCCGTCGAGCAGCGAGAACAGGGGGACGTTGCGAAGTTCCTCGGGGGTACAGGGCATAGTGCTGCCAGTCTATAGAGGCAACAACAAAATCGTCCTCATGCCGTACCCACTAGGTGGTGGCCGCCCGCGATCAGCGCGTTGTTGCTGTTGCCTGGTTTGAAAGAATGCGCTTGCCACCGGCACTGGCGATGGTGAAGACCGGCGCGGGCAACTGCAGTACGGGTCGCTCGGCATCCGACGGATCTTCCCAAAGAAAGATGCGCTGCGGGCGTGTCCACTTCGCGGCGACCGACTCGCGGGTCTCGAAGATCTGCGGGGCATCGGGGAAGAAGGAGCCGTACCAGAGGTTCGAGCTGCGCCCTTCGACGATGTGCAGGTTGTTGCGCCGCAGGTAGAAGCCGAGGGTGCTGCCGGCTTCGTACTCACCGTGCAGGATGATGAGGTCGTCGGGCCCAAGCTGCGGCGCTATCGCCCGGGCGAGCTGGGCGGAGGTGAGGGTCGGCGAGAAGATGACCAGGCCCTGCCATGCGGCGAGCAGGAAGCCGAAGGCGCCGGCCGCGAGGGTCAGTGTTGCAACATGGATACGGCCGCCGCGGCGCAGGAGGAAGTGCGCGAGGGTTCCGCCGAGCAGGGAGACGGCTGTCAGGGCAAGCGGCAAGCGGAAGAGGCCGAGCGCGCGTGCGTTGAGATCCATGAAGTGGCCGAAGGAGAGCGCGTAGTCGCCGGGGTTCTGCTTGAGCAGCGAGGCGAGGTCGGTGTCCGGCGCGGGCGCCTTCGTATGCAGCAGGAAGTAGCCGCAGGCGGCGGCTGCGACTGCCCCCATGGCGAGCAGCGCGCCGGATGCGAGCTTGCTGGAGTGAGCGCGCGACTCGAGGGCGCGGGCGATCAGCAGGATCATCGGCGGCAGCGCCGGGAGCACGTAGTACTCCTGCCGGGTGGAGAGGGAGAAGAACGCCAGAGGCAGCACGGCCCACAGGATCAGCAGCAGGCCGGTTCGTTCGGCGGCATCGAGCGCCAGGGTGCGGAGGCGGTGGCGGAAGCCCGGGTTGTGCAGCAGCAGGGTCTCGGCGAGCGCGCCCGGCAGGAAGGCTGACCACGGCATCAGCCAGATGAAGATGAGCCCGAGGAAGAGCCAGAGCGGAACGGTGTCGTAATCGCGCGGCACCCGCAGGTTCATGTAGCGCAGCACCTGCTCGTTGACGAAGTAGAACCAGGCCCAGCCGTGGACGTTGCCATCGGCCGGCAGCGGCACGGTGAAGTGGCCGCCCACGTAGCTCAAGCCGCCGGGATGGCCCTGGGTCGGGTTGGCGAGCGCCGCGAGGACATGCCAAGGGACGGCGACTGCCAGGAGAACAAGCCCGCTTGAGGCGAGGTGGAAGTGCTTCAAGCGTGCGGCGCCTCCGGACCATCCGCGCGTCGCCAGCAGGTAGACGAGCGCGATGCCGACCGGGAAGACGATGCCGATGAGGCCCTTGGTGAGGACGTTGAGGGCGCAGGCGAACGCGAAGAGCCAGCAGTCCGGGCGGGATGGGACCGGCTCCTGTTCGGTGCGCCAGAAGGCGTAGAGCGCAAGTGTGAGCCAGCAGCAGACCAGGACATCCGGAATATTGATGCGCGAGAAGATGAAGATGCCGAAGCTCGATAGCGTGATCAGCCCGGCGTAGAGGCCAGCTTGCGCGGACTGCCAGCTACGCCGGGCGAAGCTTTCGAGCAGCAGTGCCAGCAGCAGGACGCCGAGCGCGAGCGGGACCCGAGACGCCGCGGTCGAGACGCCGCCGAAGAGTTTGTAGCTTGCGGCCATGGACAAGTAATAGAGCGGGGCTTTTTCGAGGTAGCGGATGCCGTTGGCGTAAAGCGTGATCCAGTCGTGCCGCTGGATCATTTCGCGGGCGACTTCGGCGTGGACCGAGTCGGCGTCATCAAGCAGCGGCGGCGCGAAGAGCGTGAAGCTGCAGTAGAAGATCGCCCAGCAGACGATCAGGAGCATGCGATTTTTTCGAGACCCGGAGACGGTCGGCACAGGTCAAGGGTAAATGCGCCGCGCCGGATCGACGCCTGCCCCAGCTATCATGGCAAGGTGGAGACGCCTAACAGCAGTGGACCGCCGGCCGAATTGATCTTCGGCGAATGGTATCCCGCGGTCCGTACAGATACTCTGCGCAGGGGCAAGACGGTGACGACGATGCTGCTCGGTCTGCCCGTTCTGCTGGGGCGTAAGACGAAGGGGGCACTCTTCGCCATGAAGGACCTGTGCCCGCATCGCGGCATCCCGCTCTCTGCCGGCTGGTTCGATGGAGAGAACGTGCAGTGCAAGTACCACGGTTGGAAGTTCGAGCCGTGTTCCGGGCAATGCACGGAGATTCCGTCGCTGACGCAGTTCGACATTCTGCAGCCGACCAAGATCTACGCCACGAGCTACCCGTGCGTGGAGCGGGATGGCTGGGCCTGGGTGTATCTGCCGGAGGCGGGCGCGGGGCGTACGACGGCCGAACTGCCGGAGGTTCCGGAACTGCCGAAGTTCTCGGCGAAGTTTCGCTCGGCGCACCTGACGGCGGACCTGCCGTGCAATGTGGACCACGGGATTATCGGCCTGATGGACCCGGCGCATGGGCCGTTTGTGCACCAGGCGTGGTGGTGGCGTTCGGCAGCCTCGATTCACGAGAAAACGAAGCATTTCGAGCCGATTCCGCAGGGGTTTCGCATGTCGTCGCACGCGCCGTCGGCCAACTCGGCGCCTTACAAATTGCTGGGGGTGTATGGCGCGCCGATCACGACGACAATCGATTTTGTGCTGCCGAACCGGCGCTACGAGACGATCCGCGCGGGGGACAAGTGGTTTTCGAGCTTGACGACCGTGACGCCGGTGACGGCTTCGACGTGCCGGATCGATGTGATCGCGGCCTGGAACGTTTTTTACCATGTGCCGCTGGTGACGACGGTCGCGACGTTCTTCGGGGCGCGCTTCGTACGGCAGGACCAGGAGACGATGATCGAGCAGGCGCGCGGGCTGCGGTCGCACCCGGCGCTGATGCTGATCGACGATGCCGACAAGCCGGCGAAATGGTACTTCGCGTTGAAGCAGGCGCGGCTCATGGGGAGTGATGCCCACCCGCTGCCCGGGCCGGTCGAACTGCACTGGCGCAGCTGATTTCAGGGCCCTTTAGGAAGCCCTGGTGATGAGCTCTTTGAGCATGTCGGCGTTGCCTTCGCGCACCTTGCCGTGGCCGCAGGCGAAGCGCTCGATGGGATAGCGGACGAGTTTGCGGACGCTGTTGAGCGCGGCGGGCCTGTTCCAGGTGACGAAGTTGGTGACGGGGAAGATGAGCGGACCCCAGCCGCTGATGGCGAGGCGGCCGACGGCGGTGAGGGCGTCTCCGGCGTAGAGGGTGCCGTCGCGTTCGTCTAGAAACGAGAGGTGGCCGGGGATGTGGCCGGGGGTGGCGATGGCGCGGAGCGAGCCGTAGAGTTCGCCTTCGTCAACGAGGTGGGTGAGCGAGGACGTGATGCCGGGGAGGCCGCCCTTGATCCTGTCGTTGGGCTCCCCGGGACGCGCAGTTTTATCGGGCGGCTGGTGGAGCAGGGGGAGGGAGCGTTCCGAGGCGGCAAGTTCGATGCGGCCCAGTTTTGCGATGATGGCGTCGACCGAGCCGATGTGGTCGACGTGGGCGTGCGTGAGCAGGATGCGACGGATGGGCGCGCCGGCCGCAGCAGCGGCGGCGATGATGGCGTCTTCCGAGCCGGCGAGTCCGGTGTCGATGAGGGTGAAGCCATCCGACTCGCGAACGAGGTAGCAATTGACCAGACCGAAGCGTGTGAGCTGGAAGCCGTTTTGGTGGAGGCGCGTCGTCTTCATAGCGATTGGATGCGAGCACCCGCAACGGGGTGAGGCGGGGGCTTTGGCGGGATCAGAAGGCGGCCACGCCTTCTTCGACGACCAGCTCGTCGACGGCGATGTTCATCGCGTTGCCGAGATCGCGGAAGGCGGATTTCCATTCGGGCGACCAGTAGGCTGCGTCCGAGCGCTGCAGCAGGTCGTTCCAGATGTTCTGCGCCTGCCAGATGTTGACCTCGAATGGCATGGACGCGATGCAGCGGGCGAGGTCAAGCGAGGCGTGGAGGGTGTCCATGGCCTGGTCCTGGATCTGTTCGGCGGCGGCGGCCTCGAGGCGGATCATCGACCGCTTCATCCGCTGTCCGGCGGTGAACGAGAGGATGTGGGTGTCGAGCGTGACGTGGTCGTTGTTCCCGCGCGAGAGCAGGTCGGCGACGGCGGCGGAGTCGAACTCTTCGGCCTCGAGCGCCTGGCGCAGGCTGATGTTGATGGCGAAGCTTGCGGCGAGCGCGAGCGCAGGCGGCGGGTTCATGCCGGATTCAGTGAGGAAGTGCAGCAGCGACGCGTGATCTTCGTAGATCTTGCGGAGTGAATCCTCCATCTCGCCGACGGTCTGGTTGAGGATGGTGTTCAGGATGCGGTGCTGCTCGTCGGCGAAGAGCGAGGTGAGGGAGTAGACGATGGGCGCGTCCGAGACGGGAGAAGCGGCCTCGGGCACTTCAAGCGTGTGGGCAATGCCGGGTTCCGCGGCGCCGGGGGCGGACTCGGGCTGGCCGGGCTGCGGGTTGAGCGGGTTGAGCGCAATGTGTGCGGCGGAGCGGGCGCGGCGATCGATGCCGCGGGCGAAGAAGCGGTCGATGAGCCGGATGACCTCGGGCAGATTGGCCTTGCGGATGGCGGCGCGCACGTCGGCGGAGAAGGCGACGAACTCGTCGATATCCGCATGCGAATAGCGTCGGACCGCGGCGGAGAGATTCTGGTCGCCGAGATGGAGGACGGCGTAGCAGATCTCTTCGGACTCCTCGGTGATGCGGGAGCGGACGCGGGCGCGGCCGAGCGCGACCTTGCCGCGGCCGGAGGTGAAGACCTCGTGGGAGTCACGGTGGAGCGAGAAGCAGAAGAGCTCGCCCTCCTCGGGGTAGGACCGGAAGATGGAGGAGATGGCGTAGTGAGCGCCGACCTGTTCGAGGCCGATCTTCATGCCGGTCACGTAGCGGGTGTAGACGTCGGCGCCGGTCTTGAATTCGGGCACATTGGGTTTGGCGAGGGCGAGGATGCGGAGGAATTCGGGCTCGAGCGCTTTGGCGGCGTCACCGAAGAGCTTCGAGGCGAGCTGCAGGACGCGTCCCGCATAGGCGATGATCTGGACGGTTTCGATGCCGGAGATCTCGTCGAAAAACCAGCCGCAGGAGGTGTACATCAGCTGGGCGTGGCGTTCGAGCTCCATGAGTTCGAGGACGCAGGTGCGTTCGTCCTGGGTGAGGAAGCGGGTGGCGTGGGTGTCGAAGAATTGCTGGACGGCGTCGGCGGAGCGGGCCGGATCCTCGCGATGCAGCACGACGTGAATGTAGGCGTCGCGGGCGGCCCAGAGATCGAGCAGAAGCGGCTCGGCGCGTTCTTCGGCAAGCGGCGCGGTGGCGTCGCGGAGGTAGTCGAGTGCGTCGCGCAGGGGCATGCGCCACTGCTGATTCCAGCCCGGCTTGCCGCCGTTACAGCCGCAGTCAGAGCGCCAGCGCTCGATGCCGTGGGCGCAGGACCAGGAGGTGTTTTCGGCGACTTCGGCTTCCCAGGTGGGCGGGAATTTGTCGAGGAACTCGCCGTAGTTGGTGAGGGTGGCGAGACCGTTGTCTTCGAGATAGTGCATGGCGAAGGAGAGAGCCATCTCGCCATGCTTGTGATGGTGCCCGTAGCTTTCGCCGTCAGTGGCGACGTGCGAGAGCTGCGCGACAGCGTTCGCAGGACTCTGCGCAGGGAAGCCGGAGAGCAGGCGGTTGGCAAACTTCTCCCCGGAATCGAGTAGACCTTCGAAGGCGATGGCGCGGGAGTTGGGCCCGTCGTAGAAGAAAACGGAGAGGGAACGGCCCTTGTCGAGCTTGACGAGATAAGGCTGGGTTGGGTCGACGGTGGCGTTCGAAGTATCGGACCAGGTCTGCGCGGAGGCCTGGTCGCCGAGGCGGCGGACGCGGGCGCACTGGATGGGCGCGAGGATGGTGAACTTGATGCCTTCCTGGGCGAGAAGATCGAGGGTGTGGCGGTTGGCGGCGGTCTCGGCGAGCCACATGCCTTCGGGTTTGCGACCGAAGCGGTGCTCGAAGTCGGCGATGCCCCAGCGGATCTGGGTAAGGGCGTCGCGGGTGCTGGCAAGCGGCATGATGATGTGGTTGTACACCTGCGCAACGGCCGAGCCGTGGCCGCTGTAGCGGGCGGCGGAGACGCGATCGGCCTCGAGGATCATGTGGTAGGTGCGGGGGGCCTTGTCGTGCAGCCAGGAGAGCAGGGTGGGGCCGAAGTTAAAGCTCATCCGGGCGTAGTTATTGAGGATGCGGATGATTTCGTTTTCGATGTTCTGGATGCGCGAGGCTCCGTTGGGGGCGTAGCACTCGGCGGTGATGCGATCGTTCCAGTCGTGGTAGGGCGCGGCGGAGTCCTGGACTTCGACGGTTTCGAGCCATGGATTCTCGCGCGGCGGCTGGTAGAAGTGGCCGTGGACGCAGACGTAGCGGTTCTGAGGCGGTGTGGCCATAGGAACAGGCATGACGGGTGCGGGCTGCGCGAGGACGTTCTTTGCTGTCTTTGCCATGAGTATCGTTCGATGCTACCGGAAGGGGAACGAGGCGGCAGGAGTTGCAGGAAAATGCCCGAATTTCATGAAAATGGGACGAAGATTGAGGGCATGGCGATGCGCCTTCAACAGGTCGACGGAGAGTACCGCGTCGTCCTGAGCGAAGAGGCGATGAAGGCCCAGCGGTGGTCGGTTGGGGCCGAGGATGAACGGATGGGGTCTGGTTTGCAGCCTCGATGAACGCGCAGTGTCAGTCGTGGAAGTGGCGGCTGGCGGTTTGAGCGAAGGCGGATGGTCCTCATGGGTCGGGAGTCACGCCAGCCCAAATCTTTAGCCGACTTTTTGCTTCTCTTTTGCCGCTTCGTCACAGGCCCGCCAGAGATACCAGCTGACGATGGAGCACCAGGGATGCCACTTCCTGGCGCGGGCGTGCATGACGTCTGGTTTGGGCAGGTCGGCGGGGGTGACTTTATCCTGCGGCTTCAGCGTGCCGAAGGTGAGCGCGAAGCCTTTGCGGACGCCGTAGTCTGAAACGGGAAAGACATCGGGGCGGCCAAGCCGGAACATGAGAAACATCTCAACCGTCCAGACGCCGATGCCGCGGACCTGGGTGAGGTGCTCGATGATGTCGGCGTCGGCCATGCGGCGGATGCGGGCGAGTGACGGGACGGTGCCGTCAAGGGTCTTGGCGGCCAAGTCTCGGACGGCGAGAGCCTTGTTGTGCGAGAGACCTGCGTGCCGGAGTTGTTCGTTGGGGGCGGCGAGCAGGTGTTCGGCGGTAGGGTGCGGCGCGGGATGAAGTAGGGATCCGGCCTGGCCAGGCTCGGCGAAACTTGCGAGGAGCCTCGCGTGAATGGCGGCCGCGGCCTTGCCGTGCAGCTGCTGGTAGATGATGGATTCGAGCAGCGCCTCGAAGGGGGAGAGGGTGCTCGCGAGTTTGAGCGTGAAGGGCCCGGCGCGGTCGATGAGGCGTGCGAGTTTTCGGTCGTTTGCGCGGAGCGCAGTCAGTGCGGCGGCCGAGTCGTAGCGAGGTGTGCGGGCGTTCCGGGTGGCTCTCGGCATGCTGAGGAGAAGGGTAACCCAGCCAACAGAGTGTGCGATGTCCGGATTTGAAACTCGGACTGATTTGACCCGGTTTACAAGGAAAATACCACCTTTATCTGTGGTGTCCGGGTGTGGGAGCGCGACAGGTAGTACCTGAACCGGCGGGGTACTTCGATAATCGAATCGAGGACTGAAAAAATCTTCGAGGGCTAAAGCGGTGTCACCAACGGCGCTCACCCCGGCTGCTATATTTGAAGCTCTAAGGACCAGATATCCACGAGCCGGTTACGGGTTCGTGACTTCACGCAAGCGGGCGCAGCACCGGTTTTTCCAGTAGTACGGTTCGGTGGTCGTTCAAGAAGCGCAGCGACAACAGATTGTCTCAACCCGTCCTGAGACGGGTTGAGGACCAAGACGCAGAGGAAGCAGGAAGCATCCATGGCGCAAGTTTTTGACCGCAGTTCGAACGCGTTGGCCCGGGCAGTCCTGGTGATTACCGGCCTCATCGTTATCGCGCTCGGAGTTGGCTTGAATTCGTTGCAGCGTTCCCCGTGGGTGACGCGGCAGGGCCAGCGTCCGGACCAGCCGGTGCCGTTCAGCCACAAGCATCACGTCGAGGGTCTCGGCCTGCAGTGCCAGTACTGCCACACGCAGGTGGAAAAGGCGGCATACGCCGGCATTCCTCCGACCAAGACCTGCATCAACTGCCATGCGCAGATCTGGACCAATGCCGAGCTGCTCGAGCCGGTGCGCCACAGCTGGGCGACGGGTGAGTCGATCAACTGGATCCGCATTCACGACCTGCCGGACTACGTGTATTTCAATCACCAGATTCATGTGAACAAGGGCATCGGCTGCGCGAGCTGCCATGGCCGTGTGGACGAGATGCCGTTGATGTATCAGCAGAATTCGCTGCAGATGGAATGGTGCCTCAACTGCCACCGCAACCCGGCGGTCAATCTTCGGCCGGTGAGCGAGATCTATAACATGGCGTGGAACGGCCCTTCCGGTGACAAGCCGGTGTGGTGCGCCGAGACGACCAAGAATGGGAGTGCAAACGGCGCATATGCTGCTGACGGCACGCGTACGCCGACTGCGCAGGCAGTGTCGTGCACCACCAAGGATCCGAGCGGTGACAATCCGAACATAGCGTTTGCGCAGTCGATTGAGCAGGGGCCGGCGGGTATGAGCCAATCGCATTCGGGCACGATGGGCAGCCCGAATCCGACTGAAGGAAACAACAAGACCGTCAGTGACATTCCGCAGGCCGCGATGCCGCTGCCGGTGAATTACAAGAAGTTCACCAGCCAGGTTGAGATGGGCAAGTATCTGACCGGCCAATATCACATCCGCACGGCGAATGAGCTCTCGAGCTGCGAGGTATGCCACCGATGAGCGAGTTCTTCGACGAGCATTACATGGAACAGAAGACGCTGGAGACTATGGCGATCAACGAACAAATGGTGGAAGCCAAGGCGCAGGTCGTGACTTCGATCGCGCCTGCCCCGGCAGAGAAGATGACGCTGGCCGCGGTACGCGAGAAGCTTGAGGGCCAGACCGGCCGCCGTTTCTGGAAGAACCTGGACGAGCTCGCAGCCACCAAGGAATTCAACGACCTGATGCAGGAAGAGTTTCCGCGCCAGGCCATGCAGGGAGAATGGGTCGACGCGGTTTCGCGTCGCGGCTTCCTCAAGGTCATGGGTGCGTCGCTCGCGCTTGCCGGCCTCGCAGGCTGCACCAAGCAGCCCGATGAGCCAATTTACCCTTACATCCGGCAGCCGGAAGACCTCATTCTCGGCCGCCCCATGTACTTCGCCACGGCGCATCCGTTCCCGACCGGGGCGATTCCGGTGCTGGTGAAGTCCGATGCGTTCCGGCCCATCAAGCTCGAGGGTAACCCCGAGCACCCGATGTCGAAGGGCAAGTCCGACGCCATCACGCAGGGGACGCTGCTGGACCTGTACGACCCGGACCGGTCGCATGAAGTTCGCTACAAGGGTCAGGTAGGGGAGTTTGGGCAGTTTCAGGATCAGCTGCTGAAGGCCGCAAAGGCGAACGGCGGCCAGGGGATCTATTTCCTGAGCGAGACCATTACGTCTCCGACGTTGGCCGCGCAGTGGCAGGCCGCGCAGAAGGCATACCCGGGCTTGAAGATGGTGCAGTGGGAGCCGATCAATCAGGACTCTTCGCGCGTCGCTTCGAAGGCTGCGTATGGCAGCTATGCCGATGCCCGCTATACGCTCGATGAGGCGGATGTCATCGTCTCGCTCGACGCCGATTTCCTGGGTGGGATTGCGCATCCCGGCTTCCTGCCGCTGGCGGCGGCATATGCCGAGCGCCATCGCTACGACGCGGAAGAGCCGAACAAGCCAATGAACCGGCTGTATGTGATCGAGAGCATGCCGACCGTAACCGGTTTCAAGGCGGAGCATCGCCTGGCGCTGAAGCCGAGCGAGATCGCTACCTTCGCCGAGGCGCTGGTGAATTGCGGTGGCGCCAGCTTCTCGAACCCGGAAGCAGCTGCCTTTGCAGCAAGCCTGATGAAGGACTTGAAGGCAGCAGGCGGCAAGATCGTCGTTATTCCGGGCGAGCAGGCTGCTCCTGCCGTCCACGTCGCCGCCTACAAGCTGAACCAGAGCCTTGGCGCGATCGGCAACACGGTGGTCTATACCGATACGGTTGCGCCGATGCCGACCGAGCAGCTTGCCGACCTGAAGTCGCTGGTAGGCGATATGAATGCGGGCAAGGTGCAGTGGCTGGTGATGCTCGGGACCAACCCGATCTACAACGCCCCGGCCGATCTCGACTTCGCCGCAGCCTTCAACAAGGTGCCGGTGGCCGCACATCTCGGCAACATGCTTGATGAAACCGGGGTGATTTCCACCTGGCACATCAACAAGACCCACTACCTCGAGTCGTGGTCCGATGCGCGGGCGTATGACGGAACCATCACTGTGATTCAGCCGATGATCGAGCCACTCTATGGCGGCAAATCGGCACATGATGTGCTGCAGGGTCTGCTCGACAACCCGCAGGCTTCGGCTTACGATGCCGTCGTCGCCCATGCCAAGACCTACATCAACGGAGACTTTGAGTCTGGCTGGCGCAAGGCGCTGCATGATGGCTGGGTGGAAGGAACTGCCTTCTCGCCGAACAAGGGTGCACCGGGCGGAGCATCGCTGCCGGCTGCTGCGGCGCCGGTTGCGGGCGGCATCGAGATCGCCTTCAAGAACGATCCGTCGATTTACGACGGGCGCTTCGCGAACGTTGGCTGGTTGCAGGAGCTTCCGAAGCAGGTCACCAGCCTGAGCTGGGACAACGCGGCGCTGATGTCGCTCGACACCCTGAAGAAGCTGGATATCGCCGAGAACGAGGCGATCGAACTCGAACTGAACGGCCGCAAGGTGGTCGCCCCCGTGCTGGCGGTTCCCGGCCATCCGAACGATGTGGTTACCGTTTATCTGGGTCACGGGCGCAGCGACGCAGGACGGGTCGGTTCCGGCGTAGGCTTCAACGCCTACACCCTGCGTACGAGCGACGCGCCGCTGATGGCGTCGGGCCTGAAGGTGACGAAGGGCAAGGGCACCTACGATCTCTGCGTCACCAAGGTCCACTCGATCGAGCATCGCGGTTCGTATGCGCAGCACGATCTGCAGCATGTGCTCGACGACACCAAGGGTACCTACTCGCTGCCGGGGCATGAGGCGCAGGAGCGGGCGATTATCCGCTACGCGACAGTGACTGAAGCGAAGGCGACGCCGGACTTCGCGCACGAAGGCTCGAAGGAGACGCTGACCGACAAGGTCGGATACGGCCCGCTGGGTGAGACGCCGGGCAAAAACGACAGCATGTTCGGCTGGGCCTGGCATTACGACCACAAGGATGTTTCGACGCAGCAGGTTCAGTACAAGTGGGGGATGTCGATCGACCTCAACTCCTGCATCGGCTGCAATGCCTGCATCGTCGCGTGCTATGCGGAGAACAACATCCCGGTGGTCGGACGCGAGCAGGTGAAGATCGGCCGGAACATGCAGTGGCTGCGCATCGACACTTACTTCGAGGGCGATCTGCATGCGCCCAAGGCGCACTTCCAGCCGATGGCTTGCCAGCACTGCGAAAACGCGGGCTGCGAGCAGGTCTGCCCGGTGGGCGCAACGGTGCACACGCCAGAAGGCATCAACACGATGGTGTACAACCGTTGCGTTGGTACGCGTTACTGCTCGAACAACTGCCCGTACAAGGTGCGCCGCTTCAACTTCCTGCTGTACTCGGACTACGAGACGGAGAGCTTGAAGTTCATGCGGAATCCGGACGTGTCGGTTCGTTCGCGTGGTGTGATGGAAAAGTGCTCCTACTGCATTCAGCGTATCGAGTACGCGAAGATCGACGCTGACAAGGAGAACCGTCCTGTCCGCGATGGCGAGATCGTCACCGCGTGCCAGCAGTCCTGCCCGACCGACGCGATCATCTTTGGCAACATCAACGACCCGAAGAGCAAGGTGGCAAAACGCAAGGCCACGGAACGCGATTACCCGGTGCTCGCCGACCTCAACTTCCGGCCGCGAACCACGTACACCGCAGGCGTCATCAACCCGAATCCGGAGCTGGCATAAATGGCGACGAAGCCCATTCACGATCCGAGCGCAGACCCTCGACTCGACCCGATGATCGATCCGATCACGGGCGAGTATGCAGTCATCGCGCCGGGACATAATTTCAAGTCGGTCACGCAGAAGATTTCCGGTTTCGTGTTGACCACGCACACCCCGCTCGGCTGGTTCATGGGGCTTCAGGTCGGGGGCTTGATCGCCTTGGGCGTGGTGGTCGGCATCACCTGGCTCTTCCTGAAAGGCGTCGGAATCTGGGGTGTCACCATCCCGGGTGCGTGGGGCTTCGCCATCATCAACTTCGTCTGGTGGATCGGTATCGGTCACGCCGGCACCCTGATCTCGGCGATTCTGCTGCTTTTCAAGCAGACCTGGCGTAACTCCATCAACCGCTTCGCCGAAGCGATGACGATCTTCGCCGTCGTCTGTGCGGGCACATTTCCGTTGATTCACGTCGGCCGCCCGTGGCTCGCGTACTGGCTCTTCCCTTATCCGAACACGATGAACGTGTGGCCGCAGTTCCGTTCGCCGCTCGCGTGGGACGTCTTCGCGGTGTCGACGTACGCGACCATCTCGATCGTCTTCTGGTATGTCGGCATGATCCCCGACTTCGGCACGCTGCGCGATCGAGCGACGCTGCCGTTCGCCAAGTACTTCTACGGCTTGCTGTCGCTCGGCTGGCGCGGCTCGACCCGCCATTGGATCCGGTATGAGTCGGCCTCCCTGCTGCTTGCCGGGCTTTCGACACCCCTGGTGCTTTCTGTACACACCGTCATCTCCTTCGACTTCGCGGTCGCCTCGCTTGCCGGATGGCATACGACGATCTTCCCGCCTTACTTCGTCGCCGGCGCGGTTTACTCGGGTTTCGCGATGGTGCTAACGCTGGCCATTCCGCTGCGCAAGTTCTATCACCTGGAAGACATCGTGACGCTCCGCCATCTCGATAACATGGCGAAGGTCATGCTGGCGACCGGTTCGATTGTGGCCTACGGTTACGGCATGGAGGTCTTCATGAGCTGGTACTCGGCCAGCCACTGGGAGTTCTTCATGATGTGGAACCGGATGTTCGGGCCGATGGGCTGGGGCTACTGGATCCTGATCCTGACCAACATTGCGATTCCGCTGACAACCCTGTGGTCGCGCAAGCTGCGCGTCAACGTTGGGTACCTGTTCGTGCTCTCGCTGATCGTGAACACGGGGATGTGGTTCGAACGCTTCGTCATCGTCGTCACCAGCCTTTATCGCGATTACCTGCCGTCGAGCTGGGGCACCTACCGCGCGACCAAGTGGGACTACATGATCTACATCGGAACCATGGGTCTTTTCACTGTGCTGTTCCTTCTCTTTGTTCGCTTCCTCCCGATTATTCCGATGAACGAGATCAAGATGATGCTGCCGCAGACCAAAGTTGGTCGTGGGCTGAAAGATGCTGAAGTTGTCAGCAATGAGGCCAGCTAATGCCAGTACGTGAAGGGGTTTACGGCTTCCTCGCCGAGTTCAACACGCCGACCGACCTGGTGCTTGCGACCGAAGAGGCATGGGCCGCAGGGTACCGCCGCATGGAGTGCTACACGCCGTACCCGGTTGAAGAAGCCGCTGAGGCACTGCACTTCCACACGACGCGGGTTCCGCTCGTCTGCCTGCTGGGCGGCCTGATGGGCGTCACCACTGCGTTCCTGATGGAGACCTGGATCAATGTCTATGGTTATCCCCTGAACATCGCAGGGCGTCCGCTTTGGTCGTGGCCGGCATTCATCATCCCGGCATACGAGTGGACGATTCTTTTTGCCGGCCTCTCCGCGGCATTCGGGATGATCGCGCTGAACGGCATGCCGCAGACCTATCACCCAGTCTTCAACGCGCCGAACTTCCGGAATGGCGCGACCACGGACAAGTTTTTCCTGTGCATCGAGTCCTATGACCCGCAGTTTTCACTTGGGGAGACGCGTGCATTCCTCGAGCAGTTCCCCGCGGTCTCCGTGGTGGAGGTCGACCTTTGATCGCGCAGGCTGCAGGTAAGAGGGAAGAGATGTCGATGTCAAAGACAGCAAAGATCGCCTGGGGCGCGTCGCTGGCAAGTTCGCTGCTGCTGGCAGGCTGCCGCCAGGATATGCATAACCAGCCGAAGTTCTATCCGCAGCGCGGTACAACCTTCTTCGCGGACGGACGCTCCGTGCGTCCGCAGGTCGACTACACCGTCGCCCGCGGTCAGGCCGATCCGACCAGCTACCTGCATACAGGCATGATCAACGGCGCCGAAGGCAACGTGATGCCGTTCCCGGTGACGATGGATGTGGTTGCTCGCGGCCAGGAGAGGTACAACGTTTATTGCACGCCGTGCCACTCGCGCGTCGGCAATGGTGCGGGCATGATCGTGCAGCGAGGCTATGCCAAGGCGGGGAACTTTCACACCGCGCGCCTTGAAGCTGCCCCGCTTGGACACTTCTTCAACGTCATCACGAATGGTTACGGTGCGATGCCGGACTATTCGGCGCAACTGACCGAGTCCGACCGCTGGGCGGTCGTTGCATACATCAAGGCGCTGCAGTTAAGCCAGAACGCGCAGCCGTCCGATGTTGCGGCCGGCGCGCACGTGCAGCCGCTGTCCGAAATCACCGAGCAGTCCGGTTTCGCTTCGGGCTTTGCGGCGGAGTGGGCGCTACCCCCGACGGCGGTCGAGGGCACGACCAATGGCGATCTCTACGTCCTGCAGCCTGGCCAGATCGGCAAGGCTGCATCGCAAATTGGCAAGCCTGGCAGCCAGGGTCCGACGGGCTCACAGACCAGCACCGGGTATCCGCTGCAGCAGTACACGCCGCATGACCCGCCGGGCGTCAGCGCCAGTCACCCGGAATAAAAGCCCAGTCCTTCCGAATAGACGCATCACCGGCTTGACCAAATCGACCTTGAAGGCTTGAAACGAATGTCATCAGTACACGCACAACTCGAAGCTCATCATCACGGCCCGCGCACGCTGCCGGCTTCGCTGGGGTCGCCTGAGATCCTGACGAAATGGCGGACGCAGGCGCTCATCGTCTTCGCCGCATCGAGCCTGGTCTCGCTCATCTTCCTGTTCGTCAAGGGCGGCGCCGGACACATGCTGCGGGCGTACCTGCTGGGCTTCATGTGCTGCTTCGCCTTCGCGGGCGGCGGCCTGGCGATGCTGATGCTGCAGTACGTTTCCGGAGGCAAGTGGGGCATGCTGCTGCGCCGTCCGCTTGAGGCCATGACGCGTACCCTTCCGCTGGTCGCGTTGATGATCATCCCTGTCGGAATCTTTGGCAGACACCTGTACCAGTGGGCACGGTACCCGAACGCAGCCGCCACCGCAGCCGCCTTCGCTCGCGGCACGATGACCAAGGAACAGCAGCTTACGGCCAATGCGAAGCATACGATGTTCAACCCGGTCAGCGCCATTATCCAGACGGTCGTCATCTTCTGCGTTCTGATTCTGATCGCGCGCATTCTGAATCGCTGGTCTCTCGACCGCGACGCTGACCCCGCCCGCGGAACGATGGCGAGCTATGACCGCTGGCGTGTGAAATTCGAAAATCTTTCGGGTCCCGGCATCTTTATCTATGTTGTCTGCCTGACGGACGGGGCATTGCTCTGGATCATGTCGATGGATGTGACCTGGTATAGCTCAATCTGGGGTTTACAGTTCCTCGTCGGACAGGGCTTTGCGGTACTCGCGGTCGGCATTCTCACCGTGGTGCAACTGTCGAAGGTCGAGCCGATGAAGACGCTCCTTCGCACCACTGAACAGCACGACCTCGGCAAATTCGCCTTTGCGTTCGTGATGTTGAATATCTACCTATCGTTCGCGGAGTTCCTCATCATCTGGTCGGGCAATGTGCCCGATGAGATTCCCTGGTACCTGGCGCGCATTCGCGGCGGGTGGTGGTGGATCTGCACGGCAGACTTTGTGTGCCACTGGCTCATTCCGTTCTGCCTGCTGCTGTCGCGCAATCTCAAGCGTGACAAAAAGCGGCTCACCGCGCTCGCTGCCTTCATGATCTTTGCCCGGGCACTCGATATGTTCTGGCTTATTGAGCCGAACTTTCCGGATGCCGCCGGCAAGTTGGTCAACGAGACGTTTGGAGTCTTCGCCTATCTGACCGTGCCGCTCGCGGTGATGTCGCTCTGGGCTGCGTACTACTTCCACCAGTTGATGCAGCGTCCTCTGGTCAACGTGAACGATCCTCACCTCGAGGAGATGCTGGAGCCCGAACATGCTCACTAATAAGGAAACGCCTGACTACAACCCGGGTCAGGGCGACATCGTGAACTACCCTACGCCCGGCAGCGAAGGCGCAAAACTGGGCTACGAGACGACGGACGTCAATGTGGGCGGCGTGGTTGTTTTCATCGGCGGCCTGTTCGGATTCGTGCTGATCTTCTTCGTCTTCTGCTTCGTCATGGGACGGGTCATCAACGAAGAGTTCAAGAAGGAGGACGGCCCGGCGAACAAGTGGCACCAGCAGGCGTCACTCCCGACCGCTGGAGGCACGCCGAAACCCAAGGCTGCCAGCCGTGAGAATTTGAAGAGCAATGCCGCCATGGAGCAGCAGGAACTGCAGCAGATGACGACGCAGTTCCCCCAGCCGCGCCTCGACATGGACGACGGCAACCAGTCAACGGCTGATTTGCACGCACGCGAGGACCTGCTGCTCGAGCACTACAGCAGCATGCCGGGCCAGACCGCAATCCGCATTCCGATTGAGCGCGCAATGGAGTTGGTGGCGGCGAAGGGTCTTCCGGTTGCTCCCGCGGCACAGACCGGAGAAAAGCTCGCTTACGACGAAGTCCCGCCGGTCACGGCCCCGCTTACCAGCGGATTTGCGCGTACCGGATATGAACTTGACACGATGGAAGCACGGCAGCAAAAGCTTGACTACGGCAAGGCGGAAGCCTCGAGCCATGCCGAGTTGCACCCCGTCAAATAAGCGGTCGTCGCAGGCCTTAACATAGAAGTATGACGAGCAGCAGCACAGGACAGACAATGCGTGAGAAGCAGACAATCCGGAGAATCCTGGGAGCAGCCGCTGCGGCGTGCCTCCTCGCCGGCAGTCTCGCGCAGGGGCAGGTTTCTTCCTACGGCGATAAGCAGACGGGTGAAAATACCGGGGATCAGCTGCCCAAGGTGCTGAAAGGCGTAACCGTCTCCCAGCACCTGAATCAACAGCTTCCGCTGAACGCAACATTTGTCGATGAAACGGGCAAAACAGTCAGGCTTGGCGACTACTTCGGCCAGAAGCCCGCGATCCTGACGATGGTCTACTTCAACTGCCCGATGCTCTGCTCGGAAGAACTTGACGGATTGACTGGCGCGCTCGAGATGGTCAAGCTGACGCCGGGCAAAGACTTCAGCATCATCGTCATCAGCATCGACCCTACCGAAGGTCCCGAGCTCGCCGCACGGAAAAAGGCCTTTTACCTCAAACGCTACGGCCGTCCAGACACCGCCGCAGGATGGCACTTCCTCACTGGCAAGACGCCTGATATTGACGCAGTTTCGACCGCCACCGGCTATGGCTACGTGCGCGTCCCGGGACCGGATGGAACGCTCTCCCAGTTTGCCCATGCCAGCTCGATCGAGGTCGTGACGACCGAAGGCAAGCTGGCTCAGTACTATCTCGGCGTCGAGTACTCGCCGAAAGATATCCTCCTGGGGCTGATCGAAGCTTCAGGGAACAAGATCGGTTCGCCGGTCGCCAACATTCTTACGTACTGCTACCACTACGATCCTGAAACGAACAAGCATTCACTGATCGTGGCGCGGGTTGTGCAGCTAGGCGGCATGGTGACGATGGCTGGCCTTGGTGGCTTTATGTTTCTGATGTTTCGCAAGGATCTCAAGCTCGGGCGCAAAGAAAACTACGATTGGCAAGACCCGAACAACAACGCGGATAAAGGGTAACGATGAACAGGTTTATCAGTCCAGTTCTCTGGCAGTTTCTCACCAAATGGCTTACCGCCTCTGCGCTCTTCCCGCGCGAGGCCTCGACGATCGCGCCCTATGCGGATGCGCTGTACTTCTTCCTGATTGGAATGACGCTGGTCGGCCTGCTGCTGGTTGGCGCACTCGTCTTCGGTTTTTCGGTTCGCTACCGCAAGGCACGTAGTCCGGTTGCCACGCAGGTCGAAGGTTCCACCCTGCTTGAAGCGACCTGGACCATCATTCCGCTCGCGATCTTCCTCGTCACCTTCGTTTGGGGAGCGCTCCTCTACTTCCGCATCTACAACCCGCCTACCAATGCGATGAACATTTACATCGTCGGCAAGCAGTGGATGTGGAAAGCCGAGCACCCGGGAGGCCAGCATGAGATCAACGCGCTTCACGTCCCGGTGAACAGGCCGGTGCAACTGACGATGGTTTCGATGGACGTGTTCCACAGCTTCTCGATCCCGGATTTCCGAGTGAAACGCGAAGTTATCCCCGGTCGCTATTCGACCGTGTGGTTCCAGGCGACGGCACCCGGCACCTATCATCTCTTCTGCACGCAGTATTGCGGGACCAAGCACTCTGGCATGATCGGTGAAATTACCGTGCTCACGCCCGAGGATTACCAGAAGTGGACCGAAGAATCGACCAGCGGCACCTCCCTCGCGCAAAACGGCGAGCGGCTTTACGCCAGCATGGGGTGCAACCAGTGCCATAACGGTACCCCCGGCGCCCGCGGCCCAAGCCTCGCCGGAGTCTATGGTTCGAAGTTGACCCTGGCCAACGGCTCGCAGGTCACGGTGAACGATGCGTACCTTCGCGATGCGATTCTGAATCCTTCCCAGCACATCACCGCTGGTTACGCGCCGATCATGCCCACCTATCAGGGGCAGATCAGCGAAGACGGCCTGATCGATCTGGTGGAGTTCATCAAGAACCAGAACACGAACTATCGAGTGCAACAAACCCTCGGAACGAACGAATCAAGCAGTGTTACGGCGCCCACGACGCCGGGGATGGTGAAGCCATGAGCGCAAGCAGCACAACAATTCTCAATCTACCCGACCAGCGCACGGCCACATTGCCGAAGCGCAACTACATCAACAACGAGCACGGGCTGATGAGCTGGTTGCTGACCGGTGACCACAAGCGGATCGCGATGTTGTACCTCATCTCGATCACCTTTTTCTTCTTCATTGGTGGCGCGTTCGCCGGCATGATCCGTCTGGAGCTGCTGACGCCGCAGCCGGACCTGGTCGCGTCCGACACCTACAACAAGTTCTTCACCATGCACGGCATTATCATGATCTTCCTGTTCCTGGTCCCGTCGGTTCCGGCGACACTCGGGAACTTCCTGATCCCGATCATGCTTGGCGCGAAGGACCTTGCCTTTCCGAAGATCAACCTGCTTAGCTGGTACCTGTACCTTGCAGGGGGAACCTTCACCCTGGCTGCCCTCGTCCTCGGCGGCGTCGATACTGGCTGGACCTTCACCACGCCGCTCTCGACCCACTACTTAAATACCCACGTGATCACGGCGGCGACAGCGATCTTCATCGCCGGCTTCAGCTCCATCTTCACAGGGCTCAACTTCATCGTGACGATCCACCGCATGCGTGCACCGGGCATGACCTGGTTCCGTATGCCGCTCTTCGTCTGGTCGAACTACGCCGCCTCGATCCTGATGGTCCTCGGCACCCCGGTTCTCGCAATCGCCATCGTCCTGGTCGCGCTCGAGCGTACCATTGGCATCGGCGTCTTCGATCCCAGCAAGGGCGGAGATCCGCTGCTCTTCCAGCACCTCTTCTGGTTCTACTCGCACCCCGCGGTCTACATCATGATTCTGCCCGGGTTCGGCGTGATCTCAGAGGTCATCTCGACCTTCAGCCGTAAGCGCGTCTTCGGATACACCGCCGTCGCCTTCTCCTCGGTCGCCATTGCGGTCTTTGGATTCTTCGTCTGGGCGCACCACATGTTCATCATGGGCGTATCCAATTACTCGGCCCTCGTCTTCTCGCTGCTGACGATGCTGGTAGCCGTCCCATCGGCCATCAAGATTTTCAACTGGTCGTTCACGCTTCAGAAGGGTTCGATCACGTTTGAAACGCCGATGCTCTATGCCTTCGGGTTCATCGGTCTCTTCACCATCGGCGGACTCACCGGTGTATTTCTCGGCGCGCTCGGCATGGACATTCACCTCACCGAAACCTACTTTATCGTGGCGCATTTCCACTTCGTCATGGTTGGCGGAATGCTCATGGCGTTCCTCTCGGGCGTGCACTTCTGGTGGCCCAAGATGACGGGCCGCATGTACTCGGAGTCGCTCTCGAAGCTCGCGGCAGTCACGACCTTCATCGGGTTCAACCTGACCTTCCTCCCGCAATTCATCCTCGGCTACCTCGGCATGCCGCGCCGCTATCATGCCTACCCGGCTGAGTTTCAGGTACTGAACGTGCTCTCAACCGCGGGCGCCACGGTACTTGGCGTGGGCTACATGCTGCCGCTGCTGTACCTGGCGTGGTCGCTGAAGTATGGTGCCATTGCGGGGAACAACCCGTGGCAGGCAACCGGACTCGAGTGGCAGATCCAGTCGCCTCCGCTTACCGAGAACTTCCTCGAGGTCCCCATCGTCGACCATGAGGCCTATGATTACGACTGGCTTGCGAACAAGACGGCAAATGAGGTGACGACCGTTGGCTAACACGATTGCAGCAACTCACGGCGAAGATACGCAACTCGCGGGACACCACGTCCACGACGAGCACGTCGTCCTGCCGCAACACCGGCACCACTTTGAGACTGAGGCCCAGCAGCGTGAGGCCGGCAGCTTCGGCATGTGGCTCTTCCTGCTGACCGAAATCATGTTCTTCGGCGGGATGTTTTTCGCCTATCTGCTCTACCGCAACTGGTATTACGACGCTTTCGTAGCGGCTTCGAATACCCTGGTTATCGGCTGGGGCGCACTCAACACCGTCATCCTCATCACCTCTGGTTTCTGTATGGCGGTCGGCGTCTGGGCAGCAGAGGTGCGCAATCAGAAGATGCTTGTCCTGATGCTGTGGCTGACCACCTTTTTCGGCGTGGCCTTCCTTGGCGTCAAGGGGATTGAATATACGCAGAAGTTCGAAGATCACCACGTCCCTGGCGCAAGCTTCAACGTCAAGGAGTTCATCAATCCTCCGATCGACGCGAAGACGGGCAAGGCAAATGAGAACCCGCTCTCACCCGACATGGCGCAACGCACCCAGATCTACTTTTTCCTGTACTTCGCCATGACTGGCATGCACGCGCTTCACATGATCATCGGCATCGGAATCCTCTTCTGGCTGATTGCTCGAGCGCAGCGAGGGGAGTTCAGTGCCGGCTACGTCGCCCCAATCGAAAACTTCGGGCTCTACTGGCACTTTGTCGATATCGTCTGGCTGTTCCTCTTTCCGCTGCTGTATCTCATCAACCGCCACCCGCTCGCCCACTAGGGTGTCCGGCGGCTGACGCACCACTCAGGGAGTAAAAGATGTCTGAAGTCGACTACCACGATCCTGCCAATGTAGTGAACCCGGAACACGCCAGCCACCATATCGTCACGCCGGCGCAGTACACGCTCGTCTTCGGGACGCTGCTGCTCGGCACAGCCATTACGGTGGGTGCAGCCTTCGTTGATCTCGGCGTTCTCAACCCGATTGTTGCGCTGGGCATTGCCACCTTCAAAGCCGTGGTCGTCATTCTCTTCTTCATGCACGTGAAATATCAATCGAAGCTCGTCAAGATGACGGTCGGTGCGGGCTTCTTTACCTTCCTCATCCTCATCACGATGACCCTAACGGACTATATGAGTCGTGCCTGGGGCCTCTGGTAGGGAGCGCGACGATCGTCAATGCGGCACCTAGGTCCGGGAATTTGCCCGGGCCTTTTTCACGGGTCTCGGGCCGTCACTCAACGATCACCCTCGCAGCATCCAACCTTTCCATGGCCGCGAAGAAAAAAGTAATTGCTCCTCCGCCACTCGTTGATGCCGGTCCCGGGTCCCCGGACTGGCTCAACGCCCTTGCGCAGAACCCCCGAATCACTGTCCGGCGAGGCGGCGCTCCGCATGCAGAGGGCAAGTGCATCGTCTACTGGATGCAGCGCGCGCAGCGAGGCGTCGATAACCACGCCGTCAATCTAGCGGTCGAGATCGCGAACCACCTTAGGTTGCCGCTGCTGGTCTACTTCGCCGGCATCTCGAATTTCCCGCACGCCAATCTTCGGCACTACGCGTTTCTGCAGCAGGGCCTGCCGGATATCGAGGCGGATTTGGCCAAACGAAACATCAGCTTCGTCATGCGTCGCGCCCCGGACGAGTCGCATGAGCGCCTCCTTGCTGACGCGCACGCGGCCATGTGCATCGGCGATGAGAACCCGATGCCCGCCCCCGAGAGCTGGAGGAAGCATCTGGCCGAAAGCATCCGCATCCCTTTCTGGACCGTCGATACCGACGTCATCGTACCCTCGAAGCTGATCGAAAAGGCACAATTTGGTGCGTTCACGATTCGCCCCCGCCTCTACCGGCTGCTGCCCGAGTACCTCGTACCTTACGAAAACCCGCACGCCGAGGTCGCGTGGGAGAGACCACGAAATTTTGTCATCAGCGATCTACGGCAGGACATGACAGCGGGCTGGAAAGATCTTGACCGCTCGGTCCGACCGGTCCCTGAATTCCAAGGCGGCACCCACGCCGGACTCGCACGTCTCAAGCTCTTTGTCGGAGAAATGCTCGCCAGCTACGAGACCATGCGGAACAAGCCCGAGACTGACGGCACCTCCGCCCTCTCTCCCTACCTGCATTACGGCCACGTCGGTCCGCAGACGATTGCTCTCGCGGTCGCCGAGGCTGCTAAACAAGATCCGAGGCTTCAGTCAGCCAGAGACAGTTACTTCAACGAACTCATTGCCTGGCGCGAACTCGCCATCAACTTTGTCCGCTACAACCCGAAGTACGACTCGCACGAAGCCGCCGAGGATTGGGCAAGAAAGACGATTGCCGAACATGCGCGTGATCAACGAGCACACCTCTACACTCTCGCCGAGCTCGAAGCCGGCCAAACCCACGACCCACTCTGGAACGCAGCCCAGATACAGATGGTCGAGCACGGCTGGATGCACAACTACATGCGGATGTATTGGGGTAAGAAGATCCTCGAGTGGACCCCGGACGTTGAATCCGCGATGAAGGCAGCCATCCACCTCAACGACAAGTACTTCCTCGATGGCCGAGACCCGAACGGCTACGCGGGCATCGCGTGGGCTGTCCTCGGAAAATTCGACCGCGCCTGGGGAAGCCGGCCCATCTTTGGCAAGCGTCGCTATATGTCCGGCGAAAGCACTGGCCGCAAGTTCAACTCAAAGCTGTACATGAAGCAGATGCAGGATCTAAAGCAGACAGCGGCTGGTTCACCAGCCGCTGCTGCCTCCAAGAAGCCCGAAAAGAAGTCAGCCTAGCGTTTCTGCCCCGCCACATGTATCGGCGTCTTCGACGTCATCAGCACGGCCTTATCAACCACAGCATAAAGCAACTGGTCCGTGTCTGTCTTCGCCTGCATCTTGATGTAGTTACCCATCTTTCTCCCGGCCGCAGCGTCATCCGGCAGCGTGATCCCGCGGTTCTTCGCGGAAAGATTGGCAAGCTGTTCGACCATCTCGAAAAAATTCGCCTCGTTTTTGCCGCTCAGAATCCAGGCCTGGTGCACGGTCGAAGTCAAGAGCTGCTCCGTCGAGAAATTCGTCTGCGTTGGCTCTTTACCGTTGCTCGAGCTGGACTGAATGTTCTCGCCAGGCTGCTGCGCCGTGGCCTGAGCTGAGAGCCGCGTCGTGGGAGTGCAGAGCAGGGTCGCTCCGATCAAGCCGAGTGCTGCCAGAGAACGTGTTGGTTTCATGTCTTCAGATCCTTTCGTACGTTCGTTCGTAGAAGTTGCGGAGTCAACCGACCCGGATGAACGGGCACAGAATTTATCGGCGATAGTAGTCGTCGCGCCTCTGACTGTTCTGGTGGGCCTTCCCGGCGATAGCGCCGATACCGGCGCCCGCTGCTCCACCAATGATCGTCCCCTTCAGGCCGCCGCCAAACAGGGCACCGAGCACAGCACCGCCGCCCGCGCCGATCAGCGCACCCTTGCCCGGCCCGATCCCGCCCTGGTGATCGTCATAGCGCCCGCGGTCCCCGTGGTAGCGGTCCCGGTTGTTCCCGTTATCGTAGTATCCGCCCCGTCCGCCGTCGCGCACCCCGTTATAGAAATTGTCGTGTCGCTGCGCCGATGCAAGTCCCGGTGTGCCGAGCAGCATCAACGCCGTACCAAGCGACAGCGCGTACCGCGTGAGTCCGTTGTTGAACATACGTGAATCTCCGTTCCGAGGCGGCCAAGCCGCCCACCACAGCATTGGATGCCATAAAGATGGCGCCCGCGGAAATATCGAGCTTTCTTTCCTTCATCAGGGTGATCTCCCGCCCTGGCTGCATCCAGCAGCCTCTCGCCGCCATCCAAGTCCGAAGCGCAAGGCCACACTGGAGGACAATCATGGAATTTACCAAGCTCGGTGCGACGGGCACCACCGTCTCGCGACTCGCCCTGGGAATGATGACTTATGGCAGCAAGAGCTGGCGCGAGTGGATTCTTGAGTGGGATGAGTCGAAGCCCATCCTTCAGCGCGCTTTTGAGGCAGGCATCAATTTCTTCGACACAGCCGACGTCTACTCGATCGGCGCCAGCGAAGAGATCACCGGACGCGCCGTCAAAGAGTTCGCCCCCAGCCGCGATGAAGTCGTCATCGCCACCAAGGTCTTCAACCCGATGAGTAAAGACCTCAACGATCGCGGCCTCTCGCGCAAACACATTATGGCGTCGATCGATCGAAGCCTGAAGCGTCTCGGCACCGACTATGTAGACCTTTATCAGATCCATCGCTTCGATAAGGACACCCCGATCGAGGAAACCTGCGAAGCGTTGAATGAAGTCGTCCAATCGGGGAAGGCACTCTACCTTGGCGCCTCCAGCATGTATGCCTGGCAGTTCCAAAAGATGCTCCAGTACCAGAAGCGGCGCGGCCTCGCGGAGTTCGTCACCATGCAGAACCATTACAACCTCGTCTACCGCGAGGAGGAACGCGAAATGATTCCGCTCTGCGTCAGCGAGCGCATCGGCCTCATTCCGTGGAGTCCGCTTGCCCGTGGTTTTCTCGCCGGAAATCGTACGGCCAACGAGGACAAGCTCAAGGGCGAGACTACCCGCGCCCGCACCGATGAGTACGCCCACAGCCTCTACTACCGTGATTCGGACTTCGCAACTGTTGACACGATCACCCAGGTTGCCTCGGCGCGCGGCGTCAAAAACGCGCAAGTCGCGCTTGCATGGATCCTCGCGCGGCCCGGCGTCTCGGCGCCCATCATTGGCGCCAGCAAAATGTATCAGCTTGACGATGCGCTTGCCGCACTCGAACTCAAGCTCACTGACGACGAGGTCAAGCAACTCGAAGCAGGCTACGAACCCCACCCCATCCTCGGCCACAGCTACTGATTACGCCGCGATCGTCAAACAAGTAGGGTCATCCGCTTCACGTCTATTGGCTCTCCCGCATCATCCTGAAAATGCTGGCTGCAGATTGCACTTACGTTGGTAAGCTGAAGACCGGGCAAACAACTTGGCTAACTATCTCATCACCGGCGTCGCAGGCTTCATTGGATCGCACCTCGCACATGCGTTGGTCGAGTGCGGTGAATCGGTGCGCGGCTTCGACAACTTTTCAACGGGAGCGATTGAAAACCTTGCCGGTCTCAAGGGCAAGATGGATCTGCACGAGATCGATCTGCGCAACGCCGAAGATGTCGCCGCCGCGTGCGAGGGGATGGACTACGTCCTGCACCAGGGCGCACTTCCCAGCGTCCCACGCTCGGTCAAAAACCCACGTGCAAGCCACGAAACCAACGTCGACGGCACCTTCAATGTGCTCGAAGGCGCGCGTCTTGCCGGCGTCAAACGCGTCCTCTTCGCAGCGTCGTCCTCCGCCTATGGCAATCAGCCCGGCTTCCCGCGCCGCGAGACCATGTTTCCGCAAGCCATCGCGCCTTACGCGGCGCAAAAGGTGATCGGCGAAGTTTACATGCAGTCCTACTTCCGCACCTTCGGCCTCGAAACCGTCTGCCTGCGCTACTTTAATATTTTCGGCCCCAGGCAGGTTCCGGATTCGCCCTACTCCGGCGTCATGGCAAAGTTCATCCTGCAGATGATGAGCGGCGAACGACCCACCATCTTCGGTGATGGCAACCAGGGCCGCGACTTCACCTATATTGACAATGTCGTGCAGGCCAACCTGCTCGCCCTCCACGCCGATGCCGACAAGGTTGCCGGCAGGATCTTCAACGTTGCATGCGGAGCTCGCCACACTCTTAATGAAACCTATGGCCTGCTTGCGCGTCTGATGGACTTTGAACAAAAGCCCGAGTACGGTCCCGAGCGACGCGGCGACGTACGCGATTCGCTTGCCGACATAAGCGCGGCCAAGGCTGCCTTCGACTACAAGCCGCATGTCGGATTTGAAGAAGGACTTCGGCGAACCGTAGACTGGTACATCAAGCAGACGGCCGGAAACGCGCGATAAGGCCGCCCGAAAGGGTTACGTGTCCAAATCTTGTTCAGAAGCCGCCGGTGCTGCGGCCCACCAGAGCACGCCCGCAAAATCGATCGGCCTCCCCGACTGGATCGAACGCATCGAGCAACGAAAAGCGCGCATCGGAATCGTAGGGCTCGGCTATGTAGGACTGCCCCTCACCCTCCTGCTGAGCGAAGACCGCTTCCGCGTCACCGGTTTCGACATCGACCCCGGCAAGGTCGCGACGCTCAACGCTGGCGAGAGCTACATCCATCGCATCGAACCCTGCCACATCGCTATGGCGAAGCGCGCCGGCTTCTCCGCTACGTCAGACTTTAGTGAGATCGCCGCACTCGACGCAGTCCTCATCTGCGTCCCCACCCCGCTGTATCCAGACCACACGCCCGACATGCGCGCAGTGGTCGCCACCATGGAATCGCTTGCACCCCACCTGCGCCCCGGCATGCTCGTCGTACTCGAAAGCACTACCTACCCCGGCACCACTGAAGAGATCGTCGTCGAGACTATCGAGCGACATGGCAACCGCGTCCTCCGCGGCACAGGCGAAGATCTTGATGGCGTCATGGTTGCCTTCTCGCCGGAGCGCGAGGACCCCGGCAACCTCATCACGCCGCGGCGCAGTATCCCCAAGGTCGTCGGTGGGGTAGACCCGCGCGCTACCCGCGCCGCCTGTGCCCTCTACGGTGCCATCTTCGAGAAGACCGTGCCCATGTCCACCCCGGCCGCCGCCGAGATGACCAAGCTGCTTGAAAACATCTATCGCTCGGTCAACATTGCGCTCGTCAACGAGCTCAAACAGCTTTGCCTCAAGATGGGCATCGATATATGGGAGGTCATCGAAGCTGCCTCCACTAAGCCCTTCGGCTTTCAGGCCTTCCAACCCGGCCCCGGGGTCGGCGGCCACTGCATCCCGGTCGACCCGTTCTACCTCACCTGGAAGGCCAAGCAGTTCGGCTTCGAAACCAAGTTCATCGAGCTTGCCGGCGCCATGAACGAATCCATGCCCGCCTACGTCGTCAAGACCGTCGAGCGCGCACTCGAACGCGAAAGCAAATCGTTGCGCGGCGCAGAAGTCTTGGTCCTCGGCATCGCTTATAAGCGCGATGTCGACGATCTGCGCGAGTCCCCTGCGCTCACCATCCTTGAACTGCTGCGGACTGCCGGCGCCAGGGTCGCCTACAACGACCCATTCTTTCCCCGCGTCGGCACCGGGCGCCACTACAACCTCCAGCTGGAATCAACCCCTCTCCATGAAGTCGCCCGCTTCGACTGCATCGTCCTGGCGACAGACCATAGCGAGTACGACCTCCCCGAAATCGTCGCGAGTGCACAACTGGTCGTCGATTCCCGCAACGGAACCCGCGGAATCGATTCAACCAAGATCGTGCGCTGTTAGCGACTCGCTCGCGGCCAGCCCGGTATAGGGTGAGGGCACCGGGCCCTAGCAGGACGCCTATCGCGACACACCTCGGCCGCCGATAATCCCAGCGCGGCCCTGCGTTCTCGATGCCGCCTGCCGGATGTGACTGATGCTGACTGCGGGATGGGCTCGACGGATTCGAGCCATACGGCCCAAAATTCGGGTTGCGGGCCGTTGCGGACTGGCCCGTCGCGTGGCATGCGTGTGGACTTTTTCGGTAGCGATCGCGCCGCTGGCGTCGATAGAGCGCGGGGCTGCCCAGACGAATACGAACCACCCGGACTCGCGCCACGACTCCTCTCTGGGCGTCCGTCCACGCGCACAGAACCTTAGCGCGCCTTGGAGTCCGGTCGGCCCCGCCGCCGTCCTCACGCCCACCTACGGACTCCTCGGCGGTCGGGTCACTGCGATCGTTCTCGACCCCGCCGACCTCTCGGGTAACACCGTCTACCTCGGTGCAACCGGCGGCGGCGTGTGGAAGTCTGTCAACGCAGCCGGTCCCGCCTCCGCTGTGGCCTTCACGCCCCTGACCGACACCCTTCCGGTTTTCGAACTCGGGTCTGGCTCGAGCGCAACACCCTCTCTCTCCATTGGCTCGCTGGCACTCGGCGGCGGGGTCCTGCTCGCCGGCACCGGCGACGCCAACAACGCCACCGATTCCTACTACGGCGGCGGCATCCTGCGCTCCACCGATGGCGGCCTCACCTGGACCCTCATCCAGCAATCATTCGACGGCGTCGCCGGCAATCACGGCTTCGCCGGGCTCAGCATCGCTGGCCTCGCCTTCTCCACACTCGACCCCACCCTCGCCGTCGCAGCCGTCACTACCTCGGCCGAAGGCCTCGCCGTCAACGCGGGCAACGGCGCGACCAGCCTGCTCGGCCTCTATGGATCGATCGATGCAGGCGTTACCTGGCAAGCAGCCACCGTCACCGATGGCAGCACCATCGTTGCTTCACCGGCTGTCCCCGGGCCTGGCGCCACCTCGGTCGTCTGGAATCCTGTCCGCGGACGTTTCTACGCCGTGCTCCAAGGCTCCGGCTACTACGAGTCAGTCGACGGCCTCAACTGGACGCGCCTCGCCCATCAACCCGGGGCCGCCGTCGCCACCTCCTGCGGCCAAGGCCATATCTCGAGCGTCCCCTGCCCGGTCTTCCGCGGCGTCCTCGCCGTCCAGCCAATCACCGGCGATCTCTTCGCACTCACCGTCGACAGCTCGAACCAGGATCAGGGCCTCTATCAGGACGTCTGCGCAAAGGTCAGCGGCAGCTGCGCCAACCAGGTCGTTCTATTTGGTAGCAGGCTCGACTCCACCCCGCTTGAACTGGGCAGCGGCAGCACCGTCATCCCGCAGGGAAGCTACAACCTCACCCTCAGTGCGGCAAACCTCGGCGCTGACACAGCCCTCTACGCTGGCACTATCGACCTCTACCGCTGCACTCTTGCCGGCGGGTGCGTCCTGCGCAACACCACCAATGCGCAGAACCGCTGCGCCACCCCTGCCGGCGTCTTGGGCTCGCAGCATGCCATCGCTGTCCTCGGCTCGCAACTCTTCCTCGGCAACGATGGCGGACTCTGGCGTTCACTTAACGGCGCTGCGGAATCCGGCGGCCCGTGCTCTGCCACCGACGCAGCTGACTTCGACAACCTGAACAGCGCCCTTTCTTCCCTCACCGAGGTCTCATCGTTTGCCCAGGACCCCAGCAACGCCGCCACCCTGCTCGCCGGCCTCGGCGCCCTCGGAACCGCCGGAACCTCCGCCACCGGCTCGTGGTTCCAGCTCTCGTCCGGCGAGGGCGGCGCCGTCGCCATCGACCCGGCCAACCCACTCAACTGGTACCTATCCACCGGCGCCGGCGTCAACATCGCCCGCTGCTCGAAGGGCAGCGCCTGCGCTCCGGCCGACTTTCTCCCTGAAGCCATCACCTCCACGCAGGTTCTCGGCGACCACACCGCCCTCCATACTCCCTGGACGCTCGACCCCGCCTCCCCTGCGCAGATGACGATCGGCACCTGCCGCGTCTGGCGCGGTCCGGCAACCGGCGTCGACTGGGTCTCCACCGACCTCCTCAGCGGCCCTTTTGCCGCGCCCCTCGCCAGCGGCTGCAGCGCCACCTTTGCCATCGTTCGGTCGCTGGCCCTCGGAGGCCCGCTCAACGCGCCCGCAATCTCACCCAACCTCGGGTCCCGTGTGCTCTACGCCGGGCTCGCCGGCACCGCTACCAATGGCCCCGGTTTCGCGGGCAGCGTCTTCACCACCACCTCCGCTGGCACGGCGAACTCCTCCACCCAATGGATCAACGTCGCCGGAACGAATGTCACCAACGCCTCCTCCGACGGCGGCCGTTTCAATCCCGGCAGGTTCGACATCTCCTCCCTCTTCGTCGATCCACACGACCCCTCCGGCCAGACCGTCTACGCCACCATCAACGGCTTCGCCGGCAACGGCACCAACGCCCCCCACCTATACCGCTCGACCGACGGAGGTGCGCACTGGACCAACATCTCGTCCAACCTGCCAAACCTCCCGGCAAACAGCGTCATCGTCGATCCCAATGACGCAAACACGCTCTACCTTGCCATGGATGCCGGCGTCTATGTCACCAGCGCCGTCGCCGGCTGCACCGCTTTCAACTGCTGGAGCCTCTACGGCACCTCGCTGCCCGATTCACCCGTCATCCAGCTCGCCGCTGCACCCAACCTGCCGACGGGCGATGGCCGCCTCGGTCAACTGCGTGCCGGAACCTACGGTCGCGGCATCTGGCAGATTCCGCTGATCACCGCGCTCGCTCCTGCCGCGCCCGTCATCACCCTCAGCCCGGCCTCTCTTACCTTTGCCGTGCAGCAGGTCGAGACGCAAAGCGCGGCGCAAACCATCCTGGTTACAAACTCCGGAACCAGCCCGTTGCTTGTTACAAGTGCCGCCATCGGTGCGGAGTTCACCGAGACCGACACCTGCACCGGCGTCTCCATCGCACCTGCTGGCACCTGCGCCGTGTCGGTGCGGTTCCTGCCCCAGGCTCCGGGTGCGCGCATCGGCCTGCTGACGCTCTATGCCAATGTTGCGGGTGGGCAGGCGGTCGCCAACCTCAGCGGCACCGCTACCGCGCCCGCCGCCGTCGTCATCACCCCGCCCTCGCTCAACTTCGGACAGACCAGTGTCGGCGCCACCAGCGCCGCCCAGAACCTCACCATTTCGAACCACGGTGGCATGTCTTCGGCCCTCACCTCTCTCACCGCATCGGGAGACTTCGCCGTCACCAGCAGCAGTTGCGGCTCCTCGCTTGCCCCTCAATCCGGCTGCACCGTATCGCTCGTCTTCCATCCCACCGCGCACGGCGCCCGCACCGGCACCCTCACCGTCGTCGACGATGCCGGCACCCAGGTCGCCGCGCTCACCGGCGCCGGCACTAACCCGGCCACCGATTCGCTCGCGCCCACATCGCTCAGCTTCCCGCTGCAACAAATCGGCACGTCAAGCCCCGTTCAACAAGTTACCTTCACCAACGCAGGCGACTTGCCGCTCACCCTCATCGCCTCCGGGGTCAACGGCGATTTCTCCGTCGTCAACGGCTGCGGTGCATCACTCGCCGGCGGCAGCTCCTGCGTCTTCTCTGTACGTTTCGTCCCCGGTCGCGTCGGGCCCGAGTCCGGAACGCTCACCGTCACCGACGCCTTCCGCAGCCAGCTCATTAAGCTCTCAGGCATCGGAGCCGCGCCCCCCGGCGTCTCGCTCTCGCCGGTCGCCGGCCTCGCCTTCGCTCCCACCGGTGTCGGCCTTGCATCTTCCACGCAGGCCCTTACGCTCACCAACAACGGCGACGAGCCGCTCTCGATCACCGGCCTGCAGCTCCCCGCCGCGTTCCTCGTGGGCGCGAACACCTGCAACTCCCTGGTCCTCGCTCATTCCTTCTGCACCGTGCAGATCAGCTTCCTGCCGTCCGCTACCGGCCCCGTCTCCGGCCGCATCAGCTTCCTCGACAACGCACCTAACTCCCCCCAAAGCGCAGCCCTCACCGGCCACGGCGTGGACTTCACGCTTGACGCCGACGGCCCTACCTCCATCACCGTCGCCAGCGGACAAACCGCCAGCTATCTCCTGCTGCTGCGCTCTCCCGCTAATGACGTCGGCAGCGCGGCATTCACCTGCTCCGGGCTCCCCGCCGGCGCCACCTGCTCAATCTCCCCCCCAGGCCCGGCACTCGGCGACACCAACGGCACCGTGCTTACCGTCACCGTCGCTACAGGTCAGGCGACGACCGCCCTTACTGAGCGCACCCCGCCATGGGAGCGGCCGCTTCCGTGGCTCGCCCTCGCACTCCCTCTCGGCCTGATCTCGAACCGGCGCCGGCGCACCGCCCTTTCCCTCTTCTACTGCATCGTCGTGATTGCCGCCGCCGGCTGCGCCACTGTCTCACGCACCATCCCAGCCTCAGGCGCGGGCCCCGGCACCGGCGGCACTACCACGCCCAGCGGAACGTACCCGATCCTCATCTCCGCGTCGAGCGCCGGACTCGTGCGCTCAGTCAACCTCACGCTCGTCATCCAGTAGCCCTCGCTTGCACCCAAACTCTACGCCACCTGCCCCGCGCAGAACCCCGACGACCAGGCCCACTGGAAGTTGTAGCCACCCAGCCATCCTGTCACGTCCACCACTTCGCCAATGAAATACAGCCCGGTCTGCCGCCGCGCTTCGAGCGTCCGCGGGTCGAGCTCCGCCGTAGCAACTCCACCCCCCGTCACCTCCGCCTTTGCGAACCCTTCCGTTCCCGCGGGTATCACTTCCCACGCGTGCATCTGCGCTTCGAGCGCTGCGATGCCCGCATTCGAAAGGTCCTTTACCGCCGAGGGCGCATTCACCGCGAGCCACCTCTCCGCCCAGCGTGCCGGCAGGCACCCCCGCACCGCCGCCGCCGCGGCCGACGGATCACGCCGCGCCTTCGCAGTCAGCAGCCCGCCAAACACCTCTCGACCTGGCACCAGGTCGATTCGCACCCGTTCGCCCGGCCGCCAGTATGACGAAACCTGCAGCACCGCCGGTCCACTGATCCCGCGATGCGTGATCAGCAGCTTCTCGCGAAACTCCGGTGTGCTCCGCTTTCCGACCGTCCCACTGTGTATCACCACCTCGGTCGATACGCCCGACAGATCGCACCACCGAGCCCGATCCTCCGCCGAAAACGTGAACGGCACCAGCGCCGGAACCGGCTCCACCACGCGCAGCCCGAACTGCCGCGCCAGCTCGTACCCCAGTCCCGTCGCACCCATCTGTGGAATCGAAAGCCCACCGGTCGCCACCACCAGCGACGCCGCCGACACCGCCCCCGCGCTGGTCTCGCAGACATACCGGCCTTTCAAAAGTGACACGCCAAGAACCCCCGTCCCCACCTCGACGCCAGCCCCAGCCTCCGCACACTCCCGCAGCAGCAGGTCGAGCAGGTCGCGCGATGTCCGGTCGCAGAATAGCTGGCCCAGCGTCTTCTCGTGATAAGCAATCCCGTGTTTCTCCACCAGCGCGATAAAGTCCGCTGGCGTGTACCGACTCAACGCCGACCGCGCAAAATGCGGGTTCTCCGAGATGAAATTTGCGGCCGTCGCATGCACATTCGTAAAGTTCGAGCGTCCCCCGCCCGAGATCAGGATCTTCTTCCCCGGCTTGTCCGCATGGTCGAGCACCACTACCCGCCGCCCGCGCTTGCCCGCCTCGATCGCGCACATCAATCCCGCCGCCCCGGCCCCCAGGATCACCACATCGAAGTTCCTCAAGCCGACCCCCTGGCCTAATTGTAGGTCGGACCTCCATTTGGCCGTCTGTCCTGCTGTCCATGCGACCATGAAGACATGGCAAACCAGGAAGTTCCGCGGCCCCTGCGTACCGGCGCTCCGCATCCCCAGGGCCCGGCCGCCGTCATCACCCGCCGCGCCGCCGAAGCCCTCCGTACCGGCTCAGCCTGGGTCTACCGCAGCGACGTCGAACAGCTTCTCCCACGCCTCGGCGACAGCGCCATTGTCCCCGGCGCCATCGTCTCCATCCTCGACGCACGCGGCGCCGCCCTCGGCAGCGCGCTCTTCAGCGACGCCTCGCAGATCACCCTGCGCCTCGTCTCCACCACCCCCGGCCTCACCCGCGCAGCCTGGCTCGAGAACCTCGCTACCCGCATCCTCGCCGCCCTTACTCTCCGCGAACAACTCTCCCCCTCGACCCCGGACAACAACGCCTGCCGCCTCCTCTTCTCCGAAGCCGACCTCATCCCAGGCATCGTCGCCGACCGCTACAACGATCTCATCCTCATCCAGCTCCTTACCCAGGCCACCGCCCAGGACGACGTCCGCGCCGTCCTCACCCGCGTCCTCACCGAGCACCTGAACATCTCCGGCAACCACGGCCTCGCCACGATCGTCGAACGCCCCGACCCCCGCATTCGCCAGCTCGAAGCCCTCGGCGAATCCCCTGCCGCTCCTCTCTTCGCCCGCGACCCCGACCCCAAACTCCGCACCACTTTCCGCATCAACGGGTTGGACTTCGCCTACGACGCCACCTCCGGCCAGAAGACCGGCGCCTTCCTCGACCAGCGCCTCAACTACCAGGCCGCCGGCCTCGCCTCCCGCGGCCGCGCGCTCGATATCTGCACTTACCAGGGCGGCTTCGCGCTGCACCTCGCCCGCACCTGCGACCGCGTCACCGGCGTCGATGCCAGCCGCGCCGCGCTCGAAGTCGCCGACCACAACCTCGAGCTCAACGCCGCTGTCCTCACCGCCAAAACCGACTGGATCGAAGCCGACGCTTTCGACTTGCTCCGCGAATTCGAATCCTCGGGGCAGCGCTACGACACCATCGTCCTCGACCCACCCGCCTTCGCCAAATCCCAGCGCGCCCTTGCCGGTGCCCTCCGCGGCTATAAGGAGATGAATCTCCGCGCCCTTAAAATGCTCACCCCCGGCGGCACCCTCATCACCTGCTCCTGCTCCCAGCACGTCTCGCTTCCCGACTTCCAGGCCATGCTCCAATCCTCTGCAGCCGACGCCCACCGCCGCGTCCAGCTGCTCGAGATCCGCGGTGCCGCCCCCGACCACCCGGCCATCCTCACCCTCCCCGAAACCAGCTACCTCAAATGCCTCATCTGCCGCGTCGACTAACCCAGCCGTCCCCGGCCCAAAAGTTATACTGACCCAACACTCCCAAGGAGCACCTCCATGCAGGCTTCAAAGCTCGCAGCCCTCGTCCTGTCCAGCGCAACCCTACTCAGCGCGAGCGCCCAGAACACCAGGACCGATCCGCCGAAAACGTCCTCCAAGGACCAGAAGGTCGTCGTCGAAGGCAAGCCCGAGCTCACCTCCGCCGCACCCCCGCCCGACTCCATCACCGAGCACACCCTCACCCTCGGCGGCCAGCCCATCGCCTACAAGGCCATCGCCGGCACCCTCACCGTCGGCTACAGCGACACCTTCGACACCATGCTCAACATGGATGGCAAGCTTCTGCCCGACTCCGGCATGAACCCCATCGACCCTGCCAAACCCGAAGACGCACCCGCCACTGCCCGCATCTTCTACACCGCCTACTTCAAAAAAGACGCCGCCCCCAACACCCGCCCCGTCATCTTCCTCTACAACGGAGGCCCCGGCTCCGCCACCATGTGGCTGCACATGGGCTCCTTCGGCCCGCGCCGCGTCGTCACCCCCGATACCGAACACCAGACCGCCGCGCCCTACACCATGGTCGACAACCAGTACAGCCTGCTCGACGTCGCCGACCTTGTCTTCATCGATGCCCCCGGCACTGGCTTCAGCCGCATCATGGGCAAAGATGCCCCCAAGGCCTTCTGGGGCGTCGACCAGGACGCCCACGCCTTCGACCGCTTCATCCGCCGCTTCCTCACCAAGTACGATCGCTGGAACTCCCCCAAGTACCTCTTCGGCGAGAGCTACGGCACCCCGCGCTCCGCCGTCCTCAGCGCCGCACTCGAAAACGTAGACCTTAACGGCATCGTCCTACTCTCCGCCATCCTCAGCTTTGATAACTCCGTCGATGGCCCCAAGGGCAATCCCGGCGTCGACCAGGCCTACGCCGTCGGACTTCCGACCTACGCCGCCACCGCTTACTACCACCACAAACTTCCCACCCAGCCCGCCGCACTCGAGCCTTTCCTCCACGAAGTAGAAGCCTTCGCCCTTGGCGAATACGAGTCCGCACTCCTCCAGGGCTCGGCCCTGCCCGACGCGCAAAAAACCGTCATCGCCGAAAAGCTCCACAACTTCACCGGCCTGCCCACCGCCTACCTGCTCAAGTCCGATCTCCGCGTCCCCGGCGGCGCCTTCACCAAGACGCTCCAGGATGCCGAAGGCCTCACCACCGGACGCCTCGACTCCCGCTTCATGGGCCCCAACCTCGACCGCATGGCCTCGGACGCCGACTACGACCCGCAATCCCAGGCCATCTCCTCCGCCTACACCACCGCCATCAACACCTACCTGCGCACCGACCTGCACTACGGCCGCGACCAGACCTACAAACCCAGCGCCTATACCGACCCTGCCTTCACCTGGGATATGCGCCACAAAGCCCCCGGCAGCAACGACACCGAGGGTGGCACCAACGTCATGCCCGATCTCGCCTGGACCATGAAGTCCAACCCCAAAATGAAAGTCCTCCTCGCCGGCGGCTACTATGATCTCGCCACCCCGTACTACGAAGGCATCTTCGAGATGCACCACCTGCAGATTCCCGCCAGCATGCAGTCCAACATCTCGTACAAATACTACGAAGCCGGCCACATGATCTACGTCAATGAAGCCATCCTGCACCAATTCCACGACGACGTCGCCGCCTTCATCAAGAGCACAGAGTCAGGAAAGTAAAAACAACAGAAAGAACGCCCTCACCGCGGGCGGCGACCGCTCCGTGGAGTGGCGTTCGTCCGCCGTTAGGACGCATTTGCTGTTGCCGTGACTATCAACTAACAACGATCAGCGATAGAAAACGCGTTTCTTGACCAGCCCCACGAGAAATCCCCTAAAGCACGCGAAGCACCCACCCACGAAGTAGTAAGGCCCGCGATCAGGGCGTCGTTGCCGTTGTCTTTGCTCTCCCGCGACTCTGCATCTCGACGAAGACATGGAGCAGCGACACGGCGGCTGGCGTCACGCCAGGCAGGCGGCTCGCCTGGCCCAGCGTCAGCGGCTTCACGCGCAGGAACGTCTGCTGCATCTCGCGCGACAGCCCCGACACTGCTGTGTAGTCGAACCACGCCGGAATCCGCATCCCCTCGGCCCGCTTCATCTTCGCGATCGATTTCAGCTGCTGCTCGAGATACCCTGCATACTTCAGTTCCGTCGCAACCGCCCGCTGCTCGTTGCGCACCGTAGCCGGCAGCACGCCGGCCTCGTGCCAGCCGGCGAAGACCTCGTCCTCGAGCCTACCCGCAAGCAGCGGCAGCACATCATCCGCGCCGAGCTCAGGCCTGCGCAGAAATTCGGCCAGCGTCTGGTTATTCAACTGCCCGTGCGCGTTGGCCGAAGAGCCCGCATCGAGCTTTGCCAGCAGCTCGCCAGGCAGCGCCCGCGCATCCACCCGCGTGCTCTCAAGCAGCCCTTTCAACGCCGCCCCCCTAGCCTGACGCGCCTCATACTCGGCCCAGGTCGCATCGTCGACCAGCCCCAGCCGCCGCCCGTACGGTGTCAGCCGCCGGTCTGCATTGTCGATCCGCAGGTGCAGCCGAAACTCCGCGCGCGACGTGAACATCCGGTATGGCTCGTCCGTTCCCTTGGCAATCAGATCATCTACCAGGATCCCGATATACGCCTCCGTCCTGTCCAGATGAAACGGCTCCTCGCCCCGCACGCTCAGCGCCGCGTTGATCCCCGCCATGATCCCCTGCGCGGCCGCCTCTTCGTACCCCGACGTCCCGTTGATCTGCCCCGCGAGATACAGCCCCGGCAGGCTCTTCACCGCGAGCGACCGATTGAGCTCGGTCGCATTGATCGCGTCGTACTCGATTGCATATCCCGGCCGCAGCATTACTGCGCGCTCGAGCCCCGGGATGCTCGCCACCATCGCCCGCTGCACCTCTTCCGGCAGCGACGTCGACATCCCGTTGACATAAACCTCGTCGGTCGTCAGCCCTTCGGGCTCCAGAAAGAACTGGTGGCCCGGCTTGTCAGGAAACCTCACAATTTTGTCTTCGATCGAAGGGCAATACCTCGGCCCCACCGACGTAATCTGCCCCGTATACATCGGCGAGCGATGCGCGTTCTCGCGGATCAGCCGCATCGTCTCATCTGTCGTGCGCGCCACGTGACACATGATCTGCCGCAACGGAAGCGCCCGCGTCCGAAAGCTGAAGGGCGTTGGTTCTGCATCGCCCGGCTGCGGCTCGAACTGCGTCCAGTCGATCGTCCGCCCATCCAGCCGAGGCGGCGTGCCCGTCTTCAGCCGCGTCCCGCGCAGCCCCAGCCGCTTCAGCGATTCTCCCAGCATGATGCTCGCCGGTTCACCCGTCCGCCCCGCCGAATGCTGCTTCTCCCCGCAATGAATCAGCCCGTTTAGAAAAGTCCCGGTCGTAATGATGGTCGCCTTGGCCTCAACCACCGAGCCCTCCCGCAGCACCAGGCCCCGAACGGTCCTTGTCTCATCCAGGTAGACATCCACCACCTCCGCCTGCCGCAGCGTCAGCCCGGCCTGCGCCTCTAGCATCTCCTTCATCCGCACCCGGTACAGCGCCTTGTCGCACTGCGCCCGCGGGCTCCACACCGCCGGCCCTCGCGAGGTGTTCAGCAGCCGAAACTGGATCCCGACCGAATCCGCCACCACCCCCATCACGCCCCCCAGCGCGTCGATCTCGCGCACCAGGTGACCCTTCGCGATCCCGCCGATCGCCGGGTTACAGGACATCTGTGCCATCAGGTCCAGGTTTAGCGTAAACAACGCCGTCCGCATCCCCATCCGCGCCGCCGCCACCGCAGCCTCGCACCCCGCGTGCCCCGCGCCAACCACCACCACATCGTATTGTTCCCGCCCGCTCACACCCCTTATTTTACTTGTTGTAAGGATCCTCACTCACCCAGTGAAAGCCCCGTGTCTGCAGCAAAAAAGATCTGGACTTGTGCGGTGCGGCTCGAAGCCGACACGCCCCTTGCTCCATGTGCCGGCGACACTCAGGTGGCGCGCATCGGCAGGGTCGACAACATAATGCAGATGCGCATCACCCTGTTCCTTGCTCGTCGGCGTAAGGCCCCGGTGCACCCGGTCAACCTCTCCCTCGAACGCATCCGCCGCTGGCCTTCGCTGCTCACGCGGAAGGAGTGCATGCCGTACACATAAAATGCTTCCACGCCTTGGTCTCGAACGCCGCGACCGGGTGCTGCTTGTTTTCCGGGAACAGGCACAGCTGCGTACCGATCATGTCCCGGCGGAGTACCGCATAGAATGGCCGCATGACTCTCCTGTCGACGGCTTCCTCGTTGCTGCTCCTCTGCGGCTGCTTCGCCCCCAACCTGCGCGCCCAGGCCGCCCTCACCACCGACCCGCCGCAGGACAAGGCCAATCCCGCCCGCATGGAGTCCTTCCAGATCCCGAGCCACGGCTCCCTGCTCAACGCACTGATGTACGTCGCCGCCGGCGCGGGCCCGCACGGGACCGTCGTCCTGCTGCATGGCTTCCCTGGCAACGAGAAAAATCTCGACCTCGCCCAGGTCTTCCGCCGCGACGGCTGGAACGTCCTCTACTTCGATTACCGCGGCTCCTGGGGCTCGCCAGGCGACTTCAGCTTCACCCACTGCATGGAAGACACCCAGGCTGCGCTTGCCTACCTCCGGGACCCCGCCATCGCGAAGCCCCTGCACGTCGACTCCACCAAGCTCGTGCTCATGGGCCACAGCATGGGCGGCATGATCGCCGCTTACACCGGCGCGCACGACGCGAAGCTCCTGGGCGTCGGCCTCATCTCCGCCGCCGACATGGCGGGCTTTGCGCTGGTGCCGGCCGATGCGCCGGCCAGCGTCGTCGCGCAGATCAAGGCCAGTGTGGCCAAATCACTCGCTGCCGAAGGGATGGCGCCGCTCGCCGGATGCACGCCCGAGAGCCTCGCCGCCGACGCCATGGCGCACCCCGAATACGCGCTCGCCCGGGACGCCGCCGGTCTGAAGTCGACCCCCCTCCTCATCGTCACTTCAAACGACGGCCTTGCGCCTAGCAACGAGGCCCTCGCAAAGGCGCTCGAAGCCAATGGCAACAACGAGGTCAAGTACGTCCATCTCGAGACCGATCACAGCTACTCCGACCAGCGCATCGCCCTCACGCAGACCATGCTGAGCGGCCTCGATTACCTGAAGACTCGCTAGGCTTTTCAGTATCCAGGTTCGCTGATCTTGCGGGTGGTGACCTCGCCGTACTTCGCGGCAAGCTTGCCGATCTCACTGGCTTTGCCGACCATCACCAGCACGTAGTTGTCCTTGGTCGGAAAGTCCTTGTCGATGACGCGATTCGCCTCATCGAGCGTGGTCGCCTGCTCAGCGGCAAGCTCGGCGTTGAACTGGTCACGCGCGATGCCTTCCACCTCGTTGCGCGCCAGCGTGCCCGCAAGCGCCTGCGTCGTCTCGAGCGAAGGAGGAAACGTGCCGCGCAGGTAATTTTTGGCGCTAACTAGATCCGCGTCTTTGAAGGGATGGCTATGCAGTGTGGCCAGCACCTCGAAAGTCTTGTCGATGGCCGGCTCGGTGGTGGCATTGCGGGTGTAGGTCGCCATGAGGAACGGGCCGGGCGTGCGAAACTCGTCGAAGCGCGAGCTCGCGCCGTAGCTGTAGCCCGACTTCACGCGCAGCTCCTCGTTGAACAGGGACGTAAAGCGTCCGCCGAACAGGGTATTCACCACGTGCACCGGCGCGCGGTCGGGGTCCGTCTGGCTCAGGCCCACGTTGCCCAGGGTGAAATAGGTCTGCGTCGCATCCGGCTTGTCGACCAGCAGCACATGCCGCCCGGTCACCGGCTTCATAGGTTGTACGACGACTGGTGCCGGGGCCGCACCCTTCCAGCTGCTGAAGAGTGCCGTCAGCTTCGCCGCCATCTCGTCTGATTTGAAGTCTCCGACGACGGCGAGCACCGCGTTGGCGGGTGTGTAGACGCGCTGGTGGTAGCCGGCGACATCGTCCCGGGTGACGCTGGCGAGCGAGGCTTCGGAGATGGTGAGCGGCCGCGCATACGGGTGACCAGCGTAGAGGGTCGCGAAGTAGTACTGCGCGATGGCCTGCTGGACCTGGTCCTTCTCGGTCTTCAGACGTTCCTGACGCTGGGCGATGGCTTTCTTCAGCTCGTCGGCCGGAAAGACGGGGTGTAAGACCACGTCCGCCATCAGCCCGAGCGCCTTGTCGGTGTCCTTGGCGAGGAAGTCCGCCGAGACCGTGCTGCTATCGCGGCTGCTACCTGCAACCAGCTGCATGCCGATGAAATCGATGTCGTCGGCAAGCTGTACGGTGTTGCGCGTGCTGGTGCCTTTTCGCAGCAGTTCGGCAACCAGCGCGCTGACGCCGGGCTTGCCATCGGGGTCAAGCAACGACCCGGAGCGAAGGGCAAGCGTGGCGCTGGTCAACGGAAGCTCGTGCTTTTCAAGCAGCAGTACGACCAGGCCGTTCGGAAGCTGGATGCGCTTAGCCTGCGGCAGCTGGTAGAGGGTAAAGGCGCCGGCATCGGCCGGCTTCTGTGCGGGCAGGGAGAGGGCGCCGAAGGTCGAAGCGGCGAGGGCGAGGCTTACAAGCAGGTGAGGCCGCATTATTTCGCTCCTCCCTTCGAGTTCGGTTTGACGCCGGGCGCGGGGCTGGGCGCGGTCGTGTTGGCCGGGTCCATCGGCAGCTTGGGCGGCGGCGGCGTAGCGGCGGGCGGCGTCTCCTCGGTCGGGATGAGCACGGCGACCGTCCGGTTGGTGGGCTTGAGGTACTGCTTTATTACGCGCTGAATGTCGGCGGCAGTGACCGCGTCGATCTTCGCTTCAACGCCTTGTATGAGGTTGTAGTCGCCGAAGATGACCTCAGCCTCGCCGATCTCCTGGGCGCGCCCCGCGATCGAACGCAGGCTGCGATAGTGAGCGGCAATTGCCTGATTCTTGGCCTTCTGCAGCTCTTCCGGCCTGGGGCCGTCAGCGGCGAGCGCGGCAATCTGGGCGTAGATGGCCTTCTCGAGCTTCTCGACCGGCACGTCCTTGCGCGGCTGCGCGCTGAACTCGAACAGGCTTGGGTCCATCGTCGCACCGAACGAACTGTTAACGCGGGTGGCAAGCTGCTCGCCATCGACCAGCGAACGATACATGCGGGAGCTCTGCCCGGTGGTCAGCAGGTCGTCGATGAGCAGGAAGACATAGTAGTCCGAGGACTTCGCGTCGACTGCGTGATAGCCGATATCGAGCAGCGGCGCCTGGGCGAACTTGTCCACGGAGACGCGGCGCTCGCCAAGCTGGACGGGCTCCTTGGTGCGGACGGGCGGCGGCGGATCGTGCACCGGAATCGACCCGAGATACTGGTCGGCGAGGCGAAAGACGTCCGCCGCCTTGATGCCGCCGACGACCACCATCGTCGCATTTGAAGGCGAGTAGCCCATGGCGAAGTAGCTCTTGAGGTCCGTCAACGTCCAGGCCTCGATATCGGAAGGCCAGCCGACAACCGGCCAGTGATAGGGCGACGCCGTGAAGGCGGAGGCCTGCAGCTGTTCGTTGAGCAGGCCGGGGTTCGAGTTGTCGACGCTGAGCCGGCGCTCCGAGTAGACGACCTGCCGTTCGCTCTTGATGACCTCGGGGTCGAACGCGAGGTCGCGGATGCGGTCGGCTTCGAGGTCGAAGCTCGTTTCGAGCGCGGTCGCTGGAAACCAGTCCTGGTAGACGGTGACGTCGTTCGACGTGTAGGCATTGTTCTGCCCGCCGGCGAGTGCGAGCACGTCGTCAAACTCACCGTGCCCGTATTTCTTCGCGCCGTTGAACATCATATGTTCGAAGAAATGCGAGATGCCGGTGATGCCCTCGTGCTCGTTGCGCGAGCCGACGCGGAACCAGGTGTACATGGCAACATTGGGGATCGACGGGTCCTCGGATACGAGGATCTTCATGCCGTTGGGCGTGGTGTGCTGCTGGATGGGCAGCTTCTGCGCGTGCAAGGGAGACACGCAAACGGCAGCGAGGGCGAGCGCAGTGAGAGTCGGTGGCTTCATGGTTGGGAGCGATTAGGCTAGCACACACAAAAGTAAGTGCGTCCTGACGCCGGACGGGCGCCACTTCGTGGGGTGGAAGCTTCGCGTGCAACAGCTCGGCTCGATGTTTGACCCTTCTGCGCGAAGGCCCCAGCCCACGAAGTGGTAGCCGCCCGTGATGATGGCGCTTTTGCCTTTACTCGTTCTATTCGAACCGTGGCAGTCGTTGTATGTCCGACGCCGGTACGAGTTCGAGTTCGCCTCCGGCGCGGACCCAAGCTTTGAGGCCGCCTTCGATGACGGAAGTTTTGCAATTTTCCTGTTCGAGCATGTGTGCGACGCGTTTGCTGGTGGTATCGCGAATGCAGGAGCAGTAGAGGTAGATCTCGCACTCGGGCGCCATGAATTCGCGCAGGGCTTCCAGTTCTTCCTTCAGCCGGGTGGGTTCGACGCGGATGGAGTTCTTGATGCGCTGCATGCCGGGATCGTAGTAGTTGTGGCTGCGGACGTCGGCGATGATGACGAGTCGGCTGCCGTCGGCGGTTTCGAGCCGGTCGCGCAGGGTGACGGCGCTGATCTTTTCAATCTTGTTGTACTTGCGTGCGCGAATCCAGAAGATGAGGACCGAGATGGCGTAGGCGAGGACGAGCAGGCCGATGAGGTACATGACGGCGTGGCCAAGATTTTCGATCCAGGCCTGGATGCTGTGCAGGTAGGCGGTGAAGGCGTAGCCGATGGTGATCCAGGTCGCGACGTAGAGGGCGATGCCGGCGGTATCGAGGGCGAGGAAGCGCCCGAAGCGCATGTTGAGGCTGCCGGCGAGCGGCGCTGCCATGGAGGAGAGGCCGGGGATCCACTTGGAGAAGAGCAGGGTTTTGGCCCCGCGCCGGTAGAAGTAGGCGGAGGACGAAAAGATGCAGCCTTCGGGATTCATGGAAAGGCGGCACATGCCGGCGAGCAGCCACCAGCCGGTGTAGCGTCCGCCGAAGAAGAGGAGGACATCGCCGGCAAGCGCTCCTGCGCAGGCGAGCGGGAGCGCGATGCGGAGATTGACCTCGCCGTGGGCGGCGGCACCGGCGAGTAGCAGCACGATCGAAGTGGGCAGAGGCAGGCCGGCAGCCGCCAGGAAGAGCGTGATGGCGACGACCGCGTATGCGTGCTGCGCGAGTACCTGCATCAGGCTCATTGCGACGAGGGTCCCCTTAGAGACCATTGGATGCGACTTTCGCCTTCCTGTCACTCCCACGGGAGAAGAAGGCGAGAGCGGCGGTTGGCTTCCGGGATACGCGCGGCCTGTTTTGGAACGGCACGGATGCAGGGCGGCGGGGGATTTCACGCGGGGGCCGGGCATCCGTACAATCCGAAGTGATGAAGCCGAGTGCAACAGCTGGTCCAACCCTTGTGATTCATGGCGGCGCGTGGGCCATGCCGGATGACGAAATTGCCGCGCACGAGCGCGGAATCGCGAACGCGCTCGACGCGGGGTGGGCAGTGCTCGAGGGCGGCGGGACGTCGGTCGAGGCGGTCGAAGCGGCGGTCGTCGTGATGGAGGACGACGTGACCTTCGACGCCGGGCGCGGGTCGTTTTTGACGAACGACGGCCGGGTGCAGTTGGATGCGCTGCTGATGAACGGGGCCGATCTTCGGACGGGCGGCGTCGCATGCGTCGAGCGGCTGCGGAACCCGATTCGCGCGGCACGGCTGGTGCTCGAGAAGAGCCCGCACGTGTATTTTGTTGGCACGGGTGCGGAGCGGTTTGCGATGCAGCACGGAATGCGGCTCTGCGACAACATGGAGTTGGTGATCCCGCGAGAGCAAAAACGGCTCTATGCTGCGCAGGCTGCGGAACTGGCTGGGTTGAAGGACACGACGTTTTCGGGAGATCGAGGCACGGAAGATCTGATTCCGGACCCGATGCTATCGCACGATACGGTAGGGGCGGTGGCGCTCGACAGGCACGGAAACCTGGCGGCGGCGACGAGTACCGGCGGCACGCTGAACAAGGCCCCAGGACGGGTAGGGGATTCGTCGCTGATCGGGTGCGGCTGTTATGCGGATAATCTTTCGGCGGCGGTGTCGCTGACGGGTTGGGGCGAGCCGATCATGAAGCTGGTGCTGGGTAAGTGGGCGGTCGACCGGGTGGCGGCGGGCGCGACGCCCGAGGCCGCAGCGGCGGAGGCGATTGCGTACCTGTTCCGGCGTCTGGGCGGGCATGGAGGGATGATCCTGCTGGGGCCGGACGGGAGCATCGGGCTCGCGCACAACACGCCGCGGATGGCGTGGGGGCTGGCTACCGGTGCGGGGAAGAGCCTCGGCGTTACCCGCAACCTGGGCTAGATCCTGCCTAATGCCTGGGCGCGGCCACTTCGGCAGGCGACTGCTTCGCGAGGACTTCCGCCGCGCAGCCGACGCCAGCTGTAGTCAGGTCGCAGGTGCAACTGCCGTAGCCGGGGTTGGCCTCAGAGCACATCGCGTGCGCACGCTCGGGCTGCTGCATGCGCCGATAGACGACGGCGAGGTAGCCGCGATCGGTGGCGAGCCCGTCCGAGCCGCTGGCGACGTCGAGGGCTTCGGCAGAGGTGAGAATGTTGAGGCTTTCCGCGGGATTACCGCAAAGCAGGGCGGCCCGCGCCTGATCGCGCATAACGTAGGTTCGCTGGCCGAAAAGGTCGGCGTGGTCGCGTGCCGCGCGGTAGGATTTCTCCGCGCCGCAGGGATCACCGGTCTCCTCCAGCGCGGCTGCCTCGCCGCGCAGGTTGGCAGCATCGGCCTTGAGGGAGACGGCCTTCTGGCAGTCGGCGAGCCGGTCTGCGGGGTCGTTGCCCATATACGCGGTGCAGCGGCGTCCCCAGGCCGCGGCATTGTCGGGGTCGATGGCCAGCGCGCGGTCAAGCGAGTTGGCGACGGTGGTGCTCTCGCGGACGGCCATCGTGGCGACGAGCGCGCGCAGCGGGTGCGGGAGATCATGGGCAATGGGGTCGAGCGCCGGGAAGCGGGCGGCAAGGCTCAGAAGCGCGATGGAGCAAAGAATTGCGATGCATAAACCGCGCCACAGACCGCTCATCCGCGCCACCTCAGGAAGTCATTTGGCTCAAGCTGCGCTGAGTATAGCCACGGCCGGCATCCGCTGTCCCGGGAAAATTTCGCCGGGCTACCGCGGCAGAATGTCCTCCTCGTCCTGCGGCGCGCGACGGATGACCGATAGGGGAAGCTTGAGGTGCGCTACCGCCATCTTGTCCGGCATACGGGCGATCCACTGGTTGAGCGACACGGCCTGGTACTTCGGCGCCTTGAACATTTCAAGGAAGACGAGGTCTTCGGTGCCGGTGTTTTCGATGTAGTGCCCGGCCATCGAGGGCACGAGACCTACGTCATTTGCGTTGAAGTCCATGGTGCGCGCCTTGCCCTCAGTGCCGACTACGGTCATGCGGCCCTTGCCCGCAATCCAGTACTGCCACTCGCTCCCCGTCGGGTGCCAGTGCAGCTCACGCAGGCCGCCGGGTTTGATAGTGACCATCGCGGCCGCGATGTTGCGCGAGACGGGGAAGTTGGTGGAATCGACGATGCGCGTGGCGCCGCCGGCGGTCTGCATCGCCGGCTTCATCCGGTCCATGCCTTTGAAGGTGTACTGGATACCGGTTTCGAGATTGTTGCCCAGAAAGCGCTTGTCGGCCTCGAGCGAATCAGGCAGTTCGGCGTTGAAGATGTAGAGCTGCTCCCGCGGCAGCTTGTTCCATTCGTCCCGGCTCCAGCCCATGTTCTTCTGGATCACGTCCGGCGGGATGTGGGCGACGAACTCGGAGAGCAGAAAGGTTGCGTCTTCCGAAAACTTGCCATCGTCGAAGACCAGCAGGAACTCGCAGCCTTCGCCCTCAAGCCCCTGGATCGAGTGCGGGAATCCGGCGGGGAAATACCAGAGGTCACCCTTCTCGATGTCGTCGACAAACATCTTGCCGTCGGGCTGCATGACCGTCACGCGTGCCTTGCCGGCCAGCATGATCGACCACTCGTCGGCGGTATGCCAGTGCAGCTCGCGGAACGAGCCGGCCGTGAGCCGCATGTTGACCCCTGCGAGTTCCTTTGACGTGGGCAACTCGCGCTCGGTGACCTGGTGCGTCCAGCCGCCGCCCTCGACCCGCTTCGGCGTCAAGTCGAACGAGTACCAGACCGAGCCAGGATTGCCCCTGTCGGTAACCGGCGGCAGGTTGGAGTGAGGGTTCAGGTCCAGCAGTGTCTTGTTCTCGGGCCCGGGATCGCTTGAGTTGGAACCGGTGCGGCCGGCTTCGGCCTGGGTGCGGGTCTGCGCGGAGGCTGCCGTCGCGAAGCCGGCGCCGGCCAGCGCCGCTGCTCCAACAAACACCCGCCGGGAGACCTTGTCTTGCTCGTCACTTGTCATTTGCCATTGGATTCCAGCGAAGCGCCATGCGTTACTCGAGCAGAAGCGAGTGCGTCTAGCGCCTCCCGCGATTAGGGCGCACTTGTCTTTGCTTCTAGAATGGTCCCTGATGCAGCCTGCAGCGCTCTTTCCCGACGTTCCACGTCCGCCTGATCCGCGACTGCCGGAGATTCAACAGCTTTTGCTCGAGCACTATGGGCCGCCGCCCGCGCGGGTGCCGTGGGATCCGCTGAAGCAATTGATCTACTCACTGCTTTCGTCACGAACGAAGACGGAAGAGTCGCACCAGGTGATGCGCGATCTGGCCGCACGCTACGGCACGTGGGAAGAACTGCGTGACGCGCCGATTGAGGAGATCGAGCGGACGATCGCCGTGGTGACTTTCCCAGAAGTGAAGGCCCCGCGCCTCAAGGCCGCGCTGCTGCAGATCACGGCTCGCTATGGCTCACTGACTCTCGACTTTCTGGCGAAGTACAGGACGGAAAAGATCCGGCAGTGGCTCGAATCATTCGAAGGCGTGGGCCCGCAGATCTCGGCGGCTGTGGTCAATTTCTCAACGCTGCGCCGCCGGGCGCTCTGCGTAGATGCCAACCACCTGCGAGTCGTCCAGCGTCTGGCGCTGACGCCGCGCGCGGATGCGGGGACGACCGAAGAGCGGCTCATGCGGCTCATCCCCGAGGACTGGGACGCCGAGAAGCTCGATCAGCATCACTCGCTGGTGAAGCTGCACGCGCAGACGCTGTGCACGTTTGCCGAGCCGCGATGCAGGGCGTGCCCGCTGCTTCGGCTCTGCCCGTTTGGGAACCGGCAGACTTCAACTCAGCCCTAGGCCTGAGGTGTGCTGCCCGATCCGGCCGCGGCCCTTTCTGCTTGCGCACTGAATGCTCATTCATGTAGAACGTCCCGTCGTCAGAATTGCTGTTCGCGCCGAGATGTAGCCCCGCCGACCGACCGGGCAGGCAGGGCGCGAACCCCGTGCGAATCCTCGGACCGGAGTTGTTCCCATGTCGATCGACCGCCGCCGTACGAATGCCCGTCGTCCTCTGTTCGCCGCGATGCTTCTGACCGCCCTTGCCCCGGCGCTGACCGGCTTCGTGCTGAGTGCCTCCGCGCAGAGTATCTCGACCGCGCAGGTGAGCGGTGCGGTCAAGGATCCGAGCGGCGCCAGCATCCCCGGAGCGCAGGTGACGGCGACCGATGCGACCAAAGGGTTCACCCGTTCGGCAACCAGCGATGGCGGCGGCAACTACCAGCTGCTGCAGCTGCCGCCGGGGACTTACACGGTTTCGGTGACCGCGCCGGGCTTCAGCGAGACAGTGCAGAACAACATCATCCTGACGGTCGGCGAGCAGGCGAACCTGCCGTTCGCGCTCGTCATCGGCGCGATCGATCAAAAGGTGGTGGTTAACGCCAACGCGGAGATTATCGAAACCGAGCGCTCGTCGCAGTCGACCACGGTTGACCAGCTGCGCATCACGAACCTCCCGACGAATGGCCGCAATTACATCAACTTCACGCTGACCAACTCGCAGATTGCCCGGGACGCGGCGCCGTCGGTCGGGGCCATCCCGACCTCTGGCCTGAACTTCGGCGGCGTACGTGCGCGGTCGAATTCGATCAATGTCGACGGGGCGGACGCGGGGGATTACATCTCAGGCGGCACGCGTGCGACTGTTTCGCAGGATGCAGTGCAGGAGTTCCAGATCATCACCAACGGCTTCGCGGCGGAGTACGGCCGCGCGTCGGGCGGCGTGGTGAACATCGTCACGAAGTCGGGAACGAACGCGACCCACGCCTCGGCGTTTGGCTTCCTGCGCAACCGCTACATTCAGGCAACCAACCCGTTTTCGAATGTCGACCAGCCGGCGTACACGCGGGTGCAGGCCGGTTTCACGCTGGGCGGTTCGCTGATCAAGGACAAGACGTTCTACTTCCTTGGCACCGAGATCACGCGGCGGCAGGAAACCGGCTTTTCGGCGATTGGCGCAGGCAACTTCGGGTTGACCAATATCGACGTCAGCAAGTTCTTCGGCGCGCCCACCGGCGCGCTGACTATCCTGGGAACGCCACAGCAGGCAGCGGCACTGGGCGCGATTCCTGCCGCGACGCCGGGGATTCAGCAGTACATCGCACTGGTAGGCGGAAGCTCCGGGCTCGCGCTGACGGGCCGGAATCCGGCCTTCCTCGCGCCGACAATCGGGGCGCAAAACTTTACTACCTCCGGCCAGGCGACGCCGCCCTCCTACGTGCCATTGAACTCGCTGATCGGCAATTTCCCCATCTCTGAGAAGACGGAGGTGTACTCGCTGCGGCTGGACCATAAGCTGACCGAGAGCCAGCAGGTGCTCGTGCGCGCGACTGCCTCGCCGAGCTACGTCACCGGCATCCAGGAGAGCGCGGCGAATCAAAACCTGGGAGAAAACAGCTTCTCGCGCACGGCAAACCAGCGCTTCCACGACTGGTCGATCCTGGGCCAGCACACCTACCTGATCGGCGCCAAGTCGGTGAACGAAGCACGTGTGCAGTTCTCGCGGCACCCCATTCGTTTCGCCAACAACGCGGCCGACGGCGGCGATAACACCGCCGTTAACATCCCCGGGTTCGCATACTTCGGCAAGACCCCGTTCTCCGTCGTCGACCGCATCGAGGACCAGACGCAGCTGCAGGATAACTTCACCCACACTGCCGGCGGACACACCTTCAAAAACGGCATCGACCTGCGCTACATCCCGATCAACCTGACTCAGGGGCAGCTCTACGGCGGCGGCGATTACAGCTTTGCGGCGCTGAATGCGACCGATGTGTCTCCGCAACTGGCGGGTCTGCCGGGCTTCTCGGCAGTGCAGGCGTATGGACTGGGGCTGCCGCAATCGTTCGCGCAGGGCATCGGGCAGACCGGCTACAAGTACGACCTGAAGGTGCTGGGCGCGTTTCTGCAGGACTCGTGGCATGTAGGCCATGTGACGTTGAACTACGGCGTGCGCTACGACGTCGAAGCATTTCCGACTCAGACCGCGCTCAATGCCGAGACCAACCAGGCCGAGCGGCTGTATGGCCTCCGCGAGGGTATCAAGCTGCGCGCCAACAACATCGCCCCGCGCATCGGTGCGGCGTGGGATGTGGCCGGCAATGGCCACACCGTGGTCCGCGCCAACTATGGCTTGTTCTACGATCGCGCGCCGGGCAATCTCGAGTCGCAGTCGACCTCGTTCAACTCGTACCATGTGCCGCTGGTAATCCTGGCCGGGGGCGCGCCGTGCACCGCGGCGAGCACCATCAACCCGCTGAACCTGAACGCGACCAACACCTTCCAGGGGTCGCTTTCGAACGCCAACTGCCTGCCGCTGCCGGGGCTGAACTACCTGCCGAACGAGCAGCGCTTCGACGCCAACAACACTTCGTCGATCTTCATCAACCAGAACTTCCTGGCCGCCGGGTTTCCGCTCGCGATCCTGCCCTCCGGCCTGCCCGCCGACCTGAACTACCACACGCCATACGTGCAGCAGATCTCGCTCGGCGTCGAGCATGACCTGGGCCACGACCTCTCGCTCAATGTCGCCTTCAACTCGACCGGCGGCCGTCACCTGAATCGGCCGGTGAACGTCAACCCCGTAAACCCGGCGCTGCTGGTCGCAAACTGGCGGAACGCGGTAGCTGCCGTGAATGCTGGCACGGCGCAACCGGGTACGGCGTCGGCGACGTCGAACCCCCTCACCGTCGCGACCGCCTCGGGCGTCAACCCCTGCGGGATCGGGCCGGCGGGCCCGTACGTTGCGCCGCCGCTGCTCAACTTCTTCCGCAGATCGGGCCTCAACACCTCGCTCGCTCAGTTCGTCAACGCGCAGGGCGGCGGGCAGTGCGTGGCGCTTGCCGAGCAGATCGCCGTCTCCGAGGGTCTGGGCATCGGCATCCCCGTACCGTTTGGCGACATGACGCCGAACCTGACCACCGGCAGCTCCAGCTACAACGCGCTCTCGGTGAACCTGCGCAAACGCTTTTCGACAAACTACGAGTTCCTGGTCTCGTACACCTGGTCGCATGCGATCGACGATTCTACCGATGTCGTGAGCACCTCGGACGCGCCGCAAAACAACTTCAACCCGAACGCCGAACGCGCCACGTCCACCTTCGATCAGCGCCATCGGCTCGTACTGTCGGGGGTCTACAACACCGGGCGCCTGAGCGGCCGGGCGCTTGGCTCGGGCTTTCTGCCCGGCGTGTTCTCGGGCTTTACCATCGCGCCGATCATCGAGGTAAGCTCCGGCCGGCCGTTCAATATCCTGTCGGGAACCGACACCAACTTCGACTTCGACCCGATCACGGATCGCCCGAACGCGGTCGCTCCGGGCTCGGCGACCACCGCCTGCGGCACCGCGCCGGTCGCCTCGAAGTATTCGCCAACCGGGGCCTTCAACTTGCCTTGCTACGCGGACGCGACGGCAAGCTCGGGCATCGGCTCGAGCGCATTCAACGGCAACCTGAGCCGCAACTACGGCGTGAAGCCGTTCGTCGCATTTACCGACCTGCGCATCGCGAAGGCCTTCCAGTTTGAGCACCATCTCGCCCTGCAGGTAACGGCGGACGCGTTCAACCTGATCAATAAGAACAACACGCTGGACGTGAATCTGCTCTACACGGCGGCCGGACAGGAGACCGCTGCGAGCGATCCACGACAGTTTCAGTTCGGCGCACGGCTCAGCTTCTGAGCACTATTTTTTGATTGACGCTCAGCATCGCTCCCGGATAACGCGAAACCGAAGCTGCCGCCTTCTCAGCCAGCCGAGAAAGATGAATCTCGGCTTCGTGCATATTCACCGTTTTCATCGAGCATGCTAACCGGACCTGGTCCACTGGATTTAGTCCACTAGCGACACAGCAAACTCTCATCGAAGCGATCGAGCAACTCCCCGACATCTTCATAAACCTCAACGCACCCGGCAGCCAGCAGATCCTTGCGGCTCCAACCGCCCGTCGTTACCCCGATCGTCCAGATGCCCGCTTTGCCGGCGGCCTCCGCGTCATACGGCGTGTCGCCCAGCGCAAGCACCTCCTGTGGCTTCAGCCCAAGCTTCTTCAGCGTCGCCTCGAAGATATCGGGGTGCGGTTTCGACCGGTCGGCATCGTCGGAAGAACTCTCTTCCTCGATCAAGTCCTCCATGTGGGCAATCTTCTTGTAGTCTCCGAGATCTTCCTTGCTGGCAGACGACGCAAGCGACAAACGGATCTCCGCCTCGCGCAAACGCAGCAGAAACTCCCGCACCCGGGGAATCGATTCAACCCGGTGCAGGTACTCGGTCTGGAAGATAAACTTGCGCAACTCCTTCAACGGCGTCTCCACGTGCCGGCGCTTCCACCACGGCACAAACACCGGGATCAACTCGTCTCCACCCTTGCCGATCTGCCGCCGCGCCTCCTCGACCGTCACCTCGATACCCATTTCGGCAAACGCCGCCCGCCACGCTTCGGCGTGCAACCAGTTACTCTGAACAAGCGTTCCATCAATATCGCAAAGTAATGCTTTGATCATGGCGGTTGGATGCGCCATTCCCTTGGAGTAGCTATGACTTCCGCCGAACTCAACGAACTGTACCGACTCGAAGGTGTGCTCTGGTTCGAAGACCACGGACCCCTCGTCCGCGCACAGATCACCCTCCCTTCCTGTTCCGCCACCATCTACCTGCAGGGCGCGCACCTTACCCATTGGCAGCCCGCCGGGCAGGCCCCCGTGCTCTTCCTCAGCGAGCACTCGAGCTTTGTGCCCGGCAAGGCCATTCGCGGCGGCATCCCCATTTGTTTCCCCTGGTTCGGCAACCGCAGCGACGGTGCACCCGGACCCGCCCACGGCTTTGCCCGCACCCAACCGTGGGATCTCGCCTTTGCCGCCGTCGTTACCAATGTCGGGCTCGGCGACAGCATCCAGATGACCTTCGTCCTCGGCGCCACCGACCTCAGCGAATCGCTCGGCTTCGAGGGCTTCCGCGTCGCCTACGAGCTGCTCATCGGTCCCACCCTCAAGCTGAAACTCACCGTCGCCAACTTCAGCCACGGCCCGCTCCGCTTCGAAGAGGCGCTCCACACCTACTTCAGCGTTCAGGATATTCACGAGGCCGCCATCACCGGCCTCGAAGCCGCGAGCTACCTCGACAAGCGCGACGACGCCAGGGTCAAGACCGCGCCCGAAGGCCCGCTGCAGCTGACCGAGTTCTCGGATCGCGTCTTCCCCGCCAACAAGGCCGCCACCACCATCCACGACGCCGGCAATCAGCGCCTCCTGCACATCGACAAAGACCGATCCGCCACCACGATCGTCTGGAATCCCTGGCCGGAAGGCTCGGCACCGCTCAAAGATCTCGGCCCCGAAGACTGGACCGGCTTCCTGTGCGTCGAATCCGCCAACACCGCCACCGATGCCATCACCCTCGCACCCGGGCAGACCCACGCCATGTCCGTCACGCTCTCGGTCGCGCCAGCCGCTTGATGTCTAACGCATGATCTCCAACGCTCCCAGCACCGAGCTCAACCCGTTGATGCGCCTGGTCCTCGCCTCGGGCTCGCCGCGGCGCCACGATCTCCTCACCCAGGCCGGCTTCACCTTCACCGTCGAGGCTTCGGACATCGACGAAACCCCACTCCCCGGCGAGGCTGCCGCCGCCTACGTCCAGCGCCTCGCAATCGAGAAAGCCCAGGCAGTCAGCACGCTCCATCCTGACGGCGGCGCCATCATCCTCGCCGCCGACACGGCAGTCGTCCTGCCCGACGGCGTCATCCTCGGCAAGCCGGCCGGTCCCGAGGACGCCCGCCGCATGCTCGGCCTGCTCTCCGGCCGCACCCACGCCGTGATGACCGGACTAGCCGTCACAGCCACTCTTGCCCATCGTTCGCCGTCGACGCACCTCGTCTCCGCACTCGAAATCACCCACGTGACGGTCGACGTCATCACCCCGCAGGAGATCGCTACCTATGTCGACCGAGGAGAGCCCCTGGGCAAAGCCGGCGCCTACGCCATTCAGGGCTACGCCGCACGCTGGATCCCGCGCATTGAGGGCGACTACTTCAACGTCGTCGGACTCCCGATCGCCCGGACCGTAGCCCTCCTGCATGAGCTCGAAGACCTTCTGGGCGGATGACGTTTTGCACCCGTAACTGTGTCCGAAAAGACACAGTCGCACCGATTCACCTGCGTGTAACCTCATCTGGCATGACGGAGAACCTCCTTTCGTGAACGGAATCCTGGGCCACGCGCACCTCGAGCGCACCCTGCAGTCCGACATCTGCTTCAGCGGCGTTGGCCTGCACAGCGGGGCGATGGTGCACATGCGGCTCGTTCCCGCACCCGCAGGCTCGGGCATCGTCTTCCGCCGCACCGACCTCGACAACTTCGAAATCCCCGCCATCGGCCGCAACGTCGCCAAGGTCAGCTACGCGACCTCGCTCATGCGCCAGTCGGTCCTCATTCAGACCACCGAGCACCTGCTCTCGGCGCTCATCGGCATCGGCGTCGATAACGTCATCGTCGAGGTCGACAACCTCGAGGTCCCCATCCTCGACGGCTCCGCGCTGCCCTACGTTCAGGCCTTCGAACGGACCGGCCTCAAAATTCAGCGCCGCCGCCGCGAATACCTCAAAATCGTCAAGGACGTCGAAGTCCGGGACGGCTCGAAGTTCATCGGGGTGTACCCGGGTGATGGCTACCAGATCGACTACAGCATCGACTTCCCCGAGCCCATCGGCTGCGCCAACTTCCGCGGCGACCTCGCCATCGGCGACTACGCCCGTCTCATCGCGCCCGCGCGCACCTTCGGCTTTCTCGAGGACGAACCCATGCTGCGCAACATGGGCCTCATCCGCGGTGCGTCCGACGCCTGCGCCATCATCCTTTCGAAAAAGGGCGTCCAGAATGGCCCGCTTCGCTTCGACGACGAGTTCGTCCGCCACAAGGTCCTCGACCTCATCGGCGACCTCGCCCTCGCCGGCCGCCGCATCCAGGGGCGCGTCGTCGCCGAACGTGCCGGCCATGCCATGCACACCGCGCTCGTTCAGAAGCTGACGCGCGACCGCTCCGCATGGGAGTTTGCCCATGGCTACGACCCCGTGCCGCAGCCCGCCGACGCCCGCCCGCTCCCCCAGTTGCACGCCCTCCATGCCTGAGGCCGCCATCGCCCTCGGCTCGAACCTCGGCGACCGCGCCCGGACCCTACACACCGCGACCGAGCGGCTCGAAGCGCTCGGCCATGTCACCGCCGTCTCTTCGTTTTACGACACAGCACCCGTCGGCCTGCTTGACCAGCCCCGGTTCCTCAACGCCGCCGTGCTGCTGGAAACCAGCCTGTCCCCCGTCGACCTGCTGCAGGCATTGCTTTCCATCGAGCGCACCCTGGGCCGCACCCGCGAAAACGTTCCGCCCAAAGGCCCCCGCACGCTCGATCTCGACCTCCTCTTCTACGGCGAAACCGTCCTGTCCACGCGCGACCTCACCCTGCCGCACCCCGCGCTCCACGAGCGCGCCTTCGTCCTCGAACCTCTCGCCGAGATCGCCCCCGCCTGGGTCCACCCGCTGTTCCACGCCACTCCTCTCGACCTGCTCGCCGCTCTCGCGCGTTAGCTACGGGATGAAGCTCTTCGGACGCGCGCGGTGCAGATGCTCGGCTACCCACTCCCGCCCCGGCGAATCCAGAAAAGCAAACTCGATCCCCACCCGCTGATCCTCGCGCGACCTCCATCGCACATACCCCTCTCCGGTCAACTCCGGCGGCGGCATGTCCCGTGGCCCTGTGCCGAAACCCGAACCTGAACCCGCGCCCAAACCCGTGTCCGGATCGGCCACAAATCGGCAGCAAAACGCAACCCGCCCCACTCGGACCGGTTCCTCCGTATCCGCGCTGAAGCCACCCCGCCCAAGCCGGAACGGCCTCGGGGAGCGTTCCTCCATCCAGTCATCCTGCAGCTCCGCGGCCGGGTTCGCTTCCGGCGGCTGCGCCCACGCCACGTCAAAGACCGCCTCCTGCCGCGGTGCTATCTCGAGCCGGCTGGTCCAAAGCGTCTCGCGGTCGGCAAGTGCCGCGTCGAGTGCCGTGGCCAGCTCCTCCAACCGGAACGGCTTCGAAAGGAAAGCCTCCACGCCGAGCCGGTACATCTCGCGCGCATCCACGTCGCCAAAAGCGCTCACGAACACGATGCAGGAAATCCGCCTGCCAAGCGCAGCCAACCGCCGCACCAGCGTGACGCCATCCATCACCGGCATACGCACATCCGTAATCAGCACGTCGATCGGATGCGCGGCGACGATCGCCAGCGCCTCCTCGCCGTCGCCCGCCTCCCACACCTCGCCGTAGCCCACCTTGCGCAGCCACTTGGCGTAAATCTGCCGCAGCACTGCCTCGTCATCCACCACCAGCACGCGCGCCTCAGAGAGCTTCATAGGTCCCTCCCACGGGTGCGAACACTTCGGCGGGTTCTTCCGGCCTCAGCGGCAGCAGCAGCCGGAAGCAGGTGTGCTCCGTGCCCCGGCACAGCTCGAGGCTCCCCCCATGCTCAATCGCCATGGCGCGCGAAAGGCTCAACCCCACCCCCATCCCGAGCCCGCGCTTTTTCGTCGTGTAGAACGGCTCCATTAGGTGCTGGCGCGTCTCCTCATCGATGCCCGGCCCACTGTCCGCAACGTCGATCTGCAGCAGATCGGCCACCTGCCGCGCCTCGACCGACACCCAGCGCTCCGCGCAGCCATGCTCGATGATGGCGTCGTAGGCGTTGTTGATCAGGTTCGTCACGATCTGTCCCACCTGTGTCTCGCGACACACAATCGGGGAGATGCCCGGCGTCAGTTCCAGCCGCAACCTCACCCCATGCCGCAAAAATCGCGCATGCTGGATCTCGATCGCCTCATCGACGATCCGGTAGATCGACGCACTTTCCATCGGGTCGCTGCCTGCCTCCCGCGCAAACCCCCGCAGGCCGCGCAGGATCCGGCTCGCCCGGTCCGCCGTCCGGGCTATGTCCTCGCCTGCCCGCAGCACGTCCCCGGCCGCAAGCGGCAGACCCGCCGACGCAACGCCGATCAGCTCGGTCGCCGTTCCGTGAATGATCGCAAGCGGGTTGCTCATCTCGTGCGCCAGTCCGCCCGCCAGCACGCTGAGGGCCTCAATCCGTTTCTCCCGCAGCATTCTTTCTTCATGCAGCCGCGCTTCGATGCGCTTTTCGCGCTGCGCCCTCTCTTCGTCGAGTCGCGCCTCCAGCCGCTTGCGCGCCGTCACCGGGACGAAGAAGACGCTGGTTCCGGCCTCCGTCGCATAACTGTGCGCGGCAAACCACTCATCGTACGGCTCCCAGTAAACCTCCCATTCCGATTCTTCGCGTTCGTCCATAGTCCGGCGCAGGCAGCGCTCCCATTCCCCTCCAAGCGCCACCGGGAAGCATTGCCAATAATTCTTTCCCAACAGCAGCTCTGGTGACATTCCCGAGGCCCGCCGGTTGGCGTACACCACCGTCCAGTTCCGGTTCAGCTTGAAGATGCCCTCAGATGTCGAGTCGAGAATATGCGTCAGCTGCCGGTTGAGCGCGGCAGTCTCGTCCGCCTGGGCACCGCCACCCGCTCCGTTCGATCGAACCTCGGCACGCGCTCGCCAACGCAGCTCAGAGATTAGCCACAGCCAGCACAGGACGGCCGCCAAAACCAGCCAGCGAACGCTCGCTGGCTGCAGCCCGGGAAGCCATCCCAGCCCGGTCAGCAGATTCCCCTCGAACGCAATCAGTCTTCCTTCACCCTGCTGCGGCCGCTTCCCCGGGAGCCAGTCAAGCACAGTTGCTTTCAGCCGCATGACAGCAGTGATCCTCTACCCGGCCAGCCTGCCAGAAGGTAAGCCCAAGCGGCTCACGACCGGGAGAAAAGCTCCGCGCAGTTCCAGCCTACCGAGAGGAGGCCCCGGCGAGCGGCGCGATGCACGCAAATGATGCGGCCAGTTCCGCCGTTGGGAATCGCCGTGGTTTTAGGGTTGAATTCGGAACAAGCGGTGCCGCAAAGAGGCCCAAACTCGGTTCCAGCGAATTCGGCTTCCCAGCCACGCAAAGCTCTCGGGCGTCATCCGCTCAGGCTCTTAGTCTCCTCCTACTGCCCTGTCTCGACGCTCTCCTGCAACTCCCAGGAAAAGTGCACGCCCCGTAAATGGTGCACTTTTAGGTGTCCGATTTCGATTCAAGGTCCAGACCTAAGCCGATTGTTTTGAAGATCTTGCACAACTACTGCCCCGGGAGGGGGTGGACCCTCGATTCGTCTCGCATACACTGGCAAGCAGAGATCCAGCCCATGGCGATGACGGAACAACTCGGCGCTCTCCCAACAGAAACGCGCAACCCGCACTCGGCGCGGATCGACCAGCTCTCGACCGTCGCGATGCTCGAGGTGATCAACGATGAGGACGCGACCGTCGCAGCCGTGGTGCGCGCCGCCATCCCGCAGATCGCTGGCGCAGTCGACGGGATCGCCGCCCGCTTCGCCGAGGGCGGCCGCCTCTTCTATGTTGGCGCCGGCACCAGCGGCCGCCTTGGCGTGCTCGACGCCAGCGAGTGCCCGCCCACGTTCTCGGTCGCGCCCACGCTCTTCGTCGGCCTCATCGCCGGAGGCGACTCCGCCCTGCGCCGGTCATCCGAATCGAGCGAAGACTCGCCCCAGGCCGGCGCCGCCGACCTCGTCCCCTTCGCCCTCACCCCGAACGACACGCTCGTCGGCATAGCCGCCTCGGGCCGCACCCCATACGTCCTCGGCGCCATCGCCGCCGCCCGGTCAGCCGGCGCCCTGACCATCGCGCTCACCTGCGCCGGCGGAGCGTCCGAGCCCTCGCGCCTCGCGGCCGCGGCCGAGATCGCCATCGAACTCGCGACCGGCCCGGAAGTCCTCACCGGCTCGACCCGCATGAAGGCCGGCACCGCCACCAAGCTCGTCCTGAACATGCTCTCGACCGGCATCATGATCCGCGCAGGAGCGGTGTACGGCAACCTGATGGTGAACGTGCAGCCGACGAACGCGAAGCTCGTCGACCGCGCCGAACGCATCATCGTCGAGGCGACTGGCTGCAAACGAGAAGACGCCGCCGGCCTCCTCGCGGAGACAGGCAGCGTCAAGGTTGCGATTGTCATGAACCTTCTCGCGCTCGACAAGGCAGCCGCCGAAGCGTTGCTCGCCGAGCACCGGGGACGGCTCGCCGATGTGCTGAGGGTTCGCTAGACGACGGCGACTTCCTCAAGCTTTGGCACCGTGTTGTGGTCGCCGCCGAGGAAGCTGAGCAGGTCGTCGTTCAGCCGGTCTGGCGCGGTCATAAACAGGCCGTGTGGTTCGCCTTCATACTCGATCAGCTTCGCATTCGGCAGGATCTTCGCCGCCGCACGCCCAGCCGCATCGATCGCCACGGTCTTGTCGCTGGTGCCGTGGATCACCAGGAACGGTGTCTGCAGCGACTTCATCTCGGCGCGGAAGTCGGTAGACGAGAATGCCGTCACGCAGTCGATGGTCGCTTTCGGCGAGGCTTCAATGGCCAGGGCAAACGTCCAGTTCAGCACAGCTTCAGAGACGGTGTGGTGCACCATCGAGCGGCCGTAGAAGTGCGGTCCGAAGGTATTCAGGAAGTCGAACCGGTCCTTGCGAAGACCTTCGCGGAAGCCGTCGAAGGTCTCCTCCGGTGTGCCGTCCGGGTTGCTGTCCGTCTTGAGCATGAAGGGCGCCACCGAGGAGACGAGCACCGCCTTCGCGACGCGGGAGGCGCCATGCCGGCTGAGGTAGCGCACCACCTCGCCGCCGCCCATCGAGAAGCCGACCAGCGCCGCATCGCGCACGTCGAGCGCCGTCAGCAACTCGGCGAGATCGTCGGCAAGGGTGTCGTAGTTGTAGCCGTTGAAGGGCTGCGACGATTTGCCGAAGCCGCGCCGGTCATAGGTGATGACGCGGTAGCCGTTGTTGACCAGGAAAGAGGCCTGGTGCTCCCACATGGCGGAGCTCAGGGGCCAGCCATGGATCAGGATCACCGGCAGCCCGGTCCCCCAGTCGTTGAAGAAGAGTTCGTTCCCGTCTTTCAGTTCGAGGTACGGCATCAGTTACTCCTGGGCCAGTGGGCCGCATGAGCGTAGGACGCCGGTCAGCGTGGCGGCGTTGGGTTTCCAATGCGACAGGCCTAGAACAGGCTGAGCTTGCGGGGCATTTCGATGCCGAGGTGCTCGTAGGCGAGGCGCGTGGCGACCCTGCCGCGGGGGGTGCGGTCGAGGAAACCAATCTGGATCAGGAAGGGTTCGTAGACCTCTTCGAGCGCGTCCTGCTCCTCGGCGAGCGCGGCGGCGAGGGTATTGAGCCCGACCGGGCCGCCGTCGTATTTCTCGATGATCGTGCGCAGCAGGCGGCGGTCGAGTTCGTCGAAGCCGTGTGCGTCCACCTCGAGCATCTCGAGCGCGGCGTTGGCGGTCTTGCGGTCAATCACGCCGGCGGCGCGCACCTGGGCATAGTCGCGGACGCGCCGCAGCAGGCGGTTGGCGATCCGCGGTGTGCCGCGGGAGCGCATGGCGATCTCGGCGGCGCCATCGCGATCGATCGGTACTCCGAGCACCTCGGCCGACCGCTCGACCACAAAACGCAGCTCGTCATCGGTATAGAACTCGAGCCGCAGCAGGATGCCGAAGCGTGCGCGCATGGGGGAGCTCAGCAGGCCGGGGCGGGTGGTAGCGGCGACAAAGGTAAAGGGCTTGATGTCGAGCTCGAAGGTGCGGGCGGAGGGCCCCTGGCCGATCATGATGTCGAGCCGATAGTCCTCGAGCGCTGTGTAGAGCTTTTCCTGGAGCACAGGCTGTAGGCGGTGCACCTCGTCGAGAAAGAGCACCTGCTTGTCCTTGATGTTCGACAGGATGGCGGTGAGGTCGCCCTGAATCTGCAGCGCGGGCCCGCTGGTCTGCTGAAAGCCGACGCCCATTTCGTTGGCGATGATGGTGGCGAGGGTAGTCTTGCCAAGTCCGGGCGGACCGAAGAGCATGACGTGATCGAGCGCCTCGCCGCGCGATTTGGCGGCTTCGAGCGCGATCTTCAGCTGCTCCTTGGCCTTGGTCTGGCCGATGAACTCCGACAGCTTCTGCGGACGCAGCTTGAGCTCGAACGCGGCGTCGTCGGCCAGGCCGGTAGCCGACACCAGGCGTTCCGCCTCGGGCGTCAGGTGCAGCGGCTGCCTGGGCTTTTTGTACGGAGTCTCCACTCCGCGATGTTAGACCGTCTTCGCCTCGCGCGGCAAAGCGGGCACGGGCACAGGTGAAGGGGCGACATCGCTTTCGGCCGGGTCAAGCATGCGAACGCGGGCGCAGTCCCGGCCGGCACGCTTGGCCTCGTAGAGCGCCGTATCGGCGCGCGAGACGATGTCCAGCATGTCTTCTTCGCCCGAGCAGGCGGTGATGCCGATGCTCAGCGTCATCGATCCCGCGGCGAATCCCGCTGTTTCGGCGAGCACGGCTTCGCGGACACGGGCCGCGGTCAGCAGCGCCTCCTGGCAATCGGTGGCCGGCAGCACGACGAGAAATTCGTCTCCGCCGTAGCGGCCCAGCATGTCGTAGGCCCGGATGGTGGCGCCGATGCCGCGTGCGATGAGCTGGAGCGAGGAGTCGCCGGCAAGGTGTCCAAAGCGATCGTTGACTCCCTTGAAGTGGTCGATGTCGATCAGCATCAGGGCGAAGGGAGTTCGGGTGCGGCGGGTCCGGGCGATCTCGGCCGTGAGCGCAGCCTCGACGCCACGACGGTTTAGCGTGCCGAGCAGGTGATCGCGCTGGGCGTCCTCGTGCTCGCTTTCGGTGACGTCTCCGGCAAACATCAGGAGATAGAAGATGCCCTGCACGCAGAAGAAGACGACTGCGAAAAAGAGCGACAGGTTGTATCCGTTTGGTTGGGCCAGCAGGTCGCCGACGGCAAGGAAGGGGCGACGAACTGCCTGCACTGCCGTCAGCGCGGCAAAGATCGCCATCGAGATGCCGAACGCCCGCATCTGAATACGCCGGGCCGCGCAGTGGAGCAGCGACCACGCCATCAGGCCGCGGGTAAGAGCCAGGGTTGCCGTGATCGCGACCATGCAGGCTCGACGGTTCAGGTGGACCTGGGTGAAATAAATGATGGCCAGCATGGTGATGCTGCAGAGGCCGCAGAGCACCGGAAAGTAGTCGGCGGGGCTGGTGCCGCGGCGGCGGAAGACGGTCACAATGGGGTGGAGCGCGAGGGTTTTGCCATGGCAGAACTGTAGGATTCCGCGGCAGAGAAAAAGACACGAGAGCAGGGTGAGCGCGCCGCCGCTGAGCGCGGCAAGAGTAAAGGGAACAGCGCTGCCGGCCGTCGCGATGATCGCAACCGGAAGGCCGAGCGCGAAGCCTGCAATGATAGACCGGATGCCGGCGAGCCCGGGATTGACGTAGCGCATACCGACGAGCATCGCTGCGAAGACAGCGATCAGGATGCACTGGCATCCCAGCAGGGTACGGCTATCGATCCAGGAGAACACTTCCATGCGCTTCCTCGCGATCCGCAAAAAATTTTGCGTCGCAGATAGTTCCGCGGCTAAAAGGTCCTGTCGTCGACGTGCAAAGGACCCAAGCGCACGGGTCACAGAATCCGTTGACTGATCCCCAGGTGGGGAGCGTCAGGGAAGGGGCCCGAAGCAATCTGGCTTTATCTAAGCACAGGATTTGCGGAAGCGATCCCCAACAAAGGTGTCATTCGACGGTTGTTCCAATTTGGGACAACAGGGTCCCTTGGCATCCTGATCCTGGGCGTGGTGCGATCCAGACAAGAAAAACCGGCGCCGGGAGATCCCAGCGCCGGCTGTGATTCGCTGCAGCCTAAACTGCGGCTGTTTCGCTTGCGATGATCGAGACGAAGCGACCCTGCTGACCGCGATCCTGAAACTTGACCACGCCGGTGATCTTGGCGAACAGGGTGTCGTCCTTGCCGCGGCCGACGTTGAGGCCCGGCTTGAGCGGGGTGCCGCGCTGGCGAACCAGGATGGAGCCGCCGGTGACGGTCTCGCCGCCGAAGCGCTTGACGCCCAGCCGTTGTGCATTTGAATCGCGTCCATTTTTGGACGATCCCAAACCTTTTTTATGTGCCATTTGAATCCCTCATGCGCTCCGGCCCCGCAGGCTCGTTGGCGCGTCTGATCCTGCTCGTTGCGACCGTTGAAAGCCTAGGCCTTGAAGCTCTTGCCGCCAACCGAGATCTCGCCGATCTTGATCTCGGTGAACGACTGCCGATGTCCCTGCATGCGCTTGTACTGCTTCTTGCGCTTGAACTTGAAGACCAGGATCTTCTCGCCGCGGCCTTCGCCAACGACGGTTCCGGTGACCTTGGCGCCATCGAGGCTGGACTCAAAGCTGCCTGCATCGCCGGAGACGGCGAGCACGTCGGAGAACTCGACTGCGCCATCGGTGTGCGCGAGTTTCTCTACCTTCAACACATCGCCCGGAGCGACGCGGTACTGCTTTCCGCCTGTGCGGATCACTGCATACATTCCACTACCCTCATACGCGGTGACAGTTCGCCCGTTGGTGCAGGGGTCGATCCCGTTTCCCAGCGCGTTCTTCGCAACTTTTGTCCGGCGCGCATACGGAGCTATCCCCGCTTGGCGCCAAACCTGTTAAGCATATCCCGGCGGACGGGTGGGGTCAATCGAGAATCGACTGAAACCGGCGATTTGGGCCGGTTTCTGGGCTGCTCGAAGATCGGCGCGGGAAATTTCGCGGAAGGACTGCCTTTGAAAGCGATTGCGAGTCAAAATCGGACGTGAGCCCGAATGAATCCAAACGCGAAGGGGAGAGCCGAATGAACGAAATTGCAGTTCTTGAGAAGCTGAAGGAGGGCGCGCGGCGCTTCCAGGTGGAGGTATACGCGGAGAGGGCGGACGAGTACCTGAAGGCGGCGAACACCCCGCAGCGGCCGCACACGCTGGTGATTGCCTGCGCCGATTCGCGGGTGGACGTGGAGTCGATTACGAGCTCCGGGCCGGGCGACGTGTTTATAACACGCAACATCGGCAACATGGTGCCGGCGTACGGCGAGATGCTGGGCGGCGTGAGCGCGGTGATTGAGTATGCGGTGTCGGCCTTGAAGGTGGAGCACGTGATGGTGTGCGGGCACTCGGACTGCGGGGCGATGAAGGCTCTGCTCAATCCTGACTCGACCAACGGCATGCCGACGGTGAAGAGCTGGCTGACCAATGGCCACGCGGCTCTACAGATTGCCTCGAGCGGAGACAGTGCGGACGAGCAGCCGGGTGCGAAGCTGAAGCGGCTCACCGAAGAAAACGTGCTGATGCAGATCGCCCACCTCAAGACCCATCCGAGCGTTGCGGGGGCGCTGGCGCGGGGCGAACTGACGCTTTCTGGATGGGTCTATGAGATCGGGACCGGCGAGGTGCGGATCGTGCGCGACGGCGAGCGGAAGTTTGTGCCGGTGACGGTCGGCGAGGCGTCTGCACCGGCGGAGTCCGAGGCGGTGACCGGGGCCAGGGCATGATCGTTCCCCGGGCTCCGCAGCTTGGGAGGATGCTCGAGTACGTCGGGTGGCCGTTGTTGTTTCTGGTGCTTTGGGATGTGGCGATCGTGCTCGCATACAAGGTGCTGCACTGGGAGTGGGTCGGCTCGAAAAATGTGCCACTGGCGTTGTACGGGTCGGCGATCGGCATCATTGTGGGCTTCCGGAACAACTCTGCCTACGGGCGCTGGTGGGAGGCGCGCACGCTTTGGGGGCAGATCGTGAACAACAGCCGGAGCTTCGCGCGGCAGGTCTGCGCGACACTGCAGCCGAACCCCGCGTCCGAGGGCGAGGACGTGGCCGAGGTGCATGCGATGCAGCGCAAGCTGGTCCACTACCAGATCGGCTTTGTGCACGCGTTGCGGCAACAGCTGCGCGGACTCGATCCGCTTCCCGTGGTTCAGCCGTTCATCGACGAGCGGGACCACCTGCCGCTCGAGCATGAGAAGAACGTGTCGCTGACCATCCAGCGGCACATGGGGGTGATGCTGCGGGAGGCGAAGAACCGCGGCTGGATCGACAACCTGGAATGGCAGTCGATGGATCGCAACCTCGACGACCTGATGGACGCGCAGGGCGGCAACGAGCGCATCAAGAACACGCCACTCCCCAAGCAGTACGACTTCTTCCCGATGCTGTTCGTGCAGATCTACTGCGTCCTGCTGCCCATCGGGATGGTCGAGAACCTGGGCTGGTTTACGCCGCTGGGGTCGACGCTGGTCGGGTTCATGTTCCTCGCGCTCGACAAGATCGGCCGCGATCTTGAGGACCCGTTCGACAACAAGATCTACGACGTGCCGCTGACCGCGATCACAACGACAATCGAGATCAACCTGCGGCAGCTGCTGGGAGAAACGGAACTGCCCCCACCCGAGACGCCGAAGCTGGGCGTCATGTGGTGAGGCACAATCACTGCTCCTTGCTGTGATCGACGACTTTGTACCCGGCAGGAAGCTCGAAGAGCGCCGGGTCGGGTTCGGCGGTGCTGATCTCGGTGACCGTAAAAAGCTGTTTGCCACTCTGCGGGTCGTCGATCTTCGAGCTGAGACTGATGCCGAGCCTCGTGGAATACCAGAATTCGCGCGTCGTGACCATCGGCTGATCGTTGCCCATCACTCCGGCGTTGATCGTGTTGATTTCACGATAGCCTGTCGCATCGACGCCGCCCAGGTTGCTGACGCCAAGCTCCTCATGCTGGTGAAAACCGTTGCCGTCGGGCAGGGCGCCTGTAGCACCGATCCGTGGCTTGTAGACGCTGTCGGCAGAAAGATTGAAGCCGATGATCTCGCAGACCTGCTCGCGCGTGAAGCAGTTGTGCGTCGTGTGGCGGCTGGGGTCGGAGATCTGCAGGACATTCATCTCGGATTTGATCTTGCCGCCCTTGGGAACGAGAAGCCAACGCTCCTGGTAGATCCGACCGTTGCGATCGCGTGCGATATGCCGCTGGTTCGCAAGCGTGAAACTGCCGCCGTTGCCGAGCGGTCGCGACCACTCCGTGACCAGCGTCAAGGAGAACGGCGCGCCCTTGATCGGTGGGATGAAGATGCTCTCCATCACGCCGCTGGTGCCGCCATCGGTGCTGGTGAGGACCTGTGGTGGCTTGACGGCGGAATCCTGCGCCAGGAGCGGCGTCGCGAAAAGTACAGCGGAAAGTAGAACGAGTCGCACGGGAGCACCTCGGATCGTGGCGCGCCCAGTATAGCTAAAGATGCGCAGGTGTCACGCGCAGCAAATACTCCACGCACTCGTCGCCGCCCGCGACAGGGGCGCGCTTGCCGCGGCCTCTGTCTTCTAAGAGAACCACTTCAGCAGCCGGATGACTCCCATCGGCGTCGGCTTCGAGTGCGCCGAAACATCGGTTCGGGCATGAATGGCGGCGCGGGAGGCGGCGTAGTAGCGGAACGCCTTGACCATCATCTCGTTGTTGGTTACGGTCGGCCGCCAGCCAAGTTCACCGCGAATGCGAGTGGTATCGAAGATGAAGTCTTCGGCGATCATGCGGTAGTGATATGGCCCCAGCGGCGAAACCTTCAGCTTGTGCGCCAGCTTCATGGCGGCGAGCGTGGGCGCCTTGGGAAGCTGCGCAACGCGCGCCTCGGTGCCGGCAGCTTCGATCACCGCCTGGTAGACCTGGCGCAGTGACGTCACGTGCTCCGAGCCAATGTGAAAAAGATTGGTCCGGTGATACCCGAGCGCCTGCAGGCAGGCAGTGGCCAGATCCTGCGCGTAGATGAACTGGTAGCGGTTCGACCCATCGCCGACGACCCAGACGCGTTTGCCATCCTGGATGAACTCGAACAGGATGGCGAGCAGGCCAAGCCGGCCCTCGTCGATGATCGTCGGGCAGCGGATGGTGACAATGTTGAGGTCAGCAAAGGCTGCGAGTGCTTCCTCGCCGGCGAGCTTCGAGCGGCCGTACAGTTCGACCGGTGCGGGAGGCTCGTCTTCAGCGACCTGGTGCCCGACGTTATGCGCCCAAAGACAGTTGGTCGAGATGAAGATCAGCTTCCTGACGCCCGCAGCACGGCAGGCCTCGGCGACGTTGCGCGTGCCGTCGACGTTCGAGGTCCAGAGTGTCTCGTCGGAGATGGTGTCGTGCGCCAGCATGGCGGCGCAATGCATGACGGCGGCAAAGCCGTGGTCGCCGAAGATCTGAGCGAGCAGCGCCTGGTCGCGGATATCGCCCTGGATGCTGCTCAGCGCGGGGTGTGTGTCGGGGTCGGCGACCAGGTCGAGGTTGACGACGGCGAAGCCCTCGGCCAGCAACCGTCGCTTGAGCACGCCGCCGAAGAAGCCCGAACCACCAGTGACGAGGATCGTCTGGGAAGCCATCCCTCTAGGTTATCGCGTCGGCGCCGAGACAGTGCGCGCCGGGCGCTCGGCCGACTGGAAGAGGTACACGGTGAGGATGCAGATGATGGGTTCGAGCGGATGGCGGAAGCGCGCCTGCACCGTCACCAGGTAGAAGACGACAGGGAAGAGTGCAAACGCCCACAGGAAAAGCCATGCGCCGGGGATCCGGTTGCGCAGCGCGAGTGTGAGGCCGAGGAAGCCGCCAACGGTGAGGAAGCCGAAGTTAAGCTCGCGGATAGCCTCGCCGATCGGGCTCCAGATGCCCTTTTCAACGCCATGCGCGACGCCGAACCAGAACAGATACACACGCTTGGCGATGAAGCCGTAGAAGCGCCCGTGGTCCTGGGCGATGATGGCCTTGGCCCGGTCGCCCTGCTGCTTGGAGTAGGCGACCTCGCCAAGCCGCTTGTAGCGCAGATACTCCGGATCGGTCACGGACAGCGGGATCGTGCCGCCCCAGGGGAAGCCGCCGTTGGTAGGCAGAACGCTCTGGTACAGCTCAGCCCCGAAGTTCGAGCGCATCGGGATGAAGGCATGGAACACACGCTCGTTGCGGATGATCCAGGGGGCGATGACCGCGGCACAGCAGACGGCGGCGCAGACGACGTTGCGAGCGGTCAGCCCGAGTGCATGGGCGTGCCGCAACTGCGGCCAGATCATCCAGAGCCCGCATGCGGGCAGAAAGATCATGAGCGAACTGTTGGTGAGTCCGATGAGCCCCCAGAGCACGCCGAACGACAGCCAGCGTACGACGGTCTGGTGACGCGTCTCGTCAGGGTCGTCCTCGCCGATGCCGCGCACACGCAGCGCGAGCACCAGCACCCAGGCGAAGAGGCACGCCGTGATCGCCATATCCCACACCCAGTGGACCGCGTACTGCATCGCCGCCGGATACAGCGCCCACAGCCAGCCCGACCACAGCGCGATGCTGTCGCCGTTGGCGCGGGTGCCGGTTGAGCGCTTGAAGCAGCGCTTCGCCATCTCGTAGACCGCCGGCGCGGTCGCCGCGGAGAACACGCTGTTGACAGTGAGAATGACCCACGCCGAAAGCTTGGTATACACGCCGAATAGTCTGAACACCCCGCCAAGCAGGAGTGGATACAGCGGCGGCGTCCACGCGGTCGGACCGGAGTGGCCTTCGAAGGGATCGGAGAAGCCGTAGCCCGTGGCGAGCGCGCGGCCGATGCGCCCCATCTCCCAGCCGAACTGGAAGTGATCGAGGATGGGACGAATCTTGTACGTATGGGCCAGTGTCAGGTAGAGCACACGCACCGCCAGGCCCACCCAGAACATCCGCGCTGGCAGCCCACCGCGCATCCATCGAAGAAGTTTCACTCTTAGATAGTAAGCAAAAGCAGGTGCGTCCTGACGCCAGACGGGCGCCACGCGGTGGGGTGGAAGCTTCGCGTAACGGATAATCGCACGCTGCGTGATCTCGCGACGCGAAGCCTCCATCCCGAAGTGGTCGCCGCCCGCGATGAGGGCGCACTAGCTTTTGCTGTTTTAGCCTTCGAGGAACTTTCTCGCTGATCGGACAGCCAGTGCCATGATCGTCAGGGCGGGGTTGGCAGCGAGCGCGGCGGGGAAGGTGGAGTTGTCGCTGATCCAGAGGTTCTGGATATCGTGGCTGCGGCCGAAGGCGTCAACCACGCTGGTGGCGGGGTGATTGCCCATGCGTGCGGTGCCGATGGTGTGGGCTGAGCGCTCGAAGGTCCAGATGTCCGTCGCGCCCGCCGCTTTCCACGCTTCGGTCATCAGCTTCGCGGAGTGCTCGCTCATGCGCTTTTCGTTTTCGCCGTAGCTGAAGTGGATGCGCGGAATCGGCACGCCGAACTCGTCTGTTTCGTCCGAGAGCTCGAGGAAGTTGCGGTCGTAGGGCAGGCAGTCGCCGTTCGCGCCGATGCCGGCGAAGTGGTTGTACTGATCGAGGTAGTCGACCAGTGGCTTGCCCCACAGGCCGCGTCCGCGCGCGACCTGCCGCGAAAAGGTGACGGGCACGACCCCAAGGCTCTGCGTAAGGTAGCCGCCGGCGAAGTCCGCGTCGGCGGGTCGCATCGTGGCCTCCGAGATAAGCGAGGCGGGGAAGCCCTTGTTCATGCGCATCTCGTCGGCGAACGTGCCCCACACCTGGGTCGCGACGTGCGCCATGAAGTTCTTGCCCACCTGTCCGGATGAGTTGGCGAGCCCGGTGTGCAGCAGCAGGCGTGGCGTCTCGACGGCCCCCGCGCAGAGGAACACTGCCTTGCAGCGCTGCCGGATATCCTGCCCGTTGTTGCGATAGACCACCGCTTCGATCTGCCCTTGAGCGTCGCGCTCGAGCGAGTGCACGAAGCTGTTGGCGCGGATCTCCGCTCCCGCAGCAAGCGCGCGCGGAATATAGGTGACGTCCATGCTGGCCTTCGCGCCTGTGAAGACACAGCCCTGGTGGCAGAAGCCGCAGCCCACACATGGCTGCCGCTCAGCATAGCCCGGCTGCGCATACTTCTGTGTGACGACCGCGATCGGCGCCTCGCTGGTCTCGACGCCAATCGCTGCAAACCCCTTCTGCATCGCAATCGCCGGGGCGTTGAGCGCGACCGGTCCAAGCGGATAGCTGCGAGCCGCGTCCCACGGATACCTCGCCGGCCCGGAGACCCCGATAAATTTTTCCACTTCGAGATAGAACGGAAGCAGATCCTCGTAGGTGAGCGGGAAGTCGCAGCCTTCGCCCGAGTCGGTGTAGAGCTTGAGATCCCGTCGATCGGCCCGCGGCACAAACGCGCCCCAGTGCAGCATGGAGCCGCCCACACCCGTCCCCGAGTTATTGCCCCCGAAAGCCGTAGGCGTCTCGCCCGCGCTGATGCGCTCGCCCAGCCAGTAAAGCTCGGACATCTGCGACTCGTCCGCGGCAAAGTCCTTCGCCGGATCCCACCAGCGGCCCGCTTCGAGCGCCACCACCGACAACCCCGCCTCGGCAAGCTCCGCCATGACCGGCGCGCCGCCGGCCCCGGTGCCGATGACCACTACATCGACGACATCATTCGTTGAAAAGGTCTTCATCGCGCGGCTACCGGCTCCCAGTCTTCCTTCTCGTTAGGCCCGAGGGTGACGAAGCCCTGGTACCGAGTCTTCGCGCCCCCCACGCCGATGCCGCTGTAGCCGAGCCGTGCCATGGTGGCCGGATGCGCCACGTACGCCGCCGTCGCATCCCCCCGAACCTCTTCAAACCATCGTGCCTCAGGCGAGCCGGCGACCGAAGCGAGCGACCGAAGGCAGCGGTCCTGCTCCTCCTCCGTCATCGTCGAGAACCCGGCATCGGCCAGCTTGTCCAGCCCGATGCGATAGGCCGCAACATCCTTCGGCAGCACATCGTAGCGCCAGCCGTCGCCCTTGCCGCTCGCCAGTCGAGTCAACACAAAGCCCGCAAGGTCGAGCCCCGTGCCCTGCTGCGGAATCACCCGGGACAGCATCGCCCGCAGCGTCTCCACCTGCCGCTCGCTCAACACCCCGGCCGCCGCCACCGGCGCAAGCATCCGCGCCTCCAGCACCTCGCGCGTCTTCGGCGAAACCCGTTCACTTGCTATAAATTCCAGGTATTCCGAAGGCACGCTCCCCCCCGCTTCCAGCGTCTCGACAAACTCCCGCAGCAACTGCGCCATCATTGGCGCGCACTCCATCGGGATCAGGTGCGAGCAGTTCGGCACCGTGCGCAGCACGCCGTGACTGAGGTGAGGCAGTGTCAATTCCTGCTGCTGCTTCGGTCCGAGTGACAGATCCTTTTCGCCCCCGATCACCATCGCCGGGACGTCCAGCACGCCGACCCGCTCCGCCCAATCCTCCCTGCTGCCACCCTCAAGCCACGCCACCCATGCCGCCCGGTTCATCTTCAGCACCTCGCCGGTCGCGCGCTGTTCCACGTCCCGCGGGATATCCCGCAGTTCGTTTTTGGTGATGTACGAACGGGCCCGCGTCCGGTCATCCGCATGCTCGGTCCCCAGCAGCTCCAGCATGGTCGCCCGCTTGTCGCCGGCAAACGGCTCAGGCGAGGGCGGCGACGGAGCAACCAGTGCAAGCCCAACCAGGTTCCGATCGCCGCGCGCCGCCAGCACCATCGCCACCTTGCCGCTCATGCTGTGGCCCACCAGGATGTAGCGGCCGTCTACATGCCTGCGAATCGATGCCGCCACCGCATCCGCCATCTCACTGACCAGGTACCCCGTCACGCCGGCCGAGTCGCCGAAGCCGGGCAGGTCCAGCGCGACCGTCGCGTACTCTTCTCCGAGCAGATCCACAACCTCGTCCCACTCCCGCCGGCTGCCACCGAGAAAATGCATCAGCACGAGCGTCGCGTGGCCGGCGTCGCGGCGCGCAGGACGAACGTTTACTGCTAGCTCCTTCATCACGTCATCTCCAAATGTAAGTCGTCCTCTTGTGATGCTCAGCCAAGCGATCCGTTCGCGGCGCCCGCGCGACAATTCCACCTCACCAAAACCCGGGCAGAAATCGTTGGGGTCGCACCCGAAGATACACTCACTTCATGTCAGATATGCCGCATATCCTCGTGCAAAAACTTCACCCGGACGCCCGGCTGCCGCGCTACGCCCATTCCGGGCCGTGGGGTGATCTCGCCGCGGACGTGTATTCGGTCGAAGCCCGCACCCTTCCGCCGGGAGCCACGGAGATCATCCCGACCGGCATCGCACTCGGCCTCCCGCCGGATTACGGCGTGCTCGTCGAAGACCGCTCCGGCATGGCCGTCCGCGGCCTCACCACCCTCGCCGGCGTCATCGACCCCGGTTACCGGGGCGAAATCAAAATCGTCCTGACAAACCTGGCCGCGAGCCCGCAAACCGTCTCCGCCGGCGACCGCATCGCCCAGCTTCGCATCGTGCGCCGCCTCGAAGCCAGCTTCGAGGAAGTCGCCTCGCTCGACGACACCGTTCGCGCCGGCGCCGGCTTCGGCTCCACCGGCGCCTGACGGCTGGAAAAGACCCGCTCCGGGCGCAGCGGTCACTTCGTGACTTCCAATCGCTCCTCCCGCAGCTTGCCTCAGAGTCCCGTGCCGACCAGCGGGACGAGCGACGCAAAGCCGAGAGCGGTACGAAGTACGCGAAGCACTGTGCGTACAATTGAGGTGCGAGCCATGCCAAATCCGCAAGACCAGACCCCCCGCTCCGTACCTGCGCCGACCGTCATCACCCCGGCGCTGCTGAAGACCCACAGCATCACCGATGACGAGTACGCGCTGATCGAGCAAAAGCTGGGCCGCACCCCGTCGCTCACTGAGCTCGGCATCTTCTCTGTCATGTGGTCGGAGCACTGCAGCTATAAGTCCTCGCGCGTCCACCTCAAGCGCCTGCCGACCAAAGGCACCCGCGTCGGTGTCCCCGGAGCCGTCGTCCAGGGCCCCGGCGAAAACGCCGGCATCATCGACGTCGGCGACGGCTGGGCCTGCGCCTTCAAGATCGAATCGCATAACCACCCCAGCTACATTGAGCCCTACCAGGGCGCCGCCACCGGCGTCGGCGGCATCCTTCGCGACATCTTCACCATGGGCGCACGCCCCCTCGCCGTCATGGATTCTCTCCGCTTCGGCCCGCTCAAGCCCGAAGCCCCCGCTTTATTGCCATTCCGCAGCGCAACGCAGGAAACTGCTTCACCGCGAGCCCCGCAGGACACCACCGACTACGCCCGCAACCGCCACACCATGACCGGCGTCGTTCACGGCGTAGGCGGCTACGGCAACTGCTTCGGCGTGCCCAACCTGGGCGGCGAAACCCGCTTCGAAGCCTGCTACTCCGGCAACCCGCTGCTCAATGCCTTCGCCCTCGGCCTCGTGCGCACCGACGAAATCTTCTACGCCAAGGCCGAAGGCGTCGGAAACCCGGTCTTCTACGTCGGCGCCAAGACCGGCCGCGACGGCATCCACGGGGCAACGATGGCTTCGGAAGAATTCACCGAAGGCTCCGAACAGAAGCGCCCCAACGTCCAGATGGGCGACCCCTTCCTCGAAAAACTGCTGCTCGAAGCCTGCCTCGAAGTCATGAAGACCGGCGCGGTGCTGGGCATCCAGGATATGGGCGCCGCCGGCCTCACCTGCTCCACCTGCGAGATGGGCGCGCGCGGTGCGCTCGGCGTCACCATCGAGCTCGACAAGGTTCCGCAGCGCGAAACCGGTATGTCCACCTACGAGATCATGTTGTCGGAGTCGCAGGAGCGCATGCTGCTGGTCGCCGCCAAGGGCCGCGAGCAGGAAGTCCTCGATGTCTTCATCAAGTGGGGCCTGGACTGCGCCGAGGTCGGCATCGTCACCGCCGACGATGTCATGCGCGTCTTGCACGGCGGCGTGCTCGAAGCCGAGATCCCCAACAAAGCCCTCACCGACGAGGCCCCCATCTACAAGCGGCCCGTCGGCACCTGGAACCCGCCGGTCGCTAACGACCCGCCAGCCGCCGTGCTCGCCGACCTGGCGAAGGCACGCGACTTTGCCGCCGACCTCAAGCTGCTGCTCTCGAGCGTCAACATCTGCTCCAGGCACAGCATCTTCGAGCAGTACGACTCCATGGTCCAGACGAATACAGTGCAGGGCCCCGGCGGCGAAGCCGGCGTCATGCGCATCAAGAAATACCATGAACCGTCAACGGGCAACGCTCCTGAACGCGGCATCGCCATGGCTCTCGCCGGCAATGGCCGCTGGTGCTTTCTCGACCCCCGACTCGGCGCCATGCACGCCGTCGCCGAAGCCGCCCGCAAGGTCGCCTGCACCGGTGCGACGCCCGTCTCCGCCACCAACTGCCTCAACTTCGGGAACCCGCAAAAGGCTGAGATCATGGCGCAGCTCTCAAACGCCATCGACGGCATCGCCGAGGCTTGTACCGAGCTCGGCACGCCCGTGACGGGTGGCAACGTCTCGCTCTACAACGAGACGCTCGGCGAAGGGATCTACCCCACGCCCGTCATCGGCATCGTCGGCATCCTCGACGACGTCAGCAAGGCCGTTCCCAGCGCCTTCCAGGCCGTCGGTGACAAGATTCTCCTGCTGCAATCGACCCAGCCTATCGAATCCTCACCCGAGCATGAGCTCGGCAGTTCGGCCTACGCCAAAACCGTGCTCGGCGAACTCTGGGGTACCCCGCCCGCCATCGACATCAAGGCTGAAGGCGCATTGCATCGTGCATTGGCACGCCTTGCAGCCAAAGGCCTCATCCACTCCGCCGCCGACATCTCCGACGGCGGACTCGCCGTGGCTTTAGCCAAGTCGGGCTTCGCCCACGACATCGGCGTGCATGTTACGCTCGGAGGCCTCAAACAGGCCGACTACGCCCCCTCGCTCTTCGGGGAAAACGCGACCGAGGTCCTGATCACCTGCGACTTCGAGAACTACGGCATCATCTGCGAGCTGCTCGATGAAACCGACGAAATCTGGCCGCTTGACCTTGGCGAGACCGTCGCCACCCGCTTCGAGATCAATGCGGGCGGCATTAACCTCATCGATCAACCTCTCAGCGAGCTCAGAAAGCTCTGGTACGACGCGCTCGAAGCGCAGCTCGCCGAAGAGGTCTCGGCATGATCGATTTCACACCCCTTGAGAAAGCGGTGCATCAGTTGCAGAGCGCGATTGTCGAACAGGGCCGTGAGCCGGATCGGCTTCTGCTACGCGCTGGCCTGATCCAGACGTTTGAGTACACCTACGAGCTTTCGCACAAGATGATCCGGCGCCATCTCGCTGAGACCGAGCCCAACCCGGACGCTGTGGCGGAGCTTACCTTTGAAGGGTTGATCCGCCGTGCCGACGAACTCGGGCTGGTCTCTGCCCCGGTCGCCGAATGGAAAAGATTTCGTGAGGCGCGCAGCGAAACCAGTCATACTTACAGCGAAGAGAAAGCATTGAAGGTAGTGGCTCGCATCCCTGTCTTCGCGCGCGAAGTGGCGTTTCTACTCGAACGTCTTCAGAAGAGGACTCAGTCGAATGCCTGATACTGCCGCCATTGAAATCTCCTTGGAAGAGAAGGAGATCGTCTTCTCGATCTTGAGTCAGCGGATTCCCCAACGTCCCGTCTGGGCCTTCGGTTCGCGCACCAACGGCAAAGCCAGGCGTCGCTCGGATCTTGATCTCGCCGTCGGAGGCGATGGGCCGCTGTCCCTGGAGGAGCGAACTCTGCTCGTCGATGACTTCGATCAATCAGACCTGCCCTACCGAGTCGACATCGTGGATCTGGCAGGCATTACCCCGGAATTCCGGAAGCACATTGAACGAGACCTTATCCCATTGAGCACCCTGAGCCCGATCAGTCCGCGAGACGAAGAAGATGACAACAATCCCTTCGACAAGCTGCGCGAAGAGTGCGGCGTTATGGCGGTCTACAATCACCCCGATGCCGCGCGGATGACCTACTGGGGCCTTTACTCACTGCAGCACCGCGGCCAGGAATCGGGCGGTATTGCCTCGGCCGACGGCGAGCACGTCCACGACATCAAGGGCATGGGCCTGGTCTCCGAGATTTTCACCGACCCGGTGCTCGAAAAGCTCCCCGGCCACCTCGCCATCGGCCATACCCGCTACTCGACCACCGGCGACTCGGCGCTGCTGAACGCGCAGCCCATCTCGGTCGAATCGACCAAGGGCCTGATCGCAATCGCGCACAACGGCAACCTCATCAACCTGGGGACCGCGAAGACCCGCCTCGAACGCGACGGCGCGATCTTCCAGACGACGTCCGATTCCGAGATCATCATCCAGCTCATCGCGCACTCGAAGGGCACCACGCTGATCGACTGCATGGCAGGCGCGCTCGCGCAGGTCGAAGGCGCCTTCTCGATTGTGATGATGACCCGCAACCGCATCTTTGCCGCGCGCGACCCGCATGGCTTCCGCCCGCTCTGCATGGGGCGCATCACCGGCGAGGACGGCGCACCCGACACCTTCTGCTTCGCCTCCGAGACCTGCGCGCTCGACCTGCTGCATGCGAAGTACGAGCGCGACGTCGAGCCCGGCGAGCTCGTCATGGTCTCTGAAGACGGCGTCACGAGCGTCAAATTTGCGCGCGGCACCCCGCAGGCCTCCTGCATCTTCGAGCACGTCTACTTTGCCCGGCCGGACTCCCGCGTGTACGGGCGCTGGGTGCAGAAATCCCGCGAGGAGATGGGCCGCCAGCTTGCGCGTGAGTCCGGCGTTAAGGCTGACCTCGTCGTGCCGGTGCCTGACTCCGGCGTCACGGCCGCGATCGGCTACGCGGCTGAATCGGGGATCCCGTTCAACTTCGGGCTGATTCGCAATCACTACGTGGGCCGCACCTTCATTGAGCCGACGCAGCGGGTGCGCGACTTTGGCGTTCGCATGAAGCTGAACCCCTCGCGCGCGCTGCTCGAAGGCAAGCGTGTGATCCTGATCGACGACTCGATCATTCGCGGGACGACGTCGCGCAAGATCGTGCGGATGGTGAGAGCTGCCGGCGCGACCGAAGTGCACCTCCGCATCTCCTGCCCGCCGACCATCTCGCCGTGCTTTTACGGGGTCGATACGCCGGACAAAGACCACCTGATCGCGGCCAACAAGAGCCTCGAGGAGATCCGCCAGTACATCGAAGCGGACTCGCTGGCTTACCTTTCGCTGATCGGCCTGACGCATTCCTGCACGACGGGAGAGCCGGCCACGGGGCTTTCGCCGGGGAGTTTCTGCACGGCTTGCTACACCGGCGATTACCCGACGCAACGGATCGACGTGCAGTACATTCTGCCTGCGCGCACCTACGCCTGAGGGCTGTTTCGACGGAATTTCAAGGGGTACCCTCCCCCTCCCCCTTTTTTGATCAAAAATAGCATTCCAAAGCACTTAGCTGGGGTTAGGAGCCCCTTAGCCAGGGGGGGTAGGGCGGCGCAGTGGAGCCGTCGTGCGGCCGGCGTGCGAGCTGATATTTTTCGGGCGAGCGGTCAGATTTTGAGGGTCCGGAGGTAGGCGCGGCTGACGCGCATGCTCTCTTCGACAGTTGTCTGGACGTGGTCCATGTCCATGAAGGCGTACTGGATTCCCTGCGCGCGCGCCTGCCTGAGGACGACGGGCCAGGTCAGGGTGCCCTTGCCGATGTCGACCTGGTGGGACTCGCCGTCGGGGCCCGGCCTTGTACTCGGGACGGTGCCGGCTGCCATGTCCTTGAGGTGCACGAGGACGGTGCGGGCAGCGTATTTCCTGAGGGTGGCGGCGGGGTCCTGCCCGGCGTAGGCGAGCCAGTAGAGGTCGAGCTCCAGTTTGACGAGGTGCGGGTCGGTCGCCTGCATGAGCGCGGCGAATCCCGTGGGGCCGTTCGAGCTGGCGAGCGGTGCGAATTCGGTGTTGTGGTTGTGATAAGCGAACTGCAGGCCGGCCTTCTGCGCGGATTCGCCCCATGCGTTGAAGTAGTCTCCGGCCTTGTGATAGCCGTCGAGCGAGGAGGTGAGCTCTCCCGGAATGGATGGGCAGACCATGTACTTCAGGCCGAGCGCGTGGGCGTACTCGACGTTCTTTTCGCGGTTCTCGTAGTTGAAATGAGCGGCGACCGAGGCGAGCCCGGCATCGGCGACCATCTGCTTCAATTCCGGTGCAGGGTGCTTGTAGGCGATGGGGTAAAGTTCGACCTGGTCGTAGCCGGTGTCCTTGATGAGTTTGAGGGCGGCGGCGAGATCCTTCTCGACCTGCTTGCGAACCATGAACATCTGCACGCCGTAAATCATGCCGCCAGCGGGTTCGGCGAGCATCCTGCCGGGCAGCCTCAGGACGCAGCCGGCGGCCGCAAGCTTTGTGCCGAGTTCCAGGAACTGCCTGCGGGTCGCTGACATTACTTGTCCTCGGTTTCGGTCGGGTTTTTGCCCAGGATGGGCGAGCAGCAAACCGGCCCGGACGGCTTGAACTCCATGTATTCAACCCGCGTCAGGTCGGGGTCAAAGACGTTGAGCTGCACCTTGCCGTCCTTGCCCATCTGAGTTTTCTTGCAGTTGTCGGCCTGCGGTCCGGCGGCGCAGCCATTCTTCGCCAGCACGTCGACGACGTCCTGCATGTGCTCGATGCCGAGCGAAAAGTGATCCTGCACACCGAGCTCGCGCAGCTGCTGCTTGGCGTCCCCCCGGTCGGCGGGCGAGAGCATGTATTCGAGCCAGTCGGTGCCCTCGGGGACCTGGACGCTGACCCAGTCCGTCGTGCCCTCCTTCATGCCGCCGTGCCAGTTGTCGCGGAAGCCCAGCAACTCCTTGTAGAACTTGTCTTCGGCTGCCTGGCTATCGACGTGGAAGCCAACGTGGATGATGCGCTGCGAGCTTTGCTGGCCGACGCCATCGGTACGCTTGCCGGTCGCCTGGTGGGAGCCGGTCTGCACGAAGGAGATGCGGTTGCCCTCGGGGTCGAGCACGGTGAACTGGCCGTTCTGGAGCGGCTCAACCTCTTTGACGCCCTTTGCTTTCAGATACTTCTCGAGTGCCGCCGCATCGCGTGTCGTGAAGCCAACCTCGGCGAGCCGGGCTTTGGGGGCGGGCTCGGGCAGCGGGCTGAGCTCGAGCCACTGTGAGGCCGTGAGGTCGTAGCGCTGAGGCCCGTCGCCCACGGGCTCAGGTGCGAAGCCGAGCATGCGGTAGAAGGCGTCCGAGGAAAACGGATCGGACGCGTACATGCGGGCGAAGGCGATCCCGGTGATTGCGGGGCGCTCCTGCGCGGGTGCATGGGGCAAGAGGGAGACACTGAAAACAGCCGCGCAGAGGAGACCAGTAAAACGTCGCATGACCAGCCACTCTAGCCGACGGGCTGGTGGCTGGTCAAAAAACGGTTTAGCCGCGGCCGGCCGTGGCCGCGAAGACCTGTTCCAGCAACAGCTTAGCCAGCTTCGTCTCTTCGGAGGCCACGGTGTGCGGCCGGCCGGGATACCGCCGCAGGGTGACGTTCGCACCCATGCGCGCCAGGACCGCGGCGGTTTCTTCCACGCGTTGCCACGGGATATGGGGATCCGGGTCGCCGCTCACGACGAGCGCGGGCATGCCATCCAGCACACGCGCGCCCTCGGTGACGGGCGTGCCCAGCGGGCCGACGAGACCGCCCGTGAGGACCAACAGGCCGGCAAAGCGCGCCGGGTGGCTCGCGAGAAACTCGCTCGAGAGGCAGGCTCCCTGCGAAAAGCCGCCGAGAACGATGCGATCTTTCGGGATGCCGGCGGCTTCGACCTCGGCGATGACCGAAGCGATGCGGTTGAGAGCGCTCGACAGGTAGGGTTCGTTGTCGGCGCGCGAGGCCAGGAACGAGTTGGGATACCAGGTGCGTCCGTTGGCTTCGGGCGCGAGCCACGCCAGCCTGCGTCCCGGGAGATCGGGGCGGATGACGGTGTGGAGCGACAGGATGTCCTCTGCCGAGCCGCCGCGGCCGTGTATCAGAATGACGGCGCCGTCGGCGGCTTCGAGCGGCTCTCCTGCATGCAGGAGCGGGCCGTGCGCGTGAGGATCGAGGGTGATCATGGGCGTTGTCCTTTCGAGGAGACCGGGAGGGTCACGGGGATCAGGCGTTGCTCGATCATGGCGCGGCGCGGCTCGAGCCAGGCGGGAATCCTGAGCGCTTCGCCCAGCGTCTCGATGGGCTCGTCGAGCGTGAAGCCCGGCGGGTCGGTCGCCATTTCGAAGAGTACGCCGCCGGGCTCGCGGTAGTAGATGGAGTGGAAGTAGTCGCGATCCTGGACGGTGGTGACCTGGAGGGTCTTCGAGATTTCATCGCGCCAGGCAAGCTGGGCTTCGTCGTCGGGGGCGCGGAAGGCGATGTGATGGACGGTGCCGGCGCCCTGGCGTCCGCGGCTGGCGCTGGGGTCGATGACGACGTCGACGCGGCGGCCGTGGGCGTCGCCGGCGGCGATAAACCGGGTGCGGCTGCCTTCGGTTGCGAGTTTCGCAAAGCCCATCATGGTGAGGGTGGCCTCGGTTTTGGGGAGGCTGGTTTCAAGCAGGGTGACGCCGTGAAAGCCGCGGACGGCGTGCTCGGCGGGGACGTCAGCGTAGCGGGCGGGGTGGGCGGCGGCGACGCCGGCGAGGGCGATGAGTTCGAGCTTCATGCCGTCAGGGTCGGCGAAGGTGAGGACCTCTTCGTCGAAGCGCCTGCCGGTTTTTTCAACGAGGACGCCGGCGGCGGTAAGGCGGTGGTGCCAGTAGTCGAGCGAGGTGAGCGGGATGCTGTAGGCGGTGTGCGTCGTTTCGCCAGCGCCGGCGAGACCGCGGGCCGCGTGTGGCCAGGGAAAGAAGGTGAGGATGGTGCCGGGGGAACCGGCGTCGTCGCCGAAGTAGAAGTGGTAGGTGCCGGGATCGTCGAAGTTGACGGTTTTTTTGACGAAGCGGAGCCCGAGGACCTGGGTGTAAAAATTGAGATTCTGCTGCGGGTCCGAGGCAAAGGCGGTGACGTGGTGGAGTCCGACGATGGGTTGCAGTGGCATGGGACGCTCCTGACGATGCGGGATGAGACGGTGGGGTACACCATAAAGATGTTGCAACATCTAAATTCGATTCAAGCCGAGGTTGCCAGGTGGAGCGGGGTGAAACGCATCCGGGCGGGCACTGACGACGGCCCCACACCCGCAGCCTATAATGTGTCATGGCAAGCTCTCCGCCCGCCTCGCCACAGGCTGGCCTTGTGCAACCCGGTGGTGATTCCGCGTTCGCGGCCCCTGTCGATGGTGATGGGCCGTCGGCGGCGGGTGTTGCGCTGGAGGCTGCGTTGCCATTGCAGCATGAGTCGTTCGCGTCGGGTCTGCCGAGTCTTGCGGAGCCCTCCGGGTTGTTTCTGCCGTTGGCGAGGGCAGATTCCCAAGGTTCTGGTCCGGGTTTGAAGGCTGCGCCCGTGGTTTCCGGCAGTATCGAAGCGCGGTTCGACCGGCTGCTTGAGACGGTTCATCGGAACCGGCCACAGGACGATCTCGACCTGATTCGCCGGGCGTGGGCATTCTGCATTCAGCAGCATGATGGGCAGAACCGGGCTTCGGGCGAGCCGTACATTATCCATCCACTCGAGGTCTGCCAGATTCTTGCGGACCTGAAGATGGACTCGACGGCGATCGCGGCGGGGCTGCTGCATGACGCGGTTGAGGATACCAATGTCACCTCGCCCGAGATAGCCAAGCGCTTCAACGACCAGGTGGCGCACATTGTTGAGGGGGTCACTAAGCTCGACAAGATCAAGTTTGCCAATCGGGAGGACCACCAGGCGGAGAACATCCGGAAGATGCTGCTGGCGATGGTGACGGATGTGCGGGTGGTGATCATCAAGCTGGCGGACCGGCTGCATAACATGCGAACGCTCGAGCACCTGAAGCCGGAGAAGCAGCAGAAGATTGCGCGCGAGACGCTGGATATTTACGCACCGCTCGCGCATCGGCTGGGCATGGGCAAGCTGCGCGGAGAGTTGGAGGACCTGGCGTTTCGCTACACGGATCCTTATGCGTATCTGCAGGTAGCGCAGGAGGTGGAGAGTCTTCGCGGGGCGAATGAGGGCTTTCTTGCGACCATTGTGACAACCCTGCAGGCGAAGCTTGAGGAAGCGAAGATCGAAGGCCGGGTTGAGTCGCGGATCAAGCGGCTTTACTCGATTCAGCAGAAGCTGGTGGCGCAGAAGATTCCGGTGGAACAGGTGTACGACCTGCTGGCGATCCGGGTGATCTGTAACTCGGTGGCGGAGTGTTATGCGGTGCTGGGGCTGCTGCATGCGCAGTGGCGGCCGGTGCCTGGGCGCATTAAAGACTTTATTGCGATGCCGCGGCCGAATTTGTATCAGTCACTGCACACGACGCTGATTGCGCCGGGCGGGCACCAGTTCGAGGTGCAGATCCGGACCGAAGAGATGCACCGTATCGCCGAGGAGGGGATTGCGGCGCACTGGAAGTACAAGGCGGGCGACGCGGTCTCGGCGAAGGACGAACAGCGGCTGGCGTGGGTGCGACAGCTGATGGAATGGCAGCGCGAGATGTCGGACCCGAACGAGTTCATGTCGACGCTGAAGATCGACCTGTACCCGGAAGAGGTGTACACGTTTACGCCGAAGGGCAAAGTCGTGGTGCTGCCGAAGGATTCGAGTCCGATCGACTTTGCTTACGCGATTCATACCGATGTCGGAAACTCGACGATTGGGGCTGAGGTCAACGGGCGCATTGTGCCGTTGCGGACGCGGCTGCGGAATGGCGATATCGTCAAGATCAATACGCAGGCGGGTCATCCGCCTTCGCGGGACTGGCTTTCGTTTACCAAGTCCAGCCGGGCGCGCAACAAGATCAAGCACTGGCTGAACGAGCATCAGCGCGAGCGCGCGATCGAGATTGGCAAGAAGCTGATTGAGCGGGAAGCCCGCAAGTGGAAGGTTTCGCTGAAGAGCCTGTCGGATGCCGACTACCTTCGCGCCGCGAACGAGTACGGTCTCGGCTCCGAACCCGAACTGCTTGCCGGCGTCGGATTCGGTAAATATTCGGCGCGGGTGGTGCTGAACAAGTTGCAGCCGGGTTCGACGATGCCGCAGGATGAGTCGGTCCCCGAGGAGGAGCACGGCGCGGTCGGCAACGCGCTGGCGCACATGTCGGACGCGGTGAAGCGCGTCTTTTTCGGCAAGGGATCGGACTCGCTCCAGGTCGAGGGTCAGGATGATCTGCTGGTCTATCGCGCGCGATGTTGCAATCCGATTCGCGGCGAGGAGATTATCGGCTACGTGACGAGAGGCAAGGGGGTCGCCGTCCATGCGCGCGTCTGCCCGAATGTCCAGAACCTGCTCTACGAGTCGGACCGCCGGATCCAGGTCGAGTGGGGTATCGACCCGGCGGCGCAGCAGAAGCCGACGACGTATCCGGTCAAGCTCACGATCCTGTGCGACGACCGCACCGGCATGCTGAAGGAGTTTACCGCGATCATCTCTGACGACGGCACGAATATCCGCTCTGTCGATTCGAAGCCTGCGACAGACGGGTCGTTCATGGTGGACTTTGTCATTGAAACGGTGGACGTGCGGCACCTGACGAAGCTGACCCAGAATCTGCGGAAGGTTCCGGGTGTCCGCGATGTGCAGCGTGTTCAGAAGATCTAGGGGGCTGATCCCCTCGAGTTCGACCGGGACGAAGCCAGCATCGAGCACATCGCGCTGCACGACATTTTGCAGGCCCAAGCCGTCGAGGCAATCATGAACCTTGCCGTCACTCTCCGCGAAGAGTGGCGTGATGGTGAGCATCGCCGCTCGGAGCTTGGCGTGACCGATGGTGTGCGAATCCTTGTCGTTGTTGCGATTGACCGATCAGGCAAGAAAACGTTTGTCACAGCACACGATGCAAGGTGAAACTTCAGAGGGCACTGGATATCATTGCAAGCTGGGAGGCTACTTTGAGCAAACTCGTCACGGCGCAATTTCATAGCGAAGCCGATGAAGCGAAGTGGTGGTTCTACCATCAGAACGAGATTGCCGACGAGTTTCTCGCGTCGCCGGGAAGTCAACATCCGGCCTACGGTCTTACCGCGGCTGAGATGCGTCTCCCGCTCCGCGTGCTGATCGCCGCCGAAGAAATGCCCGTTGTCGAGCAGCAAACCCGTAGCCAGGGCCCTCCCTTCGACGAGTACGCCAAGCGCCTCTTCCGCGACGCAGTTCAGGCCGAAGAACTCCGTCGCGCGGACTAACGCATGCCCCCGCGCACGATGGCTCTCGATGTCGGCAAGCTCCGCATCGGACTCGCCCTCACTGATCCTCTCGGGTACACCGCCCAGCCTTTGCTGACCGTGTGGCGCAAGTCGCGCGGCGAAGACTTTCGCAGCATCCTCCGTCTCATCCGCAAGCATGAAGTCACCCACCTCGTGATGGGCTATCCTCTGCACCTGTCCGGCGAGGTGAGCCCCTGGGCGCTGAAGGTCAGGGAGTTTGCCGATGAACTCCGCACCCGCTCCGGCCTCACGCTCGAGCTTTGGGATGAGCGTCTCAGCTCGGTGGCCGCGCATGAAATTCTGAACCAGTCTGGTCACGGTACGCGGGACCGCAAGTATGTCATCGACCAGGTTGCAGCGGTGGTGATTCTGGAAGGCTGGATGCAGGCTCGGGAGCAGGCGGCTGCCCGCGCCGCGTGGCAGGCCGAAGATCCCGACCCCGTCGATTAGGACTTGACGGTGTCTGCTCAAAAGCTCCGGCCAGGCGAGCTTACGCCTGACCGGAGCGTGTCCTCGAACCAGCCCTCTACTGCATCCGCAGCGTCTTTACCAGGAAGGCATACATATCCGCCGTCACGTCGAGTTGCTTCGACAGCGGCATGCCTCCGCCATGACCGGCCCGCGTCTCGACCCGGATCAACATCGGCGCAGCTCCCGGTGTCTTCTCGGCGGCTGCCTGCATCGTTGCCGCAAATTTGAAGCTGTGGGCGGGGAAGACACGGTCGTCATGATCTGCGGTTGTGATGAGGGTCGGCGGGTAGTGCATTCCGGCGTGTACGTTGTGCACCGGTGAAAACTTCAGGTTCGAGCGGAACTCGTCTTCGTGCTCGCTGGGCGAGCCGTAGTCCGACTTCCATGCGTAACCGATGGTGAACTTATCGAAGCGCAGCATGTCCATGACGCCAACCTGCGCCAGCGCGGCGCCGAACAGGTCCGGCCGCTGCAGTTCTACCGCGCCCACCAGCAGGCCGCCGTTCGACCCGCCGTTGATGGCGAGCTTCTTCGGCGAAGTGTACCTGTCCTTGATGAGAAACTCGGCGCACCCGATGAAGTCGTCGAAGACGTTCTGCTTGTGCAGCTTGGTGCCGGCCTCGTGCCATTTCTCGCCGTACTCACCGCCGCCGCGCAGAATGGCCTCGGCATAGATGCCGCCCATCTCCATCCAAGCCAGGCGCGATGAAGAATAACCAGGTCCCAGTGAGATATTGAACCCACCGTAGCCATAAAGAATCGCCGGGTTCGAGCCGTCGAGCTTCAAGCCCTTCTTGTAGGTGATGAAGAGCGGTATCTTCGTGCCATCCTTGCTTGGAGCAAACACCTGCTTCGTCTCGTACGCCGCCGGATCGAACTGCAGCTTGGGCTGCTTCCACACGCTTGCCTGATAGCTCGTCATGTCGAGCCGATAGACCGTTGGCGGCGTCGTGTAGTTGGTGAACGTGAAGAAGGTCTCCCTATCGCTCTTCTTGCCGCCCTGCACCTCGACGGTGCCGATACCCGGCAGCGCCAGCGTATGCAGCAGACTTCCGTCGAGCGCGTGGATTTCAACTTCGCTCTTCGCGTCCACGAGGTAGGTCAGGATCATCGACCCGTGGACCGTGACGGCAGATTCAAGATGGTTCCTGCTCTCGGGCACAAGAGTCTTCCAGTGCTCCGGCTCGGGGTGTGCGAGGTCGACCTGCACGATTTTGCCATTCGGCGCATCTTTGTTCGTCTTGAGCAGGATCTCGTGTCCCTCATTGCCGACCCACTCGTACATCGCATCGTCGATGGGCGCGATCTTGATCACCGGCGCCGTTTCAACTTCCCAGCCGGCCTGCTCCAGATCCTTCACGGCGAGCGCGTTGTTGTTGCCGCGGCCCTGCACGATGTAGAGCCAGTGCCCGTCTTCGCTGACCGCGGCGCCGACGGTCATCTCCTTCTCGTCCTTGCGCTCAAAGACGATGACATCGGTCGTTTGTGGCGTTCCCAGCCTGTGGAAGTAGAGCTTGTGAAAATAGGCAGCGGCTTTGAGCGCTGTCGCTTTTTCCGCATCCGTCTTCGGTACGCCGAAGCTCGAATAGAAGAAGCCCGATCCATCCTTCAGCCAGCTGACCCCGCTGAACTTGACCCAGTCCACGACGTCCGGCAGGTCGTTCCCCGAAGCGACGTCCTTCACATGAATCTTCTCGAGGTCGCTGCCGGCCTCGGCCAGCGCATAGGCAAGCAGTTTGCCGTCGTCGGTCGCTGATGTGGACTGCAGCGCCACCGTCCCATCGGCACGCAACGCATTCGGATCAAGCAGCACTTTCGGCTCGCCCTGCGAGCCCTGTTGCCAGTAGAGCACCGCCTGATTCTGTAGGCCGCTGTTGCGCCGGTAGAAGTATCGGCCGCCCTCTGTGCCGGGCGCTGAGAAGCGTTCGTAGTCGTTCAACTCCATCAGCCGCGCGTGGATCTTTGCGCGTTGCGGTACGTCGCCCAGGTAGGTCTGCGTGACCTGATTCTCGGCGTCGACCCACGCCTTGACCTCGGGCGAATCCACGTCCTCCATCCAGCGATAGGGGTCGGCAACCTTCGTTCCGAAGTAGACGTCGCTGTGGTCAGTAACGCGTGCCGCCGGATACTTGAGCGCCTGTGCGCCCGCCGTTGAAATCAAAGCCAAAGCAAATACCCCCGCTGCGAACCGTGTCGCGAACCTCATCATGAGACGCTCCAGAGTGTTTCGTTGATCCTTCGCAAAAGATACACCGAGCGGACCCTCCGACTTTGTCCCCGGAGGTTCGTCGGCGAAGCCTCTACAATCGAGCCATGCGAATTCTGATCGTTGGCGCCGGAGGCATCGGCGGCTTTCTCGGCGCGTGGCTGTTGCACGCCGGCCGCGACGTGACCTTCCTGGTCCGGCCAAACTCCGCCCGTCTGCTCAAGGAGCGCGGCCTCATCCTTGAGAGCAAGGCCGGCAACCTCGATCTTCCCAATCCTCCGACTGTTCTGGCGTCGGCGCTGAAGGATCACTTCGACCTCATCCTGCTCAGCTGCAAGTCCTACGATCTGCAGAGCGCGATGAATGATTTCGCGCCCGCGGTCGGCCCCGAGACTGCCATCCTTCCCATGCTGAATGGCATGGCGCACATGGCGCTGCTGGATGAACGGTTTGGCCGCAGCCACGTTCTCGGTGGAGATACGCTGCTCTCGGCGGCCCGCGATGAGCAGGGCCGCATCCTCCATTTCAATCCGCTCGACGACGTCCACCTGGGCGACCGCGACGACCCCGGCGGCGAGCGCATTCACCGCATTGCGGAAGCCCTCAGTGTTCCCGGATTCACGACGCATCTTGTTCCCGACATCGACCACGTCATGTGGCAGAAGTGGGTGGCGATTGCGACAGCCGCCGGCAGCACCTGCCTGATGCGCGCGCCGATCGGCGACATCGTCAGCGCCGGCGCCGGCCACTACATCGGGGCGCTGCTCGATGAGGCCGCAAGCATTGCTACCGCGGCCGGTTATCCGCCCGGCGAGGACTTCATGAGCTTTACCCACAAGCGCATGACGGTCGCCAACTCGCTCTTCACGACGTCGATGCATCGCGATATCGAGGCCAACGCCCCCGTTGAAGCGCAGCAGATTATCGGCGACCTGCTGGCCCACGCGCAGCAGTTCAAGCTTCAGACCCCGCTGCTCTCCGTGGTCGACGCCCATCTTCGCTGCTATGAGCAGCGCCGCCAGCGCGAAATCGGCGGACGCCGGGAAGCCAGCTAGGCCAACTCCGCCAGCGCCTCTGTGCGCGAACGCTTCAGCGAAGCCACCACGTCGCCTGTCGGGTAATACTCCATCGCGATCCAGCGGTCATACTGCAACTGCCTCAGCTTGCGGTAGATCATCACGAAGTCCACCTCGCCTGTCCCGGGTTCATGCCGCCCGGGTACATCTGCGATGTGGATCAGTCCTACCCGGCCGATGTTCTGCTCAAGCTTCTCGATCAGGTTGCCGAAACTCCGCTGCTCGTGAAAGAAGTCGTAAAGCACCTTCAGGTTCGGCGCGTTCACCGCCTCGGCAATGGCAAAGCCGTCGGTCACCGAAGCCAGGAAGAACTTGGGTTGCTCCAGCAGGTCCAGCGGCTCAATCACAATCTCAATCTTCTGCTTCGCTGCCATCTCGGCTGCGCGCTTCAGGTTCTCGACCGAAACCGCCATCTGCGCCGCGTGGTCCATGCCTTCTACGCGATCACCGGACAGCAGGATCACCTGCGGACACCCGAGTTCCTGCGCATGGGCAAGGTGCTCGGCAAACTGCGCCAGGAAGGCTTCACGCTCCGCGGGCACCGCAAAGCCGGCCTTCACTCCGCTCATCGAATCGATCACCAGGCCGAGCGCTGCCAGCTTCTTCAGAATCCGCTGCCGCTCCTCAGGCGCCCACTTCTGAAACTCCCCCACCAGTTCCACACCCTGGTACCCGGCTGCCGCCACCATTTCGAGGCACTGGTCGAAGGTTCCTCGCTTCGCCAGCGCCCAAAGCATAAAGGAGAAGCGCACCGCGCGCTCCGGCGCCGCGCCCTGCAACCATCCCGGCGTCAGCATGGCGGCGAGCGCCAGCTTTCCCGCGTCCCTGCGATTCATAGGCCTCCAACAGAAAGGGCGAATTCCCTCGTCTGAGAGTATCCGCCCTTTCTGCCGAGCTTGTGAATCTGCTTGCTGAGAAGAATCGTTACGAGAGTGCCGGAATCGTGACATCCTGTCCAACCTGGATGTGATCCGGGTTGTCGATGCCGCTCGCCTCGGCGATCTTTGCGTAGTGGTTTGCCGAGCCGTAGAACAGCTTGCTTACCTTGCTTAGATTGTCGCCCGCCACGATCGTGTACTTCTGATCGTCGCCGCCGGTGTTGGTGATCTCATGGTTCAGATCGGCAAACGTCGGATCGACCGCCTTGATCGCATCCCACACCCGGTTCTCCACCACCTTCGACGGCACGTGCGCCACGAAGTGAAGCTGCTCGCCCGTCAACTCGGACCCATCGAACTTTGCGCCGTACGGCTCAAAGTCCTTTACGGTCTGCTCGACCGACGCGTACTTCGCCTTCAATGCTTCGAAATCAGCCATCATCTTCTCCTGGGTTCTGGACTGCGTGGCCTCTAAAATCTGGCCTTTTGGTTCTATCGGTTGGATGCCGTCCTGCGGCGCACTTCCCGCTGGCCAACTCGTTGCTTAGATGAATTTGCTGAGCAGCGAACCCGCCAGGCCGCCGAAGCCGCTCGACGGAGGTGCAGCCGTACCGCCCTGGGTAAAGTGCGCCATCACCATGGGCAGCACCAGCGCCAGTGCACCCTCCGCAACCTGCGGCGACACGCCTGCCTTCTGCGCAACCATATCGATCAAACCGGAACCCTGCAGACCCTGCGAGACTGCGGCAGGATCGGCTGCGCCCGAGGCCGCTACCTGCTGCGGATCGACGCCGTTCTGCTGCATGTGATTCATCACGCCCTGCAGGCCGCCCGGATGCTCCTCAAGGGCCGCCATCAACCCGCCGGCAACCTTCGCCGTGGGATTATCGCTGCCCGCCATTGCCTGCGATGCCATACTTTGCAATCCATCCAAAAATCCCATGGTGATCTCCTCAGCCCTTCACAATACGCTGCGCCGGGCACGGTGTCAGGAATCTCTTTAGTACTCTTCTATGAAAATCTGCGAAGCGTGTGGCTTGCCTCCCCCGGACGCTGAAACTCCAATCCGCTGAACGGCAAGGGCTGGAAATGCAGCAGTCTCAGTACGTTCGCCAGATGACACATTGATCTACGGATTTTCATACTCATTTTCGCCGGACTGTACCTCCATGAAGTCCCGGTCATCTTCAGATCTCAGAACCTCGTCATTTCGTGAATTCAAGTGCCGTGACCGCTTTGGCATACCAATTGCATTAGCTCCAGTGTTCTCAAAAACTCATACCTTCCCAAAGGAATCTCCCCACTGATGATCAGCAATGGTAGGAAGTCTTTCCCCTGGCAATCAGCCGCGATCGCGGCCGTCCTCATGGCAACCCCGAGCCTGGTTCATGCCGCCGACGTAAACGGCCGCATCAAGGGCAATGTCACTGACCCCTCGGGCGCCGTCATTCCGAACGCACAGATCGTCGCGACGAACGAAGCGACCGGGGTCAAGTTCACCACCACCTCGCAGGGTAACGGCGACTACGTCTTCCAGCAGATTCCCGTCGGTACCTATACCGTTTCCGCGACGGTGAACGGCTTCAAGAGCTTTTCTGCATCCGGCATCATCATTACCATCAGCCAGGAGTATGTGGAGCCGATCAAGCTCGATGCCGGTTCGACGTCGGAGACCGTCCAGGTCCAGGCTGATTCGGTCCAGGTCAACACGACTGACATGCAGCTCAATAACATCGTCAACTCCTCGCAGATGGTGGAGTTGCCGCTGATTGGCCGTAACTTCTCCAATCTCGAACTCACCCAGCCTGGCGTTCAGCTCCCCGACACCCGCTTCACCGGCAGCTTCTCGGTCAGTGGTTCGCAGGCGCAGCAGTCCGCTTTCCTCGTCAACGGCGCCGATACCAACGACATCGCGCTGAACACTCTTGCGCTCACTCCGAACCTCGACGCCATCGACCAGTTCAACCTGATCGAGGGTCCGCTGAACGCCGAGTACGACCGCAACTCAGGCGGTATCGTCTCCGCGACCATCAAGCAGGGAACCAACCACTTCCATGGCGACGTCTTCGAGTTCTACCGCGACACCTTCCTCAATACCAACAACTTCTTCCAGAAGACCTTCGACTCGACCGGGGCTCTGAACTCGAAGGTCAGCCCTTACCACCAGAATATCTTCGGCGGTACCATCGGTGGTCCCATCCTGAAGGACAAGCTGTTTGGCTTCTTCGCGTACCAGGGGACCCGCCAGCGCGTCCCCGAAGGCTCTTACAGCAATACGGTCTACACGCCGGCCAACCTCAACGGCGACTTCTCGGCTGATGTCGCTGCCGGCACCTTCAGTTCGAATCCCATCCCCTCGACGGTTACCATTCCTGGTTGCGCAGCTGGTATTACCTGGGCGCAGTGCCTCAACGGCTTAGGCGGCGTCGTACCAACCAGCGCTTTCAATCCGATCACGAAAGCCCTGACCGCGAAGTACGTTCCCGCCGCGAATAACAACACCACCGGGTTCAACTACAACGCCACACAAAACACCACTGCAAACCAATACATCGGCCGTGTTGACTTCTCGCCCAATGCCCGCAACCAGTTCACGGTCCTCGGCATTTACCAGACGCAGATCCTGACCGAGGGCATTCCCTTCACCGGCGCGACGGTTCCGGGCTTCGGCGACGGCAGCATCTCGCACATTCAGCAATGGACCGCGGAGTACGTTCGCCAGATCAGTTCGACCGCCGTCAATGATCTCGCCGCGCACTACACCCGCTTCAACTTCAACTCGGGCGCCCCGCAGCAGACCATGCTGCCCAGCGCATCCGGCTTCAACATCACCCCGCAGGATGTCGCCAGTGCGACCCTGCCGACGCTCAACGTGAACGGCTACTTCACCCTCGGTGGAACCACCAACGGACCGCAGCCCCGCATCGACCAGGTCATCCAGTTCGACGACAACTTCTCGAAGACCTTTGGTCACCACAACCTTAAGTTCGGCTACGACGGCCGCCGCTTCAACGTGTCGAACACCTTCGACGCAAGCAACAGCGGTTCCTATAACTTTGCCTCCTCCGGCAACTTCAGCACCGGCGATCCCTCACTCGACTTCCTCCTCGGCGTCCCGTCCAGCTTCGCGCAGGGCACGGGCTCGATCATCCAGGCTGACGCCTTCCTGAACTACGTTTATGCTCAGGACACCTGGCGCGCCACCAATCAGCTAACCCTCAGCTTTGGTCTCGGCTACTCGATCGATACCCCGCTGCGCAACCACCAGTACGGCGGCATCGCAGTCTCCTGCTTCGCCCCCGGCCAGCAGTCGGCCGTCTTCCCCGGCGCGCCGATGAACCTGCTTTACCCCGGCGATCCAGGCTGCTCGAACTCCGCGCAGGCCACCACCCGCTACTCCGAATTTGGTCCCCGCTTCGGATTCGCCTGGGCGCCTGACCTCGGCATCATCTCCGGCCAGCAGGGCAAGTTCTCGGTTCGCGGTGGCTTCGGTATCTACTACAACCGCACTGAAGAAGAGTCTGCCCTGCAGACCCTTGGTACGCCTCCCTTCGGCTTCACCTCCGGCGGCGCAGGCGACTTTGGCGGCAACCCGCAGCTTGCCAGTCCCTACAGCGACATCAACGGCGGTGTAGCCACCGACGGCACCCCGATCGGCCAGTCGCAGGAAGCCAATCGCTTCCCTTACACGCCCCCGACCAAGGGGACCAACGTCGACTTCACTAACCTTGAGCCGGTCTATAACATCAGCAGCTTCGACAAGTCCTTCCGCGCTCCTTACTCCGAGAATTTCCAGCTCTCGCTTGAACGTGAACTCCCGGCAAAAACGGTTGCTCGCGTCAGCTACGTCGGTTCGCTCGGTCGTCATAACCAGGTCGATTACGAAGGCAACTATGTGACCGCGGCGGGTCATGCCGCATGCGCCGCAGATCCGAAGTGCATCGCAAACCGCACCCTGCAGGCCTACTACTATCCCCAGCACACGATCGGCAACAACCCGAACTTCCTGTCGATCGGTGAAGTTGGCTCTTACGCCTCCTCCAACTACAACTCGCTCCAGGTCAGCGTTACCAAGGCTCCGACCCATGGGCTGCAGATGCAGGTCAGCTACACCTACGCCCACGCCATGGACGATGCTTCCAGCTTCGAGAACGCGGGCTTCGGCGAGTCCGGACAGCGGGGCTACAACCAGTTCCAGAAGTCGCTCAACTACGGTGATTCGACCTTCGATGCACGTCACCACCTGGCGATTGCACCGGTCTATGTCTCGCCCATCCTCCACGGTCACAGCACCTTCTCGCCGATCAACCTCGCCCTCTCCGGCTGGGAAGTCAGCGGTATCGTGCAGCTTGCCACCGGTCTTCCGTACGACATCTCGTACGCCGGCGGCTCCTCGAACTCGCTTTACTGCTCTATCTCGATTGGCTACTACGCCTGCCCGGACGTTCCGCTTGAGATTGCCCCGCTCGTCAAGGCAAACCCACGCACGCGTCTCTCGAATGGCAACACACAATATATCCAGAAGACGAGCTTCGCCCCCGAGCCTATCGGCGTCTTCGGCAACATTCACCGCAATCCGTTCCATGGCCCGGGATCGAACAACACCAACATGATCCTGGCCAAGAACTTCAACATGTCCTCCGACGGAACGATCAAGCTCCAGCTCCGCATGGAGAGCGACAACGTCTTCAACCACACCCAGTTCACCAACCCCAACTCCACCTTCTCGTCGACCACCGAGACCAACCCCAGCAGCACCTTCGGCCAGATCACCGGCGCAGCCGCTGCACGCCAGACGCAGCTCGCCGCCAAGATCTACTTCTAACCAGAAGCTGCTCCTGGCAACAAGGGCGCCCTCGGGCGCCCTTGCTGCGTTTCGAACACACATTCGACCTCCATCGAAGGTTGTACAAAGTGTCCACCTTTGTTCATTTCTCCATTTTTCTGTATTTCTCTGCGCCTCCACGTATTTCATCGACGCGCCATACAACCCTAACCCTCCCGTAATGTTCACCTCTGCTTTGGCCCGGGGATTGCTACCAGTCAACACAATCACTGCTCAATTGTGTTGTCACACCAATCGTTACGGATTTGCACTTACCCGTCTCAGGAGAGCACCCAGGAATGAGAATCGTTCGCCCTTTCGCTGCAGGAAGCATCGCAACCCTAGCCATCGTCCTCTCCTCCCCCATCGCCTACGGCCAGGCAATCTCTCAAAATGGTGGCTCGATCCAGGGAACGATCACCGACCCCTCAGGCGCCGAGATCCCCAACGCGACCGTAACAATCGCGAGTCCTGAAACCGGGTATTCTCACTCCCTCACCACCGACAAATCCGGCTACTACGCTCTCGGACCGCTCGTCCCGGGCTCTTACACGATCAATGTCAGCGCGGCAAACTTCCAGGGGCTCAAGGCGACGACGGTGGTCCGCCTGGGCACCGTCACCAGCGGCAACGAAAAGCTGACCCTCGGTTCCAACAGCGAAACCGTCGAGGTCTCCGCCGGCTCGGTCCAGATCAACACCGACCAGATCGGGGTCGCGGGCGTCATCACCAAGGAGCAGATCGACTCGCTCCCCATCAATGGCCGCAACATGCTCGACATGGCCAGCATTCAGCCCGGCGTCCTGCTTGAGCCCGGTGATTCATTTGACCCCACCAAGTCTGGCTACTCGGCCATCTCGGTCGGCGGCGTCAGCGGCCGTACCACCCGTATCCTCGTCGATGGGCAGGACATCACCGATGAAACCGTCGGAACTACCATCTTCAACGTGCCCACCGGCGCAGTCGATGAATTTCAGCTCAACCGCTCCACCCAGGACGTCTCGGGTGAAGTCAGCTCCACCGGCCAGGCGCTCATCTCCACCCGCTCCGGCACCAACGCCTTCCACGGCAACGCCTTCTATAACTTCCAGGATTACCGCGAAGGGTTCGCCGCCGTGCAGGGCATCGCTGCACCTTTTCAGCGTAACCAGTTTGGCGGATACGTCGGCGGTCCCATCATCAAGGACAAGCTCTTCTTCTTCGGCGGCCTCGAGCGCATCAAGCAGGATGCCTCCAATCCCTCCGGCACCAGCGCCCACTTCCAGGCCATCTACAACCAGTACCCCAATGTCCCGAACCCGTTCCGCGATACCTTCAGCATGGCGCGCCTGGACTATGCAGCACCCAAGGGCATTCATCTCTTCGCCCGCGGCACCTACAGCGTGAACGCGGCTGACGGCACCTCCGGCTTCACCCCGTACTCGGTCTTCAAAAACCAGGACAATGTCCCGGCACTCGTCGGCGGCGCCGACTTTACCACCGGTAAGTTTACCCACTCCGTCCGCTACGGCTATGAGAAGTTCATCAATGCCATCGCCGACGGCACCACTTCGCTTGGCAACTCGATCTACAACCCTTCAAACATCCTCGGCTTCTCGATTGAGCTCGTCGGCGGCATCCAGGCCGGTCAGAACGAACTCGCACCCCAGAAGACCTTCCAGTCCGACAAGCAGTTCCGCTATGACGGCACCTGGACCAAGGGAGCGCACAACATCAAGTTCGGCGGCGAAGTGGCTCGTATCCTCGAAGGCGGCTTCGCCCCCTTCTTCGGCGGCTCGCTCTACACCGACGTCTCCACCAGCAACCGCTTCCTGCTCGCTCACTGCAATAACGACGGCACCTCCGCAGCATGCCCCGGCGATCCGCTCAACGGCTACTCGCCGGCTGAATACCTCATCGGCAACGGCAACGGCGTCTTCTCCGAGCGCCCCGGCTTCGGCCTCCCCGGCGGCGGTGCCTTTAGCTGGCGCGTAGCAGCCTACGTCGCCGATAGCTGGAAGGTCACTCCAAGCTTCACCGTCCAGGGTGGACTCCGCTGGAGCGTCGATACCGATCGCGCCAATCAGGACGTCGCCACCCCGCTCTGCTCGCAGGTTGACCCCTCTCTGCAGTTCGACGGGTGCACCGGCAACACGGCGCTCTTCGATCAGTACGGCGTCGGTAATGGCGGCAAGACCCACCAGCCCTATGGCAACTTCGGACCTCAGCTCGGCTTCGTCTTCAGCCCTGGTTCGCATAAGTTCGCCATCCGCGGCGGCTCCGGCATCTTCTACGAGAGCAACCTCTTCAACAACACCGGCAACGCCCGCAGCTCGGTCATCACCGCCCAGGGCGAGTACTTCAACTACGGCGCAGCAGTTTACAACTCGAGCACGATCAGCCTTCCTGGCTTCGCGGCAGTTACCGGTCTCGATTCGACCGGAACTCCTTGCAGCCCGGGCGCCGGTGGATGCTTCTCCGTTGCGCAGGTGTTCGCCATGAGCGTTGCTCAGGCGTCCAAGATCATGAACGGTTTGAAGACGCAGTATGACGCTGTCTCTGCTGTCCCCGCGCCGAACACCAGCTTCATCGGTACCGGCGGCGGTCTCTACGCCAACAACATCTACGGCAAGAAGTACCTCTCGCCGTACTCCATCCAGTTCAACGGCGGCGTCCAGTATGAGGTTGCCAAAGGGATGACGGTCAGTGCGGATTATGTCCACAACGCTACCCTCAAGGTCCCCACAACTGTTGATACCAACCATGTCGGTGCTGCCCGTTACCTCAATGTGGCGGCCGCTCAGAATGCTATTGCCGCTACCACGGCGTCCTTTGGTTGCGCCGGAGGCTTTACCGCCGCCGCGATCGATTGCGCCATCGGCCAGGGAGCCATCATCGATGACTTCGCCGGCAACGGTCTCGACGGTTCTGCCTACCTTGGTGGACCCTCCGCCTCGTACTTCGGTCTGACCCCAAGCACCGGCGCGGCCTTCGGCGGCCAGAACCCCAACGTCGGTCAGGGTCGTTTCATCCTGCCCGTCGGCAAGTCCGGTTACGACGCGCTGCAGGTCGTCCTGCAGGAGCAGAAAGCCCACCCCCTCCCCGGCATCGTCAGCAGCAACATGCAGGTGTCGTATAACTTCTCCCGCATCATCACTACCGCAACCTCCTCTGACCAGTTCTTCGCTGGAGCCGGTGCGTACAACCAGGACAACGTGACCCAGTACATGGGGCGCAATGGCCTTGACCGGACCCAGCAGCTCTCGCTCGGCGGCAGCCTTACCGTCAAATACGGCGTGATGGTCGGTCTCACCGGCCACTTCTACTCTGCACCGCCCTCCACCCTCACCCTGCCCACCACCACCGGCGCCGGTCAGATCTTCAAGACCGACGTCGACGGCGATGGCACCACGGGCGACCTGGTCCCGGGAACCAACCCCGGTGCCTACATGCATGAGATCAAGGGTTCGGGCCTCAACAACCTGATCTCGCAGTACAACGCGACGCAGTCTGGCACGCTCACTCCCGCTGGCAAGGCCCTTGCCTCGGCAGGGCTCATCTCAGCCTCACAGCTGACCGCACTGGGTGCAACCCAGATCCCGCTCGCGGCTGCTCCCGACAACCCGCTCAAGAACGCAGCCTTCCGCGGCATGGACGTCAATGTCGCGTATCCCATCCGCCTCAGCAAGTTCCGTGAGGGCCTCAGCATTGTTCCTGGCGTTGCCATGTACAACGTCTTCAACATGAGCAACTTCGGCGGCTTCGGAACCCTCGTCACCGCAGCCGACGCAGGCTCTGCAGCCGACGGTACCCTCAGCGGCGCAAACAACCAGGGCAACCTTGAAATCAACCGCGTCGGACGCGGCACCGGAACCTTCGATGCCGGCGGCCCCCGCTCCACCGAGTTCAACCTCAAGGTGAACTTCTAACCGCCTCAAAAGCACACGTAACTCGTTGAAAAGGCGGAGACTTGCTCTCCGCCTTTTCTACGTCCCGGAAACCCCCTCCAACACTGTCATCTGTCCGCCAAACAACCTATAATCATAGGTAAATCATGGCTGACGATCTTTTTCCGCAAGACCCCTCGAACAATCCGAACGACCCTGCCGCACCCTCTCCGCAGGACGCAAATTCCAACACCCCGCCGCCCGCAGGCTCACCGCCCGACGGCCCCTCCACCGTCCAGGGCCGCGGTGCGCTCTCCATGCTCTCGATCAACATCGAGGAGGAGATGCGCCGGTCCTACCTCGACTACTCCATGTCCGTCATCATCGGACGCGCCCTGCCGGACGTCCGCGACGGCCTCAAACCCGTACACCGCCGCATCCTCTACGGCATGCAGGAGATGGGCCTCCAGTTCAACAAGAAGTACACCAAGTCCGCGAAGGTCGTAGGCCACGTCATGGGCAACTACCACCCGCACGGCGACTCCGCCATCTACGACACCATGGTGCGCCTCGCGCAACCCTTCTCGCTGCGTTACATCATGGTCGATGGGCAAGGTAACTTCGGTTCGGTCGACGGCGACCCACCCGCCGCCATGCGTTACACCGAATCCCGCCTCACCCGCATCGCCGGCGAGATGCTCGCCGACATCGACATGGACACCGTAGACTTCGTCCCCAACTACGACGAGTCCACCCTCGAGCCCTCCGTCCTTCCCGCCCGCATCCCCAACCTCATCGTCAACGGCAGCTCCGGCATCGCCGTCGGCATGGCCACCAACATCCCGCCGCACAACCTCCGCGAGGTTCTCGACGCCGCGCTCGCCATCCTCAACAAAAGCCCGCAGGACACGCGCTCCGACCTCGATCTCGCCCTCGAGCACGTCCAGGGCCCCGACTTCCCCACCGGCGGCTTCATCTTCGGCAAGACCAACATCCCCAACGCCTACCGCACCGGCCGCGGCCGCTTCATGATGCGCGCCAAGGCCTCCATCGAGAACATCTCCGGCGGCCGCCAGGCCATCATCGTCACCGAGATCCCCTACCAGGTCAACAAGTCCAAGCTCATTGAACGCATCGCCGAACTCGTCAACGAGGGCGTCATCACCGACATCGCCCGTGACGAGTTCCGCGATGAATCCGACCGCGACGGCATGCGCATCGTCATCGGCCTCAAGCGCGGGGCTGAACATCAAATCGTGCTCAACCAGCTTCACAAGCACACCCAGATGCAGGAAAGCTTCTCCATGATCTTCCTGGCCGTCGCCAACGGCCAGCCCAAGGAACTCCCGCTCGACAAGGCCATCACTCACTTCCTCGATCACCGGCGGGACGTCGTCCGCCGCCGCACCGCCTTCCTCCTGGCCAAGGCCCGCGATCGCGAGCACATCCTGCTCGGCTACCAGATCGCCCTCGACCACCTCGACCAGGTCATCCGCATCATCCGCCAGTCGTCCAGCCGCGCCGACGCCCGCGAAAACCTCTTCGCCTACTTCTCGAACCGCGCCATCACGCTCCGCGGCACCGAGCTCGCCGGCATCACGCTCGACCCCGCAAAGTACGGCATCGACCCCAACACGCTGCCGGTCTCAGCGACCACAGCCGCCGGCGCCACCCTCATCCTCTCCCTCCGCCAGATCGACGCCATCCTCGAGCTCCAGCTCTATCGCCTCACCCAGCTCTCCATCGACGAGCTCCTCAAGGAACTCGCCCAGATCCGCGACAACATCGCCGAATACGAAGCCATCCTGAACAGCGCCGCCCGCCTCCGCGCCGTCATTACCCAGGAACTCGAGGACATCAAGGCCAGGTACGGCGACCCCCGCCGCACCCAAATCCTCGATGAAACCACCGAGATGACCCTCGAAGACCTCATCATGGATGAGCAGGTCGCCGTCACCGTCTCGCACACCGGCTACCTCAAGCGCACGCCCATCAGCACCTACCGCCAGCAGCGTCGCGGCGGCACCGGCCGCATCGGCATGAAGACCCGCGACGAAGACTTCGTCGCCCAGCTCATCATCGATTCCACCCACGCCTACCTGCTCTGCTTCACCAACACCGGCCGCGTCTACTGGCTCAAGGTCTACGAGATCCCCGACGTCGGCACCGTCGGCAAGGGCAAGGCCATGGCCTCGCTCATCGATCTCCAGCCCGGCGAAAAAGTCGTCGCCATCCTCCCCGTCCGCAACCTGTCTGAAGACGGCAAGAACATCCTCTTCGCCACCCGCAACGGAACGGTAAAAAAGACTGCGCTCAAAGATTTCTCGAACGTCATGGCACGCGGCATCATCGCCATCAACATCGAGAAGGATGACGAACTCGTCACCGTCAAAATCACCGACGGCCAGCAGGTCATCTTCCTCGCCACCCGCGAAGGCATGGCCATCCGCTTCAACGAGCAGGACCTCCGCATCATGGGCCGGCCCGCCACCGGCAACCGCGGCATCAACCTGAAGAAGGCGGATTACGTCATCGGTGCCGCCGTGACGCCCTCCCCGGAGGCCCGCGAAAAGCAACGCCGCGAACGCGCCGCCACCCTCGGCCTCACCGAGCAGCTCGAAGACGTCATCGGCGAAGCCCCCGCCGCGCCCCTCTCCTCCTCGCCCTCTTCGTTAGACGGCCAGGAGGTCCTCGGCTCGGACATCGAGATCGATCCCGCCGCCCAGGCCAAACTCGACAGGCTCGACGAGAAGCTCGGGCTGACTCCCTGCCTCATCCTCACGGTGTCGGAAAATGGCTTTGGCAAGCGGACGGACGTCGACCGCTACCGCCTCCAGTCGCGCGGCGGCACCGGCGTTATCAACATGAAGGCCACCGCCAAGGTCGGCAAAGTCGCCTCGATTCAGCTCGTCGACGACACCACGGAGATGATGGTCATCTCGCAATTCGGCAAGATCATCCGCATCGACACCAAGCAGGTCCGCAGCGCCGGCCGCAGCACCTCCGGCGTCAAGCTCCTCGACCTCGACAAGGACGACAAGGTAGCCGCCGCCATGACCATCCCCCCCGAAGACGTGAAAGTCTTACCCGAAGACGGCACGCTGTTGCAGTAGCCGCTTCTCCACGCAACTGAAAGGCCGGACACCCGTCCGGCCTTTCCGCGTCTCGTACTATGCGGCTTCTAGGTAGGCCAAGGCATTAGCCTTGGCGAACCTTGGCGAACCTGTTGACGAATCTTGGGGTATTTTGGCCCCACACACCTCCGGGCTTTAGCCCCCGGGGCATGTATTCCGTCAAGCAGCCACCACGCAAATCCACTTGATCAAGTCCGCTTAGCCGCCCAGAGCACCGCCAGCATGAAGTTCATCGACATCAACCGCAGCGACGAGGTGGCCGCCGCCAGAACCATCCCTCCGAACCCCAACCCTTCCAAGCGCAAAACATCTTCCCCGAATGCATCAATTCTCTACACTGGCTACGCAGGAGGCAGCCATGGCTGGTCCCGAAGTCTTGACCGAAATCGATCAGATCGACGACCTCGAATTCGAGCGCCGAACCCTCGCGGCCATCCGCCACGAACTCGGCCTCGGCGGCCTCGCGCGCTTCCTCATGACCTACCGTTCGGGAAAAGGCGACTACACAACCGAACGCCACGACCGCCTGTCCCACGCGACGATCGAAGACCTAGCCCGCGAACTCCCAGCCCAACCCACCCCATAGGCCTCCGCAAAGCCACCAAGCGGATCCGCCCCAGCACCCCCGGCGTCAAGCACCTCGACAAGGACGACAAAGTAGCCGCCGCCATGACAATCCCCTCCCGAAGACCCCAAAACCCAACCCGAAGACGGCACCCTCCTGCAGTAGAGTCGTCCGCCTGCTTACCCGAGCAACTCCAGATTCTTACCGAAGAGCGTGGCGAGATCCTCAATAGCATCCCGCCACCTTCTCATCTCCAGCCAAACGGTAGGGTGTTGCATTTTCAGAAGTTGTCTGTGTAAGTCGGCTGCCTTCGTTTGGTCCAAACCGGTGCTTTTTACCGCAGAGTATTCCTTTAATCTTGCTAAGTAGCTAAAGTAGGCTTCTTTTCGTGCACGAATCAGCAAATCTCTATTTAGGCCGAGAGTTCGTATGGTGTAAGCGGCTCGCTCGAAGTTTTCCTGGCTGGCAGATGGAGACGGTACGAATGCGAAGGTGTCCACCAAATCCAGAGTCAAGAACAATGCAGGATCCTCGATGCGGGGGTTAAGCAGGAGATGGGTGCCTTCTGCTGGTACCACAGGGCTTTCCTTGCGCTTACGCACTAGGTGGATGATTTCGCCACTTTGTCTCCGGACGGCAAACTTGTCGCGCTTTGTGATATTGCAAAGGCCACAGGTAAATAAGTAGTTGAGCCAAACGAAGACGACTTCTGGATAAAACTGTTTAGGTCTGAAGTGTTCAATCTCATCAGCAGCTGAATCTTCGCAATACATACAGCGCCGGGCACCCGAGCACATCGAATCGAGAACTTTCTTCAATGCGTCAAACGTTGGGTTTCCTTTCACGTTATATGACTGAAAATTTTCCTTTGCGGCGGCGACTCTCGATGGATAATCCATCGCACCATCGACGTCACTCTGATAAGCGGCAAGTTGATCTTGCAATGACGGTTCAAGAGCTATGTTAGAAATCTCGATCAATTAGCTCACCATTGAAAGTGGTGCATCCGCGAGAACCTTTCGAAGGGACGATTGCTCCTGCTTCTGAGCTGATGCCAAATCTGCAGTTAGAGCAGCCACATTAAGACTGGCAAGCCTTGATTGCATTTCATAGGCCTCTGTCGACCGAGTTTCTGGGACGTCAAATGCCGGGGTGCTGAGTCCTTCTAAGATATCCCCGTAAAGAAGCTGATTGAGCTCTTGGCCCTCAATAAAACGACCTTTGTCATCTGTCCCGGGAGACGGAAGCTGAAAGATAGATCCGGTCAGTGCCGCGTGACACACAAGAGGGCTGTGAGTTGTGACAATAAATTGAATGTTTGGGAAATGGCGCGTGAGCCAAAAACCGATCTCCTTCTGCCAGCTTGGATGCAGGTGTGCATCCACCTCATCAATGAGCACAACACCGGGAGAAAATGATTTTCTCCTTATCAACGTCGAAGATCGAGGTCGCGTCGAACACGCTTACGAGTTGCCGAATGAGCTCAAACGTCATGCTGAGGATCGACCGATACCCATCGCTCAGGTCTTCCACAGAAACAACGTTTCCGTTCGCATCTTCGAACTCCACACCGCGCGAAGATACCTCCTTGAGACGAACATCATGCGGCAGGAAACCCGGTTGATTCACGAATAGACGAAGGTTTTCTAAAAGTGTTGTTTCTTCAGAAGACTGTTCAAGTCTCCTGTAGTTTAGTTCTCGAAGCCAGAACAAGCTCTCACTTAGGGCAGCATTCTCGCCGAACACGGATATATGAGCGCCGAGCGTGGGATTAGAAAGATAGGTGCGTTCGGCATCTTTATCTCCCCCGGCAAATCGCCTGAATGGTCCATAAGCTGCCGAAAACCACCCTGCACCGGTTCCCCATACATGGCGCTCTGGGGAGAGTGTCTTGATTCCCAGGGTTTTTATTGGCTCGATAGACCCATCCTCTGCCGTTTGAATGGTCACCGCCGCAGAGACGAAGCGAGTCTCGCCCCTCCTGCCCTTACCAGAGAATTGGTCATAATTTCCGTCGGGCAAAATCTCAATACTGACGTCCCCTTCTTTTGTGTCGGGGGGAAGCCACGTTCGCCACTGCAGCCGGGCACCTTGGATTTCTCGTGGTCCAATGATCGCCAGCGCAACGCATCGGAGAAATGATGATTTGCCGGCACCATTGTTGCCTAGAACGACGTGCCAGCCTGCGCGCGGGTCAGTCGGCTTCCAATCGAGTTCGGAAATCGATTTAATGTTCGCTATGACGACGCGTCTGATTCTCATTAGTTCTTATCCACCCGATCAAAGGTCTCGTTATCAGAGTGTAGACCAGACATTCAGCATGTGACAGGTCCAACGTATGGGAGGATATTCGAAGCCCATGCCGGACAAACTGAACTTCTCGACTCTGCATTCGCGGCCTGTCAGGCACAAACTCAACTTGCTTTCCCCTGCTCCAACCCGTCCCAAAAAACCCGCAACACTTGACAAATACCACCCTCCCAGACGCCCCCAAAGCCCCAGACGACCCAAAAACCGAAAAGGGGTAACCATGGGGTAAGTCCCTTAGAATGAGATTTTTGCACACCCACCCCGGGGGGAGGGGGGTACCCCCAAACCCCTCCCAAATCCCACAAAAACACCCCATCCCCTGAAAACCCCGACCACCGCTCCCACCTATTTTTTCAAACCCTCCTGAATCGGAACCCAACCCTCATCCGCGCAGGAGATACAACCCCGACCTCTTCCGAGCTAATTCGCCACCGGCAACAGCGCAATATCGTCCCCGACGAACGCATGCAGCTCCTGCCCCTGCTGAGTCTTAACATTCTTTCCATGCTCGATCAGTGCGATCGGCCCAAACAGCACCGTCAGCACCACCGCGCCGGTCACGCCGCTCTCGCCCTCTTTGCCCTTGGTTCCGCGCAGCCGGATCTTCGTGTCACCCGTCCTCAAATAGTCCAGCCGGATCGCCAGGTCGCCGGCCTTGCCCATCATCCCGGACTTCGACGCCTTCGTCACCGCGCCCTGCGCCGCGTCCATGTTGTCAATTGTTTACCGACGGCGGTCGACCAGCCATCGGGCAGTCTCAAACCCTACAAATGACTCACTCCGAAACTCAAAACACTTGACAAACCCCACCCTCCCAGTCACCCCCAAAGCCCCCGTGAGCCCGCAAACACCCCAAAAACCCTAGGGGCTTAGCCCCTGCCTAAGTCCCATAGAATGCTATTTTTGACCAATTAACCCCCGGGGGAGGGGGGGTACCCCGAACCCCTCCCAAATCCCCAAAAAAACCCCATCCCGCGAAAAACTCCACGTCACCGATTCCGACTATATTTCCACCCCATCCCGAATCGGTCCCGCCGCCCATCCGAGCCGCAGGACATCCCCGCTCGCCCAACCCACATCCACCTAAACAGAAAGAGGCCCCAAGCATGGCAAACGACACCATCCTCGCAACCGCAGCACCCATCGAGCACCCAAAAACCGAGCACGGCCACCAGGTCCCCTCCAGCCAGACCGAGATCAACCCCAAGCTCGCCTCCGACATCCACTACTGGACCCAGGAGCTCAAGACCACCGGCCAGCTTCTCCACGAGGCCATCCGCGTCCACGGCACTCACGTCGAAAAGGTCCGCCACGCCCTCCACACCGACCAGGTCAGGCTGCCTGAGAATAACGACCCGCGCACCAAAGGCTAAGCCATTCAGGGACTGCGGCAACCCAGCCGCAGTCCTAAAGCTCTACCTGCTCGCGAATGTCGATGTACTCCTCGGTGAACGGCTTCTTGCGGAACGTCGTCCACAGGTAATTGACCGTGTAGCGCATCCCGATCCGCAGCATCCCTTCCTTCTTCAAACGCCGCGCCGACGAGAACATCTTGAGGTCGAAGGTGAACACCACCTTGCCGACCCGGTTCAGTCGCCGCGCAATGTCGGTGTCCTCCCCATAAAACGCAATCGCTGTGTTGAACCCGCCGATCGAGCCCAGCGCGTCGCTGCGCAGCACGAAGTTGCCGCCCTGCACCATCGATCCCGCGCGCAGGACATAGCGGTTCAGCGCGTACAGCGCAAACGCCAGCGCATAGAACAGACGCACGCTCACCCGCTGTCCGGGCGTGAGGTCGTAATAGATGACCGGCCCGCTCAGCGCGACCAACTCCCGCTGCCTTTCAAAAGCGGCGAGCACGTACTCGACCCAGCCTTCGGTAAGCCGCGAATCGGCGTCGACATTGGCGATCAGTTCGCCGGAGCTTGCGAGGAAGCCTGCCTGGCGGGCGAAGGGGAGGCCTTTGCGCAGCTCGTCGACGCAGAGGACTCCGGGATAGCTGAGCGCGACCGCGCGGGTGTTGTCAGAGCTTGCGTTGTTGACGACGATGATCTCGAACCTGTCGCGATGTGCCGTGTCGCCAAGCCCGCCGGTCTGCGCAAGGATGGACTCGAGGCATGCCGGAAGATACCGCTCTTCGTTGTAAGCAGGAATCACAAAGCTCAGCTTCACGCGTTTACTTTATGCCGCGAGTGTTACATCTCAAATAATCGTGCGGGCCCGCGACCGCGGACGCAACTCCTTGCGTTTGAGCTCGATAGGGCCATCAAGCAAAAGCAACGCCGCATCCCTGGGCACTCGGCTGCGTATTAGCGAAGTGCGCAACAGAATCAATTTCGTTACTTACGGCCCCAGGGAGCAGGCTCTAGTCTCAGAGGTGCTCTGGTCTTCTCCGCGCCCGTCCCCTCCTCTCAAGGAATCAGACATGCGCGTTCAAGCCTCCAAAATCTCCGTTGCTGCCCTCGGCCTGCTGGCTCCCTGCGCCTTCGCGCACACGGCCCACCTTGCCCGTCATGCCGCGGCTCCGCACAAGTCGGCGCATGTGCTCGAGCGGCGCCATGCCGCTGCGCCGTCCGTCTCGCATGTAAGCCTGAAGTCCGGCGCTCATGCGGGAGGCAAGGCGCACCGCCACATCGCCGCAGCGAGCGCTGAAACCGCGAAGGTCAAGCCGGAAGCGCCGACCGCCGATACTGTGCCGGAGGTCGAGACCGCAGAGTCGCCGGTCCACGTACATCATGACCGCAAGGTGCACCTGACGCAGGATTCGGGGCAGGCTTCCGACGCGAAGGACGACGCGGAGACACCGCACAAGGCTTCAGCTGAGGAAGCGGTTTCGGCCGGAAAGGCCAACGGCAAGGCGACGATCGCGCCGGGCGAGCAGTATCCGGTGAAGCTGTCGGTGAACAATCCGCACTCGTCGGTGACCGTGCACGCTACGAAGATCGTCGTGAAGGCGCCGGTTGAAGAGATTATCCCGACCCGCGTGATCATGCCGGCGCTCTATACCAAGCGCGGCCGCCTGATCATTCCGCCGGCGTTGAAGGGTTCGCACGAGATCCTGATCCACCAGAACACGATGGCGGACCGCGAGGGGCTTGACCGGGTGCAGGACGACGAGGATCTGGAGCAGATGCGCCGGTCGAAGATGCTAGTTGCGATTCCTGCAAGCAATGCGATTGAAGTAGATGAACGTCTGCCGGGGAACCGCCGCTACTGCCGGACGTGGACGGCGCAGTTCCTGGCGGCGCTTGGGCGTGCGCATTACCAGCGCTTTCATTCCGCGCTGCAGGTCAACTCCGCGGTGCGCACGGTCGAGTTCCAGCAGCGCCTGATTCGCACCAACGGCAACGCGGCGCCTGCCGAGGGCTCAACGGCGTCACCGCACCTGACCGGGCAGGCAGTCGACCTGGCCAAGCATGGGCTTTCGATGACCGAGATCGCATGGCTGCGCGGGTACCTGCTGCCGCTGGTGCAGCAGGGCAAGGTGGACGTGGAGGAAGAGTTTCAGCAGTCGTGCTTCCACATCAGCGTGTACCGCAAGTACCTGCCGCAGGAGACCCCGAAGCGGACAATCGACCGGCATCGCAGTGCAACGACCGCGCTCGCGGCCGCGGTGCGCTAGCAGCAACGGCAGCGCAAGTAGGCTCAGCCGTTTGCCTGTTCCTCGAAGAAGCTTTGCAGCGATCTTGGTTCGCGGCCGAGGATAGCGCGCAGTACCAGTGCGTTGCCGCCCGGGAAGCCATCGTTCACATCGTTGGCATCCATGAGTTTCACGCCGTCCTCAGCGGGCCCGTCGGGTATTGCGGCCTGGCTGATCCATTCGTCTTCAGCGGTGATAAGCGCCCGGACCGCACCGCCGCGGGCCTTCAGCTCCGGCATGACGAAGTGAGCATGAGTTCCGCTTGCCCTGACCATCAGGATTTCATGGCGTCTCCACGGTTCAGATCGAGCGTGTCCTAAACCTATGCGATTGGATGACGAAGCGCTCGGCGAAGGTTTGACCGCTTCATCGTCCCAAGCCCGTGGCGCATCCTACAGGGAAGCGAGGCAAGCATATTGAAGCAGGCAGTGCACACCCTGGAGATCTCGACGCGAGGCCAGGGGCTTTACGAGTTCACGTCGACGATCCGGGATTTTACAAAGCGCCAGGATATGCAGACTGGCCTGCTTACAGTCTTTTGCAGACATACGTCCGCTTCGCTGCTGATCCAGGAGAATGCCGACCCAACGGTGCGGCAGGATCTGACGGCTTACTTCGATCGGCTGGCGCCGCAGGATGGGCCGTACGAGCATGACTCCGAGGGTGCGGACGATATGCCGGCACATCTGAAGACCGCGCTGACGCAGGTGCAGCTTTCCATTCCGATGATCGACGGTCGTCTCGCGCTCGGGACGTGGCAGGGCGTTTATCTCTTTGAGCACCGGGTGCGGCCGCATCGGCGTGAGATCGTGCTGCACCTGATCGGGGAGTAGATGCGGGCGCGACGCGTCTGGCTATGACTATGCCTGCCGCCGGTTCAGCCGATGCTGTGAGCAGGAATCCGGGCAGGAAGTGGTGTGAAAATTTCGTCATCTTAGCGGACGCGTCGACGAATTGCTTGTGGCAAGGCGCTGGTTCTACAGCGTCTTTGGCTGCCTGCAAGGAACGGTGGTGTATGCGGTTTGATTCGGCGCGGGCCGGGAGCGATTTTTTTACGCCAGCGTCGCAATCGAAGGCTAGTGTCCTTCGTGCAGTGGATTCAATCTGCCGCATGGAGCTCAAACTCATGTCACCTCTATCGAACGGGCGCCGCCTGGCCCTCGCTGCCCTCCCCTTGATCGCCTCCGGATGCGCGCTTGCGCAGAACGCAACAAAGTCCAGCGGCGAGCTGTTTCCCAACAACCTCGTTGTTAGCCGCAGCCTGTATGACAACCTCGCTTCGAATGTAACGGTCGGCCAGATTCTGCCGCCGAACTGCGCGGCCACGCTGGGCGGCTGCTCGGCAGCCACCGGTGCACCGTACAACGGGACCTACCCCTACGTCTTCAACAACGACACGTATGACAGCAGCTTCGGCATCACGTCGCGCATCTATCTCGATCAGATCTCGATCTTCGGCAAGGCGGTGAATTCGCTCGAGGTTCCGAACAGCGACGAGAAGCACAGCACGCAGCACATGGTGACGAGCTTCAGCTCAAAGTCGGAGCTGGCGCTGCATCTTTCAACCGATCACAAGTTCATCACGTTCATGGGCTACGTCGCGCCGGTCAACGTTCTCGACGTGTCGAACTCGAATACACCCCTGGCCATTGACCCGACGAATCCGGACGGACAGACGCCGTACTACCGCGCGGTTGCGCAGGTGGGGGCGAATGGCAAGTTTCACTTCTCCGAGACAAATGCGTACAGCGGCAACAACGGGCGCGCGGCCATTTTGAATAACTCGAACGGCGCCGATGTCTTCTACACCGCGGGCAACGCAGGCAATGGGGCGAACCCGCAGCCTGCCGGGGTGGTGCTGGGTGCGGGCGCGCAGCTGGTTGCGCCGCAGTCGACGACCGAAGAGGCGCAGGACCCGGGTTACCCGACGCCGGTGGGCAGCTTCAACGTGACCGAGCTTGGCGCGAAGGCGGACAAGATCGGCAAGGACGACAACTTCCGCGGCATGACGGTCTTCAACAACGTGCTGTATTACACCAAGGGCAGCGGCAGCAACGGCGTAAACACGGTCTACTTTGTCGACACCACCGGGAAGGCGTGCCCCAGCGGCGTGGGCGTTCCGGCGGCTGGTGCGACGCTTCCCGTGACCTCGCTGCCGTACACGTTCTCGACGGTGGCGACGACCGGGCTGCCGAGCAACATGTGCATTCTCTCGGGCTTCCCAACTGCGCTAGCGAAGACCGCCAACCCGGTGAGCTATCCGTTCGGGCTCTGGTTCGCGAATGCGACGACACTGTATGTCGCGGACGAGGGCGATGGCTACACCGGTGGCGCCGATCTGTATACGCATGCAGCGGCGCAGACTACGGCGGGGCTGCAGAAGTGGGTCTTCAACGCGACCACGAAGTCGTGGAGCATGGCGTACGTGATCAAGAATGGGCTTGGCCTCGGCGTTCCCTTCACGGTGGCCAACTACCCGACCGGGAACAACCCCGCGACGAACTTGCCGTGGGCCCCGGCTGCGGACGGCCTGCGCAACATCACGGGCCTGGTTGGTCCGGATGGACTCGTGGCGATCTGGGCGGTTACGTCGACGGTCTCGGGGAATGGCGACGTGGGTGCCGACCCGAACCGTCTGTTCGTGGTCGTCGACCAGGCCAGCAACACGAACCCCAATGTTTCTAGCCTGACGCCGTTTATCCCGGTCAAGGATGCGCACTTCGGCGAGGTTCTGCGCGGGGTTTCGTTCACGCCGGGCACGGACTTCAGCGCGTTCAAGAACCTCTCGCTCAAGTCGCTGCTGAAGGATATGGACCGCAGGTAAGTTTCCTTCAGGACCAACCATGCCGCGTGGGAACCTGCGCTGCAGTGCTCGCTGGACCCCGTGCTCTTCCGCAACCGGAAGGGTGCGGGGTCTTTGGTTTGCTTGCGGGATTAGCGCTTTGCGATCCGCCACGGTTCTGTCACCATGGGCAGAAGCCACCTTCCTCTCACACAATCCCAAAGGACACCCATGGAATCCAGGTCCCTACGCTCGCTTCGTGTCGCTGCTGCTCTGCTTTTGATCGTGGTGATAAGCCCTGCGCCTGCGTGCCGCGCAGCCGCGCCGTCGAGTTACGGTGAGCTGACGAAGCTCTTCACGCAGTGGCGCAGCTTCACGCAGCCCGTGATGCGCAACGGCGTCGAGGACTACGGCGCAGCGGCGATGAAGGCGCGGGCAGCGCAGCTTCCGCAGTGGCAGACGCGCCTTGAGGCGATCGACACAAAGGGCTGGCCGGTCGAGCAGGTCAATGACTGGAAGCTGGTGAAGGCGGAGATGCTGGGGCTGGACTTCGACCTGCGCGTGCTGCAGCCGTGGGCGCGGGACCCCGCGTTCTACGTGCGCATCTGGGGCTCGCGGACCGATGTACCGCTGCGCGAAGGGCCCAGCGCCAACGATGAGATCGCGCTCTACAACTATCACTGGCCGCTCTCCGCGGCCGATCAGAAGGAGCTTGCCGGCAGAATGAGCACGGTGCCCGCACTGCTGCTCGAGGCGCGCGAGAACCTGAAGGATGCCAACGCGCGCGACCTGTGGGTGTACGGCGAGCAGGAGTTGCGCGACCAGTCGAATACGCTGGCTGCGCTCGAGGCCGGCACGCTGACGGCAAGAACGCTCGAGAGCGTGCAGCACCCGAGCCTCGCGTCTGCGGGGCCGGAGCTGCACACCGCGGTTGCCAATGCGCGGAGGGCGACCGACGACTTCGTCGCGTGGCTCGAGAAGCTTGCGCCCACGAAGACCGGTCCTTCGGGCGTCGGCAAGGAGAACTACAACTGGTACGAGCAGAACGTGCACCTGATCCCGTACACGTGGGAGCAGCAGGTGACGCTGCTCGAGCGGGAACTCGAACGGGCACAGGCATCGCTGCTGCTCGAGCAGCAGAACAACCGGAAGCTGCCTGTGCTTCAGCCTGCGGCGAATGCGGAGGAGTTCGACGCTCTGACCAGGGCGCGGCTCGACACCTTCGTGGACTTTCTGGTGAAGCAGGAGATCATTCCCGACAAGCCGTACCTTAAGCCGGCGCTCGAGCCCATGCGCGACGAGTTCGTGCCTGAGGCCCAACGCATCTTCTTCACGCGCATCACGCACCGTGAGCCGATGTTGCTCTACAGCCACGACTACCACTGGATCGACCTGGCGCGCATGAAGTACGAGCCGAACCCCAGCCCGATCCGCCGTGTTGCGCTTCTCTCGAACATCTGGGACACGCGCGCTGAGGGCTTCGCGACCGCGTTTGAGGAGCTCGCAATGCACGCCGGTCTCTACGACAACAACCCACGCGCGAAGGAACTGGTATGGATGATGCTGGCAAATCGCGCGGCTCGCGGACTGGCTTCGCTGCATGTGCAGGCCAACGAATGGACGCTTGAGCAGGCGGGCAGGTTCCATGCGGAATGGACGCCGGGCGGCTTCTCGAAGCTCGACCAGCTCACGTCGTTCGAACAGCTGCTCTACCTGCGCCAGCCCGGCTACGGCGCCAGCTATGTGACCGGCAAGCTGCTGTTTGATCGCCTGATGACCGAGTATGCGCACGCGTTGACGCTTGAAGGAAAGCCGTTTGTGCTGCGGGCGTTTCTCGATCGCTTCAACAACGATGGCATGATTCCGATTCCGCTGATGGAAGATGAGATGATCCCGGAGCGGGGGCGCGAGCCGCAGGTCCGATAGGACAGCGCGGGCCTGCCGTCAGGCGGTCTGCGCGGCGCGTTCGACCTGCTCCACGCAGGCCAGCATTTCTTCAAACCCGCACGGCCGCGCATAGAAATATCCCTGCGCCTGCTCACATCCCTGCCGCAGCAGAAGGTCGCGCTGTTCGGCGGTCTCGACCCCCTCCGCAATCACACGGATCCGCAGACTCGCAGCCATTGCGATGATTGCCGCGCTGATCGCCTGGCTGTCGGTGCGCTCGGTCATGCTGCGCACGAAAGACTGGTCAATCTTCAACCGGTCCACCGGGAATCGCATGATGTACGTCATGCTGGAAAAGCCGGTGCCAAAGTCGTCGAGCGCCACCCGCACACCCAGCCCGCGCACCCGCTCAAGCATGTTGCGAGGCTCGGTCTTGTCGCCGGCGAGGATGTTCTCGGTGATCTCGAGCTCAAGCGACGCTGCAGAAAGACCGGACTCCGCCAGCGAATCTTCAATCAGCTGCAGCAGCGATGCCTGCTGAAACTGGCGCGGCGAAACATTCACCGAGATCGTGATGTCGCGGCCGAGCGCAAGCTGCAGCCTGCGGCCCTGGGCGCATGCCTCGCGGATCACCCATTCGCCAATCGGCACGATCAGCCCTGTCTCTTCGGCCAGCGGAATGAATTCCGTGGGCGCGACACTGCCGAGCCAGCGGTTATCCCAGCGCAGCAGCGCCTCCACCCCGGTCACCAGGCCCGTCAGCAGCTCGACCTGCGGCTGGTACACCAGCTTGAACTCCCGCTGCCCGAGCGCATTGCCCAGGTTCGATTCGAGCTCACGCCGCCGCGTCGTCGCGACCTCGAGCTCCTGGTTATACGAGCGGCACGCATTGCGCCCAGCGGCCTTGGCCTGGTACATCGCGGTGTCGGCATTCTTCAGAATCGCCTCGATCGACCCCGCGCGATCCGGGTACGTACACAGCCCGATGCTGGCCGTCGGCGTCACGACCCGTCCGGCAATCCTGACCGGTTCGCCAAGCACCTCGAGAATCTTCGCGGCCACGAGCTCGGCATCGTCCGCCTGGGTCAGCCGCTCCAGCAGCACGACGAACTCGTCGCCCCCCATGCGCGCCACCGTATCCGAGGTGCGCAGTACAGACTGGATGCGCGTAGCGGTGAGCTTCAGCAGCTCGTCGCCCGAGTGATGCCCCATCGAATCGTTCACCCGCTTGAAATTGTCGAGGTCGACCATCATCAGCCCAACCCGCTGGCCCAGCCGCTCCGCATGGACCAACGCCATCTTCAGGCGATCGTGCAGCAGCGCCCGCGTCGGCAGCCCGGTCAGCGAATCATGATGCGCCACATGCGCGATGTACTCCTGAGCCCGCTTCCGGTCGGTAATGTCGTAGGCGATCAGGATGAAGCCCATCATGGCCCCGTCCGGTCCCGAAAGCCCGCTCACCGTAATCTGCGCATCGAACCGCGATCCGTCCCGGCGGATCATCTTCCACTCCGCCTCGTCCACCAGGCCCTTCGATGGCCCCGCGGTGAAGATATCGAAGCCGGGCCTGACGTCGATGCGCAGCTCCTCTGTCAGCACCGCTGCCCTGCGCGCCACGTCCTTCGCGTCGAGAAACATCAACGGGCTGCCGCTGCCGACGACATCTTCGGCGCGATGCCAGAGCATGCGCTCGGCGGCCGGATTCATCGACGTGATCACGCCTTGGAGATCGACCGCGATGGTGGCAAAGGGAGAACTGCTCAGGATCGCCTTGACGAACGAGGCGGATTGCACCAGCTGAAGCTCCTGCTGCTTGCGCGTGGTGATGTCGGCGGCCGTGATGGCGACCCCGTCCCCGAGCCTCACCGCATTGACCGCGATCCAGGACGACCGGACGTCCTTGTCGTTGATGGCGAATTCATACCGCAGCGGCTCGCCGGTCTCGACCACACGCCGGTATCGATCGATGAGGCCCAGTTCGCGATTGACGGGCAACACGTCGCAGACCCGCCGGCCGATCAATTCGCTGCGCGGAATACGCACCATCTGTTCGACATTGCTGTTCAGGAACCGATACGTGAAATCTTCAATCGTGCCATCGCTGCCACGCGCCGCCTCGAGAATGTAAAACGCATCGAGGCTGCTCTCGGCGGCTGCCAGCAGGCGGTCACGCTCTTCGCGCAGCGATGCCTCGAGCTCGCGCATGGAGTCTTCCTGCTGCTTCTGTTGACTGCGATCCCGCGTAATCTTGGTGAAGCCGATGAGCTCGCCCGCATCGTTGCGCATCGCCGTCAGCACAAACGACACCCAGAACAACTCACCATCCTTGCGCACCCGCCAGCCTTCGCCGCTTGCCCTGCCTTCGTCTCGCGCAACCTGCAGCTGCTTTTCGGGCATGCCCGCCGCGGCATCTTCAGGGATAAAAAACCTGCGGTAGTGTTCGCCCAGCGCCTCATCGCGCGTGTAGCCCTTCTTCAACTCCGCGCCCCGGTTCCACGTTACGACGCGGCCCTCGGGGTCGAGCATGTAGATGGCATACTCTTCCACGGCGTGGATCAGGTCGTGAAAACGATCTTGCTGATCTTCCGGCGACGCGGGGGCGATCTTCGGAGACATGGGGGCCGATCCTGGGAACGAAGCGCTGGTGGGTGGGTGCCAGTCTGCCTCATTCTACGGGCTGCTTCATCACAACGCGCAATAAACCATTGACCACTACGGAACCCCGCCTGGGGAGCATGGGAGGGGTCAGCCGTCTCTGACGTCGCCTTGGGCGTAATGGGCGCCGGCTGCAGCGAACAAGCCTGGCGGCCGGCTAACGCACTGCGAGCGGTCGTGCGGGGAACGCCTGAACGCCACGGCCTTTCAGCAGGCTGAGCGGAGGCCCGACCGCCGAACGCTCGGAACCCAACGCCGGATATTGAAATTCACGAAACTCCCGGTCGCCGAAGAAGTCGGCAATCCGCATCGCGGCGCAGCCATCGCCATACGGGTTTGCCGGGGAGCGTGGCGCAACCTCTCGAATGCGTGGCGGGATATCCGTCTTGCGCGTCGCCACACTGTGTGCGCGGGGTCGGCGGGGATCCATTGCCCGGGCGCTACGCATCTTTTCGATCTTCGCGGATTTCTCGAGCACTGCTTCTTGAATGTCACGCGGCGCGGTTCCCACAAGCTGAGCGAGCCCGGCGTATACGCCTTCGGGCCGCTCGGTGGCCGTGCGCAGGATCAGCACCGGCTTGCCGAAGCTGGGTGCTTCTTCCTGCAGCCCACCCGAATCGGTCACGACCAGGTCGCACTGTGCGAGGAACCCAAGCAGCCGGTCATAGGGGACGGCTTCGGACAGGGTCACATCCCGCAGACCGGTAAGCGCCTGGCGAGCCTGCCGGGCCACGTCGGGATTGGGATGCAGCGGCCACACAAACTGAAAGCGGCCCGGATAGCCGCGCACTAGCGCCCGGATGGCGATGCAAAGATCGCGAATACCCTCCGCCAGATTCTCCCGGCGATGCGCCGTCACCAGCACGCGGATAGGCCGCGCCGGCGCCAGTCCGGCAGAAGCAGGCAAAGGCCCGGACGCGTCGGCGCAAAGCGGCAGGCCGATGCGCTCGCAGTGCAGGCGCAGGGCATCAATGCCGGTATTGCCGGTCACCCGGATGGTGTGCTCCCGCACCCCTTCGCGCAACAGGTTCTTGCGCGCGACCTCGGTGGCGGCGAAGTGCATGCTGGCGATCAGGGTCACCATGCGGCGATTCGCTTCCTCTGGAAAAGGATTCTGCAGGTTGTGCGTGCGCAGCCCCGCCTCCACGTGCGCCACCTTGACGCCGGCGTAGAAGGCGGCCAGCGCGGCCATGGCGGTGGTCGCCGTATCGCCCTGCACCACCACCCAGTCCGGCTCAAGCCGGGCCAGGACCTGCGCAAACGCCTCGAGCACACGCGCTGAGAGGCTGGCAAGACTCTGCCCGGGCCGCATCACCCCGAGGTCGGCATCGGGCGTGATGCCAAACAGAGCGAGCGGCTCGCGCACCATCGCGCCATGCTGCCCGGTGACGCAGACGAAGACATCGTCGACGCGCTGTTCCGCCCGCGCCCGCCCGCGCAGTTCGGCAATCAGCGGAGCCAGCTTGATCGCCTCGGGGCGCGTCCCGATCACCACCACGAAGCGCTTGTTGGGCCCGGTCTCAGGCAGGTTCTGCGCGACGGCTTGCAGCATGCGAAATCTCCTCGGTTGCATCTCCCGCGCCATCACGGGTGGTTCGGGGCAGGCCGTTGTCTGGGGAAGCGTAAGGGACGTCGACTCTTCACACGGCGGCGGCGCCGGGGCAGCCGGGAGGCTGAGGTCCAATGCCCTGCGCGCCGACTCTGGCGCAGCGCCAAGTCTCCTGGTCCGCACCACCACGCCTGCGAGTGGCACGCGGGGCCGTCCGCGGGAGAGCCGCGCGACCGGGTCCGAACCCATCCCGGAATGAAGCGAGGGCGCCGCCGCAAGCTGGCTTGGATAGCCCCGGGTGCTGCCCTCGGCACGTCGCATCCCGGACGCCGGCTTCACTACCAAATTGATCAGCAGTGGCGTGGCTTCGCGGTCGAGCAGCATCTCGGTCACAGGCTCGCTCAGCTCAGCCTTCGCCCGTGTCTGCAGACTCAGCGCCGCAAGCAGCTGCTCCTGGGTCACGGCGCACAGATCAGCGAGAATCTCGCCCAGGTAGCGCCCGCGCCCCGCCGGGCGCGCCTGCACGGCCAGCGCCGCGGTGAGCTGATCGGGTGAGATGACCCGTCGCTCGAGCAGAATGTCGCCGAGCGGACGATGCCGACGCAGCAGGGTCTCGACACTGGGATACTCGTGGGCCGTCTTGTGCCAGCGCAGCGGCTTGCCCGTCCACCGCGTGTGCACGAAGCGCCGGATCGCATGGAAGACGCAGTGCAAATCGATCAGGTTGCTCCACAGCATGCGCACCGGCGTCATCAGCGCCTGCCGTCTGCGCGCCACCCGCGCGACGGCGAAGCCGCGTTGCGCAATGCGGTTCACCAACAGCAGCAGGTTTACGTCGAGCAGCAGGGCCAGCGCATCGCCATGTCGCACCGGCGGCAGCGCAGCTGTCCACGGCAGATGATGCAGGTGCGCCTCCACCATCAACTCGCCCTGGCGGAAGAGCAGAAACGCCGCCAGCAGGTTGAAGCCGCTCGTCACCACGCCGATGCGATCGCGCAGCAGCATGAAGCGTTCCCGCCAGCCGCGTCCCCAGCCCAGGCGCTGTGTTCCCTGGAACGTGATGCCCAGCAGCCAGCGCTGCTTCTGCCGCACCGCAGCGGCGAAGTGCGCGGGGAAGAACTCGCGGATCGCGACGAGCTCTTTCACGTGCCGCCGGCGCGCATCCTGCCGATCCACCCATACCTCGGCAAGCCCCGACCGGCGCCCGTTGCGAAACAGCCGGAACGAAAAATCGTAGTCTTCCGTCAACGATCCCGGCGGGAACAGCACGTGCTGCGTCTGCTCCGCGAGTTGCTCGCACGCTGCCCTGCTGAACCCCGTGCCGACGGCCGCCGAAGGCACCATGCCGCCCACCGCCAGGCGCGCCGAAAGGCCCTTCAGATGCACCTCCGCAAACTCATCCAGGTAGGTGTTGCCCGTCAGCTTGTGCAGCGCGCGCTCGTATGGAATCACGGGCAGCTGGATGCAGTCATACTCCGGGATGAAGCGGTTGAAGACCTTCAGCGCCAGCGGATGCACGACATCCTCCGCATCCTGCAGCGTGAAAATCTGATAGCTTCGCCCCGTCTCGGTCTCATGCAGACGCACCGCTTCGACGATCCAGTTCAGGCAGTCGGCCTTGCTCGTCGGCCCATCGTGCGGGCACACCACGCGGTGAATCCTCGGCCGGTCAAACGCCGCGCGTGCCACCTCAAACTGCGTCGGTTCGTCGTTCGGATAGGTCCCGACGAAGATGTCGTAGTGCGCATAATCCAGGCGGTCGGCGGTGGATTCAAGCATCGCCCCGATCACCGCCCGCTCATCCCACGCCGGAATCAGGATCGCGATCGCCTGCTCCTCGCGCCCATGCAGTTCGCTCTCGTCGCATCGCGGATCGGTGCGCCCCTGCGCCAGCGCACGGCGCAGCGGCCCCACGTAAAACACCAGGTCCAGAAACAGATCGTTCAACCCGCCGGCCAGGAACGCCAGCCCAAGCAGCCACTCCAGAGGAACCAAGCGTCAGTCCCCCTTGCCCGTGAGCGGGATGCTGCGCTGCCAGATCCAGTGCACCCGCAGGTCACCATAGCGAGGCCCGTACGGGTTGACCGCCGTCCCACCTACCGGCAGGTAGAATCCCCGCGCATACTCCACCCGCAGCCGGCCATCCAGCCGCTTGAACAGCGCCTCCACCCCCGGCGTCAGCTCCAGCGAATTGTTGTAGAAAGCCCGGTTGGTGTCGAGCGCCAGGCTCTGCCCGAAGTAAGCCGCTACCCTGACCGCAGGGCTGCGCCGCAGGTCGAAGCTCTCGCGCGGCTGCAGGTACGCGATCCCGTCATGCTCGTAGCGTGAATAGAACCCGAACGACCCGTTCGCCTCAAGACTCCAGCGGTCCCTCAACCGTCCGCCGCCCGTCGCCCGCAGCTCCCGGTAGTATCCGGCGACCACGCGAAAATCCGGCACCCACGCCGCCGTGTGGTCGCGCCCTCCGTAGAAGACGTAAGCCTCGTTCGCCTCGGCGGTCAGCGAGGCATGCGCGCCCGGCCGCTGCCACGCCACGCCAACCCCGGGCAGCAGCGCATTGTCGTCGAAGATCTGCGGCAGCGCGCCGCCGGCCCCCGGACTCCCGCCGCGCGAAGCCGTATCCCGCAGCAGGCGCACGCCCGCAAACGCCTGCACCGGAGCGTGCACGCCCAGCCTCTGGTACACCCGCGCCGAGCCGTCCAGAACCTCGTTGTTGAAGCGGTTCTCATAGAGCGAGTCCAGCGCGAAGACCACCGTCCGCCCCGCATCTTCGCCGCGCAGATTCCCCAGCGCCTCGACTGCCTTCAGCCGGATGGAATTGTCTCCCGTCTCCACCGCCCGCCGGAACGCCGCACGCGCCGCCCCGAACTCTCGCTGTTCCGCGTACAGGTAGCCCTGCTGCGCCTCCAGCTGCGCATCGCTCGCTCCCAGCTCACGCAGCCGGTCGATCCCGGCGATCGCCGCCCCACCATCGCCCGCCTCAATGTCGAGATACACCTCCTGCCGTAGCGCGATCCGGTCCGACGCATCGGCCTGAATCGCGCACCGCATGAAGTGCCGCGCCCGCTGGCCGTCGCCCGCTTCCATCGCCGCGAACGCTGCCTTGCGCAGGGGATATGTCCTGTCCTGCTCCGGTCCATCCGCCGGTGCGCACGCCGGCACGTAACCCGGCCGCGGCGTCCACGGGTCCGGAATCAGCGGCCGGCTCTGCCCGCGCAAACCCGCGCCAGCCGCCAGAACCATCACGCACGCAACCGCAGATCTGAGTCCTGTCTTGCTCGGCATAGGAGACTCACCGCAAACGCACGGTCTGCCGCCAACACCGCGCAGCAGACTCATGGCGACCCTATCCGCCCGCTCTGCAATGCGCAACAAGACTTACGAAATCCGCTCGATTTCAAGCGGATCGCGGTCCCTTAACGGGAACAGGGCCGCCCCGAGGCGACCCCATCTGTACTCCCGGACGAACTACTTCGCGTCGGCCTTGAAGATCTGCTCGGCGTAATAATTCTCCACCTTCGCCTGGTCGCGCAGCATCTCGAGATACGCCCCCTTCAGCAACTGCGACCGCGCATCATGCAGCCCCTGCCGAATCCTCTGCTGCACCTGCGGCTCCGACACATCGCGCTGTCCCGCCGGGTCCTTCGACATCAGCTGGAAGATCGCATAACCGCCAATCTTGTGCGGGTCCACCGGGTCCGGAAACGGAATCACGTCGGTCGCCTGTCCGGGCTTCAGCTTCGAGATCGCCGCAAAGACCACCGGCGTCCCCTTCAACTGCGTCTCCGAAACCGTACCCATGTCGCCTCCCGAAGCCGAAGTCTGCGGGTTCTCCGAAAAATTCATTGCCAGCGACCCAAAGTCCTCGCCCGAATCGACCCGGTTCTTCAACGCCTGGATCTTCTTCCGCGCCTCGTCATCATTGGTCGCCTTCGATCCCTGCAGGTTCGACAAACCCGCCTTCTGCGGCGGCATCGTGTTCGTCACCAGGATCTGCGCAATGTGGTACTGCGCATCCACATTATTGAACTCCGACTTGTGCGAGTTGAAGTAGTTCGTGATGTCCGCGTCCGAAACCGTGATCTTCGAATTGATCTCTTTGTTGTAAAGCTTGTTGATCGTCAGCGAACGCCGGATGTCACGCTTGATGTCGTCCGCCGTCGTGTGGTGCTCGCTCAGCCGCGCCTGGAACTGCTCTTCGGTGTACGGCGCCTTCATCTCCGCCAGCTTCGCATCCACCTCTGCAGGGGTCGCCGTCAGGTTCATCTTGGCCGCGCGCTGCTCCACAATCTCCTGGTCGATCAACTCGCGCAGGAGGTTCAGCCGCAAGGAATTGGCCTGCTCCTGCGAAGGCTTCTCCTGCGGCTGCGCATCGCCTACCTGCGCGTCGTAAGCCTTCTCGAGCTCCGCCTGCATAATCGCGTGCCCGTTCACCGTCGCCACGACATCCGCCGACGGCGCCTTCTTGCAGCCGGCCAGCGAAAGCGACAACACCACGAGCGCAAACAAGGCGGCCGGCCTGCGAGCGGTGGAAGAATCAGCGATGGGTGCAACCGGGGTCGAACGGGAGATCGGCACTATTGAAAAGCCTCGGGGTTCTGCGCACGCAGAGCACGCTCGACTGCATTGGGCGGCGTGCGGTGCTGCCTCTCCTATTGTCCGATATTTTCCATAAACTTGTCTGCCGCCTGCCCACCGAAGCGCCGCGACGATCGCGCAAGAGGCTCTGCCGGATATCCTGAGAGCCGTGGGCTCCTCTTCTATCGCCGTCCCGGCCGTTGCACGTCCCGGCCCCTGCACCCGCCCGCCGCACTTTCTCGGAGACCTCTATACCTTTCAGTGGTCGGCCGTGGAGTTCCGGCTGCCGGCCGTCAGCGCCGCCGCCGTCGGCATCTGCCTGGCGGTCAGTATCGCCGCCGGACATCCCGGCGCCGGCCTCGTCGCCGGCGGCGGCGCACTCACCATCGGCTTCGGCGTCAATCAGCGCATCACCGATTCCCGCATTCTGCCCATGGTGCTGGCCGCCCTTGCCACCGCCCTCGCCACCCTCGCCGGATCGCTCATCGGCCACCGCAGCTACTCGCTCCTCGTCGGCTCGGCCATCGCCGCCGCCATCTACGGCATCCTCACCGTGCGCAACTCCGGCCTCGCCTGGGTCGGACAGCAGGCCTCGATCGCGCTCTTCGTCTCATCCGCCTTCCCCTCCGGCCCGCGCCCCGCGTTCGAGCGCGCCGGACTCATCGCCGCCGGGTCACTCGTGCAGCTGCTCATGACCGCCGCCGCGCTGCGCCTCATCCCCGAGCTCCGCAAAGACCTGCTCGCCATCCCCATCACCGTCTACACCTCGCTCTACGAGCAGCGCGAGGAGTTTCTCCGGCGCCTGCGCAACCTGCCCAAAGCGCTCCCCGCCCCGCAGCGCCCCGCCGCCATCCTGTATGCAGCGCGTCTGCTCATCACCGTCGTCGCCGCGACCGAGGTCTATCGCCGCCTCGGCATCCAGTCGGGCTACTGGATCCCGATGACGGCGCTGCTCGTGCAGAAGCCAGCCTTCTACGAAACCGCCACCCGCAGCCTGGCGCGTGTCGCCGGCACCATCGCCGGCGCCAGCCTCACCACGCTGCTCATCAGCCACGTCCCCGCGGGCCACTGGATTCAGGGCAACTGGCCGCTCGCCGCGCTCGCCACCTTCTTCGCCTACTGGGCCTTCGCGACCATCTCGGTCAACTACGCGCTCTACAGCTTCTTCCTCACGTCCTACCTCGTCTTCCTGCTTTCGCTCAATGTCATCCCCGGCCCCGAGATCGCACATCGCCGCGCCTTCTGCACCACCGCCGGCGCCGCCATCGCGCTGCTGCTCCATGTCGACCAGTTGTGGCGCCGTATGCGGGATAAGACAACAGTAAAAGCGCCGTGATCGCGGGCGGCACCCACTTCGGGGGTGGAAGCACCGCCTGTCAGGCTCTTGCACGATGCGTCATCGTGCGACGCAAAGATATTGCTCCATGAACACATCTGCCCGGCTGTACGACGAGGGGATCAGGCGCTCCTGCGGCACGGGCCGGAACCCGACGGCTTCGTACAGGTGGATCGCCGGCGCCAGCGCGTGATTCGTCTCGAGGTAGAGGCGCTTCGCCCCGGCGTCCCGCGCCGCGTTCACCACGTGCGTCAGCAGCGCGCGGCCCACGCCCCTCCCCTGTGCCGCCTCGGTCACGCCCATCTTCGAGACTTCAAACTCACCTGCCGACATCCACACCAGCGCGCAGCAGCCCAGCGCGCGCTCCTGCCCGGCGACCTCTTCGACCGCAAAGAAGATCCGTCCGCCGCGATCGAGGACCACCCTCTGCGGGTCCTTGAGCGACTGCAGGTCCTTCGGCTCCAGCTTGAAGAAACGCGTGATCCACTCGGCGTTGATTCGCTCGAACGCAGCTTCGTCTCCCGGCAGAAACTCGCGAATCGTCACCGGCCTCACCATGGTCGTCATTATTTCGCCTCCGTCCCGGCCAGCCAAAAAGACTGCCGCACCCACCCAAAGTACGGACGGAAAACTCAGATGTCCAATAGCAAAACTGGCAGCATTTATACTTTAAAGATATGAGTGGCGAGATTGAGCTGAGGCACCTGAGGTATTTTTTGGCCGTCGCGGATGCGCTTCATTTCACCAAGGCAGCCGCGCGGCTCGGGATTGCGCAGCCACCGCTCAGCCAGCAGATCAAGCGGCTCGAACAGCTGGTAGGCCACCCGCTGTTCGACCGGACGACGCGCGGCGTGAAGCTCACGCGCGCGGGGCACCTGTTGGCGGAACGGGCGCGCAGCACGCTCGCCAAGGTGCAGGATGACCTCGACCAGGTCCGGCGGCTTGGCCGCGGGGAGGAGGGCACGCTGACCGTCGGCTTCCCCGGCTCCATCATGTTCACCAATCTGCCTGACGCGATTCAGGCCTTTCGGAAACAATTCCCCCAGGTGGAGCTGCGGCTGCGTGAGCTTACGACCTCCGGCCAGATCGCCGGGCTGCTCGACGGCACGCTCGACCTGGCGTTCCTGCGCGACGGCGACCCCACCGACGGCATCAGCATCCGCACGCTGCTCAAGGAACGCTACGTCGCCATCCTGCCCGAGGGCCACGCGCTCGCGCAGGAGGCCAGCGTCGACCTCGCGCTGCTGGCAAACGAGCCCTTCATCCTGTTCTCCCGGCGCAACGGGCCGCTCGCCTACGACCGCACCATCGCCTGCTGCGAACGGCACGGGTTCCGGCCGAACATTGTGCAAGAGGCGCCGCAGTGGCCGACCGTCATCCGGCTCATCGCAGCGGGGGTGGGCGTCTCGCTGACCCCGGCGTGTCTTGCCACCATCACCGTTCCCGGCGCCGTCGCACGGCCGATCACCGGCGAGTGCACGACCAGCGTCGACCTCGGCGTGCGGCAAGGGAAAGAAAGCCCGATGACCCAGAATTTCACCGTACTCGCGCGGTATTACCTGGTTCCCTGAATCCTTCGAGGGGCAGGCTCATCCTTGAAAGAACAAAGTGCAAGTGCCTCCTGAGGCCGAACGGGCGCCGGACGGGCGCCGCCCGCGATCAGGGGACACACTTGCAGTTGCTCTCAAGGAGAAGCACCCATGAAGATTTCTGGCAATACGATATTCATCACTGGCGGCGGGTCGGGCATTGGGCGCGGGCTGGCCGAGGCGTTTCACAAGGCGGGGAATCAGGTCATCATCTCGGGCCGGCGCAAGAACGTTCTGGAGGAAGTGACCGCGGCCAATCCCGGCATGAAGTCGGTCACGCTCGACATTGAAGATACGGCCAGCATCGCTGCGGTCGCGCAGCAGGTCATCGCGGAGAACCCTTCGCTTAATGTGCTGATCAACAACGCCGGCATGATGAGGTTCGACGACGTCTCAAAGGCGATCGACGATTCGGCGCTTACTTCGACGATCCAGACCAACCTGTACGGGCCCATCCGGATGACGTCGGCGCTGATCGAGCATTTGAAAACTCAGCCTGACGCGGCGGTGGTCACGACGACCTCCGGCCTGGCGTTTACGCCGCTCGCCCCGACGGCGATCTATTGTGCGACGAAGGCGGCGCTGCACTCGTGGATCCTGTCGCAGCGCTACCTGCTGAAGGACACGAGCGTGAAGGTGCTGGAGCTTGCGCCGCCCTACGTGCAGACCGAACTGACCGGCCCCGACATGAAGACCGACCCGCGCGCCATGCCGCTCGACGACTTCATAAGGCAGACGATGGCCGTGTTCGCAACCGATGCGGACGAGATCCTGGTCGATAACGTGAAGCCCCTGCGCAACAACGTAGGACCCAACGAGTTTGCATTCGTGAGCAAGTTCAACGATATGTTCGCGGGGCATTGAGGCACAAAGGCAACAGCAAAGCGCCCTGATCGGGGGGGGGCGAGCACTTTGGGGGCTGGAAGCTTCGCGTGCACACCCCTGCGGGCTGCCCGACGTCGCGACGCGAAGCCTTCCCAACCATGAAGTGGCGCGCGTCCGGCGTTAGGACGCTTTTGCCGTTGTCTTGCATCTAAAGACCAGAGGATTCCAATGGCCGACACTGAGACGAAACCGAAGGTTCAGAAGACGGATGCGGAGTGGCGCGCGCAGCTGACCCCCGAGCAGTACCACGTCATGTTTGAGAAGGGCACCGAGCGCGCTTTCACCGGGGCGCTGGTGAATAATCACGAGGACGGGCTGTATCACTGCGGCGCGTGCAACGCCCCGCTGTTCTCGTCCGACACGAAGTTCGAATCGGGCTCGGGATGGCCGAGCTTTTATCAGCCGGTTTCGCCGGATGCGGTGGTCGAGCATGAGGACCGGAGCTTTGGGATGCGGCGGGTGGAGGCGACCTGCGGGACCTGTGGCGCGCATCTCGGGCACGTTTTTCCGGATGGTCCGAAGCCGACCGGTGAGCGCTTCTGCATCAACTCTGCGTCGCTTGCCTTCGCGAAGAAATAGCGATTCGAGCGAAACGCCAAAAACCCCGGCTGCCAGAGCAGCCGGGGTTTTGCCCGTTTCGGGGCGGGTCGAGCTTAGCCTTTGACGATCTTGCCGGTCTTGATGCAGGACGTGCAGACGCGCATGCGCTTGGAGGCGCCGGTGTCGAGCTTCGCCTTGACGGGCTGGAGGTTGACGTCCCAGCGGCGGCGGGTCTTGTTGTTCGCGTGCGAGACGTTATTGCCGAACTGCGGGCCTTTGCCGCAGAGATCACATTTAGCTGCCATTTGCCTTGTGCTCCTGAATCTGAAAAGTGTTCGCAGAGCCTGTGCACGATCGGCGAAACGGCAGCCGGAAAGTGGTAGGCACGAGCGGATTCGAACCGCTGACCTCTACCGTGTCAAGGTAGCGCTCTAACCAACTGAGCTACGCGCCTGCAGTGCGTCATTCCAGTGTAACCGCAAGCCAGCCGCAGGGCAACCACGGACTGTGCTTTCGTGCTGGGTCTGCCTGGGTTGCCACGGGCCAACCGGCAACCTGGAGGGTCGCCGCCGACCCGCGTTCGGATACGAAGGCCGGGTTCCTACTGGATGGCAGAGGCGGAGCGGGCTTCCTGCTGCAGGCGGGCGGCGGCGCGGACCTTGAGTTTGAGCATGGCACGGGCGGTGAAGCCGCCGACGAGTTCGTTGTAGTCGGTGTACATCCAGTCGGTCACGCGAATCTCTTCAAACGGGACGCGGAGGCCGGGAACGAAGCCGGCGAGACGGGTCTTGGTCACGATGACGCCGGTGGGGACGTGGCCTTCCAGCTGTTCGATCTCCCCGAGCCAGACGTGTTCGACGCTGTTATCCACCTCGAAGGCGACGCGGAGCTGAAAGCCGGTCTGGTGCGGTTCGGGGTTGCGGAAGGCGTTCAGGAAGTGGGTCATGGAACCGCGCGCGGCGCGAATGGCTTCTTCGAGTTCGAGGGCGGACGGGAGACCGGAGAGAGGGTTGCTGGACTTCGATGAGGGCATGCGGTCGTGCTCCTTCGCGTTCTGAGTTGACGCGTTTTTGGTGATACCCAGTGTTATCAGCCGGAGCGCCGACGCCCTATGCTACTTTCGTCCTCGCCGCTGGCACGATGGAGGGCTCTTGCCCGGCGGGCTGCGCTACCATGGGAAGAAGCGGCGGATCCCTTGCCTCTCCTACCTTTTGCCTCTGCTCACTCAATTCCGCGCGGCCCCCAACATGTTGACGATGCTGCGGTTGTTCCTGCTTCCGTTCCTGGTGATTGCGATCCTGGACGGGAAGTGGTGGCCGGCGTTTGGGCTGATGATGGTCGCCGGGCTGACGGACGGGCTGGACGGCCTGCTCGCACGGCTGCTGCACCAGCACACCAGGCTGGGGCAGTATCTGGATCCGATTGCGGACAAGCTGCTGTTGTCGACACTGTTTCTGGCGTTGACGCATGTGGGGCAGATTCCGCGCTATGTCACGGTGCTGGTGTTCAGCCGCGACCTCGGCATCCTGTTGATTTCGACGCTGCTGTTCATGACCAATGCGCTGCGCGACTTTCGGCCGTCGCTGTTTGGCAAGCTGAATACGTGCGTGCAGATCTTTGCGGTGGTGGGCGTGATGGCGAACCGGGTGTTCGTGATTCCGCATCTGGCCGCAGTCGATGGCGTCCTGCTGAAGGCGATCGCCGTGCTCGCGCCGTTTTCCGCCGCGCAGTACGCGTGGATCGTCATCCGCCGGGTCTCGACGCCGATCGAAGCGGTCACGCCGTGACAGGAACAACAGCTAGAACGCCCTCATTGCGGGCGGCAACCACTTCGTGGGGTGGGAGCGCTCGCGCGCAGATACATCGCCCATAGCTCAACCTTGCGCGCGAAACTCCTGCGCCACGAAGTGGCACCTGTCCGGCGTCAGGACGCATTTGCTTTTGTTCTTGCCGACGCGCGGAATTCGGTTAGGATCGACTTCGCTCCCTAAGACAATCGAGTGCCGGGCCCTGGTTGTGACTACCTCTGGGAAAGAAGGAAGTGTCATGAGCTTGTTGAGGCTGCCGCGCGTGGTCGCGGTGTTGGCGTGGGTGTGGGCTGGGGTGCTGCCGGTTCGGGCGAACACGGTGACGGAGCTGAACGAAACGCTGTTGAAGACGGCGGCCGGGGCCTCGATGGATCTGCTCGAGGTGGAGCGCGCGGTGGCGATGGTGCAGCTGGCCGAGTACGAGGCGGCGAACGCGGTGCATCCGATGTATGTGGGCTCGGGGATCCTGGGGCCGGTGGCTGCGGGGCGGGCGGGCGCGCCGTTTGCGCCGGATGAGCTGCAGGCGGCAGTGGTTGAGGCATGCTACCGGACCCTGGAGGCGGCTGCGCCGACGCTGGCGCCGGCGATGAAGATCGAGCGGGATCGCCGGCTGGCGGACATTGCGGAGTCGGACGAGAAGGAGCGGGGGCTTGCTGTAGGAGCTGCGGCTGCGGCGGCGGTGGTGAGGCTGCGCCGTGAGGATGGCGCGGATTTCAGCCATACCTATAAAGCGGGGCAGGGCGACGGCGTGTACCAGCCGACGTCGGACCGGCCGATGGCGGATCCGGCGGCGGCGAAGATGCGGCCATTCTGCCTGGATTCGTACGCGGCGCTGCGGCCGCCGCCGCCGGCTGCGTTGAACAGCGCGCAGATGCGCCGGGACCTTGAAGAAGTGGCGCTGCTGGGCAAAGACGACTCGAAGGTGCGCACGCCGGAGCAGACCGAAATTGGACGCTTCCACGGGCTGCCGGGGATTTATAGCTGGAGCAGCGTGGCGCGGCAGGCGGTGGAGCATGCGCGGTTGGGCGAGGTAGAGAGTGCCCGCGCGATGGCGCTGGTGGAAGAGGCGATCATCGACAGCCACTACGCGGCGTGGGACGCGAAGTACACCTACAACCTGTGGCGGCCGGTGACGGCGATCGCGGCGGGCGGCGGACCGCTGCAGATGACGCCGCAGCCGGGCTGGAAGCCGCTGCTGCCGACGCCGATGATCCCGGAATATCCGTGTGCGCACTGCACGCTGGGGGCGGGCGCTCAGACGACGCTCGAGGCGCTGTTTGGAAGCGGGGAGTTTAGTTTTGTGGTCGTGAGCGGCGGCGTGACGCGACATTTCCGGTCGTTCCGGCAGTTTGCGGAGGAGGAGTCGATGTCGCGAATTTATGCCGGGGTGCACTACCGCTGGTCGAATTATGCGGGCGAGGCGCTGGGGCACCAGGTGGGTGCGGTGGTGATCCGCATGGCGCCGCAGCCGTTGTCGGATTGAACGGCTGAGCGGGGGAAGCCGGCGGGAAGAAGCAAGACAACCGGTTGCGCTCGCGGTATCCGGGCCTTACACTATGTAGGACTGGACTAGTCTCATTTAGTTGAGACCGGTTCGGTCGTGAGGGTTGTGCTCGATGCTGCGTCTGACCAAAAAAGCGGACTACGGGCTGATGGCCCTGAAGTACCTCGCCGAGCACACGGCGGAGCAGGCGCTAGTTCCGGCGCATGCGGGGTCGAAGACGATGTACGCGCAGTCGGCGAAAGACATTGCGGATGCGTACCATATCCCGCCGCAACTGCTGGCGAAGATTCTGCAGACGCTGGCGCGGGCGGGGCTTCTGGTTTCGCATGCCGGAACCAACGGCGGGTATGCGCTGGCGCGGCCAGCGAGTGAGATCTCGGCGTTCGAGGTCATCCGGGCGATCGACGGGCCGTTGTTTATCACCAGCTGCATCACGATTCACGGCACCTGCGACCTTGCGGGCCACTGCACCATCAAAGAACCGTTGCGCAAGGTGAACGACTCCATCAAGGACCTGTTGAGTGCGATCCGGATTGCGGACCTCATCGAGGAGCCAGACCCGGAACATTCCGGGCAGAGTGTGATGGTGGGCGGCGGATTGGTTTCGATTGCGCTTTAGGCGCCGAGTTTGGCAGTGCGGATTTGGTAGTAAAGACGGGTTTCAAGGGACATTTATCAGGAGCTGGATATGAATGAGCAGGTCGCGGAGCAGATGGAACAGAGCGCAAACATGACCCACAACGGGGTCGTCATCACGGAATCGAAGGAGCCGCTGCCGGAGGGCGTGCAGCTTCCGATCTACATGGACAACCATGCGACGACGCCGATGGATCCGCGCGTGCTCGATGCCATGCTGCCGTACTTCGGCAAGGTCTTCGGCAATGCGGCGAGCCGCAACCACCAGTTTGGCTGGGAGGCCGAGCAGGCGGTCGATAAGGCGCGCGAACAGATTGCAAAGCTGATCGGCTGCACGCCGAAGGAGATCATTTTTACCTCGGGTGCGACAGAGTCGAACAACCTGGCGATCAAGGGTATCGCCGAGATGTACAAGGAGCGCGGCAACCACATCATCACGCAGGTGACCGAGCATAAAGCCGTGCTCGACACGTGTAAGAAGCTGGAGCGCCAGGGTTACGAAGTGACGTACCTGCCGGTCGAGACCGATGGCCTGGTCTCGATGGAGAAGTTGAAGGCGGCGATGACGGAGAAGACGATTCTCGTGACCATCATGTTTGCGAACAACGAGATCGGCGTGATTCAGCCGGTTGAGGAGATCGGCAAGCTGTGCCATGAGAAGGGTGTGATCTTCCATACCGACGCGGTGCAGGCGGTCGGCAAGATTCCGGTGAACGTGCAGGCGATGAACATCGACGTGCTTTCGCTGACCGCGCACAAGATCTACGGGCCGAAGGGTGTGGGAGCGTTGTATGTTCGCCGCCGCAACCCGCGGGTACAGATCACCGAGCAGATCAACGGCGGCGGGCACGAGCGCGGCATGCGTTCGGGCACGCTGAATGTTCCGGGTATTGTCGGGCTGGGCGCGGCCTGCGAGATCGCCGGCGCCGAGATGGAAGCCGAGGGCAAGCGCCAGCAGGACCTGCGCAACTACCTGAAGACAAAGTTTGAAAATGCGCTGGACTATGTCCACGTGAACGGCAACATGGACCACCACCTGCCGGGCAATCTGAATATGAGCTTCGTCCACGTAGAAGGCGAGTCCCTACTGATGGGCATCAACGACATTGCCGTCTCGTCTGGCTCGGCCTGCACGTCGGCGACGCTCGAACCGAGCTATGTGCTGAAGGCTCTGGGATTGGGCGATGATGTTGCCCACTCCAGCATCCGCTTCGGGCTCGGCCGCTTCAACAACAAGGCGGAAGTGGACTACGTTTCGGACAAGGTGATCGACGTCGTGAAGCACCTGCGCGAGATGAGCCCGCTGTACGAGATGGTCAAGGAAGGCATTGATCTGAGCAAGATTGAGTGGGCCGCGCACTAAATTTGCGAATGGCCGGCGAAAATTGCGCCGAACCAAATGTTTGGCCGCATCATCTAACGAAAAGGCTTCAGGAGAAATGACATGGCATACAGCGATAAGGTAGTCGATCATTACAGCAATCCGCGCAACGTGGGACAGATGGACAAGAGCCTGGACGAAGTCGGCACCGGTCTGGTTGGCGCGCCCGAGTGCGGCGACGTGATGCGTCTGCAGATTCGTGTCAATCCCGAGACGCAGGTCATCGAGGACGCCAAGTTCAAGACCTTCGGCTGCGGCTCGGCAATCGCTTCGAGCTCGCTCGCAACCGAGTGGGTGAAGGGCAAGACGGTAGCCGAAGCGCTGCAGATCTCGAACACCGATATCGTCAAGGAACTGGCCCTGCCGCCGGTGAAGATTCACTGCTCCGTGCTCGCAGAAGACGCGATCCGTGCGGCGATCGGCGACTGGAAGAAGAAGAACAACGTGACTGAAACGGCGGACGTCGCAGTCGCCGCGGCCCACTAGGAACAGGTAGAGGACGGAGCGGCCTGGCTGGAACGCTGGGCCGCTTTCGTCTGTTTGAAAGGTTCAAACGATGGCAATGGTGACGCTACAGACGGCGGCGGAGCGGGACGCGCAGCATCACGCCGCGGCCCCGGGTCAGCCGAAAGACCCGCTTGCCGGCATGACGCTGCTGACCGCCGAAGGCCAGCAACCGCGGGCGAAGCAGGCGATCGAGATCACAAAGAATGCGTTAAAGCGGATTCGCGTGGCGATGGCCAAGGAAGGCATTTCGCCGGTAGATGGCGGACTGCGGGTGGGCATTACGGGCGGCGGCTGTTCCGGGCTTTCGTACAACATCCGGTTCGACACCAAGCCACGGGATCGGGATCGCACGTTCATCTTTGGCGAGGGGCTGGAAACACCGGGTGATCCTTCGGGAGCACAGGCGGTGCGGCTGTTCGTTGACCCGAAGAGCTACATCTACCTGGCCGGAATGGTGCTGGATTTTGAAGAGACGCTGATGCGGCAGGGGTTCAACTTCATCAATCCAAACTCGACGAAGAGCTGTGGGTGTGGGTCCAGCTTTTCGGCTTAGCGGGAAAAGCATTGTGGCCCGACGCTGGCCGACTCCAGTGCATGGAGTGATTGCTTCGCGAGGTTATGCTGAAGGGTATGGATTTCTTCGGCATTTTTGGGCTTCCGCGTCACTTGAACATCGATCTTCCAGCGCTTGAGAAGGCGTTTTACGCGCAGTCGCGCAAGCTGCATCCGGACCGGTTCGCGGCTCGGCCCGTCGCGGAGCAGGATGCGGCGCTCGAACAGTCTTCGCAGTTGAACGACGCCTATCGCACCCTCAAAGATCCGATTGCACGCACGCAGTACCTGCTCACCGTCGAGGGTGTCGAGCTTGAAGAGCAGTCGAAAGCCGCGACCGAGGCGGCGCGTGGAACCGGCGCTGAAAAGAAGCAACTGGTGCCACCTGAGCTGCTCGAAGAAGTGTTTGAACTCAACATGCAGCTGATGGAGATGAAGGCTGCCCGGGAGATGGGCGACGAGGCTGACCCTGATCTGCGCCGCGACCTGCAGGCAGCAGCTGCGACTTTCGCCGGCAAGATGGCGGAGACGCAGAAGGAGCTTGAAGCGCTGTGGACGCGTTGGGACCGGGCGGTGGATGCAGCCGATGACACCGCGAAGGCGTCGGCCAGAGACGAGATGGTGACCCTGCTGAACAAGCGGAGCTACCTGCGCAACCTGGTGCGGGATGTGGACGGCGCGCTCGCGTGAGGCGGTTATAGTCCCGGATTGGTGCGCTTTCTGACGGCTCGGAGCGCTCCGGAATCAGCGTTATCCCAACTTGGTACCTACGCCCAAGGAAAGTCAATGTAACTGCGCATCCTGATCAGTGCGCGATGCGTTCTGGGTGTAAGTTGGCCTCATGTCGCCGACCGAGCTTCTGCAAGGCGCGGGAAATATCAGGGCACGCCAGGCAGGCTGGCTGCTGCTGCTTGCGCTCGCGTTGCTTTCGACGGCGGCCGGGGTGCGAAACGCGGCGCACGCCAGCCAGGATTTTCAGTGGAGCGGTGTGCGTCTGCTGCTTGCGCACGCGGATCCCTGGGCGGTCTACCTGGCGGGCGATCCTGAGCATTCGTTTGTGTTGAGCCAGGTCCCCAACTACCTGCCGATCCTGTACGTGCTGCTGGCGCCGCTGGGGCTGCTGCCGTTGGGTACGGCGCAGGGGGTCTGGGCGATTGTGAACGTGGGGTTTGCGGTAGTCAGCGTTGCGGCAGCGGGACGGGCTTATCGTCTTCGTTGGCGGGCGCAAGTGCTGGTGGGATGCCTGTTCCTGATGGCGACGCCGACGCGCAACAGCATCGGAAACGGTCAGCAGGGCCTGCTGGTGCTGATGCTCTGGTGCCTGACGCTACTTTCCCCGACCTGGAGCGCTGCAAAGGCAGGGTGGTCGGGATTGGCCTACTTCAAATTCAGCTTTGCTCCACCGATGCTCTGCTTCCTGCTGTTCCGCCGGGGTATAAAAGCTGCTTTTTGGAGTCTGCTGCCGGGGGCTGTGTCGCTCCTGCTGGTGTGGCTCTGGATCACGGGGGCGCGCGATCCCTGGGCGATCTTCCGTCTGGCAACTGAGCCGCTGGCCGTGGCGCGGCATGGGTTCAGCGCGGCGCCGGACAATCCCAACCTTATGAATCTCATGGAGCCCCTGCTGCTGCGCTTTGGTGCAGGTGTATCGGCTGGCGTCGAGCTTGCCGTGGCGATCGCGCTCTGCGCGGCCGTCTCCCGCAGCGCTTTTCGCGATCGCGGCGAGGGCTCTGTGCCGTGGCAGATGGCGCTGATGGCCACGATGAGCTATGGGCTCTTCAAGCATCATCCTTACGATGCGGTTGTGCTCCTGCTGCCGTTCTGCCATGGGTTCGCCCGCCGGGAAGAGGGTCGCGCGAAGGCGGTGCTGGTGCTCATCGCCTATATGTTCTATGGCCGAAAGCTGCTCGAGGCGGCGCACCTGCACCCTGCGTGGGCGCGGGTGCCGGAGTTCCTGGTGGTGATGGCGATCTTCTACCTGATCTACCGCATCGGCCCGCCGCGGGAGCGCCTTCAACCCCGCAAGGGGATCCACGCCTTGACCCGGCTGGCGAATCGGGCTGCAGCCTAGGCGGGCGTCAGTCTCTGCAACTGGACCAGGTGATTCAGGTCGTGGCCTGCGACCATGGCCACGATCTCGCTGACCGTCTGGTTACCTCGTTCGGGATGGTAGCCCGCCTTCCCAAGTTCGGCCTGGGTCAGTGTGCCGATCAGCTTCACGTTCCACTCGCGGAGCGCGTGGAACAGGGCCAGCGCGCCGGGAAGCGTGTAGGACGCGTAGTGCTGTGCCCAGGCGGTCTGGTCGAATGGCTGCAATTGCGCCGGTTCGCCGGCGGGCGCGGCGAGAATCTGCCGCATGCGAAAGCCGAAGGCGATCTCGCAGTCCGCCATGTGCGCGACGATCTGGCGCGGGTTCCACTTGCCCGCGGCGATCGGGGTCTCGATCTGCTCGGGCGTCATCTCGCAGACCGCCTGGTGGATGAGGCCGGGCGTCGAGGCGTACACCGCGCGGGGATCCTGATCTCCCAGGCAATGCGCATAAGGGTTCTTTTCCATGCAGAACGGTAGCATGGCGGCCGAAACAGCCGGAAGCCCTCATGGGGTTTTACCGCGCCGGGCATTCCGTAATCCGCCGGCGTCGTAGCGCATAGTGGACAATGAAGAAGGTGCGCGGCGGCGGCATCGCCGGTGCGCCGCGCGCATCGAACCAAGAGTCGCGCATCGAACCAAGAAGCGCGCATCGAGCAGGAGCCGCGCATCGAAGCAGGAGCGACGGCCGAGCGCGGCCGGCAAAAGACAGGCAAGGGGATTGGAAGAGATGGCAGAGGCACGCAGCATCGTGGTCGGGATCGACCTGGGGACGACCAATTCGCTCGTGGCGTTCATGCAGGACGACACGCCGGTAGTGATTCCGGGTGAGGATGGCGAGCGCCTGGTGCCTTCGGTCGTGGCCTGGACCGAGGACGGCGTCGCGGTCGGCAATGCGGCGCGCGCCACGCTGATGGCGGATTCCGGGTCGGCGGTGTACTCGGCCAAACGCCTGATGGGGCGCGACCTTGCCGACGTGCAGGAGGAGCTGAAGCTGTTTCCCTTTCGGCTGGCCGCGGATGCGAAACCGGGCGAAGTGCTGCGGCTGAACGTCGGCGGCCTGACCATGACGCCGCCCGAGATCTCCGCCTATGTGCTGCAGCAGCTGAAGAAGAACGCAGAGCGCTTCTTTGGCGCGGCGGTGTCGAAGGCGGTCATTACAGTGCCTGCCTACTTCAACGACGCGCAACGCCAGGCGACCAAGGATGCCGGGCGCATCGCCGGACTCGAGGTGCTGCGGCTGGTAAACGAGCCGACCGCGGCGGCGCTCGCCTACGGTCTGGATAAGAAGCGCGACGGCATCATCGCCGTCTACGACTTCGGTGGCGGGACATTCGATATCTCCATCCTCAAGCTGCATGAGGGCATCTTCGAGGTGATCGCGACAGGCGGCGACACGCACCTGGGCGGTGACGATATCGACAACCTTTTGATCGCGATTGCGCTCGACGATATCGCGGGGGGCGAGAGCGTCGACGTGCGCACGAATCCAGAGGCGATCCAGGCCGTGCGCAAGGCGGTGATCGAGGCGAAGATCGCGCTGTCGGATCGCGATACCGCGACGTTGAACGTCCCTCTGCCCAATGGGAAGCATTACCAGCGGGAGATCACGCGCGCTCAGTTCGAGCAACTGATTCAACCCGTGGTGGCGCGGACCGCGGCACCGGTGAAGCTGGCGCTTAAAGACGCCGGGATGACGCCCGAGCAGATCGACGAAGTGGTGATGGTGGGCGGTTCGACGCGGATTCCCGCCGTGCGTACGCTGGTCGCGGGACTGTTCGATCTCGAGGCGCGCGGCAAGAAACTGCATACCGAGCTCAACCCGGATGAAGTGGTGGCGCTCGGTGCGGCGGTGCAGGCGCAGATTCTGGCCGGAGGTTCGGCTGCGACCGAAGACCTGCTGCTGCTCGATGTGACGCCACTCTCCCTTGGCATCGAGGCGCTCGGCGGCGTGGTTGCGAAGATCATTCAGCGAAACTCGACGATTCCGGCGAGCGCGACTGAGCACTTCACCACCGGCGTTGACGGGCAGACGAACGTCGCCATCCATGTCGTGCAGGGGGAGCGCGAACTCGCCAGGGACTGCAGGTCGCTGGCACGCTTCGACCTCAAGGGAATACCCCCGATGGTGGCCGGGCTGCCGCGCATCGAGGTGAAGTTTCTGATCGACGCGAACGGCATTCTGCAAGTGTCCGCACGCGAGCAGCGCAGTGGCACCGAGGCGCAGATTGAAGTCAAACCGACATACGGGCTAACCGACGAGCAAGTGGAAACGATGATTCTGGAGTCATTCGACATGGCGGAGCAGGATATTACCGAACGGCAGGTAATCGAGGCGAAGAACGAGGCGAACACGATCCTCGATGCAGTGGACAAGGGCAAGAAGACCCCGGCGTGGCAGCAGTTGACCTCGGCCGAGCTGGACAAAATTGCTGCGTCCGAGGAGGAGGTCAAAGCATCCCTGATGGGCGGCGATCACACTATCATTCGCCAGGCGATCGAGCGCCTCGATAAGGCGACGCGGCGTTTCGCCGAGATCATGATGGACTCCGCCGTGACCGGTGCCATGAAGGGCCAGACGATGGCCTCGGCCGGGGAGCAGATGGGTCAGGGGCTGGGCGCAAATCCGTCGGCGCCGCATGCGTTCGCGCCCGCGGAATATGAGAAGGACGAAGAGACGCCGGGCGAATCGACCGAAGATTAGGCCGGGCAGCCGCAGTGGCGCCCGTCCTGACGCGCGACGCGCCACGATCGCAGGTTCTCCTGTTCTCGCAACCATTTAGAATCGAAGCCATCATGTCTGAAGCAAAAGTACTTCCGCCTGTCGATCTGTCGAAGCCTGTCGCCGATGGATTGGTGCGGGTCACGTTCCTCCCCGAAAACAAGTCGGTCGAATTCCCTTTCGGCTCGATGCCGTATGAAGGGCACGGCGAGCCGATGAGCTTCCTCGACGTTGCCGAGAACTACGACATCTTCCTCGACCACGCGTGCGGAGGCGTCTGCGCCTGCACCACCTGCCACCTGTGGGTGAAGGAGGGCGCCAAGGGCATCTCCGAGGCTGAAGACAAGGAACTCGACCGCATGGAGACGGCCGCCGATATTCAGCTCAACAGCCGCCTCGGCTGCCAGGCCATCATCGAAAAGCCCGGAACCTACGTGGTCGAAATTCCCAAGTGGAACCGCAACTACGTGCAGGAAGGCAAGCCCGTTGCCGGTGCACCCGCGCGCGACTACGGCAACATCAGCGAATAGATTAATGATGCAGTGGCTCCTCGGTGTCGTTCTTATTGCGGCGGCTGCGGCACAAGCCCCGGGTCCTCTGGTCGCGCTGCGGCCGATGCCCGCGGTGCGGCCGAGTGTCGCGGCCATGCCCGAGATTCTGAGCCCAAGGGACGCGGCTGAGCGCGCGATCAACGCAGGACTGCGCGGACTCGATACCAGGGTCAGGCTCGCCTCCGCGCCAAATCCGCAGACTTGCCCGGGCGGCTCGTACTCGCGCGGTGTCACGGCGACGATGCGGGGCCCGGGCTTCCTCAGCTTCCTGGTTACCGATGAGACCGATTGCGGCGCGCACCCGTCCGTTGAGATTCGCTCGATCGTGTACGACCTGAAGACGGGTAAGCCCGTGGACTGGAACAAACTGCTGCCCGCCGCCTATGTCGAGGGCGCCCCGGACGGGCCCGCCGCCAGAACTGCTGAACCCGTGACGACGGTCGCCTCGAAGCGGCTTTATGAGCTCTACCTGGCCGGCTATCCGAAGGATCAGGATGTGGACTGCCAGCAGACGGTGCGCGATGCCGGCACCGCGCCGCCGCCGATGACGCTCTGGCTGGACGCAGCGGGCGACGGCCTGGCCGTACGCTTCGACCTCCCGCACGCCGTGCAGGCCTGCGCCGAAGCCGTCACCATCCCCACCGAAACCATGCGCAGCGATGGAGCCGATCAGTCTTTGACCGAGGCGATCGATGCCGCGCACCGCGCCGGCGAGGGCAGGTAGATGCACCCAGCACACTATCAATGCGCGGGCTGCGGCGAGTGGGTGGAGACGACGGTCGACGAGTCGGGCGGCTCGCGCCAGCAGTATGTCGAAGATTGCCAGGTGTGCTGTCAACCCAACGTGCTTACGATCGTCTGGGATAAGTCGGCCGCCGAGTACACCGTCTCCGCTGAGCTCGAGTCATAGAGAATCGCAAGCGCCGTTGTAAGTTAGTAGGACCACGCCATGTCCCTCACCGCTTACATCTCGCGCCGCGTCGTCTTTGCGGATGGCGTCCGTCCTGCGGCGGTGCTCGTCGACGACCACGCCGGGACCATCGCGCAGGTGGCCGATGAAGCCCCCGCAGGCGCCAGATTGGTCGATCTTGGTGACGATGCGCTGCTGCCCGGCCTGGTTGACCCGCACGTCCACATCAACGAGCCCGGACGCACCGAGTGGGAGGGCTTCGCCACCGCCACGCGAGCCGCCGCGGCCGGAGGCTTCACTACGCTCATCGACATGCCGCTGAACTGCCTGCCCGAGACGACCACCGTGGCAGCGCTTGCGGCCAAGCGCCTCGCGGCCGCCGGAAAATGCCGCGTCGACTGGCGCCCGTGGGGCGGCGCGGTCAACGGCAACCAGGAGCATCTGCTGCCGCTCGCGCACGCCGGGGTCCCGGGCTACAAATGCTTCCTGCTGTACCCGGGCTGCGAGGGCTTCGGGTTAATCAACGAGAAGGACCTGCGCGCAGCGATGCCGCGGATCACGGAGAGCGGTCTGCCGTTACTGGTGCACGCCGAGCTTGCCGGACCCTGCGAGCGTGCAGCCGCGCTGCTGGCCGCGGACGATTGGCGGAGCTACGCCACGTATCTCAAGTCGCGCCCGGACGAGGCGGAGGTCGCCGCGATCAGCCTGATGATCGCGCTCTGCCGCGAGTTCCAAGCGCGCGTCCACATCGTGCACCTGTCGAGTGCCGAAGCGCTTCCTTTGCTGCGCGCCGCCAGGGCGGAAGGTCTGCCGATTACGGTCGAAACCTGCCCGCACTACCTGGTCTTTGCGGCGGAAGAGATTCCCGGGGGCGCGACGCTCTTCAAATGCGCGCCGCCGATTCGTTCGCGAGCCAACCAGGCGCTCCTCTGGGACGCGCTCGCGGACGGCACCATCGACCTCGTCGCAAGCGACCACTCGCCCTGCCCGCCCGCAATGAAAGGACTTGGAGAAGGTTCGTTCGAGAAGGCGTGGGGTGGCATCGCCGGGCTCTCGGTCACGCTGCCCGTGATGTGGTCGGCAGCGGCTGAACACGGCTTCGGCCTGCCGGACCTGGCGCGCTGGATGGGCGCACGCCCCGCGCAGCTCGTCGGACTTACCGGCCGCAAGGGAACGATCGAGGCAGGTGCGGACGCGGACCTCGTGGTCTTCGCGCCCGAGCAAACCTGGACCATCGCAGAGCACGACCTGTACTTTCGGCACCCGGTGTCGCCGTACCTGGGACGGACGGTTCGCGGCCGCGTGAAGCGCACCTTCCTTCGTGGACAGTGTGTCTTCGATTCAAGCGAGTTCCCCGGACCGAATACAGGACGAGAGGTCACCGTTTGAGCGCAGCGCCCTCAGCCGCAGCGTATGCACTCGATCTCTGTGCGCGCATTGCCGCGCTCACCGACGTCCCTGCGACGATCACACGGCTCTTCCTTTCGCCCGCGACCCGCCAGGTGCACGCCCTGCTCAGCGCGGAGATGGAAGCGCTGGGCATGTCGGTGCGGGTCGACGCAGCGGGGAATCTGCGCGGACTCTACCCCGGCGCATCCCACAGCGCGGACATCCTGCTGCTCGGCTCGCACATCGATACCGTCCCCGACGGCGGCGCCTTCGACGGCGTCCTCGGAGTCGCAGTGCCGCTTGCCGCAATCCGCGCGCTGCAGGGCCGGCGTCTGCCGTTCGCAGTTGAAGTGGCCGCATTCTCTGAAGAAGAAGGCATACGCTTTCGTATGCCGTTCATCGGCAGCCGCGCGTTCGCGGGGACGCTGGGCGCGGCAGAGCTCGCTCGCGCCGATGCCGCCGGCATCAGCATGGCAGCCGCACTCGAAGCCTTCGGGCTCGGACCCCGTTCAACTGCACGATGCCGCCATCACACCCGGCACCTTCGCCTTCGTCGAGCTGCACATTGAGCAGGGCCCCGTGCTCGAGTCGCTCAACCTCCCGCTCGGCATCGTCACTGCCATCATCGGACAGACCCGGCTCGAGCTCAGCTTCACCGGTCGCGCAAACCATGCGGGGACCACGCCCATGCACCTCCGGCAGGACGCACTGGCTGCCGGAGCCGCCTGGGTTTCGGCCGTCGAGCGCTACGCCCGGGAGACTGCCGGCCTCGTCGCGACCGTCGGCATGATCGCCGTCACGCCCGGCGCCGCGAACGTCATCCCGGGCTCGGCCGTGCTGTCGCTGGATGTCCGCCATGCCAGCGATACAACTCGCGCGCAGGCAGTCGCTGCGTTGCTCGAAGAGGCGGGCAAAGCGTCCGTTAGCCGCGGAGTAACCCTGACGAGCCGCGAGACCAGCCGCCAGGAGGCCGTCGCCATGAATGAAGATTTGTGCCATCTTCTCGAAGCCGCGGTCGAGACTCCGCATAGGATGGTCTCAGGCGCGGGGCATGATGCCATGATCCTCGCCGGCTGTGTGCCCTCGACGATGCTGTTTGTGCGGACACCGGGAGGGCTCAGCCACCACCCGGATGAGGCCGTCGCAGAGCAGGATGTGGCTTCGGCGATCGCCGCGATCCTGCGGCTGCTCGAGTCACCGAGGCTTCAACCGATCTTCCAACCGAACTTCAAACAGGAGCCCAAGCTTTGAAGGCAAGCGAAGTCAACGGCAAGCTCGGCGAAACACGCAGTGTCCTCAACTCGGCGTACCTGCTGCACACGCCCGATGGGTTTGTCACCGCGCCGTTCGCCGGCCTCGAGCACGGCACGGCAGTCGTCCATGCCTCGCCGAGGCTGGGTGCGAACTTCCTGATGTACACGGCGACGCTCGAAGCCAACGGTACGCTCGAGACCACCGACGACCAGTGCTTTGCCTGGGTGCTCGAGGGCGAGGTCGCCTTCGACGTGGAGGGCATGCACCACACGTTGCGGCACGGCGGGTACGGCTACGCCCCGCACGGAGCACGCATCAAGGCGCTCTCCGCGGCGAAGCTGCTGGTATTCGAAAAGAAGTACGAAGGCCTCGACGGCGTCATGCAGCCCGAGGGCTTCACTGGCCACGAGGGGGCCGTGACCGGAGTGCCGCTGGCGGGCGACGAGCGCCTGATCGTGAAGCCGCTCGTCCCGCCTGGCGAGGCGTTCGACTTCGCCGTGAACACCATGACCTACGCCGCCGGAACGGCGCTCGCACAGGTCGAGGTTCACGTGATGGAGCACGGTCTTCTCATGCTCGAAGGCGCCGGCACCTACCGGCTGGGCACGGACTTCCACGACGTCGAGCGCGGCGACTGCATCTGGATGGGGCCCTACTGCCCGCAGTGGTTCCAGGCCTCGACCGATGCCCCGGCAAAGTACCTCATCTACAAAGACTGGAACCGGAGACCTGCCCTGTGACGATCGAGATCGACATCGACCGGTTGATGGCGGAGCTCGATGCGCTCGCCGCCATCTCCGAGCCGCGTCACGAGCCGGGAGTCGGCGTCGCCGTAACCCGTGTCGTCTTCACCCCCACCGACCTTAGGGCACGGGCGTACGTCGAAAGTCTTGCTGAGGCCGCGGGCATGACCCTCCGCCGCGATGCCGTCGGCAACACCTTCTTCCGCTGGGCCGGCTCCGAAGCCGGTCTGCCCGCCGTGGCGACGGGCTCGCACATCGACGCCATCCCCAACGCCGGCATGTACGACGGCACGGTCGGGGTCCTGGGCGCGCTGGCCGCGGTCCGCGCACTCAGGGCGGCAGGCTTTGCTCCCCGCCGATCCCTCGAAGTCATCCTCTTCACCAGCGAGGAGCCCACGCGTTTCGGCATCGGCTGCCTGGGCAGCCGCGTGCTCAGTGGCACGCTCGCCGCAGAGGATGTCGCCGTGCTTCGCGATCGTGACGGCAAAACCCTTGCAGAGGTGGTCGCCGCGGCCGGCTTCCCCGGTTCCCTCGCCTCCGCGAGCGTCGCACCCGGCGCCTACGCCGCGTTCGTTGAACTGCACATTGAGCAGGGACCTCTGCTCGAACAGGAGGGCATCCCGCTTGGCATCGTCACCGCCATCGCCGCCCCCGCCAGCCAGCGCATCACGATCGAAGGCGAAGGCGGCCATGCCGGCGCCATGCTGATGCCCGTGCGGCACGATGCGCTGGTCGCCGCGGCCGAGTTGATCCAGGCCATCGAAGCCGCCGCGCTCGCCACCGGCGCCGTCGATACGGTTGCCACGGTCGGCATGTGCGACGTCTTTCCCAGCGCCGTCAACAGCGTTCCCTCGCGCGTCACCCTGTCGCTTGACGTGCGCGACATCGACCAGGCGCGCCGCGACGCCGTCCTCGACACGATTCAACAGCAGTCGCGTGACATCGCCGCCCGTCGCGGCGTCCGCATCGCGCATACCTGGCTCAACCAGGATGCCCCCGCCGCCTCAAGCTCCATCATCGTCGAAGCCATCGCCGCAGCCTGCGCGGGCGAAGGCATCCCCGCGAAGCGCATGGTCAGCCGCGCCTATCACGACACCCTTTTCATGGCGCGCCTGGCCCCGGTCGCCATGATCTTCCTCCCCTGCCGTGGCGGAGTCAGCCACCGGCCCGACGAGTACGCCTCCCCCGAAGCGATCGTCCAGGGCGTCCGCGTCCTGGCCCGCACCCTTGCGAGCCTGAGCCAATGACCCCTGCCCTCACCGCCTGGAATGAGGCCCCTGCCGACGTTGCAGTCGAAGCCCTGCTCTCCTGCTGCGGCTCGCCGCTCTGGGTCGCCACCCTACTCGAAGAGCGCCCCTTCGCCACCGTCGACGACTTCCTCCACGCCGCCGAGCGTGCCTGGCTCAGGCTGCCCGAACCCGAATGGCTCGCCACCTTCGCCTGCCACCCGCGCATCGGCGAAAGCAGGGCCGGCAGCCCCGTCACCGCAGGATCGGAAGCCGCCTCGAGCCGCGAACAGGAGGCCGCCCAGGTCTCGCTCTCGACCGTCGCCACCGCGCTCGCCGCAGCCAACATCGCCTACGAAGAGCGCTTCGGCTTCCTCTTCATCGTCTTCGCCAGCGGACGCACCGCGCCCGAACTCCTCGCGATCCTCGAAGAGCGCCTTCAGCACGATCGCCTCACCGAACTCACCGAAGCCGCCCAGCAGCAGTGGCTCATCACCGCCCAGCGCATGCACCGCTGGCTCGCCATATGAGCGGCCTCTCGACGCACGTGCTCGATACCTCGACGGGCCGCCCAGCCACCGGAATCGCCGTCACGCTTGAGCGCTGGGAGCTCGACGCGTGGCTCCCCTGCGCCTTCACCTCCACCGACCACGACGGCCGCTGCCGCGAGTTGCTCGCCCCCGAAAGAGTCCTCGCCGGCCGCTACCGCCTCACCTTCGCCACCGGCAGCTACTTCGACAGGGCCTTCCTCAAGACCCTCTACCCGGAGGTCGCCATCACCTTCGACGTCGACACCGACGGCGCCAGCTACCACATCCCGCTGCTGCTCAACCCCTTCGGCTACACCACCTACCGAGGCACCTGACCCGCCGAAAAGGAGGACTCCCATGCCCCACCTCACCGAAAATCACTACGGCAAATCCCGCGTCCGCCTCATGAAAGTCACCCGCGCCGGCGACCAGCACGAGGTCCGCGAGTGGAACGTCGGGCTCTACCTCGAAGGCGACTTCGCTCGCTGCTTCACCGACGGCGACAACACCGGCATCATGGCCACCGACACCATGAAGAACACCGTTTATTCGGTCGCCCGCGAATCCACCGCAACCACGGTCGAAGGCTACGCCCAGGATCTCGCCCGCCTCGTTCTCGAGCGCAATCCGCAGGTCGCCCGCATTCGCATCACGGTTGAGGAAAAGATGTGGATACGCCTTAAGGCCGACGGCCAGAAGCACGGCCGTCGGCCTTCCTGCAGCGCGGCCCCGACGTCGCCACCACCGAGCTCACCCTCACTCCCGGCGGCGGCCCGATCATCCGCTCCGGCGTCAAAGGCCTCGTCATCCTCAAGACCTCGCACTCCGCCTTCCGGGGCTTCAAGCGCGACGCCTGGACCACCCTTCCCGAGACCAACGACCGCCTCCTCGGCACCGAGGCCACCATCGTCTGGACCTACGCCACGCTCCCCGCAGACTTCGCCGCCACCCGCACCCACCTGATGGACACCCTCCTCACCGCCTTCGCCCAGCACGAAGCCTCTCCGTCCAGCACACGCTCTACGCCATGGCGGAGGCCGCGCTCGCTGCCGACCCCGTCATCTCCGCCATCGAGCTCACCATGCCCAACCGCCACAACCTTCCCGTCGATCTCTCGCGCTTCGGCCAGGACAACCCCAACGAAATCTTCGTGCCCACCGACGAGCCGCACGGCCACATCCACGCCCGCATCGAGCGCCAGCCCCGCTAGCCGACCCGTAACAATCCTGACGCCGCGCAGCCTAACCGTTGCCGCGGCGCTTCGTCCAAACCAGATCGCAAGCAGGAAATCCTGCCTGAACCGGTTAGGCGATGTCCGCGAAACTCGCAACCCGGCACAGGCTCCCCTATAATCGAGATTCCCCCAGGATTCGCTCGGGACGTAGCGACAGGTTTGATCAATAAGGCAGTGAGGGTGTGCGTATCTTTACCGAGAACCAACTGAACGAACGGGCAGTGTCCCCGGTTGTGGAGACTGCCCCAGAGAGCCGGGTTGAGACCCCCCTCACACAAGGCACCGAAGTGAAGGTCGTAAGGCCCTCGTTATCCGCAGTGCTCGCCCTGTCGGCGCTGATTCCGTGCGCTTGGGGACTCACCTCCGCCGCCGCCCAGACGCCGGACCCGGCAGCCGCAACCAGGCTCCCAGCAGGCAGCCGACCAGCCCACCAACGGCAACGCCCAGGCACTCTGCACCCCTAACGTCATCGGCAACCGCCGCATCCCCAAGGAATCCGTCATCGCCCGGCTCTTCTCGCGCCCCGGCAATCTGTACGACCCGGCCATCGTCGAGCGCGACTTCAACTCGCTCTGGAACACCGGCTACTTCGAAGACGTCCGCATCGAGCGCGTCGACACCCCCGCCTGCGTCCAGCTCGTCGTCTACGTCAAGGAAAAGCCCACCATCCGCGAGCTGAACTACACCGGCAACAACGCCGTCTCGCTGTCGGATATCGCCGAGCGCTTCAAGAAAGCCAAGGTCGGCCTCACCGTCGAAAGCCAGTACGACCCCACCCGCGTCAAGCGCGCCGAGACCGTCCTCAAGGATCTCCTCGCCGAGCACGGTCACCAGTTCGCCACCATCCGCACCGAGAGTCAAGACCATCCCGCCGGCCTCCGTCACCGTCACCTTCAAGATCAAGGAAGGCCCGACCGTCAAGGTCGGCAAGATCCTCTTCGACGGCAACCAGAACCTGAGCAGTCGCACCCTGCGCGCAGGCGATGATCAACCTCAAGCCCATCGGCGTGCCGCACTCCATCTTCCTCGAGAACATCTTCGCCCGCACCTTCGACGCCTCCAAGCTCGATGAAGACGCCGAGCGCGTCCGCCAGGCCTACCAGGACCGCGGCTACTTCAAGGCTTTGACCACCGAGCCGAAGACCAAGGTTCGCGACACCAACGGCATCAACCCGTTCACCCTGCGCCCCACCCACGGCAAGAAGATCGACATCCTGCTGCCCATCGAAGAAGGCGAGCGCTACAAGCTTGGCGGCATCACCTTCAAAAACAACAAGGCCGTCTCGAACACCCGCGTCCTGCGCGCGCAGTTTGCCAACAAGGACGGCGAATACTTCAACCGCACCGTCTTCTCGAAGGGCCTGCAGCAGCTTTCGCAAGGCCTACGGCGAGCTGGGCTACATCAACTTTGTCGGCTCCCCCGTCCCGCGCATCGACGAAGCCAAGAAGCTCGTCTACCTCGACATCGACTGCGAGGAAGGCAAGGCCTTCCACGTCTCGCGCATCGAGTTTCAGGGCAACACCATCACCCGCGACAAGGTCATCCGCCGCGAGCTCCTGCTCGAAGAAGGCCAGGTCTACAACTCCCGCCTGTGGGACCTCTCGCTGCTGCGCCTCAACCAGCTCAACTACTTCGAACCGCTCAAGGCCGAGCAGGACGTCCGAATCCCGCCAGAACACCGACGACGGCACCGTCGACCTGCTGCTCAAGCTGAAGGAAAAGGGCAAGAACTCCATCGGCCTCAACGGCGGTCTCTCCGGCCTCTCCGGAACCTTCATCGGGCTCAACTACGAGACCAACAACTTCCTCGGTCTTGGCGAAACCCTCTCCGTCGTCGCCAACATCGGCGACCTCTCGCGCAACCTGAGCTTCGGCTTCACCGAGCCCTACCTGCGCAACAAGCCCATCTCGCTCGGTATCCAGGTCTTCGACTCGAAGTACGACTACAACCCGGCCAAGGCGTACAGCGCCACCGGTACCCAGTCGGCCAACTTCCAGGCCGCGCAGAATTCACAGTTCACCAACTACAACACCTCCACCAAGGGCATCACGCTCTCCCTGTCCGAGCCCCTGCGCCACGTCTTCTCGCGCACCGGCGTCACCCGCGTCGGCGCCTCGTACTCCTACTCGCGCGCCTCCATCTCGACCTTCAACCAGAACACCCAGAACGTCTTCCAGTCGCTCGCCTTCCGCTCCGGCGTCGCCGGGCAGAACCAGCTGAACGGTATCGACACTTCGGTCGTCACGCCGACCTTCACCTTCTCCTCGCTCGACCGCGCGTCGGCCCGCACAACGGCAAGGACTTCAACGCGCAGGTGCAAATTGCCGGCGTCGGCGGCAACGTCAAGTACTACTCGCCCGCCATCGCTTACCGCCAGTTCTTCCCGATGAAGGGCCTGCGCATCAACCGCGAAGGCCACAACGTCCTCGGCTACCGCGTCCAGCTTGCTCACACCGCGGGCTTCGGCGGCGAGGTCGCGCCGCCCCAGGGACGCATCTACGGCGGCGGCGAATCCGACGTGCGCGGCTTCGATATCCGCGCCAACTCGCCCTACGTCTTCATCCCCAACCGGGTCAACTTCAACCTCACCAACCCCGACGGCTCGCTCGTCCCGCGCGACCCGACCAACCCGATCCTCGGCAACGTCCAGATTCCCCTGCCGATCTACCGGCTTGTCTCGATCGGCGGCGACACCCAGTTCACCACCAACGTCGAGTACCGCATCCCGATCATCAACCAGGTCACCTTCGCCTTCTTCACCGACTTCGGCATGACCTTCAATGCCGAACCCAAGCAGCTGCGCGAAAGCATCGCCGGCCAGTCCGTCATCTCAAGCCCCTCCTACGGCTGCCCGGTCGTGCTCAACGGCTCCTGCTACGGCGGCCAGTCGGTCAAGTTCTCGCAGTACCTCAAGACCGTCCCCGGCACCAACTATGTCCCGCGCATGTCGAACGGTGCCGAACTGCAGGTCATCCTGCCGGTCGTGAACGCCCCGTTCCGGGTCTTCTACGCCTACAACCCGCTTCGCCTCGAAAAGAGCCTGCCGCAGCAGTTCGCGACCACGCCCTCCGAGTTCCGCAGCTTCTTCCCGAACAGCGGCGCCGGCGAATACTCCTACCAGCAGGCCGTCCAGTTCTACGGAGCCAACTACTTCCTCCGCGAGCCCCGCAAGACCTTCCGCATCACGGTCAGCACTACCTTCTAACCGCGTTGCAACAACAAACAGAAGAGGCAGCCCACGGGCTGCCTCTTCTCTTTGAGCCCCGAGTCATCAGCTCCCCAAGCTGGGAACGCCACGAATCACGCTTTCCTTTGCCCCGCACCGGCAGCCGGTGGGCAGCCTTCTTTTCGCTTCCCCAACCCGGCGCCCAAGCCCCTGAATCCGTCAGTGGCTCATGATCACTCCAGCAACAGAGGTCCAGACCTAACTTCAATGCTTTGAAGATCTTGCGCAAGAACAGGGAGGGGGCACCCCACCCACGATTCCCCGTCCCAGTCCCTAGTAAGCCCGCAGATACATCCGTGAGATCCGGTCGTGCCACCCCAGCCGCTCGTCGTCCACCAGCGTCCACAGCAGGCCCAGCCCCAGGGGACTCACCGCCACCAGCTGAGCCAGGATGCGCCGCCGCATCGCCGCTCGCGTCGGGTTGCTGTCGGCAAAGGTGCAAAGCCCGAGACGCGCATAGCGCATCCCCGGCGTCTGCTCGGAGAAGGAAAAGAACAGCAGCTGGTAGATCGGATACATCATCGCCAGCGTGCACACCGCGGCGATCAGGCCGTTGATCCCCGTCGGCAGATCGTGCGCCACCTTGCCCACAACCGTTGCGAAGACGGCAAACGCTCCCGCAATCAGTGCCGCGTCCACCACCGTCGCCATCAGCCGCAGGCTGACCGGCGCGGGCTGCGGCGGGACTGGCTCAGGGTGCATTGCCGGTGCATCCGCGGTTGCCACATACGGTTCATTCCCGGTGTGCGCGCCCAGCCGGATGTTCGCCCAAACCGGCGTCATCTCCGCCCCAGCCTGCGCGGTCTGGCTCGAAGCGACCTCAAAGATGCGCATCAGCGGTGCCGAAGCGTTGCTTTCGTCGAGCAGCGGGCCCTCCGCCAGGCGTGGGCGCGCCTTGTGCGCCGCGACCAGCTGCCGCGGAAACTCCAGCAGATTCGCCGGCAGCGGCACCGTCGGCTCAATCACGTACGGCTCGAAGACCGGCGCCTGCCGGAAAGCGATCTCTTCGTCGAGCGCGGTCGACTCCTCCGGATCGGCGAACTCCGTCGGCACGAAGGCATTGGTGATCGCCGGGACGCTCGTCCGAGGCGCACTCAGGTCCTGGTACAGCTTGACGGTCAACGGCGCAGCCGTCTGCTGACGGACGCTCGGGCGGGGTCGCGGCGCCTCGACCGGGACCGCCACCACCGCTGCGGTGGCGGCAGAGAACTCCTGCGGCGCCTTCCAGCGCTCGAGTTCGTCCAGCAGCTTCTGCTGCGCGTGGGCGATGGCCCGGGCGCTGCGTGCAGCTACCTCCGCCTCCGCGGCGCGCTCCTGCGCTTCCCGGTGGGCTTCGTCGATGGCGCGCTGCGCCTGCTCGGCCAGGAAGGCACGGTAGCTCGGCGTCTGGGCAAAGCGCTCGGCGACCGCCGCTGCAATGGGGTTGTTGCGGCCTGCACGAGCCTGCGGTTTCGCTGGCGCAGCGTCGGCCCCGCGCAGACGGCGCTGGCGATGCGCGGCAAGCCGCTCGGCCACCTGCTGCCGCAGGTCCTGCGGCACGGCCATCTCCTGCGCCGGCGGCATCGGGGCGGCCTCGTCAAACGGCAGCGTATCGAGTTGTGCGGAGCCCATGTTCATCAACCTAAACTCACTTCCTGCGAAATCGTCTAACCTTGCAGAGTGTCGAGTATGTCGAAGGAGCAGTTCTCAGGTGGGCGGGCGACGGTCGAGCGGAGCAGCGCCTGCAGACCCTGGTGGAACGGCGTTTCGACGATCCTGAAGTCCCGGAGTCTGCGCTTTCCGGCGTACCGTCGGTGCAGCTCCCTCTTCATAGTTATCACGCTGTCCTCAGTTCTTTCACATCCTGTGAGGGCCCAGCAGATGACGACTTATGCACCCCCCGCAGGGCACCCCGAAAACCCCGCAGAAAGCACATCGCAGGCCGACTATCCCGATGCGGTAATCGTCGGCCCCCCGCACACCGGCAGCCCCGTGACCTGGGAATCGGACACCCAGACCCTGCGCGACAAGGTCGTGATCCTCGACGGCGCGGTCGAGATCCACTACCAGGATCGCGTCCTGCGCGCCGATCACATCGAGTACGACACCGCCTCGCACGAGGCGACGGCAACCGGCCACCTGGTGGCGAGCGGCGGCCAGAACGGTGAGCGCCTCGAAGCCTCACGCGGCGAACTCAACCTGGCCTCTGAAACCGGCCGCTTCTATGACGTGCATGGCTCGGTAGGCATGCTACCCGCCCGGCCGGGCGTGCCGTCGAAGGTCTACAGCAACGGCTCGCCGTTCCTGTTCACCGGCCGCATGGTCGTGAAGACCGGCGCGAAAAAGTACGACATCTACGACGGCTCGGTGACTTCCTGCGAGCTGACCAACCCGGACTGGATCCTGTCAGCCGGGCACTTCTCGGTAAAGGACGACACGGCCAAGGCCTACGGCTCCACGTTCCGCCTGCTGAACGTGCCGATCCTCTACCTGCCGTACGTCACCCACGCGACCGATGCGGCCGAAAGGCAGAGCGGCTTCATGATCCCGACGCTGGGGGAGAGCTCGACCAAGGGCTTTATCGTGGGCGATCAGTTCTACCTGGTGCTGAACCGCTCGATGGACCTGACCGTCGGCGCCGAGTATTACTCCGAGCGCGGCTTCGCGCAGGACGCGACTTTCCGTTACAAGGGCGCCGGGCTGAACTTCGTGCGCTTTCATTACACCGGCCTGCTGGACCGGCTGCAGGGTACGGCCAACCAGGGCGGCGAAGATGCCATCGTCGCCATGCGCCACGACTTCACCGAGCGCACGCGCATTGCCGCCAACGTCGAATACCTCTCGAGCTATATCTATCGCGAAGCCTTCACCGATAACTTCAACCAGGCGGTCAACTCCGACATCATCTCGACCGCGTACATCACGCACGCGTGGCACGGGATGGAACTGGCCGGCTTTGCCGACCGCTACCAAGGCATCAAGGTGGTGGCCGCGCCAACGCAGGCGCAGCAGCAGGTGACGATCTTCCACGTGCCGACGGTTTCGTTCGAGTCGGCCGAACGGCGGCTTGGCGGGTCGGGGCTCCAGTTCTCGTTCGACTCCGCGGTCTCCGGCCTCAAGCGGACACAGCCTAACTTCGTCACCGGCGGCGTGGTCGAGCGCATCGATCTGCATCCTGAGCTTTCGCGGCCCTTCGGCGGGGGCGGCTGGCGCTTTCGTCCGGCAATTGCCGGCCGCGAAACCGCCTACAGCCGCAGCCTGAATGCGGCCACCGCGACCGGCCGTCCGACCGAGAGCCTCGCGGCGCTGTCGCGCTCGGACGTAGAGTTCAGCTTCGGGGTGCGTGCGCCGGTGGTCGAGCGGACGTTCCTGCCGACGCGCCTGAACCGCCTGCTGGGCACGGAAGTGCGGCATACCGTCGAGCCGGAACTGAACTACCGGCTGGTGCGCGGCGTCGACAACTTTCGCAACGTGCTGCGCTTCGACGCGACCGATGTTGTCTCCAACACGAACGAGCTGGAATACGGGCTGACGCAGCGGCTCTTCTCGAAACATGGCACCGCCTGCAAGGACGGCGCGTCCCCCATGCCGAATGCCCCCGACATGCCGGACATGGGCGGGCTGAATCCGGACCCGGGCTTGACGCCCGGCATGCCGGCGACGCCGCTGATGGATTCCGCAGGCCTTGGCCTCGCCGGGGTCGGCAACACGGGCTGCAGCCAGGATGAGCTCATCTCGTGGCGGCTGACGCAGAAATACTTCTTCGATCCGCACTTTGGCGGGGCGGTCTCAAACGGGCGACGCAACATCTTCGAGACAACGCTGGCGCTTTCGGGCGTCGCCTTCCTGACCGAAGCGCGCGAGATCTCGCCGCTGATCTCGCGCCTGCGCTTCCGCACCTCGGCACACACGGATGTGGAGTGGGACTTCGACCTCGACACCGGGGCCAAGAAGTTCACCAGCTCCAATGTGTTCCTCGACCTGCACGCGAATAACGGCGCCTTTGCCGGGCTGAGCTACGCACGCCTGGATGCGCCGGGTCGCTTCTACACCGAGGGCGCGACCGCGACGCAGGGCGTGACGACCGGCGTCTCCGACTTCAACCAGCTGCGCGTGCTGCTCGGCTACGGCAGCCCCATCAAGCCGGGGCTGTCGCTCGCGGCCAACACCGGGCTCGACCTGAAGAGCCTGTACGGCGCAACCAGTACGAGCACTTCTTCGACGGGCGTCGTCACCTCGTCGACCGTGTTTCCGGCGCTGCTGCAGTATGCGACGCTGCAGGGCACATACAACTGGAACTGCTGCGGCTTCTCGGTGGAGTACCGCAAGTTCGAGTTGGGCTCGGTGCGCAACGAAGGCTCGTACCGGTTCAACTTCACCCTGGCGAACATCGGGACGGCGGGCAACCTGCGGCGTTCGGAGCGGCTGTTCTAGCGCCTGTTCCAGGGCGCGGGACCGGCTCAAAGTGAGATAATCAGCGGGTGCGCACACTCAGCCAGGCTCTGCTTTCTCTCGTACTCGTCTCCTCGTTCAGCGTGGCAGGATGCCGCGCGCAGGTCCCGGCCGCGGGTGAGCCGCTCTCGCCCGACCTCACCCGTCGCGTAGAAATTCTGCTGCGCCAGCGCACACGCGTTACGCCCTCGGACACCCTGGCCATCGGCGGCCGCACGCCATCCGATATGCCCGGCTACGACAAGATCGAAGTGGTCATCACATCGGGCGCGGATCATTCCCCGGCGCTGCCCTTCCTGCTTTCGAAGGACGGCAAGACGCTCGCGCAGTTCAACAAGTACGACATCAGCAAAGACCCGAAGACCCTCGTCTCGGGAACGGGACGCCCGGCGCGTGGCGGCCCGGAGACGGCGCCCGTCGAGATCGTGATGTTCGACGATCTCGAGTGCCCGTTCTGCGCCAAGATGCACGCGCAGCTGTTTCCGGCGCTGACCGAGCGTTACGGCAAGAGCGTGCGCATCGTGTATCGCGACTTTCCGCTGTCGATCCATCCCTGGGCGATGCGCGCGGCGGTCGATACCAACTGCGTCGCGGCCCAGAGCAACACCGGCTACTGGAACCTGGTCGACGACATCCACGCGCATGCCGCGGACTTTGGCGGCAAGGAGAAGAGCATCGCCAAGGCGAACGAATCGCTGGACCAGCTGGCGCGCGACGAAGCGAAGAAGCAGGGGCTGAAGCCGGAGGCGGTGAGCGCGGTCGATGCCTGCCTGAAGAAGCAGGATGATGCCGCGATCAAGGAGTCGCAGAAGATCGGCGAATCGCTCGATATCCAGGCGACCCCGGTGATGTTCATCAATGGCGAGAAGCTTGAGGGCGCGTATCCGCTGACCGATGTCTTCCGGATGATCGACAGCGCCATGGTGGCTGCAGGCGCCACGCCGCCACCGCCCTACGCGGCTCCCTTGGTGCCGGCTGCGAAGGCCGGCAACTGATTCGTCAGTCGCACGCGCTTGCTGACGGCGACGCGGGTGTGCGAGAAGTTGGGATGCGCGAAGAGGATCGGGCTGTGCGTCGCGAGCGCCTCGGCGAGGTCAGCGGTCGAGATCGGCTTCGACAGGAAGTATCCCTGGTAAAGATCGCAGCCGCGGCGCAGCAGGTGGTTGAGCTGTGATGCGTTTTCGACCCCTTCGGCGACGATTGCAACATTGAGCGTCTGCGCCATGTGGATGATCGCGGCGACGATGCCGTCGGTACGCTGTGCCGTATCGAGCTGCGCGATGAAGCTGCGGTCGATCTTGAGCAGCGAGATGGGCAGGTCGGCGATGCGCGCGAGCGACGAGTAGCCCGTGCCGAAGTCGTCGATCGAGAAGCGGATGCCCTCGCGCGCAAGCTCTTCCATCGCATCGCGGATGATGACCGGTTCAGCCATCAGCGAGGTCTCGGTCAGTTCGAGCTCAAGCGCGCTGGGGGGCAGGCCGTGCTCCTCAAGCGTGTCGAGCACAAAGGCGCCGAATTCGCGCTGCACCAGCTGCTTGCCCGAGACATTGATGGCGACCGTAATCTGATCGCCGCCGAGGCGTCGCCATTCGACCAGCGCCTCGCACGCTGTCTCGACCACCCAGTTGCCGATGGGCACGATGAGGCCGCACTCCTCGGCGATGGGGATAAAGACCGATGGCTCGAAGATGGGCTGCGCGCCGGGCCGCATGCGCAGCAGCGCTTCAAAGTGCGAGGCGCAGCCGTCCATGTTGTACACGGGCTGGAAGTAGAGCTCGAAGCCGCCGTTGCGCAGCGCGTCGCGCAGCGCGATTTCGACGGCCATGGCGCGATCGAAGGTGGCGCAGACCTCGCGCGAGGCGACCGCGAAGCGGTTCCGCCCGAGCCGCTTGGCGTGGTAGAGCGCCTGGTCGGACTTGCGGCGCAGGGTCTCGGCGTCTTCGCCGTCGTCGGGGTAGATGGCCGCGCCGATCGACATGGACAGCTTCAGCTCCTGGTCCGGCAGCCGCAGCGGCGAGTCGAACAGGCGCAGGAACATGCTGGCGATCTTGTCCGCGTCCTCGGCAGTGTTGAGGCCGCCGATGATGGCGGTAAACTCCTCGCCGCCGGTGCGGGCAATCGTATCCACGGAGCGGATGCGGACCTTGAGGCGCTCCGCGATGGCCTTCAGGCACTCGTCGCCGATCAGGTGCCCGTGGGTATCGTTGATGAGCTTGAAGCGGTCCACGTCCATGGTGAACAGCACGGCTTTCTTGCGGTCGCGGGCACTGCGCAGCAGCGCCTGTTCCAGGCGGTCGTTGAGCAGGGCGCGGTTGGGCAGACCGGTCAGCGTGTCGTGCTGCGCGCGGTGGAACAGCTCGTCGTTGAGCTTCTCGCGCTGCGTAACATCGACTGCCATGACGAAGCGGGCTTCGCGTCCCTGGAAGAGGATCTCGTGCTCGGTCACTTCAACCGCGATGAGGGTGCCATCCTTGAGGCGATGCTGCATGCGCGGCGCGGCGGACGCCTCGGATTGTGCTTCGGGATCGGCCTGTGCCGCCTGCTCGCTCTCGCGAACGCCTTCGATCGCGAGCCGGGGCTTCGTGTCAACCGGCTCGGCCTGGTGCACCTCGCCGGCGGTGAGCGAGAGGAATTCCTCCTGGCTGTAGCCGTAACCGTTGCAGGCGGCGGCGTTCGCGGAGAGGAAATGCCCGGTGGCCGCGTCGACGATCCACATCGGCAGCGGGTGATTTTCGTAGAGCAGCCGGAAGTCTTCGTAGAGGTCTTTGTAGCGGTCGGCAAGACCTTCGACGTCGTCGCGGGCAGCCTCGAAGATGCGCAGCGTCATCGCGAAGCCGACTGCGTACTTGGGCAGGTTCCAAAGCTGGAAGAGGGTGCCGTGGGCAAGCAGCTGGGGATGCAGTAAGTTTTCGAACAGGAAGGCCACTCCCCATCCAAGGAAGCCGAGGATGCCGATCACCCAGTCAAGCCCCTTGCCATTGCCGGTACCGGCGAAGAGGATGGCGCACACGATAAAGACCTGTGCGAGTGCGACCTGCATGATCTCTTCCGGACGCGCCACGTAGGCGAGCGTAATCATGGCGACACCGCAGCTGGCACAAAACGCCGTCAGCGCGGCGCGACGTTCTTTCCAGGCGCGCGGCAGCAGGTCGACGGTCAGGTGAATGAACGCGGCCTGCAGGGTGAAGACCGTGATTGAGAGAGCGATGAAGTGAAGCGAATCCGCACATGCCAGCCAGTTGAGCACGCAGGCCGGGGCCGCAACGATCAGGCCCAGCAGCGCCGTGCGCACGCTCTTGTTTGGCCGGACGACGAACGAGAGCAGGAACGCCAGGCCCCCAAGGTACAGGGTGTCCGTGCGCAGGGCTTCACGGTGCGCGGCGAGCAGGGGAACGGCGGAGCGCGCCTCCCAGAACAGAAAGCTGAAGAAGATGAGGATCCATCCGGCGAACCAGAATCGGAAATAGGGCTGCGAACGGCGCCTCTGCTGGATCCCGAAGAAGGTCACCAGGAGGCCCAGCAACACCATGTCGACGAGCGGTCCTTCCAAGCGTGGCCTCCCCTGCATTTGTTCCGGGCCCGCACGGCGTGCGGGACACAGCTGCGCCGCCCTGGGACGCTGGACGGAGCAGACCTGCTATCCCCAAGGCTGCGGGAGGCAGGGGGAGAGGGTCAATAACACGTTGGCGGGAGATTACAGCGCCGTCATGAAGCTAGGCGGCAGGCTCCTGCCGGGTAAGCGGCAGAAACAGGCGGAAGACGGTGCCGCCCGCCTGGCCGGGCTTTGCCTGGCGGCTGCGCACGCTCATCAGGCCACCGTGCTTCTCGACGATCTCGAGCGATACCCAGAGGCCGAGCCCCGTACCCGTCGCGCCCTTGGTGGAATAGAACGGCTCGAAGATGCGCGTCAGCGTCTCGCGGGACATGCCGCAGCCGGTGTCCGCGACCGTCGCGGCGACGCCCGGCACCCCGGTGCGCGGGTGATGCGCGGGGGTGACGCGCAGCATCAGTCGCGCGCCTTCGCCCAGGGCGTCGGTCGCATTCGATACAAGGTTGGCAATTACCTGGCGAATCTCGCCGTCGTGCACCAGCAGGTTGGGAGCCGGGCGAAAGCGCGACTCGACCTTGCCCTGCAGCAGCCGCGCGCGCGACTCGAACAGCGGCAGCACGGAGCGCATCAACTCGCTCAGATCGGTTTCGGTCGCGCGGGTGGAGCGCCGGTGGAAGCGCAGGGTCTGCACGGTGATCTGGGCGACCATGTTGAGCTCGCGGACCGCCTGTTCCAGGTAGTCGCGCGCGTCCGGTTCGAGCACGGTATTGCCCAGCAGGTACAGCAGGTTCGTCACCGCCTCGAGCGGATTGTTGATCTCGTGCGCGATCGAGGCTGCGAGCCGCCCGGCCACCGCCAGCTTCTCCGTCCGCCGCAGGATCTCTTCGCTCTTCTTCTGCAGCCGGAGGTCGGCGACGAAGGCCGCGAGCTGCCGCTCGGCGGGCGGCGCATCAGGGTTGAGCAGCGCGACGCCGATCAGCGTCTCGACCGTCGTGCCATCGAGCGCGCGGCAGGTCGCCTCGAACGGATCGGGCGGCGGCAGGCGATTGTCGAAGAGAGCCTCCGTCCGCATGCTGGGGCAGATCTGTTCGATCCGGACCTCTTCGGGAACCCCGCCCGGCAGGTCCGCGGGCAGGCCAAACAGACGCCGTGCCGCGCCGTTGGTGTAAAGGATCTGCTCGCGGCTGGTGATCAGCAGCCCGAGCGGCATCGCCTCGACGAGGCGGGTAAAACGATCCTGCGAGGCCCGCAGCGCGGCCTCGGTGGCAAGCTTCTGGCGGCGGTCCTCGGCTTCGCGCAGTTCGCGTTCAACCGCCGGCACCAGCCGCGCAAGATTCTGCTTGGTCACGTAATCGTGGGCGCCGGCGCGCATCGATTCGACCGCCGTTGCCTCGGACATGGCACCCGAGAGCATGATGAACGGCAGGTCGTAGCCGCTGGCGCGAACGATCTGCAGCGCCTCGGGCCCGCTGAAAGTTGGCAGGTTATAGTCGGCCAGCACCACGTCTGGCAGCGGCCTGCGGGCCAGCGCCCTCAGCAGTTCGGGCGCGGTTTCAACCCGCTCCAGATGCGGTTCGAACCCCTGCTTGCGCAGGTGGCGCTCAAGCAGGAATGCGTCGTCCACGTTGTCCTCGACCAGGAGAACGGAGAGACGACGCGGATTCACGCCGGACTCGCTTAGATCGGCGGGCATTCGTTCAGAACCAGCCAGTACATGCCGAGTTGACGCGTCGCTTCGGCGAAGTCATTGAAGTTGACCGGCTTGCGGATGTAGCTGTTCACGCCCAGCTGGTAGCTGCGAACCAGGTCCCGCTCCTCATCGGACGAAGTCAGCACCACAACCGGCAGCATCCTCGTCAGCGGGCTCTCACGAATTCTGCGCAGTACTTCAAGTCCGTCAACCTTGGGGAGTTTCAGGTCCAGCAGGATCACCTGGGGCTTCACCGCGTTCGCACCGAAGAGCAGCTCGATCGCCTCTTCTCCGTCGCGCGCGACCCTTACGTCATTTCCGATGTTGGACCGTTTGAGGGCCCGGATGGTGAGGAGCTCATGGTCGGGATCGTCTTCAACAAGGAGGATGAGTTTTGCAGTTTCTGTCATGGTTTGCCTGGCTTTTATCCTACTGTGAAAAAAAACGTTGCGCCACGGTCGACGGCCGCGTCCGCCCAGATGCGGCCGTGGTGCCGGTGGACGACCCGGGCGACGGTGGCGAGCCCGATGCCGGAGCCCTTGAAGTCGCGGTCGCCGTGCAGCCGGTTGAATGCATTGAAGAGCTTGCCCGCGTAATACATGTCGAATCCCGCGCCGTTATCGCGAATGAAATACGCCTGCTGCTCCGGGTCGAAGCCCACGCGAATGGACGGCTGGGCCACCTTCGAGGTGAACTTCGCCGCGTTGTTCATCAGGTTCTCGAGCGCGACGCGCAGCAGCTTGGGATCGGCATCGAGCGCGAGTCCGTCCTGGATCGTGATGCCCAGGTCGCGCCCGGGATACTCCTCTTTCAGGTTATCGGCGACCGAGTGCGCAAGCGCCGTCAGGTCGACCGGTTCGCGCGTAATCTCGGCCCGCGTAATGCGCGAAAGCTGCAGCAGCGCATCGATCAGCTGGCCCATGCGCTGCACGCCCGTGCGCACCCGGTGGATGTAGTCGCGGCCCGTCGCATCGACCGCGTCCGTGTAGTCCTCTTCGAGTGCCAGCGAGAAGCCATCGATGGTTCGCAGCGGGGCGCGCAGGTCGTGCGATACCGAGTAAGAAAACGCCTCGAGCTCGCGATTGGTCGCCTCGAGCTCCGCCGTCCTCTGCCGCACGCGCTCCTCGAGCGTCACGTTCAGTTGATGCACCTGTTCGGCCTCCTGCTGGACCTCGGCCTGGGCCACCGCAAGCGACGCCGCGGTCTCCTCGGTGCGCAGGCGCAGCTCCCGCTCGCGCGAAAAGAACCGGAACATGAAGATGAGCAGCAGCAGGTCGAGCCCGCTCGCCAGAAAAAGGGTCAGCCGTGCGCGCAGCGCGCTCGTCCGTTCGCCGGCCGTGCGGATGACGAGCAGCCGGCGCTCCTCGGTCTCCATCGTGTCGGCGAGCTGCCGCAGCCGGTCCATCTGCTCCTTGCCGGTGCCGCTCAGGATCAGGGAATGCAGCGCATCGTTCTCGCCTGTCCTCCGCATGTCCACACCCTGCTTCAGCAGCGCCAGTCGCTCGGTGAGAATCGTCCGCATCCCGGCCAGGTTCGTCTGCTGGACCGGGTTGTCCGCCGTCAGTGATCCGAAGTGATCGAGCTCCGTCGGCAGCTCTTGGATCGACTCCGTGTAAGGCTGCAGATACGCCGTGTCGCTCGTGATCAGGTAGCCGCGGGTGCCGGTCTCGGCGTCTTTCGCCGCGCTCATGATGCGCTCCACCTGGTTGATCACCTCCCACGTGTGCTCGACCCAGGCCTGGCTGGCGTCGAGCGTCCGCAGGGAGCGCATCGCAAACATCGTGTTCGCCACCACGATGGCGATCATGGCGACCAGCAGCACAGGGAGCAGAACGGTACGGCGGCGAGACTTCATCTAGGGTTGGCCTCTTGCTGGCGGAGCATTATCCTTCAACAGAAATTCCGAGCCTACGAAGGATCCTTTGCGATCAGTTCAATCTCAACCAGCGCACCCTTGGGAAGCGCTGCCACCTCCACCGTGGAGCGGGCGGGCGGTACCGTGCCCGAGGGCGCGAGGTACCGCGCATACACCTCGTTCATCGCCGCAAAGTCCGCCATCGATTGCAGAAAGACGGTGGTCTTCACCACGTGTGTGAAGTCGAGCCCGGCGGCCGCGAGTACGGCCTTCAGATTCTCAAGCACCTGCGTGGTCTGCTCCGTAATCAGGCCCGGAACGAAGACGCCGGTCTGCGGGTCGAGCGGGATCATCCCCGAGGTAAACAACAGGTCGCCCACCCGGATGGCCTGGGAATAGGGTCCGATGGCGGCCGGGGCGTCGGCTGTCGAAATGGCAGTCTTGGTTTGGGACATGGCTGATTGTCCCTTGCTGTCGTCGATAGGGCAAGTCGCCGGGCGCCTTTTTCCCGGGAGGCATTTCATTCCTGGACGTTTTCCTGCGTTTCCCAAACAGGTGCTTCCGGCTCCCGTCAGGCGTTGCTCCCCCGGCTCACCTGTTAGACTCCTGCTCACCCGTCCCACTGAGGTACAGACTCGGAGGCTTTGCTGATGCGTGCATTTGGTCCTGTGTTGCTGGCTGCGTTATGTCTGGTGCTGGGTTCCGCCGGCGGCCAGGGCGGACAGATGGTCAAGCCGGCACCCGTGTCTCCGCCCGCGAACCAGCCCGATGTGAAAGCGCAGCCAGGCCAGGCGCACGCGATGACCCCCGACGACATCGGCGCTTTCTTCGATGGCGTGATCCCCCTGCAGCTGGAGCGCTCGGACATCGCCGGCGCCTCCGTGCTCGTCATGCAGGGCGATACCGTGCTGCTCGAGAAGGGCTACGGCTTCGCCGACCAGAAGAAGCGGCAGCCGGTCGACCCGGCACATACCATCTTCCGCCTCGCGTCCATCTCGAAGCTCTTCACCTGGTCCTCCGTCATGCAGCTCGTCGAACAGGGCAGGCTCGACCTCGACACCGACGTCAACAAGTATCTCGACTTCACGATCGCGCCCGCCTTCGGCAAGCCCATCACCCTGCGCAACCTGATGACCCACACCGGCGGCTTTGAAGAGACCGACCGCGACGTAATCCTCACCGACCCGAAGCAGGCCGTCACCCTGCGGGACTACCTGATTCACAACCAGCCCACGCGGCTCTTCGCCCCCGGAACCGTCCCTGCCTACTCGAACTACGGCGTCGGCCTCGGCGGCTACATCGTGCAGCGTGTCAGCGGCGAGCCCTTCGAGCAGTACGTGCAGGAGCACATCTTCGCCCCACTCAACATGACGGGTTCGAGCTTCTACCAACCGGTGCAGACCGGCGTGACCGCCACGCCATCCGAAGGCTACCGCGGCGACACGGAGAAGCCTCCGGTGGGCTTCGAGATTTTCAACCCCGCGCCGGCGGGCGGGCTCTCCTCAACCGCGGTCGATATGGGGCGGTTTGCCCGCGCGCTGCTCGGCGGCGGATCGCTCGACGGCCACCAGATCCTCAAGCCCGAGACGCTCGAGCGCATGTGGACCCCGCAGTTCCGCGCCAGCGACCAGATGCCGCCCATCGCGATGGGCTTTTACCAGGACTGGCGCGACAACACCCACTGGATCGGCCATGAAGGCGACCTGATCGCGTTTCACAGCCTGTTCTTTCTCGATCCGGTGACGAAGACGACGCTGTTCATCTCCTACAACTCGGCCGGGGGCGGCAGACAGCCTCGTCCCGAGCTGATCGACATGTTCACCGACCGTTACTTTCCGGCGCCGCATCCGCAGACCTTCCTCGCTGTACCAAGGAATGAGCTGGAGCAGATCGAGGGCACGTACGTGACCACGCGCCGCGCCGACAGCAACCGCTCGCGCGTCATGAGCCTGTTCAGCCAGACGACCGCATCGATCGACAAGGATGGCGCGGTCAGCTTCACCGACCACAAGGACCTGCGCGGACACAAGCTCAAGTACAAGCCGATCGCGAAGGATCTTTGGGAGGAGGTTGACGGGCAGCGCCGCATCTTCGCCATTCGCGGAGCGGACGGGCACATCGTGCGGCTCGCGGGAGATTTTCCCGGGGTGCAGCTTGAACGCGTCGCACCGTGGGAGACGGCCGGCCTCACCCTGTGGGTGACGGGAGTCAGCCTGCTGATCCTGCTGATTGTGGCGGTGTCGCCGGTGTACCGCATCGGGCGGCGCATGCTGGAGCGCGGGCGGCGCGGTCTCTACCCCAAGCCGGGTACGGTGTGGCTGCCGGGCCTCACCAGCTTCACCGCGCTGCTCTGGCTGCTGCCGTTCGCGGCCCTGCTGGCGCTGGTTACGCTCGAGCACGGCGACCTGATGCCGCCGACCGACGCCTGGGACAAATGGCTCATCCTGATGAACCTCGTCGTGGCAATCGCGTTGCTGCTCACGATTACGACCGTTCTCTCCGCCAGGCGCGTCGTCTCTGACCCGCACCTGCGCTGGATCACCAAGTTCAAGTTCACGCTGGTTGCACTCAGCTGCGTGGTGATCGGCCTCGTAGCCCTGCACTATCACCTCATCGGCACGCTGCGCATCTGACACGCGGGCAGACAGGAAAGCCGCCCCTCGACTGCGGGCGGCTTTCTCGTCTGTGGCTCACGGCTTATGCGTTCGGCTTGAGGATGACCTTGGTCCAGCCATGGTCGCGGTTGTCGAAGTGCTTGTAGGCATCAGGCGCCTGCTCGAGCGGAAGCTCGTGCGAGATGATGATCGACGGGTTCGCCTTGCCCTGGTGAATGAGATCGCGCAGACGGCGGTTGTAGGCCTTCACGTTGCACTGGCCTGTGCCCATCTTCTGCCCCTTGAACCAGAACTTGCCCATGTCGAAGGCGATCTGGCCCACCTTGGCGAGCTTGTCGTCGGCGCCCGGGTCCTTTGGGACGAAGACGCCGACGACGCCGATGGTGCCGGTCGCCTTGACGGCATCGACCAGCGAGTTCATCACCAGATTGGGGACTTCCTTGCCCTTCGAGTTGTGGCACTGGTAGCCGATGCACTCGGCGCCGCAGTCGGCGCCCCAGCCGCCGGTGGCCTCGCGAATCTGGTCGCCGATTTCGCCGTCCTTGGTGTTGATCGGAGTCGCGCCGATCTGCTTCGCGAGGGCCAGGCGATCCTCCTGTCCGTCCACGACGAAGATCTGGGCTGCACCCTGGATGCGCGCCGACATGGCAGCCATGAGGCCGACCGGGCCTGCGCCGTAGATCACGATCGACTCACCCGGCTGCAGGTTGGCCAGGCGCGTGGAATGCCAGCCGGTGGGGAAGATGTCCGACAGCATCACGTAGTCGTTTTCCTTCTCGTTGACGTCGGGCGGAAGCTGCAGGCAGTTGAAGTCCGCGTAGGGAACGCGCAGGTACTGGGCCTGGCCACCCTCGTAGGGGCCCATGCCGGCAAAGCCGTAGGCGGCGCCGGCCATGCCGGGCATCACCTTGGGGTCGGCGCAGGTGAGGCAGTAGCCGGTGAGGCCGCGCTCGCAGTTGGCGCAGAAGCCACAGCCGATGTTGAACGGGAGAACGACCTTGTCGCCCTTCTTGACGGTGTCAACGGCCTTGCCGACTTCGACGACTTCGCCGAGGTTTTCGTGGCCGAGGATCTTGCCTTTTTCAACGTCGGTGCGGCCTTCGTACATGTGCAGGTCGGAGCCGCAGATATTGGTTGTGGTGAGCTTGATGATGACGTCGGTGAGCTTCTCGATCCTGGGGTCGGGAACGGTATCGACGGAGACCTTTTTGGGGCCGTGGTAAACGAGTGCTTTCATGGGGAGGAGTTCCTTTGGCGCCGGGTCAGGGGCGTGGGTTGCGTACAGACGGAATGGTCCGGCGGCGTGCGGCCAGGATCAACAGAGCGACAGCAGCGGCGGGGATTGATCACCCTTCACTGTTAGCTGTGATGCAGGCTGCGGTGGGAAGGTGGCGTGCGACGGAGCGGGCCCGCCTCGGGGGGGGGGATCCCCCTGTTTTTGCCTAAGATCTTCAAAGCATTGAAGTTAAGCTTTGATGGCGAGTTAGTTAATAGGGCAGGTTTGGCCCTCAACGTGCGCGTCCGGTTTTCGACTTTTTTATGGCTTGCGGGCTAGGTCACGTAGTCGAAAAGGGCCATGAAACCGAAGTCCATGTGCAGCTGCTGGTGGCAGTGCAGGAGGGTGAGGCCGGGATTATTAGCGGTGAAATCGACCTCAACCTGCTGGTAGCCGTCGACCATGACGACGTCTTTGAGAACGCCGGAGGTGGGCTGGCCGGCGACGCGGGTGAGCTCAAAGCTGTGCCGGTGCAGGTGGATGGGGTGGATATCGTCGCTGGCGTTGCGCATGCGCAGGCGGTAGCGTCTGCCCTGGCGCAGGTGGAAGGCGGGTTTCGCCATCATCTGGTCGAGCGGGTAGGCGACGCCGTTGACGGTCCAGAGGTTGAATCCATCCTGAACGGCGTTCTGTTTCTCGAAGAGCAGGTCGAAGGTTTCGTCGGGGGTCTGGGCCGACGGACTGGCGTCGCCGAAGTGGGTGTAGTTCCACTTGAAGGCGGGGGGAGGAGTCCAGACGGGTTTGCCGGCGTGATGGGCGTATTCGACGACGATGCCCATGCCGTGGCGGCGGTCGTCGTCGGCGGTATCGCCGAGGACCCAGACGCCGGGATGGTTCATCTCGACGACGGCGGAGATGCGTTCGGCGGTGCCGAGCCAGAGGACGGGCACGCGGACCGGCCGGGGCAGCGGGTTGCCGTCGAGCGCGACGACGAGGAAGGTGTGGCCGGGCAGGGCGAGCGAGCGAATCTCCCCGGCGCTGCCGTTCAGCACGTGGAAGAGGACGCGTTCGCCCTGGCGTACCTTGACCGGGTCGCCGTGGCCGAGCATCTTGCCGTTGATGGTGAAGGCGTCGTAGCCGACCTCGTAGCCGTGCGGATGGCCGCCGGCGAGCGAGGCGTTCATGGTCGCTTCGCCAGCCTGTTTGAGCGCGGGGACGGGTTTGCCGGCGAGGAAGTTCATGGCCATGTCGCCGCCGCGGCTGAGGGTGGGGAGAAATTCCTTCAGGGTGAGGAAGATTTCGCGGTCAAAGCGGCCGGGGTTCGATTTGGGCTCGATGTAGACGGGGCCGACGAGCCCACTGTACTGGCCGGCGTCGAGGTTGCCGGCGGCGCGGGTGTGGGTGTGGTAGAAGCGCAGGCCGGCGGGTTGCGGGAGGAACGAGATGCGGCGGCTGCCGTGCGGCGGGATGAAGGGTGTGCCCTCCTCGGCGGCGCCATCGACACCGGATGGGATGGCCTGGCCGTGCCAGTGCAGCTGCTCGGGCGTGTCGGTCTGGTTGTGGATGTCGACGGTGACGCGTTCGCCTTCGCGCAGGCGCAGCAGCGGGCCGGGGAACTGACCGTTGTAGACGGTGGTGGAGATGATCTTTTTCGAAGAGAGCTCGATGGGCTTGTTGGCGATGGTGAGGGTGTAGTCGGGCTTGCGGTCGTCCGGAGCCAGGGCGGCCAGCGGGGTGGAACGGAGCACGGAACCAGCAGCAAGGGTGCCGGCCGAGCTGAGAAGGGAACGACGCGTAAGGTCAGGGGTCATAGGATCGCGCTCCTTTGTTCCTCCCTAGTCTAAGAGGCAGCGGCAAGTGCGTCCTTACGCCGGACGGGCGCCACTTCGTGGAGTGGAGGCTTCGCGTCGCAGACTCAACGGCAGGGTAGATTCCGGCCCGCGAAGCTTCCACTCCACGAAGTGGTCGCCGCCCGCGATGGCGGCGCACTTGGCGGTTGCTTCTAGCTGCGGCCGCTGAACTTGTGGATCAGGCGGCGGTCTTTCTTGGAGGGTTTGCGGGCGAAGTTGGGTTCGGCGAGGAACATGGCTTTGCGTTCTTCGGCGACCTTGCCGCGCAGGATGCGGCTGTCGTCGGTTTCGCGGAAGAGGTTGGCGGCGATGGCGGCGGAGCCGCGCTGGTCGGAGAGTTCGAGGATTTCGATATCGAACTCGCCGGCTTCGGAGCGGATGTGCAGCTTGTCGTTCAACTTGACGATGCGCGAGGGCTTGGCGGTCTGGCCGTTGGCGGCGATGTGACCGGCTTCACAGGCGGTGGTGGCGAGGGTGCGGGTTTTGAAGAAGCGCGCGGCCCATAGCCATTTGTCGATACGGAGGGGTCCTTCGGTGTGGGTCATGGTTTGGTCGCGGTGCAGCACTGCTAGTTTCGCTCATTTTGACGACGGTTGTGGGGCAGGGGTATGTTTGCCGGGGATGCGGGTGTTTCGATGCCTGTCCTGCGCGAACGAAGCGGTTGGGCCAGAGGGGTGCGGGTATGCGGGCTGCGATGAGAGTGGGTATGCGACATGGGGCGGTTGCCCTGTTGATAGGGATGCTGGCAGGGTGCAGTGGCAAGACGTCTACGCCGCCGCCGACGACGCCCGCGGACTTTTCACTTGCGGTTACTCCGGCTGCGCAGACGGCAACGGCGGGTGGGGCGGCGGTGCAGGTGAGCCTGGTGGCGACGGCGAGCGGAGGCTTTACGGCGCCGGTGAGCGTGGCGGTGAGTGGGTTCGGCGGCGGGGTGACGTCGGCCCCGTCGAGCATTACGCTGACCCCGGGAACGCCGTTGACGGTGACGTTGACGGCGAGCGCGGCTGCGGCCGCCGGGGTGGAGACGGTGGTGTTCACGGGGAACTCCGGCAGCCTGTCGCACCAGGCGAGCCTGGCGTTGACGGTAATGGCTGCGCCTGCGCCGCCGGCTGACTTTTCGCTGAGCGTGACACCCGCCGCGCTGACGGTGACGGCGGGCGGTGCGACGGCGCAGGTGAGCCTGCTGGCGACGGCAAGCAACGGGTTCAACCAGCCGGTGGCGGTTGCGGTGAGCGGGCTGGGGAACGGCGTGACGGTGACTCCGGCGAGCCTGAGCCTGACGCCGGGCACGGCGACGCCGGTGACGATTGCGGCGGCCGCGACGGCGACCGTGGGGGCGGAGACGTTGACGTTCAGCGGGACGTCGGGGAGCCTGTCGCACGCGGCAACGCTGGCTCTGACGGTGGCTGCGCCGCCGGTGAAGGCGGCGGTGCTGGATGTGACGACGTATCACTACGACAACACACGCCAGGGCTGGAACTCGCAGGAGACCCTGCTGACGACGGCCAACGTGACGAGCGGAACCTTCGGCTTGAAGGGCAATTATGCGCTGGACGGCAAGGTGGATGCGGCTCCGCTGTACCTGGGGAACGTGGCGCTGGCGGGCGGAACGGGCAACGTGGTTTACGTGGCGACCGAGCATGACAGCGTGTATGCGCTCGACCCGGTGAGCGGACGGCAGATCTGGAAGGTGTCGGCGCTGGGGGCGGGGGAGACGACGAGCGATCCGCATCAGTGCGACCAGATTTCGCCCGAGATCGGCATTACGGCAACGCCGGTGATCGACCGGGGATATGGGAGTCACGGGGCGATCTTCGTGGTGGCGATGACGAAGGATAGCGGCGGCGGGTATCACCAGAGGCTGCATGCGCTGGACCTGGTGACGGGCGCGGAACTGGCGGGGAGTCCGACGGAGATTACAGGGAGCTATCCGGGTTCAGGCGACGGGAGCGTGGGGGGCAACGTGCTGTTTGCGCCGGGGCAGTATGCAGAGCGCGCCGGGCTGCTGCTGGTGAACGGGACGATCTACCTGGGCTGGACGAGCCATTGCGACCAGCGTCCTTACACGGGCTGGGTGATGGGGTACAGCGAGGCGACGCTGCAGCAGACGTCGGTGCTGAACCTGACGCCGAACGGGAATGAAGGGTCGATCTGGATGAGCGGCTATGGCATGGCGGCGGACGCGGCGAACAACCTTTATTTCCTGGATGCGAACGGGACGCTGGATTCGGGCTTCGATGCGAACGGGTTTCCGAACATGCAGGACTACGGGAACGCGATCATGAAGCTTTCGACGGGATCGGGGTTGAAGGTGGCTGACTTCTGGGAGCCGGATAACACGATTGCGGAGTCGAATGCGGATGTGGACCTGGGGTCGGGCGGCGCGATGCTGCTGCCAGACCTGACGGATGGGACGGGGACGGTGCGGCACCTGCTGGTGGGCGCGGGCAAGGATACGAACATTTATGTTGCCGACCGGGACAACATGGGCAAGTACAACGCAGCGAGCAACAGCAACCTGTACCAGGAGCTGGCGAATGCGCTGCCGAACGGCGCGTGGTCAGGGCCGGCGTACTTCAACAACACGGTGTACTACGGCGGGGTCGGCGATGTGTTGAAGGCGTATCCGATCAGCAATGCGAGGCTGGCGGCGACGCCGTCGAGCACATCGGCGGCGCGCTTCGGGTATCCCGGGGCCACGCCTTCGGTGTCATCGAACGGCAGCGGGAACGGGATTGTCTGGGCAGTGGAGAGCGGCCAGGGCGCGGCCGCGGTGCTGCATGCGTTCGATGCGGCGGACCTGGGGCATGAGCTCTACAACAGCACGCAGGCGGCGAACGGGCGGGACGGGTTTGGCAGCGGCAACAAGTTCATCACGCCGGTGGTCTCGAACGGAATGGTCTTGATCGGGACGCCAACCGGAGTTGCGGTTTTCGGGCTGCTGCCGTAGTGCGGGGCGTCGGTTTGGGCTGGCCGTGCATCCTACGACCGATGTTGATTGGGAGGATGAGACGATGCGCAGGCTTTTATTCTGGGTTACGGTGATTTCGGGCGCGACGGCGGCTTACCTGATGTACAAGCGCGGGGCGACGGTGGGAGAGATTGCAGAGGATGCGCTGATGCATCCGTTGAGCTCGTTGAAGCGGGAATTAACGCCAGGCACGTAGAGCCGTCTGGTAGAAAACCTTATGTCGATCAAGATGGTGAAGACGTCTGCGCTGAAGCAGGCTTACGAAGTGAGCGGGCCCAAGCGTGGAGAGCCGGTGCTGCTGGTGCACGGCTGGCCGGATTCGCCGCGGACGTGGGATAAGGTGCTGCCGGCGCTGCACCAGGCGGGGTACCGGACGATTGCCCCGTACCTGCGTGGGTATGGGGCGACGAGCTTTCGCGACCCGTTGTTTGTGGGCCGGAAGCGCCGGCGGACGGGGCAGCCAGTGGCGCTGGCACAGGACATGATTCACCTGGCCGACGCGCTGGGATTCGAACGCTTTCACTATGTGGGCCACGACTGGGGCGCGCGCACCGGCTATGCGCTGGCGGCGTTATTTGCGGATCGGCTGAAGTCGCTGGTGGCAATCTCGGTGCCGTACGCGCCGGGCAGGGTGGGGCTGCCGAAATTTCCGCAGGCGCAGGCGTTCTGGTACCAGTGGCTGCTCTGCACGAAGCTGGGCGAGCGGTGGCTGCGCACGGACCCGGTGGGGTTCGGGCGGGCGCAGCGGGCGCAGTGGGATGCGTGGGGTCCAGAGGGCTGGTATACCGAGGCGGAGTTTGCGGCAGCCGCGGAGAGCTGGCAGGGCGAGGACTTTGCCGAGGTCGTGCTGCATTATTACCGGTCGCGGCTGGGCGAAGCGGAACCTGACCCGGCATGCGCGCCTGTCGAGGCACGGTTCGAAGCGGCGATGACGCTGGAGGTGCCGACGGTTTTGATCCATGGCGAGGGAGACCGGTGCGTGCTGGCGCAGACGACGGATGGGGCGGATGACCACTTCACCGGCGGCTATGGGCGTGTGCTGCTGCGCGGGGTGGGGCATTTTCCGCAGCGGGAGAATCCGGAGGCGACGGCGGGGCTGATCCTCGAGCACCTGGCGCGCGGCGTGTAGGCTGGCTCGGTGCATCGGGCGGTCTAAGAAGATGGGTGTGAGGGCTACGGGTTGCGCAGGATCAGGATCAAGCAGACGACAGGGACGACGGTACCTGGATTTCAGAACGAGAACGGCCAGGTGGTGGTGAGGGACACGGGATTCCCGTCGGAGAGCTTTCCGGGCCAGCGGGTGTATCACCTGCGCTGCACGCATTGCGGGCATCAGTACGGGTCGAACGGGACGGACAACGCAAAGCGGCTTTGCCCGAACCATCAAGGTGGGGCGAAGGGGGAACGGCTGCGGGAGGATCGTGGACCGGGGCTGTTTGACTAACGGTTGAAGGCGTCAGCGTGGCGCGAGCGGTCGATCGGCGGGGTAGATCCTCCGTGCCGGGGCGGGCTCCCCGGGGGAATCTTTTGTTGACCCGGTGCGTCTAAAAGAATGTGATATTCTGATGATTCGCTGGGGACGTGCGCCTCGAATGCCCGACTTTGCCGGAATCGGCGACAAGTCACCAGGGTTTGCGCCATACACGGTTCTTCAACCGTACCTGTCCCGCGAAATCAATGAAACAACCCCGGGAAACCTGCGCCTGACTGAATCAAGCGCTGAACACAAGCTGCGCAGGCGGCATCCCACTCAATTAGAAACCTGCAGGAGTGCGCATACACGTGGCCGAAGAACTGGATAAGTACGAAGACGACATAGTAGAGGTTGGCAAAGAGAAGGGTTACCTCACCTTCGGCGAGGTCAACGACCTGCTGCCAGGCGAGATTACTTCGCCCGATGACCTGGACGACCTGCTGACGACGATCAACACGCAGGGCATCGAGCTTGGCGAACGCGAAGACCGTGGCCGCGACAAGTACGAGCCGGAGGCAGGTGAAGAGGGCGACGATGTCGAACTCGATCTGTCGCCGGGAACGCTTGAGAAGACCAACGACCCGGTGCGCATGTACCTACGCGAGATGGGGACGGTGCCGCTGCTTACCCGCGAGGGTGAGGTAGAGATTGCCAAGCGCATCGAGCGCGGGCAGCTTCGCGTCATGAAGGCCATCTCGCGTTCGCCGATCGTGATTCGCGAGATCGTCGGGCTGGGCGAGGATCTTCGCCGCGGCGTTCGCAACATCAAGGAAGTGGTCATCTTTGATGAGGAAGAGCTGACCGAGGAGATTCTGCAGGCGCGTGTGCGCGCGACGGCTGCACGGATCGACGTGATTTTGAAGCACCAGAAGAAGATCGTGGTGCTTGAAGAAAAACTCGAGGCGGCGAACGCGTTGAAAGACGCGAAGGCCAAGACGAAGGAATCGCGGAAGGTGCGCTGGCTGATCGGCCGCGAGCATGTGTACATCAACCGCGTGGTGCGCGAGTTGAAGTATACGAACGCCGAGAAGAAGCGGCTGCTCGACAAGGTGAACAAGACCGTCGACGCGATGCGGACGCTCGAGCGCCAGATCAAGTCGCTTGACGCGAAATTCGAAGCGTCGAAGTCGGAAGAGCTGAAGAAGGAGTACCGGCGCCAGCAGAAGAACTGCAAGCTTGACCTCGAGCGCGTGGAGCAGGATGCCGGCATTACGCTGGTCGATCTGAAGCGCACGCAGCGGGAGATGATCCAGGGCGACATGGACGCGGAGAAGGCCAAGCGCGAGCTGATCGAGGCTAACCTTCGGCTTGTGGTGTCGATTGCGAAGAAGTACACCAACCGTGGACTGCAGTTCCTCGACCTGATCCAGGAAGGCAATATCGGCCTGATGAAGGCCGTCGACAAGTTCGAGTACCGTCGCGGCTACAAGTTCTCGACCTACGCGACGTGGTGGATTCGCCAGGCGATTACGCGTGCGATCGCCGACCAGGCGCGCACGATCCGCATCCCGGTGCACATGATCGAGACGATCAACAAGCTCATCCGCACCAGCCGTCAGCTGGTGCAGGAGCTTGGCCGCGAAGCATCGTCGGAAGAGATCGCCCGCCGCATGGATATCCCGGTCGCGAAGGTCCGCAAGGTCCTCAAGATCGCGCAGGAGCCCATCTCGCTCGAAACGCCGATCGGTGAAGAGGAAGATTCGCACCTTGGCGACTTCATCGAAGACCGGATGGCCGTTTCACCAGCCGATGCGGTCATCTCGGTCAACCTGAAGGAGTACACGTCGCAGGTTCTGCGCACGCTGACCCCGCGGGAGGAGCGCGTGATCAAGATGCGCTTCGGGCTTGAGGATGGCTCGGAACATACGCTCGAAGAGGTTGGGCAGAGCTTCCAGGTGACGCGTGAGCGCATTCGCCAGATCGAAGCGAAGGCGCTGCGGAAGCTTCGTCATCCGAGCCGCAGCCGCAAATTGAAGGCGTTTGTGGATGGGGTGAAGGACGCTTAGCAACAGGACCCGCAGAAGGAACGAGCAGACGAAAAGAGGCGCGACCGTTGATCCGGTCGCGCCTCTTTTCATCCCTACTGATTCGCGTTGTGTGCCGCCCACGCGCCCCAGATCATGGCGATGGGATGCAGCCCGGCCAGCGCCCAGCCGAGCGTCGGAATACCAAGGGCGAGGTACAGGACCAGCATGACGACCGCCCCGGTGACCGTGCTGTAGAGCATGCCGAAGGGGCCAAGGAAAAAAGTGAGAACGAGCGAGAGAGGAACGCTCTTGCGATTCGACATGGGATCTGCGCCTCCTTGGCACAGTGGTTTCGATGCGTCTTAATTGGCGGCGGGGGTCCAGCGCAGGAGCGGCGTAGTATCCCGGTAGGGCTGACGAGTGGGATACGTGACGAACTCGATGACCGTTCCCCACGGCGCGCGGCCGTAGCAGAACTGGTTGCCGGCGCCTGATTCGAGCGGCGGCAGCGGGTGCGGTGCGGCGAAGATCTCCCCGCCGGCTGCCTGGAAGCGTGCCACGGCCTCGTCGATATCATCCACGTAGAGGGCGAAGTGCTGCAGGCCAAAGTCGCTCGGCAGAACGGGTGGCGCCTGGGAGGAGCCCTTCATCTGGAAGAGCTCGATCCCTGGCCCGTTGTGCAGGCGGATCATGCGGATGGCGAGGATCTTTGAGCCTGGGGCAAGGTGCAGGCGGTGCTCGGTTTCTTTCCCCTGCTGCGGTGGCTGTTCCGGCGAATGGCTGTCGTAGAGGATCTCGGCTCCGAAGGCGGCGACCAGGAAGCGTGTGGCCGACGCGATGTTTGGCACCGTGATGCCGATGTGATCGATGCCTCGCGGTAGATTTTGCGGTCGTTCGTTCAAGGTGCGTACCTCTTGCCGTTAGATGCGCGGACTTTTCGGGAACGGCGCGGGTGCTTCCTGCGTATCCTGTTTCGGTGAGTGAGGTGCTTGCTGTGAACCCTTATGAGTATCCGGAACTAACGATGATGGACGGGATGACCGATCAGCAACGGGCGATCTTCCTGTCGCAGTACAACGCCGTGCGCAAGGATGAAGTGGTGGGCGTGGTGCTGGCGGTGCTGCTGGGGCACTTTGGCGTGCATCGTTTTTACCTGGGCGAGTATGGCTGGGGTGTACTGTACCTGCTGTTCTGCTGGACGTTTATCCCGACGGTGCTGGGCGTGATCGAAGCCTTCTTCATGCCGGGGCGGGTGCGCGAGTTCAACCTGGTGCAGGCTTCGGTGCTCGCGATGCGCGTGCGGCAGACCCCGATCTACAGCAATCCCGGCAGCCACACCGGGCCCAGCAGCACCGGGCTCGCCGCGGTCTAGTTCCCGAACACTGGCCGAATGTGTTTCCATGAGGAGCTGCGTTCCCGTGGAAAGAGGCTTCGGTGAGAGTGCTCGGCTTGGTTTGGATGATGGTCGCGTGCGCGGTTTCGATGCCGGCGCAGCAGACGGTGGTGCCGCTCTATCCTGGCATCGCGCCGGGGTCTGAGGGCAAGACCACGCCCGAGGCGGTGCGCGTGACCCCGCAGGGTGAGCACGTTTATTCCCAGGTTCATCATCCTTCGATCACGGTGTACCTGCCAAAGGCCGGGGCTGCGAACGGCGCGGGTGTGCTGGTGATTCCGGGCGGCGGTCATGCCGAGATCTGGATCGATCACGAAGGGTTTCGCGTTGCAGAATGGCTGAGTCAGCACGGCATTGCGGCGTTCGTGCTGAAGTACCGGCTGGCGCGCGAACCGGGCTCGGCGTACACGGTTGAGGGTACGGAGCTCGACGATGTGAAGGCAGCGATGCGGCTGATCCACGGGCATGAGGCTGAGTGGGGCGTCGATCCGAAGCGCGTCGGGGTGATCGGCTTCTCAGCTGGTGGCGAGCTTGCGGCGCTGCTCAGTACGCGGTCGTCCGCGGCGGAAAGGCCGGCCTTCCAGGGGCTGATCTATCCTGCGATTCCGAAGGAGATGGTGCTTTCGGCGAAGACGCCGCCGGCGTTTCTTGCGTGCGGGGCAAATGACGAGGCACGTATCTCGGAGGCGCTGCCGGAGCTTTACCTGAAGATGAAACGGGCCGGTACGCCGGTCGAACTGCATGTCTTTGCCGGGGTGGGGCATGGCTTTGGCATCCGCGCAGGCAATGCAGAGAATGTGGGGGACTGGCCGGAGCTGTTCGATCGCTGGCTCGGCGCGTCGGGATTCCTCAACCGATGAAACCTGTCGGAGGGCGCCGCTGGGTCATCGCGTGGCTGCTTGGCGTTGGCGTGCTCGTCAACTACTTTGACCGCGTGAACCTGTCGGTCTCGCATGCCGCGCTTTACGCGACGTTCGGGATCTCGAACGTGACCTTCGGCTATCTTTCGGGCGCGTATAGCTGGACGTATGCCGCGTGTCAGCTGCCGGTCGGCGTGCTGCTCGATAAGTTTGGGGTGCGCAGGGTGGGGCGGCTCAGCACGCTGCTTTGGGGCGTGGCATCCTTCGCCGCGGCTCTCACGCCGAACATCGGCGGCTTCTTCGGCGCGCGGCTGTTGCTGGGCGTGGGCGAGGCGCCTACATTCCCCGCGAACGCGAAGGCGATCGGGCTGTGGTTCCCGCCGCAGGAGCGCAGCTTCGCCACGTCGATCTTCGATGCCGCCGCGAAGTTTGCCTCGGCGATCGGTGTGCCGGTCATCGGGGTGCTGCTGCTGAAGGTGGGCTGGCGCTGGAGCTTCGCGGCGACGGGGCTCGTGAGCCTGTTTTACTTTGCGCTCTTCAGCAGGCTGTATCGCGATCCGGCGGAGAGCCCGCAGCTGTCGTCAGAAGAGCGGACTTATATCGCGACGGGAAGCCGCAACGCGGACGGGACCGCGGTGCAGGACGATCGGGCGTCGCTCGGCTACCTGCTGGGCAAGAAGAAGGTGCTTGGACTGGCGATCGGACTTGGATCGTACAACTACGTCTTCTACCTGCTGCTGACGTGGCTGCCGACCTATCTTGCGACCGCGCTGCATATCGACCTGCTGGAATCGTTTCTGTACACGGGGGTGCCGTGGCTGGTTGCCACGGTGTGCGATCTCGCTGCGGGACTGGGCGCCGATGCGCTCATTCAACGCGGCTGGGATGCGAGCAAGGTGCGGCGGACGGTGCTGATCGTGGGTACAGCTTTCGGGCTTGGGATCTTCGGGGCGGCGACGGCGCATACAGCGGCCAGCGCGCTGTTCTGGATCAGCCTTTCGATCGGCGGACTTTCGGCAGCGGCGCCCATCGGCTGGACCATCCCGTCGATGATTGCGCCGCGCGGCCATGTCGGCACCGTCGGCGGCATCGTCAACTTCTCCGGGCAGCTATCGGCGATCGCCGCGCCGATTATCACCGGCTACGTCGTCGCGATCACGCACCAGTACGCGTGGGCCTTCGGCATCGCAGCGATTTATCTACTGATCGGCATCACGAGCTACGTCGTGCTGCTGGGAAAGATCGAGCCGGTGCCGGCAGAGGCTGAACCAGCCTAGACCGCGTCGAGCTTCTTCACGACCAGCTCGTTCAGCACCGCAGGATTCGCCTGGCCCTTGCTGGCCTTCATCACCTGGCCGACGAAGAACGCAGCCACCGTACGCTTGCCGCCCTTGAACTGTTCCACCTGCTTGGGGTTCGCGGCGATGACCTCATCGATCAGCTTTTCGATGACAGAGCTGTCCGAGATCTGCTGCGGCTTGTCGCGCTCGTAAACGGCCGTGAAGTCTTCCTTGTTGGCGAAGGCGGTGTCGAGCATCTGTTTCAGCATCTTGCTCGAGATCTCGCCCGACTCGACTAGGTCGGCGGCCAGCACGAGCCCGTCGAGCGTGATGGGCGACTGGTCCATCTCCATCTCGGCGGCGCGCAGTCGCATCGTAATCTCGCTGGTTAGCAGCGAGGCTACGCGACGCGGCGATTTCGCCTTCTTCGCGGCCGCCTCGAACTGGTCCGCGAAAGCACGCGTGTTGGTGAAGGTTGCGGCGTCCTGGTCGGAGATGCCGTACTCCGCGATCATGCGGGCGCGTCGGGTTTCGGGCAGTTCCGGCAGAGCCTTCAGGATCTCCGCCTGCCACGCCGCACCGACAACCAGCGCCGGGAGATCGGGCTCAGGGAAGTAGCGGTAGTCGTGCGCCTGCTCTTTGCTGCGCATGGAGTACGTCTGGCCCTCGGCGTTGTTCCACAGGCGCGACTCCTGCACCACACGGCCGCCGTCTTCGATGACCCCGATCTGCCGTTCGATCTCGTACTGCACGGCCGAGCGGATGTAGCGAAACGAGTTGACGTTCTTGACCTCGGCCTTAGTGCCGAACTGCTTCGCGCCCTTCAGCATCACGCTGACGTTGGCGTCGCACCGCAGCGAACCCTCTTCCATGTTGCAGTCGCTGACGCTGGTATACAGCAGGATCTCCTTCAGCCGTGTAAGGTACTCGAAGACCTCGTCGGGTGTGCGCAGGTCGGGCTCGGAGACGATCTCGCAGAGCGGCGTGCCGCAGCGGTTCAGGTCGATGTACGTCCGGCTGACCGAATCCGCAAAGCCGTCGTGGATGCTCTTGCCCGCGTCCTCTTCCATATGCAGCCGGGTGATGCCGATGCGCTTCATCACGCCGCTGGTGCCATCGCCCTCGGGCACATCGAGCCAGCCGTTTTCCGCCACCGGCTTGTCGAACTGCGAGATCTGGTAGCCCTTCGGGTTGTCGGGGTAGAAATAATTCTTGCGCGCGAAGACGCTGCGCTCGCGAATCTCGCAGTGGATGGCTTTTGCGGCGAGCACCGCGAACTCCACCGCCTGGCGATTGAGCACAGGCAGAGCGCCCGGCAGGCCGAGGCAGGTGGGGCAGACATGGGTATTGGGCTCGCCGCCGTACTTGTTGATGCAACCGCAGAACGCCTTGGTCTCGGTCAGAAGCTGAACGTGGACTTCGAGCCCGATCACGGGCTGGTACTTGGCCAGGATCTCTGGCGAGAGCTCAACGGCGGTCATAGCTTCATCTTATCAACTGGGGCCAAGCGGTCCGGCGCGCCGCTCCGCGATAATGGAAGAGTCATGATTGAGTTAGCCACCGCCCCGTCCACCAGCATTGAAGCTATCGAAGCCCGCATCGCCCCGCTGCGCCAACGGCTGGCCACGCACCCGCTTTACAGCAGTATCCGTACGGAAGCGCACCTCCGCCTCTTCATGGAGTCGCACGTCTTTGCCGTCTGGGATTTCATGTCGCTGCTGAAGGCGCTGCAGGCGCGGCTGACCTGCGTGACCTCGCCGTGGGTGCCGACCGCGCTGCCGGCTTCGCGGCGCTTCATCAACGAGATCGTCCTGGGCGAAGAGTCTGACGAGTTTCAGGGGAGGCCCATCAGCCACTTCGAGCTGTACCTGGAGGCCATGCAGCAGGCCGGCGCCGGCACCTCGGCGATTCACAGCCTGCTCTCTGACCTCGCCGGCACGCCTGTGCTCGAAGCAGTGCGCAATGCACAGATTCCGCAAGGCCCGCGCGCTTTCCTGACGACCACCTTTTCGCTGATCGCATCGGGCAGGCTGCATGCCCTCGCGGCTGCCTTTACCTTTGGGCGCGAAGATGTAATCCCCGACATGTTCCGCTCGCTGGTGCGCGACCTGAACCAGCAGAAGGCCGGTGCGCTCGATACCTTCATCTGGTATCTCGAGCGCCACATCGAGGTGGACGGCGAAGATCACGGGCCGCTCTCGCTGCGCATGGTTTCGGACATCTGCGGCAAAGACAGCGAGCGCTGGGCGGAAGCAGCGCAAGCGGCTGAGGACGCGCTCAACGCCCGGCTGAAACTCTGGGACGCGATCCTGCTCGAAGTGCAGCGAGCATAGGAGCTGTCCAGCTGGCGGGCGCGACGAACAGATCGCATCTTCCAACACGACGTTCGCTGAACAGTCGTCTTTCCAACTTGTCACGGCGGCAAAAAAAATCAGGGAGAGCTCAAGCTCTCGCTTGAGACTCCCCCTGGCGCAAACCTGGGTACGGCGGTCCGCGTTCAAACACCCTCTTTCGCAGGAGGGGCGCGGTTGGCGACCAGGGCTGTTTCAGAGGACAGACCCACGGCCGTTCGAGCATCGCAGGGCGGCAAGTTACCTCTCTGCACCTTGGTAACAATCTTCAAAGTGGGACAGTGCCAATCACCCTGCATCGCTATACTCGCCGTAGACCTGCGCGGGAACAACCCGCATGACCGGACATGAGCGGACAAATGAGGACGGCCTCAAACAGCACAACCGCTCCCGGTGCGATTCAGGAACGGTTGAACTCCTGGAAGGAGATCGCTTCCTTCTTCGAGAAGGATGTACGCACCGTTCGACGCTGGGAAGCGACCCGGAAACTCCCCGTGCATCGCGTCCCTGGCGGCGGCCGCAGCGGTGTGTTCGCCTACGTATCAGAGCTGCAGGATTGGCTTGCCGACGCGGGTCCCGACCCGGGTCCGGACGTGAGCGGCCCGGAACCGGATCAGATCGCAAATCTGTCCCCGGAAAATCAGCCAGCAGAATTCGAAGACCCGCAGCTCACCTACCCGTTCGTCGAGCGCCGCGCACCCCGGCCAGCCGAGCCGATTCCGATGCCAATGCCGATGCCGAAGCCTTACAGGCGTTACGGTTTTGCGGCCTCCGCCGTCGTGCTTCTTGCGGCGGTGGCGGTCTTCGCGTTGCGCCAGCACCGCCGGGCGCCGGCACAGAGTGCGAACAACATCAGTTCGCTGGCCTCCGGAAAGCCCAGCTCCAAACCCGAAGCGCAGGAGCTTTACCTGCGCGGGGTGTACCTGCTGAATCAGCGCACCGAGCCTGGCCTGGTCTCTGCCATCGATATCTTCACCCAGGCCATCGTCTACGACCCGCAGTTTGCCGCGGCGTATGCCGGCTTGTCGGATAGCTATATTCTGTTGCGGCAGTACGGCCGGATGAGCGACGGCGATGCGTTTCCGCGGGCGCTTGCGGCGGCGCGCGAGGCGCTCGCGCTCGACGACACCTCCGCCGAAGCTCACCGCGCCTACGCGTTCCTTCTCAATTACTGGATGTGGAACTTTCCCGAGGCCGAAAGGGAGTTCCGCCGCGCCGACGAGCTCAAGCCCGGTGACCCCCAGACCCACCACTGGTACGCGACCTCCCTCTATTCCGTGTCCCGGTTCCCCGAGGCGCTGGAGCAGATCGATATCGCCCGCTGGCTGCAGCCCGACTCGAGCGTCATCATCGTCAACCGCGGCCTGCTGCTCGGCGCCGTCGATCTGAACCAGGGGCTGGACTACCTGCTCGGCGTCGAAAAGGTTACCCCGCAATCCGCCGCGGTGCATACCTTCATTGCCGGCTTCTACGCGCGACGCGGCCAGTACAAGCCGTTTCTCGATGAGAGTCGCACGGCTTCGTCGCTGCGCAATGACGCTGCCAGTGTCGCTGTTTTTGACCAGGCATCGGCCGAGCTGACCCGCAACGGCGGGCAGGCCATGATGCAGCACCTGGGCGAAACCTTCGGCGCCAGGGTAGACGCGGGCCAGAGCGACGCCATGCAGCCTGCCTTCTACTTCATCATGCTGGGCGACCACAAACGCTGCCTGCACTACATGCGCCTGGCAGGCGAACGGCACGAAGCAAACTTCCTTCAGATGGATCAGGACCCCGTCTATGGGGTGCTCGTCGATGAACCGGAATACCGCGAACTCCTGCGGCTCCGGCGGACCCCGCTCAGCCTCAAGGCCGCGTTGAAGATCAACCCCGCTCTTGGCACAGCGAGCCGGTAGACCGCCTCGCCGTGAACCCCGTTCAGGCGAGCAGCGGCGCGCCACCGACGACCTGCCCGTCGCGCATCTGGATAGTGCGATCCGCGTAGGCCGCCGCTTCGGGGTTGTGCGTAATCATCAGGATCGTCTGCCCCAGCCGCTTGTTCAGATCGCGCAGCAGGTTCAGCACCACGTCCGAATTTTTGCTGTCGAGATTCCCGGTCGGCTCGTCCGCCAGCAGGATCGCCGGCCCATTGACGATCGCCCGCGCGATCGCGACGCGCTGCTGTTCGCCGCCTGAAAGCGCCCGCGGCTTGTGCTGCATGCGCTTTGAAATCCCCAGCATGTCCAGAATCTCCTTGAAGCGCTCGTCGAACGCAAGCGGCCGGCCCGCCACGTCGCGCACGATCTGGATGTTCTGCTCGGCGGTGAGGGTCGGCAGCAGGTTGTACTTCTGGAAGACGAAGCCGACAGTCCGCTTGCGCAGGTCGTTGCGGTCCGCATCGGACATCTTCGTCAGGTCGCGGCCGTTGATCTGCACCGTGCCGGTCGTCGGCGGCGTGAGGCCCCCCAGGATGTTGAACAGCGTCGACTTGCCCGAGCCCGAGGTGCCCACGATCGACAGGAACTCGCCGCGCGCCACGTCCATCGAGACTCCATTCAGCGCGTTGATGTCGACCTCGCCCACCCGGTAGATCTTGTGCAGGTCGCGGACACCGATGATCGGCGCGCCCGCCACCTGCGCCGGCAACGGCTCGAGCGTGTCGTGAATCTGCGTGTTACTCATAGCTGAGGGCCTCCGTCGCATCCTGCTTCACGGCGCGGATCGCCGGCACAACCGTTCCCACCATGGCGCCCACGATCGCAATCGCCCCGGCTCGCGGCCACCATGGGTAGACCGTCTCCTGCACCAGCGAGGCGGGCACGGCATGCGCCATCAGCCACTGCGTCCCATAGGTCATCACGATGCCGAAGGCGGTCCCGATCAAGGCCAGGATGATGGTCTCGCGAAACAGCATGTTGAGGATGTAGCCCGAACCCGCGCCCACCGCCTTCAGGATGCCGATCTCGCGCGTGCGCTCGAGCACAGCCGTGTACATCGCCATGAAGACCACGATGAACCCGACGATCGAAGCGATGCCGATGACGACATAAATGAAGTCCTTCAGCATCGTCACATTATTGAGCGAGAGCTGCGACGTGAACTCTTCAACCGTATAGATCTGGTAGCCCTGATCCGGGTCGCCCGGGTTCAGCTCCTTGCGCAGCTGTTTGACGAAATCGTTTGCCTTCGCCGGGTCGTCGAGCTTCAGGTAAACGGCCGAGATCTTCCCCGGATTGTCGGTCAGCCGCTGCAGCGTTTCGATCGGCGCCAGGATCCGCGCCAGCTTACCCGACTCGTAGATGCCCGCGACCCGCCAGGAATGGTGGATCAGCGTCAAATGGTCGCCCGGATGCACCTTCTTCTGCTGCGCGTAATACTCATCGACGATGATGTCGTCGTCCTGCTGAAACGGGCCGCCCTCCAGGAACTTGAAGCCATCCTTCTCGGGGTCGCCCGGCTTCCGCCAGGTGCTCGCCATCTTGTTGATCTCGGCGAAATTCACGCCCTGGATCGTGTCGAAGCCGCCGATCGACTGCACCATCGTCCCCGTCGCCAGCGCCACGCCGGGCTTCGCGCCCAGCACCATAACCACCTTGTCGCTCAACGGCGCCGAGGACAACGACATCACGGAGCTTCCCGGCGGCCGGACGAAGACGTCGGCGCCGATGCCGCGGGCCCGCCGCGCGCTCGCATCGAGCGTGCCGTAGGAGACGCCGACCAGCGTGAGGATCATGGTGACCTCTACGCCAATGGCAAGAACGGAAAGAAATGTCCGCAGCGGACGGTGGGCGAGATTGGCGAAGATGAGCTTGTTGACCAAGGCTTTAGTATATCGGACCGGAAGCGTCCGCTTGCGCGGAACGCCCCGTCGATCGCGCTATTGCTTCGGCGCGGCCGCCTTGTGGGTCGCCGACTTCGCCGCAGGCCTGGCTGCCGTCTTTGCCGGGGCCTCAGCCATCGCGGCATCGATCACCGAGTAAAGTTGCGTGATATCGACCACCTCGGTCCAGCCATTCGGGCTCAGGACTATGATCGTCGGCGTCTTGTGCACACCCAGCCGCTCACCCAGCGTAATATCCGCCTGGATCTCCGCCATGAAGCGCCCCGAAGGATCGGCCGCGAACGGAACCTGCTGCCCATGCGCCGCGAACCACTTGCGGGTAAACGCCTGCAGATCGTCCTTCGACGCGATCGTCTGCTGCGCGGCAAACACATCGCCGCGGAACTTCTCCGCCATCTCGGGCGAAACCTTGTCCTGCAGGTAGCGCGCCGTGATCGCCGCATCGCGCGACCACTGGTGGCCCGGAATCAGAAAATCATGCCGGTAGAGCGGAATCTTGTAGTGCTCCACCGCCTGGTGGGTGATCGGGAAGGCGTGCGAGCAGGCCGGGCATTCCAGGTCTTCGAAATCGAAAATCGCTGCGCGCTGGCCCGCCGGGAGCTTCAGCATCGACGTATCTTTGAATCCCTGGCCCTGGCCGGGAGGCACGGAATTCTGCGCAAAAACGGCGGCGGGAAGCGAAAGCGTGAAGGCGGAGGCGAGGGCAAGGGCGGCAAGACGGGACATGGAGGGTAGACGCATAAGGTAGATAACCGTTATTTTAGCCGGTTCCGGCAGCTCTCGAATGGAAGTCGGGCGACGCTGAATTGATTTCGCAACTCCGGCCGCCACATGGCACTCTAATAGCAGTGATTAACCCGAAACATCTGCAGCAGTTGTGCGCCCGCAACCGGTCCCTGCTCCCCAAAGCTCTCACCGCGGCCCTGCTGGTGTCGCCGGCCGCCGCCTTCGCTCAGGAGGCAAGCGCCCTGCCCAGCGCGCCCAGCGCCGTCACCCGCCCGCTCATCCTCAGCGGCGGCACCGTGGTCGAACGCGAGCAGCCCGGGGTTATCCAGCTCACGCTCGACGACGCAATCGCCACCGCGCTCAAACAGAGCACCGAGCTCAAAATCCGCGCCCAGCAGGAGCGCTACGTGCACGGCCAGGTGCTCACCGTCGGCAACGCCCTCGCGCCGAACCTCTCGCTCAACGCATACACCCAGGCGCAGGAGATCAACCTCGCCGCGATGGGCTTCAAACCCGGCACCCTCTCCGGCGTCAAGTTCAACGGCGTCACCGTCGGCCCCATCCCCGAAATCGTCAAGGTCAACACCACCAGCGCGCAGTTGCAGCTTTCGCAGGGCATCACCCTGCCCGCCTTCTTCCTCTACAAGGCCGCGCGCAAGGCGGTCGAAGCCACCAACTGGAACACGCTCAACGCCCGCGGCAGCGTCGTCATCACGGTCGGCGGACTCTATCTCCGCGCGCTCGCCGACCAGGCCCAGGTCGCGAACGCCCAGGGCCTCGTCAAGCAGGACGACCTCGTCTACCAGCACGCCAAGGCCTCACGCGACGCCGGCGTCGGCATCAATATCGACGTCCTGCGCGCGCAGGTGCAGCTTCAGAATGAGCAGCAGCAGCTCATCACCGCTCAGAATTCAGTCGCAAAGGACAAGATCCAGCTCAACCGCGCCATGGGCCAGCCCGCCGGGCAGGCTCTCGAGCTGATCGACACCGTACCCTTCGCCGAGCTCGATGAGCTCTCGCTTGACGACGCCATGAAGCTCGCCTACGTGCGCCGCAAGGACCTGCGCGGCTACGAAGCCCAGCTTGAGGTCGCCCGCGAAACTCAGAAGGCCGTCAAATACGAGCGGCTCCCGTCGCTCGGCATCGGCGGCTACTACGGCGTCATCGGCGTCACCACCGGCTCGTATCACGGCAACTTCGCCGCCCAGGGACAGGTCAATATTCCGGTCTTCGAAGAAGCCACCCTGCGCGGCCAGAAGGAAGTCGCCGTCGCCCAGACCCGCGCGCTCACCCAGCGCATCGACGCCACGCGCTCGAACATCGAAGGCGACATCCGCAGCGCCATGCTCGACGTCGAATCCTCGAAGGAGCTCGTCCGCGTCGCGCACAGCAACGTGCAGCTCGCCGCCGAGGCTCTCAGCGATGCGACCATGCGCTTCACCGCCGGCGTCGACGACAACCTGCCCGTCGTGCGCGCCCAGTCGGCGCTCGTCACCGCCCAGACCCAGGTGATCCAGGCCGAATTCCAGTACAACTACGCCAAGCTCACGCTCGCGCGAAACACCGGCGTCGTCGAAACCGAGTACAAGCATTACCTCGGAAAGTAAGCCGAAAGCCGCGCGAAGCAGTCACCCATGGAAGGCGCCGCCCGCGATCACGGCGCATCTGTTTTACCGTGGATAGAGGGGTACCCCCGATGAACGAAGCCATCCTGCCGCCCGACGACCTCACCCGCTCCCTCGTACTCGCCCGCCCGGACACCGACCCCACCCTCGAACACATCGGCCTCGTCGGCGACACGTACACCATCCTCCTCGGCGGCACACAAACCGCCGGCCGCTTCTGCCTCATCGACATGCACATCCCGCCCGGCGGCGGCCCGGCCCCGCACCGGCACGACTTCGAAGAGACCTTTACCCTGCTCGAAGGCGAGATGGTCGCCACCTTCCGCGGCCAGAAGACCACCATCCACGCCGGCGAAACCGTCCACATCCCGGCTAACGCGCCGCACCAGTTCTACAACGCGTCGAACACCAACGTGCGCCTGCTCTGTCTCTGCTCGCCGGCCGGCCAGGAGGACTTCTTTCGCGAGGTCGGCGTTGCCGTCCCGACGCGCACCACCCCGCCCCCGCCGCTCGACGAAGCCGGCATGAGCGCGTTCCTCGCCAAAGCGACCGCGCTCGCTCCCAGATATCACACCGAACTGTTGAAGCCGGAGTAGCCCCGCCAATCGCCGTCACGCTGCCGGCCGCTCCATGGCCCGGAACGGCAGAAACAGCGTGAACACCGAGCCGTGATGGCCCTCCCCCTGGCTGCTCCGCAGGCGCATGGCCCCGCGGTGCCTTGCCATAATCTCCTGACTCACCCAGAGCCCCAGCCCGGTTCCCGCCATTCCTTTGGTCGTGAAAAACGGTTCGAAGATCTGGCCCAGCGCCGCGGCTGGAATACCGTCGGCCGTGTCCGCAATCGTCACCACCAGCCCCGGCCGTCCCGTCTTCCAGTGGCACCCCTCGCGGCTGCGAATCAGCAGCCGCCCCCCATGCAGGCTCATCGCGTCCACTGCGTTGCCCACCAGGTTGTTGAACACCTGCCGGATCTCGCCATCGAAACAAGGCACCGCCTTCTGCGCGCGAAGGCGCTTCTCGACCACCACCCGCGCGTTGCCGATCCGCCCGCGTTGAATCGCCAGCACCCCGTCCATCAGCTCTTCGACATGGCAGGGGGCCGGGTCGGCCGACTGCCGATGGAATCGCAGCGTCTGGCTGCTGATCGCAGAAACCCGCTTCAGTTCCGCCTCCGCCATCGTCAGGTAGCGGCCCACCTCCGCCGGCAGACCCGCCGTCTCCTGCGACAGGTAGAGCAGGTTCGTCACTGCCTCGAGCGGGTTGTTGATCTCGTGCGCGATCGAGCTCGCGAGCCGGCCCACCGCGGCCAGCTTCTCGGTCTGGATCAGCGCATCCGCCGTCTTCTTCTGCTGCGTCAGGTTGCGGCTCACCGTCGCGTACCCCTCCGGATCGCCGTGTTCATCCCGCATCAGGAAGCCGACGTAGTCCATCCAGATCGCCTCGCCGGTCTTGAAGTGGCGGAATCGCACCTCGCGCTGCGCATGCCCGTCCCGCAAAATAGCCGGCAGAAACTCTTCGACGATCGACCGCTGATCCTCCGGGAAGAACATCCCCGTCAGGCTGCCTGCATACGCGTCGAGCGACTCGAAACCAAGCAGTTGATGCGCGGCAGGATTCGCATAAAGCGGCAACCCTGCAAGGTCGCACCAGCCGATAAAATCCTGCGCCTCCTCCACCACCGCAAAAAACCGCTCGCGCTCCTGGAACAACCGGTTTCGCTCCGCCTCCCGCGTCTTGGTCTCGGTCACGTCCGTGAAGAAGAGCGTGATGCCGCCCTTGGACGGCTGCACCTGGGTCGAAACCCACACGTTGATCGGCTCGGCGTAGTACGCCTCAAAGCTGCATGCGATCCTCTCGTCCATCGCCCGGTGGTAGTTCTCCACCCACGGCGACCCCTCGAAGATAAACGCGGGGTAGCACTCCCAGAGATTCTTCCCCACCACGTCCGTCACCGGCGCCGAAACGCGCATGGCGCTCGGGTTCATGTACGTCACCGTCCAGTCGCTATCGATCATCATGATCGAATCGTTCGTATCCTCAAGCACCTGGTTCAGGCGCTCGCTCAGCAAGTCGCGCTCACGCTCTGCAGTGACATCCTTGAAGATGTCCAGGATGCCGACCACCGTTCCATCGAGGGCATGAACCGGTCGAAAGGTATAGGTCCAGTAAAAATCCAGCAGAATGCCATTGCGCCTCACCGGCAGCAGGAAATTCTCCTGGGAGATCGTTGCGCCATCCTCCATCACCGCACGGAACTGCGGTTCCAGCGTCTCCCATGCTTCCTGCCAGTTATGCGCCGCAGTCAAGCCGAGGCCGGCAGGGTGGCGCTCCGCCAGGAACTCGATCGCCGCGTCGTTGTAGAAGTGGTACAACTCCTTGCCCCAGAAAAGCTGCTTCGGGGACGTGTGCGACAGCACAAGATTCAACGTGATCAACAGGACGTCCGGCCATCCTTCGATCGGTCCCAGCGGGTGAGTCGACCAGTCGCGCTCTCGCGTCAACCGCACCATCTCGCCGTCACCGCTGATTACGCGCGGCCCGCGTCCTTCCGCCGGTTCCGGGCCGGCGAGCGCCCCGTATGCTGACTGCACGCGCTCATCCTCCTCGAGATCGAGGACACGTCGCCAGGGCGCCGCGCCGTGTCTCGATCGATCATCCCCGTTCCCCGGGGCAATGTCCCGTCTTTCTCGTCAATGGATGAGGGTTGGTCCCGCAAAAATGTCCCGTTTTGGGCGAGTCCCGGCTCGAACTCTCGCGCCCGGTGAACCACCTCACTTCAAACCGCCGCGCCACACCCTGCGCGCGCGGGCCGGAATGTGAAACCATACGCACGATGGCTAGTCCAACTACCGGGGTCGCCCGGCCGGCACTTCAGCAGGCGCCGCCGCCCGGCACGCCTGCAACCGCCCGCGCCAGCGCCTTCCGCTCCCGCGACTTCCGCCTCTACCAGGCGGCCCGCCTGCTCGTCATCCTCGGGGCAGAGGCGCAGTCCGTCGCCGTCGCCTGGCAGGTCTACCAGATCACCCACTCCGCGCTCTCGCTCGGCTACACCGGCCTCGCGCTCTTCATGCCCGGGCTCTTCTTCATGCTCGCCGCCGGCCACGTCGCAGACCGCTACGACAAGCGCATCGTCATCCTGACCTGCTACGCCGTCCAGGCCGTCGCAACCGCCGTCCTGCTCTGGATCGCGCTCCACCCCATCGCCTCGATCCTCCCCATCTACGGCGTGCTCTTCCTCATCGGCACCGGCCGCTGCTTCTCCGGCCCCGCCGCCAGCGCCATGCTGCCGTCCCTTGTCCCCAAAGAAGACTTCGTCAACGCGGTTACCTGGGGCGCCACCATTTATCAGACCGCAAACGCCACCGGCCCCATGGTCGGAGGCCTGCTCTTCACCGCCACCTTCGCCGCTCTCGGGCGCTGGCGTGGCGCGCCCATCGTCTACCTCTTCACCCTCGCCATGCTGGTCGGCTTTCTCTTCCTCGTCGCCGGCATCAAGCCCAAGCCCGGCACCGCCGAAAAGAAAGCCTTCGACGCCAGGACCGTGCTCGCCGGGCTCAGATACGTCGCCGAGACGAAGCTCCTGCTCGGCTCCATCTCGCTGGACCTCTTCGCCGTCCTGCTCGGCGGCGCGGTCGCGCTCATGCCCATCTTCGCGCACGACGTGCTCCACGCCGGCGCCACCGGGCTCGGCCTGCTGCGCGCCATGCCATCGCTCGGTGCGCTCGTCGTCTCGCTCTCGCTCGTCTTCCGGCCCATCAAGCGCCGCGCCGGCAAGGTCATGCTCACCTCGGTCGCCGTCTTCGGTGCCGCCACCGTGCTCTTCGGTCTCAGCCGCAGCTTCTGGGTTTCGATGGTTGCGCTCCTGCTCGTCGGCGCCAGCGACATGGTCTCGGTCGTCATCCGGTCGAGCATCCTGCAACTCGCCACCCCACCCGAGATGCGCGGCCGCGTCTCCGCCGTCAACTGGCTCTTCATCGGCGCCTCGAACGAGTTCGGCGAGTTCGAATCCGGCCTCACCGCCCACTGGTGGGGAGCCGTTCCCGCCGTCGTCGTCGGCGGCATCGCCTCGCTCGCCGTGACTGCCATCTCCGCCATGGCCTTTCCCGCGCTGCGCAACGCCAACCAGCTCACCACCGAAAGCCTGCGCGGCGGCCAGGGCGAGGCCGCGGAACTGGAGCTCGCCGAGGCCGAACCCGTAGACTAAAAGCCTTGGCGCCGCCGGCAGCAGAGAACCCCCCGGGGCGCATCTCATAGCAAAGTCTCCCGGAGGGAATCTGCATGGCTGGTGCAATCAAGTGGGTCGGGCTCGGAACCCTGGTGATGGTCGTCGCCATCGGCGGCGAACTGCTCTATCGTCACAACGAAAATAAAGACGCCGGCGTCGTACCCGAAAAATCGACCTACAAGAGCGACCCCGACGACCTCGTCTTCCTGAAGTCCGAGCACCCCATGTCGCTCAAAGACGAGAAAGATCTCAAGGGCCGCACACTCTGGGTCAGCGCCGGCGGCCAGATGGACTACTACCCCTACAAAAACGGGCACGTGGATTTCGCGAAGAGTGAAGGCGTCCTGCTCGGCGCCGAACCCATCGTCGTCAAGGACGCCGTTGAAGAGGTCGCTCCGCCGAAGACCGCCTACCGCATCCCGGCCGGCGACAAGCAAGTGCTGCTTGTCTTCACCAAGCCCGGCAGCCCCGAAGAGTACGCCACCGCCGTCGGCTTCAAGCAGGGCGGCGACTACACCTTCTCCACCGACCAGATCTATTTCTACGAAGACCCACACAAGCTCTACAGCTATTGGGGCCCGGAGATCTGGCAGGGCATCGACACCCACACGGCGAAGCTCGGCATGACCGAACGCGAGATGCAGATGGCGCTCGGCCAGGTAAGCGACCCGCACGGCGCCACGATGGGCAATCGGCTGGTCGGCTTCGACAACCAGGGCCACCCCAAAAATGTCACCTTCGTCAACAACAAGGCGACCCACATTGAAGACGTAAAACAGTAAGCCAACAGTTAAGTCTTCGCTTAACTATTGCCGCCAAAACAGGGAAAGGTTAAGCGAAAACTTGACTATTGCGACTCGACCCGGCGGCTCCCGGACGTGGACCTGGCCGAGCTTCCTTGGCCTGCTCCTGCTTGAGTTGTGGGCCGCCCACGCCCTGGTTTTCTTCGCGCATGAATACGCCCACTCCTTCGTCGCGTGGCTGCTGCACTGGAAGGCAAACCCGCTCGCGCTCAACTACGCACACCCCACGCTCAAGGTCCTGCTGCTTCAGCTCGGCATCGATCAGAACGTCGATGAGGTCCCCATCTTTGCCTCGCACCACGGCGTGCAGGCGGCGGTCATCAGCGGCGCCGGCGCGATTCTTGGCAACGCGTTGCTTACACTGTCGCTCAGCCGGTGGCTTTACAGTCGCGCCCGCCGGAGCGGCTCGCGCGGCATGGGCATGTTTGCCTACTGGATGACGGTCGCCAGCGTCGGCAACCTGATCGACTATGTGCCGGTCCGCACCTTCACCGACGGCACCGATCTCTATCAGGATATGTTCGCCGTCGAAAAGGGCCTGGGCTGGTCGCCCTGGACGCTGCTCGTAGTCTTCGGCATCCCGACGGCGATCGTGCTCGGAGACTTCCTCGTCCGGATCCAGCCGCGCACGATCCAGTGGCTTGCCCCGGTTTCGGGGGCACGCCGCGTCCTGCTTGCGGTCCTGACGGCCCTGATTCTCTTCGACTTCTACGGAGCCGCGGGCTGGGCGAGCGGCGGCCCGGTCTCGCACCGCATGTCGGTGATCTCGGTCTGCGTGATCGCGCCGACGATGGCGGTGCTCGGCGCCTGGCTCGCCATGCGCGGGACCAGAGAAGCAGTCGCGGTTCCTTGAGCTGTCAGCTGAGAAAGCTGTTCGCTTTCAGCATCGAGAAACCTTTCTGCTTCAGCCTGTATTGCGGAGCCCGGCGGCGATGCCGTTGATGGTCGCCGTGATCGCGCGGTTCAGTTCTGGCGAGTCTTCTCCGGCGCGCTTGCGGCGGATCAGCTCCACCTGCAGCAGGCTCATGGGGTCGACATACGGATTGCGCAGGCGGATCGAGTGCTCGAGCACCGGGTTGCGTTCGAGCAGCGCAGCCTGTCCCGTCACCGCGAGCACCATCTTCGTGGTGAGCTCGAACTCCGCGAGCAGCATGGCGTAGACCCGCTCACGGAGCGCCTCATCGGCCACCAGCGACGCGTACAGCTTCGCAATGCCGAAGTCCGCCTTGGCCAGCGCCATCTCCACGTTGCGGATGATGTCGATGAACAGCGGGAACGACTGGAAGATCGTCTGCAGCTGCTGTAATCCGCCGGGTGTGCTTTCGGCATAGGCGTTCAGGGCATGACCGACGCCGAACCACGCGGGGACGAGGTGGCGTGACTGCATCCAGCCGAAGACCCAGGGAATCGCCCGCAGATCTTCGATCGAACGCTTCTTCTGTGCGCTGGCGTCCGTCCGCTTGGCGGGGCGTGAACCGATGCGCGCATGTTCGAGCTCCGCCACCGGAGTCGCCTGCTCGAAGTAGGTAAAGGTGTCGGTGCTATCGGCGATGTGTTCGCGATAAAAGCGGTAGGACGTCGCCGATAAGGTCGCCAGCACCTGCTCCCACTCAGGCAGGAGCAGGCCCGTCAGGTGCGCGTCCGTGCCACCGCCGGCCCGCAGCGCAGGCCGCGCCAGCGCATCGAGCGAAGCGGCGATCATGAGCTCGAGATTGCGCTCTGCCAGCACGACATCCGAGTACTTCCAGTTCAGCACCTCGCCCTGCTCCGTCAGCCGCAGCGAACCATTGAAGCTCTCGACCGGCTGCGCAAAGATGGCACGATGCGTGGGCCCGCCGCCACGGCCGACGGTGCCGCCGCGTCCGTGGAAGAGCCGCAGCCTGATCCCCGTCTCGCGGGCCACGGTGTGCAGCGCGCGATGCGCCTTGAAGATCTCCCAGGTGCTGGTGAACATGCCGCCATCCTTGTTCGAGTCCGAGTAGCCCAGCATCACCTCCTGGGTGCGGTCCCAGCTTTCGAGCAGAGGTGCGTAGGCCGCGGACGACCACAACTCACGGCACACCTCCGGCGCATTCTGCAGGTCTTCAATCGACTCGAACAGCGGCACCGGCTGCAGGCCGGGGTCTTCGTCTGCAGCTTCCACCCGCACACCCCCAACCCGCGCCAGACGGACCACATTCAGCACATCGGCGGCGGAGGTCGCGCCCGAGATGACATAGCGCGGCAGCGCCTCTGCCGGGAACTTCTGCTTGAGCTCGGCAATGGTGCGGAACAGCGCCAGCGTCTCGGCCGACTGGCCGGTCAAGGGGTTCGGCGCATCGTCTTCGGTGAGCGCCGCGAGCTCCTCAAGCGCCGCTGCATGGACGCGTGCGTGCTGGCGAATGTCCAACGCCTGCAGGTGCAGGCCGTACGTCCGCACCTCCAGCAGCAGCGGGTCGATGAGCATTACGGCAAGCCGCTCGCCCTTGTTCTGCTTGAGGCTCACGCGAATCGTCGCCAGGTCTTCGAGCAGCTCGCTCGCCTTCGCATACCGCGTCAGCAGCGGCGTCTCGCGCTGCGCGCCCAGCTGCACGCTCTGGTGCGGGCTGCCGCCGAGCCGCATCATGATGCACGCGATGAGCAGCCGTACTGCTTCGAGCGGAAAGCGCTCGAAGATGCGCAGCTCCGGCGAGCCCGGGCCCGACGCCTTCAACTCCTCGAGATAGCCGTTCAGCCGCGACCGCAACCCGTCCGACACCGGCACCTGCTGCGTCGAGCTTCCCAGCTGGTCGAAGACGTTCTGCAGCCGTTGCAGATAGTGGCTGAAGAGCAGATCCCGCGCCATCGTCATTGCATCGAGCGTCGTCGCCGGGGTGACAAAGGGGTTACCGTCGCGGTCGCCGCCGATCCAGGATCCGAAAGAAATCAGCAGGGGCAGGTCGGCTGCCTGCGGGACCGTTGCCTGCGGGACCGTTGCCCCATCCGAAGCGCCTTTCCCATACTCTGCCGTCAGAGCATGCCGCACCTCGTCATAGAGCACGGGCAGCGTGTCGAACAGCGACGACTCGTAGTAGTCGAGCGCCATGCGCACTTCGTCGCGCACGGTCGGCCGCGCCGTCCGGACGTCGTCGGTCTGCCAGAGCGCCGTGATCTCGGCCAGCAGCGTCTGCTCGAGTGCATCGAGCTCGGGGCCCGGCACCGGGATCGCATCCAGCCGCTCCAGCAGGTCCGAGATGCGACGCCGCTTGAACATGACCGAGCGCCGGGCAATCTCGGTTGGATGCGCGGTAAAGACCGGCACCACCTGCACCTCGGCAAGCAGCGTCAGCGCCTCGGGCAGCCCGATTCCTGCCGCCTTCAAAGCCTGCAAGGTTCCGCGCAGGCTGCCGCGCTGCACCTTCGTCGACTCCTCCAGCTGATGCGCCCGGCGGCGGCGCTTGCGATGATTCGTCTCCGCCAGGTTGATGAGCTCAAAGTAAAACGAAAACGCGCGCGCCAGCTGGTACGCCCGCGCGGGATCGGCCGAATGCTCCGCCAGGCTCAGTGCATCGACATACCCCTCGCGCCGGCCGATCGCCGCCTGCCGCAGCGACTCCACATCCTCGTAGACGCCAGCGGCCGCCTGCTCGCGCAGCACCTGCCCCAACAGCATGCCGAGCGAACGGATATCGCGACGCAACGGCGCCGACTTCGCCTCAGGCGAGGGCGTCAACAACTCAGCAAGACGATCGGACCACGAACCCGGAAGCCACAGGGAAGCCATCCATCGATTATGCCTTGCAGGTTCCTAAGAGCAACAGCAAGTGCGTCCTAACGCCGGACGGGCGCCACTTCGTGGGGTGGAGGCTTCGCGTGCCCGGCTGCCGCACTCCGCATGAGGCTGCGAGGCGAAGCTTCCACCCCACGAAGTGGTCGCCGCCCGCGATGAGGGCGCACTTGCCTTTGCCTCTAGAAAAGCTTGCCGAGCGTAAAGATGAATTTGCGTTCGCCGTTGGTGCCGATTGCGGGGGCGAGGGTGACGACGCCGAGCGGTGTTTCGGCTACTACGCCGAAGAAGACATCCTGCCGGGTGATGGTGCGCGCGTCGGGCGCGCGCATCTGGCCGAGCTCGTAGGCGGCGCCGACGTAGATGCTCTGCCCGAGCGGGCTTGGCAGATGCGCGATGCGGCGCAGGATCGCGGGCTCGATGAGGAAGTAGTCCGTGCCGCGATACTGGTCGATGGTCGAGGCGGAGAGCCGCAGGGGGCCGCCCAGCGTGAAGCGGAAGGGCTGTGCGACGTTGCGATTGAACTCCGTGCCGCCTTCGGCGCCGAGCACCAGGATCTCGTGGCCCTTGCTGGTGGTCGGGTCGACCGCCTCGAGCGGATGCCGCGCGCTGAAGCGCCGCGCGAACGATACCTTGCCCATGAGGCTTGGCGCATCGTCCGACTTCGTCGTGGCCGACCCGAGCGTGCCCGCGTCGAACAGGTAGCCTGCCTCGAACTTGTAGCGCATGCCGAACTGTGCCACGAGCGCGCGGTCCTGGGTATCGCGGTCGAACAGGAGGTGTGCCCGCGCGGCATGACCGTAGAGCTGCGGGGCCTGGTCGCTGCCGATCTCAGTCGTCCAGCTGGCGTGAATGTAGTCCACGCCGGCGCGCAGTTGCTGCGTGCGCTGGTTGGTCAGCCCGATATCGCCGCCGGCGGTCACGGTCTGCAGTTGACGATCCGCGATGCGGTCGCGCCCGTTCCCTGTCCCCACGTCGAAGATGGGATAGGACCGCCGCAGAAAGCCGAAGCGCGGCGCCACAAAGACCGTGTGATGGCCCATCCGGCCTTCGGCGCCCAGAAAATTTACAGGATGAAAGTACTCCGCATCGAGCAGCGTGACGTACCCCACGGACACATGCGACCGCAGCTCCGAACCATAGCTGAGGAAGTCCTGGTAGGTGAGGATGGCGTCCGCCGTCGCCCGCGTGATGCCGCCCGCCTGCGCCTCCACGTTCGCTCCCAGCAGCAGGAACGGCGGGCCGGTCTTCTTCGGCGTCACCGTCACCAGCAGCGTCGGACGATCGCCGATATCGGCGAGTGACGCGTTCGTTACCGGCAGCGTCGCAGCCATCCCGCTTGCGCCCGGCTGATCGTTGCCGATCGCCGCGTCCGGCGTGGGATCGGGCGAACCCGAAGTCGCCATCGGAGTTGGCGTGGTCGACCGGTTCACCTCGCCCGTCCGGTCGATCGCGGGCGCGTTGGCCGCAAGCTGTGTCAGCACCGGGACCTTCACTGTATCGGCCGGAAGCTTCGCCTTCCCCGCCCGCTCGGCGCGGAACTGCTCCGCCGTCTCATACCCCACGGTGTAGTCGACGTTATAGGCCCCGTCTGCCCGGATCTGGTCGAGCAGGGCCTCGATCTTCGAGGTGTCCACCGGCTCATTCACCAGCGGCGCAAACAGCTTCTCCACCTGCGTCCGCGCGGATTCGGTGGGTGCCGCCACCCGCACCCGCAGCACCGGCGCCGCCGGCCCGCGCCGCAGCGAGCGCCGGTGTTCGAGGTACGCGGTCCACTCCGCATCCGAGACCGCATATTTGAGCAGCGCGTCCTTGTTCGCCTCGGCGGCGGCGTAACCCCGTGTGGCGAGTTCCGGCGTCTTCAGATAATCGTTCGCGCTGAATCCCTGGATGTCCGGCGTCATCACCACTTCGGCCAGCAGCCGCTGCTGCCGTTCGAACGCCTCGATGGCGACCTGCGCGGTGCGGCCTACGACTCCGAGAATGGAGTCGAGATCGCCCTTGCCCACGGGTGAAAGCGGCAGCGACACCGCCAGGACGACGTCCGCGCCCATCTCCTTCACGGCCGGGGTGGGCAGGTTTTCCAGAATGCCGCCGTCGACATATTCGTGGCCGTTCATCTCGAACGGCTTGAAGACGGCCGGGATCGACACGCTAGCCCGCACCGCATCCGGCAGGGACCCGCGCGCGAAGGTCACGGGCACGGCATCGTTCAGATCGGTCGACATGCAGCGCAGCGGAATCGGCAGCGCGTTGAACTCCGTCTGGTCGTCGTACCGCAGAAACTCGCGATCGAGAAACGCATTCAACCCCTGGTCGGTCAGCAGCGCATTGCGAAACGACACGCCGTGCTTCAGGCCGATGGTGAGCCCGTTCGGCAGCTCGCGCGCGTCCTCGCGGCGCCGGAACGAGCGCGACGTATATGCATTCGAAAACGTGAAGACCGACCCGAACACCTTGTCGTTCATCACGTTTTCCAGCTGTGCCGGCGAGCGCCCCGTTGAATACAGCGCCGAAATCATGCACCCCATCGACGTTCCGGCAATCACGTCCACCGGGATGTGGTGCTCTTCAAACCACTGCAGCACGCCCACTTCGGAGAGGGCGAGCGCCGCCCCGCCGCCCAGCGCAAGCCCGATCCGCGGCCGGTTGAAAACCTTCGCCGGTGCCGGCGCCGGGTCGAGCGGCCCCTGCTTCACCTGGCGGCCGGATGCCGAGTGCTCCGCCGCCGCCTGGGCCTTCGACGGCTTCGTCTCGCCGCCCGGCGCACCCTGCTCACCCGAAGGAATGCCCGTCGACTTCACGTTGGGCGGCGAGGTTTCGGTCTTTTGGGTCGGGGGCTTGTCCTGCTGAGCCGAGGGCATAGGCGCAGGAATCACGGTCGGCGTCTGGCTCGGTTCCTGCGACCCCAACCGGCAGGGCGCAACACAGAGCACCAGAATCACGGCGAAACCCAGGGTGCGACGCGCGACTACGGGAAGAAAAGCCATCTTCTAACGATAGCGGACGCGGCCGACCCGTAACAGCCCGGTTTACATCACCCAGGCCAGCTTCTCGAGCTCCGCCTGCAGGTGCGGCAGCGCGAACCCCGCCGACTCCATCCGCGAAACGGCGTAGCGTGCATCGTCGTTGGAGACGCCGTAGCCATGCTGCGCCAGGAACGCGCCCAGCAGTTCAGCGGTCTGAAACGAGTCCAGCCCCGAGTGGCGGAGTTCGTCGCGCAGCGCCTTCAATTCGTCGTCGGTAAACTTCTCGATATCGCCCATGCCGTTTCTGATGCACGCCGGCGATCGAGTGTCCATGTTGGTACACAATAATTACGTTTTATTTTCAGCGAGTTGCCCGGGAAACGAGGCACGCGACGCGATCAGGACCGGCAACTCATCCACAATCGGGTACCGTCGCCCGCACCCGGTGCAGTCGATGAAACCCGCTCCCATACCCAGCTCGCCATGGCAAGCCGGGCACACCAGAAGTCGAAGCGTCTCCACTGTCAGCTGCATGTCTCTAGACTAACGGCAATGCGCGGCCAGCCCAAGCGGCCACTCCCAACAGGCCCAGGTTCGCCCTCGGGCTACTCCAGTGCGAGCCGCCAATGCCAGCAGACCCCCCGGCAGGTTTACCTGGTGCGATCTCGCTTCTGGTGCTCCAGCTTCCGCCACAGGTCGTTGACCTTCGCGTCGAGCTGCGCTGTCGACCCATCGTTCGCGATCACGAAGTCGCATTGCGCTGCCTTGACCTCGTCCGGCAGCTGGCGGGCGAGACGGCGTCGCGCTTCGGCGGCGAGAGCTATGAGGTCGCTCCCCGCTGCCGCCTGCAGGGTGCGCTCTACGAAGCGGCCGATCTTCACGGCTTCGGGAGCGGTGACCAGCACCAGCGCGTCGAAGCGGCCGCGCCACCCTGCCCCGAAGTTCGTCTCGAAGATCAGGGCCGACTCAACGACGACGACTGCGTCTGGCTCGGTGGCGAAGATCTCGTCCATCTTCTCTGCCTGCAGCGCGATGGTGGCCGGGTGGACGATCGCGTTCAGCTCCTCGACCCGGCCTTCGGCAAACGCCAGCCGGGCGAGTTCGGGGCGGTTCAGGCGGCCATCCGCAGCGACGGCGGACGGGCCGAAGTGCGCGGCGATGGCGGCGAAGACGGCTGTGCCCGGCTCCATCAGCTGCCGGCCAAGCTCGTCGGCCGAGAGCACGTGCGCGCCGCGGGCGGCCAGCATGGCGGCAATCGTCGATTTGCCGCTGCCGAGCCCGCCCGTCAGGCCGACGCGCAGGCCGCCCAACGCTAGACCTTCCGCCGCAGCTTGGCGGCTTTGACGGTATTGGCCATGAGCATGGCGATGGTGAGCGCGCCTACCCCGCCCGGGACCGGCGTGTAGGCCGAGCTGGCAAGAAACGCCGCCGGGTGCACGTCGCCGATGACGACCGAGCCGCGTTTTTCAAACGTGGCTCGGCGTGCCGGGTCGTCGCCGAAGAACTCCTTGACCTTGAGCTCGTCGGTGATGCGGTTGATGCCGACGTCGATGAGCACGGCGCCCTGCTTCACCATGTCTTCGGTGACGTAGCCGGGGCGCCCGATGGCGGCGACGAGGATGTCGGCCTGCTGGGTAAGCGAGGCAAGGTTGGCGGTCTTTGAATGGCAGATGGTGACCGTGGCGGACGCGTTGAGCAGCAGCATCGCCATCGGCTTGCCGACGATGTCGCTGCGGCCGATGACGACCGCGTTCCTGCCGGCCACCGGTATGTTGCGGCGCTTGAGCATCTCCATCACGCCGGCCGGGGTGCAGGGCTGCAGGCCGGGCTGCCCGCTCTGCAGGCGGCCGACGTTGACCGGGTGGAAGCCGTCGACGTCCTTCTCGGGCGCGACGGCTTCGAGCAGGCGCTTGGTGTCGACGTGGGCGGGTAGCGGCAGCTGGATGAGGATGCCATCAATCTCGTCGCGCTCGTTCAGCCCGGCGACGAGGGCGAGCAGCTCATCGGTGGTGACGCTCTCGGGAGGCGTGATCATCTCCGAATGGATGCCCAGCTCGCCGCAGGTTTTTACCTTGCTGCGGACATAGATTTCGCTGGCTGCGACGTTGCCGACGAGGATGACGGCGAGCCCCGGTTTGTAGGGCAGGGCCTGGACTTCGGCGGCGACTTCAGCCTTGATTTCAGCGGCGATGGCGATGCCGTCGAGGACGGTGGGTTGGGTCATAGGGTTATGGTACTGCGCGCGAAAGCATGTGCGTAGGCGCCTGCTCTGGTTCCGCCTCGAGATGTAAATCTCGAAAGGGGCGTTGACGCAGGGGTAGGCGCTGTGGAGCCTGACGGGCAGGCGCGAAACTTCGCGCATCGTCGTGAGCCACGCGGCGTATCCGCTGCACGAGCACCGTCTAGCGAGGGCAGCGTCGAGTCGGCATCGTGGCTGTGATGGCAGAGCCGAGCGCGACAGCAGACGTGTGGATGCAGCGGGTCGAAGCGTGGCGCGCCAGCGGCGAGCGGGCCGAGACGTTCAGTCAGCGCGCGGGATTCACGGCGAGCACGCTGCGGTGGTGGGCGTCGAAGCTGAAGCGTGATGCAGCCGGGCCGCCGAGCAAGGCGGAGCCCGAGGTACGCATCGCGCGGGTCGCGCGGAGTATCGGCGGTGTCGTCGGCGACTCGCAGCTGCCGTGCGTCGTGCTCGATGTCGAGTTCGCCGGGGTGCGGATCACCGTCGAGCCAGGCGCGCATCGCGCGACGCTGGCAATGGTGCTCGAGCTGATCGGCGTTGGAGTCGATTCGTGATCCCGCACGGCGTCGAGATCTTCATGGGGCTCGATCCGATCGATCTGCGCTGGGGCTTCGATCGCCTCGCCGGGCTGGTCGGCGAGCGAATCGGTCGCGAGGCGCGCAGCGGCGCACTGTTCGTGTTCTTCGGCAAACGACGCGATTGTCTCAAGGTGTTGTTCTTCGATGGCACCGGCATGTGCGTGTTCTACAAGCGGACTCGACAGCGGCACGTTCCGACTGCCACCGACGCCGGACGGCACGACATCGATCGTCATCGAAGAGCGCGTGCTCGACGACTTGCTAGATGGCATCGATCTCGATGGCGCTACGCAGCGACGCACGACGACGCATTGAGCGTCGAATTTGATCGACGGATCTCGACAGCTCGATCGCGGCTCGGTAAAGCAGATCTGTGATCGACGATGCGATTCCGTCGACGAGCGATGCGCTGGCCGCACGAGTCGCCGAGCTAGAGGCGGCACTTGCCGTCGAGCGTGCGCGTGCCGACGAGGCGATTGCCGAGCGCGATCGGTTACGCGAGGGATATCGCCAGCTCCAGCTCGAGGTCGAGCTGATGCGTCACCGGCTCGTCGTCGCCAAAGCCGAGCGCGTCGATACCAAGCAGCTCGAGCTGGAGTTTGCCGCCAAGCTGCGCGAGCTCGACGTGCTCGCGGGTCGACTGCCCGATGCGCCTGATGACGATGACGACGAGGCACCGCGCGGCAAATCAAAGCCACGGCCGAAAGGTCGTCGCCGGCTCGCCGACCTCGATCTGCCCGAGGAGCGCATCGAGCTCGCCGACCCGGGCCTCGAGGGCGTCGCGCCGCGCATCGGCACCGAGGATTCCTACAAGCTGATGTGGCGGCGCGCGGGCTACGTCCGACTCGTCGTCGCGCGCGTCAAGTACAAGGTCGGCACCGACGACGCCGCGACGATCGCGACTGCCGAGCGGCCGGCCGAGTTGCTCTCGCGTTGCCTCGCCGCACCGTCGCTGCTCGCGCACATCGCGAGCGACAAGCTGTGCGACGGCTTGCCGCTGCATCGCCAGGAAGATCGCTTCGCGCGGCTCGGCGCGCCGATCGATCGCGGTTCGATGTCGCGCTGGCTAGAGGATCTCGGCATGACGGTTGGCGCGACCATCGTCGCTGCGATGCGCGCCGACGCGCTCGCAAATGCGTTTTGCATCGCGACCGATGCGACAGGCGTGCTCGTCCAGCCACTTCGCACCGGCGACAAGCAACGCCGAGCGTGCAGCCGCGGCCACTACTTCGTCCAGATCGCCGACGGCGATCACGTGTTCTTCGAGTACACGGCGAAAGAAACCGGCGCGGCCGTCGGCGAGTTGTTTCGCGGCTTCTCGGGCTTCATCCAGGCCGACGCCAAGAGCGTCTACGATCTGCTGTTTCGACCGCCCGCCGAACGGCCTGCGCCCGACGACGACGACGACGCGATCCGGCGCGAGGTCGGATGCTGGGCACACGCTCGTCGCAAGCTGTGGGAGGCCGCGCTCGCCAAAGATCCTGTCGCGCGCGAAGGCCTCGCGCGGATCATGCGCATCTTCGCGCTCGACCGCTCGTGGCGCGGCCGGCCGCCCGCCGAGATCAAGCAGCTGCGCGAGCTTCATCTGCGCGCGCACACCGACGCGTTCTTCGCGTGGGCCGAGCTCGAGTACGAGCGCGTCCGCGACCAACGCGGCCTGCTGCGCACCGCGCTGGGCTACGCCGTTCGTCAGCGCGGACCGCTCTCCGAATTCTACGCCGACGGCCGGCTCAAGCTCGACAACAATGCCTCCGAGCGCGAGCTCCGCCGTATCGCCGTCGGCCGCAAGAACTGGCTGTTCGTCGGCAGCGACGACCACGCGCAAGCCGCCGGCAATCTGCTCACGCTCATCGCGTCGGCGCGCCTGCACGGCCTCGATCCGGAGGCGTACTTGCGCGACGTCATTCGCGTCCTGCCGCACTGGCCACGCGAGCGACTGCTCGAGCTGTGTCCGCGTGACTGGCTCGCGACTCGCGCTCGACTCGACGTCGCAGAGCTCGACCGCGAGCTCGGTCCGATCACAATTCCGCCGTCGTCCTCGACGAAGCAGCCGACTTCGCGCTGAGCGAGCTCCGATCGTCACCCGATCAGGCTGCGCTCATCCCCGGCTCGTCGGAAGGCGGGGCTCGTGCAGCGGATACAGATCCAAATCCGTAAGACGTGCTCAATATTTTGATCACGTTTCGCGGCGAGATTTTTGACAGGGCATACTTGATTGTCAAACAAGGGCTCGATTGAGTACAATCGCCAGTGTCGACTCCGTCATCGCGTACGAAGATGACGTCGGTCGAAGCTGGACACGTCCCATTTGACTCCAGACAAACTCCGCTGCTGCACTCGGAGTCCTCTTCGCAGCCGCGGCAGAAGTTCGCGCTGCCATCGCATACCGGATCCTGCGCCGTACATGTCGTATCGTCTTTGCAGGCGACACACGCGCCAGCAGAGCCGCAGTATGGACGACCTGAGATGGTTGAACATTCGTCGTCAGTCGTGCACGACGCGACGCAGACCTGGTTGTCGCAGATTGGCGTGCCAGCGTCGGTGCAGTCACTCGACACGGTGCATTGCGGCGCGATGCAGGCGCCGTCGACATTGCAGACCTTGCCGGTGTCACACGCGGTGATGCCCGAGAGGCCGAAGCTGGTGCATTGGTCCTGCGTGCTGCAGCAGGAGTCGGGGTTGTGCTTGGTGCACGCGAACGCGAGCACGAACGGCAATAGAACAGATACGCGCATGAGCCCCTTATCGACCGCAGCCCGCCGCGGTTGCGTGCAAAAATCCTACAAGATTCGCTGCAGTTACTCGAGTCGCTCGCGGCACGGGTAGTCGCACGTCTTGCGGTGCGTGCAGTCGTAGGCGCAGCCCGCGGCGAGCGCGAACATCGTCAGGACCTCGTCGGCCGCGCCGGCGGGGACGGCCTTGCGAGCGGCGCGAGCGGCGGCGATCAGCGCGGTATTGTCGGTCGCGTAGGGCGTCGAGGTAAAGCCGAGTCTGAATAGCGTATCTCTGACGATGCGGTGTGGAGTGACGGTGTAGTCGCCGAGGTCGTCATAGCGAATCACGCCGAGCTGCGCGAGCTGGTCGAGGATCCAGAACAGCTCGGTGCGGAAGAGCCCGCGGCCGAGTGCGGCGTCGAGCGCCGCGAATGCGTCGGCGGCGGACGCCTTGCCGTCGAGGCTGGCGGCGAGCTCGGGCACCTCCGCGCAGCGGCGAGCCGCGAGCGAGGCGAGCATGAGCGCGCGCGCGTCGATCTGCGCCGGTAGATTTTCTGGGACGGTGCCCTGGTAAAGGTCGGCGAGCACGCTCGCCTTGTCGAGTGCCGCGTAGGCGGCGACGACGCCGGCGCGGTCGCGATCGAGGCGGAACGCGAGCGCGGCGGCGACCGCGACGCGATAGAGGACCTCGTCGGCGCCTTCGACCCACTGTTCGGCGTCGATGCCGAAGTCGGCTGGCTGATATGTCGTCGGTGTGGCGTCGAGCGCGGCCCACCAGCTGGCGATCCGCGACGAGGTCTCGCCGAGGATCTCGTCGGTGAATTCGGAGGCGAAGCGCGACACGGGCACGACGCGCTCGCGGTTGCGCGGGCTCGGCACGCCTTCCGCCGACAGGTGGCGAAGCGGCGGCGGCAGCGCGGACGGGGGCGCCGCGGCGACGACGGGCACGGAGGTATCCGCCTGCGCTCCATCGACGACGACAGCTTCGTCCTCGGCGAGCTTCGGGATGACCGGCTCGGGCGCGGGCTTGTCCTCGGCGATGTACTCCTCGAGGTCGATGCCCGCGGCGAGCTGGACGTAGCGCTCCGCACGCGGGCCGAGCGTGACGGCGACTCCGAGCGGCCGCAGCAGGCCGTTCGCGACGACGTTCTGTAGCCAGATCTCGAGCGCCGGGCGCGACGGCAACGCGCCGTGAAACTGCGCGGACGCGAGGTGCTTGTAGACCTCGTCGCGGTGATAGGCGCGCTGGGCGACCAGATCGAGCACGGTCTTGCCGAGCACGGGGTTGAGCTGCCAGATCCGGTCGAGCACGGCGAGCGCGGTCTCGTCCTCGCCGTTGGCAGCCGCGACGGTCTGCATGAAGATCGACGGCATCGCGGTCGCGCCCGAGACGCCGAGAAAGCGCAGCATGACGACGGGGACGCTCGCGATCCCAGAGCTTCGCGGTTCGCAGGCGCGCGCGCAGCTCGCGAAACGGCTCGCCCTTCGCGGGAGCCTCCTTGCAGACGCGAACGAACGCGGCCAGCGCGCCGCGCTGGTCCTGGCCGATCGCGGGAAAGTCGACGACCTGAGGCATCGCGTCGAGGGTAACACCGCGCGCGGTTTCGCGACGGGTATGCTGGCGATCATGCGCGCATTGATCTCGGCGCTCGCGAGCTTCGTGTTGCCGGGCTACGGCCAGGCGATCGCGGGCCCGCAAGCTCGTCGCGATCGCGTGGGCGCTCGCCGTGCTCGCGACGCAGCCGCTGATCTTCGTCACGCCGTGGGCGTTCTACGCGGCATTCGTGCTGCGCTTCGCGTGCGCGGTGCACGCCGCGGCCTGCGTGAAGCGCGGCCAGCCGCTCGCGTGGCTCTCGCCGCTCGCGCTCGGGCTCGTCGCGATCGCGGTGCTGACGTTCGTCACGGTGCGGCGCTACGTGTTCTCGGGCTTTCTGACGCCATCGGCGTCGATGTACCCGACGCTCGAGATCGGCGATCACTCGTTTGTCGACAAGCTGACGCCGCGCTGGCGGCCGATCGCGCGCGGCGAGCCGATCGTGTTCTGGAATCCGTGCGATCTGCCGACGAGCGTCGTCAAGCGCGCGATCGCGATCGCGGGCGACACGGTCGAGATTCGCTGCAATGTCGTGTACGTCAATGGCGAGGTCGTGCCGAGCACGCTCGTCGAGGCGCAGGCGACGTTTCGCGATCACTTGCCGCGCGGCTGGGACGATCGCCGCGTCAGCCGCTATCACGAGGAGCTCGGCGGCCACAGCTACGACGTGTTCCAGGACGCGATGCGACCGACGCGCGACGCGCTCGGCGCGCCGTCCGGCGACACGCTCGACTTTCCACGTCGGACGCAGACGATCTTGCCGGGCTGTCGCGGCGCGGTCGCGCCGAAGGGCAAGTACATCGACACCAAACCAGGCGCGGCGTCGTGCGAGCCGCAGCTCGCGTACCTCGTGCCGCCAAATTCGATCTTCGTGCTCGGCGATAATCGTCACGATTCGGACGACTCGCGGTTCTGGGGCCCGGTGCCGACCTCGCTCGTGCGCGGCCGCGTCAGCGGGATCTGGCTGACGACCGGCGAGCACGGCGCGTCGTGGGGCGCGCGTCGGCAACGTGCATTAACGACAGATGTGGTGATCGTCGCGGGCGTGGCGCCAGTCGCCGCCCCACTCCCAGCCGAGCTCGTCGAGCACCGCGACGACCGGACCTGGACGCACGA